>OZ245053.1:0-3696919 GCA_965224645.1 Woeseiaceae bacterium
GTTATGTCAGGCGAGAGAGTAGAAGGAACCGTTAAGTGGTTCAATGACGACAAGGGATTTGGCTTCATCGAGCGCGAAGGCGGTCAGGATGTGTTCGTGCACCACACGGCAATCCAGATGGAAGGATTCAAAACCTTGAAGGAAGGCCAGAAAGTCTCGATGGAAGTGACCCAGGGACAGAAAGGCCCGCAAGCGGACAACGTAATCCCGGAATAATCATTCCGGCGAGCGGGGTTTATTCTCCGTGAAACTAAGGATCCGGGACAATTCGATCCGGCTGCGTCTTATGCGCGGCGAGGTCGAAAGATTGCGCGATGTTGGCCTCGTCGAGGCCAGCACAGCGTTCCCGGGTGGCCGCAAGTTCCGTTACGTCGTCGAAAGCAGTCCGGCGAGCGTCAATCCAGCCGCGTTCTTTTCCGATAACGAAATCGTCGTGCGTCTGCCCGAGACTTCGGTCCTGGCATGGGCGACGAGCGAACAGGTCTCCATTGCCGGCGAACAGGTGCTGGTCGATGGCGACAAGCTGAAGATACTCGTCGAGAAAGACTTCGCCTGCCTGGTCGATCGTGAGGACGAGGACGAGTCCGATATGTTCCCGCACCCCAATGCGGGCGAGGCGAACTGCTGACGATGGCGCGTTACGCCAGTTTCGAGCCACGCACCCTTGGATTCCTCGAGGAGCTTCGCTCCAACAACAACCGCGACTGGTTTAAAGAGCACAAGAGCCGTTACGAAGAGGATGTGCTCGATGTCGCGCTGCGCTTCATCATCTCGATGCAGGCGCCACTGGCGAAGATTGCGCCGCGCTTCACGGCCGTGCCAACGCGCGTTGGCGGTTCGTTGATGCGCGTTTACCGGGATACGCGGTTCTCGAAGAACAAGCTGCCGTACAAGACCAACATCGGTATCCAGTTTCGGCACGAGCAGGCCAAAGACGTTCACGCGCCCGGTTACTACCTGCACATCGAGCCGGAGCAGGTTTTCGTTGGGGTCGGGATGTGGCGGCCGGATTCGGATTCACTGCGTGGCATCCGCGAGCGGATCGCGGCGCGGCCGGCGGAGTGGCGGCGTATCGTCACTGACACGAAATTCCGGCGCCAGTTCTCGCTGGGCGGCGCATCGCTGACGCGTCCGCCGCGCGGTTTCGACAAAGATCACGAGTGCATCGAAGACATCAAACGCAAAAGCTTTATCGCGGTGCGCGAACTCGATGTCGAAAGTTGTGCAAAGCCGCAGTTCCAGCGCACCGTGGAAAGTTCGTTCAAGACAGCTGAGCCGCTCATGCGCTTCCTGTGCAAGGCGGTTGGGGTCAGGTTCTAGTCGCTTTCCTGATTTCGTCGAGCAATTTCTTCGGGTCCGGACGGTCCGATACGTGTTTCGATAATTCGGTATAGCGAATGATGCCGGCGGCGTCCATCACGAGGGCGGTCGGCCACGTCGTGTCAGGACCGTATTCCTTGTCGTAGTCGCCCGGCACGCCGTTTTCCTGCAGCAGCCCGAGTTGCCTCGTCACCGCGAGATTTTCGTCCAGCCAGAAATCGAACTCGACATTGAAGAAGTCGGCGACACGTCGCGTTGTTTCGAGCGGCTTTGGCGTGATGAGGATCAGGCGCGCCCCGAGATCGATGATGTCACGGTAGTGCTGGGTCAGGTTGCTGACCTGGCGACTGCAAAACGGGCACCAGTTGCCGCGCACGAACAGGATGACCGTCGGCGCACCATGCAACTCCACAGAGCGGACCGGGTTGTCCTGTTCGTCGACCGCGCGAAAGTCGGGTAATGGCTTACCCGGTTTCAATTGCACCGGCGTCGCACGCAGGCCGCGCGTTCGGATCCAGGTGAGGCCGACGATCGTGACAATGACGAGCGCCGCGACGGCGATTAAGAGCGGCGAATCCATAGTCGATTAGTAGCAGCCGCGCGACATGGACACAAGGTGGGTTTTGTGGATACTGAGGAGCAATCCAGCCAGCACGGTGCCGGAAGAGGGGAAGCAGGTTTGAGCATGCTCGGAACAGAGGTCGCACGCGGCAGCGTATTGCCCGAATGGATCGACATCAACGATCATATGAACGTCGCGTACTACCTGCTCGCGTTCGACCAGGCAGTCGATGAATTGTGGCAGACCTTTGGCCTGACCGAGGCTTATATCCGGGAACATGACAGCTCGACGATCGCGGTCGAATCGCACGTCACCTGGCAACGCGAAATCGTGGAAGGCGCACCTTACGTTATTACGTCGCAGATCCTGGCTTATGACGACAAGCGCATTCACCAGTTTCAGCGCATGTATCACGCGGATGAGGGCTTCCTGGCAGCGACCTGCGAATGGATGAACCTGCATTTCGACAAGTCGATTCGCCGCGTCGCGCCGTGGCCCGAGGAAATTCGTGCAAGGATTGGCGAGTTCGCGGAAAATCAGGGTGAGCAGCCCTGGCCGGCAGAGGCCGGGCAGCGCATGCACGTCAGGAAAGCGTTGTACAGCGGGAGACCGGAACCGTCATGAGAGGAACATTCCTGCTTGCCATTGACCAGGGCACGAGCAGCAGCCGCACCGTTATCTACGATCATGACGCACGCGTCGTGGCGAGTGCGCAGCAGGAGTTCCCGCAAATCTATCCTCAGCCCGGCTGGGTTGAGCACGACCCGGAGGCAATCTGGGCATCGGTCACCGCCGTCACGAGCGATGCCATGCAGAAGGCCGGCGCCGCAGCAGCCGACGTCTCGGCAATTGGCATCACCAATCAGCGAGAAACGACAGTCATCTGGGACCGGGATACGGGCGCGCCCGTTTACAATGCGATTGTCTGGCAGGACCGGCGGACCGCCGAGTACTGCCAGGCGCGCAAGGACGAAGGTCTCGAGCAGGCAGTGGCCGACAAAACCGGCCTGCGTCTCGATCCCTACTTTTCCGCTACCAAGATCGCCTGGATCCTCGACAACGTTGACGGCGTGCGTGCACGCGCCGTAGCGGGCAAGCTCGCCTTTGGCACGATCGATACGTTCCTGCTGTGGCGACTGACGGGCGGCAAGGTGCACGCAACTGACGCGACCAATGCCTCGCGCACCCTGTTGTTCAACATCCATACGCAGGAATGGGATGACGAGTTGCTGGCAATGTTTGACATACCTCGCGCGTTGCTTCCCGACGTTCGCGACTGTGCTGCCGATTACGGCACTGGCAGCGACGCCTGCCTCGGCGGCGAGATTCCCGTGAGTGGCGTCGCCGGCGACCAGCAGGCCGCGCTGATCGGCCAGGCCGGCTTCGAACCCGGAATGACCAAGAGCACCTATGGCACCGGCTGCTTCGTCGTTGCCAACACCGGGGACCAGGCGCTGCGCTCAGACAACCAGCTTCTGACGACCGTGGGTATGCGCATTGACGGCGCCGTAACCTACGCGCTGGAAGGCAGCGTTTTCGTTGCCGGGTCTGCCATGCAGTGGTTGCGCGATGAACTCCGCATCATCGACTCGGCGCCGGAGTCAGGAGCTATCGCAATGCGTACCGGCGTGGTCGAAGACGTCTTCGTCGTGCCGGCTTTTGCCGGCCTCGGCGCGCCGTACTGGGATCCGGATGCGCGTGGCGCGATCCTCGGCCTGACGCGCGGCAGCGGTCGCGACGAGATCGTCACTGCGACGCTGCAGTCAGTCGCGTTGCAGACTTGCGACCTGGTGGACGCCATGGCTGAAGACGGGCTGCGACCGAGCGTGATTCGTGTCGACGGTGGCATGGTCCAGAATGACTGGTTTCTGCAATTCCTCGCGGATGTCCTCGATACGCCGGTGGAGCGTCCCGACAACGTCGAATCGACGGTGCTGGGCGCGGCATACCTGGCGGGCTACCAGGCTGGTATCGTGACTTCGCCCGCCGCTATCGGCGATCTCTGGCAGCGCGACGCGTTGTTCGAGCCAGCGATGGATGCCGCGCAGCGCGACCGCCTGCTGCAAGGCTGGCAGGACGCGGTCGGTCGCGTTCGCTCTGCGCGCTAGATGCTCCGAGCCCGCCAGAAAGTCGGCAAGTATCGAATCCTCGGCCGCATAGCGACGGGGCCGCTCGCCGACGTGTATCGCGCCTACGATACGGTCCAGGACATCAAGGTTGCGCTCAAGATTCCAACGGCCGACCAGAACACCGGTGAAGAAGAGTTTCTGCACGAGGTGCGCGTCGCCACCAGGCTGCGTCATCCGAATATCCTGGGTGTTCTGAACGCGAGTTATATTGAGGAGCATTTCGTCATTGCGATGGAGCTTGGTGATGAATCACTTGCCGATCGCATCGAGCGACGCATGTCGATGGCAATCAAGCTCGACCTGGCGGGGCAGGGGTTGGCCGCGCTCGCGCATGCGCATGAGCACAAGATCATCCATTGCGATATCAAGCCTGAAAACTTCATCCTGTTTCCGGACCGCCAACTCAAACTGGCGGACTTCGGTTTTGCCAAACGCTGCCTGCGCACGCTCAAGGCGTCGGGTTCGGGCACGATCGACTACATTGCGCCGGAACAGGCGATGGGGCGGCCAAAGTTCCAGTCGGACGTGTTTTCGATGGGTTTGGTTCTGTACCGGATGTTTTCGGGGACACTGCCGGAGTGGCCGTTTGAGTGGCCGCTTGCGGGCAATGACAAGCTGGAGGCGCGCGTCCGTCCGGAACTTATCGCCGTACTCCAAAAGGCAATTCAGCTCGACCCCAGGAAACGCTATCGCGACGCGGTCGCGATGTATGCGGATTTCGAACGCCTGCAAAGTAATGCTCGCAAGCAGAAGCGGTCTGGGACCAGGAATAACGGGACGAAGAACGGCACACGGCGCGGCACATCGTGGCGTCAGATGCAGTGGCGCGAGTTTCAGCGGCAGTTTCGCGCGCAACTCGATACGCGCCACCAGTGCCGGCGCTGCGAAGGGCCGGTCGCGGAGAGCATGCAGTGTTGCCCCTGGTGTGGCTTCGACAATCCTTCGCGCGGTTCGGAAACACGCATGCCGGCGCATTGCCCCCGTTGTGAGCGTGGCGTCAAGAACGACTGGGATTATTGCGCCTGGTGTTATGGACCGGGATTCATTGAAGAATCGCAACGCAGCTACCCGGACAAACGTTATACCGCGAAATGTGCGAATGAGCGCTGTCGTGGGCCATTGATGCCCTTCATGCGCTATTGTCCTCACTGTCGCAGCAAGGTGCGGCGCCCATGGAAGCTGAAGGGGAGCCGCCACAGCTGCAAGGCCTGTAACTGGGGCATCGCGAAGGAATTCTGGAATTTCTGCGCGTGGTGCCGGGAGCCGGTGCGACGCGAATGAGCGGGGACGAAGCGACAGCCCAGACCGAACTCCTGGTCCTGAACGGCGCGACCGAGCCGGACCAGGCCGAGGTCGATGTCGCCGGTGGTTCCGCGTTCGTCTGCACGCAACGCGATCCCGAAAAACACACCGAAAACGAGGACACCGTCGCGATCATCCCGTACGGACCGGGAGCGGCCGCATTGGTCGTAGCGGACGGGGCAGGTGGCCTGCCTGCCGGCAAACGCGCTTCCCTTACGGCCGTTACCAGGTTGGCCGCTGCGCTACAGTCCGCAATGGAGCGCACGTTGTTGCTGCGCACGGCCATTCTCAACGGCATCGAAGCCGCCAACGAAGCCGTGCTGGCGCTGGGCAACGGATCCGCGACCACGATGACGGTCATCACCATCGAAGGGCTGGTTGCGCGCTCCTACCAGATCGGCGACTCGGAGGCGCTCGTGGTTGGCCAGCGCGGTGCCATCAAGCTGCAAACCACGGCCCATTCGCCGACCGGGTTCGCCGTGGAAGCGGGGTTTCTCGATCAGCGCGAGGCCCTGCACCACGAGGAACGCCATCTCGTGTCGAATTTCATCGGTACGACGGATATGCGCATCGATGTCGGCGCGGGCGTCGAATTGCGGCCGCGAGACACGGTGCTGGTCGCCAGTGATGGCCTCACCGACAACGTGCATCTCGATGAAATCGTGGAATATGTCAGAAAAGGCAGCCTGGCCGAGAGCGCCAAGGCCGTCACGATGCTGGCGCGCCACAGGATGGGACACAACGATTCGAGTCAGCCCTGCAAACCTGATGATTTGTCGCTCATTTTGTTCAGAAAACCAGGGCGCGCGCGTATGATCGTTGAATGACCCCTGTTGGCGGGAACTCGGTGCCGTCTTTGGGTTCCAAGTACAGGATTCGGGAGGATTAACATGACGCGAATAGCCCGGAAACAAACCAGGTCTTCAAGTTTGCTGCGCGCCTGCGTGGCGATTGCGTGCAGCGGATTGCTGCTTGCCGGTTGCGCCTCGATGCCGGAGGGCGGTGCCGGTGGCTCCACAGGTGGTATGGGCGGCGGTTCGTCGGGCGGCGGTTCGTCGGGCGGCGGTTCGTCGGGTGGCGGTTCGTCAGGCGGCGGTTCATCGGGTGGTGGCTCCATGGGCGGCATGGGCGGCGGTTCCATGGGCGGCGGAGGGACTTCCGGTGGCGGTGGTTCCATGGGCGGTTCCATGGGAGGCGGCTCCATGGGCGGCGGTTCCATGGGTGGCGAAGGCTCCGCCGGCGGCGGTGGCTCGTCAGGTGGGGCCGCTGGTGGCATGGAAGGCACCCAGGGCGTCAGCGTTGGTGGCGGCGGTGCTGGCCAGGAATGCAATGACGGCGGCATGACCGGCGGTGGATTCGGCGGTGATGCGGGCTGTCAGAAAGGCGATGGCAGCGGCACCGGCGGTGCCGGCGGCATGGGCCAGTTCCCGGGCGACCCGGAGCGTGCTGAGGAGTTGGGCGAAGAGCTCGACAAATCCATCGGCGACTTCGACGAATCGATGGGAGAAGAACAGCGGCAGATTGCGTCGGCAGGGCGCAACACGGAAGGGTTTGATACGGGCTCCGGCGGCAACCAGGGCGGTTCAATCAGTCTTGGCGAACAGTCTGCGGGCGCCATGGCCGCAGGAAGCACGGGCGGCGGTGGTGGCAGCGCCGGCAGCGATGCACCGTCGCAGAGCCAGGGTGGACTCGCCGGGCTGGATGCGGAGGAAGTTGCGCGCCGCACGCCGGACGATATCGAGGCTGTGATCGACGATGACGTCGTCGCCAAGCAGATTCGTGAAGCCGCTTTGGCGGAAGAGGACCCCGAGTTGCGCGAGCGCTACTGGGAGGAGTACCGCAAGTACAAAGGTATGGAAGGGAACTAGCGACACACTATGCGGAGAGTCTTACTGTTAGTTCTGTGCCTCGTGTCTGCCGGGTGCACGGTTAACGAGGTCATCGTTGCCGAGGAATCCGAACTCGTCGTCGCCAAGAGCCCGATCGACGAAGCTCGCCTGCTCGACATCGGCATCGTGGAATTCGCGGCAGGTATCGAGGAAGACAACAACCCGCGCGATTCAGGCGTTTACGAGGAAATCCGCCTCGCTGAGACCAAGTATCTTGCCTATCACCTGAAGACGACCCTGCAGGGCACCGGGTACTGGGGCGCGGTCAGGGTGGTGCCGTCGCGTGAGGCGTTCACCGATATCGTCGTCAGCGGCGCAATCGAGAAATCGGACGGCGAGTTCATCGAACTCAATGTCATCGTAGAGGACGCTGCCGGGCGCGTCTGGTTCGAGCGTACCTACGAGACCCAGACCGGTGTCACCTCGTTTTCCGATCGTCGCGACCGGCGACTCGATCCCTACCAGAAGGTGTTCAACGATATCGCGAACGATCTGCGCGTTCACGCGGAGAGCCTGCCGGCCCGGCAGTTGCAACAGACGCGCCAGATATCCGAGCTGAAGTTCTTTGGCGATATGTCGCCGCTGGCCTACGGCCAGCACCTCGCAACTGATGACGACGGTATAGCGACTATCATGCGGCTGCCTGCGGAAAACGATCCGAACGTAGCGCGCCTGCGCCAGATTCGCGAGCGCGACCGCCTCGTCGTCGACACTCTTAACGAGCACTACGCCAACTTTTATTACGGCATCGCAATGCCGTATCGCAACTGGCGCAAGGTGTCTCGCCAGGAATCGGTGGCCTACCGACAGGTGAAGCGTTCAGCGCGCATGCAGACCCTGGTCGGCGTGGTGATTCTGGCTGGCTCCCTGGCGGCGGATACCGACAACTCAAGCAGCAGCCGCCAGCGCCGCGTCAACCGCGGCCTGCAGCACCTCGGCATATCGGAAGGCCTGAACCGCATCATTGGCGGCGTGCAGCGCGGTTATGAAGCGGAATCACACGTCGCGGCCATCAAGGAGCTTTCCTCGTCTTTCGGGGCCCAGGCCGCGCCAATGGTCGTTACGGTCGAGGGGCAGGAACGCCGCCTGACGGGTACCGCCCAGGCACAATATGAAGGATGGCGCCGGATTCTCAGGGAAATCTACCAGGCCGAGACCGGCTTTACAGGATCAGTAGACGTCGGCACGCCGGCTCGCACGACCGCGACCGAATAGAGAGCCGCAAGACCCCGCGATGCCTGAACTGACTAAAGGATCACGCCTTGCCCAGCGCTATACACTCGAGCGGCCGCTCGGGCGTGGTGGCGAGGCAACGACGTGGCTGGCCAGGGACCGCATGACGCGCGCATCCGTCGCGCTGAAGATCGTACCGGCGAGCGGCGCATCGCGTCTGCGCGCTGAATGGCAGGCAAATTTGCGCCTAATGCATGCGCATGTCGTGCGCGTGTTCGAATTTCATGAAGACGAAGGCATCGCGTTCTACAGCATGCAGTTTGTCGACGGGTCGGATCTTGGTGCGCTGGCCGGTAAACCGCTCGCAGATGTCCTGCCGGTTATCGGGCTCGTGGCCGATGCGCTGCGCTACGCTCATGCCAAGGACGTCATGCATCGCGACATCAAGGCCAGCAATATCCTGCTCGACTACAACGGTGCGCCCTATCTCAGCGATTTCGGTGTTGCGGCAGCGGCGGGCGCGACCGCCGGGGGCGGCACACCTGTCGCGGCCAGTCCGCAGGTCAGGCGTGGCGAACCTGCTCAGCCGGCCGACGATATCTATGCGCTCGGTGTTCTGTTGCATGAACTGATCTCGGGCGTGCCGCCTGGCGACGCACCCTTGCGCACCGCGGACGGGAGTGCCGTGCCTGCGGCCATCGATGCGCTGCTAACCGCCATGCTCGATCTCGATGCGACTGCGCGGCCCGACGCCGCCGGCGTGATCGACGCGTTGACTGCGGCCGGGTTCGCGCCGGGCACCGCGCGCTCGCAGATTGCACCGCGGCCGGTCATAGAGGACGAGCGCATCGAGCGCGTCGCCGCCGTATCGAAGGCGTCGACAACGGCCGCGGAAGAGTTGGCGGCGCAACGGTCCTCAGGCCTGAATCGCAATGTCGTGGGCGCCAGTCTCGCGGTGCTCGTCGCTCTGCTGCTGGGTGTTGTATTCCTGCTGCCAGACGCCGTCGAGGACGATGGCAACGATGCGCTGTTGCCTGCCGATCCGGTGTCGGTGCCGGTGGCGGAGGAGGACCCTGTCGAGATCGCCCCGTCCGCGGCCGACGTTGAGGAAGATGACCCGTTGCTGGGCAATAACCGGGTCACGCGCGAGTTCGTGCCCGAGAATACGGCGCTGGACGACGAGGTCATCGAGTTCAACGAAAACGAAGCCGACTATTCCGGCCTCGCTGATGACGAAAAGCTGCGTTTGCAGGTCGAGAGCATTCTCGGCGAGTTGCTGTCTGACTTCGAAACACTGGAACGGCGCGGCGTTCAACGTTGGGCGCCCGTGCCCTATCAGCGCGCACAAGAGTTTTACCAGCAGGGCGATGATGCCTACCTGCGCAAGGACTTTCGCACTGCTGAAGTACGTTATCTCGATGCGCTGTCGCTGATCGAGCCGCTGTTCGAGCGCGTGGAGCCGGAATTTCGCAAGGCGCTGGAAGGGGCGCAGGCTGCTTTCGATGCGGGCGACCGCGCGGAGGCCTTGCGTCTTTACGAGCTCGCCGTTGCGATCACGCCAAACGATCCGACTGCGCGCGAAGGTTACCAGCGGGCGCTGAACCTCGAGGCCGTTCTGCAACTGGTTGATCGCGGCCTCGAATACGAAGAAGAGCTCGAACTCGACGCCGCAGAAGCCAGCTTCGCGCAGGCCGTCGAGCTCGATCCAAACTGGGTCCCGGCAGTGGAGGGCGTCGAACGCGTCCGGGCGACACGCACCAAGATCCAGTTCGATACACGCATGTCCGAAGGGATCGATGCACTCGCCGCCAGCGACTACCTTACGGCACGAGCTGCGTTTCGCATGGCACAGCAACTGATCCCGGAATCGCCGGAGCCCAGGGACGGCCTGCTGCAGGTCGCGCAGGGCCTGCAACTCGACAACATCTCGATGCTCGAGCAGGAGGCTGTCGCATTGGAACAGTCCGAACATTGGGATGCGGCGGCGACGACGTACGAGGAAATACTCGAGATTGATGCGAACCTGGCGTTCGCGATCGAGGGGCTCGCCAATGCGCGTCGCATGAGCGCCTTGCACCAGCAACTTGACGAATTCATCACTGATCCGGATCGACTGTCCGCGCCCCCGGTCATGTCGAGCGCGACGAAACTGATGCTCGATGTGACCGGCATGCCTGACATCGGTCCGCGCCTTGCGGAGCAGCGCGACGAGTTGTCGCGGCTGCTGAAGCGTGCCGCCACGCCGGTTGCGGTTGAGCTCGTTTCGGATAACCAGACGTCAGTATCGATTTACAAAGTCGGCGTGCTCGGGAGTTTCTCATCGCGCCGGCTCGAGTTGCGTCCGGGCACTTATGTGGCGGTGGGTGCGCGGCCGGGTTATCGTGACGTGCGACTCGAATTCCGCGTTGCGCCTGAAGTCGAGATGCAGCCTGTTGTCGTTCGCTGCGAGGAAGCAATTTGAGTTTCGATCACTTGTTCATCAGGGATGTTGAGGGTGAGCGTCGCGTCGATGCCGGTAATCTCCCGTTGCGCGTTGGTACAGGTAGCGACTGTGAACTGCGGCTACCCGGACCTGGCGGCGAACCCGTCGCGTTGCTCGACCTGCTCGACGGCAAGCCGTTCGTGCAGCCGGTTGGCCGTACGGCGTCCCTCACGCTCAACGGTGCGACGCTCGAGACGAGCCAGCGGCTCGACAACGGTGACGAACTCGGTTTCTTTGGCAGCCGCATCCGTATCGCCATTGATGGCGCCATCCTCGCCCTCGAAGTTCAGCTCGAGGACAGCGCCTATGTCACGCGCCCGCCCGAAATTGACGACGCAGAGGCGTTGCCCGACGAGGAGGCAATAGCACCCACTGCGTTCAGGCGTGCGGCCGATACGGCAGCAAAGGTGCAGGTGGAGCGCACCAGCCCGTTGCGTTACATCGTCGGCACTTTGCTGGTATTCCTGCTGACGGCCTCCTACCTGTTGTTCAGCGCCAAGTCAGTGGAGTTCGAGATCGACCCTGCGGAGCCGGATAGTTTCAGCATCGATGGCGGCTGGTTCCGCTTGCCGGTTGGCGGCCGGGTGCTGCTGCGCAAGGGCGATTACACGGTCAACGTGCAGAAGCAGGGCTACTACGACGTCAAGCAGGCTTTTGAGGTCGGCGACGAGCCGTCGATGACGCTCGGTCTCAGCATGCGCAAGAAGCCGGGACTGTTGACCGTGGATGTCGTGCCGCCGGTAGACGCCGTCGTCACGGTCAATGACAGCCAGGTCGGCACCGCGCCGTTCGGGCCCGTCGAGCTGGAACCCGGCGACCACGCCGTGCGTGTCGAGTCGGATCGCTTCCTGCCGTTCAGCGGCGTTGTAGCAATCCCCGGCCTCGACCGGAACGAAGTCTATAACGTGCAACTCGTGCCGCGCTGGGCGGAAGTGGAGATCAACTCGGAACCGCCCGGAGCTACGATTCTCTCGGGCGACACCGAGGTTGGCGTGACGCCCGCCACAGTCGAGCTGCTCGAGGGCACTCACGAAATTTCCCTGTCGAAGGATGGCTTTGCAGCCTGGGACGGGACCGTGGTTGCGCAGCCGAACGTGGCGCAGCAACTGCCAATGATCGTCCTGCAGCCTGCCGACGCGCGGTTGATCGTCAACACGATTCCGCGTGGAGCCAATGTCACCGTCAATGGCCGCTATCGTGGTCAGTCGCCGTTGACGCTGTCGCTGACGCCGGACGTCGACTACCAGATCGGTTTGTCGAAGGTGGGCTATGGCGTAACGCGTCGTAATTTGCGGCTCGAATCGAATACCACTGAATCGATCACGGTCGACATGTCGGCGCGGCTCGGAACCGTCACTGTCGTTGTCAGTCCGGAGGACGCGACCGTTTATGTCGACGGACGTGCGCGCGGCAGGGGTAAGACCACGGTACGCCTGAGTTCGGCTCCGCACACGATCGAAGTGCGCCGGCCTGGTTACGCAAGCTGGAAACGTACGTTGACGCCGCGACCGGGTTATCCGCAGACGCTCAATGCGACACTGCGTTCCGAGCAGGCGATCGCCGATGCGCGCATTGCGAAGACGCTCAAGTCACCGGGCGGGCAGACATTGAGGCGGGTTGAGCCGGCGACGTTCACAATGGGGGCGTCGCGCGCCGAAGTCGGACGGCGCGCGAATGAAGTCATCGTGCCCGTGACGATTACACGGCCCTTCCTGATCAGCACTCACGAAGTCACGAACAGGGAGTTTGCCGAGTTTCGTGCCAATCATGACTCGGGTGCCGATACCCATGTGTCGCTGGCAGCGGACGACAACCCGGTCGCCAATGTCACGTGGGAAGACGCCATCCAGTACTGCAACTGGCTCAGCCAGCGTGAAGGCCGTACGCCTGCGTACAAGAGCGAATTTGGCAAATGGGTGGCGGTATACCCGCTGACAGACGGTTATCGCCTGCCCACCGAGGCCGAGTGGACGTTGGCGATTCGTTACGGCGGCCAGCAACAGCCGCGCAAATTCCCCTGGGGCGCCGCGTGGCCGCCACCGAAGGAAAGCGGCAACTTCGCGGACCGCTCCGCCATTGAACTGGTGCCATCGATCCTGCCCGCCTACGACGACGGTTATCCGTCGACGGCCCCCACCGGCAGTTTCAAGCCGAATGCCCTTGGCATTTACGACGACGGCGGCAACGTGGCTGAATGGGTCAATGATTTCTACACTGTGCCAACACCGGGCATAACGAACGCCGTCATCGATCCAACCGGTCCGCAGCGTGGCACGAGTTACGTGATTCGTGGTTCGAGCTGGCGGCACGCAGGCCAGAGCGAGCTGCGACTGAGCTACCGCGACTTCGGCAACAAGGCGCGCCCCGATGTCGGCTTTCGCGTCGCCCGCTTTGCGGACTAGAATCAAATGAGACGATTCGCGCCGGTTGCGGTCTAACGACAAGGTCGTGTAACGGAGGTTAAGCATGGGTCGCCTGACAATATTGATTGCATTGCTCGCGCTGGTGCCTGCGGCTGCGCAGGACGCCGATACGGAAGAACCAGCAGAGCCGGCGGCCGCGGAAGATGCCGCCGAAGAGGAAGTTACGGACGAGGAAATCGAGGCATTGCTCGGCCTCGATGAGGACTACACGGAAATTGAGGACGATTTCGATCCGACAGAAGAAGTTCGTTTCGAGCAATCCATTCCTTTTCCGGTTGATATCTGAAAACACAGGCAGGCATTAATGAACAAGAAGAACATCCCGGTCGAGTTTGTCTACCAGTTGTTCGCCCTGATCATCGCGATCATCATCGTGCATGCGTTCTATGTATCGGTCGTGCGGCCCAATGCAGCCGAGATCATCGCGGAGCAGAACATGCTGGCTGAACAGGACCCGGACTATGTGCGCGAACGCAGCGTCTGGGTGCTGGTCAAGGACCTCGAACAGGAGGCCTGTTTCATCCTCATGTTCTGGGCGCTGGCGATCATGGGTTACAAGGCCGCCAAGATCAGCGGCGAGCGCAAGTTGCTCGAGGTCGACCTGATCCAGGTACCCGAGGGGATGCGAATATTGCCCGAGGACACGCGCGATTTTGCGCGCCAGGTGCAGGCGCTGCCCGAGGACCGGCAACGCATGCTGTTGCCGCGCGCATTGCTGAATGCGCTGCGCCGCTTCGGCTCTACACGCAATATCCAGGACGTTTCCAGCAGCACGCATACCATTTGCGAATCCGAGGCCGATCGTCTCGAGTCCGAGCTGGCGATGATTCGCTATATTTCCTGGGCCATCCCGTCGATTGGATTTATCGGCACGGTACGCGGTATCGGTGAAGCGCTCGCCCAGGCGGACAAGGCGGTGCAGGGTGATATCGCCGGCGTGACGCAGAGCCTGGGTGTCGCGTTCAACTCAACCTTCATTGCCCTGCTGATCTCGATCTTCCTGATGTTCCTCGTGCACCAGTTGCAGCTGATGCAGGAACGCCTGGTGTTCGACAGCGAAAACTATTGCGATGACATGGTTATCCGCCACCTGAAGGCGGACTGATGTAATCGCATGGCGCTTCTTGCAGCACATTTGAACGACGCGGGCATCCTGGTGACGGATGGTGACCGCATCCTGAGCCGCGAGCCCGGATTTGCGCTGCTTGAGGACGATGGGCTCGTCACGGGCCGCGCCGCCTGGGCCAGCGCCAGCCTGAAGCCCCGTCGCGTCCAGCATCGCTACTGGGCGGAGTTGTCCACCGAGTCCCTGGGTGACCGACGTTTCGCCCATTTGTCCAGCGCGGATATCGCCAGCGCTCAACTCGAGACCCTGTGGCAAAAGGTGGCGCAGCCGGGCGATCAGCTGGCTCTCGCAGTGCCTGGTTACATGAACAGCGCGAGTCTCGGGTTGTTGCTTGGCATCGCGCTCGAGCTCGAGATTCCCGTGGTCGGTATGGTCGATGCCGCCGTTGCGGCAACGCGCCGCGAGTATACGGCGGCGGTGCCCGTCCATGTCGACCTGAGTCTGCACACCGCAATGCTGACGCGCCTGTCGCAGGATGGCCAGGCGCAGTACGAGAAATCAAGCATTCTCGATGACGCGGGCATGCTGGACCTGTACGACATCTGGTTGCGCGTCATCGCGGAGAGCTTCGTACAGCAATCGCGTTTCGATCCCCTGCATACCGCGGAGACCGAGCAGGCGCTGCAGAACAATATCCTCGGCTGGCTGGCGATTGCGTCGAGTAAGGACTCGGTCCCGCTCGAAGTCGAATACCGCGGCATCACGCATCGCGCTGAAATCGAGTCGATCGACCTCGTTGACGCGGCCACGCCGGTATACCAGGCGATAGTGAGCAATCTGCGAGCGATCTACCGTGCGGGTGAAACCCCGGCACTGCAGTTGTCCGATCGTGCGGCGCGCATGCCGGGTCTTGCCGATACGCTTGCCGCCCGCGTCGGCGGCGAGGTGTTCCTGCTCGAACCCGGCGCCACGGCTCGCGGACTTGCCATGCGCTGCTCGGCCAGTCAGGCCGGCGGCAGCGTGTCGCTGGTGCGGCACCTGCCCTGGGACCAGGCACCTATCGGGCTCGAGACCGCCGGCACAGGTGTCGCCGAGTTGCCGTCGCATGTGCTTGTCGGCAGTCGTGCGATGCCGGTTGGCGCCGAGCCGCTCGTACTGGGTTCGCAGCCGGGCGACAACGAGCGCTGGCTTGATCTCGGTCGTGAAACGCCCGGAATCTCGCGTCGGCACTGCGATATCGCGACGAGTAACGGGCAGTGTGTCGTGACCGACCACTCTCGCTACGGCACGTTTCTCAACGGTCATCGCATTGACGGTTCGGCGTCATTGCAGTCCGGAGACGTTCTGCGCATTGGCACGCCGGGCGTCGAGTTACGCATGATCTCGGTGGAGGGCTGACATGGCACGCAGACGGCGGCGCGACGGGGATATTTTCAGCATGTCGTTCCTTGACTGCATGAGCTGCGGTTTCGGTGCCGTCATCCTGTTCTTCATGATCATCAATTCGCACGTCAATGCGACGACCGAAAACCAGAACGCCGAGCTTATGGCGGAGACCAACCGTCTTGAGATCGAAGTGCTGGACGGGCGCAAAAACCTCGCTCTGAAACGCAATACGATGCAGAAGCTGAAGACGGAGAAGGAAGACGCCGACAGCCAGATTGCACAGATCATCGCGCTGATCCAGGAATTGCAGGCAGAGCTGGATAAGTACGACCAGGACACGCTGGCAAAGATTGAACGTGTCGAGAAACTGCAGTCGGACATCAAGTCGCTGGAGGACGAGGTCAAGCGACTGCTCGCTATCAAACAGGAGCAGGATGCGGCAGGCGAGCAGATTCGCACCTTCAAGGGCGAGGGTGACCGGCAGTACCTGACCGGCCTGCGACTTGGCGGCGAGCGTACCCTCATCCTGGTCGATCGATCTGCCAGCATGCTGAGCGACAAGCTCGTAAATATCATCCGCCGCCGCAATATGCCCGAGTCGGAGCAGCTGCGGTCGCGCAAGTGGCGCCAGGCAATTGCGACCGTCGACTGGTTGACGACGCAATTTCAGCCGGAAGACCAGTACCAGATATTCATGTTCAACAACGTGACCGAGCCGGTTATTCGCGGCACTGAGGGTGTATGGCTGACGGCCGAGGATGGCGTGCAACTCGACGAGGCCGTGCGCGTGCTGCGTCGGACCGTGCCAAAGAACGGGACCAACATGCACTCGGCTTTCGATGTCGTGAAATCCCTGTCGCCGCGGCCGGACAATATCATCCTGATTGTCGACGGCATGCCGACCATGGATGCGGCGACGACGGACAAGAGCGTCGTCGGGCCGCGCGAACGTATCGGCCTGTTCGCGGGGGCGGCGCGGACGCTGCCGTCCGGCATTCCCGTTAACGTCATGCTGTTCCCGATGGAAGGCGACTTCGACGCGCCCACACAGTTCTGGTCGCTTGCCCTGGCAACCGGCGGCTCCTTCCTGACCATCAGCCGCGACTGGCCCTAGGAGTGACAAAGTGAGACGGCGCCGCAATGTAGAAGCTTTCAGCCTGTCGTTCCTCGACTGCATCTGCTGTGGTTTTGGCGCGATCATCCTGCTCCTCGTGCTGAGCAAGATCTACGAGCCTGTCGTCGTTGAAGAGGCAGAGGAGAATCTCGAACAGCTCATCGCCTTGCTGCAGGAAGAACTGTTCCAGTTGCGCGGCGAATCGACCGTACTCGATCGCGAACTCAAGAAAGTCGAGGACGATGCGGCATCTACCCGGACGGAGCTTGCGCAGTTGCAGGGTGACCTGAACCGCATCCGCGGTCAGTACGAGGCCAGCCGCCAGGAGGAGGAGGCGACGATCGATGAGGGCGAACTGCGCGCCGCGCGCCAACGCCTGACCGAGGAGATGAAACGCCTGCTGCCGTACTACCGCCGCAGCGATGCAGACGCGGTGGCCGGCATCCCGGTCGACAGCGAATACATCATTTTCGTGATCGATACCTCCAACAGTATGATCAATTACAACTGGGGGCTGGTGCAGCGCAAGCTGCAGGAGGCGCTGCAGGCCTACCCGACCGTCAAGGGCATCCAGATCATGAATGATGACGGCGCCTACATGTTCCAGGAATTTTCAGGTCGCTGGATTCCGGATTCGCCCGGTCGGCGGCAGGCGATCATCAATCGCATGCGCACCTGGTTCGCCCAGAGTGACAGTAACCCGGTCGATGGCATCCAGGCAGCGATCGAAACGTTCTATGCCGAAGACAAGAAGATCAGCATCTACGTATTCGGCGACGATTTTGCCGGCAGCATGAACATCGACCAGGTCGTTGGCACGATCGATCGCCGCAACCGGGTCGGCGCGGACGGCAAGCGCCGCGTTCGCATCCATGCGGTCGGCTTCCCGCGCGGGTTCCGCGGAGGCGGCAGTATCCCGCGCACGGCGGTGCGGTTCGCTACGCTGATGCGCGTGCTGTGCGATCGCAACGGCGGCACCTTTGTCGCCCTGACCGACCCCAACCGCTGAATTTCCGCCCGTTCAGGCTCCTGTCTCGTCTGTTGCCTAAAAATAAGTATTGACTTAATTAAGTAAATACTTATCATAGGGGCCATGGATACATTCACTGCACTGGCCGACCCGACGCGTCGCCACATCATCGAGGTGCTCGCCGTCGGCGAGTCCTCATTTGGCGACCTTGCGGAGCGTTTCGAAATGAGCCGCCCCGCGGTGTCCCAGCATCTCAAGGTGCTGCGCGATGCGGGCATTGTCACGGCGCGCGCCGACGCCCAGCGCCGCATCTATCGGCTCAATAACGATAGCCTCGACGAGATCGAGGCGTGGGTCGGGAAGGTGCGCGAGTTCTGGTCGCAACGCCTCGACAGGCTCGAGCAGTTGCTGACCGAGACGGAATGAAGGAGAACAACGATGAGTGACTATGGCGAACTGCTCGACCAACAGACCGTGAAGTTCGAACGACTGCTGCCGGGGCCGATCGAACGCGTCTGGGCTTACCTGACCGAGAGTGACAAACGCGCCCAGTGGTTATGCGGCGGTGATGTGGAAACGACCATGGACGGGCATGTCGACATGCACTTTCACAACAAGTCGCTGTCCGGCGAGGACGATATCCCGCGCCCGGAGAAATTCGCCGACACCCCCGAGAAAATGTCGTTCGCCGGCAAGGTCACGCGCTGTGAAGCGCCGCGCATCCTGCATCACACGTGGGAATTCGAGGATGAAAACTCGGAGGTTTGCTATGAACTGCGGGAAGAGGGCGACAAGGTTCGGTTGATCCTGATCCACCGGCGTCTCGATACGCAGAACATCGTGCTGAGTGTCAGCGGTGGCTGGCATACGCATCTGAATATTCTCGTCGATGTGCTCGAAGGCCGGAGACTGCGTCCGTTCTACAAGATGCAGAGCGAATTCTCGGCCGAATACTGCGAACGCCTGGGGCTGTCATAGCCAGTCATCTGCGGCGCATGCGCCACTTTTCGCCATAATTGATCGGCAGGTTTGCACGAGCCTGCCGCATCGTCACCCCCGGGGCGGCGTGTAATGAACTCCGAAACGGGCCATCGGGCCCCGGATTAAAACAGGAGATCATTCACATGCGTAACCCAGTCATAGCAACTATCGCCGCCGCTGCCGTCTTCTTTGCCGCGCCTGTCTCGGCCGCCGAGAAGTCCAATCGCAACGAGAACATCGGGGTCGGTTCGGGCGCGATCATCGGCGCCGTCGCGGGTGGGCCGGTCGGCTTTTTCGTCGGCGCAATGGTCGGCGCCAAGATCGGCAACACAATGGATAACAAGAACCATGAGATCACCGGTCTCGAGTACGACGTCAGGGTCGCCGATGCCGAAGTCGCGCGGCTGGAAAGCAATCTGAACCAGCTCAGCGCCAGGGTCGAGCAATTGCAGGACCTGTCGCGTCCGGAACTCATTGAGCTCATGCAGGCTGGTATCGAAATGGATCTGCTGTTTCGCACAGACGAGTCAGTTGTTGCCGACACGACGGCAATACGCCTGGCGCAGCTCGCGGGAACCGTCGCTCGCATGAACGACGTGAATATTCAGCTCGACGGCTTCGCCGACCAGCGCGGCAACGCAGACTACAACCAGGCTCTGTCAGAACGTCGTGTCCAGTTCATCCGCGATCAGTTCCTGGCCGCGGGCGTTCACCCTGATCGCATCAATACTGCCGCGCATGGCGAGGCTGTGGCGCAGGACGAGACACTTGACAGTTTGGCGCTCGAACGCCGCGTCAGTGTACGCCTGTTCATCGACAACACCCCATCGCTGGCCGCCTATCCCAACTAGCTTCCCTGTGACTCTCCGAGTCTCCGCCTGGCCGGCCCCTCGGGGCCGGCTTTTTTGCTAATGTCTGCGGACTCAACGGAGGGAACGAACATGGAACTCGCTGATCGTCGCTGCAAACCCTGTGAAGGTGGGGTGAATCCGCTCACCGCAGAACAAAGCCGCGAGCTGCTGGCTGCGCTTGATCCGGCCTGGGCGCTCAGCAACGACGGACTGAGCATCGAACGTAGCTTCGAGTTTCCGGCTTATAGCCGGACGCTTGGTTTTGCCAACGCGGTCGCGTGGATCGCTATCGCAGAAGGACATCACCCGGTGTTGACCGTCGAGTATGCGCGTTGCCATGTCAGTTACACGACGCACGCTATTGGCGGTCTGTCGGATAATGACTTTATTTGCGCGGCCAAGATCGACCAGCTGGCAACCGCCACAATCGCATGATCGAGTTCGCGGACGTTGCAGCGGCTGCCGCACGCCTCGACGGTGTGGCGGTCCGAACGCCCCTGATCCGCAATCACGAACTTGACCAGCTGGCGGGCGGCCGCGTCCTCCTCAAGCCCGAGTGTCTGCAGGTTACGGGCTCGTTCAAAATCCGCGGCGCCTACAATTTTCTGGGCCAGCTGAGCGACGCGGAAGCGGCGCGCGGCGTCGTCGCGTTTTCCTCCGGCAATCATGCGCAGGGTGTTGCCTGCGCCGGGTCGATGCTGGGTGTGCAAACGGCAATCGTGATGCCCGCAGACGCGCCACGCGCGAAACTCGAGAACACTCGTCGCCTCGGCGGCGAGGTTATTACCTACGACCGCTATACGGGCGACCGGGAGGCGATCGCGCGCGAGATTGCGGCCGAGCGCGGCGCGGTCGTGGTGCCGTCCTACGATCATGAGTGGATCATCGCCGGGCAGGGCACGGTCGGCCTCGAAATTGCGCAGCAGTGCCGGCATCAGGATATCGAACCGGACCAGGTCCTCGTCAATTGCGGTGGCGGCGGGTTGATTTCGGGCAGCGCAACCGCGCTCAAGCACTACTTTCCGGGCGTCAGTGTCCACACCGTTGAGCCGGAAGAGTTTGATGACACTGCACGGTCGTTACGTTCAGGTCTGCGAGAAACGGTCGGCAACGACGCGCGCTCCATCTGCGACGCACTGCAGGCACATTCTCCGGGAGCGCTGCCGTTCGCAATTATGCGCGTGCTGCTCGGTGAGGGTTACACCGTCAGTGATGACCAGGTCAGCGAGGCGATGCGTTTTGCCTTCAGGAACCTCAAGCTGGTCATAGAGCCGGGCGGCGCCGCGGCGCTCGCGGCAGTACTGGCCGGTCGCGTCGACACGCGGGGGCGCACAACGGTCATTGTGATCAGTGGCGGTAACGTCGACGCCGAAGTTTTTGCGGAGATACAGCGCTCAGGCTGAGCCGAACTGCGGGCGTCGCAAGAGTGAGCGCACCGTCGGTTTGCGGTTGATCGATGTTACGGCGCTGGAATCCTGGCGACGCTGCGGCCAGGCGTCGAGCCAGGTCACGATTTTCTCGATTTCGCGCATGTCAGGCTTGACACGCGATGGCTGCATTTCGCACAGGCCGAGGCCTTGTTCGGCCGCGTGGACAAAGTTCTGGCTGTCGCGCAGCACCGCGATGATCGGGATCCCGAGCGAATCGAGAAAACGCATCAACTTCGCGAAGCTCTTGGTGTTTTTGCGCGTGCGATTCGCGACAACGGCGAGCTTGCGGTCGCGGCGATCGATTTTTGCCACGAGCAACAGGTCCGCAATGCAACGCGATGCCGCATGAATATCCATCGGCGACGGCAGTACAGGCACCAGGATGCTGGTGGCGTCCCGCGTCAGCTCGCGCAGGTCATCATGGTCAATGCTCGCAGGCGAATCGATCAGCAGGTTGACCGTTTCATCGGGAACGCGAAGCTGCCAGCTACGCGTCGCCTGCATGCTCTTCTTGTACGCGGCGATGCCGTGGATCGTCGGCAAGTCCGCCGGCCGCCGATCCAGCCAACCCATGGTCGAACCCTGCGGATCGTAGTCCATGATGGCGGGCGTCGGACCTGCTTGCGCGTAGCGGGCTGCCAGGTTGGTTGCCAACGTCGATTTGCCGCATCCACCCTTGGGGTTGAGGATGACGACCTTGTTCAGGTTGTTGCGGCGTTGCGATGTCAGCATGGTGTGAACGATTTGTGGCTTGTTGCCCAAATTTCCCCGATACGTGGTCGAAAGTCCTTGAGCCAGTTCACATAATACCGTGATTTTATTGGCCCGGGTATTCCGCGTAACAGGGGATATCGGGGTCGCTGCAGGACCAGTCGGCGCGCGAGTCGTTGAAAATCCGGGCCTCGGGCCGGATTCCCGGATCCCCGTCGAGGCTGCCGGCGGGAATGACCACGATGCCGGCCTCGGGGGAGGTGCGTGGCAACGGGCTGCCGCATGAGGTGCAGAAAACCATGGCAAAACGATTGGCTTCGGGCACTTTGTAGCGCTGCAGCAATTCTTCGCCACGCGTGAATCGAACCTCGGCCGGTTTCAGGAGAATATTGCTCGCATGGCCTGTGCCGGTCGCCTTGCGGCAGCGCTCGCAATGGCAATGGTAGAAGCGGGCTTCAGTTCCGGTGACTTCGTAGTGGACGGCACCACACAGGCACCCGCCGGAGAAATGCAATTCGCTCATATTTCGCGCTCATCGAACAGGTTCTTCCTGATCATAGCGCGTCAACTGCCAGTAAGCTCGACCCAGGTCGTCTGGATGACCTCGTCAACAACGCTGTCGCCGTTGTTGTCGATCTCGATCTCGACATTCGTATCATCGAGCGCCACGAGACGCGCCGATGACGCGTCACCCTCAACGAACAACACGCCCGTGTGCGGGAATGCGCCTTCGAAACCGACAAAAGTCGTCGGGGTCGAGTAATCGACAGCACCCGGCAGTTGCGAACTGTTGAGCGTACCGCTGGAGCTCAGCGTGTACTCGGCTGGTACCTGGTTGCCGTCGAGCGTTTGTTCTGTCGAATAGTTGGTCACGGTCTCGGTACCGGCGCTCGTCGTCTCGGCCAGGGATGAGCCGCTTATGCCTACCTCGACATATGGTGTGTCAAGCGTATCGATTGCGGCGCTTGCGTCGCCGTGACCCGTTGTCGTCTCACCGGCGATCGTGACGGCGAAACTCTCGAGAACGATATCCATGCTCATCTGGAACACGCCACCGAAAAAATCGCCATTGATGTCGACGACTGTCATGTCGACCACACCATCGAGCACTTCGCCGTTTCCTTCGTCACACGCCGTATACTCGGTGCGGAATCTGTCGCCTGCCGTTAGCGCCGGCGTTATCGGGTCAGCAATGTCACCCGTCGAGCGAACTGTGCCGTTGACGAAACATTCCCGTTCGTCGTCAAACGGCACCATGTTGATGATATTCGTGACCCGGCTATCCGGCCCCGCCAACTGCTCTGCGGCCTGGGTGCCACCGGATCCGCCTGAAACAGGCAACAAGCCTGCTTCGAACGCCGCAATGTCGCCCGAGGCATTCGCTGCTTGCCAGGACAGTCGAGCGACATCGAAACCATTGGCCCCGGTAATGGGGAAAGAGGTTGAGACGGGGTCCTGGCCACCAAACGTACTGCCGCCACCGCCGCAGCCGGCGACCAGCATGGCGAGACTCAGAGCGCCCAGAGCATTGCGGTTCATGACGTAACCCCTTGATTTCTATAAATCCCAGCCCCTAAGTGTACCGTATGGGCCGGCGCGCGCCGTGACCGGTGTCACAGGGCGTTCAGCCGCGTTGACGGCGGGTGCGCAGAAACCCTCGCGCTTCGCGCAGCCACTGACAGGCCTCGCAATCGCAGCCCTGCTCGTGGGGTAGGCGAGGATCGCGGCGCTCTGCGACGAACCGGAGCGCGGACCGCAAGGCAATTTCGAGTTCTGCCAGTGGGGTATCGAGCGTCGGCTGACGCCGGCTCAGCCAGTTGCAGGCCGCGCCGAACTCGCAAGTAGCGCAAACGGCATCGCCGGCCTCGAACTCCCCTTGCAGGTGACAGTCGGTGAAGTCGATCTCATGCTCGATGCGCCAGCGCGGGTACTCCAACAGGGTCACGAGGTAGCCCGTGAGCGTCCTGTCATGCGAACCCGTCAACGTGGTCATGGCAATCGCGTATCTAGAACATCTCGCTTGGATCGAGCGTGTCGTGCACCGGTTTCTCGCGGCTCTTGATCCACTCGCCCGTAATCATCTGGTCGTATCCCAGACCCGGTCCGACCATCGGATAGACGCCGGCATCGCGGTCGATGATGACTTCGAGAAATGCCGGGCCGTCGAAATTGATGAAGTCACGGACCGTGGCCTCGAGATCACCCGGATCGTCGAGTCGTCGCGCAAACTCGAAGCCATCAGCTTCGGCTGCCTTGACGAAGTCCTTTGCGTGCAGCGACTTGTCGCTGCCCGACATGCGGCCCTCGAAATAAAGCTTTTGCCATTGGCGAACCATGCCATCGCCGTAATTGTTCAGGACGATGACCTTGACAGGCAGGCCATAAGTCGTCGCTGTCTCGAGTTCGCCGATGTTCATGCGGATACTGCCGTCGCCATCGATGAGAATGACGGTGCGATCCGGTGCGGCAAACTGCGCGCCAATCGCAGCGGGCAGCCCGAAACCCATCGTGCCCATGCTGCCCGAGGTCAGCCACAGGCGCGGTTCACGAAAATCGAAATACTGCGCGGCCCACATCTGGTGCTGCCCGACGCCGGTCGAAATGATCGCTTCGCCCTTGGTGTGCTTGTTGATCTCCTCGATAACGGCGTAAGGCTGGATCAGGTCGGAGTTGCGATCGTAATTGAGGCAGTACTCTTTCTTTAAATGCGCGATTTCGTCATGCCAGGTCTCAAACGCCTTGGCAAAGCGGATGCGCCGGCCATAGGCGAGCAGGTCGGTCAGATCGCGCTCGAGCAGTCCGACGTGATGCCAGTTGGCGCGCTTGACCTTGCCGATCTCGGCGAAATCGACATCGAAGTGTGCGATGTTCTTGGCGCGCGGCGCGAACTGGCCTGGGTTACCCGCGACGCGATCATCGAAGCGCGCACCCATGGCAATCAGGAAATCACAGTCATCGACGGCGTAGTTGGCCGATGCGACGCCATGCATGCCAAGCATGTGCAACGCGAGCGGATGCTGGGTATCGCTGGCGCCGAGGGCCATCAGCGTCGTCGTGACCGGGATACCGTATTCGTTCGCCAGGCGACGCATGGCCTTCGTCGCATTGGCGTTGATGACGCCACCGCCGGCGTAAATCAGTGGGCGCTCTGCTTCGGACAATAGCGTGAAGAAGCGCTCGCAGGCCTCATCGCTGAGGTGGTTCTGTTCGACCTTGGCGAGGCGTCGGCGATAGCCATGCAATGGCAGGCCGCCTTTGCCCTTGAACGGGCCCTGCCAGTTCTGGATATCCTTCGGGATATCGACAACCACGGGACCGGGACGGCCGGTGCGTGCCAGTTCAAACGCGCTGCGCACGGTTTCTTCGAGCTGCGTGGGATCGGTTACCAGGAAAACGTGTTTGGCGACGGCGCCCATGATCGCCGCGACCGGAGCCTCCTGGAATGCGTCGGTACCAACCGCCGCTGTCGGAACCTGGCCGCATATGACGACCATTGGCACCGAGTCGGCCATGCTATCCCGGACCGGCGTCACGGTGTTGGTCGCGCCTGGTCCTGACGTCACCATGACAACCCCTACCTTGCCGCTGGCGCGTGCATAGCCTGCCGCCATGAAGCCGGCGCCCTGTTCGTTGGCCGGCACGATGAGTTCCATTACGGCGTCCTTATCCGGCTCGACGTGATGGTCGTTGTAGCGGAATACGGCGTCGTAAATTGGCAGGATGGCGCCGCCGGAATAGCCGAAAATCGTATCGACCCCTTCGTCGGCCATGACCTGTACGACGGTGTCAGCACCGCTCATGGTTTCACCCGTCAAGGGGTGGTTCGAAACGGCTGCCGTGTTGCCCTGCTCATTCATGGAGTCTTTCTTGACTTAAGTGTCGGATTTCGGGCGAGTGTTTACCAATTCAGGGTGCATTGCAATAGTCGCTTTGAGGGGCCATCATCCGCGTTCTCACTGCGCAAATTTGTTTCACTTGTAATTCATCATGCGACACGCTATTTCAGTCCTGCTTACCAATGAGGTCGGGGCCCTGACACGCATGACGGGCATGTTCTCGTCACGCGGCTACAACATCGAGACGCTCAACGTGGCGCCCACCTATGATCCACGGGTATCACGCGTGACGCTGGTGGTGACCGGCTCGGACGCCGCAATCGCGCAGCTCAACGCCCAGCTGGCCAAGCTCGTCGATGTCGTCAATATTCATGACATGACGCTTGGCGAGCACTTCGAGCGCGAACTGGCTATCGTCAAGGTGAAACTGGGCACGGGCGGACTGGCCAAGGCCATGTCGGTCGCGAAGCGTTTCGGCGCGGAGATGCTGGACGAGGATGCCAACAGCTGCACGATGCAGCTGACTGCCCGGGTCACCGAGGTCGACGAATTCATTGATGCTACCGCCGAAGCCGGCGAAATATCGGCAGTTGCGCGCAGCGGCACGGTCGCAGTATCCAAGGGTGAAGTGACGCTGACGTCGTTCGATCGACAGCATCTGCTCGTCGGCTGAACATGGCCACCCTGGCGCTCAATGACTACCGGCGACTGGTCGTCAAGGTGGGGTCGTCGCTATTGGTCGATGATGGCGGCCAGCTCAATCGGGCGTGGCTCCAGACGCTCGCATCCGATCTCGCAGCCTTGCAGCAATCAGGCCACGAAATTCTGGTCGTATCCTCGGGTGCGATCGCCATTGGCAGCGCCGTTCTTGGTATCAACAAGAGGCGCGCACGGCTCGAAGACCTGCAGGCAGCAGCGGCCGCGGGGCAGGTGCATCTCGTACATGCTTACCAGGAAGTCATGGGTGCTCACGGCATCGCTGCCGCCCAAATTCTCCTCACACCGGATGACACCGAGAACCGGCGGCGCTTCCTGAACGCGCGCGGCACGCTCGCGCGCCTGCTCGAACGGGGCGTGGTGCCGGTCATCAACGAGAACGATACGGTGGCGACCGATGAGATTCGCTACGGTGACAACGATCGTCTTGCGGCCAGGGTCGCCCAGCTCGTCATGGCGGATGCCCTTGTGTTGCTGTCCGACGTTGACGGTTTCTATACGGCCGATCCCGGTAAGAATACGAACGCACAGCACATTCCCGAGGTGTCGCGAATTACGGGCGAGATGCAGGCAATGGCAGGCGAGACGCGCTCCGATATTGGCAGTGGTGGCATGGCAACCAAAGTTCAGGCTGCGCGCATCGCAACGCATGCAGGGTGCTCGACCATCATTGCGAGCGGCCAGATCGATCACCCGCTGGTCGCGCTCGCCGGTGGGGCGCGCTGCACGGTGTTCCGGGCCGAGGGCACGCCGGCCGCCGCACGCAAGCAATGGCTTGCGGGCGTCCTCGAGGTGCAAGGCGAACTCGGCGTTGACGCAGGCGCCGCAGGCGCACTGCAGAATGGGAAGAGCCTGTTGCCCGTCGGTGTCGTCGATGTCACGGGTAACTTCCGGCGCGGCGACGTCGTCAGTATTTGTGGGCCCGATGGCAGGGAGCTGGGCAGAGGGCTTGCCGAGTACTCGGCAGACGAGGCGAACCGTATTGCCGGTTGCCAGTCTGAAGAAATTGAAGTGCGGCTTGGCTACCGCGGCCGTGCCGTCATGGTTCACCGCGACGAACTGGTTTTATTCGACAACAATGCATGAGAAGGACGACATAGCCGCCTCGATGACGGCACTGGGTAAGTCTGCGAGGGGCGCAGCGGCGCGACTCGCGACGAGCACGGGCGAGGAACGCAATGCAGCCCTCGCGTCTGCAGCCGTTAATTTGCGTGAGCGCTGCGACGAGATCCTCGCGGCCAATGCCAGGGACATGGCGACGGCTGCGGAACGTGGCCTAAGCGGCGCCATGCTCGATCGACTGATGCTGGACGCTGAGCGTGTGGAAGGCATGGCCACCGGACTGGAAACCATCATCGACCTGCATGACCCGATCGGTCGTGTCGTGGACGAGTGGGAGCGGCCGAACGGCCTGCGCATCCAGCGTGTTGCGGTCCCCCTCGGCGTCATCGGCATTATCTACGAGAGCCGTCCCAACGTTACCGCCGATGCGGCCGCGTTATGCATCAAGTCGGGCAATGCGGTCATTCTGCGTGGCGGTTCCGAGAGTTTTCATTCAAGCCGCGCGATTCACGCCTGCCTGGCAGCCGGTCTCGATTCGGCAGGACTGCCGGCGGATGCGGTGCAAATGGTGCCGACGACGGATCGCGCAGCGGTTGGTTTCCTGTTGTCGTCGATGGGCGAATGGTTGGACGTGGTCGTGCCGCGCGGCGGCAAGAACCTGATCAAGCGCGTACAGGACGAAGCGCGGGTCCCGGTAATCGGTCATCTCGAGGGGATTTGCCATGTGTACCTGCATGCAGATGCCGACGCGGACATGGCGCGCGACATCGCGGTCAATGCCAAGATGCGTCGTCCCGGAATCTGCGGTGCGGCGGAGACGTTACTCGTCGACCGGGCTGCGGCCGAGCGGCTGCTACCGTCGGTTGGCGCCGCGCTTATCGATGCCGGGTGTGCAATTCGAGGCGATGACGTGGTTTGCGCATTGCTCGATAGGGCTGAGCCCGCGACCGAGGAGGACTGGTCGACGGAGTATCTCGACGCCGTTATCGCGGTGCGCGTGGTTGACGATCTCGAGGCCGCGGTCGAACACATTCGTACCTATGGTTCCGGCCACACCGAAAGCATCGTGACGAACAATGGCGACGCCGCTCGCCGTTTTGCGCGCGACGTTGACTCCTCAATCGTATTGCATAACGCATCGACCCAGTTTGCCGACGGCGGCGAATTTGGCTTCGGCGCTGAGATCGGCATCGCAACGGGACGCATTCATGCGCGCGGTCCTGTTGGTGCGGATCAGCTGACGAGCTACAAGTATGTGGTGCACGGCAGCGGCCAGGTGAGACCCTGATTTGAACGAACGGGGCAGTTACGATCTTGCAGTCATCGGTGCCGGCATCAACGGTGCAGGCATTGCGCGCGATGCAGCATTGCGCGGCCTCAAGGTCATCGTCTTCGACAAGAACGATATGTGCAGCGGTTGCTCCGCTATTTCGAGCCGCCTGATACATGGCGGACTACGTTACCTCGAATATGCCGAGATCCCGCTCGTCTACGAATCGCTGCACGAGCGACGCTACCTGCGGCGAACGGCGCCGCACCTCGTCGAACCGTTGCGCATATGTATTCCGATCTATGCGGGCGCACGGCGCGGTCCATTCATCATTCGACTTGGCATGCTGGCCTACGACCTGCTGTCGATCACGAAAAAGATGCCAAACCACGACATGTTGTCGGGTGAGGAAATCCATGCAGAAGAACCAGGGCTGCGGTCGGACGGTCTGCGCGCGGCGGCCCGCTATTACGACGCCCAGGTAACGTACGCGGAACGCCTGGTTCTCGAAAACCTGCTGGCCGCGCGGGCCGCTGGCGCCGAAGTGCGCACGCACTGCGAAGTCACCGGCATCGAGATCGTCGACGGGGCCGTTTCCGATGTGACATTCACTACTGCCGATGGCAATACCGAGAGTGTAGGAGTAACGACGGTCGTCAATGCGGCCGGGCCGTGGGTGGACCGCGTGCTGGAGACCGCGCCGCAGCAATCGAAGCGCTTGATCGGTGGCACCAAGGGCAGCCATATCATCGTCGGTCGTTTCGACGGGGCCCCGACCGATGCGTTCTACGTGGAGGCGGCAGCTGATGGCCGACCGTTCTTCATCATTCCGTGGAACGGCCTGTACCTGATCGGTACGACTGACATTCGCTACACCGGCAATCTCGACGACATACGCGCGAGCGACATGGAAGTCGATTACCTGCTCGACGAAACAAATCGCGTGTTCCCGCAGGCGCAACTGTCTCGCAATGACATCTACTACGCCTATGCCGGTGTTCGTCCGCTGCCGTTCAAGGAGAAGGGGCCCGAGTCGGCCATCACGCGGCGGCACATCATTCGCGAAAATCGCGATGTGGCGCAAGGACTGGTCTCGATTATCGGCGGCAAGCTCACAACTTATCGCAACCTCGCCGAGCAGACGGTTGATCGCATCGCGAAGTTGCAGAAACGTCGTCTGCCTGCGTGCCGGACCCGGACGACTGATTTGCCAGGCGCATTCGGCGTGGACACGGCGCGCGAATCGCTGGTCGCCCAGGGCGTGCTGTCGGAGGAAGGGATCAGGCGCGTGCTCGATGTATACGGAGGGCGCGCATCCGGACTGGTCAAGCTGTGCAATGACAATCCAGCACTGGCGCGCGCGCTCGATAGCGACGGCAGGGTCCTCGCCGCCGAAGTCGTGTTCGCGTTACGCGATGAATTTGCGGTGACGCTGACGGATATCGTGTTTCGGCGCCTGATGATCGGATTCGATGCCGATCAGGGGCGTGACCTGTACGAAGATATTGCGGCGCTGGCCGCAGAAGAAGCGGGCTGGGGCCCGGAAGAGACGACGCAGCAACTCGAGGGCGTACGCGCATACGCCCGCTCGCTGCGCGTGGAGTGAGTTCATGAACATCCCGAAGCGATGGCGCTGGCCATCGACATTGGTCCTGTGCCTGCTGGCGATGCCGCTGCAGGCTGCGGAGAATATCACCAGCGAGGCCGATGACGCAGATCGGCTGCGCGTTGGCCTGGTACTTGGGGGCGGCGGCGCCCGGGGTGCGGCGCACATTGGTGTGCTCAAGGAACTCGAGCGCCTGCGCATACCGATTGACGCCATCGCCGGCACCAGCATGGGCGCAATTGTGGGCGGTTTGTATGCGACGGGAATGAGCGCCACGGAACTGGAAGAACTGGTCGCATCGCTTGATTGGGCCGGTGCGCTGTCCGACGAGCCGCAGAGGCGCGATCTGAGTTTTCGACGCAAGCAGGACGATGCCGAGGTGCCGATCAACCTGGAACTCGGAGTGGACGGCTCCGGGCTGGTGCTGCCAAAGGGGGCGTTCCAGGGTCAGAAACTCGACCTGTTGCTGCGCCGGCTGACACTGGACGTTTCGCACATCGAAAACTACGACAAACTGCCGATTCCGTTTCGGGCGATCGCTTCCGACATCGTTCGTGGTGAGACGTGGGTTATGGACAGCGGTGACCTGGCGCAGTCGATTCGCGCCAGCATGTCGGTTCCGGGCGCGTTTGCACCGGTGACAATCGATGGCCGTCTGCTCGTCGATGGCGGACTGGTCGGAAACCTGCCCGTCAATGTCATGCAGGATATGGACGTGGACGTCATTATTGCCGTCGATGTCGAGTTCCCGCTGTACGCTGCGGAGGAGCTGGATACTGCGCTGACGATTTCGGAACAAATGCTGACGATCCTGATTCGCAAGGAAACGTTACGTCAGATCGATCGTCTCAGTGAGCAGGACGTGTTGATCCGACCCGACCTGGGAACCTTTGGGTCAGCGAACTTTGGCGAAGTTGTCGACGCGATCGAGCCGGGTGAGGCAGCCGCGCGTGCCGCGGCAGAGAAACTTTCGACGATCGCGCTCGACGATGCGGCCTGGCACGCGCACCTTGCGGCGCGCGGCAGACCGAAGCAACCCGCGTCGCACCTGGCCTTTGTGCGCGTGAAGCACGATGGCAAACTGTCACCGCGGGTCCTCGAGTCGCGCCTCGACATCAAAGCGGGTGACCCGATTGACCACGAAAGGCTGGCGCGTAACGCGGACTACCTGTATGGCACGCAACTGTACGAGAAGGTCGGGTACCGACTGGTCCGGGAAGAGGCAGGTACCGGCGTCGAGTACGAGGCGCGAACCAAGAGCTGGGGTCCGAATTACCTGCAGTTTGGCGTGGCGCTTGAAGACGACTTTGAGGGCTCAACAGGATTCAATCTTGGCGCACGCCTGACGCGCGCGGGTATCAATCGCCTTGGCGCAGAGTGGCGCAATGATCTGTCGCTGGGTACGGACCCGCTGTTGTTCTCGGAGTTCTATCAGCCACTCAGTGTCGACTCGCGCTACTTTATTGCGCCGCACTTGAGCGCTGAGCAGACCAATCTGAACGCGTTTGTCGCCGACGAGACAATCGCGCGGTACCGCGTGTCGCGCGCGCAGGCAGGATTTGATCTTGGTCGCGAACTGGGCCGTGTCGGTGAGTTGCGCATTGGCGCATTCAGGGGGCTTGGCAATGCACGCGTCAGGATTGGTGACCCGTCCTTGCCCAATCTCGATTTCGATTCGGGCGGTATGTTCGCGCGACTGCGCGTCGACACGCAGGACAACGCTCGATTTCCGCGGCGGGGCATGTACGGCGATGTCCGCTGGACGGTGTCGCGCAGGGGGTTTGGTGCCGACACCAACTTCGAGACGATTGAAGGCGATATCGCGCAGTCGTGGACGCGTGGCAAGAGCACACTGACGGCGGGACTCACTTATGCCACGACGCTGGAGTCCGACAGCGCCGTGCAGAACTACTTCCCACTGGGCGGATTCCTGCGCTTGTCCGGACTGGAACGCGGCGAGATCAGCGGACCGCACGCCGCAGTTGCCAAGTTGATTTATTACCGGCGCGTGGGCGAGTCCTCAGGTCTGCTCGATACTCCGATCTACCTCGGCATGTCGGCCGAGGCCGGCAATGTCTGGCAGAACCGTTCAGAAATGAGTCTCGATTCGATGCTGATGAACGGCAGCGTGTTCGCCGGCTTTGATACCTTCCTGGGCCCCGTTTACATTGCCGCGGGTCTTGCGGAGCAGGGCAGGACCAACTTCTATCTGTTCCTCGGTACGACGCCGCGCTAGCGCGTTATCTTCTCGAGGATTTGCGTAGGAGTGTCGGTCTTGCGGTAGTAACCGTGGCGAACGGCCATGTTGTCATACGCGGCATCGCGTTCGGCCTCGGTCGCATACCAGTGTTCGCGCTGCCAGTCGTCGCCGATGACTTTGCGCAGCGTATCCGACGCGGGCAACGTAACACGGATACCGAAGTTGCGATTTTGCCCGGCGCTGTCGGGTTCGACGAGGTTGTCCTGGTGGCAGTAGTCCACGGAAATTCCTTGTAATGCGACGCAAAGCGAGTATACCGAAATCGCTCAGCCACGCGCCCCCCGGTCGCCGGCGCCTTCGCGGTCTGACCAGCCGAGGATGCGTCGTGTCACCAGCAGGTACAGAGGCTTGATGGTTCCCATGTACAGGCGTGAGACAGGTGACGGATTGGCGAGGATTCGGCGCTCGCGATTGGTCAGGGCACCCGGGCAATAGGTGCGCTTGTGTTTCAGCAGGTGGCGGATGTCTTCGTAGGCCGCGATGCGGAATAACCGCGTGCGTTTGCGAGCGTGCCAGGCGAGCTGAAAGTCGATTAGGGCGGGGGCGCCATCAGCCTGGACGAGCAGGTTGGGTTCCTTGGCCAGATCGTTGTGACTGACACCGGCACGATGCAGGCGCCGCAACAGCCGCCCCGCATCCGCATACCAGGCTGCATCGGTCGGTTTGGCGTGGTGCAGTGGTCTGCCATCCAGGTATTCGCGCTCGAGCGTATGCCCTGCATAGCGACGTATGGCGGGTACCCCGGGAATACCCTCCAGCGCCGCCAAAGCGCGGGCTTCTCGTGCCATCAGCCTGCGCGCAAGCCAGCGCAGCCACCAGCGCGCCTTGCCCGCGTCGCGCACGATCACCGACTCGCCTGCAGCGGTTCTGACGCGAACTTCGCCGAACAGGTCACGTTTCAGGATCTTTTCACCGTCCATTTCTCCAAGAATAATGCGAAAATACGAGGCCGTCTCGAAGCAGGCAGTGAATGAGCGAAGACTCGACCAACCAGGACGCACCCGCGGAGCGCAATCGCACGGACGCGACTGGCGAATTCTTCAGCGTTGGCGCGCCGTTGCATGCTGTTCGTGCAGGGTACGTCAAGCGCAAGGCAGATGACCTTTTATACAACACACTGGTCGGTGGCCGCTTTGCGCACGTACTCGCGCCGGATCGCAGCGGCAAATCCAGCCTGATTGCCGCGGTCGCTGCGCGCCTGGAAGCGCATGGCAACAAAGTGGCGATTCTCGACCTCGAGCAAATTGGTGTGCGCGATGGTGGTAGCGACGCGGGCCGCTGGTATTACAACGTCGCGTATCGCCTGTTACGCCAGCTGCGTATCCGTTACGACCTGCAGACCTGGTGGCACGATCGTTCGATTTTGAGCAATCGTCAGCGCCTCGTCGAGTTCTACTCGGAAATCGTGTTGCAATTCGTTAGCGAGCGAATCGTCGTGTTCGTCGACGAAATCCAGTGCATTGAGGAACTGCCGTTTGCCGACCAATTGCTGGCGAGCTTCCGCGCGGCGCACAATGCGCGCACGACAGACCCGGATTTCTCGCGCCTGACGTTTGCCCTGTTCGGCGAGTGCGACCCTGTTAGTCTCGTCGCCGAACCTGAACTGTCACCGTTCAATGTGACGACGCAGGTGATTCTGGACGATTTCACCCGCGAGCAACTCGACCTGTTCGCAACCGAGCTCAATCTCGAGGCGAGTGACGCAAAGCTTGCTCTTGACCGTATCTGGTACTGGACCCGCGGGCAGCCTTACCTGTCGCAGAAGCTTGCTCGGCAAGTCGCCCGCGAGGCTCCCGACGAGGACATTGCGGACAATGTCGATCGTATTGCGATGACCCAGTTGGCCGGGCGCGCTGCGCTGCACAGTGAACCGCACATGAGCCACATTCATCGCGTGGTTGTGGACGATGAGAAGAATCGGGAGGCACTGCTCAATCTCTACGGCCGCATTCGCAAGGGTATCGAGGTGCCCGCCGACCTCGGGTCGCCCTTGCAGCGCCGCCTCATGGCTATCGGCCTGGTCGAGATTGATCACGACGGGGCCCTTGCCGTTCGCAACCCGCTATACGAAGCCGTATTTACTGCGCGCTGGGCCAACGAGAACCTGCCGACACGTTTGCGAGTGCCGTTGGCGGCCGTTGGCGTGCTGGTACTCTTCGTGTTGCTGCCATTCTGGTACACGCAATGGCTGCCGCGACCCTACATGGGCGTGTTGACCTCGCCGACGGTCGAACTTGAAGCGGGGCTGACAGCGTTCGAAAACCTGCGATCGTTCCCGGGCCACGCTGACGCCGCCGACAGTCTGTTTCGCGAGTTTGTCGAAATGCGAGCGCGCCTTGCCGCAGATCGGGAAGAGATCGAGACGGTCGCAGAACTGGCGCGGGCACTGCCCAGCGCAGGGCGACTTCCGGAAACCCTGCTGGCCGATTTCTGGGATCGTCAGGTGAGTGCAGCGCTGCGCGATGAACGCCGCGATGTAGCGTTGCTCGCAAGCCTGGAAGCGCTGGTCCTGTCCACGCCGCGACGTCGCCAGCGTGTTGCCAATCTCGTCTCGGATGACTACCCGTTGTTGCTCGCGAGCCTGCCCGCACAAGCAGCGACGACAACAGTGTTCGATCCGTCAAATCTCCTGCTGACGTATGCGAATGGTGCGCGCATTTCACAATGGTCCTATTCGACCCAGGCGCTGCAGCGTCGCGATGACTGGTCGATCACGGCGCTGGAAGTCGTGCCGCTGGTGCGCCGCGTTATCGTCGATCGGGAGGGCACGGTCAGTCGTGTCGGGCTGACACTAAACCTGAGTCATGCCCGCGTCGCGGACCTGAGGATCAAAGTGATCGCGCCATCCGGCCGCACTGTAGAAGTCGACACAGGGCGCGAACGCGCGTCGAGTAACGAAGACATCCGAATTCCTGCGGCCCAGCTCAGTGGCCTGGTGGGCGAATCGCTGGCCGGTACATGGTCGATCAGTGTGCGCGACGAAGCGTTGGGGGTCGCCGGTCAGTTGGTCGGCTGGAACCTCAAGCTCAACTCCCAGGGCGTGGTCGAAGACTTTCAGCGGGGACTGAACGTTCCCGATCCTGTCGAAGTGGAAACTGACAACATCTGGTTCGACAGCACCGGCCGATATGCGGTCGCGCGCGCCATGCAAAGCGACAGCGCTCGCGTCTGGGATCTTGCGTTCGGCGAGCCGGTACGCGTCGTCGCCGTCAGCGAAGGCGAGAAATTGATCGGGCTCGATGCCGGCGCGCGGCACCTCGTGACGGCCACCCAGGACAGTATCAGTTTGTGGGATACATCCAGTGGCAACCGCACAATGGTTTTGCAGGCCGGGCCGGGTAGCGCGGGCGCGACGCTCACTAGCGATGGTAAACACCTGATCGTTGAACTGCGCGGTGATGTAGAGACCCGCCTCGAACGCTGGTCGCTGGATTCGGGTGAGAAGTCGGCGGAGCTCGTCGTCGCGGGTGTGCCAGCACTCGTTGCGACCGATGCTGCGGGCGCGCGCGTCGCGGTGGCTGATTATGACCGGGCCGTGCGTGTCTGGGATTTCGACGGCGGCGAGCTGTTGGCGCAGGTGGACCTGCCGCAGCAGGCCAGCGCGGTGAGACTTGCCAGTAGTGGCGAAACCCTCGGTGTCGTCCATGGACAGTCGGGTGTGTCGATGTGGGCCGTCGATCGACCACAGCACTCGTTGCTGGAAGAGTTTGGGCACGGCAACTGGCATTTCGAATTTTCACCGTCAGGCGCCAGTGCCCTGGCGGGGCGGGCCGAGTCCGGGTACCAGCTTTATGGAACGACGGATGGCCGGCTAGCGGGGCCGCCGCTCGACGTGCTCGGTCCCGACGGGCCAAGCACGACGCTCGCCTTTTCGGAAGATGAGAAGGTGATTTTTGCTGGTAACCCGTTGGGACAGTCGCGATTCTGGCGTGCCCCCGATATTCCGCCGGACGGGTTGGCATCTTCTGTCGATCATTCCCTGTGGCAGCCTTCTGCGGACCGCGTGACAGCGGCGTTGCCGGGAGCCGCCGGCATCGTCACAGGGGACCCCACGGGGCATGTCCACGTATTGGCGGCCGGCTCCGGCATCGCGGAAGTGCAGGCGCTTAGCGAAGACGTCAGTTTCTTTGGTCATGCTGCCGAGGTCGTCCTGCTGGATGTCAGTCATGATGGTTCGCTGGTAGCCAGCGCCGCGGCCGATAACACGCTGCGCGTCTGGGAAGCCGATAGCGGCAAACCGTTGCCGTACACAGTGCGACTCGAGGGTGACCCGGTGACACGCCTGGCATTTTCGCCGGACAGCGGGACACTCGCCGTACTCAAGGGCAACTCGCTCGCAATGGTTGCCGTTGAGAGCGGTGCGGTTATCGCTGAATTCGATCTTGGCGAGATGCATCGCGGGTTGGCGTTCTCGTCGACTGATCGCGTCTTTGTTGGCAGCGATAGCGGCGTACTGAGGCAAGTCAGCGCCGACGCAGGCGGCGGCGCCTGGTCGCTGCAGCAGCTGTGGCAGGGTTCGCGGCCGATTCATGCGCTCGCGGGCTCGCCGCGCGGTAACTATCTTGTGGTCGTCGATGATGCAGGTATTGCGAGCCAGTTCCTGCTGGCCGAGGGCGACATGGGCGAAGGTCGCCTGGAGTTACCTGGTCCGGTCGAGGACATTGTATTCGCCGCCGGCGGTTCGCGCGCCTATTTCAGAACGGCGCGCTGGGTCCATCGCGTCACAATGTCGGCCACCGGGCTGCATTGGGTGGACGCCGTCTTTGCACCGAAGCCACTGCAGGGAGCGGGCATCGTCTTCGGTAGCGGTGACGCCAGGCGCCGGGTTTTCGTGCCGGCGGCCCGCAATGGCTTTGTCGAAATGGTCGAGCTGGCGTTTGCGGGTTCCGCGAGCCCGGGACTGTTCGGTAGTCGTGAGGAGTTGCTCGAGGACTGGCATGGCCGCCTGGGTGTCGGAGCGGCGGCCGCTTCCGCAGCGGACTAGCGTTCGTCGCCGCGTAGCGTGCGGACCAGCAACTCGAGGCGCGCCGCGGTGACGTCCGCGGGCTTTACCGGTGCGCCGACCCTGACCGGCACGCGCGCAAACAATCGCCCAGGGATTTTGCGTACGCCACCATCGTGGCGGCGGCTGAACCAGCTGCCCCACAGGCGTCCGAGAGAGACAGGTACGACGGGTACCTGGCGTCGCGCAATGATCTTTTCGATGCCGGGCCTAAAACGCGCGATCTCGCCGTCGCGCGTGATCCCGCCTTCCGGAAAAATGCAGACGAGATTGCCGGCGGCGAGTTCGGCGTCCACTTTCTCGAAAGCCTTGTTCATGATATCGACATCTTCACGCGCGCCGGCTATCGGGATTGCTTTCATCGTCCTGAAGATGAAGTTCAGCAGTGGCATGTCGAAAATCCTGTACCACATGACAAACCGAATCGGCCGTCGAATCGAGCCGGCAAGGATAATGGGATCGACGTAGCTCACATGGTTGCAGACAACCACGGCCGGGCCACTCTGCGGGATGTTTTCGAGGCCGCGCGGACGAATCCGGTAGATAAGGCTGATGATCAGCCAGGCCAGGAAGCGCATCAGGAATTCCGGCAGCAGCGTATAGATGTACACGGCGACCAGCGCGTTAAGGACTGCGATCACGAGAAACAGTTGTGGAATCGAGAAGCCGGCCTGCAGTAACACCATCGACATGATCGCGGCACCGACCATCAGCAACGAGTTGATGATGTTGTTGGCTGCAATAATGCGGGACAGATGCTCGCGTTTCGAGCGCTTCTGGATCAGGGCGTACAGAGGCACGCTGTAAAAGCCGCCGAATGCACCAATCAGGGCCAGGTCGAACCAGATGCGCAGGCCGCCGGGCAGCGCCAGAAACTCGGCGATCGTGTCGACCTTCTGAGTGCTGGCGCCGGGATGGGCAAAGTACAGGTCCATCGCGAACAGGCTGAGGCCGATCGAGCCGAACGGCACCAGTCCCAGCTCGATACGGTGGCCGGACATGCGCTCGCACAGCAATGAGCCGATACCGACGCCAACGGCGAACGCGGCCAGCAGGAACGTGGCGACCGAGCCGCTCGCGTTCAGTACATCCAGCGTATACGCCGGGATCTGGATCGTCATTGCGGAGCCGAAAAACCAGAACCACGAGATACCGAGAATCGACAGGAATACGCTGCGCTCGGCCCGCGCGAACTGGACGATGTTCCAGGTTTCGCGCCAGGCATTCCAGTTAACGCGCAGTTCCGGGTCGGCTGCCCGTGTCTGCGGCACGCCGCGACTCGCGAGGAAGCCACAGATCGCGACGGTGACGAGGCAGGTACCGAGGACGGCTTGTTTGCTGGAGCCGAACAGGCCGGCAATCCTGTCGTCAACGGCGATGCCGCCGACAATGAGCCCGAGAATAATCGCTATGTAGGTACCTGACTCGACCAGCGCATTGCCGCCGATGAGTTCGTCGTCACCGAGGTGGTGCGGCAGATAGGCGTATTTGACCGGCCCGAACATGGTCGACTGGCAGCCCATCAGAAACAGTACGAGCAGCAGCAGGGAGTAGCTCTCCGTCAGGAGCGCGAGGCAGGCGAGGATCATCAGCCCGATCTCGGCCGCTTTGACGCGCCGGATCAACATGGACTTTTCGTATTTGTCGGCCAGTTGGCCCGCAGTTGCGGAGAACAGGAAGAACGGCAGGATGAACAAGCCCGCCGCGACGTTGGCCAGCTGGCTGTGGTCCATGCCGAGGACGACAACGCCCTGGAATGTGATCAGGATGACCAGTCCATTGCGAAAAATGTTGTCATTGAATGCGCCCAGGAACTGGGTTGCGAAAAATGGCGCGAAGCGGCGCTGGCGCAGCAATGAAAACTGGTTTGATCCCGACAAAGGCGTCCTTCCTGGCAAAACTCAGCCGGCACTATACCGCGAAACCCTTTTTTGACTTGTCAAAACTGCGAACTCTGCCGCATTGGACTATTTGACAGTTTGCTATGATTTGCTCTGCAGAGAGCTGAATTTTCTACCAATTAATCAATTTTTCGACCGGAACTGCGTGCGATGCCGAGGCAACTGACAATCCTGCTGAGCGGAGCGATCTTGCTGGCCGCATGTGGCGAGCGGACGCCACCTGCACGCACGGTTACCGAGTTCGTTGATAACCCGATCCTGCTCGAGGCCGCGATCGTGCGCTGCTCGCGCGACCGTTCCGAGTCGCGCTACGAGCAGGAGTGCATCAATGCGCGCGAGGCCGTGAAGCGCGTCGAGGCGCGCGAAGAAGAGCAGCGTCGTATTGAGCTTGAGGCTCGTTCCGAGGCCAAGCGCAAGGCGCTGCGGCGAACGCAGCAGGCCCAGGCCGAAGCGCGCCGTCGTGCCGAGGAAGCCGCACGTTTGCGTGAGGAAGCCGAGTATCTCGCTCAGTTCGGCGTACTGCCGCCGACCGAAGAACCGGAGGGCGACGAGGAGTTACCCGACGGGAATGTCCCGCTGGCAGTCGTACCCGAGGCCTCGAGCGATGAATTTGCCGGCGGCTCGCATGGCGATACTATCCCGGCATCTGACGGTGGCAATGCGCCGGTCATCAGCGCCGAGCCCGGCAATGAGGACGCGAGCGCAGAGGACGGAGATGACGGCTAGTCTGCGCTCGCGGGCATCGTCTTGACGTGCAGATCACGCTGCGGGAACGGAATCTCAATATTCTCCCGAGCGAACGCCTTGTAGACCGAGCAGTTCAGTTCGTGCTGAACGCGGCCGCGATCGGCCGGGTTCGCGATCCAGCCCAGCAATTCGAAATCGAGACTCGAATCGCCGAACAGGCGGAAGCGCGCTCGCGGTGCCGGATCAGCGAGTATGCTGACGTTGTCTTGCGCGACACCTTCCAGCACGTCGATGACATGATCGACGTCGGTGCCATAGGCAACGCCGACTCCAACACGAATGCGATGCTGGCTCGGCGGGCCGCCAGCTTCATTGATGATTGTACTATTTCCGATGATGCCATTGGGAATCGTAATCTCGACATCATCGCGCGTGAGGATACGCGTGCTGCGCAAGCCGATGTCCGTCACGACGCCACGTTCGCCCGAATCGAGGATGATGAAGTCACCGGTCTTGTATGGCGCATCCATGACGATCGACACACCTGCGAACAGGTTCGATAAGGTGTCCTTGGCCGCGAAGCTGAGGGCGAGGCCGACGATACCGGCGGACGCGAGCCAGGCCGTGACATCGATATTCCAGGCGAGGAACACGAAGTAAATCGCGATCGCCACCAGCACAACCTTCATCACATTGTGCAGCAGCGACAGCATGCCGCTCTTAACAAGCTTGTTCGTCGAGGATTTCCTGAGCGTGACGACAACCAATCGATTGAGTTGGTTGAACGCCGCATACCAGACGAAGATGGCGATCGTCTGCAGAATGTTGACCGTGACCAACGTTGGCGTCTCGGGCAGGCCTAAACGCTTCGTTCCGAGCGCCAGGCCGGTGAGGACAAAGGACAGGAATACCGGGCGGTGTATGAGATCGACGAGGCTATCGTCAAACTCGTTATCCGATTTCCTTGCGAAGCGGCCGATGATGCCCGAAATGGTCCAGTCGGCAATTTTGCCCGCAATAATGAAGGCCGCCGCGATCAGCGCGGCTTGCAGGTAAACGTTCGGGCCGATGATTTCGGCGAAACGCTGGACCTCGGTCAGTAATTTTTCCACGGGGATGATCTGTTCTAGTAGTTGGGATCGTACTCGGTGTCGTCAGTCTCGCCAGGGCCCGGGATGCCGAACGTACGCACTTCAGTCTCTTCCTCGCCGCTCTCGAGCGTCGGTCCGACACCGGTACTCTGCATACCCGGGGACGTCGGCAGGCGAGCCGTCTGCGCCGTCAGCACCTGCACGAAAGTGTTGGCAATGTCTGGTGCGATATTTGGCGAGCTAACGAAGATCTTTTCAGGCGTCATGCTGGTCGAGCCATAGAATCGGGCGTTGGCCTTGCGATCCATCGTGACACCGGCACCTTCCAGCGCGATTCCGGCAAACAGTCCGCGGCTGCGCGAGTAGGAATAGACCTCGGCCTCGAATTCGAGATCGGTGGCAACGCTGCCCTGTCTGCCGACAGGACCCGCGGCAACCGAAGCATTCGCACCGAGCGTCAGCTTGCCGTTCGCGATTCCATCGACGCTCGAACGCGTCTTGAAAACGAGAATAACGTCGGTCGAGTCAGCGCCGATTTGCCAGCCGACGCTGCCACCCGTAATCGTGATGAAGGCCGGATTGCTCCAGGAATTGTCGTCCTGTCGCACAACGAGGACGCCCTTGCCACGTCGCGCGCCGAGACCAAACGCGGCGCGCACCACATCGGGAATGACTGCCACCGCGTAGGCCCGTGACAGCAGGTTCGGTGGAATTGCCTTCTCCGGTATGCGGGATAACTGATCAAGGACGTCGGCAGCATCGGCGACGCGCTTTTCTTCCCGGGTGGCGGCGAAGGCTGAGGAGGTAATGAAGAGGGCCAAGACCGTTACAGCGGCCACGAAAGTTCTACGGTTCATAGGGGTTCCGACAAGTGTATCGCTCTGGCGTTCGATGATACCGCCAATTCGCTGAATTGTTTATGAATGCGCCTTGCGCACCAGTATCGGGGGCAACGGGTAATTGAGCGTTGCGCACACTGCACGAATCAGTTCCGCCTCGGCAACGGACAGCCTGTCGTCATGACCGGCCGTAGCAGCTATCGCGCGCAACAGCGACTCCTTGCCTTTGCTGTTCAGTCCGAGCAGGACATCAAGGCTGTGATCGAGCAGCGAGATCGTGTACTTGCGGTCGGAACGGTACTCTGCCGGTTGCGCCCACTTGCCAAGCGTAGCTATGCCCGTGGCAAACGCGTTGCGGCTGCCAGCGTCGTCGTCATGGCCATAGTCGGCGAGGATGCGCAGCAGGTCGATCGCGGCTTTGCGAATTTCCTTGCGATTCGCCCGTGTCGCCCGGCGTGCGCCGCGCGGATCGACCGCCTGCCCGAGGTTGCTCATCAGGATCCGATAGAAACAGTACTCGTAGAGGTCGACTTCGCCATCGATTTCGATCAGGCGCGAGGCCAGCGAGACCAGGTAACTGAGTTCAGGGGACGGGCGCAGTTTGAGTGCCGGGAAAGCAACTTCCAGCAGTGGTAGCCGGTACTCCGCGCCGGTTTCGGACAGGTCCGCATAGAAGCGTCGCATGATGTCGGCACGGCCGCTACCGAGTTGCTCACGTACGAGACCAAGCTGGCGCTCGAGATGCTTGCCCGTACGATCGAGTATCAGGGCGATCGTCAGCAGGTACGCCAGTTCGGGTGAATGCGCGGCATCGTATAGCGAATCGGGAATCGACTGGCGCAGGTGCCGGGCATATTCGACATGCTCGTTTTCCGGTTGGCCGACCGTTTCGGCGATCGATTCCGACAGGACCTGGGCGCCGCCGGTTGCAAGTGCCGTGGTGACCTCGCCGGCAAACGCAGCGCTCGCTTCATCCTGTTCGCGAACGTCGCCGCGGAACTGACGTTGCTCTATCCGTGGAAAGTCCTGTTCGCTGAAGTGCGGATCCAGCGCCTGGATCCGTTCGACGAGCGGCGGGTGTGTTGCAAACAGGCCGACGAGCTTCGAGCCTGAGCCGAATAACATGTGGCTGACTTCTTCCGGGTCCGCGGCGTCGAGCCTGGAACCATGGCTGTAGCCACCGATCTTCTTGAGCGCATTGGCAATGCCGCTCGACTGGCGTGTGAACTGTACGGCGGACGCATCCGCCAGGTACTCGCGCTGGCGTGACACGCTGGCCTTGATGACGCGCGCAAAAAACATGCCGATCCAGCCGAGAATCACGAGGCCAAGACCGACAATCAGGATGACCGGGGCGCTGCGGTCGCGGCGGCTGGAAACGATACTTGCATGATGGCCACCGCGCACGATCAGGCGCCCGACCAGGGCCAGCGCCATGATGCCGAACAGGACGCCCATAAGCCGGATATTGAGTCGCATGTCGCCATTCAGGATATGGCTGAATTCGTGCGCGATGACGCCCTGCAACTCATCGCGATCAAGCAGTTCCAGCGCACCACGGGTTACAGCAACCGCTGCGTCGCTGGGCGTAAAACCGGCAGCAAACGCGTTGATTCCGCTTTCCTCTTCGAGCACGTAGATTTCGGGAACGGGTACACCTGAAGCGATTGCCATCTCCTCGACCACGTTGCGCAGCCGGCGGCGCAGCGGGTCCTGCACGTCGGCTGGTACGAGCGTGCCGCCGACCTGGCGTGCGACCGCGCCGCCGCCCGACGACAGCGCGGCCGTCTTGAACATGCTGGCGCCGAGAATGAACAGGGTTGTGAGCAGCGCGACCATCGTGGGCACCGCCCAGTGATTGCGGAGGAAGTCGGGGAAAGTCTGGCCGAAGGAAATATCCGAAATGGCGAACGTATGAATCGCGAAGCTCGTGATCAGCGTCACACCGGCGACAATCAACAGTGTCGCGACGACGTAGGCGAGCACCAGGCGCCGGGACGCCTGGCGTGCTTTATCCTGTGCCGCGAAGAAATTCATGACTCAGCCGGTCACGAACGGCATCAGGTGAACGAGACTTCGGGCGCCTCCCGCATTTCTTCGGATTCGATCTCGAGGAAGCTCGCGAGTTCGAACCTGAAGATGTTGGCGATGAAGTTGTTCGGGAAATTCTCCGCCGTGTTGTTGTAGTTCATCACGGCGTCATTGAAAGCCTGGCGCGAGAACGCAACCTTGTTTTCGGTGCTGGTCAGCTCTTCCTGGAACTGGATCATGTTCTCATTGGCCTTGAGATTCGGGTAGGCCTCGGACAACGCGAACAAACGGCCGAGGATGCTGCCAAGCGCACCTTCCGACGCGCCGAGTTCCTGGATGGCAGCGGCGTTGGCCGGGTCTGCCTTTGCCGCGTCGAGTGCGGAGACGGCCATGTTGCGCGCCTTGATGACGGCTTCGAGCGTTTCGCGCTCATGCTTCATATAGCCTTTGACCGCTTCGACCAGGTTCGGGATCAGGTCGTGGCGCCGCGTGAGCTGCACGTCGATCTGGGCGAAAGCGTTACGTACCCGGTTGCGTTCGTTAATCAGTCGGTTGTAAATACCGATTGCCCAGAACACAATTGCCGCAATCAGGCCCAACAAAATCAGTAATGAAGTCACTGTCCCGCTCCTTGCTTAGTCGTTGTTTATCCAAGCATAACCCCGGGCTTGGTATAACTCACCTCCTTGCGACGCTCGTTCTGGCATTTTGGTCACACCCGGCCGCTGCCGAGTGGCTGGGCGATGCCCGACCCATGATGGGCACCGAGGTGAGCGTGCATCTCTGGAGCGACGACCCCGAAGCCGGCCGCAGGCTGCTCGAAGAGGTGTTCGATGAGGCGGCTCGTATCGATCGCCTCATGAGTACCTACAAAGATGGGAGCGAAATCTCGAAAATCAACCGCGACGCAGCCATCGCGCCGGTCGTGACCAGCGCCGAAGTCTTTGGCCTGGTTGCTCGCTCACTGGAGATTTCGGCCCTGACGGATGGCGCCTTTGACATTACGTTCGATAGCGTCGGGCAGCATTACGACTTTCGTGAGCGCCAGCGACCGGATGCGGAAACCACGGCAGCCGGGCGCCGCCTGATTGACTACCGTCTTGTCCGCCTGGACGAAACAGATGATTCCATAGCGTTCGAGCGCGACGGTGTGCGCATCAATCTCGGCGGCATCGCCAAGGGTTACGTAGTCGAGCGCGGCGTCGGACTGCTCCGCAAAGCCGGCGTGCAGCATGCCATTGTGACGGCGGGCGGCGATTCGCGGCTGCTCGGTGACCGACGCGGTCGGCCATTCATGATCGGTATCCGGCACCCGCGCAAGGAAGGCGAGGTGGCGATCTCTGTGCCACTGGAAGACGAAGCGATTTCGACCTCGGGCGACTACGAGCGTTTTTTCGACGAAGACGGCATTCGCTACCACCATATTCTCGCGCCAAGCACGGGCGCTCCGGCCGAGGGCGTGCACAGCGCGACAGTGTTTGGGCCGGACGCCGTCATGACTGACGCCCTGTCGACCAGCGTCTTCGTGCTCGGCGTTGAGGCTGGCCTGACCCTGATTGCGGGCCTCGACGGCTACGAGAGCATCGTTATTGATGCCGCGGGAAGGGTGTTCTACTCGGATGGCCTGATGCCACCTGAGCCGGCGGTCGGGAAATAAGCAAAAAGTCTTGAAATGTCGCCGAAAGGCGACGGATTTTCACTTTAAATTCATACTCCTACGCATATGATGAACGCTGGGTTTCCGGGTGATGAAACCGTTGGGATTCGCGCCGATTTAACGTAATCTTGTGACTTCGCAGGGTGGGCGCGGTCCGCAGTGATGCTGGCCTCATTATGTTCAGGAAATCCAAGCATTTGTGACGATTATCACGGCCCGCGGGGGCCCTGGCTGTCACCATTCATCAATTGAGTGGTGCCGCCCGGGCGCTCTTCAACGGAAGGAACAGGGTCAGCTACACAAGGAATGGACGAATGAAAATCAGGAAAACGATTATCGGGCTTGTCTTTGCCGTCTTTGCGGCGACCAGTCTTGCCTCCAGCGGCATGGAAGGCCAGCCCGCACCGGATTTCGCGCTCAAGAGTTCGACCGGCGAGAACCTGCGCCTGTCCGAGTATCGTGGCGACGTTGTCATGATCAACTTCTGGGCCACGTGGTGCGGTCCCTGCCGCCAGGAAATGCCGCTGCTTGACGAACTCTACAACCGCTATGAGCGTGTCGGTTTCAACCTGCTCGGCGTCAACATCGATGACGACTCGCGGCGCGCGATGCAGATGATTGATGAACTCGGCGTCGATTTCCCCGTGCTGTTCGATGCCCGCAAGGAAGTCAGCAAACTCTACGAAGTGGAAGCCATGCCGGTCACCGTCATCGTCGATCGCGAGGGCACAGTCCGCTATGTCCACTACGGTTACAAGCCGGGTTACGAAGAAAAGTACCTGGATCAAGTTCGTTCACTGTTGAGAGAGTAACGTGACCAAGACATTCATCACGCTCGTCGCAGCGGCGCTACTCGGTATCAGCGCCATGTCTGCCGCACAGGATGCGGCGCCCATGGACGGCGATGCCGTCGTTGCCGATGCGCGTGCCGCTGAGGCCGCCGAGGCCGCGCAGCGCGAAGATTTTCGTGAGCTCGATCAGGATGTGCAGGACCTCAAGAAGGAAGTCCTCGATCTGAATCGCGACCTGTTCCTGCTCGAGGAAGAGCTGCTGTTCCCTGCAAACTCGCAGGTGGCGTTCTTCCTGTCGATGGATGTCGGTGAGTACTTCGAACTCGATTCAGTGCAGATCAAGATCGACGGCAAGGAAGTCGCCAACTATCTGTACACGGCGCGCGAAGCTGACGCGTTGGTGCGCGGTGGCGTACACCGCGTGCACATGGCCAACCTGAAGACCGGTGAGCATGAGCTCGTCGCGATCTTCACGGGTAAAGGGCCGAATGTGCGCGACTACCGCCGCGGCGCCACACTGATGTTCAACAAGGGCATCGGCGCCAAGTATCTCGAACTCGAGATCACGGACCGGGTCCGGAAACAGCAGCCTGAATTCGTCATCAAGGAATGGGAGTAGGCATTGCCGCCATTGCGTTCCATCCTGACTTGCCTGTGCCTGATGTGCGTTGCCTGGGCGCCACAGGAGGCCCTGGGCAGAGATGATCCCGACGAGATCGTCATCAAGGATCCGCAGTTCGGCGAGGTCCTTTTCTACTTTTACCAGGATGACTATTTTCCGGCGATTGTGCGGCTGCTCGCCGCGCAGCAGCAGGAACAGCTGACCGACCACGTTGATGAAGCCGAGCTCCTGCTCGGCGGCATGTACCTGTCGTACGGTCATCATCTCGAGGCCGCCGCAATCTTCGAGCGTCTGCTGGCCGCCAAGGTCGACCCCGAGATTCGTGATCGCACGTGGTTTTTCCTCGCCAAGATCTGGTACCAGCGCGGCTACCTCGACAAGGCACGCGAAGCCCTGTCGCTCATCGAGGGCGAGTTGCCGGATAACCTGCGGCGCGAGTCATTGATGCTGAACGCGCAGATCATGATCGATGCCGGGGAATACGACGCGGCGATCGCAAGTTTGCAGAACTGGCAAGGGCGCACCGAGTGGGCCAGCTATGCCAGGTTCAATATTGGCGTGGCGCTGGTGCGCAGCGGTCGAGTGAATGAAGCTGCGGCTCTGCTCGAAGAGCTTGGCAACATGAATCCGTTCAACGACGAACTGAGCGCGCTGCGCGACAAGGCCAACCTGGCGCTCGGGTACGCATTGCTGCAGGACGAACAGCCGTACGCGGCGAAAGCGCCGCTGCAACGCGTGCGGCTGGAAGGGCCGTTCTCGAACAAGGCGTTGCTCGGCGTTGGCTGGGCCGATGCTGAAATGAACAACTACCATCGCGCACTCGTCCCATGGATGGAGTTGCGCGGGCGCGACCTGCTGGATCCGGCCGTGCAGGAGTCAATGTTGGCGATTCCTTACGCAATGGCGAGGCTCGATTCGATCAGCCAGGCGGCTGACCACTACGTCAACGCGATTGAGGCCTTCTACGAGGAAGCCAACCGCCTGGACCGGACCATCGAACACATCGAATCGGGCGCGTTCTTCGATGAGTTCATTGAAGACGATCCCCTCGATAGTACTGGCTGGTATTGGGAACTCGAGGATTTGCCCGAGGGGCCGGAAGCTCGCTACCTGTTCCACCTGCTGGCCACGCACCAGTTCCAGGAAGGTCTGAAAAACTACCGCGACCTGAGCTACCTGCAGCGCAATCTCGACAGTTGGCAGCAGAATGTCGGCGTGTACGCGAACATGCTCGAGACCCAGAAGGAAAAGCTGGCGCAGAGCATTCCGCTGGTGCAGGAGTCGTTGTCCGAAGCGGACCTCGACGCCATGATCCAGCGCAAGCTGGACTACGACAGTGTTGCCAACAACATTGACAACAATCGTGATTGGCTCGCACTGGCGAGCAAGTCCGAGTTTGATCTATGGAACGAAATTTCCGAGATCGAGAGCAATCCGGCGCTGCGGGCCGATATTCCGGAGGCGCAGGAAGTGCGCGACAAGATCGACCTGCTCAAGGGCGTCATGCAGTGGAACCTTGAGCGCGATTTTCGCGAGCGGCTCTGGAAACTGCGCCGCGACCTGCAGCAGACCGGCGAAGGTCTCGTCGCGACGCAACGGTCATGGCGCCAGATCGACGAAACGATGCGCACGGAACCACTGCGTTTCGCTGAGCTCAGTGACCGCGTGTACGGCCTCGCGCCGCGTGTCGAAGGCATGAAGATGCGTGTCGAAGATGCGTTATCGCGACAACGCGTTTTTCTGCAGGACATAGCCGTCGGCGAACTGCAGGCGCAAAAAGATCGCCTCGACGTCTACACGATCCAGGCGCGCTTCGCGCTGGCGGCCATTTATGACATCGCGGCAACGGCCGGGGAGGAGGCGGAATGAACGCGCGCTTTTCCCTTCTGCCCCTGTGTCTGTTCAGCATCTTCAGCGCTGCGCCCGCGGACGCGCGCGTCCAGGAAGAAGACACGATCAAAAGCCTCGAAGACAAGACCGTCGAGGTGCGACCCGGCAAGATCATTCTTGGCAGTTCGGAACTGGCGCGTGAAAGCTACCGCGATTTTCTCGATCTCGTCTCGGACGATCCTGAGCTACGCGCAGAGGCGATGCGTCGCCTGGGTGACCTCGAACTCGAGGCGACAGAGGCCGAGCAGCTTGCCGACAACATCGAGACGCTTGACACGCGCGGCTTCGACAACGCCGTGGAGCTGTACCAGAAGTTGCTTGAGGCCTACCCGGACTATCGCCGCAACGATACTGTCCAATACCAGCTTGCACGTGCGTATGAAGTCGGCGGCCGCACCGACGAGGCGCTGCAAGTGTTGAACGACCTCGTAAGTACCTATCCCGATACGGAGATGTTCGACGAGGTGCAGTTCCGCCGCGGCGAGATGCTATTTCTGAGCAAACAGTACAACGAGGCCGAAATGGCCTACCGGGACGTTGTCAGGGCGGGCGAAGACTCACGCTTTTACGAGCAGGCTTTGTACAAACTCGGCTGGTCGCAGTTCAAGCTGGCGTGGCACCAGGACAGCCTGAATCCATTCTTCGAGTTGCTCGACCGCAAGGTTGGCGATACGGAAGTTGGCGAAGGCGAAATGCGCCTCGCTAACCTGTCGCGGGCCGAACGCGAACTGGTTGAAGACACTTTCCGGGTGCTGAGCATCAGTTTTTCCTACATGGAAGGCGCGGACAGCATCGACGAATTCATTGCCGCGCGCCAGGCGCCGCAATACGCACATGTCATCTATGCCAATCTCGGCGACCTGTACCTCGAGAAGGAGCGTTACCAGGACGCGGCCGAGACTTACGAAGCGTTTGTCAGTCACGACCCGTATCACGCGAAGGCGCCGGTTCTGCAGGCGCAGGTTATTGAGGCGTACAAACTTGGCGGCTTCCCGAGCCTCGTATTGGACGGGAAAAAGGACTTCGTCGAGCGCTACGGCATGGATGGGCCGTTCTGGGTACGCAACCCGCGTGCCGAAAACGAAGCCGTTGCGACGCATCTCAAGACAAACCTGAATGACCTTGCACAGTACTACCATGCCGAGGCGCAGGAAAATGGCGCCAAGGACGACTATGCACAGGCGGCCAACTGGTACCGCAAGTACCTGGCGTATTTCCCCGGCGAGCCCGACACTGCAAACACCAATTTCCTGCTGGCCGAGATCCTGTTTGAAAGCGGGGAATACGGCGACGCGACGGCCGAGTACGAGCAAACCGCGTATGCGTATCCTTTCCATGAGAAGTCGGCCGAAGCCGGTTACGCAGCGATCCTCGCTTACCGCGAGCACGAGAAAAGCCTCAGCGGTCCGGCAAAAGATGAGTGGCACCAGGCGTATCTCGACAGCGGCCTGAAGTTTGCAGACACCTATCCGCAGCACCCGGAGTCCGGCGCCGTCCTGACAACGGTTGCCGAGGACCTGTTCCAGCAGAACCAGTTTGACCTTGCAATCGCAGTTGGCCAGACGATCGTTGCCAAGGAACCGCCGGTCAAACCTGAGCTTTCCCGCACCGCCTGGACTGTCATCGCGCACTCGCAATTCGATCTCAATAATTTCGCCGACGCGGAGCGCGCCTATTACAGTCTGCGCACGTTCACGCCGGGCGATGATGCGCAGGCGCACCAGGATATCAAGGACCGCATCGCGTCCACGATCTACAAGCAGGGCGAACAGGCGCGCGATGGTGGCGACCTGGAAACTGCAGTTACGCATTTCCGTCGCCTCGGCCAGGCTGTGCCGGATTCCGATATTCGCATGACGGCTGAGTACGATGCGGCAGCAGCCCTGATCAATCTTGAAGCGTGGGATCGTGCCTCGGTGGTTCTCGAAGAGTTCCGGCGTGACTACCCGGACAGCGAGTTTGCCGACGATGTCACCCAGAAGCTTGCCGTTTCCTACCTTGAGACGGGGCAAACGGGGCAGGCTGCCGCCGAGTTCGAGCGGATTGCGGACGCCGCGTCGAGTAGCGAAGATGTGCGCCGTGAGGCGCTCTGGAAAGCCTCCGAGCTGTACAAGGACACCGGCACGATCTCGTCTGAGCAGCGCGTGCTGAATACAATCATCGCGCGCTACCCGAATCCATTGTCCGAATCGATTGAAGCGCGCGCGCGTTTACTCGACCTTGCGCGCGAAACCAACAACCAGCAGGAGGTCGTGGCCCGCCTGCGTGAACTCGTGGCTGTGGATGCGACAGCCGGCGCGCAGCGCTCGGATCGTACGCGTTACCTTGCAGCGACGGCCTCCCTCGAACTGGCGGAGCCCGTGCGGCGCCGCTTTGCCGTCGCCAGGATTGCGCCGCCGCTCGCCGACAGCCTGAAGCTCAAGCGCGATCTCATGGAAGACGTTATTGATGTCTACACCAGGGCGGCTGACTACGGCGTCGCCGAAGTGACGACGGCGGCGACTTTCCGTCTCGGCGAGGTGTACGAGCAGTTTTCGTCCGACCTGATGGAATCGGAACGTCCTGCGGATCTCGCGGCCGATGCGCTGGAACAGTATGAAATCCTGCTCGAGGAGCAGGCCTTCCCGTTCGAGGAGAAAGCGATCGACCTGTACGTGACCAATGCGAGTCGTGCGGCCGATGGCGTCTACGACGAGTGGGTGAAGAAGAGTTTCGAGCGCCTGGCAGGACTGATGCCGGCACGGTATGCGAAAGAGGAGCGCGGCGAAGATGTTGTTACAGCGCTTTACTGATAAGTCGAGGCTCGCGGCAGGTTGCCTGACGTTGCTCCTGCTTGCGGCATGTGGTGGCCCGGGTCCCGTGCGTGACAGTGAGCAGCCCGCTGCGGAGCAGGCAGGCTTGACAGAGCCCGCGGGCGCCGAACTCGCTCAGCGCGAGGTGCCGCCCGGCGCACTGACGATGTTCGAGCAGGCGGCTGCAGTCATGGCTGCCGGCGATTTTCTCGACGCCGAGCTGCGTTTCAAGGAATTTGTCCTGCAATATCCTGATTTTCCCGGCGCCTGGGTCAATCTCGCGATCATTCACGCGAACAACCAGGATGATGAGGCGACGCGCGCCGCGCTCGACCAGGCGCTGGCCGTCGACCCGAATTACGCCCCCGCACTCAACCAGATGGGCATGCTACTTCGCAGAAATGGAAATTTCCTTGAGGCAGAAGCCGCTTATTTGAAGGCTGTCACAGTTTCGCCCGATTACGCGTTGGCACACTACAACCTGGGCGTTTTGAACGAACTTTATCTGCAGCGGCTTGAAGCAGCGCTGCAACATTTCGAGATCTATCAGTCACTTGTAGGTGAGGACAAACAGGTCGAGAAGTGGATTTCGGACCTGAGGCGTCGCGTGGCGGCGACTCAGCAGACGGCAAACGTGGCGGAATGAAGGACATGAGTACTGACCTGAAAGGCGTATTCGGCACCGGATTCATGCTCGCCATGTTGTTGGCAGCGTTTGCCTCTTTCGCCCAGGAGCCTGTGGAAGACGACGAGCTGATGCCCGCTGTCGATACGTCGGCCCCGGTCGCGGAGGAAGAGCAGGCTGACGCGGCGCCCGCGCCCGCACCGGATATTACGCGGACGACGACGGGTAACCGCGTCATGGATTCGATGGAACTGAGTCGCACCGAGATTACGGGCAACCAGGAACTGCCGAAGGTGCTGTACATCGTGCCATGGCAGAAGTCGGACCCGGGCGATTTGATGGGCAAGCCGATCAATACGTTGATGGACGAAGTGCTGGCCCCCATCGATCGTGAGGAATTCTTGCGGCAGGTCGATTATTACGACGAGCTGTACGCTGAAGATGAACAAGAGTAGGAGGCGGCTTGCCGGCGATTTGTTCGAGGGACAGCCGCATTGTGAAGACAATCTGTTTTAGAGGAGCAGACAAATGAGCACCATCGTGCGTTTTTTCCAGGAAGGCGGGCCGTTCATGATCCCCATCCTGTTTGTGTTTGCGTTCGGTATAGCGATCGCTATCGAACGTTGGACGTACCTGACGATGTCAGGCGCCAGCAATCGTGCATTGTGGAAGAAAATCGTTCCGTTCCTGAAGGCGGGCAACTTCCAGGAAGCGGCACAACATACTGCCAAGTCGAAAGCAGCCATTGGCTCGATCCTGACCTACGGCCTGTACCGCGTTAAGTCGGCGCGTCGTCGCGACGACATCGAGAAAGCCATGGAGGAGAGCCTCATGGAGGTTCTGCCGCGACTCGAGAAGCGGACGCACTACATTGCGACGCTGGCGAATATTGCGACGTTGCTCGGCCTGCTCGGTACGATTATCGGCCTGATCTCGGCGTTTACCGCCGTCGCAGAAGCGAATCCGGCTGAGAAGGCGGACATGCTGTCGGCGTCAATTTCGACGGCAATGAACACCACGGCATTCGGCCTCATGGCGGCCATTCCGCTGCTGCTGATTCACGCGCTGCTGCAGACCAAGACCAATGCGCTCGTGGACAGCCTCGAGATGGCGAGCGTCAAGTTCCTGAACGCAGTTACAGAACGCCAGCTGAAGACCACCGGAGCATAGGACATGATTAGCAGCCGCAGGGGCGGTCGTCGCAATGTCGAGACGGCCGAACTCAATATCACGGCTTTCATGAACCTGATGGTGATTCTGGTTCCGTTCCTGCTGATCACCGCGGTGTTTTCGCGTTTGACGATTCTCGAACTGAATCTGCCAGGCTCCTCTAGCGAGCCCGTGGACCCGCAGGACCAGACCTTCCAGCTGGAAATCATCGTACGTCAGGACAAGATTGAAGTCGGCGATCGTAACCAGGGCCTGTTGGGGATTTACCCCAACACGGACGCTGGCGAATACGATTACGAAGCCCTTGCGATCAAGCTGGTCGAACTCAAAGAGCGCTACCCGACCAAGACCGACGCATCCATTCTGCTCGAGCAGGATATTGCGTATGACACGCTGGTGCAGGTCATGGACACAGTGCGTGTCGCGCAAACGGTCGATGAAGAAGAAGGCCAGATCGACCGCAGCGACCTGTTCCCCGACATTTCCATCGGCGATGCGCCGGTGATCGAAGGAGGGGCATAAGACATGGTGAAGTCGTCACGCGCAAAACGCATGGACAAGCACCATCGGCGCAACAAGGGGTCGGGCGCACTCAATCTCGTGTCGCTGATGGACATCTTCACGATCCTCGTTTTCTTCCTGCTCGTGAACTCGTCGGACGTACAGACGCTGCCGAACGCGAAGGACATGAAGCTCCCCGAATCGATCGCGGAGAAGAAGCCCGAGGAAAACGTGGTCGTGCTGATCGGCAAAACAGAGATTCTCGTGCAGGGCACGCCGGTCGTGAAGATCGAAGAGGCCATGAACGCGTCGGGTACCGATATTCCGCAGCTGCGTGAAGCGCTGCTGGCGCAGAACGACCGCGCGTTGCGCCGCGCTGCCAAGGATGACATCGCCGGTCGTGAAGTGACGATCATGGGTGACAAGGAAATCCCGTACCGACTGCTGAAGAAGGTCATGGCGACCTGCACGGCGTCGGACTACGGACAGATATCGCTGGCCGTGCTGCAGAAGAGCTCGGACAAACTGGACGACCTGCAGGCGTCGCTGTAAGGCTGCACCAGGGATCAGGAGTCACGGAATTGGACTTACCGTTTTACAGAGAATATGAACTGCCCTGGACAGCGGGCAAGGACCAGGAAAAGAAGTTCCAGCGCCTGCTGGGCATCATCTTCCTGATCTGCCTTGCGTTGTCGATTGTATGGCCGTTCCTTCCAGTGCCGGAGCCTGATCCCTTCGACGTGGAGGAAATCCCGCCGCGTATCGCGCAGCTGCTGCTCGAGGAGGAGCCGCTGCCGCCGCCTCCGCCACCCGAGCCGGAGCCCGAGCCTGAAGAGGAGCAGCTGCCGGAAGAGGTCGTCGAGACCGAGCCGGAGCCAGAACCGGAACCCATCGAGCAACCCGAGCCTGAACCGGTCGTTGATCGCACCGAGGAAGCTCGCGAAGAGGCGCAGAGCGCCGCCAGCTGGCTCGGCGAGGACCTGTCGGACCTGGTGGACCAGGACCTGCAGGAGCTGGCGGATGACCAGCCGCTGTCCGCCTCGGTCGGCGCTGCGGAGCGCAATGAGCGTTCAATGATTACGTCGAGCGTTGGCACGTCGTCGGGTGGCATCAATACCGCGAACATGAGCCGCAATACCGGCGGCACCGGCATTGCCGGTCGTAATACGACGCAGGTTGCCAGCCCGGTCGCAGGTATGGGTCAGCAGGGCCCGGGTGCTTCTCGCCAGGGAACGAGTGGTAAGGCCTCGCGTTCCCGTGAAGAAATCGAGCTCGTGTTCGACAAGAACAAGGGCGCTATCTTCGCCTTGTACAACCGCGCATTGCGTCGCGATCCGTCACTCGAAGGCAAGCTCGTACTGCGCCTGACGATTGCGCCGAATGGCCAGGTTACGGCCTGCGAAGTGGTATCGAGCGAACTTGGTGACGAAGAACTCGAGCGCAAGCTCGTGCAGCGCGTCAAGCTGTTCCGTTTCGAAGCGAAGGACGTCGAAGCGATTACGACAACCAAGCCCATCGACTTCTTCCCCGCCTAGTAAATTGGGGCCGGAGCACGTTTAATCCCGGTTGATGTGCTCCGACCCCGTTAACATCTCGGCAGGGTTTCCGCCGATTGTGCGCTCCGATGCGCGCATCCTTATCCTGGGCAGCCTGCCCGGAGAGCGCTCGATTCGCGAGCAGCAGTACTACGCCCATCCACAGAACGCCTTTTGGCGCATCATGCACGAGATCTTTGGCATCGACGGCGACTATGCGGAACGTTGCCGACAGCTGAATGATTGCGGCATTGCGGTCTGGGATGTCCTGCAGAGCTCGGTCCGGCCCGGCAGCATGGACGCGGACATCAGGATTGCGAGCGCTACGCCGAACGACTTCGCTGCATTCCTCGATGTCCATTCGAATATTCGCCTGATCGCCTGCAATGGTCGCAAGGCGGAACAGCTGTTTGCGCGTTTTGTCACGAAACAAGGCATCGCAACGGAGCTCCCGTGCATTGGCCTGCCATCCACGAGTCCCGCGTATGCTGCCTTGTCATTCGCGGCCAAACTGACTGCATGGCGTGCAGCATTGCTCGAACATTAGCCTTCGAGACGTCCCGGTGGTCGGGTACACTGCGCGGATGACAGATATCCCAGTAAAAAAGTACCGCGTACGGCGCGCCCGCAAGTGGCTGAAGAAAAAGTTGGTGCCGTTCGCATTTCAACAACGCTCAGTTGCGGCCAAATGGCGAAAACCGGACCTCGGCCAATTCCCTCTGGAGTCGCTGGCTGGCGTTCCCGGCCTCGGGCGCTACGAGTACGGCTGGCTGTCGCAGAATGGCGAAGACGGCATTCTGCGCTACCTGTTCGACACTATCGGCTATGAATCGCGCTGGCTCGTCGAGTTCGGTTTCGGTGCGAAACAGTGCAATGCCCTGCGATTGCTGCTCAAGGAAGATTTCCATGGGCTCCTGATGGACGGCTCGGCGGAGAACGTGGGGCTGTTTAATGGCGCTGCGCGCGAGCACGGGATTGATGACCGCGCCAGGGCAGTCCAGGCGTTCATTACGCGCGGTAATCTCAAGGACCTGATCGTGGGCAACGGCGTGCCCCGCGAGATCGATTTTCTCTCCCTGGATGTGGACGGCAATGATTACTGGTTCTGGCAGTCCTTGGACTACATTTCACCACGGGTTGTCTGCATCGAGTACAACGCCGGTATCGGGCCCGAGCTGTCGTGGACGGTCCCTTATGATGATGAATTTGAGCGCTATGCCAGGCACCCCAGTGGCTTTTTCCATGGCGCATCGCTCGCGGCGCTTTACAAGCTGGCCAGGGACAAGGGCTACTACCTGATCGGCTGCGATTCGACAGGCACGAACGCGTTCTTCCTGCGCGACGATGTCGTTATTGAGGGCGTGTCCGCCCTGACCCCGAGCGAGGCATTCAAGCCACATGCGAACTGGCTGGGGCGGGGAATCTCGGAAGCGACGCAACTCGAAATCATGCGCGAGATGCCTTACGAGGAGGTTTAGAAAACCATGATTGGCTATGTGACCCTGGGCACGAACGATCTCGAGCGTGCCGTGAAATTTTACGACGACCTGTTCGCAGTGATCGGTGCAGGTCGGTTCATGGAGGAGCCGGGTATCTTTGTCGCGTGGACGACCGATCCTGCGTTGCCGGGTATTTCGGTAACGAAACCGTTTGACGGCAAGCCGGCCACCGTCGGCAACGGCACGATGGTCGCTATCATGCTCGACGCACCGGAAAAAGTGGATGCTCTGCATGCCAGGGCGATGGAGCTCGGCGGCACCAATGAGGGCGATCCGGGGCGGCGCGACGGGCCGTTCTACGCGGGTTATTTCCGTGATCTTGACGGCAACAAGCTGAATGCCTTCTGCCTCCTTGAGGGCGCGCAATGAGCGGTGGGCAAATTCTGCAGCCGATGCTTGTTCTTATGGCAGTGACCGTCGTTGTCTGGGTGTGGTTGTACGCTCGCCGCATCCCTGCGATGTACAAGGTTGGCAAACCGGCCCAGGCGTACACGACGTCGGACAAGGCATCGCAATACCTGCCGGACGAGGTCAATTACCCGTCCAGCAATTTCAAAAACCTGTTCGAATTGCCGGTGCTGTTTTACGCGCTATGCCTGTACCTGTTCGTGACAGGTTCGGCGACCGAAATGGATGTGATGGCGGCCTGGGCGTTTGTCGCGCTGCGCGCCGTGCACAGTGTCATTCAATGCACCGTGAATATCGTAATTTTCAGGTTCTACGTGTACCTGGCCGGCGCATTGACGCTGTTTTTCCTGCTGGGCAGGGCCTTGTTCAACGCGTTCTAGAGGGCGGAGTCGCCGGTTTCACCCGTGCGGATGCGCCAGACCTGGTCGAGGGTGGTCACGAAGATCTTGCCGTCACCGACCTTGCCGGTCTTGGCGGCCTCGACAATGGCTTCGACGACGCGTTCTGCGAGGTCGTCGGACACGGCCACCTCGATCTTGGCTTTCGGAAGAAAATCAACGACATACTCGGCACCGCGATATAGCTCCGTGTGGCCCCGCTGGCGCCCGAAACCCTTTACTTCGCTGACGGTCATGCCCTGAATTCCAACCTCGTTGAGCGCGTTGCGCACGTCATCGAGGCGAAAGGGTTTTACAATGGCGGTGACGAGCTTCATCGATGGATACTCCAGGCGGTCGAACGAACCCGCGTATGCTAACAAAGAGCCTGATAAAAGACCCAATCGGATTGCGCTGGTACGGCAGCGCGGTCGCGTATGCCATCGTCATGTACCTGGCCGGTTTCGCTGGCCTGTTTGCAAGCAGCTGGATCGTCAATCTGTTCGCCGCATTGGCGTTGGCGCATGGCATGACGATAGCCGCATACATGATTCACGAGTGCGGCCACAATGTCGTCTTTCACCGCAGTCGCCACAATGCCTGGCTCGGCCGTCTCATGAGCTGGTTATGCGGCGCGTCTTACGGCACCTACGAAGACATGCGTTACAAGCATTTCCGCCATCACGTCGATAACGACGACGTAGTGTGGTTCGACTATGACGCGTTCTTTGACAGCCATCCGTTGTTCACGCGCATCGTCCGGATACTTGAGTGGTTCTACATCCCTGCCATGGATCTCGTCATGCATGGGGTCATGGTGCTGACATCCTTTGTGATTCCGCAACGCCGCGAGCAGCGCGTCCGCAATCTCGTAGTGATCGCGATTCGGGGCGGTATCTTCGTCGCATTACTGGTGTTCTACCCCAAGGCCGCGATCCTGTACGCCGTTGCCTATCTGCTCATGATGCACGTGCTGCGCTTCATGGACAGCGTGCAACACGACTACGCTTACAACACGACCCTGTTTGACTATGTGCAGCCGCCGCACAAGGGGGACACCGCGTGGGAGCAGGCGCATACCTTCAGTAATCCGCTCAGCCTGAGGTACCCGTGGCTCAACTGGCTGGTGCTGAATTTCGGTTATCACAATGCGCATCATGCGGACATGCACCTGCCGTTTTTTCGCTTGCCCGCGCTGCATCGCGAGATGACGGGCGACGATCCCGCGCGAGTTATTCCTTTCGTAGCGCAATTGAAGCTGTATCATCGGAATCGCGTACGGCGTGTTGCCGGGCCACGGCCCGACGATTACCCGCAGGGAGACGGGTATTTGCGGGCTGCGCAAACCGGCGCAGGAGCGGTCGGCGGCAATGCCGCATCTTTCCTGACGTCGTTCTGACAACAACAAGAGGCAAGCATGTCCGACACGACAGGCAAAATAGGCTGGATCGACATGAGCGTTGGCGATGCGGCCGGTGTGCGCGACTTCTATAAGGCGGTGGTCGGCTGGGGGCACGAAGACGTCTCAATGGGCGACTACGCCGATTACTCGATGACCGCCGCAGATGGCACGGCCATATCGGGTATCTGCCATGCTCGTGGCAGCAACGCCGCGTTGCCCGGCGGCTGGCTGATCTACATTACGGTCGCTGATGTCGAGGCGAGCGCCGCGGCCTGCACCGAGCACGGCGGCGAAGTCATCGTCCCCGTGCAGGGTCTCGCCGGCGGCCGCTTCTGCGTGATTCGTGACCCGGGCGGCGCGACAGCGGCGCTGTACCAGCCCTGACGATGGCCGGCTCCCGTTTCGAAACTCCGGAGTGGCACGCGGTCACCGGCGCGATGGTTGGCTCCGATTCGGGCGAGGTTATTGCGCGCAACCTGATGGCGGCGATTGACCAGGTGACCGAGCACAGTGGCGCGAGCCTGATCGCGTTCCACACTGACGCGGCCCCCGAGGTCTTGCATCATTCGCTCTCGCCCGAGAATGCGCGGCACTATCTCGAAAGATACCTGGCAGGCCCCTATCTTCTCGATCCACTTTACGAACTTGCACTCAGTAATGATCGACCGGAGATGTGCCGCTTTCGCGACACGATTCCGGACCGCTTTCATTCGAGCGAGTACTACCGCCAGTATTGCGAACGAACGCACCTCAAGGACGAGGTCGATTTCATGGTCGGTGTCGATAACGGCAGTGCGCTGGTGCTTGTCATTGGTCAGCGCGACCGCATGTATGCAAAGGCCGAACTCAAGCGGCTGGCGATGATCAAGCCGGTCCTGCGCGCTGCCATGCAGCGCGTATGGAACAAGTGGCGCAGCGCGGCAGAACGCAACATGCCGGATCGCGCGATTCACCAGCGCCTGACCGAGTGCTTCCGCAAATTCGGCGAAGACGTGCTGACCCAGCGCGAGCGTGAGATTTCGAAGCTGTTACTGCGCGGCCACTCGACCAAATCGGTCGCGCGCGAACTCAACATCGCGCCGGGTACCGTGATGGTTCACAAACGCAACCTGTTCTCGAAGCTCGGCATTACGTCGCAGTACGAACTGTTTTCGCGTTTCATCGACGATTTGTCGCACGGGGCGACGCCGCAAGGATGACGCGCAATACGGCACGCACGCTCATCGCCGCGACCGTGGCCGCCTTGCTGATAGTGGCAATACTCCTGACGGGGCCGGATCCGGATGAGCAACGGGCCATGCGCCAGCCAGCTGTCGATGGGTCCCCTGATGGGCCTGATGTCGAGTCTCCCGGATCTGAGGTCGAATCCCCCGGAGTTGCTCCAGGAGTAAGCGACGATGCGGATGGACTTCAGCCGGCGCCGAAACCCGATATCGTCTGGCGAGAAAGGCCGGCCTTATCATTGCCGGACGAGGTCCTTCTAGACGTCGACGCCTTGCGTGCGCTCGCCGAAAACGGCAATGCCGAGGCCGCGGCGCAATTGGGGAACCTGTTCTCGAGCTGTATGTTTGTCGGACCGCCGGCCAGCGAAGCGGGTCTGCAACTGGAACTGCAGGATCTCCGCCGTAGCATCGAGGTGCCAATATACAAACGCAACGGCGACCGGGGGTTGAGTAGTTACGCAGGCCGGCTTGACCAGTTCGACAAGGCTCTCGAGACCTACGCATGCAAGGTGCGCGCCTGTGGAGCCATACCCTTCGATGAGCGCAGGAACTTCAAGAACTGGTATAGCCTGGCGGCGATGCTCGGCTACGAGGATGCGAATGTTCTGCACCACGTGCTTGACTCGGCCGATGACTCCTATCGGAAGAGCATGGAGAGGCGGTGGAGGCAAGGCGATCACGATGCGCTCATCTACCTGGCTTTCTATCACGACGTACAGTTCTATGATGGGGACTCAGACGACGGCGACGTCAAGGGATTTGCGTACTCAATTGCCAGAATGCGCCTGCGACGACAGTTCTATGAGGATAGAGATCTGCCCGTGCCGCAGGATACTGTGGCGTTTTTTGAGAACTTCGATCGATATTTCGCCGATTCGCTGACTCCCTATAAGAAGCGGCAGGCAGAACGACTTGCAGATGAGATCGTTGCGTCGAATTCGAAGTGTTGCGTTGCGCCCGACATCGTCGGGTCGCAATCCTCCGCGGTCGTCCTTGGCTGCGGTCCCGATTAGAGTCGATCTATTGCGCTCGTGGTATTGGTTTGCCCGCCGCCAGCGAGGACAATGAGGTTTCATTCGCAACTTTTGGCGGTGTGATCAACAATGTTCGAATTCGACTTTGGCCTGGGCGAAGAACTCGACCTGCTGCGTGAGACTGTACGCAGCTTCGCAACCGACCGCATCGCGCCACGTGCCGCGGAGATAGACGACAACAACCAGTTTCCCCGCGACCTGTGGCCGGAACTCGGTGAGCTGGGCCTGCTCGGCATCACGGTCGAAGAAGAGTTCGGTGGCTCAGGTTTGAATTACCTGGCACACGTCATCGCGATGGAAGAGATCAGCCGCGCATCCGCGTCGGTTGGCCTTTCCTATGGCGCGCATTCCAATCTTTGCGTCAACCAGCTGCGCCGCTGGGGCAATGCGGCACAGAAACAGAAATACCTGCCGGCGCTGTGCACTGGTGAGGCTGTTGGCGCGCTTGCAATGAGCGAACCGGGGGCGGGTTCCGACGTCATGGGTATGCGCACAACGGCGGTGCGCGACGGCAACGGCTACGTCCTGAACGGTTCCAAGATGTGGATCACCAATGCGCCCGAAGCGGATGTCATGATCGTATACGCCAAGACGGATCCGGAGGCTGGCTCGAAAGGCGTGAGCGCATTTATCGTCGAGCGCGACATGGACGGGTTCTCCACGCCGCAAAAGCTCGACAAGCTTGGCATGCGCGGCTCGGATACCAGCGAAGTCCTGCTTGAGAATTGCCGCGTGCCTGCGGCCAATTTGCTGGCGGAAGAGGGTAAGGGCGCGGCGATCCTGATGAGCGGTCTCGACTATGAGCGCGTCGTCCTGTCCGGGGGCAGCCTCGGCATCATGGCAGCCTGTATGGATGTCGTCATGCCGTACGTGCATGATCGCAAACAGTTCGGTAAACCGATCGGCGAATTCCAGCTCATGCAGGGCAAGATCGCCGACATGTACACGACGATGAACTCGACGCGTGCCTACGTATACGCCGTTGCGCAGGCCTGCGATCGCGGATTGACTACCCGCTTTGATGCCGCCGGATGTATCCTCCTCAGTGCCGAGAAAGCGACATGGATGGCCGGTGAGGCGATCCAGGCGCTCGGTGGCAATGGCTACATCAACGAGTATCCGACCGGCAGGTTGTGGCGCGACGCCAAGCTGTATGAAATCGGTGCCGGCACGAGCGAGATCCGCCGCATGTTGATTGGCCGCGAACTGTTTAACGCGACGAAGTAATTCATGCCCGTAATCGAGACGAGAGTCGACCGTTCCTCCGAGGATTTCGAGAAGAACCGCGAAGCGCACGAAGCGCTGGTCACGCAGCTGCGCGAGATCGATGAGTACGTCATGCAGGGTGGCCCGGAACGCTCGCGCGAGAAGCACCTGCAACGCGGCAAGCTGCTGGCGCGCGACCGGATCGCAAAGCTGCTCGATGAGGGCGCGCACTTTCTTGAAATCGGCCGCCAGGCGGCATGGCAGGTGTATAGCGACGATGTCCCAAGCGCAGGCATCGTTACCGGCATTGGGCGCGTCCATGGCCTCGAATGCATGATCGTCGCCAACGATGCGACCGTGAAGGGCGGGACCTATTATCCACTGACGGTCAAGAAACACCTGCGCGCGCAGGAGATCGCGGCCGAGAATCGTCTGCCGTGCATCTACCTCGTCGATTCAGGCGGCGCATTCCTGCCACGCCAGGATGAGGTATTTCCCGATCGCGATCATTTCGGTCGCATCTTCTACAACCAGGCGCAGTTGTCTGCCGCCGGTATCCCGCAGATTGCTGTCGTCATGGGATCGTGCACGGCTGGCGGCGCTTACGTGCCTGCGATGTGCGACGAGTCCGTCATCGTGCGCAACCAGGGCACGATTTTTCTTGGTGGTCCACCGCTCGTCAAAGCCGCGACGGGTGAGGTCGTCGACGCGGAAACGCTGGGCGGCGGCAGCGTGCATTCACGTATTTCGGGCGTCACCGATCACCTGGCGGACGACGACGAACATGCGCTGTCAATCGCGCGCGATATCGTCGCGAACCTGAACTTCCCGCGCGCGCCAGGCGTCGAACGCCGAACGAGTGCGGAACCCGCGCATGACGCGGAGGACATACTAGGCATCGTTTCGAGGGAGTTCAGATTCCCCTATGACATTCGCGAAGTCATCGCGCGCATCGTCGATGCTTCCGAGTTTCACGAATTCAAAAAGCTGTATGGCGCGACGCTGGTATGCGGCTTCGCTCATATAGATGGCTACCCGGTCGGCATCGTCGCCAACAACGGCATCCTGTTCCCCGAGTCGGCGCAGAAAGGTGCGCACTTCGTGCAACTCTGCAACCGTCGGCGCATGCCACTGGTATTCCTGCAGAACATCACGGGCTTCATGGTCGGCAAACGCGTCGAGCAGGCGGGTATTGCGAAAGACGGCGCCAAGATGGTCAATGCGGTGGCGGCGGCCAATGTGCCGAAGTTCACCGTGGTCGTCGGGGGCTCGTTCGGGGCGGGCAACTATGCCATGTGCGGCCGCGCTTACAGTCCGCGTTTCATGTGGATGTGGCCGAATGCGCGCATCTCGGTCATGGGCGGCGACCAGGCTGCGCTGGTGCTGTCGACGGTGCGCGAAGAGGGCATGAAACTCGCCGGCGAGGAATGGGGCGAAAAGGACAAGGCCGAGTTCGAGGACATGATCCGCGCCCAGTACGAGACCCAGGGCAATCCCTACTATGCGAGCGGCCGCCTGTGGGACGATGGCGTAATCGACCCCCTGCAGACACGCACGGTGCTGGCGCATGGGCTTTCCGCAGCCATGCACAGCGCGCAGCCCGGGGAAACGCCGTTCGGCATTTTCCGCATGTAACGGTAGACTCTGCTGCTGGTACTGGAGCCTGGCAAGGATATCGATGGCACTTGATTACGACACCGTGATGTCGAAGGTCGAGAGGGACCTTCCTTTCTCTTATACGGACACGGATTCGATCCTGTATGCGCTCGGCGTAGGCATGGGCCGCGATCCACTGGATCGCCGGGAACTGGCCTATGTGTACGAACAGGGCGAACCGCTGCGCACTATGCCTACCCTGGCCACGGTGCTGGTCCCGGAGATGTTCCCGGTCGGGCTTGGCTGGGACTACACACAGATCCTGCATTCCGAGCAGCGCATGCGCCTCTACCGGCCGTTGCCACCCGCCGCCGATCTGCTGATCAACAAGCGTGTCGTTGATGTTTTCGACCGCGGCCCGAAACTCGGTGCCCTGGTGTTGCTCGAGGCCGAGGGCCGGCTGGCCAGCGACGATACAGTCCTGTTTACGATGGGCTGCACGATTGTTGCGCGGGGCGATGGCGGCTTCGGCGGACCGAAAGGCCGCGGCATTCCGCCGCACCGTCCGCCGCGGCGTGACCCGGATCTGTCCTGCGCTATTGAAACGCGCGCGGACCAGGCCCTGCTGTATCGCCTGACCGGAGACCGCAACCCGTTGCATGCCGACCCGGCTCGCGCGGTCGAGGTCGGTTTCGACCGTCCGATCCTGCACGGCTTGTGCACATTCGGAATCGCGTGTCGTGCCGTGCTGCAGACGATCTGCGATTACGATTACACGCTGATCGAGGAATTCGATGCGCGTTTCTCCGCACCCGTCTTGCCCGGCGATACCATTACCACCGATATGTGGCAGGACGGCAACGTGGTGTCGTTTACCTGCAGCGTGAAAGATCGCGGGGCCGAGGTGTTGCGCAATGGCAAGTGTGTACTGAAGGCCTGAGGAGAACGCAGTGAGTGAGCGAGTCGACGTTCGCATCGAGAACCATGTAGCCGAGGTCGTGCTCAATCGGCCTGACAAGTTCAACGCGCTCGATGTCGACATGTTTCATGCGCTTGTCGCCGCGGCGCGCAGTGTCGCGGACGAGAAGTCGGTACGCGCGGTCGTCTTGCACGGCGCCGGCGAAAATTTCTGCGCGGGCATAGATATCGATGCACTCAAGGCCGGCGCCGAGGAGCTAACCCGGGCATTACTCGCGCCAGTTGAGGGATCGCCCGCAAACATTGCACAACAGGCGGCGTATGCGTGGCGGGCGTTGGCAGTGCCGGTCATTTGCGCGCTGCAGGGCTTCGCGTTTGGCGGCGGCTTCCAGATCGCAATGGGCGCGGATCTCCGCTACGCGACGCCCACTGCCAGGTTCTCGATCATGGAGTCGAAGTGGGGTCTCATCCCGGACATGGCGATCAGCACTACCGTGCGCGACCTGGTGCCGGCCGATCGCATCAAGGAACTCGCGTTCACCGCGCGGGTATTCGATGCCCAGGAGGCACTTGGACTCGGTCTAATTACCGGCATTGAGGATGATCCGCTTGCCGCAGCGCGTACAATGGCCGAAATGATCGCTGCACGTTCGCCCGACGCCATGCGCGGCATAAAACGGCTCGTAAACGAGGCCTGGTCTCGTTCGGAGGCCGATGCGCTGACGCTGGAGATGGCGATCCAGAAGGCGATTCTTGTCGCACCGAATCAAGCCGAGGCCGTGCTGGCAAATCTGACGAAACGCGAGGCAAAATTTGTCGATTAAGTCGCCAATTTCAGTGGAACTTGCGGTCCCGTCGGTGTTCAAATCCGGTGTCGCATCCTCGCGGAAACGAGACTAGCTTGAAACTCAAGACCCTAACCCTTGCGCTCCTCGTCGCCTCGCTGGCACTACAGGTGCCGATAGCGCAGGGCAGGGAAATCAGCCGGCCGATCCTGCGTCTGCAGGCCAAGGCGGACAGCCTGTACCGCGAAGGACACTGGGAACGCGCCTATTTCATCTATGTGAACGAACTCGCCGCTGCTGGTGACAAGTACGCCCAGTACATGGCCGGCTATATGTCCCTGCATGGCAAAGGCGTTGAGCGCGATGTGCCACAGGCGGCGGCGTGGTACCGACTCGCGGCCGAGCGCGGCAGTCCGGAGTTCATCAAGGTTCGAGACGAACTGATCGAGACTATGAGCGGCGAAGCCCTGGACGTATCCGACCAGGAATTTGTCCGTCTCAGGCTCCGCTACAGTGATCTGGTCCTCATCCTCGAGCAGTTAGGGGAGGAACGCGAAGAACTGTTGGCTTCGCCGACCGGCTCGCGTCTGTCGGGTGATTCGGCGCCGGTGACAATTCTCGATCCACGTAGCCGCGAGGCGCAGTCGCGCGCCAATTACATCAGGGAGCTGAAAAAGCGTATGCAGGTTCGGCTCGATTATCTTGCCTCGAAACTGGGTATTGAGCAGATCGAACCCGATATGGATGACAAAGAGTTCGAGGAGCTGGAGCGCAAGGTGATCGAATGGCTGTCGATTGCTAACGATCTTTGGGTTGCAGCCCCTGGCTCAGAATAGCGGGGAACTCCGCGACTACCTTGCTGGCGACTGCCGCGTCGCCGTGAAACCATTTTGGTACCCAGTTCAGTGAGCCCATGATCGCATTGCCGGTCATGCGCACATCACAGGGTGCGATACTGCCGTCCGCAATGCCCTGTTCCAGGATGCGTTCGAAGCGCGCACTGTGGCGACGCGAGATCTCAAGAATCTCCTCGCGGTGTTCCGGTTTGAGCGATGGTACCTCGGACATGATCGCGATGGGGCCACGCTCGCCCGTCATAACCTCCAGGTGGTAGCGCAGGTAGCGGCGCACGGTATCCAGGCCGTTCTCACCCTCGGCGACCGCCCGATCCATAGTCTCGCGGCCGACATCGCCGGCGCGCAGGTAGCACAGGTAGACCAGCTCTTCCTTGTTCTTCACGTAGTAGTAGAGGGCGGCATCGGTCAGTCCCAGGATATTGGCGACATCCTTGAGTGAGCTGCCGCTGTAGCCCTTCTCGTTAAAGCACTTGGCGGCCGCGCGCAGCATGCGGTCTTTCTGCAATTCCCAGCGGGTTTCGGCGGCTTTGCGAGCCATATCGGGGGCCTGTCACTTGAGTCTGGACTCATTCTGCATTATTTTAATCCAGATTAAAATTCCTCATCAGGGTTGAAGTATGAGTACTGCAGCCACCGATCTACCGCGGGCTTCGGGTGAGCCGGCGGAGACGCCGTTACGCTTTGTGACGGCGGCTTCGTTGTTTGACGGTCACGATGCCGCGATCAACATCATGCGCCGCCTGATCCAGGCACAGGGCGCCGAAGTCGTGCACCTCGGTCACAACCGCAGTGTTGACGATATCGTGCGCGCCGCGATCCAGGAGGACGCGGATAGTATCGCCGTGAGTTCCTACCAGGGCGGCCACAACGAGTTCTTCCGTTACATGGTTGATTGCCTGCGCGAGCATGGCGCCGAGCATATTCGCGTGTTTGGCGGCGGCGGCGGCACGATCACGCCGGACGAAATTGCCGCGCTGATGGAATACGGCGTCGAGCGCATCTACCACCCGCATGACGGCATGGAGATGGGCCTGCAGTCGATGATCGACGACCTGGTCGCGCGCACGAGTGCGGCACGGCGTGCAACGGTCGCTCCGGTCAAGCCCGAATCCGTGGTCGATGCCGCCGCAATGATTTCCGCGATTGAAGAGGGTGCGTTTGACGAGGCCGAACTTGCCCGCCTGCGCAAAGCCTGGCAGATGCAGTCCGGTCAGGTCCCGGTAGTTGGCATCACGGGTACTGGCGGTGCGGGCAAGAGCTCGGTCACCGACGAAATCCTGAACCGTTTTCTCGCCAGTTTCCCCGACAAGCGCATTGCGGTGCTCGCGGTCGACCCCACGCGCCGGCGTACGGGTGGCGCTCTGCTTGGTGATCGCATTCGCATGAATTCGTTGCGCTCGGAACGCATCTATATGCGTTCGATTGCAACGCGTCGCCAGCACCTGGCGACCTCCGAGATGCTCTCCGACCACATCGCATTCCTCAAGGCACAGGGCTTCGACCTCGTTATCGTCGAGACCGCCGGTATTGGACAGAGCGATTCCGAAATCGTCGACATGGTCGACTACTCGGTCTATGTAATGACCAGCGAATACGGCGCGGCGAGCCAGCTCGAGAAGATCGACATGCTCGACTTTGCAGACCTGGTCATTCTCAACAAGTTCGACAAGCGCGGCGCTGAAGATGCGCTGCGCGATGTTCGCAAGCAATGGAAGCGTAATCATGTCGCGTTCGAGACGGCGGACGACGACGTGCCCGTGTACCCGACGATCGCGAGCCAGTTCAATGATCCCGGTGTCACCTGGGTGTTCGCGGAGCTGTGTCGCCGCGTAAGCGAAAAACTCGGTCTCGACGCGGCACAGTGGGCACCGGACATCGATACGTCAATTAAAGAGCCACGCGCCACGGCGATGATTCCCGGGCAGCGCATTCGCTACCTCGCGGAGATCGCGGAGCAGGGCCGGGCCATCAACGCCCGGGTCGAGAAGCAGGCCGAAATCGCAAGTCGTGCGCAGCACGTTTACGAATCGCTCAGGTTGCTTGAAGATCCGGCGCTGCCGCCCGAGCTCGACCTGTATCCATCGGAAGCACTGACTGACGGAGATGACAGGAGCCTCCTGATCCTGCGCCAGCGTTACCAGGAGGCAATCAGTGACCTGACGTCCGATTCGCTCGCCAGGCTGCGTGAGTGGCCCGGGCGCAAGGCCGGCGTGCGCTCCGAGAAGTACAGTTACACGGTGCGCGGCCGCGAGATCACCGGCAACAACTACCGCGAATCGCTGAGCCACCAGAAAATCCCGAAGATTGCAGCCCCGGACTACAAGGACTGGGGCGAGCTACTCACGTTCCTGAAGAAGGAAAACCTGCCGGGCGCTTATCCATACACAGGCGGTGTATACCCGTACCGTCGTCTCGGCGAGGACCCGACGCGCATGTTCGCCGGCGAAGGCACGCCTGAGCGTACCAATCGTCGCTTCCATTACCTGTCGCTCGGGCAGCCGGCGGCGCGCCTGTCGACGGCCTTCGATTCAGTTACGTTGTACGGCGAAGATCCGCACGAGCGTCCCGATATCTACGGCAAGGTCGGTAACTCGGGCGTTTCGATCGCCACCGTCGATGACATGAAGAAGCTCTACTCGGGATTCGATCTGTGTGCGCCGACGACCTCGGTATCGATGACGATCAACGGCCCGGCGCCAATGATTCTCGCGTTCTTCATGAACACGGCAATCGATCAGCAGGTTGAAAAGCACCTGCGTGAAACCGGTGCATGGGACAACGTGCAGGCACGCATCGACAGGTACTTCGAGGGTAAGGAAAGACCGCGCTATGAAGGCGATCTGCCTGAAGGCAACGATGGTCTGGGCCTTGGATTGCTTGGCGTATCAGGCGACAAGGTTGTTGACGCGGCAACGTATGCCCGAATTCGCAAGGAGACGCTTAGCGTAGTGCGCGGGACGGTACAGGCAGACATCCTGAAAGAAGACCAGGCGCAGAACACCTGCATCTTCTCGACCGAGTTTGCGATGCAGATGATGGGCGACGTGCAGCAGTTCTTCACCGACAACAACGTGCGCAATTACTACAGCATCTCGATCAGCGGGTATCACATCGCCGAGGCGGGCGCGAACCCGATCAGTCAACTCGCGTTCACGTTGTCGAATGGCTTCACGATTGTCGAGTACTACCTCGCGCGTGGCATGAACATCGATGACTTCGCGCCCAACTTAAGCTTCTTCTTCTCGAATGGCATGGATCCCGAATACACGGTTATCGGGCGCGTCGCTCGACGTATCTGGGCGCGCGCAATGCGCGAGCGCTATGGCGCCAGCGCGCGTTCGCAAATGCTGAAGTACCACGTCCAGACCTCGGGCCGTTCGCTGCACGCGCAGGAAATCAGCTTCAACGATATTCGCACGACGTTGCAGGCGTTGTATGCGCTGTTCGACAATTGCAACAGCCTGCACACGAACGCATTCGACGAAGCGATCACGACGCCGACCGAGCAGTCAGTGCGTCGCGCTGTCGCGATCCAGATGATCATTTCGCAGGAGCTCGGCCTGAACTTCTGCGAAAACCCATGGCAGGGCTCGTTCGTGATCAATGAACTGACCGACCTGGTCGAGGAGGCCGTGTACCAGGAGTTCGAGCGTATCTCGGAACGCGGCGGCGTGCTTGGCGCCATGGACACGATGTATCAGCGCGGCAAAATCCAGGAAGAAAGCCTCTACTATGAGAGCAAGAAACACGACGGGTCGCTGCCGCTCATTGGCGTGAACACGTTCCTGCCGAAGGAAGGCCAGGAGGACGAGGTCCACGAACTGGAGCTCATTCGTTCCACTGATGCTGAGAAGGAAGACCAGATTCGTCATCTGCGAGCGTTCCAGGAAGCGCACAATGAAGACAGCGATGCGGCCCTTGCGGCACTGCAGAAAGTCGCTCGTGAGCGCGGGAATGTCTTTGCGGAACTCATGGAGACGGTGAAGTCCAATTCGCTGGGCCAGATCAGCGGCGCACTGTATGCCGTCGGCGGCGAATATCGCCGCAATATGTAGGGGAGCACACTTTGAGCGATATTGTCAGGTACGAGCGCCGTGGCGCCGTAGCCATCATCACCCTGAACAGGCCGGACAGCCTGAACGCGTTCGACACGGAGCTGCGTGCCGACGTCGTTGCGGCATTCGAGCGGGCGCGTGACGACAATGACGCACGTGTTGTCGTGTTTACCGGTGAAGGACGCAGCTTCTCGGCCGGTGCCGATCTCAAGGCCGGCATCGACCGCGATGTGCGCGATATTCTCGAGACCGAGTACCGCCCGATCCAGGAAGCCATCGCCGATATCCCGAAACCGGTTATCGCAGCCGTGCCCGGATCGGCTGCCGGCATCGGCCTGTCCATGGCGCTGCACTGCGACCTCATGGTCATGGCCGACAACGCATTCCTGTTGTCGCCATTCACGACCATTTCCCTCGTGCCGGATGGTGGCCTGAACTGGATTCTCGTTCGGCAACTCGGCTACCGACGCGCCTACCAACTGAGTATCGAGTCGGAACGAATTACGGCGGACAGGTGTCTCGACCTCGGTCTGACCAACAAGGTCGTGCCGCCGGATGAGCTGATGGATGCGACGCTGGAGTGGGCAGAGTCGCTGGCGAAACGCGCGCCGCTGTCGCTGGCTGCGACCAAGAAAGTCATGCGCTTCGCCATGGATAACGAATTTGGGGCTTCGTATTCACTCGAAGCGGAACTGCAGGGCGAGTTGCTCGGCAGCCATGACAACAAGGAAGGCATAGACGCGTTCTTCGAGAAACGCGCGCCAGACTTCAAAGGTAAGTAACGATGGAAAGAATGATTTTCGACGAAGAACACGAGATGTTTCGTGATTCGGTACGCAGCTTCGTTAAAAATGAAATCGCGCCGCATGCAGAGAAGTGGAACGAGACGGGTATCGTGGACCGTGAAGCCTTTCTCAAGGCCGGCGAGATGGGCCTTCTGTGCATGTGGGTGCCGGAAGAGTATGGCGGCATCGGCATGCCCGACTTCCGTTACGAGCAGATCGTCAATGAAGAAGTAACGCGCTTCGGCGATCCGGGTGTTTTCTTTACGCTGCACAGTCGCCTTGTTGCGCCTTATATCGGCACCTTTGGTACCGATGAGCAGAAGCAGCGCTGGCTGCCGGGATGCGTCAGCGGCGAGCATATTCTCGCGATCGCGATGACCGAGCCGGGCGCTGGCAGTGATCTCGCGGGTATTCGCACCAAGGCGGAAGGCAAGGGCGACCACTACCTGCTGAACGGATCGAAGACCTTCATCTCGAACGGCATTCTGGCCGACCTCGTCATCGTCGTCGCGCGCACGGACCCGAACAATACGCATGGCTTGTCGCTATTCGTGGTCGAGCGCGGCATGGAAGGATTCGAACGCGGCAAGAACCTTGCGAAGATGGGCATGAAGACGCAGGACACCGCTGAACTGTTCTTCAACAACGTCAAGGTGCCGAAAGAGAATCTTCTGGGCGAATTCAACCGCGGCTTCTATCACCTGATGCATGGCCTCGCCGAAGAGCGCCTGATCACGGCGATCGGCAGCCTCGCAAATGCCGAGGCTGCGTTCGACGCGACGATGGAGTACGTCGGCGAGCGCAAGATGTTCGGCCAGAAGCTGGCCGACTTCCAGAACACGCGCTTCAAACTGGCCGAGATGCGCACACAACTTGATGTTGGCCAGGCGTTTCTCGATCACTGCGTGATTGTCCACAACGAAGGCAAGCTGACAGCGCAGGATGCCGCGAAAGCCAAGCTCTGGGTGAGCGAGATGGAAAACCGCGTGACCGATGAGGGCGTGCAGCTTCACGGTGGCAACGGATTCATGATGGAATACGAGGTGTGCCGGCGTCATGCTGCGGCTCGTGTGTCGCGGATTTATGCCGGTTCCTCGGAGGTCATGAAGGAAATCATCGCCCGGTCGTTGGGCCTGGACCCACGCAAGAAAGCGCAAGCCACCAAGAAGGACGCGGCATAACACAATGCGAGTAGCATTCATCGGCCTGGGCGTCATGGGGTATCCCATGGCGGGCTACCTGGCCAAGGCAGGGCACGAGACGGTCGTTTACAACCGCACCCGCGCGAAAGCGGAACAGTGGGTCGCGGAGCATGGCGGCGCGAGCGCGCCGACGCCGCGCGCGGCAGCAAACGGCGCCGAAATCGTCTTCAGCTGCGTCGGCAATGACGACGACGTCCGCGAAGTTCTGCTCGGCGATGACGGGGTGCTTGCCGGTATCGACGCCGGCGGCATCATCGTCGATCACACGACGGCCTCGGCAATAGTCGCGCGAGAGATCTATGCAGCGGCCGACGCCAGGGGCGTAGGTTTTCTCGATGCACCGGTTTCAGGCGGGCAGGCTGGTGCCGAGAATGGCCAACTAACGGTCATGGTGGGTGGTGACGAGGCCGTGTTCGAACGTGCTCGCCGGGTTATCGACTGCTTCGCCAGGGCGATCACGTTGATCGGATCCGTTGGATCGGGTCAGCTGGCCAAGATGGTCAACCAGATATGTATTGCCGGCTTGGTCCAGGGACTTGCCGAGGGTCTCAACTTCGCACAGAAATCCGGTCTCGATCCCGCCGTTGTCATTGAGTCAATCTCGAAGGGCGCCGCGCAGTCCTGGCAAATGGAGAACCGCTGGGAAACGATGGTCGCGGGCCGGTTCGACTTCGGCTTCGCCGTCGACTGGATGCGCAAGGATCTTGCCATTGCGCTCGAAGAAGCGAAGACGAACGGCGCGTCACTGCAAGTTGCTGAGCTGGTCGATCGCTTCTACGCCGAAGTGCAGGAGATGGGCGGCAACCGGTGGGACACGTCTTCCCTGATTGCACGCCTGAAGTAGTCCACATCCGCGGGAACAGGGAGAGGGCCGCTCGAATCGCGGCCCTCCTTTCGATCACCCGGTACCGGAATCAATCGAGCTCAGGTATGTACATGAGCGCGATTTGTCCAAGCAGCGCATGCACCTTCTTTGTCGGGTGCACCATATCCCACCAGAAATACGAATCGCGATTCTTGCAGAAAGCACCATTCGTTACGTAGTACGTAATGCATGTGTCAGTAACGTTGGTGAATCCGAGAGCGTCGCGCATCGCCATCATGTCTTTGAAAATATCAAAGACGCTGATGGCAGAGATATTGATGTCGGCAGGGAGTGGATCGTCGTCGAACGGGTCAAAAAGCTCCAGGTACAGGTGGTAGTTATAGGCCTCGCTCAGGGGTGTCGGGATCAGCTCCGGCGGGAATCCCTGATTCGCTATGGGGCTATACTCTGCGGGTGGTATGAACGCGAAAAGAAAGTTTCGTGCTCCACATTCATGCAACCTTAGAATGTTTTCCTCAATCACATTTGCGACTTCCTGCATGATAGTGAAGACCGTTGCCATATCGCCCATGTCAGCTGCGGCCTTGATGTCGAACATATCAGCGTATGCGCCATCCACAATAAACAGCGTGTCGGTCATGGGCACGTTTGTGCAGTGGCCATTGCCAGTCCAATCTGAAACCTGTGTTCCAAGGCTCTTGCCTGTCGCCCACGGAACTTCGCGCGCGCGGCCGTAGGCATAAGCGTAGTTACCGAAAGCCGGGTCGCTGTAAGCAGGTCCTGCCCATTCCGTCAGCTTCAACTCCCGTGCCAGGATTTCAACCCATGTATGGCCATTGGATGGACGATGTCCCCCGATGTTGTAGCCGGTAAATGCCAAAGGGTCGAAGGGTGGACGGGCGGATTCGCCGGTGACCGCGAAATTGTTGCCCGAATCCATGAAGCTGGCACCAAATATAAATATGCGTTTATAGCCATGGTCAGCTTCCGCAAAAGCCAACCCGGTCGCGAGCGGCAGCAGCGCCAGCAACGCAACCATCATGCGTCTCAAGGTCTTCATCTCTTTGCTCCGATTAGAGAGTAGCTGTGGCGGCAGCCTGGCGATCTTGGGCCCTTCCCGGCGTCGCAGAAGGCGTCGCGGAGGAGGCGAGGACCCATGGCTTTGCGTCTCGGGCTTTCGCCCGATTTGCCTTTGTCGCAGGAACAATAATCTACCGACGAAAAATTTTGTCAATTCGGGGAAGTACGCAGGCACCACAAAGCAGGGCGGGCACGGATGCGCGGGTTGTGATCAATCTTGCTTTGCGAATCGCGTGAATCGGTCGCCGGCAAGCCGCCTCCCACTTTGATAGAATTCCTGCCGCACAGGGGTGGCCGCCTGGCCTGAGACCCATACCGGGAACCCTCAGAACCTGATCCGGGTAATGCCGGCGTAGGAAGGGATTCAATGAAATACTCAGTACTGACTCGCGCGTGTGTTGCGCTTTCTTTCGTTTTCGCGTCGGCCGCGGTGGCCGATGAGCCGCTTGACGAGATAATCGTCAAGGCCGATTTTCGCGGTCGCGCTATCACGGAGCTGCCGAGCAGCGTTACCGTCATTGACGCTGCATTCATCGAGCAGGCTGCCGTCCAGCACTTCGAGGAACTCGTCAACATCGTGCCCAACCTGAACTGGTCGGGTGACGGCCACCGGGCGCGCTACTTCCAGATCCGTGGCGTTGGCGAGCTGGAGCAATACCAGGGCGCGCCGAATCCGTCGGTTGGCTTCATCATCGACGATATCGATTTCAGCGGGATTGGCACGATTGCAACGTTATTCGATATTGGCACCGTCGAGGTTCTGCGCGGTTCTCAGGGCAGTCGCTACGGCGCCAATGCGCTGGGTGGACTGATCTACGTGCGCAGCAAGGACCCATCGGCCGAGCGCGATGGTCGCGTCCGGTTGACGGCAGGCGATGACGATGCACGCGCTCTCGGCCTCGCATTCGGTGGAGCACTGAATGAGCAGAACTCGGTACTGTTCCGACTCAGTGCGCACAAGCACGAAAGCAATGGCTTCCGCGACAACGCCTTCCTCGACCGCGAGGACACCAATGGTCGCGACGAGACCGGCCTGCGTTTCGGTTTGAGCTTCGATCCATCCGCTTCATTTGGCGGCAGGCTTTCCGTCATCTACAGCAAAGTCGACAATGGTTATGACGCATTCGCTATCGATAATTCGTACACCATGCTGTCGGACAAGCCGGGCGAAGACTCGCAGGACAGTCTCGGCGCCTCGCTACGATTCGACTGGAGCGATGTGGGTCCCGGTGAGCTGACTTCGATTACCGCGTTTGCGTCATCTGACATCGACTTCAGTTTTGATGCCGATTGGGGCAACGACGATAGCTGGTCGCCGGTACTGTACGACTACGTCTCACTCAGCGCACGCAATCGCGATACGCTCAGCCAGGAGTTTCGTTACACCATGGACCAGTGGCTGTTCGGGCTTTACGCACTGCGACTCGACGAATCCCTCGCAACGCTCAATCTGGGCGAGTACTTCGATCCCGGTTACAACTTTGCCGACAGTCTCGACTATCCGTTTGACAGCGGCTACGACTCGACCAATATCGCAGCCTTTACGCAGTTCAATACGAAACTGAGCGACGTCACGAGCGTCACCGCAGGACTGCGTTTCGAGCGCCGCACAACGAGCTATTCGGACTCGGATGGCCTCGAGGCGGGACCTTCAGATTCACTATGGGGCGGCGAACTCAGTATCAGTCACGATTTCAGCGGGTCACTGACGGGTTTCGCCGCGCTGTCGCGCGGCTTCAAGGCCGGCGGCTTCAACCTCGGTCCTGTCCCGGATATCTGGCGGTTCTTCGAAGACGAAGCAATGTGGACGGTGGAAACAGGCATCAAGTCGGCCTTCAATGACGGTGCGGTCACGCTGAATGCATCGGTATTCCATTCCTGGCGCGAGGATCAGCAGGTACGTGCCTCGTTCCAGCTCGTACCGAATGACCCGGCATCGTTCGGCTTCGCGACGGTCAACATCGATGGCGGTACGTCCTACGGCGCGGAAGCCGACCTGACCTGGGCGGCAACCGAGTCCCTGCGTTTCTATGCGAGCACCGGCCTGTTGTTCGGTGGCTTCGCCGATACCGTAGAGCAGTTCCCATGGCTCGGTGGACGCGACCAGGCGCATGCGCCACGCTACACATTCTCGGGTGGTGCTGCCTGGCAGGGGCCCGGCGGCGTCTTCGCCCGTCTCGACGTCACAGCGCGCGATGAGTTTTACTTCGATGTGTCGCATGACCAGCAATCGGACGCCTATGCGCTGCTTAACGCACGTGTTGGCTGGGAGAACGAAGACTGGCGGGTGCATGTCTGGGGCCGCAATCTCGCGGACAAGTACTATGCCGTGCGCGGTTTCTACTTTGGCAACGAGCCACCGGACTTCCCGGCGGCGCTCTACACACGTGCCGGCGACCGCCGTCATATTGGCCTGACGATCGAAAGGAGCTTCAACTAATGAAAGTCGCGGTTGATATCAGCCTGTACCCGCTCGATGCGGATTTCATTCCACCGATCCAGGACGTCATCGCGCGTCTCAACACGCATGACGATCTCGAAATCTGGACCAACGCCATGAGCACCCAGATCGTCGGTGAGTTCGACACGGTCATGGACGCATTGCGAGCAGAACTCGGCACGACCTTCGAGCAACTGCCGAAAGCCGTGTTCGTCATGAAGATGTTCAACAACCCGGGACAGTGACTGCGCTCGAAGTAATCGCAGTCGTGATGGCGGTGGGTTACCTGCTGCTCGCCATCAGGGAGAATATCTGGTGCTGGTTCTGCGCCGGCGTCAGTACCGCTATCTACATCTGGCTGACCTTTGTCGCCAACTTGTACATGGATGCGGTATTGCAGGTGTTTTACTTCGCGATGGCGCTCTACGGCTGGTACGTCTGGATGACGGGCCGCAGGGACGGCCATGAACGGGCTGTCGTTGTCTGGCCCGTGTCGACACATGCCATTGCCATCGCCATGATCGTGGTCGTTGGTAGCATCAACGGTTACCTGCTCGATACCCGTACCGATGCCGCATTCCCGTACCTCGATGCAGTGACGACCTGGGGCGCTGTGTGGGCGACGTTCCTCGTCGCACGCAAAGTGCTCGAGAACTGGTGGTACTGGCTCGTCATCGACGCGATCTATGTCTTCCTGTACTGGTCGCGCGACCTGCAGTGGACCGCCGGACTGTTCGTCTTCTATATCGTGCTGATTCCATTCGGACTTATCGCGTGGCGCAAATCGCACCGCGAGGCACAGCAATGGGCCTGAGCGTCGATAAGGTGCTGGCCGGCATCGCGGGCTGGGAAGGTGCCGAGGCTACGCAGCTGACCGGCGGACTGACCAACTGCACCTGGCGCGTCGAGAAAGACGGGCGCCAGGCCGTGCTCAAGATTGATGACGCACCACGTGGCGCACCGTTCAACGAGCGACCCGGAGAAGCCGATATCCAGATGCGCGCATTTGCAGCCGGGCTTGCGAATCGCGTGTTGTACGCAACGGAAACCGTCTACATGACGGAGTACATCGAGGGTGTCGTCTGGTCGCTCGACTGCCTTTCGGACGATGCCAATATCGAGCAACTTGGGATTGCTCTGCGCAAGTTGCATTCATTGCCGTTGACAGGGCGTACCTTCGACGCAGCGGGAGCTGCCCGGGACTATGTGCGTCGCATCGTCGACCGGGACGACCCGAAAGTTCGTGACAGCCTGCGCAGGATTGAGTCTGGACCGTTGCCGCCGAACCTGTGCTGCTGTCACAACGATCTTGTCGTCGGCAATATCATTAACACGCCCGAAACGCGCTTTCTTGATTGGGAGTATGCGTGCGATAACGACCCGTTCTTCGACCTGGCGACACTCGCGGCGCACCATGACCTGTCCGAGGCGCAGCGTGCCACGTTGCTCGATGCCTATTTCGACGGGGACGGAGAGCGCTGGCTGGATCAGCTGCAACGCCAGGCCGAGGTTTACACGGCGCTGCTGTACCTGTGGCAGCGCTGCAGGAACTGATGCAGGAGGCCGCTTGCGGGCGACCCTACGAGCAGGTCGCCGGCAAGCCGCCTCCTACAAGGTCACCGGCAAGCCGCCTCGCGCGGTTCACCACGAATTTCGTAATGCTCGCAGCTTGAGAAACACAGCCTTCGGGTCGGGGCTGTCGCCCATCTCGGGAAAGTCTTCTACCAGTTTCGCGACGACGGACGGACTGTCGAGGCGAAAGAACGTATTCATCTCCCGTTCCTGCGCGAGCGTGGTTACCAGCGCATCTTCTGGGTCCTGATCACGGTATTTCTCGAGCATGTCCCGCGCTATCGCGTTGTCAGGCTCGCGATCCAGCGTGAAGCCGAGGTTATTCAGGAGATAGTCATGCCCTGGATAGAGCAGCGTATCCTCGCCGAGAATCTCGAGCTGGCTCGTGAACGTCTCATACAGTTCCTCCGGATGTCCGCCGTTGTGGCAGTTACCCGCGCCCGCGTTGAATAGCGTATCGCCGCTGAACAGGGCGGGTTGGTCGGTATGCGACAGCAGGCAGATGTGACACATCGTGTGTCCCGGCGTATCCAGGCACTCCAGCTCGACCGTCTTGCCAACCCTGATGACATCGCCAGCGCCAACACCGCGATCCATGTTGGGGATACGGCCGCCGGCATTCTTGTGCGCAATGATCTGCGCGCCGGTCGCATTGACGATGCCCTTGTTGCCACCGATGTGGTCGCCATGCTCGTGCGTGTTCAGAACCTGTGTGATGTCCCACCCACGGTCCTTGGCGACACCAAGGCACTTCGTGAAGTCGAGCGGGTCAATTGCGAGCGCTTCGCCCGTTTCCGGGCACGCAACGAGGTAATTGAAGTTGCGATAGGAGTTACCCGTCCAGACCTGTTCAACGATCATTCAGCGTCCTCGTGATCGTAGCGCTTCTTGCCGGCGACCCAGGTCTCGAGAACGACAATGTCGTCGATCTCCGAGGCGGCGCATGTGAAGTAGTCCCGGTCGATGACTATGAAGTCCGCCCATTTGCCAGGTTCCAGGCTGCCCATACGCTCTTCCTGGCGCGCGCCATAGGCCGCATCAAGGGTGAATGAGCGCAGCGTTTCCTCCCGCGTCAGCGCCTGGTCGGCGTACCAGCCGCCTTCAGGCTCTCCATCGCGACCCTGGCGCGTCACGGATGCGTATAGTCCATGGAAGGGATTGGATAGTTCAACCGGGAAGTCCGAGCCGTTCGAGATAACGACACCGGCGTCGAGCATGCGGCGCCATGCATAGCCCCCAAGGATGCGCTCCGGGCCGACGCGGTCTTCAGCCATGTTCTTGTCACTGGTCGCATGTGTCGCCTGCATTGACGCGATAATCCCGAGTTCGGCAAAACGCGGAATATCTTCGAGCGTCACGATTTGCGAGTGCTCGATACGATTGCGCAGCGGTGACGGCTTGCCACCCTGAGCTTTCTCGAACGCATTAAGCGACATGCGGTTGCCGAGGTCGCCGATGGCATGGATGCCGACCTGGAAGCCCATACCGTTAGCCTTGATGACCTGCTCGTCCAGTTCTTCCTGGGTCCAGAACGCAAGCCCGCGATTCTCCGGATCATCGGAGTAGGGCTCAATCATGGCCGCGCCGCGGCTACCGAGGGCGCCATCGGAGTACAGTTTGACCGACGAGATATCGAGCATGTCGTTGCCATACGCGAAGATCGGTTCGCCGATGGCATCGAGGACCTCGCCCGCGCCGGCCGTCATCGCATAGATGCGTACCTCAAGCTCGCCATCGTCGGCCATTGCCATGTAGACCTCGGCCTCCTGCACACTGATGCCCGCGTCATGCACCCCGGTGATGCCTTCGGACAACATCACCGCAGCTGCGGCTTTTACCGCCGCACGCGTCGCGTCTTTATCGGGCTTGGGTACGTGGTTCGAAATCAGGCCCATCGCCGTGTCAATAAAGACGCCCGTCGCATCGCCGTTTTCGTCGCGAATAATCTTGCCGCCTACAGGGTCGGGCGTGTCGCGGTCGATCCCGGCAATTTGCATGGCTTTGCTGTTGGCCCAGCCGGCATGGCCGTCGACGCGCCGCAGCCAGACGGGGCGATCGGCTACGACCTTGTCGAGATCCGCGGCCGTCGGAAATGCATTGCTTGGCCACAGGACCTGGTTCCAGCCGCGCCCGAGAATCCACGGAGCGCTCTGGTTATTGGCTGCAAACCGGCCGATCTTCGCTGTCGTATCGTCGAGTGTATCGACGCCCATTACGTTTACCTGGGTCTCGAGAAAGCCGAGGCCGGTCACGTGTGCATGCGCGTCAATGAGGCCGGGGAGAACCGTGCGCCCGCCGCCATCAATACGAGCAGCGTCCGGATGTTTTTCGAGCAGTGAGTCGTCACCCGTCGCGACGACCTTGCCGTCCTCGTCGATGATCAGGACACCGAAACTCACGACACCATTGTTCGTCGACGTGTAGCCATTGATATTGTGTAGCGCGGTATCGGCAAGAACGCTGTTCGCGAAAATGGCCAGCAATGCGGCCGTCAGTAGCCTGGACACAGGCACCCCCTTACTCGTTTTGTTGAACGGCAGACGATACCATTTGCCCCTGTATGAAGTCAGACAACTCCCCCAAGATCCTGTGTGTCGGTGTCAACTATCGGCCCCATATCGAAGAGATGGGCCGGCAGGTGCCCGACTACCCGGTCGTGTTCACGCGTTTTGCCTCGAGTCTCGTCGGTCCGGACGAAGCCCTGGTTCGGCCATCCGTTTCCGAGCAATACGACTTTGAAGGCGAACTCGCCATCGTGATCGGCAGGACCGCGCGACATGTCTCGCGCGATGATGCGCTCGATCACGTCGGTGGCTACTGCTGTTTCATGGATGGTTCGGTTCGCGACTGGCAGCGACATACCGGGCAATTCACGCCCGGCAAGAACTTCGACCGGAGTGGGGCGATGGGGCCGATCGTTGCTGCGAGCGATATTCCCGATCCGGGGGCGCTCGAACTCACGACGCGCGTGAACGGCGAGGTGATGCAGCACGGCCATGTGGCCGATCTTGTTTTCGATATACCGCACCTGGTGGAGTATTGCTCGACCTTTGCGGAATTGCGCTCGGGGGATGTAATCGCAACAGGCACGCCAGGCGGTGTCGGAGCCGCGAGGAAGCCGCCCCGGTGGCTCGTCAGCGGAGATATCGTCGAGGTGGAAATCCCGGGCGTCGGGCATCTCAGCAACCCGGTACGAGACGAAGTTTGACCGATTGACTGTTAAGCCTTGATTTTGTTCGGAAAGCCTGCGCGACTCTGTTGTTGTATTTGTGCTACAAAAACAACAGGTGTGTAACGTTTACATCTGGAACCATCCTAAAGGATTGACAATAGGCGATATTTCGGCGAGTCTTGACCCCAGCAAACGTAGTCTTTCCACAACAGATTGGCTGCGGTGCCTACAGATAGACCTTCAGGTACGACTTGGCGGGGGAATCAGGGGGCCAGGACCACGTGCTAACGTAGGTTTGGAAAAAGCGGTTTCGCAAGAAGCCGCTTTTTTTTTGATTGCGCGCCACTGGCGCTACTATTGGGCGCCATGAATACACAAACAACAATAATTGATCGCATCCTGTCGGGCAGTCTCGTAATCCAGATTGGAATCGGCGTACTGCTGGGTATTGGTCTCGCGCTGATCTCACCATCTGCCGCTGCATCCGCCATGATCCTCGGCAACTTCTTTGTCGCGGCGCTGAAAGCCGTTGCTCCGGTCCTGGTCCTGGTGCTCGTGGCTTCGGCGATTGCCAATCGGAAGTCCAGTCACACGGCGCAGATGCGGCCGATCGTGGTGATGTACCTGGCCGGCACCATTGCTGCTGCGCTGATTGCGGTCATCGCGAGTACGCTCTTTCCGACCACGCTCGCGCTGCAGGTGGCGGAGGAGAGCCTTGCTGCGCCCCAGGGGATCGGCGAGGTATTGAGGGTCGTTCTGCTCAAGATCGTCGATAACCCGGTCAATGCTTTGCTGAACGCTAATTACATCGGCCTGCTCGTTTGGGGCGTATTGCTGGGCATCTTCCTGCACCATGCGGCTGAGACGACCCGCACGGCATTGCATGACCTGTCGGACGCGATCGTCAGGATCGTGCGTTTCGTCGTGCGCCTGGCGCCGATCGGTATCTTCGGCCTGGTTGCCGGTAACCTGGCCGAAGGCGGTCTCGGTGTGCTGGCCGATTACGCCCGTATCCTCACTGTTTTGCTGGGCTGCATGATTCTTGTTGCCCCGGTCAGCAATCCGCTAATTGTGTGGATCAAGACGCGCAGGAATCCATATCCGCTCGTGTTTACTGCGCTGCGCGAGAGCGGCTCGGTCGCATTCTTCACGCGCTCATCGGCAGCCAATATTCCCGTGAATCTCGCGCTGTGTGAAAAACTCGACCTCGAGGAAGACACCTACGCCGTGTCGATTCCACTCGGCGCCACGATCAACATGGGCGGTGCTGCGATTACGATTACGGTTCTGACGCTCGCGGCGGTTCACACGCTGGGTATCAGTGTCGATATTCCGACCGCCCTTTTGCTCAGCGTTGTCGCCGCGTTGTCAGCCTGCGGTGCATCGGGCGTGCCCGGGGGATCGCTGCTGCTGATTCCGCTGGCCTGTGGCCTGTTTGGTATTTCGAACGACACGGCGATGCAGGTCGTCGCCGTCGGCTTCGTCATCAGCATCCTGCAGGACTCGGCCGAGACGGCGCTCAATAGTTCGACGGACGTGGTGTTTACCGGGGCGGTGGCAGCAAAGGTGTAGGAGGGGCTTGGCCGCAACGGTAGGAGGGGCCTTGGCCGCGACTGTCGCCCGCAAGCGGCCTCCCACATAGCGCAGGAGCAGGAGCCTCATGATCAAGCGATTCGCAGTGTTGTGTTGCGCCGTGGTTACGACAGCGGCAGGCGCGGCCGGTCTCGATCCGGTCGAACAGCGCATGGCCGACTGGATCGACGCACACGCTGACGAGGCCATCGCGCTGCTGCAGGAGGCAGTCGACATTCCAAGCGGAACTATGAGCCACGCTGGCGTGCGCGCGGTCGGTGACGTGTACCGGCGGGAACTCCATGAGCTCGGACTTGCGACGCAGTGGATCGACATGCCGCCCGAGGTCGACCGGGCGGGCCACCTGTTCGGTCGCAAAGAAGGCACGGGCAGTAAGTTCCTGCTCGTTGGACATCTCGATACGGTGTTTGAGAAGGAAGACGGCGAAAGGCCATTCGAAAGCGACGGCAAAGTTGCACGTGGCCACGGTGTGTACGACATGAAGGCCGGTAACACGATTATTGTCTTCGCACTGCGCGCGCTGCAGGAAGTCGGCGCGCTCGAGGATATTCCGGTGGTCGTCGCCTACATGGGGGATGAGGAGAACTACGGTCGTCCCGCTGAGGTATCACGCCGACACCTGATCGAAGCGGGGCAGTGGGCCGACATCGCACTTGGCTTCGAAGAGGCGATGTACTTCGATGACACGGACTGGGCGACGGTCGCTCGGCGCAGCTCGAGCGGCTGGATGCTCAAGGTGACCGGCGTACAGTCGCACTCGTCCGACATTTTCAGCGAGCGCGTTGGCGCGGGCGCCATCTTTGAGGCGAGTCGGATTCTGCATCGATTCTACGACGAGGTGCGCGGTGAGAAGCACCTGACGTTCAATGCGGGTACGATCCTGGGCGGCACCGAGGTCGACTACGACGCCTCGGGAAACCGCGGCACCTCATTCGGCAAGGACAATGTCGTGCCACGCATGGTAGTCGTTCAGGGCGGCATTCGCGCAATTTCGCAGGAACAGCTGGATCGCGCGCGCGACAAGATGCGCGCAATCGTTGCCAACAGCCTGCCGCAAACCCGGGCTACGATCGAATTCGGCGACGGCTACCCGCCGATGTCACCGACGGATGGGAACCTGGCTCTGGCAGAGGAGCTCTCCGCGATCAATGTTGCGCTTGGGCGCAAACCGATGCCGCCGCTGGACCCGTCGAAGCGTGGCGCGGCGGATATTTCGTTTGTCGCGCCGTTCACCGATGCACTGGCGGGGCTCGGGGCAATTGGCGGCGGCGGGCATACGCCTGATGAATTTCTTGAACTCGACTCATTGCCGCTCGCGATCAAGCGTGCTGCAATCCTGATCTACCGGCTGAGCCGCAACGCTGACTGACCTATGGGCCACGACCATCATCATGACCACGACCATGAGCACGCGCATGCTCACGTGCACGAGGCGAACGAAGGCAACCTGAAACGCGTCATGATTGCGCTCGTGCTCACGGGCACGTTCATGATTGTCGAAGTCGTCGGCGGCATCATTTCCGGTTCGCTGGCGCTGCTGGCCGATGCGGGCCATATGCTGACGGACACAATGGCACTGGCGCTTGCCGCCGTCGCGTTCCATGTCAGCAAGCGTCCGGCCGATGGCAAGCTGACGTTTGGCTACCAGCGCTTCCAGATTCTCGCGGCCTTTGTGAATGGTCTCAGCCTGCTCCTGATTGTCGGATGGATCCTGTTCGAGGCTGTGCATCGCTTCATTTCGCCGCGCGATATCCTGGGCGAGACCATGTTGACGGTCGCCGCAATTGGTCTCGTTGTGAATATCATCTCGTTTGCCGTGCTGCATTCGGGCGACCAGGACAATCTCAACATTCGCGGCGCGGCGCTGCATGTCGCGGGCGACCTGCTGGGTTCGGTTGCCGCAATTGTTGCGGCCATCGTGATTATCTATACGGGCTGGACACTGATCGATCCTATCTTGTCAGTGGCGGTTGCAGGCCTGATCCTGCGCAGCGCCTGGACGCTCGTGAAGCGAAGTGCGCACGTGTTGTTAGAGGGCGCTCCGGATTGGCTCGATGTCGACGATATGCAAGAGCGAATCGTTGCCAACGTGCCGGGCGTGTCGGGCATACATCACGTGCATGTGTGGGGACTAACGCCCCAGCAGCTCATGCTGACGATGCACGTCACGCTGGTCGACAGCGCCGGCAGTCAGTACGAGGTTGTGCGTGGCGTCAAAGCGTTTGTGGAAAAGGAATACGGCATCGGCCATTCGACAATTGAGGTCGACATCGACGGCTGCGCCGACGAGGGTGATTGCGCCTAGTCGTCAGGCGTGACGATGCCGATATAGGGCAGTGTGCGGTTCTGTTCCGCGTAATCGAGCCCGTAGCCGACCACCCATTCATCGCCGATGTCGAAGCCGAGGTAATCGACCCGTACCTCGACTTCTGCGCGTTCGGCCTTGCGCACGAGGGCGGCGGTCTTGACCGAAGCAGGGCCGTGCGATTCGAGCATGCCGATCAGGTACTTGAGCGTATGACCGGTGTCGACGATATCTTCAACGACCAGGACGTGTTTGCCTTCGATGTTGCCGCGCACGTCCATAACGAGCCGCACTGCGCCACTTGAGCGGCTGCCACTGCCGTAACTCGAGACCGCGATAAATTCGATCGTGCGCGGAATTGTAAGTTGACGCGACAGGTCGGACAGGAAGATGAACGCACCTTTGAGAACGCCGATCATGACGAGGTCGTCGGCGTCGCCGTAATCTTCGGAAATCTGCGCGGCCAGTTCGGCAACGCGCGTCTGGATTTCCTCTTCGCTTATGAGTACAACGGGTAAGCTCATGGGAGGCAGAATAGGGTATGAAGCGGTCGATCGCAATTGCGGGAAACATGGGGTCGGGCAAGTCGACGCTCGTCGAATTCCTGCACCGCACCTATGGCGTCGTACCGTACTACGAGCCCAACGACGAGAATCCCTATCTTGCCGATTTCTACAAGGACATGAAGCGCTGGGCATTCCAGTCGCAGCTGTACTTCCTGTCCAACAAGTTCCGCTTACACCAGGAGCTGGATCGCCAGCCGGGGGTGGTCGCGCTCGACCGGACGATCTTCGAGGACGCGGAGATATTCGCGACCGCGCTGCACCAGATGCGCAAGATCAACAAGCGCGACTGGGAGACCTACCAGGGCTTATATCACGCGATTCTTGATGCGATCCGACCGCCCGACCTGATGATCTACCTGCGGTGTTCAATGCGTACGCTGCGCCAGCGCATCCGATTGCGTGGTCGCAAGATGGAGGCGGATGTGCCGCTGTCCTATCTCAAACGTCTCGACCGTCTATACGAAGACTGGATCGGGCGTTACACAATGAGTGAGGTGCTGGTGCTAGAGACCGATCGACTCGACTACATCCACGACCTGGTGCATCGGCTCGATGTCATGGAGCGCATCGAGGCTGTCCTGCCTGAAGAAATCGGCCGGCCGGGCTGCGGCTAGGTCAGCCACGCATGACGAAAAACGCGTAACTGTAGTAGTCGGAGAAGCGGCGGAACACGGATATTTCGTCTCTCGCCTCGGCGAGCACGGCTTCGGCCTCGGCTATGCCACGCCACTCGATTGCTTTCTGTTCGACCAGTTTCTCCATTGGGTCGTAGTACTCATCGGTCCACGCGCCGGCGGGCAAGACGAAATGTCCAACTGATTCGTAGCCGACACGCGCAATGACATCCAGCTTTGCAGCAACAGAATCGATTTCTGGATAGGCGGCCCAGAACTCGACGGCATCGGGAGGAGGATCTGACTTGAGCCAGACAACTTCGCTCACTGCCACGTTGCCGCCGGGCTTCAGAAATTTCTTTACCGCGCGCAGCCCGGCTTCGAAGCCCAGGTTGTAGATCGCGCCCTCAGACCAGATAAGGTCAAAACTCTCCGGCTCGAACGTCATCTCGCCCATGTCTTGCACGATCGTGTCGAGACGATTGGCCACGCCGGCGTCGTTTGCCGCCGTCCTGGTTCTGTCGATCATCTCGGGGAGAAAGTCGAGTGCCGTGACATGTCCGGCGCAGCATTTCAGGAGCTCAATCGTCTGCATGCCCGGGCCGCAACCCAGATCGAGAATTCTCGGATTGTCCGGCAGCGCCGGAATCATCTCGAACGCCTGGCGCGTCAGCTCGTTCGAGCCGGGCCCTGCGCGCGGCAAGGTTCCGTAAATGTCGAGGAAGTAGTTCACCGGGCGTGCGTGCTTTCCATCTTCGCCGCTATGTGATCGGCGACTACCTTGAATTCCTCCGCAGGACTGAAGTCGATGAACGCGGAATCTTCTTCCACCCATCCTGTGTGTCCTGCAGGCCAGTAGAAGACTTCGCCGGCCGTCGTCTTTTCTTCCGTACCGTCGGCATACTTCGTGAAGACGGCTCCCTCGAGGACGTAACCCCAGTGCGGGCACTGGCACTGGTTGTTCGGCAATCCTTCGAACATTGGTGTGAAGTCAGCACCACCGGGCAGCTCCACGTAGTTCACAACTATGCCGCCCCAATCGACGTTCGCCATCTTCGTGCCGGGCGCTTCCATTGAGACAGGCAGATCATTTGTGTGCATGCGCATGTTTTTCCCCTTTTTTGCTGCTTCTTTTTCTTGAGTGATTAAGAAATCACTACTGCGTTTGACTCGAGCCTGCACGCCAGCCTGCGATGACACTGACAGCCCCGAGTAATACGCCGATCAGTGTTAGCGTCAGCATGGATAATTCACCGAACAGACTGTTGAGGTCGGCCCACCAGGCTGTGTTGCCGATGGTTGCGTAAGCCGGTGCCTGAATCGCAAGCGCTATGGCAACGATCAGGAACGGACTGCCATGACCGCGATTTTTCGCATATATCGCCAGCGCTACCAGGGCTGCCGTCAAGGTAGCAATGTGCAGGGACAGCGCCATCCTGAATGGGCCGTCGTCCATCGCAGGGTGAAGTGCCGGGAATACCTGCGGCAGGATCCGCGAGAAGATCGGCCCCGTCAGCAGAAACGGCGTCGCGAGCAGGTAGCCGGCGTGCAGTCCCGCGTGACGGCGATGCGCCAGTGCGCCGTAGATCAGGTAGCAGTAAGTCACTATCACGATGAGGTCGGATGCGAGTAACTGGGCACCAATGAAGTCGCGCCATTCGCCCATGGACGCTTTGATGCCGATGACGAGCATCAGTCCGGCAAGGAACAGTGGCGCCATGACAAATATCGATTGGCCGAGGGTCTTGTGAAGACTGCGCCTGCCGGTATGGATGGCGTAGCTCTGACCTACGATTAGGGTCAACCAGAAGCCGGCGGTCGCGCCATGCGCGCGGTGTTGCCACAGAACTGCGTCCGGGTCAGACAGGTAGTCCGGCCAAAACGCCCAGAACGTGAGTATGATCAATCCGGCTACGTAGTAGTGCGCGTGCCTGTAGGGCATCGTTGTCCCCCTGTATCTTGTTCTTGTTATTCGATACAGGTTGAGTATAGCCGAGAAGATCCTGCCTGATTAATCGATGCGGAAACCCGCCAAGCGCAGTTGCCGCGCACTCGTGTCGAATTCCTCGCGGCTTGCGTAGGTCATGACAACTTCAAACTCGCCGGTGCCGCGCCGGAACCAGTCGAGGCTGGCGGAAGGTGCTGCCTTTTCGAGACGCTCGATGAAGGCTTCGGCGCGGTAGGGTTCGCCAAATGTCAGAAGTGTCGATTGGCCAACATCAGAATACAACGTGTCAGGGACGGGTCTGCCTGTCTTGCCGTTGCCCAGCACATAGCCGAGGTGGCGATAGATGTAGCCCGAATACCATTCGGCGCCTGACGGAATGTTGTAGCCGTCTTTCGCAATGCGCCCGGGACCGTAGTTATAGGCAGCCAGCGCAAGATGCAGATTGCCGTCGTAGCGATTGACCAGTTCCTTGAGGTAGCGCGTACCGGCATCGATATTAGTGCAGGGATCGTAGAGTTCGCTCAGGCGGTGGATGCCGAGATGTCGCGCGGTACCTGGCCACAGGATCTGCATAACGCCGTGCGCGTTCGCCTTGGATCGCGCAGTCGGTTCAAAGTCGCTCTCGCCGCGTGCAACGGCCAGCAGCAGGGTCTCCGGCAGGTCGTACTGGATGGCCGCCGCCTTGAAGCAGGTCGAGTGAGGGAACGTATATGCGGGCTCGAGGGAGGTTTGCGTATTCGCGTAGGTCTCCCATTGGGTATCGAGATTCTCGCGTGACGCGTCGGCCGTCAATGCGAGCAGGGTCAGCAGGCAGCCGCCGACCACGATAGCGATCTTCTGGAATTGATCACGCACCTTAGCCGCCCGTCATGTCGAGGCCCGTTGCATTAGAAATGCGTGCGAGCTTGTCCTGGATGTCGGCATCGTCAGTGTACGCGAACGCTACTTCGTAGACGCCGGTCTTCACCTTGACGACACGATAGTCGATCCCGGTTGTTTCCTGGAGTTGCGATACAAAACCATTGGCCGCGAGTTCGCTGCGGAACGGGCTCCAGAAGGCATACCAGTTGTCTTCGACGAGGGGTTCGACTTCATAGTCCTGCATGGGGGTGGCTTCGGCTGGCGTGGGAGCGGCTTCAGCCGCGATTGATTCATCGTCAGCAGGATGTTCCGCGAAGATGTCTTCGATCAGGGCATCGGTTTGCAAGGTCGCCGGCAAGCCGCCTCCTACAGGGTCTTCAGTTGCAGTCGCCGGCAAGCCGCCTCCCACATACTCAGTCACTGGCAAGCCGTCTCCCGCAGCTTCCTCCGGCTGTTTCGAGAACTCCGGTACGCCGAGGGCAATGATCAGGAATGCAATCGCAATCGCCGAGCCTGTAAGGATGCCGATGAGTCGTAGCATGGTCGCCTCCTAGAGAACGTTGCGCACTTCGAGTGCGCGCCAGTCGATGTGCCGCGCGTCGCGCGCCGCGATGGTCGCGAAGCCATTGAGCCAATCGCGCAGCTGGCCCTCCTCGAGACCGGGTCGCAATGCGTCATTGCATCGCAGTGGCAGGCGATCCATATGGTTGGCAATACGGCGCGCGAGCTTTGCGTCGGTCACGACCACGGCGTAGTAAGTGTCGAGATCGGGCGAGATCGACCATTCGTAGGCTTCGTTCCAGTTGCGCTTGTCCGTGCTGGTGCGTGCGATCGGCATGCGAATGGCCTCGCCGCCGCGCGCAATCCGTGCCGATGTGCGACTGCGGCACTGTGCGTCGGAAAGCCGGACGAGACCATGGTTGGCCTGGTGTTCCAGGAAGAACACAATGGAATCCACGCGCGCTTTCGTTTCGAGCATCGAGCAGGCCCCGAAGCCGCAATCTGACGTGGAGGCAGGTCGCCCGATCTGGAGCGCGCTGATCAGCGCGTCTTTACCGGCATTCGGAATGGAGACCGGCGGCGGGACAGGCTTACTTTGCGTCAGTGTGACTGCGGGCTTCGTCTCCTGTGGCAGCAATGCAACTGTTGGAATTGTCGTCGTGCCTTCAGGCAGTACGATGTAGGCGCTGGCACTCAACGCTGCAATCTCTTCGGACTCACGGCTGGGTGTAATCGTGACCCAGTACTGGTGCAGAACGCCGTCAATGCGGTGTGCCTTGCCGCTGAGAATCGCGTTGGACGCGTCGTTATCCGTGCTCAGGGTCAGGGCCTGGCGATTGGCCAGGTTGTTGCTGATCAGTTCGACCGTGCCTTCAAGCCCACTCGCCGGTGGTTCGATCAGATCGACTGACACCACGTAGTCATCTTCAACGCGCTTCTTCAATGTGCACGACAGCTGGTGTGCCAGTTGCGAAGCGAGCAGGTCGGTTTGGGCGAGCGTGAATGGTACATCGCGCGCGCCGATAAACGTCTCATCGACGCGTTGCTGCCGCATCGCCTGTCGTTGCCCCGTATTGAGTCGGCCCTGCCAGCGGCGCCCGAACCCCGTGACCCAGTTGCGGTCCTCGAGGTCGAGCGCGCGGACGCTAACCGCGTAGTTGCCGTCCAGTTTCTGCGTCAGTTCGATACCGATGTAGTAGTGAACATCGTCATGCTGGCAGTCCTGCGGACGCGATTCGAGCGTCGTGCCACTGCGGCCCTGTTGCCAGCCAATCTCGACTCCGGGCGTCGCGACGGCCGCTGCGAGCAGTCGGTCGCGCATGGCGAGGGCGAGTGCATTGGTCGACGAGGCTGGCGCATTGTCATCAAGTACGACAAACATGACGGTCTCGCCCTTGAATCGGGGATGGACGGTCAATTGCTGCCGTACGTAGGGAATCAGGTTACGGTCGACCCAGCGATCGAGGTCTTTCTCGCGCGATTCGGCTACGGCCGGAATCGCTTGAGCGATAAGCAGGGTCAGCAGGATGAGGCTGCGTTTCATCATGTGGCCTCCCAGTGAATGTTGCCGCTCGCGTCAATGATCAGCGAGCCGCCGCGGTGTTGTTGCATCAACGTATCGAGTTGCGTCTTCATGCGGCCGGGCAGGGTGACGCCCCAACTGACGTTCTCCGTCGTCACGCCAGTGCGCGCCAGGGCATCGACGACTGCGCCCGGTACCGTCGTCGACTCCATTTCATGAAAGGTGTTGGGTGTCGACGCGTCCCAGAAGCTGATGCGACTCTCGCTGACCGTCATGCGCTTGGCGCTGCCGGGCTCGAGCGCATACAAGCCGACGTAGTGTGCAGCTACCGCGCGCGTCAGCGCGGCGTCCGACGCGAAGCGCAGAGTGAATCCCTCTGGTTCGGGTATGGGTGCCGGAGGAGCCTCTGTAGGAGGCGCCTTGGCGGCGACCTGCGGCTTGTGTTTGGGTACCCACTTGGGACGCGTGAGTACCACGGTACGTTCCGGTTCGGGATCCGATTTGGTCGCCGGCAAGCCGCCTCCCACAGGGTCCTTGGGCTCGGTCGCCGGCAAGCCGCCTCCCACAGGGTCCTTGGGCTTGGTCGCCGGCAAGCCGCCTCCCACAGGGTCCTTGGGCTCGGTCGCCGGCAAGCCGCCTCCTACAGGACTGGTAATGGGCAAGGCGCCTTCTACCGGGGGAACCGGTTCGGTCGGCGCCATCGGAATGCTCTGAACAAGCGCAAAGATGGCGACGAGGCAGAGCGACAGGATTGCCATGAAGCGCATGATGTCCGTCTGCAAATCAGCCGCACCGCCGACGTCCGTGTCAGCGGTACGGTTGAGGGGATAGGCCAGCGGCGAGCGCGTCACTGTACTTCTCCGCGCAAGTGCTCTTCGATGCGTTGCAGGCTTTGGCGCATTTCCGAGGTGTCGGCGCGCGCCGCCTTGTCGTACTGCTGTTGTAGCTGCGTACCCAGGGTGATCGTCTTGTAGACGCGCATCAGGTAGCCACCAACGCCGCCAAAGATGGTCGTCGATAAGGCCAGCAGAATGCCACCGTCGATCATGCGCTCGAGCATGGCGAACGCGCCTTGTTCGAGCGCCGCATCGCGGTCACCGAGTGCAAAAATCAGCGCGCTGCGCATACCGATGGCTGTCCAAATTACGCCTGTGCCGAAGAACAGCGTGGTCCAGATGTCGGTCAGGTGATCGAGTTGTACGACCTGGTCGATCGGTTTTCCCTGTTCCAGCGCATTGCGCAGGCGGCCGAGTGTGACGAAGTAAGCGAGCAGCAGGCCCGCGAACACGGGGATCGACAGGCCGAGGTTCATGTAGGCCCAGTGCAGCCAGTCGCCCGGGCTGCTGATCGGGCTGTCGTCAAACCAAATGACACCCATGCGGCTCAGGACATACAGCGTCGCCGCGCCGCCGATGAGCGTACCAAGCGCACCGGCGGCGAGTCCTTTGGCGAAGACCAATGTGCGGTTCATGGTCGCGCCTCGTGGCTACTGGCCTGCGGCGCAGGCTGTGCAGGTTGCTTCAAGGACGAGTTCGACTTCCTGGAACAATTGGTCGGCGCGGTAGTAGCCCTCGTTGTCGAGGCTCACCTTGAGCAGGCCGCGCTCCTTGTCGGACAGCTCGCGTTCCATGTCGAACAGGACTTTCTGTTTGTTCGGACAGGTGTGTGAGCAGTTGTTGTAGTCGCCCTTCATGGACATGAACTTCACGTTGAAGTAGCGGTTGTAGTGTTCCTGGGCCTGGCGCTTGCTGAGCAGGCCCTGGTCGCTCGACCAGACCAGGAACTCGCTGAACGCTCGTTTGTTCTCGGGCTTGGGGTCACCTTCGGCAATCGACAGCAAGGTGTCATAGTAGCGATCGAAGTGTGCGTGGCAGCCGCCGATCAGCGAGCTTTGCGCGGAGCTTATGGCAGTGTTGAGATTCTTGGACTGCGGTCCGACGCACTCGGGTGTGTTTGATGCACACGAGGCGAGCAGGGCGGCCGCAACGATGACGATGATATTCAGACGCATGATGGTCTCCCTTACTGTTCCAGTGGGCTTCGGTAGGCTTCTTCGACGCTGCCCGGCGGCGGACCGGCAACAAGTGCGGTACCTTCGGCATCGCCGAACAGGATCGACTTCACGCCGCCGACGACTTCAATCATCTCGGGCGTGATAATTCCGAAGGACTGGTTGAGCTGCTCCATGAGCGTCGCGCGCGCGATCTCCTGGCGCGTGCGCTGGATCAGCAGGCTGGTCTCTTCCATATCGAGGTAGATGTCCGACGCCAGCACCGCAAGCGACTGGTCGCCTTTGGCGCCGGACGTAGCGACCAGCTGGTAATACTGTTTGAAGCGTTCGCTGAGGCGCATGCCCGAGCGACCGCGCAGGGTAGGCGCCGCCTGCTGCGTCGCATTGCTTGCGCTCTTGCCAATCAGGGTTTCCTGTAACGTCCACGGCGTCATCTTTTTGCCGAGTTCGTTGCGCAGGCCCTTCTCGAGGCTGACGCGCGTGTTATTGACGGTGTGTTCCATGTCCGGGAGGCGCTCTTCCATGATGGTGAGCATCTCGAGGTAGGTCTGGCCGATCTGGCGCGCGAGACGTGAGCAGCCAGCGTCGTTTTCGGCGCCGTCGCACTTGCTCTCGTTATAAAGTTCCTGCTGCTGATCGAGTCGGCCAATGACTTCCTGCAGCCCCGTCTCCATGTCGCGGGCGACGTTACCGGTCTGCCTGAGGTCCTCGACTACAGTCGTCGGGAAGAGTCGAATGGTGGGCGAATTGGCATGGGCTTGCTGCGTGGCGATGAGCGCAAGTCCTGCGAGCATCAGGCTGATGCACGCGACATAAAGCGCGCGTCGCCGGGCGCGTTGGCAGGCCGCGGCACGTGTGCGGCTGGGGGCGTTTCTCATGACGCATTCCTCGCAATTGGTGTGGCATATACGCTACGCCGCGATGAATGAACGCAAACTGAACGCCTTATTTCATGGTCCGTACAATTGCCTATTGCAGTTCTTAATGCGAATCATTATCATTTTGAAACTGTCCGGAGAAGTGTCCGGAAAAGCGAATAGAAATAGGCGTTTATGGAACTTAATGGCAATACGCTCGCGTCCCTGAAACCGGGGCAGAAGGGCATTATCAAGGCCGTGGATCCGACCGATCCGCAGGTTCAGCGCCTCATGGTATTGGGCCTCGTTGAGGGCACCGAAGTCGAGCATGCCAGTTCGGCCATCGGTGGTGACCCGATCGAGTTTCGCCTGTTTGGTAACGGTATCTCGCTCCGCCAGGAGCACGCCCGTTTCTTCCAGGTTGCCCCTGTAGCGGCCGGTGACTAGCCCCTCCGAAACGCACATCCCCGTCAATGAGATAACCGTAGCGAAGCGCAAGGACGCCAGCGTCGCGGTTGTCGGCAGTCCCAATTGCGGCAAGAGTACGCTGTTCAACCGCCTGACCGGCCTCAAGCAGCGCATCGGCAACTACCCCGGCGTCACGGTAGAGCGTCATATCGGCCTGCTGCGTACTGACGATAAGGCAATCGAGCTGATCGACTTGCCGGGCACGCATTCCCTGAGTGCCCATTCTCTCGAAGAACGCATCACGGTCGACGTGATTTTTGGGCGCGTCGAGGGAACGCCGCAGCCCGACGGCATTCTCGCGGTTCTGGATTCGACGAATCTCTACCAGGGCCTGTTTCTCGTGCAACAGCTCATCGAACTCGGTCTGCCCACGGTCGTCGCGCTGACGATGACCGATGCCGCAGAGAAGGCCGGGATCGAGATCGATACGGCCGAACTCGGGGCAATGCTGGGCGTGCCGATCTACCCGGTAGTTGCGACGACTGGTGCCGGGCTCGACAAACTTCGTGGGGCGATAGCCGACATTCGTGAGCTGACGCCGCCACGCCGGGTCAGAATCTGGCCGGCGCTCAGCGATGCGGCGGAGCAACTGGCCGAAGGCGCGCATGAGTCTGTCAGCTTTGCCGAGCTGGAACGGCTCCTGATCGACGGTGTGACAGACAGCAACAGCGATATCATTGCCAAGCTCGACGCAACCGCGGTTGCGAAACTGGATGGGCTGCGCGACGAGTTATTCGGCGGCGAGCCGGCAATCGCTCACGATGCGCGTGTGCGTTACAACTGGGTGCGAGAAGCGCTGCTCAAGGTGCAGAAGTCGGCGCCCGCCTATTTGTCCTGGCGCACACGAATCACCGACTTCCTGAATCGGCCCGTACCCGGGACGATCGGTTTGTTTCTCGTCATGGCCATCGTTTTCCAGGCAGTGTTCGCCTGGGCGACACCGATCATGGAGTTGATCGACGGCAGCACGGCCGCGCTGAGTGCATCGGTGTCCGCGGCGCTGGGAGACAGCGCGTTCTCCAGCCTGATTGCCGACGGCGTGATTGCGGGTGTCGGCAGCGTCATCATCTTCCTGCCGCAGATCGTGATCCTGTTCCTGTTCATCATCCTGCTCGAGGATTCGGGATACCTTGCCCGCGCGGCCTACCTGATGGACCGTGCCATGCGGTCTGTAGGTCTTTCCGGCCAGTCGATCATCCCGATGATCTCGAGTTTCGCCTGCGCTGTGCCCGGCATTATGGCGACGCGCGTGATTCCGAGCAGGCGCGACCGTATTGCGACGATCCTTGCAGCACCGTTCATGACCTGTTCGGCTCGCCTGCCGGTATACGCGTTGCTGATCGCGGCGTTCGTGCCCGCAACCAAGGTCGGCATCCTGAACCTGCAGGGACTCGTGCTGTTCGGTCTGTACCTGTTCGGCATCATCATGGGTGTGCTGACTGCACTGCTCATGCGCAAGACGGCGCTGCGCGGACCGAAACCCCCGTTCGCATTAATGCTGCCCGAGTTTCGCCGTCCGAACCTGCAAACCGTGGCCTTCCAGCTGCTGGGACGCGCCAAGGTATTCCTGAAGCGCGCCGGCACCGTGATTTTCGCCGTCGCGGTTATCGTCTGGGCCCTGGCGTATTTTCCGCGCAGCGACGACATCCCGATGGATGTTGACGAGAACACAGCCGCCGCGATGCAGATGGAACAGAGCTGGCTGGGTCGTGCGGGCAAAGTCGTTGAACCGGTGTTTGAACCACTGGGCTGGGATTGGCGCGTGTCATCGGCTGTTATCGCCAGCTTCCCGGCACGCGAAGTCGTCGTCGCGGTTCTTGGTACAACCTACGCTGTCGGCGACGAGGCGGACGAAGCGACGCTGTCATCCCGACTCAAGTCGGCGAAACGTCCCGACGGATCACCCGTATTTACACTACCGATGGTCATCGGGCTGTTGATCTTTTACGCCTGCTGCCTGCAGTGCGCGGCGACCATTGCGATCATTCGCCGCGAGACCAACACCTGGCGCTGGCCGGTCTTCGCATGGACCTACATGACAGCGATTGGTTACGTGGGCGCGTTGCTTGCCTACCAGCTCGGCACGGCCTGACGGATCAGAGGTCGCACAGCCGCCGCGCCGCCTCTTCCAGCGTCGCGTCATCCTTGCCAAAGCAGAAGCGCAGGCGCGTGCCCGTAAACGGCTGCTCACAGAACACGCTCAACGGAATTGATGCGACGCCGATCTCGCGCGTCCAGCGCTTGGCAAGGTCCGCATCGAGTTCGTCCGTGATCTCGCCATAGTCCAGGATCTGGAAGAAGGTACTGCGCGTCGGCTGCAACTTGAAGCGTGATCCTGCGAGCATCGCGCAGAAACGATCGCGTTTGGCCTGGTAGAAGGCGGGCAGGTCGGCACACCATTCCGGGTGATCGGTCAGGAAGTCAGCAAGGCCCAGCTGCATCGGCGTGCTTACCGAAAATGTCGTGAACTGGTGGACGCGCCGAAACTCGTCGCTTAGCGCCTCGGGCGCCGCACAGTAGCCAATCTTCCAGCCGGTCGCATGAACGGTCTTGCCGAACGATGAGATTACGAGGGAACGCTCCCAAAGTTCATCGTGGCTGAGCAGGCTGCGATGCGGTTCGTCATCGAACACGATGTGCTCGTAGACTTCATCGGAAACGAGATAACAATCAGTATCCCGGACGATTTCGGCAAGTGTGTCGAGATCATCAGAACTGAGAATCGCGCCAGTCGGGTTGTGCGGGAAATTCAGCATGATCACGCGCGTCTTGTCGTTGAGCGCGTCGGCAATGCGCTGCCAGTCGGGTCGGAAATCGTGACCGTTCGCGTCGATCATCAACGGGACGTGCCTGGCCACGCCGCCGGCGAGTCGCACGGCCGGTTCATACGAATCGTAGGCCGGATCAAGGACGATAACCTCGTCACCGGGATGAACCAGGGCGGCTACGGCGCTGAACAGTCCCTCGGTCGCTCCCGTGCAGACCGTAATCTCGGTGTCGATGTCGAGGTCACGGCCCTGGAAGTGAGAATTCTTGGCTGCGATGGCGCTACGCAGTGCGGGAGCACCCTGCATCGGCGCGTACTGGTTGCCGTCGTTTAACAGGTGCCAATGAATGCGATCCGTTAACGTGCCTGGCGGGTCAAAACTCGGAAACCCCTGCGACAGGTTGAGCGCTCCCGTTTCAGTCGCAAGCTGGCTCATGATCGTGAAAATCGTCGTGCCAACGTCGGGAAGCTTGCTGGACAATTGTTTCGTCATGCCTGCCAGTCTATTTGAATCACGGGATGAAGGGCAGGTTTGCAGCGGGGCCGTAATGGAACGACCCGATGATTGGAGCTATGATGGCCGTCCAACAAGAAAAAGGTCGGAGGACTTCAATGAGAATCAGAAACCTTTGCCTGGTGTTAGTGGCCAGCCTGAGCGTCCTGGGCGGCGCCGTGATAGCTGAAGAGGCGCCATTGGTCGACGGTTCCGTCTGGACTGTCTCGACCGAGGAAGAAAAAGAGGCCTATCTCGTAGGCGCCGGGAACTTCATGACGGTCGAATACATCGTTCAGTCAAAGGCAGAGACGGCGCCCAGCGATGAGCAGTCCGCAGTCAGCGCGTGGTGGGGTGCACTCGAAGATACAACGATCAATGATCTCGTGGGTGCGGTTGACAGCTTTTACGGTAACAACCCCGACAAGATGGATGTGCCAGTGCTGGTGGTCATCTGGAACACGTTCGTCGAAACAGACTAAAGAGGACAGAGAAATGAAGACAAAAATCAGACTGCTTGTCCTGAGCCTGGCCGCAACGTTGCTCGTAGGTTGCAACACGATGGGTGGCGCGATTGCCGGGGCCGGTATCGGCTACGTTATGGGAGACGCTGAATGGGGTGCCGATGTCGGCGCCACGGTTGGCCTGGTCAAAGACATCTGGGGCCGTTAACAGCAACGCAATAAGAAAAAGAACAAGAACAATCTGGAGGGGGTTATGAACCGACGCGGATTTTTGCAGTCCGCCGTCGCTACCGGCGTGGTGACGGCGTTGGGAGCCCGGGATGCCTGGGCAGCGCTGACCGAGGTTGGCGGGGATGTTCTCGCTGTTACCGGCAATCGTACGGAACTCTCCATTGAGAAAGCGGCTGTCGAAGAGCTCGCCGGCAGCCTGCGCGGTAACCTGTTAATGCCGGGTAACGCCGCCTACGAAGCGGCCCGAAAAGTCCTGAATCCGGGTATCGACAAACATCCGGCGTTCGTAGTGCAACCCAATGGCGTTACGGACATTCGCAAGGCTGTGACTTTTGCGCGTGAGCGCGACCTGTTGCTGGCAGTCAAATGTGGCGGCCACAGCTATGCAGGCAAGTCGACCTGCGACGGCGGAATGCAGATTGATCTGTCGACGCTGCGACACGCACGTATCGACACACAGAATCGTATCGCGCATGTGGCTGGCGGCAGCCTGCTCGGCGAACTCGATCGTGAATCGATGGCGGTCGGCCTGGTGACGACGGCAGGCACGGTATCGCACACGGGGATCGGCGGACTTACAACGGCTGGCGGCTTCGGTCGCGTCGGGCGCCGCTTCGGCCTGGCGTTGGATAATGTCGTCGGCGCGGATGTCGTGACGGCAGACGGACAGTTCCTGCATGTCAGTGATGAAGAAAACAGTGACCTGTTCTGGGCCATTCGCGGTGGTGGCGGCAACTTTGGCATCGTCACGAACTTCGAGATGCAGCTGCATCCTATGCAGCGCACGGTCGTGGCGGGAACCGTGCTGTACTCCGAGGACAAGATCAGAGACGTGTTCAGCGCGTATCGGGATCACGCGCCAGACGCACTCGATGAACTCTACCTCGATATCATGATCATGCAGCCGCTGGGGTCGCCAACTCGCATGGCCGGGTTCGAGATTTGCTGGTCGGGCGATAAGGACAAAGCGGACACCGTTCTGGCGCCGTTCATGACGCTGGGCAAGCCGGTCATGAACACGGTGCAGGCGGTTGACTATGTCGACGCACAACAGGCGTGGGATAACACGGATCCGCGCAATGACGCTGAGTACATGAAAGCCGGTTTTGTCAACGAGTTTTCGGATGACCTGATTCGCGACATCCTCGATGGCTTCGAGCCGCAGGAGCGCCGCGGCGTGATGCTGTACCTGCAGCATTCGGCGGGCGCGATCGGGCGGGTACCGGTCGAGGCGACCGCGTTTGCGCATCGTAAGTCATTGGCCAATATGTTTGTCAGCGTCACCTGGCCTAAGGACGATGAGGCGGCGGGTCACATCAATTATATTCGCAGTTACTGGAACTCGCTGTTCAAGTACACCGACGGTTATTACACGGTGGATACAGCGGACGAGTCGCGCGAGGTGCGTCACGGAAACTATCAGGCGAACTTCCCGCGCCTGATGGACCTGAAAAAGAAGTACGACCCGACGAACCTGTTCCGCCTGAACGCAAATATCAACCCGGCCTGACCGAAGTGCGGTTTCGTCAGCGGTCGGCTATCGAACCGTCCTCAAATCGTGGCCCGTGCCAGTCCTTCTCCGTATAAGGTGAACGCGCGGCGACGGCCTCGTCGACGTCGATTCCCAGTCCGGGCTTGTTCGGCAATTCGGCGAAGCCACCCGTATAGGTAACTGCTGTGCCGAAGAACAGGTCGTCCCAGACGGGTTTCTCTGAGCCACTGATTTCCAGTAGCGTGGCATTCGGTTGCGACGCGCACACGTGCAAAGATGCGAACGTGCAGACTCGGCTGTTCGGATTGTGCGGCAGGAGCTCAATCCTGAACGCATCAGCGATCGCCGCGATCTTGCGCATCTCCGTGATCCCGCCGACGTGAATCACGTCGGGCTGCACGTAGTCGACAATGTGATTAGCGCAAATGACCCCGAAGGGGTATTTCGTAAACAGGCGTTCGCCCGTGGCCAGCGGCACCGTCGTGTGGTCGCGCAAGTGCTGCAGTTCACCGAAGTCCTCGGCCTGGGTTGCTTCCTCGACGAAGTAGGGTCGAAACTCCTCGACCTGGCGGCAGAACTCCACTGCAAACGCTGTGGTTGGTTTGCCGTGCAGGTCGATGCAGATGTCGAAGTCCTCGCCGACGGCTTTGCGGATTTCGCGGACCCGCGCCACCGAATCGTTGAGCGCCAGCTCGGGCCGCATAATAGCGTCATTGCCATTCGGATGCTTGAAAAAACCACTCTTGCCGGCCGTCCAGCCCTGTTCCTTCGCACGTAGCCAGAGTTGTCCCATTTCCCTGGGCGATTGTCCCCAGCCAGGCTTCAGGTAAACACGTACTTTGTCGCGCGCCTTACCACCCAGAAGTTGCCAGATCGGTAATCCTGCTGCCTGGCCGAAGATGTCCCACAGCGCTATGTCGATAGCGCTGATCGCCCCGACAATTATCGGGCCGCCGCGATAGCGCGGCCCACGATACATGGCCTGCCAGTGGCGTTCGATTTCGAGCGGATCCTGGCCTACCAGGTATCGCTTGTGCTCCATGATCGCGTTGCTCATGGTCATCGCCTTGGAGGGCAGCGTTGCTTCGCCGAGACCAGTGATGCCCTGATTCGTGTAGATCTTTACGAACACGTAGTTTTCATCGCCGCCGGCGTTCATTACGATCGTCTTGAGGTCCGTTATACGGAGATTCAATCCGCCGGCGCGCTCGCGTTCTTTGGCCAAAGACGGCGGACTGACGGCCGCAGCTCCTGCTAGCGCTGCAAGTTTGAGGAAATTTCTGCGTGTATCAGGCATTTGGTCGTCCTAGGCAATCCACAGGCCAAGCAGCAGGACCAGCAATCCAGCCGTGGACCCCTGGACCAGGGTGCCGAGAGTTTGTAACTGGTAACCCTGTTTCACTGTCATCCCGGAAAACTGGGTCACGACCCAGAAATAACTGTCATTGGCATGCGATGCGACCATCGAACCACCACCGATTGCAACAACCGTTAATGCCCGCGCCTGTTCCGAATCAAGGCCCAACGATCCGAGCAGCGGCGCGACAATACTTGCAGTCGTGACGATGGCAACAGTGGACGATCCTTGTGCCGTCTTGATGGCGGCTGCCAGCAGGAATGGCAGCAGCAGGCCGAACTCAAAATTCATGGCCGTATCCCCGACGACATCGGCAATACCCGACACCTGCAGAACGCGACCGAATGCACCGCCGGCGCCCGTAATGATGATGATCAGCGCAGACTTTCGAATCGCTTCGCCGATCCAGCCGCGCTCAGACAGCATGTCGCGACTGAACGTCTGCGGCAGAAACATCGCCAGAGCGACACCTGCCAGCAGTGCGACCGCGGGCTGACCCAGATTTTGCACAAGCTGATTGAACGCGCCTTCGCCCAGTGGCTTTGCAGGCAACTGGCTGAGCGAGCGTCCGACGATCAGGGTGATCGGTAGCAGGACTGGCAGGAATGCGAGCCACGCATTGGGTTGGCCGCTGGCGGCGTCGTGGTGTCGCTCATCGCCTGTGTCCAGCTGAGGTGGGAGAATGACATTGGCAGCATATCGACGCACGAATACCAGCCCAACGGCTAAAGATACGAAGCTGACCACCAGGCCCCATACGATAACCAGACCAAGGTCGGCACCCAGAATTCCGGCCGCAGCGACCGGTCCGGGAGTTGGTGGCACCATTGTATGCGACGCGTAGAGGCCTAGGCTTAGTGCAAGGGCGCCCGCCGCGATCGAGACGTTGGCGCGTCGCGCCAATGCCTGGTTAATTGGTGACAGCAACACGTACCCGGTATCGCAGTAGACAGGCATGGAAACGACATAACCGACCAGGCCCATAGTCAGCGGCACGCGCCGTTTGCCGGTAATTCGTAACATGGCCTCGGCAATAGCAGCAGCACCACCTGAGTGATGCAGAAACGTACCGATAATGGATCCGGCGATGATGACGATCCCGATGTAGGCGATAGTGTCGCCGAAGCCGGAATTGATTGCGTCGACAAGGTCATCGAGTGGCATACCGGTCGCGAGACCGTAGCCAAAAGCAACGATTACCAAAGCGGCAAACGGGTGTAATCGATATGCGGTGGTTGAGATAACCACGAATCCGATAGCGGCGACCAGCGCGATGACTTGCAACATGAAAGAACGGACTCGTGTAATTTTTGTTACCAAAAGGATAATATACCGTTGCGACAACGATCAAGATTTCGTTACTTCAATGAGGGTCCGGATGCCGCAGACAGATGACGTTGCCGAGTTGTTCAGGTCGCGCTGGGACGAGTTCACGCGGACTGACCGAAAAGTTGCACGCGTCATTCTTGCCAACTATCCGGCCGCGGGTCTCGAGACACTGGCGAGGCTCTCGGATCGAGCCAGCGTCAGCGCACCGTCGATACTGCGTTGCATCAAGAAGCTCGGATTCGACGGTTACCCTGACTTCCAGAGGGCCCTGCACGCTGAATTGCACGAGAAGATCCGCAACTCCGCGGACCGCAGCCCAATAGAGGTAGAGGGATCGGCAGCCCACCTCCCGGATGATGTGCAGGAACGCGCGCACGAGTGTTTCTTCAACATCGCTGAGACATTCGAGTTGCTGCAAGCGCCAGAACTCCATGCCATAGCATCATTATTAGCCGATAAATCAATAACGTTAACGATGATTGGCGGGCACGCGACCGGAGCGCTTGCGCGACTTCTCTACTATCGCCTACTTCCTGCGCGCGGCAATTGCTCCGTTCTTGGTCGAGATCCCCTGGAACGCTCGGAGCGGCTTATTAGCATCAATCATCGGGACGCAATCCTCATTTTCGACCATCCGCCCTACGACGGCGCAATTGCGTCCTTTGCGTCCCTGGCCAAAGAGCGTCGCGCCAGGATCGTACTATTCACAGACACGCAAATGTCGCCCATCGCCGAATTTGCCGATGCCGTCTTGTGCGCTTCGGGTGGTGGGTCCGACGAGTTTTCTATTGTGTCGACAGCTTGCTTGATCGAATTTGTCGCAGCGGAGGTGCTGCAAAAAGTCGGGGGACCGGCAATGGACAGAAGGCGCATCCTGAGCCTGCTCGAAAGTGAGAATTAGACTTAGTCAAATACTACAGAAGTCAGAAAAGATAAAAAAATGGAATAGAAATTACATTTTTTCCTGAGCTGTGCTACTTTCCGAGTGGCATTAAGAATCACTATCAGGGGAGCAATCGCAATGACGGCAGGTCAGATCTTGCGTTCGCGCATTTGGGGATACGGGCTAGCGGTGACGCTGTCCGTTTTTTTTGTGCCATCGTCAGTGGCAGTCGCCCAGGAGGCCAATGACGACGAACTCGAAGAAATCGTTGTTCGCGGCATACGCTATTCGCAACAGCAGGCGATCGGAATCAAACGCAACGCGGTCGGCGTCGTCGACGCCGTATCGGCGGACGACATCGGTCGGTTGCCTGACAAAAACGCAGCAGAGGCAGTTGATCGACTGCCGGGCGTATCAATTTCTACCGATCAGGGTGAGGGGCGTTACGTCATTATTCGCGGCGTCAGTGCGTCACTCAATAACCTGACGATAAACGGCGTCTCTGCCGGCTCTCCCGAGGCGGACGGCGGGGGACGTGCATCGCCCCTCGACGTCGTCGGGGGAGACTTGTTGCAGTCGATTGAGGTCATCAAGACGCCGACCCCGGATATGGATGGTCAAGGTATTGGCGGTACGGTAAACGTCGTTACGCCGAGCCCTTTCCTGAGAGAGCAGCAACGATTTGGCAGCTTGTCGTTGCGAGCGGGCTACGAGGACTTCAGCAGTAACATCCCGTATGCAGCAACATTCTCCTACGGACAGAAGAATGACGCTGACACGGTTGGTTTCGTTCTGGCAGGGTCTTACTCCTACCGCGACTTTGTGTCCCGCGGCATATTTCAGGATGACTGGCGTGATCCGAATGGGAGAAGTCAGGATGGTAGTAGTACGCCTTTTTGGTTGCCCGAGAACGCCAAGAACAGCCAATACAATCTCGAACGCACGAGAACCGCACTCAATGCAACGTTGGAGTTCCGTCCGAGTGATTCCGCGAGTTACTTCGTCCGCGCCTACTTCAGCCAGTTCGACGAGGACGAAGTGCGTCAGCGCTATCAACATTCCGTTGGCCGTGATCCGTACTTGCTCGATGGGCTGTCCGGCTTTGCTGATAGCAATCGTCGCGCCCAGGACCTGCGACTGGAGCAAAAGGACAAGCGATTCGGCAACATCGCCGTAGGCGGTGAGAATTCCTTCGGAGAAGGATGGACGACGGATTACTCGCTGCAGTACAACGCGAACCAGCAGACGGAGCCAAATCGATACTGGGAATTCAGGAGTGGGCGCGACTACGACGGTGATTCGTGGGTGGTAGATGGCCGCGGTATCGTTCTGATCTCTCCGGGAGTTCTGGATCCTCTCGATCCTGCGCCGATCGACTTCCGGCGCATTCGAAATCAGGACAATAAGACGGACGAGAACGCGGTCATTGCAAAGCTGAATTTCCAAAAGGACATGGAGTTTGGCGGCAAGTCCGGCTTCCTCAAGTTTGGCGCCAAGTACTCAACGACGGAACGCGACAACGATGCGAGCCGCATTCGTTACAACCCTGGCGACGTGGATTGGGGGCTCGGAGATTTTGGTCATGCAGGCGCTCCGTTCTCAAACGACGTGGACGGTTACGCGATGCCAAACATCCAGATTGACCCGATTGCAGCCAACAACTTCTTCGATCAGAACGTTAATAACACGGACTACTTTGAGCTCGATGTCGAGGACACGTTTGTCGAGCAATTCGAGTCGGACTACCTGATCGATGAAAATATCCTGGCGGCTTACTTGATGGCCAGCATCGATCTCACCGACACCCAGAACGTCGTACTCGGTGCGCGATTCGAATCGACGGATGTAGATTCCACCGGTTACAGGCGTGACGAGGACAATCTGACCGCTGTGCCGATGACCGCAAAGGGCGATTACACAAATACCTTGCCCGCGATCGTATATCGGTGGAATGCGAGCGACCGGCTGGTGGTTCGCGCCGCGGTGACGACGGCTATTGGCCGGCCTGGATACAACCAGATCGCAAACATCTCCAACTTTTTCGCGGAGGATATTGCCGGTGACTTCGTTGGCGCAATCTCAGTTGGAAATCCAAATCTAAAACCACACGAGTCGGTAAACCTCGATCTGTCGATTGAGTACTACCTGGGAAGCAACGGTATTCTGTCAGCCGCGGCGTTCCACAAAGACATCGACAATTTCATCTTCGGTTTCACTGAGCAATGCGACTCGGTTAACGGCAACGACGCTTCCTGTGAGTTTGAAGGCGTTTCCTACGACATCTTCACGTACTCATCGGTTGCGAATGCGGAAAGTGCCGAGATCACGGGTATTGAGCTGAATTACCAGCACTCGCTGGACTTCCTGCCTGCGCCGTGGGATGGCCTCGGAATCGGTGCATCTGTCGCGTTCATCGACTCAGAGATGCAGTTGCCTGGTCGCGACTTCAAACAGACGCTCCTGGAGCAACCGGAGTGGACACGCAGCTTCATGCTCTTTTATCAGACCGAAAAGTTTGAAGCGACGCTCGCTATCGATGATTCGTCTCATTATCTTGACGACATCAACGGGGACGATGGCACCGAAGACCTATACAAGGAGGGCTATGGCCGCCTCGATCTCAAGGCAAGCTATGACTTCAGTGAGCGTTACTCGGCGTTCTTCGAATGGCAGAACATCAATGATGAGCCGCTCGAGGAATTTCAGGGTGACAACAAATTCTGGAAGACGCAGATTGAGGTCTATGGCCAGACGTTTACTCTTGGCCTGACCGCGACCTTCTAGACTTATCGGAGCAGTGCTGTGAAAAAGGGAGTCACCTGACTCCCTTTTTCTTGGAGCTATGAGCTATGCGGGATGACATCGGACGATATTTGCGCGCGCTGGGACTTGGCGTCCTGTTATCTGCTTGTTCGACGGCTGCCGACGAGGTTCCCGAGTATGAGGCGACCATCATTGCGACATTCGAGGCGCCCGACGCGCGTCAGGGTATCGCCGTTGACGAACGCTATTATTACGCCGTAAACAATTACTCGATCAGCAAGCATGACAAGACGAGTGGGATGCTGGTAGCTCAGTGGACAGGTCGCAATGAGGGCGATCCCCTAATCCATATGGATAGCCTGGTGGCGCACGATGGGTCGCTTGTTGCCTCGCACTCCAATTATCCGTTCTGGCCCATGACCAGTTCTGTCGAGATATTCGATAGCGATTCCCTAGAGCACACGGGCTCGCACAGTTTTGGCATCCACCGGGGCTCGCTGACCTGGATCGACTGGCACCAAGGCCACTGGTGGGGGGCATTCGCCAACTACGATAAGGTTCAGACCGGACAAGACGCTCCTTACGGCCATACTGATCACACGCAAGTTGTCAAATTCGACGAGAACTTTGTCGTCATCGAAGCTTGGACCCTGCCGGGGGAAATTCTCGACCGCATGCGGCCGATGAGCAATTCAGGCGGCTCTTGGGGAAACGATGGCTACCTGTACCTGACAGGGCACGATCACTCCGAGGCCTATGTCATGGAACTGCCGAAGGCGGGCAGCGAGCTTCATTGGGCCGCCACGGTGAAAATTCCTGTCATGGAAGGGCAGGGTATCGCCTGGGACAGGACGACCGACGAACGCATCCTTTGGGCGATCTACAAGCGTGAGCGCAAGGTACTCGAGGTCGGCATGCCGGAAATCAGAACAGTTCGGCCACAGCAGGTCAATCAATGAGCAAATTATTCCGATGGTTTGCGACGGGACCTGACGCCCCGTTGCTCGATGACAAGGGCGAGGTCAGGCGCGTGTTCGAGAATCGACGCTGGCGCCTGTTCCTGTGGCTGATTCTCGGATACGGCTTCTTCTATACGTGCCGGCTGAGCCTCTCAGTTGCCAAGAAGCCGATGCTCGACGAGGGCGTCTTGTCGGTGGAAGAGATGGGCATCATCGGTTCGCTGCTTCTGTTCGTATATGCCTTCGGTAAGTTCTTCAACGGTTTCCTCGCTGATCGGGCGAATATTCGCCGCTTTATGTCCATTGCGCTGCTGTTCTCAGCATTTATGAATCTGTTGTTTGGTTCCATGAACAACTTCTTCATGTTTGCGGCGCTGTGGGCATTTAACGGCTGGTTCCAGTCGATCGGCTCTGCGCCGAGTGTCGTGTCGCTGTGCCAGTGGTTCAGTAACAAGGAGCGCGGTACACGTTACGGGGTATGGGCGGGCGCACACAACATTGGCGAAGGCCTGACTTTCGTTGGTACGGCTTTGCTCGTTAACGCGTTTGGCTGGCGCTGGGGATTTTGGGGGCCGGGTCTCGCGTGCGTCATCGTTGCGCTCATCTTGTACATCAATCTTGCGGACCGGCCGCAGACTTACGGCCTTCCTCACGTATCCGATTACAAGAAGGACTACTCCGCAGGCAAGCCAAGCACGGCGACTGTCTCGTCCATGCAGTGGATGGTTCTCAAGTCTCCGATCGTCTGGATTCTCGGACTTAGTAGCGCCTGCATGTACATGGGGCGCTACGCGATCAATAGCTGGGCTATTTTCTACCTGCAGGAAGGTAAGGGCTACGAACTGGTTGAGGCCGCATCGGCAATGGCCGCATACCCGATCTTTGGGCTCATTGGGGCCGTGTGCTCAGGATTTATCTCGGACCATTTCTTCGGCGCGAAGCGCAACGTACCGACGCTGATCTACGGCCTGCTTCTTATCTTCTCGCTTTGCCTCTTCTACTACACGCCGGCTGGCTACTTGCTTATTGATACAGTTGCGCTGGCCGTCTTCGGTTTCGCTATCGGTGGACTGATCGTATTTCTGGCTGGACTCATCGCCGTGGACCTGATGCCCGTTGGCGCAGCAGGCGCCGTCAAAGGGATCATCGGTTTGTTCTCCTATCTTGGAGCCGCGGCGCAGGACTGGATCAGCGGTGTGCTGATCGAACGCACGAAAGAAACCGTAGACGGAGTAACGACCTACCAGTTCGATAGCGCATTCTATTTCTGGATCGGTGCGTCGATACTCTCTTTGTTGCTCGCACTTTTCGCCTGGAACAAGAAGCCGCAGGAGTAGCGGCCTAGCAGTTCCGATACTTGTCGTGGAGGCCGACGCCTGCCGTGATCATCGGCAGGATTTTCTCGATGCGTTTCTGTTTGGTGTCTTCACGCTTGGCGGAAGCGACGTGTTCGGCATACTCACGCTGCTTGCCGGGCGTCAGCTTGCGAAACGCTGCGGTGGCACCTTTATGGCGGCGCATCGCTCTCTGTAATTCGTCGGGGACAGTTACCGGTTTCTTGGGCGTTGCCTTGATCTCTTTGCCGGCGTCGGCGAGTGCAATCGCTTCTTTGACGTAGCGCTTGATAACGGCGGTCTTGATATCCTGTTTCGACGTCATGCGCCATTGGCGCAGCGCCTTCGTCGTGCCCTCCTGTGCATTGACCAGGACCTTGTCCTTGTCGGCGAGCAGGGCACCTTGGTGAAACCACAGGCAAAACCAATTTTTGAAACCGGCGAGGCCGATGAGGTTCTTGCCCTTGTAGGTGTAACAGGGCGCGCCCCACTTGACCTCTTCCTTGAGGGCCGTCGAGTTCAGGATCTCGCGCAACCGGAGTAGCTCGTCCTGCCAGAGTTCGGCATTGTCGATGTAGGCGTCAACTGTCTTGTAGCGCTTCATGGGCAATCGTCCTCCGTGTCGAGTATGGCTCTGGTCTTGTCGTCCGGTGGTCCGGCAGCCGGGTTGCCCGCATCGAATATGACCTTCCAGTTGCCGTCTGCGTCGCGCCGCCAGACCGAGTTGAACGTTCCCCATTCTTCGATCGGCTCACCTTCCGGAGAGACGCCGATGACACGGTAAGGCCCGCGGCTCAGTGCGAGATCGCCGCCCTCCAGCACTTCTGTTACCTGTGGTCGCCACTTTATGGTCGGACCACCTTCGTTGAAAAAGATCGACCAGGCCTGTGTGACGTCAGCGCGGCCGCGCAACACGATCTGTCCAATGAATCGAGCATCCGCATCGATGTAGCTGGCGAATTCCGCGAGGTCACGATTCTCGGCCGCTTTGCTGAAGCCGATCTCGGCGCAGCGCACTTCGCGCACGGGTTCGGCGTACGCCCCGACGGCAATACCGAGAAGAACGATGGCGGGCAGGAGCCTCATGTCAGCTATAGTAGCGTGTATGGAGACCCTGTTCTCGATCGTCCTGTACATCATCTATGGCTTCTTCGGCCTGATTTTCTTCCTGTTCATCCTCGCGCTGCTGTTCGGTAAGCGCATCAAGAAGTTGTGGGAATACGAGGCCGAGTTTTGCGACGCCAGCGGCCGCGAGTTCGGTGAGTTTGATTTCGAGATGTCGAAGATCGTCAATGAAGAGGCCGAGTACAGATTCAAGGCCAGGTTCCGGATGCGCCACGAGTCGATCGGCAAGGGGCAGATGATTCAGGTGTTCCTTGATGACCTGCTCGTGATGCAGGGCAACGCCACCCACGAGGGTCGCATTTACCTCAAGGAGAAAGCGGTCCTGAACGCGATCGAGGAACCGGACGCGGGCCAGGTGTGCCGCGTCGTCTGGGGTGGAATCGAGCAGTTTCGCGCGCCGATCAAACCTGATTGAAGCCCCATTTTCTTTGCTGTAAGATCGCGCCTCCCGCGGTCGGGGCGTGGCGCAGTCTGGTAGCGCACTTCGTTCGGGACGAAGGGGTCGGAGGTTCAAATCCTCTCGCCCCGACCACTTTTCCTACCTTTGCTCGAAAATGCAGTCCTCGAGTTCTTTCTCAGGGACCTGGTCAAGCCATTCGGGCTTGCGGAAGCCGCGCTTCAATCCACGCGCAAATTTGCCGATCTGGGCGCCATCGACGATGCGGTGATCAAAGGTTCCGGTCAGCGGCAAAATCGTACGAATGACGATCTCGCCGTTCTTCACGACCGGCTTCTCCTCCATCTTGCCGAGCACGACGACGCAGGGCACCTTCGCCGCTGGCATCAGCGCCGTCATGCCCGTGTTCAGGCCAAAGCTGCCGATATCCGAAACGACGAACGATCCGAAGCTATTCGCCGACAAGCCCAGCGCCTTGATCTCGACGCCCATGTCGACCGTGATCCACTTCAGCAGCCTGAAGACCGGGCGGCGCAGCGGCCATGGAATGCGGTTCAGCATGTACTTGTTTTTCGCAGCCGTTATCTCGTCACCGCCGCGGCTGCGCGCCGCCTTGTCGCGGATCTCTGCGGCGATATCGCTGACCGGCCGCGCGTGCGCATCACGAATGATTGCAGCCGTTACGCCCGTGTCGCCGCCGACCTGCACCGGGACCATGACGTCAATGTGCTCGCGGCCGACAACGGCCCCGCGCCGGATGAAACAGTTCATCTCCGGTGCATCGAACGCCATGGCGCGGGCAAGTACTGCCGTGGTCACGTGGACCATCGTGATCTTGACGCCTTCTTCGCGCTTGCGATCGATGAACTTTTTGGCCTCGGTCACATCGATATCGAGCGTGCCGTAGACGCGTGAATCGGTCGGCGTGGTGTAGATCGTGGCGGCCGTGACTCGCCACGGCGTATTGAATCGATCATCCATGCTCAGGCGCGGCGCTGGATTGCGAACTCGGCCAGCGCCATGAGGCCCTGTCGAAACTCGCTGTCAGGTAAATGAGCCAGGTCAGCGATCGCCGCATCGGCGGCGGCGCGCGCACGTTCGGCCGTGTATTCCAGTGCACCTGTTGCGCGAATGATTTCCTGTACGTCCTGCATGTGGTCTCGGCCGCCATTGACGATCGCCCTGCGAAGCAGCTCGCGTTGTGACTCACTGCCAACGCGCATTGCGTGGATCAGTGGCAGGGTCGGCTTGCCTTCGGCCAGGTCATCTCCGAGATTCTTGCCGAGCTCGTCGGCAGATGCGTCGTAGTCGAGGGCGTCATCCACAAGCTGGAAAGCGGTGCCGAGATTTCGGCCGTACTGGATCATGGCGTTTTCGACAGGGCCGTCCTTGCCAGCGAGGACGGCGGCGATCTGTGCGCCGGCCTCGAAGAGTCGCGCCGTTTTTCGATAAATTACCTGCTGGTAGTCGTCCTCGGTCGTGTCCGGCTCGTGTACATTCATGAGCTGTTGCACCTCACCGGCGGCAATCGTATTGGTTGCGTCGGCGAGGATTTGCATGACGCGCATGTTGCCAATATCGACCATCATCTGGAACGAGCGCGAATACAGAAAATCGCCGACGAGTACGCTGGCCTGGTTGCCGAATACAGCGTTCGCAGAATCCTGGCCACGGCGCCGGTCCGAGCCGTCAACGACATCGTCGTGGAGCAACGTTGCCGTATGAATGAATTCGATGATGGCGGCAGCTCTTATGTGCTGTTCGCCGTCGTAACCCAGTGCCCGGCCGGCAAGCAGGACGATCAGCGGGCGCAGGCGCTTGCCGCCGCTCATGACGATGTATTCCGAAACCTGCGAGACGAGGGGGACGTCGCTTTCCAGGCTCGCGGAAATAAGTCGATCGACGGCCTCAATATCGTCCGAGGCGAGGGCCGCTACCGCGTCGAAACTGACCGGGTCGGTCTTTTTATGTGCCACCTGCATAAGTTTGGGGATGATGCCTGAAAGCCGCGCCATTAGCGAGATTGATGGACAAAAATAGCGCGTTGCGGCCGCTTTGCAAGCTATTGAATTGCAGTAGAATTTCAGGGCCCCGGAACGTTGACCCGCGGCTGCGGAATCTATAGAATTCCGGCTCTTTTGTGGCGCCAGCCATTGTTTCGCTTGCGCGGTAAACCCGTTACGTCACAAAAACATCTTATTTCTCAGTAGGTTGCGAAGAAACGCAGCTTACCAGTTGGAGCAAACATAATGTATGCGGTTTTTCGCAGCGGCGGTAAACAGTATCGCGCCGCCAGAGGTGATGTCCTGCGTCTCGAGAAAATCGAGGCCGAAGAGGGCGCCACGGTAAGCTTCGACGAGGTACTTCTCGTCGGTGAAGGTACGGACATCAAGGTCGGCAACCCATTGGTAGACGGCACGGCTGTCAGCGCCAAGGTTGTGCGCCAGGGCAAGAGCAAGAAGGTTCCGGTCGTGAAGTTCAAACGCCGCCAGAACTACCTGCGCCAGGGCTCGCATCGCCAGTTCTTCACCGAGGTAGAGATTACCGACATCGGTGCGGGTAAGGCCAAGAAGGCTGCACCGAAGAAGGAAGCGGCGGCCGAGGACAAGCCAGCGGCCAAGAAGGTTGCCAAGAAGAAGGCGGCCAAGAAGCCTGCGGCTAAGAAAGCGGCAACGAAAAAGCCGGCTGCAAAGAAGAAAGCAGCCAAGAAGCCTGCGGCCAAGAAGAAGGCTGCCAAGAAGAAGGCTGACTAGGATTTTGGATTAACCCGACCGGGTCGGCCCCGGTCGATACAGACACAGGTACAGTACAGTGGCACATAAAAAAGCAGGCGGTAGCAGTAAGAACGGTCGCGATTCGGAGAGTAAACGCTTAGGCGTGAAAATCTACGGCGGCCAGGAAGTCGTTGCAGGCAACATCATCGTGCGCCAGCGCGGCACGCGTTTCCACGCGGGCACCAACGTCGGCTGTGGCCGCGATCACACGCTGTTTGCCAAGAAAGACGGACACGTGAAGTTCGAAAAGAAAGGCCCGAAGATGCGCCAGTTCGTGAGCGTCGTCGAGGCCTGATCCGAAAGGAATGTAGGAGCGCGCCTTGCGCGCGACTGTCGCCGGCAAGCCGCCTCCCACAGTCGCCGGCAAGCCGCCTCCCACAGTCGCCGGCAAGCCGCCTCCCACAGTCGCCGGCAAGCCGCCTCCTACAGGAACGACACTGAAAACCCCGCAATTGCGGGGTTTTTCGTATTAGAGTTAAGCGTCATGAAATTCGTCGACGAAGCAACGGTACGTGTCATTGCGGGCAACGGTGGTCACGGTTGCCTGAGCTTCCGTCGTGAGAAATATGTAGCGAAAGGCGGCCCGGATGGCGGCGATGGCGGTAACGGCGGCAGCGTTTGGCTGGTTGCGGACTCCGGACTGAACACGCTCGCGGATTTTCGCGTTGCGCGTAAGTTCAAGGCGGAGACAGGACAGGGCGGCGCCGGCCGCAATATGACCGGCAAGTCTGGCGACGACCTCGAGGTGATGGTGCCGCAGGGCACGGTGGTTCACGATGTTGATACCGGCGAATTTATCTGCGACCTGACCGATGACGGGCAGCGCCAGATGGTCGCCGAGGGCGGCAAAGGCGGGCTGGGCAATACGCGCTTCAAGAGCAGCACCAACCGGGCGCCGCGCAAGATCACCAATGGTACGCAGGGTGAGTCGCGGCACCTCAGGCTCGAGTTGAAAGTCCTGGCCGACGTCGGGCTGCTCGGCATGCCGAACGCCGGCAAGTCGACGCTGATCACGGCGATGTCAGAGGCCAAGCCGCGAATCGCTGACTACCCGTTTACGACCCTGCATCCGAACCTCGGAGTCGTTCGCGTCGGGCAGCTGCAGAGCTTTGTCATGGCCGATATCCCGGGCCTGATCGAAGGCGCTTCGGAAGGCGCCGGTCTGGGGATCCAGTTTCTCAAGCACCTGCAGCGTACGCGGCTGTTATTGCATCTCGTTGATATCGCGCCGATTGACCCGCAGGCCGATCCTGCTGCCGACGTCAAAGCCATTGCCAGCGAATTGGAGAAGTTCTCAGCTGAGCTCGCGGACAAGCCGCGCTGGCTCGTGATCAATAAGACGGATTTGCTGCTCGAGGACGATCTCGAGGTTGCGCGGCAGATGCTGCTGGACGAGCTGCGCTGGGATGGCCCCGTTTTCGAGGTGAGCGCAGCCACAGGCGCCGGCACCGAGGCCCTCGGGCACGCGGTGATCCAGGCGCTGGAAGAATTGGAAGAAGAGGAAGCCGGGGAGGCTTAAGCGGAGAGCGCTTTAATCCGGGCGTTCAGGCGACTCTTGTGGCGAGCGGCCTTGTTCTTGGTAACGATGCCCTTGCCGACCATGCGGTCGATCACGGGGACGGCAGCCTTGTAGGCTTCCGCTGCTGCGGCCTTGTCGCCGTCGTCACAGGCCTTCACGACCTTCTTGATACTGGTGCGCATCATGGAGCGCAGACCCATGTTGTGCTTGCGGGTCTTCTCCGCCTGCTTGGCGCGCTTCCGGGCTGATTTGATATTTGCCACTGGTTTTAACCGTGTCCTGATGTCAAAGAGCCGCGTATTATTCGCGCCCGAAGGCCCCGTGTCAATGCCATTCGGGAGGGGCGAAACGGGTTAAACTTGGGCGTTCATGGACGACAAAAAACGTATATCTGGCCTTAAGTTAGCGCTCAAGACCTCGGTCGTGAGCGGGATGACCTTCCTGTCGAGAATTCTTGGCCTGGTGCGCGATATCGTGTTTGCGCGATTTTTCGGTGCCGGGCTGCTCATGGACGCTTTCCTGGTCGCCCAGCGCATTCCGAACATGTTGCGCCGCTTTTTCGCCGAAGGCGCATTCTCGGCGGGCTTCGTTCCGGTCATGGCGCGCTACAAGGAGCAACACGGCCACGACGAGGCGCGTGCCTACGTTGACGCCATGGCCGGGACATTCGCGCTGGTACTGTTTGTCGTAACCCTGATCGGTGTCATCGGCGCGCCATTGCTGGTCCTGGTGGTTGCGCCGGGATTCGTCGGCGATGGCGGCGACTTCGATCTCGCGGCACTGATGCTGCGATTCACCTTTCCCTACCTGTTCTTCATTTCGCTGACCGCTTTTGCGGGCGGCATCCTGAATACCTATGGCCGCTTCGGTGTGCCGGCGTTTACGCCCGTCATACTGAATGTCGTTTTGATTGCCGCGGCTGTCTGGGCGGCGCCAATGCTCGAACAACCGATCATGGCGCTGGCCTACGCCGTGTTTATCGCAGGCGTTCTCCAACTACTGTTCCAGCTGCCGTTTCTCGCGCGGATCCGGGCGTTGCCGAGGCCGAAGTGGAGGCCGCAGCACGACGGCGTGCGGCGCGCGTTCAAATTGATGTTGCCCGCCATCTTCGGTTCGTCCGTCGCACAGATCAACGTGCTGCTCTCTGGCATCATCGCGTCGCTGCTGCCGGTCGGCAGCATCAGCTACCTGTACTATTCCGATCGACTCATGGAATTTCCGCTCGGCTTGTTCGGCATAGCGCTCGCGACTGTGACGCTGCCGTACCTGTCACGCCTCTGGGCGAACGAAAGCCGGCGCGAGTTCGCGGAGACACTCGAGTGGTCGATGCGCATCACGCTGTTGATCGCAGTGCCCGCGGCGATCGGCCTGATCATGCTGGCAGCGCCGCTCATCATCACCCTGTTTCACGGCGGAGAGTTCGATGCGCGTATGGTCGAGATGACGGTACTGGCATTGCAGGCGTATGCGGTTGGCTTGATCGGTTTTTCCTATGTGAAGATTCTCGCGCCCGCATTTTTCGCGCGCGAGGATACGCGGACGCCGGTGCGTATTGGCATCGTCGCGCTGGCCGCGAACGTCATACTCGGTAGTTCGGCAGCCTGGTACCTGACCCGCAGCGGATTCGCCGGCCCTCATGCTGCGCTGGCGGCGGCTACGTCGTTTGCAGCGGTTCTCAACGCCGTTCTGCTGTACCGCGGCCTTCTCAGGGCCGACGTGATTCAGCATGGTCCGGGATGGAGTATCCTGTTTTTGCGCGTCGTTGCAGCTAATGCCGCCATGGTTGGCGTGCTGAGCCTTGTCCATCGCGAGACGACATGGTGGCTTGGCGCGGGCCTTGGCGAGCGCGTGTGGTGGCTCGGGGTGTCGGTCGCTGCCGGGGCCGGGATCTATTTTATTGCATTGCTCGCGCTGGGCATGCGGCCAGCCCAGTTCCGAATGAGGCACGACTGATATGCGCCTCGTACGCCATCTGTCGGACATGCCGCATGCGGAACTGGCGAACGGGAGCGTCGTCACGATTGGCTCGTATGACGGTTTGCACCGTGGGCACCGTCAACTGCTCGACAGGGTGAAAACAGAATCTGAGAGGCGCAAGGTGCCGTCGATCGTCATGAGCTTCGAGCCGACGCCGAAAGAATTCTTTGCTGCAAATACGCCTCCCGCACGCCTGATGCGCTTCCGCGAAAAGTTCGAGGCGCTGGACGACTACGGCGTGGACATCTTCTTTTGCCCGCGCTTCAGCGCGACGATGCGATCAATTAGCGCCGATGCGTTCATTCGGCAGGTGCTGGTGCACGGACTGAACGCGCGTCACATCGTTATAGGCGACGATTTCCGGTTTGCGCGCAAGCGCGAAGGCAGCCTCGTCGAGCTGCAGCGTGCCGCGGCTGCGCTCGACTACTCGATCGAGCGGGTCGGGAGTGTCGTCGTCGACGGGATCCGGGTATCCAGCACGGCCATTCGCGAAGCGCTCATGACAGGGCAGATGAGCAGGGCGACAGCGTTGTTGGGCCGGCCATACCGTATGTCAGGCCGAATCGTGCATGGCCGGCAGGTCGGTCGCTCACTAGGTTACGCCACGGCCAATGTCGATCTCAGGCGCCGCCAGAGCGCCGTCATGGGAATCTACGCGGTCCGTGTGCATGGCCTGCCCCAGGGCCCGGTAGACGGCGTCGCCAGCGTCGGGACGCGTCCGACCTTCGACCTGGTCAAGCCCTTACTCGAAGTACACCTGTTCGATTTCGACAGCGATATTTACGGCGAGTACATTCATGTCGATTTTATCGAGCACCTGCGTGACGAGGAGAAATTCGATTCGGTTGATGCGCTGGTTGCGCAAATGCAGATAGACGAACAAAATGCCCGTTCCGCGCTTGCAAAGAGCGCCTGACACACGGCCGCAAATGACCGAATCAAGCACACCGTCGAACGCACGCTTTTACGCCTGGATGGGCCTTGCCGGCCTCGTGGTCGCCGCCGACCAGGCAACCAAATGGGCGATTATCCAGTGGGTTGCGCTGTATGAAAGAATTCCGCTCAACTCGTTCATCAACCTGACGCACCAGAAGAATCCGGGTGCCGCGTGGAGCTTCCTCGCAGACGCGGGTGGCTGGCAGCGCTGGTTTTTCATCGTGCTGGCAACTGGCGTCAGTATCGTCCTGATAGTCTGGTTGTGGCGCATTCGAAATGAGCGCCAGACGGTGCTTGCGGCCGGCCTTTCGCTGGTATTGGGCGGCGCGGTAGGTAACCTGATCGATCGCATTGCAATCGGCGAGGTGACCGACTTCATCCAGGTGTGGTTTGGCAACTGGGCGTTTCCATCGTTCAACGTGGCGGACGCCGCCATCACGGTTGGCGCCGCGTTCCTGATTATCGATGCGCTGTTTTTTTCCGGCAGGGAGCCGGACAAAGAGGCTGACTCTAAATAGCTACCGGGTACGTTCCCAGCAGTTGGTGTCAGGTCCGGAGGTCTTGGCGCCGCGTCCATCGATCGTAAACGTGAGGCACCGGCCGGCCTCTTTGCCGCCCAGGAGGTAGGTGGCGGTGGCCGAGAAGTTGCTGGCATCGGCAGCCGTTACCGCGACGGTGTAGTAACCCGTCTCGGTTGTGAACGGGCTGGCCGAAAAACCGAGCTGCGTCATATCCGCCGTGAACGTGTTGTTATTCAGGTAGAAGCGCTCCTGGTTGATGGCCAGGCGCAGCAACGCGGCGCGGGCCTCGTTGCGCTTGGCGCGCGCCGAGTATTCCTGGTAGTTGGGATACGCGATCGCGGCGAGAATGCTCACGATAATGACGACGATCATGAGCTCGATCAGCGTGATGCCATGCATGTTTCTGCGCAGCTGCATATCCTTGTCCCGGCTAAATGGCGATATTGCCCTGGATTATGAGGGTTCCGGGCGCCTGGCGCCCGGAACCAATCCACAATTTACTCAATACCGTCCTGCGTCCAGAGCGTGCGAACCGGGTTGTTTTCGAAGCCCGGATCGAAACACTCGACACCGATACAACCGACCGGCGGCGGGTTACAGGCCGCGCCTGTGCAGTTTGCGTCCGGCGTCGGGAACAGGAACTGCGGCGTCGGCGCAATGCCGCCCTGCGCAAGCTGCGTGCGGCGTGCCGCGTCTTCGCTACCCGTCGGGATGTTGTTGACGTCGGGTACGATCGGGTCGCCGTTGAGCACGCTAACCCGATACAGGTAGTTCGTGCCCTGGCCCGCCTTACAGGCCAGTGCACCCTGCGTATCGGGTGTGAAGCTGACGAAGAATATCTCGTCGTTAAACGTGATCGACTCGGCCAGCACCATCTGGTTGGCGGGCAGGGTCAGTTTCCAACCGGCATCAGAAGAAGTCACCGTGGCGCCGACTGAACCGGCGACCTCAACGAGATCGCCCTCGGTGATCGGCGTCAGGTTGTCGTACTGCTGCTGCGTCAGCGAGTTGAATACGTTCGGATCACGCAGCGAGTAGAAGCGATCGGTTGCGCTCAGGTCGAGCGGATGAGCGCGATAACCGGAGCCGATGCTGACGGAAATAAAGCGACGGTTCTGCTTCACATCGTTGAACATTGCGACGTCCGGCGAATTGTAGAAGCGGCGCGTATCGGCGGGGCCAGGCGTTGCCAGGCCTTCGGCACCGAGTTGCGCAATGACGCCGCCGGCGACAAGGGCGCTCGCCGGCTGGCCGTTAGCGATGTCGAAACGCCAGATCTGGCCGCCCATATCGGCTGCATACATGCGATCCGCGAAGCCGTCGCCGTTGATATCAATGACCTTGACACGCGTCGGGATCGACTTGGTCATAGTGGTTAACGGCAGGTCTGCAGTAGTGCTTGAATTACCGGCCCACCAGAGCGTTTGGCCAGACAGCAGGTCAATGACATGGACGCCGGCGCCCACGCCGTCAGGGTTGGGATCGTAAGCGGCCGTGTCATGGGCACGGTCGTAGCCGCCGCCGACAACCGCGACGGCCTTGTACTGGTTCTGGCCGGAGCCCGGAATATCCATCCGGGTCACCACGGGGGCCGACCAGCTCTCGCCGCCATTATCAAGGACGCGACTCCACAGCAGGACCGGGTTATTGCGGTCGGTGACATCGATCATGCGGTACACCGCACCACCGCGACGCATGCCGAACATGATCAACGCGCGGTCGCCATCGAGCGGTTCGATCTGGCCATCACGATCTACGTCACGCAGCACCGGTACGATGTCGCCATCGATGCCATACAGCTTGTACTTCATCTCGGGATCTTCGTACAGAACTGCCATGCGTGGCAGGAGATCCTTCGGCACATACGACCACAACTCAACGCCGTTCGATGCATCAACCGCATGCAGGTAGCCGTCGTTGGTCGCGGTGTAGATGACGGCCTGCGGGTTCGTCGCCGTGCCGCCATAAACGACAGCAGCCGGCCGCGAGTGCAGGGGATCGCCCATGGCGTATCGTATGGTCGTGGTCGGATCGCCGTCGACGTCCTTGACGTCTTCACCGCGCATCCAGCGAATTACCTCGTCCTTCGTCATGGCCGAAGAAGCGGACAGACCAAAGTCTGCATCAGTAAAGGCCGTCGCGTTACCCGGGGAGATCGCATTGCTTGCACCTGAGAGGTTGGCATCTGCGCCATTGTCGGTGAACAAGCGGCGATTTATCGGGTCCGGCAGGTTGTTTGCCGCGCCACCGAGCGTTACGTCATTGCCGTCGGCCTGGCCGGCGGTCCAGTAAGAGCGCGCGTTGTTGTAGAAGAAGCCCGTACCCGGATCTACGGCATCGTTGCCCAGGGCGTCGATGATCTTGCCGTTGTCGATCTTGTATGCCTTGAGATTGCCAGGCCAGTGGGCCGCGCCGCGTGCGCCGAACATCGTTATATAGACGTTGTTCAGGTTACGCGTACGGTTGAATGTATTCACCGATACGGCGGGAGCGGAAAACGACAAACCACGCTCGTTGACCTGCGACACGACGTCCGTCAGTGCCTTCAGGAGCGAGTCGGTATCGTCTGCCAGCAGGTATTGTCCGCCCGATACGAGTGCGGTGTCGCGCAGGATCGGCAGGTCGACCGTAAAGCCGATGGTGTGCGTGGTCACTGATTGGCGGCCGTTCAGAGTCGGATGTACGTCTACCTTTGAAAGGTACTCGCCGACGTCATCGAGGCAGGCGCCATTGCCCGTCCCGGTGCAGCCGGCACGTCCCGTGACCGTCGCATATCCCGGCAACTGGCCGAGCAGTCCCGGCGTTTCGGTATCTTCCGTCGGTGCACCGTCGGTGATTAGTACGTTGAAGTTCTTCGAGCAGGACAGCATGTCCGGACGCTTGTAGATATTCGGATTGGTCGCCGCCAACGCCCCAGGGTCTGTCGGCCACTGGTTGTATTTCTCGCCATACTCCGCGGGCAAGCCCATCCAGAACAAGGCGCTCTCGAACAGCGTCTCGGACAGCGGCGTCCAGCCGTCGGCATTGAGGTTGTCGATCTGGTTGAGGATCGAGGTGCGATTCGTATCGAGGTCGACAGGCGCCTGGATCACGACACCGCCTTCCCTCTTGTTGAAGCGCATCAGGCCGACATTCATGTCGTTGACCGAGTTCAGAACTTTCTTGGTTACCTCTTTCATGATGTCCGAACGCGACAGGTCGCGGGTAGCCGGGTCCTGCTTGTAGTTGAGGTAGTTGCCGTCGTAAATGGAGTACGTAATGTTGGCGCCCGAGCTACCCCAGGAAATTTCCTGCAGCGGGTCGTTGGTCCAGCCGTCGCCGCTCGGGCTTGTGCCGTTCGTAACGTAAGTATTGATGTTGGTGTCCCGGTCAACGCTCCCGTGTACGCCGGAATCAGCCTCACACTCGACGTCATCACCATCGTTGCCTGGCTCCAGGGGTAACCACTGGTTGGTACCAAATGTCGTCACGGTGCCATTGATCGTGGCGGTCCCGCTGCGGTACTGCACCAGCACCCCCGTATACGCGCCAACGCCGGCAATCTGGGCGCTCGAGGCATCGCAATGCCAGGAGTTCTTGTCGACGTAACTTGTGTTGGCCGCATCACAAACCGGGACCGAGCCATCAAGCGTGTAGTACATCTTGTTCTTGTCGCACGTGCCAAAGCCGGAGTAGTCTGTGTTCGGATCGTACGGCGCGCCCGTCCTCTGGACGGTTGTCATCGAACCCGACGTATCCAGGATGAACATGACGTTCGGTTTGAGCTGTGAGGGATCGACCGGTGCGACCAGGAGCAATTCCGTATCGTCTGCCAGCGCCGGCGTGCCACTCACTACTGCGAGCGTCAGACCGATTATCGTCCCTGTCGTTTTACGCATTATCTTGTTCATAGAGATACCCTCAGAGGTTGACCGACACAGCGGTCACCTGATTCCGTTCGAGGTCCTGGAGGATCGTGACAGCTTTGGTGTCAGGATCACTTGTCTGGCGCAGCGCGACGCGGAACTTCGCGAGCGGCACTGCTTGACCATTGATGCGGTACTGCGTGTCCGCACCGACACGCATGCGTTTGTACTCACACATGTCGCATTCCTTGAAGGCGATCGTGCCGCCTTCCGCGCGCGGCAGCCGCATATCGCTTGCGGCGACTTCGTACGCCTGCTGGACGACAGTCCCGTCGGCCAGTACAGGCAGCGCAAAAACGAGCAATGCGGCGGTAATCAGTGATTTCAGTTTCATGAGACTACTCCGTTCCTTCGACCGCTTAGAACGCCGACAACTCGGGGCCGACGATGTAAAAAGCCTGGGTGTGGGTTGCTTCCGAATCACGATCGGTCACATTGCCCGGGTTGCGGCGGAATTCCGCCTGCGATGTTGCGAGAAAGTGGTACGCCGAGATGCCGCTGCCGACGCCGAGGCTGAACGCCTTGTCCGGCACCATCGTCGAATCTTCGAACTGAATCGTAGTCGAAATGTTCTGGTTGGCAGACAGGTAGGTCGGCAATGTCGTGTTGGCGCCAGTCTGATACTGGCCCTGCGACAGGGCTGTGGCCAGGCCGGTCTCGGCTGCCTGGAAAGCGTCCTCGTAGGCCTGGTCATTACGGGCCATCGCGAGCTCGGTCGTCGCTGTGTTCATGCCTGATACGGCGAGCACCGTGATCACGACCATGAGAAGCAGGCCGACAACCAGGGCCGCACCCTGTTGGCGGTTGCGATTCGCAATGCGAGACTTGTTCATATTCATCATTTCGTACCTCATCAGATCCGCGCGTTGCGCAGCAGGATGGTCTTCGATACCTGCAAACGGCGGAAGCTGTCGTTCATCTGGCCCAGGTTGGCATTGCCTGGCTGGTAGTTGCGGGCGTCTTCAAGGCCGAATTCGGTCGTTACGCCACGCACCACGAGCCAGATACGGGCGGTCAGGACGCGCGCACCCGGGACGTAACCGGCGGCCGACGGGTTGTAGATGTCGTCGCCCGGATTCACGTAGCGGTCGACCGTGTTGTCTTCATCAACGTCAATACCGAGCTGCAACTGGATGTTCTCTACGCCCGGCGCAACTTCCTGGTCCTCGATGAACGGCGCGCCCGCGCGAACGGTCAACGTCTTGCGACGCAGCGTCGGCACGCCCGGGATCAGGTTCGAGGTCGGTGAAACGTAGTAGCTGTTCACCATCAGGTTATGCGTCGCCGAAGACGGGGCGCCCGTCACCGGGTGATTCGTTACTGGCAGGAAGGCGCCCGGCACTGCACCGGTCTCAAACAGTTCGCCCTGGATGCGCGTTGACTGGATTTGCAGCCTGCCAGCCTCGAGCGGCGTCGGCTGCACGCTGACGCGGCGGATCGTAATCTGGTCGGAAGCGGGCTGGGCACCGCCTGCGGCACCGCAAGGCAGGTTGTAGGCGTTATCGTCGCCATCAATCGGTGTGCCGAGATCGAAGGCCCAGTCGTCGCCGCAGGAACCATTGGCGCTGAGCGGCACGGTCAGGCCCAGGGGATTTGCGTCACCGACCAGCGACCGTCCTTCAACGGCGAGGCCGCGGCTGTTGCGGCCCCAGTTGCTGGCCATGCGCAGGTCGGCCTCGATGGTATCCATTGCGAACTGCGCCGTTTCCTGCACGCGTGCAATCGACTCATTGACGACAAAAGCCTGGCGGCTCTGGTTGTAAATCTGTACGGCACCGATGATCAGGAAGGACCCGATCGCGAGCGCGACCATCAATTCAACCAGTGTCAGACCGGTTTGCCGCTGCAGCGTGTGAACGTTTCTTTGCATCATCTCTGCGCTGCTCCTAGAACTGGTTTACCGGGATCGTGATTGAATACTGCGGCGGAATATTGTCCGGTGTCGGCTCGTCCCAGCGAATCGTGATCTGGTAGGTCGGCGGTGTGCCGGGCGTAAACAGGACTTGCACCTGCTGGGAGCCATCGGCCATCGGCGGCAGGAATTCGAGCGCCTGCTGTTGCCACAGGAAAATATCGTGCGCCGCCATCTCCGCGATATTGCAGCTGGTGTTTTGCGCAACGCAGTTGTTATTCACGCCGGCGGCAGCACTGTAGGCAGCCCCTGCCGTCGGGTTGGCGCGGATGCGGTCCGCTACGTCGCCAGCCAGCGTGACCGCGTGATGACGCAGCATCGAGGTGCGGCCTGCCTGCATGCTCTGCACGTACAGTCCCGCGATGCCCAACATGCCGACCGACATGATGATCAACGCGATCAGCACTTCGACCAGGGAGAATCCTTTGCTTTTTTTCGGGGTCATCATGATCGATTCCTTATGGACAGGTCCGGCCCATCGCAGTGAGAGCGCCATCGATCAGCGCAACATCGCGGAAAATCGTAGCCCGGCCCAGCGGAGTAACGACAAACAGGCGGCCCGCCGAGCTGCCGCCCGCAGCAACGATGTTGCCGCGCTTGTCACACATGACGATTTGTGACACGGCAGGATTGCCGCCAACGTTCTGGCGGCCCAGTCCGGTCGAGGCAAAACTGAAGTAGGTCGCGTTGTCGGCGACTGCGAGGCTTACACCCGCAGCAATCGGTCCATGAGAGCGCAGGATCGTTTCCGTGGCGCCTGCCCGGACCAGGTCGCCGTCTTCGTCAACGAACACGATGAACCCCTGGTTCCACGTGCCGCCGCAGCTGCTCTGGTCGGCGCTGGCACAGACGGTGATATTGGTTTTCGCCCGCGACGATTCGCTGCGCGCCAGGTGGAACGCCGCGTGGATGTCGTTGGCCGTACTGGTCATGCGACTGTTCATCCTGAAATCCTGCATATTGGGAATCGCGAACGACAAAGCGACGCTCACGATCACCACCGTGATCAGGAGTTCGTACAGTGTGAAGCCGGCTTGGGTGCTTTTGTCCATGTGCGCCACTATAAGCGCTTGAATACAGGCGGTTTGAGTCACCCGACAAGCGGCACTGGAGAGGCGATAAACGGTCGACTTTCGGCCTTCCGACTTTACTTAACCCGCGCACGTGTAAGGCCGACCATCGGGGCGAGCGCTGGCGACCCGCGGTCGCCCGGTATAGCTGACAATCAGGGCCTTTGGCGGAATCCTGCCGAGGCGATCGCAAATGATGAAAGTACCGTTGGTGGCACGACGGACTGTGCCGCGCAGGGTATAGGAGCGGCGGTTCGAGGAAACGCTGAAATTCCCGTTGCCCTGGTGAGACAGGATGACCGCCTGGCGTGCCCCGATAGTTGCCACCAGGTCATCGCGATACAGGACCCACCCGTTGGACCAGTCGCGCCCGGGTACGCAGCGAGCACCGTCATCGCTAGGGCACAGAGAGACCACTTTGTGGTGCAGGATGGACTCTTTTCGAGCGAGATGGAACGCATGGAAAAGTGCATTAATTTCAGTGGTTTGTTGCGCTTTTGCGTAAGACTTTTCGAATAATGGCGCGCCAAGTGTCGCGAGCATCGCGAGCAGAAGGATCGTTACCAGCAATTCGTAAAGCGTGAAGCCGCGCGCAGTGCGAGAGTGGTGCATCGTCTCGGGACCTCCTTGTCCAGGGACTGATGATCAATGTGAGGTAATTGCCGCGCCAGCCGTATTAATAGCCAGTCTCGCCGGTTTTAGCGTGGCTAATCGACGAAACCGGATTTTTATCCTGTTACACTGTCTCGCACCTGTTGTACATTTGTGCAGTTGCTCAGTTTTGATCGGAAGGTTTGTTTTATGGAACGCGCTGAGATTCTTGTCCACTTTGACCAGCACGGCGTCTTGCCAACGCCACAACGCATTGAAATCGCAGAGATTCTGCTGGCCAAGTCGCAGCACCTTTCGGCTGAACAGATAATCGATGCGCTGCGCCGGAACGGCAGCGGCGTATCCAAGGCGACCGTTTACAATACGCTGAACCTGTTTGCCGAGCGTGGTCTCGTGCGCGAGTGCATCGTGGACCCCGAGCGTCGTTTCTATGACTCGAATACGTCGGCTCACCATCATTTTTTCAATGTCGATACCGGCGAGCTCACGGATATTGCACACGACCAGATCAGCTTCACGAATCTGCCGGAACTGCAGGGCGGCGAAGCGCTCCAGAGCGTCGAGGTCCTGATCAAGGTCCGCAACGCCTAGGTCCGGAATTTAGCCAAAACCCCTTTTGTTAAGCAGCGTGCGCAGCTATACTGCGCGCCGCTTTCGCGTGCCGATATAGCTCAGTTGGTAGAGCAACGCATTCGTAATGCGTGGGTCGGGTGTTCGAGTCACCCTATCGGCACCATTCTTTTCAAGTGTTTACGCAGTTTTCCGGGTGTCTTTTCCGAATGCTCACCGTCGTTGTAGACGCTTCAAACGGTCTTGTCTTACAAGGTCTGCGACCGCCCAGTCCAAAGTTCTGCTGCGCGGAGTTCTAAGAAAACGCGCACTGATATGGCCAGCGCTTTGGTAGTTGCATGTGCCAGGCCACGTCGTCAAACAGGGGAGGTCTGATTATCCCCATAATTCCTCAGATTCTAGGATCAGTATCGCTAAATAGAATGAACCAATAGAACTCTTCGGCGCGCGCCATCTCTTTCTTTTTGTTAGAGTTAGTGCCGACTTCCTCATTGGTTGATTGATTGTCAAATGGCATCAGCAAACGAACTTAACTGGGGGACCGACCTACTTCGTGCTACCGCGTTCGGTCAATTCGATTATTCCGTTGGCGAGGCTTGGTGGAGTCAGTTGGTTAGTGAAGATGCGGATTCGGAGAGTAAGCAACCTAAGCAAGGTATTTATACCGCGACGATCGAACGCGAGGCTTCAGTATTTACGCTTCAAATTCAGCCTGGACGGGCTGATGTTCTAAGAAAGTCGAAGGAAGTAGCTCCTCCAATAAATGCCTTCCCCGACATGGGTTCTTTCGAACTCGTTGTTCCGGATTTTGCAGCTGCGATAGAGAATTGGCTCTCATCCGACCTTGTGCTGAACCGTTTAGCATTTGGGTCCGTTTTGTTCCTACCTTGCGAAAGTCAGGAGGATGCTTACGAAAAGTTGTCTCATCTTTTGCCGGCGTTGCAGATTGATCCTAAAGGCTCTAGAGATCTCTTGTATCAGATCAACAGACCAACCACGGCGAAAGAAATTGAGGAACCAATAGAGATAAACAGACTGAACAAATGGTCTGTATTGAGGCTGTCCCAAGGCTTGTTGAACATTTCTTCGGGACAACCAGTAGTGTCCAAGGCACCAGAAGAGATCATTGCGATTCGTCTGGAATTAGATATTAATACCGCCGCTGAATGGCAAGGAAACTTACCAGTTCACGGAAACACGTCGATATTTCATGAGTTAATCGACTATGGATTGAGTTTATCTCGCGATGGTGATCGGTGATGTTTAGAACAGAGCAACAAAACCGGAATTTGCTCGCTATTAATGTTGCCGCATTGGATAGCAGTAAGTTTGCTGGTAGACAACGGGTCGAACGACAAGTTTTCTCGGTCGTCGATAACTCGACGGGCGACTATGTGTTTTTTGAGTACACCAATCCGTCGTCGGGTACATCCGACCCAGCGCTTACTGCTTCGGCTGCAATGAAGGTTTCGAATTTGTACGTGGCAATTTTAGATTCGTTCGCTCCTGAAATTGCTGCGATGCCAGCGGAGGCGTCAGAAACATCGCCCGCCGCAGACCTCCGAAGAAAAATTGAAGAAGTGAAGTCGCTAATTTCCAGCGGCATGATCGGTCGAGCCAGAAAGAGGTTTTCAGAGATACCCTCGACCTGGTCGACGAAGACTACCCTTGCAGAGCTAGGAAAGGTGCTGGAAACTGCTGTTGCGGAAAGTGATGCCGAGGCTACGGGGCGTCCAATTAATCGGCAATTCTCTAATTCAATTAAAGATCGCTATGGCGATGCGTGGGTGGCGACGAAGGAAAACGAGGTTGTCCAAACCTCGGCTAGTTACTCTGAATTGAAGCAAAAGCTAAGGCAGGAATTCGCTGATTTGACTGGAATTAGGATTATGCGAGTGGGCTGAACAATTGGACCGACTGTGCCTCGTAAATAATCAAGGGAGTGAAGACTGGAGCAGCGGTGCAACAGATGTGCACCTCAATTACGACACCCCCACGCGGCTTTATCCTATCGCAGTATTTTGCCGTCTCGGCAACCAGAAAGAAGAGATCTTGTCACTCGTCGATACGGGAGCCGAACTCTCTGTTATTGGCGCCGAAATTGCTGAAGACTTGGGCAACGACCTTGGCCCGAGGCTGTTCGATCAACCAGTGACAATCTCATCCAGATTCGGGAAGCTTGTAGGGTATCAGCACGAGCTCGAAATCGTCATTCCCAGCTTGCCCAACTTCGGAAGTAATCTTCGCGTTTACGGAAAAGTCGTGGTTCTCGAGGAAGAATGGCCATATTGTGTATTGGGAATGGGCGGATGCTTAGAGAGTATGCGCTTCGCAATCGACCCGTCTCAATTCTCTCCCATAATGTACTTTTCTGCTTTGCACTAGCCCTGCTTCGACTCTCGCGGTAGCTCAGATTGGGCCGGAGCCTTTTCTAGCATCGAGCATCTCCACTCCGGACCGCCCCTTCCCTGAATAATGGCTAACTGTCACATTTAGTGTCAGTCCGCCAGAGCATATCAAGTGGGGTGCTCTGGCGGACGTGACTTTTTGGGCCTGCCGAAGGCCCGATGCGGCTCCTGAGGTTTGTTACTGGAAGATCGAGCCGCAATATAGGTTTCGAGATCCGAGACCTGGTAACGAACAGTTCTAGATCCTATTCGGATGAACGGTATCGTGGGACCAGCCCATCTATCTCTTTCTAGAAATGCTTTGCTAACGCCGAGAAACTCGGCTGCTTGAGTTGTGTTGAGTAGGTTGTTTGAAGACATTGGTAACTCCGTTAAAACGACGTCCCAAGTCTTAATCTTTCCTATTCAGCTAACTAGAGTCGCTGCATAGAAGACGTAGTACGTCTGCTTAGAAGACGTACAAAGTTGTGCAAAGAGTGACTAGTTTTTAAGGCCAATATTTTTTCGGAGGCCTGCAGTTAGAGCTCGCACTGCTTGCTCTTCGTTTCGATAGAGTGGGGGTTGGAGATCGGCGAGAGACTCTCTGTAGTAGCGCCTAGCGGCTTCACTTCTACTGAGTGACCCGTTGTGTTCATAGTATTCAATAAAGCCGCGTATGGCCTTGTAGGATCGTTCGTGTCTTTTCTGTGCGCCCTTCTTTGCTTTGGTTTGTCGACTTTCTTTCTGTTGGGCAAAACAATCGGCAACCGTCAAAATTTCAGCCGTTTCATGACAACGAGTATTCATATGATCCGCAACAGTAACGTTTGCGTTTTCAAGTTCTTCTAGATCACTGATGTCTCCACGCGAAATTAAGTTTTCAATAACACGCCGAGTCATAAGGCTGTCATCAAGATAGTGCAGTGCAATCAATGCAACCCACAACTGAGGTTCGGCATCACCAAACCACTTCTCATCAGTAATTTGATCTTTATTGGCGATGATCACCTCGGCAATAGACCTACCGGGATCGTTTAGTTGTTCAGGCGTTGGGTTTTCGATCTCAAGGCCATAGCGTTGCGGGTAAAGCGTGAAGAAGAAACGGACTGTCTCTGTGTACAGATCTGAGAGTTCTCTGCTGATGTCAGGCAGGTGATCTAGGATTCGAGTTCGGCACCTGGACACGCCTTCGTCCTTGGCTGCGTATTTCTCGACCAGATCGAGTGCCATTTCAAATCTATCGGTTCTCAAAATTTGCTCCTAATACCAAGACGTCTGCGCGTTACTTTTTTGATTGTGTTGGGAGTGTGACGATTTTGTTTTCTGTGATGCCCATGGCTGATAGCAGGTAGTTCTCAATGCGTTGCATGGGTTCGCGTAGTTGTTCGATGTCCGAGACGATGTATCCGGCAGTCACGTCGCTTTTCATGGAGTGATTGGCGAGGCGTTTGATGGTGTAGCCCGATAAATCAATGATCGAGGCGATGGTCAGAAATGTTCGTCTGAGATCGTGCGGTGTAAATCGGATACCGGATGTTTCTACGACTTTGGCTATTTGTCGTTTGGGTTCGATGATTCGGCTATGTCCGTCTTTTCCTGCAAATACGTATCGGGATTTGCCGATGACTGAACGACGAACCAGTAAATCGTAAGCGTTGTCAGGCAAGGGGAGGGAGTGCGGTCGGCCATTCTTGGTTTTGCCAATGGTGAAGGATCGGCCGGTGAGGTCCACATCGTCCCAGGTGAGCGTTGCGGCTTCGGTACGTCTGAGGCCAGTGAACAGGATGAACAGCAAAAGGTCGGCAACGGTGTCGCCGAGTGAGTCGGGGTGTTCGGATTCTCTTAAGGATTCGACGGCAAGGTACCAAGCCTCGAGCTCATGAGGTTTGATGACGGTTTGTCGACGGTCGACGGCGTACCAGGCACGTCGTCGGGTCAGTACGAGGACAGGGTTATCGGCAATGGCAGGTTCACCGGAACCGTCTTCGTAAAAATCCATGGCAAAGGAGAAGAGGGCACGCAGGGCGCGCATGTAGTTGTTGGCCGCTTGCTCGCCTCGGGTTTCTGCGATGTTTCGATGGCGTTTCACTATCATAGCCCGTGACAGGCTTCGCATGGGGCGATCAAGCCAGTCTTTGAAGATCACGTTTACAGCACGGTCATAGCCTTCGATGGTCCGGGGGCTGAGGTTTTTACGGGTCTGCAGGTAGTCGCGATAGACCTCACGCAGGGTTACGCCGCGAGCACGTTCGCGGCGGCGTTCTACTTGAGGGTCGACGCCCATGGCAATTTGTCCGAGGAGGGCTTGGGCGTGGTTGCGGGCTTGGGCGGGTGTGAGTTCACCGTATCGGCCTAATTTGATGCGTCGTACGCGTCCGTTGATGCGTTTTTCAATGACGAAGGTTTTAGTGCCAGAGGGTGTTACGCGTACGGCGAAACCGACCAGATCGGAGTCGCGGTAAATGCGTTGTCCGGAGGTTGGAATCGCTAAATTATCGATGACTGACTTGGTGAGTCTGACCCGCGCATCCTGCTGTTTTGTAGACACTATGTAGACACTTCTCTGCAAAGACCTGCGGAGAGTCTAGAACGCGTTCTGTCAGAATAGCAATAGAAACAACAATTTATAAAAGACCTGCAAAGAGCTTCGAACTCTTGCAAACCCGGCTGAAATGCTTCGTAATGCGTGGGTCGGGTGTTCGAGTCACCCTATCGGCACCATTTTCTTGTTCGGTCGGTTAAGATGTCCCGATTGGGGGCCAGGACCTGACAGGAATGTCCTTTTTCGGTGAACTCAAGCGGCGCAATGTCATTCGCGTCGCCATTCTATACTTCGTCTCGTCCTGGCTGCTGCTGCAGCTGACCGACGTACTTTCTTCACTGTTGCCGGTGCCTGAGTGGACCGGTCCCTTCGTGTTCATGATGTTGCTGATCGGCTTTGTCCCGGCGCTGATCTTCTCGTGGGTTTACGAGATGACCCCGGAAGGTCTGAAGCGCGAAAAGGACGTAGACCGCACCGCGTCGATAACCGGCGATACCGGCCAGAAAATCAACCTGGTCATCGTCGTGCTGTTGATCCTGGCAATTGCGGGCATGGTCGTGGATCGCATGCTTCCTGAGCAGGAGCCGATTGCGGCACCCGTGGCGCAGGCGACGAGCATTGCGCCGAACTCGATTGCGGTTCTGCCGTTCGCCGACCTTAGCGCCGAGGGAGACCAGCAGTACTTCACTGACGGGCTGTCCGAAGAATTGCTGAACCTGCTCGTCAGGGTGGACGGGCTGACCGTTGCGTCGCGAACGTCATCGTTTGCTTACAGAGACACGAGCCTCGGCATCCCGCAGATTGCGAAGGACCTCGGCGTTGCGCATGTGCTTGAGGGGAGCGTCCGCAAATCGGGCGATCGCATCCGCATAACCGCTCAGCTTATCGAGGCCGATACAGATCGCCATCTCTGGTCAGAGAACTTCGACCGCGATCTCGTGGATATCTTCGCGATCCAGGACGAGATAGGCAACGCAATCGTGCACGCGCTCAAGAGTGAGCTCGGCTTCACGACGTCGACCAATATCGACGTGGCCGCCGCGACGTCGAACATCGATGCGTATGCCATGTATCTCGAAGCGCGCGAGCTGTTCATTCGCCGCGATCAACTCACCGAAAGTATTCGTCTGTTCCGTGCGGCGATCGAGCTGGATCCGGAATTTGCCAGGGCATGGGAGGGGCTGGCGGCCGTAGAAATGGTGGCCGACGATTGGGTCTATACCGATGGCATCGACCACCGGCCGCTGGCGAAGGAAGCGGCGGATATGGCTCTGTCTCTGGACCCGGGACTTTCCTTGCCATATGCCGTGCTCGGCATCCACGCGCAGCTGGAATCCCATGATCTTCTGGTAGCGGAAGAGAACTTTGAGAAGGCGCTCGAAGCGGACCCGAAAAACACGAGTGCCTGGTTATGGTCCGGCATGCTTCACAGGGATACCGGCAATTTCGAGGAGGCCATCGCAAGGATGGAGAACTGTCTGGCTATCGATCCCGGCTACCAGAATTGCCGCCAACATCTTGCCTTGGTCAATCACATAGCAGGCGATACGGATGAAGCGCTGCGCTTGCTCGAGGCCTCATTACCGCATTTCTTTTTCTCGACCGCGGGTTTTTTCGTGCCGGTTTACGTTGAACGCGGAGATACGGCGATGGCAACGCTGCTGGCGGCAGCTGATGTTCAGGACAGTACGGCGCCGATTGTCGAATGGATTCGTGCGCTGCAGTACCCGGACCTGGACCACAGCGCGGGTTACGCGCGCTGGAAGGATTGGGAGTCAACAACGAGGACCGGCGTTCCCCTCGTAGAACTTGATAACCTCCTGTTGGCGTTTGAGCGCTACGAGGAGTTTTCATCGAGCTTGTCGAGTGCGCTGGGCGGCATGTGGGTTCCGGAGGCGAATGGGTTTCGCGCGTCCCCTTACTTTAACGATGTCGTGCGTGACGGCGGCGTGCTCGCCTATTGGCAGGAGAAGGGCTTTCCGGGCTTTTGCCGTCCGCTGGATGGAGACGACTTTGAATGTGACGCGCCGTCGAAAGCAAAACGGCGGGTTAGTGCTCCGCCGATCTAAATGCGGGCGTCCGAATTAGCTGGTTGGCATCGGTCCTATTCCCCGATAAATGCCGCATCGCACGTAAAGTCGTCGCCAACCCGGCGACAAACCCGCGGCCAGGTGGTCGTATCCCAGTAGGCCGGCAAATCCAGTTCCGCCACTATTTCTCTATAGCGTGGGTCGCCAGCGAGCGCCATGAAATGCGGGCGCCATAGTACCCGGGTATCGATCCCTCCGGATTTGGCTTGCTTCAGCGCCTCGTCAAGAGCGAGATCAGTCTCGCCGATAAGAACCATGAGCTCGACGGGCCAATAGGAAATTCGCAGATGATCGATGGCGTTGATCGCCTCGAGTACGGCTGATCGGAGCTCAGGGTTCCGGGCGGCCTCCACGACCATGCGGTTGAGCGGAAAGTCAGGGTGGTGCCGATTGAAAATCTCGAGCGCTTCCTCGTAGCGCCGGCCCTGCAGGTAGACCAGTCCGAGGACGTCCTCTGCCCAGGTGCCACCCATACCAAGGTCCAGCGCAGTTTGGGCAAATCGCTTTGCCTGTTCGAAATCACCGTTGTAAAGGTAGGCCCATGCAAGGGATGCATTCACGACTGGAGCCAGCGGGTCCCGCCGATGTGCCGCACGCACTCTGTCAAGAAACTCCTGCGATCGGCCTACGGTCATGAGGAATTCCCCGTACCACTGAAGCGACGTGACATGGTCAGGATCGATCTGCAGGGCACGACGATATTCGGCCTCAATCCTGGCGAAGCCCTGGCCGCCAGCCAGATAAATACCAGCCAGCGTCGCATGCGTGCCAGCCGATCGATCGTCCAGCTCGATCGCCTTGAGCGCAGCACGTTCAGCTCGCTCGAGCCATGGCGGTCGGGGCTCGCTCGAATAGAAAGGCACCAGCATCTGGGCCATCGCCAGCTTTTCATATGCGCGCGCATAGGAACGGTCAATTTCGATCGCTTCCTCGAAGAGTGCCGCAGCGCGCTGCAGATTCTCGATACCGCGCAGGCGCAGCAGGCTTAGTCCGCGCAGGTAGAGTTGATAAGCCTCGACATTATCTGTCCGGCTGATCGCCTCGGGCTCACCTATGGTCTGGTCGCTGCCAAGTTTGGTGCGGATCTGCTCGACGATGCGGAATGCGATCTCGTCCTGTAGCGCGAAGATATCGTCGAGATTGCGGTCGTAGGTTTGCGACCATACCTGTAGATCCGAGCGAGAATCGACCAGTTGTGCTGAGACCCGAACGGCGTTGCCGGACGTCCGCACGCTTCCTTCGAGGATATAGCGTACGCCCAGTCGCTCGGCGATCTGCGGCAGTTCGACATCCTTGTCTTTGAAAAAGAACGATGACGTGCGCGACGCAACCTGAAGTCCCTGGGTTCGTGCCAACAGATTAAGAAGTTCTTCGGAGACGCCATCCGAGAAGAACTCATTATCCGCATCGTGCGAACGATTGAGGAAGGGCAGCACTGCGATGGAGTTGTCCGGAGTCTCGACCGTAACTGCCGCTTCGATCATCTGCGCATCACGGGCCGGATCCAGCACGAACTTATCGACTGCAAAGTAAACGACTGCGACGCCAAGCGTTGCGATGATGATCTTGTCGAGACGCCCACCTGTATGGGTGGTGATTGAGCGTGAACGATCGACGTCCTTTTCGCGCTTGATGCCTTCGGGCGTGAGTTCGAAGGCCCAGGAGAATACGAGCGCCGGGACGAAGCCGATTGCGAGAAGTATGAATACTTTGCGGATAGCCGCATCCGGTACGCCGAATACGGGCAATACCGTCTCGACCAGCTGGGCGACAAGCCACGCGAACGCGGCGTAGGCCACGGCGACCCGGAAGACATTGCGACGTCGGAGTTCGTCGATCAGGCTCATCCACAAAAAGCTTACGCAATAGACTTGAAAAACGCCATTCTTCTCAGGCAGTCAGTCAGTTAGAATCGCGTAATCAGAGATCGGGGCCTGCATGTCATTTCTTGATGAACTCAAGCGACGTAATGTCTTTCGTGTAGCGATCGCCTACATCATCGTCGCGTGGCTGATCCTGCAGGTCGCCGAAACGCTCGCACCTGCGCTACGCCTGCCGGAGTGGTTTCAGTCAGGCGTGTTCTTCGTCCTGTTACTCGGCTTCCCGCTGGCCGTGTTTTTCGCCTGGGCGTTTGAACTCACGCCTGAAGGCATCAAGCTCGAGAAAGACGTTGACCGTACGCAGTCGATAACTCCGCAGACCGGGCAGAAGCTGAACCTCACGATAATTTCGCTGCTCGTCGTCGCTGTTGCCTATCTCGCGCTCGACAAATTCGTATTTCAGGATGATCGGGCGCAGGATGTTATTGCGTCCTCGGAACCGTCAATCGCGGTCCTGCCATTTGCGAACATGTCGGATGACGCCAGCAACGAGTTTTTCGCCGACGGCATCACCGAGGAGCTCCTGAATCTCCTCGCAAAAATTCCCGAGCTCGAGGTCACGTCGCGCACGTCGGCGTTCCAGTTCAAGAATAAGGACATCGATATACCGACCGTCGCAGAGCAACTCGGTGTCGATCATGTGCTTGAAGGCAGCGTCCGCAAATCCGGAACACAGGTCCGCATCACGGCGCAGCTCATCGACGCCGGGACAGACAAACACGTTTGGTCCGAAACTTACGACCGGGAGCTGGATGACATTTTCGCGATCCAGGACGAGATTGCGCAAAAGGTCGTCGATGTATTGCATGTGACCCTGCTCGGCGAGGCGCCCAGAGTTGCCAAGACCGATAGCGAAGCGTACGCCATGTACCTCGAGGGCCTGCACTTTATTGACCTGGATAATCCCGACTCCTGGCCACGGGCATTGAGCCTGTTCGAGCAGGCGATCGCGATTGACCCCGGCTATGCGCCGGCCTGGTTTGGCAGAGCGAGAGCGATTCGTGAAATGGCGAACTGGGGTGACGTCGATCTCGACGAGGGAACCGAACAGGCGAGGGAATGGGTGCAGCACGCGCTCGAACTGGATCCCACGCTGGCAGAAGCCTGGGGCATGCTTGGGCATCTCAGCATGATCTATGACTGGGATTGGGATACAGCGCGCGGCTACATCGACAAGGCGCTGGAGCTGAGTCCGCACAATCCTCGCGTGTTGGTAGAGGCGTCCATTATTGCGCACATCACCGGGGATCTGGACGCGACGCTCGAATACGCGCTGACGGCATTGCAATACGACCCGTTGAGCTACCTTGTGATTCGTCAGACCGGCTACGCACATTTCTACCGCGGGGAATATGGCGAGGCAGAACGGCACTTCCGCAAGAATGCCGCGCTACATGGCGACGACGCCTGGCCCGGCGATGCCATCGGTGCGTTGGTCATGCAGGGACGTTTTGAGGAGGCGGCAGCCGAGACGGATGCGCTCGCGGACCGGTTCGACCCGTATGTCCAGAATTTCGTCGGCGCCTATGCCTACGCGTTTGTCGAGCGTCGCAGCGATGCGCGCAGGGGCTTGCAGTACATCATCGACGAACGCGGCATGCCGCTGGCCTACCAGGTGGCAGAGATGTACGCGGTCCAGGGCGATCCCGACAAGGCCTTCGAGTGGCTGGAGATCGCTTACGAGAACAGGGACGGGGGAATGACCTACCTGCTGGTCGACCCCTGGATTGTGTCGCTGCATTCCGACCCACGATGGCGCCCACTTCTCAGGAAGATGAACCTGCTCGAGTACTGGGACGCAAGACTCGAGCAGCGGCGGTCCGGTCCGTCTGCCCCTATTTAGTCCGCCAGGCGAAATTCAATTTCGAATTTCGGCCCATCGCCGAAGCGATTGTTGAGCATGACGACGATCAGGCGCTCGGTCATTTGCGAGTGCTCGATGCCACCGATATCGACGGTGTCGAGGCCCATTTCGCGCGCCCATTCAGCCACCAGAGCTTTCGCATTCGCGTCGTTGCCGGCGAGCCGCATGACCGGTGCCGGCTTGCCGGGATCCATCATCGCGTTCCATGTGATCGTGTTGAACGCCTTCACAACGTTTGCGTCGGGTTGCAGCCCCTGGACGATTTCGCCGTTTGACGTAGCGACGCCATGCCTGAATTCGAGCACCGGGCCGTCGCCAACCCGCTGTATTGGGTTTGTGGCATCGATAATCAGTTTGCCGGACAGGTCGCCGAGGCCCTCGACGACTTCGGCAGTCACCATGCCGGGAACCGCAAGAATGACAATATCGGCCGCGGCGGCCGCTTCGTCCGGGCGCTTGGCGGACGCATCCTTACCCGTCTTGGTGACAAGGTCCATTGTCTTCAGCGAGAGTGGCGAACGCGACCCGTAGATGACCCTGTGGCCCAGCTCGGCAAACTCGGTACCGAGCGCCATGCCGACGTTTCCTGTGCCAATCACGGCCACAGTCTCGGCTTGCGCAATTGAGCTGGCAATCAGTAGCAACACAAGGCATCGATTAAGCACAACTAGTCTCCAGGTGGGCAAAAATATGACAGGACGGCAGGCTCGCCGCGCTCGATTCGTTCTCTTTCCGTTACGGCCTCCAGGTCCGGGAAGGGAGCCGTGTCAAAATGCGGATACAGCATCCAGTTTGCCGCCACATAGATATCTTCATCTGCAGTGACCCTGCGAATATACTCGACCGCCTCGTCGTGGCGCCCCAGCAACATGTTTGCGTGCCAGTTGCCGGAGGTCGACGACTGCTCCGATTCGGTCGCCAGTTTCTCGGCCAGCTCGCGATTACCTTCTGCACAGGCTTGCCGTGTTCGCGCCGTCAGGAACCAATTGTCGTCGGCCATCAACGGAATCAGGCGCGCGGCTTCTTCCACGGCGCCGGCATTCAACAATGCCCGGTGAGATTGGTACACGACCTCACGATGGTAAGGGTGGTGGCCCAGCACGATACGCGCGACATCGTCGGAGTTGGCGTCCTGCAAAACATATGCGGCCATCGACGCCAGGGCGCCGATATCCGGATTGACCTTGGACAGTTCAACGGCTCGATCACGGACAAAAACCAACGCTTCACGATCCCTGGCCATCGCGGCGGTCCGAAGGAGAAGGTCCCAGGCATTGTCGTTGTTTGGCATGGCTGCGGCGACGGAGCGCATCAGTTCTATGGTCCGGCGAATCTCGACGCGCGTTGCCGCCAGTCTTGCCTCATAAAACGCCCGGCTAACGGGGTCAGTGGCGTGTTCGATCGCCGCGCGGATACGCGTTTCGAAATTTTGCCGATGCTCGTGCGACGATCCCTCGAATCCGAGATTCCAGCGACTGACTTTGCGAAGTTGCTCATCCCAGAAAATCGCCGATTCGGCGTGCGCTGCAGCGAACCCGGGGTCCGCATCACGTGCTCGTTCCATTGCCTCGTAACTTGCGCTGAACAAGTCAATGCTGCCCGTCTCAGAGGCGCGCGCTCGCAGAGCAAGCCCATTGAGGTAATGCTGATAGGCCTCCACAGAACGGGTTCCGGTCTGCATCATCGAGGCCAGTTGTACGGGGTCCATGCTGGTCTTCAGCGCCCGCGCAATCGCGATCGCCAGATCTTCCTGAATAGAGATCACATCGCGCATTTCGCGGTCATAGTTTTGCGACCAGATATGAAATCCATCGGATGCGCGAATCAACTGTGCGGTTACACGAATCTGGTCGCCGGCCCGCCTCACTGAACCTTCAAGGACATGTACGACGCCAAGTTCCGCGCCAATTTCCCGAATGTCTTTTTCGGTGTCCTTGTACTTGAAGGATGACGTGCGCGAAGCAACGAGGAGGTCAGGCGTACGCATGAGCGCATTAAGTATTTCCTCGGATAGGCCATCGCCGAACCAGGCCTGGTCCTGCGATTCGCTGAGATCGGAAAATGGCAGTACTGCTATAGAACGTTGCAACTCGGCCGTAGCTTCAGGTTGCGCAGGCGTAGTGACCATCGTCTCATCATCCACCTGGGTCCTGGGAATTACGAGAAGTACGATAACGGCGGCGAGAAATACAATTATCAGCCGGTCCAGTTTCTTGCCCGTCTCGGTCGTAATCGAGCTACCGCGATCGATCTCGGATTCGCGCTTCAGCCCTTCCGGCGTCATTTCGAACGCCCATGCAAAGAGGAGGGCAATCGGCAAGCCGATCGCAGCCAGTGCAATAAGCGATTTCATCACCCAGTCAGGGGCGCCGATGTTCTCGAAAACGAGATCAAAAACCTGCAGGGCGAGCCAGGCTGCGACGACATAGGCGATGCCGACGCGGAATACGTTGCGTCGCCTCAGCTCCGAAAACAATGACGTCATGCACTCCCCTTTGTCGCCCGTCCGTCTGTTCTATTGTTCGTTGCGGCAAATCCGCTTGCGGACCATGTCGGCACCAAGAATAGGTTAGGATACCGGCCATGTCACTGTTCGCCGAGCTCAAGCGACGCAACGTATTCCGCGTCGGCATCGCCTACATCGTCCTTGCGTGGCTGTTGCTGCAGGTCGGCGACACGCTGGCGCCCGCGTTGCATCTGCCCGAATGGATCAACTCGGCGCTCGCTTTCTTCCTGATCCTCGGTTTTCCACTTGCGATCTTTTTTGCCTGGGCATTCGAACTGACGCCCGAAGGACTCAAGCTCGAGAAGGACGTTGATCGTGACGCGTCGATCACGCCGCGGACAGGCCGCAAGCTCGATCGTGCGATCATCGCAATGCTGGTAGTCGCGGTGGGTTATTTCGGGTGGCAGCACTTTGACGATTCGGCGATAGAGGATGTCGCGGAAACAACCACTGGACAACCTTCGATTGCAGTCCTGCCATTCGAGAATATGAGCTCGGACCAGGAGCAGGAATACTTCTCGGACGGACTCACGGAAGAACTGCTCAACCTGCTCGCCAAGATTCCCGAGCTGAAAGTGACGTCGCGGACGTCTGCGTTCTTTTATAAAGGCAAGGATATTCGCATCAGCGAGGTGGGTCGCGAACTCAATGTCGCGCATGTGCTTGAGGGCAGCGTACGCAAGTCGGGCAACAGGATTCGGATTACGGCCCAGCTGATCGAAGTCGAGGACGACGTACACCTGTGGTCGGAGACCTGGGATCGGGATCTCGATGATGTCTTTGCGATCCAGGATGAGATCGCAGCCAAAGTCGTTGATGAATTGCGCGTGCAGTTACTCGGCGAACTGCCACACGCAGCCACGACGGATACGGAAACCTGGTCGCTGTTTTTGCAGGCACGCCATACGATTTCGCAGCGCACCAATGAGTCGCTATTGCGCGGCGAAGACCTGATCAACAAGGCGCTTGAGATCGACCCGGATTACGCGCCGGGTTGGGAGCTCAAGGCGCTGATCCACTCGCAACAGGCGGACGTCGGCGTGCGGCTGCCAAACGACGTTATGGGCGAAGCGCGCGCGGCTGTGGATCGTGCGCTGCAGCTGAATCCCGAGAGCGCGGCAGCGCATGCAATTTCAGGCGACCTCATGATCTCGTTTGAGAACAACTACGCAGATGCGCGCCACGCATTCGACCGGGCGCTGGAGCTGGGGCCAAACAACCTGGATGTGTTGTACCAGGCCTCTATCTATTATGCGTTTATCGGCCAGCCGGAGAAGGCCCTGCCGCTTTCGCTCGCCGCCCTGGAAATTGACCCGCTGTTTACGGCTAACCACGCCGCCGTGGGCTATATCTACAACATGCTCGGGCGTTTCACCGACGCGATTTCGGTATTGCAGCAGCGCATTGACATTGCGCCCGATTCTTACGGTAGTTACGCGTACCTGGCAAATGCCTATATTGGCCTGGGTCAGTTCGACAGGGCGATCGAGCTCGCTGAACAGGAGCGGCTCGATGGTTTTCGGTATGCGGCCCTTGCGATGGCGCACTGGCATGCCGGAAACGTCGAGAAATCGGATGCCTATACTGCAAAGTTGGTCGCGCAGAAGAGCGGCGGCTGGGACTGGCAGGCGGTAGAAGTGCATGCGACCCGCGGCGAGATTGACGCGGCGTTTGCGGCAATGGATGCGGCCTACGAGAGCCGCGACTCCGGGCTGCAGCTGATCCTCGGTGATATGCACGTCAAGAATCTGCGGGATGACCCGCGCTACGGTGCCATGCTCCGCAAGATTGGCATGCCGGCGGGTGACGCACTCGAATAGTCCGTTTCGGTATTTAGTCCGATATTTCTTATCGGGTTCTGTTACAGTCCGCCCGTCCTGGCGCACCTCGGTCTGCGCCGCACACTCCGACCCCGCAATTCGGCGCGCTCGGAGTCAATTCTGAATTCCAGCCTGGACCGAACCGCAGCCCACGTGGCCCGTCGGATCAGGCGACCCGGAGACAATCCAATGTTATTTAACGAACTCGGCCTTTCGGCCGAACTGCTGCGTGCTGTCGAAGAGCAGGGCTATAAAAAGCCCACCCCCATCCAGCGCGAAGCCATACCGCATATTCTTGAAGGCCACGATATTCTCGCCGGCGCCCAGACCGGCACCGGCAAGACGGCTGGTTTTACGTTGCCGATGCTGCAGCGACTCGAGAACCGTCCGTCCGGCCCGCGCAACGTGCGTGCGCTGGTCCTGACCCCTACACGTGAACTGGCTGCGCAGGTTAATGAAAGCGTTCGCACCTACGGCAAGTACCGGCCGGTTCGGTCCATGGAAATTTACGGTGGCGTGAGTCCGCGTCCGCAGATCACCAAGATCCAACGCGGCGTTGATGTCGTTGTAGCGACTCCCGGGCGTCTTCTCGATCACGTGCGCGAAGGCAATATCGACTTGTCGACTGTCGAGATGTTTGTTCTCGATGAGGCGGATCGCATGCTCGACATGGGCTTCATCCGCGACATCCGGCAGATCATCAAGCATCTGCCGGAGAAACGGCAGAACCTGCTGTTCTCAGCGACTTTCTCAAAGGAGATTCGCGAACTTGCGAACAAGCTGCTCGATCATCCTGCGGAAATCCAGGTGGCGCAGCGCAATACGACAGCGGAGCGCGTGGAGCAGCGTGTGTATCCGGTCGACAAGTCGCGCAAGCGGGAACTGCTTTCAGAGATGATCGGTCGGGGCAACTGGCAGCAGGTCCTCGTGTTCACGCGGACCAAGCACGGCGCAAACCGTCTTGCCAAGCAACTGGCGCAGGACGGTATCACCGCCGACGCTATTCATGGCAACAAAGGGCAGGGCGCGCGCGCCAAGGCGTTGCGAGACTTCAAGTCGGGCAAGATCCGCGTCCTCGTAGCAACCGATATCGCCGCGCGCGGTCTCGATATTCAGAAGCTGCCGCACGTCGTCAACTTCGAGTTGCCGCATGTGCCCGAAGACTACGTCCACCGCATCGGTCGTACCGCGCGCGCCGGGCAGGATGGCACGGCAGTGTCGCTGGTTTGTGTTGATGAACAGAAACTATTGCGCGATATCGAGAAGCTCCTGAAGCAGGAATTAAAGAAAGAGTTTGTACCGGGTTACGAGGTCGACAGGCGCATCAAACCGGAGCCGCTGCAGAGACAGCGACAGGCGCGCCCCTCGGGCAGAAAACGCCCCGGCCGCAATGCGCGCAACAATCAGCGCAAGCGCCGTTCGAAACAGGCCCGGTCGGGTTGAAGTCGACGGCGGTTTTCTAGCGCAGGTGTCGGCGTTTGTCCTGCCGGTCGATGTCGTCCTGCATATGGGCCGCTTCCCAGCGTTCATTGCGCAGGAAGGTGAGTCCGAAGAGGAAGCCACCCAGTCCTCCCATCACGTGCGCCATTACGTTGACGACACCGTAGTCGTCTTCGGTCAGCAGGGTCACGATATCGCCGCCAAGAAAGAACGCCACGAGTATCCAGCCTGGCACGGCGACCCACCCGAATATGACCAGGAAGAAATAGAAGATCTTGATCTTGCCGCGCGGCAGCAGGTAGGCAAACAGGCCCATCATGCCCATGACAACGCCAGACAGGCCCAGCGTGTAGTAGTGCGCATCGCCAAGTACGGCAAATACTGAGCCGGTCACGCCAATGAACAGTGAGTCCGCGAGGATGAAGGCCAGGTACCTTAACGGGCCGATCAGCACCTCGACCGTTGCTGCAAAGGCAAAGAAAAATACCAGGTTGAAAATGATGTGGCCCCAGTCGCCGTGCGCGAAGCTGGACGTAATCATTGTGACCGGGTTCCACGACCCGGTGTAGTAGGCGATCTTCGAGTCAGGGTCGTCCGGTACGAGGCGCTTGTAGCGAACGATCTCCTCCTCGAGCATCAATTGCACGTATTCGCGTGAATCCTCCGCATCGAATCCCGTCAGCGGACGCATCCTCCGCGCCATGTCGGCGATCACTTCCGACGAATTGCGGACGGGGTCATTCGCAATCGTGTACATGATCTGGGAGCAGTCGTTCATATTCTCGGCGGCAGCGATGCGGTCGAAAATGATCGTATCGATATGACTGCGCTCGGTGCCGCAGTAGCGCTCAATCGCCTGGCCGAAGTCGGCCCAGTCGCCTTGCTGCTTCATGAACACTCCCAGGCAAATTAGGCAGACCAGGACGGTCAGGATCGGGAACCGGGGCAGCGGAAAGTCGGCTTTGAGCGGCAGAATCATGGGGCGAGGCTAACACCCCGGCCGGAGCCGGGCAAAAGCCCTTTACAATATTATTTAGAGAACTATAATGTAGCAAATACTAATATATTGTTTCCGGCTGGAAGCATGGAGTTATTCAATTGAATCAGTCTGTTGCACGAACGTTATTGGCAGGATTGGCAGTATTTCTCGCTGCGACCGGGCTTGCCGCCGGTGCTGAAACCGACCCGCTGGGGACTGCCGTGGCAGCGCTCGAGAACAGCGCGCGCGAGAGGGTGTGGGACGGGCGTATCGAGGCCGTAAACCAGGGCACGGTGTCGGCGCAGACCTCCGGTCGGGTCGCAGAATTGCCGTTTGATGTGAATGATTTCGTGGACGCCGGCGACATCGTGATGCGCTTTACGGACACCGAACAACGCGCAGCAGTGAGCAGTGCTGAAGCGGCGCTGGCCGAGGCCGAAGCCCTGCTTGCGCAGGCGCAACAGGACTTCGAGCGGGCGGCGACCATGCTCGAGAACGCGACCGTCTCGCAAGCGCGCTTCGACCAGGCCAAAGCCGCACGCGATTCGGCCCGCGCGCGTCTCGACGCGGCAAGAGCCGGTGTCGAGACGGCCAAAGAACAGCTCGAGTATACGGTTGTGCGTGCGCCGTATGCAGGCATTGTCGCGCGCCGCCACGTGGAACTTGGCGAGCTCGTCTCGCCCGGGCAACCGTTGATATCCGGCCTGTCTCTGCAGCAACTGCGGGTCAATGTCGATGTACCACAAAGTATGTTTCACGCGGTGCGTACCATCGGCAAGGCCGTTGTCTACATCGACGGGGAGCGGGTCGCAGCGGAGAGCCTGACATTTTTCCCGGTCGCAGACGAAGCAGCGAATACGTTCAGGGTTCGGGTCAATCTGCCTGACGGCGCAGCAACTCTGTACCCGGGCATGTTCGTAAAAGTCGGTTTTATTGTCGGCGAAACTCAGCGATTGCTGGTGCCGAACGAGGCAATCGTGCGGCGCAGCGAACTGAGCGCCGTCTATGTCGTGCAGGGCGACAATGTGGTCCTGCGCCAGGTGCGCCTGGGACGCCGCTTCGGTGATTCCATTGAGGTTGTCGCCGGGCTGTCGGAGGATGAGTTGGTTGCGCTCGATCCCGTGCGCGCCGGAATTCGCCTGAAAGCCGAGGCTCGGTAGCAGATGAGCACAGCCAGGAAACTCGGTTTTTCAGGGGCGCTTGCGAAACGCTTCCAGGATTCGAAAATCACCCCATTGCTTGCCCTGACCGGTTTGCTCATGGGCCTGTTTGCGATCGCGGTGACGCCGCGCGAGGAAGAGCCGCAGATTAATGTCACGTTCGCGAATATTTTCGTGCCGTCTCCTGGCGCGAGTGCGCAGGAGGTCGAGAACCTCGTCGCAATACCGCTCGAGCAGGTGCTGTCTGAGATCGAGGGGATCAAGCATACGTACTCAGTGTCGCGACCGGGCATGGCTGCGCTTACCGTGCAGTACGAAGTCGGCGAGGAACGCACGGCCGCGATTGTACGCCTCTACAACGCCGTATATTCGCACCAGGACTGGCTCCCTCCGGGCAGCGGCGTGGGACAACCGCTGATCAAGCCCAAAGGCATCGACGATGTGCCGACGGTCACGCTGACCTTGTGGACAGCGGACGAAGCGCGCGGTGCGCAGGACCTGCAACGCGTGGCGCACAGTATCGAGGCCGAGATCAAGCGTGTTCCTGGCACCCGGGACGTGTACACGATCGGTGGACCGGACAATGTTGTGCATGTACAGCTGGACCCGCAAAGACTGGCCGCGTACGGCTTGTCGCTTGATGCGTTGAGGCATGCGCTGCAAGCGAGCAATGTCGTCGCCCATGCAGGAAACGTTGTTGCAGGCAACGCAAGCGTTCCGGTTACGGCGGGGACTTTTCTGGCATCGGCCGAAGACGTGTCCCAGACAGTCGTCGGCGTCATCGACGGCAAGGCGATCTATCTCGAAGACGTCGCCGCCGTGTCCGCCGGCGCTGACCAGCCGGAACTTTATGTTCGTCATGGCGACCACCCGGCGGTCACTATTGCCGTCGCCAAGAAGCCCGGCACCAATGCCGCGCGCGTTTCGCAACAGGTTATCGAACGGGTCGAATCCCTGCGGGGCATCGCCATCCCCGAAGGTGTGGAAGTCACCGTCACTCGCGACTACGGCAAGACCGCGGACGACAAGGCGAAGAAGTTGATCCAGAAACTCGCGTTCGCGACGATCTCGGTCATCCTCCTTATCTTGCTGACGCTTGGCTGGCGCGAGGCTGTCGTCGTTGGCTCCGCCGTGATCATCACGCTGACACTCACGCTGTTCGCCTCGTGGGCCTGGGGCTTCACGATCAACCGCGTTTCCCTGTTCGCGCTGATTTTCTCGATCGGTATCCTGGTCGACGACGCAATCGTCGTGGTCGAGAACATTCATCGGCACATGGCAATGGGGGGCAAGAGCCTGCTCGAAGCGATTCCGCCGGCCGTTGATGAAGTAGGCGGACCGACGATTCTTGCCACGTTTACCGTGATTGCGGCCTTGCTGCCCATGGCATTCGTTACGGGCCTGATGGGCCCTTACATGAGCCCGATCCCGATCAACGCCAGCATCGGCATGCTGCTGTCGCTGGCTGTCGCATTGATCATCACGCCCTGGGCCAGCCAGAAACTGCTCGGCAAAGTCGAGCACGCTCACAGGGAAGATCGATCCGCAGCGTGGCTGGATCGCCTGTTCCGGCGCCTCGTTGGCCCGTTCCTGCGCGGTGCGGAAGGCAGGGGCGCTCGTCGCTGGCTGGGCGGCGGCGTCATCATCGCGATCCTGCTGGCAATGAGCCTGGTTGGATTTAACGCCGTAGTCATGAAGATGCTGCCGTTCGACAACAAGTCGGAATTCCAGGTTGTTCTCGATATGCCGGAGGGGACGACGGTCGAACAGACGAGCCGCGTACTTGACGATCTCGCGGCCTACGTTCGCGAGATTCCGGAGGTGACTGACTACCAGGTTTACGCGGGGACTGCCGCGCCAATCAACTTCAACGGGCTGGTGCGCCAGTATTACCTGCGCGAGGGACCGACCGTCGGTGACATCCAGGTCAATCTCGTCGAGAAGTCGGAGCGCAAGCGCAAGAGCCACGAAATTGCCAGCGCTGCACGCCCGGCGTTGGATGAAATTGCCAAGCGCCATGGTGGTTCGGTCAAGGTTGTCGAGGTGCCACCAGGGCCGCCGGTACAGGCGCCGCTGGTGGCCGAGGTCTATGGGCCGGACTATGCGGGGCAACAGAAGGTTGCGGCGGAGCTGCGCCAGCTGTTTACGCAGACGGCTGATATCGTCGACATCGACGACAGCATCGAAGCGCATGCGCCGCGACATGTGCTTGCAGTCGATCGCAACAAAGCCGCATTGCTCGGCGTGTCGCAAGGCAGTGTCGTGCAGGCGTTGCAAACGGCGCTCAGCGGCGACGACGTCACGTACATACGCGATGGCTTCCAGAAGTATCCTGTCCCCGTGCGCCTTGAATTGCCCGTTGGCGACAAGGCGGAAATCGACAGCCTCCTGATGTTGCGTGTACCCGGGCATGACGGCTCGCTCGTGCCTCTCGCAGAGGTGGTCGAGGTTCGCGAAGGCACTTGGGAGCAAACGATCTACCACAAGGACCTGTTGCCCGTCGTGTTCGTTACGGCAGATATGGCGGGCCGTTTCGATTCGCCGCTGTATGGCATGTTCGACCTGGTTGGCAGTATCAGCGACCGGTCATTCAACGGTAGCGATCTCGCGCAGCACTTCATCAGCCAGCCGGGCGACACGTACGACTACAGCATCAAGTGGGACGGCGAGTGGCAGATTACCTACGAGACTTTCCGCGACATGGGCATTGCCTACTCAGTCGGGCTGATCCTGATCTACCTGCTCGTCGTTGCCCAGTTCCGCTCCTACGCGGTGCCGCTCATTATCATGGCGCCGATACCGTTAACCATTATTGGCGTCATGCCAGGACACGCGTTGCTCGGCGCCCAGTTCACGGCAACGTCGATGATTGGCATGATCGCGCTGGCCGGTATCATTGTGCGCAATTCGATCCTGCTCGTCGACTTCATTAACCAGGAAGTCGCAGCCGGCGTCGATTTCCAGGAAGCTGTGATACGCGCGGGCGCCGTGCGCGCGAAACCGATTGCACTGACCGCGGTTGCAGCCATGCTTGGCGCGTTCTTTATTCTCGATGACCCGATCTTCAACGGACTCGCCGTCACGCTGATTTTCGGAATCTTCGTATCGACGCTGCTGACCCTTGTTGTTATACCGGTGCTCTATTACGCTTTCGGCCACTCCAGAGGGCAGCGCTCGGTTTGAAGGATTCCATCATTGCATTGTCGAAGGACGCATTGTCCAGCGTCCGCGACCTTGCGCCGATAGTCGTTGTAATTGCGATCTTCCAGGTGTTCGTCATTCGCGAACCCGTGGAAGGTTTTACGTCGCTCGTCACTGGCGCCGTACTGGTTGTCGCAGGTCTGACCTTCTTCATCTTCGGCCTGCGTGTTGCGTTGTTTCCGATCGGTGAGGGCCTCGCACACTCGCTTGCGAAAAAGGGCAGCGCATTCTGGTTGTTCGCGTTTGCGTTCGTTCTTGGCTTTGGTACGACGATTGCTGAGCCGGCGTTGCTCGCCGTTGCGGAGGAGGCCGCCGAGGTGGCGGTCGGTGCTGGTGTCATAGCGAACAATGAGGAAGCAATCGCCAACTACGCGCTGGGGCTTCGCCTGGTCGTGGCGTTATCAGTTGGTGTGGCGCTGTTGCTCGGTGTCTTCCGCATCCTGACCGACTGGTCTTTGCCGCTGATGATTATCGGCGGCTACATCCTTGTCGTGATCGTCACGACCATCGCGCCGGCGGAAATCGTCGGTATCGCCTATGACTCCGGTGGCGTAACGACCTCGACCGTCACCGTGCCCCTGGTCACGGCGCTTGGCGTCGGACTTGCCAGTTCACTCAAAGGCCGCAATCCGATGACCGATGGCTTTGGCCTGATTGCGTTTGCCTCGCTGACGCCAATCCTCTTCGTGCTTATCTACGGGATCATCAGGCAATGGATATGATCCTCGAGATACTTGGATTCGTCTGGGACAGCGCGACGGACGTTGCCCCGATCGTATTTTTCCTGTTCGCGTTCCAGTTGTTCGTGCTGCGAGAACGTATTCCGAACCTTGACCAGATCCTGGTCGGCTTCGTGTTTGTTACGGTCGGGCTTGGGCTGTTCCTTGTGGGCCTCGAACAATCACTCTTTCCTCTGGGACGACTCATGGCCCGGCAGTTGACAAATCCGGATTTCCTCATGGAGATGTCGGGTCACATGGGCGCGGCGCTCGTCTGGCAGGACTTTTACTGGGTGTACCTGTTTGCGGCCGCGATCGGTTTTGCCACGACTATGGCAGAGCCGGCGCTCATGGCCGTCTCGATGAAGGCTAATGCAGTATCCGGTGGCGCCGTCGGCGTCTGGGGACTGCGCGTCGCCGTCGCGCTCGGAGTTGGCTTCGGCGTCGCCCTTGGTTGTTATCGTATTATTACCGGCCTGCCGCTACAGTATTTCATAGCGGCGGGCTACCTGGTCGTCATCGTACAAACGTTGATGGCGCCAAAGATGATCATTCCGCTTGCCTACGATTCGGGCGGCGTAACGACATCGACTGTGACCGTGCCATTGATCACGGCGCTCGGCCTGGGACTGGCTGAAGCTGTCCCCGGCCGCAGCCCATTGCTCGATGGTTTCGGCCTGGTTGCGTTTGCGAGCCTGTTCCCGATTATCGCGGTGCTAGCATACGGCCAGATTGCTGTTATGAGAGGTAGGAGCTAATGCATTTCAAGTTGATTATTGCACTCGTCGAAGACAGCAAGACCGACGAAGTTATGGAGGCGGCACGCGCGGCCGGTGCGACGGGCGCAACCGTTATCAATAACGCGCGCGGCGAGGGGCTCGAGGCTTCGAGCAGCTTTTTCGGTTTGTCCCTGACCACGCAGCGCGATGTCATGTTACTGCTCGTCGAACGGCATCTCAGTCGCGACATCCTCGAACACATTGGCGAGGTCGGTGAGTTTGACGCAACGCCGGGCACCGGCATCGCGTTCATGGTCGACGTGGAAGACGCGGTTGGGGTCGCTCACCAGATAGAAGAATTAGCAGATATCGTGGAGGAAAACCTATGAGTATCAAAGACTTCGGTTGCGTGCGCGACTGCATGAAGACCGATGTGACCGAGGTTGACGGTCGCATGGACGTTCTGTCTGCGATGAAGGTCATGAAAAAGGTCGGTGCGACCAGCCTGATCGTCAATCGGCGCGACGAAGCGGACGAATACGGCATGCTGCTGTTTTCCGATATCGCCAAGAAGGTCATAGGCGCCGACAAGGCACCCGAACGTGTCAACGTTCACGAGATCATGGCCAAGCCGGTCATCACAGTGCGGCCCGACATGCACATCCGCTACTGCGCGCGCCTGTTTGAAAACTTCGGCATCGGGCATGCGCCCGTGGAAGAGGACGGCAAGATCGTTGGTATTGTCAGCTACTATCGCCTCGTGCTGTACGGCCTCAAGGACCTGATCGGCGACTGAGTTGATGTAGGAGGCCGCTTGCGGGCGACCGTGCGCAGCGGTCGCCGGCAAGGGACGTGCCCTTGGGGTACCGCCTCCTACAGAGGCTCGAATCTTGCCTGGAAGAAGCGCAGGTATTCGGGTTCGTAGACCATCTTGAGGCCCTTGATCTCGTCGCGGCGGTCGTAGACGCCGCAGACGGCCTCGACCACCACATCCATGTGCGCCTGCGTGTAGACGCGGCGCGGGATCGTCAGGCGCACGAGTTCGAGTTTTGGCCGCCGGTTCCTGCCGGTGACCGGGCTCCGGCCTGCGGAGACATTGCCGCGTTCCATCGTGCGAATGCCCGCCTCGATGAATAGCTCCGCCGCCAGGGCCTGGGCCGGGTAGTCGTCCTGGTCGATGTGCGGCAGGAAGCGTCGCGCGTCGATGAAGATCGCATGCGAACCGATCGGCCTAACGATCGGAATGCCGGCATCCATGAGCTTGCGGCCAAGATAACGGACCTGGCCGATGCGTGCGGCCATGTGGTCTTCGGTTGCCGCCTCGCGAATGCCCTGGGCCATGGCTTCCATATCACGCCCCGCAAGCCCGCCGTAGGTGTGCAGACCTTCGTATACCACGACAAGATTCTGTGCCTTGCGAAACAGTTCCTCGTCATTGCAGCAGAAGAATCCGCCGATATTGACCAGCGCATCTTTCTTGGCCGACATCGTGCAGCCGTCGGTCATGTCGCAGATCTCGCGCAGGATTTCGCGCACTGATTTGCCGGCGTAGCCTTCTTCGCGCTCGCGGATGAACCAGGCGTTCTCGATCGTGCGTGTGGCGTCGAGCATGATCGGGATATCGTGCTTGTCGCAATACGCCCTGAGTTCGCGCAAGTTTGCCATCGAGAAGGGCTGGCCCCCGGCCATGTTCACGTTGCCCTCGAGGCTGATGTAGGGCACGCGGTCGGCGCCGACCTCCTGTACCAGTGCATCGAGTTTCGCGATATCGACGTTGCCCTTGAATGGAAACTCCGACGCGGAATCGTGCGCCTCGTCGACGATAACGTCGACGAAACCGCCGCCCGCCAGTTCCTGGTGCAGGCGCGTCGTCGTGAAATACATGTTGCCGGGAACCCGATCGCCTTCCTTGATCATGAGCTGCGACATCAGGTGCTCGGCGCCGCGGCCCTGGTGCGTCGGTACCAGGTAGCGATAGCCGTAGTACTCCTGGACAACGCGTTCAAGGTTGTAGAAGTTCTCGCTGCCAGAGTAGGCCTCATCGCCAAGCATCATGCCGGCCCACTGGCGGTCGCTCATGGCAGACGTGCCGGAGTCGGTCAGCAAGTCGATGTAGACGTCACGACTGCGGGTCAGGAAGGTGTTGTAGCCGGCTTCGCGAATGGCCTCGACGCGCTCCTCGCGCGTGGTCATACGCAGCAGCTCAACCATCTTGATTTTGTAGGGTTCGGCCCAGGAATGGTGTTTATGCGTATTCATGAGGCAGAATCTATGCTTCATATTTCACGCTTTCGATACGTAGAACTACAAAGGAAATCCCTTGTCCATTTTGCTCCCTCGCGCGGCACGTACGTCGCTCGCCGTAATGGCCTCGTTTGTATTGGTCACACCCGTTCCCGTCGCTGCCCAGGGGGCAGAAGAACCGATCGAAGAGATCATCGTTACGTCTCGTTATCGCGCCGAGAAACTCTCGGATGTGCCTGATTCGATCACCGCCTTCACGCGTGCAGACATCGAACGCCACCGCATCGAGCGCATCAATCGTGTCGCCGAGCTGACGCCCAATCTGCGCTTTTCCGACGACCAGGAAGTCGGCGTTTCGACGCTCGTCATTCGTGGCGTGCGCCAGAATCGCGGCACCGGCCAGCCGCCCGTGTCGTATCGCATCGACGGCGTCAGTGCGACGAACAACCTGCTGACGACGCAGGAATTGTTCGATATCGAAAGTGTCGACGTGTTGCGCGGGCCGCAGGGTGCGCTGTACGGCCGCAACGCGATCGGTGGGGCGGTCCTGATTGCGACGCGTCAGCCAACTGCGACGCCGGAATTCAATTTCCTCATGCGCGCGGCAGAAGGGCAGGACTACACGCTGGCCGGTAGCCTCTCGGGACCGGTCGCCGGCGACGACCTGCTGGGCCGCTTCTCGTTCCGCTGGCAGGATCGCGAAGGCCAGTTGCGCAACGCCTATCTCGACAACGCCTATGTCGACTACAAGGAGTCCACTGCATTTCGCGGCAAGCTGCTATACACGCCGACGGAAAAACTGACGATCGATTTGCGCGCGCAACATCTGGACCAGGACGCAGGCTCGGGCTACTTCATGCCAGGCAGCGATTTCTTCCTGCCGCTGCCGTCGCCGAACCCGCCGATCATCGTCGACGTGCCCGAGTACGAGATCCAGTCGAACAAGGTTGGCGAATCGTTCGTCAAGTCGAGCGAAATGTCGGCGAAGATCGACTACGACCTCGGCTGGGCGACGCTGACATCGATCACCTCGTTTACCGATGTGGATTCGGGCAACGACCAGGACCTTGACCAGACCTTCGTGCCGGCGATCGACATCATTGTTATCGACCGATCGGAAACGTTCGCGCAGGAACTTCGCCTCGTGTCGGAGGACGACCGCAGCCTGCGCTGGGTCGCCGGCGTTTCGTGGTTTAACCAGGACCGCTTTCGGTCGCTCGGAACGACGTTTCTCGGCAATGTGGTTCCACCGGCGGCCCAGGACCTCAAACTTCAGGACTTCGCCGTGTTCGGCAACCTGAGTTACGACCTCAGTGACAATCTCGAGGTAACGCTGGCGTTTCGGTGGGACGAGGAGACGCCCGAAGACACGACCCAGGGCCGCAAGCGCACCTTCAGCGAACTGCAGCCCAAAGCGTCAGTTGCCTATCGCTTCGGTGAAGGCCTGCTTGGCTATGTAACCGTCGGCAAAGGTTTCCGTGCAGGTGGCTTCAACAACCTGGCGCCAGGCAGCAATTTTCAGCCGGGTTTTGATCGCGAGTCACTGATCAGTTACGAGGCGGGTCTCAAGGGCACCGCCTTCGATGGCCGGGTGCGTACGGGCCTGTCATTGTTCTTCATCGATTACACCGACCAGCAGTTCTTCCTGTTCGACCAGACCGGTACCCAGGCGAACATCAACGTGGGCAAGAGCGAGATCGCCGGCGGTGAGTTCGAGCTCGGGGCTCAGCTGAGTGAGTCGCTGGTCGTCAATCTCGGCGTGGGCTTCACGGATAGCGAGATCGTAGAGTACGAGGACATCCCGGGCGTGCTGGTGCCCGCCAGCGCCATCATCGGTCGCAAGGTGCCCGGTGCCCCGGTCGTGTCGGCCAGCCTCGCGCTGCAGCACACGGCGTCACTCGGTAATTCGATGGATCTCGTTACCCGTCTTGCGGTAGAGCATCGTGGCAAGACGTACTGGACTCTCGATAATCTCGACACCCAGTCCGCCTACAAGCTTGTCAATCTCAGTCTCGGCCTGGAAAAGGAACGCTGGGCGGCACGTCTATTTGTGGACAATGCATTCGACGAGACTTACATCGAGTGGTTCTTCGGCGCGCGCTTTATCGGCCTGCCGGCGGATATTGCATGGCCGAGCAAGCCGCGTCGGGCCGGGCTGGAATTCAGCTGGCGTTACTGACGCCGGCCGAGCCGTTCCTCACGACTTAGTTCGCGCGGATGGCGGGCGCTGCGGCGCCCGTCAACCAGGTGCGCGATGGCCAGTAACGGGTGGCGTAACAACATCCGCGGTCCGGCGTAACGCATGATCTGACGGGCACGCGCGCGGTATTGCGGCTTGTAGCAGTGCACCGGGCAGTTGGCGCAAGTCGGTTTCTCTTCGCCGTACGGGCATTTCTCGAGACGGACGTCGGCATAGTCGAGAAACGTAACGCATTCCTCGCACAGGTCGCCGGCGGTGCCGTGTTTATCGTGGCAGAACATGGCGACCATTTTCGCCATCGTGCGGCTTTCGCGTTGGAGTCGGGACATGGCCCTATTGTAGGCATCTGCCGCTTGAGTACCGCTACGGAAAACCGAGAGCGACATAAGCCAAAAATGTAGGTGAATACCGTCGGCCTATCCGTACAAACAGGCAATGTGTTTGATGCCCGCATTGCTAGCATGACGTCGCCCGAAACCTCTGTCGGGCGCTGGCTTGGAGGCCTGAATGGAACGCTCGAAAACCTCGCCCAACCGTTGGCTCATCGTCATCGGTGCCATCCTCATTCAACTGGCGCTCGGCGCGATTTATGCCTGGTCGGTGTTTACGGCACGCCTGACGGACGCCAGCGGCGCATACGCATTCTCTGCCAGCGAAACGGCCTGGGTGTTCTCGGCCGGCTTGTCGACCTTCGCAATCGTCATGGTTCTCGCCGGACGCATCCTGCCAAAGCTGGGTCCGCAACGCCTTGCCGTGATCGGCGGTGTGCTGCTGGGTGCCGGATACATACTCGGCGGCCTTTATGGCGCGAGCTTCTGGGTACAACTGCTGTGCATCGGCATCGTCTCGGGTGCGGGCATTGGTCTCGCTTACGTCGTGCCGATCTCGGTTTGCGTCAAGTGGTTCCCGGACAAGAAAGGCCTGATCACGGGCCTCGCCGTCGCCGGCTTTGGTTTCGGCGCGACAATCTGGGTCAAGCTTGCCGGCTCCTGGTTCGGCGGCCTGCTGAACACCACTGCGGTGTTCGGGCTGCCCGGCGTGCAGAGTGTGTTCGTTATCTACGGCATTGCATTCGCCGCGCTCGTCCTGCTCGGCAGTATCGTCATGGTCAACCCGCCCGAGGGTTACCAGCCCGCCGGCTGGACGCCACCGACTTCGGAGAACGGCGATCACGAGGGCGCGCTTGAGTTCCGCGCGCGCGACATGTTGCGCACCAAGCAGTTCTACATGCTGTGGTTGGTGTTCATGTTCGCCGGTATCGCCGGCCTGATGGTGATCTATTGCATCAAGCTATTCGGCATCGATGCGCTCGAGCATAATGGCGTTGCCAACGCTGGCGCGATCACGGGCACGGCGATGGCATGGTACGCGATCTTCAATGGCCTCGGGCGTATCGCCTGGGGCAGCATTTCCGACCGCCTGGGGCGCCGTCCCACGATCATCCTGATGTCAGCTCTGCAGGGCGTTACGATGCTCCTGACCTACCACGTGTTTATTGCGCTTGGCACGGTCTACGGCTTCATCTTTGTCGCTGCACTCATCGGCTTCAATTATGGCGGCAGCTTTGCGTTGTTCCCGGCCATCACGGCTGACTATTTCGGCAATCGAAACGTCGGCAGCAACTACGGCTGGATATTCACTGCCTATGGCGTCGCCGGCCTGGCAGGCCCGTTACTCGCCGGTTACTTCAAAGACGCGGCCCAGGGCGCTGCACAGCCATCCGTCTGGATGGCCCCGTTCATCATTGCGGGCGTTGTGTGCCTGCTCGGTGCACTGGTCATGCTGTTCACCGGCAGGCCACGCGCGATACCGCAGCCGGTCGAAGCGGCGGGTCGGGGCGCGAGGGCGAGAGCCTGATACGAAAGTTCTTCGCGAGCGAGCGGCGCAGGTGCCGTCTGGAGTGAGTCCAGACGGATGTGATAGCGTGTGCGGTTTACACGCAATTCGAGAGGCCGCCGCAATGACAAGACTGTTCGCCATTTCCCTTCTGTGTATCGGATTTATCGCTGCACCGGCAACCCCGTCGTTTTCGAGCGAGGCAGCGCCGGTCGTATTCATCACGGGCGCAAACAGGGGACTTGGCCTTGAGTTCGCGCGTCAGTACAACGACGCCGGCTGGCACGTAATCGGAACGGCTCGCAAGCCCGACGCGGCGACGGATCTGCGTGAGCTGGGCGTGCAGGTTGTGCAACTGGATGTGACCGATGCCGAGAGCGTTGCGGGGATGGCTGCCGCACTTGATGGGCAGGCAATCGATCTCCTGATCAACAACGCGGGCGTCCTGAAGAACGTACGCGCGCTTGCAGAAACCGATATTAGTGATGTTGAGTGGATTCTCGACGTCAACGTGCTCGGGCCGATGCGCGTGACGCAGGCGCTCCTCCCCAATCTGCGCGCGGGCAACAAAAAGACGGTGGTCAATATCTCGAGCGGCCTTGGCAGTCTCGCCCAGAACGGCAGTGGGGGGCTCTATGGCTACCGCGAAAGCAAGGCGTCCGTGAACATGTTCTCGAAATCGCTGGCCAACGAGCTCGGCGATGAGGGGTTCATCGTGGTCGCCATGGACCCTGGTTGGGTGCAGACGGATATGGGTGGGCCGAACGCTGCGCTGACGCCGGAGCAGTCGATCGGTGGCGTTCGTTCCGTTGTTGAGAGCCTGACGGCTGACGATAATGGCACTTACCGTCGTCATGACGGCAATACCGTGCCCTGGTAACTAGCCGTGTAATTTCCGGGATGTCGGCTCGGCACGCTGTTGCCGGGCTTGCCGCGCATCCTCGATCGTCTGCATCTTTGCGGTATCGGCCAGCTCCTTGACCGGCTGCAATGAGGCCAGGTACGCGGCAGGGCAGATTACCTTGATGCGGTAGTCGCCGAGGGCGACGATGTCGTTGTTCTGCAGGATGCGATTCCTGATACGTTCGGAATTCACAAACGTACCGTTGCGGCTCTTCATGTCGAGAAGCACGAGGCCGTATTCGGTCTTCGCGAGCACGGCGTGGTGCTGGCTGACAAAGCGGTTGTCGATGACAATATCGCTGATGGCCGAACGTCCGATCAGGTAGCGGTCGCGTACCAGGTTGATGCGCGCAGCGACAACGCCGTTGTAAGACACGATCAGTTCCGGAATCAGATTTTCTTCGTTCTTGTCCTTGCGGCAATCGGCAAGGGCGACTTCCAGCTCAATCGGAAACTGGTCCTGTCGCGCAACGACAGCTTCGGCGACCTCGTCAAGCCGGCCAGGCCAGCCGTTGGTCGCAGTTCGCAGGTGTCTGCCGACGTCCGCCACGAAGACCGTATCGGGATGCTTGATACCCAGTGATTGCAATCGGGCGTACAGGTAGACGAGCGACTCGCGCGCCGTGAGCGGCTGCAGTTTGAAACTGCCGTGCAAGCGGCTTGCGATGGCAGTCATACCAGGGGCCTGGATAATCTGCTCATAGTCGCTGTCACCGACCAGCACGATGCGCAGCGCATAACGCTCGCTGATCTTCAGGGCCGCAAGCTTGCAAAGCATACCGAGCGAGCTCGGGTACATGCGATTGAAGTTCTCGACGATGAGTACGGGGGCCTCCCGCGAACGCGTTTGCTGTACCGCGAACACGCTCAACATATTCATCAGTTCGTCGACGGAACTCAGCTCTAGTTCGTAGCCGAACTCCGTCAAGGCGGTGGCCAGAAACTGCGTAGGTTTCATCCTGGCGCCGTCGATAACAGCGACGGCCGCACACTCGCCAACCTTGCCGGCAATTTGTTCGATCAGGTCGGATTTTCCGGCTGCTTCCGGGCCGAACAGCAGACCGGCGCCCTGCGGACTGGCCAGGACAGCATCGAGAAAATGAAACGCGTCCTGTTGAGACGGGTACTGGATAAATCGGGTCTGGCTTCTCACGCAACGCAATGTCGCGCATGTGCGTGCCGGCGTAAAGATGTCTCCAAAAGGCAACAGTAATAGAGTCGCTTCTAAGTCTGTGCTGCAACCTATAGTTTTTAATACGAATTCACGTGGGAGCGACTATGTCGCCCTGAAGCGGGTACCGGACGATTTCGGCATTCATGTCGCGGTCTGCAACGCTCAATACTCGGCGTATTGCGTAGCCTTTTCGCGGAACCACAGCGTCACAGGTGCCAGGCCGCCGCTTAGCCGGTGCCGGTGTTACCCTTACTGGTAACCGATTCTGGCGAGGAGCGCATGACACTTGTTGTCAATCATGTCTCTGTGCATAACGTCCATGGGCGGCATCGTAAGACCGAGTTCAATAGCTCTGGTACTCCTGAATCTGGATACCCAGAATGCGCCCGCCCGCTTATAGACGTTCCTGCAGGCCTGCCATTCTCCATGCATCTCGACATGTTGATAATCCTTGTCCGTCGACGTCGGGAGCGTGGAAACGCAGCCTGTAATCAGGAGCACTGGGAATAAACTCATCAATGGGGAGAGCTTCTTGACGGTCTGCATTGATTTCTCCTTCTGACGCTTGGTGAGAACGAGAATCAAATCTAGGTCGAGACATGTAATGTAGTACCGCAACGAGCACTAAAAAGCTGCTATAAAGTGACTAAAATAAGACGAGAGGCTCGCCGCTGGCTCGCGATATTTAAGCTGTGTCAAATACTTACGACGATCATCAGGGATTTCGATTCGACCCGTTCGTGCTCGACATTGATCGCGGCGCATTGCTTAGGAATGGCGTCGAAATAAAGCTGCGTCCAAAGTCATTTGACGTCCTTCGATGCCTCATTGAGAAAGCCGGCAAGTTGGTAAGCAGGCAAGAGTTGCTAGACAGTGTGTGGCAAGACGCTGTCGTCACAGACGATGCAGTTACCCAGTGCCTGATAGATGTCCGGAAAGCACTGGACGATTCTAAACAGGAATTTGTTCGGACGGTGCCGCGGCGCGGCTATATTTTTGATGCGCAGGTAGAGGCTCTCGAACGGGTTCCTGCAGAAGTTTCCGAACGAAGCGGCATGTCGATGCGAGCGGTTGCGCTAAGCGTTGCGGTCGCGGCTGCAGTACTTTTGATTGCGTGGTCTTTCCTGCCGATGACATCACCTTCGGGTAATAGCGCCACGACGGTGCCGTTAAGCAGCGACGAAATCCCCGCAATTGCGGTCTTGCCGTTCGCGGTCTTGAGCGACGATCTGAATCAGATTTACTTTGCGGACGGGGTCAGCGAAGAGATTCTCAACGAGTTGGCGATGCAAAGGGGATTAAAGGTCATCGCCCGAACGTCGTCGTTCGCATTTCGCGATCGCGAGGCTGATGTGCAGGCCATTGGTGCCGCGCTTGGCGTGTCGCACGTACTCGAAGGAAATATTCGCAAGTACGACGACACTATTCGCATCGGCGTCAAACTTGTTGACGCGCGAACGGGTGAGTATCTGTGGACGGACAGCTTCGATCGTGAACTGAGCGCGTCAAATCTGTTTGCCATACAGGATGAGATCGCTTCTTCAGTGGTTGGATGGATCGAGTCTGAATTCGAACTCGGCGAGCGGAAATTTCGCTCGAGATTTCCAACAGAAGATCTTGGGGCGCTGGAGTCATACTTTGCGGGCCGCCAGCTCATGGAGTCTCGGAAGCCAGGACCGCTATCTCAGGCAATCGAGAAATTTGAGGAGGCGGTGCAGCTGGACGAGTCGTTTGCGCTGGCCTATGTCGGATTGGCCGACGCGTATAGATTGCTTAGTAACTATGGCGGCATGCCTTATGATCGCGCCAATGATCGAATGCGGACAGCGATTGAACGTGCATTGGCGATTGACGACAGAATTGGAGAAGCTCATGCCTCGCTCGCAAACCTCCTGAAACGAACGGGAAAATTGCGCGAGGCAGAAATAGCATTCCAGCGGGCGGTGGATTTGAGCCCGAATTACGCCCCGGCCTACCAGTGGCATGGCGAATTTCTGGCGATTACTCTCGGTCGGCCGGAAGAAGGCGTGCGCTTCGCGGGCATGGCGGTTGCTCTCGATCCCATGTCTGCAATCATCAATGCGGACTATGCCAGGGCGCTAAGTGCGGCCGGTCGCAACGAAGAAGCATTACGTCAGCTCGAAATCGCCCTCACGATTGACCCGTCGTTTTCGGCCGGGTATCTGCGCAAGAGCCGAGTATTGTCAAAGGGCCTCGGGCAAGTCGGCGCGAGTATTCAGGTTGCCGAAGAAGCGGTTCGCGCCGACCCACAGTCTCGTGGCCCACGACAGCGGCTGGCCTACGCTTACCTGGCGCTCGGTGACCTTGAAGCGGCGCGAGAGTACATGGAGCAGGCCATGCGCCTCGCGCCCGAGCATAGTGCTCCGTTGTTGGTAAAACTTCGCTTGCAGTTGCTGGAATCAGATGATGTTGGGGCAAGGCAAACAGCCCGGGAGATGCTGGAGCGGTCGAGACATATGTTGACACACATGGAATCGGCGCTACGTGTTCTTCGCGATCATAATTTTGCAATCGGCAGCCAGAGTACGGCGCTTGAAGATTACAGGCACTATTTCCCGGAGCTGCTTGTGGAGCAGGATACCGATGTCAACGGAGCCAATTTCCAGGTAGCGATCGATCTTGCGTTCGTACTCATGTCCCTGGGGCGGGAGGAACATGCCGAAGCGCTGCTTGACGGAGCGGAATCGGTTATTGAGAAGATGTTTAGGACCGGTTTCACCGGTTTCGGCATCGCGGATGTTCGGGCTCACGCCGTTCGAGGTGACCATGCGGCAGCACTAATCGCGTTGCGGGAGGCGGCCGATGCCGGCTGGCGAGATGGCTGGCGCACTGCGCTCAATCACGACCTGATTCTCGCACCGCTGCGCGATACCGCCGAATTTCAGGCTATTTACAACGACATGGAGGCGGACATGGCGAATCAGCGCCGCGTACTTGCCGCAGCGCGGTAAACGCACGCGTTAGTCAAATTTTCCCCGCTTGATTAAACGTATTTCCAGGCTCCCCGGCGTTTACAAATTGTTCGATAAGAAGGTCTCGATCGTCTCGTAAAGCTCGAGTCGATTCTCTTCTTTGCGGAAACCATGCCCCTCGTTTCTTTTCACAAGCCATTCGAATTCTTTCTCGGAACGCTTCATTTCTCGCCGCAGCTTCTCCGCGTGCTGGATGACGACGCGCGGGTCGCGTCGGCCGTGCACGATCAGGATCGGATCATCGATCTTGTCCACGTGGGCTATAGGTGAGATCGAATCCATGAATTCCTCGTTCTCCGGATCGCCGATCTGTACTTTCATCAGGTCCTTGAGTGGCTCCCAATGTCGGGGCATCGAATCAAACAGCAAGGGGACATCCGTCACGCCAACGTAGTTGATACCGCAACGGTATAACTCTGGTGTGAACGTAAGTCCCGCCATCGTCGCATAGCCGCCGTAGCTGCCCCCATAGATACAAACGCGTCCGGGGTCAGCGATACTTTCCTCGACGAGGTGGCGCACAGCGTCGCTCAGATCGTCCTGCATGCGCCGGCCCCACTGACCATAGCCGGCCTGTTCGAATTCGCGACCGTAACCACCGGAGCCACGATAGTTGACCTGCACAACGGCATAGCCGCGGCTGGCGAAAAACTGGTGCTCAGGATTGTATCCCCAGTAGTCGCGCACGCCGAATGGACCGCCGTGCGGATTGACGATCAGGGGGGTTTTTTCGCCGTCTTCGCGGTCATTTGGAATCGTGACGTAACCGCGAATGCTGAGGCCATCGCGGGCAGCAAACTCGATCGGTTGCATCGGCGCCATTTGATCCGGGTCAATCCACTCCATGCGCGATACCAGGTACCGGACCACATCGGCCGTTCGATCGTACAGGTAGTAACGGCCCGGATCGCGGTCGCTGTGCACCAGGAGAATGTTGAGGGTCTCGTCTTTCGTCGCGCTTACAATGTTGACAGTCTTGCCGGGAAACGCGCTTTCCAGTCTCTCGATAATCTGTGCTTCGACCGGATCAAAGAAGTGACGCCGCGGATAATCATCGAAATAAGACACTCCGAGGAGCTTCTGTTGCGCCCTCGACATGATCAGGCCGCCAACATCTACTTCGTCATGGCCGAACAGCATTTCGCCGAGTTCGTCGGTCTCCGGATTGTAGGTATAGACGGCGCGCGTCTCGCGCCCGATGTCCGAGGCGACGTACAGGGTCTTGTTGTCGTAGGCGAATCCCCATGGTTCGATTCCCGGATCGAGCAGGCTGAACTTACGCAGCGTACGGAACTCTTCGTCCAGGCTGTTTCTGTACAGGAACTCACCGTCGAGGCCTTCAACCACCAACGCGCCTCGCGGTACCCCGTCATGATCGACGAGCCAGTTAGAAACATTGCTCATCTTCTCGGTCATCGGCTCCGGACGACCTTTGCGAACGTTGACCTTGTATAAGCCAAAGTAGCGCAGGCTCTTCTTGTTCCACTGGACGATTATGTGATCCGGGTCGTCGGGTAGCGTCGAGACGACCGTGGCAAACCGAACGCCGGCCCTTGTGATCTCCGGCTCCACCAGCGTCCTGATCCTGGGTTTGTCGCGAGTGCGGTCAACGGCATACAGTCCGAATGCCTCATTGCCGTCGGCATCCATCGTGAAGACGATGACATCGTCGCTGGCCCAGAAGAATCCGGCGACATCCTGGTCATCGAGGCCTGTAAGCGGTTTGATGTTCTTGAGACCGTCAGTTTCGAGAACTACCACGTTACGGTGCCCATTGACCGGCGCCAGGGTCGCCAGGTACTTGCCGCTCGGCGACAGCTGCATTCCTGAAAATTCGGGATTCTTGAAGAAGTCCTCGACTGTCGGCTGCTGTGAGGACGCAGCGAAAGAGACAAGGGACATTACGATGAGTAACGAGATCTGGGCCAGGTATTTGGGCACGGGACGCTCCTGTCGATAGTGAGCTTGCTGCTAAATATAACGTATTCGCGCGGCGCGACAACCGCCCACGTTCTCACAGGTCAATCGCATCTGCGTGTAGGATAGAGGCTGCCGAATCAGCAGGTGGTCGCCAAACCCATGAAATTGTTCGAAGAACTCAAGCGCCGCAACGTTTTCCGGGTGGGCGCAGCCTATGTCGTTCTGGGCTGGCTGGTGGTGCAGGTCACGGAGACAGTGGCTCCGGCATTGAGTCTCCCCGAATGGGTAGTGGCGTTTGTTATCTGGATCGGCGTCATTGGCCTGCCGTTCGTCATTTTCTTCTCCTGGGCATTCGAAATCACGCCGGATGGCGTCAAGCGCGAGACCGAGGTCGACCGTACCGCGTCTATATCCCACGTTACTGGCAGGAAGCTCGACGTAGCGCTACTGGTGTTGGTTACGATCGCCATTGGACTGATTGGCTGGGATCTCATGCGAGGTCCCGAGGCACCGAGTACATCGCGCCCAGGGGCGGCGGCCGCGGTTGGTCAAGCGGATACGAGCGGACTCGCAGCGGATTCTATTGTTGTTCTGCCTCTCTCGAACATGAGCGCGATTGCGGATAATGAATTCTTCGCGGGCGGCGTGCATGAGGACATACTGACAAACCTCTCCTACGTCGAGGGCCTGCGCGTAGTGTCCAGGACGACCGCGCTTCGTTACCTGGCATCAGAGCTGAGCCTGGCTGATATCGGCCGGGAACTCGGCGTGCGCTACATCGTCGAGGGATCGGTGCGTCGCATCGAGAATCACGTACGCGTGACGGTTCAGCTTATCGACGCGAGCGACGATTCGCACTTGTGGGCCCAGAACTACGATCGTGAACTGGTCGACGTATTTGCAACGCAGTCCGAGGTCGCGAAGGCGATCTCCAACTCGATCCAGCTGGAGATTCTGCCCGACTCTGTCGGCACGCTTGCGGACATGCCGACGCGGAGCGTTCGGGCGTACGACCTTTACACCAAGGAAGTCAGCATTGAGCGCAGCGAGGCTATTTCCGAGGAGAGTTACCAACGGCGCCGCGATTTACTTGAGGCGGCCGTGGCGGAGGACCCGGACTTCGTCGAGGCCTGGGCGCGCCTGAATGGCATCCTTGACGAGATAACTCGAACCAATATTCAAAATGACTGGTTTGGGGAAACCGAGGAAGAGCGCGATGCTCACCTGGCCGAGACGAGGAGTGCGGCGTTACGTGCGATTGACCGGGCTGTAGCGCTGGATCCGGATAACGTCGAGACACTCATCGCGCGCGGGACTGATTTCGTTGCCGAGCAGGAGAGCGGTGAGTACCAGGGAGTCCGTAAGGGTTACCTCGAGCGAGCGATAGAACTCGAACCGGACAATGCTGTTGCGTGGTACCTCATGGGCTGGTGGTACTGGAACAATGGCAGGCCCGATCTCGCCGAGGAACCGTTCCGCAAAGCGCTGGAACTCGATCCTTTTCACGCACACATCGTCATCGGCAATCACCAGTACTTCTCCAACATGGGCGATGAGGAAATGACGGCGATGCTGTCCGAGCGCATCATTCAGATTGCGCCGGAGTTCGGCAAATTCGAGGATACGTTGTCCCGAACGACAAGCCGCTTCCGACTCGAGAGCGTGCTGACGTTATTTATTGAGACGGCCGATATGTCGCTCATCGAAACGTATGCGGAGACCTATGCGAGGGAAGCCGCAGACTTCGTCGGAGTTATCGGCCTGAAGTACTCCCTGATCGTCGAAGAAAGACTTGTTCGGGTCCTCAGAAATGAGTTGCCAGAGCTGGCCGGCATGGCGGTCACCGAGTTATCGGAGGGGCCGTCATCCATCGAGATACGCGAGTTCGCAATCGCCAATACAATCGTTCTTTCCGCGCAGCGGATACTCGGTCAACACGATGCTGCGGAACGCACGGCCCGTCTGGTCATCGACGCCTACCAACATCAGGAATTCGAGTATGCAGGTTTCGATCTGATGCTTATCAGCGCGCATCATGCGCTCGGCAACGAAGCGCAACTGGACGAGTGGCGACAGGAATTCGCGTCCGCGGACTTTGAGCTGGACAACTGGGGTAATCCGTTTACCTATGTGGCGCTCGCGTATCTCGATAACGACCGCGCCGTGAGGTTGTTGCTGGAGAGCAAGGCCGAGCACCCAAACTGGCACGGTACGGACGTGCTCGCGATGAACCACATCTCTGCGCGGGCCCTGATTACGCACCCGGATATGCAGGCCTTCCTGGCTGAGGAGGGCAAATGGGTCGACTATCTCGGCGAGCGTGTTCCCGAGTACGAGAAGTACAGGTCGAAGTGATTGTCCCAGGCGCGCCGAATTCGACTAGAATCCCCGTACTCTCACTTTTGTGCTCAGCTACGAGCCAGTGAGGCGTAACTCACTGAAAAGCGGGTGTAGTTCAATGGTAGAACATCAGCTTCCCAAGCTGAGAATGAGGGTTCGATTCCCTTCACCCGCTCCAGGCCATCAGCCCTGACAAACAAGGCAAAACAAGATTATGGACCCCAAACCGTCGGCCAGGCCGAACGAGACTCGTATAACCCGCTTTCTGCATGTCGTCGAATGGCTCGGCAACGCGTTGCCTCACCCGGTGTCGCTGTTCGCGCTGTTTGCCCTTGGCGTTGTCGTGCTGTCCGGCATACTTGGCTACTTCGATGTGGCCGTCGTCGACCCGCGTCCCGTTGGCGCAAAGGGCAGGGCGGACAACGGCATGATCGAGGTCGTAAGCCTGATGAACGCGGAAGGTTTGCGCATGATCGTGCTCAACCTTGTGCGCAATTTCGTGGAGTTTGCGCCATTGGGAACGGTCCTCGTCGCTTTGCTCGGTGTCGGTGTTGCCGAGCGGTCGGGTTGGCTCACAGCCATCATTCGCGGCATGGTGCTCAAGGCGCCGCCGAGCCTCGTCACGGTCATCATCGTGTTTGCGGGCGTGTTGTCGAACACAGCGTCGGAGATGGGCTATGTCGTTCTCGTGCCACTTGCCGCCGTCGTGTTCTATGCGCTCGGTCGGCATCCGCTCGCGGGACTTGCCGCGGCGTTCGCCGGTGTGTCGGGCGGGTACAGCGCCAACCTTCTTATCGGCACGGTCGATCCGCTGCTGTCGGGCATTACGACCGAGGCCGCTCGTCTCATTGATCCTGGTTACGAAGTCGACGTCAGCGCCAACTGGTTCTTCATGATCGCGAGTACCTTCCTGATCACGGCCGTCGGCAGTTTCATCAGCCTGAAAATCGTGGAGCCTTCTCTCGGCAAGTACGAGGGTACGCCCGAAGGCCTCGACGACGAAGACTCGCATCGTATGGACCCGTTATCAGCCGAAGAGAGGCGGGGTCTATGGCACACGTTGTGGGCGACCCTGATCTTTGCCGGGCTGGTCGCGTTTCTTGTCGTTCCGGAGGGCGCCATTCTGCGCAACCAGGAAACGGGTGCCGTTGCTGGTTCGCCGTTCCTTCGCGGCATTGTTGCAATCATCTTTGTTTACTTCCTGATGGTCGGCGTCGTCTATGGGCGCGCCGTCGGCACTATTCAGAATGACAGGGACGTCATCAACGCGATGGCTCATGCGATGAGTACGCTCGGCCTCTACATCGCCCTGGTGTTCTTCGCCGCACAGTTTGTGAAGTTCTTCGGTTGGACCAACCTCGGATCGATCACGGCCGTCACCGGCGCCAATTTCCTGCAGAGCATCGGACTCACCGGACCCGTGGTGTTCTTCCTGTTTATCCTGGTCTGTGCGTTTATCAACCTCATGCTCGGTTCGGCGTCTGCACAGTGGGCCGTGACGGCGCCGATCTTCGTGCCGATGCTCATGCTGCTTGGTTACGCTCCGGAGGTGATCCAGGCGGCGTATCGAATCGGCGACTCGAGTACCAACATCATCACGCCGATGATGAGCTACTTCGGGCTCATCATGGCATTCGTTGCGAGGTACGTACCCAAAGCCGGTGTCGGGACGCTGATAGCGATGATGCTGCCGTACTCTGTCGCATTCCTGATTCTCTGGTCGGTGTTCTTCTTCGTCTGGACCTTCGTCTTCGCATTGCCCGTTGGGCCGGCATCGCCGACGTATTACACGCCGGGTTAGCTTGTCTGGTAGAAATCCGCCCGGCAGGGTTATAGTAAGGGCCGCACTAACGAGGTGGGCGGAAGAGACTATGACGCGCGTATTTCCTTTGCTGGCGATTCTGGTTGCCGGGTGTGCAGCCGAGCCTGGTTACGATCCGCTTGATGACTACGAAGAGCTGGATCGGACGACGGCAGTGCCTGCACCGTCCCCGGGCGCCGGGCAGGTTGCTCCGGTCGACAGGGATCTCGTTGATCGTGGCCGCTACATGGTCGAGTTGCTGGGCTGCGGCGCCTGCCATACCGACGGCGCATTCGAAGGCGCGCCTGACCTGGATCGCGCGCTTGCGGGTTCGGGTACCGGCATCGCGCGAAGCAATCCTCTGGAAACCGAATTCCCGGGCGTTGTGTACCCGCCTAATATCACGCCCGATGAGGAAACCGGCATCGGCCTGTGGAGCGACTACCAGATCGCCAGCGCGATTCGCTTCGGCGTCCGGCGTCACGGTGATCGCCCACTGATGACCATGCCGTGGCAGGGCTATAACAAGATGACGCGCGACGATGTCGATGCCATCGTTGCTTACCTGCGGAGCATTCCTCCGATCAGGAACCGGGTTCCGAGGGAAGTCGATCCGGGACAGAAAGCGACTGAACCGTTCGTCTATTTCGGGGTCTACCGCAGCCGCAAGTAAGCGGCATCAGGCTTCCGGCGGAATCTCGCGCGGACCAGGTACCCGGCATTTGCCGATGAGGTCCTCGGCGACCTTGTCCGGGTCCCCAATCAGTTTGAAGAACCGCTCGACATAACTTCCAACCGATTTGGCGGCGCGCGATCCCTTGCCGTCAATCGCCTCGACCTCCGCAATTCGTGCAAACATCTCATTGCGCGCATCCTGAAATGCCTGCAGGGTTGCCGGCAACAGGTGGTTGTTCTCACACAGCCCTTTGTAGAACCGCTTGCGCACGGTCTGGATCGGGTACTTTGGATTGGGTTCCGCGTACGGGGCATCAACGAGGCCTGAAAAATCGAAATCGAACGGCACGGCCACAAACGGGGGCTCCTTAGTCGGCGATAGTAGCTCGGCGTTGTGGCAACAATTCTTGCCCGGCTCGGGATCGACCAGTGAGTACTCCGTGTTACCGATCATGTACTCGAACACGTGCACGAGGTTTTGCCGGGCGCGGTCGTGCTCCTCGTGCTGCAGGAATCGTTCCTTGGCGAGTTTGAGGTCATTGCGTTTCGCCATGTCCTTGTCGTCTTCAATCACGAAGCCGTAGCGCACCAGCTCCTTTTCCGACTCCGTATCGAAGTAGGTGACACGTACGATGCGAGATTCGAAGCTTACCGGGCTCAGCGCGTTGAACAGCCGATAGGCCAGGTGCTCGCGCAAGGCAATTTCCTCGAAGCCCTGCTCGTAGGAGCGGCAGTGCGTCACGAGTTTGAGCTTGTTCTGGCCATGCAGCAGCGTGCCGCGCACATCGTCCTTTTTGAAGTCCAGCCGGATCGGCGCAAAGTCACAATGAGACTTGTCGCGCCGGTAGTTGCCGCGCGTCTGCAACTTGAGCCCGATGCGGCGTTCGCTGCCATCGATTTCACGATACGTAAACGAGCCTTTCAGCCAGGCTACATCCGGACGCACGTCCATGAGGGTGCTGATGGGCGCGTCGATTGTTACTTCGAGCACGCCCTGCTCGGCAAACAGCGGGTGTGGCTCGCCTGCGGCGGCAGGCGAGGTTACCAGAAAGCACAGCAATGGCAGACTGCGATGAAGCCTCAACATGATCTCCTCAGGTCGTCGGGTACATGCGGTAGTGATATTCCGGGACGCGAACATCGTACTTCGGCTGCAGGAACATGACGATATCGACGAGCTCCTGCACCGTCATGTGTGCGTTGTACCGATACATCTTCGATTCACCGTCCTCAGATATCAGCGCGTGCGCATAGCCAGGCGCCAGCCGGTGCGACGGATTAATGATCGAGGTCACGAGGTCACCGTAGGTTTTGACGCGTCCCACCTCGCCGCCCAGCTGGACGTAAGGTTCGGACGCACCGGGAATCTCGGGAAACTCCTCGTCGACCACCGTATGGCACTGGTGACATTGCATGTAGACAAAGGCTGCGCGGCCGGCCACGGCATCGCCGTCAGGCAGCCGGAACCCCAGTTCAGACATGCGCGCTTCGCGGTCACACCCCGTCAAGGCGATGAGGCAGCCGCACAAAAGCGCAAGTGCGTTTCTTGCTTTCATGACAAGCCTCCGGATTGAGTGCTTCGCACATTCCAATCTAGGGCTGTCGGCGAACCTTGCCAATAAGGGATTTGTGCAATTGGCCCGCCCATACGATCAGGGCCCTGACATAGTCAAGGCCCTGTTTCGTGTTTCGTGCTAGTCCGGATGCACGATGCCCGGTGGGTCAACGTGCGGCAGGTGGTGTTCTGCCTCCTCCGTCAGGTGTTCTGCGTTCCTGATCCAGTTGCAGGTCTCGCAGGTGCAGGTGGTTTCATCATGTCGCAGGTGCTTGTGCAGCGACTCGACAAACCGGATTCCCTCACGTAGTGAAACGCTGAGAACTGCTTCGGGGGCTTCACTGAGCTTCTGGAAATCCTCCACACAGTGTTCCCAACTACAGTTTCCTGATCCGTCGCAGTGGTTGCAGCGCTCACCGGTAGCCTCAAACATGTTCTTGTGCTTGTAGTTACCTTCGGCGATGAGCTCTTCGAGCATTTTGCGGGGATACAGAAGCGCTTCTATGAGTTGTTGTCGCATTGGCGTTCTCCTCTCAACTGCATCTCCATACTAGGCCTATCGGCGGGGGACCTCAACCGAAGGCAAACCCCTGAAACGTAAGTAATAACCACAGGGAAGCGGTCAAATGGGATAGAATTTGGCCATGAACTACCGTCGCTTAGGTCAGGCTGGCATCCAGGTCAGCGAACTGTCGCTGGGCTCGTGGATTTCCTTCAGCAAGCAATTTGGGGTCGACGAAGCTGCAGAACTGATGAGCGCCGCCTACGACGCGGGCGTCAACCTGTTCGACAACGCCGAAAACTATGGCGCCGGATTGTCTGAGAAGGTGATGGGCGCGGCGCTCAGGAAGCTCGGCTGGCGCCGTGGCAGCTACCTTGTGACCACAAAGTTTTTCTGGGGGCTGCACGACAACCCTAATGAGAAGAACACTCTGAATCGCAAGTATCTTGTTGAAGGCATCAATGGTTCCCTGCAACGCCTCGATCTCGATTACGTCGACATCGTGTTTTGTCATCGCCCCGATCCGGCAACGCCGATCGAGGAAACAGTCTGGGCCATGCACAACATCATCGAGTGGGGCAAGGCGTTGTACTGGGGTACGTCCGAGTGGGATGCGGCAGATATCGTTGCTGCCATCGAGATTGCCGAACGCCACCACCTGCACAAGCCGGCGGTCGAGCAGCCGGTCTATAACCTTTTTGAGCAACACCGCTTTGGTCCCGAATACGATGTCGTTTACAAGGAGCATGGCTACGGTTCGACGACGTGGAGCCCGCTTGCGTCTGGCATGCTGACCGGCAAGTACAACGACGGCATCCCCGGCGACAGCCGTGCGGCGCTGCAGGGGTTCGAGTGGCTGCAAAAGGGTCTGCAGGACGAGCAACGCCTGGCCGTTGTCCGCGAACTCGAGCCGTTGGCAGCAGAAATGGGCGCGACACTGGCCCAGTTCGCCCTGGCGTGGTGTCTCCAGAACCCGCATGTCAGTACTGTGCTCACGGGTGCGAGCCGCGTGGAGCAGGTTCACGAGAATATGAAAGCGCTCAACTTCGTGCAGAAGTTTGACGCCGATGTCATGGCCGAGATTGATCGCATCCTCGGCGCAGGCGTGCCCCGCCTGACCGGTTAGGCCAGGCGGGTGCAACCGCGCTATACGTAGTGCGGGTAAACCGGCTGGTACATGTAGTCCGTAACCGTCTGCAGGATGTCATCCGGACGGTCCAGATCGGTGTAGCCGCGATCCCAGGCCATAGTCGCCACATCCGCGGCGATTTGCGCAGATACCTCGCGAATGCGCGTCAGGCTCGGGTAGACGCGGCCCAGTTCGAGATCTTCCGCCGTTACCTGCTGGTCCAGCGAGTAAGCGGCAGCGAGGAACATCTCGTCTGTTACGACGCGTGAGCGACTGACGATGACGCCAAGACCGACGCCCGGGAAGATGTAGGCGTTATTGCCCTGGCCCGGAACAAAGGTCTGGCCCTGGTAGCGCACCGGATCGAAAGGCGAGCCGCTGGCGAAGATCGCGCGCCCACCGGACCAGGTGTAAGCCTGTTCGGCCGTGCATTCGGCCATGGATGTCGGGTTCGACAGTGCGAAGATGATCGGGCGTTCGTTGATCTCTGCCATCGCCTCGACGACGTCCTGGGTGAACGTCTGCGGCTGGCCTGACAGGCCGAGCAGGGCAGTCGGTTGCAGCTCACGAACCGCATCGAGCAGGTTGTCGAGGTACTCATGCTCATGCGCATAAGGCTCCTTGTGCTCGGCGATATTGCCGCGCCCGGCACACAACAAGCCACGACTGTCGACGAACCAGCATTGCCGGCGCGCCTCGTCCTCCGGAATGCCTTCTTTTTTCAACGCAGCGACCAGAACGTCGGCGATGCCGATCCCGGCCTCACCGGCGCCAAGGAACAGGAATTTCTGGTCGGCCAGCTTGCCGCCGGTTATGCGCAGCGATGAGAAAATACCGGCTGCAGCTACGGCACCCGTGCCCTGGATATCGTCATCGAACAGGCAGGTTTCGTCGCGATACTGCTTCAGCAGGCGAAACGCGTTGGTATTGCCGAAATCCTCAATCTGGATGAGCACATCCGGGAACACCTCTTTGGCCGCATCGATAAACTCGGCAACGAGGTCATCGTATTCGGCGCCGCGAGCCCGACGTCGTTCCAGGCCGTTGTAAAGCGGGTCGTTGAGCAGCCGCTCATTGTTGGTGCCAACGTCCAGCATGATGGGCAGGCACTCGGTCGGCGGAATGCCGGCGCAGGCGGTGTACAGCGACAACTTGCCGATCGGGATACCCATGCCCTGGGCGCCGAGGTCGCCCAGGCCGAGGATGCGTTCGCCGTCCGTGACGACGATAATGCGGGCCTGTTTGTGAGGCCAGTTGCGCAGCAACGAGCGGATCTTGCCGCGGTCGCGGATCGAGACATACATGCCCCGCGGGCGGCGATAAATGTGCTGGAACTCCTGGCAAGCCTGGCCCACGATCGGGGTGTAAATCAGCGGCATCATCTCTTCGATGTTGTTCATGATGACGCGGTAGAACAGGTTCTCGTTCCGATCCTGCAACGAGATCAGGTACAGGTATTTCTCGAGGCCGGACGGCTTGGCGCGGATGTTGTCGAGTACCCGTTTTTCCTGCTCCGCCATCGTGTGCACACGTGGCGGTAACAGCCCTTTGAGATTGAGCGCCTCACGCTCTTCCTCGGTAAACGCCGTTCCCTTGTTACGGATCGGATCGTGGAGAATTTTGACGCCGCGAGTGAGCGCGTCAGGTTGTTGATTTGATTCGGTATTTTGCCAGAGTTCTGCAGCTGACATGACGACCTCCCATGTCGATTTTCAGGGCAGAAAATACGCCTTTCTGGGGGCTTTTATATAGGGATTTGACGCATTTGGGATGCTAGGTAGAAGCGCGTATCGGACTGGTCAATTGCGTTCGCTAGCATCGTTTCTGAGTCCGATGGGGAGGCTCTCCGATGCGCCGCAAAATCATCATCATGGGGGCGGCTGGCAGGGACTTTCACGTCTTCAATTGCCTGTACCGCGAGAATTCCGACGTTGAGGTCGTCGCCTTCACGGCGACCCAGATTCCGCATATCGAGGATCGCCGCTATCCCGCTGCGCTGGCGGGTTCACTGTACCCGGAAGGCATTCCGATCCACCCGGAGGAACACCTCGGGAGCCTGCTCGAGGGCGTTGACGAGGTCGTGTTCGCCTACTCGGATGTCAGCTTCGACCACATCAATGAACGCATGCGCCTCGTCAAGGCGCATGACGTAGCGTTCTCGACCTTCGACATCGATGGCTCGATGCTGGTGTCACGCAAGCCGGTCATTGCGGTGACGGCAGTTCGGACCGGCTGCGGCAAGAGCCAGGTTTCCCGCCGAATCGTCGATATCCTGAACGAATTGGGGCTGACAACCGTCGCGATTCGACATCCCATGCCGTATGGCGACCTGGTGCGCCAAAAGGTGCAGCGCTTTGCGACGCTCGAGGACCTCGATGCGCATGAGTGCACCATCGAAGAGCGGGAAGAATACGAACCGCACATTGCCAATGGCGCGATCGTGTATGCCGGCGTCGACTATGCCGCCATTCTCGAACAGGCCGAGAATGAAGCTGACGTGATCGTCTGGGATGGCGGCAACAACGATACGCCGTTCTACAAACCCGACCTGTGGATCTGCGTGGCCGACCCACATCGGCCCGGTCACGAGTTCAAATACTTCCCGGGCACTGCCAACTTTGAGCGTGCCGATATCGTTCTCATCGGCAAGGTCGGGTTTGCCGATCCTGCGAAGGTGCAGGAGGTGCATGAGAATGTGAGGCGCGTAAACCCGGACGCCGAAGTGATCTTTCGTGAATCACCGCTCGATATTCCTGATCCCGAATCAATCGAGGGCAAGCGCGTCCTCGTGATCGAGGACGGCCCGACCACGACCCATGGCGGCATGCCGTTTGGCGCGGGCGTGCTGGCCGCGACGCAATGCGGTGCTGGTGAGCTGGTTGATCCGCGGCCGTACGCAACCGGCGAAATCGCAGAGACATTCGCGCAGTATCCGGAAATCGGCGACCTGCTACCCGCCATGGGCTATGGCGACGAGCAGATTCGTGATCTTGAAGCGACAGTCAATGCCGTGGATTGCGACCTTGTCCTGGTAGCCACACCGATCGACCTGACGCGCCTGATCGACATCGACAAACCGAGCATGCGGATTGGTTACAGCCTCAAACCGGAAGACGGCGCTTTGGCGGCCGCGGTAAGAAGAGCGGTCCTGCCAGAGGATTAGCGCGAGGCGTGCATGTCCGCGAAGTAGGACTCGACGTTGCCGCGCAAGCTTGCTTCTTCGTCCTCCCAGCGGCGCAATGCTTCCTGCACGCGCTCGTCTTCGACGACCTCCGCGTAATGTGGTTGCTGGAAGGTGTCGCGCCAGTTGAGATGCATGGCAACTGATTCCTGGAACACCGTCTCGAGCGCGACGTCGATCGCCTCGTTAATCTGTCCGCGCAGGACCAGGATGCCAATTTTCGAATTCGCGTTCTCCATCGGGTCCACGCCCTGGGACAGCGACCAGGCGACGATCGCGTCGAGGCGCCGGTTGAGTTCATCCTGCGACAGGGTGGACGCCCAGCCGTCCATTGCGACGCCCTGGACCTTGCGCAGTTTGAGCGGTACCTGGCCGGCATCGACATCGAAGATGCCGGGCCGTTGCTCGTCCAGCCATACGAATTCCTCGTCGATGCGGTTCTGTTTAACGGCCGTTCGAATGAGGTGCTGTACAGCCGAGCCGAAGGCGAAGCGCCGGTCGTCTATATCCGCCTCGATCGCACGGCGCGCGACGGCGACGCTCGCTTCGGTATCGCCAAGTGCTTTTGCGCGCGCGAGCTCGAGCTGGTAGGCGATCGAGCTGGTCGGGCTGAGCGCGAGTACGCGCTGCCGGAATTCGTCTGCTACCTCGATGATGCCGAGCTCGTAGAGGAACATCGCAAGGATGCCGGGCAGCTCGTGATCTTTCGGGTCAACCGCGACCGCCTTGAGGAAGTAGCCCGCAAACCCGACCCCATCGCCTTCCGCGAGACTGAGCATGCCGAGATTTGTATACGCATTGGGCTGCGCGGGTTCGAGTTCGAGGGATCGCTCCAGCGACGCCCGGGCCTCGTCCGCGCGTTCCAGCCGCATGTAGGCTGTTCCCAGCTCGTAATGCAGTGCCGGATTGAACTTATCGAGCGACAAGGCGCCCTGGAGTATCGGCACGCTGTCCTCGAGCCTGTGCACCCAGTTATACACACGCACCAGGAGTATTCGCGGTTCGAGCGCCGATGGCGCGCGCGCTACGACCGCTTCGAGCTCGGTTGCGAGATCGGCCATGGCATTGATATCGCCCTGGCCAGCAAGCGCCAGGCCCTTGGCGTAGATCGACAACGCATGCGCCACGGGGTCGTCCGGTCGTTCATCGAGCGCCTGGTCCGACATCGCGATTATCTCCGCGATGGCCGTGCGTTGATCCATGAGGCCGGTTTCCCACTGGTGCACATAGCTGCTTGCCAGCTCGATTTTTGCGTCGGTGAAGTCGGGGTCGATCAGCAATGCGCCTTTGAGCAGGTCTTCGGCCTCCCGCAGCCCGCCGTAGGAATACTTGGCGCGCGCTTTGCGCGCCTGGAGATACAGGTCATACGCGTCCGGATCGGCCGTGGTGACGCCCGCCAGCTGGACGTCGGTTTCCTCGCCAAGCAGCGATGCCGTTAACGACTTGCCGACCTCACCGGCGATTTCGTCCTGGATGGCGAAGATGTCATCGAGGGTGCGGTCGTAGACCTCGGACCAGATGTGGAAGCCGTCACTGGCGCGAATGAGCTGCGCCGTAATGCGTACGCGATCGCCGGCGCGCTGGACGCTGCCTTCGAGGATATGCGCGACTTCGAGTGCCCTGGCGATCTCCTGGACGTCGCGGTTCTGATTCTTGAACGCGAAACTTGATGTGCGCGCGGCGACTTTGAGGTCGGGAATCTGGGCGAGCATGTGCAACAGCGTTTCGGTCAGTCCGTCGGAGAAGTACTCGTTGTCCGTGTCATCGGACATGTTGACGAACGGCAGCACGGCGACAGAATTGTTGGCTGCTGCGAGATCGATCAACGATGGATCGTCGGCGGTGTAGCGCGCACTGAACAGGCCGACGACGATGATCAGGGCGACAGCGGTTGCAATCGTGACCTGTTCGACCCGCCTGGAGGCGCGACGGTTGTCGGGATGGTCCTGGTCGACCTCGTGATCGCGCTGGATACCGTCTGCAGAAATCTCGTAGAACCAGGAGAGGATAACGGCCGGGATGAAGCCGAACGCGAAGATCAGGATGACCGCACGCGATGCCCAGTCAGGCGCGCCGAGTTCGGGCAGGACATTCGTCAGGACTTCGGTCAGGAGCCAGCCTACCACCAGGTAGGCAGCTGCAACCCGAAAGACGTTTCGGCGCCTCAGTTCAGATACGAATGACATTCCCGACCTCGCACACCATGTGCGATTGAAAGTATACGACTATTAGATGCGGGAATATCGCGGAAGGTTTCAGTCTGCGCAGTAATAAGTAGATTTGGATCTCGTTTGCTATGATCGACGCAGAATTTTCAGGAGCATGACCACCATGAAGACACGGATTGCCGCATTGTTACTAACTGCAATTGGCGTTGCAGCGCCTGCACTGGCCGCCGACAAGGACGAGATCGAGGGCATGTTGCATGAGTTTCTCGGCAACGCGGACAAGGCCGCCGCCCACGAGCGCTTCTGGGCCGATGACCTGGTGTACAGCTCGTCGTCCGGACTGCGTTTCGGCAAGCCGGAAATCATGCAGGGCTTTGAGGGTGCGGCCGAGGAGAGCGACGCACCGCCGGCAATTGTCTATTCGGGCGAAGAAGTCGATGTGCGCCTGTACGGCGATACTGCCGTTGTCGCATTCAAACTGGTCGGAACGCCGTCTGATGGCAGCGACGTGCTCTATTACTACAACACGGGGACCTTCCTGAAGCGCGCTGGCGTCTGGAAGGTCGTCGCGTGGCAGGCGACGAAGATCCCGGCCGACACTGGCAACTGATTCAGAGCCAGTCGAAATGCGCCGTGAAATGGCGCAGGAACGGCGGCGCCTCGACGATGCGTAAGCCGCCGATCTCGTCACGCCGGCGCCAGAGGTTTTCGATAGCTTCGAGAACGTAGTCCATGTGGCTCTGCGTGTAGACGCGTCTCGGAATGGCGAGCCTCAGCAAATCATGTCGGGCCGGGCTCTCCTCGCCGGTGTGCGGGTCCAGTCCGAACATGACCGTGCCGATTTCCGTGGTACGAACGCCAGCTTCGATATACAGCTCCACCGCCAGGGCCTGGCCCGGGTACTGCAGCGGCTCGACATGCGGCAGGAAGCGGCGCGCGTCGAGGTATACAGCATGGCCGCCCGCCGGCGCCATCACCGGAACACCCGTTTCGCGCAGGCGTTCGACGACGTAGCGCGTCGATAGCAATCGGTAGTCCAGGTAGTGTTCGTCGAGTGTCTCGCGCAGGCCGACCGCAATCGCTTCGAGATCACGACCTGCGAGCCCGCCGTAGGTCGGGAAGCCTTCGGTCATGATCAGGATGTTGCGTTCACGATGCGCGAGTTCGGCGTCGTTGGTGCACAGGAAGCCGCCGATGTTGCTGAATGAGTCTTTCTTGGCCGACATCGTGCAGCCGTCGGCATAGCTGAACATCTCGCGCGCGATGTCGATCGGCGCGACCTCCGCGTAGCCGTCTTCGCGACGCTTGATGAAGTGGGCATTCTCCGCGAAGCGGCAGGCATCAATATAGAACGGGATTCCCGCCGTCCTGGCGATGCGGCTGATCTCGCGAATGTTGGCCATCGATACCGGCTGGCCGCCGCCCGAGTTATTGGTGATCGTTACCATGATCACGGGAATTTTTTCGGGGCCGTGTTCGGCAACGAGTTTTTCGAGCGCCTCCGTGTCCATGTTGCCCTTGAACGGGTGAACCGCTGACACGTCAGCCGATTCCGCGCAGGGAAGGTCGAGTGCTTCACCGCCAACGAACTCGATGTTGCCGCGGGTTGTATCGAAGTGCGTGTTGTTCGGCACGATGGAACCGGGCTTGACCATGACGCCGAACAGGATGTGCTCCGCGGCGCGGCCCTGGTGCGTAGGGATTACCTGCTCAAAACCGAAGATGTCCTTTACGGTGTCGCGGAAGCGAAACCAGCTACGCGCGCCGGCGTACGATTCGTCGCCACGCATCAGTGCACCCCAGGCCTCTGACGACATGGCGCTGGTGCCGGAGTCTGTGAGGAGATCGATGATCACGTCCTCGGCGCGTAACAGGAAGGTGTTGAAGTGGGCGTCTTTGATCAGGTGCTCACGCTCAGCGCGTGTGGTGAGCTTGATCGGCTCCACCATCTTGATGCGGAAAGGCTCGATGATTGTCTGCATGCGCAGATAATAGTTTCAATGGAAACAACAACCTATAGGGGTTAATACTGCGCATAAGTGTCCGTATTACTGCGGATATCGTCTGCCGGGCCGGGTCCTATCATTGCCGTGTCATGGCTACCAATTACCTAACCAAGCGCGCGGATCTGACGCGCCACAGTCGGGGTACGGGTGCACTGCGTACGCGCCGGCCCCTGTACGTCGATTTTCTTCCACCCTGCAACGATGCCTGTCCTGCCGGCGAGAACATCCAGGCATGGCTGGCGCACGCCCAGTCAGGCGACTATGAAGCCGCATGGCGTGAACTCGTCCGCAACAACCCGATGCCGGCCATTCACGGGCGTGTTTGCTACCACCCCTGCGAAAGCGCCTGCAACCGCGTCGTTACGGACAGTTCGGTCAGCATTCACGCCGTTGAGCGTTTCCTTGGCGATCTTGCGCTCGAGAAGGGCTGGCAGTTCGATAAGCCGGAGTCTGCAACGGGCAAGAAGATACTCGTTGTAGGCGCGGGGCCCAGCGGGCTGTCGGCGGCTTACCATCTCGCGAAGATGGGGCATGAAGTCGAGATCCGCGAAGCCGGCCCGGTGGCCGGTGGCATGATCCACTTTGGCATCCCCGCTTATCGCATGCCGCGCAAGGAACTGCAGGCGGAGATTGATCGCATCGCCAACCTCGGCGTCCGGATCACGCTCGACCACCGGGTCGACGATGTGCTGAAGGAGAAGGAAGAGGGCGGGTTCGACGCGGTGTTCATCGCCGTTGGTGCGCACATCAGCAAGAAGATCGATATTCCGAACCGCGACGCCGGCAAGATCCTGGACGCGGTGTCATTCCTGAGCGAAGCCAACGAAGGCGAGGTCCCGCAAATCGGTCGCCGCGTCGCTGTCTACGGCGGCGGCAACACGGCTATGGACGCGGCCCGCACGGCCAAGCGCCTCGGCGTTGAACCGATGATCATCTACCGCCGTGACCGCAGCAGTATGCCGGCGCATGATTTCGAAGCCGACGAGGCGCTCGAGGAAGGCGTCCAGATTCACTGGCTGCGCACGATCAAGGAGATTGACCGGTCAACGTTCAAAGTCGAGGTCATGGAACTCGACGAGAACGGTCGCCCGCAGCCGACCGGCAAATTCGAGGAACTGGAAGCCGATGCGCTGATCCTCGCGCTCGGCCAGGATACGGATACGGCGTTTCTCGAGTCAGTGCCCGGTATTGAATTCGAGTGGGACCATACCGTTATCGTCGACGACAACATGATGACCGGTCACGCGGGCATCTTTGCGGGCGGTGACATGGTGCCGAGCGATCGCTCGGTAACGATCGCCGTTGGCCATGGCAAGCATGCCGCGCGCCACATCGATGCTTACCTGAACGATTCGAAGTACGTGCGCGGACCGCGCCACGACATCGTTGGCCACGAGAAACTGCACCTGTGGTATCGCACTGACGCGCCGCAAAAGGAACAGGAACGCATCTCGATCGAGCAGCGTGAAACGAGTTTCGACGAGGTTCTACAGAACCTCACCGAAGAAGACGCGCTCTTCGAGGCACGGCGCTGCCTGTCCTGCGGCAACTGCTTCGAATGCGACGGCTGCTATGGCGCCTGCCCGCAGGATGCCATCATCAAGCTTGGTCCGGGCAAACGCTACAAGTTCGACTTCGACAAATGCACCGGTTGCGCCGTGTGCTACGAACAATGCCCGTGCCACGCCATCGAAATGGTCGACGAACCCGAAGTGCCGGCAACCGGCGTGTCGGGCCTGAACGAAGGACAGTCATGACTGAATATCGCGCTCTCGAGGGCAACGAGGCGGTCGCACGCGTTGCCTACGCTGTTAGTGAAATCTGCTCGATTTACCCGATCACGCCGTCGTCACCGATGGCGGAATCGGCCGACGTCTGGTCGGCGTTGGGTAAGGCAAACATCTGGGGCCAGGTCCCTGACATCATCGAAATGCAGAGCGAAGCCGGAGCGGCCGGCACTGCCCACGGTGCGCTGCAGACTGGCGCCCTGACGACAACGTTCACGGCATCGCAGGGATTGATGCTGATGCTGCCGAACATGTACAAGATCGCGGGCGAACTGACCTCGACGGTATTCCACGTCGCCGCGCGATCGCTGGCAGCACAGGCCCTGTCGATCTTTGGCGATCACCAGGACGTTATGGCCGCAAGAACCACGGGCTTCGCATTGCTGGCCTCGTCATCAGTGCAAACCGCACAGGACCTTGCCCTGATTTCGCATGCCGCGACGCTCCGGGCACGCATCCCGTTCATGCACTTTTTTGATGGTTTCCGAACGTCGCACGAGGTCGACAAGATCGCGCTCGTCAGCGAAGACGAGATTGCAGCGATGGTGGACGACGACCTCGTCTTCGAGCATCGCCAGCGCGCGCTCAATCCGGATAACCCGTTCATTCGCGGTACGGCGCAGAACCCCGACGTCTACTTCCAGGGTCGTGAGACGGTCAACAACTTCTACGCGGCGACGCCCGGTATTGTCGAAGATGCGATGCGCAAGTTCGCAAACCTGACGGGGCGCGAATACGAGCTGTTCGACTACTTCGGAGACCCAAACGCCGAACGCGTCATCGTGTTAATGGGCTCGGGTGCGGAAACCGTGGTCGAGACGATCAATGCGCTGCCCGATAAGGGCGTCGGCATGATCAATGTGCGCCTCTACCGGCCATTCTCGAATGCGCACCTGTTGCGCGCACTGCCGCAGACCGCGAAATCCATCGCGGTGCTCGATCGGACCAAGGAGCCAGGCGCGAGTGGCGAGCCGCTGTACCAGGACGTCATCACTGCGATGTCGGAAGCGGTTGCGGCAGGCGAGCGCGAGCGGATGCCGCGCATCATTGGCGGCCGCTACGGTTTGTCATCGAAAGAATTCACGCCCGCCATGGTCAAGGCGGTGTTCGATGAACTCGGCAAAGACAACCCGAAGAATCACTTCACGATCGGCATCAAGGACGACGTCAGCCATACGAGCCTGGACTACGACCCGGCATGGCAGATCGAGGGCGATGAAGTCACCCGCGCCCTGTTCTTCGGTCTCGGCGCGGATGGCACAGTCGGCGCGAACAAGAACTCGATCAAGATTATCGGCGAGAGCACGGACCTGCACTGCCAGGGCTATTTCGTGTACGACTCCAAGAAATCGGGATCGCGCACTGTTTCGCACCTGCGTTTCGGCCCTGAACCGATTCATGCGCCGTACCTGATCCAGTCCGCGAACTTCATCGCGTGTCATACCTTCGAGCAGGTGCGCAAGATCGAAATATTGCGCGAGGCTGCCGCAGGGTCGGTGTTCCTGCTGAACAGCCCGTACCCGGCCGACAAGGTCTGGGACGAGCTGCCGCAGCCCGTGCAGGAGATCATTCTCGATCGCAATATCGAGATGTACGTGATCGACGCCACAAGTGTCGCGCGCGACGTCGGTATGGGCAAACGCATCAACACGATCATGCAGGCCTGCTTCTTCGCGCTATCAGGTGTTCTGCCGCGCGACGAGGCGATTGCGCAAATCAAGAAAGCAATCCAGAAGACCTACGCCAGCAAAGGCCAGGACGTCGTCGACAAGAACTTTGCCGCCGTCGATGCAGCAGTCGACCATATGTACAAGGTCGAGATTCCGCAGCAGGTCTCGAGCGCCGTGCCGTTGCAGCAGGTTGTGCCCGAAAACGCGCCCGACTTTGTGCGCGAAGTTACAGCACAGATGATGCGTGGACATGGCGATGAGTTGCCCGTCAGCAAGCTGCCGATCGATGGCACTTATCCAAGCGCGACATCGCAGTTCGAGAAGAGCAACGTATCGGATCGTATTCCGGAGTGGGAGCCGGATCTTTGCATCCAGTGCGGCAATTGCGCATTCGTTTGTCCGCATAGCGTGATCCGCGCCAAGTTCTTCCACGAGAGCGAACTCAAAGAGGCGCCTGAAGCGTTCCCGTCCGCGCCGATTTCGGCGCGCGGTTTCCCGGAGACGCGTTATTCGCTGCAGGTCTATCTCGAGGATTGCACCGGCTGCAACCTGTGCGTGAGTGCCTGTCCTGTGCGTGCCCCCGATGATGAGAACAAGCGGGCGATCAACATGACGGACAAGCGTCCTGTCCTGGAGCGCGAGCAGACTAATATCGAGTACTTCGAGAAACTCGCATGGAACGATCGCGCCTCGGTGGACTTTTCATCAGTGCGCGGCGCGCAGTTCCTGCAACCCTTGTTCGAGTTCTCAGGCGCATGTGCAGGATGCGGCGAGACGCCGTACGTGAAGCTGCTGTCGCAGCTGTTCGGACCGCGCCTGATCGTGGCCAATGCAACGGGTTGTTCGTCAATCTACGGCGGCAACCTGCCGACTACGCCATGGGCCAAGAATGATGAAGGCTGTGGCCCTGCATGGTCGAACTCGTTGTTCGAGGACAATGCAGAATTCGGTCTCGGCATGCGCATTGCTGCCGATCACCACATGACGCTCGCGAAAGAACTCGTCTCCGACCTGCGCGACGATATCGGGCATGAGCTGGCCGATCACCTGGTGACGGGTGGCCAGCGCGTGGGCAGCGAGATTCGTCGGCAGCGCCGCCGCGTAAAGCTGTTGCGCAAGCGGCTCAGGGAGCTGCTGAAGGAAGGCGAAAACCAGAAAGCGACGGCTCTGCTGTCGATCGTCGACCATCTCGTGCGTCGCAGTATCTGGTGCGTGGGTGGTGATGGCTGGGCCTACGACATCGGCTCGGGTGGCCTAGACCACGTGCTCGCCAGCGGCCGGAACGTCAATATCCTTGTCATGGATACCGAGGTGTACTCGAATACCGGCGGGCAGATGTCGAAGGCAACACCGCTCGGTGCCGCCGCGAAGTTCGCATCGGCAGGCAAACGTATCGGCAAGAAAGACCTCGCTTTGCAGGCGATCTCGAGCGGTAATGTCTACGTCGCACAGGTCGCAATGGGCGCGAATCCGCAACAGACATTGCTGGCCATGCGCGAAGCCGAGGAGTACAACGGTCCGTCGCTGATCCTGGCATACAGCCATTGCATTGCGCATGGTTACGATCTGAAAGACGGTCTGCGGCAGCAGCAACTTGCCGTCGCCAGCGGCTACTGGCCGCTGATCCGCTACAACCCGGCGCTGCGCCGGGCGGGCCGCAAGCCGTTCGTTCTCGATTCGCCGAGGCCGACGATCCCGCTGGCGGACTATGCCTATAACGAGAACCGCTACAAGGTTCTGCGCAAGTCAAATCCGGAGGAGGCTGCGCGCCTGATGCAAATGGCGCAGGAAACCGTGGAGCGCAAGTGGTCAACCTATGAGCACTTGTCGAAACAGGAGCCCTCGCACTTCGAGCACGCCGGTTAAGCGCGCACAAAAAAAGGCGGGCCCATGCGGGTCCGCCTTCTTGTCAAATAAGCTGAGTCAGCTTAGAGAACGACGATGTTCTCCGCCTGCGGGCCCTTCTGGCCCTGCGTGACTGTGAATTCGACTTGCTGGCCTTCGGTCAGCGTCTTGAAGCCATCGCCAGCGATGTTGCTGAAATGGGCAAATACGTCTGGACCTGATTCCTGCGCGAGGAAGCCAAAGCCTTTGGTTTCGTTGAACCACTTAACGGTTCCGGTTGTTCTGGACACTATATTTATTTCCTGAATAATTAAATCGCCGAAAGTCTCGGCGCGCGCAGTATGCGCTCTTCAGAGCACAAGTCAATGAATTTTTCTCCCCTTTTGGTCGCGTTTCGAGGTGCTACCATGCGAAAAGACCAATTTTCGACCAGGCACAGGGATATCCAATGAGTTCTGAATCAGCATACGGAATGGCCATCAGCAACACTGAGAGTATTCCAGGCAAGCAGATCGTCGAGTTCTATGGCGTCGTGTCCGGGAACACGGTGCGCGCCAAGCATATCGGTCGCGACATCATGGCCGGACTTAAGAACATCGTGGGCGGCGAGCTCGTCGGGTACACCGAGCTGTTGCAGGATTCACGCCAGGAGGCAACCGAGCGCATGCTCGAGCAGGCGCGCTCGATGGGAGCGAATGCCGTCGTCAACGTCCGCTTCGCAACGAGTTCGATTTCGCAGGGCGCCGCCGAGCTATTCGCCTATGGAACCGCTGTCAGGGTCGCCTGATGGATCCGGATACCTTCGAGCAGCTCAACCTGCTGATGAATTTCGGCATGCCGCTGGCATTGCTGATGCTGGCGTATTTCATTGGCACCTTCATCGAGAAACGCCATTTCCGCAGTATTCGCAAGCGCGAATATGCCAGTCAGACGTTCCCGGTGGTGACGTTCGACAGGATGCCGGCGGACTGGAGTGCAGGTGAGTCGACCCTCGTTGCCGGCAGCATCGTCATATCGCTCGATTACTTCAAGCGCGTCATCGCGGGCTTGCGCGGTATCGTCGGCGGCCGAGTCAAGACCTATGAGCCATTGCTCGAGCGCGCTCGCCGGGAGGCGCTGTTGCGCATGATCGAGTCGGCCCGCGAGCAAGGTTATGACGCGATTTTCAATGTGCGGCTGGAGACCTCGCGTCTCGCCAACTCGTCCGGCGACGGCAATGGCACCGCGGGCGTCGAAATGCTTGCGTTTGGTACCGCGGTCAAATTGCACTCCCGCTTCGCGCCACAGGCGGAGCGATCTTGAAACACGTTCCCAGGCAACCGCGCGAAGGCATCAACGTCAGCGACACGCATCCGCTGGTTGAAGCCAGCACGCTCGTCGTCGGTCTGAGCGCTATCATGCTGGCAATCGTCGTGCTGCTGATCTTCATGATCGAAGCGGTCCTGATGCTCGTACCGGCGGAAAAAGAGGCGGCGCTTTTCCGGGACTGGTTGCCCGATGACATCGTGACCGTATCGCCCGTCGACGAGCGTCTTTACCAGACCCAGTTGCTACTGGACCGGCTTGCGTTTCACTGGTCGGACACGCCCTACGAGTTCAGAGTCGAAATTGATGACTCGCCGATTCCGAATGCCATGGCATTGCCCGGCGGGCTGATCATCGTGACGACAGGACTGCTCGATGAGGTGGAGTCCGAGAACGAACTCGCGTTCGTGCTTGGTCATGAACTCGGGCACTACCACAATCGCGATCACATCCGTGCGCTCGGTCGCGGAGTCGTCCTGGCGATGTTCTTTTCGGTTGTTTCCGGGGGCGACGTGTCAAGTATGGGAATCAGGGTTGCGGATCTCGCAACGCGCGGCTTCAGTCGCAAGCACGAGTACTCAGCCGACGAGTTCGGGCTCGAGCTGGTGTACACCCAGTACGGTCATGTCAACGAGGCATGGCGGCTGTTCGAGCGTTGGGACGAGGGCGGCAATGACCGCTTGATTGATCTCGTCAGCTACACGTCGACGCACCCACAACCAGACGATCGTATCGAGCGTCTTGAAGGCCTGGCAGACCTTAATGGCTGGCCGGTTGGCGGCACGATCACAGGGCTGCGTTGGTAGTGTAGTATTGGCGACCATCTGCCGACGCAGGGATCGCTGAATGTCGCTGTTTGCCGAGCTTAAACGCCGCAACGTTTTCAAGGTTGCCACGGCCTACGTGGTCGTTGGCTGGCTCCTTACGGAGATTGCGACCACGCTGTTACCGACCTTTGGCGCGCCCGACTGGGTTGCCAAGGTGGTCATCTTCGTCTTTGCGCTTGGCTTTATTCCTGTCCTCGTTTTCTCCTGGGCGTTCGAGCTGACGCCAGAAGGGATCAAGCGCGAAAAAGACGTCGAGCGCAGCGAATCAATTACGAGCGAGACCGGCAAGAAACTTAATTACGTAACGATCGCCGCGGTAGTCGCCGCAGTTGTGTTCGTGACTCTGAATCAAACAGGTCGCATCGATAGGCCCCCGGTTGAAGAGGTGCTTGCGACCAGCGGTGAACCTTCCGTTGCAGTCCTGCCTTTCGTAAACATGTCCGGCAACCAGGAGAACGAGTATTTCTCGGACGGTCTGACTGAAACGCTGTTGCACATGCTGGCGCAGATGCCGGAGCTTAAAGTGGCTGCCCGCACATCGAGTTTTGCGTTCAAGGGCCAGGACTCGGACATTCGCGAGATTGCGGCTGCGCTCGATGTCGCGCATGTGCTCGAGGGCAGTGTGCAGCGCTCGGGCGACCGTGTCCGCATAACGGCCCAGTTGATTCGTGCCAATGACGGCTTTCATGTGTGGTCGGAGAATTTCGATCGCACCCTGGACGATATTTTTGCCATCCAGGATGAGATTGCCAGCCATGTAGGCGATGCGTTATCTGCATCCTTGCTTGGCAGCAAGGAGCCGGTGCCGCTGATCAGCGTCGGCACGGAAAATCTCCAGGCCTATGACAAGTTCCTGCGTGCGACCGCGGAACACGTGAAAGGGTCGTACGGCTCCCTGCAGGCTGCCGAGGGTCTGCTGAAGGATGCACTGGCGCTTGATCCGGGTTTTCATGATGCGAAGTCACGACTTGCGTATGTCTATGCGGACCAGTGGAGAACCGGCTTGCGGCAGGGTCCGGATGGTTTGCAGGACTCGATCAGGTTGCTGGAGCAGGTGCTGGCAGAACACCCGGATGATACGCAGGCTACGTCGCTGCTGTACGAAACAGAGATCTTTTCGGATGTCATGCTCAACCGCCTGGACACGGCGCAGGATGGTATCAACATGCTCCTCGCCTACGCGCAGCAGCACCCGACCGATGTAGAGACCGTGATGCGCGCGGCCAACGTGAATTCGTTCATGAACGGCGATCCGGAACAGAGCATACGACTGGTACGTGGCCTGACGACCGTCGATCCTTTGAACCCGGTCGTTTATGCGGCGCTCGGACAGGCGTACCTGGCAAACGAACAATGGCCTGAGGCACGTGACGCCGCAGCCCGCAGCCTTGAACTGGAACCCGATCAGCCAAACGCGCTGTCATTGATCGCACGCGCGCATCAGTCGGAAGGCGACCTGGTCGAGTACCTCCGCTACTACCTGCAGGCAATCGAAGTCGACCCGCAGGATCATGAGCTGCCGGGAGAGGTCGCTGTCACGCTGTACGGGCTCGGCTTGTCAGAGCATGCCGCTCCCTATCGGGCTCGCGTTCTCGCGATCGCGCCGACAAGTCCGACCGCGTACATGGTGGAAGTCCTGCATGCCGAAGCCAACGGCGACATCGAAGCTGCGCGGGCGCACGCGCGCAGAGCAGTCGAGGACAGGATCGACAATCGGCAGGATGCATTGCTCGAAAGTATCGAATTTCTCGTGCGGGACGCAATCAGGAATGACTCGATTCATGCGACAACAGCCTGGTTCGAACAGGCGATCCCTTCTCTGGCGGATTTCGATGGTCCGGTCGACGCGGTCTGGGAATACGTTGCGCGATACGACATGTTGGCCCTGTGGTATGTAACCTTGCCGCGCGAGGAATGGCTGCGACGTATTGACGTGCTCTGGGCGTACGCAGAACGATGGCGGTTTGATCCGGAGGAGCCATCGTTACCGAAAGCGTTTCGGGAGATCGGTCTCGGTAATCATGAGGATGCAATTAACACGGCCGTGACCGCCATGAACGAAACGCCAGTGGGTTCTTCCCTGGGCTGGAGGGACGCATTCCGGACGCCTTACGCGCAGGAGATTGTTGATGATCCACGCATCCAGGCGGCAATGGCCAAATACGAAAAGGACGAAGCCGCATTGCGCGACTCCGTCCTTGCCTTCCTCAACGAGGTCTATCAGGGCTCGAGCAGGTAGACACCGATCTTCCAGGCAGTGAACACGTTCGTGTTTACGTCGTACTTTCCTGAAGCATGCATCGAGCGCGCGGCGGTCGCGCCGTCGAGGCTTGCGTTCAGGTCCTCAATAAAATCGTCGTAATCCGAATACATGCGCAGGCTGTCTGACGTCTTGATATAGAACGCCTTGCGGTCCGATGCGCGCGGCACGATGGTGACGTCCGAATCGAGATCGGTGAGATCGATCAGGACCGGTCCCTGCTTGACGTGATGGCGTACCCCGGTGTCCTCATTGGACGTATCAATAACGAGACCGTCCGGGCCGCTGCTCACGAACGGCGCGAGCGTTCCGGCCGAGCCCCATGCGAAGCCGAGTACGCTGCGTACGTCGGTGTAGTCGATGACCGTACGGCCATAGAAATCCGGCGGTGCCATGCCGAACGCGCTCGGGAAGCCCTTGGCGACGATCGGTTTGCCGGCGGCGAAGTCGGCCAGCAGCAGGTTGCCCGTGCCGACTTCATAGTTGCCCGGGTCGGCGTCCTGTTCTGCCGATTTTCCGGTGCCGGAAAAGTCGAAGATGGTGGCGCGGCGTCGATCGATTGCATGCAGTGTGATGTCGGTTTGGCCCGGCATGACCGAGTTAACTACGCCAATCAGACGCGTTGGATGCATGCGCACGGCACCTGCCGTTGCGTCGAACAGGATCTGCGGCGCATTTGCGTCAGTCGTCGGCGTGCCGCCCTGGATACCGCGAATGGTAACCCGTTGACCGACGGAAATTGCTTCGATGCCCAGGTCGCGATGGCGATGTCCGTCGCGGAAAACCTTGGTGTCGGGGCCGATCTCGACGACGACGTCGTCATGGAAGTGGGCACGACGATCGGACGGTACGATGGTTGCGCCGCGTACGGTCAGGAAGTTGCCGTCACGCGCAATCACGTTGCCGACGACCGCGTCCTTGTCGATTCCCGGCACGCTCGATCCGGCAAGCACGCGGGTGGCTGTGAACTCGCGATTCTGCACGTCAAGCGTGCCGCCTGCGACTGTGGCCGTACCACGTCCTGTGGCGCCCAGCGCTCGCAGTCCTGCGGCGCCGACGTAGAGTTCTTCATTCACTTCGAACTCGGTGTCGTCGGTGACGTGAACCTTCATTCTGCCAAAGTCGCCATCGCGATCGTGGAACGGGCGGATGGCGACTGTGTAAGTCATATCGTCCTCACTGACCTCGACCAGCGGGCCGCGCACACGGATATTCTTCTCGTCGACGGGTGAGACCTCGGCGATGATGAATTGCTCGCTGCTCGCCTCCGCAGGTACCGGCACGAGATCGACGACATGCGATGCATCGAGGTCGAAGTCGAGTTGCAGCAGGGCGGCTCTACCCTTCGTGATGCGCAGCTGGTCGCGATTCGACAGGCGGATCTTCAGTTCCGTCTGGCCGAGTATGTTGCCGTCCATGTCCTTGACCACGGCTTCGCGCGCGGCGCCGTTTTCTTCAACGAAGACTTCGGCAGCGGCGTAATCAAGACGAATGGTGCCGGCAACATAGGTCGCTGGCGGAAGCATCGCGGCGCTGACGATTTCAGTCAGGTCGACATAGTCGGTGAAATTGATGCGCGTTTTGCGCGGCAGGGTCTCGACGATCCGACCGTTGGCCGTTTCGAGTTCGAGCGACAGAACATCGACGGTATAGTTAACAAAATCCCCATCGGCGTCAGTCAGACCGACTATGACCATGCCGCACTCCGCGTGCGTGGCAGGGTCGTCGGGATTGCATTCGATGGTCGCGACAGGCGTGTCCGTAGACGAATTGCCGCCACCGCATGCTGCCAGAAGCAGTGCCAGCCCCAGCAGTAGTCCGTGCTTAGCGAGTTTCATTGCAATCTCCTTGTGCAATTGCGTCCGGGTTCAGGAGCTATAACGCCGGCCGTTGTAATTGGTTGACACGGCGAAAGAAAAACAGCGACTTAGCTTGTATTCCTTAGCTATGGTGTCAAAATGGGGACCCGTAATGACGAATTCGTCCGACACCAGGCTCACTACGGGAATCCGCCACCGAAAACCGCGCGCCGGGGAACGTACCCGCGGCACGGTGGACGCTATGCAGACCAAGTTCGCGGTCGGTGTCCAGAACCTCGATCCCGAGAATTACCTCAACCAGCTCCAGGCCAACGTCGACGAATTACCCGATGCGGCGGGGGCCGATGCTGCGTTTATCGCACTGATCAGCCAAGACGGCGCCGACATTGAAACGGTGCTTGCCTCGAGCAGCGGTTTCGCCCAATGCAAACCGGTGCAGCTTGCCGGCGAGAAGCTCGAAGACTGGCAATGGCTGCGCAGCCGACTGGGGCATCTGCGCGTCATCGAAGTTGCCGACACGATGACCGGACCGGCGCAGGCGCGCGATGACCTCGAGCGCCTCAACGAACTGCATATTGGCGCGATGCTGGTCATCGGCGTTTCCGTGAACGGCGAGATCGCCGGTTTCCTCGGCATCGCCAACGAGCACCCGGTCGAGAGCTGGGACGCCAATCTTCACCTGCTCATGAAGTTATTCGGCTCGTCGCTTGCGGCAGGCCTGGAGCGAGTGCGGGACAAGCTGGTCCTGATTGAGCTCCAGGAGCGCAATGCACTGGTCGCGATGACGGCCAATGATGGCATCTGGGACTTCGACGGTGAGTCGAAGCGCATTAACCTGTCGCGCCGCTGGAAGACGATGCTGGGCTACGACGTCGAGGACGACGATGTGAAGCTCGACTGGTACAAGCTCGTGCACCACGACGATATTGCGCGGGTGCAGACCAGGATGCGGGAGCATCTCGAAGGCAAGTCGCCGTTTTTCGAGTCCGTGCATCGCATGAAGCACCAGAGCGGTGAGTGGCGCTGGATGACGAGTCGCGCCAAGGGCATCGTCGACGAGAATGGTCGCCTGATACGTCTGCTCGGCGTCGAGGTCGATATCACGGAGCGCAAGCTCTATGAAGACGCGTTGTTCCGTGAGAAAGAAAGCGCCCAGATTACGCTGCAGTCGATCGGTGACGGCGTCATCACGACGGATGGCAAGTGCAACGTCGAATACGTCAACCCGGTCGCGGAAGAACTGACGGGCTGGAAAGTGGATGACGCCAGCGGCCGCCCGATCGATGAGATCTTCCGCGGTTTTCACGAGGAAACCTGCGAGCCGCTCGAAAATCCGCTGGCGGTAGCGATGCGTCGTGATCGCTCGATTAAGTCGGTGCGTCCCACGCTGCTGATTCGCCGTGACGGCAATGAACTGTATATCGAAAGCACGGCGGCGCCGATTCGCGATGACAAGGGCGAGGTTATGGGCGGCGTGCTCGTCTTCCACGATGTGTCCGAGTCACGCGACCTGAATCGCCGCCTCAGTTACCACGCGAGCCACGACATCCTGACAGGACTCGTGAACCGTGCTGAATTTGAGAATCGTGTGGAGCGTGCGCTCAAGAGCGCCAAGGCGCGCGAGACCTCGTATGCGTTGCTGTACCTCGACCTCGACCAGTTCAAGATCGTCAACGACTCGTGCGGCCACAGCGCCGGCGATGCGCTGCTTGGTCAGCTTGGCACGTTGCTCAAATCAAAAATTCGCTGGCGTGACACGCTGGCGCGCCTCGGTGGCGATGAGTTTGGCGTCCTGCTCGAGAGTTGCTCGCTGGACGAGGCAATGAATACAGCCGAGACGCTGCGTATGGCGATCGGCGATTACAAGTTTGTATGGGAGGAACGGGCTTTCCGGCTTGGAGTGAGTATCGGCGTCGTACCGATCACGGCCGACAATGAAGACGTCGCGGCATTGCTGACCGCCGCGGACAGTGCGTGTGCGGCCGCCAAGGAGGCTGGCCGAAATCGCATCCACAGCTTCCAGGAAAACGATATCGACCTGATGCGCCGCCGCCGTGAAATGCAGTGGGCGGCGCGCATTAACAACGCGCTCGAAGAAGATCGCTTCGAACTCTTCCGCCAGACGATCCAGCCACTTCAGGCAGAAGAAGAGGGCGCTCACTACGAAATCCTGTTGCGCATGCGCGACGAAAACGGCGGCATCATCTCCCCGGGGCTGTTCATCGAGGCGGCCGAGCGCTATGGCATCACGCCCAAGATCGATCGCTGGGTGATACGCAGCGCATTCCGCTGGCTGGTCTCGGAGGCGGATGAACGCGAACGACTGTCGTTGTGTTCCATCAATTTGTCGGGGCAGAGTCTCGGTGACGAGAAATTCCTGCCTTTCGTTGTCGACCAGTTCCAGATGAGCGGTATCGACGCGACGAAGATCTGTTTCGAGATTACGGAAACCGCGGCCATTGCGAGTTACTCGCAGGCCAATCGATTTATCAATGCATTAAAAGAGCTTGGATGTAAGTTCGCGCTCGACGATTTTGGCACGGGCCTGTCGTCGTTCGGTTATCTCAAGCACTTTCCTGTGGATTTCCTCAAAATCGACGGCAGCTTCGTCAAGGAGATATTGCATGATCCGATCGACCGCGAGATGGTACGTTCGATTAATGAAATCGGTCACCTTACCGGCAAGCAAACCATTGCCGAATTCGCGGAGAACGAGGAGATCATTACGATGCTCCGGGGCATGGGCATCGACTACGCCCAGGGTTACGGCGTTTCCGAACCCAAGCGGGTGACCCGCGCGGTGGCATAGCGGGCGGTAGCGGGGACGGGAACCAAAGGGGACGGGAACAGAGTTTCCCGTCCCCTTTGGTTCCCGTCCCCGGTTTTCTGGTTCGTCAGTCTATCTTGAACAGCATCGACAGGTCGGCGGCCTTGACGTTCTTGGTCAGCGCGCCGGTCGAAATATAATCGACGCCGGTGGCGGCAATCTCGCCAATCGTATCGAGCGTCACATTGCCGGACGCTTCCAGTTCGGCCGCCACAAACCCGTAGTCGTTGTTGGTTGCGACAGCCTGGCGCAATTGCTCCAGCGAGAAGTTGTCCAGTAGTACTCGCGCCGCGCCGGCATCAAGTGCCTCGAGTAATTCCTCGTGACTTTCGACCTCGACCTCGACCAGCACGTCGTCGTGTTGCTGAGCAGCCTTGAGCGCTGCCGTGATACTGCCGGCGCTCTTGATGTGGTTTTCCTTGATCAGGATCGCGTCGAAAAGCCCCACACGATGATTGTGTCCGCCGCCACAGGTCACGGCGTACTTCTGGGCGAGACGCAGCCCCGGGATTGTCTTGCGAGTATCGAGGACGCGGGCCTTTGTACCTTCGACCGCGGCGACATACGCAGCCGTGGTCGTTGCGGTAGCGGACAGCGTCTGCAGGAAGTTGAGCGCCGTGCGTTCGCCAGTCAGCAGCGCGCGTGCGGGACCGACCAGCTTGCAGATGACATCATTTGCTTCGACGCGCCCCCCATCGCCGACATACCAGTCGATGATGATGCTGTCGTCGAGTTGTCGAAAAACCTCGTTGACCCACTCTTCGCCGCACACGACGAGAGATTCGCGCGCTACGATCTGTGCGCCGACAACGGCGTCAGCGTCAATCAGCGAGGCCGTAAGGTCACCGGCCCCGACGTCTTCGGCAAGTGCTGCCGCGACGCCGGGGCCGATGGAAGCTTTGGTTGCTTCGTTCAGCAAGTGTCTTACATGAACCAGCCGTGGCCGGCGCCGATCATGCTCATGACCATCGGGATGGACATCAGCGTGTTGGAGCGCGAGGCGAGGAACGCAATGTTTTTGGCCTTGGCAACTTCATCAGCGCTGGCTTCGACCATGCCGAGGACTTTTTTCTGGTTCGGCCAGATCAGCACCCACACATTTAACAGCATGAACGTGCCGAGCCAGGCGCCGACGCCGATCGTCATGGCGTACTGGTTAACCGGGTCCGTGTTCAGGCCGAGCATGAATGCATTGGCGAACTGTCCCTTGTGCATCAGGAACAATGCGCCGGACAGCCACGTTACCAGCGCGCCCCACCGGAACCAGGCCAGTGCGCGTGGCGCCACATACTTGGAAATCGCGGCAGGGCCGGGGCCGTCTTCGTCGCCGGCGGCCTCACCAAGCGCAGGTACCTGCACGAAATTGAAGTAGTAGAGCAGACCGATCCAGGTAATGCCGGCCAGCACATGCAGCCAGATGATCAATGACTGCGCGGTCATACCGGCCACCATGTGATTGCCCTTGGTCGCCAGTACGATAATGATGGCCAGCACAAAGCCGGCGATGATCGTTCCGCCAATAGTCTTGAGGGGGTTCATATTTGTTCTTCTCCGAGGAAATTTTTCCAATGAATTCCGCGATTTGCCGGGAATTCAGCCGCTTCCGGGCTGTCGGTATTATAGAGATGGCGTTACAATCGCGCCAACCTTATGGAGGATACATGCGGTATTTTGTTGTTTTGACGGCGGCATTGGCCCTTACCGGGTGCACGGCGATGATGGTCGGTGGCGCAGCGGCGGTCGGTTACCAGGTTGGCAAAGACGAACGCACGGCGTCCGTGGTAGCTGCCGATTCTGCGATAACGACCAAGATCAAGAGCAAGTACGTGGCAGACTCCGTCGTCAGCGCCTTCAATGTAAGCGTCAAAACGTGGGAAGGCACCGTGACATTGAGTGGATCGGTGGGCAGCATCCTGGCGCGCGACCGCGCCGTGTCCATCGCTCGCGACACCGGCGGCGTGAAGGCCGTCAACGACCAGATTGTTATCGAGGATAAAAGCAGATGAGTGTTAACGAACGCATTGAAGAGCAGCTCAGCTCGCACGATGTACTTCTCTACATGAAAGGTTCGCCTGATTTTCCGCAGTGCGGATTTTCCGGACAGGCCGTGGCAGCACTGAACGCGATCGGCAAACCGTATGCGTACGTCAATATCTTTGAAGACCCCGAGATACGCGAAGGCCTCAAGACTTACTCGAACTGGCCAACCTTCCCGCAGCTCTACGTAAAGGGCGAGCTCGTCGGTGGCTGCGACATCATGATCGAGATGTACAACAACGGTGAGTTGAAGGAGCTCCTGGAAGGAGTGTAATCAGGGTTGTGGGGGCGCGTTTTCGCGGGTGATGTCGAAGATATCCCGGTAGCGGTTCACCGCATCGCAGAAGAGGTCCGCGGTCATTTCAGCGTCATAGGATGCTGAGTGTGCCTGGGTCTCGTCCCACCCGAATCCCGCCGCGATCGCAGCCCGCGCCAGTACCGTTTGACCGTACGCGACGCCGCACAGGGTTGCCGTATCAAAGCAGCTGAACGGATGGAACGGGTTGCGCTTGATTGCGCAGCGCCCGACCGCTTCGTTGAGAAAGCCGAGGTCGAAGTGGGCGTTGTGCCCCACCAGCACGGCGCGCGAGCAGCCGTTTTCTCGAATCGCACGTCGCACCTCCCGGAAAGTGCGCTGCATGGCGTCACGTTCGTCGATGGCTGGTCGCAACGGGTGATGCGGATCAATCCCGTTAACGGCGAGCGACGCTTCTTCAATATTCGCGCCCTCAAACGGTTTGACGTGGTAGCGAATAGTCTCGCCGCGTTCGAGGTCGCCGTCGGGATTCATCTCGACCAGCACCGCCGCAATTTCCAGCAGAGCATCGGTCCTGCAGTTGAAGCCGCCGGTCTCGACGTCCACGACCACGGGCAAGAAACCGCGAAAGCGGTTCGCCATTCTCAGTTCATCAGTCACTTAGAGTTTTGCCTTGAACAGGTTGTCGTCGAGAATTGCACTCATCGTATAGCGCACACCAAAGCCCGTGAACTTGCTGGCGATGTGCCCAAGTCCGCCCTCATTGTCTCCGGCGGACAGGTCGAGGTGTACCCATGGTACGTCGTTCTCGACAAACTCGGCGAGAAAACTTGCAGCGAGAATATGGTCGCCCGGCGCCTTTGCCGAACATTGCAGCATATCGGCCGTATCGCTTTTCAGGTCGGACATGAACTCTTCGCCGATTGGGAAGGGCCAGACCCGCTCACCACTGCGTTCGCCTGTCGCCACTAATGTGTCGTGCAGCTGATCGCGATTGGTGAATACGCCGGAGTAGCGTGTAGTGACGGCCCGCACGCAACTGCCGGTCAGCGTCGCGTAATCGAAGATGATGCCTGGTTCGTCGCGACTTGCGAGCACGAGGGCGTCAGCAAGCGCCATGCGACCTTCAGCGTCGGTATGCACGGTCTGGATAGTTTTGCCGTTAGCCGCGGTAACAACGTCCTGCGACTTGTAAGCATTGGGGCCGGTGCGGTTCTCGGTCACGGCGAGCCAGCAATCGACCGCTATGGGCAATTGCATCTCGGTGATAGCAACCAACGCGCCTAATGCGACGGCGCTGCCCTGCATGTCGCCATGCATGTCGAGCATGTACTCGAACGGTTTCAGGTTGGTTCCGCCTGTATCGAAGATGATGCCTTTGCCGACGAGAGCGAGATCCGCCTTTGTCGCCTTCTTGTCCGGCCGATAACGAATCCGCAGCATCGAAGCACTGTCGTTGTCATTGCCCTGGGCCACGGCGAGAAACGCGCCGCAACCGAGCAGATCGAGATCCTTGGTGCCAAATCGTTTGAACTGCCAGCCGTAGTCCTTCGACATCTTGCGTGCCAGGCCGGCGTATGCGTTGGCATCAAGATAGTTGGGCGGCAACGCCGTCAGCCAGCGCGCGACGTTGTTACCTTTTGCTTCTGCTTCGATACGACCGGTATCCAGTGTTTCATTCAACCCAAGCAGGCGAATACTCCTGATCGTCTCGGGCGTTGCCTTTTCCTTGTATGCGGGCATCCGGAACCCGGCGGCGAGGACTGCCGCGAGCACGTTGCCGACGATGTCATTTTGCGACGCTGCATCGAAGCCAATTGCGCATATGCCGAGACTGCCGGCCTTCTGATTTGTTGCCGCCGTAACGAGTTTGCGGCCGAGTGTCAGTTGCTGAAACGCGCTGGCATTTTTTTCGAGCGTACCGGCAGCGACGAAAGTCATCTTTTTATTGGTCAGACGGGTGGTGAACGCAGGCGTCGAACCGGGTGCGTATTTGCGGTAAATCGCCTGTAACTTCGCGCCCTGTGGGAGCTTTGCGAAATCCGTCTTCGACGGCTTCGTCGGTAGTATCAAAAGTAACTGATCGCAGGCATCCAGCGACTTGGCGTCGATGCGCCCAAGCTTTTGATAAATACGGATATCATGGGTGTCGGGCGTGATGTTTTGCATCGAGTTGATTCTCCCCCTGAAGCTTGACCAATGCGACACAAACGCCGAATATGTCGCACCCATAAGCGACCTGAACGACCCGTGCGATGGATGCGGGCATCCTAGCAGGACGCATCACGTAATTCACGCGCAGACCGGCGCATCGCAAGTGCTTGCCGGGCGGACAGGATATGAGCAGTTTTAACCCATTCGATGACATTGATCCGATCGAAACCGGGGAGTGGGTAGAGTCCATTGACTCTGTCCTTTCCGCGCATGGTCCGGAGCGGGCGCATTTCCTGCTCAATCGCATGATCGACCATGCAAGGCGATCGGGTGCCTACCTGCCGTACTCACCGAATACGGCCTATCTCAATACGATCAACACGCGGCGCCAGCCGGAATACCCGGGCGATCGTTCTCTCGAACGTCGCATCGAGGCTTACATCCGCTGGAACGCGATGGCGATGGTGGTCAACGCGAACCGTGTCAGCACCGAGTACGGTGGACACATTTCGAGTTACGCCTCGTCGGCGACGTTGTATGAAGTCGGCTTCAATCATTTCTGGCGCGGTGCAACCGACAAGCAGGAAGGCGATCTTGTCTTCATGCAGGGACACTCGGCGCCAGGCATTTATTCGCGTGCCTTCCTGGAAGGCCGCCTGGCCGAGAAGGACCTCGACCGCTTCCGCCGGGAAGTCGGCGGCGGCGGATTATCGTCCTATCCACACCCGTGGCTGATGCCGGACTTCTGGCAGTTCCCGACCGTATCGATGGGTCTCGGTCCAATGATGGCGATCTACCAGGCGCGCTTTATGCGCTATATGGAACATCGCGGCATGATCGAGCCAAGCGATCGCAAGGTCTGGTGCTTCCTTGGCGACGGTGAGATGGACGAGCCCGAGTCGATGGGCGCCATTACGATGCCGGTACGCGAAAAGCTCGACAACCTCGTGTTCGTCGTCAACTGCAACCTGCAACGCCTCGACGGACCCGTGCGTGGCAATGGCAAGATCATCCAGGAACTCGAAGCGGCATTCGGCGGCGCGGGCTGGAATGTGGTCAAGGTCGTCTGGGGATCGCGTTGGGATCCGCTGCTGGCCAGGGACACGTCGGGCCGGCTGCGTCAAGTCATGGAAGAGACCGTCGACGGCGAATACCAGAAGATCAAGTCGAAGGACGGCAAGTACGTTCGCGACACGTTCTTTGCCAAGTACCCCGAGACGGCAGAGTTGGTTGCCAACATGTCGGACGATGAAATCTGGCGTCTGAATCGCGGCGGTCACGACCCGCTCAAGGTTTACGCTGCCTACGACGCGGCTACGCAACACAAAGGTGGCCCGACGATTATTCTCGCCAAGACGATCAAGGGTTACGGCATGGGCACGGCCGGTGAAGGCCAGAATACGGCGCACCAGCAGAAGAAGATGGATCTCGAGGAGATCAAGGCATTCCGCGATCGCTTCAATATCCCGATTTCGGACAGCGACCTGGGCGATACCGTCCCGTATGCGAAACCGGCGCCGGACAGCGCCGAGTTCGAATACATGATGGAGCGCCGCCAGTCGCTTGGCGGCTTCCTGCCGCGTCGCCGTGCCAAGTCCACCGCGTTGCAGGTACCGCCACTCGAAACCTTCAAAAACCAGCTCGATGGTACTGGTGAACGCGAGGCATCGACGACGATGGCCTTTGTGCGCATGCTGACGGCGTTGACACGCGACAAGCAGATCGGCAAGCACGTTGTGCCGATCGTGCCCGACGAAGCGCGAACTTTCGGCATGGAAGGCATGTTCCGCCAGATCGGTATCTACGCTTCGCAGGGACAGTTGTACGAGCCGCAGGACTCCGGTGAGCTCATGTATTACCGCGAGGACAAGAAAGGCCAGATCCTCGAGGAAGGCATCAATGAGGGTGGCGCGCTGTGTTCCTGGATCGCGGCAGGCACGTCCTATTCGAATCACGACGTACCGATGGTGCCGTTCTACATCTATTACTCGATGTTCGGTTTCCAGCGCATCGGCGATTTCGTCTGGGCTGGCGGCGACATGCAAACGCGCGGTTTCCTGATTGGCGGTACGGCGGGTCGTACGACGCTGGCGGGCGAGGGTCTGCAGCACCAGGATGGCCACAGCCTCGTGGCTGCATCCACGGTACCGAACTGTCGCTCCTACGACCCGACCTACGCCTACGAACTTGCGGTCATCGTCCAGGATGGCCTGCGCCGCATGATCGGGGAGCAGGAAGATGTCTTCTATTACATCACCTGCATGAACGAGAATTACGTTCATCCGCCGATGCCAGCCGGTGTCGAGGACGGCATCCTGCGGGGCATGTACCTGCTGCAGGTTGGCGGCCAGGGCAAGATACGTGTGCAGCTCATGGGCTCAGGCACGATCCTGCGCGAGGTACTCGGCGCAGCCGAGTTGCTGATGGAAGACTTCGGGATTCCGTCAGACGTCTGGTCCGTGACCAGCTTTAACGAACTGCGCCGCGATGCGCTCGAGATCGAACGCTGGAATCACCTGCACCCGGCGGAGCCGCAGCGCAAGAACTACATTGAGCAGTGTTTCGCGGATCGGCCAGGGCCCTACATTGCCGCGACCGACTATATGAAGATCATCGCGGACCAGATCGAAGGCTGGGTTCCCGGCAATTTCTACTCGCTCGGTACCGACGGCTACGGTCGCAGTGACGCCCGCCAGGCATTGCGCGAACATTTCGAAGTCGACCGTCGCTTTATCGCGGTCACGGCACTCAATGCGCTGGTCATCGACGGTGTGCTCGATGACAAGACCGTGGCCCAGGCCATCGAGAAATACGGCATCGATCCGGATCGCCCGGATCCGGTGACGCTGTAGGCGGAGCGCAATAATGTCGAAGACGATCGATATTGTGGTTCCGGATCTTGGCGATTTCGATAACGTCGAGGTCATCGAGGTGCTGGTCGGCGCTGGCGACGCGGTCGAGCGCGAAGACGGACTCGTTACCATCGAGACCGACAAGGCGTCGATGGACATTCCGGCGTCCGAAAACGGCGTCGTCGAATCGCTGACTATCGGCGTCGGGGATACGGTCTCGACCGGCGACGTAATTGGTACGTTGACCACGGCAGCTGGCGATACGGACGCGGATACACCGGACGTGGCCGCCACACCGCCCGAAGACACGGCCGCGCCGTCAGGCGCTCCCAGGGAGTCGGGCGGCAAGCAGACGTTGGTGGTGCCGGACATCGGTGACTTCTCGGACGTCGATATTATCGAAGTACATGTGGCGGCCGGCGATACTGTCGACGTCGAAGACCCGCTCGTGACGCTGGAAACCGACAAGGCAGCAATGGACGTGCCGGCGGTCGTTGCAGGCACGATCGCGGAAGTGCTGGTCGCAGTCGGCGACAAGGTTTCCGAGGGTTCGTCGGTTGCTGTAATCGATGCGGTGGACGCAGGAGACGGCTCTGCTGGCGACCAATCCTCTGCCGCGGAGCAGTCCGCCGGCAAGCCGCCTCCCACAGAAGCTGCGCCTGCGGCGCAGTCGCCCGCAAGGCGGGCTCCCACAGAAGCAGCACCGGCCAGCCTGCCGGCAATCGACGAAGCCGGGTTTTCAAAGGCACATGCGAGCCCGTCCGTGCGCAAGCTCGCGCGTGAGCTCGGCGTCAACCTGGCCCAGGTCAAAGGTAGCGGCCTGAAGAATCGCATCGTCCATGACGATGTGAAGGCATTCGTCAAAGCAATACTCTCGGGTCAGGCCGCAGGACCTGTGGGAGGCGGCTTGCCGGCGATACCTACGATCGACTTTGCCAAGTTCGGCGAAATCGAAACGCAACCGCTGACGCGCATTCAGAAGATTTCCGGTCCGCGCCTGCAGGCCAGCTGGGTCAATCTGCCCCACGTTACGCAGCACGATCTTGCTGACATTACCGATCTCGAAGCGCGTCGCCAGGTCCTGAAGGGGCCGGCAAAAGAGAAGGGCATCGGCCTGACGCCGCTCGCGTTCATCATGAAAGCCTGCGTGACGGCGCTACAGGAGTTTCCGAAGGTCAATTCGTCCTTGGCGAATGACGGGGACAGCCTCGTTTTCAAGAAGTACATCCACCTCGGGTTTGCGGCCGATACCGACCAGGGACTTGTTGTTCCGGTTATTCGCGATGCCGACAAGAAGGATGTCTATGAGATCGCCCAGGAGCTCGGCGACCTGTCGGCGCTCGCTCGCGAGGGTAAGCTCAAGGCCGACCAGCTGCAGGGCGCAACCTTCACGATCTCGAGTCTCGGCGGCATCGGCGGCACCGCATTCACGCCGATCGTCAATGCGCCGGAAGTGGCGATTCTCGGCGTATCTCGTTCGAGCATGCAGCCGGTCTGGAATGGCTCGGAATTCGAGCCGCGCCTGATGTTGCCGTTGTCGTTCTCTTACGATCACCGTGTCATCGACGGTGCGCAGGCCGTGCGCTTCACGACCTTCCTCGGCCAGCAGCTGGCCGATGTCGACACGTTGTTGCAGGCGATTCCCTAGTGGCAGTCAAGCTTACGATTCCCGATCTCGGCGATTTCGAAGACGTCGAAGTCATCGAGGTCATTGCGTCTCCCGGCGATGTCGTCGCGGTCGAAGACTCGCTCATCACGCTCGAAACCGATAAGGCGACAATGGATGTGCCGGCAGAAGTGGCCGGCAAGGTAGTTTCCGTCGAAGTCAGCGTCGGCGATCGAGTGTCAAAGGGCGGCCCCCTTGTCACGATCGAGCCGTCGGAAGAGGTGGTGGCCGAGGAGCCGGTCGAAGAAACCCGCAAGATGTCGGCGCCCGAAATCGCCGCGGCCGTGCATCCTGGCGGCGATGCAACACATACGGGCGAGTTGGTGGTGATCGGGGCTGGCCCTGGAGGCTATACGGCCGCGTTCCGCGCCGCGGATCTCGGTATGGACGTCATCCTGGTGGAAAAGGACCCGGTACTCGGCGGGGTTTGCCTGAATGTCGGATGCATCCCGTCCAAAGCTTTGCTGCATGCCGCGAAGGTCATCGATGAGGCAGCTGCCATGGCCGATCACGGCGTTGTGTTTGGCGAGCCGCAGATTGACGCCGAGAAGTTGCGTGACTGGAAGAACGAGGTAATCGGCAAGCTCACGGGTGGCCTGTCGACCATGGCGAAGCAGCGCAAAGTCCGTGTCGTCCAGGGTACGGCTCAGTTCGAGTCGCCAAATCGCTTGCGTCTCGACAACGGCGACACCGTCGATTTCGAGAAATGCATCATCGCGGCCGGGTCGGAACCGATCATGTTGCCGGGATTACCCGATGATCCGCGCATCGTCGACTCCACCGGCGCCCTGGAGCTCGCGCCCCTGCCGAAGCGCCTGCTCGTTGTGGGCGGCGGCATCATCGGCCTCGAGATGGCGTGTGTCTACAGTGCCCTCGGCGTCGAAGTCAGCGTGGTCGAGCTCATGGACCAGCTGATGCCGGGCACCGACAAGGACCTGCTGCGACCCTTTACCAAGGTCGTCAAGGAGCGCTATGAATCGATCATGCTCAAGACGAAGGTCACGGGCATGCGCGTGACAGTCCCCGGCATCGAGGTCAGCTTTGAAGGTAAGGATGCGCCGTCGGTCGGCGTATACGATCGAGTACTGGTAGCGATTGGCCGACGTGCGAACGGCGATAAGCTGGATGCTGCCAAGGCCGGGGTGCGGGTCGATGAGCGCGGCCTCATCGAGGTCGATCGCCAGATGCGCACCAACGTGCCGCACATCTTCGCTATTGGTGACCTCGCCGGTGGGCCGATGCTGGCGCACAAGGCGACGCATGAGGCCAAGGTCGCGGCCGAAGTCGCGCATGGCGAAAAGAGCTACTTTGATGCCCGCACGATTCCGTCGGTTGCCTACACGGATCCCGAAGTCGCCTGGGTCGGCCTGACCGAAAACGATGCGAAGGCCGCAGGTATCGAGTACGAGAAGGCGCAGTTCCCATGGGCCGCAAGTGGCAGGGCATTGTCCCTTGGTCGTCCGGAAGGATTTACCAAGTTGTTGTTCGACCCGAAGACAGAGCGCGTCCTTGGTGGTGCGATCGTCGGACCGGGTGCGGGCGACCTGATTGCGGAGATCGGCCTGGCCATCGAGATGGGCGCGGACGCGACGGATATCAGCCTGACGATCCATCCGCATCCGACACTCTCGGAGACGGTGGCGTTCTCGGCCGAAGCGTTCGAGGGAACGCTGACGGATCTCTACCTGCCGAAGAAAAAACGCTAGCGTACGGCGCGCGCTTTCATGAGGATGTCCTGCGCGGCATCCGTAATCGAATTCGGTTCATGTTCGTAGCGCAGGGCAGTTTGCGCAAGCCGCTCGGCATCGTCGATACGCCCCATATACAGGTACACGTTAGCAAGCAGGATGCGCGTCGGCTGGTCGTGCGGTGCGGCCGCTTCCGCAGCTTCCAGGTGATCGATCGCTTTCACGATGTCGTTTCCACCCAGCGCGAGGTAACCAAAGCCCATCAGGGCGTTGACTTCCGGTGTCTCGTCCGCAATGGTCAACGCACTGCGCACGGCTTCGAGTAACTTCGACGCGGCGCGTCGGCGTTCCCTCGAATCCTGGGTGGCCGTTACGCGTTGCGACCAGAACTGCGCGTAGTCCATCCAGATCGTGAAATCCCATGCCATCAGGTAGATGGCAGATTCAAAGTGCCGGCCTGCCGCATCCAGGTCGCCGCGCAGCCCCGCAATTCGGCCAAGGCCCGCTTCTGCATGGGCGCGCATCGCCTCGTCGGCCAGCAGTTCTTCAAACCACTGCGCCGCGTTCTCGAGACTGTCGAGATGCAGCGCCATGCGGGCGAGCGCCAATCGAGTTTCCGCCGGGGACATTGCGCGCACGCGCGGGTTGAAGCCGTTCAATGCGGTGTCGACCGGCAGGCGCCTGCTCTGAAACTCGCGCTGCAGGAAATACTGCAGCAGCGCCTCGTCGACGTCGACGGTGCTGACCCCAAACGCGCTCTCGAACGCTTCCGCAACGGGGGTGCCCGCGCCTGTATTGCGCGTGTACTGCTGGATTCGGGCTGGCAGATCACGATCGATATCCGGCTGGCTGCGCAGATAATGCAGGAGCAGCCAGGACTGGGCATAAAAGAGGTCCGCCCGTTCCGTGGGAATGCCCGCTGTGTAGTTGACTGACAGCAGGTCGGCGACCGTCATCCAGCTCTGCAGGCCGAGGGTAGCCATGTAGCGTGGCGGCGCGACGCCGAACTCGAAGGCCTGGTTGAGCAAGCGTGAATTCGACAGGTACTCTGCATTACCTTCTTCGAACCAGCGTGGGTAGCGGACCTCATCGTCGTGATTCATGTAGTGCGCAAATTCATGCAGCATCACGTGGATACCCGAACCGGAACCGCCGTCCATGACCAGGATGGCGTTCTCGCGCATGTTCGCAGCGAAATAGCCGGTCGTAGTGGCGGGCGCGCCCACGCGTACATAGTCGTCATGTTCGTCGACGGCAATTATTACGGTGGGTATCGCCGCCTCGTAGGTCGGCTCATCGGACGCGTCGCCCAGCGCAGCGCGCATGACCTCGAGGTGGCGCAGCAATTCGATCGTGCGCTCTTCGCCGAGAACACTGCGAATGCGAAAGTTATCACTGGTGATCTCGAGCCACTCTCGGGTTTCGAGCGGCTCGCTGGCATCGGCCATTGCCGCAACCAGCAGCAGGACAATGCTGCCCGTTTGCCGAATACGTTTCCGGACGCGCTGCGCCATACAGCCTGAGACACGCTCGTTGATCAGGAGTTCTCCTTCCGCCGTTGATAGTAGAGCGTTTCAAGCGCATACAGGCCGAGCCCGATGCCGAGTAATACTGCAACCCGTACCCAATCCCCGGCTTTCGATTGTATGACCAGAAATATGCACACAATCAGCGCCAGCAGGGGGATTGCATAGCCACCCGGGAGCGGGGACCCTGTGAATTCCTTGCGCTCGGCACTGCGAATCCGCGGCAGTGCGCCAATACAGATGATGTACGCGATCAGGCGAATCACGGCGCTGCCGACCGCGAGCTCGACGAAGTTGCCGGACAATCCCAGGGCCAGCGCCATGGCCCCCATGAGGAGGATGCAACGATACGGCGTTGCATATTGATCGTGCACCGCGGCAAACCATGTTGGCAGCTGGCGATTCTCGGCGAGGGAGAACACGATGCGAGGAGCCGCAAGGATGGATCCGGCCAGGTTGCCGCCAATCGAGAAGACCGCGGTCAGGGTAATGACGATCGCCCCAAGCGGCCCTGCAACCGCGCGGCCGACATCGACCAGGGTCGCCGCAGCGTAATCGCTCGCAGGAATGACGGCGACGAACACGACCGAGATCAGGAAGTACAGAATGCTCGTAAGGATCACGGTGCGAATAAGGGCGGATGGAATAGTCTTCGGCGCATTGCTGGTTTCGCCCGCGGTGACCCCTATGGTTTCAAAACCGACATAGGCAAAGATCAGCATGAGCGTGGTTGGACCGAGATCCTCGATGTGGAAGTCGCCACCCGGCAACAAGTTGGCGCCGGTCACGTATTGCAGCCCGAGCGCCACCATCAGCAACAACGGCACGACCTTCAATACAGTCAGGACACCCAGTGCCCGTACCCCGTCTTTGACGCCGATAATGTTGGCCCAGGTGAGTCCGACGGTGACTGCAGTGATAATGGCCGCGCGAGCGCTGCCACTCGCCAGGACGCTCGATAACGAGCCAAGGTAGTCGGCCATGACGTTGGCATTCGCCGCGAACGCGGTCATACGCGCGAGAAACATCAGCCAGCCGGTGCCGAAGCCGACGAGCGGCCCGAACGCGTCGGTGGCATACAGGACCGGGCCGCCGGTCTTGTCGTAGTAGCTCGCGAGTTCTGCGAACGTGAGCACCACCGAAAGAAACAGGACACCGACAACAAGAAACAGCCACGGGCTGTAGACGCCGGCGTTAATTGCAACCTTGCCGGGTAACGCAAAGATACCCGCGCCGATAACCGAGTTGAGAACGAGAAAAGCGACGCCGAACGAGCCGATATCTCGCCTTAGCTTTGCCTCCTGCATCTGCCGATACTAGCAGATACGTCAGAGCCGACTGACGTATCTGCCAGCCGCGCAGGCCGCTGGTATCGCGGTCGGGACTTCAGGCGAGCTTTTTCGCGAGGAGGTGATCGAGGCTAAGCTTGCCGGCGCCGCGGAACATGAGCGGCAACAACATCGCGATAAACAAGAGCGGGATGCGGTAGTTGCCGAAGCCCTTGTCCGTAACCGTGTAGCCCTTCCAGAGCTCGGCCAGGTTGCTCCATTCCGCGGGCCAGTGGACGCCGGCGATCGCGACGATCGACAGGATGACGAGGCTGAATGCCCAGAAGCGCGTAAACAGTCCGAGTACCAGGCCGATCGCGCCAAGAATCTCGAACCAGGTCGCGAGAAACCAGCTGATCTCGACGGGAACGACATTGAACGGGAAGGGAAAGTTGTCCTGCACATTGGCAAACCAGTTGTTGCCGTTGTACTTCGACAGCCCGGCGCGACCGAACTCCCAGGCCATCAGCAGGCGTATCGGCAGCAGGGCGAGCCAGTCGCCCGAAGACTCGAGCGCGTCGACAATTGTTTTTCTCAGTTCCAGCAATGCAGTCATGTTCGTTTCCTCAGGAGGTGTTGCGCGTGCCGATCAGGATGTCCAGCTGGCGCATTTCACGGAGTGCCGCAGCACCGTGTTCCACCAGCGCGTCGGCATCGGGGTAATTGATGGTTACAGCGAGCTGGCGCAGCAACGACTCGCCGCTCAGCCCGCCGACGTTATTCTCCACGGCTTCCAGGAGTGCCGCCGTTACGGCATTCAGTTCGAGGAAACCCACGTCATCGTTACTATCGCGGTAAATGGCGAGGTATACGGGCTCCGCTTCAGCTGCTGCCGGGATGTGCTCCGGGGAGATACGGTGCACGGCGTATTGGTAAGCGAACGCCCATGCGACCGACGACTTGACCGGCGCCTCGCGCAACAGGTCGCCGTCCGGGTCGATGCCGTCGAGGTCGTTACTCGCTTCGGCAACGGATAACGCCAGCTCAGCGTACTCGTAGTGAGCCAGCTCCAGGAGGAATGGGTAGTCGCCGTCGTGCGGCTCGAACTCGTTCTGCAGGTAGCCGAGAAACTCTTCCGGAAGCTGCAGGAAATAGGGCGTTTGGGCTTCGTGCTTTTGCATGAAGCCACGAATGAAACGACTCCAGTCGTCGTCACTGTGAATTTTCCTGAGTACGGGGAAGAACGTGCCGAGCAGGCTGTAGAGGTTGTTAAAGAACAGCTTGCGATAGATCGCCATGCGGCGATCCTCGATGCCGTCTGGCGCATCGACATGCGCGGGATCGCGAATGTGCGCAGCGAACGCGTATTGCTTGTCCTTGAACGTTTGCGAATCAGCCATGTGCCGCGCTCCGTTGCCCTGCGGCGGACTGCAGTTCGCGAATGCGGCGCACCTCGACGAGCAATTCCTCGACCGGCGGGATGTTGAAGTCGCGCTCAAGCAGAGTCGGAACCGGACCGAACAGGTCATAGGCTTCTTCGAGCAACCCCCAGGCCTGGTTATCTACCGGTGCGGCATGCGTGTCGATGCGCAGGTCCTCTTCCTCGACGTAATGCCCGGCCAGGTGGAAGTAGCGGATGCGTTCAGCAGGCATCGCGCGCAGGAACTCGCTCGCGTCGTAGCGGTGATTGATGCTGTTGACGACGATATTGTTGATATCGAGCATCAGGTCGCAGTCGGCCTCCTCCAGGACCGCGAGCAGGAACTCGCGCTCGCTGAGCGAGGTGTCCAGTGGCGTGTAGTAGCTGACATTCTCCAGCGCCATGCGCTGACCGAGGATGTCCTGGACGCGCTGGACGCGATGCGCGACGTACGAGACAGCTTCCTCGGTGAATGGAATCGGCATCAGGTCGTAGAGCTGGCCGTTATCGCCGCAATAGCTGAGATGTTCGGAGTAGAGCCGGATATCGTGCTGATCCATGAACGCCTTGACGTCGCGGACCAGTTGCTCGTTAAGGGGCGACGGCGCGCCGATCGACAGGGACAGGCCGTGAATGACGAACGGGTAGCGCTCGGTGAACCAACGCAATTTCTTGCCAAGTTTGCCGCCCACGTGAATCCAGTTCTCGGGCGCGACTTCCATGAAGTCCACTTCCGACGGCGGATTCGCCATGAGCTGGCCGAGCAGCGAACGGCGCAGGCCAAGGCCAGCGCCCTGCACGGGATACTGATTGTCTGGGGTTCGGTCTGTCATGGCGTCCCTGGGTAGCGTTACTGATCAGACCTTGGCAGGCCTGAATTTATTACATGTCCTGACCTGACAGGCGGCTCAATCGTTCGATGTATTTGCGTTCGTCCGGCGGCTGACCTGCGCTCTGGGCTTCCCACAGCGTCTCCGCCAGGCATTCAATCATCGCATGCTCGGCGGCATGCAGGTCGCCATGGCGTTGTACCAACGATTTGTGAATCGCGGCAATGCCGGGCGGTCGGTTGGTCGCGACCTGTTCACGAATGCCGAGATGCAGACCCATATGAAGGTATGGGTTGCTGCGCCCGCCCTCCGGCGTGTAGTCCGTGTCGATAGCGCCACCCGCAATCTCATCGTGATACTCGGGGTGTTGCTCGATCACGCCGGCTATCTGTGCCTCGAGTGGCGACAGCGGCTTTCCGTCGCAGCGCTTCTGCCATGCATCGGCGTACATCTGGCGCAGTTCATTACGATCCTGGCCGAAAATCATGTGCCCGCAGGCCCTCGTTCCTTCTTCTTGAATTCGCACCATTCGATAATGGGGCACTCCCCGCAAAGCGGCTTGCGAGCTTTGCAAACATAGCGGCCGTGCAGGATCAGCCAGTGATGGGCGTCCTTCCTGAATTCGTCGGGTGTGAGGCGGACCAGGCGCTTCTCGACTTCGAGCGGCGTCTTGCCCTTGGCGATCCCGGTTCGATTCGAAACGCGGAAGATATGCGTATCGACCGCGATAGTCGGTTCGCCGAATGCCGTGTTGAGGATCACATTCGCCGTCTTGCGTCCGACGCCGGGCAGGGCCTCGAGCTCTGCGCGCGAACGCGGCACTTCGCTATCGTGCTCGTCAATCAGGATGCGGCAGGTCCTGATGATGTTCTCGGCTTTGGCGTTGTACAGGCCGATAGTCTTGATGTACTTCTTGAGCCCCTCGACACCAAGCGCATGGATCGCTTCCGGCGTGTTGGCGACCGGGTACAGTTTCTGCGTGGCCTTGTTGACACCAACATCGGTTGCCTGCGCCGACAGAATCACGGCGATCAGCAGTTCAAACGGAGATTCGTAAGTGAGTTCCGTCGTCGGCGCCGGCATGCGCTCGCGCAACGTACTGTAAATGGCGGTGCGTTTCTCTCTGTTCATAAGCCTAGCGATTGATCACGCGTGCGCGCCGCGCCAGGCTGCCGCGACGGCGTTCGCGCTGGCGACGATCGATGGCATTCTTTGCCGCAATCGCGAGCGCGAGGCTGAAAAAGGCGCCCGGCGGCAGCAGTGCAAGCAGCCAGGCCATTGAGACAAGTTCGCGGAACGCGCCAATCGCCATGAGCAGCAACGCGAACCCTGTACCCATCACGAGACCGTCGACGATGCTCGGCATGATCGGGTTGCGCGATGCGAAAATCTCCGCGCGGGCCACGATTGCGCAGTTCGTCACAATCAGCGGAATGAAAATACCAAGGGAGCGGTCCAGGGCCGGGAACCAGGCCTTGAAGACGAGCTCCGTGCAGGTCACGAGGCTCGCAATAATCAAGACGTAGATCGGGATGCGAATTTCGGGGCGAATCCAGCGGCGCGTCGCGGACACGAGTGCGTTCGACACCACCATGACCGCAAGCGTCGCAATGCCGAGACCGAGGCCATTAATAAACGTCGCAGTAACCGCGAGTAGCGGGCAGAGTCCCAGCAGCTGGACCAGGCCCGGGTTTTCGTCCCAGAGACCGGCTTTGAACTGTTGCACCAGCGAGCTCACTCCGGCATCTCCTCCTTACCGTCGGCGGTGCTTGCGAATACAAACTCCTTGTTTATCTCAAAGTATTCCAGGGTCTCGCGCACCGCCTTGACGATGGCGCGCGGCGTGACCGACGCGCCTGTGAACTGGTCGAAGACGCCACCATCGCGCTTGATCTTCCAGTTGTCTGCGACCGGGTCGCCCAGCGAGCGGCCATTGAACTGCAATGCCCAGTCGGACTTCGACGACTCGACCTTGTCGCCGAGACCGGGCGTCTCGCGATGCGCTAGCACGTGCACGCCGCTTATCGTGCCATCGAGTTCGACGCCGATCAGAAGCCGGATCGCGCCGGCATAGCCGTCACGGGCGCTGACCACAAACAGGGCCGCGACCGGCGCATCACCCTGGTACACGCGATAGATCAGCGCGTCCTCCGAGCCAGGCAACTCGTGCGGCGCAGGTATCGTGATACGAGATTCGCTGACGCCGCTGTCGAAGAACAAACCAGATAACGCCGGCTGCAGGCTTTGCTCGAGCCAGGCCTGCTCGTTAGCGGCAATGCGTTCCTCGGTCATGGCATAGGTTGCAGCGACCAGGGCCGTGCAGGTCGCTGCGATCGCCGCGAGCGTAAGTCCGCTGCGTATGACGGAGACATTACTCATGCCGTTCGTTCGCTTCGTCGTGGCCGACGATGTGGGGTCGCGTCAGGTAGTCGATGGCAGGTACGGCCATGTTCATGATCAGCACGGCAAAAGCGACGCCATCGGCATAACTGCCCCAGGTGCGGATGCAGTAGATCAGGAAGCCGATGCCGACACCGTAGATGAACCGTCCTTTCGGGCTGGTGGCGGCGGAAACCGGGTCGGTCGCGATAAAAAATGCGCACAGGATTGCCGCGCCCGCGAACAAGTGAAAGCCCGGACTCGGGTTTGCGCCTGGATCGACGAGATACATGATGGTCGCGGGTGCGAGCAAGCCGATGCCGACACCGACGGGGATCTGCCAGCGAATGATCCTGCGAATCAGCAGCCAGAATCCGCCGATGGCGAGGAAATTACCAATCCACTCCCAGCCACGGCCGCCGAAGTCGCCCATGATCGGGTTGGCGCGAATCTCGATCGCCGTCTCCATGTTATTGAGTCCGGCCTTCATGACATCGAGTGGCGTTGGTCGCGCGACCGCATCGAAGCCGAGTGACTCCGGCAGATTGCCTGTCAACGTAAACACGAGTGTCTGAACGATCGTCAGGTGCTGGTAGTCGATATCGCCCATCTGCGGCGCCACCCACAGGTTCAGGTGCATCGGAAACGCAACGAGAATGACGACATAACCCGCCATCGCCGGATTGAAGATATTGAAGCCGAGTCCGCCATAAAGATGCTTGGCGACAACGACACCGAACAGCGCGCCGGTCGCCGTCACCCACCAGGGCGTCAGCGAGGGCACGGCAAAAGCGATCAGGGCGGCGGTGACGAGGGCGCTATAGTCGCGCAGTGCGACCTCCGGAGGCCGGCCGCGTGCCCACATCATGAATGCTTCACCCGCAACGGCAAAAATGGCGGCAACGAGCAGGTTGAAGATAAACCCGGGACCAAAGAACCACACATGTGCAACGGCTGCGGGTACCAGGGCAGCCAGCACCTGTAGCATCAACGAGGCGACGTTGACGCGTGGCGACCAGTAGGGCGCTTCTCTGCGCTCAAACCTCATCGATCGTCGTCCTCGTGTTTCTGCTTGCGTTTGCGCGCCAGGATTTCTGCGATCGCGTCCGGACCGCCGGCCTTGGCCGATGCCTTCTGTTGTGCGAGTTCTTCCTCGCGTTCGCGCTGCTCTTGCTCGAGACGCTGGTTGCGCGCTTCAAAACGCTGGCGGGCGCGCTCGGCGCGCGCTTTTTCGTCCGCCAGTTCGCGGATACGGCCCTTGGCCTTGCGGAAGTCCGCGGTCAGCGGAATGTGACTGGGGCAGACCAGGTCACAGCAACCGCACTCGATACAGTCGGTCAGACCGAAGTCGCGCAGCTTCTGTTCATCGTCGGCGCACGCGTACCAGAACAATTGCTGCGGGAGCAACTGCACCGGGCAGACCGCCGCGCAATCGCCACAGCGGATACATGGCAGTTCATCGCCGACTTCAGGGCTCTCGGTGACAGCCAGTACGCAGTTCGTCGCCTTGACCAGCGGCACCTCATCGGTCGTCACCGACTTGCCTGTCATCGGTCCCCCGATGATCAGGTGCTTCGGTTCGTTCTGGTAGCCGCCCGCGCAACGCACCACATCCTCGATCGTCGTACCGATGCGCGCGCGCACATTAGTAGGGGAGACAACGCCGTCGCCGGTTACCGTGGTGTAGCGCGAAATCAGGGGTTCGCCGCGAACGATCCAGTCATATACGGCGGCCGCAGTGCCGACGTTTTGCACGATGCAGCCAACGTCAGTAGGGAGACCGCCACTCGGCACCTCGCGATTTACGACGAGCTGGACGAGCTGGTCCTCACCACCTGACGGATAGATCGTGGGCACCTGCTTGAGCACGATACGGTCGTCGTTGACTTCGCTGAGCACTTCCTCGAGGCGGTGAATTGCATCCGGTTTATCGCTTTCCACGACGATGTAGCAAACATCAATCTGCAGTGCATGCAGCAGCACCTGCGCGCCACCGACAATCTCATGCGCGCGTTCGCGCATCAGCATGTCATCGCAGCTGATGTAGGGTTCGCACTCGACGCCGTTCAGAATCAGGTATTCAGTTCCCATCGTGCGCGCCTGCATGAGCTTCTGCGCGGTCGGGAACACTGCGCCGCCAAGCCCTACGATGCCACCATCGAGAATCTGCAACAGCAGGTCGGCCGGTGGAATTTCCCGGTAATCGCCATGGTCCCAGCCGGGAAATGGCTCATCTTCGCCATCGCACTCAATGACGATACATGGCGCCTTCTCGCCATAGCGGCGCGACACGGGCCAGCGCTCGATAGCCACGACGGTACCGGATGACGATGCATGCACGGGGGCGCCCATTTCGCCATCGGGTTCGGCGATAACCTGTCCTTTCAGCACCCGGTCGCCCATGTTGACGACGGGTTGTGCGGGCTCGCCGACATGTTGCTCGATCGGCAACACCAACTGCGCCGGCAGCGGCACGTCGATTACGGGATTGGCAGTCGATTCGCGCTTGAACGCGTCCAGGCGCAGGCCACCATGCAGCTTACCGAGATCATAAGTCGGCGCAGTCACGTCAGCGGCCTCATCGTGATGCAGTCAACGGGGCAGGGTGCGACACACAGCTCACAGCCCGTGCACTCGGATTCGATGACCGTATGCATGAAGTGCGGTGCGCCAACGATGGCATCGACCGGACACGCGTTACGGCAGTGGTAGCAGCCGATGCAGGCAGATTCGTCGATAATTGCGACGGCTCTGACTGCCGTTTCTGCGAGCGGCATGACGTCTTTGCCAAGCAGCCGCGCCAGGCGCCGAATCGTTTCGTCGCCGCCGGGCGGGCACAGGTTGATCTCGGCGGCGCCTTCCACGACTGCGGCAGCATAGGGGCGGCATCCCGGGTAACCACACTGCGCGCACTGTGTCTGCGGTAGCAGATCATTGACCTGCTCGACTATGTCGTTGTCGCCCGGCGGCAGGCGTCGTTGCGCAAACGCGAGGCCCAGGCCGGCGACAAGCGCGATTGCGGTGATGGTGGCGACGGCAGCAAGCATGGCGAATCGTCACGGCCTCGCCATGCCGGAAAAGCCCATGAACGCTAGCGACATGATGCCGGCTGTCATGAGCGCAATCGCGGTACCGCGAAACGGCGAGGGGATATCGGCAGCGTCGAGGCGCTCACGCATCGCCGCAAACATGACGAGCACGAGCGCGAAGCCAACGGCAGCGCCCAGGCCGTAGAAAACGGACTGCACGAATCCCTTGGATTGCTGAATGTTGAGTAAGGCGACCCCGAGCACCGCGCAGTTGGTGGCAATCAAGGGAATGTAGATGCCCAGCACCTGGTCGAGCATCGGACTCATGCGCCGCACCATGATCTCTGTGAACTGGACGCTTGCCGCGATGACGAGAATGAACGTGATCGTACGCAGATACTCCAGGTCCAGCGGCACGAGCACATACTGGTGCAGCAGGTAGGCGGTTGCCGACGACAGGGTCAGAACGAATGCGGTTGCGAGCGACATGCCCGCGGCGGCCTCGAGATTCTTCGACACGCCGAGAAACGGGCACAGGCCCAGGAAGCGTACAAGTACGAAATTGTTGACCAGTACCGTGCCGACCAGGATAACGAACAGCTCGCTCATCCGGCTATTGTAAGGGTTTGTTCGAGAAGGCTTCTACTTGACGCGCATGCCGGGTTTTGCGCCAGCGTCGGGCGACAGCAGGAAGATGTCCTCGCCACCCGGTCCCGAGGCGAGCACCATGCCCTCCGATACGCCGAAACGCATCTTGCGTGGTGCGAGGTTGGCAACCACCACGACCTGGCGGCCGACGAGACTCTCCGGCTCATAGGCGGCCTTGATGCCGGCGAACACCTGGCGCGTGTGGTCGCCGACGTCGAGCGTGAGCACCAGCAACTTGTCGGCGCCTGCAACGGACTCGGCTTTCTCGATCGTCGCGATCCGCAGATCGACCTTCATAAAATCGTCGATCGTAATGGTGTCGTCCTGTTCTTTGGTCTCGGCCACAGGTGTACTCGCTTTGGACTGCTCGACCATCTTGTCGACCTGCTTGGAGTCAACGCGCATGAGCAGCGGTTTGAATTTGTTGATGGTGGCGCCAAGTAGTGGAGCGCCGGCGTCTTCCCAGCGCCACGCGTCCTCGCCGAGGAACTCGCGCGCGCCTCTTGATACGACCGGCAGCACGGGCGACAGGTAGATCATCAGGCTGCGGAACAGGTTGAGGCCCTGTGTGCAGACGAGCTGCACCTCGTCCAGCTTGCTCTCGTCCTTGGCCATGACCCATGGCTTGTGTTCGTCGATGTAACGATTCGCCTGGTCGGCCAGCGCCATGACAATGCGCATGGCTTTCGAGAACTCACGTTTCTCGAAATGTTCGGCAACCTGGTCAGATGCGCTGGCAATCTCGTCGAACAGCGCCTGGTCTGCGAGCGTGTCGGCGAGTTGGCCATCGAAGCGCTTGCTGATAAAGCCAGCGCATCGGCTCGCAATATTGACGAGCTTGCCGACGAGGTCGGAGTTTACGCGTGCGACGAAGTCGTCGAGATTGAGGTCAATGTCCTCGATCGTCGGGCCGAGCTTCGCCGCGTAGTAGTAGCGCAGGAACTCGGGGTTGAGATTGTCGAGATAGGTCCGCGCCTTGACGAAGGTGCCGCGCGACTTTGACATCTTCTGACCGTTGACCGTAAGGAAACCGTGCGCATACACACTCGTCGGCGTCCGGAAACCGGCGCCCTGGAGCACGGCCGGCCAGAACAGCGTGTGGAAATACATGATGTCCTTGCCGATGAAGTGGTACAGCTCGCAGTTGCTGTCGGCCTTCCAGTAGTCGTCGAACTCGAGCCCATCGGTCCGGTCGCACAGGTGCTTGAAGCTGGCCATGTAACCAACCGGTGCATCCAGCCAGACGTAGAAGTACTTGTCCTTGGTTTCCGGGATACGAAAACCAAAGTAGGGCGCATCGCGAGAGATGTCCCAGTCCTGCAGGCCGGCGTCGAACCACTCCTCCAGCTTGGCGACGACATTCTTGTCGAGCGCCGAATCCTTCATCCACTGGCGCAGCCTGACTTCGTAGTCGCTGAGTTTGAAGAAGTAGTGTTCCGAGTCGCGCTTGACTGGCGTGGTGCCGGACAACACTGACCTGGGGTCGATCAGCGTTTCCGGCGACGTTGCCTTGTTGCAGACCTCGCAGGCGTCCCCGTACTGATCCTCGGCCTTGCAGTTCGGGCAGGTTCCCATGACGAAACGATCGGGCAGGAACATGCCTTCCTTCTCGTCGTACATTTGCTCGATCGTGCGCGTGTAGATGTCGCCGCTGTCACGCAGCGCCTGGTACATGCGTCCGACGAGTTCCTCGTTCTCGGGCGAGTGCGTCGTGTAGTAGTTGTCGAATTCGATACCGAAGTCCGCGAAGTCGTTGACGAATTCCTGCGAATAACCTTCAGTTAGTTCCTCGGGCGTGATACCGAGCTCGCGCGCCTTGAGCATGATCGGCGTGCCATGTGCGTCAGAGGCACACACGTAAGTGCACTGATGACCGCGCAGTTTCTGGAAGCGCACCCAGATATCGGTCTGGATGTATTCAACAAGGTGTCCCATGTGCGGCGAGCCGTTGGCATACGGCAGCGCGCTGGTGACGAGGATTTTTCTGGGGCTGTCTGACATGGGGCGCGATTATGCCAGTAATTGAAGGCTACGTGGGAGGGGCTTTAGCCCCGAAGCGTTCGGGCCTGAAGGCCCTCCCACAAGATCAGTCCATGTCTCGGACTTGCTCGAACTTGTGCTTGTTGTTGGCCTGCAGGTAGGCCTCCTGGCCGGAGATCCAGCCCTTCTCCACGAGCTCCATGAGGGCATTGTCCATCGACTTCATGCCAATGCCGCCGCCGGACTGGATTGCGGTCTCAAGCTGGTCGAGCTTGCCCTGGCGTATCAGGTTAGAGACGGCTGGCGTGTTGATCATGATCTCTAGTGCGGCGGTTCGCCCGGGCTTGTGAATCGTTGGCAGCAGTTGCTGCGAAATGACGCCGCGCAGCGAGGTCGAGATCATCGTGCGGATGTGCGCCTGCTTGTCGGCGGGGAAGGAATTAATGATCCGATCGACCGTCTGGGCGGCGCCGTTGGTGTGCAGCGTGCCCATGACAAGAATACCCATCTCGGCAGCTGTCACGGCAATGCCGATGGTCTCGAGGTCGCGCATTTCGCCGACCAGGATCACGTCCGGGTCCTCGCGCAACGCCGAATGCACGGCCTCGGCGAAGTTCGGGCTGTGTACACCGACCTCACGCTGGCTGATCAGGCAGCCCTTCGACTTGTGGACGAATTCGATCGGGTCCTCGATCGTCAGGATGTGGCCCTTGAGGCGACGGTTCATCGCGTCGATCATGGCGGCGAGCGTTGTCGATTTACCCGAGCCGGTCTTGCCCGTTACGAGAATCATGCCCTGGGTATGCCGGCACAGCTGGTGCACCACGTTCGGCATATTCAGGTCTTCGAGCGTCAGGGCGGTTGACGGGATGGCGCGGAAGATCGCGCCAATGCCGTTGAGGTGCCGGAACGCGTTCACGCGGAAACGAGACACGTCCGGGATCTCGTAGGCAAAATCCGCGGCGTCCTGTTCCTCGAATGTCTTCTGCGCCGCCCCGTCCATGATCTCGAACACGGCTTCAGAAACGAACTCTGTCGTCAGCCTGTCGCCGCGAAGCGGCTTCAGGCCGCCATGCACGCGCGCGCGCACCGGGTCACCCGATATGAAATGCAGGTCGGATGCGTTTTCTTTGAGCGCTTGCTGCAGGAACTCGTCGATATTCGGCATGACGTCAGACCTTCGACTGGTCGCCGATATCGAGAATCGGCACGAGATCGGTATCGGTGACGAAGCGCCGGAACTTCTTCTTGTCGTTCGCAAAGCGAATCGCGTCGTCGGGATCGATCTCCTTGTTATTGATCGCCTCGAGCAGCGCGGAATCCATCGTCTGCATGCCCTGGTCGCGGCCCATCTGTAATTGCGATGCGATCTGGTGGGTCTGGTCCGTCTGGATCAGCTTCGCAATGGCGCGGTTGTTGACGAGAATCTCGAGCATCGCGCGACGACCGCGACCGTCGGGCGTCTTGACCAGGATCTGCGTGACCACGGCTTTCAGGCTCATCGCAAGGAAGCCCTTCGTCTGCTCGCGCAACTCGCCGGGGAGAGCGTCAATAATACGGTCGATCGTCTTGACCGCGCCGGTCGTGTGCAGTGTTCCGAGTACGAGGTGACCCGTTTCCGCGGCCGTCATGGCCATCGAGATCGTTTCCGCGTCGCGCAGCTCGCCGACGAGGATAACGTCCGGGTCCTCTCGCATCGCGGAACGCACACCGTCGGCGAAGCTGACCACGTGCGTGCCTACTTCGCGCTGGATCACCTGGCTTTGCTTTGACGGATGGACGAATTCGATCGGATCCTCGAGACTGATGATATTCAGGTTACGGGTTTCATTGAGGTGGTCGATCATCGCAGCGAGCGTCGTCGATTTACCGGTACCCGTGCTACCTGTGACCAGCACCATGCCCTGGTGGTAGTCGCAGAACTTCTTGAGGATCGGCGGCACGTTCAGCGCATCGAGCTTGGGTACGTCACCGGGAATAAAGCGGAATACGGCGCCCATGCCCGTGGCCTTGCGAAACACGTTGACACGGAAGCGGCCGCTTTCCTCGCCGACGTAGGAGAAGTCGAGGTCGTGCCCGGCGTGCAGGCGTTCTTTCTGTTTGTTCGTCAGGATTTCGAGCAGGTAGGTTTCGAGTTCGGCGCCGGATAGTTCGCGAAACTTGATCGGCATGAGATCGCCGTTCATGCGCAGCATCGGCGGCACGCCAACGGCGAGGTGCACGTCGGAGCAGCCCTGTGCTAGCCCGAGTTTCAGGAATGCGTCAATGCGTGCCATAAATGGCCCCAGAACCCCACGAGCCTAGAGTGTAACGGTATCCAGCGCGTCTGTAAGCTCTTCCATTGTCTGGTAGCGCTTCGACTTGTCGACCGACATGGCCTTGGCGATGATTTCGGCAAGATCGTCGGGAATGTCAGGATTAACTTCCTGGCAGTGCGTGGCCTTGCCCTGCACGTGCTGGTACATGACGGACATGTGGTCACCGCGGCTGTACGGCGGAATACCAGTCGCCATCTCGTACATGATGACACCGACGCTGTATACGTCCGCTGACTCATCGACCTTCTTGCCGAGAATCTGTTCGGGCGCCATGTACTTCGGCGAACCGATGACGTAACCGGTCTTGGTCAGCTGTGTGTCGCCGCTCGAGGCGGCGGCAGCAACACCGAAGTCCACAATTTTCAGCAGACCTTCGTTGTTGACGAGGACGTTTGCCGGCTTCAGGTCGCGGTGAATAACGCCGGCCTGGTGCGCCACGGTCATTCCCGTTGCCATGTCGCGCGAGAAGCGCAAGACCTTTTCAATCGGCATCGGCTTGTTGTCCGGTATCTCCGCGGACAGCGTGTGCGACGGGAAGTACTCCATCGAGATGGCATAGGCGCCCTGCAGGTGCAGGAAGTCATAAATACGAATGATGTTGCGGTGCGTGATCTTGCGCGAGTAACGCAGCTCATGGACGAAGCGTTTCATCATCTCTTCATCAGAAGAAACGTTCGGGTTCAGGAACTTGAGGATGAGCTGCTCCTCGACCACCTCGTCCTCCATGAGGAGCACGGTACCGAAAGCGCCTTTACCAATCTTCTCGATATACTTGTAGCGACCGTCGATCACATCGCCGGGTTCGAGTTTCGAGATGTCGAGCGGTGCCGGCGCTGTTGGAGCTGGCGTTGCTCCCGTTGTCCCGGCAGGAACGATTTCGCCGTCGCCGTCTGCCTGGGCGACCGCGCTTTGCTCCTTGGCCTGGGTGAGCAGTTTGTCGAGTTCGTCATTGTCGACCAGCATCGTCTTGGTGTTCTCGGCGATCTTCTCGGCACGAACATTTTGCTCCATGACCGTTGCCGAGAAGCGTTCGTCGATCTCCTTGAGCGCTTTGTCCGCTGCGTTGATGATCGTGACATCTTCGGATTGCTTGATCTTCTTCAGCAGGTTGCGGACCGTATCGGCCTGCGAGTCGTTGGTCAGGTGAGCAATTGCCCGGATCGTTTCGAGCTGTATTTCGCGTTCGGGACGCTTCAGCATCGGCAGGATCTTGGCAATATGATTGTGATTGCCCAGCTTGCCGAGCGCGCGAACGAGGACCGTGTCCGTCTTGGGGTTCTGTCCGAGCATGGCTTCGAGTTTCGGCACAGCCTTGGTGCTGCCGATCTTGGAGAGCGCATCGACGGCGCGTTCGCGCACCCACCAGTCAGTGTCGTCGGTTGCTTTGATCAGATGGTCTTCGGCGCGATCGCTCTTGGTCGCATTCAGAATCTCGATCGCCGTACGGCGGACTTCTTCGTCCTTATCACCGATCAGCCTGACGACGGAATCGACGACGCGCGGGCCGCCAATGTCGGCGAGGGCATCGCCGGCGCGCGACCGGACCCACCAGTCGTCGTCCTTGATCGCCGTCAGGAGGTCCTTCACCGAGTCTTCGTTACCAATTTCATTCAGGACCTCAACCGCAGCCCGGCGCGCGTACTCGGATTCGTCCTTCAGGGCCGTGATCAGGTACTTCACCGTGTCGGGGTGGTCGGCCTTGATCAGTACGTCGACAGCCTTGCCCTGGACGTCCAGGTCCGGGTCGGTGAGTATGTTGGCGACTTTTTCGACATTGATCCTGTTGCCGCGCGTGCCCATGGCGCTAAGGGCGGCGCTGCGGACCATCTTGTTCGGATCCTTGAGCTGCATCTCGAGGGCATTATCGATCTCGGGCTTGTCGAACCGGGTCAGCAGGTTCATCAGGTGAATCTTGATGACCGGGTCCTTACCGCCCATGCGAGCGATCAGGTCGGGGATGAGATCGGGCTTGATCGTGTCTTCGATGATTTTGAAGATCGCGGCCTTTTCCTTGGGCTCGCAATCGTAGGCGCGCTGCAGCAGTTCGTGGACCGAGAGGTCCTGCTTGTGGACTTTGAGGACTTCGATCAGGGCCGCTTTCGAGACCTCGGGGTCGTCAAAAAACTCCAGCAGGCTATTCGGGTTGTAATCGGTGCTGCTCGACAAGGCCCAGGCCGTGCCGGATACGACGCGCTCGTTGCCGTCGGCCAGGCCTTCGCGGTACATGTCGAGGTTCTTGTCGGTCACCATAGAGCCGAGGACGTCGACAAGCACCATCGTGTGGGATTTGTCGGAGAGGGCGAGGGCATCGATGATCTTGGGGACGGCCTTGCTGCCCGCTTTTTTCAGTTTATCGACGAGTTTGCGCGCGTTATCCGAGGCCGGATCCGGCTCGGCGATGAGCTGCGACAGCACCTGGTCGGAGCGAAACGAGGCAAGAAAACTCATCGCCGCATCCCTGCGCCGGCCATTACTGCCAGTGATTTAGAAGTTTGCGCCAAATCTGTTCGCTCTTGCCCAAAGCTCGAACGCGGCATTATGCCACATCAAAAACTTATACAATCCCCGCCATTGCTGGCTTTCAGCCAGCAGCGGCCTTTACAATGTGCCCCCGATTTGCGGGCTCATCCCCGTAATTACATTTGAAATTTTACCTAATACGAGCGCTGGAAGTGTGACGCTGTCAACAGATTCAGATCAAGCCAAGTTCCTAAATTCCATCGAAATATCGGCAGTCAGGCGACCTCTCGGAGAGATCGCCAGGGTCAAGAGTGTCGAGACGTCGGATGGGTCCCTTAAAGCCAGCGTCGAGCTCGGGTTTGCGTGTTCAGGCGCGCATGAATCGCTTCGGAATGACCTTGTTGCGGCCGTCACGGCCGAGTTTGGTGTCGATTCCGTCGCGATTGAGCTGACGACGAAGATTCGTCGCCACGGTGTGCAGCGCAACCTGCAGCCGATCCCGGGCGTGAAGAACCTGATCGCCGTTGCCTCGGGCAAGGGCGGCGTCGGCAAATCGACGGTTACGGCCAACATCGCGCTGGCGCTGGCCGGCGAGGGCGCCTCCGTCGGCGTGCTCGATGCCGATATCTACGGGCCCAGCCAGGTGGAGATGCTCGGACTCAAGGGCAAGGTGCCGGATACCAGGGACGGCAAGACCATGTTGCCGCTCCGGGCCCATGGCCTGCAGGTCATGTCGATGGGGGCGCTCGTCGAAGCCGACCAGCCGATGGTTTGGCGCGGCCCGATGGTGACATCGGCCCTGAACCAGCTTGCGACCCAGACCAACTGGGAAGATCTCGATTACCTGATCGTTGACATGCCGCCTGGTACCGGTGATATCCAGCTGACGCTGGCGCAGCAGATCCCGGTATCGGGCTCGGTGATTGTCACGACGCCGCAGAATATCGCGACGCTGGATGCCCGCAAGGGACTCGCGATGTTCAAGAAGGTCAATATCCCGGTCTTTGGTGTCATCGAAAACATGGCGACGCACGTGTGCTCGAATTGTGGTCATGAGGAGGCGATTTTCGGTACCGGTGGCGCTGACAAGATCGTCGATGACTTCGAGACGCGCCTGCTAGGCCGCCTGCCGCTCGATGCGCGTATTCGCGAGCAGACGGACTCGGGTAAACCGACGGTCGTCGCCGAGCCGGATTCGGCGATCACCCAGGCATACCGCGAGGCTGCCTGGAATATCGGCGCGGCGCAGGCCGCCGAGCGCGTGGATCACAGTTCCAAATTCGGACCGATTGTCGTGGAGCCTTCCAAATGAGTATCAAATCCGACCGCTGGATTCGCCGCATGGCGGAAGAACACGGCATGATCGAACCCTTCGAGCCCGGCCAGGTGCGCGAGAACGAGGGCGGGCGCATCGTCAGCTACGGCACCTCGAGCTACGGCTACGACGTGCGCTGCTCGGACGAATTCAAGATCTTCACCAACATCAATTCGGCGGTCGTCGATCCAAAGGGATTCGATGATTCGAGCTTTGTGGATGTGAAGAGCGACGTGTGCGTGATTCCGCCGAACTCGTTCGCGCTTGCTCGCACGGTCGAGTACTTCCGCATTCCGCGCACTGTGCTGACGATCTGTCTCGGCAAGTCCACGTACGCGCGCTGCGGCATCATCGTTAACGTGACGCCACTTGAGCCCGAGTGGGAAGGGCACGTGACCCTGGAGTTCTCCAACACGACGCCCTTGCCCGCGAAGATCTACGCCAACGAAGGCGTCGCTCAGATGTTGTTCCTCGAATCGGATGAACCTTGCGAGACCTCGTACAAGGACCGCGGCGGCAAGTACCAGGGACAGACCGGCGTCACGCTACCGAAGGCTTAACGCTCTCACCCTGTGGGAGCCCGCCTTGCGGGCGACGGCTGTGGGAGGCGGCTTGCCGGCGACCCGCCATGTGGCGGATGCTATTCGCAAAACTTAAAGTAGATTCGAGGTAATCCACCGCGCGGTGGATAAGACTGATTCCAATTGGCGTTTCATCTGCCGGCGGGGCCTTGGGCTCAACGTCGGTACGGAGAGACTGCTTTCATCCAAAGCAGCCGCTCGATCAAGGGGACTCCTCGATCTCAAACAGGCATCTTCCGGCCAGAACCAGCCGGCGAGATTCTTTGTCAGCCAAAGATGAATCGAAGCAGAAGCACTACCAGCCCGATTTCAATCACCATCACGCCTACGCTCGCGAATACGTCCCAGACGACGTACAACGTGCTGGAAGACCGCCAAAATTCGTGTCGGTGTTCCCGATACTTCCGTGAGAACAGGTAGCGCCAACCACGATAAAGCCACGGATCGAGAGTTCCAATTTCGAGAATCTCGTCGAGCAACTCGATGGCTCCTTCGGGTCAGTACCAGCCCTTGAGTTTATCCCGAAGTCCGTCACTCAGACGACCGCTTTGAGACTAGTTCCAGCCGCTTACTCAAACTCGTGCGCGGTCAGGTGATAGTCAACCGACACGCCAACCGAATGACTGGCAACCACCTTCACGTAGTACGTCGGCCCAGCCTGAATATGCGTCTCGAGTAGATTGCGATCTCCGCCTTCTGTCGATGCAATCAGATTGCCGTACGAATTGAGTACCTCGATGTGCGCCGTCATCGTCTTGATTTCGCCGTACTGGTTGCACAGACGATCGCCCTTGGGGCATAGGACGAAGCGGAATTTGCGTGAGTTACGCCTTGAGAAGGAGAACGTATCGGCCTGGTCCGATGTCGTGCTGACGTTTCCGTCCGCACTAAAGCCGTCGGGCTTGGACGACGATTCCATTACTAAGGGATTCGCTGACAACCAATCGTTATTGGGTTCGTATTCCGTGTTCAACACATAGCGGACCGAGATATTCACACTGCTCGACGGACCTGAGGACGACCCCGAGGACAGCGCTGTGTTCAGGCACTCGTCGTCTCCCGATGTGATCAGGTAGGCAAAGCAAAACAGAACTGCGCCGCCGTCGACTCCACCGCTCGACGAGTTGTCGTCTTCGTCGTCATCCCCACAGGCTGCGAGGCAGACCAGGGTCAGTCCCAGAATCAGTGTTCGTATGTGAGCAATCCTGAACATCGTTTTTCTCCCGTTTTCTGTTCTGCGCCATGTGGCGCGGTTCGGGAGAAATAGTCGGCGTTATCGTCCAGAAAGACCTGATGTGCCGGTGCTGATTACCTGAGGAAACCCGATGGAAGTCTTTGATGCATATGTAAATCAGTTACTTACGCGTCGAATGTGCGCAGAATCGGGTCGCTGGCGACTTTGCCGTCCACGATTGCATCGCCGTTTTCAAACCGGACCTTGCCTGAGCCTACGAGGCCGGCCGCTTCCGGGTAAATCTGGTGCTCGATGCTCTGCACCCGGGTCTGCAGTTCATCCGCAGTCTCGGACGGGTCGATACGCAGGCGTCCCGCAAGGATGCGCGGTCCGCCATCGAGTTCTTCGGTCACGAAGTGAACCGTACTGCCATGCCACTCATCGCCCGCATCCAACGCGCGCTGGTGCGTGTTCAGTCCCGGATACCTGGGCAGCAGCGCAGGGTGGATGTTGATTATCTTGCCGGTGTAATGCTCGACGAACCACGGGCTCAGGATGCGCATGAAGCCTGCCAGGACGATCAGCTGCGGGTCGTGCTCGTCGAGCACCTCGGCGACGGCGCGATCGAACGACTCGCGGTTGTCGAAGTCGGCATGCTGGATGCAGGCGGTCGGAATCCCGGCCTTCTGCGCACGCTCGAGCCCGAACGCATCGGGCTTGTTGCTGAAGACGAGGCACAAGTCGAGATCGAGATCGCCTGCGGCGACCTTGTCGATGAAGGACTGGAGGTTGGTGCCTGACCCCGAGATCAGGATCGCGGTGCGACAGCCCATCAGACGTAAGCCACTTCCTGTGTGCCCTTGGTAACGCGACCGATTTGCCAGGCGGACTCACCGTTCGCATTCAGCGCATCAATCGCCTTTGCCGCGTCGGCGGCATTGACGACGACGACCATGCCGACGCCGCAGTTGAACGTGCGGCGCATCTCAGCCGTTTCGATGTTGCCGTGCTCCTGCAGGAAGTCGAAAACCGGTCCCTGTTCCCATGACGATGTGTCGATCTCGGCATTCAGGCCTTCGGGCAGCACACGCGGAATATTCTCCGTGATGCCGCCGCCGGTGATGTGGGCAAGGCCTTTGACCGACACATCCTGCATCAGAGCAAGAACCTGTTTGACGTAGATTTTCGTCGGCGCAAGCAGTCGCTCGGCTGCGGGCACGCCATCAATCTCAGCGTCTGGCGCACGATCCAGTACTTTCCGGATCAGCGAGTAACCGTTCGAATGCGGACCGCTGGAGGCGATACCTATAATGACATCGCCTTCTTCAATTGCGCTGCCATCCAGCATCTCGCTGCGCTCTACCGCACCAACCGTGAATCCGGCCAGGTCATATTCGCCGGGCGAGTACATGTCGGGCATCTCGGCCGTCTCGCCGCCGATCAGCGCGGCGCCGGCCTGCAGGCAGCCTTCCGCAATACCCGCAATCACGTCGCTCGCGACGTCGTTGTCGAGCTTGCCGCAAGCAAAGTAGTCGAGGAAAAACAGCGGCTCCGCGCCCTGGACGAGCACGTCATTGACGCACATGGCCACGAGGTCGATGCCGATCGTGTCATGCTTGTTCAAGTGCTGCGCCAGCATCAACTTGGTGCCGACTCCATCCGTACCGGAAACGAGTACCGGCTCCTTGTAGCGGCCGGGCGGCAGCGCGAACAGGCCGCCAAACCCACCGATTCCAGCCAGGACCTCTGGGCGTCGGGTACGTTTGACGAGCGGTTTGATGCGCTCGACGAGTTCGTTGCCCGCGTCGATATCGACGCCGGCGTCTTTGTACGTAAGTGGTTTGTTGCTCATAAGGGGGTGGCATCTCCGGCGAGGGCGATATAATAGTGCGTAGGGCCAAGTGGGGAAACCACCCTAGTGAAATCTCGTAAATTGAATATCGCCGGTCGCAGCCGGTGGGTCGCGCTTTTGACGCTGGTGCTGGTTGCAACAGCCGGTGCCGTCGAGGTGCCGACCCTGTACACGGCCGAAGTGCCGCTCGACCAGGAGGCTGACGATCCTACGGCTGCGGCGCACAAAGCAGCGTTGGTCGAGGTCCTGATGCGCGTTTCGGGCTCCGAACTGGCGAATAACGAAGAAGCCATCGACGAATTGTTCCCGGTACCGGCGTCCTACATCACGCAGTTCCGGCCTGGCGCGGACGAGACCCTGTGGGTGTCGTTTGACGGGGAGGCGATCGAGCGCCTGTTGCGGCGCTCGGGACAGACGGTCTGGGGCTCTGATCGACCACTGACGCTGGTCTGGCTCGCCATCGACTGGGGGCAGGGCGATCGCGAAATTGTCGCTGCGAATGACCCCGAGCGCATGGAACAGGAATTGCGATCTATCGATCGCAGTCGCATGGTGCGCGAGCGCGTCCTCGAGATTGCCGAGCGCCGCGGCCTGCCCATCGCATTTCCGTTGCTGGATACGATGGACCTGCAGAACGTTACGTTCACGGATATCTGGGGCGGCTTCGACGAGGCCGTTCTGGCCGCATCCGAACGCTACGAAGCCGAGGGCGTCCTGATCGGCCGCATTCGACCGGGGACGAGCCAGCGACCGCGCTGGACCTACTACTTCGGTGGCACGGAGACGCCGCTCAGCGGTACGCCGGAGTCGGTTCTGGGCCAGGTTGGCGACCTGCTGGCTGCCGAGTTTGCGATCAGCGGCGACCTGGCGGTCGAGGCCGTCGCGCTCAATGTCTCGGGCGTCGCGTCAGTGGATGCTTACGGCAGCGTGTATGCGATCCTGAAAGGCGTGCCGCTGATCGAGAACTTCACAGTCAGCGAAGTCAGCGGCGATCGCATCAGCTACCAGGTTAATGTGCGCGGCGGGGCCGAGAGACTCGGCCGGGCACTGCGCCTTGGCGGGCTGATTGAGCAAGACACGCTGAACCCCGATCAACCCGACGCCCTGGAATTCTATTTCAATCCCTGATGTCGCTTAGCTGGCTTCCCAACGCGATCTCGATCCTGCGCATTGCGCTGATCCCACCGATCCTGCTGCTGTTACTGAACGGCGAATTCGGCTGGGCGCTGGCCCTGTTCTTCGTCGCGGGATTCTCGGATGGGCTCGACGGCTATCTCGCCGTGCGCTTCAACTGGCGTTCGCGACTGGGTGGCTTGCTGGATCCGACGGCCGACAAACTCCTGATCACGGGCCTGTTCATCACGCTTGCGTACATGGGGCAGATTCCCATATGGCTCGCCGTCATCGTCATCCTGCGCGACCTGGTGATCGTGGGTGGTGCGGTTGCCTACAATTTTATCGTCAAGCCGGTGCCCGGCGAGCCTACGCGCATCAGTAAGCTGAATACGGCGCTGCAGATGCTGTTTGTGTTGTTTGTGCTGAGCCGGGCAGGATTCGACTGGCCCGCCGACATCACGATCACGGTTCTGGGCGCCGCCATCCTGGTCACGGTCGTGATCAGCGGCGTTGACTACGTTCTGCAATGGTCGCGACGCGCAAGGGCAGGAGAGTGATATGACCCAAGAGTACAAAATCGCCTGGCTGATCGCGATTTTCCTGACCGGCTGGCTGTTCTACCTGCTCGCGCCCGTGCTCGTGCCGTTCGTCGCCTCGGCATTACTCGCGTATCTCGGCGATCCGCTGGCGGATCGCCTGCAAAAACTCAAAATGCCGCGCACGCTCGCGGTCGTGGTCGTCTTCATTCTCACGTTCGTTGTCCTGGTATTGCTGATCGTCCTGGTCGGTCCGCTCGTTGCGAAGCAGGTCGGGGCGCTGTTTGACGCATTACCCGAGATCGCGCGCCGCGCCGAGCAGGTGTGGTTGCCGACGATTCTCGGCTGGCTGGACATGGAGGGCGGCGACAATGTCGGCATCGGTGCATTCCTCGCGCGCTACAGCGAAATGGTCGGTAGCTGGAGCGGCAAATTCCTGATGTCGGTCGGTAAAGGCGGCGGCGCTCTCGTTGCCGCGGTCCTGAGCCTGTTCCTGATTCCCATCATCACGTTCTACATGCTGCGCGACTGGGACACGATCATGGTGCACCTCGGTGCGCTGGTTCCCGAGCGTCAGCGGGAGACGGTGTTCGGCCTTGCACGCGAGTCCGATGAGGTCCTGGGCGCGTTCCTGCGCGGCCAGGTGCTCGTCATGTTCGCGCTGGCCCTGATCTACTCGGTTGGGCTGAGCCTCGTGGGAGTCGAATTTGCGATTGCGATCGGCGTGGTGTCGGGGCTGGTCAGTTTCGTGCCCTACCTCGGGTTCGTGTTCGGAATTGGCCTGGCCGGTCTCACGGTGGCGATGTCCCCGGAACCGCTGTGGCCGCTGATCGGAGTGATCGCGACGTTCACGGTTGCACAGGTTATCGAAGGCTCGATCCTGACGCCCAAGCTCGTTGGCGACCGCATTGGTCTGCATCCGGTGATCGTCATCTTCGCGATCGCCGCAGGTGGCCAGTTGTTCGGCTTTTTCGGGATTTTGCTCGCGTTGCCGGCTGCCGCCGTTCTGTCGGTATTGGTGCGCTTCGCATTTCACCGCTATCTCAAGGAACACCCCGAAGCGCGGGTCGAAATCGAACTCGAATGAGCCAGCTGGCACTTCCACTGCAGCTTGCGGACCACGCCGTGTTCGCGAGTTTCCTCGAGGCGGGCAACGAGACGCTCGTCGCAACGCTCGCGTCGCTGGCGGATGGCGACAGCGCCTCGGGCGCATGGTTGTTCGGTAAGCCCGCGACGGGCAAAACGCACCTTTTGCAGGCTGTTTGCGACCGGGCCGGCGATCGTTCGATCTACCTGCCGCTGTCGATGCTTGCAGAAGCGGGGCCGGGCATCCTGGAAGGTCTCGCGGACCGGCCGATCGTCTGTATCGACGACATCGACCAAGTTGCGGGTGATGCCGACTGGGAACTGGCGTTGTTCAACTTTTACAACGAACTCGCTGAGAATGGCGGTTGCCTGATCGTCGCGGCGGCTGCCGCGCCACGCGAGAGTGACTATGAGCTTGCCGACCTTGCGAGTCGCCTGTCGCGGCTTGCCGTATTCCAGGTGCGCACACTGGATGAGGCACAGAGTATGGCTGCGCTGCAGTTACGCGCCCGGCACCGCGGCCTCGATCTGCCGGATGAAACTGCGGCGTACCTGATGAAACGGAGTCGCCGTGACATGGCGAGTCTCTACGAGTTACTGGACAAGCTCGATCTCGAGGCGCTGCGCGCCAAGCGCCGCCTGACGATTCCGTTCGTGCGTGACGTTCTGAGCGCCTAGTCAGTCAGCAAGTCGCCTGGCGATTTCGGCAACGCGTTTGCCGAGCGCCTGCGCCAGGGTCTTTTCCTCGTCCGTCAAGGCATCCGCCTCGCGATTGAACGACACGTGCGTCGGGCCGTAGGGTGTGCCGCCGGAGGTCGTCGAGGACAGCGCTTCTTCCGTGTACGGCACACCGACGAACAGCATGCCGTGGTGCAGCAGCGGAATTGCCATGCTGAGCAGGGTCGACTCCTGGCCCCCATGCAGTGAACCCGTCGAGGCGAACGTGCCGCAGGGCTTGCCGACGAGCGAGCCGCGCAGCCATTCGCCGAGCGTGTTGTCCAGGAAGTGTTTCAATGGAGCTGCCATGTTGCCGAAATTGCTGGGGCTGCCCATGATGACGCCGGCACATTCATCGAGATCTGCGCCGGTGGCGTAGGGCGGTCCGGTTTCCGGCACCGGGTCATCGGTGGCCTCGCTGGTCGCGGAAACGGCTGGCACCGTTCGCAGCCTCGCCGACATGCCGTCGATACTATCGACGCCCGTGGCGATCTCTCGAGCCAGCGACTCGGTCGCGCCATTGCGCGAGTAATACAGGATGAGAATATCCGCCATTAGCCGAGCAACTCGGTTACGTTTTCGGGAGGGCGGCCGATGACGGCCTGACCGCTTTCCTCATCGACGACAATCGGTCGTTCGAGGACGATAGGGTGGGCCGCGACCCAGCTTGCCAGCGCCGCATTATCGGCGAGATCCGGCAGGTCTGTTGCCTCCTTGAATTCGCTTTCGCCGCGTCGCAGCAGGTCAGCGACGTTCTTGCCGAGGCGGTCGGCGAGATCGCCAATGGTCGCTGCCGTCGGGATGTCCTGGAGGTAGAGGACGATGTTCGGCTGAGCGCCTGCTGCCTGGATGAGTTCGAGCGTTTTGCGCGATTTCGAGCAACGCGGATTGTGATAGATCGTCAGTGCCATTTGCTTGTTCCGGGGTTGTTTTCCTGGGCTGGAGCAACGCGCACTCTAACAGGGTCTGCAATGCGCGTCGCGGCTTGACGCTAGGGATGCCGATTGCTACTTTGTTCAGCCCCTGATAGCTCCATGAATAATAAGAACAAACGTGCAAGCCTCCGGAATTCAAACAGTTATCAAAGGACTGCTGCTCGTTCTCGTGCTGTCGTTGTCCGCGTGTGAGACCACGCCGCCGGCGCAGGAGATGAGTGACGCACGTCAGGCAATTGCCGTGGCAAAGGAAGCGGGCGCCGAAGAGTACGCCGCGTTCCATCTCCAGGCGGCCGAGGAATACCTCGAAAACGCCAAGCAGGCGCTCAACGACGGTAAGTATTCGGAAGCGCGCCGCAATGCCAAGCAGGCCAAGATGAAAGCGCTCGATGCGCGTAAGGCTGCCGAGTCGTCCGGCAAGGACGACTGATGCCCCAACAGACCCGCCGTTATACCGTGCACGGCCGTGTGCAGGGCGTCTGGTTTCGTGACAGTACGCGTCGCGAGGCGGAGAAACTCTCGATCACGGGTCATGCGATCAATCTGTCCAACGGCAATGTTGAGGTGCTGGCCTGCGGTGAGGCCGGGGCGCTCGAACAGCTTGAGTCCTGGCTGCATGAGGGGCCACCGTTGTCCAGGGTGACCAAGGTGGAGTCGATTGAGGTCGACGGCGAGGCACCGCAGGGATTTACGATCAGGTAAGGAAACCGGGGACGGACACCTGTTTTCGCAAGCCGAAAACAGGTGTCCGTCCCCGGTTTCGGTGCGCCTAGCCTTTAAACCACTTTCTGTCGAGCTTGTCGGCGACCTTGCTTGGATACTTGCGTTTGCCGAGGCTGCCGTTATAGCGGCCGAGGGCACGGTTCAGGTCACCCTTCTCCTTGTCGTAGTAGTGCCGCAGGATCGTGCAGCCGTAGCGCAGGTTGGTGCTGATATGCATGAGGTTGTCGCCGGGACGGCCGATTTCCTCTTTCCAGAACGGCATGATCTGCATCAGGCCGCGCGCGCCGACAACTGAGATCGCAAAGCGATCGAAATTGCTCTCCACATCGATGACCGCCAGGATCAGCTCGGGTGGCAATTCGACGCGCGCCGCCTCCATGTGCACAAGCGTCAGAATTTCGATGCGTTCGTCCGGGTCCGGTACCTGGCGCGCCAGGCGTCCCGACATGTCGGTCAGCCAGACTTCGGCGTCGAAGCGGTCGGTGAAGCTCGGCGCTTCACCCGCCGCCTGCTTGAGAATCTCGCGCAGCTCCGGATCGACGTCCTGCGCGAACGCGGTGCCGACAAAGAACAGGCTGCATAGGAGAATTCTCAACATAATGATTAGCTTATAGCCGATTCCTTGACTATTTCGAGAACTTCTTCACGTTTCAGGTCACGTGAGTCGCTGTCGCGGCGGTGCCGATATTCGAATTCGCCCTTGGCCAGGCCGCGGTCGCCAATCACCACGCGGTGCGGAATACCGACCAATTCAGCATCGGCGAACTTCACGCCGGGGCGCGCGTCGCGGTCGTCGAGAAGCACTTCGAGCCCCGCGTCGGACAGCTCGGCGTACATGGCCTCTGCGGCTTCGCGGACGTCGTCGGAGCGGTGCATGTTGATCGGCACAATCACGACGTCGAACGGCGCCAGCGGGCCGGGCCAGATGATGCCGTTGTCATCATGGTTTTGCTCAATGGCCGCACCGACGATGCGCGTGATGCCGATCCCGTAGCAGCCCATTTCCATGACGCGGTTCTGGCCGCTTTCGTCCTGCACCGTGGCGCCCATGGCCTCGGAGTACTTGGATCCGAGCTGGAAGATGTGCCCGACCTCGATACCGCGCGCGATGCTGAGCGTGCCCTTGCCGCCGGGCGTTGGGTCGCCCGCAACGACGTTGCGGATATCGACCGTCTCGGGCTCAGGCAGGTCACGGCCGAAGTTGACGCCTTTGATGTGGAAGCCGTCTTCGTTCGCGCCGCAGCTGAAATCAGCGAGATCGCCGACCGCGTGGTCCACGTACGTCGTCAGCGGCATGTCGACAGGGCCGAGCGAACCGGCACCCGCGCCAATTGCCTTGCGGATCGCACCGTCGTCGGCCAGGGTCAGCGGCGAGGCGACGCCCTCGAGTTTCTGCGCTTTAACGGCGTTCAGTTCGTGATCGCCGCGCAGGACGAGGGCTACAGGCGCCTCCGTGCCTTCGACGATCAAGGTCTTGACCGTCTCCGCCGGCGTGATGCCGAGCATTTCGCACAGGTCATCGATGGTCTTGACGCCCGGTGTCGCGAATTTTTCGAGTTCCTGGCTCGCGGCTGGCCGTTCAGCACCCGAAGGTGATGTCGCGGCCGTCTCGATATTCGAGGCGTAGTTGTCCTCGTCGCAGTAAGCGATCGCGTCCTCGCCCGAATCGGCCAGCACGTGAAATTCCTGCGAGCGGCTGCCACCGATTTCGCCGCTATCGGCATCCACGATGCGGAACTGCAGGCCGAGACGCTCGAAGATTGCCGTATAAGCGGCGTGCATCTTGTCGTAGGAAGCGCGCATTCCATCAACGTCGATATCGAATGAGTACGCGTCCTTCATGATGAACTCGCGCGAGCGCATGACGCCGAAGCGCGGCCGGATCTCGTCGCGGAACTTGGTCTGGATCTGGTAGTAGTTGACCGGCAGCTGCTTGTAGCTGCGCAGCTCGCGACGCGCGACGTCGGTGATGACTTCTTCATGGGTCGGACCGAAGCAGAACTCGCGCTCATGGCGGTCGTGCATGCGCAGCAGCAGCGGGCCGTATTTGTCCCAGCGGCCGGATTCCTCCCACAGCTCGGATGGCTGCACCGCCGGCATCAGGAGTTCGAGCGCACCGGCGCGATTCATCTCCTCGCGTACGACGTTTTCGACCTTGCGCAGTACGCGCAATCCGAGCGGCATCCACGTGAACAGACCGGACGCCAGGCGGCGGATCAGGCCCGCACGGAGCATGAGTTTGTGGCTGACGATTTCTGCTTCTGCAGGCACTTCCTTGAGCGTCGTCAGCGCAAATTCCGAGAATCGCATTGCTATAGCAGCCTCAAACAAAGACGCGCGCATTCTAACCGGTTCTGTCCTAAGATGGTCTATTGTCTTGATCGCAGGAACTCGGCCAGTGCAGGACCGCAGCGCCACCCTGATCGCCCGCGAGGGCATCCCCCTGGTCGGCCTCGCCGTCGCTCTCGCCGCTTTGGCTATCCGTTATGCCGACTGGTGGGTTGCACTGATCCCGGCTGCTATTGCCGTGCTGTTGTTGCTGTTATTCCGCGATCCGCCGCGCGAGGTGCCGCCCGTGGCGCTGGGCATCGTCAGTCCCGTCGATGGTGTTGTGACCGAGGTCGACTCCACTGACCGCTGCGTCGTACAGGGCGAGGCCTATCGCGTTCGCATTCGCGTCAATCCGATGGGTGCGTATACGGCCCGCAGCCCGATCGAGGGCACGATCATGGACCTGCGTTCGAAGATCGAGGGTATCGGTGGCGACTGCCCGGGCAATGCGCTGTGGGTCCAGAGCGACGAAGGCACCAGCGTCGTTTTGCAGTTTCATGAATACGGTTTTGGCCTTGCGCCAGAGGCATTCGTGCGGTTCGGCGAACGGGTCGGGCAGGGCGCGCGCTGCGCCTATATCCGCCTCGCCGGCTACGCCGAGGTCTACCTGCCGATCTCGGGCAAAGTCCAGGTGGAGCCGGGCCAACGCGTGCTCGCGGGCACCGACCTGATTGGTGCGATGCCGCAACAGTAGTGGCAGAATTGCCCCCATGAGTCACCCGGAGCAACAACGTCGCGCCTATTTGCAGGCGATGGGCATCGATGTCTGGTTGCCGCGCACGGCGGAGGAAGTCGATGCAGGAGGCGGCTTGCCGGCGACCGCGGACGAGCCTTTGACCTCGGTCGCGGCCAAGGCCCCTCCCACAGGTGTGGTCGCCGGCAAGCCGCCTCCTACGGGAGATTGGGAGGAGCTGCGGACCTGCGTCGCCGAGTGCACGCGCTGCGAGCTGAGCCAGAGCCGGACCAATACCGTATTCGGCGTCGGCAACCCGCGGGCCGACTGGATGATTATTGGCGAAGCGCCCGGCGCCGAGGAAGATCGCCAGGGCGAACCCTTCGTGGGACGAGCGGGCAAGTTGCTGGACCAGATGTTGTTCGCCATTGGGCAGGGCCGCGACAAGGTGTTTATTGCGAACATCCTGAAGTGCAGGCCGCCGCATAATCGTGACCCGAAACCGGAAGAGGCGGCAGCCTGTCGCGAGTATCTCGAGGCGCAAATCTCGATGATCCAGCCAAAAATCATTCTCGCGGTCGGCAAGATCGCAGCGCAGAATCTGCTGGGTACGGACGATCCGGTAGGTCGCATGCGCGGGCGGACGCACGATCTCAATGGCATACCGCTGGTCGTGACTTACCATCCCGCCTACCTGCTGCGCAGTCCGTCGCAGAAATCCAAGTCCTGGCAGGACCTCTGCCTCGCACAACGACTGGCGGCGGAGGCGAGCGCATGATCACGCCAATGGCCGAGCCGCCAACCACGATTCGCGACATGACGCACGACGATCTCGCGATGGTCTCGGATATCGAACGGCGCAGCTATGAATTTCCGTGGAGCCACGGCGTATTCCGCGATTGCCTGCTCGCGGGCTACCAGAACATCGTGCTGATCCGTGACGATGTCGTCGCCGGTTACGGTGTTCTGTCGATTGCCGCGGGCGAGGCGCATATCCTGAACATCTGCGTCGAACCCGAGCACCGCGCACGTGGCTATGGCGAAAAACTGCTGGACGAGATACTGTTCCGCGCGCGCACCGCCGGCGTACGCCAGATCTTCCTCGAAGTGCGGCCATCCAACGAAACGGCGATCGCGCTGTACCGCAAGAAAGGATTCCACCAGGTCGCGAATCGACCTTCCTACTACCAGGCGCAGCACGGCCGCGAAGACGCTGCCGTGCTCGCCAAGAAACTCGTAACAGATAACTGACCATGCCAGACCTGGATACCGAAGTCCGCAAGCGGCGGACCTTCGCCATCATTTCGCACCCGGACGCCGGCAAGACCACGCTGACGGAGAAACTGCTGCTGTACGGCGGCGCCATTCAGCTTGCAGGCACCGTCAAGGGCCGCAAGGCGGCGCGCCATGCGCGCTCGGACTGGATGGCGCTCGAGCAGGAGCGCGGCATCTCGGTGACCTCATCGGTGATGCAGTTCCCGTACAAGGACCGCGTCGTCAACCTGCTGGACACACCAGGTCATGAGGACTTCTCGGAAGACACGTATCGCACGCTGACCGCGGTCGATTCTGCGCTCATGGTCATCGACTGCGCCAAGGGCGTCGAACAGCGCACTATCAAGCTCATGGACGTGTGCCGTCTGCGTGACACGCCGATCATGACCTTTATCAACAAGCTTGACCGCGAAGGACGTGAACCGATCGAGCTGCTTGACGAGATCGAGTCGGTACTCAAGATCCAGTGCTCGCCGGTTACCTGGCCAATCGGAATGGGTAGTCGCCTCAGGGGCGTCTATCACCTGCTCCAGGACCGCATCTACCTGTATGACAAGGTTGGCCGCGAAAAGGCCGCCGAGATTCGCGCGGTAGATGGCCTGGACTCGGACGAAGCGACCGAGGTGCTCGGCGACTTGGCCGAGGAGTTCCGCGAGGAAATCGAGCTGGTCAAGGGCGCGTGCCCGGAGCTGTCACTCGACGACTACCTGGCGGCGCAGCAAACGCCCGTGTTCTTCGGTTCGGCCATTGCAAACTTCGGCGTCAAGGAACTGCTGGATGAGTTCGTCGAGCACGCGCCGCCACCGACCGGGCACGAGAGCGAGCAACGCGCAGTTGATGCACTCGAGAACAAACTGACCGGATTTATCTTCAAGATCCAGGCGAACATGGATCCCGGGCATCGCGATCGCATTGCCTTCATGCGCATTGTGTCGGGCGAATACCGCAAAGGCATTCGCGCTCATCATGTCCGGCTTGGCAAGGAAATGAAGATTCCAGAGGCGATCACCTTTCTCGCCTCGGATCGGCAGCATGCCGAGACTGCTTACGCCGGCGACATCATTGGCATTCACAATCACGGCACGATCAATATCGGTGACAGCTTCACACAGGGTGAGGAGATTCGCTTCACCGGCATTCCGAACTTCGCACCCGAGATTTTCCGTCGCGCCGTGCTCAAGGACCCGCTGCGCCTCAAGGCGCTGCAAAAAGGTCTGGCGCAGCTCTGCGAAGAGGGTGCGACACAGCTATTCAAGCCGCTGCGCAATAACGACCTGATTCTTGGCGCCGTCGGCCCGCTGCAGTTCGACGTCGTTGCGCATCGTCTGCGCGACGAATACAACGTCGAATGCCAGTTTGAAAACGTTAACGTTGCGACGGCACGCTGGGTTGATTGCGACGATGCGAAGATGCTTGCCGATTTCGAGAAGAAGGCGTACGACAACCTGGCGCTGGATCACGGTGAAAGTCTGGTCTACATTGCTCCGACAAGAGTCAATCTAAACCTGACCGAGGAGCGCTGGCCGGACATCGGTTTCCGCAAGACGCGTGAGCACTAAGGCACTCAATCGCAAGACGATCGCCTGGGCCCTGTATGACTGGGCCAACTCCGCTTTCGCGCTGAGCGTTCTCGCTGTCCTGTTTCCGCTGGTGCTTCGCAATCACTGGAGCGTCGGCGACGAAGCGGCCGTCGTCACGACACGACTCGCGATGATCACGTTTGTCGCCAGCGCCATTGTCTGCATTACGGCGCCGTTGTTTGGCACGATCGCGGATGCCGGTGGCTACCGCAAGCGCTTCCTGGTAATTCTGGCTGTTATTGGGGCAGCAGCCACGGCGGCACTGGGTTTCGTCGACGCCGGCAACTGGCAGCTGGCGCTGCTCGTCTACCTGCTCGCATCCATCGGTTATTACACGTCGGTCGTGTTCTACGATTCGCTGCTCATCGATGCGACGGAGCCGAAGTACTACAGCTTCGTTTCGACGCTCGGCTTTTCGCTGGGCTATCTCGGCGGTGCTGCCTTGCTGACGCTGCACCTCTGGATGGTCAAGGATCCTGCAGCGTTCGGCCTCGAGAACACGGTCGATGCATTCAATATGGCGTTGGTGTCTGTGGGGGCGTGGTGGCTGGTGTTCCTGTTGCCGACCATCGTTTTTGTCGAGGAACGTCACAGCGCAATCGAAGTAACAAGTCATCGCATCAAGGCAGCGTATGCCGAGCTACGTGCGACGCTGACGGAGATCGGCAAGTACCGTAATGTCGCCGTGTTCCTGTGTGCCTACTGGCTCTACGTCGGTGGCGTGTTCACGATCATTGTCATGGCGGTGGACTATGGCAAACGCCTTGGATTTGCAGACCAGGATCTCGTCCTCGCATTGCTGATTACCAATTTCGCCGGTTTTCCCGCGACACTGCTTTACGGACTCGCGGCGCAACGCTTCGGTCCAAAGCCCGGCATCTATTTCGCGTTGCTGACGTACGCGGGCGCGTGTGTCTGGGGCCTCGTCATGCAGTCTTTCGAGGAATTCATGATCATGGCGATCATCATCGGCTGCGTACAGGGCGGCGTGCAGGGGCTGAGCCGTTCGCTTTACGCCACGTTGATTCCCAAGGACCAGCCGGGAGAGTTCTTCGGTTTCTACAACATGACGACCAAGTTCGCGCATGTGCTGGGTCCGGCGATGGTCACGGTAGCCGCGCTCCTGTCCGATAATCCGAAGTGGGTCCTGCTCGCATTGATGCCGCTGTTCCTCGCGGGCGGCGTCCTGCTTACGCTGGTGCGCGAGCCCGCTCGATAGCGCCGACTGCCTGCTTCAGGCGCAGGCAGGCAGTGTCGTCGTCGCCATAGCGCGCGTCCATGTAGGCCGCAGTGATTGCGTTGACCGAATCGGCGGGCACTCGCCCGATCTCGCGCGCGCGGGAGGCAAACAGGGTGGCCGTCTCGCCCGTGCGCGGCTCGATACCGGTCTTCTTCACAAATTTCGCATACAGCCGTGCCGCTTCGTCTTTCTCGGGCGGTTGGTAACGCAGCATCAGCAGGACGCTGATGAACATGACGAGCGCCACCACGAGGACAACGAGCGTCAGCAACATCTTGCGCCAGGTGGGCTCGTGCATGCCCAGCCACTGCATGAACGAGTTTTGCGTGTCCGGGCCGTAACCGAGAATCCACTCATTCCATTTTGTGTTCACCGCATCCCAGGCCATGGTCACCTGGTGCACCCAGCGAGCGGGGGCGGAGAAGCCCCAGGTTTCGCCGATGCCATCGAATGCGGCATCGCTCGCGCCAATCTCGATGCGCTCAGGCGCAACTGCCGCGGTCGGGTCGATGCGCAGCCAGCCCACGCCGTCGAACCAGATTTCGGTCCACGCATGAGCGTCTGACTGGCGCACAATCAGGTGGCCGCCGAGCGGATTGATTTCACCGCCCTGGTAGCCAAGCACGATGCGGGCCGGAATCCCGACGCTGCGCATCATGATCGAGAATGCAGACGCATAGTGTTCACAGAAGCCGCGGCGCGTTTCGAACATGAAGCGGTCGACCGGATTGCTGCCGAGCGGCGGCGGTTCAAGGGTGTAATAGAACTCCTGCTCATTGAGCATGCTCAGGACGGCTTCCGCAAATGCGCGGTCGCTGCCGGCCGCGTCTCGCATTTCGCGTGCCAGTGCAGCCGTGCGAGGATTGTTGTCCTCGGGTAGCGACGTGTACCACCTGCGGTACAAGTTCGATAGCTCTCTGCCGACGCGGTAGTCCGTAAATGAGGTAGCTTTGTATGCGGTGCGCTGGTCGATAGGAATGCTGCGTGCGAGCTGCTGCTGAGGGCCCATGAACGATTTGTCGATATCCCAATCGATCGGCATGTCGAGTGCGAACAGCCATTGCTGTCGTGTGGGCTCGAGCGTAATTTCGTAATCGATTCGATTGCCTATGGTTGCAATCTGCTCGCGCGCATCGCGGCTGAAGCTTGGTTCTCGGCTTGTCCAGGTGCGACCATTGAAGCTGGTCAGGACAAGCCCGCGCCAGTAACGATCGCGTGGAGCAGGAATATCGCCGTCAAAAGCGACGCGAAACGCAACCTCGTTCGACATTGACAGATTGCTGATGTCGCCGGGACTCATGGTGTCGCTGAGGCCGCTGGTGGCGCGGCTGGTATCGATCGGCACTGCCCAGAAAGGCGTTGCGATACGTGGGAAGAAGACCCACATGACGATGGCGAGCGGTGCGGCGTAGGCCAACAGGCGTGCGCCGGTGGCGAAGCTCTGGCGCGTGGTCTGGCTTTCCCCGGCAGACATGCGCAGCCATGCAGTCATGATGACGAGAATACTGACCGCCATGTAGGGCAACGACCACAGGTACTGTTCGCGCAACAGCGCCGACATGACGAGGAAGATCGACAGGAACAGCAGCACGAACTGGTCGCGGCGCTTGCGCGTTTCCAGTAGTTTCAGTGCCGCCATGACCGCGAGCAGGGCAGAACCCGGCCCGACACCGCTGATCGAAGAATAGGTACCGAGTACACCGAGGAAACAGCCGAGCGCAAGAAACGCGCGCGTCCACGTCTTCGGCAGCGGGCGGCGGCGTCTTTCGACAACGTAGCGCCAGGTCGCGCAACCGAGGAATGCTGCCGTAATCCAAACAGGCAAAAACGGCACATGCGGAATGAGCGCGACGACCAGCGCGGCCAGCGTCCAGGGCAGGCTTGCGAGCAATGAGCCGTCAGTGCCGCGCGGTTTCTTCTTCATGAGCCGGAACCGTCAAACAAGGCGAGCGTTTCGAGACACTGGCGGCGGTGTGTTTCGCCATGCGCGGGCGCAAATTCCGCGCCTGGGCACCGCAGCCCGTAGTCTTCGAAGGTGCGGTCGGCTTCGACAATCCAGCGGGTCAGGATCGACAGGCGCTCTTCGACGTCGTAACCGCGAATCTCATCGAAGTCGAACCACTGGCTGCTCGTGTCGGCGCCGGCAAACTGTTTGGACAGGAGCTGGCCATTGCGAGCGTAGGCTTTCCAGGCAACATGTTTCGGCGAGTCGCCGTCGTGGTACTTGCGTAGTCCGGCGAAGTCTTCTTCACCACGCGCGTCATGCTGGCGATGGCCGTGCGCGACCATGGTTGGCGGCTGCTGCGGCGCTTCTTCGGCCGGATTCGGATAGACCAGCCCGCGCACATCCATGTGCAACCACGCCCAGGCGCGAAATAGTTCAAACGGGAACATCGTCCGTATGCCAAAGCGTTCGAGCTCGATCCGGCCACGTCGCTCCGTGGCGACCGGCAGAATGAATATCTTGCTCTCACCGGGCTGCAGGTCATGGATGTCGCTGTGCGTGTCCGGCGCATACAGGCGCAGGCCGTAGCGCGCATTCTTCGACGAATTGGTGACCGCGATGCGGACGCGCATCGACTGGCCCGCGAAGACAGGTTCAGCGCCTGCGAACGTCAGTTCGAGCCCGACGAGATTGCGTTGGCACTGATGCATGGCAACGAAGCCGATGCCGACGAGCGCAAAGGTCAGGACGAACGACAGGTTGTTGTTGTAGTTCATCGAGCCGAGCAACATCGCGAACGCCATCAGGCCGAACGTGATACCGACGCCGGTCGGCAGGATGTAGACCCGGCCGGGACGCAGCGTCGTCGTCTGCGGATCACGACCCTGGCGTTTGCGCGCCCACCGGCGCACGCGGTCGCTGCCGCGCTGTCCCAGGGACGAGAGGTAGCTTCGCGCCTCAGGGAATGGCGACGGAATCGAGAACATGCTGGCAAAGCTCGGCCGGGTTACGGAAACGCGTGCTGCCCGCGGGTTTCAGGCGATGGCCCGCGACGGCGGCGAAAACTGCCTGCACGTCATCGGGGTAGACGCCCGAGTGATTCTCGACGAAGGCATACGCACGAGCGGCTGCGACGAGTGCCTGGGCGCCGCGCGGCGACAGGCCGATCTCGATCTCGGCCGATTCGCGCGTAAAACGCACGAGCGCCTGGATGTAGCTGACGAGCGCATCGGTAACCGGCACCTCGCGGACGGCAGTCTGCAGCGTCTCGAGCGTCTCGGGACTGGCGACTGCCTCGATATCGCGTAGCATCTCGCGACGATCTTCGCCGGCGATCAGTTCGCGTTCGCTTTCTTCGTTCGGGTAACCGATCTCGACGCGCATCAGGAAGCGATCGAGCTGTGATTCGGGCAACGGGAAGGTACCGATCTGGTCGCCGGGATTCTGCGTCGCGACCACGAAAAACGGTTTCGGCAGTTCACGCGTGTGGCCGTCGACAGAGACCTGGTATTCCTCCATCGCCTCGAGCAGCGCACTCTGCGCTTTCGGCGTGGCGCGGTTGACCTCGTCGGCGAGGATGAGTTGTGCGAACACAGGTCCCGGCTGGAACTCGAACTCGCCGCTGTTCTGGCGGAAGACGGACACACCGATGATATCTGCGGGCAGCAGGTCACTCGTAAACTGGATACGGCTGAAAGTCAGGCCGAGGGTCCGCGCCAGCGCCTGTGCCAGCATCGTCTTGCCGAGGCCCGGAAGGTCTTCGATCAGCAGGTGGCCGCGTGCCAGCAGGCAGGCGAGAGCCAGCGAAATCTGCTCGTCCTTGCCGAGAATAATGCGCCCAAGCGATTGGCGCGCCTGGTCTATGACGGCGCGTTGGGCGCTGCGGCCTGCCGGGACGGTCTCAAGTGTAGACGAGCGCTGCATTCTGCGATTCCTCGGTAATATTGGGCTTCAGCCACAATATCGCGACGAGGTCCCGCGTCAAGCAAGCGCGTCGAGTTTTTGCAGCTGTTCAGTCAATTGTGTGATGGTCTTCTCGAACTCAGCGACCCTATCACGTTCCTGTGCGACCACAGCGGCAGGCGCATTGTTCACGAAATTTTCGTTCGCAAGCTTGCCATTGGCCTTTTTTAGCTCCGCCCGGGTCTTTTCCATCTGCTTGTCGAGACGGGCACGCTCAGCTTCCACGTCGATCAGTCCCTGCATCGGCACGAGCAGGCGCATGTCGCCAAGCAGGGCCGTGGCAGCGGCCGGTGGCTCGTCGCCATCAGCCAGCAAGTTGATCGATTCAACCCGGCCGACCCGCTGCAGCAACGGCGCCAGCTGGGCCGCACGATCGCGGTCACTGTCCCCGGCCTGTTGTAACAGTACCGGCAGCATCTTGCCCGGTGAAATATCCATTTCGCCGCGAATCTGCCGGATTCCGAGAATGAACTGCTTCACCCATTCGATGTCGGCAACGGCTGCATCGTCCGCGGCAGCCTCGTCTGCCTCGGGGTAGGGGCGCAGCATGACAGTTTCGCCGTCGAGTCCGGCGCGCGGGCCTACCTGTTGCCAGATTTCCTCGGTGATGAACGGCATCAACGGGTGCAGCAGGCGCAGGATCGTTTCGAGCGTGTCGATAAGCGTGCGCCGCGTACCGCGCTGCAACTCAGCCGAGGACTCGTCGGACTGCAGTACAGGCTTCGAGAGCTCGAGGTACCAGTCGCAGAACTCGTGCCAGGTGAACTCGTAGATCGCCTGCGCAGCCAGGTCGAGTCGATACGACTTGAAGTGGCGGTGCATCGCGCGCGTGGTCTTGTCGAGTCGAGCCTTGATCCAGCGGTCAGACGCAGTGAGTTCCACCTCGCCGTCGTCAAGCCCCTCGGTGTTCATGAGCACGTAGCGTGCGGCATTCCAGAGCTTGTTGCAGAAGTTCTTGTAGCCCTCTATCCGGCCGAGGTCGAAGCTGACGTCGCGGCTTGTCGTCGCGAGCGCCGCAAACGTCATGCGCAGGGCATCGGCACCGAACTGGTCAATACCGTCCGGAAACTGTTTACGTGTCGCCTTCTCGACCTTCGGCGCCAGGTGTTCCTGAACGATGCTGTCGCGGCGCTTGGTCACGAGTGATTCGAGATCGATGCCATCAATCAGGTCGAGCGGGTCGAGCGCGTTGCCCTTGGTCTTGGACATCTTCTGGCCTTCGCCGTCGCGAATCAGGCCATGGATGTAGACCTCGCGGAATGGCACGTCGCCCATGAACTTGATACCCATCATGATCATGCGCGCGACCCAGAAGAAGATGATGTCGAAGCCAGTGACCAGGACGTTGCCCGGGTAGAATTCGTCCAGCGCCGCGGTCTTTTCGGGCCAGCCCAACGTACTGAACGGCCACAGCGCTGATGAGAACCAGGTATCAAGTACATCGGTGTCCTGGCTCAGTTCAACGTCGGCGGCAATGCCATGCTTCCTGCGCACATCGTCTTCGTCGTGACCGACATAGATGTTGCCATCCGCGTCATACCAGGCGGGTACGCGATGCCCCCACCAGAGCTGGCGGCTAATGCACCAGTCCTGGATGTTGTACATCCACTCGAAGTAGGTTTTCGACCAGTTCTCGGGAACAAACTTTATCTTGCCGGTCTCGACGGCTTCGATGGCCGGTTTCGCCAGCGGCTCGATCTTCACGTACCACTGGTCGGTCAGGTACGGCTCCACGACTGCATGCGAACGATCGCCGCGCGGAATTTTGACCGTGTAGTCCTCGATCTTGTCGAGCAGACCGAGTGTTTCGAACTCGGCGACGATCTTTTCGCGCGCCACGAAGCGATCGAGGCCTCGATACGCCTCGGGCACGTCGTCGTTGAGTGCAGCGTCGTCGGTCAGAATGTTGTAGACCGGCAAATCGTGGCGCTTGCCGAGATCATAGTCGTTGAAGTCGTGCGCAGGCGTGATTTTCACGCAGCCCGTACCGAACTCGGGATCGACATAGTCATCCGCAACGATCGGGATGCGGCGGCCAACGATTGGCAGCAGGATATCCTTGCCGACGAGATCCTTGTAACGCTCGTCGTCGGGATGCACGGCCACGGCACTGTCGCCGAGCATTGTCTCGGGGCGCGTTGTCGCAACAACCAGGTGTCCGTCGCCGTCCGCAAGCGGATAACGGAAGTGCCATAGCTTGCCCGGTTCGTCTTCGGAAAGAACCTCCAGATCGGACAGGGCCGTGTGCAATACCGGGTCCCAGTTAACGAGGCGCTTGCCGCGATAGATCAGGCCTTCTTCGTACAGGTCGATAAAGACTTTCTTGACGGCCTCGGAGCAGCCTTCGTCCATCGTGAAGCGATCACGGCTCCAGTCGACCGAAGCGCCGAGCCTGCGGGTTTGCTGCGCAATAATCCCGCCGGACTCTTCTTTCCACTGCCAGACGCGCTCGACAAATTTCTCTCGCCCGAGGTCGTGCTTGGATTTGCCCTCGGCGTTCAGCAGGCGCTCGACGACCATCTGGGTCGCGATGCCGGCGTGATCCATGCCGGGCTGCCACAGCGTGCGGTGGCCCTTCATGCGGTGAAAGCGCGTCAACGCGTCCTGGATCGTGTCGCCGAAACCATGGCCCATGTGCAGCGTGCCCGTCACGTTGGGTGGCGGGATCATGATGCAGTAGGGTTCGCCGTCGCCCTGCGGAGCGAACCAGCCGTTCTCTTCCCAGCGCTCGTAAATGCGCTGCTCGATATCTTCGGGTTTGTACGACTTTTCCATTAGAGATTGTGTGTATTCAATTCGTGGCCCTGGTCGCGATAGGTCGCATAACGCTTGCGACTCAGGAGCTTGCAGTTTTCATCGGATGTTACGAGTTCCGCGACACGGGGAAAACCCTCGATGAATCGCGGAATCTCGTCACACAGGTTTATCAGGAGATCGCGGCCGGCGGCACCATCGCAGCCGATCACGATCGGCGACTCCTCGGTGCCGTCATTGCTGCTGGTGAGGCCATGTGGCACGAAGCTGCCGTCCTTGAATGTCCACAGCATGTCGTTCAGACGATCGGCGTCGGGACGATCCTTCGCGTGAATGTAGACCGAGTTATCGAGCCGCCAGGCTTTCTCGGCGAGTTTGCACGCGAGCAGGTGCCGCGCGCGCTCGTCCGGCTGCGCGAGAATGTAGAAATCGATACGCGCCATGGCGCAGTAGCCCTCCTAGGGCAATGCGCCGCAGCGCTCCAGCAGCAGCTGCGACAGCATCGGCACGGGTCGGCCCGTCGCTCCCTTCTGCTGGCCGGACTTCCAGGCAGTTCCCGCGATATCCAGGTGTGCCCAGCTCAGGCCCTCCGTGAACTTGCCGAGGAAGCAGCCAGCCGTAACAGCGCCGCCGCCGGGACCGCCGATGTTGGCCATATCCGCGAAGTTGCTCTTGAGCTGCGCGGCGTATTCCTCACCGAGCGGCATCGGCCAGCCGCGATCTTCGGCGGCATCGCCGGCTGCGAAGATCTCATTCCGCAGATCGTCATCGTTACTCATGATGGCCGTGCGATGCGCGCCAAGTGCAACCACGCAGGCGCCCGTCAGCGTCGCAACGTCGATGACGGTCTCTGGCTTGAAGCGGCGTGAGTAGGTCAGGGCGTCGCACAGGATCAGGCGACCCTCGGCATCCGTGTTGAGGACCTCGATGGTCTGGCCGGACATGCTCTTGACGATATCGCCGGGCTTCGTCGCGTTGCCAGCGGGCATGTTTTCGACCGCCGGTACGATAACGTTCAGGTTGATATCGAGCTTCATGGCAGCGACGGCAGCCATCGTGCCGATCACACCGGCGGCGCCGCACATGTCGAACTTCATCTCGTCCATGGCCGGGCCGGGCTTCAGCGAAATGCCGCCCGTATCGAACGTGACGCCCTTGCCGACGAGCACGATTGGCGCAGCGCTGCCCGCACCCTTGTACTTCATCACGATCAACTTGCCGGGTTCAACAGAGCCCGCTGTAACTGACAGCAGGGAACCCATGCCGAGTTTCTTCATTTCGGCTTCGCTGAGAACCTGCGTCGTCAGGCGACCGTTGCCCTTGGCCAGGTTACGAGCAGTGCGCGCGAGATAGCTCGGTGTGCAAACGTTGGCCGGCAGGTTGCCGAGGTCTTTTGCCAGGCGCACGCCCTGTGCGATGCCGTCACCGTGCTCGGCGCCACGCATCGAGCGGTTCGCGTCGCCGCGTTTGGCGATCGAATGCCCATATGAAGAGATCGGCAGCGGCTTTTTCTTGCGCCCGCTCTTCATCTCGGTGAACCGGTACAGGGTGTCGCCGAGTACCTCGGCCGAGTACCGGGCGAGGTAGTAAGGGTCGCTACCTGCCACATCTTCGAGCGTCAGCGTATTGAGAATGCTCCTGGTCTTGCTGCCATCAAGCGCATTGATGGCCGCGGCAACCGCCTTGCGATAGACCTTGGCGTCGAGCCTGGACGATTTGCCGAGACCGACGACGGCGACGCGCTTTGCTTTGGCGCCGGGAACACTGGTCAGTATTCTGCAACTGCCCGGCGAGGCCGACAGATCGCCGGACTTGAACAGGGCGGTGAGATGTTTGCCGCTGGCGGCATCGATGTCGGTCGCGCCGGCGGAGAGAGTGCCGCGCTCGTAGATTCCGACGATGACGCAGTCAGCAGCGCGACGTGCGGCGCTGCTCGTAGTCGTAAAATATTTCATAAATCCTTAGTCGCCTTGTTGTTTTTCGGGGCTGTCACGGACAAAACAATCGGGTAGTCTAACCGTTTCGGCCTGTGGCAGCTACGCCATTCCACGTCCTGTGAAGCGCATCCTCGACCGCTACATCTTCCGCGAAATCGCCGTCACCTGGTTGGGTGTCACGTTGATCCTCCTGATGATCCTGCTGACCAACCAGTTTGCGCGCGTGCTCGGCGATGTGGCCAAGGGAAAACTGCCCAAGGACGCCGCTTTTGACGTGATCGGGCTGTCCGCCGTCCAGTACATGACCATTCTCGTGCCGATTGGCTTGTTCTTGTCAGTCATGCTGGCTCTCGGCAGGCTGTACCGGGATTCCGAGATGCCGGCGATGATGGCCTGCCGGGTCGGGCCGTCGGGCGTGTATCGGCCGCTGCTGTGGCTGGCTGTGCCGCTGACGTTTGGTGTTGCGTGGTTGTCGATCGAAGGCAGCCCGCAGGCTCTGACGACAATCGAGCGCATCAGCGCCGAGGCGCGTCGCGAGGCAGATCTCAACAGCATCGAGCCGGGACGATTCACGGTTTTCGGTCCCGACCAGGCGGTCGTCTATGGCGAGCGGGTGACGTCCGACGGCGTCATGGAGAAGGTCTTTCTCGAGCGCCGGGTCGAAGACAACGTGGTCGAGGTCGTCATTGCGGATCGCGGCGAGCAGGCGGAATCGGAAGACCCCAATACGCGACTGCTGGTGTTGCACGACGGCAGGCGTTACGAAGGCATCCCCGGGACGGCAAGCTTCCGCGTCGTCGAATTTGCGGAGCACGGCATCCCGTACCGACTGCCAAGCCTCAGGACATCCGAGCCGCGGCCGCGTGCGATGCGCTTTGGCCGCCTGTTCGGGTCCGACGACCCGGAACTCCTCGCCGAACAGCAATGGCGCCTGAGCGTGCCGATTTCAACGGTGCTGCTTGCATTCCTTGCGGTGCCGCTGGCACGCAGCCGTCCGCGCGAAGGCCGCTACGGCCGCATTACGATCGGGCTGCTCGTATTTATCGTCTACTTCAACATGTTGAGCGCGGCGAAGGCCTGGATGGAGGAGGGCACGTTGTCGCCGGCGCTTGGGCTGTGGTGGGTGCATGGCGGCATCCTGATGCTCGCGCTCGGCATGCTGGCATTACAGAATGGCTGGCACAGGAGACTGTTCAGATGAAGCTGCTGAGCCAGTACCTGATGCGCACTATCCTGGCGAGCACGGCGCTCGTCCTCGTGGTATTGCTGGCGCTGGCCGGACTGTTTGAGTTCATCGCAGAACTCGACGACATCCAGGGTGATTACCAAACCCCGCAGGCGATCCTGTTCACGGCGCTGCGTTTGCCTAACCTTGCGTTTGAAATGCTGCCCGTCGCGGTACTAATCGGATCCCTCCTTGGGCTTGGCGCGTTGGCGGGCAACAGCGAGATCATCGTGATGCGCTCGGCGGGCCTGTCGGTTGGGAAGCTTGCGTCGATGGTTGCGGTATCGGGCGTGGTGCTGCTGATTATCACGGGCCTGATCGGCGAATTCATCGGTCCGCCGCTCGATTTTTATGCACGCGACATGCGCACCGAGGCGCGCTATCAGCAGGACGCAGAACTCGGAAACTCGACATGGGTCAAGGACGGGGACGTTTACCTGCACCTCGAGCGTGTAAATTCCGAGTTCGAGTTCGGGTCGATTTACCTGTTCCGCTTCAATGAGAACAATGAGCTGGCGTCGATCGCGAAGGCCGAGAATTCGGGTATCGATGACGATGACACATGGATTCTCGAAAACCTGCGCGAGACGCAATTCGTGAACGATGGTGTGCAGGTCGTCGAGTCATCCATGGCGGTGGAAAACTTCGAAGTGAACGCCGAGTTGCTGGGCAGCTCGCTCGCCAAACCACTCAGTCTGTCTGCCCGCGGTCTGCTGCTCTACATTGATTACCTCAAACGCAACAATCTCGATGCGTCACAGTACGAATCGGAAATCTGGTACCGACTGTCGCGGACGCTGACCGTGCTGATTATGCCGATCCTGTCACTGGCGTTTGTATTTGGCTCGCTGCGCAGTGGCGGGGCGGGTGGCCGCCTCGTGATTGGTGTTGTGATTGGCCTCGCTTACTACCTGGCCAGCGAAACACTCGCCAATTCCGGCCAGGTGTTCAACCTGAATCCCGCACTGGTTAACTGGTTGCCGTTTGTGGTGCTGTGCGGAATTACCGTGATCGCGCTCGGACGGATACGTTAGTCGCTATCCGGCTTGGGGTAGTGAACGATTCTGGTGCGGCTGATACGGTCGTGCAAGGCCAGCCGGTCTTTGTCTACCAGTTGCCAGAGAAAGCCCAATCCAAGCAGCAGCCACGACAGGATGGCCGCGAAAAAGCGCACGGTTGCTGCCGTGAACGACGCCGGCCCGCCATTGATCGCTTCAAGTTGCAGGCGCCACGACTGCATGCCGAGCGTTCGGCCTGACTTCACCCAGAAACCCACGAAGAACACGTAAATCGTCGCGAACAGTGTCAGGCGAAATGCAGGATCTGTGAGCGGCTCGACGGCTTCGCCACCGCGAATTGCGACGAATGGCGTGCCCACCAGCATAAGGACGGCGAACAGGAGCAGGCCGTCATAGAGCATCGCGCCAATGCGGCGCATGAAACCCGTGTTTTGCATAGATCTAAAGGCTCGAGAAAAAGTCGGCCATGCGTTTGCGCATGGCGGGGTCGGGCATCTTACCGAATCCTGCACCGAGATTGTCAGCCATGTGATGGGGTTTGCTGGTGGCCGGGATCACGCAGGTGACGGCCGGGTGGCTGATGATGAACTTGAGGAAGAACTGGCCCCAACTCTCGGCGAATTCGGTCGCGAAATCAGGTAGCTCGCGGCCTGCGACGGCCCGGAACAGGCGGCCGGTCTGGTAGGGGCGATTGATCAGGACGGCGATGCCAAGCTCCTGGGCAAGTGGCAGAACGAGGTCTTCGGCTTCGCGCTCGCCGAGCGAGTAGTTGATCTGGATGAAGTCGGGCCGATAGACCTTCATCGCGCCACCCAGGGCGGCGTGCATACCAGCGGTGTAGTGCGTAATGCCGCTGTAACGAATACGACCTTCTTGCTTCCATCTATTGATGGTTTGCATGTGAGGCCCGACATCGCGCAGGTTATGAACCTGCATCAGATCGATGACCTCCGCACGCATGAGCTGCGCAGAGCGTTGCATCTGCGCTATGCCGGCATCACGTCCATCGATCCAGACCTTGGTCGCGATGAAAAGGTCGTCGCGATCGATACCTGTCGCGATGACATCACCAATGACTTTTTCGGAGCGGTTGTACATCGGCGATGTGTCGATCACGCTGCCGCCGGCCTGGACAAGGTATTCGACAATGTCACGGCGGGTTGCGAGTTCGGCGGCCGTGCTCTCGATATCGAATACGCTGTAGGTACCGAGGCCGATCACGGGCAGGGGCTCGCCGGAGGAGGGGATTGCCTTCGTGAGCATTGTCTCGTCCTCGCCGAATGCGATGCCGGGAGCGACGCCGAATGCGGTCGCCGTGGCCAGTAATTCTCTGCGGGTCCAGGTCTTCATTGCACACCACTCTCTGCAAGGGCCTTTGCCCTGCGTTTGTATTCGCGGCCGAGCCACAACGATAACGCGGCCGACAGGACGGCGAACGGAATCATCAATGCGGAAATGGCGGACATGCCCATGCCCAAAATCTGCAGGAACCGTATGGTCCAGGTGCCGACAACGTCACCGCCGCGATAGACCGCAGTATCGATGAAGTTCTTGGTCTTGTACTTCTCTTCCGGGGTGACGACCGAATACAGCATGTCGGTCGAGGGCTTGGCGAAGCCGAAGCCGAGCGCACGGCGGCCGACTGTCAGGACGGCTACTGCCATCAGGGTTGGATCGAAGGCGAGGACGACGAACCCGATGATCGAGACGACCGGGAACAGCGCCAGCGATCGGCCTACACCGAAGCGCACGACGACCTGCTTGACGAGGAACAGCTGGAAGAACAGCGCAAGAAAGTTCTGCACGAGGTTCATGTTGGAGAAGAACTGCGTGCGTTCGTCCGCGCCTGGAATCGCATCGGCAACGAGTTGGGCGGCAAACATGTAAAGCGCGGTGCCGAGCAGGCTGGCTATGATCGACTTGGTCGCGATTGCAAGGAAGAACTTCGAGCGCAGCATGTGCGTGATGCCGGCGAATGGATTGCCGCCCAGCGGGCGTTCGCTCTCAACGGTCTTCTCTAACTCTTCTTCGTATTCGTTGTGCACCCACTTCTTGAGACGACCGATGCACAGCACGCCGAGAAATAATACGAACGCAGAAATCGGAAACAGGTTCTGAAAGCCGATATCGGTCACGTGATAACTGGTAATGAACGAACCAATGGTTGCGCCGATGCTGCCGCCCGCAGTGATGAACCCGAACAGACGCCGCCCCTGTTCGCGCGTCCAGATGTCGGCCATGAAACTCCAGAAAACGGAGACGACGAACAGGTTGAATACGCTCAACCACACAAAAAACGCACGCCCCAGCCAGATATAGTCTTCGCCGGCATCCAGGGCGTTCGAAAAGACGACCCAGAAGAGCAGGATATTGGTGATGAAAAACAGGTAGACCCAGGGCAGGAACTTGCGGCGCGGGAATCTGGAGGCGACGAGACCGAACAGAGGCGACGCGATCATCATCGCCAGGAATGTGCCGATGAATAAATAGGGTATGGTATTGGGACCGCTACCGACGCCGATCATTTCCCGGACGGGCCGGATCAGGTAGTAGGAACTAAGGACACAAAAAAAGTAAGCGAACGACCATGCTGCCGCCCCGAATTCGTGGCGCCGGAACCCGAAGATCTCGGTGACTATCGAGTCTTGCGCGGTGTCGGTCGCAGCGGTCATGGCGTCGACTATAACAACAAGAGGGGGTTGAAATGGAAGCAACAGTCATCGTGACGTTTCTGGCACTGGCTCAGTACACGCTGTTTGGTATCCAGGCGGCGACAATGCGCGGCAAGCATGGGCTGAAAGCGCCGGCACAGACGGGGCATCCCGAATACGAGCGCATGAACCGCGTGCACTTGAATACCGCTGAACAACTGATCATGTTCCTGCCGGCGTTGTGGATTCATGCCTACTACGCAAATCCGCTATGGGGCGCGATCATTGGCATGGTCTACATCGTTGGTCGGTTTATTTACAAGGCGGCGTATCTGAAGGATCCCGCGTCTCGGACGATCGGTTTTACGCTGTCATTCCTGCCGTCGGCGGTTCTCATGATCTGGGCATTAGTTGTTGTAGTGATCAAGATGGTGTGATGCTTTGTCACCTCGTTTACCTGAGTACTGTCTCGCAGCCGATGCGCGACACTGACCTTGCGCAGTTGCTGGAAGAGGCGCGTGCGCGCAACAGGGAACTCGATGTGACCGGGATGCTGCTCTATAAGGGTCGTCACTTCATTCAATTGCTTGAGGGGCATGAGGAAAACGTGAAGACGGTGTTTGAGAGCATCAAGCGCGATGACAGGCATCATAACGTCGAGTTGCTCTGGCATCGCTATGTGCAGTTTCGCGATTTCCCGGACTGGACAATGGGCTTCCAGAATATGGACGAGCTGGATCCATCGACCCTGCCTGGCTGGACGCCGTTTCTCGACAAGGATTCGCGATACGAAGACTTCCTCGAGAACTCGACCGAGGTGCACCAGATGTTGCTCGCGTTCAAGGATGGGGCGCGAAGCAACGCGTAGGTGCTGTTAAAGCTCGATTTTTGTCTGGCAGTTATGGCACTCGTACCACTCGGACTTGTAGCCCGACACGGTTTTGTCCATGTGATGCAGTCGGATTGCCCGTCGCTCACCATCCATGCAGCGCTGGCAGAACGGCCCCTTGCGCTGGTCGCCTTCGCCGCGCCAGTAGTACGTCCCGTCGAAGCTGTATTCTTCGACTTTGTCATGGCGAGTTTCGAGTTGGTAGATCTGTTGCTGCAGGCGCGCGTTCTCTTCCTTCAGGTCGACTATCTCGCCCTGGAGTTCGTGGAGTAACTGGATGGCTTTGCTCGAGTCACCGTCCTGAATCGCCTGTTGGATCTGCTTGCCGAGGTCGATGGTTTTCATGGGAGAATTCTACCACCATGAGCGAAATCGGTCGGCAGAGTCCGCGCTTGCAGACTGTAAGCAGAGATCGGCCCGGCTCGCGGTATAATTGCAGCTCCGGACCTAAAGTGAACCTCCGGGTTCGCTACGAGAAAACTGGGACCTGATCGAATTGGCAGTAGAAATGAAGAAAATTGAATTCGCCCAACTCATCACGATTCTCGCGAATGTAGGCGTGGTAATCGGTCTCGTTTTTCTAGCGCTCGAAATTCGGCAAAACACTGCCCAAATGCGGACCCAGGGTGCGTATTCGATAAACCAGTCCGTGGAAACGCTCAATCAGGCAATCTACTCGGATGCCGAGTTTGCCGATCTACTACAACGCGGTGAGAAGTCCTTTAGTGACCTTGAACCAGTAGAACAAAACAGACTGGCGACATACTTTTTCTCTGAAGTCTTCCTCGCACAATACATCCTGAGCCTTGAAGACGAAGGGCTATCCGATCTGCATTTTGGTTACGTAGACCTGAAGGTCCGTCAATTCAGAACCATTCCTGGCAGGAAGGAGTTCGTCGAAGCGTACATCGAGCCATCGACCTTCCTGGGAAGGGAGGATATTCAGAGAATGCTGGTTGACGAGTAAAGAGCTGGAAAACGAAAAAAGGAGGCCACAGGGCCTCCTTTCTTTCGTTTGGTACTCCCTAGGGGACTCGAACCCCTGTTGCCGCCGTGAGAGGGCGGAGTCCTAACCGCTAGACGAAGGGAGCGCGGTTGCCGGTCCTGCCGAACCGGGGGCGCTATTATACGGCCGCATTCTCAGGATGGAAGGGGTTTCGAGGGCCTTTTTCGTGTTTCCGTCGGGCCTCGACACGCTGGTATGATACGGCGCCATTACTGATCTTCACACGGAAGACGCGTTGAGCAAAAACCCGAAGCACGGGTCCAGAAAACCAAGAATAATCCCGCGGCCGGATCACAACGTCACGCGGGGCGAGTTTTCCAAGAGTGCCCTCAAAGTTCTTTATCGCTTAAACAAGGCGGGCTACCAGGCTTTCCTTGTGGGCGGCTGCGTGCGCGATGCCATGCTCGAGTTACACCCGAAGGACTTCGACGTAGCGACCAACGCCACGCCCGAAGAGGTCAAAGCGCTGTTTGGCAATTGCCGGCTGATCGGTCGGCGCTTCCGGCTCGCGCATGTGCGCTTCGGGCGCGAGATTATTGAGGTCGCGACTTTCCGCGCGGCCGCTAATGACGACGATGACGATCATCACAGCGATGAGGAAGGGCGCATCCTGCGCGACAATGTCTACGGTACGATCGACGAAGACGTCTGGCGCCGCGACTTCACCTGTAATGCGCTCTACTACAATATCGCCGACTTCAGCATCTGGGACTACACAGGCGGCTTCGAGCATATCCACGAGAAGCGCATCGTGCTTATCGGCGACCCGGACAGGCGGATGCGCGAGGACCCTGTCCGCATGCTGCGTGCCGTCCGCTTCGCGGCCAAGCTCGGTTTCGAAATCGACGCCGACGTTATCCAGGCGATCGACAAACATGCTCACCTGCTGACCAACGTCCCGGCTGCGCGTCTGTTCGACGAGTTCCTGAAGCTGTTCCAGGCCGGTAACGCGGAGCGCACCTTCGATTTGTTGCGCGATCATGGCCTGTTCCGCGAGATGTTCCCGGCAACGGACCAGGAACTCGCCGAGAGCATGGACTTCTCCCACTTCGTGCGCGCGGCTCTGCAGAACACCGACCGACGCGTGCAGCAGGGCAAGTCGGTCACGCCGATGTTCCTGCTGGGCGTGTTCCTGTGGTGGCCGGTGAGGAAGCTTGCAGAGGTTCGTCGTGCCGAAGAGAAAATGTCGGAATCGCAGTCGCTCGCGCTCGCCGCCTACGAAATCGTCGCACAGCAACAGCGTCGTATCTCGATTCCCAAGCGCTTTACGGTCCCGATGCGCGAGATGCTGTCTCTGCAGCCGCGCTTCGAGTTCAAACGTGGCAAGCGGGCGATGAAACTGCTCGATCATCGTCGTTTCCGCGCCGCGTATGACTTCATGCTATTGCTTGCCGATACCGGCATGGCCAACGAGGAAACGGCGAAGTTCTGGACCGACGTGCAGACGCAGTCTGCGGCCCAGCGTGCCGAGAGTTTCCAGGTCGGCAAACCCGGTACAGGCGCCAAGAAACGCCGTCCGCGCCGCAAACGCCGCCGCAAGCCGGCCAAGGACCAATGAGCAAATCCAGCCACTGGTACCCGGCCTATGTCGGGGTAGGTAGCAATCTGCAAATGCCGGCCAAACAGGTGGAAAAAGCGTTCGAGTTGATTGGTAATATTGCGGACACGCGCGTTGTCAGCACATCGTCGTTGTACCGGTCCGCACCATTTGGCGGCATCGAACAGCCGGACTTTGTCAATGCTGTCGCGGCAATACTGACGCAGCAACAGCCTCATGAGCTGCTCGCGACGCTGCAGGCAATCGAGCTGGAACAGGGCCGGGAACGCAGCGCAGCGCGGTGGGGCCCACGCACACTCGATCTTGACCTTTTGGTCTATGCTTCGCGCACCACGAACGATCCTGAGCTTACGATTCCCCATCCGGGCATCGCCGAGCGAAATTTTGTATTGTTGCCCTTACGAGAGGTCGCACCGGATCTCGCGATTCCTGGCCTGGGCCGGGTCGCCGGACTACCGGTCAACATGGACGAGCCGAGCATTTCCCGCATCGCATGAACGATACACGCTACATCGCCATCGAGGGCCCGATTGGCGTCGGCAAAACGGCATTGGCCAAGCGCCTCGCCGAGAGCCTGGCGGCGGACCTCGTGCTCGAGGCGTTCGAAGAGAATCCCTTTCTCGAGCGCTTTTATCGTGATGGTCGCTCGGCCGCATTGCCGGCGCAGATGTTCTTCCTGTTTGCACGTGCGCGTCAGATCGAAGACCTGCGCCAGTCGGATATGTTCGCGACGACGCGTATCTCGGATTACCTGTTCACGCGCGATCGTTTGTTTGCCGAGCTGAACCTGGACGCCGAGGAGCTGAAGCTCTATGACCAGATCGTCGACAATCTGAATGTCGAACCGCCGGTGCCCGATCTGGTGATTTATCTGCAGGCGTCGGTCGATGCCTTGATGCAGCGTCTTGCACGTCGCAATGCGAACTACGATCGTTTCGTCGATCGTGGCTACCTCGAACGCCTGACTGACGCCTATGCCCGGTTCTTCCATACGTACGACGAAGGACCATTACTGATTGTGAATGCATCGGCGATCGACCCGGTCAATAATGATGTGGATTACGAGCAATTGTTCCAGCAGATTGAACGAACAACTGGCGGACGTCATTTCTTTAATCCCGTAGCGGCAGCTTTCGCCTGACAGGAATCCATTCATGTATACCCAGCTAGAACAGCGCGGCATGCCGGAGCCTCCGGTCAATGTCTCGACATTGCGCAAGATGAAAGCCGCAGGCGAGAAGATCGCGTGCCTGACGGCCTACGATGCAAGTTATGCCGTACTCGTGGACGCGGCAGGGGCGGATCTTGTGCTCGTCGGCGACTCGCTCGGGATGGTGATCCAGGGACACGATACGACGGTGCCGGTCACTGTCGATGACATCATCTACCACAGTCGAACTGTGGCGCGCGGTCTGCGACGCGCGTTCCTTGTCGCGGACATGCCGTTCATGAGTTACACGAAGCCCGGGCAGGCGCTCGACAATGCCGTGCGCCTGATGCAGGAAGGTGGGGCCATGATGGTCAAGCTCGAAGGTGGCGACGACCAGGTCGAAATCGTCGAGCATCTTGCGCGTCATGATATTCCCGTATGCGCGCATCTAGGTCTGAAGCCGCAATCGGTGCACAAGATTGGCGGGTTCAAAGTGCAGGGCAGGGAACCGGACAAAGCGAAGGAAATGCTCAACTCGGCGCGCAGGCTGCAGGACGCGGGCGCGGACATCGTGTTACTTGAATGCGTCCCTAACGAGGCGGCGCAGGCGGTGACCGAGTCGCTCGATGTCCCGGTTATTGGCATTGGTGCGGGGCCGCAAGTCGACGGTCAGATTCTCGTATTGTACGACATCCTCGATATCACCCAGGGCCGCACGCCACGCTTCGTAAAGAACTTCCAGGCGGGCAACGACTCGCCGCTCGCTGCGCTGCAATCCTATGTTCGAGCCGTCAAGGAAGAGACCTATCCCGAGCCGGAGCATTGCTTCTCCTGAGCAACGGAATCCAACTATGCTAGTCGTTCATACCAAAGAAGAGCTCGCCGAGCAGATCGCCGAGTGGCGTCACCATGACGAGCATGTTGCGCTCGTACCGACTATGGGCAATCTCCACGATGGCCATCTCGCGCTCGTCGAGCTGGCACGCGAGCATGCCGAGCGCGTTGTCGTCAGCGTGTTCGTGAATCCGACGCAATTCGGCGAGGGTGAGGACTTCGATACGTATCCGCGCACGCTTGAACGCGACAAGCGCAAGCTCAAAAAGACGCCGGCCGATCTCGTGTTCGCGCCGAGCGTCGAGACGATGTACCCGTTCGGCCTCGATATGGCGACGTCGGTGGCTGTGCCGGGGTTGACTGAGAACTTTTGCGGCGCGTCACGTCCGGGACACTTTGACGGTGTCACGACGGTCGTGGCGCGTCTGTTTGCCATCGTGCAGCCCGATATTGCGGTGTTTGGGCAAAAGGACTACCAGCAACAACTCGTTATCCGGCACATGTCGCTGGACCTGAGTCTGCCGATCGGGATCATCACTGGCGAGACCGTGCGTGATGATGACGGGTTGGCGAAGAGTTCGCGTAACAATTACCTGTCTGATGAAGATCGCGCCGTCGCGCCGGCGCTGTATGCGAGCCTGCGGTCGGCCGGCGACGCGTTGCAGAGTGGCCAGCGCGATTTCGCAGCACTCGAGGCTGTTGAGGTCGAGTCTCTGAAAGAGAAGGGGTTCGATGTCGACTACTTCGCAATTCGTCGCGCGCAAAACCTGGAGACTCCCGATCGGGACTGCGACGAACTCGTCGTGCTGGCTGCCGCGCGTCTCGGTAGCACGCGACTCATCGACAATATCGTCGTTACGATCTAGCCTGAGACCTGGTCACGGCCTGCGTGCTTGGCGCGGTAGAGGGCCGCGTCCGCATCGCGGATCAGGGAATCGAGGCTCCCGCCTTGCTTGAGCTGCGCAACACCCATCGAAATCCTGATCGGAATCTGGATCAGCGAATCCGAACCGTCGCTGGTCTCTCCGCTGATCGCGCGGCGCACGCGTTCGCCGATCGCGAGCGCCTCCTTGAGTTTCGCATCGGGTAACAAGACCGCAAATTCGTCGCCGCCGAAGCGCACGAGCAGGTCGCGCGGGCGGAATTGCTGCCGCAGGATTTTGGCAACAACGGACAGCGCGCGATCGCCCGCGATATGGCCGAGCATATCGTTGAACTGCTTGAAGTTGTCGACGTCGATCATCATCAGCGATACGGGCTTGCCCTTGCTCAGGCACAGGTCGATCAGTTTCGGGTACGCCGTCTCCATCGCGTGGCGATTCGCAAGACTTGTGAGCGCGTCCGTCGTTGCATGACGTTCAAACGTCCTGAGTTTGCCGTAATTGCTGGCGATCACGCGGTTATGGCTGCGAACGCGCTTTGACAGGACGACGAGCAGGTTTTTGGCAAACTCGTGCGAGGCGTCAACCATGTCCCACAGGACCTTTTTGTGAATGACGAGCAGGTGCGTATCTTCGGCCGCGATGACGTAAGCCGACGGATCTCGGTCTTCAATGATCGACATCTCGCCCACGCAGTCGCCGGCTTCCATCGTCGCGAGCGGGTGCGTTTCGACTGAACCTACGTGTACATTGAGCGAGCCCGACAGCACGACGAACACGTGTTCATTGCGGTCTTCGGGCGAAAGAAGGGTCTCACCCTCGGCGAGGTCGCGACGCTCACAGCGTTGCAGCAGGGCCTGGATGTCGTCCGGGTAGACGCCTGTGAAGAGTTGCAGACTGTGGAGCAGGGACCGTTTGTAATCGGAGTTAATTGCGGCTGATTCCTGCATACCGCTATTGTCGCCGGATTGACGCCGGAGCGACACCGACCAGCCCCCCGCCAGAGTGTGAACCGCGTCACACTTTCGGCGTTACCCGTCGGCCATGAGTTCGCTGCGCGCCTCGGCGAATTCGGCGCGGTCCTCGTCGGACGGTTCCGGGTAACGCAGGCCAATGCTCTGCAGCGTGTCGATAATGATGTCGGCAACGCGTGCGCGCATGTAAGGCTTATCGTCGGCCGGGATGGCATACCACGGTGCCCAGGGGCGCGATGTCGCGTTCAGGGCATCTTCGTACGCGGCCATGTAGTCGTCCCAGTAGCGACGCTCGACAACGTCTTTAGGCTCGAACTTCCAATTCTTCTCGGCCTCGTCGAGGCGCGACAGGAAGCGCCGCTTCTGTTCGTCGCGCGAAACGTTCAGCCAGAACTTCAGAATGACCGTGCCGTTGCGGGCGAGGTGTTCTTCCTGCTGGCGAATCGAAGTCAGGCGATCGTCCCAGATCGTTGCCATATCGAGTTCGCCGGGCAGCTTTTGGTAGTCGAGGATCTTCGGATGCACGCGCACCACGAGGACCTCCTCGTACTGGCTGCGATTGAAGATGCCAATGCGGCCGCGTTCGGGCAGGCGGCAGGTCGTGCGCCACAGGAAGTCGTGGTCGAGTTCGAGGCTCGAGGGTTTCTTGAAGCTGAAGACCTGGCAGCCGGATGGGTCGACGCCCTGCATGACCGAGCGGATCGTGCTGTCCTTGCCCGCGGCATCCATGGCCTGGAACACAAGCAGTACGGCGTGCTTGTCGCCCGCGGCGAGAACGCGTTGCAACTTGTTGAGGTCCTCGGTGCGTTCGCGGCGGTGCTTGCCCTTATGCGGCGTGCCATCTGTCAGCGGCTTTGTGCTCGCTGCGGCGACTTTGAAACTGCCGTCGAACGGCACGAGATAGGGTGAGTCGGGTGCCTCAAACATCGCCGGTCTCCTTGTTGGCGTGGCGGGCGAGGGCCCACGCCACGTGTTCTTTTATTAAAGGCGAATCGTCATGCTGCCGCGCTTGCAGCGCAGCGACAAGTTCCGGTGTCGTCTTCGCATTGCCGAGCGCGACCGCGATGTTACGCAGCCAGCGTTCGTGGCCGAGGCGACGGATAGCGCTGCCCTCGGTCTTGTTGCGAAAGGTCTGCTCGTCCCAGGCAAACAGATCGACGAGCTCGGCGTCATCGAGTCCGTGGCGAGGCGCGAAATCGGGTTCCGTCGTTCGGGTGGCGAACTTGTTCCAGGGGCAGAACAACTGGCAGTCGTCGCAGCCGTAAATGCGGTTGCCGATCGCCGCGCGGAATTCCTCCGGGATCGGGTCGAAGGACTCGATCGTCAGGTAGGAGATGCAGCGGCGCGCGTCGAGAGTGTAGGGGGCGACGATGGCGTCGGTCGGGCAGACGTCGATGCATGCGACGCAGGTGCCGCAGTACGAGGCTTCAGCCTCGTCGACGGGTAGCGGCAGGTCGGTGTAGAGTTCGCCGAGGAAGAACCACGAGCCTTCATTGCGGTTGATGACGTTCGTGTGTTTGCCGACCCAGCCGAGGCCGGCTTTTTCGGCAATAGCTTTTTCGAGTACGGGTGCACTGTCGACGAAGACGCGGTAGCCGAACTCGCCGACGCGCTGTTCGATATAGCGTGCCAGGCTGCGGAGCCTGCCGCGCATGACCTTGTGGTAGTCGCGGCCAAGGGCGTAGCGCGAAATATAGGCGCGTGAGTCATGGTCGAGCAGTGCTTTGGCGTCGTCCGGGTCTTCTGGCAGGTAGTCCATGCGAACGGAGATGACGCGTACCGTGCCGGGGACGAGTTCTTCCGGGTGGCTGCGCTTGCTGCCATGGCGTTCCATGTAGTGCATGGAGCCATGGAATTTGTTGCCGAGCCACTCCTGCAGGCGTTGGTCGGCGGTGGTGAGGTCGATATCGCTGATGCCGACCTGCTGGAATCCGAGTTCACCGCACCAGGCGACGATCTCCCTCTTGAGCGCCTGCATATCGGTATTGCCGTATTGGTCGGATGAGCTGGTCAATGTAAGTTCCTGATTCGCAGACAGTATAATCGTCCCGATGGAACGCTTGCCTGCCAATATCTATTCCGTTGCCGCTGTGCGCGAGATCGATCGGACGACGATCGAGGATCACGGGGTGCCGGGTTATACCCTGATGACACGTGCCGGGGAGGCCGCCGTGAAGGCGGCGGTTGAGGTCTTTCCCGACGCGACGCGCTGGCAGGTGGTTTGCGGCGCGGGCAACAATGGCGGGGACGGGTACGTCGTCGCAAGGTTGGCAGCAGAGCGCGGGATCGTGGCTTCAGTGCTGGCCCTGGTTGACCCGGACAAGCTCGGTGGCGACGCGGCGATTGCGCGCGACGATTTTCTCGCTGCTGGCGGGGTGATCGCGCCCTGGACGGGCGAAATGGATTCCGAAGCCGGTCTGCTGGTCGACGGGATTCTCGGTAGCGGGCTCGAGCGCCAGGTAAGCGGTGAGTTTAGTCGCGCTGTTGAGGCAATCAATGCGCATGCTGCGCCGGTTCTGGCGCTGGACATTCCGACCGGAATTCATGGCGACAGCGGGCAGGTTCTTGGCTGCGCAGTTCGAGCCGGCCTGACTGTCACGTTCGTCGGCTTGAAGCCGGGCCTGTTTCTTGCTGAGGCGCCGGAGTATTGCGGCGAGATTCGCTTTGCGGGGCTCGAGATTCCTGACGAATACCGGTCGCACCTCAAACCTGATTATCGACGCATTGATGACGCGATGCTGGCTACGGCACTGCCGCGGCGGCAGCGCAGTGGTCACAAGGGTGACTACGGCCACGTGCTCGTCGTCGGCGGTGGCGCAGGCATGCCCGGTGCAGTTCGGCTGGCGGGCGAAGCCGCGCTGCGGACCGGGGCCGGGCTCGTCAGCATTGCAACGCATCCGTCGCATGCGGCGGTCCTGGTGGCGTCGCGACCGGAATTGATGCCGCATGGGGTCGAATCTGCGGCCGAACTGGGGCCATTGCTGCAGCGCGCTGACGTGGTCGCATTTGGGCCGGGTCTGGGGCAGTCGAACTGGGCGCGCGAAATGTATGCCGCGGTGGCCGAGCTGAACCTGCCGACTGTGTGGGATGCCGATGCCCTGAATTTGCTGGCTGAAGAGCCAGGAAGCATGAATGAGCGCGTCATCACGCCGCATCCGGGTGAGGCCGCGCGCTTGCTGGGTTGCGGCGCGACGGATGTGCAGGCAGACCGGCTGGCGGCACTGGCGAATCTGGAAAAGAAATACGGGGGCGTCGTCGTGCTCAAGGGCGCCGGATCCATGGTTTCCGGCGGCGAGGTGCCGTATCTGTGTACGGCGGGCAACCCGGGAATGGGCTCGCCGGGTATGGGGGATGTGCTTACGGGCATCATCGCGGCATTGACCGCGCAGGGATTGCCCATCGATACTGCCGCCGCTGTCGGGGTCGAGGCGCACGCGCGGGCCGGCGACCTGGCGGCACGGATGGGCGAGCGCGGATTGATCGCGTCGGACCTGTTGGCGGAACTGAGAGCAGTAATCAATCCATGAAGCGTTACCTTGAAGATGAAGCGGCCACGATTGCGTTCGGCCAGGAGTTGCTGGACGCGCTGCCAGAGGACCTGGCGGGCTGGACGTTGCTGCTGAACGGCGAGCTCGGGGCTGGGAAGTCGACGTTTGCGAGGGCGCTGATTCGTGCGGCGGGGCACACGGGGGCCGTACCGAGCCCGACGTATACGCTGGTAGAGCCGTATTCTCTTTCGAGGGGAAACATCTATCACGTTGATTTATACAGAGTTGGCGATGAGGAAGAGCTGCGCTACCTCGGCTGGAACGAACTGGACGACGGTTGCCGCATCGTGGAATGGCCGGATCGCGCGCCTGGCCTGGCAGAACAGGCGGACCTCTCACTTACCTTCTCGTACTCTGGCGACGGCCGCGCAGTAGAACTTATCCCGCTAACCCCCCGCGCCACCTCCCTATTCCCGGGACAGTGACCCTATTCGGGGGGACAGTGCCCCTAGGACTCGTCAACTGCATGATTTCCTAGGCATTCAAGTGCTCATGAAGTGATAAGTTTCATGAGTTGAATTTCATAACCCCATGAAATCAATAGATAAAAATCTGAATATGGGCACTGTCCCCCCGAATAGGGGCACTGTCCCCGCTCGAAAGGTGGTTTAAGAAGGGCTGGTATCTACATAATTTTTATAAAGAAAGTATTGGATTTCGTGCCTGGATTCGTATACTCGACGGAACATAATCCCGTAACTCTGGCTTGGGACTTCGTTTGTGGCTCGAATGAGAATGCTTACCTGCGCATTGTGGCTGCTGGCTTCGTCAGCGGTCTTTGCCGGTTCGACCGTCGAAAACGTCCGTATATGGTCCGAAAATAACAAAACACGCGTTGTGCTCGACCTCAGTCGACCTGCCGAGCACAAGATCTTCACGCTGCGCGGTCCGGATCGTCTCGTAATTGATCTCAAAGACAGCCGCCTCGGCAAATCTCTCACAGACTTGCCCGAGGGCGCCGGCTCTGTACGCTCGATTCGTAGTGCCGTGCGTGCCGACGGTCAGTTGCGCGTGGTTCTCGACCTGAACACCGCCGTTCGCTCGCGTACCTTCACGGCCGGTCCAAATTCGACCTACGGCGATCGACTCGTCGTCGACCTTCACCAGGCCGGCGATATCTCGACTGTTAAGCGTGCCTCAGACGCATACAAGGCCGGCCGCGACATCGTCGTTGCAATCGATGCCGGTCACGGCGGCAAGGATCCGGGCACCTCGGGACGGCATTCGCACGAAAAAGACATCGTACTAACCATCAGCAAGGAACTGGCCAGGAAGATCAACGCCGAGCCGGGCATGCGCGCGACCCTCATTCGGGATCGCGATGTGCTGGTTCCGCACAAAGATCGGATCGGAATTGCGCATCAGCGCGATGCCGACCTGTTCATATCGATTCATGCTGATGGCTTCCGCGATTCACGTGCCAACGGCGCGTCGGTCTTCGCTCTCAATCTCGATCGTGCCGATCGGGAAACCAAAGCTGCGTTGTCGCGGCGTCGCAATCAAGAGGTCAAGATCGGGGACGTATCGCTGAACGACAAAGACGAAGACATCGCCTACGTTCTGCACGACCTGTCGACGAATGCCACATTGAGCGCCAGTGTAATCGTTGGTCAGCATGTCAGCCGCGAAATGAGTCGCGTCGCCAAGATGCACAGCAAGCAGGTCAAAGAGAAGAGCCTTGCGGTACTTACCTCTGCGGAAATGCCGTCGATCCTTGTCGAGACCGGATTCCTGACCAACCCATCCGACGAAAAGCGCCTGCGCAACAAGGATTACCGTGCGCGGCTGTCCAATGCGATCCTCGCCGGCGTGCGCAGCTACTTTTACACGAACCCGCCGCCCGGCACGCAGATCGCCATGGATCTGAAGCGCTCGCCGACGCGCGAGGTACGTCACGTCGTGACGCGTGGTGACACAGTTTCCGAGATCGCCGAACGCTACAACGTCAGCTCGGCCGATATTCGCCGCGCCAATAAACTATCCAACGACCGCATTCGTGTCGGCCAGACATTGAATATCCCGATATTCGCTGGCGGGTAGTCAGCGGCCCACGCTGTCCCAGTACACAACCAGCATCCGCTGCGCGGCGACCGCCCAGACGATGAGCCACAGAAGCGTGGCGCAATAACCCCACCACATGAAACCCGCGTAGCGCCGGGCATCCGGCCTTTTGCGGTGCCAGATCCACAGGAATACGAGCAACAGGTTGGCCGGAAGCAGGAAGGGCGCCAGCGCGGGCCCGGTATTCAGGACCTGTTGCACCCATGACGGAGGAATAAATTCAAGGGTTTCCGGTAACTTGGAAAAGACCGTTCCGGCGCCCTGCATGAACCACCATCCGGCGACGCTCGCAATAGCGACCAGGCCATCCGCGACCTGGTGTCGCCAGCAATATGGCGTCCATTCTGGGTTGGTCCTTAGCGATACCCCTGAGGCCATGAAGAACAGGTTAGCAAGATATGCGATGCGAATTGAAAAGTTCGCCAATTGGCTGCATCGTTCCTACGTATGCCCATCCAGCAACTCCCCAGCCACCTCATCAACCAGATCGCCGCCGGCGAGGTCGTCGAGCGCCCGGCCTCTGTCGTCAAGGAGCTGGTTGAGAACAGCCTCGACGCGGGTGCACAGGCCGTCCAAATCGACATCGTTGCGGGCGGCAGCAAGCTGATCCGCATCCGCGACGATGGCAAGGGCATCCCGAAGGAGGAACTCGCGCTCGCGTTGTCGCGCCATGCGACGAGCAAAATCACGAGCCTCGACGATCTCGAGGCTGTTGCATCGCTCGGTTTTCGTGGCGAAGCGTTGCCGAGTATCGCGTCGGTCGCACGACTGTCCCTGTGCTCGAACACGGGCGGGAAGGCCTGGCAGGTCGAGGCCGACGGCGGCAATCTCAGCGAGCCAGCGCCGGCAGCCCATCCGCAGGGCACGACCGTCGAGGTCCACGATCTCTTCTACAACACGCCGGCGCGGCGCCGCTTCCTGCGCACCGAGCGCACCGAGTTCGGTCACATCGAAAAGTGGATGCGGCGCCTCGCGCTATCGCGCCCGGAGATTGCGTTCACGCTGACCCACAACCAGCGCACGGTGCTGCAGTTGCCCGCGGCGCGCGACATCGAAACCGAAAAGAAACGTATTGCGAAAATCTGCGGCGAGCAATTCGCGGAGCAGAGCGTCCACGTCGAGCGCGAACTCGAAGGCATCGCGCTGTCCGGGTGGATCGGGCTGCCAACGTTCAATCGCAGCCAGCCTGACCTGCAGTACTGGTTCGTCAACGGCCGCAGCGTCACCGATAAGACGCTCGCGCATGCCGTTCGCCACGCCTATCGCGATGTGTTGTTCCACGGACGCTACCCGGCCTACGTCCTGAACCTCACGATGGATCCGAAGGGCGTCGACGCCAACGCGCACCCGGCCAAGCACGAGGTGCGCTTCCGCGATGGCCGCCGTATCCATGGTGTCGTGTCCCAAACCGTCGAGTTTGCGCTTGGTGACACGCGACCGGGCGGGCACGACGTCACGCCGATCCCAATGACGCGCGAGCGGGTCTTCAGCCAGGCGCCGATGTCGTTGCCGCAAAGTCCGGCGCCGTCAAGTGTCCGCGACACCCTCGCGACCTACCGCACGATGGCAACCGCGCCGTCGCTCGCTGACGTGCCCGAACAGGCCACCGAAGTGCCGCCGCTCGGCTTTGCCGTCGCGCAACTCGCCGGCGTCTACATCCTCGCCGAAAACCAGGACGGTCTCGTCGTCGTCGACATGCACGCAGCACACGAGCGCATTACCTACGAGAAACTCAAGAAGAGTTTCGATGACCGCGACCTCGTGCGACAGCCGTTACTGGTCCCTGAAACGATCTCGGTCGCAGAGAATGAAGCCGACCTCGTCGAGCAGTCCGGCGATGCGCTGGAAAAACTCGGCCTCGTTGTCGACCGTTCGGGTCCGACCACGTTGACCGTCCGCGAAGTACCGGCACTCCTGCGCAATGCCGACGCCGAATCGCTGTTGCGCGATGTGCTTTCCGACCTGTCCGAATCCGGTCGCAGCAGTCGCGTTGATGACGAGAGCGACGAATTACTCGCTACGATGGCCTGCCACCATTCCGTGCGGGCCAATCGCCTGCTTTCGATCGACGAAATGAATGCGTTGCTGCGGGAGATGGAAGCGACCGAGCGCGCCGACCAGTGCAACCATGGCCGCCCGACCTGGACCGCGATCACGATGGCGGAACTCGACCGCCTGTTCCTGCGCGGCCGCTGAGCCAGTAATGAATCGCAAGGCTATCCTGCTGATGGGCCCGACCGCGGCGGGCAAGACCGATCTCGCCATTGGCCTCTGCAAGCGCTTTCCCTGCGATATCGTCAGCGTTGACTCGGCGCTCGTGTACCGTGGCATGGATATCGGAACCGCGAAACCGGATGCCGAGACCCTCAAACGCGCGCCGCATCGCCTGATTGACATCCGCGATCCCGAAGAAAGTTACTCGGCTGGCGAGTTTGTCCGCGATGCCTATCGCGAGATGGACGACATCCTGGCGCAGGGCCGCATCCCGCTGCTCGCCGGCGGCACCATGATGTATTTCCGTGCGCTCACGCGCGGCATCGCCGAATTGCCGGGCGCCGATAACGCCATCCGTGCCGACATCGACGCCGAGGCCGCGGAGCTGGGCTGGCCCGCCATGCATGCGCAGCTGGAAACAGTCGACCCGCACGCTGCCGGACGGATCAAGCCCAACGACAAACAGCGCATCCAGCGCGCCCTCGAGGTCTTTCGCTCCAGCGGCAGACCGCTCAGTGATTGGCAGCGCAATTCGCGCCCGCAGCGCGACGATGTCGAGTACCTCAGGTTTGGCCTCAACATCGAGCCGCGCGGCCTGCTGCACGACCGCATCCAGCAACGCCTCGACATCATGGTCGATGCGGGCTTTGTCGACGAGGTCAAAAGCCTGCGCAATCGCCCGGATCTGACCGCCGACCACCCGTCCATGCGTTCCGTAGGCTATCGCCAGTTCTGGCAGCACCTCGATGGCGACTATGGTCTCGATGAGGCACGCCAGCGTGCCCTCTATGCCACGCGGCAGCTCGCCAAGCGCCAGATCACGTGGCTGCGCTCGGAGCGGGAAATAAATCTTGTCGATCCCCTTGAAGGCCGTGCAATCGACGTTATATCGGCTTCTCTGGCGCAGTCCCTGTGATAGAATTTTTTAACGCTTAGGCAGAAAGCCGCTGTAGGGCAGCCCGGCGCCACCGGGACGGGGCTTTCACGAAAAACAACAATAAGGAGACCCAAAATGGCTAAAGGGCAGACATTGCAAGATCCCTTCCTGAATATCCTCCGCAAGGAGAAGGTCCCCGTATCCATTTACCTCGTCAACGGCATCAAGCTGCAGGGGCAGGTGGATTCGTTCGACCAGTTCGTGGTCTTGCTCAAAAACAGCGTCAACCAGATGGTTTACAAGCACGCGATTTCGACTGTCGTGCCGGCACGCAACGTGCGCCTGCCGTTGCCGGACGACGATGCTGGAGAGGCCGACGGCTAAGTTTTTCGAACGACCGCAAAGTGGCGAGCGCGCAGTCCTCGTCCACGCGAGTCCCGACGGATTACCCGACGAATCAGAACGCGAGGAGTTCGCCGAGCTGGCCCGTTCCGCGGGCGCTGAGCTCGTCGGCGAACTCGTCTCGTCACGTCGCAAACCCGATCCGCGGTACTTCGTCGGTGCAGGCAAGCTTGACGAACTCAGGAACCTGATCAAGGAACACGACGCGGAGCTCGTGATTTCCTCGGCCGCGCTCGGCCCGAGCCAGGAGCGTAACCTTGAGAAGGCGCTCAAGTGCCGCGTCCTCGATCGCGCCGGCCTGATTCTCGATATTTTCGCGCAGCGCGCCCGCAGCTTCGAGGGCAAGCTACAGGTTGAACTCGCGCAGCTGAAACACCTGTCGACACGCCTGGTGCGCGGCTGGACCCACCTCGAGCGCCAGAAGGGCGGTATCGGCCTGCGGGGCCCTGGTGAAACCCAGCTCGAAACCGACCGTCGTCTCGTCGGCAAGCGCATCCGGCAGCTGACGGAGCGACTCGAACACGTCGACACGCGCCGCAACGTCAATCGCGCCAATCGTATGCGTGCCGAGATCCCGACTGTGGCGCTGGTGGGCTATACCAATGCGGGCAAGTCGACGCTTTTTAATGTACTCACAGACGCCGGCGTGTATGTGAAGGACCAGCTGTTTGCGACACTCGACCCGACGGTACGCCGGCTCGAATTGCCCGACGGCGAGGCGGTGGTCCTGGCGGATACCGTTGGTTTTGTACGCGATCTGCCGCATGAGCTGATTGCGGCGTTCCGGTCCACGCTGCAGGAGGCCCGCGAGGCGGACCTGATACTGCACCTGATCGATGCGTCCGACCCGAACCGCTGGCAACGTGTGCGCCAGGTGAATTCGGTGCTCCAGCAGCTCGAGGCCGACCAGGTACCGCAGATTCGCGTCTACAATAAGATTGACCTGCTTGATCGCCAGCCGCGCGTGACGAAGAATCGCGATGGCGAGGGCCGCGCCGTATGGATTTCGGCGGTCACGGGCGAAGGTCTGGACCTGCTGAAAGAAGCGATAGGAAAGCGCCTGCAAAAGCGCACGGTGCACCGCTTTATTCACCTGGAACCAGCGCAGGGCAAGCAGCGCGCAAAACTATTTGAGCTTGGCGCTGTCATTAACGAGGAGTTGTTGGAAGAGGGCGGCTGGTCGCTCGAGCTGAAAATGTCCGAAAAGGACTTGCGCCGCTTCCTCAAAACTGAAAACCTCGCCGAGGAAAATCTGGTGCCGGCATCGATGGGAACATCGGCGCCGGCCGCAAACGAGTGAAGGTAGATATGGCCTGGAACGACAATGGAAATGGCAAGGACCCGTGGCGACGCGACGGTGAACAGCCAAACGATCTCGATCAGATCGTGCAGGACTGGCAGAAGAAATTCGGCAGTATCCTGGGCGGCAGTAAAGGCGGCGGTGGCGCTGGCGGCGGTATCGCGCTGATCGTATTACTGGTTATTGCGTGGGGCCTGACCGGCCTGTATCGCGTCGACGCGGCCGAACGTGGCGTTGTGCAGCGCTTCGGCAAGTTTGTCGAGCCGGTCACGATGCCGGGCCTGCGCTGGCATCTGCCGTACCCGATCGAGACCGTCGATATTGTCAACATCGAAGCCGTTAACGACTTCAATTACGACACCGAGATGCTTACGGCTGACCTCTGGTACGTCTACATCGATATCGCGGTCCAGTACCGTCGTACGGACCCGGTCAAGTTCAGCTTTCTCGTCGAGGATCCCGAGCAGACGCTGCAGGACGTGACCGAAAGCGCGCTGCGCGGTGTAGTCGGTACGAGCACGCTCGAGTCCCTGATTGGTGAGCGCCGCGAAGAAATTCCTGCACGCACGATTACAGAGCTGCAGGATACCCTCGATGGTTATGGCGCCGGCCTGACGGTGACCTCGATCAACATCAACACGGTGAACTACCCGTCCGCGGTTGAAGAGGCCGTTGCCGATACGCTGCGTGCAACGAATGACGGCGATCGTTACAAGTTCGAAGCGCAGGAATACGCCAACGACATCGTGCCGAAGGCTCGTGGTCAGCGTGAACGTGTGCTGCAGGAAGCCGAGGCGTATCGCGAACAGGTCATCGCGGTAGCGGAAGGTGACGCGGCTCGCTTCGAGGCCTTGTTGACCGAGTACCAGAAAGCGCCGCGCGTGACGCGCGATCGCCTTTACATCGAGGCGGTGGAAGCGGTTTATGGCGACGCCGCCAAGGTGCTGATCGACACGGACGGCAACGGCAATCTGCTGTACCTGCCGCTCAATGAAATCATGCGCCGCTCAGGCATCGATATGCCGCAGGCGGACCCGACGACGGCGCCGAACACGAACCGCAGCCAAAACGAGGCGCGGGAGGAACCGCGAGATGGACGTGAACGGAGGACCCGAGGATGAGTAACGCTAAAGCAGGAGCCGGCGCCACCGTCGGAATCGTTCTTGGTGTGGCGCTGATTCTCGTCGGCCTGTCCGCATTCACGGTCAACGAACGCGAACTCGCGCTCAAGTTGCGTTTTGGTGAGATTCGCGAGGCGCAGTATGAGCCGGGTCTGCACTGGCGTATCCCGATCATTGAGACGGTGAAGAAGTTCCCGCGTCGCATTCTCAAGATCGACGATGCCCCGCAGGAAGTATTCACGCTTGATCGCCAGAACATGACGGTCGACTTTTTCGTCAAATGGCGAATTATCGACGAGGAAAGGTTCTACACCTCGACGGGCGGCTCGGCCGATATCGCCGAAAGGCGCCTGCGCGAGATCATCAAGAACTCCGTCGTTACCGAGTTCGGTAAACGCGCTACGCGCGAAGCGATTTCGGTGGAACGCATGGAGCTCATGCGTGACATGCTCACCATGGCGCGGCCCACGGCCGAAGGCCTTGGCGCCGAGCTCGTGGACTTCCGCGTCAAACAGGTCGAGTTTGTATCCGAGGCGCGCGAATCGGTGTACCGACAGATGCGTGCTGAGCGCCAGCAGCTGGCCGCGCAAACTCGCGCCGAAGGCCGCGAGGCGGCAGCACTGATCGAGTCGACGGCAGAACGTGATCGCACGGTCATCCTCGCCGACGCCGATCGACAGAGCCAGATCATTCGCGGTGAAGGCGACGCCCAGGCGGCCGCTATCTATGCCGAGGCATATAACAAGGACCCGGAGTTCTACGCCTTCTATCGCTCGATCGAGGCTTACCAGAACGCGCTTGGCAAGAACGGTGACGTGCTCGTTATCGATCCGAACAACGAGTTCTTCCGTTACCTGAACCGCTCGGACGGCAACCGATAGCTACGATTCTGCTTACGGCACTGGCCCTCGTACTCATCGTCGAGGGCCTGTTGCCGTTTGCGTCGCCGCGAAAATACCGCGAGATGGTGGCGGAAATTTCACGGCTGGGCGACAATCAGATTCGCAAACTCGGCCTCGTCCTGATGATCGTCGGACTGGCCATCCTGTATCTCGTGCAGCCGTGAGCGCACGCCTAAGACAGACGGAATTTTCATGGGTAAGAATGTTGTCGTAATCGGCACCCAGTGGGGTGACGAGGGCAAAGGCAAGATTGTCGACCTGCTGACGGACCGCGCCGCAGCCGTTGCGCGTTTCCAGGGCGGCCACAATGCGGGCCATACGCTGGTTATTGGCGGCGAGAAGACGGTCCTGCACCTGATTCCGTCCGGCATTCTGCGCGATAACGTCCAGTGCCTGATCGGCAATGGCGTCGTGCTGGCGCTCGATGCGCTGGTCAAGGAAGCGAATGCGCTTATCGAAAGTGGCGTACCTGTGTTCGAGCGACTGCGGGTCAGCCCCGGGTGCCCGCTGATTCTGCCGTCGCATGTGGCGCTTGATGCGGCGCGCGAGAAAGCGCGCGGGTCGGCCGCGATTGGCACCACCGGACGCGGCATTGGTCCGGCTTACGAAGACAAGGTCTCGCGCCGCGCGCTGAAGGTCTCCGACCTGTTCGTACGCGAGAACTTCGCCGCGAAGCTCGGCGAAATCCTCGACTATCACAACTTCCTGTTGAAGAACTACTTCAAGGCGGCCCCGGTCGATTTCGCGAAGACGCTGGATGAGGCCATGGGCTATGCCGAGATCATCGCGCCGATCACGGCAGACGTTACCCAGGTACTGCAGGAACTCGCGGATGCAGGCAAGAGCATCCTGTTCGAGGGCGCGCAGGGCAGTTTCCTCGATATCGATCACGGCACCTATCCGTTTGTGACCTCGTCGAACACGGTTGCCGCCGCGGCCAGCACCGGCACGGGCGTCGGGCCGCGCAACCTCGATTACATCCTTGGCATCGTCAAGGCTTACACGACGCGCGTAGGCGCCGGTCCGTTCCCCACCGAGCTGTTTGACGAGCAGGGCGCGCACATTGCCCGCGTTGGCGCTGAGTTTGGTGCGACCACGGGCAGGCCGCGTCGCTGTGGCTGGTTCGATGCGGTCGCACTACGCCGTTCGATCATCAATAGCAGCGTTTCAGGCCTGTGCGTGACCAAGCTTGACGTGCTCGACGAACTCGAGACCATCCAGATCTGTGTTGGTTACCAGATTGATGGCGAGCCGATTAGCGGCCTCCCTGTCGTCGTCGATCGCTTCGCGCAGTGCGAACCGGTCTATGAGGAATGGGCGGGCTGGCAGGAGTCTACGGTTGGGGTCACCAACTACGCTGACCTGCCCGAGAAGGCGCGCGCCTACCTTGCGCGGATCGAGGAACTTGCCGGCGTGCCCGTCGACATTATCTCAACGGGACCGGATCGCGAGCAGACGATTATAAAGACGCATCCGTTCGCTTAAGAGCAGCGCCAGCAACCACAGCGAAAATACGCCACCGCCGCCGCCGCCACCGGACGATGAGCCTGGCGCGCGCACGGTCACGGTTACCGTTGATGTATCGGCAAGTCCGCGCGTGTCAGTGACTTCCAGCGAGAAGCGCAGCATGGTATCCGAAGTCACCGACGGTGCGGTGAACGACGCGGTATCCGTATCTGCGCCGGACAGCGTGACGGCGCTTCCCGATGTCTGCGTCCAGGAGTAGGTAAGCGCATCGCCGTCGGGATCATTGGAGCCGCCGCCGCTCAACGTTACGCGTGCGCCGCTGCTCACGGTCTGGTTCGCTCCCGCAACCGAGTTCGGCGCGGCATTCACTCCCGTTCCATCAAGCACGTCGACGTGCAGCGTCGTATTGCCGTCGATTGTGCCACCCACGGCATTGCTCAGGGACAGCTCGAGGAATTCGTCGTTTTCACCCGTGCCATCGTCGACGATGGCGAGCTCAACGACCTTCGGGTCGGCGTCACCATCCGCCCAGCTCACCGTGCCGCTGGTCGGGCCGTTCACATCCACGCCGGCAGTCGCATCGCCGCCTGTCACCGCATACTCGACGGATACGGCGCCGGCCGCGTTGCCGCCGCGCTGCAGGACTACGACAGCCGTGTTGAAGCCGCGCTCAGGCACCTCGATAGACGACGCTGCAAAGCTAACCGATGGGCCGCTTCCCGGATCCGCAACATAGAGGCTTGCCATGGCTGGCGCTTGCAGCGTCGCGCCGCCGGTGGGCGCACTCAGGCGCACGATGAACTGCTCGAGTCCCTCGGTGACGCCATCGTTGACTAACGGAATCATGATGGTCTTGTCTGCGGCATCGCCTGCGGCCCAGGAAAGGGTCCCGCTCATCGCGCTAACGTCGGCCGAGGAAGCGTTCGCCGGGATCAGCTCCCATGCCACGCTGACGGCACCGGAACTGCCACCATTGCGGTGCACCGCGATGTTGACCGACCGTGCTTCTTCGCCCGCAAACGACTCCGCAGCGAACGACAAGCTGCCCTCAGCGACGTCGAGCGTGCGGTCTTCCACGACGTACAGGCCGCTGTCGATGTCGCTGATCAGAATCCTGCCGCTCGGCAGGTAAGGGTAGGTACCCCAGGCACCCGGGAAGCCGGTGGAGTCACCCGACGGGAAACTGTCGAAGCGCCCGATTTCGCTCGGGGCGGCGGGATTCGTAATGTCGAGAATCGTCAGCCCGCGCGCATAGTTCGACATGTAGTAGCGATTACCGCGTGCGAATCCGTTGTGATCGATGGCCGACGTCGGTCCCGTCCAGGTGCCCGCGAGTACCGGGCTGCGCAGGTCATCGATGCGAAATGCCCGCACGGTGGTCTGCAGGCCGCGGTCGCGCTCGTCGAGCTCGTCCTGGAGGAACACATAGCGTTTGTCCTCGGACCACCAGCCCGAATGTGTATAGCCGGTGTTGCTATACGGCGTGCGGCTCAGCCGCTGCGGGTCAGCCGGGTTCGTTACGTCCCAGATATCCAACGAGTCTTCGTTGAAGTCGAAGACGACGTCGCACCAGGGTGAGCCAGCGGCATTCGCGCACTGCGTATCCCTGCGCGAATCGGTAACGAGCACTGACGCGGCGTCATGCATGTACAGTCGATCTCCGCCGGGCTGCCCACCGGGCGTGCCGGGTGCTGCTATGAACGACGGCGACCTCGGGTCGTCGAGCGCATAGGTGCGGAAGCGGCCATCGCTGATATTGGAGCCCGCGAGGATCAGCAACGGTGGGCCATCGGTCAGGGGCAGCCCGGTGCCGAACTCGGCACGGCTAAGGTAGACATTGTGCGCAGCAAGAAAGTCGCTGGCGTAATTGACTCGCGAGATGCGCTGCGGCAGCTCGGTCAGATCGATGATGAACAGGCCATCGGAAGCGTTATCTGCCGTGACATATGCGTAGGCGTCGTAACGGCCCGCAGCTGCGTTCCACGCCTGGTAGACCTTCATGTCGCGCCACGTGGTGTTCTGGCCCTGGATGAAACCAATCTCGCGCGGATTCTCCGGGTTGCTGACATCGAACACCGCCGTGCCCGTGCTGTAGCCCATGATCGCGTACTCGCGACCCGTATTCAGGTCGCGGAAACCCCAGATGTCGGCACCGCGCGCGGCCGGCGTGCGGTCCGCAACGTGGGCGAGCAGATCGACGTTGTTGCACGGGAAGCCCGCGGCCATGCCACCGGTGCAGGCGGTCGCGGCGGTGCTGGTGGACACGACCTGCTGGGTGGTTGCCAGCGCCTCGGCAGTTTGCGTATCGATGCTCTTCGTATCGACGATGACGCGGAAGCCGCGTTCGGCCAGGCGCTCCGTGAACTGCGCGGGTACGCCGACGAGGGTTGCGCCTTTCTCGGCCTCGACGTCAATAGCATTGCTGACGAGATAGAACACGTCCTCGGGTCTGGCGAGCGAGTAGCTGCCACTCTGTACCCGGATGCGACCGTTCTTGCCGACACGCTGCAAGGCATAGCCGAGACTACGGCAGGGTTGTGCGGCGTCCAGGCAGTTGCCTGCGTCGCTGCCCTCGGGGGCCACGAACAGTGGTGGCTCCGGGGTGTCAGCGAATGCAGGTACGGCGAAGATCGCGGTCGCCACGGTGGCGGACAGGAGTCGTGCAATCATTGATTGAACCGCATGCGTAAAGATAGCCCTATAATAACCGTCCAAACCCATCTCCGTTGCGCGACGCGCCACAATTTGTGAAACCGTTCTCTTTGACCTTCAAAGCGGGCGCTGGTGCCCTTGAATCCATCCGCAAGCACGGCCTGGACCTGGCGTCGATCGGCACCATTGCCGGCGCCTCGGGTGGGGCCAAGTGGCTTGTGCTAAGCCAGCTCGACCGCGCAATCCTCTCGACCGTGGTGCCAAAACTCGCCGGTCCCGTCCATTTGATTGGCAGCTCGATTGGTTCCTGGCGTTTCTCCTGTTATGCGCAGAACGACCCGCTCGCCGCAGTTGAGCGCTTCGAAGAGGCCTATCTTTACCAAACCTATAGCGAGAAGCCGGACATTCACGAGATCACGGCGAAGAGCCGTGAAATCCTCGATCTCGTGCTCGGCGAGAACGGTGCCGACGAGATTCTCGCTAATCCGCTGTTTCGTATGCACGTCATGGCCGTGCGCAGCCGTCACATCATGGCGTCGGAGAATCGCACCGCCCTGGCGGCGGCGTTAATCACGACAGCGCTCCTCAATGCGGTCAGTCGCACGACCCTGGGCTGGTCGTTTGAACGCGCCCTGTTTTACGACCAGCGTGACCTGCCGCCATTCTTTGGCGTGACCGGGTTTCCGCTGCAGCAGATTGAAATGACGCGCGCTAACCTGCGAGACGCGGTTGTGGCGACCGGATCGATTCCACTGGTCCTGTCCGGCGTGCGCGATATCGCAGGTGCTGTGCCCGGCGTCTATCGCGATGGCGGCATTATCGACTATCACCTCGACCTGCCGCATTCGGCCGACGAGCGCTTCACGCTGTTCCCGCATTTCTACGATCGCATCGTGCCGGGCTGGTTTGATAAGAGACTCAAATGGCGGCGTCCCCAGGCGGGCAACGTCGATCGGACCATCCTGGTCAGTCCCTCGGCGGAGTTCGTCGCAAAGCTCCCCAATGGCAAGATTCCGGATCGCACCGACTTCGTGAACTACGAGCCGGCCGAACGCGTGCGCATCTGGGAGCAGTGCGTCGACGCCTGCAGGGCGATGGCAGACGAATTCAACGAGGTCCTGGAACGCGACCAACTGGCGGCGCGCCTCGAGCCGCTGTGGTAGTCTCACGCGCAAACAACAAATGGGGGAGACGCAGTGAATAACCCTGCACCGGCCGCCTTACGGCCGTACCCGGAGCTGACGTGGGTCGCTCTGGTCACTGGCTGGATTATCGGCGCCATCATCGCGGTCGCCATCGGCTACGCGGCACTAATCCTGGGATTTTCTATCGAGGGCTCTGAGCTCGCGGCGATTCTCGGCTTCGGCGTCCTGCGCGGCATGCTGCGGCGCAAGAGCATTATCGAAAACAACATCGTGCAGACGATCGCCTCGGGCGTAAACGGCGCGTCGTCGGGCATGATGTTCTCGGTACCGGCGCTGTTTCTGCTCGGCTACGGCGACAAGTTCGACCCCGTCATCCTGACGTTTGGTTGTATCGCCGGCGCGTTCCTCGGCATCGCGTTCATCATTCCGTTGCGCAAGCACATGATCGATTATGAGCGCCTGACTTATCCGGGCGGTGTTGCCGTTGCGACCATTCTCAAGTCGCCGGGTGCCGGCGTCCGCAAGGCCAACATCCTGTTACTCGCCGCGCTGGCCAGCGGCGTCGTGCACTGGATGACGGTTCATTTCGACGTGCATGACTTCAATCTCGGTGTCCTTATAGGCTTGCCCGAGTACATGAACGGCATCTGGTACCTGTCGCTGATGACGATTGGTGTCGGCTTTATCGCAGGTCGCGGCGGTATCGCCTTCATCATCGGCGGCTTCGTCGCATATTGGTTCCTGGCGCCGATGCTGGCGATCACGGATTTGTTCCCGACCAATGCCGAGGGCGATGTGATCAACACGCCGGGGCCATTACGGATTGAGTTGTTCCGACCATTTGGCATCGGCATGCTGATTGGCGGCGCAATCATGGGAGTCATGCTCGCGTTCCCGTTGATCCTGAGCGCCGTGAAGTCGATGCAGAAGGCATCAAAGATGTCGACCAGCATCTCGGCTGACGAAATGCCAATCAAGATGCTGTACATCGCCATCGGCGGCGCCGCCGCGCTGCTCGCCTTCATGGCGGTGACTTCGGTCGACAACCTGGGCCTCGGTCGCGGCATCCTGATGGCCATCCTCGGCACGCTGTGGATCTGGATGGCCGGCATCATCCTGTCGGAAGCCATCGGGCGTACCAACTGGTCACCGTTGTCCGGCATGACGCTGGTCGGCATTACGCTCCTGATCGTGCTGACCCAGGCCTTCAACATGGGGCGCGATGAGTCGATTATCGCGGCGCTGATGGTCGGCGCTGCGATGTGCGTTGCGATGTCACAGGCTACGGACCTGATGCTTGACCTCAAGACCGGCTATCTCGTTGGCGCAACGCCGCGCAAGCAGCAGATTGGCCAGTTTGCTGGCGCATGGCTCGGCCCGATTGTCGTGATCGGCGTGATCTTCGTGCTGCATTCGGCCGAAGGCTACGGTCTCGGCAGCGAACGTCTGCCAGCTCCGCAGGCACAGGCGCTGGCAAGCACGATTGACGGCATCATGGGCGGTGACGTGCCAACCGAGAAGTACATTGCCGGTGCCATTCTTGGCGGCATCCTGTCGGCGGTTATGGGCGGCCTTGGCATTACAGTCGGTCTCGGCTTCTACCTGCCATTCAATATCGTGTTGACGTATTCGCTCGGCACGCTGGCGCGCGAACTGTCGGATCGCTTCAAGGGCAATACCTGGAGTGAGGACGTCGGCATACCACTCGCCGCCGGCCTGATTGTTGGTGAGGCGCTGGTCGGTGTGGGCAATGCCCTGTATATCGTGGCCACGGCGTAGGGAGGACATGACATGAAAGCAATTGGCTATATTCTTCTGATCGTCGGCTTCATCATGGGCGCGTTCACAACGGCGCTGGACGTCGAACATGTCAACTGGATGGGCTTTGGTGTCGCGGCACTCGGTGCGGTTGCCGGACTGCTCATGATCAAGCGCGCGGAATCGGCGCATGCGACATCGCCCGAGGTGCTCGAGTCGAATCGCGGCGAACTCAACGAATCAATCGCCAACATCGTGCGCGATCTCGGCGAAATCACCAGCGGAGAGGCGACGAAGGGCGAGTCTCTGCGCGATGCAATCGACCATAAGCTCCGCAGCGACCTGCGTCGTTTTGCGGATGCCCGCGAAAGCATGGTGCACCTGTTTGGCCTGCAGACGTATGCTGACATCATGAGCAGCTTTGCGGCGGGCGAGCGCTATATCAATCGTGTGTGGTCATCGTCCGCCGATGGTTACGACGAGGAAGCGGCGACGTATCTCGAGAAGGCCGCGGCGCAGTTTGCCGATGCCGAGAAGCAGCTAGCGGCGGCGGCAGCGCGCGGTTAGTTCTTGCTGCAGCGCGTCGACGTCCTCGTTCATGAGGTAGTCGGACTGGTCTTTCCAGCCGCGCAGCATCGGGATGGTGCGCTCGTTGACGAGCAGGTGGTTTTCGCTGGCCTGTTCGCCGATGTCCCAGCCGGGAACGGCGATCACTGAGCGCACGCGCACTTTGTGGCCGAGCATGCGGCAGATCTCTTTCTCAAGGCGCGCCGTGCTGGCTGCGATGTTGACGACCGGAATGTCGTCGTCGCTATTTGAAAACGCCAGGACGCTGTTCTTGAGCACCGCATTGCCGTTTCTGGCGCCACGCCGCGCGACGACGTTTACCGCATAGATTCCAGTTTGCCCGACCAGTACGTGATCGACGACCCCGGCCGTCGTGCGTACGTCGTGAAAGACGCGGTTTGCGCCCGTGGAAATTTGCTGAAGCTGGTGGCCGACCGCAACGTTGGCGTCGCGGACGAAACTCACCTGGCGGCGTGCCAGAATCGTACGGACCAGCCGCCAGGCGGCGAATCCTGCCGCGAGCGTCAGGAACGCAATCTGCAGCCACAGCTGCCATGCGGGGTAGCCTGCGAACAGGCTCTGTGCCTGCAGCACGTAGGCTGCGACGAAAAGCACGATGAATACGAGGGTGCCGCCCAGGTAGATTGACTGGGAGGACGTCAGTCGCTCAAGCTCGTCGCGAAAGCGCTGCGCTGCCTCGTGCATGATGCTGTCGGCGAAGCTGGGCGTTGAGCTGACCGTGCGGCTGAATGCGCTCCAGGACTTGGCGACCAACAGAAACAGAATCGTGCTCGTCAGAGCAACGGTCGCGGCCCCGCTGAACGCTTCGATATCCATAGATGCAGGGTATCGGCAGAGGGCGCCGGGGCACTGTGACGCAAGTCACAATGAAGCGCCTGAGCACGCAGATTCCCGTGTTTTTTCAGGCTTTGTTCAGGCGTGGCGGCGTATTTGTGAATGTCGTCACGGCGCATCGTGTGACGTATCGGTAGCGTCGGGATTATGTCTCTAAGCGACTCTTGGACGGAGATCGGCATGAAGATGAACATGACAGCAGTTTTGGCAGCGCTTGCCGCGCTGGCCCTGAGTGGCTGCGCCAGCATGAGCAGCGAAGAATGTGTTGCAACCGACTGGTCAGCTGTCGGCTACGAAGACGGCGCCCGCGGTTACACGGCCGATCGCTTCACGAAGCATCGCAAGGCCTGCGCCAAGCATGGCGTAACGGCAGACTTCGCGGCCTGGCAGAACGGCCGCGAGCAGGGGCTTGTAGAGTATTGCCAGCCCGGGCGCGGTTATAACGTCGGCGTCAGTGGCGGTCGTTACTACGGTGTCTGCAGTGTCGATCTCGAGCCTGATTTCCTTGATGCCTATAACGCGGGTTATCACCTGTATACGCTGCGCTCGAATGTCAGCCGCGCCAGCTCGAATATCAGCGCCAAGGAGCGTGAACTCGAGCAGGTAGAAGATGAAATTCGCGCCAAGGAAGCGGCGCTGATCGCCAAAGAGACGACCATGGAACAGCGGGTGCTCTTGCTGGCTGATCTCAAGGAATTGTCAGAGCGCACGGGCCATCTCGAAGCCGAGATCCAGGTCCTGTATGAGGAGCGCGCTCGTTACCAGGTAGAGCTCGATAACTACCAGGCCAGCGTCGTCGATTTCGGCTACTGAGCCTTAAAACGGATCCGGGTCGGCGTCCTTGCGCCGATCGTGTTTTTCTCGCCTTTCCGCCTCGAAAGAGCCGGTTCCACCACCGAAACCCGCCGCCGCGAACGGGCTGCGGCGGTCTGTGCCGGTGCGCCGATCCTTGTGATGCACAAAACGGCAGCGGCATTCCATCGCGCCGCATTCCGGTAACGGCAGGCGCGGCGCGGCACTGGCCAGGAAGCGTCGTCCCGACATTTCCCTGGCAGCGTCGCACGCGGACTCCTCGAACTTGATCGACACCGCGTGGTAAGTCGTATCTTCGGTCTTCGCGGTACTTGCCGTCGCAGTCTCCTGCCCGGCCTTGTTGCGCCAGCGCAGGTACATCCAGACGACGATTAATACCGCGGCGATACCGAGCAATGTAAGCGTCATGCGTACTCCCCAGGCCGGATACCGTACAGCGCGTCTACTTTAGTCGCATTTACAGCAGTTCGTCCACTACCAGTTCCGCCATGTAGGTTGCCGGCGTAACGTCGACGGGTTCAGTGATCTCGCGTGACATCATCAGGTCCGGAATGAATACCTGGTCGAGCAGGGCGTTGACGGTCTCTTTGTGAGACGTCGCGATATTCAGTTCCTTGTTCACCTTCAGGCTCAGCTTGTCGAAGTTGGCCGATCCGACGCAGGCCCAGCCGTCAAACACGGCGGCCTTGACGTGGCTCATGCCCGGGTACTCGTAAACGCGGATGCCATGCTCGAGCAGCGTATTGATCGTAACCTTGTTGCTGGCGTTCAGCGGGCCGTGATTGCCATGCGACGGAATAATGACGCGAACGTCGACGCCGCGGCGACGGGCCTTGGCGAGTTCGTAGATCGTGCGGTCGTCGGAGAAGTAGGCGTTCTCGATCAGGATGTAGCTCTGTGCGTTCTGGATTGCGGCGATTTGCGCCTTGTGGATGTCGGAATCGAAATTGCGAGTCTGCAGGACGCGCACGGGGTAGCCGTCGCGGTCGGCATGCTCTTGCTTGCCTTGCAGGAAACGGACTGCGTTGGCGAAGTCACCGAAGAAGCCGCCGCGCGCCCAGGCCTTGTCGGATTCGAACTGGAGCTTGTCGACGACGGGGCCAGTGATTTCCATCATCAGGTCATGCCAGTCGTAGCGGTACTCGCGGCCGATGTTCATGCCGCCGACGAATGCGATCTTCTTGTCGATGATCGTGGTCTTGACATGATCGCTGGTGAGCCACGGATTGGTTTGCTTGCGCACCTTCACATTCGAACCGGATTCGATATACAGGTTCATTGATGTCGGGTGAATGTGATCATCGGGCAGCGACTCGGGGTCCGTCTGCATCGCCAGCGTATTGCCAATGCTATCGAGCATGATGCGCACGCGCACATCATCGGAGCGCTCTTTGAGTCGATCGGCGACGTCAACGGCGAAATCATCGTTGTCGAAAATGTAGGTGCGAATGTCGATGCTTTCTTCGGCTGCATTGATGGTCTGCATCAGGCGATCGAAGTATTCGTCGCCGCCGACCAGGAACCTGATGCGTCCTTTGTCGAGCTTCGTGCCCGTGACTCGATCAAGCGTCTTTTCAAACGCTTCGAGATTCATGGGCTCTGCATTGGTTATGGCCGGGATTTCGTCATCGAGCGCCGGCATCTGTGCAGAGTTGATCATGATGCGGCGCAGGAAACCGCCGGCTGACTTGATGGAGTAGGAGCCGAGCGAACTGACGTGCGAAACGGGGCGATTGATCGGATTCTCATAAACCGAGCGCGCGTATACGATGCCGGCCTGGCCAATGCCGTGCGCCTTGCGCTGCAGTGAGTAGCTGCGGTCCGCCTGTGGTGCAACCAGGTTGCCCGCCGAGGCTTCGTCGCCTGCCGGGTAGGGCGTGGACGCGCAACCTGCGCCGTGCATGCAGATCAGGATGAGGATGATTGTCTTAGCTGCGTTTCCCATGACTTGACTCCGTTTCCGTGTTCGCCAGCTCGTGTGCTGGCCGATGGAGTAAGTCTCGGGAATCGGGGCGCGGAGTCCCTGACACCGCGCTGAGCGTTACCGGATGCTTCGTCCCGGCTTTCTGATGACAACCTGATAACGCGTGTAACTTATTGAATTACAAGGGGCTCTGCCGGTCCCGCAGCGGAAGGGGTGGCGTCCGGACGGTTTGCATGCGCCGTGAGGCGCCCTGGATTACATCGGAGCGACGCCGAACAGCTGCAGATGAAAGCGGCCGAGCAGGCCCCAGGCGACGGCGCCGATTACCACGGCGATCACATCGAACTTCGCGGCTGCAGCGGGCATTTCACGGCGTGGCCCGTCGCGTCGATTGCAAAGGACAATTTCCAGTGCCGCCCAGACTGCGAATGCCCCGAATAGTGCGAGCGAGCGCGAGTCACCGTTGGTGAGTAAATGGGTAACGGCCCAGACCAGGGTGCCAAGCATCTGCGGGTGGCGCAGTATCCGCCGCAGATGACCTTGCATCTGCGCGGCGAAGAACAGCGTTAGCGCGACGAACATCAGGAGCGATGTCAGGATACCGGGCGCGATCACAGGCGCGTATATGGCGGTCGGGATGGCGGACTTCCAGCCAAATACGATCATCACGAGCGACAGCAGAATCAACAGCGAGAAGATGCCTTTGTATGGGTTCTCGCCCAGTTTGAAGACAATATTCTCGCGCTGCGCGGGGGCCGCTGCGGGAAACAGGTGAACGACAAACCACACCGTGATACCGGCCAGGAGTAATGACATTTTCACATCTCCGCTCTTTGACGTTGCCAGTATACTGCGCTGGGAAGTGGAGAGAAGTATGAGCGGTACGGTACAGGCGATCAGCTGGGAGGGACTCGCGTTAGCGTCGTTACCCACGCTCGCCGTGATCGCGATCATGTGGCGTTGGTCGGCCGGAGCTGGCACAGCTGTCTACGCGAACCTGCGGATGCTCGCGCAGCTCCTGCTGATCGGTTACGTCCTTGTTTACATCTTCGCAGCGGGGCAGCCGTCAATCATTCTGGCGGTACTCGGGGTTATGCTGATCGCAGCAAGCTGGATTGCGATTCGACCGCTCGCTGAGCATTCGCGACGTGTCTACCTGCATTCGTTTATCGCCATTGCTGTCAGCGGCATTATTGTGCTGGCCCTGGTCAGTCAGCTGGTGATCGGCATCGACCCGTGGTTTAGTCCGCGTTATCTCGTACCGCTCGCGGGTATGATCTTCTCGGGCGCGATGAACACCGTCAGCCTTGCGGGCGAGCGCGCCTACGCAGAGTGTGAACGGGGCGTGAGCTTTGTCGAAGCGCGGCGTATCTCGATGCAGGCGGCGTTGATACCGATGATCAACTCGTTGTTCGCGGTGGGTCTGGTGGCTTTGCCGGGGATGATGACGGGCCAGATCCTGTCCGGTGTGTCGCCGGTCGTCGCCGCGAAGTACCAGATTGTCGTCATGTTGATGCTATTCGGTGTGACGGGGCTGTCTGCCGCGATCTTCGTAACGCTCGAGCGCAGGCGACTGGAGTCGCTGGCTGGCGAGGGCGGCCGATGAGGGCATTGAAAACGATTCGCAAGGTCTTTTTCTACCTGGTACTGGGTGTTGCTCTCCTGGTGCTTGTTGGGGTGCTGTGGTTGCGCTGGGAGTCGAACCTGCCGCGTGAGGAGTGGTTTACCGAGCGCGAGGGCAATCTCGTTGGCGTCGCGTCAGAGCCAGGCATAACGCCACACGGTCAGCGGACCGAGAAGGTTGTGCTGATGTCTGACTCGGGCCTGGAAGTCCTTACCCGCCTGATTCGCAATGCAGACATCATTACGCCGCAACCGGTCCTGATTGTGTTGGGCGGTCACCGCACAGGCAGTGATGCTGTAGACCTGTTTGGCCATGTCGGCGATAGAGTCGTCATTGGCGTCGACTATCCCTATGACGGTCCGGAAAAGACCAAGGGGGTGTCGCAGACGCTTGAGGCCCTGCCCAAGGCGCGCCAGGCGTTTCTCGACACTGCGCCGGCAGTATCCCTTGTCATCGACTGGCTGCAACAGCAGTCCTGGGCGGATACGGATCGTATCGTGATCATCGGGGCGAGCCTCGGCGTACCGTTTGCTGCCACGGCGGCGGCTCGTGACGATCGCATCGACGGCGTGATGCTTGTGCACGGCGCCGCCGACAATCGTCTTTGGTTAGAGGCGCAGATTGCTCGGCGGATCGATACGGGCTTCATGCATTACCCGTTATCGGTGTTGCTGTACTGGCTGTCCTACGCGCCGGCGCACGACACGAGCAAGCATGTTGCGATAATCGCGCCGCGTCCTGTCGTGATTATCGGTGCGCGTGAGGATGAACGGACGCCGGCAGGACAGACCGAGCTGTTGTACGAGCTGGCCAATGAACCCAAACGAATCCGTTTCACCGACGGCGCGCACATCGAACCGGATCGCACCGACATCATCGCAGAGTTGCTGCAAATCGCAGAAGAAGAGATGGCGTTTCTGACCGGGAAACAAAAAAGCCCGCTCGAGTGAGCGGGCATTCGATGTTTGGTGCCCAGGGGGAGACTTGAACTCCCACGACCTTACGGCCACTAGCACCTGAAGCTAGCGCGTCTACCAATTCCGCCACCTGGGCAGGCTGAGTTGCGTACAATGCAGCTCGTGCGGGTGGCGCACTGTACGAAAGCGGCTGGCCCCTGTCAATCGCTATATCTGTTCTCGCTGAAAGGGAGTCGCGGCACTTGGCGCGCAAGCAAAAGAAAAAGAAAAAAACGCATACGGGCACGCCTTACAAGCACCCGGTACCGAGCAAAAATGAGCTCATCGATTTCCTCCAGGACGCCGGCCGGCCGCTCAAGGCGGACGCGATTCTCAAGGGCTTCGGGCTCAGGGGGCAGCGTATGCGCTCGATGCTTGTGGATCGACTGCACGCGATGGTTCGCGGCGGCCAGATTCTCGAGAACAGGCGCAGTGAATATTGCCTGACGGCCAAGCTCGACCTGATTACGGGCACTGTCACGGGTCATCGAGACGGCTTCGGCTTCGTGATTCGGGACGACGGCGAGGATGACGACGTGTACCTGTCGGCTCGCGAGATGCGCCCGTTATTCGACGGCGATCGCGTTGCGATTCGGATCGTTGGTAACGATCGTCGTGGGCGCGCCGAAGGCGAGCTCGTGGACGTACTCGAACGTGGCACGCGCGAAGTTGCCGGACAGTTCATTCGTGAGCGCGGTATTGGACTTGTTGTTCCCGACAATCCACGCATCTCGCATCGCATCCTGATTCCGAGGAAGTTCTGGGGTCAGGCAAAACCCGGCCAGATGGTCGTCGCCGAGATCGTCGACTTCCCGACCAGCGTGGAGCAGGCGACGGGACGCATCACCGACATTCTCGGTGCGCCGGACGAGAAGGGCATCGCTACCGACATCGCGATTCACTCGCACGCTATTCCACACAAATGGCCGCGTGCGGTACTCGACGAGATTGATAAGTATGGCACGACCGTGCCGCGTAAGGCCAAAGAGGGTCGTTACGATTTGCGTGATGTCGATCTCGTGACGATCGACGGCGCGGATGCGCGCGATTTTGACGACGCCGTTTATTGCGAACGCGAAGGCAATGGCTGGCGACTGTTCGTCGCAATTGCCGACGTATCGCACTACGTGAAGGTTGGTTCGGCGCTCGACACGGAAGCGACCAAACGCGGCACGTCCGTGTACTTCCCGGATCGTGTCGTTCCGATGCTTCCTGAAGTGCTCTCGAACGGCCTCTGTTCACTGAACCCCAAAGTGGATCGCCTGTGCATGGTTTGCGAGATGCGTGTCAGCGCCTCGGGCAAGGTCACGGGGTCCGAGTTCTATGACGCGGTAATGCGCTCGAAGGCTCGACTGACGTATTCGGAGGTCAATGATTTCCTGACAGGTGAGTCGAACAAGTCCGTACCGAGGCCGTTGCAGCAGTCGATTCGCGACCTGCACGCCTTGTTCAAAGCCTTTGCAAAGGCGCGCGGCCGGCGTGGCGCTATCGAAATAGACATGCCGCAGACCAAGTACCTGCTTAACGACAGTGGCGAGATTGATCGCATCGAGATCGTGCCGCGTAACGATGCGCATCGCCTGATCGAAGAGTGCATGATTGCGGCCAATGTCGAGGCCGCGAAGTTCATCAAGCGCCACCGCATTCCCGGGCTCTACCGCGTCCACGCGCGCCCGGACCCGGAGCGCTTCAGCGAGCTGCGTATTTACCTCACTTCGCTCGGCCTCAAGGTTGCTCACCCGGAGCATGTTCAGCCGCGCGACTTCACGAAGCTGATTCGCCAGACCGCCGATCGGCCCGATGCCACGGCGATCATGATGACCATGCTGCGCTCGCTGACGCATGCGGAATACACGCCGGCCAACATCGGTCATTTTGGTCTCGCCCTCGATTCCTACGCGCACTTTACGTCGCCGATCCGGCGTTATCCGGACCTGCTCGTGCATCGCGCCATTCGCCATATCACGCAAGGTGGCAAGCCGGGTCGCTATAGTTACGGTGGCAAAGAGATGGAACGCCTCGGCACGATTACCTCGGCGCATGAAAAACGCGCGGAGGAGGCGACCCGTGACGTCGAGGCCTGGCTCAAGTGCCAGTACATGGAGCAACACCTGGGCGATGAGTTCGACGGCGTGATCACAGGTGTGACCAACTTTGGCGTATTTGTGCAGATCACAGAGCTGCTCACCGACGGGCTCGTCCATGTGACCAGCCTGAGGAACGACTATTACAAGTACGACCCGGGTTCGCAGAGCCTGGTCGGTGAACGCACGGGCAAGGCATATCGCCTTGGCGATGCCATGCGCGTGCAGGTTAACCGCGTGGACATGGAATCCCGTCGTATTGACTTCCGGCCCGTGGAGAAACGCCGGCGATGAGTTCTGCGCGATACATCACCGGCCTGCGCGCCGTCGAACAGCTTCTCGCGACCGAGAATGCCGAGATTGTCCGCATCTATGCCGAGTACCAGACCGCTAATCCCCGCGTGGAGGCGATCATCCATGCGGCACGCAGAGACGGCATCGAGATCCAGGCCGCGAACCGGGCCCGGCTCGCCCAGATGAGCGGTGAATCGCGCCACCAGGGCGTTGTCGCCGAAGTTCGCCGCAGCAGCGTGCTCGATGAAAGCGGCTTGCGGGAACTGGTCGAGAAGCGCCTGGAAGCCGGCGAGCCCCTGTTGCTCCTGTTACTCGATGGGCTCCAGGACCCGCACAACCTTGGCGCCTGCATGCGCACGGCTGACGCCGCCGGCGTCGACGCTATCGTGGTGCCACGTCGCGGAGCTGCGGGCCTCGGCCCGACGGTGTCGAAAGTAGCGGCCGGGGCAGCGGAGCAGTTGCCGTTTGTGCCGGTTGCCAACCTCGTCAAAACACTCGACTGGCTGGGTGACTACGGGGTCCAGCGCGTCGGCACCAGCGACAAGGCCGACTCAAGCCTGTACGACGCGGAGCTGAGAAGCTCGGTGGCGCTGGTCATGGGCCGCGAACACACGGGTCTCTCGAAGGCAATTACGGCCCGCTGCGACACGCTCGTCAGCCTGCCGATGCATGGCGTGGTCTCGAGCCTGAACGTGTCCGTGGCGACCGGCATCTGCCTGTACGAAATCGTGCGCCGCAGGTCCTGAGAAAGCCCCTGAAAATCCGGGATTTATGGCTTGCAACGGATACCGGGGCCGGGTAGGATGCGCCTCCCCGTCAATAAGGGCGGGAATAACCTTGCTGCACCGGGAAGCCGGGCAGCTGTAATCCCCGGGTTTTCCGGTGATTTCAACCACAAGGGACGACAATGAGACACTACGAAATCGTGTTTCTGGTCCATCCGGACCAGAGCGAACAGGTGCCTGCCATGGTGGAAAAGTACCAGGGCTTGGTCACTGAAGCCGGCGGTCAGGTTCACCGCTCAGAAGATTGGGGCCGTCGCCAGCTGGCGCACCCGATCAACAAGATTCACAAGGCCCACTACGCGCTACTGAACATTGAGTGCCCGTTTGACGTGATCTCCGAGATCAAGACGGCGTTCAAGTTCAACGATGCCGTATTGCGTCACCTCATCCTGCAGCGCGATGAAGCCGTAACCGAGGCTTCGCCGATGGCCGTTGCCGTTGCTGAAGAGAAGCAGCGCGAAAAGGAGGCCCAGCAGCGCCGTGAAGCCAAGGCTGCGGCCGAGGCTGCGCGCCGTGCCGAGGAAGACAAGGCCGCCGAGGACAAGGCGGACGAGAAAGAAGAGGCCGCCGAGGACAAGGCGGACGAGAAAGAAGAGGCACCGGCTGAAGAGGCCGTTGCTGAAGCTGCTGACGAAGCGCCGGCTGACGAAGCCGAAGCCAAGAGCGCCTGAGGAGATAAGAGATGAGCCGTTATTCACGCAGGCGCAAGTATTGCCGTTTCACTGCCGAGGGCATTAAAGAGATCGATTACAAGGATCTCAATCTGCTCAAGGCCTACGTCACCGAGACGGGCAAGATCGTCCCGAGTCGCATCACGGGCACGAAGTCTCACTACCAGCGTCAGCTGGCGACCGCTGTAAAGCGCGCGCGTTACCTCGCGCTGCTGCCGTACACCGATCGTCACTAACGAGAACAAGGGCTTCCTGCAGGCGCTCGCCGCCTGGCTGGTGGCCTCACCGGCAAATGCGGTACTGGCCCTCGGTGCTACGAGCCTGTTACCGCTGACGCAGCCGGTAGGCGGATTGTTCCTCGCCGCTATTTGGGTGGCCAGGGGCGTCAGGTTCGCTACGATTTGTGCGTCGCTCGCCGCAGGTGTGCTGGTGTTGTTCACCGCGCTCTTCGGCAGCTCGCCAGTCATGGTCATCGGCATGATTCTGGCCGGCTGGTTGCCGGTCTACCTGTTGATGGTGATCTGGCAGGCAACACGATCGACGATGCTGGCATTGCAGGTGTCGTTGATCATCGCGGCAGTCGCGTTGCTGGTCTTCAACCTCGCCGTTGCAGACCTCGATGCGTTCTGGCGACCGATACTCGAGGTGGTCGACGAAGGCTATCGCGAGGCGGGATTGTCATCGCCGCTGGCAGCCCTGGAGCAGCTGGTCGCCAATTCGCCGTTTTCGGTGGGCGAAATGATGACCATGACGCTCGCAGTGGTCAGTTGGCTGCTGGCCGCGCTGGAGTTCCAGCTCGGCGGTGCGCTTGGTGCGAAGGCGCCGGGCGAAACCGGGCAGTTTGGCCGGTTTCAGGCGGTTGATTTTGGCCGCGTGCTGGCGCTGGCGTTGGCGATCGTGGCGGCGCTGTTCGTGCTTGCGGGCGCGACGGTTATGGGCCAGGTGTCGATGTTGCTGCTGGCCGGGTTTATGTTGCAGGGTCTTGCCGTGGTGCACTGGCTGCACGGCGAGGGATTCGTACCGTTAATGGTGGTATTCCTGACCTATGTGACGATGCTGATTGTGCAGGACTACGCATTGATGGCTCTGGCCATCGTTGGAGTTTTGGACGCCATGTTACGACTACGGCGTCGTTTGATTGAAAGTAAAGGTTCAGAACAATGAACGTTATTCTGTTGGAAAGTGTTGAAAATCTCGGTTCGATCGGTGACCTCGTAAAGGTCAAGCCGGGCTATGGCCGTAACTACCTGCTGCCGCAGGGCAAAGCCGCGCTGGCGACGCCTGAGAACATCAAGGCGATCGAAGCGCGTCGTGTTGAGCTCGAGAAGGTTGCAGCCGAGGAGTTGTCCAAGGCGCAGGAGCGCGCCAAGGCGTTCGACAACCTGTCGGTCGTCATCCAGGCGAACGCGGGCGCCGAAGGCAAGCTGTTCGGTTCTGTCGGTCCCGTCGACATCGTCGAGGCGCTGGCCGCTGTCCAGGTTGAGGCGGAGCGTGCTGAGATTCGCATGGCCGATGGCCCGATCCAGGAAGTTGGCGACTTCACCGTCGGTGTTCACCTGCACTCCGAAGTGAACGTGGAAATTGCGGTCAAGGTCGTCGGCGAAGCCGGCGAGGCGCCGGTTGAGGTAAGCGAAGACGCACCCGCAGCGGCAACCGAAGAGGCCGCTGACGAGTAATCCGCGCACGGCCTCGCGTTGCAGGGCCGATGTGTTACCTTTGAGCCAGGGAATAACACTGGCATGGGGAAATCCGTAAATGGTCCGAGCGCTGGACGATGGCATGGTTGACGGGGGTGCGGAGCAGCGCCTCAAGATTCCGCCTCACTCCATAGAAGCCGAGCAAGCCCTGATCGGCGGGCTCATGCTGAACGCGCAGGCCTGGGACAAGATCGCTGACGTCATCTCGTCCGAGGATTTCTACCGCAAGGATCACCGCCTGGTATTCCTTGCGATCGATCGCCTGATCGACGCCGGCAGCCCCTGCGACGTCGTTACCGTATCCGAACACCTCGACAACCGCGGCGAACTTGAAGCTGCGGGCGGGCTCGAGTACCTGGCCACGCTGGCCAACGAGACCGCAGGCGCTGCGAACGCGCGGGCCTACGCCAAGATCATTCGTGAGCGGTCTACGCTGCGCGCGTTGATCAACGCGGGCAATGAGATTGCAGGGAATGCGTTCACGACCGATGGTCGCACTGCCTCGCAGGTCCTCGATGATGCCGAGCGGCTGGTATTCGAGATCGCAGAAAAGGGCAGCCGCGGCCGCAAAGGCTTCAAGGCGCTGAAAGATATCCTGCCGGCGACCGTCGACCGCATCGACGAGCTACACCAGTCGGACGGCACTGTCACCGGTATCTCGAGCGGCTTCAATGAGTTCGACAAGATGACCGCCGGCCTGCAGGGTGGCGATCTCGTCATTGTCGCCGGACGTCCGTCGATGGGTAAAACAACCCTCGCTATCAACATCGCTGAGAATGCTGCGATCGGTTCGCGCAAGGGCGTCGCGATTTTCTCGATGGAGATGCCCGCGCAGCAACTGGCCTTTCGCATGATCTCGTCGCTGGGTCGTGTCGACATGGCGCACCTGCGCACCGGCAATTTCCCGGACGAGGACTGGTCCCGCATCAATACTGCCGTGCAACTCATGTCCGAGGCGCCGATCTATATCGATGACACGCCCGGCCTGTCGCCGACGGAAATTCGGGCGCGCTCGCGTCGTCTGCAACGCGAGCATGGCCTGGACCTGATTGTTGTCGACTATCTGCAGCTGATGCAGGTTGAGGGCACGAAGGAAAACCGTGCGACCGAGATCTCGGAAATTTCACGCGGCCTGAAGGCGCTGGCGAAAGAACTGGACTGCCCGGTAATCGCGCTGTCGCAGCTCAACCGCTCGGTCGAACAGCGCACGGACAAGCGGCCGGTGATGTCGGACCTGCGCGAGTCGGGCGCGATCGAGCAGGACGCCGACCTGATCATCTTTATCTACCGCGAGGAGGTCTACAACCAGGACACGCCTCGCAAAGGTATCGCGGACATCACGATTGCCAAGCAACGTAACGGCCCGATTGGCGACTTCCCGCTGACCTTTGTCGGTCGCTATACGAAGTTCGAGAACTGGGTGCCGGACGCTTACGGCGAATTCCCGCCGCCCGAGGAATATCAGTGAGTTTCGGAGCACGAGCACTCATCCGGCTCGGCGCGCTAGAACACAATCTCGAAATTATTCGCCAGGCCGCCCCGGGCTCGCGCGTGATGGCCGTGATCAAGGCAAACGCCTACGGTCACGGCATGGTACCGGTGGCCCAACACCTGTCGCATGTTGATGCCTTTGCAGTTGCGCGCGTTCCCGAGGCGATCGAGCTGCGCAACAACGGTGTGACGGCGAAGATCATCCTGCTCGCCGGGGTCATGAATACCATCGAGCTCGCAACAGCGATGCAGCATGGCTTTGAGCCGGTCGTGCATTGTGAGGAACAGCTGGATTTGCTCGATTCCTGTCGCGGCGGTTCCGTTGATGTCTGGCTCAAGTTCGACACAGGCATGAACCGTCTTGGCTTCGATCCTGCCGATGCAGAGCGACTTATCGAGCGGCTGCGGAATTCACCGGGTGTCAATGAACTGCGCCTGATGACGCATCTCGCCAGCGCCGACGAACTCGGAGGCGAGACGACTCCCGAACAGCTCGAGACATTTCGACCGATCATCGAAGGATTCGAGGGTGACGTCAGTATCGCCAACACGCCCGCAACGCTCGGCTGGACCCGCATAGCCAACGCGCGCGAGGAATTCGCATTCCTCGGCGACAACTGGGTGCGTCCCGGGATCGCTCTGTTTGGTATTTCGCCATTCGGCGACAGGAGCGGCGTGGAGCTCGGCTTGAAACCCGTCATGCAGTTCGAGGCACGACTAATCGCTGTCAAGCCGTTGCAGGCGGGCGATCGGGTGGGCTACAAGGCTGCCTACACCGCGGACAGGGACACGATGCTCGGCATCATCTCTGCCGGCTATGGCGACGGGTATACGCGTCACTTCAGAACCGGAACGCCAGTACTCATCAATGGTCGCAAGGTGCCGGTGATAGGCAATGTGTCGATGGACATGATTGCGGTTGACCTGGGTGATGCCACACAAGACCAGGTCGGCGACATTGCCACACTGTGGGGCGAGGGACTACCCGTGGAAGAGGTCGCGCCATACGCGAACGCAATCCCTTACGAACTGGTATGCGGAGTGATGAACCGCGAGGACTCGGAAGTCGTCGTGTAGGAGGCGGCTTGCCGGCGACGGTGGGAGGCCCCTCGGGGTCGATGGTCGCCGGCAAGCCGCCTCCTACAGAGATGGTCGCCGGCAAGCCGCCTCCTACAGAAGAGCCTAAGCCGCGAAGAACCCCATTTTCACGCCCGCGAGCTGAACGACGTCATTGTCGCTGAGTTTGCGAGCCTGCGGGCCGATCGGCGCGCCATTGACCAGCGGGAAGTCGCCGTCCTTACCGGACTCCACGTGCACGATGTAGTAGCCCTCGGCACGACGCGTGATCGCAGCCACCTGGACGCCCGGGCGACCGAGGGTCGTCAGCGCCTTGGTGAGCTCGAGTTCACGGCCTGCGAAGGCGCCACTCAACACCTGCAACTTGGCCAGGGGCAGGGCGGTGGGCGCTGCAGCATCGAGATCGATACCGGTTGCCGTGGCCGAAGTGACCGTCTCCGCCATGTCTTCCTTCGGCGGGGTTCGTGGTGCATCGTCCTCGAGGGCGGAAGCCTCCTCGGGATCCAGTTTGACGGACTCGGCAACGTCGCTCATGGGCTCCGGATCAGCGCCGTCTGTCGACGCTGCTGCAGCCGCTTTATCAGCAGCCGCCTCGGCCTTCGCCAACTGGTCTGCATTCTGCTGGCCGGTCGGAATGACCATGGTCTTTTCAAACTCGTCCTGCTCCTGTTGCGGTGCCTCCTGGTCCGAGAAGCGCAACTGGTGGTGACCGATGGTAATCACGTCGCCATGCTGCAGAGCATGCTTCTTGATCAGCTTGCCGTTGACGTAGGTGCCATTGGTGCTGTTCAGGTCCTCGAGAAACGAGTCATTGAGAATATTGATGATAAGCGAGTGGTGACCACTGACCGCCGGGTTATCGATACGCACATCGTTGTCCGGGAGGCGGCCAATCGTGTAGCGCTCTTTGGTCATGTTGTATTCAGCCAGGACCTGGTTGTCCAGACTCAGAATTAAACGTGCCATGTTTTCTCGCTCTTGTGGGGTCCTTTACGAACGGAACAAGCCAGCAATCTTTGCAATCAGGCCGCTTTTTGCCGGGAAGGCTTCCTTAACCTGAGCGAGCATTACTGACACGTTATCGCGTCCGCCGTGGTCGTTAGCCAAGTCGATAAGTTGTTGACCAACAACGTCAAGACTAGCATTAAAAGTGTTGATAGTTAAGTGAATATCATCATCTTCAACCATGTCCGGCAGGCCGTCGGAGCACAGCAAATAGACGTCGCTGGGAAGCACGTCGTGCTCGTGAACCTCGACCTCGACAGCGGGTTCAACGCCAAGTGCGCGCGTGACATAGTTGCGATTGGTTGAGCGCTGCGCTTCTTCATGCGAGTAGAAACCGCGGTCGACGAGTTCCTGCAGCAGCGAATGGTCGAGCGTCAGCTGTTCGAATTGTCCACCACGCAGCCGGTAAGCACGCGAATCGCCGACATGTGCAATCGATACGCGATCGTCGTAGAACATGCACGCGACAATCGTCGTGCCCATCCCCTCGCAGTCGGTCTGGCTCTGTGCTGTCTGGTAGATGATCTTGTTGGAGCGATACACGGCGTCGCGCAGGATGATCGACTGGCGCATCAGGCCGCTGTGCGGATCAATATCGCTGAGTTCTTCGCGGTCGGCGGCTTCGGTTGCAAGTTCGGTAACGATCTGGACGGCAATTCCGCTGGCAACTTCTCCGGCGTTGTAGCCTCCCATGCCGTCGGCCAGAACCATCAGGCCGATGTCCGGATTGGAGCCAATGGCGTCCTCGTTGTGCTCCCGCACCCGACCGGTGTCGGTCAGTTCGGCAAAATCTATTTTTCCGCGCAAGCTCATGGTCAGGTATTTATCGCTCTTTCTTGTCTATGAAACCCGGGCACAGTTCCGCAACGCGATGGCCATTTCGGCACCGCAGGAAAAGCGCTCGCTGGGATTCTTGGCCATGGCTTTCGCCAGGACGGCGTCGACACTGGGTGGAATGCCAGCTCGACGTGATGAGACCGGTTTCGGGTCTTCAGTTGTAATCTTCGTCATCAATACCGCGATGTTCGATGCCTTGAAGGGCACTTCACCAACCAAAAGCTCGTATAGGGTAACACCAAGCGAGAACAAGTCCGAGAGACCGGTGAGTTTCTCCGCGCCGAGCTGTTCGGGCGACATATACATAGGCGTGCCCAGCACGATACCCGTCTTGGTGGCGTTGTTATCGGTAATTCGGGCGACGCCAAAGTCCGAGATCTTGAGCGATCCTTCTTTCGGGTTGTACAACAGGTTGGCGGGTTTGATGTCGCGGTGAATGACGCCCTGGTTATGTGCGTAATCGAGCGCTTCGGCGGTCGCGGCCGCCAATTCGAGCGCCCGTTTCGGCGCGAGCAGTTTCTTCGGGTCCGTGAACTGGCGTAGCGGTATACCCGGCACGTACTCCATCGCGATGTAAGCAAGTCCCTTGTCTTCGCCCGCGTCGTAGACGGTAATGATGTTCGGGTGCGTGAGGCGGCCGGCCGATTCAGCTTCGCGATAAAAACGCTGGCGGGCTTCTTTCAGTTCTTCGTCCTCGAATTCCTTTTCGATGGGAATCGCCTTGACGGCGACAGCACGATTGATGCGTGGATCTTTCGCGAGGTACACGGCACCCATCGCACCGCGACCGATACGCTTCTCGACGACGTACCGTCCAAGGCGCTGGGGCGCACCGTTCTTGGCTTTCTTTGCGCCATTGTCGGAGGATTCTGCGCCACCGTGGGTACGCTTCATCCATTCGAGTACGGCTTCGGCGCGCTCTGGCTTGGCCTGTTGCTCGAAAGCGAGCGATAACTTGTACATGACGGCCGCAACCGTCTCGGACGGGTTGCAACGACGGAACTCGGCAAACGCAGGTTCAAGTCGACCTGCCGCCAGGAAATCGGAGCCGCGTTTAAATGCGTCGACTGAAACTTTTTTTGTATCGGTCGCCAGGAAGATGCTGAGTGCGCCGACACATACGTACATCAGCACCGCGCGACCGAGATCGATCCGCACGTGCAGGCCGAGCAGGAGGAGCGCCTGGAACAACAGCAGCGCGAGTACGCCGGTCAGGGTCAGGACCATGATCTCTTTGCGATTGCGGTCAGGCATGAAGAGGATCGCCATGATCGCGAACAGGGCCGGCAGCAGGAACTCCATCGCCTTGACCCACGTCGGTGCGATGATCATGCGGTTGTTCTCGATGTCGGCCAACACGGCAGCGGCTATCTCGGAATGGGTAACGAACTGGCCGGAGGGCAGTACAGCGGCGGCGCTGACAATTGCGGGATCAGAGTCGACGAAAATGGTTGCGCCCTGCAAAACATCTCCCGGCGAAGTCTGCAGCAGTTCTGCAGCATCCAGGCGCGACAGTTCGGCGTAGCTCGAGAAGTACACCGCATCGTCAGACCCGGACATGCGCGGCGCGGCCGCAGTGGCCGACGCCTGGAAAGCGATCGCAAGCGGCAGGGACGGTGACATGACACCGCCATTCAGATGCCAGAGACTTGAGCGTCGCAGGACGCCGTCGCGATCGCTGACGTTCTTGACGAAACCGGTACGTGGCGTAATCGCGGAGAAACGATGGCGCTCCGGCACGAAGACCGGCTGACCAGTCGTCAGCAGTGCAGACCATCCTGGCAGGTCGTCGGACTCGGGGACCTCCGGCGGGTTGGCGAGCACGATGCGGTTGACGTTCGCGGACTGGAGCTTCTCGATTATCTTGCCGTACTCGTCGAGGATCTCGTCCTGCGACTTGTGTTGGGGGTCGATGCTGACGATGTACCCGTTGGCGAGTGGTTTTGCGGGTCGTCCGCCCGCGAGCGTGTCGTACAGCACGCTGTCGGCGGCGACAAACCACTGGGCAAGCGGCCCGTACATCAGCAGGAGCAGCACACTGACAAAGGTCAGTGCCACGATTCTGTTACGTTTTCGGTTAACTGGCTGGTTCAAAGCGGGTCATGTCCCTGTTTTACGGGAAAAATTATAGGGAATTGCGCGCTTTCGAAATGAGATAGGGTTGGCATTTTTTATGTAATACCCGACGCCAGACGTGGTGCTATCATTGCACTTCAGCCGAATCCGGCAATTTAACAATAATCTGCCCGATGGTCGCGCTTTGCGAAGGCGTTGTTCACCAAACCTATATAAAACAAAGACTTAAAAATTATGGCGAAGGCCAAGACAGCCTATCTTTGCTCGGAGTGTGGCGCCCATAGCGTCAAGTGGGCCGGTCAGTGCCCCGATTGTGGTGCCTGGAACACGCTTGCCGAAACCACGATCAGTGCGCCGCGGGGTGAGGCCATGGCGGCCATGGCTGCCACCACGCTGTCCGAGTTGCCGGACGACGTCGAGGCCCGGCATTCGACCGGTTTTACCGAGTTCGACCGGGTCCTCGGTGGGGGGCTGGTCCCCGGCGCCGTGACTCTGCTCGGTGGCGATCCAGGAGTTGGCAAGTCGACCCTGTTGCAGCAGGTGTCCGCGCACCTGATGCGGGACCTGCCGGTTTGCTACGCAACCGGGGAGGAGTCGCTGCGCCAGATCGGGCAACGGTCGCTGCGACTGGGGCTCGATGCATCATCGATGAACCTGCTGGCCGATACATCGCTGGAGAACGTGATCGCACAGGCGCGCAAGTGCGGCGCGCGGGTTCTGATTATTGATTCGATCCAGACGATGACGTGCGATGAATTGCCATCGGCACCCGGTTCGGTGGCGCAGTTGCGCGAAGGCGTTGGGCGCATTGTCCAGTTTGCCAAGCAGAACGAAGTGTCGGTTTTCGTTATCGGCCACGTCACCAAGGAAGGAGCGATTGCCGGCCCACGTGTGGTCGAACACATGGTAGATACCGTGTTGTATTTCGAAAGCGATCCGTCGAGTCGCTACACGATGATTCGCTCGGTGAAGAATCGATTTGGCGCCAGTGGCGAGATGGGCGTATTCGCGATGACCGAGACCGGTTTTCGCGAAGTCGCGAATCCCTCAGCGATCTTCCTGTCACGCGAGTCGATTGATGAGCCTGGCAGCGTTGTGTCGGTTGCCTGGGAGGGTAGTCGCCCGTTACTGGTCGAGATTCAGGCATTGGTTGCCGACAGCGGCAGTAACTATGCCAAGCGACTTGCGCAGGGGGTGGACCAGAATCGACTCGCACTATTGCTGGCGGTACTGCAGAAACATGGCGGGCTTGTCATTGCCGACGAGGACGTATTCGTGAATGTCGTCGGTGGCCTGCGTATTGCAGAAACGTCGGTAGATCTGCCGATCCTGCTGTCGATCGTGTCGAGTTTTCGCGACCGCGCCGCGCCCGGGCGCCTCGTGTGCTTTGGCGAAATCGGTTTGGCCGGGGAGATTCGCCCAGTCAAGTTCGGGACCGAGAGGATCATCGCCGCAGCCAAGCAGGGGTTTACCAGGGCTATCGTGCCGCAGGGTAACCTGCCCAAACGCGCTCCTGCTGGAATTGAGGTAACAGGAGTCAGGCGCCTGAGTGAAGCGCTCGACCTGGCCTGGTAGTCAGGAGGCGTCGATGTCTTCATTGCGCGGCCCGACGCGCACGGTTCGCACCCGGTTTTCATCGACCTCGACAATCTCTATCGGGTAACCTGCGATCGTTATCTCGGTCTGCGGCGCGGGAATTGTCTCGAGCAATTCGACGATCAGGCCGTTAAGTGTCTTGGGGCCATCGGTCGGCAGTTCCCAGTTCTGTGAACGGTTCAGTTCACGGACGTTTGCGGTTGCATCGACGAGAAATGTCGTCGGGGTTTCGCGCACGACATCCTCTTCCTCATCGGCGGGGTCGGTCGTGAATTCGCCGACGATTTCCTCGAGGATGTCCTCCAGCGTGACGATGCCCTGGATATCGCCGTATTCGTCGACGACCATCGCGGTCCGTTCCCGGCGCCGCTGAAACTGCACGAGTTGGGTGCTGAGCGGCGTGCCTTCGGGGACGAAATAGGCCTCGTCCAGCAGGCGCGTCAATGTTGTTGCGTTGATTTCTGACCGGGCCAGGTTCGCAAGCTTGCGCAGGTGCAGGATGCCCACAACCTGGTCAATCGTGTCGCGGTAAACGGGCAGGCGCGTGTGTTCGCTGTTGGCGATGATGTGTTCGATCTCGGCATCGGCATCATCAAGGTCGATACCAACGATTTCGTTATGGGGAACCATGACGTCGTCGACCGTGACCTTCTCGAGATCGAGAATGCTCAGCAGCATGCTGCGGTACCGGGTCGATATCCTTGCGCCGGCTTCGAAAACGACGGTGCGCAGCTCTTCACGAGTTAGCGACTGCAATTCAGTGTCGCCGGTACGCACGCCAAAGATTCGCAATACACCGCTGGCCATGGCATTAGTCAGCCAGACGAGCGGGTAGGTGATTTTCAGTAGTGGGTAATAGACGAGCGCCGCCGGGAACGCCAGCTTCTCTGGATGCAGCGCGGCCAGGGTTTTCGGCGCAGTCTCCGAGAAGATCAGGACGACGAGGGTGAGTACGACCGCACCAAGCGCCGCAGCGGGTTCGCCGCCGACCTTGTAGGCATAGACACCGACCAGTGATGCGGCAAAGAAATTGACGAGATTGTTGCCGAGCAGGATCAGGCCGATGACGCGCTCGGGGCGCTTCAGCAGGAGTTCGGCAAGGCGGGCTCCGCGGTGTCCTTCGCGCGCCTTATGGCGCAGCTGGTAGCGGTTGAGGCTCATGAGCGCCGTTTCCGAACCAGAGAAAAAGGCGGACAAAAAGAGCAACAGAAACAGCAGGCCAAGCAGGCCTGCTAAAGAAACGTCTTCGCCCAAAGAAGGGCACCTCCCCGGTTAGTATGGCGAACCCAGTTCAGCAGCCCGCCTCGAGAGTGTCAAGAACGGATGGCTCAGCCCCAACTGCGATTGAGCAGCTCTTCAAGAATGAACCGACTGCCGAAATACGCAAGGCACAGCAGCCCGAATCCGCCGAGGTAAAGCTGAATGGCATGTTTGCCGCGCCAGCCCTTCCAGAAACGACCGGCCAGCAGGATGCCAAACACGAGCCATGCAAGCACGGACAGGCCAAACTTGTGCGCGAGGTGCTGCTCGAAAAGGTCGTTAACAAACGTCGAACCGGTTGCGATGGCCAGCGTCAAACCGGCGAAGCCAGTGGCGGCGACAATGAAGAGCATCTTCTCTGTCGTCTCGAGGGGGGCGAATAGCTGATTTGCCGGGGACAGTTTCGCGGCGCGCAAGCGGCGTTCCTGGATCAACGCAAAAACCGCGACAATCGTGCCCACCGTTAGCAGGCCGTATGACAACAACGCCACGAGGACATGCGCCTTGACCTGCCAGGCAAGCGCGACTCCGTTCGCCGCGTCGCCCGATGCCCCCATGAGCATGACCGTAAATGCCGCCAGGAAGATCAGTCCGCCGCTCATCCCGCGCAGGGTCGGCTCGAGCGCAGCGATCAGCCCGATAATGGCGAGTTCGAGTCCGATCATCGACACGGCATTGCCAATGGTCAGGTCAAAGCCGTTGCGAGGCAGAATCAGGCTGAAGATTGCCTGACAATGCACAATGATACCGATGGACGCGAGAATGCTCGCGACAATGAAAAGCGGGCGTGAACGAGCGTCAAACCGCGGCAGGCGACTCATCGTGAAAGCCACGGCAGCCAACAGGTACAGCAAAAGAATTGTGATTTGAGACACAGAAACCCGGCAGGCGTTGACCTAGGTTTGGATCATCCCATAAGGATCTGTTCAAGAGAACCCTCCGGATGCGAATTCGCGTATTAGGCTGCAGTGGTGGAATCGGCGCTCGCGCACGCACCTCGGCCATGCTGGTCGACGACGACGTGTTGATCGACGCCGGTACCGGTATTGGCGACCTGGATCTCTCGGACATCGACTCGATTCGCCACGTCTTCCTGACGCACGCTCACCTCGATCACATCGCCGGCTTGCCGATGCTGGTCGATCATATTTTCGACGAGAATTTCACGACGCCGCTGACCGTGTATGCGCGTGAAGAGACGTTGCGCGCAGTCCAGGACCACCTGTTCAACGACGTCATCTGGCCGGACTTCACGAAGCTGCCGGCGCCGGACAATCCGATGTTGCGCTGGCAAGTGATTGGTCCGGGCGACACGACCCGCATCGGCGACCGCGATTTCTATGCTGTGGACGTCATGCACACCGTGCCGTCGCTGGGCTTTACCGTGCAAAACTCGGGCGGTGTGTTCGCGGTCAGCGGTGATACCAAGACCAATGAAACACTGTGGCCGGTATTGAACGCCTGCGACGACCTGCGCGTTCTGGTCATCGAAGTATCGTTCCCGAATGAAATGGAAGAACTCGCGAGCGACTCCGGACATTACATCCCGAAGACCCTGACCGCAGACCTGGAGCGCCTCGACCACGAGCCCGACATCTGGCTTACCGGCATGAAACCGGGCGAAGAACAGCGCATCTTCCGCCAGGTAATCAAGGCGGCCCCGGACAAGAATATACGCATGCTCTCAGCCGGCACTATCCTCACCGTTAGCTAGGACGCTTCCCAACCCCTGGGGACAACCCCTGGGGACAGTGCCCCTATTTTCGGGGACAGTGCCCCTAAACCCGCTGGAGCCCTTGCGGTTACTCACCTTCGACAAATCCGTCCCCATCAATGTCAAACAGTCGATTATCGAAATTGTATGAATATCAATTCACTGGAGAGCGTCATGGGCACTGTCCCTGAAAATAGGGGCACTGTCCCCTTTTTAAGGGCGTGGAGTGGTCGTATGATCCGCGGATGTTTGAGAATCTGACCGGGCGGCTGTCGGACGCTGCCAAGCAGCTGAGCGGCAAGGGCCGACTGACCGAAGCCAATATCAAGGACACCTTGCGCCAGGTGCGGCTTGCGCTGCTCGAGGCGGACGTCGCCCTGCCCGTCGTCAAGACGTTTATTGAGCGCATTCGCGAGCGGGCCCTCGGCGAGGAGGTCGGCAAGAGCCTCACACCGGGTCAACAGCTCGTCAAAATCATTCACGCTGAGCTCGTGCAGATACTCGGCAGCGAGTCCGTGCCGCTGGACCTTCGAGCACAGCCGCCGGTCGTTATCATGCTGGCTGGTTTACAGGGTGCGGGCAAAACGACCACGGCCGCCAAGCTTGCCCGCCGCCTGATCGAGCGAGACAAAAAGAAAGTCATGCTCGTCAGTGTCGATGTGCATCGTCCTGCGGCCATCCTGCAGTTGCAGACACTGGCCGGCGAGGTCGGCGCCGAGCATTGCGCGAGTTCGGCCGACGAAAAGCCGACCAGGATCGTCGACCGCGCCATTGATGAGGCGAGACGATCACATGCCGATGTGTTGATAGTCGACACCGCCGGTCGCCTGCATGTCGATGGCGACATGATGGCAGAGGTCCAGGCCGTGCACGCCAAAGCGCAACCGCACGAAACCCTGTTTGTCGTTGACAGCATGGCCGGCCAGGACGCCGTAAACTCCGCCAAGGCTTTTGATGAAAGCCTGCCATTGACGGGCGTCGTACTGACCAAGACGGACGGTGATGCCAAGGGCGGTGTCGCGCTCTCGGTTCGCGAGATCACGGGTAAGCCGATTCGTTTCATTGGCGTTGGCGAAAAAACGGACGCGCTCGACGCGTTCCATCCCGATCGCATGGCCTCGCGCATCCTTGGCATGGGTGATGTGCTCAGCCTCGTCGAAGACATCGAGCACAAGGTCAACAAGGACAAGACCGAGAAGCTCGCCAGGAAGCTCAAGAAGGGCAGAGGCTTCGACCTGTCGGATCTCAAGGACCAGCTCGAGCAGATGATGAACATGGGCGGACTCGCCTCGATGCTCGAGAAGCTGCCGCTGCCCGGCAACGTTAATCCTGCCGCGCTGCAGGACCAGGCCAATGAGCAGAAGATCAAACGCCAGATCGCGATCATCAACTCGATGACGCCGGGCGAAAGACGTTTCCCCAGGACCATCAACGGTTCGCGCAAGAAACGCATCGCGGCGGGCGCCGGTCAGCAGATCCAGGATGTCAATCGTCTCCTGAAGCAGCACCTGCAGATGGAGAAGATGATGAAAAAGATGTCGAAGGGCGGCATGAAGAAGCTCATGCGTGGCATGGGCGGTGGCATGCCTCCCGGCGGGATGCCGCCGGGCGGGATGCCCCCCGGATTCCGCTGATTTCGGCGAAAATCGGGTCAAATCGCCGCCGAATCGCGCCCGTTCGACGAGCTTTCCGTGCGCAAAAGCGCAAGTCACTGAAAATAAAAAGAATTTTCGGCAACAAAACGCTTCACATTTAGCCGAAAACCCGTACAATGCGCCGTCTACTCGGGTCGGCCCGAGTCAAGGCGTGTCTGCTTTATCTTTGAATTAACTACGGAAATGTAATGGTTAGTATTCGACTTTCGCGCGCTGGCGCGAAAAAGCGTCCTTTCTATCACCTGGTGGTCACCGATTCGCGGAATCGTCGTGACGGCCGGTACATCGAGCGTGTTGGCTTCTTCAACCCGGTTGGCCAGGATCACGAAGAGAATCTTCGTATCGACGTCGAGCGCGTTGATTACTGGATTGGCCAGGGCGCGCAGCCGTCGGACCGCGTTGCGTCACTGCTGAAAAAGCACCGCAAGGCAGCCGCGGCCAACTGATTGGGCGTTGACTCAACCCGTCATCATGGGCCGGATATCCGGCCTGTTCGGAGTACGGGGGTGGGTCAAGGTGTATTCGTACACCGATCCGCGTGAAGCGGTACTGAATTACGATCGCTGGCTGCTGTCCCGCAAGGGCGAATGGCAGGAAGCGACAGTCGCTGAAGGGCAGCGACACGGCAAGACGATCATCGCGCGACTCGCAGGTATACGAGACCGCGACCAGGCAGCAGAACTCATCGGCATCGATATCGGTGTGCCACGAGACGAACTGCCCGAGACTGACGACGACGAGTATTACTGGTCGGACCTGAAAGGTCTCACGGTCGTGCATCGCGATGGCACCGAACTCGGCAAGGTGGATCACCTGCTGGAGACCGGTGCCAACGATGTGTTGGTCGTCAAGGGCGAACAGGAAGTTTTGATTCCGTTCGTGATGGACAAGGTGATACTCGGCGTGGATCTCGATAAGGGCGTGATCGACGTCGACTGGGAATGGGACTGATGCACTTCGACGTCATCACACTGTTCCCGGAAATGGTTTCGACGGTGGCCGAATTCGGCGTTGTCGGACGGGCACGACGCAACGACAGGATTTCGCTGGTCACTGAAAACCCGCGAGATCATACGAGCGACGTGCACCGCACGGTGGATGATCGACCGTACGGTGGCGGGCCCGGCATGGTGATGAAGTACGAACCACTGGCCGGAGCGATAGCAGCCGCAAGGTCGAGGGCGCCGGAGGGCAGCCCGGTCGTGTATCTCTCGCCGCAGGGCGGGGTGTTCGACCAGGCAACCGCGCAACGTTACGCGGACCTCCCCGGGCTCATCCTGGTGGCGGGACGCTACGAGGGCGTCGACGAACGCTTCATTGAAGCGCAGGTCGACGAGGAATTGTCGTTAGGCGATTTCGTGCTCTCGGGCGGCGAAGTTGCCGCCATGGCGGTAATTGACGCGGTAGTGCGCTTGTTGCCCGGAGTACTCGGCGATGACGAGTCCGCGGCCCAGGATTCCTTCATGGAAGGATTGCTGGACTGCCCGCACTACACGCGGCCAGAGGAGACCGAAGGCCGCAACGTGCCGGACGTGTTGTTGTCCGGCGACCACGCAGCGATTGCGCGGTGGAGAATGAAACAGGCACTGGGCCGAACGTTTGAGCGACGCCCGGAGCTGATTGACAAACTGGAGTTGAGTGACGAGCAACGCGCGTTACTCGAAGACTACTTACAAGAGCAGAGACAATGAGCAAGATTATCGACGCGATCGAAAATGAGCAGATGGAAAAGGACATTCCCGAGTTTGCTCCGGGCGACACCATCATCGTCCAGGTAAAGGTAAAAGAAGGCGATCGTGAGCGCCTGCAGGCGTTCGAAGGTGTCGTCATTGCCAAGCGCAACCGCGGCCTGAACAGTTCGTTCACGGTGCGCAAGATGTCCCACGGCGAAGGCGTTGAGCGCGTCTTCCAGACCTACAGCCCGCTGGTCGACTCGATCACGGTCAAGCGTCGCGGTGACGTACGTCGCGCCAAGCTGTACTACCTGCGTGGTCGTACCGGCAAGGCCGCGCGTATCAAGGAAAAGATCTAGCGCGATCGCTATCAGGAATTCATCACCCTGTCCTCAGGTGGGCAGGGTGAGTTCCGATATACTACGGGCCACCTCCAAAGGCTGAACCAATTAGGGTTCGCGGGGTCCGTGATTCTATGAAGAAAGCACTGCTCATCGGCGTTCTCGCCTTGTCCCTCAGTGGCTGTGCATCCCTGATGTCGTCGGCGGCCAGCGGCCTGACCGACAGCATTTCCGAGTCAGTCCTCAACCAGGATGATCCCGAGACCGCAAAAGCGGCACTGCCGACCTTCATGGTCCTAATCGACGGCATGATTCGGGACAATCCCACCGACCCCGATCTGCTCGCAGCTGGCGCCACTCTATATGCCTCGTATGGTGCGATTTTCGCGGACGACGACAAGCGCGCTTCGCGACTGACAACGCGCGCACGAGGGTTTGCGCTTGACGCCATGTGTGCGTCCTACGCGAGCGCGTGTGGCTGGCCCGACGCCACCTACGAAGAGTTTGTCGCGACACTCGACGGCATTGGCGAGAAACAGGCCGAATATCTCTATACCTATGGTTTCGCTTCGCTGGCTTACCTGCGTGCGCACAGCTCGGACTGGAACTCGCTGGCCGAACTACCCCAGATGGAAGCCTTGTTCGACCACTATATGAACATAAGCGGTGACGAAGTTAACGGCGCCGTTTACACGTACATGGGAATATTGCTCACGCTGCGTCCGCCGGCGCTGGGCGGGGAGCCCGAAAGGGCACGTGAGTACTTCGAGAAAGCGATCGAACTGACCGACGGCAAGGACCTCGGCGTTAAGGTTGAGTATGCCCGCGGTTACGCGAAGCTGCTGTACGAACGCGAGCTGCACGATCGCTTGCTGAACGAAGTGCTGGCGTCAGATCCGTACCAGGACGGATATGTGCTGAGCAACATCCTGGCAATGGAACAGGCGGAGGCCCTGCTGGCTGAAGCCGACGACTATTTCTAGACAGATCGTTTGATCAGATTGAAACGATACGGAAAGACGATGAATAAACTGTTTGTAGCACTCGCCATTCTGGTACTCGGCATTCCGGCACAAGCTGTGACGCTGAAGATCGCGACGGTAACGCCGGAAGGCTCAAGCTGGATGACCGACATGCGCGCCAGCGCCAAAGAGATCAAGGAGCGCACCGAAGGTCGCGTCCAGATCAAGTACTACGGCGGCGGCGTCATGGGTAACGACCAGAAGGTCTTGAGCCGTATCCGGATCGGTTCGTTGCAGGGCGGTGCGTTCACGCCTGTTTCACTGGCGTCGCAGTATTCGGATCTGAACCTGTATGGCCTGCCCATGATTTTCGACTCAGAAGAAGAGGCCGCCTATGTACGCGAGCGCCTGGATCCGAAACTTTCGGCCGGACTGGACGAGGCGGGCTGGGTTAACTTTGGATTCGCGGCCGGCGGTTTTGCCGTGGTCATGTCGAACGAACCGATCGAGTCTCTCGCCGATCTCAAGGGGAAAAAGGTCTGGATCCCGGAAGGCGACGACATTAGTCGCCGTTCGATGGAGGCGCTACAGTTGTCGCCGGTTTCCCTGCCGTTGACAGATGTGCTTACAGGTCTGCAAACGGGCCTGATCGACATCGTCGCCATGTCGCCGGTCGGCGCAATCGTGCTGCAGTGGCACACGAAAGTAAAATACATGACCGAACTCCCGCTTGTGTACACGCTGGGATACATGGCCGTTGAGAAACGCGCTTTCAACAAGCTTGGTGAAGCCGACCAGGCGATCGTGCGAGAGGTTATGGAAGAGACCTATCGAAACTTCAACAAGACGAATCTCGACGACAACCGCGAGGCGCGTGATGCGCTGCTGAATGCCGGTATCGTGTCGGTCGATATTGACATGGACAAGTACCGCGAAGTGCGCGAGGCCCTGATGGCGTCTACGTCAAAGCTTGGCGCAGACGGACTGTTCTCGCAGGCGCTCTACGACGAAATGCTGGGCTACATCGAGGAGTACCGGTCGACGCAAGCGGCAGAGTAGGGCAGGCGTTTGAAGGGGGCACTGGAAAAACTCGAACGGGCGGGCCGTCACGCGGAAAATGCCGCGCTCGTCGTGCTGCTTGGCACGATGATCGGTGTCGCTGTATTCCAGATCATTAATCGCCAGCTGCTCGGCAGCATGTTTGCAATGGGCTGGGCAGATGAGTTCGTCAAGATGATCGTCCTGTGGCTCGCAATGGTTGGCTCAATTGCCGCGGCACGCGATAACAAGCACATCCGTATCGATCTGATCACGCACATTCTGTCAGGTCGCGTGATCACCTTGATCAAAATCGTCGTCGATATTTTCGCCGCGGCCGTCTGCGGCATGATCGGCTGGCAGGCGTTTCGCCTGGTACGCGAAGAATCGACCTGGGGCGACACGATTCTTGGCGACCTGCCGTTGTGGCTGGCGCACGCCATCGTGCCGCTGGCGTTCTTCCTGATTACTTACCAGTTCATCGTTCGTGTATTGAAACTTGCGCACGAGTTGGTCGCGCCGCCGCAGCAGGAGGGCGAGGCGTGATCATCGTCAGCGTACTTCTGGTTGTGCTCGCTATTCTCGGCGCGCCGCTATTTGCGATCATCGCGACGAGCGCCATGGCCGGCTTCACGAGCAACGATACCGAGCTCATGACCATTGCGCTTGAGCTCATGAGTATTGCGCAAATGCCGATACTCACCGCGATTCCGCTGTTTACGTTTGCGGGCTACCTGCTCAGCGAGAGCCAGGCGCCGCAGCGCCTTGTGCGTCTCACCAATGCCATGTTCGGCTGGATGCCCGGCGGCCTTGCACTGGTTTGCCTTGCAGCCTGCGCCTTCTTTACAGCGTTTACCGGCGCATCGGGCGTCACGATCATCGCGCTTGGCGCGATCCTCTATCCCGCCCTGAAGCAGGACGGCTACGGTGACCGCTTCAATCTCGGTCTCGTCACGTCCTCCGGCAGCCTCGGCCTGTTGTTTGCGCCGTCACTGCCGCTGATTCTCTACGGTGTTGTTGCCGAGGTCAGCATCGACGACCTGTTCCGGGCAGGCATCCTGCCCGGCATCGTCATGCTGATCATGCTTGCCGGCTACAGCATCTGGGTGAACCGCCACAACCGCAAGCCGGTCAGCACGTTCTCATTCAAAGAGGTCGGCAGTGCACTACGCGAGGCACTGTGGGAATTGCCGCTGCCGATCGTAGTTCTCGGTGGCATCTATTCCGGCTTCTTCGCCGTTTCCGAGGCGGCTGCAATCACGGCGCTATACGTGTTCGTCGCTGAAGTCCTGATTAATCGCGAGATCGCCTGGCGCGACCTGCCGCGCATCATTCGCGAATCGATGGTGCTGGTCGGCGGCATCCTGATGATTCTCGGCGTGTCGCTCGCGTCGACGTACTACATGATCGACACCGAAGTGCCGCAGAAGCTGCTCGCGCTGGTCGCCGACATGGTCAGTTCACCAACCTCGTTCCTGATTCTGTTGTTGCTGTTCCTGCTGGTACTTGGCGCGATTCTCGACATCTTCTCGGCGATCGTGCTGGTTGTGCCGTTGATTCTGCCCATCGCAGCCGGCTTCGGCGTCAACGAAGTGCATCTCGGCATCGTGTTCCTCGCCGCCATGCAGCTCGGATATCTGACGCCGCCCGTCGGGCTTAACCTGTTCATCGCGAGTTATCGCTTCGAGAAGCCGATAATGCACGTGTACTCGGCAACTTTTCCGTTCCTGATCATTCTAATGCTCTCGGTAGTCGTAATAACGTTCCTGCCCAGGTTATCCCTGCTATTTCTGTAGAACTTGCTGCTCGCTGGAAGATTTGGTGTGAAGATTTTTGTCGCAGTTGTGGGTCTGCTCGTTTCGTCGTTCGCAGTGGCGTCACTGGATGATGTGCGCTTGCCGCCGGGCTTTGTCATCGAGGAGTACGCTGATGTGCCGAGAGCGCGCTCGTTGGCCTTCGGTGATCGCGGCACCTTGTTTGTGTCGACGCGCAAGGCGCGTTCGGTCTACGCCGTAGTCGAGAACGATGACGGATCGACGCGCACGATTGAGTTACTGAATCGAATGAGCACTCCGAATGGCATCGCCTTCTTCGAGGGCGACCTGTATGTCGCCGAGATCGACCGGGTATTTCGCTACCGCGATATCGAGGATAACCTCGAGGCCGACCTTGAAGGAGAATTGCTGGATATTGATCTGCCGTCGGATCGTAGCCATGGTTGGCGTTACATTGGCTTTGGGCCGGACGGCAAGCTGTACATCAGCATTGGTGCGCCCTGCAATATCTGTAACAGGTTTGGCTACGCGAAGATCATCCGCATGAATCCCGACGGTTCCGAACGTGAAACCTATGCATCGGGGATCCGCAACTCCGTTGGCTTCACGTGGCACCCGGAGACCGACGAACTCTGGTTCACCGATAATGGCCGCGACATGCTGGGCGACGACCTGCCGCCCGACGAATTGAACCGCGTGGAGCGCCAGGGCCTGCACTTCGGCTACCCGTTCTGCCACGGCGGCGACCTGCCGGATCCAAAATATGGCGAGGGCAGGGATTGCACCGCGTACACGCCACCCGTGCAGAAGCTCGGACCACACGTCGCGGCGCTCGGGGTCAAGTTCTATACCGGCGACATGTTTCCGCCGGAGTACCATGGCCAGGTTTTCATCGCCGAACACGGGTCATGGAATCGCTCGAAGAAGATCGGTTATCGCATCACGCTGGTACGTCTCGACGGTAACGAAGCAGTCAGCTATGAGCCGTTCGCCGAAGGCTGGTTGCGGAACGAGCAGGTATCCGGTCGACCAGTGGACCTGATCGTCAAGGACGATGGTTCATTGCTCGTCAGCGACGACTACACTGGCAAGATTTATCGCATCAGTTACCGAGGCGACTAAGAACAGGAGCTCACGAATGAGCAGCGGCAACATCATCGTTCGACTTTTCAGCGCGATCTGGAGCGGCGCCAACGGGCTGCGCAAGATTCTGCACCTGTTACTGCTGATGTTCATCTTCATGCTGTTTCTTGGTGTGGTGTCGGATGAGGCGCCAATGGTTTTGCCCGAGAAAGCCGCGCTGAGAATCCAGCCGATTGGTGTGCTGGTCGAGCAGGAGGCGGGCGATCCTTATGACCGAGCGCTCGCGGAGCTGACTGGCGACGCACAGCCGCAAACGCTGGTACAGGATGTTGTCGACGCGCTGGAGGCAGCGAAATACGACAACCGCATCCAGGCGATACATCTCGAACTGTCATCACTGGTCGGTGCCGGACTCGACAAACTGCAGCGTGTCGCGGCCGCTATCGAAGATTTCAAGGAATCCGGCAAACCGGTCATCGCGAGCGCCGATTTCTACACACAGCAGGGTTACTATCTCGCCGCGCATGCGGACGAGGTTTACCTGAATCGCGAGGGTATCGTGTTCCTGCAGGGCTACGGTTCGTATCGCGAGTATTTCCGGGATGCGATCGAGCTGCTGCGCGTCGACTGGAACGTCTTCAGGGTCGGTACTCACAAGTCTTTCGTCGAGCCTTATACGCGCATGGACATGTCACCCGAGGACCGCGAGTCCCGTGCGCGCCTCGCCGACTTTCTGTGGCAGTCCTACACCGCCGATGTCGATGCTGCCCGGGGTCTCGAGCAGGGTGCGATCGACGACTACGCGCAGAACCTCGTCGCGCACAGCGAGGCAGCTGGCGGAGATATGGCGATCGCGGCGCGCGACAGGGGGCTTGTCGATGAACTGCTCGGTCGTACCGAGCTGCGCCGAAAGATGATCGAAATGGTCGGTCCCGACGCGGACGACGATTCGACTTACGCGAAGATCTGGATGTACGACTACCTGGCGCAGAAGCGCCTGGGCAGCTACCAGGGCAACGACCGGAACGTGGCGGTTATCGTCGCGGCCGGCAGCATTCTCAATGGGTCGCAGCCGCCTGGCACGATTGGTGGCGACTCGACCGCAGCATTGCTCAAGCGCGCGCTCAATGACGAATCCGTCAAGGCGGTCGTCTTGCGTGTGGATAGTGGTGGTGGCAGCGCATTTGCGTCGGAAGTGATCGCCGAAGAGATTCGCTTGCTGCAAGAAGCCGGCAAGCCGGTGGTGGCGTCAATGGGCAGTGTCGCGGCCTCGGGCGGTTACTGGATATCGATGGATGCAGACAGGATTTTCGCGACCCCGACGACGATCACGGGCTCAATCGGTATTTTCGGCATGTTCCCGACTTTTCAGCGCACGCTCGCAAGCGTTGGCGTCGCTACTGACGGCATCGGCACGACGCCGTGGTCGGGTCAGCTGCGTCCCGATCGTGAGATGAGCGAAGCAACCAAGCGCCTGTTCCAGGTTTCGATCAACGACGGTTACCGGCATTTCATCAGCAATGTCGCGCGTGGCCGCGAGATGGATGTCGACTATGTCGATCAAATCGGCCAGGGCCAGGTATGGAGCGGCGTAGAAGCGCTCGCAAACGGTCTGGTTGATGAGCTCGGCGACCTCGACGCCGCCATTGCCAGCGCGGCAGAACTTGCCGGCCTCGAGCACTACGGTGAAATCCTGATCGAGAAGGAGCTGTCACCGACGGAGCAGATGATCCTTGATCTGCTCACAATTGTTCGCGGCGCGGGAGTCGACCTCGAGGCGTTCTCTCGCTCGCCGACCGCCGTCGAGGTGTTTGCAAATCGGTTCGAGGCGTTGCTTGCAGAAGTTGCGCGGTTTGACGACCCGATGGGCAAGTACGCACACTGCTTCTGCGAGATCGAATAAGAAAACGGCCCCGGAACGGGGCCGTTCAATCTTGCTTATCGAGTTACCCGCTAACCATTACGTCGCGGCGTCATCGGCGACAAAGTCGACCGTGGTGACCTCGTCGATCTTGATAACGGCCTCTTTGCCGTCTACCGGTATGAACGCCTCGCCCGTGCAGGTGAAGGCGGCGACATAGGGCAGCGCCAGCAGGTCCTCGACCAGGTAGCTGTATGTTTCGGTCGCCGAATCCAGCGTTACTGTTGCCGTCGCGACAGGCGTGACGGTCGAATCCGGCGTGACACCTTCTTCGAACACATAGACTGACGCGTCAAAGTCGGCGGCGCAGGCCTCCGCGGTAACCAGCTCGCTGGCAACCGTACCCGTCAGATCGCCGACCGGGGGCGGTGCGTCGGCGGCGACGAAATCAACCACGGTGGTCTCTGCAGGCTCGATAAGTGCAGCCTTGCCTTCGGCCGGAATGAAATCCGTGCCCGAGCAGGAGAATGCCGTGTTGTAGGTATCGCCCATGAGCGGGATCCGGTACCCGTACTGGTCTGTGTCCGCATCCAGGGTGACCTCGCCCGTTGCGACAGGTTCCGAGAAGTTCGGTTCGACACCGTCGTTGAAGACGTAAACCGTCGGCGTGAATGTATCGTCACAGAAGCCGGATTCCGGCGCTTCAGGATCAAAGAACACGCCGTCGACCATGCCGGTCAGGATGCCGGGTGCGTCCGCAAGGACGAAGTTGACCGTGGTGGTCTGATCCAGCAGGATTTCGGCAGACTTGCCGGCCAGCGGTGCGAATAGCTCACCATCGCAGGTGTAAGCGGCCTCATAGTTGCCGGTGAGCAGGAAACCGATCGAATACAGCCATGGCATCGAGCCATCGTCGAGCATCTGCTGTTCAACGAGGCCCGTCGCAATTGCGTCGTCGTCCGCGAACGGATCATCGAACGGATTCGGCGTCACACCCTGGTCGAATACATAGACGGACGGAGGAAAGTCCGCATCGCACTCGCCCCAGCTGATCAGTTCATCGGCGACCTGGCCGGCCAGCGTGCCAACTTCGTTGTTCGCAACGAGCTTGACGACCGGCTTCATCATGACGTCGGGCAGCTGTCCGGGCGGTCCATTGAAGGACTTGCCGAGATCCCATTCCGCGGTGTACTCGCCTACGCGGTTGACCGGGATGATGATGTCCTTGATGAGCTGCAGACCGCGCTGCGAGCCGCTGGGAATGAACATGTTGTAGACGCCGCCGGATTTGCGGACGAGATAGGAATTCTCGGTCGCGGCATCGCAGTCCTCACCCGACGGGTCGCCATCGTTGGCGCCGCCATTCAGGTCTCGGTCGGCCTGGACCAGCAGTCGAATCCACTTGTATTCGCCGGCCGGGACTTCAGCATTGGTGACGATCGGGTGCGAGTCGGAACCCTGGTAGGACAGGAGATTAATGACGACAGGGTCCTCGAACGTGATTACTTCCTTGTTATCGCCCTCCGCATACTTGAGTTCGACACCGTCGAAGCGGACGCAGACTTTGCTGGCGTCACGAATCGGTGCGTCACTGACGCTCAAGGTAAGAAAGCCGGTATTGGCCTGGGTGGAGCCGTCGCCGACGACTGAGGTATCGGCGCTGACAACGTCGGGATCGCCGGAACCGCCGCAGCCGGCGAGCATCAGCGCAAGCGTGCAAACCAGTCCGCTACCGAACTGCATCGATCTTGTTTTCATCTGATCATTCCCCTTGACTCAGGATCTGTATTTTATTGTTCTCTATTAAACGACCTGTAACCCCCGTTGGTTGCACGGTTTTTACATAAACCGGCAAATTCATGCAGGGCAAAGAGGCCTGGCGGTGTCGTCGGCGGTGCTTTCAGCTCGCGTGAACTTCACGACGCGCTGATGGCCAACTGAAACTGCGCTAGTTCCAGTGCAGGATGACCTTGCCTGACTGGCCGGATTCCATGAGCTCGAAGGCCGGTTGGAAATCGTCGATGTCGTAGTGGTGCGTGATGATCGGGTCCATGTTGAGTCCGCTCTGCAGCATGCTCGACATCTTGTACCAGGTTTCGAACATCTCGCGGCCATAGATGCCTTTGAGTTCGAGGCCCTTGAAAATCACTTCGTTCCAGTCGATCGCCATATCACCGGGCGGTATGCCGAGAATGGCAATCTTGCCGCCGTGATGCATCGTGCGCAGCATGTCGCGGAAGGCCTGGGGGTTACCCGACATTTCCATGCCGACGTCGAAGCCCTCGACCATGCCGAGTTCTTGCATCGTGTCGTCAATCGTCGATTGAGTGACGTTGATTGCACGTGTCGCGCCCATCTTGCGCGCAAGGTCGAGACGATAGTCATTGACGTCAGTAATCACCACGTGCCGCGCGCCTGCGTAGCGGGCAATTGCGACGGCCATGATGCCGATCGGTCCTGCGCCCGTGATCAGCACATCCTCGCCGACGAGGTCAAAGGACAGGGCGGTGTGAGTCGCATTGCCGAGCGGATCGAGAATCGACGCCATGTCGTCGGAGATCGCGTCTGGCAGCGGAAAGACATTGAACGCCGGTACCGAGATGTACTCGGCGAAAGCGCCAGGTCGGTTCACGCCGACACCGACCGTGTTCATGCACAGATGTCTGCGGCCGGCGCGGCAGTTGCGGCAGTACCCGCAGGTAATGTGTCCTTCGGCAGACACGCGGTCGCCAATTTCGAAGCCCCTGACCTCGATGCCTTTCTCGACAATCTCACCGGCGAATTCATGGCCGACGGCCATCGGCACAGGAATCGTCGCCTGGGCCCAGTCGTCCCACTTGAAGATGTGAATGTCGGTGCCGCAGATTGCCGTGCGGTTCACCTTGATCAGTACATCGTTGTGGCCGACATGCGGCGTGTCGATATCTTCCATCCAGATGCCGCGCTCGGCTTTTGCTTTTACCAGCGCCTTCATGAGATCACGCCCAGTTCTTGGCCGACTTCCGTAAATGCGTCGATTGCCTTGTCGAGTTGTGCGCGCGTCAGGCCCGCCGACATCTGCGTGCGAATGCGCGCCTGACCCTTGGGGACGACCGGGTATGAAAATCCGATCACGTAGATGCCGCGCTCCAGCAGTTTGTCGGCCATTTGTGTTGCGAGCTTCGCGTCGCCCAGCATGACCGGGATAATCGGGTGCTCGCCGGGTTTCAGGTCGAAACCGCGTTCGCTCATCTTCGCGCGGAAGTAGGCCGCATTCTCATGCAGCTGTTGCTGCAGTGAGTTGTCGCGCTCGAGCAGGTCAAGAACCGCGATCGACGAGGCCGCGATCATCGGCGCGACCGAGTTCGAGAACAGGTAGGGGCGTGAACGCTGGCGCAGCCAGCCAACGATTTCCTTGCGTCCGGAGGTGTAGCCACCGGAGGCGCCCCCTAGCGCTTTGCCAAGGGTGCCCGTGATGATGTCGATGCGCCCCATGACACCGCGGTACTCATGCGTGCCTTTGCCGTGCTCGCCGAGGAACCCTGCCGCGTGGCAGTCATCGATCATCGTAAGTGCGTCGTATTCATCGGCGAGGTCGCAAACACCCGCGAGGTCGGCAATCGTGCCGTCCATCGAAAATACGCCGTCGGTCACGATCAGGCGCACGTTGGCGTCCTTCGCAGCCTCGAGCTGGGCACGGAGATCGCTCATGTCATTGTTGGCATAGCGGTAACGGCCCGCTTTGCAGAGCCTTATGCCGTCGATGATGCTGGCATGATTCAGTGCGTCACTGATCACGGCATCCTCGGGGCCCAGTAGCGTCTCGAAGAGCCCGCCGTTGGCGTCGAAGCAGGATGGGTAAAGAATCGTGTCTTCGGTGCCGAGAAACGCGCTGATGCGTTCCTCCAGCGCCTTGTGAATCGTCTGCGTACCGCAAATAAAGCGTACCGACGCCATGCCGTAACCGTACTCATCGAGCGCTTTGTGCGCCGCGGCAATGACTTCCGGGTGGTTGGCGAGTCCCAGGTAGTTGTTGGCACACAGGTTCAGGACCTCGTCGGTACCGCCATTGGACTGTACGTCGATGGCTGCCTGCTGGGGGCCCGCGATGAGACGTTCCTGTTTGAAAAGGCCCTCGGATTTGAGGGCTTCGGTCCGCTCGGCAAGCGAGGCGAGAAAGGTTGCTGGCACGGTCATTCTCGATATTTTTGGAAGGGGAAATTATATCGTGAATCGGGGCGAATACCGATGCTTGAGGCGTCGTTTTTGAGCTATTATCGCCGCCCGGATGCCCCGCGGGGGCGCTCAAGAAAAACCCACTCTGAAGTGGGCGCACGGAGTGAAGAAATGAGCTTCATCGACCAGCCGGCTGCACAGCCCAGCCGAATCCCGTACATCAATGATAATTACCTGGCCGACGAGCAGGAGCTCGTGCGCGCGTTGGCTGAGCAGGCCGATCCCGGCGAGTCCGCCCGCCAGAAGATCATGAATACGGCAGCGCAGCTCGTGCGTGCCGTGCGCAAGAATACGAAGAATGACGGCGGCATCGAGGCTTTCCTGAAGACCTACGACCTGTCGTCAGACGAAGGCGTCTTGCTGATGTGCATCGCCGAAGCCCTGCTGCGTATACCGGATGCAGATACGGCAGATCGCCTGATCGCCGACAAGATCACGGCGGCGAACTGGAAAGATCACGTCGGCACCAGCGACTCGCTGTTCGTGAATGCGTCAACATGGGGCCTGATGTTGACGGGCAAGATTTTGACGCTCGATGAGATTGCCGGCGCGAACCCGACCAGGATGCTCGGCAAGCTGGTCAGCCGGGCAGGTGAGCCCGTCGTACGTACTGCGATGCGCCAGGCCATGAAGATCATGGGGCACCAGTTCGTCATGGGGCGCAATATTGGCGAAGCGCTGAAGCGCGCCATGAAGTCGACCGACCTGCCATACCGCTACTCGTTCGACATGCTCGGTGAATCCGCGCTGACCGCGGCCGATGCGCAACGCTATCTCGATAACTACCACGAAGGCATCAAGAGTATCGGTGACGCGCATGTCGAGGCGGCTGACGTGTTTTCGGCGCCTGGTATTTCGGTGAAGCTCTCGGCACTGCATCCACGCTACGAGTTCTCGCACGAAACGCGTGTCATGAAGGAACTCGTGCCCAATGTGCTCGAGCTCGCGCAACATGCCAGGGAGATCGGCATCGGACTGACGATCGACTCCGAGGAGGCGCATCGCTTCGAAATGTGGCTGAACATTTTCGAGGAGGTTTATCGCGACCCGTCGCTTGATGGCTGGGATGGCCTGGGCGTTGCGCTGCAGACGTATCAGCGCCGTGGCAATGACGGCCTGCGGTTCTTGATTGACCTGGCAAGCGATATTGGTCGCCGCATCCCCGTACGTCTCGTCAAGGGCGCTTACTGGGACAGCGAGGTGAAGTGGGCCCAGGAGCAGGGCCTCGATAGCTACCCGGTGTACACGCGCAAGTCGCATTCCGATGTGTCGTACCTGGCCGCAGCGCGCACCGCGCTGGCAGCCGAGGACAAGATCTACGCGCAGTTCGCAACGCATAACGCGCATACGCTCGCCAGCGTATTGCACTACGCGGGTTCGCGTCGCGACTACGAATTCCAGCGCCTGCACGGCATGGGTGAGGAACTTTACGCCGAGGTCGTTGATCCCGAAAAGCACGATCGTCCGTGCCGCGTATACGCGCCGGTCGGAAATCACGAAGACCTGCTACCGTACCTCGTGCGACGGCTGCTCGAGAACGGCTCGAATACCTCGTTCGTGAACAAGATCGCGGATGAGTCGATTGACGTGCAGGACATCATTGCGGATCCGCTGGCGACGGCCAGGTCGCACGACTATGCCGCGCACGATCGTATCCCGACTCCGGCCGACATCTTCCAGCCGGAACGTAGCAACTCGGTTGGTATCAACATCGCGAATCGCAGCGTCAGCAAGCAGTTGCTGGCGGACCTCGAGGCCGCGGCCGCGAAACCGATCACGGCAAAACCGATTGTTGGTGGCAAGGAACTGGACGGGCCGGAAGAGCCATCCGTAAACCCGGCCAATGTCGCCGAGATCGTCGGCGTGTGCCACCAGGCGTCGTCAGACGCCGTGACAAAAGCAATCGATATCTCGGTGGCCGCGCAGCCCGCGTGGTGCCGGCTTGGCGCGTATGAGCGCGACAAGATATTGAATCGCGCGGCCGACCTGTATGAGAAGCATCGCGACGAATTGCTCGGACTTATCGTTCGCGAAGGCGGCAGATCGATCCCGGATGCGATATCCGAGTTGCGTGAGGCCGTGGACTTCATGCGCTATTACGGCGCCCAGGCGAAGAAGCATTTCGGCGAGCCAATCGTATTGCCGGGCCCGACGGGCGAGCGCAATACCATGAGCATGCGTGGCAAGGGCGTATTCATCGCGATCAGTCCCTGGAATTTCCCGCTGGCGATTTTTACGGGCCAGGTAACGGCCGCGCTTGCGGCGGGCAATGCCGTGCTCGCGAAGCCGGCAGCGCCCACGCCCCTGGTAGCCTATCGCGCCATCCAGTTGCTCCACGAAGCAGGTGTTCCGGCCGATGTTTTGCATTACGTGCCCTGCGGTGGACGCATGATCGGCGAGGCCGGGGTCGCCGATCCGCGGATTGCCGGCGTTGTATTCACCGGTTCCACCGGCGTGGCGCAGACGATCAACCAGACGCTCGCGCACCGCGACGGCCCGATTGGCACCCTGATCGCCGAGACGGGCGGCCAGAACGCGATGTTCGTCGATAGTTCCGCGCTGCCGGAACAAGTTGTCCATGACAGCATCTACTCCGCATTCAACAGCGCCGGCCAGCGCTGCTCTGCGTTGCGCTTGCTGTGCGTTCAGGAAGAGATCGAGCCACGCACGCTGGACCTGCTGAAAGGCTACATGGAAGAACTGACGATCGGCGATCCGCGTCACCTGTCCACGGATGTCGGTCCATGCATCGACGATCCGTCGCGACAGGGACTGGCGAAACATGTCGAGCGGATGGCAAAAGAGCAGAAGGTCGTTCATCGTTGCACGTTGCCGGATGGCTCCGAAATCGGCACCTATTTCGCGCCGACACTGGTGGAGATCGACGACATCAGCGCGCTGACCGAAGAGCAATTCGGCCCGATCCTGCACGTCGTCAAGTTCAAGAGCCGGCATCTCGATGACATGGTTAAAGCGGTGAATGGCACGGGCTTCGGTTTGACGATGGGCCTGCACAGCCGTATCGATTCGCGCGTTGCGGGACTGGCAGCCGATTGCGGGGCAGGCAACCTCTACGTCAATCGCAACATGATTGGCGCCGTGGTTGGCGTGCAACCATTCGGTGGTCGCGGTCTGTCGGGTACCGGACCAAAAGCCGGCGGCCCGCACTACGTGCAGCGTTTTGGCACCGAGTTCACGCTAAGCAACAACATATCGGCTGTAGGTGGCAACGCGAGCTTGCTCACGCTAGGCTCCGACTGACACGGCAACGACGGGGGGGGGGCTGATATGGCCGCTACGGTCAGTGTATTCGATATTTTCAAGATAGGTATCGGCCCGTCCAGTTCGCACACGGTCGGGCCGATGAAAGCCGCGCGCGCATTCGCCGCGGCGGCGCCGGACGCGGCTTGCTATCACGTTACCCTGTTCGGCTCATTGGCCTGGACCGGCAAGGGTCACGGCACCGACTCGGCTGTCTTGCTCGGCCTCGACGGCCATGAGCCCGAATCGCTCGATCCCGATGCGGTCGATGGAATACTCGAACGCATCAGGGCCGAGGGGCGATTTCAGGTCGAATTCAACTATGAACGTGAACTCGAGCGTCACACGAACGGGATGCGCTTCCGGGCGCTGGATGATAGTGACAATGTTGTCCTCGAAGAAGACTGGTTCTCGCTCGGTGGCGGTTTCATTGCCCGCGGCGACGAGCCGGAGCCGGGCGCGCGAGAAGGGGAGCCGCCGTTTCCGTTTACGACCAGCGAGTCGTTGCTGGAGATTGCGGCGACGAACGATCTCACGATCGCCGATCTCCTGTTGCGCAACGAGTCGACGTGGCAAAGCGAAGAGGATGTACTCGCGGGCCTTGATGGTATCTGGGATGCCATGAATTCGTGCATCAACCGAGGCTTGCGAACCGACGGTGTCTTGCCGGGCAAGATGCAAGTGCTGCGGCGCGCGCCGAAACTATATCGGTCCCTGTCCCGTCGTGGTACGCCGCAGCCGCTGGATTCGCTGGAGTGGGTCAATACCTGGGCGATCGCGGTAAACGAGGAAAACGCCGCTGGTGGCCGCGTAGTGACGTCGCCGACTAACGGTGCGGCCGGGATTATTCCTGCCGTGCTGCGCTACTACGCTCAGTTTGATCCCCGTGCCCACAAAGACGGGGTCCGGCGTTACCTGCTGACGGCAGGTGCAATCGGCATCCTGTACAAGATCAACGCGTCGATATCCGGCGCCGAGATGGGCTGCCAGGGCGAGGTCGGGGTCGCCTGTTCGATGGCCGCGGGTGGCCTGGTTGCAGCGATGGGCGGTGACAACGACCAGGTGGAGGAGGCCGCCGAGATTGGCATGGAGCACAACCTCGGCCTGACCTGCGACCCGATTGGCGGGCTCGTGCAAATTCCGTGTATTGAGCGCAATGCAATGGGTGCGGTGAAAGCGATCAACGCAGCCAAGCTTGCCATGCATGGCGACGGGACCCACAAGGTTACGCTGGACCAGGTAATTGAGACCATGCGCCAGACGGGCCTCGATATGAAATCGACCTACAAGGAAACCTCACAGGGTGGCCTGGCCGTCAACGTGCCGGAGTGCTGAAAATCTCCCTCGAAAACCTGGCCTTCACCGCTTCTTCGGCCAGTCATGCACGAGCAGCTTTGTCGATGGCAGGTCGTACAGGCTCCAGTCCTCGGTGTTGATCTCGACCGCGACTACGCCCGTGGTCGGCAGGTAGTTGGTCAGGCCGGGTACGAGATAGTTGGCGAAGTCGGTCAGGCCAGGGTTGTGGCCGAACAGCATCAGGTTGTTGAAACCATTATCCTGCGCAACGATGACGTCGAGAATCTCCTCGACGGAGGCGTGGTACAGACCGGACTCCTTCTGCAGGAATTCGCGGGGATAGCCGATCTGTTCGGCAACGACTTTGGCCGTGGTCCACGCCCGCACCGCGGGACTCGAGATAATCAGGGAGGGGCGGATGCCGTGCTCCTTGATGCGACGGCCCATCTCCGGGGCGTCGCGCCGGCCGCGCTTGTTCAGCGGACGCTGGCTGTCATGCAGGCTGAGGTCCTTCCAGCTGGATTTGGCATGCCGAACTATTGTTAGTTTTTTCATATAGTTATCGGCTAAAGTTAACGTTACATCATGCCTGTTTGCAGACGGGCTTCCTCGCTCATCATACCGACGTTCCACGGTGGGTCGAAGACCAGGTCGACCTTGACGTCGGAAACGGTCGGGATGATGGCCACTTTTTCCTCGGCGTCGGCCACGATAAACGGGCCCATGCCACAGCCTGGCGCCGTTAAGGTCATGTCAATCTCGATCGAGCGCTCGCCATTACCGAGCGGCTTGATCTCGCAGCGATAGACCAGCCCCAGGTTGACGATGTCGACCGGAATTTCCGGATCGTAGACCGTACCGAGTTGCTCCCAGATGATCGCCTCGATATCGGCGTCGGTCGCGTTCTCGGGGACCGCGGGCGGCACTACCGGGTCCTTGCCCAGCGCATCGGCGTCGGTACCGGAGATGCGGAACAAATTACCTTCGACGTAGACGGTGAAACTGCCGCCGAGCGCCTGCGTGATAAACCCTTCAGTGCCTTCGCGCAGCGTGACGGTCTCGCCAACCGGAATGATGACTGCTTTGACGTCGCGAATCAGGTTTACGGGTTCGTTGTTATGGCCAAACATTCTGGGTCCTATTCCGTGGTTGCCGGTGCCGAGTCATTGGTGAGCGCCGAGTGCAGCGCCTGCCAGGCGAGCGTGGCGCATTTTACCCGTCCCGGGAATTCGCGCACGCCATCGAGTGCCGCGATTTTGCTCAATTCCTCGCTGGGATCGCCGTCTGTGCCCTGTGTGAGTCGCGTCGTGATCTCTTCGCAACATTCCTCAGCACGCGCGACGGGCATGCCGGCGAGGGCATCTGTCATGAGCGAGGCCGAAGCAACCGAAATGGCGCAGCCGGAACCTTCGAAGCTGGATGACTCGATCCGGTCATCGTCGACGCGCAGGTAGAGCTTGAGCTTGTCGCCGCACAACGGGTTGATGCCATCCGCAACATGCGTCGCGTCGTCCATGCGGCCGAAATGCCGCGGGCTGCGCGAATGATCGAGAATCAGCTCGCGGTACAGGTCCTGCAATTCAGAGTCGACGCGTGTCACGCAAAGATTTCCTGCGCTTTCAGCAGCGCCTCGACCAGCCGGTCGACATCTTCATGGTTATTGTACAAGGCCAGCGACGCGCGCGCCGTGCCCGATACGCCGAAACGTTGCATGACTGGCATCGCGCAGTGGTGGCCGGTACGGATTGCGACGCCCTGGTGATCGAGGATCGTGCCGAGGTCGTGCGAATGAATGTCATCGAGCAGGAAGGACTGTACGCTGGCCTTGTCCTGTGCCTCACCATACAGCTTGATGCCGTCGATCTTCCTGAGCTCTGACACCATGTAATCGTGCAGTTCGTGTTCCCACGCGGCGATATTCGCCATGCCGATGCCCTGCAGGTAATCGACCGCTGCTCCGAGGCCGACGAATCCGGCAATGTTCGGGGTGCCGGCTTCAAACTTGTACGGCAGCTCGTTGTAAATCGTTTTGTCGAACGTGACCTCGAGGATCATGTCGCCGCCACCTTTCCATGGCGGCATCGCCTCGAGTAGTTCTTCGCGGCCCCACAGGACGCCCGTGCCGGTCGTGCCGAACATCTTGTGGCCCGAGAAAGCGTAGAAGTCGCAGCCCAGGGCCTGTACATCGACTTCGAGGTGCGGAACGCCCTGGGCGCCGTCGATCAGGACCGGGATACCGCGCGCTTTCGCATGCTCTATGACACGCTCAACAGGGCATACCGTGCCGAGCGCATTCGCGACGTGCGCGATGCCGACAAGAAATGTCTTCTCGTCGATCAGTTCGAGCAATGCATCGAGCTCGACTTCGCCGCGATCATTGATCGGCGCGACGGCCAGCTCGGCGCCGGTCTGTTCGCAGACCAGCTGCCAGGGGACGATGTTTGCGTGATGCTCGAGGTGCGTAATGACGATCTTGTCGCCGGGTTGCAGGCGCGGCCGGCAGAAACTCTGGGCAACGAGATTAATGGATTCCGTGGTGCCGCTGGTCAGTACCACTTCGGCGCGCGAATTCGCGTTGATAAAGCCGACGAGCTTGTCGCGGGCCCCCTCGAACGCGTCAGTTGCGCGGCCGCTGAGTTCGTGGACGCCCCGGTGGACGTTGGAATGATCACGTTTTTGGTAGTTCGCTACGGCATCAATGACCGCCGCCGGTTGCTGCGCAGAGGCGGCGCTGTCGAGGTAGACGAGCGGGCGCTTATGCACGTTCTGCTCGAGCGCCGGGAAATCGGTGCGCCAGTTCCGGGCACTCGCGACGGCAGCGGTCGAGCTCATCCCGTAAGCGCCTCGTCGGCCGCAACGAGTTCTGCGAGGCGCGTCTCGAGCAGCGCGCCGACAGCATCTCTTGCAGCCGCAACAGGGACGCGCGATACGAGGCCGGCCGCGAACGCATGCGTCAGTACCTGGGTCGCCATGTCCTTATCGAGGCCACGCGAACGCAGGTAGAACAGCGCGGTCTCATCCAGCTGACCAACCGTCGTTCCATGGCTGCATTTGACCTCGTCCGTGTAAATCTCGAGTTCGGGCTTGGCGTCGATCTCTGCCTTGGTCGAGAGCAACAGGTTGTGGTTGGCCTGGTCGGCATCGGTGCCGTCGGCGCCTTCATGGACGATGGCTTTGCCGTTCCAGACGCACTGGCATTTGCCGTTCAGGACGCCGCGGTACTCCTGGCGCGAGGTCGCAGGACCGACGCGGTGGTCGATGCGCGTGTGGTTGTCGATGTGCTGCCCGTCACCGGCGAGATACAGGCCGTCGAACGACGCGTCGGCGCCGGGGTTGGCGATGTCGATGCCGAGGTCATTACGAACCAGGCCGCCGCCGAGATCGAAACTGGCTGAGCTGAAGCGCGCGTCGCGGCCGAGCCGCACCAGCGTATTACTTGTCTGCACGTGCGTAAGATCGAGGTTCTGGATACGAACGTGGCGCACAGAGGCATTGTCGCCAAGGTCCATGCGCACGAAGGTGTTGGCATAGTGGTCGCCTGCGCCATGCGAGACGTGGTACTCGACCAGTTCGACCGACGAGGCCGGCGCGCAGTCGATTTGGACGTAACCCTGCGAGACCGTTGCATCGACTGCGCTGTCGACGAACAACAGCCCAATCGGTCCTTCCTGTTCGCCTTCGATGCGAATGCGCACGCCATCGACAAGCAGCGCCGCATTCAGCTCGGCAAGAGCGCTGTCCGCAACCGGGATTTCACCGATTGCTTCGGCCGCCACGCCCGCGGGAATTCCGAGCAGCTTGCCGTTGTCGAAAACGAGCCAGGTCGCTTCAATCGTGCCTGTGATCGCAGCGATCTCCGCGTCCGGACTCGCAGTGGGCTGTGCCGCGCCGGCATCAAGCCAGCGATTGGAAATGTCGCGGGCGCGAGCCAGGTCAGTGTATTTCCAGTCCTCGTCGCGCGTCGTCGGCAGGCGGCCGACGATGTCGCGCACACGATCTGTGGCGCTAGTCGTCATGCGGTCGCGGCCTCACGAACCCAGTCGTAACCCTTGTCCTCAAGTTCAAGCGCCAGCGTCTTGTCGCCGGACTTGATGATACGGCCCTGCGACAGGACGTGGACGAAGTCGGGTTCGATATAGTCGAGCAGGCGCTGGTAGTGCGTAACGAGCACGATGGCGCGCTCGGGACTGCGCAGCGAATTCACGCCCTGGGCGACGGCCTTGAGCGCGTCGATATCGAGTCCCGAGTCGGTCTCATCCAGGATTGCGAGTTCAGGCTCCAGCATAGCCATCTGCAGGATCTCGTTGCGCTTTTTCTCGCCGCCCGAGAAGCCCTCGTTGACGCCGCGATTGAGGAACTTCGGATCCATGCCCAGCGCCGCCATCTTTTCCTTGGCTGTTTTCAAAAACTCGAAGGCATCGATCTCGTCGAGGCCCTGGTGCTTGCGCCTGGCGTTCAGCGCCGCCTTCAAAAGGTAGGCATTGTTCACGCCCGGGATTTCGACCGGGTACTGGAAGCCGAGGAAGATACCTTCGCGGGCGCGCTCCTCGGGGTCCAGTTCCAGCAGGTCCTGGCCCTTGAACGTGACCGAGCCGCCCGTGACTTCGTAGTCTTCATGGCCGGCGACGACCTGGGCGAGGGTGCTCTTGCCCGAGCCGTTCGGGCCCATGATGGCGTGTACTTCACCCGCATTCACCGCGAGTGACAGGCCATTGAGAATATCGTTGCCCGCGACGCGGGACTTGAGGTCTTTGATTTCAAGCATTGTCTTATCCAACTGCACCTTCGAGGCTGACATTGAGGAGCGCCTGGGCCTCGACTGCGAATTCCATGGGTAATTCCTTGAATACTTCCTTGCAGAAGCCGTTTACGATCATATTGACGGCATCCTCTTCCGAGATGCCGCGCTGCCGGCAATAGAACAGCTGGTTCGCCGAGATTTTCGACGTCGTCGCTTCGTGTTCCACCCTGGCCGACGGGTTCTTGATTTCCATGTACGGGAACGTATGCGCCCCGCAGTCCTTGCCGATCAGCAGCGAGTCGCACTGCGTATGGTTACGCGCGTCGCCGGCCTGTGGCATGACTTTTACCAGGCCGCGGTAGGACTGGTTCGAGCGCCCGGCCGAGATACCCTTCGAGACGATCGTGGAACGCGAGTTGCGCCCGATATGAATCATCTTGGTGCCGGTATCCGCCTGTTGCAGGTTGTTGGTTACCGCGACGGAGTAAAATTCGCCGACCGAGTTTTCGCCGCGCAGCAGGCAGCTCGGGTACTTCCAGGTAATGGCCGAACCTGTCTCGACCTGGGTCCACGAGATCTTCGAGTTGGCGCCACGGCAGTCGCCGCGCTTGGTCACGAAGTTGTAGATGCCGCCCTTGCCGTCCTCGTCGCCCGGGTACCAGTTCTGCACGGTGGAGTACTTGATCTCCGCGTCCTTGAGCGCGACGAGTTCAACGACCGCCGCGTGCAGCTGGTTTTCATCGCGCATTGGCGCCGTGCAGCCCTCGAGGTACGAAACGTAACTGCCTTCGTCTGCGACGACGAGCGTGCGTTCGAACTGCCCGGTATTCGCCGCATTGATGCGGAAGTAGGTCGACAACTCCATCGGGCAGCGCACGCCTCTCGGGATATAGACGAACGAGCCGTCGCTGAACACGGCTGAATTCAGAGCCGCAAAATAGTTGTCGCGGCGCGGCACAACCGAGCCGAGGTATTGCTTCACGAGTTCAGGGTGTTCCTGGACGGCTTCTGAGAACGAACAGAAGATGACACCGGCTTCGGAGAGTTTCTCCTTAAACGTGGTCGCCACCGAAACGCTGTCGAACACTGCATCGACGGCAACGCCAGCGAGACGCGCGCGTTCGTGCAGCGGGATCCCCAGCTTGTCGTAGGTCTCGAGCAGCTTCGGGTCGACCTCGTCGAGGCTCTTCGGCCGGTCCTCGTCGGACTTCGGCGCGGCGTAATACGAGATCGCGTCGTAGTCGATCCTGGGGTAATGCAGGTGAGCCCATTCCGGCTCTTTCATCTCGAGCCACTGGCGGTATGCCTGCAGGCGCCACTCCAGCAGCCATTCGGGCTCATTCTTGCGCGCCGAGATGGCGCGCACGATGTCTTCGTCGAGGCCGGGAGGCAGGCTCTCGGTCGCAATGTCCGTGACGAAGCCATGCTCGTAGCGTCGATTGACAAGGCTTTCGAGATTTTCAGATTCAGTTGCCATTGTTTTCCACGTTGATCGGGAGTCCGGCGAAGCGGAAGGTTGGGACCGGGCTGTTGGTGCGTACCAGGTCATTGAGAGTGACGTCGCGCAGAGCCCGGCGGATGGCGACATTGATGCGTTGCCATGCGCCGCCCACGGTGCAGACATCTTCATGCTCGCAATCACCGTCGGTAGCGCTGCACTCGGTAATCGAGACAGGCCCGTCGAGCGCATCGATGACGTCTGCCGCGGATATCTCCTGCGGCGGGCGCGCCAGGCGGTAGCCCCCGTTTGCACCGCGCGTCGAAATCACGAGTTCCGCGCGCGCCAGCAGCTTCAGCAGCTTGCTGACAGTCGGCGGGGCGATTCCAGTTGCCTGGGCGACGTCGGCGGCGCTGCATACACTCGACTGGTGTGCAGCGAGATGCGCCAGGACGACAGTCCCGTAGTCGGTTAGTTTCGAGATTCTGAGCACGGAGGTGGCCAGTGCGAATATAAAGGACTATTTTAGTCCTAATTTGACCGCCGGGCCAGCTTTTTCCGCGAATTTTCGCTAGTTGCGCAGGTCTTTTTGTTATCCTGCCGCGACAGATGGACCTGGTTTAAGTATCCGTGGGCGACTATTCCGAAAACCTGATTGAGATCCGCGATCTGAAGTTCTCGCGCGGGCAGCGTGCTGTCTTCGACGGCCTGAACCTGACGATCAAGCGGGGACAAATCACCGCAATTATGGGTCCCAGCGGTACCGGCAAGACGACGTTGCTGCGGCTGATCACGCGGCAGCTGATCCCGGAGCAAGGCAGCATCTATGTCGATGGCGTGGATATCGCGACGCTCAACCAGGACGAGCTATACCTGCTGCGTCAGCGCTTCGGCATGCTGTTCCAGAACGGCGCGCTGCTCACGGACCTCAATGTCTTCGAAAACGTTGCGTTTCCGCTGCGGGAACACACCAAGCTGAGCCAGCGCCTGATCCGCCATATCGTGCTCACGAAGTTGCATGCGGTAGGCCTGCGCGGTGCCGCCAACATGCTGCCGGCGGAGTTGTCAGGCGGCATGGCGCGACGCGTCGCGCTGGCACGCGCAATGGTCATGGACCCCGACATCCTGCTCTATGACGAGCCGTTCGTCGGCCTCGATCCAATTTCGATGGGTGTCATCGTCCGCCTGGTTCGGCGTATGAATGACGCGCTTGGCATTACCAGCATCGTCGTCAGCCACGATGTTGAGGAAATCTCGACGGTCGCAGATTGCAGCTTCCTGTTGTCGGACGGCAAGGTCGCTGCATCGGGTAGCCCGGATGAGCTGCGCACGGCAAACTCGGATCTTGTGCGGCAGTTCATGCATGGCATGGCGGACGGTCCCGTCGCGTTTCATTACAACGCGCCGGAATATGAAGAGCAACTGCTGGGCAGGGACGTCGAGTGAAACGCCACTTCCAGGACATGTACCACAACGCTGCCGAATTCCTCAGGACGTTCGGGGCGTTCCAGCTGTTCTTCCTGCGCCTGCTCAAGCACTCGCCGTATTTCCTGTTCACGCGCTTTGGCGTGGTCGTCAAACAGATCTACAACACAGGCGCATTGTCGCTCGTCATCGTCATGATTTGCGGCCTGTTTGTCGGCGCCGTGCTGGCGTTGCAGGCTTACTCGAACATGTCGCGTTTCAACGCCGAGGACTGGACGGGCGTAGCCGCGGCATTCGCCCTGGTCAAAGAGCTTGGCCCGGTAATGACCGCGATCCTGTTCGCGGGCAGGGCCGGCACCGCGCTGACCTCCGAGATCGGCCTGATGAAGGCAACCGACCAGCTCGCGGCCATGGAAATGATGGCGGTGAACCCGGTTCGACGCGTGCTCGTGCCGCGATTCCTGGGCGGCGTGATCGCAATGCCTTTGCTTGCAGCGATCTTCAGCGCGGTCGGCATGTTCGGCGCGCACCTCGTGGGCGTCGAGTTATTCCAGGTCGATGTTGGCTCATTCTGGCAGCAGATTCAGTTGACGGTCGAGCCTGCCGACGTCCATGAGGGCATTATCAAGAGCGTCGTGTTCGGATTTGCGGCCAGCCATATCGCGGTATGGGAAGGCTATAATGCAATCCCGACCGCCGAAGGCGTGGGCCGCGCCACGACGCGCACGGTCGTGATCACTGCGATCGCGATTCTCGTGTTTGATTTCATGATTACAGCAGCACTGATTTGAGGAAGCAGCATGCGACAGACGCGCTCAGTTGAAATCGGTACCGGCCTGTTCGTCCTGCTCGGGATGAGCTCGTTGTTTTTTCTGACAACGCAGACGACGGGTGGCGACGATTTCAAAGCGGAATCCGTTTACACCGTCGAGGCACGTTTCGAAAATATCGGCAGCCTGCGCCAGCGCGCGCCGGTAACGATGTCGGGTGTCACCATCGGCCGCGTGACCGAAGTGCAATTCGATCCCGTATCGCTCGAGGCCGTGGTGCAGTTTGTTATTGACGCGCAATACGACCAGATTCCCGACGATTCCGACGCCAGCATCCTGACCTCCGGCATTCTTGGCAGCCAGTACATTGGCTTGCAGGCCGGCGGCTCGGATCTGTACCTCGAGGATGGCAGCGAGATCCTGTTTACGCAGTCGGCCATCGTGCTGGAAAACCTGATCGGCAAATTCCTTGTGAACGCCGGTTCGAAAGACGAGGACTAAGAAGACCATGAAACTGACACTCGCTTTCATCCTGTTGGCGTTGGGCGCCACGGCGCACGCTGAGGATTCGCCAAACGCAATCGTCGAAGAGTCGGTCGCGTTGCTGGCCGAGAAGATGGAGGGTCGCCAGGCGGAACTCGATGAAAATCGCCAGGAACTGTACGCCATCATCGATGAAATCCTGCTGCCGCGTTTCGACCGCCGGTTTGCCGCGCAGCTGGTGCTCGCCAAGCACTGGCGTACGGCCAGCAAGGAACAACAAGCGCGCTTTATTGAGGCGTTCTACCAGGCGCTGCTGCGCAAGTATTCGGATGGCATTCTCGAGTTCGATCCGGGGATGATCACCGTGTTGCCGTTTCGTGGCGACACCAGCAAGAAGCGCTCCAAGGTAAGAAGTTCGGTCCAGCTGGATGACGGCACGAAGGTGCTGGTCGACTATGAGCTCGTGAAACGCAAGGCAGGCTGGCTTGTCTTCAATGTCATCATCGAAGGCGTGTCCTACGTACGCAATTTCCGTGCAGAGCTCGATTCCGAAATCAAGGCCACGAGTCTCGACGCTGTGATCGAGAGACTCGAGCAAGAGGCAGGTATCCAGGCTGGTGAGTGAATTCACTTTCGAGGATCTGGGCCAGGGGCGCTTCGCGCTCTCCGGCGAGATGACGTTCGACACGGCTGAGAAGATTCTGCGGACGAGCGAAGACCTGTTCGAAGAACACACACAGCTCGAGGTCGACCTTGCCCACGTTACCGCCAGCGATTCCGCCGGTCTCGCTCTGCTGCTCGAATGGGTGACCTGGGCGAATCATAGCGTTCGCGAAATCCGCTTCACGAGTATTCCCGAAAAAATCTACGCGATTGCCAAAACCACAGAGGTGGAGCCCTTGCTGGCCCGCGGCGAGCGGTGGTCCGGATTCATCGAGGCGCCTGACGACGCCTAGTAGTCCTCTTCCTCGAGGAATTCATCGAAAAACTCATCGTCGTCGTCGGTCGGCGGGTCGCCATCGTAAATGTCGAATTGACGGTTCTGCAGGTACGACTCTCGCATAGTGACGTACTTGTCCACCGAGTCGTTGAGCATGTCCTCGAGGGGCAGCAGGTTGGCCCGCAGGTTGATGATGCGCAGCACGTACAGCGGATCTCGAACAGAGGCCGTTTCGTAGTGATACAGCGGGTCCATCGCAATATCGAATGGCAGCACCAGCGCATCGCGCAAGGTCGTCGGGCCCAGGAAAGGCAGCATCACGTAAGGACCGTCGGGAACGCCCCAGACCGCGGCGGTCTGGCCGAAGTCCTCGGTCTTCGCCTCAATCCCGTTGCGTGACGCAATATCGAACAGGCCGCCAAGGCCAACCGTACTGTTGATCAGGAAGCGCGAGAGCTCGCCAAAGCCGTCTCGCGGTTTGCCCTGGAGGAAATTGGCCACTGCCGACCGCGGCGTAAAGAGGTTACGCGAAAAGTTGGTGACGCCCTGCCGCGCCGCTTGTGGGACGACCTTCGTATAGCCCGTTGCGACCGGTTTCATAATGGCCTTGTCGAGACCTTCATTTACCTTGAAGATGCCGCGATTCAGGCCTTCCCAGGGATCGTGTTCGACCCGGTCTTCAGGCGGCACCGACACGCAGCCTGCCGCAACTACGGAGGCCGCAAGGATCGAAATCAGGCGGATCATCAGTTGCGCGCGACGCCGACCGGTCGCGACTGGCCCATGAGTTTAAGCTGTTCTTCCGTCATGAACTGGCGGATGAAATCGATGCGCGCTTCGAAACGGGCACGCTGAATTTCCTGCAGGTCGGGCAGGCGCAGCGCCTGCTGCAGGTAGCCGATGCCACCGGTCAGATCACCGATCATCAGGCGATACTCGGCGAGATAGTAATACGCCTCCGCTTCCTCGCCGGCCAGGCTTGCCGCGCGCGCGATCAGGCGGACCTGTGCGGGTGTCGGCGGAACGTTGTTCAGGAGATCGAGCAGAAGGGCATGGGCACGCGCTGGCTGACCCAGTTCGATCAGCCGGTCCGCATACTCGACGACCAGCGGCACGTTGCGTGGAAACAGTTCGAGCGCATTTTCGAACAACGCCGTGGCATCACTCCATTGATCCAGCGCGACCAGCGTCTGGCCGAGGCCGATGTGGTAGGCGATCACTGACTTGTTGCGGTCGAGCAGGTCTTCGAAGATAGGCAGGGCGTCAAAATGTCTGCCGGCGCGTTGGTAGGCAACGGCACGTCCGTAGCGCTCGATGTCGTTCTGTTTTTCCAGGTCGCGCGCTTCGTAGTACGCAACAGCCTTTTCGGGCGTGTCGTAACGCGCGACGATGACACGCGCGCGGGCGATGCCATAACCGATCGAATCCTCGCTGCGCACCGGCGGGTACTCGCGCGCACGGTTGCGCGCCTCTGCGATGCGCGCCGTCGTCACCGGGTGTGTCCGCATGAACTCGGGCGCACGCATCTCCGGGCTCGTCGTTGTCTGGCGCGACATGACTTCAAAGAAGGATGCCATGCCGTAGGGATCAAAACCTGCGCCGGCAAGGGCTGCAATGCCAACTCGATCGGCTTCGTACTCGTTGGCGCGCGTGAAATTGATGTTCTGTTGGGCTGCCGCGCCCTGGGCAACGGCAATGGCGGCCTCGGTGGCCTCGCCGCCGCCGCCAGCGGCCGCAATGATGATGGCGCCCAGCATCATCGCCGTCGTCAGGATGCCCTGGCGCGAGTTGGCGTGAATGCGCCGGGCAATGTGGCGCTGGGTAACGTGCGCGATTTCATGGGCCACGACGCCGGCGAGTTCGTCTTCGTTGCGGGTTGCTTCGAGCAGGCCCGTGTGAACGCCAATGTAGCCTCCGGGCAGGGCGAATGCGTTGATACGGCCGTCGTTGACTGCGAAGAATTCGAAGCTCTGCTGACCTTCGTTGGTTTGCGCCCCGATGCGGCTGCCGATCGCATTGAGGTATTCCGTCACGAGCGGGTCTTCCATGACCTGGCCACTCATGCGAATGTCGCGCATGATCATGCGGCCGATGCGAGCTTCATCGCTGTTGTTGAGTATGGCGTCGGCCGGGCTACCCATGTCCGGCAAACGAATGTCGTCTGCCCCGGCGCCGGTCGTAAATACCAGCGCGCCAAGAGTGACGGTAAGCAGCAGGCGTTTGATGAAGCTCAGATGCATAGTTTGTCCGACTTGTGCCGACGCGTCGCGTTCCCCGAATCTACAGCGACTTGACGGCCTCGAGCACCTCTTCGGCATGCCCCTTGACCTTCACTTTGCGCCATTCCCGGCGCAGTTTGCCGTCCTTGTCGATCAGGAACGTGCTGCGCACAATGCCCATGAACTTCCGACCGTACAGGGTCTTCTCGTGGATGACGTCGAACTTCTTACATAAGGCTTCATCCGGGTCGGAGAGCAATTCGAAGGGAAAGCCCTGCTTCGCCTTGAATTTCTCGTGGGAGGCGATGCTGTCGCGAGAAACGCCGAGAATTACGGCCCCGGCACGCTTGAACCTGGCGTGCAGGGCGCTGAAGTCGCGGCCCTCGGTCGTGCAGCCCGGGGTGCTGTCTTTCGGGTAGAAATAGATCACGACATGCTTGCCGCGCAGGTCCTTGAGGCGGATGGTCTGGTCGCCGGTCGCGTCGGCCTTGAAGTCACCGACGACGCGGTTCATGCGGGGTCCACTCAATGTTCTCTCCGGATTATTGGCCGTTAAGCCTTGACGGGCTCGATGATCGCGTCGAGGTTCAGTCGATCGCAGAGATCAAGAAACTCCTCGCGCAGTTGGGCAACATGTATCGAAGATGGAACGTTGACGGCCATTTGCACGGCAAACATCGGCGCACCGGTATGGGCCGCCGCGTAGCTGCGGGTCGCAACATCGGCGATTTCGATGTCGCGGGACGCGAAGAAGTTGGCGAGATTGAACACGATGCCCTGCTGGTCCAGCGACACGATGTCGACGGCATAGGGCATGCGTTCTTCTTCAGCCGGTTTGACGTCTGTCTTCTTGATCGAATACGCCAATGCGCCGTCTTCGCAAAGTTTTTCGAGTTCCTGTTCGAGGCGGCTGAGCGTATGCCAGTTGCCCGAAACCAGGAGCAACATTGCGAATTCCGAGCCGAGGGTTGTCATGCGACTTTCCTCGATATTGCCGCCACAGGCGAGCACCACCTTGGTCAAATCCTGAACAACGCCGGTGCGATCCGTTCCAATCGCTGAAATAACAATTAGTTGTGCCATTTTTCTAGATTTTCTCTCGTTAAGCAGGCGCGTTCTGCAAGCCCTTGCCAGCACTGAATATGAACAGTAACATCGCCGCCTCATTTGTGGCGAGGATCAATTGTGTTCAAAGGTAGCCTGGTCGCACTCGTGACGCCGTTCGACGGCAATAATCGGGTCGATTACAGCAGTCTCAAGCGCCTGGTCGACTTTCATGTCGAGCAGGGCTCCGACGCGCTCGTGATGGCCGGCACGACCGGCGAATCACCGACGCTGAGGCGCTCGGAACACATTGAACTGATTGGTCGCACCATCGAGATCGCCGCGGGCCGTATTCCGGTCATCGCGGGAACTGGCTCCAACTCGACGTACCAGTCGATCGAGTTGTCGAATGCGGTGTCGGATCCGGGGATTGCGGCCTACATGGCCGTTGTTCCGTATTACAACAAGCCGACCCAGGAAGGCATCTACCAGCACTACACGGCGATTGCAGATGCCGTCGACAAGCCTGTGCTGATGTACAACGTGCCGGGTCGGACCGTCGCGGATATGCTGCCGGAAACGGTCGCGCGACTGGCAGAGCACGACAACATATTCGGCGTAAAGGAAGCTACGGGCGATATCGAGCGCTTGCAGCAGATCCAGGCGCTCGTCGATGATAAATTCATGCTCTACAGCGGTGATGACTTTACGGCGCTGGATTTCGTGGAGCAGGGCGGCCATGGCGTCGTCACAGTCAGCGGCAATGTTGCGCCGCGGCGCATGGCAGAGCTGTGCAGGCTGGCGTCGGCAGGCGAGTCTGCCGCCGCAAAAGAGATTGACGATTCGCTGCAGCCGTTGAACAGGATGCTGTTTATCGAATCAAACCCGATACCTGTGAAGTGGGCTGTAAGCGAGATGGGCCTGATCGAAGGCCATATTCGCCTGCCGCTGACACCGTTTTCGGCGCAGTATCACGACGACATGCGCGCCGCAATGCGCACCGCGGGTGTCGAGATGGAGAAGAATGCATGACGATTAGCCGGTTAACCCAACTGTTTGCGCTGATGGCGTTCCTGGCAGGTTGCGGCAGCAACGAGCCGAAGGAAGTCGTTTGCGAGAACGACCTGAAGTATCAGAATCGCGTGGAGGGCAAGCGTGTCGTAGCGCCAGAAGGCCTCAGCGACCTCGAGCCCCTGGCAGAGATGCCGACACCGAAGGCAGACCCGAACGCGCCGCGTTTCGCGGAAGGCATGTGCAATGACAGCCCGCCGATGATCCAGGTGGGCGACAGCTAAACTAGCAATTCAACTAATTCCGGAGAGGTGGCTGAGTGGTTTAAGGTGCCCGCCTGGAAAGTGGGTGTACGTTTATAGCGTACCGAGGGTTCGAATCCCTCCCTCTCCGCCAGAATAAGAAGAAGGCCCCTTTGCGGGGCCTTTTTCTTATTGATGGTCCGATCAGGGTGAGTAGCGCAACTCCGCAAAACCCTCACGACCACGACCGGGCAAGTAGCGATAATTACGCCCGGCATAATCAGCGCGATCCGCGTATCGCTCGTCCAGCAGGTTGTTGAGCTTGATCGCCAGCGTCAGGCGCTCACTCAGCGGAAAGACGGTGCGCAGATCAACAATAGTATGTCCGTCGTATTGATGTTGATTGCCGTTATCCAGAAAATACTGGCCGACATGCCGGGCCTTCAGACCCGCTTGCCAGCTGTCGCCTGGCTGGTACCGTAGTTCAATGCCGCCAAGCCAGCGCGGCGCCGCCCGAACGTCGTTGCCCGCGACAAAGCGCTCGCCTCGCCCGGCTGCTGCAAAGTCGTACTGGTGGACGGCATAACTGGCGTTGGCGCTCACGGTCCAGTCCGCCGCCAACTTCAGGTCAAGATTGGTCTCGAGCCCACGGTGGCGAGTTCGGGCGCCGCTGACATTGAAACCCTCGGCGTCTCTGAATGAACTATCCCGCTTACGCATGTAATAGGCGATGAAGTCTGTAGAAACTGTGTCTCCAACGTGTCGGATGCCCAGTTCTGCGCTGTCCACGTGCTCCGCATCGAGATCGGCGATCTCCTGGCCGTTCTGCAGGCGGTACAGTTCGAGCATTTGCGGCACGCGAAAGCCACGCGCGAGGTTCAGAAACACGGTGCTGTTCGCGGCTATGCGTAGCCGGAGGCCGATATTCGGGACGAGGTTCGTAAAATGGTCCTTGCGGTCCGCGGGCCTGGAGTAGAGGCAGCCACCCGAGCCGCACAAGCTGCCGTCGTCGCGCGTATTGCCATCCAGCATGCGGTTGTCGTAGTCGTAACGGGAATGTTCGAGGCGCAGACCACCCGATAGGCCCCAGCGTTCGTCGATTTCATAGTCGCCCTGCATGAAAGCCGCGACGCGGAGTGCCCCGACATGGTAGTCGTAATGTTTGCCCTCGGGGCGTGTCTCGCGCTGCGACGGCGGTCCCACGGCTGGACCGTCCTGTACCTGCTCGAGGAAGGCGTCGCTGTAATCGATGTCAATCCCGAAGCTCAGCCGGGAATATTCTCCGGCAAGCGTCGCGGTCGCGAGAACGCCGACACTGTCCTGCCCGTTATGCTCCACCGGCTGGCCGGGTATGGAATGGTGCATGAAGCGCATCGAGGAGTGCCGCAGGTAGGGGCGCACATCGATCCCGAGGCGTCCTGTTCTCGTTACCCAGGTCCCGTAAATTCGTGCGCTGGCCGCATCGCGAAACGCCTCGGGATCCGGGTTTGTCACCGACAATGATTCGTCCTCGTAGGCGCGCTCGCCAACGATGAAACCGGCCGTATTCTGCTTGAGGTCCGTCGCCGTTGCAGCGAGGAGGAAGTCGCCGTCGCCGACGGGCCAGACGTGTTTGAGATGGAGTTTGACCTGGCGGTATCCGGAGTCGTCCCGGAATCCGCCATCGTCCGCAAAATTAAGCGCGGCCAACCACGGCGCATCATCGCCAAACGGGAGCAGTGCGCGGGCCCGCAAGTAGTCGTTGGCGCCCAGTTCCAGGGCGGCGCCGGCAACTGACGTGTCACCCGGTTCCGGCATCAGGATATTGACCAGACCGTGCAGTGCGTTCGAGCCATCCGTTGCACCGCCCGGTCCGCGCTGGACCACAATGGCTCGAGCCTGTTCGCTGTTTACCTCGATCAGCTGGTTGGTATTACAAAAGCCGGCGGGACGTGTCGGGATGCCGTCCTCGAGGATCAGGAAGCCGCCACAAGAGCCGGGACCGCCGAGTACCGGAGATCGCAAGGCCGTCTGGTGGTCCTGTCCGCTGCCGCGCACGATCCACGTGCCGGCAACCTGGTCGAGCACCTCAGTGATGTGGTGATGCCCGGTCCATTCAATACTTTGCGCGCCGAGCTGCCTGATGCTGGCGGAATTATCGAGCCGCAGGCGTACATGGCGCGGACTGTTAACGACGATCTCGGACAGGTCTTCCTCGCCATCGGCCAGGGCGGAACCTGCCGGCAACACCAGCAGGATGCAGGACCAGATAAGAATAAGACGCATTACGGCCATTAGTAGGCTAAAGTACCACTAAGGTTTGTGCGTACGCACAAGAAAAAACAATAAGAATTGGGGGCGAGCCATGGGAAACCGTGCCGACAGCAATAAGGGCGTTGGCAGGCGGGAATTCATCAAGCTGGGCGCCGGGGGGCTGACCGCATCCCTTGCCGGCTGCATGGCGACGCCCGCCGCCGACGATGCGACGAACACCACCGCTGTCCCGAATGCGGAGGCGCTCGCGCCGCCGGCGCCGCCGGGCGACCTGATCGACCCGACGCAATTGCAGGCGGGAAACTGGCAGGAACCGTGGGTTTGGCGTCCTGAACGCTGGCCCGGCGCCCCGCTGGAACTCAATGTCGTCGCCAATCAGAGTCCCGGCCACTCGCCGTCGCCGGGTAACCCGGCGCCTGCCTTGTTCAGCTATAACGGCGCCAGTCCCGGACCTACCGTTCGCGTTCGCAGCGACGGCGAGGTTCGCTTCCGGGTGCGTAATATCCTTGGGCTCGACCAGGCGAATACGCCTGTCGGACCGTATCCGGATCCCGTGGACATCACACCGTCCATGCGGCGTGAGGTCTGCGAACTGGTCGACGAGCAAGTCAGCGGATTCGAGCCGAGCACACCTGGTAATTGCCCCGTATTTATCTTTCCCGAGCAAGTCCAGCAGGTGCTGAAGAACGCGAAGTTTCAGCCGGGCTGGGCGCTCAAGGGCCACATTAACGGCATCCATGGTACGCACGTTACCAACCTGCATACGCACGGATTGCATGTGTTCCCGCAGACCAACCCGGATGGCAGCTGTTCCGATGACGTCCACCTGAGGATTCTGCCGCAGGAAAACTGGGAAGCGCGCAAGGCCTCGGGCGACGAGAATCTCGCCACGCTTGCCGCGCATGAGCATGTGGCGCAGCTCGACTACAAGATGCAGCTCTGGTTCGAGCGCGATGGCAAGCGACTGGCGCATCCGCCGGGCACGCACTGGTATCACCCGCACTCGCATGGTTCGACACACAACCAGGTGGCCAGCGGTATGGCCGGCTTCCTGATCGTGGAAGGCGATGTCGATGAGGCCGTGAACAAAGCCATGACCGGGGAGGGCAGCCGGACCCGTCGAGCCCAACCGGGCCCTACGACTACCGAGAACGCCTGATATTCATTCAGCGTGCGTTCCTCGGGTCCCTGGATCTCGACGCCGGAGCTCGCAAGAACACGCTGCGATTCCCGCCTGCGGCCGCGGTAAACGGGATTCACAAGCCTGCCGTCATGCGTCTGCGGCCCGGCGCGGTCGAGCGCTGGCGGGTGCTGAACGGCAGTGCCGACGGTTCCGGTACCAAGCGCTTCATGGTGCTCGAGGGGCAATTCGTGCAGCAGGACAATCGCATCTGGCGCGTAATCGTTGAAGGTGAGGGCGAAGAACGCCGCCGGCGGCTCGAGGCCGTCAGCGAGCAGGACATCGAGGATGCAAAGGTCGATCTGCAACAACTCTCGTTCGATGGGATCACACTCGTTCGCGAGCAAGATGGCGAGGCGGTCCACTACATCAAGGATTTGTCGCGTCAGAATGCGGGCACGAAAAACCCCATGGCCACGACGACCGTGCCCGGCGCGAACGAATACAGGGAGCGACTTGCCGCTTTCGAATCGGTGTTCCGGGACGGCGATTCGCTGCGGCGGGCATTCGTGCGACCGAACGAGGTTTACCTGACCAATGCTAACCGTGCCGACCTGTTTTTCAAGGCGCCGCTCGATGGCGCCGGTCGCGTCTTCACGGTCTTTGCCAAGGAACCGCACATCCAGACGGACCACTATCAGCGTTTTCTGCAGAAACGCATTCGAGATCCAAACGCCAACGCGCGTCGCGAATTGTTCGACACGGTCGTCGCTTATGTACACGTCGACGGCGAGCCTGTCGCCGGCGGCGACTTTGATATCCAGAGCCTCAACGCGCACCTGCCTCCGGTACCGCCGCTGTTACAACCCGTAGGTGAGGATGAGTTGCGCATTCCCGCCGAGGAGGCCGTGCAGGTCGGGGCCGCGCCGGGTACGCATCGCTGCCGCGTGATCAGCTACTCGGGCGCCGGCGGGGCAGATTATCCGTGTATCGAAGTGCCTGATGCTTACGCCAAGGCTCATCCCGAACTCGAGGGCCTGACCTGGGGTACGCACGAAGGGGTGCGTGTGCTGCTCCCGCCGGTTACGCACACGATGGGCATCAACACCGAGTTCGACCTGGCTGCAAACCCGGAACCGCGCAGTCCGCGCAAGTTCATGCCGTCGGACCCGGCGGGTTCGCGGATGCTGGTGAATACCGCCGAGGAATGGGTGCTCTACAACACGTCGATGATGATGTGGTGTCATCGTGACCGGGAGCGCTTTCCCCAGCCGGGGTCGTATGCCGGCCACTTGCATAGCTACCCGATCTCGCGGGCCGAGGGGCAACGACGGTTCGCCGAGGACCAGGATTTCATGGTCTCGGTAAAGGGTAACGACCATCCGTTCCATATCCACATCAACCCGATCTGGGTGTTGCGCATTGATGTTCCGGACGAGAACGGCAACCTGCACAACGTGTTACCCGAGCCAATGTGGATGGACACGGTCGCCATTCCCAGAAATGGCGGTCGCGTGGTTTTCCGGTCCCGGTTTGACGACTTCGTTGGCACATGGGTTAACCACTGCCACGTGCTATTGCATGAAGACAACGGCATGATGCAGGAAGTCGAATGCACGGCCGATGCCTCCCGAGTCAATTATCGTACCCGCGACAAGGTGGTATCACCGTCGATGTCAGGCGCTGCCGTCGATGCAATCTATCCAAAGCCATCAATGGATTTGATGTATCGGCAGAATCTGTCGTTTGTGGATATGTACGATGGCAGGCCTTTCGAATACCCGGGGTTCGAGCTCGAAATTCCGAAGTTAGATAGTTAGGTTGCCAGGACGGAGCTGGTTCTCGCAGCTCACGTCGCCCGCAGACTTTGCGCGCTTGCGGCGCAATCATTGTCGGCGAGAACCTCGTGGAGGTACTTGCCATCCGGCGAACGCCACTCGGCCATGTTGCCGTTGTGTCCGCTGGCAAATTCGAGCGCTTTGGACACCGTCTCATCGTCCCGGGTTACCTCGCTTATTTTGGCAACAATCTCAGGCAACCGGTCAGGGTCTTGTACGGGCACTCCCGCCTCCACCAGCTTGTTGGCCGTCACAAAGTCGAGTTTGCGCATCGCCCAGGTAACGAGATTGCCGTTTCTGTCGTCTGAGAGATCCGCGCCGCAATCCAGAAACGCATCAATCAATTCGGTATGACGGGCCAGGATCGCGAAAAACACGGGTGGAACACCACTGGCGTTACGAATGTCGGCCGTCTGTGGATCTTTCGCCAACAATGCCAACGCCTCATCGTAATACTCGAGGGCAATCAAATCGCCCAGCCCTGGCTCCGCACCAAACTCGATTAACAGCTTGCCGCAGGCCAGGTAGTGGCGTGCCGCCGCGATATCGAGTGGGCGCAAAGATTCCTCGCCGTCGAGCGGCGCGCTGGCCAGTTCCGGCTTCTGCTCGAGAATTTCCCGTAGCGCGGTCAGCGCGTCGGGTTTGTTGCCGTTCTCCAGCAAATTGCGAAATTCGGCGGAGAAGTTCTGCGCCTCCAGTTCGGCGTCACTGTGACGCTCAAGTTGCTCTACGGTAGCGTAGAACTCCGACCTGGCCAGTCCGCCAACTGAGCGCTGCAGGACACTGCCGTTCCGGAAATACAGGAAAGTTGGCACGCTACGGATCCCGTAACGTTCCGCAATCTGCGGCGCACTGGATGTATCCAGTTTGCAGGTCTTGGGAAAAGCATCGTCCGCGGCCAGTTCGTCGACGATTGGCGCCATTCTCTGGCACGGCACACAGCGAGGTCCGTAAAAATCCACGAGGACGATCCCGTCGGCGTCAAGCACCTCAGGGTCAAAGGTTGCCTCGGTCAATTCCAGGGCAGATGCCTGTTTCATTCAGCAGCAACCAGCACATACTGATCGCCCGACCGGATCACTCTCAACGGGTAATTCAGTTCCAGGCCCGCCAGCATCGCTTCGACTTTTGCCAGCTGGTACACGCCACCGATGCGTTGTTCGCCAAGAAAATCATCTGCAATACGAATCTTGCGCGTGTTGTAACGGTTGTACTCTTCGATCAGTCGTCGCAGGCTCACGTCATCGAACCGGACTATGCCGATACGCCAGCTGTGAAAGTCTTCGATGTTGGGTGCTGCCTGCGTAATGACCTCGGGGTCGTCATACACGAAGGTGCCCACATACCCGCCCTTCAACAGGGCGGCGTTCGTATCGCGGGCTAGCTCCTCGGCCGCATGGATGGCAACCGTTCCCTCAACGACTGCGACTGTGGTCTTGCCGGAGGTCCTGTAAACATTGAACTCGGTGCCGACTGCGGTGACGTACCTGTCGCCAACATCAATACTGAATGGTCGTTCGGGATCGCTGGCGACGTCGAAGAAGGCTTCGCCTTTGACCAGGGTCAGCGCCCGAACATCTTCGGTATAGCGCACGCTGATTTCCGAGTCAGTATTGAGAACGACCGAGCTGCCATCGTCCAGCGCAATCGTTGCCTGCTCGCCAACGACCGTCGCATATCGAATTGGCTCGGCCTGTGGAAGGTCACGGGACATCCAGCCAAACAAGCCGGCCCCCAGCGCGACGACGGCTAATCCTGCAGCGATCATCCAGCGGCGACCAGTCAGTTTTTCATCGGCGCCGACGAGGCCGGCGGCTTCCAGGTTCAAATCGTCGGCATCAGCCCAGATATCGAGCATCCGCTGGTATTCGTTCCTGTGCGCTTCGTCAGCGTCGAGCCAGTCCCTGAGGCGCTGCTCGTCCTTCGCAGACATCGAACCGGAATAGAGGTGCACGACATATTCTGATGCCTGTCGCGCTATTTCGTCTTGCAGGTCATCCCTGCGGCGTGTTGCCATCACAGCAACTCCTTTCTCAATTCAAGCAGCACGGCCGATATGTACTTTTCAACCGTGCTTACAGACACGCCAAGATCGTCGGCAATGTCCCGGTAACTCTTGTTGTCGCGTCGACTCAGAACAAAGGCCCTGCGGTGGGTAGCCTTGACGCGCCGCAACGCGCGCATCATCAGCGCCAGTTTCTGGCTTGCCTGCAACTGTTCTTCCGGCGTGTCCACCCGAGTCGTCGGCTGGTCGTCGTCATAACTGACGTGCTTGTCCTTCTCGCGAACCTTGGCGCGCCGAACCGAGTCCCGAATCAGGTTCGTCGCGATGGTAAACAGGAAGCTGCGCACCGCTTCAGGCCGCATTGCCAGTCGTTCGTCCGCATCGTCGAGCTTGGTCAGGCGAACAAACACTTCCTGCATCAGGTCCTCCCGGTCCGGCTCCAGTGCGAGCCTCGCGCGGAGGAATCTGCGTAATGCCGAGCCGTGTTCTTCGAGCACGCTTTCAATAACCGGCCGACGAGGCGGCAGGTCCGCGAGATGCACAACTTTGTTCGTCGAGTCAGTCACGTTATCCGTTTACACGCACCCGCAGGCCGGTACCTCAATGCTTTTTGTGGGGTCTGTCACATTTTTCATTCAAAAAACCTTGCGCACTGATACATAGACCATCCGCCCCCTGGGGTCCCGGGCGGCGCCGGACAGGAACGTGCCGGCGCTTTGCCCGCGAACGAACGATTCGGCGGCCGTGCTCTCGTCCGCCAGGTTGGTGATACGTAGCGAAAGGGACCCGTTTTGAAGCAGGCCGCTCCGATACCGACGCACAACCGAGAGATTGTGACGCAGTGTGGACTCGTAGGTTTCCCAGGAGCCATTGGGCCTCAATATGCCGGGCGTTGAAGTCGTGGCGCGATACGACGTGCCCCAGCTCAGGTCCCAGCACTCGGTTTGCCAGCGGACGGTCAGGAGGGCACTGTCACGCGGCGCCCTGATGCTGACCAGGTCGATCGGCGTCTCGTCGCCAGAGCCGGTCAGAAAACGGTCGAATCGTTGTTGGCGCGTCCACATCAGGTCTGCCGATGCGTTGCCGGCGCCCAGGGCGAATGTACCGGTCAGGCGCAAATCGAACGTGTCGAGCTTCTCGCGCGAGATATTTTGCGTACGCAAATCCCGTGATCGGAGTTGTTCACCGTCAAATTCGAGGAGTCGAGGCAGGGCCTGCCAGGATCCTGGCACGAACAGGATATCTTCGGCTGACACGATCTTGCGGCGATAGTCGAGCCGACTGGAGTAAAGCGCCAGCTGCAAATTCGGCCGGATATTCCACTCAATGCCGTATTTCGTCGAGATCGACCCTTGCGCGTCGAGTTCGGTGTTCCCGCCGAAGTAATCGGTGACTGGATTGTCGACAACTATGCACGCAGCGTTCGGGGCCAGCACCGGACAGAGATTCTGGAAAACTTCCACAACGTATGCGGTGCCCGTTCCCGGGTCGATCACCCAAATCGCGGGGCGCGATCCCTGTGGTTCGAACAAGGCCAAAGCGGTAGGGGCGACGAAGGCCGTGCTGCGATCCGCCTTGATCCGGAGTTGTGGGAACGGAGACCAGACCAGCCCGAACGTCCGGGTCGTGTCGCCAAACGACACGCCGTCAACCAGGTCGCCGCCGAATTCGGTATTCCCGAGCAAGATGCGACTTCGACCTTGGACGTCATAGTCGTCTCGCCTGAGCGCCGCGACGACATCCAAGTTGCCAGGGAGTCGATCGGAGTCCAGCATCGGAATTCGGGACTCGGCATATACGGAGGTCAATCGTTCATCGGCGAACAAATCGGCAACGTTCAGACCAACGGCCGTTCCCAGGGCAGACTGCCGGGTTGCGTTTAACCCGAATGTGTCCTGCTCCTGCTCCAGTTTCTTGCGGCGCAGGGTCGCGCCGACTGCCATCCGGACGGCGCCGGCGGGCAACGCGGCGACACCTCCCCGGAAAAGGAGTGTCACATCATTATCGGTATTGCGGGTTCGCGTGCGCCTGTCGCCTGGAAACACCGTATCGAACACGCTCGGTCCATCGGGGTCTGCCGGGTCCACGGGCAGTTGATTGGAGGGCGCATTACCGTCGCCCCATGGATTGAATCGATGCGCCCCCAACAGGTAATCGGAGTTGACCGCATTCGTCTGCACGCCGTCGATGCTGTTGTGGCTGGAGCGCAGGGCGATCTCGCCCGTCCAGTTGGCCGGCATCGCCCATTCGGCAGCCAGCACCATCGTTGACTGCTCTGTCTTCGTTACGGATTGCTGCGCCGCGTTGTCGTCAAATATTGACCTGACACGTACGTCGGTATCCCACGGGTTGAGTGCCGATGACGGGGCCGACCCTGACTGAGCAGCAAGTACGGTCATCCCCGCGACCGGTCCACGGTCGTAAGTACTGTCCCTGCGGGTATACAAGACATCGGACCGCAGGCTGAGACTATCCGTTACCTCGAGGCGCAGGTTCAGAAAAGCGGCTACGCGTTCTTCTTCCGGGACCACGGACTGATAACGACCTTCGATATCGGGCGCCAGTCCAGGCGCGAAATCGGACAGGGTGGGCTGGTAACTGTTACCAGTCTGAGTGAATTCGAGAAGCGTTACGGGCGACGTGGAACGGTCGGCCACGAAAGCGTTGGGTGACGCCCCGACTCCGGTGGGCGCGAGGGAGAAGTTGATTGAATTTGATGCTAATCGCCCGTCAACATCGCTCGCCTGGAGGCTGTCATTGGTATGCAGGCTCAGCCCTGTGACGACACTCCCGCCTGACCACGTCTTTCCGGTTCCTGCGCTGATGCGCGCTTCGGTCATTCCGCCGCCCGTCGGTGCGCCTGCCTCGAACCGGGTTTCAATCCCGTCGTATTTCTGGCGCAACACAATGTTGACGACACCGCCAACGGCGTCGGCCCCGTAAATCGCCGACGCGCCTTCCATCACGACATCCACGCGATCGACGAATTCGATCGGGATACCTGCGACGTCGCTCGAGGTGCCAATCATGTCACCCGCACCCATGCGCTTGCCGTTGATCAGCACCAGCGTTTCACCGGTGCCAATCCCGCGCAGGTTGACTAACTCGGCACCATTAAAATTGATCAGGCCGCCATCGAGCGCGGAGCCCGTACCGTTGAATGCGCCTGTTGCCTGCGCGCCGCCCCAGTAGTGAGGAATGCGCGCGAGGGCCTGGCCGAGGGTTGGTTCGCCCATGGCTTCAAGTCGTTCGGCGTCGATAACCAGGATCTGCTTCGTCAGTTGCCCGCTGGTTAATCCGAGACGTGATCCGGCGACAATGATTTCGTCGATGCGGTGTCGTGGCGCAATTCGGCTCTCAGCCGTCTGTACCGGGCCCGCCTGCCGGGGGTCGGTATCCACCTGCCGGACATCGCCGCGATCATGGGAAATAACAAACAGGTCCGGCGTCGGCTTTGAAAAAGTCAGTCCGGATCCCCCAAGTATCTGGCCGATAGCGGCTTCGACCGTCATTTCACCTTCGACGGCTGCCGCATCGAGTCCGGCCGCTATACCCGGTACGAACATGATTTGCACACCGGCGGACTCAGCCAGTTCCAGCAACGCCTGCTCGACGGGCTGCGCCTCGATACTGATGGCTTGGGGAGTACTCGCGCCGCCGTCGTCCGCAAATAACGGCGCTTGGGACAAGATCATGCACAAAAGCAGGACCGCCATCTGGGCTGCCCTGTTATTCGCTTTAGGAACGCGACAATCCATTCATTTTGCGCGACTCGAATGCTTAATAGTCGCGTTTCCCCGCCAAGTTATCGATGTCCGTGATTTTAACAGCTGCATCCGCAATTTCATTGGAGGGGCCGACAAAATGCTGCGTGTAACTGGTTGGGGGAGTGCTGTTTATCAAAAGTCCAACGCGCTCCGCATAACTCAACCAGGAGTAGAAAGACATGACAGTTGAACTTGACAGGGCAACCTGGCTTTCGGTCGCTGCCGCGCTTGCCTTGGCATTGCCAGGCTACAGCGCTGCGCAGGACGTTGAAGACGACGAGGCGATCGATGAGATTGAAGAAATCATCACGATTGGCTCGCGCCTTGGCCTTGACGCCAGCAAGATGGCGAAGCAGACGGTAGTGATTACCTCAGAAGAGCTGGAGAAGATCGGTGAGCCCGACCTGGGTCGGACGCTCGCAAGAATCCCGCAAAACTGGGGTGGCGCGCAGACCGCAGGCGCCTTCAACGGCAGCGGAACAGAAACATTTAACGGCGCGTATAACATCAACGGCGCCGTGTCGCTCAACCTGCGCGGTCTCGGTACCCGGGAAACCCTGGTACTCGTAAACGGCATGCGCATTGGTGCCGGCGACATTACCGGCAACGCGACGGATATCGCGGGTATTCCGAAAAGTGCGGTCGAGCGCATCGAAATCGTGCTCGACGGTGCTTCTGCCATTTACGGCGCAGACGCGCTCGGCGGCGTCGTCAATATCATTCTGAAAGACGACTACCAGGGCGTGTCAACATCGCTGCGCGTCGGCTCGCCGACAAATGGCGGCATGTTCGAAACGACCGCGAATATCGGAACAACGTTTTCCTGGGACAGTGGCCAACTGACCGCCAACGTTGACTACCACACCAACGATAAACTGCAGGCATCGGAGGCCGACGCAATTCTGCTCTCCCAGGTGTCGGTTGGCTCCTTCAACCAGTTGCTGCCGTCTGGCGGCGGCGCGGCAATGCCCGCCAACGTGTACGTTTTCCAGGGCGATGGAAGCCTGGCTCCTTACAACGTGACGACGGACTCCTACTCGCCGGCGCTGACGGATTTTGCCAGTGGCTTGAACCCGTCGACGATTGGCGATTACCAGTCGGTCGTACCCGATGAGGACAGGACGTCCATCAGCCTGATGCTTACCCAGGACGTTACCGACTCCCTGACCCTGAAAGGCAACCTGCTTTGGTCGCAGCGCGATACGGTTTACGACCGTAATCCCGTCGCGTTCCGCACGCGCCTTTACGGCAGTGGCGAAACGGCGCGTCCTTCTTCGCAGTTCAATCCGTTCGCGGAACGAATCCTGGTCTGGTCAATCTACCCGGAATTCGGCATTCAGCAGGCTATAACTGACACCGAGCAGCTCACTGCCAGCCTGGGCCTGGAATGGCAGGTGTCTGACAATTGGACGGCTGAGTTCGGAATTCGCAACAGCAAGAACACGATTGAAGGTTTGCAAACCAACAGCGCAGACTCATCCTACGTGACCGGGTTCAACCAGGCGTTCAATCCCTGGGGCGACGGGCTCTCTCCGGACAATGCCAATGTTCTGCCGCAGATTCTATTCGGCGATCGCCCGAACACTACCGAGAACAAGGATCGCAGTTTTGACGTGGTCGTTCGAGGATCGTTGTTTGACCTGCCGGCAGGTACGGTCCGGACCAGTCTTGGCGGTTCTCTGCGTAAGAAAGAAGTCGATCTGTTCCAGGAAACGCTCGGCCGGAACTCAAATTCCGGATCCCAGTCGGGTACGGGTACGGATATCGGCACCGGAATCGATATTTCAGAGTTGTCGGCGGAACAGGACATCGAGTCGCTGTTTGCAGAAGTCTTCGTGCCGGTCATCTCCGGCGCGCCGGGTTTCTACGATGTTTCGCTATCGGCCGCCGTTCGACGCGACACCTACAAAGGTGAAGGCATAACGTTCCAGCAACTGGGCGGCCAGGAAGTGGGTGGAACCCAGGCGGACTCGGTTAAATTCAGCGACACCACGCACTCTTTCGGTGTCGTCTGGTCGCCGTTCGAGGCACTACGTATCAAGTATGACCGTAGTACCGCGTTCGTTGCGCCGGACCTGCTGCAGGTATTCGAGCCGTCGCTGACGCGTACAGCTACGGTGGCACGAAATCCTGGTGATGGCACTTACTACCTTGCGCCCCCGCTGAACACTTTCTGCGACAACCCCTTCTATGACCCATGCGTGCCGCTGGATGAACCCTATATCCAGTCAATCGGCGGCAACCCTGGCCTCAAGCCCCAGACGTCAACCTCTGACAAAGTGAGCCTGGAACTGCAGTTCCAGAATGGCTTCCTGTTCGGTGTCTATTACAACGAGCTTGTCTACGAGAATAAACTGGCCTACGCCCTCGATTTCATCGAGTCGTTGCCGGGAGTATGGGAGGCGCTGCCGCAACTTCTGACCTTCGAGGGCGAGCAGCTGGTCGCTATGGATGCGCGTTGGCAGAACCTCTCGAGAGAAGACGTCCGGTCATACGATGTACGCCTGGAGTATGTGTTCGATACCGGCCTCGGCGATTTCAATACGTCGATCAACTGGACTCGCCAGTTGCGCCGCGATCAGTACCTCGGCGCGCTGCCTGACGAAACTCCGGTCGATATGATCGGTATCGCCAGTCCCAAGGAGTCCGGCCTGCTGACCGTCGGGTGGCAGAGAAACGAGTGGTTCGCGAACTGGAACTCCTCGTACCGCGGCAGCACCACCACGTCGGGCGTCCTGGACGTCGTGCGTGCCGAGTACACAAAGTATGACTCGTCGCTTCTGCACAACTTCTCGTTGGGCCGCAGCTTCGACTCGGGCTTCCTGCAGGACGGTTCGGTTGAACTCTACGTGACCAACATCACGGATGAGAAGATCGAGGGTGAAGGTTTCTACCGCGCGCAAAGTGTAGGGCGCTTCGCTTACGGTTCTGCAAGGGATCCACGCGGACGGATGGTCTTCCTGACGCTCAAGAAAGTATTCTGAGCGCCGCTTGGAAGTGTGCTAAATAGTCAGGGCGCGGTTTTGCCGCGCCCTTTCTTTATCTGAATGAACCACAGCAAAGAACAAGCAGCCATGGCCGCGGGCGACAACTCCCTCAGGCAATACCTGGTCGACGCCTTCAATCTCATGAAGCCGTTCTGGCTTGGCGACAAGGCATGGCTCGCCTGGCTGTTGTTGATCCTTACCCTGGCCGTTGTCTTCGGCCAGGTCGCGATCATTACCAAGGCGTCATTCATCTACGCCGACATGTTCGATGAGCTCGCCGAACAGAACATGAACGAATTCTTCACGGTGGCGCTCCTGTACCTCGGCATCCAGGTCATCTGGACTGCGTGGGGCATGCTGACCATTCTGATGCAGAACCTGTTGATCATTCACTGGCGTCGTTGGTTGACCCTGGCATTCAACGCGCGCTACCTCGACAACAGTCTGTATAACCAGCTCGAACTCAAGGATTATCCGGCCGACAACATTGACCAGCGTATTGCCGTCGATATTCTCACGATGTGCCGCGACACGCTGGAGCTGGGCATCAGCTTCCTGAGAAATTTCGGGCAAATCTTTTCGTTCTCAGTCGTCATGTGGACAGTGTCGGGACCACTGGAATTCACGCTTTGGGGGGTGGCAATAGCAATACCGGGATACATGTTCTGGTTTGCGATCGTGTACGCCTCGCTGGTGACATGGGTGACGCACAAAGTCGCAAAACCCATGGTGCGCCTCGAGAATGAACGCCAGGGGGTAGAGGCAGATTTTCGTTTTCAGCTCGTGCGGATTCGCGAAAATGCCGAGAGCATTGCACTGGTCGACGGTGAGCGGCGTGAAGTGAAATCGCTTGCCAATCTGTTTGACGCCGTCTGGTCCAATTTCCGAAACCTGGTTCGCTACCGCCGCAATCTTCGCGGCGTGCAGGGGCTGGTCAAGCGGTTTGACAGCTACCTGCCGATTATTGCCGGTCTGCCCGGATACCTCGCTGGAAGTATGACTATTGGGGGGCTGATGCAAATGCAACAGGCCTTCCGGAGGATTTCCAACGGACTCGAATGGTTTGCCACGTTCTACCAGCCGTTGGCGCTGTGGAAGGCAAGCGTGGACCGCGTGCTATTGCTCAAGGCAACGCTCGAAGAGGCCCGCGCCGAGCGCTTTGAGAGCGAATTCGAGATTACACGGGGAGGCGGACGCGATCTGAATGTTGCCGATCTTGATATCCGGCTGCCGGATGGCCGCGAACTGATTTCCGGCGCCGCAGTGACGTTTGAGAAAGGGCGCAATACCCTGGTTGCCGGCCCATCGGGTTCGGGCAAAAGCACCTTGTTCCGGGCGCTTAGTGGGCTGTGGGTCTGGGGCAAGGGCCAGATTTCGTATCCCGCGGATTCGATGATGTTCATCCCGCAGAAGCCTTACCTGCCTATTGCATCGCTGCGCGAAGCGATCTGTTATCCGGCCACGCCTGAGCAATATGGCGACGAACAAATTATTGCGACGATGGAACGCTGCACCCTCGATCGGTTTACGGACAGGCTGGACGAAATCGACAACTGGTCGCGAGTATTGTCGGGCGGTGAGCAGCAACGTGTTGCGATTGCCAGGGCATTGCTCGCGAAGCCGAAGTGGTTGTTGCTCGATGAGGCAACCTCCGCGCTTGATCCACAGACCGAGGCGACCTTGTATGAGGCGCTCGATGAGGAGTTACCCGACACGACGTTAATAAGTATCGCCCACCGCGAAAGCCTGCGTCGTTATCACGACCAACAGGTCACGCTGGATCCAGAGGCGCGAACGCTTGCGCTCGCACCGATCGGCGCTGCGTGAGGAAACAGCCATCAAGGATTTCATAAGAAGTGCATTTCGCCTGCTCAGCCGATACTGGCGGTCGGAGGAGCGCGTGGCGGCATGGATTTCGCTCGCGACACTGGTCGTTATAGAACTCTTACTGGCGTACATACTCGCGAAGTTGACCTTCTATTACGGCGACATGATGGACGCGCTGAAGGAAAAGGACGTTGATACCTTTTCTCGCGTTGGACTGACCTATCTCGGCTTCGTACTGATCGTGGTCTTTTTCAACATGACCGAGATCCAGGTGCGCGGCTACCTGATCGTCAATTGGCGTCGCTGGCTGACCGGCAAGCTGGCCGGGCGTTACATGGATGGCAAGCTGTATAACCAGATGGAGCTCAAGGATTATCAATGCGATAACCCGGACCAGAGGATATCGCTGCGGATGGTCGATTCCTCGACGGATCTCTGTGACGAGACCCTGGAACTGGGTGTTTCTTTTATCAAGAATTTCGCACGGCTGTGGGCTTTTGGCTTTGCACTGTGGGTCGCTTCGGGGACACTTGAGTTTTCAATATCCGATGTTGACGTGCGGATTCCCGGCTACATGTTCTGGGCCTCGATGTTGTACGCCGGGTTCGTGACCTGGGCGGTGCACAAGGTCGGACATCCGCTCACCCGGCTTATCAATCGACAACTGGAAGTAGAAGCCGATTTTCGCTTCCAGATGATTCGTATCCGTGAATATGCCGAGAGCATTGCCCTGATCCAGGGAGCGGAGAATGAAAAACGGAGGATGGGAAACCTGTTCAGCGCCGTCTGGCAGAACTTCATGCGGCAACTCCGGTACAAGGTGCCGCTCATTGGAGTCCAGGCCTTCATGGGCCGGATGACCAATATTTTTCCGACCATGATGAGCATTCCCGGATATATGACCGGAACCATAACCTTCGGCGAGATATTCCAGATCAATGCGGCGTTTGCCGCGGTGACGATGGTGCTGGAATGGTTCGCGCTGTCGTACCAGAAGCTGGTGACGTGGAAGGCAAGCGTTGATCGTGTCCTGTTGCTTGAATCAACGTTCGACCTTGCTGCGGACGAAGCCAGCGCGGCCGGCTTTCGTTCCAGCTCGAGCGGATCAGGCAACCTTCAGGTCAACGGTCTGGACATTCGTCTCCCTGGTGGGCGCGCGTTGGTAGAGAACGCGGAGTTTGAGATTGTGAAGGGCACGAACACGCTCGTAACCGGCAAGTCGGGCTCGGGGAAGAGTACGCTATTCCGAGTGCTGTCCGGGCTCTGGATCTGGGGCAAAGGTGAAATCGCGCGTCCCGACGGCAGGGTCATGTTTCTACCACAGCGAATCTATTTGCCAATCGGTACGCTGTGGGCGGCGGTGAGCTACCCGAACGAGAAGGCGGCATACGATGAGGCGCGCCTCATCGAGGTGCTGGAGCAATGCCAGCTGGGCCACCTGGTTGGGCGCCTGGATGAGGAAAACAACTGGTCGCGCGTCTTGTCCGGCGGCGAACAGCAACGCGTCGGATTCGCGCGTGCGCTGCTTGCCCGGCCTGACTGGCTGTTTCTCGATGAGGCGACGGCGGCGCTGGACCAGAAAACCGAAGCCGTCCTGTATCGGGCGCTGGAAGCGGAGTTGCCCGAGACGACGGTCATCAGCATTGCCCATCGGGAGAGCCTGCGGCATTACCACGATCAGCAGCTGACTCTCGATCCTGAGTCGGGCACGGTATCGATGATGCCGCTGCCGGCGGGAGCCGCGTCGTGACGAAGGGACCGATACTGGTGACCGGCTTCGAGCCCTTCGGTGAGCACCGCTCGAACCCGAGTGAATTGATCGCATTGGCGTTGGACCAGCAAGAGACCAGCGCCGGCACGCCTTTATGTGGCCGCGTGCTGCCGGTCGACAGGGACCGCGCTGCGGCCGTCCTGGCTGAGACAATCGCGGAGTTGCAGCCGAGTGCGGTTATGGCGCTGGGCGTTGCTGCGAACCGCGCTGCCATGACTCCCGAGAAAGTGGCTGTGAACTTTTGCAGTTTTTCGATTCCCGATAATGCGGGAAACCAGCCCGTGTCGGAACCCGTGACCGGAGATGGGCCTGCGGCCTATTTCGCGACACTTCCGGTCGAGCAAATGGTCGAAAGATTGCGCGCGCACAGTATCCCGTCGGCGTTGTCGCTGAGTGCGGGTTCCTATGTCTGCAATTATTTATTTTATTCGCTGATGCATATGCTCGATCGATCCGAATCCGGTATCCCGGCGGGCTTCATTCACTGTCCGCCGGAATCGCCTGACGACAAAGAAGGATTGTCCCTCGAGCAAATGGTTCGAGCGATACGGCTCTGTTGCGATCTTCTCGAGGAGTCACAAACCGGCGCAAGTTCAGCACTGGGCAGTGTGGACTAGGTGAGGTCGGAGGACCGATGAAATTGATCAGATTGGTTGCCGCACTCCTACTGTTGCTTGCCGCAAGCACGGGCGGCGCGCAGACGCTCGAGGACTTTCAGCTCGACTACGACTATTTCACCTTGAAAAATGGCTTGCGTGTTGTTGTCGCCGAAGATTTTTCGTCGACGACATTCGGGCTCAACGTTGTTTACTTCGTTGGCTCTCGCGACGAAGAGCCGGGCAAGACGGGCCTGGCTCACCTCTACGAACACATGATGTTTCGGCCAACTGAGTTCAGCCCGGTGCGCTTCCAGGAAGCCATGAAACAGCTGGGCGGCGGGGCCCAGGGTGGCACCCTCAAAGACTATACGGTTTATATGTCTGGCGGCCCGGTGGCGAATTTCGAGGCTATCCTGACCCTGGAAGCCGATCGCATGGCGTCAATTCGGGGCAGCATTACCCAGCAGGCGCTGGATGTTGAGCGCGATATCGTCATCAACGAGTTGCGCCAGAAGTCCTCGATGATCGAGCGCATGAGCGCCCGGCAGTGGCCGGACGGTCACCCTTACACGCACACCGCAGGCGGTTCGGTCGAAGATCTTCTGTCACTGAACGTAGATGAGGTGGCGGACTTTGGCGAGCGCTTCTACGGTCCCGATAACGCGGTCCTGATTGTTAACGGCGCCATCGAAGCATCTGCCGCGAAGGGAATTATTGAAAAGCTGTTCGCAAAGATTCCCGCGGTAAACGTAGACCGGAGGATTACGGCCTGGGTGCCGGAGAACCGGGAGTCTGACGATATTTACGGTGATGCGAACGCGAATGGCGTAACGCTGCGGCGAACGTGGCACGTTGCGCCGGGCTGGACCGAAGACGCAGTTTTGCTGGAGCTCCTGGCCAGCGTATTGAATGGTGGCTATAGCCGCTTCAGCCAGGAGTTGTCGAATGGCAATGACGTCGTCACTTCCGTCAGGGCGAGCATGTGGAAGCGATCGTTCGTCAGCGAATTTATTGTGCGCATTACGGGTAAGGCGGGCGCCGACGGTAAGGAACTGGTCGCTGTGCTCGATAAGTCGCTCGCTACCCTGGTCGAGGACGGGATCTCGGAGCGCGCGCTCGCGTCTGCGAAACGCTCGCTGCTGGTCGGGCAGGTCAACGCGGCGTTGTCGGACAGCGAACGGGCAAAGCTGATTGTCGACTCCATGGTGAACGGTGACGATCCCGAATACTACCGGTATCGAAACCAGGTAATGGCGCGGGCGACCACGGATGATCTCAGGCGGGTTGCGCGGCTATGGCTCGGCGATGGGGTGGCACCGAAGATCTTCGAGCGACCGTCGTCACCAGAGCGTGCCCCGCAACGGGATGCCGGTAAGCGTGGAACTGAAGGACCGTCGGTCCAGCGCTATTCGCTTGAAAACGGCGTACCGGTCGGAGTAGTAGCGGATACCCGGGCCAAGCTGAGCACGCTGTATCTCGAGTTTGATCGCGGCTGGCGCCACTACGAGGGGCAGTCGCCGGCCGTGGCCAGAATCGTAGCGAGCCAACTGCAGGAGCGACTCAGGCAAGCGGGCAGTCCGGAAAGCTTGTCAGACCTCGGCGTGACGGTCCGGGTACAGACCACGGAAAGTAGTGCGGCGCTGACGATCGGTTTTCTTGATCGCGATATCAAGCCGGTCCTGAGTGCGCTCGCAGACGTACTGCAGAATCCTGAGTACGTTGCTGAGCAAAGGCCATTACCGGCGTATCCGCCCAGAACCGGATTGGGCGCCGGCGCTTATATCCAGCCCGGGATACTCTATGGTGAAGGCCACCCGTACGTGTCTGAGGCGCATTATCTCGCTGCGGCGACTGCCACCGAGGCCCGCGACCTGCATCGTGCATTGTTCCGCGCAGACGAGCTGCGAATTATTGCTCGCACGTCTTTGCAAGCCGACAAGCTGGTCAGGCTGCTGGCGTGCGCATTCGGGTCATGGGAGTCCGGAGAATCCGAGACAGAACACGCTGCATTGCCAGTACCCCCCTCTTTTTCTGACGAGCAGGTTATTCATGTCGATAATCCGGGCTCAGGCCAGGCGGATATCAGGGTGGGGAGCGTGATTCACCAGGTATCACCAGGCGCCAAGCTCGCATTTGCGGTTGGCAACGAAATTTTCGGGCGTGGTAACGGCCGTATTGACACTATTCTGCGCGAACAGAATGGCTGGACCTATGGTTTCTATACAGACTTCATGGAAAAGCCCGAGTACAGCCTGTGGACGACACGCGGAAACGTGCAGGTCGATCGGTTGGAACAGGCCGTCGCTGTGATTCAGCGTGAACTGCACGCATTTCTCGACGATCGCCCGCCGACCGCGGCAGAGGTTGAACGCGTAACCAGCCGCTGGATCGCCAGGGAGGAGGCGCGACAGGCGTCACTGAACGGGGTACTCCGATCGCTGCGGCAGGAAGGGCGCCCGGGCCTCACGGCGGTAGAGAAGATCAAGTACCTGCGCTCAATCGGTCCTGACGACGTGCTTGCCGCCTGGCAGGAAGGAATTGATCCGTCGAAGCTGGTCTGGATCATCACTGCAGATAATTCGAAGCTCGATAATTCAGAGCGCGAATCTGGCGACGATGGCCCTTAGGCCGCTTGTCGGGAAGCGATTTCTACTCTGTTACCCAGCCACTTCACGGCGTCCTCGGTTCGCTCGTCCCACCGATGGCCAAAACTCAGCCGAATGAAGTTCTCATAGCAACCGCAGGGTGTATAGATCCGCCCCGGCGCAATGCTGATACCGGCGTCGAGTGCTTCGTCAAAAAGAGTCTCGGCACAAACCTGTTTGGGCAACTCCAGCCATAAGACGGACCCACCGTCCGGTTGCGATATTCGCGTCGACTCCGGGAAGTGCCGGCTGATCAGAGCGGTCATACGTTCGCAGTTGCGTTTCAACACAGGACGCAAAGCTTTCAGGTGTCGGGCATAGTCGCCCGACGCCATGAAGTCGGCAATCGTCAGCTGCTGCACCACACCCGAGTTGAGCGAAAACGCACGCTTCAGACGATGCACTTCTGCCTGGCGCTTGTTGGTAACGATCCAGCCAATTCGATATCCCGGCGCCACCGTCTTCGAAAATGAGCCGACGGTCATGACATCGATATCATCGCCGAGGAACTGGACCGGAGTAGGGCGCTCGCCGTCGAAGCGCAGGTCGCCGTAAACATCATCTTCAATCAAGGGGATCTTGCGCTCGGTCAGTATCGATACCAGCCGCTTGCGGTCTTTGTCCGGCATCGTGACGCCCAGTGGATTATTGACCGTGGTTGAGAAAATGCACGCCTTGACGTCATGGCGGTCGAGTACCTCCGTGAGCCGTCGCGTTATAACCCCTTCTTCCGGGCAGGTCGGAACGTCGACTGCGAGCATGCCAAGACTGTCAATCAGTTCGAGAATGCCGTGATAAGTCGGTGACTCAACTGCGATGATGTCGCCGGGTTCGGCGACCGCTTTGAGCGCGAGTAGCAGGGCCTCCTGGCCGCCATTGGTGACGCAAATCGACTCAGGATTTATCTCTGCCCCGATGGTGTCGAAATAGTGCCACGCAATCTGCTGCCGCAAGCGCGGCAGGCCGAGGCTGGATGCGTAGTTCAGTGCCGTGTCATCGGCGCTCGACAGGGAACGCTTCATCGCGCGATTCAATGCCTTGGTGGCCGGCTTCGCCATGGTCGGATTGGCCACGCCCAGCGGTACGAGTTCCGGGTTGTAGACACCGTCGTAGACGCGCTCGAGTAAGGAACGGCATTTCAGCGGACCGGGGTCCGGATGAACGCCGGGGGAGGGCTGCACGATGTCATTGCGCGCCTGGTGCCGGACGTAGAACCCGGACTGGGGCCGGGACTCCACGCGGCGTTGCCGTTCGAGCTCGATATAGGCCTGCCTGACCGTAGGGACGCTGACGCCCGCGGTCTTGCTCATACGTCGGAGGGACGGCAGACGGTCACCCGCCTGGAGTGTCCCGGAGTCAATATTTTTGTTAATTAAATCAATAACTTGTCGGTACAGAAAGTCGCCGGCTTGTTTGTCGAGATCGAGCATACTGTTTAGGTACAATTTTCTAAAAACTGTATCTGTTATAGCTACAAAATCGGCCTATAGTCAAGTCCATGTGGCAATCCGACGAGGACAGGCAGATGAAAAACAAGCTCAAGTTTGCGCTCCGCCGTTTCGCGGAGGCAGTGATCAGGACCCAGCGCTACCGCATCCTGCGCGCCCATATGTGGGACGACGCGGTGCACCAGCTCAATTGCGGAGGCCGGTGCGCATGAGTAACAACACTTTGTATGCGGCTGCAGTCCTGATCTGGGGTTCGACCTGGCTCGCCATCGAATTCCAGCTCGGTGTCGTCGCGCCGGAGGTATCGGTCGTCTATCGCTACGCGCTGGCGGCCGGATTGTTGTTCACCTGGAGTGCGATTCGCGGACTCAGGCTGCGTTTCGAGTGGCGTGCGCACGTGTGGTTCGCGTTGCTCGGTTTCCTGTTGTTCGGGCTCAACTACGTGCTCGCATACCGCGCACAGGTTCATGTGACCTCGGCGCTCAGCGCGATCGCGTACTCCATGATTGTCTGGATGAATATCGTCAACGCGCGCCTGTTCTTCGGCATTCGTTCGGACAAACGCGTCATCTTTGGCGCTGTGCTTGGCATCGTTGGCGTAATCGTACTGTTCCTGCCGCGCGTTGGTGGATTGACGTTCAGCGACACGGTGTTCGCTGGTTTTGTCCTGGCGCTGCTGGGCGCGCTCGCGGCTTCGTTTGGCAACATGGCCTCACAGCACGCTCAAGAGATGAACCTGCCCGTCGTGCAGTCAAATGCCTGGGGCATGCTCTATGGCGCCCTGTGGACCGGTGCGTTGGTTTCCTGGATGGGCTACGAGTTCACGTTTGACTGGTCGGCTGGTTACGTCCTGTCGCTACTGTACCTGGTCGTGTTCGGCTCGATCCTGGCGTTCGGCGCCTACCTGACGCTCGTGGGCCGGATCGGGGCGCATCGTGCGGGTTATGCGACTGTTCTGTTCCCGGTCGTGGCGTTGGTTCTCTCGGCGCTATTCGAAGGACTGATACTCGATGCACCGACACTGATCGGTGCTGCGCTGGTCATCGGCGGCAATGTGTTTGTACTTAAAGGCAGGTCGGTCCCGGCACGCGACGACGAACTCGGTAACGAGGGTCGCAGGCTCGAACTGGCTGATGATGGTCTGCACGTATGCGCGCACGAGCGTGCCGGCGGCCGGAGCTAGCTTCCTGGAAGGCTTACTTGCCGAGGCTCTCGTCCAGGAACTGGCGAAACAGCTCGGACCAGTGAACCGCGGCATCGGCGACGCTGTCCCAATCTGTATCGGCACCGCCGGTGGTCGCAATTTGCGGCGTTACTGCGCTGTCGGCTGCTCTTGCCAGTACCTTGCCGGTTTCCGAGTCGCGCAGTTCCATGAGGAACACGATTGAGCCCGGCTTCGCTATATCGCGTATCTCGCGGCGCACCATTGGCACATCGCCGCCTGTTCCGCCACGAAAATCGATAAGGCTGGCCTGGACTTCGAGAGTCGTTGCTCCCGTTTCGCCCTGCACGATCTCGTAGCTATCGAGCCGGTCCATGAACGCCTCGACAAAGATCTCGCGAATTTGCTGCTGGTCTGCAATCGAGGGCGCGGCATCGGGCGGGAAGAAAATGCCCATCTCATCCGCTGCTATGCGGTTGTACTTGCTGAAATCGGCGTCGAGGGCGACGTAGCTGGCCTTGATATCCGAGTTCTTGACGAGGCGGAAACCCTGAACTTCGGACGTCGTACAGGCGGAAAGGGCGGCGAGGGCGAGTCCAAGTGCGGTGAATCTCAGGGTCACGGGATCGGCTCCGATACGGGAAGTCATTGAATAGACACGGACTAAATCTATCGGTTCACCTGGACAAAGTCACGAACCGGGCGCGGGTACCGCCCTCGGTAAATGCGGAGTACAAGTCCCCCCGGATACGGTAGAATTCCGCCCTTAAAATTCCCCTAAACCAAGATATTCAGAGGCTATCGTGAGCAACGCACAGCAACTCGAGAAAGTCAGAAATGCACCCGGATTCATTGCCGCACTCGACCAGAGTGGCGGCAGCACGCCCAAGGCGCTGGGCCTGTACGGCGTCACCGAGGACGCCTGGTCGAACGACGAGGAGATGTTCACGGTCGTGCATCAGATGCGTACTCGCATCATGACGAGCCCGTCATTCGGCGGCGATCGCATCCTTGGCGCCATCCTGTTCGAAAACACGATGGACCGCGAGGTCGAAGGCCAGTCCACGGCTGCTTATTTGTGGAACGTCAAGAATGTCGTGCCGTTCCTCAAGGTCGACAAGGGCCTTGCCGATGTCGTTGACGGCGCCCAGGTCATGAACCCGATGCCGGGCCTCGACGCACTGCTCGACAAGGCCGTCGCAGCAGGCATCTTCGGCACCAAGATGCGCTCGGTCATCAAGGAAGCGAACGAGGCGGGCATCAAGGCAGTCGTCGACCAGCAGTTCGAGATCGGTCGCCAGATCGTTGCCAAGGGCCTCGTACCGATCATCGAGCCGGAAGTCGATATTCACTGCCCCGATAAGGCTGCTGCCGAAGACATCCTGCACGCCAACATCAAGGCGCACCTCGACAGCCTCGGCGCAGATGAGATCGTCATGCTGAAGCTAACCCTGCCGGAGAAGGACGATCTCTATGCGGACTTCGTTGCGCACCGGAATGTCGCCCGCGTAGTTGCCCTGTCGGGCGGCTACTCCCGCGAGGAAGCCAACGAGCGCCTGTCGCGCCAGCACGGCATGGTCGCCAGCTTTTCGCGCGCGCTGTCGGAAGGCCTCAGTGCACAGCAGTCGGACGACGAATTCGACGCAACGCTGGACGCCTCGATCGGCAGTATCGCGGCCGCATCCGCGACCTGAGCGGAGCTTCGCAACAGCATTAAGAAAGGGGCCTGCGGGCCCCTTTTTTGTTTACCGGGTTTTCATTGACCGGGTCGAAACGTGGCAATAGGGTAATTACCTTATTTACAGGGATTTAGAGCAGATCGAAAATTCCGAAATAATTTTGAACTACGTGAGCAGGGGCCCATGAACGATACGAAATCCACGCAAGCCGACAACGTCGTCGACATCGACACCGAGGACAAGCCGGGCGACAAGCGCGTTTCTCCGGCGCACATATATGGCGAGATGCGCCATAGCCCGGAGAAGATCAAGGAATTGTTCCGCGAGGGCCGCTACCCGTACAAGACCAAGATTCGGCGGGGCGTCTACCAGCGTCACAAGGAAGAGCTGCAGGTCGAGCTCCTCAAGGTGCAGAGCTGGGTCAAGATGACGGGCCAGAAAATCGTGGTGCTGTTCGAGGGCCGTGACGCAGCCGGTAAGGGTGGCACGATCAAGCGCTTCATGGAGCATCTGAACCCGCGTGCTGCACGCGTCGTGGCGCTCGAGAAACCGACCGAGAACGAGCTCGGGCAATGGTACTTCCAGCGCTACATCAAGCACCTGCCAACGAAGGGCGAGATGGTGTTCTTTGACCGTTCCTGGTACAACCGCGCCGGCGTCGAACGAGTCATGGGCTTCTGTGACTCGATGCAATACCTCGAGTTTATGCGCCAGGTACCGGATCTCGAGCGCATGCTGGTCCGCTCCGGCATCCAGCTGTTCAAGTACTGGTTCTCCGTAACCCAGGAAGAACAGCAGATGCGTTTCGATTCGCGCACCGAGGACCCGCTAAAACAGTGGAAGCTGAGCCCGGTCGACCAGGCATCACGCGATAAATGGGACCAGTACACCGAGGCCAAGGAAGCGATGTTCTTCTATACCGACACGGCCGACGCACCCTGGACGGTCATCAAGTCGGACGATAAGAAGCGCGCGCGTCTCAACTGCATGCAGCATTTCCTGTCGAACCTGGATTACCCGGACAAGGACACCCGTGTCGTGCATGGCCCGGACCCCCTGATCGTCGGGTCGTCGGCGCAGGTCATCTCGAAAGACCGCCATCTCTGGGGATAAGCGTTGTATTGGCGCGGACCAGCGGCGATAATCGCCGCCGGTCCGCGTCGGCTTTTCCGCGACGGTCAGCCGTAAACCCCGCCAGGCCCGGAAGGGAGCAACGGTAGCGGTGATACCGGGTGCCGGGAAGCGGCTGGCGCGGGCCACTTTGCGTTACACTTGGCCGTTCGGAAACCAGCCCGAAGGCAGCTGATCACTAATGAGTTATCTCGTCCTGGCCCGCAAGTGGCGGCCCAAAGACTTCGCGGATACCGTCGGCCAGGAGCATGTTCTCCAGGCCCTGATCAATGCGCTCGACTCCGGGCGCCTGCACCATGCCTACCTGTTTACGGGCACGCGCGGTGTCGGCAAGACTACGATTGCACGCATTCTTGCCAAGGCGCTGAACTGTGAGACAGGCGTTACCTCTGAACCCTGCGGCGAATGCAGCGCCTGCGTCGAAATCGACGAGGGCCGCTTCGTCGACCTGATTGAGGTCGATGGCGCTTCCAAGACCAAGGTCGACGATACGCGCGACATGCTCGACAACGTTCAGTACGCGCCTGCACGCGGCCGCTACAAGGTGTACCTCATCGACGAGGTGCACATGTTGTCGACGAGTTCCTTCAATGCGCTGCTCAAGACGCTCGAAGAGCCGCCGCCGCATGTGAAATTCCTGCTCGCGACGACCGACCCGCAGAAGCTGCCGGTCACGGTCCTGTCACGTTGCCTGCAGTTCAATCTCAAGCGCATGACGCCGCGACTGATTTCCGATCGGCTGGAGCATATTTGCAAGGCGGAGTCGATCGAGGCAGACGCTGCGGCGCTGGCGACGATCGCGCGTGCCGCTGACGGCAGCATGCGCGATGCGCTCAGCCTGCTGGACCAGGCGATCGCCTTTTGCGGCGGCAGCATCAATGAGCCACAGGTGGCCCAGATGCTCGGCACCATCGACCGCGACCATGTCGTGCGCTTGCTGCGCCTGCTGGCGGATGGCGATGCAAAAGGCATCGTCGCAGCGATTCGTGAGATCGACGAACAATTTCCGGACTATGGCCGTCTGCTCGAAGACCTGGCCCGCGACCTGCAACGTATCGCGGTCTACCAGGTAGTGGGCACTTGCGACGCCGAGGACGACCTCAAGGAAGAAGAATACGCAGAGCTCGCGGAAGCGATGCCGATTGCTGACGTGCAGCTCTATTACCAGGTGGCGATACTCGGTCGCCGTGATCTGCACCTGGCGCCGGACCCCCGCAGCGGCGCGGAAATGACTTTGCTGCGGATGCTGGCTTTCAAGCCTGCTGACGCTGCCGCGGTCGCCGGCAGCGGTGGCGGTAGCTCTGTGGCTCGTCCTGCGACCCGCAAGCCAGGTAAGCCGGAGGCGGCGCCGAAAGCCAGGAGTGCCACGCCCGCGCAGCCTGCGCCCGTGGCGCAGACCACGTGGTCGGAGCCCGACTGGAGCGCGCTGGTGGCGCAGCTCGGTCTCGGTGGCGCCGTGCGACTGTTGGCAAGTAATTGTGCGTACCAGCGCCGCGACGGCAACACCGTCCATCTCGGTCTCGATCCTCGTTCGGAATCCCTGCTGACGAAGAGACGCAAAGACGAGCTTGGTGAGCGCTTGTCCGCACACTTCGGCGAGAAGCTGACAGTTGAGATCGAGATCGGCGCGGAAGAAGGCGAGACGCCGGTGCAGGAAGAGTCCCGGCTGGCGGATGAGCGCATGGAAGCGGCGCGTCAGTCACTCGAGGCCGACCCCAACGTCCAGACATTAAAAAATATGTTTGGCGCCGAACTCAAGACGGACACGATCGAACTGATCAATCCGCCGCAATCAGACTAGAGGAATTCCCATGAAAGGTGGTTTAGGCCAGCTGATGAAGCAGGCTCAGCAGATGCAGGCCGACATGCAAAAGGCGCAGGCAGAAATGGCGTCGATCGAGGTGACCGGTGAGTCGGGCGCGGGCATGGTCCGCGTGACGATGAACTGCAAGCACCAGGTGCAAAAAGTCGAGATCGACGATTCCATGATCGGTGACGACAAGGAAATGCTCGAAGACCTGACCGTTGCGGCGTTCAACGATGCGGTGCGCAAAGTCGAGAAGACCGTGCAGGAGAAGTTTTCGGGCATGGCCTCAGGCCTGAATCTGCCGCCCGGTATGAAGCTGCCGTTCTAGATGTCCTATTCCCCGCTACTCGTACGCCTGATCGACGGTCTGCGCTGCATGCCGGGCGTCGGGCAGAAGTCGGCGCAACGAATCGCGTTCCACCTGCTTGAGCGTGACCGGGACGGCGCGGGCGTTCTGTCGAGCGCGCTTGCCGAGGCGGTCGAGGGCATCGGGCATTGCAAGCGCTGCCGCATGTTCACTGAGGAGGAGCTGTGTTCAATCTGTTCGGCAACGGGCCGGGACACGACGCAGCTTTGCGTCGTCGAGTCGCCTGCCGACGTCATGGCGCTCGAAGATGCGACCGGATTTCGCGGCCTGTACTTCGTACTGATGGGCCACCTGTCGCCACTCGACGGCATCGGGCCTGATGAACTCGGGCTTGAACAACTGGATGATTGGCTGGGTGAGGGCGAAGTGACGGAACTGATTATCGCAACGAACCCGACGGTCGAGGGTGATGCGACTGCGCACTACCTCGCTGATCTCGCCGCTCAACGAGGCGTCAAGGCCAGTCGTATCGCGCACGGTGTGCCGCTCGGTGGTGAACTGGAGTATGTTGACGGCGGCACGCTGTCGCACGCGTTCTATGGCCGACGCGCCGTCGACTGAAGGAGCTGTTATGGACTGCCTGTTCTGCAATATCGTGGCCGGTGAGATCCCGGCGGATATCGTCTACAAATCCGATACGGCGATAGCGTTTCGCGATATCAATCCGCAAGCGCCCACGCATGTTCTCGTGATCCCGCGTAAACATATCGCGACGATAAACGACGTTACCGAAGCGGACCAGGCAATCGTCGGCAGCCTTTATACCGCGGCGAAGGAAATTGCAGCAGCAGAGGGTATTGAAGAGTCTGGCTACCGAGCGGTGATGAACTGTAACGAAGGCGCCGGGCAGACAGTGTTCCATATCCACCTGCATGTGCTGGGCGGCAGACAACTGGATTGGCCACCCGGTTAATAGCGGCCCTCGGCCAGCTGTTCGGTCAGGTTCACGATGCGTCGGAAGCTCTCGTAGCGGCGCGGACTGATTGCACCCGTCTCGACGTCTTTCTTTACTGCGCAACCGGGTTCGCGCAGGTGCCTGCAGTTGGCGAAGCGGCAGCCGGCTGCCGCCGTGCGGATCTCCCGGAAACCGTGTGACGCGACTGTCGAAGACGCCAGTGCGGGTGCGTAATCGCGCACTCCGGGTGAATCGATTATCACGCCGCCTCCCGGCAAGGAGATCATCGCCGAGTTTACGGTTGTATGCCGACCTTCGCGTGATTTGTCGGAAATCGATGAGGTTTTCTGCACGTCGTCACCAACGATCCAGTTGATGATGCTGGATTTGCCGACGCCCGACTGACCGACGATGATGGCGCAATGCTCGGCCAGCAGATCGCGAATTCGATCGACGTCGTCGCCGGTCGCAGCGCTGCATGTGACTACGTCATAACCGATGCGGCGGTAAACGCGCAGATCCGCTTCCGGATATTCATCGACCAGGTCTGTCTTGTTGAACACCACGCCGGCGCTGATGCCCATGAGTTCGGCCGCGCACAGGTAGCGATCGACAATAAACCAATCTGGCCTGGGTTCGGCGGCTGCCACAACCAGCAGGTAGTCGAGGTTGGCGGCAAGGGTCTCAACCTGGCCCCGCATGTTGGGGCGCGTTAGTTCGTTGCGTCGCTCGATGATGGAAGTAATGAGCCAGTCGGTTTCGTTCTCGATCGGTTTTGCCTCGACCCGATCACCGCAGACGACCTTGAGACGTTTTCCCTTGATGCGTGCGTCCACCTCGACGCCTTCGTCGAGGCGAAGGCGCATACGTCTGCTGTACGTTGCTATGACCGTGGCACGATGCATGTTGGGAGTATAGACTGCGGGCATCATGACATCAGCCAGCGATCGTTCTACTAATCTCATCTGGATCGATCTCGAGATGACGGGTCTGTGCACGCAGAACGACGCCATCATCGAGATCGCCACCATCGTCACCGATAAATACCTCAACGAACTCGCTGAAGGGCCGGTCCTGGCGATCAGCCAGTCGCAGGAAACGATGGATGGCATGGACGAGTGGAACACGCGTCAGCATGGCGAGTCCGGCCTGACGGCCCGGGTTCTCGAAAGCGAGGTCGATGTGCGGGAAGCGGAGCGTGCGACGCTGGCATTCCTGCAGAACTGGGTCGATGAGGGCGCGTCGCCGATGTGCGGCAACAGCATCTGCCAGGATCGCCGCTTCATGGCGCGTGAAATGCCCGACCTCGAAGCCTATTTTCACTACCGCAATCTGGATGTCAGCACGCTGAAGATCCTGGCGTCGCAGTGGGCACCGCGGGTTGCGAATGGGTTCGTCAAGGAATCCCGGCATCTTGCGTTGTCCGATATTCGCGATTCGATTGAAGAACTCGCCTGGTATCGAGAGCGCCTGTTCGACCAGTCCGTGCTGGAACATGGCTGACAAGCCTTTCGCCGAGTACGCGCAACGCAACGCGGCGCCGATTCTCGAAGTCCTGCAACGCGAGTTCCGCGATTGCACGGATGTGCTGGAGATCGGCTCGGGGACCGGTCAGCACGCGGTCAGTTTCGCTGCGGCGATGCCGCAGCTGCGCTGGCAGACCAGCGATCTCGAGGAAAATCATGCCGGTATATGCGCCTGGCTGCGCGCGGCTGGCCTCGATAACGTACTCGAACCGCTAACGCTTGATGTTCGTCTTGGACACGTTGACGCGGCGTCCTGTGATGCGGTGTTTTCGGCCAATACGGCACACATCATGGGCATCGATGCGGTAGAGAAGATGTTTGCCATTGTTGGCGATGCGCTGCGCGCAACCGGCGTCTTTTGCCTGTACGGACCGTTTCGGGTCGATGGACAATTCAATACCGAGAGCAACGCGCAGTTCGACGCAAGCTTGCGACAGCGCGACCCGGTGATGGGGATTCGCGATATCGAGACGCTTGATGAATTTGGCAAGCGCGGTGGACTGCAGCGGCAAAGACTGTATGCGATGCCGGCGAACAACTACATCGCGGTCTGGACGAGGAGAGCGGCATGACGGTGCACACCGGTGGCTGCCACTGTGGTCGCGTGCGTTTCGAAGTGGATGCGCCGGCCACGATCGATGTGACGCGCTGCAACTGCAGCATCTGCAGCATGACGGGATTTTTGCACCTGATCGTTGCGGCCGCGGAATTTCGCCTGCTGCAGGGGAAAGAAGACCTGGCGACGTATACGTTCAACACCGGTGTCGCGAAGCACCGTTTCTGCCGGCATTGTGGCGTCAAATCGTTCTACATACCGCGATCGCACCCCGATGGCATCAGCGTCAACGCCAACTGTCTCGACGAGGGCACCGTCGAAGAGGTCCGGACAAAGCGCTTTGACGGCCGCAACTGGGAACAGAATATCTCCAAACTGTCGCCGATAAGCGACTGATTTAACTCGTTATTAGCTGGCAAGGTCCGTGGGCTTGCCTTATAGTTGCCGGATTATGAAAACTCTCACCTGCATCCTGCTGACCCTGTTCGCGACGACGGCTGTCCACGCCCAGTCGGCCTGGGTCACCGACGAATTCGAAATCACCCTGCGTTCCGGCCCGAGTACGGGTAACGCCATCCAGCTCATGGTGAGCAGCGGCACCGAGCTTGAAGTGCTCGAGCGCGATGCTGACGCCGGTTATACGCGCGTCCGCACCCAGGGGGGAACCGAAGGCTGGGTCCTCACGCGTTACCTGATGAACGAGCCCAGTGCGCGCGAACAGTTGCAGCGGCTTACAAGCCAGCTGACCAACGCTAATTCGCGCGGCAGTTCGCTGGACTCCCAGTTGCAGGCGATTCGGAGCGAGCACAATGCGGCGAATCAGCGGATAGCAACGCTCGAGCGGGAAAAAGCGGCGGTCGAAGAGGAGTTGGCCGAGATCAAGCGCACGGCGGCGAACGTGCTGTCGATCAATGAGCAGAATCAGTCGCTGATGGACCAGCTGACCCAGGCGCAGATTCGCGCCGACACACTCGAGCAGGAGAATCGTGAGCTGGCGAGCCAGACGACGCGTTACTGGTTCATGGCAGGCGCACTGGTCCTGCTGATCGGCATATTGCTGGGAATCTGGCTGCCGCGTGTACGCTGGCAGCGCCGCTCGCGCTACGACCGCTTCTAGCGCTAAGCCTCGACGGTTTCGCCCGCCAGGAACATCCAGGTCTCGATCACGGTATCGGGGTTCAGCGACATGCTTTCGATACCCTGGTCGAGCAGCCAGCGCGCCAGGTCCGGGTGGTCCGACGGCCCCTGGCCGCAAATGCCGACGTATTTTCCCTGCGCCTTGCATGCCGAGATCGTCATGGCGAGCAAGGCTTTGACCGCTGCGTCGCGCTCGTCGAAGTACTCGGCTACCAGCGCTGAATCCCGATCCAGGCCGAGCGCAAGTTGCGTCATGTCATTGGAACCGATGGACATGCCGTCGAAGTGCTCGAGGTACTGCTCGGCAAGCAGCGCGTTGGTAGGTAGCTCCGACATCATGATCAGCCGCAGATCGTTGGCGCCGCGCCTGAGTCCGTTTTCAGCCAGCAGGTCAACGACATCTTTCGCCTGTTGCACGGTGCGCACGAACGGAATCATGATCTCGACGTTGGTCAGCCCCATGTCCTCGCGCACCCGGCGGAGCGCTCGGCACTCGAGTTCGAAGCAGGGCTTGAAGTTATCCGCAACATAGCGGCCGGCGCCGCGAAAGCCGATCATCGGGTTCTCTTCGTCGGGTTCGTAGCGCTCGCCGCCAATCAGGTTCGCATACTCGTTCGATTTGAAGTCGGACATGCGCACGATGACCGGCTCAGGTGCAAAGGCAGCCGCAATTGTCGCAACGCCCTCAGCGAGCTTGTCGACGAAAAATTCAACGGGGTCCGGGTAACCTGCCATCTGGTCGTCGACAGCTTCCCTGGTTTCGGCATCGAGCGATCCGTATTCGAGCAGGGCCTGCGGGTGCACGCCGATCATGCGGTTGATGATGAACTCGAGGCGGGCGAGGCCGACGCCACGATGCGGAATATTGGCAAAGTCGAACGCGCGGTCCGGATTGCCGACATTCATCATGATTTTTACGGGAATCTCGGGGAGCGCATCGAGTTCGATATTTTTTTCCTCGAAGTCGAGCCGACCCTCGTAGACGTTGCCTTCGTCGCCTTCGGCGCAACTGACGGTGACGTCGGCTCCATCCGCAATTCTGTCGGTTGCGTCGCCACAACCGACAACGGCAGGAATGCCCAGTTCGCGGGCAATGATCGCCGCATGACAGGTGCGGCCACCGCGATTCGTGACGATCGCTGAGGCGCGCTTCATGACCGGTTCCCAGTCAGGGTCGGTCATATCGGAGACCAGCACGTCGCCCGGCTGGACGCGATTCATTTCGGTCACCGAGCGAATGACTTTCGCTTTGCCGGAGCCGATCTTGTGGCCGATGCTGCGGCCGGTGACGATGATGTCACCCGTATCCTTGAGCGTATATCGCTGGATTGAGCGGCCGGAGCGGCTCTGCACGGTTTCAGGGCGGGCCTGGAGTATGTAGAGCCTGCCGTCGTTGCCGTCCTTGCCCCACTCGATGTCCATCGGCCGGCCGTAGTGCTGCTCGATCGTCACAGCCATCTTCGCCAGCTCGATGATGTCGGCGTCGGTGATCGAGAAGGACAGGCTGTCCTCTTCACTGACATCGACGGTCTCAACTGTCTTGCCGGGCCTCGGATCATCGCTGAAGATCATCTTGATCGCCTTGCTACCGAGGTTCTTGCGCAGGATCGGGTGTTTCCCGTCAGCGAGCGCCGGTTTGTAAACGTAAAACTCGTCCGGATTTACTGCACCCTGTACGACGGTCTCACCGAGGCCCCAGCTTGACGTGACAAATACGGCATCACGAAAGCCAGTCTCGGTGTCGAGCGTGAACATGACGCCGGAAGCACCGATATCGCTGCGCACCATCATCTGCACGCCCGCGGACAGAGCGACCTCGCTGTGCGCAAAGCCCTGGTGGACGCGATAAGCGATGGCGCGATCGTTAAACAGCGAGGCGAAGACCTGGTGCATGGCCTCGATCATGTTGTCGAAGCCGCGGACATTCAGGAATGTTTCCTGTTGACCGGCGAAGGAGGCGTCCGGCAGGTCCTCGGCCGTGGCCGACGAGCGCACCGCGACGGAGATATCGCGGCCGTCGCACATTTCGTCCCAGGCAGCGCGGACCTGTTGCATAAAGCCGTCGGGGAGGGGCGTCTCGAGAATCCAGTTCCGAATCGTGGTGCCGGCGCTGGTCAGGGCGGCGATATCGTCCACATCGAGGCCGTCGAGCAGTTCGTGAATCCGCTTGTCGAGCGCATCGGCTGCGAGAAATTCCCGGTATGCTGCGGACGTGGTTGCGAAGCCGCCGGGGACCGTCACGCCCAGGTTGGCGAGGTTGCTGATCATCTCGCCGAGTGATGCATTCTTCCCGCCGACTGTTTCGACGTCGCCCATGCCAAGCTCTGCGAGCTTGATTACGTATGGCTCCAAGTGGGACTCCCTTGTGTTCCGAGGCAGGAAATGGACAATTCTACCGATGGTTGAACGAGTTGTATTCTTCGTGTCGGATCAGACCGGCGTCACGGCTGAGACCCTGGGCCACAGCCTCATCACGCAGTTCGCCGGGCAGCAATTTCGGCAAGTGACTTTGCCATTTGTGGATTCCGATGACAAGGCGCACGCAGCTGTCGAGACGATCAACGCTGCCGCTGAGCATGGCGAGCTGAAGCCGATAGTCTTTTCGACCGTCGTGCAGCCGAATCTTCGCGAGATAGTGAACGGGTCCCAGGGGCTCCACCTCGATATCTTCGACGAGTTTCTCGAACCGCTCGCCGACGAACTGGGCGCGGCGCCCGAGTATGAGCCGGGTCGCGCGCATGGCGTCAGCGACATTGATGCGTACATGAAACGTATCGAGGCAACGAACTTTGCGCTGGCCAACGACGATGGCGGTATCAGCCGCAATTACGACGCGGCGGACGTGATCCTCGTTGGTGTTTCGCGCTCGGGGAAGACGCCAACCTGCCTCTACCTGGCGCTGCAATACGGCGTATACGCGGCAAATTACCCGCTCACGGATGACGAACTCGAGAACGGGGTTCTGCCGGAATTCCTGATCAAGCAGAAAAAGAAACTCTTCGGGTTGAGCATCGCACCTGAGCGCTTGCGTGAAATTCGCAAGGAGCGGCGGCCGATGGGCCGATATTCTTCGGCGCAGCAGGTGCGATTCGAGCTGCGGGAAGCGGGGAAGATCTTTCGCCGTTACGGCATTCCGCACGTCGATACGACGCGTTTCTCGATCGAAGAGATTTCAAGCAGAATTCTCGATAGTACAGGCGTGGAGCGCCGAGTTCGACCCTGATTTTTGGCCGGCCGGGCTGCTATATTGGGCCTATGTTGCTCGATACCTACCTTGTTCCGGAGACGATTGCGAAGCCGCGCAGCTTCGTGGGGTTGATGGCCCTGTACGAGAGCAACTACCTGCGCCTCCTGTGCCTGATTCCCGAGATCGACAGGCTCGACGGTTGTTTTCGGTCCCGCGTCGCGGGTGATTGTGACCTGCATGTCGAGGTCCTGGAGCGCAGCCGTTATACGGTCACCTTGTCGCTCACCTATCAGTTTGAAACGGACGATGGATTGCTCGTCGATCCGGATATGACGGTGCGCGTGTATCTCGACGGCCAGCTGGCCGAGGTCATGGCGATTGGCAGCCACCAGCGTCATCCGACCCTGAGACGCCTGGTTCGCGAGCATCGCAAGGAACTGGACCGGCGCTGGCGGCGCAATATCGTGCTCAACAAGTGGCTCGACTACCTTAGCGAGCAGGGTCACCTCGTCCTCGAGCGCTAGACGCTTTCCGCAGTGCCGAAACTGTCGATTCGGTCAGCGAATCGGGCTCAATCTGTTGCCATCATTGCGTTCAATTGCATGCCCGACCAGGGACTCGGGCCGAGGTATTATGTAAAGAACGATGGCAAGCCTGACAGGAATCTTCAAAGCGGTACCCGAGCAGCCGGTCGAAGACAATGACAAGCTCGTGGACCTGTTCCGCAATCGCTCCGAACTCAAGAAGGAGTTCGCCGCCTTGCGCGACGAGAAATACCAGCTCCAGGACCGCATCAAGGAACACCGCGGCTCGATCGAGCGCGTCCAGCAAAAACTAAGCCATCTCGAGGCACTGTTGCTGGATCCGGAATGGGTGCACAACGTTGTCACGTTTTACCAGCTGCGGCGGCTGGCGGCACACTGCGAGTCGCGGCTTGCCAGGTTTGCCGAGCAGATAAAGCAGAGTCGCGAGCAACGCGTCCATGACAAGGCCCTGGCGGACTGGGAGGCCAGCCGTGACGAGGAGAGGGCGCGAATCGATGCCGATATCGGCGAACGTCGCATGCGCTTGCAGACGCTCGAGGATCAGTTACTCGCCGAACGTCACAAGCTGCAATCCCTTGGCGGTATCTCGAAGGTGCTGAAGGGCAAAGCCCAGTCTGCGACAGTCGATGAAATCGAGCAGCAAATCCTGACCCTGCAGGGTTTTGAGTCGAAACGCCTGTTAGCGCTGGAAGAAATCGACAATCGTGAGCCGCCGCCCAATCCGGGCCTGGACGTTGGGGCCAAACGCTCGATCAACTTCATGATCCTGGCGTTCGCGCAGCAGCTCTACCTGAACTTTTTCGAGGACCACCTTGCGGCATTGGCCAAGGAGGCGAGCGAGAAAAGCGTCGGCGCAGTGAACTACGGCGGCAAGCTGGACTGCGACGAAATTCTCGAACGCCTGAACGCGCGTCGTGAGGAGGTCGATAAGCTCGAACAGTCCACGGAAGTGCTGCAGCGCAGGGCGCAGCTTATTGCCGAGCATGCTGCTTTTCGTCGTGCGGAAGATGTCGTGCCGGAAACCGGCAGTATCGCGACCGTGTATGACATCAGCAAGAATGGCGTCGTCTCGAAGATCGACGCCAATCTATTAGGTGAGAACTACTTTGGTGTGGCGAAAGTCCTGAGCCGGTAAGCGCTCAGATGTCGCGGCGATACATTTGCCGCTTCAGGACGATGGGGCGGCCGTCCGAGGTCGTGCGTACGGCGGGCTGAGAAGCGCTTTCCGAGGTACGCTCGGCGGTCACTTCCTTCTCGGCAGTTTCCTCAGGCTGCGCTTCATCGCTCGCGAATGCGCTGTCGGCAACCTCAAGGGTGGCCTCGTGAGTCTCTTCACAAAGGAGTTCGTGCTCCGGGGCGGCCAGTACCGGACTTGCGGTCCAGGTGAGCATCAGCAATGCCACTGAGAATGCAGCGCTGATATTCCGGCTGGGCTCTTTCGGCCTTGTTGCCATCGCAAAACCCCTTTTCTTGACCGCATTGGAAATAGCGGTGTTATAGTCGAGTATAACGCCCCGAAGTTCCGGGTCAAGCCCGAATTTACAGCTGGGCAGTCGGCTCGGGTGGCTCGATTTCGCGCAACGTGGCGAGATCCGTAACGATACCGGTGGCCTGGTCGAGCAGGATGTCAGGGATGTCATCGTCCTCGATGTCATCGAGCGATTCGACCTGCTCGATTCCCAGCGCGGCACGTCGCTCATTCTCGCGGTCCAGCCGGCGCTGGAGTTCGTCCTCACGCTCCTGGCGACGCGCATCGATATTCAGCGACAGGGTCTTCTGTGCCGACATCTCTTCAGCTGCCTCGATCATGTCCAACTGGTAGCGGAAGTTGGGGTCATCCTTGACGCGCTGCAGGTAGGAGGCCGACAGCGACTCGATGGTTGAATCCAGCGGCTTGCCGGCACGGAAGCGTGTCGTTGGCACGGTATCCCAGGGCAGGGCGCTGTCACGCACGCTCTCGCCGATCATTTCCGCATTGATATGCGAGGGCAACTCGATATCAGGATTCACGCCACGGTGCTGCGTGCTGCCGCCAGTCACGCGGTAGTACTTGCCGATCGTGAGCGTCAACTGGCCGAAGCCCTTGTCGTCCTCGCTGCGAAGGTACTGATCAAGAGAATAGAGGTTCTGGACCGTGCCCTTGCCAAATGTCTGCTGTCCGACCACGACACCCCGCGCATAGTCCTGGATGGCCGCCGCAAAAATCTCTGACGCGGATGCGCTGTAGCGATCGACGAGGACGGCCAGAGGTCCGGAGTACGCCACCCTGGCAACCGGGTCGGGATCGTCCAGGCGACTGATGCGACCGTTCGAATTACGCAATTGCACGACGGGTCCGTTATCGATGAACAGGCCAGACAATGCGGTCGCTTCGGTGAGGTGACCGCCGCCATTGCCGCGCAGATCGATGACCAGACCGTCAATGCCTTCCTTCTCGAGTTCGCCGATGAGACGGCGAACGTCCTTGGTCGTGCTCGTAAAGTCCTTGTCGCCCCGGCTGAGCGCGGGGTAGTCGCGATAGAAACTGGGTACGTCGATAACGCCAATCCGCCACTCACGCCCTTCACGGGGAACCGTCATGATTTCGCTTTTCGCCGCCTGCTCCTCCAGTTTTACCTGGCCTCGGGTCAGGTCGATGAATTTCTTGGGGCTGCCGGGGAGTGAATTGGCCGGAATGATTTCGAGCCGCACGACCGAGTTGGCCGGTCCACGGATCAGGTCGACGACGTCGTCCAGGCGCCAGCCGATAACGTCGACAACTTCACCGTCGGCGCCCTGGCCTACACCCGTGATGCGGTCCTCGGGCTTGAGGCTGCCGTCGGCGGCCGCCGGGCCGCCCGGGATAATGCCGGCGATCTTGACGTAGTCGTCTTCAGTCTGCAGTGATGCGCCAATGCCGAAGTACGACAGGCTCATCTGGATACGGTACTCCTCGGAATTGCGCGGCGAGAGGTAACTCGAGTGCGGGTCGAGTGTGTGCGCGAAGGCGTTCATGAAGCGCTCGAACACATCGTCATTGTTCACCTGCTCGAGGCGACGCAGGTAGCCCTTGTAACGCTTGGTGAGCACGTCCTGGATCTTTTCCCAGGGTTCTTCCTCGAGCGCCATATTGAGCGCGTCATTCTTGACGCGCAGGCGCCAGATTTCATCGAGTTCGGCCGATGACTTCGCCCAGGGCTCCTCGGAGCGATCAAACTGATAGCTTTCGTCCACCGTGAAGTCCGGTTCGGTCTCAAGCTGCTGCAGCGCAAAAGTCAGACGTTCACGGACGCGCGTCTGGTAGACCTCGTACATTTCGAAGACGGGCGTCAGCGGCCGGCTGCGAACCATGTCATCGAGCTGGTAGCGATAGGTTTCGAAGAATTCGACGTCGCCTTGCAGCAGGTACATGCGATTGCGATCGAGCGACTCGATAAACAAGTCCATTACGTCGGAGGACAGGTCGTCATCAACAGCGATCTGGTTGTAGTGCGATCTTTCGATGAACTGCGTGATGAGTTCGCCGATACTCTCATGGCGTTGTTCAGGATACAGGTAGCTCTTTTGCTCGAGCGCGTTGTCCGTGCTGACCGCGGGCCACGCGACCAGTGCCAGGGCTACACCGGCAAGCCAGTTGAGGCGGGTTCGGTTCATCGTCAATTGGTTCTCCATCGCATGTCACGGACGTTTATGCCGAGTGCATGTTGGGCTAGGCTAGTAGGCCTGCAAGCCCGGATCAAGGGCCCATTCGTCATAATAGCCACAATACTCCGGTATTTATCTACCGGCCCGGAAAAATCGCATGCGCCCGTTATCTGTTGTCACGCTGATCATCCTTGGCTCCAGCTTTGCCATTACCTTCAGCTTGTTCGCCGTCGTCCTCGTCGTTCTGATCCTTGGCGACGAATACCCGAGGTTGCAGGCCGAGTTCGTCCCGCTGCGCAACAGCCTCGTGCTGTTTCTCGGTATGACCACGATTGCGGCCGCAAGTTTCTACGCGTTGGTAAAGAATCATGCGTGGCGCTATTGGGCCCAGGGCGCGATGTGGCTGAGCCTGGTCGGCGTCGGTTACTACTACTGGCCGTAGCGCTGAACTAGCGCAACAGGCCCTTGCCGCGGCCACGGCGACGACGCATGCGCGCCTGCAGCTCTTTGCGACGTGAGTCCAGCCAGCCTTCCCGGCTGGCGCTCTTGCTGTCGCCCTTCGCGGCGAGGCGGTCGCGATAGTCGCAGAAATCCTGGTAGGCCTCGATCTCGTGCCGCAGTTCGCGGACGACGAGCTCGATCATGATCGCGTCATCGAGAAAACCGAGACCGGGAATATGATCGGGAATCAGGTCCTCGGGTTCCGCGAAATAGGCCAGTGCGTTCAGAACGCGAGTCGCTTCCTGGTGCGGCAGGCGCCATTCGAGGTCGGAGAGCATGCGAATCATCAGGCGCAGCTTCTCGAGGCGCTCGATGATGAAGCCCGGCGCACTATCGAGTGGCACCTCGGTCAGAAGATCCTCAGCTGCCGCGACGATGTCTTCAGGCGCCATGCGGCGGGCAGCCTGGCGCGCCTCATTCATGATGAGGCGGAAGTGCTTGAGGTCGTTATCGTCGAGTTCGAAGGAGATTCGCATAGTCACGTGCGAATGATACTGGAAATTGCCAGCGTGACTACTTACCGAAGCGCTTGTCCCAGTTCCTGGAGCGATCGAAGCCGCCCGTATTGTAGGGGTCGATGCCGGTTTCCTCACCCGAGTCGACGAGCGAGTCGTCGAGAATCTTCAGCGTCTCGTGGGTCCCGGTTTCCTCGCGGACATACTTGTTGCGAATCAGCACGTTCTTGCCTGGTCCATTGCTTTCTATCGTGTCGGCGAGTTCTTCGTCAGCGTCAACGAATTCGGGCTGTTGGCGAGGGACCTTCTTTGGCCTCGGTTGCGGTCGCGGTGACGTATGCGCTCCCGTACGGTCGAGCGGGCGTGCAGGCGCGGCCGGCTTCTCTGCGGAGAAGCGCTTCTCGAACCAGTTTTTCAGACCTTTGAACATGGGACTCGCGTGCCACCGTCAGACAGATTAAGTCAAGCGCCACCGACATCCAGAATGCCGGATACGACGCATATTTTCTATACAGCGCGCACGCGTGACACAGGGCGGTAATGCAAAACTGTGATCGGGGTCACATTTTGACGGCGTTTCGCCAGCCATAGATCGCGATTCGCAGGATTTGCCATGCCAGCCAGGGCGACAGGACCAGGAACCAGGCAACCGGATCCCCCGACCGGATCTTGCCGCTCAGGTCGCCAAAGAACTCGGCAAAACCAAAGCCGCCGTAAGCGCCGAAAACCGCTTTACCGACAAACCAGATGGCGATGGGCAACAAGGTCAGCCCGCAGAACAGAAAGCCGGCGAAAACAGCCAGTTCTTTCTTCAGGACAGGAACGACAGGGGATTGAGAAGCGCTCAAGACTGGGCCCGGCAGACAAGGGGCCGATATCGTTGCCCAGCCCGTGGTTCAGGTCAAGCGTCGTCGCGGGCGGCACGTCTGCGGCGCCGGTACACGAGTATGCCGAGGTGCATGCATCCTACGGAGAACAGCAAGTAGTGCGGCAGGACCCAGAACCACTCGCTGATGTAGATCGTCGCGAAAAAGGCCAGGATTCCAGCGCCTGCATAAAAGTAAGGCAACAGGTCGTACAGTAATTTTGGCAGCCAGATCTTGCGGGACATCAGTGTCCCCGTACGGCGCGTAACCCGCTGCGTCTCCGTCAGCCGCGCCGGCTTCCCTGCGGTCGTCGTGATCATGGTCGTGTCTCACCTGCGTGCTACAGGCGTTCACTTTAGACCAGTTGGAAAGAAAAGAGCGTGACTGCGCTCACAAATCAGCTGTCGCGTTTGGGGCGCTCATCGTAGCGGAAGTGGGCATTGCCGATGGTCACGATATCGCCGTTCCTGAGGAAATGCTCGGTGACACGTTCGGAGTTGACGAATACGCCGTTTTTGCTGCCCCAGTCGATGACGCGGGTCGTTTCACCGTCAGTCGTCACCACCGCGTGGCGACGGCTGATAAATGGCGCGTTCAGCTGGATATCGTTGTCGTCGGTCCGCCCGATTGTCAGGCGATCCTTGAAGAGCGGAAACCGCAGCAGCTTATCGCCGATCTTGCCCACGAGAAGGCGGGTGACCCGGTCCTGGGAGCGCTGCAAGGGGGCGGCGGAATCATCGGCTTCGTCGAACTGGTCCGAGATGCGTTCGTCAATGTCCAGGATGACGTCGCCGATAGCGCCGATGGAGTCCATCTGCTCCGATTTTCTGGCGAGCTCCGCGAGCAGCACGTTGATCGCATCGCTACGCGCTTCGAGTTTCTTCTCGAACTCATGCGCGCTACGCCTGGTGCGTTCCAGTTCGTCCTCCAGCGCGTCGATGCGCAGGCGCGATTGCTCGTCGCTGTCGCACAACATCCGCTCGAGCTCTTCCTTGAAGCCGCGCGTATCGACTAGATCAGAGGCAAGTTGCGAGTTCAGGATCTCGGCCTGTGACACCGTTTCCTGTGCCTGCCCGAGCTCAAAACGCAGCATGCGGATCTCCTCCGCATGTTGATCGCCAATCTGCCCGAGCTGCTCTCTCAACTGCGCATTATCTTCCTCGAGGCGTGCGACTTCCTTGTCGAGATTGCGAGTCTGTTCGTTTGCGCGGGTGAGAGCGGCGTCAAGTCGAATGCGCTCTTTCTCGTCATCGTCGTGCTGTGCGAGCAGGTCCTGAAACTTGCGGCGCAGCAGATCGGCATACGCCTCGATTTGTGCCAGCCTGGCCGACGTGTCCTGGCTTGCCCCGGGGTGCGCCACATCATCCGGATGTTCCGGGATGTCGCGTACGCGCATACGCGCTTGCTCGAGTTTGAGTTCGAGCGCAGAAATCGATTGGCGGTGTCGCTCATCACGATCGCGAATCTCCGACTTCAGCGTCTTGATCTTCCGATCGCGCGTCTTCAGCAGTTTGTCGCGCCGCGCTACTGTCTCGTTAACGCGAGCGAGCTCGGCGTTGAGCTGGTCGGTGATCTCTTCGCGCGCCTTGATTTCCGCTTCGAGTCCAAGCCACTTCGAGCGCAGTTGTTCAATGTCGTACTGCAGCTTGCCAATTGTCTTGGCATCGTTCGTTCGCTGTTGCGCATCGAAGCCAAACGTGCTGTCGTCGGACTCGAGAATCTCGACGTTCTCGGGGTGGTTCTGCCGGAAGGTTATCGCTTCCAGCTCCGCCGTCGAATCCTCGTCATCATTGACTAATTCGTTGATGTTGTTCTTGTCATTAGCCATACGCGCAGTCTAGCACGCGGCCGGCGCTGCTCAATGAAATGACTTCTTAAGTTAAATCCACCTGGTCGCAGGAAACCGTGCGCCCTTCAGCCCATTGGCGCATCGCCGCGATGCGTTCTGCCATGACCACCGACAGGGGGCGGGTACGCGCGATTTCATCGAGAATATGTCCTGTTGCGAGCGCTTCTTTTTTTGCGTGTGCCGCATACAGCGACGACACGATGGCCTGTTCGATTTCTGCGCCCGAGAAGCCCTTGCTCGCGTGGGTCAATGCGGCGAGATCGAAATCGCTCAGCTTCTGTTCCCGATTCGACAGGTGAATGGCGAAAATCGACGCCCGTACCTTTGAGCGGGGCAGGTCGACGAAGAAAATTTCGTCGAACCGTCCCTTGCGCACAAGCTCTGGCGGCAGGGTGCTGATGTCGTTGGCGGTTGCCACGACGAACACGTGCGACTGGCGTTCTGCCATCCAGGTCAGGAAGGTGCCGAGTACGCGCTGGGTTGTGCCGGTCTCGCCGCCGCGTCCTGCGATGCCTTTTTCGATCTCGTCGATCCAAAGTACGCACGGTGACATGACATCTGCCGTTTGCAGAGACTCGCGCAGTTTGCGCTCCGTTTCGCCGTGGTACTTGTCGTAGATGGCGCCGAAGTCGAGGCGCAGCAATGGCACTCCGAATGCGCCTGCTGTTGCTTTGGCTGCCAGGCTCTTGCCGCAACCCTGGATGCCTAGCAGGAGAATGCCCTTGGGTGCATCGAGGTGCGCGGCGCTTGCCTCGCCGCGAAAGGCAGCGCGCCGCTGGCTCAGCCATGTTTTGAGATTATCGAGTCCACCTACTTGGTTGAAGCGCGCAGTGTCGTACTCGAACTGCAGTGCACCGCCCTTGTTCAAGAGCTCGTACTTGGCTTGCATCACGCCAGGCAGGTCGCTACGTGTAATCGCACCGTCGACGAAGATGGCGTTGCGGGCAAGACGCGCGGTGTCCGACCAGGTAAGTCCCGCGAGGTTGCGAACCAGCATTTCGCGCGCTTTCGGGTCCACCTGCACGCGGTTGCCGGGATTCTCATTGGCATACTCGCTAATCGTGTTCCTGAGGATGCGCTCGCGTTCTTCCTCGGACGGCAGCGCCATGTCGAAGCGGGCACAGAACCCCTCGAGTTCATCGGGTACTTTGATCTCGTGGCTGATCATGACGATCTGCCGCTGCACGTCGGATGAGCGAATGCAAATGTCCTTGAGCAGGCGCACGTGCACGGGGTCGGAGAGGAACGGGTGAAAGTCGAGCAGGACATAGATGCCGGGTTTGTTCACGGCGCGAATATGTTTCAACACATCCGTCGGTTCGGAGTTGATTGCCTGAGGTTCCAGGGCAATGTCGAGGCGCTGCAAACCGTCGGTAATCGTCCAGCGAAACAACGGCGTATATTCCTGGCTGGCGCGCGCAACCGTGATTGCCTGCAGCATCTCGAGCATGCGCTTCTCGTCCTGCGACTCGATGACAACAATCGGCGTCCTCGAGCGGAGTATCAGTTCAAGGTCGTGGCGTCCGTCCATCAGGGAATACTATGGCAGCCAGGCAGCTGTTCGATGTGAAGTGTGTCAGGTGTTGCGGACATGACCTCGGTTGCCGCCGCTGTAAGAGTCTCGAGGTCGATTTCCTGTCTCGCAATCATGGGCAACAGTTCGTCAAGACCCGCGCCCGACTCGGAGCGGACCCGCAGTTCACTATCGAGCGCGACAAATACATTGACCGCCAGCGCCGTGGTTGCTGCGGTCGAATGCTCACCACACAAGGTTTCAGCCTGCTCGGCCCAGTCGGCTTGCCATTCGAACGCCTTGATGGCGCGGCTCGTTGTAATTGCGTGACCGCGGCGGAGTAATTCGATGCTGTAATACTCTGCCAGGCCCTCGACAATCCAGTCGTAGTTGTCCGCGGCTCGAATTCCGAGAGCCACATGCATTACCTCATGCAGAAGCGAGCTGGTCGCGTTCTCGCTGATCAGGGGGCGATCCGCATGCAGGAACAGGGAGGCCGGCGCAGATAATCCGCCGCGCCACATAGGCTCCCCGGCGCTGATCACGGTCAGGCGAGGCAGAGCGTCGGGCAGGATGGCATTCAGCTCGGGCAGGGTCCAGTTCAGCAATGCCAGCATGTCCATGCGCCGGACATCGTGGCCCTCCGGTCCCGCTATCGCGACGCGCGTACCGGCGATGGTCTCGCGCCGCACGCCAAGGCCACCCATCACGACCCAACCTGTAGGCTGGTCGAAGCGGCGCTCGGCGCGGTCGACCAGGACCGGTGAATCGATCGCCGAGTATTCGGATACGACGGACCAACCGGCGGGCAGCAAAAACTCGAAGGTAGTGCGGGAGTTGGCCCCTTTCAGCGTGCGCGTACGCGCGCGAGGGATGACATCCTCGATGCGGAAAAGCCCCCAGTCGGGCCCGAGGTATGCGTCGTAAAGATCGTCGCTGCGGCGATTATGGACCTTGGCATGCCACTCAAGTGTGCCGCCCCGACTCGGCGGGAACCAGCGCACCGTGCCGCCGTCCGTAACAATTTCACCGTGGCCAGACAGGTCCTGCGTACCGCTTGCCGGAAACGACAGCTCGCGCAGCAATCCCTGCGGCTGGCGAACCCGCATCGTGACATGCAGCGAAGATTCGCCCGGATTCGGCACAAGTTGGTAGTGGACCGCATATTCCTGGGAGCCGTCACGATCGGCAGATGCCGAGCCAGACATGCCGCACGCCGCCACGAGTGCGAGTAGGAAGAGCGGGAGAATGCGGTGGCTGATCGCCCTGGAAGCTGAGAAGCAGTTCATTCCTGATTAAGGTCCTAGGCGGTAAGCTGGATGTTCCAGTCCATCGGGAGTGACCGCATGATAACGCACACGAGCCGCTTTGCCTTGTTAGTCATGGCGTTGGCTCTGGCCGCCTGCGGGTCATCGCCGCCGCGCGAAGCACCCGCTGCGCGCGCGACGCCTGGTGATCGAGCGGCCGACGTTGCACTGGCGCAGGTTGGAGTGCCGTATCGCTATGGTGGGGCGACACCGGGGGGCTTCGATTGCAGCGGTTTGGTGCATTACTCGTACGGACGCGCGGGCCTTAGCGTGCCGCGCACGACCGGTCAACTATGGTCTTCCGCGGTGCCCGTCGACAACCATGACCTGCGGCGTGGCGACCTCCTGTTTTTCAGGATTGAAGGCAAGATGTCGCACGTCGGCATGTACCTGGGGGAGCGTCGCTTCGTGCATGCGCCACAGTCGGGCCGCAGCGTGTCCGTGGCAACGCTGGACGCACCGTTTTATCGCCAGGCGCTGATTGGGGCTGGCCGGGTCTACTGAACGATAAAGTCTTTCAGCTGGTTCGCAAGGCCTTTGCAGGCTTTGGTCTGCGTGCGAGCAATTAGCGGAATCGGGACCACGAGGGCGGGCAGGAATGACGTGCCGCTGACATCCGCCGTAACCGTGCCGGCCGACTCGTAGTCATCCAGGTCCCAGACGGTCGCTTCGTAGTCGGCATCGTTCTGCCACCACGCGAAACCAAAACAGCCGCCGCCGCCCGGGCCCGCAGCGCAAGACAGGCTGCCGCCCTCGGCGACTCGCTCGGTATCGCCATCGAGCCAGACGATGTAGCGCACACCCATGTCTGCAACGGCCTGCCGCACCCCGGGCCGATCCATCAATTTGGGCAAGCCCTTGGTATCCGCCGGAACGGTGCGTGGTTCGAACCACGGGAACAGCTCATCGACAAACTTCTGGTGCGGTATGACGTTCACCCCTCGCGAGCCGCTGCCCAGCGCCCGTTCTACGCAAGTGACATAGTCCGACTCCGTTTCATTTCCGCCGTGATAGCTCTTGGCCATAATGACAACGGCCTCATCGGAGGCAATACCCGTACTCGTTTCGCGGGCGTCCTCGACGTGCGACGTGACGCAACCGCCAAGACCCAATGTCGCGATTACGATGGCCCACTTACTGCGCATCGTCGATACCTCCAATTGCAAAAATACCTATGACGCTCGCGGGCGCATCGTCTTCCTTCGCGGTTCCCGCGAGTTGGGCATCGGAATCGACCGAGGCCGGATCAAGCGGGCCATTCGCAAGATCGCGAATCTTCGAAACTTTCTCCATTTGCATGACGATCAGCGCTGCAGCATCACGCATCGCGAGGACCGCGGCGCGCCGCAAGGAGTCAGAACCGGTAATGCCTTCCTTCTGGCTCTTGCCATACGCGCTTACGGTCCAGCTCGATTCGCGGTTGCCGACACTGTCGAACACCTGGATGCGATAACGAACCCAGACCGAATACGCGCTGGTCTGCGTCTGGTTGGGAATCGAGAATTCGAAGCCCTCGATAGTCGGTTCGATCAATGCGTCAAACTGAAAGTCGCGTGGGTCGTCGTCGGGATCGAGCAATACTACCGAGTCGAACATGTAGCCAAACAGCTGGCCGAAGAAGTTGGCATTCGCATTGCCGAGTTCGATCGTGTATTTGTTCCTGCCCAGTACATCTTCGGTATGCACGAAGTTGTGGAAGTTGTCCGGTATTCGCACCGCAACGTCGACGGGGATCTTTTCAAGGCGCGGTTCCGGAATCGTCGGCATGTCGACGACGAGACTGGACGAACATCCCGCAACGAGGAATGCGCCGATACTGGCCAGGAAGGCTAGACGTGGTTTTTCAATCAATTCCCTAGGTCCGCGGTGCTACAGGGCTGCTTTATCAGAACGTCTCCGTGACGCTTAAGTTCCCGGATTTCGCACTTTTCAAGCCCGGTCAACTTTAGAGATACTGCGGAAGCAGCGCAATCGCAAGCCGACACGATACCCGATATGCCCAGACCGAAAGTGCTGGTGTTCCAGCACGTTCCCTACGAGCCCCTAGGCACCCTCGATCCTTTGCTGAAGGAGGCAGGGTTTCGCATTCGCTATGTGAACTTCGGCCGCATGCCCAAGCAGCGGCCAGACCTGGCTCGGTACGAGGCGCTGATCGTGCTTGGCGGGCCGATGAATGCGGATCAGATAGACTCGTTTCCGAACCTCGTCACCGAGGTCGAAATCATCCGCGAGGCCGTGGCGCGCGATATGTCCGTGCTGGGCATTTGCCTTGGCGCGCAGCTGCTGGCCAAGGCGCTGGGCGGTAGCGTGGGGCGCAATGAAAGCCGTGAAATCGGCTGGTATGACGTCGAGCTTACGGAGGCAGGGCGTTCCGATCCGGTCCTCGCAAAGTTTGCGCCGCGCCAGGAAGTTTTCCAGTGGCACGAGGACGGCATCACCTTGCCGGATGAAGTCGAGTGCCTCGCAGGTTCTCCGGCCAGCCCGGTGCAGGCATTCCGCCACGGCGAGCACATCTATGGCTTCCAGTTTCATCTCGAGGCCAATCGGCCCCTGATTGAACGGTGGCTGACGGTGCCGGCGCACCAGGAGTCGCTGCGCGAAGAGCGGGGCACCATCGATCCGGACGCGATCCGGCGTCGCGCGGATACGTCGATGGGGCCGCTCGAGGCCCTCAGTCGCGAGACCTTTTCGCGCTGGATAGACCGGTTCGAGATCGGGCCGCGCAGGCAACATCTGCCGTCGCGCTAGTAGTCGAGCCACTCCAATGGCTGTTCCTGCATCAACGCGACTTGTTCGCGCAGGGCCAGGACGTGCTCGTCCCAGTAGCGCCGGCTGTCAAACCATGGAAATGCGATCTTGAATGCCGGGTCGTCCCAGCGCCGGGCCAGCCACGCCGCGTAGTGCATGATGCGCAGGCTGCGCAGCGCTTCGATGAGGTGTAACTCACGCGCGTCGAAAGCGCGGAACGACGTGTAGCCCTCCAGCAACGCCTTGAGCTGCGGCGTCTGTTCGTCGCGATCGCCGGACAGGAACATCCACAGGTCCTGAACCGCAGGGCCGTGACGGCAGTCATCGAGATCCACAATGTGCAGCAGGTCGCCGCGGACCAGCACGTTGCCCGGGTGGAAGTCACCATGCAGGCGGATATCGCGGACGCGTCCGGCACGTTCATAGCAAGCTTCGACGCCGTCGAGGACGAGGTCGACAATCGACTCGTAGGCTTCGCGGTTGTCGTCAGGGATGAAGTCGTTATCCAGCAGGTAGTCGACAGAGTCCGTGCCGTAGCTGTCGATGTCTATCCCGGGTCGGTGTTCGAACGCGGTCGTCTCGCCCTCGAGATGGATGCGCGCGACCAGACGGCCGAGTTGTTTTTGTAATTCGTAGTTGTCGAGTTCGGGCGCGCGTCCGCCATGGCACGGGTAGACGGCGAGCCTGTGGTGCCCCGAGTGGTGCAGCGTTCGACCGTCACGCTCGATAGGGGGAACAACGGGAATATCCTGTGCGGCGAGGTCAGCGGAGAAACTATGCTCCTCGAGGATCGACGCATCGCTCCAGCGCCCTGGCCGGTAGAATTTCGTGACGATCTGCGGGCCGTCCTCGATGCCGACCTGGTAAACCCTGTTCTCGTAGCTGTTCAGCGCGAGGAAGCGGCCGTCGCAGCGCCAGCCGAGCTCGTCGAGCGTCGCGAGGATGTCCTCGGGCTGCAGATCGGCGAATGCCAGCGCGGCCGCGTCGCTCACGAGGCCTTTTGGCGCGCGTCCCGCTTGCGGTCCGATTCCTTGAGCAGCTTCTTGCGCAGCCGCAAATGGTTCGGCGTTACTTCGAGCAACTCGTCGTCATCGAGGAACTCGAGCGACTGCTCCAGCGAATAGTCGAGTGCCGGCGTCAGGATCAGGTTTTCATCGGTGCCAGCGGCTCGGATATTGGTCAGCTGCTTCGCCTTGGTCGGATTAACGACAAGGTCATTCGAGCGCTTGTGAATGCCGACGATCATGCCCTCGTACACAGGCTCGCCATGCCCGATGAACAGTTTGCCGCGGTCCTGCAGGTTATAGAGGGCATAGGCGAGGGCCTTGCCGTTGACCATCGAGACGAGCGTGCCGTTATTGCGCTGGGCGATATTGCCGGCGACGCGCGGGGCGTACTTGTCGAAAACGTGATAGATCAGGCCGGTTCCGGACGTTGCCGTCAGGTACTCGGTGCGGAAACCGATCAGGCCGCGCGTCGGGATCTTGTAATCGAGGCGGATTCGTCCCTTGCCGTCGGGCAGCATGTTGCGCAGTTCGCCTTTGCGATCGGCGAGGCGCGTCATTACGGCGCCCTGGTACTCCTCATCGAGATCGACGGTCAGACGCTCCCAGGGCTCGTGCTCCATGCCGTCGACGTCGTGCATGATGACTTCAGGGCGGGAGACCGCCAGTTCGAAGCCTTCGCGGCGCATGGTCTCGACAAGTACCGAGAGATGCAGTTCACCACGGCCCGAGACCCGGAATTTGTCCGGATCTTCGGTGTCCTCTACGCGCAATGCCACGTTGTGCTTGAGCTCCTGGTCGAGGCGTTCGCGAATCTGTCGGCTGGTCAGGAACTTGCCGTCCTGGCCGGCGAACGGCGACTTGTTGACCTGGAAGGTCATATTGACGGTCGGTTCGTCGACGGTCAGAGCGGGCAGAGCCTCCTCGTGACCGGGGTCGCACAAGGTGTCCGAAATGTGCAGCTTGTCGATACCGCTGAAGACGATGATGTCACCAGCAGCTGCCGAGTCGACTTTTCTGCGTTCGAGACCATGGAAGCCGTAGATCTCGAGGACGCGCGCCCTTCGGCTTGCGCCATCAGGCGCGACCTGGCTGACCGAGGCGTTGGCGCGCAAGGTGCCGCGGCTGATCCGGCCGACGCCGAGCACGCCAACATAGGTGTCGTAGTCGAGGCTGGAGACCTGCAGCTGCAACGGGCCGTCCGGATCGACCTGGGGCGGCGCCACGTGATTCACAATTGTCTCGAACAACGGCGTCATGTCGCCGTCGCAAACGTCCGAATCCTCACCGGCGAATCCCTCGAGTGCCGAGGCGTAGATGATCGGGAAGTCCAGCTGCTCGTCGGTAGCGCCCAGGCGGTCGAACAGATCGAAAGTCTGGTCGATGACCCAGTCAGGCCTGGCACCTTCGCGATCGATCTTGTTGACGACAACAATCGGGACCAGGCCCTGGTCGAACGCTTTTTGCGTGACGAAGCGCGTCTGTGGCATCGGGCCGTCCACGGCGTCGACAAGCAGCAACACGCTGTCGACCATCGACAGTACGCGTTCCACTTCGCCGCCGAAGTCTGCGTGCCCCGGCGTATCCACGATATTGATGCGGTAGTCGTTCCAGTTGACGGCCGTGTTCTTGGCAAGGATAGTGATGCCGCGCTCGCGCTCGAGATCATTCGAATCCATGACGCGATCGGGTACGGCAGCGCGCGGACCTAGGGTCCCGGACTGCTGCAACATCTGGTCGACCAGCGTGGTTTTGCCATGATCGACGTGCGCGATGATCGCGATGTTTCGGAGTTTGGAAATATCAGACATGCGGGTGCTGCCTCGAAAACTGGCCGCGGATTATAGAGACCCGCGTGCCTAATTGATACGGAATTTGTTGTATGAAGAATCTGCTGGGAATACTGCTGATTGCGGCGGCGCTTGGCGCCGTGACGGCTTGTGGGCCGGCCGAGGCCGAATTTGACGTAGCTGCGCACAAGGCCGAGGTCGAGGAATGGCGGGCGGGCCGCCTCGAGCGCCTGCTGCGGCCGACGGGCTACCTGACCCAGGTTGGGCTGTTCTGGCTCGAGGATGGCGAATATTCGGTTGGTTCTGCCGCAGGCAGCGACGTGCTGCTGCCGCCGACGGCTGCGCCCAGCGTCGGCACTCTGGCAGTCGCGGATGGCGGGGCGCATCTCAGCGTCACCGACGGTGTTACCGTGACAAGCGCTGGCGAAACCGCGACCGAACTGGCGATGCCGGCAGATTCGTCGGGTGAGGTCGTCATTGCAGAGCACGGTTCGATTGCCTGGAGCGTGATTGAGCGCGGCGGCAAGCTGGCGGTCCGCGTTCGCGATTTCGAGCATCCCTGGATCGAAAATTTCGGCCCGCTGCCGTACTACGATATTTCGCCCGACTACAGGGTCGAGGCGACCTTGCAGCGTTATCCGGAACCTCGCGTAATTTCTGTGAACACCGTGATTGAAGGATTCACGCAGAATCCAATCGCGCCGGGAACGGTATCGTTCGAGATCGATGGCACAACCTACGACCTCGAGCCGACCATCTCCGGCGATAAGCTGTTCTTTGTGTTCGGTGATTCGACTAACGGTAAGGAGACCTACGGCGCCGGACGATTCCTGTATTCGGATATGCCGGGCGACGACGGGAGTATCGTTCTCGATTTCAACAAGTCATACAGTCCGCCATGCGCATTCAACGACTTCTCGACCTGCCCGATTGCATCACCCCGCAATCGCCTGCCGGTCCGCATTGCGGCCGGCGAGAGGTACGAGTCGTCGCTGCACTACTCACCGGAATCCTAGTCGACGAGATCGAAAGTGAGTCCTGCGTTATCGCGCAGGCGGCGGAGCAGGGCATCGCCCATTGCTGTGGCCGGCGTCCAGATGCCACCTGCGGTCGCGAGATCATCTTTAGCGAGACACACGGCTGACTCCGCCAGCATCTTGCTGGTCGAGCCGTAACCCGGGTCGCGGTCGCCGGTAACTTTCGCCCGCAGCTGCGAGCCGTCGGCGAAATGACCGACGAGCAGCAGGTTGAAGAACCCGGCTTCCTGCGCCTTCGGGCTCGGACCTTCACCGGGGGCAGGCAGGAACAACTTCTGCAGGAGGTTGCGCGTAGGTCGCATTGAAAGGCCCAGCACTAATCCACCCATGATCATGGCCAGCATGGCGCCTTTGATACGCCCCGACGTGCCACTGCCGGTCAAGGTCGCCTCGCGATACCTGAACTCGCGACTCCACGGGTAGCCGGATAACGCATGGCTGCGGCGCACGATGCGGGTATTGATGCCGGCCATCAGGAACGGGGCGGTCCAGCTGTTCACCGCTGCGTCGAAGTGCAGGTCGCGCTGGTCCGCACCGTCGGGGCCATTGCGTTCTGCCGCAGGATTCAGCGCATACGGATCGGCCAGTATCTTCATGACCGAGCGGTCCTGCCGCGCCTCCTCCATGATGTTCGTCATACTCGCGAGAGTGCCGCCGCTCAGCGAACCCTTGGTTGCCTTGACGTACAGCGCTATCTTGCTGCAGTACTCGCCGCGCGTCGCTTGCGCCTGTTGTTGCAGGAACATGACGCCGAGATCGCTCGGGATTGAATCGAATCCGCAGCAATGGACGATCCGGGCTCCGGTTTCGGCGGCACGTTCCTGATGCGCGTCGATCATCCTGCGAATCCACTGGGTCTCGCCGGCGAGGTCGCAGTAGTGGGTTCCGGCCTCGACACAGGCGGCGACCAGGGCGGAGCCGTACAGCGCGTAGGGTCCAACCGTCGTCAGGACGACCCGGGTGCTCGCGGCCATTGCCGCAAGCGCATCCTGGTTGCCGCTGTCCGCGACAATGATGTCGAGATCGGCCGCCTCGTCACCGAGCTCTGAGCGAACCGCTTCGAGTTTCCCACTGCTGCGCCCGGCGATGGCCCAACGCAGTTCGCCGCCGACGCCGTAGCGCTCGACCAGGTACTTCGCGACCAGCTTGCCTGTGAAACCGGTGGCTCCAAAAACCACGACGTCAAATTGGCGTTCGCTCACAATCGTTTCTCCATCAATGCAACTTCTTTCTTGCCGCCTTCCGTTTCCTGGGTGGCAACGCGTTCAAACCCATGCCGTTCGTGATACAGCATGGATGCTTCTGCCGGCGGGCGAATATTCACTTCGCAGGTCATTACCGGAACATAGCCGCGTAAGGTCGCCGCATAATCGTCGTAGAGCTGCGACGCGACGCCGCGGCGGCGCAAATCTGTGCTGACAGCCACCCGGTCGACATAGCCGAACGCCTCGTGTTTATCGGCAAAATAGCGGTAGTTCGGGCTTGCGTATGACGAGCCGGGTCCCAGCCCGACCAGGAAGCCGGCGATCGCGTCGCCGTCGACAGCAACCCGAAAATAGTGCGCATGCTCCATGAACCAGCGCATGTCATCGATGCCAATGCTGTTGACGTGCGGCACGGATGCTTCGTTGAGCGCCAGCACCTCGTCAAGATCGGTTTCGCGTACGTCGCGTACTTGCATTGCTCGAGTGTACCTTGTTAGGGTGTTTGCAAGACGGCAGAAAAATCCACAGACCGTCATCCGCGCTACTTTACTCGTCTTCGATTCGAATATGCTCCGCAGTCCTCAGGGATTGCGGCTGTTGTCGTGTGTGACGGGGCACACTGAGATTTGTGCCGCCGTGATTACACTTCGTTTCGTCATTTATGAAGGAAAGTAAAGTCATGGTCTCATCAGTTCGCAATGCGCTTCCCGTATTTGCCGCCCTGGCCTTGTCACTGTCGGCGACGGCAGATGCCGCCCAACGCAAGGCCAAGGATCTGCTGCAGTACATCCCGGTCGATACGCCCTACGTATTCGCAACGATGGAGCAACTCCCGGACGACCTGCAGGACCGGTTTGAACTGGCCGTCGATCAATCCTTGTCCGCTTATAAAGACATCCTTGCCCATGCGATAGACAAAGCTGTTGCGGAAGCTGAGGCCGATGAGGACGGTGAGCAAGAGGCAGCGCAACTAAAGGCTTTCATGGCCGAACTCAGGTCGCTGATGAGCGTCGCGGCGCTCCGGGAGGCGGGGTTCGGTCGCGGATCCTTGATGGCCTTGTACGGCGACGGACTGTTGCCCGTATTGCGGCTCGCGCTGACTGATGCGGATGCGTTTGATGCCACCCTGGGCCGTCTCGAATCCGAGGCAGCCCACAAGATGGACGTCGGCGAGGTAAAGGGGAAGGCCTACCGGTATGTTGATTTCGACGACATGCGCCTGGTTGTCGCAACGCTGGGCGAAGACGCGGTCGTAACCATCGTGCCGGCGAGTTATTCGGAAGATCGTCTCGCCGAGGCACTTGGCATATCCAAACCGCGCCAGAACATGTGGCGCAGCAAGGAACTGCAGAAGGCCGCGAAGGAGTATGCGTTCACGGATCACCTGATCGGCATGATCGATACGCGCCGCGTGGTTGCATCATTTATTGACGATCCGTCAGGCCGCAACGCGGAACTCTTCGCGAATTCCGAAGTGGAAATGCCCGAATTGTCTTCGGCGTGTCGCAAGGAGATTGACGACATGGCGGCGATCGCGCCGCGTGTCCTGTTCGGACACACAGATATCGACGATGATTACATCGACAGCAGCATGATCGTCGAAGTTCGCGACGACATCGCGAAAGGTCTCGCAACGCTATCCGCCGCAGTGCCCGGGCTTGGCGCGAACCTGGGCGGCAAGTTTGCCTGGGGCATGAGCCTCAACCCGATGGCCTTGCGTAACTTTATTGAAGCGCGCCTCGACGCGATGGAAGCTGGTCCCTATGAGTGCGACAAGTTCGCCGGCCTGCAGGGCGGAACTGCCGCGCTGCGCCAGGGCCTGGCTCAGCCAATTCCTCCGATGGTGTACAGCTTGCGTGGATTCATTGTGCATCTCACGAACGTCGAGGGCATCAGCTTCGCCAAGGGCGCGTCGCCAGAGAAGATCGAGGGTACCGTCACAGTCGGTGTCGAGAACGCGGAAGCGCTGGTCACCATGGGTGCAATGATGGATCCGCAGATCGCGGCATTGAATCTTTTGCCCGACGGCAAGGCGCGCGAAGTGACGATGCCGCCGCAGGAGCGTTTCCCGCCGACCGCGCAGGTTGCGTATGTGCCCAACGCGCTCGCAATGGGATTTGGCGATGATGCCGCGGCCGCGGTCGAAACCGCCCTGCAGCTGGAGTCCGCGGAGCCGAGTCCCTTCTTATCGGTTGATCTTGACCTGGGCTGGTACTACGCGCTCATCGGCCAGGCGATGCTGGATGCTGAGCCGAAGGAGGGTGAAGATCCGTTGCCGCCGGAGCTGCAGGCCAGTCTGCGTGATGCGATGATGTCGGGCGCCGAACTCTATAGCAGATTGCTGGTCAATGTATTCCTCACGGAGCGAGGCATTGAAGTGACCTCGCGGGCGAGTATTAAGCAATGATGCGAATTGTCTCTGTAGCTGGTTTTCTTCTGCTTTCCATGGTGACCGTAACGGCTTCGGCCGGAGAGGTCGAAGCGGTTACGGCGCTTAAAGCTGACATCGAAGACGTCAGAACGCTCGGCAGGGTCGTGCCCGTAGATGGCGTTACCTCGGCCGGGCAGCCTGACGAAGAGGCGTTCAGGATATTCGCAGCCAGCGGCTATACGACGGTGATCGACATTCGTATGGAAGGCGAGGACCGCGGGCTGGATGAGCCTGCGGTCGTCGAGACGCTCGGCATGAAGTATGTGCTGCTTCCTGTCGGTCGCGGCGACATCAACATTGAAAAGGCCCGTGAGCTTGATGCGTTGATCAAGGCCGAAGACGGGCCGGTGCTTGTGCACTGCGGCAGCGCCAATCGCGTCGGCGCGTTGCTGGCGCTAAGCCTGTTCGACAGGACTGGCGATGCGGAACTGGCGCTGGCAAGAGGCAAGGAGGCCGGGCTAACCAGTCTCGAAGACCAGGTGCGTGAAGTCATTCAGATGCAGACTGACGAGCAAGACTGAATCCAGTTTGACAGCAACGGCAGGCTCTCCTAATTTCGGTCGCGTCCAAGGCTCTCAAAGGGTTTTAACCGATGCGGTTCTTGCCGTCGGCGACCATCATTGCGGTGGCCTGCCTTATCTCTATTCCCGCCAGCAAAGCCGCGCCGGCCTTCGAGGTCGAGCACACGCAGTTCGATCCGGACGTCATCCGAATCTACGCGACTGGCAAGAACGGAACCACGGCCGCTGCGGCGGTTGATGTCGCGCTGGAGGAGGCACGACGGATCGCTGCGCAGCAGGACAGGGTGTACTTCTATGTTGCCGACGTGGAAACCGTCTATCATCCAAACAGTGTGATCCGCGGCGAATCGTACACGGTTCGCGGTGAAGCCAAACTGACCGGCGGAAACTACCACTCCAGTGGCCAAATCACCGGGTCTGAAATCGACGTGCGCTATCACGGAAGTGCGGGGTTGGGGTCACAGGTTACGAAGCGCAGCGTGGATCAGGGCAAGAACCAGGTTTCGGTCCTCGGATTGCCCGATGACTCCTACATCGTGCATGAGAACAAGTTCCCCTGGGTCGCCGTGACGGTGCGCCTGCTCGACGCTGAGCCCGAGGTTGAGGGCGATATGGAACAGGAACTGTATGTCGTGAACCAGCCGGAGGAACAGGATGCGGACTAACGCAGTGGTCGTGGCACTGTCGTTCGTCATGGCGGCGTGCAGTTCGACCAATTACTCACAGGCGACATCCAGTGCGGGTTACGGTTTTTTTGAGTTTCCGGCCAAAACCGACGTCTGGCAGGTGCAGTATCGCGGCGATCGCTACGTAAGTTCAGCCAAGGCATCCGATCTCGCTATGCTGCGGGCTGCACAAGTTGCCCTGCGAGAAGGCAAGCGCTATTTCATCGTTCTCGAGCGGGAAGATGATGTCCGCACGCGTGGTTCTTACCAACGCGGCCAGCGACGGACGGAGGTCGAGATGACGGGGTACGAGCCGATGACCAATACAGCGACCGGCAATGCCACGACGACGGTGACGGGCGGCGTACGTCGAACGCACGGTGAACCGCGCAGCGTTGTTCTGGTGCAACTGGTCAACGCCCGCTTCAAGGGGCATAGCCATCAGACCTATGAGGCGGACTTCGTGCTGCGCTCGGTCGAAGAGAAATACGGCGAGATAGAATAGCTGGCCCGCCCTGGTGGGCGAGCCATTTTCCATTTGGTGGAGGTGGCGAGAATGGATTCACCGCCTGCGGCGGCTCACCGCTGCGCGGCGCACTGCGTGCGTCCAAAACGGGCTGCGCCGCGTTTTGTGAACTCGCTACGCGAGTCCGACTCGCACCGTCTGCACAAATGAAAAAGGCCCGCCCTGGTGGGCGAGCCATTTTCCATTTGGTGGACCGAGTGCGAACAAATTGGAACCACCTCGTAAACGACGTTTCAGAGTGGTCTGAAGTCCTCGAAAACGCGTTTCCAGCGTCCGAGCACCACGTAACTCACTGAAATTCAGTCAATTTGGCCTGCGTCGATGTTCGGTAATGGTCACCGACCTGCTATCGAACCCTATTGGAGACGGTCTTTCGGGAATTTCGGGAGCCGGGTTTGTCTATGGCTCGCAGGCCAGTTTGGGTTGTTGTTCGAGTAGGCGCTCAATCTGAGCAGTAATCTGTCGTCGAGCAGCTTCCTCGCCCTCTGATCGGATTGCCGCCAGATATGCCGTGAACAAGGTCGGGTTTGAGAAGATCAGCCGCTCGATGTTCGGGTTGTAGTCTTTGATCGAATCCAGCCTCTCTTGGCGGCGCGCCTCAATTCCCTGTTGGACATTGGCGGCCTTTTCAACTTCACCCAGCCCCTCGAGAGCGAGTTTTTGAATCGAGCGGGCAATCGACACACCCATTTCGGTCTTGCCCTGACTCTCCACCAGCTCACCGTACGCGAGGCAGGCGTAAGCCCAATCCACGCTCTGCGCCGACCGCTCCTCACACATTCTCACGTAGTCTCCGTAGCGAGGTAGCTCCGAGGCAGCAAAACCGAAAGCCATACCCGCTCGCTCCGGAAAACCGAAGTTGCTACCAGCGGCAAACCCGCGCTCGATCATCTCAATCATCTCGGTCCAGTAAGCACGAGATTCGGCAGCCGTGGAGGCGTAGCGCATCGCTTCGAGCGCCGCATCATGCTCATTCGCCGCGTGCCTATTGGCAGCAACACGTATCCACGATTCACTGTTTTGGCCGTCTACAGCTATCAAGAGTTGCTCCCAATCCCGCAGCGGGCAGGGCATGGATTCAATGGCCTCGGAACAGATTTGAACCGCACCCCACACCAGGAATGGGTCCGAGGAATTGCGTGAGATTGCTTCATCAAGCAGCTCGTAGCGCATTGCCGGGTCATCCTCGAGCAAGGCGGCCAAGTGTAAGTGCTCCGCCGATGACGATGCTGATAGGCTCTGAGACAAACTCACCTTCTGCTCGTTGAAGGCGTCGATCTGTGCCTGGATTTCGTCCTGCGTCCAGTCCTTATCCAGAGAATCCGGACGCGTGTTGGCGCAGACAACGGATAGAGCGGAAAGCAATTCTTCGTCCGGAAAATCACGTTGCGTGTTCGTTGACGAGTCAGTTGATTGAGGGTCGGTCGAGACCGGGGCAGGAGCGGTAATCTCAATGTGATCCGGATTCTTACGTGATACGAAGACGGCGGCCGCCAATAACAGCACGGAAACAGCAGCAATTCCCGAAAGCAGTCTTCGATGCCCAGTCATACTGCAGGTTTTTGGCTGCTAAGCGAGTAAAGTCGAGTTGGCGTCATCATCCGGAAAGCCCCAATGACAAGAATCGGTGGACCAATACTTAGAGAAAATTGGACCAAATATGTGCTTATATTGCGTGTTTCTCACCGGTAAATCGAGATGCGCCTCAAGCTCCCGGAAATCGAAATCGATGCCAAGTCGCCCTACGACAACGATCTGTTTGGGCGGGAGCCGTACGGAGACGCGCTCTGCAATCTCATATGCAGCTCCGAAGGCTCGTTCACGATGTCCATAGATGGGCAATGGGGAGACGGCAAAACAACATTTGCAAAAATGTGGTTGAGTCACCTTCGGAACGAGGGTGTTCGTGCGTCATATTTTGATGCATTTGCCCAAGACCACGGTGATGACCCATTCATGCCGCTGGCGTCGAACGTAATTGAGACGCTCACACCGCCGGACGTTGCTGACAAGGAATTACGCGAAAATCTGTATAAGAAAGCGGCCGGAGTCGGCCTCAAGATACTCAAGTTAGGGGGAAGGGCCGGAGTTCGTATTGCCACGGCAGGACTTGTGGGAGATTCAGAAATTGCGGCTGCCGAGGGGGTAATTGCAGATGCGCTGTCGAATGCCTCAGATAGCGCAGTTGATTCTTACCAAGCTCTGCTTGATAGCTATCGAATAGAGCCGAGCGAAGTTGACGGGTTTCGCGCAGCTTTAAGATCAATGGTTTCTCTTGGTGATGAAGATAAACCAGTTGTGATAATCATTGATGAACTCGATAGATGCCGGCCGACGTACGCTATCGCATTGTTTGAAAAGGTAAAGCACTTCTTTTCGGTGCCGAACGTGGTTTTCGTGTTCGTAATGAACAGCCGGCAAATGATTGCAGCGATTAAGAAAATGTACGGGCCAGGTATCGATGCGCATCAGTACCTGCACAAGTTTGTCGATGTCGAAACGCGCCTGCCGTCGAAGGAATCAAACTACCGTGGCCCGTCACACTACAAAGTTTACTGTTCGCATCTGCTCAATCAGCTTCAGATGAAGGCGCAGGGTGATGAAACGGATTTGCATGAAGTCATGCCGGATTTGGCGGCCGTGTTTCAAATGTCGTTGCGAGACATTGAGAAGGCATGTCGGAATATTCAGTTGTTCTACGCTTCTCTATCAGACAGGCAGCTCCATATTTCGTCCATTATTGCGCTAATTGCGGTTCTGAAGGTAGTCGATACCGAGACCTACGATACGATCAAGGTTGGCGGATCGCCAAAAATGTCTGTCATAGAAGCGCTAAGAGGGACTGCCAATTTGGACTACATCCGAAACTGGTTCCTGGCGTGTCTGGGCGACGATGAGCTTGTGGATGAGGGCGGAAAGGACTTCATCAGCCACGCGCAGCAGATGGAGCGAAGCGTGAATCTGAAGAGGACTAAATTCCTCGAGTATCATTGCGCGAAAATGGATTACTTTGCTTAGATTACGTCGCGTTACTTCTCGCCGTTGCGGCGTTCGCAGGGCGTTGTTCGACATAGTTCGTCGGTCTTCGATTCGGACTTGGATGAAGAAAAATGATTAACAAACTGTTCTTCAAATTTGGTGCGGCGGAGAATCAGCCGGAGTTTGAACTCGACGTGACGCCAATTACGGTTTTCGTCGGACCGAACAATTCCGGTAAAAGTCGGATTCTGATTGAAATTGAGAACTATTGCCGCAGAACGACGGGTCAGCCAACTGATGTGGTAATAAACCGCATTGAGTTCATGCCGTACTCAAAGGAAGAGATAGAAAGTGAAATCTCGAAGATCGAGCAAACGCCAAACATTGGGGAAGCCATCAATCCAGGAAATGTTCTGCTCGGGAAGTTGAATCCGCAGAACAATCAGGTTTTCAGGACGCAAGTCAACAAAGATGGGCTGATTAATGAAGCTCAGGATCCAAATCGCCATCAAGGGCACTACTCCAGCTTTCTTACGATGTACACGGTCAGGCTCGATGGAACCAATCGGCTAAACCTGTTGAACGAACAGAAAGCGGGTGATCTTCAAACAACCTCGGACAATCATCTCGCTCACCTGTTTATCGACAATGAGTTGCGCAAGGAGGTACGCCGCATCGTGTTCGATGCTTTTGATCGCTACTTTGTTATCGATCCTACAAATGTCGGAAATCTGCGTGTCAGGCTTTCGGAGACAGAACCTCAGAGCGAGCGCGAGGAAAAAGGCTGGGAAGATGACTCAATTGAGTTTCATCGAAACGCGGTAGAAATAAAGAATGCCAGCGACGGCGTCAAAGCATTTACTGGGATAATTACGACAATCCTCGCCGGTGATCCGAAGGTTGCGCTCATAGACGAGCCAGAGGCTTTTCTCCATCCAGCCTTATCCAACAAGCTGGGTAAAGAAATCGCCACAGCCTTGAAGGAATCACGAAAGCGGCTGTTTGTGTCCACTCACAGCGCAAGTTTCCTAATGGGGTGTATTCAGTCAGGTTCACCCCTAAACATTGTTCGGCTAACCTACAACTACAATCCGCCGACCGCGCGATTATTGCCACAGGAAAAACTGTTGCCGCTAATGCGGAATCCACTACTTCGGTCTACTGGAGTCTTGGAGGGTCTGTTTTACGAAGCGGTAATCGTTACAGAGGGCGATGCCGATCGTGCCTTTTATCAAGAAATCAACGAACGTCTACTGGCAGCAAATGATGCCAGAGGAATCGCGAGCTGCTTATTCATAAATGCGCAGAACAAGCAGACGGTCTGGGACATAGTCAAACCACTACGTGAATTGGGAATACCTGCATTAGGGATAGTGGACGTTGATGTTCTGAAAGAGGGCGGACAGGTTTGGACGAAAGTGCTGCGTGGTGCATTTATTCCTGACGTTAGTCACGAGTCTCTGCACCGAGAACGACAAAGCATTCTTCAGGCCTTTGAAAATACTGGGAAGGACATGAAGCGCGATGGCGGAATTGACGTGCTTGGTGGTCAGGAACAGGAAGCGTGCGGCAATTTGTTCTCGCAGCTAAAGGAATACGGAATCCTCATTGTGCCGGGGGGCGAACTCGAGTCTTGGCTCCCGGAATTGGCAGCCACCGGGCATGGTCCACAGTGGCTCATCGAGGTATTCGAGAAAATGGGCGAGTCACCGGACGACAACGATTACCTGAATCCGGCACCAGGTGACGTCTGGGATTTTCTTGGCAACGCTCGGTCTTGGGTTGCCAACGCAAATCGGAAGGGAATACCCCTCGAATAGTTCCTACCTTCGCTGAAATCATACGAGCGCGTATAAATTTGCAAAAATATACGTATTCGTATAATTTCTTAGCATGAATCCACCGTCTCCACCTAAGATCGACCAATGGCGTATGTCTCGGATAAATGTCGGTGACTCTTGGATCTTGCGTGTTTCGACCTACGCTTTTAGCGATTCACGGGATCTTGAACGCTTCCGCAAGGCGATTAATGCAAAAAGAAACACGGTCAACGATTCGGGCGCGACTTACCGACTGATAAATCATTGGGCGGACGAGGGCCTTATCGAGGATTCGCGCCAGGACACAAAGAAGGGTTGGCGTCGATTGAGTTTCTTGGATCTGGTCTGGATTCAGGTTCTCGTGGAGCTCAGAAAATACGGCGTGCCTTTGGATCTACTGCGGCTTGCGCGCAGCGCAATATTTGAAGTACCCGACAACCCGACAATATTGCAACCGGATTTCGAGTATGCAGTGGCAAGTTGCCTTAGGCAGAATCCGGAGCGGTTCTTGGTCGTCTTTTTCTCAGACGGATTTGCCGAGGTGACTGATGAAGCGACTCTCGAGTTAGGCGTTAAATCGACGCTGTTCACTCCAAATTCATACCTCGTAGTTGATCTGAATCAATGCTGTAAATCGGTTTCGCCGAAAACTCCGCTGCCGAGTTTCAGGGTCAAGACCTCTCTCAGCGACGAGGAAGAGGCAGTCATCGAGTCGGTTCGCTGCGGCGAGTATGACGTGGTAGAGGTACATGGCGCCGATGGCAAAATTGATCGAATCAAGTGTCGCGTCACGACCAACAAGTTGGCGGAACGACTCGACGATCTTGCGAAACGCATCAAATACGGTGATTTCACCGTGAAAGTCCAAGACGGGAAAGCCACTCTGACTGAAGTCACAGAGTCCAAGAAGGTCTAAATAGATATGGGAAACCCCCGATCAACCGATAACAATTATCTGGTTACTGAAATTCTCAGAGCTGGATTCATACCCGGAGCACGGTATGGGCCCAGACCTCGAGGAGTGCCGAGAGCTGCTCGGCGATGCAGGACTCACTGACGACGAAATCTTCGAGATTCGCAATACTCTGACCGCTATTGCAGCCAACATTTTCGCCAACCTGACGAAGGAGGGAGCAGACAATGAGTGCAAGTAAGAATGCTTCCGACGATCAGGTGAAGGCTAACCGGCGCAATGGCAAGAAGGGCGGCGTCAAAACGCGGGCGGGCAAGATGATCTCGCGCATGAACGCCTATAAACACGGCGGCCTGTCGAATACGGTGCTGGATGGTGAGCTGCCGACCTACCAGGACATCCATGACGCGCTCGTGAGCGAGTTTTCACCTGCGGGACTTGTGGACAAGGTACTCATCGAACGGATCGCACTTTGCGTCCTTCAGATGCGTCGCATCTCGGTCGCCGTTAACGAGTTTATGCTCCAGATCGAACAGCCTGAGGTATCAAAGCCGATATTCGATTTCGAGGAGAAGACAATCATCGATCCCGGATACGAACCGGCGATCACCACGGACCAGATCGAGCGGATTCTCGATCTATACAATCGTTACGAAGTATCGCTCGAAAATCGCTTCCTGAAGTTGGTCAGGGAACTCAATGAGATGAGGGCGGCGGCGTGATTCGGTTCGTTTCGCAAATTCACGCCTGATGGGAAGATCGACGAAAGCGGTTGTCTATTGTCGCGTGTCATCGGACAAGCAGGTCCGCCACGGCCACGGACTCGACGGGCAGGAGGCACGTTGCCGCAGCTATGCAAAAGAGCATGGCTACGTCGTTGAAAAGGTTTTTCGCGACGAGGCGATTTCCGGGGGAATCGAAAATCGTCCCGCCTTCTACAAGCTGATTGACTATCTCGAAGCACGCAAAGGTGGGTACGTCGTCATTTTCGACGATCTGAACAGACTCGCTCGCGATGTTGGAATCTCCAGAGCGTTGAAGCTGGCCATATTAGGAGCAGGGTGCAAGCCAGCTTGCGTCAACTTCGAGTATGAGGATTCACCCGAGAATCACTACTTCGAGACCATTGTGGTCGCAACCGGTGAATACGAAAGACTCAAGAACAAGGAGCGGGTGATCTCGAGGCAGCGCGCGCGGCTTGAATCTGGCTATTGGGTATTCGCTCCACCGAAAGGTTACTGCTACGAGAAAATCGCGGGGCACGGCAAGTTACTCGTACCAGATGAGCCAAACGCGAGCTTAATCCGCGAGGCCTTCGCCAGATTTTCAGTTGGTGAATTGATGACGCTGACCGATGTGCGAGATTTCCTCGAAGAGGGCGGACTGCGAAACCGGTCCGAAAAGCCAATTTCCCCGACTGTTGAAGAGGCCAAGCGAATCCTGACGAAGTTGATTTATGCGGGCTACATCGAATACAGGCCGTGGAAGGTCAGTGAAGTTGTTGGGCACCACGAGGCGCTGATCGAGCGAGGAACATTCGACGAGGCGCAACGGCGACTGTCGAGCAGAGCGCGAGCGCCCACCAGGAGCGATCTGGCGAAAGACTTTCCACTACGTAGCTCCGTGATTTGCGGCGATTGCGGTACGTCGCTTACGGCGTCCTGGAGTACCGGCAGGACGAAACGCTATCCGTACTACCGCTGCCCGAATACGAAGGGTTGCTCAGCGCAGAAGAAAAGCATCCCAAAGAAACGGCTCGAGGCCGATTTTTTGCAGTTCTTGCAGTCGGTTTGCCCGCGGTCCGGCGTGATCAAGCTTGCCCGGCGGGTCACGGAGGAAGTCTGGCGTGAACAGAATGCGAGAGCATCCGAGCGGCAGGAACTGGCTGACAAGGCTGCGCAGGACATTGAGTCTCAGATCGAGCGAATGATCGACCAACTCGTCAAGACGGACAGTCCTTCCGTTAGAGCGCGGCTGGAGATCCGAATCGAGAAGCTCGAAGAAAAAGCTGAGCGGGAACGGCGACGGGCAAACAGGACTGGACTTAGCGAAGACCAGTTTGGAACCGCACTGAATCGGATGTTCACTGTGCTCGAACGTCCACAGGATTTTTGGCAAGTCGGGAATCTGGAGCAGCGACGAATCATTCAATCGCTGTTGTTCACCGGCCCAATTGAGTACTCAGCCAGCGATGGTTTTGGAACCACCAAGTTTTCCCTGCCTTTCAAGCTGTTACAGCTCGATCGGCAGGAAAAACCCGAATTGGTGGAGGTGGCGGCCCTCTAATAGCGCGCCGAACCTATTGTAATAATGAGGGAAATTACCCCTCGTATTTGTCTGTACCCCCGCCTTATACCCCCGGCGCCATCGCGGCTTTAGCGATGATCTTCAGCAGCCCGGAGACCCGAATATCGGGGTACGCGGACCTGAGTCGATCGAGAATATCGGACGCGTCCACAAGAGGATCGCCGTCGTCGTCAAAATCGTACTCGTCCGCCTCAATAGCGCCGTACTCGAGATAAAAACTCAAGTTTCGAATATCGTCCTGCTCGGATTCGGGGAGTGCGTCGAAAGGCGGAAGCGATGCAACAAAATCTAACCACGCGGCCCGAACCTCGCCGGCATCGACAGCGGTCCTAGTGGCATCGCGACTCATCAAGCGATCTATAAAGTCGACCTCACGAGCGGATCGCGGATCGATTACGAGCTCGTCCTTTACCCGCGAATCGCCGGCCGAATAAAGCTCGACCACGATATCATCGCGGCTCACGATCACGACGTTTCCGGATCGATCGATGTATTTCTGCGACCCGTCGAACCCCCATCGCTCGAAGATCAGCCCGCCCGGACCGCCCTGGTCGGAAAAATTCTTATCCCTTACTAGCTTCACCGAACGCCTCGTCTCGCGCCTGATCGAAAAGGACTTGCAGCCGATTCGATACTTCCATTTTGCTGAGCCCCTGTGCGTGCATAAGGGCAAGCATGGCGCCCATCATACCGGAGAATATTTCGTCCGCGTTGGCGCCGTTCTCGAGACAGGCTCGTGCCTCGCGGAGCATTCGACGTGCGACGCCGGTCGTCGCGAGCTTTTCGGAATACGGATTCTTTTCGGTCATGCGATTACCCCGTCGGCTGCAGCTCCAAAGCTTGCCGGCTGTTCGCCCCGAACAATACTACGTCCTCGTCCTCGAGTTTCGTCCGCAAGCCGTCGATGATCGATTCAGCCTGATCGCCATTTACGTCGCCAGCGATGTTGATTACGACTTGCGGGCGAACCGAGTCACGCTGCGCGCCCTGGTCAGTAAATTGCGAACCGATGCTCGGCGCAATGGCCGCCGGAGCGGGTCCAGCAACGCCGCTTGCGGCGCCTGAGACGCTAGGAACGGACGACCCACCTCCGCCAATTGACTGGCTTCGAATACTCGCGATCTGCGCCGCGCCTTGAGCCGCCGTCAACGCGCCGGCCCAAGCACCCCAGGGAAGCCCGCCGGCGTTCTTGATCGCCTCGACAACTGCGGCCGGCAGCGCAACCGCCGCCTGCGCCAGTGCGGCCGCCTTCTGAACGCGGAACATCTTTCGACTTTTCGATCCGACCAGGTTTGAAACTTTCGTCAAGCCGGTCGAGACGATATTGCTCCGGGCGGACTCTCCCGCAGCCGCTAATTTGGTGCGTTGATTTTCGAAGGCCGTCTCGGCGCGCATTCGGCGACTCTGCGCCTCGGATTCCGTGATTGCCTTAGCGTCCTCCGCTGCCTGGATAACCTCGAGCTCGCGCTGATACTTCGCCTCGAGTTTCTCGAGCTCCGTGAAATACTGCTCATCGAGGCGCTGTAGTTGAGCCGCAACCCGTTCGCGTTCCCGCTGCAATTTGGCGGCCTCGAGCTCCTGCTCTCGCGCGTCAGGTGTTGCTGTATCCTCGGCTCCCATGTCGAGGCCCTGGGCGGCATTCGCGGCCGTCTGAGCGGTTTCCCGAGCCCTGCGCGCGACCTCGGCGTTAATCTCGTCCCATTTCTGCTCGATTACGGCCGACGGCAGGTCGGCCATCATCAAATCATGGAGCTCGCCTCGGAGCCTCTCCACATTGTCGCTGCTGCGCTCGATGACCCCATCGAAGAATCCAACGATGTTCGGCGGCTCGATGGTCGCGAATCGATTCAGGTCGCGAAGCATCTGTGCCGACGTGTCGCTAAATTTCGCGCCAATTTCGAGAGCGGCTCGCAGCGGAAACACCACCGCGTCCGTGATTGCCTGGCCCAACTTGACGGCGCCCAGGGTCAGCGATCGGTATACGAACGACACTGATACCTTCCAGGCCTCGAATGCAAGCTGAACGCCTTTCACGATCACCTGTATCCCGCGAATCCCGTTCGCGAATATCCCGACCGCCTTGACCGCGAAATTCATCGCGCCCGTTATGACCTTACCCATTCGATCACCCTGGGTTGCGACGCCGATGAATTTCTCCGCCGCTACCGCGAGAACTGGCGCGAGTTGTACCGTCACCTTTTGCCCCAGACCCTTGACGACTGCGCCGACGCGCGTCAATTGATCGTTCGCCTGTTCGACTTTCGCGGCATCGACGCGGGTCATCGCAAGGCCGTATCGTTCGACCTCGTCGCGCGCTTTCGCTATTCCTTCGGCGCCCTGGTCGAGTGTGTTGATTAGCTGCGTTCCCGATCGGCCGAAAATATCGGCGGCGAGACTTGCCTGCTGCGTTCGATCCTCGACGCCGCTAATCGCCTCGGCGATCGTCTCGAATTGCTTGCCGGCGTCCATCTTCGCCAGGTTGTCGACGTCAATACCCAGGCCCTGCAGCGCGTTCCTCGCGGTCCCGAAGCCCCGTTGCGCCTGGCCGATGTTGCGGACCATCTTCTCAAGGCTGTCGTCGAAGACCTTGTTCGAGGCGCCGCTCAGTTCGGCCATGTGCCGGAAGGCGGCAAGGTCCTGGGTCGTGATGTTGAGTCGGTCGGACGTCTTCGCCAGGGAATCGATCGCCTCGCGGTTCGCGTTGACGATCGCGCCGATTCCCGCGATCCCGGCGAGGCCGGCGAACTTGACCTGCGTCGAGTTAATGCCGGCACGGACGCCCTTAAGCCCGGTCTTTATCGACCGGAACATCGCTTTCGTTCCGTCTTTACCGACGATCGTGAATTTGTACTGGCTCATCTATTTCACACCTTTCAGGCTCAAGTAGCCCGATCATCTTTTCCGCCAGGTCTCGGACCAGCCAGCCCGAGTTGGCGAGTGTTTCTTGCGGTACGTCGTGCGACCGCATGAGAAGGTCGCCGACCGCTGAAATTTGTGCTGCTGCCTCGCGAATCGCGTCGATCTTTGCTGCTTCGAACATTGTTTCGTCCTCCGTTGTGGGTACGAAAAAGCGTAGCAACAAAGGCCACAAACGTTATTTGTGTTTCCGGGTAATTCGACCTGATTTGAATAAAGTTATTCGTATTTGGTCACTTCCGACGGCGGCGTTCCGAATTTCTCCGAAATATCGGTCAGCGCGTCGATAACCTCGTCCTCGAGGTCGCGTCGTCGCTTCGAATCATGCGGCTCGTGCCGGCGCGGAATCTGTAGCATCCGATGTCGAATCTTTATCGCGAGGTCGGTGACCTGGCGTTGAAATTCCGCGATGCTGCCGAGCTCGCCGCGCTTTTTCGCCGCGTCGAACTCCTTGATCTTGGTTTCGGCCGCCAGTTTCCGCCGCTCGAGCTCCGACGTTGTTACGTTTTCGGAATCGTCATCCCCGACCACCTCTCGCTCGAGCAGCCAGCCGACTACCTGCGGGACGCTAAATTGCCAGTCGAGTTGTTTTCGCCTGTCGGCCTTTCGAACGTATGGGAGTCCGCGCTTTACCCAGGACGCGATCGTCGTCGGCGATTTGTTCAGGAGCCCGGCGAGCTCTGCCATATTTACGAGTTTGCCTTGTGTCATATCTCAACCACCAAACCAGTTTTTTTGTTCAGAAAATTTGAAAATTTCGCGGCGCTGCGCATCCTCAGTGCCCCACCCCGATAAAGGACCCGCGATCAATATGTACCGTGAGGCGCTCAGACCTTGCGCCCAGAGAGGTACACCGCGGCGGGAATCAATCGCCGCCCCTGATTGCTCACGTTGCCCCGATTGCCTTCGAACGCTCCGAAGAAAAGGAACTGAGCGTTTAATGGGTTTTGTATCTCTCGATTCGAGCCAGGCGGTCACCTGGCGAAGGTCGATTTCGAATAGCTTGCTGATATCCGCAGCGGTCAATCCGAGCTCGCGCGCAAGGCGCATCGCCTCGGCCCGTTGTTCGATTGTTTGGCGACTGTTCATTTCGCTCCCCGATCCGGTAACGGTCGGTAACGGAACGATCCCGGCCCCTCTTTAGAGGGCCGGGAGTTCGTTACGCGTTACTGGCTGTGCGTGACCAGATTGTTTCCTCGTTGTCTTGTTCGAAAATGCCCTGCGATAGAAAGGCCTTTCGAACCTCGTATAGCCGCTGCTTGCACAGCCCCGCCTGGGTGCATCTGTCGGCGAAGTCATTCATATCGATCGCTTGCCGGTCGCCACCTTCGCCGGCCTCGGCCGCCATCGCCTCGAGGACCTCAAGCGCCTTTCTTTGATTCGCCCCGAAACGCCTCACCGGGCCCGCGTCGATGGGCTCCGCGATCCCAGATGCAGGGACAACAACTGCCGATGTAATGGGTTCGCCATATTCGTCGAACTCCTCGAGCTCAATCTCCTGCACGCGGAACCTGATCGTCCCGAAACCGATTCCGTTGCGATTCTTAAGTATCGGGTCGATATGCTCCCCGTTTCGGAGGAATCGAACCCCGGGCGACCGCCCGTCGAGCTCGATTCGGAAGACGTAATCGGGATTCCTGGTTAGGATGTTCGAGCCGCCTGGTGATTTCGGATTCGATTTGTTGGGGTGGTGGATGACAACAAATGCGGCGCCTGTGTCCCGCTTCACGTTGCGCAAATTTCTCCAAAATTCCTTCATGGGGCCCGGTGCGTTCTCGTCTGAACCGCCCGAGCATGCGGCCAGCGTATCCACAATTAGCAAATCGACGCCGCCGACATCCTGAATCGCTTCGGAAACCACCGTCGCCGTATGCGGGTCGCAAAAGTCGAGCGGCTCACTGATCACGAATAGGTTTTCGTTCGTGATCCTCTCGTCGAGGCCGGTGTGTAGGTGTATCGCCTGAATTCGGTTGCGGCACTCGAGGTCGCCGCCTTCGCCATTGACAAGAGCGGTTCGAAATTGACGGGTTTCGCGCCCCAGGAACGGGGCGCCATGTGCGCCATGAACCGCGAGGCCCTGCATTAGCATTGTCTTGTTGCTGGCGGGCGGCCCAAAGCCAAGCCATTCGGATCCGGCGGAAATCGTGTTGCGCCAAAGCCAGCGCGTATCACTGCCCGTCGCGAGGTTTGAGGGGCTTCGCAAAAGTTGCGCCTTCGCCTCGAGCATGGCGTCCCGTTTGGCTCGCCGTTTGTTTACATTCGCGAGCGAGATTTTCGAGTTCGCGGCCATCAACTAATTCGCAACCGCGCGCCCGAGGTATCTGCGCTCGAGCTCGTGGAGAAACGGGAACAACTCACTTAAGAAAACGGTCCGTCCTAGCTCGCCGTAACCGTCAACGATAATGTTGAAAAGGCTGGTGCTTATATTCCCCGATTCGTCCTCAGCGGCCGCCAGTGAGTCGCAGATTCGCTCAGCGACAAGCGGTGCGATACTTCTCGTCAACTCCATGTAGATTTGCTGATGAGCGCTGATGCGAGGGTGGCACTTGAAATGGCTGCCGTTCATGTAACCTTCGTCGTCGCCGATCGGCCCCTCGCAGACTATGCAGTGCGTTGGCCCTGGTAAGGGGTCATACGAATAATCGGAATCCGACTGGGCCTCGTCGAGGTCTTCGTGTTTTTGGTGTATCATATGTTGCGTTTCCTAAATTAGCCGTTTCGGAAATCACTCTCGAAAAAGCCCGCGCCGCCCGCGGGCTTTTTCATTGGTGGGCTAGGCCGCCTCGGCGACCCTGTTGTCGATAAAGTCTTCGACCGCCTGAGGCGTCACGTAGCGACGCCTCCCGATCGTCAGGGTCGGGAGCTTGTTTTCCCGAACGAGCCGCTTCACGGTCCAATCGGATACGTTCAGCGTTTCTTGCAGCTCTTTCATCGTTAGCAGTTTTTCCATGTCGGAACCTCCAAACAGAAAAGCCCGCAGTCGCGGCGGCAACATGCGGGCACAAAAAAGCCCGCGCGAGGCGGGCGGGTATTTAGGGCACAAAAAAACCGGCTCTTGGCCGGCGTGCGTTTAGTTTGGTCACAACTTCAACCAAACCACATTCAAAATATACGTAATCGAATTCAGACCGTCAACGACTACTCACGACCACCCGCACCGGGCGGCCACAAAAAAAACCGCGAGCAAGTCGCGGTTTACGAAACTGTCGGGCGCGCGCAAACGCGCCGAAGGCATTACCTAAACTACCGGAACTCGCCGCACCGGTCAACGCCCTTCGGCTACGTTGCCGGCGGGCGTTTCAGAGTGTCGAGATAGTCGCCCCATGCTTGCATCATATCGGTTCTCTGCTTGAGCAAGTGAGACCGATTGTAAACGGCTGCGACCCCTTGCCGGCGATGCGCGAGCTGCTGCTCGATAACATCGGGCTCGTACCCGAGCTCGTGCAACAGAGTGCTCGCTGTCGTCCGAAAACCATGTGCGACGACCTGATCGCTGCTGTAATCCAACCGGCGAAGCGCCGCGTTTATGGTCATGTCGGAGATTGGCTTCGCATTCGACCGAAGGCCCGGAAAGAGATATCGACCGCCGCCCGTAACTGGCTCGAGCTCGCGAATAATTTCGACCGCTTGCCGACATAGCGGCACCGTATGCGGGAGCCCGTTTTTCATTTTGTCGGCTGGTATCGACCACAATGCCGAGTCGAGGTCGACTTCCTGCCATTCGGCGTGCCGTAGCTCGCCAGGTCGGACGAACAAGAGCGGGGCCAACCGAAGCGCAGCCATTGTCGTAGGCTGCCCGACGTAGCTGTCGATTGCTCGGAGTAGGGCGCCAAACTCTCGCGGCTCAGTAATCGCCGCAAAGCTCTTGGTTTCGGCGAGCTTGAGCGCGCCTTTCAAATCCGCCGCGAGATTCCGCTCGGCCCGGCCGGTTGCAATCGCATATCGATAGACTCGGTCGACGACTGAACGCGTTCGATGTGCCGTGTCGTGCGTGCCTCTCGCCGATATCCGGTCAAGGGCTCGTTTCAAGTCAGCGACCTCGATCGATCGGATCGGCTTCCGCCCGACGTAGGGAAAGACGTAATCCTCGAGTCGTTGTCGCATTCGGTTGATCGTCTCGGCCTTCGGTAGCGATCGGCGACGATTTCCAGTCGGACAGCCGGCCTCGATCCATTCTTCGGCGATAGCCTGAAACGAGTTCGAGCTCGAGCGCTTTTCGGCTTGCTTCTTTGCGCTCGGGTCTATGCCTTGTGCGAGCTGCTCTCTCGCGTCGACGGCAACCGACCAGGCGGCGCGGCAATCGACATCGGGCCATTTGCCGAGTGCGAGGACCTTCTCGCGACCTTCGAACCGATACTTAAGGCGCCAGTAGCGCCCGCCGTTCGGATGCACTAACAGAAACATCCCTCGAGCGACCCCAACCTTGTACGGCCTGGCTCGCGGTTCGAGTTGCCGAACTACGTCGGTCGTCATTACGAGCTCGGGGGGTAGGTCCGGATCGTCGGGGCTCATGTTGGCCCTGGCAATCGCGGCGCGTTCGGCCATATCGGGTCCGAAATCAGTCGGGTCTGAGGTCTTGATTCTACCGTTCGACATTGGGGGTATCGCCGTTAGAGTGTTCGAGATACCCCGACTTATACCCCCAATCTAAACCGCCGTCCACTACTTTACGCTCCCACGCACTCCGCTTGATATCTCATTTCTACTAATACAATTAGTAGATTACAGAGAAAAGGGCCGCTGACTCCCATCAGCGACCCTTACGAGTGGTGGAGGTGGCGAGAATCGAACTCGCGTCCGCAAGTCCTCCGCTACGAGGTCTACATGCTTATTCCGTCTTTAGTCTTACTGCGGGCTACCCGACGGGCAGGGAAGACTCGCAGCCAGTTCAGTAAAGGATTTAACGGATTGGGCCCTGAACATGCCCGCCTCGCGGTCCTGTGTAGGTGACTCCTGCGATCCGGACGCACAGGCACGATCCGGGCAGAAGGCATTTACTGGTTTTTAAGCAGCTAGTGCGTAGTTGTCGTCGTTGGCAACTATAAGTTTTACAGCTGGATTTACGAGGTACTCTGTCCCTCGGCATGCACTCGGAGTTTCGCGACCCACGTCGAAGCCATGTCACCCCCAGTGTTCCACGTAGTTTATGGGCTGGCAACGTAAATACAACGGGCAGGGCGCACAGAATTGACGGCCCATTCTGATAATGAACTTTAAGAAAATATTATAAAGCATTGATTATAAATCAATGTTTCAGGATTCTCTCTTTCTGGCGCTGCCAATCTCGATCTTTTCGGTCCGCACGCTTGTCGTGTTGCTTCTTGCCTTTGCCGAGCCCCAGCGCCAGCTTTGCGCGGCCTTTGTGCCAATGCAGGTCCAGCGGCACCAGGGTATAGCCCTTGCGTTCGACCGAGCCCGTCAGTCGATCCAGCTCGTTGCGATGCAGCAGCAGCTTGCGGTCCCGAGTGGGGTTAGCCGTGATGTGCGTTGAAACGGTCTTCAACGGGGCAAAGTGAGCGCCGACGAGCCAGGCTTCGCCTTTCCTGAGATTGACATAAGCCTCGGTGAGCTGGGCGTTACCCGCACGCAAGCTCTTCACTTCCCAACCCTCGAGCGCCAGTCCGGCCTCGAAACGGTCCTCGATGAAGTACTCGTGGCGCGCCCGCCGGTTAACGGCGATCGTGTTGCCTGCGGGTTTCTTGTCTTTCTTCTTGCCCATATCACTGTTGGCCGAAGCCCTGGTTTGCGGCGCGATTATACGGGTAAAGCGTTGTATGGCACGGGCTTTTGTATAAGAATCGCCGGATTCTTTGCGGCACAGAGGCAAGCAATGCTCAGCAACCAGGCCGGCGACGGCAAACGCAGCTCTCTTCACGGCAACTGGTCTTCGCGGATGGCGTTCATCCTCGCGGTGACGGGATCGGCCGTCGGCCTCGGCAATATCTGGAAATTTCCGTACATAGCCGGACAGAACGGCGGCGGTGCATTCGTTCTTGTCTACCTCGCCTGCGTCATCCTGATTGGTATGCCGGTCATGATGTCCGAAATTCTCATCGGCCGGCGCGGCCGCCGCAATCCGGTGCGCACGATGGAGTTGCTGGGCAACGAAGAGTCGGGTACGACCCGCTGGAAGTGGGTTGGTGGACTCGGGGTTCTCGCCGGCATCCTGATTCTTTCTTATTACAGTGTGATCGCCGGCTGGACGCTGGCGTATATCGTCAAGAGCGCGTCCGGCGTGTTTACCGGCGCGAGCGCCGATGAAGTTGGCGCTCAGTTCAGCGGCTTCGTGGGCGATTGGCGCCTGGTGGCTCTGACGCACACGATTTTCATGGGACTCGCCATTTTCGTCGTGGCCCGCGGCGTGGAGCGTGGGCTCGAGCAGGCGGTTCGATTCATGGTGCCGGCGCTGTTGTTGCTTATGCTGGTGCTGCTCGGCTACTCGATCAGCTCGGGCTACTTCGGGCAGGGTGTAGCTTTCATGTTCACCCCTGATTTCAGTGCCTTGACCAGGGACAGCATTCTCGCAGCGCTTGGGCAGGCCTTCTTCACGCTCAGTATCGGTATGGGCGCTGTGATGGCCTATGGCGCATATCTCCCGGAAGAGACGTCCATTACCGGCGCCTCAGCAGCCGTGGTTAGCGCGGATACCGCCATTGCAATTCTTGCCGGTCTCGCGATCTTTCCGCTCGTCTTCGCCAACGGGCTGACGCCGGCTGACGGGCCCGGGCTCGTCTTCAACACGCTGCCGCTGGCCTTCGGCCAGATGCCCGGCGGCGTCTTCTTCTCGACCATATTCTTCCTGCTGCTATCGTTTGCCGCATGGACATCGGCGATTGGCCTGATGGAGCCGGCCGTCGCCTGGATCGTCGAGAAGTACCACAAGTCGCGCGCGCAGGCGACGGTCCTTATCGGGCTGCTGATCTGGGTGATTGGCTTCGGTTCGGTCCTGTCGTTCAACGTCCTTGCCGACTTCACGTTCCTCGCGGGCACCATTTTCGACAATGTCGACTACCTGACCAGTAATGTCATGCTGCCGCTGGGCGGTCTGCTGATTGTCTGGTTTGCCGGGTGGGTCATGTGCGGCAACTCGACCGCGGATGAACTGGGCAGTTCAGGAACGCTGTTTAAGGTGTGGCGCTTCTCAGCACGTTTCCTCGCCCCCGTCGGCATCCTGTTCGTATTGCTCAAGGCTGTCGGCCTGCTCGATTGATGCCGATTTCCGGCGATGCGTAAGGTTAATCGCAGTGCGCTCGTGCCGTACTCGGCCGCGCAGATGTATGCGCTCATCAAAGATGTCGAGTCCTACCCGTCGTTCCTGCCGTGGTGCAACGACGCCGAAGTCCACATACGCGAGAAAGACTTCATCGAGGCCTCGCTGGAGCTGCACCGCGGCCGTATCAGCAAGCGCTTTCGTACCCGCAATCAGCTGCGTGAGAATGAGTTCCTCGGCATCGAGCTCGTCGGCGGGCCGTTTCGGCACATGGCGGGCGGCTGGACCTTCACCCAGCTGGGCGATGCCGGCAGCAAGGTAGTACTGGAGCTTGCTTTCGAGTTCGAGAGTCGCGCGACTGACATGATCTTTGGGCGCTTTTTCGAGCACACCTGCAATACGCTGGTCGACTCATTCACGCAGCGTGCGGCGAAGATCTATGCAGGTTGAGGTCGTATTTGCACTGCCGGACCGGCAGGTGCTGGAAAACGTCATTCTGCCCGAGGGTGCGACGATCGCCGATGCGATTCGGCGCAGCAATCTGCAGAAACGATTTCCAGGTACCGACCTCGACGGTCTGGATGCAGGGGTGTGGGGAAAGCCCGCCGCACGGGATCGCGTACTGCGCGAGGGCGACAGGGTCGAGATTTACCGCCCGCTCGAGATGGACCCGCGCGAAGCGAGGCGCCTAAAGGCCGGGATCTAGTTCCTGCTCCTTGCGAATCTCGCTGACCAGGTTATCTTCAAAGAACACCGAGACCCAGCGTTTGGCAATCGCGTCATTGCGGCCAATCTTCAGGTAATACACATAGTCCCAGCGCTCGCGATTGAAGGGGTCATCGATCATCGGCGTCCCGAGCAGGAACCGGACCTGGTTCTTGGTCATGCCTACCTCGAGCTGGTCGAGGTCTTCCTGCTCGATCAGATTGCCCTGGGCGATGTTGGCGGTATACGCGCAGCCGCCGCCCGTCGCCAGCGCGACGCACAGGAAGATTGCGAGGATCCAATTACGGTTTGTCATAGAGTCCGGCTGCCACCTGAGTCATAATAGGCGCGCATCATACCTTGAATGAGTTTGTTCATGCAGCAACGAAAAGAACTGCGCAAGGCGGGTCTGAAAATCACCTTGCCGCGCCTCAAGATCCTCGAAATTCTGGAGAATGCCAAGGATCGTCACCTCAGCGCGGAAGATATCTACAAGAAACTGCTGAACTCGGGCGAGGACATCGGTCTCGCCACGGTGTATCGAGTGCTCACCCAATTCGAGGGGTCGGGGCTTGTCACGCGCCATAATTTTGAGGGTGGTCATTCAGTATTCGAACTCGATGACGGCGATCATCACGATCACATGGTCTGCGTCGACACCGGAGAGGTGACGGAGTTCGTCAGCGAGGAAATCGAGCGCCTGCAGCACGAAATTGCCGAGAAATACGGCTTTGAGCTGATCGATCACAGCCTCGTTCTGTATGTCAAGAGCAAGGACGCCGACTAGGCGCGTTTGCGACGTCCGCCGGCCAGCATTTCGGCCGCATGATCCAGCGTCTTGCGCGTGATCTCCACGCCACCGAGCATGCGTGCCAGTTCCTCGACACGTTCATCATCACCGAGCGGCTGAACTTGTGTCCGGGTTGACTTGCCGTCGGTCACTTTGCTGATGCGGAAATGCCGATCCGCAAGACTTGCGACCTGGGGCAGATGGGTGACACACAACACCTGGCGGTCAGCGCCAAGTTCCTGCAGGCGCCGGCCCACCATTTCCGCCACGCCACCGCCAACTCCGCTGTCGACCTCATCGAATACCATCGTCGGAATGGCGCTGCCGTCACTGGCAATTACCTGGATAGCGAGGCTCATACGCGATAGTTCGCCGCCCGAGGCAATCCTGGCGAGCGACTGCGGCGCCTGGCCCGGGTTGGCGCTGATCAGGAACTCAATGTTGTCGAGGCCCCACGGTTTTGCAGCCCCATCGTCCAGGGATTCGAGCCCGACATCGAACACCCCGCCGGGCATGCCCAGCGTGTGCATGGCGTCCGTAACTGCGCTGGCGAATTTCTTTGCGGCTTTCCTGCGTGCTGCGGAGAGGGCGCCCGCATGTGCGACGTACTCGGCCCGAGCGGCTTCGGCTTGCTGCTCGAGTTCGCGGCCGCGTTCTTCAGCGTTGTTGAGTTCGTCATGCTCCCGACGCAGCGTTTCGGTCAGGTTAGGCAGGTCGTCAGGTTCGACGCGATGCTTGCGAGAAATACTGCGAATTGCATCGATACGCTCTTCCACTTCATCCCGGCGCGCCGGGTCCATATCGATCGTCTCGCCGTAGCGGCGGAGGGCGTCCGCCGCCTCGCTGACCTGGATGCTGGCGCTTGCCAGCAGTTCGAGGATCGGTTCGAGCTCGGGATCTGCGTCGACCAGCAGTTCGATGGAGCGTTGCGCATCCGCAACCAGGCTGTTGGCGTTACCGCCGTCGTTGTCGAACAGGCTGCTGGTTGCGCTTGCCACACCTTCGGCGAGGCGACCGCTGTTCTGCAGGCGCTGCCGCTCCGCACTCAGCTCCTCGTATTCGCCGATGCTCGTCTGCAACGAATCAAGTTCCTGCAGCTGGAAGGTCAGCAGGTCGAGGCGCGACGCGCGATCGGCTTCCGCGCCAAGCAATTGCTCGACGCGTTCGGCCAGCGTCTTCCACTCGATATAGTGCGTCGCTACGACCGCCCGGTCATCAAGCAGGCCGCCGAAATGATCGAGCAGGTCGCGTTGAATGTCCTTGCGCGCCAACGATTGATGAAAGTGCTGGCCGTGAATGTCGAGCAGCAACTCGCTTAGCGACTTGAGTTGGGACAGTGGCACCGAATTGCCGTTAATGAATGCGCGTGAACGGCCATCGGCGTTGATCACGCGACGCAGCAGGCAGTCGCCATCAAGATCCAGCGAGTTTTCTTCGAGCCAGGACACGACCGCGGGAAGCTTGGCGACGTCAAATTCGGCCGCGAACTCGGCGCGCCTGGCGCCCTCGCGAACCAGTTGTGCGCCGCCGCGCTCACCGAGGACCAGGCCGAGGGCATCGACCAGAATCGACTTGCCGGCACCAGTCTCGCCGGTCAGGACCGTCATTCCGGCATCGAACTCGATGTCGATACGGTCTACGATCGCGAAATCGCGCACCTGCAGATTCATCAGCATGTCAGGACTCCGGCAAGTCGTGGGCGCGTTTGCGGCTGTCGCGGCCCCAGAACAGCTTCGATCGCAGGATGCCGTAAAAGTCGTGGCCGGGAGGATGCAGCATCGTGATGCGCTCATCGGCGGCCGCCACGCGCAGCGAGTCGCCCGGCTCCAGCGGACCAAGATGTCCGCCGTCAACGGTGATAACTGCGTGTGTGTCTTCGCGCTGCAGCAGCTCTATATCGATTTCCTGGCTGGCCGGGATAACGATCGGTCGGTCGGTCAGCGTGTGCGGGCAGATCGGGACGAGGGCGATCGCCGCGATGTTCGGCTCGAGGATCGGTCCCCCGCAACTCAATGCGTAGGCAGTCGATCCGGTTGGCGTTGCGACGATCAGGCCATCGCCGGAATGCGCGTTGACGAAGCGTCCGTCGACGTGGGTCGAAAAATCGACCATGCCGCCACGGCCGCGCCGCTGAATGACGACGTCGTTGAGGCCGAAGGCGGATGCCGTAGTGCCATCGGCCGATGCAAGGCGGGCCTCGAGCAACATGCGCGAGTCTTCGAGGAAGTTGCCGACCAGTACCTGGTCGACACTGGCGATCATCTCGTCGGGTGTAATGTCAGCGAGGAATCCGAGACGGCCACGATTGACGCCGAGAATTGGCGTACCGTGTTCGCGCGCGATCTTGCTGGCGTAGAGCATGGTGCCGTCGCCGCCAATCGCGATAGCGAGGTCCGTGCCGACGCACAGTTCGTCCTCGGGAATCCTCTGCGCGTCCAGTTCGAGGCCGAGCGTATCGGCGGCCACGACCTCGTAACCGTTGGTCGTCAGGTGCTGCGCAAGCGCCTGCATGGGTTCCGCGACACGTGAATCCGTGTGTCGCCCCAGCAGTGCGATGCGGTGGAATTGGCGCTCCATACCGCGATTGTTGCAGACCCTTGACCGACCGCCAAGCCGTTGTTAGCGTTTCTGGCGAATGTCGGCAAATGCGAGCAAAGATTTCCCCAACGATCGTGGGCAGCACCTGCTCAAGGTGCTCATTCAGCGCTACATCCGCGACGGCCAGCCGGTCGGCTCCAGAACCCTGTCAAAAGACTCCGGTCTCGACCTCAGTCCGGCCACGATTCGCAACGTCATGTCGGATCTCGAGGACATGGGGCTCGTCGCGGCGCCGCATACCTCGGCCGGTCGCGTGCCAACACCACGGGGCTACCGGATGTTCGTCGACACGCTGGTGCGTTACCGTCAGCCAGGTAACACGGATATCGAGAGGATTCGTCGCAAGCTCGGTGGCGAATTCGACAATCACTCGTCGCTGGTCTCGACGGTGTCGAGCATGCTCTCCGAATTCACCAGCATGGCCGGCGTGGTCACGGTGCCGCGAGCGCCGCGAGCTTCGCTGCGGCAGATTGAATTCCTGCCGCTGTCAGAAAAGCGCATCCTCGTTATTCTCGTGGTAAACGACACGGAGGTGCAGAACCGCATCCTGCACACGGACCGCGACTACACCGCCGACGAGCTGCTGCAGGCCCAGAACTTTATCAACCGCCATTATGCGGGCACCGACCTGCACTCCGTGCGCGAGAAGCTGGTGCAGGATCTCGACGCAACGCGCGATTCGATGGACCAGGCGATGCGCGATATTATCTCGGTGGCTCAGGATGTGATCGACAAGGCCGATCACCCGGACAATGAATACATCCTCGCCGGCGAAACCAACCTGATGGAATTCGCAGAGCTGTCCGATGTAGAGACGCTGAGAAAGCTGTTCGATGCGTTCTCGCACAAGCGGCTGATCCTCGACCTGCTGGATCGCAGCATCAATGCCACGGGCGTGCGCGTCTTCATTGGCGAGGAGTCCGGGTACCAGATTCTCGATGACTGCAGCATTGTTACCGCTCCGTACCACTTTGATGACGAGACAATCGGCGTGCTCGGCGTGATCGGTCCCACGCGCATGGCCTATGACCGGGTCGTGCCCATCGTCGATGTCACGGCGAGACTGCTCGAGTCAGCCCTGGGCCAGGATAAGAACTGAGCCCGAAAAAAGTCCCTGTTTTCTCTTGATACTTGCGCGCGGGTCCCCATACTCCGGGCATCGTTCTTACGTTGGTGGCCGGATTGGCGGCTAACGTGTTGATTTGGAGCACGAAATGAATGCGGACCGACCCGACGAGGTAGTCGAGGAAAGCACCGAGGAGACTCAGCCGGAGGCTCCGGAGCCTGCGGGTGACGGGGTGGATGAGGCGGCTGAGACCGTGGATGAACTCGAGGCCGCGCAGGCGCAGGCCAATGAGCACTGGGATCGCTACCTGCGCGCCGCCGCCGAACTGGAGAATGTGCGCAAGCGCGCCGCCCGCGACGTCGAGAATGCCCACAAGTTTGCGCTGGAGCGCTTTGGCAAGGAATTGCTGTCCGTGCGCGACACGCTCGAAATGGGGCTCGCCGCGGCCGAGAACGCCACGGTGGAGAGCCTGATCGAGGGCAAGAACGCGACGCTCAAGCTCCTGACGACCGTTCTCGGGCAGTTCGGCATCGAGGAAGTTGATCCCGCGGGCGAGCCGTTCGACCCCGAATTGCACGAAGCCATCAGCATGCAGCCGTCCAACGACGTCGAGCCGGGCTCGGTCGTCACCGTGGTCCAGAAGGGCTACACGCTGAACGGCCGACTGCTGCGCCCCGCGATGGTCATCGTCGCCGCCGAATGACTTGAAAGGCCGCGATACGGCCTTATGTATCAGCCAGTTTTGATGAATTAACCGCTTTTGGAGCGAATGAACATGGGTAAAGTAATCGGTATCGACCTGGGTACCACCAACAGCTGCGTCGCAGTCATGGAAGGTGATACGCCCAAGGTCATCGAAAACTCGGAAGGCGATCGTACGACGCCGTCGATCGTTGCCTTTACGAAGGACGACCAGGTGCTCGTTGGCCAGTCGGCCAAGCGCCAGGCAGTAACCAATCCAACCAACACGCTGTTTGCCATCAAGCGCCTGATCGGACGCCGGTTTGAAGACGACGTCGTACAGCGCGACATCAAGATGGTGCCATACACGATCACCAAGGCCGACAATGGCGACGCCTGGGTCGAGGCCAACGGCAAGAAGATGGCGCCGCCCGAAATTTCGGCGCGCGTGCTCATGAAGATGAAAAAGACCGCCGAGGATTACCTCGGCGAAGAAGTGACCGAAGCCGTTGTGACGGTGCCGGCTTACTTCAATGACTCGCAGCGCCAGGCGACCAAGGATGCCGGCAAGATCGCGGGCCTCGAGGTCAAGCGCATCATCAACGAGCCGACCGCGGCAGCGCTGGCTTACGGTATGGACAAGAAGCGTGGTGACGCCAAGATCGCGGTCTTCGACCTCGGTGGCGGTACCTTCGACGTCTCGGTTATCGAGATCGCCGAGGTGGACGGCGAGCACCAGTTCGAAGTACTGGCGACGAACGGTGATACGTTCCTCGGCGGTGAAGATTTCGACATGCGCGTCATCGAGTACCTGACCAGCGAGTTCCAGCGTGAGAGCGGCGTGGATATTACTGCCGATCCGCTCGCGATGCAGCGTCTGAAAGAGGCTGCCGAGAAGGCCAAGATCGAGCTAAGCTCGCAGCAGCAGACCGAGGTCAACCTGCCGTACATCACGGCTGATGCATCCGGCCCCAAGCACCTCAACATCAAGCTGACGCGCGCCAAGCTCGAGTCGCTGGTCGATGAACTCATCGCCCGCACGATTGGCCCTTGCAAGGTCGCGTTGAATGACGCGGGCCTCAAGGTCAACGAGATCGATGACGTCATCCTGGTTGGCGGCCAGACGCGTATGCCGAAGGTCCAGGAGGAAGTGCAGAACTTCTTCGGCAAGGAGCCGCGCAGGGACGTTAACCCTGACGAGGCCGTATCGATGGGTGCTGCTATCCAGGGCGGCGTTCTTGCCGGCGACGTCAAGGACGTGCTGCTGCTGGACGTAACACCGCTATCGCTGGGTATCGAAACCCTCGGCGGCGTCATGACCAAGCTGATCGACAAAAACACGACGATTCCGGCCAACGCCGAGCAGGTGTTCTCGACGGCAGACGACAACCAGACGGCCGTGACGATTCACGTGCTGCAGGGTGAGCGTGAGCGCGCCATGGACAACAAGTCGTTGGGTCGCTTCGACCTGACCGACATTCCGCCGGCGCCGCGCGGCTTGCCGCAGATCGAGGTTACATTCGACATCGACGCGAACGGTATTCTCAACGTGTCGGCCAAGGACAAGGCCACGGGCAAGAGCCAGAATATCGTCATCAAGGCCTCGTCAGGCCTGTCGGATGACGAAATCGACAAGATGGTGTCCGACGCCGAGAGCCATGCGGAAGAAGATCGTAAGTTCCGCGAGCTTGTCGATGCGCGCAACCAGGCGGATGGCCTGATTCACGCCTCGGAAAAAACGCTCGACGAACTCGGCGAAAAGGCGTCCGCAGAAGAGCGGCTCGCCGTCGAAAACGCGGTTGCCGATCTGAAGAAGGCACTGGAAGGCGACGACAAGGAAGCCATCGAGGCGAAGACAGCTGCACTCGGCGAGGCCTCTGGCACGCTGGCGCAGAAGCTCTATGCCGAGCAGGCGGCCGAAGCGCCGCAGGGTGGCGACGACGCGGCGGCACCGAACAACGATGATGTTGTCGATGCCGAGTTCGAGGAAGTCGACAAGGACAAGAAATCCGACTAAGGAGAGCAATCTCCGTAGCGGCCCGTAAAAAGTGCTCCGGCTCCAACTGACTGTGGGGTCGGAGCACATTTGTGAAGAGTAAGTATGGCGAAGCGCGACTACTACGAAGTTCTGGGCGTCTCGAAATCGGCCTCGGCCGACGAGATCAAGAAGGCGTATCGCCGTCTGGCTATGAAGTTTCACCCGGATCGCAACAAGGACGACGGTGAGGCGGCCGAGAAGAAATTCAAGGAAGCCAAGGAAGCTTACGAGGTCCTCAAGGACGATGAGAAGCGCGCCACCTACGACCGTTTCGGCCACGATGGCCTGAAAATGGGCGGTGGGGCCGGTGGCCCGGGTGGCTTCGGCGCCGAAGGTTTCGGCGATATTTTTGGTGACGTCTTTGGCGATATCTTCGGCGGGGGCGGCCGTCGTGGCGGTGGCCCACAAGTATTTCGCGGTGCCGATCTGGGCTACGAGCTGAAGCTCGACCTTGAGACAGCGGTTGCAGGTGACAGCGTCACGATCGACGTACCTACGCAGGTCTCCTGCGAAGGCTGTGGTGGCAGTGGCGCAAAGAAAGGCAGTGAGCCTGTTACCTGTTCGACCTGCGGTGGAGCCGGCCAGGTTCGCATGCAGCAGGGCTTTTTCTCTATCCAGCAGACCTGTCCCGCATGTAAGGGTGCGGGGACGACGATTTCCGATCCTTGCCTCGATTGCCACGGCCGCGGCCGGACGCGCAAGACGCGCACGCTCTCGGTCAAGGTGCCGGCAGGTGTCGACGACGGTGACCGTATCAGGTTGTCGGGCGAGGGCGAGGCCGGACGTAATGGTGGGCCATCCGGCGACCTCTATGTCGAAATTCGCGTTCAGCCGCACAAGCTGTTCGAGCGCGAGGGCGCAAACCTGCACTGCGAGGTGCCCGTGAGTTTCGCGACTGCGACCCTGGGTGGCGAAGTTGAATTGCCGACCCTCGATGGAACGGTGTCACTGAAGGTTCCGGCCGGGACGCAGTCGGGCAAGGTATTTCGCCTGCGCGGCAAGGGCGTGACGACCGTGCGCGACCCACGCCAGGGCGACCTGTTTGCCCAGGTCGCGGTCGAAACGCCGGTTAACCTGACCACCGAGCAGAGGGAAATCCTCGAACAGTTCGAGGAATCGATCACCAAGGGCGGCGACAAGCACAGCCCGCGTGCCGACGGCTGGCTCGATACGGTCAAACGCTTCTTCGAGCGCATCAGCTCATGATTCGCGTCGTCATTGCCGGCGCGGGACGCATGGGGCAGGCAATTGCAGCAGGCCTCGAGACCCAGAATGACATGCAGCTGGTCGGGACCTGGAGTCGCGGCGAAGACCTCGATGCGCTCGTACGCGAGACTGACGTCGTTATCGACTTCAGCCTGCCGGAGGGCACGCTGGAGGTGCTCGACGCCGTGTTGGCGCACGGTAAACCACTTGTTTGTGGGGTCAGCGGCCTCGATGACGAACAGATGGCGCGCGTTGACGCCGCGGCAGCGCAGATCCCGGTGGTCTACGACCGCAACATGAGCCTCGGCGTTGCCGTTCTCACGCGGTCCGTCCGCGAGGCCGCGGCCTCGCTGGGTATGGACTTCGAGGTCGCAATTTCCGAAGTTCACCACGTCCACAAGAAAGACGCTCCCTCAGGGACAGCTCTCAAACTTGGCGAGGCAGTGGCTGGCGCCCGTGGCGAGGAGGGCACGGGCACGGTGACCTTCGCGAGTGAACGGCGCGGCGAGGTGCCGGGTGACCACGAGGTCGTGATGTCCTCGCCAACCGAAACCCTGTCGTTCAGCCACAGCGTAACGACCCGGCAGGTGTTCGCCGATGGGGCGATTGTTGCAGCCCGCTGGATCGCCGCACAGGCCCCGGGCCGCTACCGGATGAGCGACGTACTTTTTGCCTGAGCGCGTTTTTCGCCCCCGACAGCGGAAAAAGTGCGCCCAGAGTATGGCGCGATCCGAACTCCTTAAGTAAACTACGCCGGATCGCTGGGCGGTCAGTGAAATTTGCGAGCGGGAGGCCACGTCCTTCCGCTTTGTTGCATCTAAGTACCGCAATTCACGACCTCAGGTGATCGCCATATTGATCAGATGAGGGCCTCGCTTGAGCACTCCGGCGATACTTGCACTACAGGACGGCACCGTATTCCACGGTACCTCGATCGGCGCCGACGGGCAGACGATCGGCGAAGTCGTTTTCAATACCGCGATGACTGGTTACCAGGAGATCCTCACGGACCCCTCCTATTGCCGCCAGATCGTGACACTCACCTACCCGCATATCGGCAATACGGGCACCAATAGCGATGATATGGAGTCCGACCGCATTCACGCGTCCGGGCTGATCATTCGTGACAGCACGATGCTGACCAGCAGCTGGCGCTCCGAGCGAACTTTCAGCGATTTCCTGAAACAGGGAGACACGGTCGCAATTGCCGATATCGACACGCGCAAGCTGACGCGGATCATCCGCGAGAAGGGCGCGCAGTCCGGCTGCATCATGACCGGCGACCAGCCGGCCGAGAAGGCCATCGAGCATGCACGCAAGTTCCCGGGCATTGCGGGCATGGACCTCGCCAAGTTCGTTAGCACCCGCGAGTCCTACCAGTGGTGCCACGGCACCACGTTCGGCAAACCGCAGCGCATCATCAGTCGGCGTATCGCGCCGTATCATGTCGTCGCCTACGACTTCGGCGTGAAGCGCAACATTCTGCGCCTGCTGTCCGATCTCGACTGTCGCCTGACGGTCGTGCCGGCCGAGACCCCGGCCGAAGAAGTGCTGGCGATGTCACCCGACGGGATCTTCCTGTCGAACGGCCCGGGCGACCCGGAACCCTGCGACTACGCAATTGAGGCGATTAAAGAGTTCCTCGCCAAGGGCATTCCGGTGTTCGGTATCTGCCTCGGCCACCAACTGCTGGCGCTGGCTGCCGGCGCAAAGACCGAGAAGATGAAGTTCGGCCACCATGGCGCGAACCACCCGGTGCAGGACCTCGGGTCCGGGCAGGTCATGATTACCAGCCAGAACCACGGTTTTGCGGTTGCCGAGGATACGCTCCCCGATAACGTCGAAGCCACGCACCGCTCGTTGTTCGACGGGACGCTGCAGGGCATCGCATTCAAGGATCGTCCGGCATTCAGTTTTCAGGGGCATCCGGAGGCAAGCCCGGGGCCGCATGACCTGTTGCCGCTGTTCGAACGCTTCATAGAACACATGGATGCGCAGAAGAAGACCGGCATAAGAGCGATGATTTCCTCGTGATTAATTGTTTTAAAACAATTAATTATTCAACTAACTTAAACAAGATTATTAACTAATTCCGATGCCGAAACGCACCGATATTGAGAGCATCCTGATTATTGGCGCCGGCCCGATCGTGATCGGTCAGGCCTGTGAGTTCGACTACTCCGGCGCGCAGGCCTGTAAAGCGCTGCGCGAAGAGGGTTACCGCGTCATCCTCGTCAACTCGAATCCCGCGACCATCATGACGGACCCGGAGATGGCGGACGCCATCTACATCGAGCCGATTCACTGGACCGCGGTGTCGAGCATTATCGAGAAGGAACGTCCGGACGCGTTGTTGCCGACCATGGGTGGTCAGACTGCGCTTAACTGCGCCTTGGACCTGGCTCGTCATGGCGTGCTCGAAAAGTACGACGTCGAGATGATTGCGGCGTCGCGTGAGGCCATCGACATGGCCGAGGATCGCGAGCTGTTTCGCAAGGCGATGACCGAAATCGGTCTCGAATCGCCGCGCTCCGAGATTGCTCACACGCTCGATGAGGCGCTCGAAAAGCAGAAGGATATCGGTTTCCCGACGATCATCCGGCCGTCGTTCACGATGGGCGGTACGGGCGGCGGTATTGCGTACAACCGAGAGGAGTTCGAGCGCATCGTGGCGCACGGCCTCGAAATGTCGCCGACCACGGAGGTATTGCTCGAAGAGTCCGTCATCGGCTGGAAAGAGTTCGAGATGGAGGTCGTTCGTGACAAGAACGACAACTGCATCATCGTCTGCGCCATCGAGAATTTCGACCCGATGGGCGTGCATACGGGCGATTCGATCACGGTGGCGCCGGCGCAGACCCTGACGGACAAGGAATACCAGCGCCTGCGCGACGCTTCGATCGACGTCCTGCGCAAGATCGGCGTCGAAACCGGTGGCTCGAACGTGCAGTTCTCGGTCTGTCCGAACACCGGCCGCGTGCTGATCATCGAAATGAACCCGCGTGTGTCGCGCTCCTCGGCGCTGGCCTCGAAAGCGACAGGCTTCCCGATTGCCAAGGTCGCCGCCAAGCTGGCGGTCGGCTATACGCTCGACGAACTCAAGAACGACATCACGGGTGGCCTGACCCCGGCTTCGTTCGAGCCTGCGATTGACTATGTCGTCACCAAGATTCCGCGCTTTACTTTCGAGAAGTTCCCGGGCGCCAACGATCGCCTCACGACGCAAATGAAGTCGGTGGGCGAGGTGATGTCCATCGGGCGAAACTTCCAGGAATCGCTGCAAAAGGCCCTGCGCGGCCTCGAAACGGGTATCACCGGTCTCAACGAGATCTGCGGTCCCATAGCGACTGATCTGGACCGCGACGCCCTGCGCCAGGAGCTGCGCATCCCGGGCTCGAGCCGCATCCTGTACGTTGCCGATGCGCTACGCCACGGCTACTCGTTCGAGGACGTCGCGCAGGTGACCGGTATCGATCCGTGGTTCCTGATCCAGATTGCTGATCTCGTCAATGTCGAAAACGAGATTCGCGAGCACGGTTTGGCCGGTCTCAATGCCGACATCATGCGGGCCATCAAGCGCAAGGGCTTTGCCGACGCGCGGATTGCCGAACTGGTTGGCAGCGACGAGAAAACCATTCGCAACCGGCGCATCGAGATGGGTGTGCGGCCCGTTTACAAGCGCGTCGATACCTGCGCGGCTGAATTTGCGACCACGACGGCTTACATGTACTCGAGCTATGACGAGGAGTGCGAAGCAGATACCAGCGATCGGGCGAAGATCATGATCCTGGGCGGCGGCCCCAACCGCATCGGCCAGGGCATTGAGTTCGATTATTGCTGCGTTCATGCGGCCCTCGCGCTGCGCGAGTCGGGTTACGAGACCATCATGGTCAACTGCAACCCGGAGACTGTCTCTACGGATTACGACACCTCGGATCGCCTGTATTTCGAATCCCTGACCTTTGAAGACGTCATGGAGATCATCGACCTCGAGAAACCGAAAGGCGTGATCGTGCAATACGGTGGCCAGACGCCACTGAAGCTGGCGCGCGACCTGGAAGAGGCCGGTGCGCCCATTATCGGCACGTCACCGGACTCGATCGATCTGGCCGAAGACCGTGAGCGCTTCCAGCAGCTGGTCGAGGAACTCGATCTCAAGCAGCCGCCAAACCGTACGGCGAGCAGCAAGGAGCAGGCGCTGGAGCGCGCTTCCGAAGTGGGTTATCCGCTGGTCGTGCGGCCATCCTACGTACTTGGTGGCCGCGCCATGGAAATCGTCCACAGCGACGAAGACCTGGCGGCCTACATGGACGCGGCGATCAATGTATCGAACGACAGCCCCGTCCTGCTGGATCGTTTTCTCGATCTCGCGACCGAGGTGGATGTCGACTGCATCTGTGATGGCGAGCGCGTCCTGATTGGCGGCGTCATGGAACATATTGAGCAGGCAGGCGTGCATTCGGGCGATTCCGGGTGCTCATTGCCGCCGTTCAGCCTGGATCTCGACGTGCAGAAGGTGCTCGAGGAACAAGTGGTCAAGCTGGCCAGGGGGCTCAATGTCGTTGGCCTGATGAACACCCAGTTCGCCATCCAGGGTGACGTCGTTTACCTGCTCGAGGTAAACCCGCGTGCGTCACGCACTGCGCCGTTCGTCTCCAAGTCGATCGGTATTCCGCTCGCCAAGATAGCGGCCAAGGTCATGGTTGGTGAGACGCTGGCGAAACAGGGCTACGTCAGCCAGCGTGTCCCGGAGTACTACTCGGTCAAGGAAGCCGTATTCCCGTTCATCAAGTTCCCGGGCGCGGACCCGATCCTGGGGCCGGAGATGAAGTCAACGGGCGAGGTTATGGGCGTTGGCCGGAGCTTCGGCGAGGCTTACGCGAAGGCGCAGCTTGCATCGGGCGTCATGTTGCCGCGCCAGGGCGCCGCACTGTTAAGCGTGCGCGAACGGGACAAGGACGGTGTCGTGGAGCTGGGTCGCATCCTGACGAATATGGGCTTTGACCTTGTGGCTACCCACGGCACGGCCCAGACCCTGGCGGACGCTGGTGTATCATGTCGGCGCGCGAACAAGGTTCGCGAGGGCCGTCCGCATATCGTGGACATGATCAAGAATGGCGAGATCGACCTGATCGTCAACACGACGGAAGGCAAGCAGGCGATCAACGAATCGGAATCGATTCGCGCCGAGGCGGTACGCAGCAACGTCACCTACTACACGACGCTGGGCGCGGCGATAGCGACCTGCCGTGCCATCGAAAATATCGATAATCATGACGTCAACCGCCTGCAGGATTTGCATAACGAGGTAGTGGCATGAGCAAGGTGCCAATGACCGTGCGCGGCCACGAGCTGTTGCAGGCGGAACTCAAGAAACTGAAATCGCAGGATCGGCCAGCTGTCGTGCAGGCGATTGCCGAGGCGCGCGAACACGGCGACCTGAAGGAAAACGCCGAATACCACGCAGCGAAAGAGCAGCAGGGTTTCATCGAGGCACGCATCAAGGACCTCGAAGGCAAGCTGTCGCACAGCCAGGTGATCGATGCGTCGGCCGTTGACGCGCGTGGCAAGGTCATTTTCGGTGCCACCGTCGTAATTCTCGATGAGGCGACCGACCAGGAGACGACCTACAAGATCGTTGGCGAGGACGAGGCCGACATCAAGGCCGGCATGATTTCATTCACGTCGCCGATTGCGCGCGCGCTGATTGGCAAGGACGAGGGCGACGCCATTGAATTCGAGGCCCCTGACGGCCTGAAGACCTTCGATATACTCGAAGTTCGCTACGAATAAGGCTTACATGCCGGGAAGCCGGATGCGCTTTTCCGGTTTCTTTTTCAAATTTGGGCGATATAGCAGCGCGACATTGCCGATGCGCTGGATGAGCGCGGCTGAGGCGCGTTCGCACAGTTTTGCAATAATTTCGTCGCGCGCACCGCGGTCGCCGACACGGACGCGAACCTTGATCAGTTCGTGATGGTCGATCGTCGAGTCGTATTCGGTCAGGAGTGACTCGCTGAGACCCGCGTCGCCGACCATGATGAGTGGCTTGAGCTGATGGCCGAGGCCGCGCAGGTATTTTTTCTGTGATTCGCTGAGGTCCATGGGCGCGCAGTGTAGCAGGATGGAAGCACTTCGATGAGTAAACCTCGCAGTTCGAGCCGCAGTTGGCGGGAGCGCCAGGAGCGCGACCCCTATGTGCTGCGTGCGCGCAAGGAAGGCTGGCGCTCGCGCGCAGTGTTCAAGCTCGAACAAATCGACCAGAAGGAACGCCTGGTCAGGCCCGGCATGGTTTGCGTGGATCTCGGTTCGGCACCGGGCGGCTGGAGCCAGTACGTCACCGAGAAGCTGAAAGGCAGGGCGCGTATCGTTGCTGTGGACCTGTTACCCATGGACTCCCTGCCGGACGTCGAATTTGTCCAGGGAGACTTTCGCGACGACGAGGTATTTGAGCAATTGCTCGACGCGGTCGGCGAGCAGGGCGCAGACCTTGTAATGAGCGATATGGCCCCCAATATTAGCGGCACGAAAGCCGTGGACCAGCCGCGCTCCATGTATCTCGTGGAACTGGCGCTGGACATGGCACGAAGGGTCCTGAAGCCGGGTGGCAGTTTTGTAACGAAAGTGTTTCAGGGCGAAGGTTTTGACGAGTTTGTTCGCGACGCGAGGAACTCTTTCGAGCGTGTACGGGTCATCAAACCCAAGGCCTCGCGCCCGGGTAGCCGTGAGGTCTACTTGGTAGCGAGAAATTTCTCTTTGTAGTAGCGTCTCTTACGTGAACGATCTAACAAAAAACGTACTGGTTTTCATAGTCATCATCGTGGTCCTGTTGTCGGTGGTGTCGGGTCTTAATGGTGTTGGTCCTGGACAGCCGACCGAGCGCGACTACTCGGAGTTCACCGAGGCGGTTCGAAAGAACGATGTCGAACGCGCCGTGATTGGCAAGGACAATCGCATCAGCTGGCAAATGAAGGGCGATGGTCTGTCGTACTTCACGATCAGTCCGGAGACGGACAACAACACGCTGATCGGGTTGCTCGAAGAGCACGATGTGGACTTCACGGGTGCTGAGCAGCCCAAGCAGAGTTTCCTGACACAGCTTATGATCAGCGCTTTCCCGATCCTGCTGCTGATCGGTGTCTGGATTTACTTCATGCGCCAGATGCAGGGCGGCGGCGGTGGCCGCGGCGCTATGTCCTTCGGCAAGAGCAAGGCACGCCTGCTGGGCGAAGACCAGGTTGGCGTGACGTTTGCGGACGTTGCCGGCGTCGACGAAGCCAAAGCCGAAGTGGCCGAGATCGTCGAGTTCCTCAAGGACCCGAGCAAGTTCCAGCGCCTTGGCGGCAAGATTCCCAAGGGCGTACTCATGGTTGGTCCGCCAGGTACCGGTAAGACCCTGCTCGCGAAAGCCATCGCGGGCGAAGCGAAGGTGCCGTTCTTCACGATTTCCGGTTCGGACTTCGTCGAGATGTTCGTCGGTGTCGGCGCGTCGCGTGTCCGTGACATGTTCGACCAGGCGAAGAAGCAGGCGCCCTGCATCATCTTCATCGATGAGCTCGACGCCGTCGGTCGCCATCGCGGCGCCGGTCTTGGTGGCGGCCATGACGAACGTGAGCAGACACTCAACCAGATGCTGGTCGAAATGGACGGTTTCGAAGGCTCCGAAGGCATCATCGTGATTGCCGCAACTAACCGGCCCGATGTGCTGGATCCCGCCTTGCTGCGTCCCGGGCGTTTCGATCGCCAGGTCGTCGTGCCGCTGCCGGACGTGCGCGGTCGCGAACTGATCCTGAAAGTACACATGCGCAAGGTGCCGCTTGGTGACGACGTGAAACCGTCGGTCATTGCCCGCGGCACACCGGGATTCTCGGGCGCGGATCTGGCCAATCTCGTGAACGAGGCGGCGTTGTTCGCCGCGCGTGCGAACAAGCGCGTCGTCGGCATGGAAGAATTCGAGCGGGCCAAGGACAAGATCATGATGGGTGCCGAGCGGCGCTCGATGGTCATGAGCGAGACGGAAAAGCTCAATACGGCCTACCACGAAGCCGGCCATGCGATTGTCGGCTACCTCGTGCCGGAGCACGATCCCGTCTACAAGGTCACGATCATTCCGCGTGGCCGGGCGCTGGGCGTTACGATGTACCTGCCCGAGGAAGATCGCTACAGCATGTCGCGTCAGCGTCTCGAGAGCAGCATCTCCAGCTTGTTCGGCGGGCGCATAGCGGAAGAGATGATCAATGGTCCTGGTGGTGTAACCACGGGTGCCTCGAACGATATCGAGCGTGCAACGGACATTGCCCGCAACATGGTTACCAAGTGGGGTTTGTCGGATCGCCTCGGGCCGCTGACCTACAGCGAAGACGATGGCGAGGTGTTCCTCGGTCGCTCGGTGACGCAGCACAAGCAGGTATCGGATGACACGGCCCACGCGATTGACGAGGAAGTGCGCCGCATCATCGACAGCAACTACGAGCGGGCGGAGAAGCTGCTCGATGAGAATGTCGACAAGCTGCACGCAATGGCCAAAGCGCTGGTGAAATACGAGACGATCGGCGAAGAGCAGATCGAGGACATCATGCAGGGCCGCGAGTGTCGTCCGCCCGAGGACTGGGACGACAACACCGATTCGTCGAAGCCGGATGGCGGCTCGGCCACGGCTGAAGCTGACTCGACCGGCACTATTGGCGGACCGGCGTCCGAGCACTAGATCGCTCCGCGACAACGATGCTGAAACTGGGCACTGTCAGTCTCCCGGCGCCCGCCGTTATGGGCATCCTGAACGTCACCCCCGATTCGTTCTCGGACGGCGGCCAGTTCACCGCCCGTGACACTGCGTTGTTTCATGCAACAGCGATGGTCGAAGAGGGCGCGGCGATTCTCGACATAGGCGGAGAGTCAACGCGACCGGGTTCGGGCGGCGTCAGTGTCCAGGAAGAGCTCGACCGCGTGATTCCGGTCATTGAGTCGGTGCGCTCGGTCACCGATACGCCGATATCAATCGATACCAGCAAGCCCGAGGTCATGCAGGAAGCAGTCGCGGCCGGGGCCAACATGATCAACGATGTCTGCGCCTTGCAGGCCGATGGTGCGCTAGAAGTAGCCGCCGATCTGCACGTGCCGGTATGCCTGATGCACATGCAGGGCGAGCCGCGCACGATGCAGGCAAATCCCGGGTACACGGACGTGGTTGCCGATGTCGCTGCTTTTCTCGACGAGCGCGTACAGGCGTGTCTCGATGCCGGAATTGGCGCAGACCTGATCGTCGTCGACCCGGGGTTCGGGTTTGGTAAAACGCGAGATCACAATGTCGAGTTACTCGCGAATCTGAGACAATTGGCGGTGCGCGGCTTACCGATACTGGTTGGGGTGTCGCGCAAGTCGACACTGGGCGAGCTGACTGGCCGTGAAGTGGACGGACGCATGCCTGCAAGCATCGCGGCGGCCGTGGTGGCGGTCATGAACGGTGCGAGCATCGTGCGGGCCCACGATGTCGCAGCAACAGTCGATGCCCTGCGCGTAACGCAGGCGATAGTCGAGGCAAATAGCAAATGAGCAGAGAATTCTTTGGAACGGACGGCGTGAGAGGTACTGTCGGCAGCGATCCGATGACTGCCGATTTCGCGATGCGTCTTGCAAGCGCGGCGGCGCAGGTTCTCGTGCCGCGCGGCGGGACAGTGGTCATCGGCAAAGACACGCGTCTGTCAGGTTACATGTTCGAGTCGGCGCTCGAGGCCGGTTTTGTCGCCGCCGGCGCCGATGTTCTGCTGCTCGGGCCGCTGCCGACGCCCGGTATTGCGAGGCTGACGCAGGAGTTCGACGCGGATCTCGGCGTGGTGATCAGCGCATCGCACAATCGCTTCATGGACAACGGCATCAAGTTCTTCGATGCGCAGGGCTCGAAGCTTTCGGACGACATTGAGCGCCAGATCGAGGAACGCCTGCGGGAGCCGGCCATCACGCTGGCGTCGCAGGCGCTAGGGAAGGCCAAGCGCATCGACACGGCACGTATTCGTTACCAGGATTTTTGTGCCGCCAGCATGCCTGACGGAATTGATCTCGAAGGCCTGAAAATCGTTTTCGATGGCGCCAATGGCGCCGGCTACAAGGTCGGGCCGAGAACGCTTGCCAATCTGGGCGCCGAGGTTATCCCGATCGGGTGTTCGCCGAACGGGCGCAATATCAACGACGGGTGTGGTTCGACCCATCCCGACCTGCTGCAACTGACTGTGCCGGCCGTCAAGGCCGATGTCGGCATCGCCCTGGATGGCGACGGTGATCGCGTCGTCATGGTTGATGAGCAGGGCAGCCTGGTCGATGGCGACCAGCTTCTCTATGTCCTCGCCACGGCGCGCCAGGACAAAGGAGCGCTCGAGGGGCCGGTTGTCGGTACGGTAATGAGCAATCTCGGCCTCGAACACGCGCTCAAGACGCGTGATATCGATTTTCGACGCGCCAAGGTCGGCGATCGCTACGTGCTCGAAACGCTGCGCGAGACGGGCGGCGTCCTGGGTGGCGAAACGTCGGGTCATATGCTTGTGCTCGACAAGACCACGACCGGTGATGGCCTGATCAGCGCTTTGCAGGTACTGGCAGTGCTGAAGGAGACGGGCAAGCAGCTTTCGCAACTGGTTGCGGGAATGCCGAAATATCCGCAGACCATGATCAACGTCCGCATGGAGCAGCGTCTCGACCCCGGCGCATCACCTGTTATCAAGGATGCCGTGGCCCTGGCCGAAGGCCAACTGGCCGACACCGGGCGCGTGGTCCTGCGCGCCTCGGGAACGGAGCCGGTTATCCGCGTCATGGTCGAGGGCGAAGATGAAAACCAGGTGGTTTCGCTGGCTGAGCGCCTTGCGTCGGTGGTTGCCGACGCGGCACGCTGAGACCTTTAATAATGCGTTGCTTTGCGGGGCTTTGCCCGGTATCCTTGCGCGCCTTTTAAGCCTCCGGGTACATGGAAATGCGTGACATCCTTGTCGCGGGAAACTGGAAAATGAACGGCAGCACCGCGGCGAACGCGGAGCTGGTTGCCGGCATTATCGACGGCATTCCGGCGGGCAGCGGTTTTACGCTGCTGGTGTGCCCGCCATTCCCGTACCTTGGGGCAGTTGCTGCCCAGGCCGCGGGGTCCGCGGTGCGCGTAGGCGCGCAGAACGTTTCGGAGCACGAAAAGGGCGCGTTTACGGGTGAAGTGTCACCGGGAATGTTGCGCGACATTGGCTGCGAGTTCGTCATTGTGGGCCACTCGGAGCGTCGTTCGCTGTATGGCGAATCGAGCGAGCAGGTTGCGGCGAAATTTGTGGCCGCCCAGGCGGCGGGTCTGACCCCGATCCTGTGTGTCGGGGAAACGCTCGAGGAGCGGGAGGCCGGTGCGACGGAAGCCGTAGTGGACGAGCAGCTGAATGCAGTCTTCGAGGCGGCGGGAATTGCGGCGTTTGCCAGCGCAGTGATCGCTTATGAGCCGGTCTGGGCAATTGGCACAGGCATGACGGCAACGCCGGAACAGGCGCAGGACGTGCACCGGCACATTCGCGGTCGGCTGGCGGCGCAGGATGCGGATATCGCTGCCGGCGTACAGATCCTGTACGGCGGTAGTATGAAAGGTGAAAATGCGGCTGGCCTGTTGGCGCAGCCGGACATTGACGGTGGCCTGATTGGCGGCGCGTCGTTGAAAGCAGTCGATTTCCTCGCTATTGCGGCGGCGGCTGCCGAACTGGACTAAAGAGTTAACGGACCATGGATACAATTCACAAGGCCGTACTGATTGCACACACGCTGATCGCATTGCTGATCATCGTGCTCGTGCTCCTGCAGCGTGGTAAGGGCGCGGACGCCGGCGCGGCGTTTGGCGCAGGCGCGTCAGGCACGGTATTCGGTGCGCGCGGATCAAGCAGCTTCTTCTCGCGAGCGACCGCTGTTTGCGCAACCCTGTTCTTCGCCAGCAGCCTGACACTGGCATACCTGAGCAGCCAGGCGTCGACGGCGCCGACGAGCCTGCTCGAAGACGCTCCGGTTACAGAACAACCGGCCGTAGACACGCCGGTCAGCGGCGATGATGTGTCCCTGCCGGACGTGCCCGCGCTCGAACCGACCGATGATGAAGTCGTCGATCTGCCGCCGCTCGAAGAAGAAGCGCCGGACGGCGATCAGGAGTAAACTCCCGCATACGCTCTGGTGGTGGAATTGGTAGACACGCTGTCTTGAGGGGGCAGTGGCGCGAGCCGTGCGAGTTCGAGTCTCGCCCAGAGCACCAAACAATGACCGGCCTGTAACACACTGAGTTACAGGCCGGTTTTTTTTTTGCTGTCGGCGCGCGCAGACACTGCTACAATCGCGCCCTGATTCTGGTGCTCTTTGTAGCGCCGAACAGACAGGAAAAAATGCTACAAGAATACTTTCCTATCCTGATTTTTCTGGGGGTTGCCGCCGGGCTTGGTTTGCTGCTGCTCGGGCTGGGCTTTCTGCTCGGCCATGGCCAGAAAGACGAAGAAAAACTCTCCCCTTACGAGTGCGGCTTCGAGGCCTTCGACGACTCGCGCATGAAGTTTGACGTGCGCTACTACCTCGTCGCCATCCTGTTTATTATTTTCGATCTTGAGATCGCCTTCCTGTTTCCGTGGGCGGTGTCGCTCGATACGGTCGGCAAGTTCGGGCTACTGTCGATGGCGCTGTTCCTCGCAATTCTCGTGGTCGGGTTTATATACGAGTGGAAGAAGGGGGCGCTTGAGTGGGATTAGCGGAGCCGCAGACGGCTGAGACAGTCAACGGGGCGGATGCCGCCGGCGACAGCCTGCAGAAGAAGGGCTTTGTCGTGACGAGTGTCGACAACGTCATGAACTGGGCGCGCACGGGTTCATTGTGGCCCATGACCTTCGGCCTGGCGTGCTGCGCAGTCGAAATGATGCAGGCCGGCGCATCGCGTTACGATCTCGATCGATTTGGTATCATTTTCCGCCCCAGTCCGCGCCAGTCCGACTGTATGATCGTTGCCGGCACGCTGACCAACAAGATGGCGGCGCCTCTCAGGAAAGTCTACGACCAGATGCCCGAGCCGCGCTGGGTCGTCTCGATGGGATCCTGCGCGAATGGCGGCGGCTATTATCACTATTCGTATTCGGTCGTGCGGGGATGCGATCGCATCGTCCCGGTCGACGTTTACGTTCCCGGCTGTCCACCGACTGCAGAGGCCCTGATTTACGGCTTGATTCAGCTGCAGAAGAAAATCAAGCGTACGAGCACGATAGCCAGGTAAGAACACCCAGATGAGTGAACGTTACGAGGCATTAGCTGCTCGGATACACGAGCGATTCGGTGAGCAGGTGACTCGCGTCGCATCCACTTGCGGGGAATTGACCTACGAGGTCGGCAAGGACGATCTGATCGAGGTTGCGACGGCGTTGCGCAACGAGGGTGATTTCGGTTTTGAGATGCTGATGGACGTTTGCGGCGTCGACTACCTGAATTTCGGTAGCGACGAATGGACGACCGGCGACGCAACCGATACAGGCTTCAGTCGCGGCGTCGAGCGCGAGGCCGTCATTCTCGACGAGGCAGACGAATTCCCTGAGCGCCGTTTCGCCGTCGTCTATCACCTGCTGTCGCTGCAGCACAACACCCGTATGCGCTTGCGCGTTTTTACGGGCACCGATAATCCGCCAATAGTGCGATCTGTCGTGGACATCTGGAATGGTGCGAACTGGTTCGAACGCGAGGCGTTCGATATGTACGGCATTCTCTTCGAGGGCCATCCGGATCTGCGCCGCATCCTGACCGACTATGGCTTTATCGGCCATCCATTCCGCAAGGATTTCCCGCTGATCGGTAACGTCGAAGTGCACTACGACGAGCAAGAGGGGCGCGTTGTGTATCGGCCTGTCCAGCTCGAAGAGCGCACGCTCGTGCCGCGCGTAATCCGGGACGACAACCGTTACAGCGTGGATCTCAAGGACGCAGACAATGGCTGAGATCCAGAGTTACACGATGAATTTCGGCCCGCAGCATCCTGCTGCGCATGGCGTACTGCGCCTCGTGCTGGAGATCGAAGGCGAGGTCATCCAGAAGGCCGACCCGCACGTTGGCCTGTTGCACCGGGCAACGGAGAAGCTCGCGGAGAGCAAGCCGTTCAACCAGAGCATCGGCTATATGGATCGCCTCGACTACGTGTCGATGATGTGCAATGAACACGCGTACGTCATGGCGATCGAGAAGCTGCTTGGCGTCCAGGTACCGGAACGCGCCCAGTACATACGCGTCATGTTCGATGAAATCACGCGCATCCTGAACCACCTCATGTGGCTCGGCGCGCACGGTCTCGATATCGGCGCCATGACGATGTTCCTCTACTGCTTCCGCGAGCGCGAGGACCTGATGGACTGCTACGAGGCGGTCTCGGGAACGCGCATGCATGCGACGTACTATCGGCCGGGCGGGGTGTACCGCGACTTGCCGGAGGCGATGCCGAAATACCAGGAATCGAAGTTCCGCAGCAAAAAAGAGCTCGATCGCATGAACGCGATTCGTGAGGGTTCGCTGCTGGATTTCATCGAGGCGTTCACCGATCGCTTCCCGGGCTGCGTCGACGAATACGAGACGCTGCTTACGGATAATCGAATCTGGAAGCAGCGCACGGTAAACATCGGTGTTGTCTCTCCGGAACGTGCGATGCAACTTGGCTTTTCGGGGCCAATGCTGCGCGGCTCCGGCGTCGCGTGGGACCTGCGCAAGAAGCAGCCCTACGAAGTTTATGACCGCATGGATTTCGATATCCCCGTCGGCCGTAACGGCGATTGTTATGACCGTTACCTTGTAAGGGTCGAGGAATTGCGTCAGTCAAACCGCATTATCAAACAGTGCATTGACTGGCTGCGTGACAACCCGGGTCCGGTCATCGCCGACGATCACAAGATCACGCCGCCTAAACGGGTCGAGATGAAGGACGACATGGAGTCGCTGATTCATCACTTCAAACTGTTCACCGAGGGCTATTGCGTGCCCGAGGGCGAGGCGTATGCGGCAGTTGAGCACCCGAAGGGCGAGTTCGGCATTTACCTCGTCTCGGACGGCGCCAATAAACCCTATCGCGTGAAGATTCGTGCGCCGGGCTTTGCGCACCTGTCCGCCATGTCGGAAATGGTCGAGGGCCACATGCTGGCGGACGTCGTTGCCGTCATCGGCACGCAGGACATCGTATTTGGCGAGGTTGATCGATGAGCTACGAACTCTCGAGCCATGTGCGCGAAGAAATCGACGCCTGGAAAGTGCGCTTTCCCGAGGATCGACAACGCTCCGCTGTGATTCGTGCTTTGCATCTCGTGCAGCACGAAAATCACGGCTTCGTGACCTCCGACCAGATGGACGCGGTCGCCGATTACCTCAACCTGCCGGCCATCCAGGTGTACGAGGTTGCGACCTTTTACTCGATGTTCCAGACGAAGCCATGCGGGCGCAACGAAGTGTCGATCTGCACCAACGTGTCCTGCATGCTGCGCGGCGCCGAGGAGATCGTCGAGCATGTCGAGGGCAAGCTCGGTATCAAACTCGGCGAGAGTACCGCGGACGGTCGCGTCTACCTCAAGCGCGAGGAAGAGTGCATTGCGGCCTGTTGCGGAGCGCCCGCGATGCAGGTGAATCACAAGTACTACGAGAATCTTACGACCGAGATGGTCGATGAGATCCTGGACAGGCTCGAGTAATGGCCTACGAACAGAACCTCGTCTGTTTCAATACCTTCGGTTCCGCTGAGTCGTGGACTCTTGCGACTTATGAAGAGCATGACGGTTACCAGGCGTGGCGCAGGATCCTCGCCGGCAAGATGACGCCGGAAGAGGTGATCGAAGAGGTCAAAGCGTCCGGCTTGCGTGGCCGTGGCGGCGCGGGCTTCCCGACCGGTCTGAAGTGGAGCTTCATGCCGAAAGGTTTCGAGGGCCAGAAATACCTCGTCGTGAATTCCGATGAATCCGAGCCCGGCACCTGCCACGACCGCGAAATCCTGCGTTATAACCCGCATTGCCTGGTCGAAGGCATGGCTATCGCCGCGTACGCGATGGGTGCGACAGTCGCATACAACTACATGCGTGGCGAGTTCATGGACGAGCCGTTCCCGCGCTTTGAGGCTGCGGTCAAAGAGGCCTACGAAGCGGGGCTGCTTGGCAAGAACGTGCAGGGCAGTGGTATCGATATCGATATTCATGGCTTCATCGGCGCCGGCGCTTATATCTGCGGCGAAGAAACGGCGTTGCTCGAATCGCTCGAGGGCAAGCAGGGGCGGCCGCGCTTCAAGCCGCCGTTCCCGGCAAATTTCGGGCTCTACGGCAAGCCGACCACGATCAATAACACCCAGAGTATTGCCAGCGTACCGGCTATTCTGCGGAACGGTGCTGCATGGTTTGCTGGCCTCGGTCCGGAGGGGTCGGGCGGTACTGCCCAGTTTTCGGTATCAGGCCATGTCGAGAAGCCGGGCAACTACGAGTTACCGATGGGTATTCCGTTCAAGACCCTGCTCGAGGATTTCGCAGGCGGCGTATGGAAGGGCCGCAAACTCAAAGCGGTGATTCCGGGCGGGTCGTCGTGCAAGGTATTGCCGGCCGACGTCATCATGGAATGCACCATGGACTACAACTCGCTGCAGCAGGCGGGTTCGTCGTTTGGCACGGGTGCCGTCATGGTCATGGACGAGACCACCTGCATGGTGAAGGTCCTGCGCCGTATTTCGCGTTTCTACATGGCGGAGTCCTGTGGCCAGTGCACGCCCTGCCGCGAAGGGACGGGCTGGCTGTATCGCATGCTGACGCGCATCATCGAAGGCAAGGGCGAGGAGGCCGATCTCCAGAAGCTGACCGACGTCGCCAACAAGATCGAGGGTCATACGATCTGCGCGCTGGGCGACGCCGCAGCGTGGCCCGTGCAGAGTTTCCTGAATCACTACTTCCACGAATTCGAGTACATGATTCGCAATCATGGCCGCAGCATCGTTGACGATGCGCCGGGTGCGGCGGCGTAATTTATATGAGTGATGACACCGTAAATATCGAGGTCGACGGCAAGACGGTTGCAGCGAAGCCGGGCCAGATGCTCATCGAGGTCACCGACAGCATCGGCGCTTATGTGCCGCGCTTTTGTTACCACGAGAAATTGAGCGTCGCGGCGAACTGCCGCATGTGTCTCGTCGATATCGAGGGCGCACCCAAGCCCATCCCGGCTTGCGCACAGCCGGTGAACGAAGGCATGAAGGTGTTCACCAAGTCGCCGCGCGCCATAGCTGCGCAGAAAGCGACGATGGAGTTCCTCCTCATCAATCATCCGCTCGATTGCCCGATTTGCGACCAGGGCGGTGAGTGCGAGTTGCAGGATCTCGCGATGGGCTATGGGCGGGATGTGTCGCGCTACAACGATGGCAAACGCGTCGTTAAGGACAAGAATATAGGTCCGCTCGTATCGACCGACATGACGCGCTGCATTCACTGCACGCGTTGCGTCCGCTTCGGCGAAGAGATTCAGGGCAAGCCGCAGCTTGGCACGACCTTGCGCGGCGAGAACGTTGAGATCTCGACCTACGTTGAGCAGAACATCGATCACGAGTTGTCCGCCAATATTATCGATCTCTGCCCGGTTGGCGCGCTCAACAACAAGCCGTACCGTTACAGCGCTCGCGCCTGGGAAATGGTGCAGCGCGCCACGGTGGCGCCGCATGACTGCGTGGGTTCGAACCTGTATGCGCATGTACTGCGCGGAACGGTCAAGCGCATCGTGCCACGCACCAACGAGGCAATTAACGAGAGCTGGATAGCGGACCGGGATCGCTTCAGCTACGAGGGAATCTACTCGTCCGAGCGTCTCGCGAAGCCGCAGATCAAAGAGAGCGGCGAATGGCGTGAACTGGACTGGGAGGATGCACTGGAAGCGGCGGCAACAGCGCTGCGCGACGCGAACTCCAGCGGCGTCCTGGCGTCACCGAGCACGACCATCGAGGAAGGCTATCTCCTGAAGAAGCTCGCGGATCACCTCGGTACGACGAATATTGATCATCGCATCGAGCGCCGCGACTTCTCGGACGCCGATAACGATCCGTCGTTTCCGTATCTTGGCTGCAGAATTGCGGACCTCGAAAACCAGGATGCGATCTTTGTCATTGGCTCGAACCTGCGTCACGAAGCACCGATACTCGCGCATCGCATTCGCAAGGCAGCCCTGAAGGGGGGCAGCGTGAACTTTGCCGACAGTGCAGAGAACGAGTACTTCTTCGACGTCGACAACTACCTGTCAGGCGCAGGCCTGACCGAATTGTTGTCGGGTGCAGGCGTCGACGCAATTGTTGACAAGCTTAAGGCTGCGGACAATGCGCTGGTATTGCTGGGTAACGTCGCGGGACGACATAAAGCATTTGGCGCCGTGCGTGCATTAGCCAGTGACATCGCGGCAAAGAGCGGGGCGAAATTCGGTACTTTGTCGCCCGGCGCCAACAGTGCCGGCCTGTCACAGCTTGGCTTGTTGCCGAACAATGGCAAACATGCGGGCGAAATGTTCGACGAGAGGTTGGACGCGGTCGTACTGGTCGGCATTGAGCCCGATGCAGATTTGCACGCAGTCGAGGATGCCGTCGCGCAACTTGCGAAGCAGAAGTTCGTTGTAGCGCTGACGTCGTTCGTGTCAGACGCGCTGCTGGAAGCGGCGGACCTGTTGCTGCCAGTCGGGACGTTTGCCGAAACCTCGGGCACCTTCGTGAATGTCGAAGGTACCTGGCAGAGCTTCGGCGGGGTCGCCAATCCGGTTGGAGAGGCGCGTCCGGCGTGGAAGGTATTGCGGGTACTCGGCAACCTCGTCGAGGCAGACGGCTTCGATTACGTCACGAGCGAAGATGTGCTCGCCGAGTGCAGGGACGCGGTTGGCGAAGTCGCTCCGACGTCATCTGTCGGCGGCAAAGGCGGCGCTGCAAATGGTGCCGACGATCCTGCTGGCGACATCGATACGCCGATCTATGCGGTTGACGGGCTGGTACGCCGTGCCAGGGCCCTGCAGCTGACGCCAGCTGCGCAGCGCTCCGGTGGTGAGGGAGGCGACTGATGCCCGAATTCGTCGTCAACTTCGTCAATGGAGTCGTCGGGTGGTGGCTATCCTTGCCGGAAACCGTGCAGTACCTGGGCACTACGGTGTTCAAGATCGGCATCGTCATGATTGCCGTGATCCTGTGTGTCGCGTTCTCAACCTACTTTGAACGCAAGGTCATTGGCAGCATGCAGGCGCGCGTCGGTCCGAACAGGGTTGGATGGAACGGCATCCTGCAGCCGTTTGCCGACGTCATCAAGCTCCTGATCAAGGAAGTGGTGGTTCCGTCGCAGTCGAACAAGTTCCTGTACATCGTGGCGCCATTGCTGTCGCTGACGCCGGCGCTGGCCGCCTGGGCGGTTATTCCGATGAACGACCATTTCGTCATCGCGGACATCAACGCAGGATTGCTCTACGTGCTGGCGCTGACATCGGTCGGCGTGTACGGCGTTATTCTCGCGGGCTGGGCGACGAACTCGAAATACGCGTTGCTTGGCGCGATGCGGTCCGCGGCACAGATCGTGGCCTATGAGATTGCCATGGGCTTCGCCCTTGTCGGCGTCCTGATGGCCGGCGGCAGCCTGAACATCGGCGAGATCGTCCAGGCCCAGGCGGGTGGCGTCCAGAACTGGTTCGTCATCTGGCTATTCCCTCTGTTTGTCGTGTACTGGATTGCCGGTGTCGCGGAAACGAATCGCGCGCCATTCGATGTCGCCGAGGGCGAATCGGAAATTGTCGCCGGTTTCCACGTTGAGTATTCGGGCGTTGCGTTTGCGCTGTTCTTCCTCGCCGAATACGCGAACATGATCCTGATTTCGACACTGACCGCCGTATTCTTCCTCGGCGGCTGGGCGTCACCGTTCGAAGGTGTGCCGCTACTCGGCACTATCCCGCTGCTCGGCACAGGGGGGCTGCACTGGCTGTTCGCGAAGATGTGCTTCTTTATGTACGTCTTCTTCTGGCTCCGCGCGACCTTTCCGCGTTACCGCTACGACCAGATCATGCGCCTTGGCTGGAAGGTATTCATTCCTGTAACGATCATCTGGATTGCCGTTGAAGGTGCGATGGCCTGGTTCGAGGTCGGTCCGTGGGCTGGTATGGGCGTATAAGACGATGAATCGAGTAATCAGCTACATCAAGACGTTCGCCCTCTGGGAGCTGCTCAAGGGCCTCAAAGTCACGCAGACCAACTGGTTCCGCAAGAGCGTCACGCTCGAGTACCCGGATGAGAAGACGCCGCAGTCGCATCGTTTCCGTGGCCTGCATGCGCTGCGTCGGTATCCCAACGGCGAAGAGCGCTGCATTGCGTGCAAGCTGTGTGAAGCTGTGTGCCCGGCGCTCGCCATCACGATCGAATCGGGCGTCAGTGACGATGGAACGCGGCGTACCACGCGCTACGACATCGACCTGTTCAAATGCATTTACTGCGGATTCTGCGAAGAGGCTTGCCCGGTCGACGCGATCGTCGAGACGCGCATCCATGAGTACCACATGGAAGAGCCTGGCGAGAACATCATGACCAAGGACAAGCTGCTGGCTGTTGGCGACAAGTACGACGCCATGATCTCGGCCGACAAGGCAGCGGACGCGAAGTACAGGTAGGCGAGGTGATGCTGCATACGATCCTGTTCTACGTTTTCTCCGCCGTGATGTTTGGCGCGGCGCTCGGCGTGATCCTGTCGCGCAACCCGATTCATGCCGTCATGTTCCTCGTGCTGACGTTTTTCAATGCCGCAATCCTGTGGCTGCTCGCGGAGGCAGAGTTCCTCGCCATCGTTCTGGTGCTGGTCTACGTGGGTGCGGTCATGGTGCTGTTCCTGTTCGTCGTGATGATGCTCGAAGTCAATATCGAGGCGGCAAAACGCGGTCTGACGCGTTACGCCGGGCTGGGAATCGGCATTGCATTGCTGATGGCCGTCGAACTGATCAACGTTATCTGGCTGCGTTCGAAGATTGATGATGCGACCAGCGGCTTCGCGCCGACGCCCGAGGGCTACAGTAATACCGAGGCCCTTGGTGCCGTGTTGTACACGGAGCACGTGTTTGCGTTTGAAGTTGCGGCCGTCATTCTGCTGCTCGCCATCATTGCGGCGATCACGCTGACCATGCGAAAACGACCGGGACTCAAGCAGCAGGACATTGCCAAACAGGTGGCGACGCGAGCGAAGGATCGCATCCGCGTGGTCAAGATGGATGCGGAGAAGAAGCAATGATCGGCCTGCAACATTACCTGACGATCTCAGCGATGCTGTTTGTGTTGTCGATTGCCGGCATCATCATCAATCGCAAGAACCTGATCCTGCTGCTCATGTGCATCGAGCTCATGTTGCTGGCAGTCAATACGAACTTCATTGCGTTCTCGCGCCATCTTGGTGACGAGACGGGCCAGGTGTTCGTCTTCTTCATCCTTACGGTCGCTGCCGCCGAAGCGGCGATCGGTCTCGCGATTCTCGTAGTTCTGTTCCGCAACCGGCGCTCCATTGCCGTGCAGGAGCTCAATACGCTGAAGGGTTGATATGTACGACTACTACCTGACAATCGTATTGGCACCGCTCGCGGCAGCGATCATCGCCGGTCTCGCTGGCAAGCAGATCGGCCGGGCAGGGGCGCACTGGGTCACGATTATCGGTGTGGGCATCTCCTGCGTACTGTCTCTGCTCGTGCTCAAAAACATGTTCTGGGGCGGCTACGCGGCGGAGAATATCTCTGTCTACACCTGGGCTGTTACGGACGGCCTGCATATGGAGGTCGGCTTCCTTGTCGATCGCCTGACCGCGCTCATGATGTGCGTCGTGACCTTCGTATCACTGATGGTGCACATCTACACCATCGGCTACATGCACGACGATCCGGGCTACCAGCGCTTCTTCAGCTACATCTCGCTGTTCACGTTCTCGATGCTGATGCTCGTGATGTCGAACAACTTCCTGCAACTGTTCTTCGGCTGGGAGGCGGTCGGTCTTGTTTCGTACCTGCTGATCGGTTTCTGGTTCAAGCGCGAGACGGCGATCTTTGCGAACCTGAAAGCCTTCCTCGTCAACCGCGTTGGCGATTTCGGCTTCATTCTCGGCATCGCGGGCGTCGTCATGATGACGGGCTCGCTCGACTATGCGACCGTCTTTGGCCAGGCCGATGCGATTGCGGGCGAGTCGATCGATGTTCTGCCGGGCAGCCCCTGGAACGCAATGACGGTCATCTGCATCCTCCTGTTCATCGGCGCTATGGGTAAGTCCGCGCAGGCGCCGTTGCACGTCTGGCTGCCGGATTCGATGGAAGGCCCAACGCCGATTTCGGCACTGATTCATGCCGCGACGATGGTCACGGCCGGCATTTTCATGGTGGCGCGGATGTCGCCGCTGTTCGAGTTGTCCACGACTGCGCTGGCCGTTGTCATCGTCATTGGCTCTATCACTGCGTTTTTCATGGGCCTGCTCGGCATCGTGCAGAACGACATTAAACGCGTGGTGGCGTACTCGACGCTCTCGCAGCTCGGCTACATGACGGTCGCGCTGGGCGCCTCGGCATACAGTGCAGCGATCTTCCACCTGATGACGCATGCCTTCTTCAAGGCGCTGCTGTTCCTTGCTGCGGGCTCGGTCATCATCGCGATGCACCATGAGCAGGACATCCGCAAGATGGGCGGCATTCGCAAGTACATGCCGATTACGTACTGGACGTCGCTGATCGGTTCGCTGGCCCTGATCGGTTTTCCTGGCTCGTCGGGCTTCTTCTCGAAAGACCTGCTGATCGAGGCCGTCAGGGAATCGCACTGGCATGGACAAGGCGCCATCTACTGGATCGCCTATCTGAGCGTCCTGCTTGGCGTTTTCGTTACCGCCCTGTATTCGTTCCGCATGTTCTTCCTCGTATTCCACGGCGAGGAGCGCATGAGCAAGGAAGCGAAGTCGCATCTGCACGAAACGCCTGCTGTGGTAACGGTGCCGCTGATCCTGCTGGCCATTCCATCGGCCGTGATCGGCTGGTTTACGGTTGGCCCGGTCCTGTTCGACGGGTTCTTCGGCGATGCGATCGTGGTGCAAGGCGCTCATGACGTGTTGGCGACGCTCAAGCAAACGTTCTGGCATGGGCCCGCGGCGCTCGTAATGCATATCTATGCCGCGCCAGCGTTTTACCTGGCCGCGCTCGGCGTGCTCACGGCCTGGTTCCTGTACCTGAAGCGACCGGACATCCCGGCGACGATCCAGTCGAAAGTGCAGGGGCTCTACAACGTGCTTGATCGCAAGTACTACTTCGACGACCTGTACATCAAGGGCTTTGCGACTGGCGGTCGCAACATCGGCAAGTTCCTATGGCAAAAGGGCGATCAACTCATCATTGACGGTCTGCTGGTCAATGGCACAGCCCGTGCGGTCGGCTGGCTGGCCGGTTACCTGCGCCATATCCAGACCGGCTTCCTGTACACCTATGCATTCGCCATGATCATCGGCCTTACGATGTTGCTCGGCTGGCTCATCTGGGTGAGGTAAGACAGTGCTCGCGAACTACCTGCTTAGCTTCCTCATCTGGTTCCCGATCCTGGGCGGCGTGCTGTTGCTTATGATTGGTGACGGTGGCGACGTCAAGTCGTCGCAGGCTCGACTGATGCGTATGGCGGCGCTTGGTTTCACGCTGGTCGCATTCCTTGCGAGCATCGCTCTGTATCTCGGTTTCGACAACGCCGAGCCCGCGATGCAGTACGTCGAGCGCATGCCGTGGATCGAGACCTTCAACGTCTGGTATTACCTCGGCGTTGACGGCATCTCCGCGCCGTTGATCTTGTTGACTACCTTCATCACACCGCTCGTGGTCATTGCCGGCTGGGACACGATCAGGAACCGTTCAGCGCAGTACATGGCTGCGTTCCTGATTCTCGAAGGCCTGATGATCGGTGTCTTCAGCGCTCTGGACGGCTTGCTGTTCTACGTCTTCTGGGAAGCGATGCTGATTCCGATGTTCCTGATCATCGGCGTCTGGGGTGGTGAGCGGCGCATTTACGCGACGCTCAAGTTCTTCCTCTATACATTCCTCGGCTCGGTCCTGATGCTGGTTGCGTTCATCTGGCTATACCTGCAGTCAAACAGCTTCAACCTGCTGGACTTTATGAACCTGCCGATTGATCTCACAGCGCAGAAACTCATCTTCCTGGCATTCCTGACAGCCTTTGCCGTCAAGGTGCCAATGTGGCCCGTGCATACATGGTTACCCGATGCGCACGTTGAAGCGCCAACCGGCGGTTCGGTGATCCTGGCCGCGATCATGTTGAAGATGGGCGGCTACGGCTTCGTGCGCCTGTCATTGCCGATCGTGCCCGATGGCAGCGCCTTTTTCGCGACCACGATGATCGTGTTGTCACTGATCGCAGTCGTATACATCGGCTTCGTGGCGCTGATGCAAAAGGATATGAAGAAGCTGATTGCGTACTCGTCGATCGCGCATATGGGCTTCGTGACGCTCGGTCTGTTCCTGATGTGGTTCATCGTGGCAGATACCGGCGCAGGCCTCGGCATGACGGGCGCGATGGTGCAGATGATCTCGCATGGCCTGATTTCCGGCGCGATGTTCCTGTGTGTTGGCGTGTTGTACGACCGTGTACACAGCCGCCAGATCGCGGACTATGGTGGCGTGGCGAACACGATGCCTGTGTTCGCGGCCTTTATGGTGCTGTTTGCGATGGCCAATGCAGGCCTGCCGGGCACCTCAGGTTTTGTTGGTGAGTTCATGGTGATCATCGCCAGCTTCAAGGCCAACTTCTGGATTGCCTTCCTCGCGGCAACTACGCTCGTGCTGGGGGCGGCGTATACCCTGTGGATGGTGAAGCGCGTGGTTTATGGCGAAGTCGCGAACGACAATGTCGCCACGCTCGAGGATGTGAATTCCCGCGAATTTCTCGTCCTTGGCATTCTCGCTGTCAGCGTCCTGCTCGTCGGCCTGTGGCCGGCGCCGCTGGTGGACATGATGAACACAACGATCGAGCAGCTCATTCAGCAGGTCTCGCAGTCGAAGCTCTGACGGATTGGATATGAACTGGACGGATTACATCGCCGCGGCACCGGAAATCAGTCTCCTCGGGCTGATCTGCGTGGTCATGATTGCGGACCTGTTCGTCGAGGACGAAGGGCGGGGCATTACGTTCTGGCTAACCATGCTGTCGCTCGCTATCGTGGCCGGCGTCCTGTACATGACCGCGCCGGAGGATCAGAGCATCGTCGCGTTCTACGGGGCCTATGTCAGCGACCCGTTCTCGCAGATACTCAAAGTCGGCGCTGTCATCTGCGTCGGTGTGTCCTTCCTGTATGCGCGCGACTATCTACGTGCTAACGATCTCGAGAAGGGCGAGTACTACCTGCTTGGCCTGTTCGGCCTGCTCGGCATGATGATCATGATGTCGGCCCACAGCCTGCTGACCATGTACCTCGGGCTCGAGACTCTCGCTTTGTCGATGTATGCGCTGGTCGCGATTGACCGGAACAACGTGACGTCCGCCGAATCGGCGATGAAGTACTTCGTCCTTGGTGCGATCGCGTCAGGTGCGTTGTTGTATGGCATCTCCTGGATCTACGGCGTGACCGGCTCTCTGCAATTTGGCGAGATCGCGCAGTTGCTGGCGGCTGATCCGAGCCTCAATTCGATGCCGCTGTGGTTTGGCCTTGCGTTCCTGATCGTCGGTATCGCGTTCAAGTTCGGCGCTGTGCCTTTCCATATGTGGCTGCCGGACGTTTACCAGGGCGCGCGCACGCCCGTCACGCTGTTTCTTGCTACTGCGCCCAAGCTGGCCGCACTCGCGCTGATCTTCCGCTTGCTCGTCGATGGTCTCGGAGAGCTGCACGACACCTGGAACACGATGATCATGTTTGTTGCCGTACTGTCGATCGTCGTCGGCAACCTGGTTGCCATCGCGCAGACAAACATCAAGCGCATGCTCGGTTACTCGACGATCGCGCATGTCGGGTTCATCCTGCTGGCGATCTACACGGGCTCGGCCGATGGCTACGCCTCGGCGTTGTTCTACACGCTGACTTATGTCGTCGCCGCAGCAGGTGCCTTCGGCATCATCATTATCATGAGCCGTCGCGGCTACGATGCCGAGCTCCTGAGCGACTTCAAGGGCCTCAACGCACGCAGCCCGTGGTTCGCCCTGATGATGCTGTTCCTGATGTTCTCGATGGCCGGCGTACCGCCGTTTGTCGGCTTCCTGTCGAAGCTGTACGTCATCAGCGCGGTGCTCGATGCCGGCGGAACCGGACTGGCTATCCTGATGGTGCTGGCCTCGGTTGTCGGCGCGTACTACTATCTGCGCGTTATCTGGTACATGTACTTCGAGGAAGGCGAGGACCAGGCCATTCTGCAAGCCAGCACGGACACACGCCTGATTCTCAGCCTCAACTCGCTGGCAGTGCTCGGCCTCGGCATCCTGCCGGGCCCGCTTCTCGCCATCTGCGTCGCTATCCTGGGCTAACTGGCTCCCTGTGGGAGCCCGCCTTGCGGGCGACCCGTAGCAGGCCACTTGCCGGCGACCTGTAGGAGGCCGCTTGCCGGCGACCTGTAGGAGGCCGCTTGCGGGCGACCCGTAGGAGGCGGCTTGCCGGCGGCATTTGTCGTTCTGAGGGGGGCCGCTCTACGGTCGACATTTAGGGGTTTACAACACCGCCATCTCCCACTAGTATCCTCCCCCTGCCGATGCGGGGTGGAGCAGTCTGGCAGCTCGTCGGGCTCATAACCCGAAGGTCGCAGGTTCAAATCCTGCCCCCGCTACCAACGCTATCTTGTTCGGCCCGGAAATGGTTTCGTTTCCGGGCCGAGCTTGTTTTTGGCTGGCTATTTGTAGGATTCCAGCCAGGTCTCCGTGCAGGTCGATGCGCAGGTCTTCTCGCCCCGGTTCCGGTGTGAGCACTATCTTCCCGATGAGCGCGCGCAGGTGCTCCGACGCTTCAGCTTGCGCATTTTTGCGATTGAGCGCCTCTCTCAGGTTCTCAACTTCTTCTCGATAGCGGTCTGCCATCGCCGGGTGTACCAGTGGTTTGGGTGGCGGTTGCTCTTGCTGCTGAGCTTCCTCAGCTTCCAGCTCTTCCATCCGGTCGGCGATGTACTTTGACTCGTCCTTGATCATTCTGGCGTCGACGCCGTTGTAGATCGACTGAATGACTTGCTCCTGCCTTTTCTTCAGTTGGCGGAGCTCAGCTTCTTTTGCGCGTTTAGCCGCGTGCTGGGCCTTCCTGAGCTCGTTCAGGTGCTGCGCGTACTCCTGGCAGAATGTTTCGACCAGATCCTCGCGCAACAGGTGGGTCTGTAGGGCCTTGAGAACCGCTCCCTCCAGATGTTCCTTAGACATCGTCTTCCGATTGGTGCAGACGCTTTCGCCTTTGTTCCTGGTGGCCGAGCAACCGTAATGGGTGGTGTTGATCTTCGAGTATCCGCCCCCGCATTCGCCGCACTTGATGAGACCCGATAGCAGGTAGCGAGGTCGGTTCCGTCGCCACAACCCGGGTTTTCTGGCATCGAGATCCTTTTGGCGCGCCTTTGCTTCGTCCCACAATTCTTGAGGAACGATGCGCAGCTCGGGTACCTCCTGGGTTATCCACTCGCTTTCGTCATTGAGTCGAGTGACTCGCTTACCCGTATCCGGGTCCTTGATGAAGCGTTGGCGGTTCCAGATCAGCCGCCCGATGTAGAGCTCGTTGTTCAGAATGCCTGTGCCGCGTCGCCGGTTGCCGTTAATGGCGGACTGGCTCCATGCCTTGCCGGAAGGCGAGGGAACACCCTCTGAATTCAGCTGCGCGGCAATAGCTCTCGGAGACTGGTTGCGCGCGTAGTCTTTGAAAATCCGCCGCACGACTGCCGCCTGGTCCTCGTTAATGGATCTGTCGCCTCGCAAGGGATTTCCCTCCAGATCGAATCGCTTGACGACTTCGTAGCCGTAGGCGATTCCGCCTCCCGACTTCCCGCGCTCAACCCGACCACGCAGTCCGCGCCGAGTCTTGTCGGCGAGGTCCTTCAGGAACAGCGCATTCATCGTGCCTTTCAGACCAATGTGCAGGGAGGAAATCGGCCCTTCGGAGAGCGTGACGATCTCTACGCCTGCGAATTCCATGCGCTTGTAGATGCCGGCAATATCTTCCTGGTCCCGGGAAATGCGATCGAGCGCTTCGGCGACCACGACATCGAAGTCGCCCGCCAGCGCGTCGGTAATCAGCTGCTGGATTCCGGGGCGCATCAATGAAGCACCGGAAAGTCCGGCGTCGCAGTATTGGCCTACGACGCCCCAGGTCTTGGATTCAGCGAGTTCGCTGCAGAGGCGGATTTGATCTTCGACAGAGGAGTCGCTCTGGAGATCGCTCGAGTAACGGGCGTAGATGGCTACGCGTCGACCCTTTGTTTCGCTCATGAGTATCGTTACCGTTCATTCGGCTCGTCCCGGAAATCCTTCTCCGCTGCGAGCCGGGCAAGCAGTTTGACAAGCGCCACGACACGTCGATCGGGCTTGTCCCCGTCGGTCTCACGATGTCCATTATTACCCCGCCGCGCGGCAGGCTCCAAATATGCGCTCCTGGAGACTCGAGGTGATGTCGTTCGTTCGCTACTCATCGGCCCAGGTAGGTAACGGTTATCTGCTCGCGTTCGTGCCCGAGTTCAGCCGAGATCTGGGCGCGCGCTTTACTGACTAGCGCGCGCTGATCGCTAGTGAGTTCAGCTCGGTTCGGGCCACCGGCAAGTGGCGCCTGAAGGCCTGTCAGCTCGCCAAAGCGCCGTTGCGCGTACGCGTGCCGCAGGCCATGCATCTTGCTCAGGCCCGCGCGAATGCACTGACCCTCGTACCTGTTCTTCTGTTGCTTGTAATTCTTATCGGCGGGTATCAGCGAGCCGTTACCGGCTAGCGCCCGCGCTCTGTCGAGTAGATCGCGCTGCGCTTGGGTGCGGATCGGGATTTCGCGGGCACGGCCGCCCTTGGTCCAGCTGGGCTTGAGCCAGAGAACGTCCCCTTTGTCGGCAAGAACCGGGCGGATCTTGATGGCTTCTTCGCGCCGAAGGCCGAACTCCCGCTGCAGCTCGAGACTCAGGCTCACGTGTGGATCTGTTACGTGGGCGAGTTTGTCCTCGTCCAGGACGATCGCACGATTGGCGCCGTTCGCATACTGCCGGCGCGCTATTCCATAATGATCGTTCGAGCGTGCCACGACATTCTGCTTATTCACCTTGCCAGCCCACCAACGAATGGCGGCCATGCGGTTCTTGATGGTGCCGACGGTGACGTTAGTGTCTAGCCAGTGTTTGACCAGGGCTTCGACGTGCTTCGGTCTCAGGGACTTGGCGTGCATTTGCCGAAAGCCGAGCTCGTTGAGCTGGTTGGCGATCAGTGTTAGCACGCGCTCGCGCTGCACCTGGGTGCCGTAGCTCCCGTCACGGTTGTTCTTACAAATCTGCTTCAGCTGGTAGTTCAGGCGTCTCACTGGTGTTAAATCTCACTTCGATTCATTGAAAGGTTCGGTGAGTGTTTCCGATCACTCGCTAACCGTGGTCAGACAAGGCCACCCCGTGGGGGGTGAGCGTTGATCCCGGGACACTACTCCCACATGACCTGAACGGGCCTGGTCACAGGCCACACCGTTTCTCTGCCGTGGCAGATCTGGATCGGTGCGAACCAGCCTAGCTCCCGAGGGAGCGAATATGACGATTGCCAATGTGTGTACCTCCTTTGAGTAACATGCAGTGCAATCACCTGCGTTGAAGATGGGCTCTCAGGGACGAGTCCCCGGTGCTGTGAATCGAGCCCTGGCCAGCACGGTTGCCGTTATTTGGCGAACGGCAGCGCTCTAAATTCAGTGAGTGCAGACTACGGCGGCGTCATTCGCGTGTCGTTGGGTAATCGTGCCCGCACCCGGCGCGGTTTCTGGCTTGGCGCGGCGCGTCATTACTGTGCCCGCCGGGCCCAGCAATGACGCGCATTCGATTAGCAGGCCTACCAGGACCGGACATCAAGCCGAGCGCCGAGGAGGGCGCTCGACTCGAATCACACGTCGATCTGCTCGGACATCTCCAGGGCGTCGTCAATCTCGATGCCGAGGTAGCGCACCGTGCTATCGAGATTGGTGTGCCCGAGCAGAAGCTGTACGGCTCGGAGATTCTTGGTGCGGCGATAGATCAACGTCGCCTTGGTGCGTCGAATTGAGTGCGTTCCATAAGCACTCGGGTCCAGGCCGATTGCTCGAACCCAATCGTTGACGATACGTGCGTACTGCCGTGTCGACAGGTGCGGCGAGCGCTTTACTCGGCTTGGAAACAGGTGATCTCTATCGGTTAGCTGCGCCGCGGTGATCCATTCCTCGATAGACTTTCGAGTCCGCTCCGTGATCTCGAATCGAACGGGACGCTTCGTTTTGCGCTGTCGAATCGTGGCGCGGGACAATATCTTGCCACCGCTGGCGACATCGGATACATGCAATCGGACCAAGTCACAGCCCCGCAGCTTGCTGTCGATCGCCAGGTTAAACAGGGCGAGATCCCGCCGATGTCCGATCGTTTGCAAGCGCGTCCGGATGGCCCAGATTTCCTGCCTTGTAAACGGCACTTTTTGTCCGATCAGCTTTCCCTTGTTCCAGGGATTACGTTCTTGCGGCTCTTTCTTGTTGCGAAACACGAGTTGCTCCCAGAATTCTCGAGAGCTGATAGTGGTCGCTCCGACGGCGGCTATACAGCGAAAACCGACCGTTCAAATGGTATGATTTTTCCTTTACCGAACTTCGGTTCGTGACCCAAACCAGACATCCAATGATCTTGTGGAATTTCGCGTTTAGACTCGGGTTACTGGGCTTTGTCGTTGTCGCACTCAATCTCTTGGTGCTAGGAATATCTGTCGTGGGGGCGGACGTTTCTCGGGTACACGAGACTAGCGAGTTTTGGAAGTCTGTCCGGGTCGCAGGTTTTGCGACCTATCTTGCTGCCGGTCTAGCCCTTATCGTTCCTTGCTTCATTAGTCTAAACAGATCCAAAGATGCGCTCAGTAGTTTCGAACGCATATCTTGGACGCTCTTTATTCTGTTCTTCTGGTTCGTGGCTCCCTACATCTACTACTACTTTGGCCTTTACCGAAGTAACCAGAGCGAATAAGCCTACCAACGACTGGCTGGTTCTGGCCGAGAGGCGAAGTTCCCCTAGTTGGTGGCTGAACGACTGCTTTTCGAAAATGCGGAAACCCAAATTTGGATTTTTGTTGATTGGCACACGAATGACTCCTTTGCCTGGCACAGCTGCCAGTGGCCTGGAATGCGTTACAATCTCCGCTGTTGACCCACAGGAGACGTTCGAAAGATAAGGGGACTGTTCTAGTCTGCCCGGCACGGATGTCTCAATTGGGATGTGTGAAGGAGATGACAGCGATGCGTATCCGGACACAGTTGACATGGTTGATTTTCGCAATTGCGCTACTGAGCATCGTGCAAGGCGCGACTGCTCAGGAACCCGAATCGACTAGCGTAATCGTCCCGCGCGACACACACGATCTTCGCGGCAGACTATTCCTGGCGGATAGGCCGAGCGAGGCCCCGATTGCGATAGTACTGCATGGAATCCCAGGCAACGAGAATGATGTTCTGGGGCTTGGGCAAAGGCTCTCAGCCGCCGGCATACACGTGCTGGTACCGAATTACAGTGGGACGCACGGCAGCGGCGGTGAGTGGAACATGTCAAATGACGAAGGAGACGTTCGCGCGATTCTTGACTACGTCAACACGTCGGAGATAGCTGCTCGCTTCAATATTGACAGAGATCGCGTTTTCCTAGGTGGCTACAGTCATGGCGGTGGCGTGGCTTTGCTCTATTCCGCGAAGCACCCGCACGTCAATGACGTGTTTTCTATTGGTGGCAACGACTTTGGCGAATGGGCGAAGAAGCTTGCGTCTGACACTGATTTTGCTCGGGCGATAGACGATTTGTTCATTGGGTATGCGGATGCTGGCTGGGTGCGCCCAGGTGAAGGCGCAGACCGGGAACTGCCTGACAATGTCGAGCGGTACGATGTCAGGGGAAAGGCCTCGGATCTCGCGAACAGGAACCTGCTTCTCATAGGCGGTTTCGACGACCGCACTACTGAAATGGAAGATCATCTGATGCCGTTGTATCGGGCGCTCAATCAACAGGGCGCGAACAGCGTCCGCATCGCCGCTTTTCAGGACAACCATGCATTCCAGCAGTCTAAAGATCAGATCGCGATCGAGTTGATCGATTGGATACACGGAGCGAATTAGGTGCAGGCAAATGCTCATGGTTCATTCGTCCGCAACCCTGTTGATTTGCACCCAATATTGACCCGGGATTTGCACTGAAAATTGAGCCCACCCGGATGAGCCGATTATGGCTCATGATTTCGTCTTTTTCTTTCCTTTCGTCTCCTTCTGATTGCTGGTTGAGTTCTTGAGTCTGTAACTGTCATTGCCGGTCTCGAGGATATGGCAGTGGTCCGACCCGGCGATTGAAATTGACGACTACGACATCGTTCTGGTCGGCCAGATCAGCGCCGTCGATCGAACTCATACTGCCGCCGACGCCGTTGGCGTTGCCGGGATGCAAGTACACCATGACCGGGCGCTGGCGGTCATCGCGGTGCGTCCAGATATTCATGAACAGACAGTCTTCGTCGCCCGTTGTACCCGAAGCGCCTTGCGGCTGAATGCAGTTGTCGCCGAATGTGGTGGTATCCAGTACTCCGGCAAAGGTCTCCGGCGAACTCGGCGGCTTGAAGCGGCGGTCGCCGACAGGCGGCATCGCGTAACGAAGGCCCCGAAAGATGACGAGGTCGCCGTTGAATTCGCCCTGGACGGTTCCCTGGGCCGTTCTCGCCTGACCGAATTCGACCAGGATGGGGATCGGCTCGATGATGACGATCGGTTCGTCGTCGCCGCCGCCGCCACAGGCGGTGAGCAGGAACAGGGTCGCTGCAAGGGCGAGCAGTGCGTTTGCTAACTTGGTCATGGTGGTCTTCCTCCTGAAATGAGCCCGCCTGAATCCTGTCTCCACCGCGAATCCAATAGGTTATGATCGCCCGATGTTTTACTGATGAATTGCTGAAGGGCGATTCCTCCAGCAATGGTTCCAAAGGGCATGCAAGGGATGAACAGCAACCTGGTAATCGAACCAAAAACCAAGGACCTTGGTGAATTCACTGTGCGGCGCGTCTTGCCCGCACCGCGCCAGCGTATGGTCGGACCGTTCATATTCTTCGATCACATGGGCCCGGCCGAGTTTCCGCCAGGCGAGGGCATCCAGGTCCGGCCGCATCCGCATATTGGCATCGCGACGGTCACCTACCTGTTTGAGGGCGAAATCATGCATCGCGATGACCTCGGCTTTGTCCAGCCGATTCAGCGGGGTGCAGTCAACCTGATGACAGCGGGGCGCGGCATTGTGCATTCCGAGCGCGCGGGTGACGATTTGAATCAGACCGCGCGGCTCCACGGCATCCAGTCGTGGATAGCGTTACCGGACGACAAACAGGAGTGCGAGCCATCATTCATTCACTACCCGGCGGATGACATTCCGGAAACGGAAGTCGATGGCATCAAGGTTCGAGTCATTATCGGCGCAGCGTTTGGCGTGGAATCGCCGGTGCGCACGTACTCGTCGACGCTGTACCTCGAATGTCGAATGCCTGAAGGATCGGTTATTACCCTGCCTGATCATTGCTCTGAACGGGCCGCGTACATCGTTTCCGGTCGCGTCTCGGCAGGTGACAGGGAGTATGGGGAAGGTGTAATGATTGTTGCTGCTGAGGGGCTGGCGTTGCGGGCAGCCGAGGCATCGCGCGTCATGATCATCGGCGGCGAGCCGTTGGGAGAACGGCATATTTACTGGAATTTTGTTTCCAGTTCACGGGAACGCATTGAGCAAGCCAAGGCCGACTGGCGCGAGGGCCGGTTTGGCCAGGTACCGGGCGACGACGAGTTCATTCCTCTGCCTGACTAGCAAATGCTAGACTCTATCCAAAACAAGCGGTTACCCATCATCAAAGGGGGGGGCGATGCGCGCGAAACAGGGAATACTGCAGGAAACCGGGTGGCTGTTCGCCGCCGCAGCGGGACTGGCAGTTGCTCTGGTGCCGGGCGGTGCGAGCGCCCAGGATGCGCCCGAGGCAGATGACCAGGTCGAAGAAATTGTCGTAACCGGCTCCCGCTTGGTACGCAGGGATTTCACGGCGCCGAGCCCGATCATTTCGATTGACCGTGACGACATTTCGAGCACAGGGCAGCCGACTCTCGAGGAAACCCTGAATCGCTTGCCGCAGGCTCAACCCTCCATTGGCCGTGCGAGCAATAATCCCGGTGATGGCACGGCGAAAGTCGATCTGCGTGGCATAGGCCCGGGCCGCACCCTCGTGATGCTGAACGGGCGGCGCATCGCGCCCGCCGGGATCGGAAGCGCGGTTAATGTAAATACGCTGCCTGGTGTTCTGATGCAGCGCGCAGAGATAATCTCGGGTGGCGCGACAACCGTGTACGGTTCTGACGCGATTGCCGGCGTCGTCAATTTCATTACGCGCGATGATTTCGACGGCTTTAGCCTCGAGGCGAGTTATTACGTGACCGAGCGTAGCGACTCCGACATCGCCGACATCAACGTCGCCTGGGGGCACAATTTCGACAGGGGCAACCTGACTCTGTTCGGCGGCTACATGGATCGTGAGGAAACGTTCCAGGCACAGCGGGATTTCTCCGCGCAGACAATCAGCGACAACTGGTTTACCGGCGAGCTCGAGCCGGGAGGAAGCCCGACGACGCCGGCTGGCACCATGTCATTTCCCCGGATTAATTATGGCAATGGTCCGGCCCGGACAACCTGGGATGACGACGGCAACCCGCGGGAATTTGTCGACCCGGATGATCGCTACGACTTTGGCCCGATCAATTACCTGCAAATACCGTTGACGCGATATTCGGCCGGGGCCCTCCTGAACTACGAAGTGAAAGATACGCTCGAGCTCTATTCCGAAATCATGTATGCACGTAATGAGAGCGTCAACAGCCTGGCGGCTGCAGGTACATTTGGCGCATTCGTCGTGATCAACCCTGATAACCCTGAGCTGACGCCTGCCAACCAGCAGTTTTTTGCCGACAACGGCATACCGATTGCGCCTGGAATAGTGGGTTTCGGGCTGTCACGACGACTTACCGAGCTCGGCCCCAGAATTGTTGAGGCGAACAATGACTACACGAGGCTGCTGGCTGGGTTGCGCGGTGAACTCGGTGCTGAGTGGGACTTTGACGTCTGGGCCAGCTTCACAAAAGGCGAGGAGGAAAGGCTACAACTAAACGATGGCTCGCATTCGCGCCTGCAGCAAGGGCTTCTGGTCGATCCGGTGTCGGGCAACTGTTTCGATACGTCGAATGGCTGCGTGCCGCTGAACCTGTTTGGCGAGGGCAACCTGTCGACGGCCGGTGCAGACTTCATTCGCGCCGCGCCCTATGTTTCAACTGTCGAGAGAGAGCAGTCCCTCGTGAGTGCCTTTATTCGAGGGCCGGTTTTCGAATTGCCGGCGGGAGAGATGGCAGCAGCGTTAGGTATTGAATGGCGTGAAGATTCGGGAAGCCTTGAGGCGGACGCCGCGCTGTTTTCCGGCGACACGCTCGGTTTCCGCGCTTCGTCCAATGTCGTGGGCGAAGAGTCGGTCGCAGAAGTGTACGCCGAGACGCTGGTTCCGGTGCTGAGCGATTTGCCGTTTGCCAACTATCTTGGGATCGAAGTTGGCGGACGCCTGTCCGACTACAGGAATGCGGGGAAACTGGAGACCTGGAAGCTCGGCATTGACTGGGAACCATTTGACGGCCTGAGGATCCGCAGCATGCTGCAGCGCAGTGCGCGCGCGCCGAATCTTGGTGAAGCCTTCCAGCTCCCCTATGAGGAGGCCGGGACCGTCGTTGGGTTCGATCCTCAGCAGGACCCGTGCTCCGCGTCGGCCGATCCGATCAATAACGGGTTGGCAGACGTCTGTATTGCCCAGGGAATCCCACAGAGTCAGCTCGGTATTTTTGAGGCGGCGGTGGGCTCGCCTGTGATTTCTACCAACGGTGGCAACCCGGCGCTGGAGCCTGAAAAGGCCGAGACGTTTACGGCGGGCATTGTATTCACGCGTTTCGATGCGGTGACAATGTCGGTGGACTATTTCGAGATTGATGTGAAAGACACGATCGGTGAATCCGACCCGATGCTTGTTTGCTGGGATCCGGCGAACACGGCAAGGGCAACCTGCGACCGAATATCGCGGGATCCGCTGACTTTCGATATCAATGCGATCGATGCAACCGCGGCAAATCTCGGCAAGCTGGCGACCAGGGGCGTCGACACGCAATTCAGTTTCAGCACTGAGCTGGGTGGCTGGGCGGCACTCGGCGCGGGGTTTGCCAACCTGGACGTCCGATTGATCTGGACCCACGTGCTCGAGAATTCATTCCAGGCGGACCCCGCGGCATCGCCGATCGACTGCAGCGGCAAGTTCGGGTTCTTCGGTTGCCAGTTCCTGGGCGGCAGCGACACCGTATACCCCAGGAATCGTGCGAGGACGACGGCAACGTGGAGTACGGAGCGTTGGCGCGCGCAGCTTGGTTGGCAATGGATCGAGGGAACCGACAACATAGCCCAGGAAATTGCGCCCATTTTCGGCATTCCTCCGCAGTTCGTTGAGCCCGCCATTCCAGCGCTCGATGCGAAGAGCTACGTCGATCTGAGTGTTGGCTTCCAGGCCACCGAGAACGTGTCGCTTAGCCTGATCGTGGCAAACCTGCTGGATGAGTCGCCGGCGTTTATGGCGGATAACGGAGCGCAGGCGAACACGGATACGGAGATGTTTGATGTCTTCGGGCGAGCGTATACGCTGAAGCTGGTTGCAAATTACTGACGGGAACCCGGCTGTATTGCCGGTGTCATAAAACTTGACTATAGTTCTGCCGCCCTGTCTTCAGTTCAAAATAGTGATTCGATCGACCAACAGCCAGTCTGCACAATCACCTCGGCGCGGTGCCATTCTTGCCGCGTTGCTGGCGATGGCGTGGCTGCAGGTTTCGACCGCGGTTCATCAATTTGAGCATGCCGCGCACAGCCTGGAAGACAATTGCCATGTCTGCAGTCAGCTCGACAGGGTCGACGATGGCCTGGTGGATCATGTCAATACGACTGACAGGGCTCACGATCCAGTTCGGCTGGATTCGCTGGCGTCTGCGCGACCCGAGACCTTGGTCGCTGTGCGCGCCTTCGATTCCCGGGCGCCTCCTTTTCTCTAATCAGAATTCAAACAACTTGCACTAGGCAACGGATTGCTTGTGGCCCCGTCACGGCATGCTGCTCCCGTTGCACGCACAAACTGATTGAGAGAAGTACACCATGAGAAACATGAATCCCGTTGCGATGGCAGTTGCCGTCGCACTGTATGCCGTTCCGGCCGCATCGATCGCCCAGGACAGCGACGATGCGCACCACGGAATGGACCATATTGTCGTTACCGCGACTCCCCTGGAGCGCACTGTTGAAAACCTGGCCCAGCCTGCGAGCGTGCTGTACGGCGTCGACCTTGCGCAGAAGCAGTCCACCAGCATCGGCGAAACCCTGGCGCAGGAACCGGGACTGAGTTCCACGTATTTTGGCCCGGTCTCGTCGCGTCCCGTGATTCGCGGGCAGTACGGCGAGCGCGTACGCGTGCTGGCAAATGGACTCGATTCCCTCGACGCATCAGCGCTCAGCGAAGATCACCAGGTGGCGGTCGAAGGGCTCCTGGCCGATCGAATTGAGATTATTCGTGGGCCGGCAACCCTGCTGTATGGCAGTGGCGCAGCCGGCGGCCTTGTTAATGTCATCGATTCCCGTATCGCCGACCGCTTGCCTGATGAGACGTTCTCCGGCGGTATTGCCCTGGGTGCGGCGTCTGCCACCGGCAATCGCGATGCGGCGGGGCGCGCCCAAATTGGTGCTGGCAGTTTCGTTATCAGCGCGGACTTTTTTGCACGCCAGACTGACAACATCGAAATCCCGGGCTTTGCCGAGTCTCGCTACCTGATGGCGTTGGAAGAGGCAGAGCATGCAGGAGAGGAACACGAGGAAGAGGAAGAGGCATTCGGCAAAGTCGAAAATACCGACAGCGAAACCTACGGCGGCGCCATTGGCGCGTCTCTGGTAGGCGATAACGGCTTCCTCGGCGTATCCGTCAACACGTTCAACAGTAAGTATGGCGTTCCGGGTCATGCCCACCACGAAGAGGAAGATCCAGCGCAGATGGGGGCTGAGGCAGAAGAAAACGTCCGTATCGATCTCGACCAGGTTCGGGTGGACGCGATCGGCGAGTATGAATTCGGCGGCTCGCTGATCGACAGCGTTCGAGTACGTGCGGCGGTTAACGACTACAAGCACGTCGAACTCGAGGGCGCGGAAATTGGCACGACCTATGACGTCAAGGGCGCTGATGGTCGCGTCGAGTTCCGTCATGCAAAAATTGGTGGTCTCGAAGGTGCGATAGGCCTGCAATTCAAGACCAATGATCTCGATGCGATTGGCGATGAGGCTTATGTGCCGGCATCCGATACGCAGCGCACCAGCGTTTTCCTGTTTGAAGAACTAGCCATTGATGACATGTGGACGCTACAGGGCAGCGCTCGTTTCGAACGGCAGACGATCAAGGGACCGACGATCCTCGAAGAGTACGATGAAGGGGCAGTTGGAGCTTCACTCGGTGTTTTGATGCGCCCGGCTGACAGTTTCCGTATTTCGGCAAACCTGGCGCGTACCGAGCGTCACCCAACGGCGACGGAGCTGTACGCTGACGGGCCGCATGTTGCGGTCCAGCGTTACGAGCGCGGCTCGGTGACCCTGGGTAACGGGCTCCTCAAGAAAGAAAGGTCGATGAATCTCGATGTCACCCTGCATGGTGACGCCGGTGGTTTCGAATGGTCGTTGACAGGTTTCGTCAACCGGGCCACTGACTACATTGTTCTGCGGCCAACCGCACTGGAGATCGATGAGTTCCAGGTCTATGACTACGATCAGGCTGACGTTGAGTTCCGCGGCATCGAGGCCGAGGCACGAATCGAGCTCTACGATAACGAGGATGGGCACATGCATATGCGCTTCTTCACTGACTATGTCGATGCCAGCGAAGACGAGAGCGGTGCAAAGCTGCCGCGTATCCCGCCACGTCGACTCGGTTTTGGCCTGCATGGCGTCTGGGGTGCGGTTGATGCAAGCGTTGATGCGACCTTTGCCGGAAAGCAGGATGATTTGGCGGAGAATGAGTTGCCGACGGATAGCTACACTTTGCTGAATGCTGGCATTAGCTACACGTTTGCTGAGCCGGACATCTACGTGTTCCTGAAAGGTACGAACCTGCTGGACGAAGAGATTCGTCGGCACTCGTCGCCGCTCAAGGATCTTGTGCCGCTGCCGGGTCGATCGATCCAGGTTGGCCTGCGCTACGAGTTCTAGTTAATCCCGGTACATTCGCAAACCGAAAGGGCCCCGATTCGGGGCCCTTTTTTTGTGGGGCGTTACGTTGTGTCCGCGTCGATAAATTCGCGCCAGTCTTCCTCCGCAGGTCGCGGCGTCAGCAGGCTCACGACAACCAGGGTCGTAACCGAGACGATGACCGCCGGAATGGCAATGTAGTCGGTATCGAACGGGAAGGAGATCCCGAGAATTGCGGTCGGGTTGCCCGCGAAGATCGAGTTCATCGCGGTGATACAGATGACGCTCAGCATGCCCGACGCGATGGATAGCACGCCTGCAATGCGTGTCACCCGTTTCCAGAAGAATGCAGCCAGTAGCGGCGGCGCGAGCGAAGCCCCGATCATCGTGTACGACGTCAAAGCCATCTCGAGGATGGTGTCGAACTGGCTCATCATCAGGTAGGCGAGGACGCCGATGCCGATAATGCAAGAACGCTGCAGCCATACTATCTGCGATGATGTGGCGTTCTTGAAAAAGAAAGCCTGGAAGATGTCGCGGGTCACGTTCGTCGACGTCACCATGAGGAAGGTGTTGCCGGTCGAGATGACGATTGCGGCGCCGGCGGCAAGCAGTAAGGAGCCGATTATCACGGGAAGCTGCTCGAAGCCGATGCGCAGGATGATTTCTTCCGCCATGGCGCGATCGATGCTGCCGTCCGGCAGGAAGAAGCGCGGATCGTCCGCGTAGATTGCAAAGCCGACGAGCGCGATCAGCATCATCAGCGTTTCGACGATCACGACGCCGACAAACATGCCCATGACCGCGCGCTTTGCATTGCGTGCGCTGTCTGCCGACGAGAACTTCTGGTACATGCTCGATTCGCTCATCAGAAGCAGGAATGTGGGCAGCGCAATACCGGCCACCCATATAAAGTCATGGCCGCCCATGATCGACAGGTGGCTCGGTTCGGTCTGCTGAATGGTCGAGATAACCGCCTCTACGCCGCCATGTCCCATGACGGCAAACGGCAGCGTGACGACCATCGCCAGCAGCATGATCGAACCGTTGAAGATATCGATCGAGACAATCGAAACCATGCCCGCGAGCACGGTGAAACCGATGATCAGCGCCGCAGCAATGAGCATGCCTGTTTCCGGGGAAATCGATCCGTCGGAGAGGATTGATATGAAGCGGCCGCCGCCTTTGAACTGGTAACCGGCGATGACCATGTACGCGATGATGATGGTGATGGTACCGAGCACCTTGGCCACCTGGCTGTAACGTTTCTCGAGCAGGTCGGTCAGTGTGTATTCAGCGATGCGGCGCACACGCGCTGCAATGAAGTAGACGACGAGAATTCCAATCCAGGCGCCCGACGAAAACCACAGCTCCGAGATGCCGACGCGGAACGTGAGGCCGGCCGTACCGAAAAGACTGCCGGACCCGATCCATGTGCATACCAGTGTGGCAACGAGCATATAAACCGGCACGCCGCGTCCTGCGACCATGAAGTCTTCATCGGTCTTGACGGTACGGCTCTTGTAGACACTAATACCGAGAAGCATCAGGACGTATAGGGATACGACAGCGATATAGATCATGGCGCGGCTCTCTTGTTGCTTATTCTTGTTGCCGGAGCGCAAAAACTAACATAAAGCGTGACCAGTAACGCACCTGGGAGGAGGGGGCCGGGTAGATTCCGCCATTGACTCGGTCTAACATGGGCTGAACAAATGGTACAACCAGCAAAGTCCGCCTCGGCATCCGATCCGAGGACGGCAACACAAGAAGGGGGAATCATGAACAACTATTTAAATAGCAGGTTGTTGGCACCCGTCACCCTGCTCACACTCTTTGCCGCGGCACCAGTATTGGCGGAAATCGAAGAGATCGTCGTCACGGCCACGAAGCGCGAAGAAAGTATCCAGGATGTGCCGATCTCGATCTCGGCATACTCGGGCGATTTCCTCGAAAAGTCCGATATCAAGACGCTGCAGGACCTTTCCCTGTACGCGCCGAACTTCACATTTGCGACGTCGTCGCAGCCTACCAATGCGCGCATTATTGTGCGTGGCATTGGCTCGGTCGGTAACAGCGCGATCGAAACATCGGTTGGCGTGTTCGTGGACGGCGTTTATTACCCGCGACCCGGCTCAGTAATTGGTAATCTCCTGGATATCCAGGCCGCCGAGGTGCTGCGTGGGCCGCAGGGCACGCTCTTCGGTCGCAATACCGCGGCCGGCGCGCTCAACATCACGACACGTGATCCCGTCGATACGTTTGGCGGCTACGTCCAGGCTGGAATTGGCGACTTTGGCGCGTATTCAATGGAAGGTGTCGTTAACACACCGTTTTCCGACAGCGTCGCGGGCCGCCTTGCTGTCAAATACGCGGAACGCGATGGTTACGGCTTCAATACCCTTACCAACGAAGAAATTGGCGAGCGTGATGATCTGACGCTGCGTGCGAAGCTTGGTTTCGATATTTCCGATACCGCTTACGGCAAGATCACGGTCGACTACAACGAGGTCAATACTGGCGGCCAGATTCTCGAGATCCTGGAGGGCACAGAGAGCCCGGTTTTCGACGGCACGCTGACGGCACTGTTTGGGCAGAATGCGACCACGGCTGACGGCTACGACATGGTCATCAACCAGGATCATCAGGATTCCGTTAAGGACGAGCAGTGGGGCATCGCGGCGCATCTCGACTTCGAAATTGGCGGCATGACCCTGAAGTCGATTACGTCGTACCGCGACTGGGAGGCAACGAACCGCGAGAGCGCGCTGCGGCTTACCGGTGACGTTTTGCCGCGCGATCACTACTACAAGACGGAGACGGTATCGCAGGAGTTTCAGCTCCTGTCTGACCCCAATGATCGTTTTTCCTATGTAGTGGGACTGTTCTACTACGAGGAAGACTTCTTTATTGACGAAGACTTCGACGCTGGTGCCGATGCCTGTATCCCGGTTGTGTTTGCGTTGGCCGGGCTTGCTGCGGCACAGACGTGTCTCGCCTTCCCGCAATCACCGGCGACGGATTCCGACTATACGCAGGAGCTGCGGAGCATCGCTGCATTTGCGCAGGGTACTTATGAAATCAATGACAAGTTCTCGCTGACTTTCGGCGGACGCTATACGTCGGACAAGAAAGACGCCGCGTTCCTGCAGGCTGCTCCGAACCCGGTTATCGGCAGCCTGTTCCGGGCGGCGGAGCTCGTGCCCGACCTGACGTCGGATGACAGCGACTTCACCTGGCTGATCAATGCGAGCTACTTCCCGACGGAAGATGTTATGGTGTTTGCAACAGCGTCGACCGGTTTCAAGGGTGGCGGTTTCAACTCCGGTGGCTCCGGTGTCGCGTTGGGACGCGAAGCGCGCATCTTCTCGGCTGAGAAGGCACGCAATTACGAACTGGGTGTAAAGAGCACATTGTTCGACGGCAAGGCGACGGCGAATGTCACGCTGTATAACACCGAACTGGACGACTTCCAGGATCGTTCGTTTGACGGCTTGAGCTTCCTGACACGCAATGCGGGCAAGCGCACGCAAACCGGTATCGAGGCGGACTTCGTTTTCAATCCGGTCGACCAGCTGATGATCTTCGCGGGTATGAGCTACCTGGATGCCAAGTTCGATTCGTTCGCCGCGGCGTCTCCGCTGCCAGGCGACACGGCGCCGCAGGACCTGTCCGGACGGCGCCCGCACTTCTCGCCGGAGTTCCAGGGCTCGCTCGTTGCTGACTGGCGTACGGCGGTAGGCGGCAATAACCTCGAGTGGTTCCTGCGGCCTGAGTACACGTACATCGGCGAGCAGAACCTCGGCGCCAACACCAACCTGAATCCGCAGACGGTCCAGGGTGGTTACGGTCTCGTTAACCTGAGCACCGGCCTGGCAGGGTCCGACGAACGCTGGCAGGTGACACTGTACGGCCGTAATCTTGCCGACAAGCGTTATTGCGAATTGATGTTCGACCAGCCGCTCGGCGCGCAGTTTGGCGCAGTTAATGCGGCAGCGAATACGGTAACGCAGCGCTGCATCATCAACAGCACGCGCACCTACGGAGTCCTGTTCCGCATGAACTTCGGTTCATGAATGCAGGCTTAGGGCGTATAGTTCGACTGACCGGGGCGCTGTTTGGCGCCCTGGTCATTTCAGGCTGCACCCAGGGTCCGGCGCGCGAGTCCGCGAACCTCACTGATATACGCGATGACTGGGTCGTTAGCGAAGCCGAAGCGCTGCGCTGGCACGAGATAAAGGATGAGAAAGGCCCAGCGTTGACCGGCAATGAGTCATGGCAACAGTTCATGGAGCTTGTCGAACAGGAACTCGATGCTGCCGGTGTGGTCGATATCGAGCGCAACGCCTGGACATTTGATCGCTGGCAGACCAGTGACTGGCCGGACAAGTCGGGCTGGTCACTCAGTGTTGCGGGGCAAGGAATCGAAGTTGCCAGTTACGGCGCCAATTCAGGTTCCACCGGACCCGAGGGGATTACCGCTACCTTGATCGTCAACACCCCCGATCTCCCACCTGCCGAGCTCGAGGGCAAGATCGTGGTCTTCAGGACGGTTGTCGATTCAACCGCGGTTCGTCAGTTCGCTGACGCCGACTACGAATTCCTCAGTCCCCCGGATTCGTTCCCGGAGCGCGGTGGTGAGGTACCGGGCGGTCTCGATAATCGCCAGAGCGCCGCGATCTTCCTGCAATTGCTGCAGATCCCGGCCTTCATTGACAAAGCGATCGCCGGCGGTGCGGTGGGTGCCGTGTTTGCGCTCGACGCCGGTACTGACCTGGCGGCAGGCATGTACACTTTTCCCGTTCCCTCACTGCATGAGGTGCCGTCGCTTTACGTCGATCGCTCTGCAGGTGAAAAACTGGTAGCGCTGGCAGGTGATGGCGCTGCGGCAAACCTGCGGCTTGAAGCAGTCGTCCAGCCCGCTACGGCTTACCAGCTCGTCGGCTTCCTGCCGGGGCGCAATTACGGCACTGAGGATGACGAAGTCGTTGTCCTGAAGACGCATACCGATGGACCCTCGATCTCCCAGGACAATGGTGCGTTTGGCATTCTCGGTGTTGTTCGGTATCTGTCGAACATCGTGCAGGAACAGCGCCCGCGCACGGTTATGGTTTACCTCGACTGTCGTCACTTCATGCCTGGCATGGAGGCAGCCTTTGCCGGGGAAGACTGGTTTGTGCGCAACCCGGACGGCTACGACGCGGTTATCGGCCTGATCGGCATCGAACACCTGGGCCAGGTCGAGTACGTGGAGCAGGGTGGTCGTCTCGTCGAGACCGGCCGTGTGTATCCATCGCACCTCTGGGCCGGGAATAACGACGAGCTTGTGGCCATGGCGATTCGTGCGGTGCGCGCCAACAAGCTGCCGTCAGGGTATGTGCGCAACGTGGCGGTGCCCGGCAAACATGGACGCAGCCAGGGCCAATGGTACGGCATGGCCAAACATGCGCCATCCCAGGGCATCCCGGCCTTCGGCATGATGGGCTTCATGGGGGCGTATTGGGCGACCGCGTCGGGGGTCGAGCGATTCGATGCTCAGCTGTTCCGGCAACAGGTTGCGACAATAGCCCAGTTGACGGGCGAAATGCTGCTTGCGGACCTCGAGACCATCGATCCGAAGCATCCCTAAATCCGGGCCTTCAAAGGGGTTTTTTCGTTACCGGAGATACCGTATAATCCCGCGCCAGCGCAGAGGCAGGAACGTGATCGTACTTGCCACTACCGGGTTCCCGGTGGACTTTCGAAGCCCCGCTCAGGGGTTTTTTGTTGCCTGCGGGCAGCGACAGTGCGCAGGGAGAGAATGGGCCATGGGCCCATTTTTTGTTTTTGTAACAGATGGTTAGGTGATGACAGGTAACGAACTGGCGAAACTGCTGGAACCGACGATAGAGGGCCTGGGCTACGAGCTCGTCGACCTCGAAGCGCGGCTGGGCAGCGGTTCCGGGTTGGTTCGAATCTACATCGACCAGCCAGAAGGCATCGATCTCGAGGATTGCGAGAAAGTCAGCCTGGCCGTGAGCGCGCTCCTCGACGTCGAGGATCCGCTGCCGGGCAACTACAACCTCGAAGTGTCGAGCCCCGGATTGGATCGGAAGCTGACAAAAGTTGAGCATTTTCAACGTTTTGCCGGCGAAACCGTGAAAGTACAGATGCGTTTCCCGATTGAGGGGCGCAGGCGATTCCGCGGCACCCTGGTGACGTCGGATGACGAGAACATTGTGGTCGAGGTGGATGGAGAGTCGCACAGCTTGCCGCTGAAGACGATCGATACCGCCCGGCTGGTGCCCGTAGTGGACTAGTCCCGCGAGTGGAGTTTTGAGGACATGAGTAAAGAGATCCTGTTGGTCGTAGATGCCGTCTCGAATGAGAAGGGCGTCGAGAAAGAGATCGTTTTCGAGGCGATCGAGGCCGCATTGGCGTCGGCAACCCGCCGCAAGCATGGCGAAGATATTGACGTTCGCGTCGCGATCGATCGCGAGACCGGCGATTACGATACGTGGCGCCGCTGGCTGGTGTTCGAGGATGAGTCGACCGAACTCGAGACTCCGGATCGCGAGTTGCGCATGATCGATGCCGTCGATGTCGACGAAAATGCCCAGCCGGGCGAATACGTCGAGGTGCCGATGGAGTCGATCGGGTTCGGCCGTATTGCCGCCCAGACCGCCAAGCAGGTCATCGTGCAGAAGATTCGCGAGGCCGAGCGCGAGCAGGTTGTCGAAGAGTACAAGGACCGCGAGGGCGAGATGCTCTCCGGATTGGTCAAGCGTGTTGATCGCAACGGCGTGTACATAGATCTTGGCGGTAACGCCGAGGGCTTCGTGCCGCGTGACCAGATGGTGCCGCGTGAGCCGGTGCGTCCGCAGGATCGTATCAAGGCGCTGCTGACCGAAGTGCGCTCGGAGCCGCGTGGCCCGCAGCTGTTCATGACGCGTACCTCGCCACAGTTCCTGATCGAGCTGTTCAAGATCGAGGTGCCCGAAGTCGGGCAGGGGCTGATCGACATCCTCGGTGCCGCCCGTGACCCTGGCCTGCGCGCCAAGATTGCGGTCCGCAGCAACGATGCCCGCATTGACGCGGTTGGCGCCTGCGTTGGCATGCGCGGATCACGCGTCCAGGCCGTTTCCAACGAACTGGCCGGTGAGCGCGTGGACATCATCCTCTGGGACGACAATTCGGCACAGTTTGTCGTCAATGCCATGTCGCCGGCCGAAGTTGTGTCGATCGTGGTGGACGAGGACAAGCACTCGATGGACATCGCTGTCGAAGAGGACAAGTTGTCGCAGGCAATTGGCCGTGGTGGCCAGAACATTCGCCTCGCGAGTGAGCTCAGTGGCTGGGAGCTGAATGTCATGACGGCTGCTGACGCTGAAGAAAAGAGCGAAACCGAGATGCGTGAGCTGATCGAGTTGTTCTCGCGTCAGCTCGACGTCGACGAGGAGGTCGCCCTGATTCTCGTGCAGGAAGGCTTCTCGACGATCGAGGAGGTTGCCTACGTACCGACTGCCGAGCTCGTCGCGATCGAGGAATTCGATGAGGATATCGTCGAAGAATTACGCAGCCGGGCGCGTGACGTACTGCTGACGCAGGCGATTGTGCAGGAAGAAAAGATTGACGAAACGGAACCTGCCGAGGATCTCTTGAGCCTCGAAGGCATGGAAAAGGGGCTGGCCTACACGCTGGCAAGCAAAGGCGTCGTGACCCGCGAAGATCTCGCGGAACTGGCGACGGACGATCTTCTCGAGATCAGTGAGATGGACGAAGAAAATGCGGCGGCCTTGATCATGAAGGCCCGCGCACACTGGTTCGAAGAAGAGCAGCAGGCGTAAGCGCCAGGAACACGGAGTTAACCTATGGCTGATGTGACAGTTGCACAATTTGCCGAAGTACTGAAAGTGCCGGTCGAGAAACTGCTTTCGCAGCTCGACGAGGCAGGCATCAAGGTGAGCGGGTCCGAGGACACGATCAGCGACGATGCCAAGCTGGAACTGCTGACGTTTCTGCGCCGGAGCCACGGCCAGGACGATACGCCGGCCACCGCCGCGGCGCCGGGACGCATTACGCTGAAGCGCAAGTCGCAGTCGGAGCTGAGGCTGTCCGGCACGCAAGGCCGTTCGCGTACGGTCAACGTTGAGGTGCGTCGCAAGCGCACCTACATCAAGCGTGACGTCCTCGAGAAGCAGGCCCAGGAAGAGCAGGAAGCGCTCGACGCCAAGCGGCGCGAGGAAGAAGATCGGATTGCAGCCGAAGAGGCCGCGCGCGAACGCGCTGCTGCCGAGAAAGAGGCTGCGGCCAAGGCTGAGCAGGAAGCCAAGGAGCGCGAGGAAGAAGAGCGCAAGAAGGCCGAGGAAGAAGCTCGCAAGGCTGCCGAAAAGGCTGCTGCGGACGCGGCCCAGGAGAAGGAGCGCATCGAGAAGGCTGAAGCCGATGCCAGGGCTCGCCGTGCCAAGGAAAAGGAAAAGGCGAAGCCGAAGAAGGCGCCGCAGACCAAGTACGGTCGCAAGGAACTGCACGTTGCGGGCGACAAGAGTGGTCGCCGCAAGCGCAAGACGCCGATTCGCCGGCGTCCCGTGTCGGTCGGCGGAGACCAGCACGGTTTCGAGCGGCCAACGGCGCCGGTCATTCGCGAAATCGAGGTTCCGGACAGCATTTCCGTAGCCGATCTCGCCAAGGCCATGGCAATCAAGGGCAACGAGGTCGTCAAGGTCCTGTTCAACATGGGCGCCATGGTGACGATCAACCAGGTGATCGACCAGGACACGGCGACGCTCGTGATCGAAGAGCTGGGCCATGTGGCCAAGCCGGTCGATGCCGCCGAGATGGACGAGAAGCTGTTGGCTGAGGAGGTCCAGGAAGGTGGTGACGAGGTCGGGCGTGCCCCGGTCGTTACGATCATGGGCCACGTCGATCACGGCAAGACGTCATTGCTCGACTACATTCGTCATACCAAGGTCGCCGCGGGCGAGGCGGGCGGCATTACGCAGCACATTGGCGCCTACTCGGTCACGACCGACAAGGGCATGGTGTCGTTCCTCGACACGCCGGGTCACGCGGCCTTCACGGCCATGCGCGCGCGCGGCGCGCAGGCAACGGACATCGTGGTACTCGTTGTCGCCGCTGACGACGGCGTAATGCCGCAGACGATTGAGGCTATTCAGCACTCGAAGGCGGCCGGTGTGCCGCTCGTTGTTGCCATCAACAAGATTGACCGCGAAAACGCCGATCCGGAACGCGTCAAGAACGAGTTGTCCCAGCATGAAGTCATTCCGGAAGACTGGGGTGGCGAGCAACAGTTCGTGAATGTCTCGGCCCACACGGGCGAGGGGATCGACGCACTGCTCGATGCGATCCTGCTGCAGGCCGAGGTTATGGACCTCACGGCCGTCGCCGAAGGGCCGGCCAAGGGACTCGTCATCGAGGCGAGCCTCGAGAAGGGCCGCGGTGCGGTTGCGACGCTGCTGGTTCAGTCCGGCACGCTCAACCAGGGCGATATGATCATTGCGGGCGAGGAATACGGCCGCATTCGTAACATGTTCGATGAGACCGGCGCTTCGATCAAGCAGGCAGGGCCGTCGCAGCCCGCGGTTGTGCTCGGCTTGTCGAAGACCCCCAGCGCCGGAGACGACTTCCTCGTCGTCAAGAACGAGCGCAAGGCGCGCGAAGTCGCGGAGTTCCGCCAGGCCAAGACGCGCGAGACGAAGCTGGCGTTGCAGCAGGCCTCGAAGCTGGACGACATGTTCAACCAGATGAAGGAAGGCGAGCTGTCTACCGTTCCGGTCATCATCAAGTCGGACGTCCACGGTAGTGCCGAAGCACTACGCGACTCCCTGACCAAGCTGTCGAACGATGAGGTCAAGGTCAAGGTTCTGGCATCGACGGTCGGTGGTATCACCGAAACCGACGTCAACCTGGCGGCTGCGTCCGATGCATTCATCATCGGCTTCAATGTCCGTGCCGACGCTGCTGCGCGTAATGCGATCAAGGAGTCGGGCGTCGACGTGCGCTACTACAGCATTATCTATGAGGCGATCGACGACGTGAAAGCGGCGATCACCGGCCTGCTGGCGCCAGAGATTCGCGAGCAGCATGTTGGTCTCGCTGAGGTTAAGGAAGTGTTCCGTTCGCCGAAGTTCGGCGACGTTGCCGGCTGCCTCGTGAGCGAAGGCTACGTGAAGCGGTCGAATCCGATTCGTGTCCTGCGCGACAACGTTGTGATTTTCGAGGGCGAACTGGAGTCGCTGCGGCGCTTCAAGGACGACGTCAACGAGGTTCGTTCGGGCACCGAGTGCGGCATCGGCGTGAAGAACTACAACGACGTCAAGGTGGGCGACCAGATCGAGTGCTTCGAACGCGTCGAGGTTGCGAGAACCCTGGACTAATGCCACGCGAATTTTCGAGAAACCAGCGCCTCGGCAACCAGGTGCTGCGCACGCTCAACGAGCTACTGCGGTTCGAAACCAAGGATCCGCGGCTCGAGGGCGTCTCGTGTTCGTCAGTCGATTTGTCGCGCGACCTGAGTGTCGCGCGGGTGTACTTCAGCATTCTGGATCCGAATGCGGATCCAGAGCCGGTGCAGGCAGGCCTCGAGAAAGCGGCCGGGTTCCTGCGCGCGAAACTGGGACAGGCGATCAAGGTTCGCCATGTGCCCGAACTTCGGTTTGAGCATGACGATAGTGCCGCCGAAGGCCAGCGCATCAGCGATCTGATCGACGACGCGCTGGGGCCCGACTCGGCGCGGTAATTTCGATGGCCCGTGGAGGACGACGCCGGTACGACGAGGTCGACGGCTTGTTGCTGCTGGACAAGCCGCCAGGAATGACGTCGAACCGGGCATTGCAGACGGTGCGCCGCCTGTTGAATGCGAAGAAGGCCGGGCATACGGGCAGCCTGGACCCGTCGGCAACGGGCATGCTGCCGCTGTGTTTTGGCGAAGCGACCAAGGTGTGCGCGTTCCTGCTGGATGCCGACAAGACCTACCGCGTGACTGCGCGGCTGGGCACGGCCACGAGCACGGGCGATGCGGATGGTGGTGAAATAGTCGCCGAGGCTGATGTGCCGGAGTTGTCGTTCGATGACTGGAACGAGATCCTGCAGGGGTTCGTGGGCGAATCCATGCAGGTGCCGCCGATGTATTCGGCGCTGAAAAAGGATGGCAAACGGCTCTACGAGCTGGCTCGCAAGGGCGAAGTCGTTGAACGTGAGCCACGGCCGATCCGGATCGACGGGATCAGCCTGTTGGAAGCCGCCGGAACGCGGCTGGTGTTCCGCGTGACCTGCTCGAAAGGCACGTACGTGCGGGTGCTGGTCGAGGATATCGCCAGGAAAGCCGGCACGGTTGGCCATACGGTTCGCCTGCACCGCGAATCGGTGGGCGATTTCTGCGCGGCGGAGATGGTCGACCTCGCCAATCTGGAGGCCATGGCCGAGGAAAACCGGGCAGGCCTCGTGGAGAGCCTGCTGGCGCCGGATGTGGCGCTGAGCGGCCTGCCGGCGGTCGAGGTGGCCGAAGGTGAAAAATTCAGCGGTGGCCAGGCGCTCAAGGCGGCTGGCGACGGCGAATCGGGGCTCGTCCGCGTGTATGCGGCGAGCGGCGAATTCCTGGGCGTGGGCGAGCATACCGGTGACGGGCTGCTGGCACCGCGCAGAGTCTTTAAAAGTAGTGAAAAAACCCCTTAGATTATTGATTTTGGGGTGTTAATGGGCCCCTCGAGCGGCTAGAATACCGCGCTCGAAAAAGGGGCAATATACAGAGATACTTGGAGTTATTGAGAAATGTCACTTTCCAGTGAAGCGAAAGCAGAAATCATCAAGGACCACGCGCGTGGTGACGCCGATACCGGCTCCCCGGAGGTGCAGGTCGCTCTGCTGTCGAAGCGAATTGCAGAACTCACCGAACACTTCGGTGAACACAAGAAAGATCACCACAGCCGTCAGGGCCTTCTGAAGATGGTCAACAAGCGCCGCAAGCTGCTTGATTACCTGAAGTCCAAGGACCAGGACCGCTACCTCGAGCTCATCAAAAAGCTCGGCCTGCGCCGCTAAGCAGGCACCAGCAATAGGCCTTATACAGCCGACGTGTCGTCCCCAGTAGTCTTGGGTGCGCCGTCGGCTGCTATTGCTTATCCAGTTTCCAAACAGAGTAAATAGACGTGAAATCTACGAGAAAGAGTTTCCAGTATGGGGAACACCAGGTAACAATTGATACGGGCGCTATTGCCCGTCAGGCTGACGGTGCTGTCATCGTCGATATGGCCGAAACGACCGTGCTCGTCACGGCCGTTGGCCGCAAGGCTGCTGATCCGGGCCGCGACTTCTTCCCATTGACGGTTAATTACCAGGAGAAGACTTACGCCGCCGGCAAGATTCCGGGTGGCTTCTTCAAGCGTGAAGGCCGTCCTGGCGAGAAGGAGGTACTGACGTGCCGCCTGATCGACCGTCCGGTTCGCCCGCTGTTCCCGAAAGGCTTCACCAATGAAGTCCAGATCATTGCGACGGTGATGTCGCTGAACCCGGATGTCGATCCGGATATTCCTGCGTTGATTGGCGCATCGGCAGCGCTGGCTATCTCGGGCATGCCGTTTGCCGGCCCGATCGGTGCCGCCAAGGTTGGTTACAAGGACGGAGAATACGTCCTGAACCCGGGCCTGGCTGCCGTTGCAGAGGGTGACCTCGAGCTGGTCGTCGCCGGTACCAAGGATGCTGTCCTCATGGTTGAGTCCGAAGCCAATGGCCTGTCGGAAGAGGTCATGCTTGGCGCGGTCATGTTCGGTCACGAGCAGATGCAGATCGCAATCGACGCAATCAACGAGCTGGCCGCCGAAGTTGGCAAGCCTGCGTGGGATTGGGAAGCACCGGCGACCGACGAGGAGCTGGCAGCTGCAGTTGCTGAAACGGCGACTGCTGGCCTGACCGCTGCTTACCAGATCACCGACAAGCAGGAACGCGTCGCTGCTGTTGGCGCGGCGAAGGATGCCGCAGTTGAAGCGCTGGCGAGCGATGAAGATGCACGCTGGTCAGCGGATGACGTCAAAGGCGCTGCTTCGAAGCTCGAGAAGAACATTGTGCGTTCTCGAGTAATTGCAGGTGAGCCGCGTATCGATGGCCGCGACACGACGACGGTTCGACCGATCGACGTTAAGGTTGGTGTTCTGCCTCGTGCCCACGGTTCTGCCGTCTTTACGCGTGGTGAGACGCAGGCCATCGTCGTTACGACGCTCGGCACCGGCCGCGATGCGCAGATCATCGATGCGATCGAAGGCGAGCGCAAAGAGCCGTTCATGCTGCATTACAACTTCCCGCCGTTCTGTGTGGGTGAGACCGGCTTCGTAGGTTCGCCGAAGCGTCGCGAAATCGGCCACGGCAAGCTTGCCAAGCGCGGTATCCAGGCCATGATGCCGAACATGGATGACTTCGGTTACGTTATCCGCGTCGTCTCGGAGATCACCGAATCGAATGGTTCGAGTTCGATGGCTTCGGTCTGCGGCACGAGCCTGGCGCTGATGGACGCTGGCGTACCGGTCAAGGCACCGGTTGCCGGTGTTGCCATGGGTCTCGTGAAAGAAGGCGACGACTTCGCCGTCCTGACTGACATCCTCGGCGACGAAGATCACCTCGGCGACATGGACTTCAAGGTGGCCGGTACCGAAGACGGTATTACGGCCCTGCAGATGGACATCAAGATCCAGGGCATCACGCGCGAGATCATGGACACTGCGCTTGAGCAGGCCAAAGATGCGCGCCTGCACATCCTGGGCGAGATGAACAAGGTTATCGACGCGCCTCGAGAAGAAATGAGCGAGTGGGCCCCGACGATCATGACCATCAAGATTGACCGCGAGAAGATCCGCGACGTGATCGGCAAGGGTGGCGCTGTCATCCGCTCGATCACCGAAGAGACTGGCGCTTCAGTCGATATCGAAGACGATGGCACGATTCGCATCGCCTCGGTTGACGGTGCTTCCGGCAAGGAAGCGCGCCGCCGCATCGAACTGATCACGGCAGACGTCGAAGTTGGCCGGATTTACGAAGGCAAGGTTGCCCGTCTTATGGACTTCGGCGCTTTCGTCACAATCCTGCCGGGCAAGGACGGCCTCGTGCACATTTCGCAGATCTCGAACGAACGCGTTGAGAAAGTCAGCGACAAGCTGGCCGAAGGCGACGTCGTCAAGGTCAAGGTGCTCGAAGTCGACCGCCAGGGCCGCGTACGCCTGTCGATGAAGGAAGTCGACGCCGCGTAAAAAATCCGGGGACGGACACCGGTTTCTGCGCTAGCGCGCCGGAAACCGGTGTCCGTCCCCGTTTATTTTCAGAGGCCTGCAATCGCAGAGTAAGGTTGCAGGAAGCTCAGAATCCGCTCAGGCAGGTAGAACGTCGGGCGCCACGGTGTTCCGCCGTCGATAAAGCCCACATGGCCGCCAGCTTCGGCGACCTCGAGCGTAACGCTTGCGCTGAGTCGGGTCTCGTCCGGAATGACCTCCGGGGTCATGAATGGATCGTCCAGCGCATTAATAACCAGCGTAGGGCGCTCAATGTCCTTGAGAAAATTCACAGAGCTGCACTTGTCGTAGTAGTCCTGCATGCCGTCAAAGCCATGCAGCGGCGCGGTGACGGCGTCATCAAACTCCGCGAAGGTCCGGGCGCTCATGGCCCTGTCCCAGTTGAACGCAGCCGTGTGGCGGTCAAATTTTCGCGTCACAGACCGTTTCATGCGTTTTAGGAGGTATCGCTGATAACCTCTTGAAAGTCCAATATTAAGTGCCTTGGCACATTCGTGAAGGTCCAGCGGCACGCACACTGCGGATGCGGCCCGCAAAGGTGTTGTGTCACCCGATTCGCCGAGGTATTTGAGCAGGACGTTGCCGCCCAGCGAATAGCCAACCGCCAATAGTGGTCCCGAATTTTGCGCCGATTCGGGGCTTGGCTGAAGCGTGTTCAGAAAGTGCCGAAGGTCGTTGGTCTCCCCGGCATGGTAGCGGCGTGGCAGCAAGTTCGTGTAATCGCCACAGTCGCGGAAATGCAGGACACATGCGCGCCAGCCCCGGGCAAATGACGCTTCCAGCAACATGCGGGCATAAGACGATTCGACGGACCCCTCAAGGCCGTGCAACACGACCAGCAATGGCGCGGTTTGAGGCAGTGAATCGCCGGCGATATGCCAGTCAACGGCGACCCGGTCACCGTCCGGCAGAACCAGTTCCTGGCGCCGTAGTTCCGGCCAGGAACGCCACGCCCACGGCATGGACGCATAGATCGTTTGCAAATGTCGGTGCTTCAGCCAGCGGGCAGGGGTGAAGTCACTATCGATAATCATTCGTGCGGTGCGGCTTGCGACCATCCTGGTCAAAAAAATGGCCCCCTGCTCGCACAGGGGGCCCGCCGTGGAGTTGTTACCCCTTCAGGCTTGGTGCAACAGGGGGCGGGGGAGCGTATCCCCGTTGCAATGTTCAAGCTATTGCATCGAAGGGGTTTCTGTCAAGCCGTTTGCGTCGGTGTGGTCCACGCGAATTGCTGTAAGTCCTTGCAGTTGCTCAACTTTCCAGTTCTCGCGTGCCCACAGCCAAATGTCATTCAGCGGTGCGTCACGCAATTCCGTTGGTGGCGATTGTCGGAGAGCGCTCAGGGCCCGCCAGAGCGTCCCGGCTACGTCTTCGAAAGGAATCCCGGGCGCTCCCGTGAGCTTGCTGAGTTTGTCACCGTCGGGATGTGTGACCACCGGCACATGCAGGTAGCCAGGTGTCGGGAACCCGAGCAGTCGTTGCAGCCAGATCTGGCGCGGCGTGGAATCCATGATATCGATGCCGCGGACTATCTCGGTTACCCCCTCGATCGCATCATCGACGACGACGGCCAGTTGATAGGCAATCAGGCCATCGCGGCGCCGAATGACAAAGTCACCGGACTCACTTTCCAGCCGCTGGGTGACCTCTCGCTGCAGGCCATCAACGAACCCAATGGGATCGTCGTTGGTGCGCAACCGGATGGCAAATTCCTTGGCATCACAGCCGCTGCGACACGTGCCCGGGTAAATAATGCCGAGCGGACCGCGCGGCGCATCGGCGAGATCCTTGCGTGAGCAGTTGCACGGGTATGCCAGTCCCTGTTGGATCAGCGATTCGAGCGCTGCAAGGTGGGCTGCGCGGCTCGCGCTCTGATAGATGACCTTGCCGTCCCACTCGAAGCCATATGCCTCCAGCGCCCGCAGGATCAGCTCAGTGGCTCCCGGCTCCTCACGCGGCGGATCAATGTCTTCAATACGAAGAAGCCAGAGCCCATCATGGGCCCTGGCTTGCAGGTAGCTGGCTACGGCCGCGACGAGCGAACCGAAATGCAGCGGGCCGGTTGGCGAAGGCGCAAACCTGCCGATATAGCGATTACCGGTAGCGATCGTCCCGGTCGCGGAACTGGCGTTCGGCGAGCTCGCGTCGTTCCTGGGCTTCCAGGCACAGGGTCGCGACAGGTCGGGCTTCCAGGCGCTTCAGGCCGATTTCTTCGCCGGTCTCGTCGCAGTATCCATACGAGCCTTCATCGATTCGTATCAGCGCCGAATCGATCTTGCGCAGCAGCTTGCGTTCGCGGTCGCGCGTACGCAATTCGAGGCCAAATTCCGATTCCTGGGTAGCGCGATCGTTCGGGTCCGGGAAGTTGGCTGCCTCGTCCTGCATGTGGTGAACCGTGCGATCGACCTCGAACATCAGCTCGCGCTTCCATGCACTCAGAATCTTGCGGAAGTGCTCGAGCTGAGCATCGCTCATGTATTCCTCGCCACGTTTCGGTTTGTATGGTTCGATGCCGTGGATCGGGCCGGACAGGACGTCGCCTTTCGGCTTCGTTTTTCGAGCTGGAATCGTGCGCGCCGTCGGTCGGTTTGTAGGAACCTTTTTCTTTACTGCAGGGCGTTTCTTGCTCGCAGATTTCTTCTTGCTGGCGGCCTTCTTCCTGGCTGCCGGCTTCTTCTTGCTGACCTTCTTCGCAGCGGTCTTCTTGGCAACCTTCTTCTTGGTCACCTTCTTTTTCGCAACTTTCTTTTTGCTGGCGGCCTTTTTCTTGGCAACTTTCTTCTTCGTCACCTTCTTTTTGGCCACCTTTTTCCTGGCAGGTGCTTTCTTACGGCTTACAGCCTTCTTCTTGGCGACCTTCTTTTTGGTTGCCGTCTTACGCGCAGCCGCCTTCTTGCGGCTCGTCGTCTTCTTTCGCTTCTTGCTCGCGGCTTTCTTTGCGGGCATTTTTTACTCCTGCCGGGGAAGAAAAGGCGGCGATTATACATTGCTTGAGGCGGCATGGAAGCCTTATTTTTCTGGGGAAATCACCCTCCAATTCCATTACACTAGCGGACTTTATTGACGGGATATTGGCCTAGACCTCGCATGCGTTTAAGCAAGATCAAGCTCGCCGGCTTCAAATCCTTCGTCGACCCCACAACTATTACGTTTCCGAGCAGCCTCGTCGGGGTTGTCGGGCCCAATGGGTGTGGCAAGTCGAACGTGATTGATGCCGTGCGATGGGTAATGGGTGAGAGCTCAGCAAGCCGCCTGCGTGGCGACTCCATTACGGACGTTATCTTCAATGGGTCCAGCTCGCGCAAACCCGTCGGTGCGGCGTCGGTTGAACTGCTGTTCGATAACAGCGAAACCACACTGGAAGGTCAGTACGCCAAGTACGCGGAGATATCCATCCGTCGTGAGGTCAGTCGCGATGGGATTTCGACCTACTTCCTGAACGGCACGAAGTGCCGCCGCAAGGACATCACGGGCGTATTCCTCGGTACCGGTCTTGGTCCTCGCAGCTACTCGATTATCGAGCAGGGCATGATCTCGCGCCTGATTGAGGCCAAGCCTGAAGAGATGCGCGTGTTTATCGAGGAAGCGGCGGGCATCTCCAAGTACAAGGAACGCCGTCGCGAGACTTCCAACCGTATCAAGCACACGAAGGAAAACCTTGACCGTTTGCTCGATCTTCTGGAGGAAGTCGAAAAGCAGATCAAGCACCTTGACCGCCAGGCAAAAACGGCGGAACGCTACGGCAAGTACAAGGAGGAGGAACGTCGTACCGCGGCTGAACTGCTCGCGCTCAAGACCAAGGATCTTGATGATCGTGGTTCGGACTCGCGCAGCAAGCTCGAAGAATGCAAGACAGCTCTGGAGGCAGCGATTGCCAGGCAGCGCAGTCTCGAAGCGTCAATGGAAGACACGCGCGTACGGCAGAACGAGCGCACGGATGAGTTCAACGAGGTGCAGGGGCGCTACTACAAGGTGGGCGGCGAGATCGCACGCCTTGAGCAGTCAATTGAGCATGCGCGCGAACTGCGCGAGCGCCAGGAAAAGGATCTTGAGCAGGCTGTATCGGGCGCCAGGGAAATCGCCGATCACATCGATCAGGACCAGACTGAAATAGCGCAGCTCGAGCTAACGTTAAGCGAGCTGGTTCCGGGTCTCGAGCAAGCCCGCCAAAGTGAGCAGGCTTCATCTGCCTCCTTGCAGCAAGCCGAAGACGCGCTGGCTGAATGGCAGCGCCAATGGGACGAGCATGCGTCGCAGTACAATGAGTCGCGCCAGCAACAGAACATCGAGCACACACGTGCCGAGCAGCTCGAGTCCCGCTTGCAGAGTTTCACCGAGCGCCGCAGGAAGATTGACGAGGCCCAGGCGGATGCCAGCCCCGAAGAGCTGCAGGCAGCCTACGAGAAGCTCGCGGAACAGGAGCAACGCAAGCGCCAGGCGCGTGACGAGTTTGACCGGGCGCTTGGCGATACGGCCGAGAAAATCCGGAAGCTGCGCGAGCAGGATGACAAGCTGACGAGGCTTGTCGATGAGCGGCGCGGCTCATTGCAGAACATCCAGGGCAAGTACGCATCGCTGGAAGCGCTGCAGAAAGCGGCGCTGGGCGAGGGCGATGACGGGATCAAGGACTGGCTGTCGGGCGCCGGGCTGGACAACAACAAGCGTGTTGCCCAGGCGCTTGAGGTCGAAGACGGCTGGGACAAGGCGGTCGAGACGGTCCTGGGTGACTACCTGCAGGCTGTTTGCGTTGCCGACATTACGCCGGTCACGGAAACAATCGGCAAGCTGCGCGCCGGTGCGGTGACGGTGCTGCGCGAGCAGTCGAAAGACAGTGTCGTGCGCAACATGGATAACTCGCTGGCGCTAAAGGTCAGCGGAGCGCCTGCCGCGGTCCAGAATATGCTGGCAAGCGTGAAGTTTGCGGACTCGCTGACGCCGGCGTTGGCTATTCGCGAGCGCCTGGCTGACGATGAGTCGGTCATCACCTCGGATGGCGTCTGGCTTGGCAAGAACTGGCTGCGCGTGTCCCGTGATAAGGACGGCAAAGCCGGTGTCCTCGCGCGTGAGCATGAGATGCGCCGGCTCAAGGGCGAAATGCGCGAGCTTCAGGCGCGTTATGACAGCGCCGTTCGACTGCTCAAGGATGGTCGTATTCGAACGACACAGCTGGAAGAGCGGCGGGAGTCATTGCAGCAGGATGCGTCGTCTTTGCTCAATGAGTACTCAGAGCTGAAGGCTGCGCTGGAATCTGCAAAGTATCGTATGGACCAGGCGAACGCGCGCAAGGCGGCACTCGCCGAAGAGGTCACGGAACTCGATAACGAGAAGATATCGGCAGAAGAACAGCTGCGTGAGTCGAAGCGTCTGCATGAGCAGGCCAGCGAAACAATGGAACGTCTCGAGGCTGAGAAGACGACGTTGGAGGCGCAGCGTGATGAGCTGCGGTCGGAGTTGCAGCGTGTTCGTGCCCAGGCCGAGGAAGACCGGCAGAACGTCCAGAACATCACTATTCAGTTTGAAAGCCGTCGAACAAGTAAGGAGTCGGCGGCGCAAAATCTCGAACGGATGCAGCGCCAGTTGCAGCAGTTCCGAACGCGCGAGACCGAGATTCGCGACCAGCTGGAGAGCAGCCAGTCGCCGTTAGTCGACAACAAGGCGCGCCTTGAGGAGCAGCTTGAAAAACGCATCGAAGTTGAAGAGGAACTTGCTGCCGCGCGTCAAAAGGTCGAAAAGGTCGAGCACGAGCTACGCGAGCTGGACCAGACGCGAATGCAGATCGATCAATCAGTCGATAGCTCGCGTAGCAAGGTTAGCGAAGCCGAGATGGCGGTGCAGGAATTGCGCGTTCGTCGTGAGGGTCTGGCCGAGCAACTCGCGCAGACTGACTTCGAACTCGAGCCGCTCCTCGAGGAGCTGGACGAGTCAGCAACGATCGAAACCTGGGACGACAAGCTCGAAAAAGTGCGGCGTCGCATCGATCGGCTCGGTCCGATCAACCTGGCGGCCATCGACGAGTTCAAGGAACAGTCGGAGCGCAAAGAGTACCTCGATTCGCAGCTGGCCGACCTGAACGATGCGCTGGCGACACTGGAAGGCGCCATCCGCAAGATTGACAAGGAAACTCGCACGCGATTCCGCGAGACCTACAACAATGTCAACGATGGCTTCCAGCGCCTGTTCCCGAAACTGTTTGGTGGCGGTCATGCGTACCTGGAACTGACTGGCGACGACTTGTTGACCGCCGGTATCACCGTAATGGCGCGCCCGCCGGGCAAGCGCAACAGCACCATTCACCTGTTGTCGGGTGGCGAGAAGGCGCTGACCGCGGTCGCCCTGGTATTCGCCATCTTCGAACTGAACCCGGCGCCGTTCTGTATGCTTGACGAGGTGGATGCGCCGCTTGATGATGCCAACGTCGGTCGCTTCTGTGACATCGTTCGTGAGATGTCCGACAAGGTTCAGTTTGTCTTCATCACGCATAACAAGGTGACGATGGAACTGGCGCGGCAGTTGTCGGGTGTGACGATGCAGGAGCCTGGCGTTTCGCGCCTGGTTTCAGTGGACCTCGACGAAGCTGTGAAGATGGCGGCGAGCTAACGACGACTGTGGGTCTTGGAAATGGACGGTTTGCGATGGTTGTTGTTGTTCTTTGGACTGCTGGTCATCGCCGGCGTCTACTTCTACAGTCGTAGGGAAAAATCGAAGCCTGACATCGAAGCTGAAGATCTGCCGGGCCCGAGTGAGCGTCGCGAGCCGACCTTTGACGATTCGGACCCGCTCGATCTTGATGGCGGCGATGAACAGATTCTTGAGGCGCCGGCGCTGGACGATATGCCCGAAGCCGAGGAAGACGTGCCTGGGGATGTTCCGCAGAAGATCGTCACGCTGCGAATCGTCGGACGCGACAAGGCACCATTTCAGGGTGACGAACTGATTTTGTCGATGCGCGGTATTGGCTTGCGGCATGGCAAGTTCGGGATCTTCCATCGCTATGACGGCAATGATGAGTCGCGCACCATTTTCAGCGCGGCGAGTCTCGTCGAGCCCGGCAGTTTCGACCTGGCAAACATCAAGGAGCAGCAAATTCCTGGCATTAGCCTGTTCCTTGTTATTCCTGGTCCCGTGGAGGGCGCCGAAGCGTTCGACCTGATGATAGCTGCGGCGCGCGCGCTGGCGCAGACGCTCGACGGCGAGTTGCTCGATGAGTCGGGAAGTACCCTGAGCATCCAGCGCGAGCGCTACCTGCGCGAAGAGATTATCCAGTTCCAGCTCAGTGGCTGACGTCAAAGCGAAGATCGAGGCGCTGCGCGAGGAGATCCGGTATCACAACTACCGGTACCACTCGCTCGACGATATTGAGATTCCGGATGCCGAATTTGATCGGCTCATGCGTCAGTTGCAGGAGCTGGAACGCGACCATCCCGAACTTGTAACGCCAGACTCTCCAACTCAGCGCGTGGGCTCTGAGCCAAACGGCGACTTGCAGACGGTTCGGCACAGCTTGCCGATGCTGTCGTTGGACAACGTATTTTCGGAAGGTGAGCTGCGCGAATTTCATCGACGGGTTGCCGACAAGCTCGAGATAGAGGAAGGGGCAGACGAGCTGGAATTTGCCGCTGAGCCGAAACTCGATGGTGCGGCGGTCAGCCTTCTATATGAGAACGGTTTGCTCACTCGTGCCGCGACGCGCGGCGATGGTACGACAGGTGAGGACATCACGCATAATGCTCGCACGATTCAATCGATTCCGTTGAAGCTCCTGGGCGAAGGGTATCCATCCACGCTGGAAGTTCGCGGCGAAGTATTTATGCCGCGCGCCGGTTTTGAGGCGTACAACGAACGTGCGCGCAAGGCCGGCGAAAAGACGTTTGTTAATCCGAGGAACGCTGCCGCGGGCAGCCTGCGTCAACTTGATCCCAAGTTAACAGCAGGGCGACCTCTCGACATGTACGTTTACTCTGTCGGTCTGGTCGAGGGCGGAACCCTGCCGGATCGTCATAGCGAGATCATTAATGCGTTGCAGGGTTGGGGGCTAAAGACCTGTCCGGAGCGCGGCGTCGTCCGGGGCGCTGATGGTTGCCTTGCGTACTACGAATCGATTGGGAAGAAACGTGACGCGTTGCCGTACGACATCGATGGCGTGGTTTACAAGGTGGATAGCCTGGCGGCGCAGCGAGAGCTGGGGTTTGTGGCGCGTGCACCGAGGTGGGCAACGGCGCACAAGTTCCCTGCACAGGAAGAAATGACGACAGTGGAAGGCGTCGAGTTCCAGGTAGGGCGTACGGGCGCCATCACGCCGGTTGCGCGACTCGATCCGGTGTTTGTCGGTGGCGTTACGGTTAGTAATGCAACGTTACACAACATTGACGAATTGCATCGCAAAGATGTTCGGGTCGGAGACACGGTTATTGTCCGCAGGGCCGGCGACGTCATTCCGGAAGTTGTCAGTGTTGTGCTGAGCAAGCGTGAAGGCAAGCCGCGCCGGGTTCAGCTACCGGATGCTTGTCCAGTCTGCGGCTCCCATGTGAAACGTGAAGAAGGTGAGGCCGTTGCCAGGTGCACGGGCGGCTTGTTCTGCAAGGCGCAGCGGGCCGAAGCGTTGAAGCACTTCGTATCTCGTCGTGCAATGGATATCGAGGGGCTTGGCGCCAAGCTTATCGAACAGTTCGTCGAAGAAGATCGCATAAAGAATCCGGCGGAGTTGTTTGAACTGACAAAGGAAGAACTCGCCGAACGGGAGCGCATGGGCGAGAAGTCGGCGGAGAACCTCGTCAATGCAATAGAGAACAGCAAGTCGACCACGCTGGCGAGATTCCTGTTTGCGCTTGGAATACGCGAGGTGGGTGAGGCGACGGCAGTGAGCCTGGCAGCGCATTTCGGCAATTTGCCAGCGATTATCGAAGCGCCGCTGGAAGAGTTGCTCAAGGTGCCTGACGTTGGACCCATTGTCGCGGCACGTATACGGGGATTCTTTGATGAGGGGCATAACCTCGAAGTCATCGAGAAGCTTCAGGCTCATGGAGTTGCCTGGGAGGATACGGATCCCAGGCAGGCCACCGAGGATGGACCGCTAACGGGCAAGACATTTGTCATTACGGGAACCTTGCCGGATATGACGCGGGATGAAGCCAAGGCACTCATTCAACAAGCGGGCGGTAAAGTTACCGGCAGTGTTTCGAGTAAGACGTCTTTCCTGCTCGCCGGCGAGAAAGCCGGATCGAAACTAACAAAGGCGCAGAACCTGGAGGTCGAGATTCTCGATCTTGAGGCCCTGATGCGGCTTCTCGGACGCTAGCGGGTCTGGTCTGAGGCTAGAAGTTCTATGCCGTGAAAGCATTTCACGGTTGTTTGCCCAGTTTCATATATGGCAAAGGCGCGACGCCTATGCCAAGACTTGGGCGATTTTTCCCATGTCTGTCGATTTTCTGGCGGTTTCCCAGTTGGATCAATATATTGCGCCCATGCAAGAGAAACTGAAACAGCAGGTGCTGGATGCTTTCCTGCTTGTCATGCGGCCGGTCGTCCGAATTCTCCTCCGCTACGGAATTGGCTTCAGAGAGTTCGTTGAGGTAACCAAGACGGCCTATGTCGACGTGGCATCGTCAGACTTCGGCCTTCGTGGCAGACCCACCAATATCTCCCGAGTTGCGGTCATGACCGGCCTCACACGCAAAGAGGTCAAACGGATTCGCGACCGCATTGCGAGTGGGGAGTTGCAGGTCAAGGTGAAGACGACTCCGTTGACGGATGTTCTGCATAATTGGTACGCGCAAAGCGAATTTACGGACGATGCTGGTCGACCGATATCGCTTCCTTTTTCTGGTGAGGGAGTGACGTTTTCATCTCTGGTTAAAAAGCACGGTGGAGATATACCCCCGGGCGCAATGAGGACTGAGCTAAAAAGGGTCAACGCCATTACCGAGGATGAAGACGGGAACCTCACCGTCAACACCCGACAGGTCAGGCCTGAAAGCGGCCATGATAAGTTGGTTATGGCGCTCGTCCACTCTGTGTATCCGTTGATATCAACCGTTGCTCATAACACAGAAGCTGGAAATGACGGCAAGACCTGGGCGAACAGGCTCGTTCACACAACGTCGTTAGCCTCGACCAATCGAGGGCAGCTAAGACGAATTGCATGGGACAGGATTACAGAGTTCGCGGAGTCTGTTGACGACATCTTTATCTCGTACGAGGCAATGCACAAATCGGACGAATCAGACGACAGTAAGCCGGTTGCAGTTGGCGTATTCTATTTCGAAGAGACGGATGAGTACGCCGATTATGAATGGTGAGGTTGGCGATGCGCGTACCCCTGGTCTAGCTTAGTTTCCAAGAAAATCAGTTATTAATGCGCAGATCTTGCAAGCAAGAGCAGGATTGTCGCAGATCGTGCATCTGAATCAGATTTCTTGAGGTATCTTTGACCGAAATTGTCCGATTTGGTCAATGTCGTGATGCAGAATGCCGGTCGGCTAAAAAGTCTCATAAAAAGCAATGGTTTACATGACCTCCCTAATCCATTGCGGAATAATTCTCCGCCAAATTCTTGACATAATCCGCTGAGCCGTCACAGGTGGTGTCGATCTCCCATTTATAGGGGGTTTCCGCCGCTTGCATAGGACGCTTGTGCAATATACTTTACATATTGCGCAGGAGAGTTGGCCTTCGATGGGGCAAGAAGTAAAAGATCACCTAAGGCGAGCCCTTTCGCTGATGCTGAAGCCGCTTGCGAGGCTCCTAATAGCCCAAGGCGTAACGCATGCCGAATTTGCTGAGACCGCAAAAGAGGTTTATGTAGAGACAGCTTTGAGACATTTCGAGTCTGAGGGGAGGGTCAATAAATCCAGAGTTGCCATTCTTACAGGGTTGACTCGGAAAGAAGTAAAAAACGTCATAGATCGAACACTGGAAGCGGGGTATCAATCAAAGACTTTTTCCAGGCCAGAAAGGGTGCTAACCGGGTGGTACTCAGACCCGAAGTTTCAGGGCCCATATGGAATTCCGCTCGAACTCAAGTATGAAACTGGTGACGAGGAAACACCGAGCTTTGTTGAACTGGTTCGACAGTACAGTGGCGACATGGCTCCCAGACAGATGCTGAATCAATTGCTCGAGTCTGGATCGGTCGTTGAAGTGGAGGGTAGGTTCAAAGCGGTTAGAAGAATATTTAAACATTCGACGCTTTCCCCCTCGCTGATAAAAAGGTTGGGCGAGGTCGGATACCGAGTCTTTTCAACGGCGGCCAAGAATATTGATAAGCAAATGGAAGGAAGCGGCTACTTCGACCGCATGGTGTTTGCTGACGAAGGTTGCACCGATGAGCAAATCGATAAGTTTGATGAGTACATAAAGCCCAAAGGGCAAGGTTTTTTGGAAGAGATAGACGTTTGGTTTTCTTCTAGAAAAGATGAGAACGCGCCTGGTGTTGCAAGGAGTGAGACCGGGCTTTACATGGTCCACTATGTAGAAGACGCCGAGGATATGCAGGACTTGCGGGACCTGCTGGCGCAACGAGGAATTGAAGCAGGAGATTGAGGTCGCACATTCGAGCGAACCGTTGAGCAAAGCTGGAAAAAGGAGCCAGCTAGTTCGACATGGATATGCGGTCTGGGTTGGAGTAAGTAAGACTTAAGGAGCGAAAAAACATGCGCACTGCAACAAGTGCCAAGGTCCGTGTGGCCTTGGGAGCGACGCTTTTTGTAGCTGCTTTGCCAAGTGTTGTATTTGCTGGAATTTCTGGCGGGGACAGTCAAGGTATTAGTGGCGGCGACGCTCAAGGTATTTCAGGCGGAGACGCGCTGGGTATCTCGGGTGGCGATATTCTTGGTATTTCTGGTGGCGATGCTCAGGGAATTTCCGGCGGCGATGCCCAGGGAATTTCCGGCGGCGACATCCTCGGAATCTCCGGCGGTGATGCCCAGGGAATCTCGGGTGGCGATGCTCAAGGAATCTCCGGCGGCGACATCCTCGGAATTTCCGGCGGCGATGCCCAGGGAATTTCCGGCGGCGACATCCTCGGAATCTCCGGCGGTGATGCCCAGGGAATCTCGGGTGGCGATGCTCAAGGAATCTCGGGTGGCGATGCTCAAGGAATCTCGGGTGGCGATGCTCAAGGAATCTCCGGCGGCGACATCCTCGGAATTTCCGGCGGTGATGCCCAGGGAATCTCCGGCGGCGACATCCTCGGAATTTCCGGCGGTGATGCCCAGGGAATCTCGGGTGGCGATGCTCAAGGAATCTCCGGCGGCGACATCCTCGGAATCTCCGGTGGCGATGCCCAGGGAATCTCGGGCGGCGATGCTCAAGGAATCTCCGGCGGCGACATCCTCGGAATCTCGGGTGGCGATGCCCAGGGAATCTCCGGCGGCGACATCCTCGGAATCTCCGGCGGTGATGCCCAAGGAATCTCGGGCGGCGATGCTCAAGGAATCTCCGGCGGCGACATCCTCGGAATCTCCGGTGGCGATGCCCAGGGAATCTCGGGCGGCGATGCCCAGGGAATCTCCGGCGGCGATGCCCAGGGAATCTCCGGCGGCGACATCCTCGGAATCTCCGGCGGTGATGCCCAAGGAATCTCGGGCGGCGATGCTCAAGGAATCTCCGGCGGCGACATCCTCGGAATCTCCGGTGGCGATGCCCAGGGAATTTCCGGCGGCGACATTCTCGGAATTTCCGGTGGTGACGCGCAGGGAATCTCGGGTGGCGATGCTCAAGGAATCTCCGGCGGCGACATCCTCGGAATCTCCGGCGGTGATGCCCAGGGAATCTCGGGCGGCGATGCTCAAGGAATCTCCGGCGGCGACATCCTCGGAATCTCCGGTGGCGATGCCCAGGGAATCTCCGGTGGCGACATCCTCGGAATCTCCGGTGGCGATGCCCAGGGAATCTCCGGCGGCGACATCCTCGCAGGCCCCGTAAGCGAAATCGATCGTGGCAACGGTGTATTCCATTCTCTCGGCCAGGTTGTAATGGCCTCGGATGAAGCATTGAGTAGCATGCATGTTGGCGACTACGTCAACGTTGCCGGCTCGGTCGTGGCGCCAGGTTTGCTCTATGCCGACATGGTTTCAGTCGCGGATGTGGACTATGTCCCAGGTGCGACTCAGGTGTATGTGGCAGGCATTTTGACGGACGTAAACCTGGGCCTTGGTACAGCGCGTCTTGGCGATCTGACGATTGACTACACTGCAAGCCTGGCATCCGGTTTGGCGCCATCAGGTGGGATGTGGAGTTTCACCGGCATTGTGCCGTCCATCAATAGCCTGATGATATCGGAGCGTTCCAACGCCCATACGCAGTGAGCTAAAGAAAGGGCGGCAGTGATCTCGCTCATCACGAGCTAGCGCTTCGCAACGCGTGCCCTCTTGAAGATACGGAAGAAGGCCACCTCGGTGGCCTTTTTCTTTGCCTGCGTTTCATGCGGGCAAAAAAAAGTCGGCGTCCCTGCCGACTTAGTTTCTCGTATCAACCTATGAAAGGAGATGCGAGGGTTGGAGGAGCCGTCCCCGAGCGATTAGGGACGACTCGCGAGCAATACTAGGGATGCAGCCCGAGTGGTGGTGTGACCAGCGTCACAAATCACTTCGTGCAACAAAAAAGGGCGCCAATTGGCACCCTTTCCTGAACAAAATCGTGAGATTAAGTTAACTCGACAGCAAAGCCTCGGTTAATTCCGCAGCCCAATGACGTAGTCCTGAAGCTTGCGGTTCTCAATACTCTGCTTGAGATTCTGGCGAACACTATCAAATGGCGGTGGTGCAACCTCACGAGATTCCTCACGAAGGATTACATGCCAGCCGTACTGCGTCTGAACCGGGATCTTGGTGAATGCGCCATCCTCGAGGGCCTGCACGGCCTGCGAGAATTCGGGGACCATGCGGTCGGGCGGGAACCAGCCAAGGTCGCCACCAGATGGGCCCGAAGGCCCCGTGGATTTTTCGGTAGCAACTGTGGCGAAATCTGCGCCGCCTTCAAGCTGGGTAACGACGTCGAGCGCTGCCGCCTGCGTTTCGACCAGGATATGGCGGGCCTTGAATTCCATCGGCGGCGCCAATTCGATCTGCTCGGCGTACAGCGCCTGCATTTCTTCGTCGGTTGCCGGGTTATTAGTGACGAAGTCGGTCGCGACTGCCTGGGCGAGCATTGCTCGTGTCTGCAGCTCGATCTGCGCCTTGATACGCGGCGTTTCCTTGAGTTCCTCTGCACGAGGTTGGCTCGATAGCAGGTAGAGATCGGTCAGCTCTTCGCGAACCGCCGCAATCTGCTCCGGCGTCGCCGCGCTCGCTGGTTGCTGAATGCGGGACTCGAGGTACATGTTGAAAATGGTCGGGTCGATGTCAACGGGTTCCTGTCCCATCAGTGGCGTGGCAACGACCAGGGTGGCAGCACCAAGTATGGTTGCCGCTCGAATACGAGATTTCATAGAAAAGTCCTCTAAGCGAAGTTCGCGCATGATATACGATTCTCTGCGCGGGCAGGGAGCGGGCTTGGCCGCGGTCAGGGCTTATCTGGCGCCCTGGCGGAAATCGACAAGGCGTGGATATCGGTTTCCATCAGCGAGCCCAGTGCGTCATAGACCATTCGATGGCGTGCAATCGGCAAGGTTCCCTCGAATGCAGCAGAGACGATGGTTACATCGAAGTGACCGCGGCCGTCGCGCGCACCTGCGTGGCCGGCGTGTAAATGGCTTTGATCTTTGACGAGCAGATGCGCGGGAGAAAACGCCGCCCGCAATGCGTTCTCGATTGCCGCGACGCGCTCCTCACTCATGGCAGCACCCGGTTAAATGGCTTAACTGTCACCTTGCCGTATACGCCCGCTGCAACATATGGGTCGTCGTTCGCCCAGGCGGTCGCATCCTCGAGGGAGTTAAACTCGGCCACAACAAGGCTGCCCGTAAAACCGGCAGCCCCCGGGTCGGGTGAATCAACTGCGGGATGAGGGCCAGCTATGAGGACTCGGCCTTCGTCAACAAGAGCTTTCAGCCGAGCGACATGATCCGGCCTGGCGGCCATGCGCTTCTCGAGCGTGCCTTCGATATCTTCCGCTATGATTGCGTACCACATGTCAGTCGCTGGCTTCCTCGTCTTCATCGCCGATGATGCCGGCGATCCACAAGGTCTGGGCCAGCATGAAGACGAAGGTCAGGGCCATGAGGCCAAAAACCTTGAACGTCCCCCACGTCTTTTCTGAATAGTTGTAGGCGACGTAGATGTTGAGCAGGCCAGCAATCACGAAGAAAGCGACCCAGACATAGTTGAGTCGCGACCACTGCGACGGCGTGATCTTGTCGAGGTTTAGCCCATCGACCAGTCCGTAGAATCGTTGTGCCAGCGGTTTGTCGCCGATCCAGGCGCTTGCCAGGAAGGCAATGCCGACGGCCCAGTAAAAAGCCGTCGGTTTCCAGTACGTGAAGTACGGGTTCCTGAAATACAGGGTGAGCGCGCCAAAAAACAGCGCGAAGACCGTCGACCACAGGTACATCTTGTCAACGGATCCGGTGCGCCAGGATTTTAAAGCCAGTCCAATCGGCATCGCGATCATCAGGACGACTACCGCTGTGTAGATGTCCTTGAGCAACAACGTGCCGAGAAACAGCAGCAGCGGGAAGAATTCAAACAGCATATTCATAGGGTCGCGAATAATAGCCAACAAACGGGCTAGGCGCGAGGGCATGGCTCCCCTACAATCCGCGCGTGGCAAAACGCATCGAATTACATCCAACTGACCCGCAACCGCATCGCGTGCGCCAGGTCGTCGACCGTATCCGGTCCGGCGAGCTCATCGCGTACCCGACGGACAGCAGTTATGCGCTCGGGTGCCGGATAGGTGATCGCGACGCAATCAAGCGTATTCGCCGGATTCGCCACACCGAACGAAAGCACAACTACACGTTGGTATGTGCGGATCTTTCGGAGATCAGCGTTTATGCTCGCGTAGACAACTGGGCGTATCGACTGATCAAGTCACTGACGCCGGGGCCATACACATTTGTCCTGCCCGCTACACGGCAGCTTCCCAAGATTCTCGCTAATCCAAAACGGCGCACGATCGGCATCAGGGTCCCGGAACACCCGTTGGTCTCGGCCATGCTGGAAGAGCTTGGCGAGCCCATCATGAGTTCGACCCTCTCATTGCCGGGCGATGACAGACCTCTTACCGACTCCTACGAGATCGAGGAACGAATCGGGCACGCCATCGACGTTATTGTCGAGGCCGGGCCGACCGGTATCGAACCGACCAGTGTTCTGGACTTGTCGGATGGCGCTGTCACGGTGTTGCGGGCCGGCCGTGGCGATGTCAGCCAGTTCACCTGAGCCAATCCAGATACGTTAGAATGCCCGGATTGCAGCCGGAACACCTATGACGCCCGATCTTAAAGTCCTGAACCCTGAGGACGCGCCCAAGCCGCCGCAGGACGAAAAACAGTCACCCGCCCAGGCAGAAATGCCGTTTGCCGTCGTCGATGGCGAACCAGTTACGCAGCTGCCGCAGGACCTGTATATCCCGCCGTATGCATTGCAGGTGTTCCTGGAGGCGTTCGAGGGGCCGCTCGATCTCTTGCTGTACCTGATCCGCCGCCAGAATATCGACATCCTCGATATTCCGATCGCCGAGATCACCAAGCAGTACGTGCAGTACATCGAGCTGATGAAAGAGCTCCAGCTGGAGCTGGCGGGTGAATACCTGCTGATGGCCGCGATGCTCGCCGAGATCAAGTCACGGATGCTACTGCCGCGTCCCGAAGCCCAGGAAGAGGAAGAAGACGACCCGCGCGCTGAACTCGTGCGCCGCTTGCAGGAATACGAGCGCTTCAAGAAAGCTGCGGAAGATATCTCGGATCTGCCGCGCCTCGAACGCGACGTTTTCGTCGCCAGCGCCGAGGCGCCCGAGCGCAAGGTTGTCACGAAACTTCCGGACGTCACGCTTAAGGAACTGCTGCTCGCATTTCACGACGTGCTCAAGCGCGCCGAGATGTTCTCCAACCTGCAAATGCAGCGCGAGCCATTGTCGGTTCGCCAGCGCATGAGCGAGATTCTGACGCGCATCAAGTCGAGCAACTTCACCAGCTTTGGTGAGCTGTTCGATCCGGAAGAAGGGCGCATGGGTGTCGCGGTTACGTTCATAGCGATCCTCGAACTGCTCAAGGGCGCGACGATCGAAGTCGTGCAGTCTGAAGAATATGCACCATTGCACGTACGCGCCGCGTCCAATGTGCACCTGGTTACCGACGAAGGCGAGGAGGTTGACGCCTTGCCGTCCGATCAAGATTGAGAAGTACCCTGTATGGAATCCACTGAGATCAAGTATTTTGTTGAGGCGGCGCTGCTTGCGGCAGGGCGGCCTTTGAGTATCGACCAGGTGCAAGGGCTGTTCGATGGGCGCATGGCGCCGGAGAAAAAAGAAATTCGCGCTGTAATCGCGACGTTGAATGAAGAATATGAAGAGCGTGGCCTCGTGATCAGCGAAGTTGCGTCCGGGTTCCGGCTGCAGATCAAGGCGCAGATGGCGGATCGCCTGCATAAGCTTTGGGAAGAGCGTCCGCCGCGTTACTCACGTGCCTTGTTTGAGACGCTTGCGCTGATTGCCTATCGACAGCCGATTACGCGCGGTGACATCGAAGACATCCGCGGCGTGTCGGTGAGTTCGAACATCATCCGGCAGCTCCTCGAGCGTGACTGGGTACGTGTTGTGGGTCACCGTGATGTACCTGGTCGGCCCGCAATGTTCGGCACGACCAAAGGCTTTCTCGATTACTTCAGCCTGAAAAAGCTTGATGACTTGCCACCGCTTGCGGATCTTTCCGACTGGGAGAGCCTGCGTGTCCAGCTCAATCTGCCGGAGGTTGAAGACCCGGGTGAGGGCGGACCGCTGCCCGAGGGCCCTGCTGAGGCGCATGAACATGACTTGCCAATCCTCTATCCGGAAGGTGAAGAGGGCGAGGCGGCTGATGTTGCGGATGCCGAGGAAGAGGTCGATGAGGGCTCAGTAGTGGTAGCCGCTGAAGTTGATGCCGCTGCCAGCGAACCGGTCGAAGAGCCTGACGTTCCGGAGGTAGGCGACATCGTCAACCTCGAAGAATCGCCCGAGTTGCAGCCGGAAGCCGAGGAGAGCGACGAGGAGCTCGTGGTCAACAAGTGGCCTGACCCGGTTGGCTGATCGCATCCAAAAAGTCCTGGCTGCGGCGGGGCATGGGTCGCGCCGCAAAGTAGAGACGTGGATTCGCGAAGGCCGTCTTACCGTGAACGGTCGTCAGGCTGAGCTGGGCGAGCCGATCGAAGGGACCGAGAAGATTGCTCTCGATGGTCGTCCCCTGTCGATGAAGGGCACTTCTCAGCAGCATCGCTACATCATCTACAACAAACCCGATAACGAAGTTACTTCACGCGAAGACCCAGGAGGTCGTCGCCTCGTATTTGATGCGCTACCGAAGTTGAAGGGCCGGCGCTGGGTGTCGGTTGGCCGCCTCGACCTCGCGACGACGGGTTTACTTATCTTCACGACGGATGGAGCGCTGGCGAACGCACTGATGCATCCGTCTTCCGAGGTCTTGCGTAAATACGCGGTGCGGATTCACGGCGACCCGACTGATGAGGATCTCGAAAACCTGCGCAAGGGCGTCACGCTGGACGACGGCCCCGCGCGCTTCGACACGATTGAGCGAGGCGGGGGAGAAGGCGCCAACCGATGGTTCAACGTCACGCTCAAGGAAGGTCGCAACCGCGAAGTCCGGCGTCTCTGGGATGCCGCAGGATTCGAAGTCAGTCGCCTGATTCGTGTCGCCTATGGACCGGTGCAGTTACCGCGTGGTCTGCGCCGCGGCAAGTTCACCGATCTGTCCCCTGGTGAGATCCGGACGCTTTATCGAGCAGCTGGCCTGAAGCCCCCGGAGATCGGTAAGACGTTGCGGCGTCCGCGCAAGAAGTCGCGCCGACGTCACTGAGCGTCGAAGCTCTCGCCGGTTATGCCCTTGCTATCGGGGCCCAGCAGGTAGATGTACGGCGCCAGGATCTCGTCCGGTCTTTTCAGCAGATCGCGATCCTCGGCAGGATACGCGGCCAGTCGCATGTTGGTTCGCGTTGCGCCCGGATTAATGCAGTTCGAGCGCAGTTTCCCGTGCCGATGTTCGTCAGCAAGCACCTGGGAAAGCCCTTCGGTTGCGAACTTTGAGGCCGCGTAGGCACCCCAGAACGCTTTGCCGGTCCGTCCCACGCCGCTGCTCGTGAAAATGACCGACGGGTCCTCCGAGGCCTGCAGTAGCGGCAGGAATACCTGTGTAAGTGCGAAGGTCGCCGTGACGTTGACGTGCATGACCTTTTGCCAAAGGACCGCGTCGTACTGCTCGATTGAGTAACGCTCGCCGAGAATACTCGCGTTGTGCACCAGGCCATCGATGCGCCCGAACTCAGCCTGGATGCTCTGTGCAAGCGTTGTGTACGACTCCGAGTTTGCGGATTCGAGGTCCATGACGGCGATCGACGGGCGGGGCGCTTCGTCAATTTCTTCAATCTGGTCGTAGACCTTTTCCAGCTTCTGCACGCTGCGACCATGCAGGATGACCTGGGCGCCACGTGCCGCAGCCTCGAGCGCCAGCGCTTTGCCTATACCATCGCTGGAGCCGGTAATAAGAATGATGCGGTTCCGGAGAATGTCGGCGGGATAAGTGTAGGAGCGCGGATCGGTGCTCAACTGTCATTTCCTTCAATCATGGTTCGCGGGACCGGGTCCAGCGTTTCGAGTTTTTCGATGTCTTTCTTGCCGTGGACGCCCAGTTCAGTGAACTTGCGAGCGCCGGGCAGGACGCTGCGCTCTAGTGAGCCAACTGCCTTGTTGTAGTTTTCGACGCTGCTTGAAAGCTGACGGCCAACCTTATTCATGTGCGAGACAAATGTGCCGAGACGGCCGTAGAGGTCTTCAGCCAATACACGAATCTCGCGAGCGTTATCGGCGAGCGCCAGTTGTCGCCAGCCATAGGCAACCGCTTTGAGAAGTGCGACGAAGCTGGTCGGCGTCGCCAGGATAATCTGGCGCGCCAGCGCGTACTCGATGAGATCAGGTTCTTCGCCGAGCGCAGCGCTCAGGAACTGGTCTCCTGGGATGAACAGGATGACGAACTCAGGGCTCTCCTCGAACTGGCCCCAGTACGCCTTCGTCGACAGCATCTTGATATGGGCGCGTACGTTTTTTGCGTGCCGTTCGAGTCCGAGCTTGCGTTGCGCATCGTCCTCGGCCTCAGCAGCCGCGAGGTAAGCGTCCAGTGGTGTCTTGACGTCAACGACGAGTTGGCGCTGGTCCGGCATATTGACGATCATGTCCGGCCGTATGATCTGGCCATCGTTTTCGGTATGCACCTGCTCGACGAAGTCGCAGTGTTCGACCATGCCCGCCAGTTCGACGAGTCGCCGCAGCGTAATCTCGCCCCAGCGACCGCGTACCTCGGGTCGTCGCAATGCCTTGACGAGATTCTGCGTTTCCTGCGTCAGCGATTTCTGGCTGGCCTGCATGTCTTCGAGTTGGCTCTTGATGCCGCCATAGGCTTCGCTGCGCGATTTTTCGAGTGCGGCGATTTGTTTGTGCGAAGCCTCAAGCGCGTCCCGAATCGGCTTGACGAGGTCCTCGACGGCCTTTTCGCGTTCACTCAGCTCATGCTTGGCCTTCGCCTGCTGTGTTTCGAGGTTCTGCTGGGCGAGCTGCAGGAACGTGTCGCTGTTTGCCTTGAGCGAGCGGCTGGAGATGTCCGAGAATGCCTGCGTCAGGCGGGCGTTTGCGAGTTCGAATGCGGCTTCGCGTTCGTGTTGCAGCGCTTCCTGGCTCTTCAGATCGGCAGCAGCCTGCTCAAGCTCGGCCTCGATCTGCTTGCGCTGGCGTCGAGCGATCAGCCAAGCGATCAAAGCGCCCAACAGAAGCCCGCTTGCGGCCGCCGGCAGGCCGACGTCGATCAGGACCTGGTCTATCTCGAAAGAAATCATCAGGCCCCAAGATTAACCGCTTTGCGCACGATTTGGCCAAGTTCTTCGGTCGAGGCGGCGATGATATCGGCGCCCCATTCGCGCGGGTCGTCGTCCTCGGTGATGTAACCGTAAGTCACGGCGATCGTTGCCATGCCCGCGGCCAGGCCGGCCTCGATATCCCGCCCGGCATCACCAACGTAGATCGTCTTGTGCGGCTCGATCCCTGCGATGTCGCAGGCCAGCAGCAAAGGGCTCGGGTCCGGTTTGCGGACGGGCAGGGAATCGCCGCTTACCGTGCAGGCACTGCGCGTGGCAAGACCAAGCGCATCGAGCAGCGGATTGGTCAGGTGTCCGGGTTTGTTGGTTACCACGCCCCATGGCCGGTCCATCTCCTCCAGGTGCTGGAGCAACGGCTCCAGGCCCTCGAATACCCGCGATTCTTCACAGATTGTCTCTGCATAGCGCTCGAGGTACTCCAGGTGCCAGGCGTCGCCGAAGTCGATATCGTCGCTCGGGAAGGCGAGGCGCAGCAGACCAATGGCGCCGTTGGAAACATAGCGCCGCCCGGTTTCGTACGCGACGGGCTCTACGTCGCGATCCAATTGCATGGCTTGCAGTACCCGCACCATATCGGGCGCAGTATCAACCAGCGTCCCATCGAGGTCGAACAGGACAGCGTCGTAGTAGTCGTCCTGGATCTGCGTCAGGTTGCTCACTCCGCCGGACGCTCAAAGTGCATCAGGTAATTGACGTCGACATTGGGGCCGAGCCGGTACTCCCTGGTGAGTGGGTTGTAATGCAAACCGATGCTGGACTTGAGCGCGAGGCCCGCTTGACGGGCCCATTCCTCGAGTTCCGACGGGCGAATGAACTTTTCGTACTCATGGGTGCCTTTGGGCAGCAACCTGAGAACGTACTCGGCACCGACGATCGCAAACACGAAAGACTTTGGATTCCGGTTGATGGTCGAGAAGAATACGTTGCCGCCCGGTTTGACCAATTCTGCGCACGAGCGAATGACCTGGGACGGGTCCGGGACGTGCTCAAGCATCTCCAGGCATGTAACGACGTCGTAAGTGCCGGCTTCGGCGTCCGCCAATTCCTCGGCGGTTGTTTGCCGATAGTCGACCTCGGCACCCGACTCGAGCTGGTGCAGCCGCGCGACCGCCAACGGGCCTTCGGCCATGTCGATACCCGTCACGATTGCGCCGACCGCGTCCATCGACTCGGTCAGGATGCCACCGCCGCAGCCGATATCGACGACCCTGGCGCCATCGAGTTGAACGTGCTGCCGGATCCAGTCGAGTCGTAGCGGGTTGATCTGGTGCAATGGGCGAAACTCACCCTCGGTATCCCACCAGCGGGACGCGAAGGAGTTGAACTTGGCCAGTTCCGCGAGATCGACGTTATCTCTTGCCGCGCTGCTCATCAGTCTTCCTGTTGAATCTCTTCGGTGGTTGCGATGCGATCGCGCCACTCATTAGCGCGTCCCACAAGGCTGTCTGTATCTATATGGGTGAATCGCCCATTATCCAGTTGGTGCCTTCCTCCGACCCAGACATCGCTTACCTGGTTCGACTGGGTTGCATAGACGAGCTGCGAAATAATGTCGTAAAGCGGCTGCGCGTTCAGCGCGCTGAGGTCCACGCAAGTGAGGTCCGCCAGCTTGCCGGCTTCGATCGAGCCGATCTGGCGCTCCAGCCCGAGTGCAAGTGCACCGCCGAGTGTCGCCATGTGCAGCGCTTCCGCTGCTGTTACAGCCGCCGCATCATTACTGCGCGCCTTCGCAAGCAGGGCGGCCGTCCGCATTTCGGAAAACAGGTCGAGCGTGTTGTTGCTCGCAGCGCCATCGGTACCCAGGGCCACGTTAACGCCGGCGGAGCGGAATCTCGCGACCGGGGCGATACCGCTCGCCAGCTTGAGATTGGATTTCGGGCAATGCGCGATGCTGACGCCTGCTTCTGCGAAGCGTTCGGCTTCGGCCTCGTTCAGGTGTACTGCATGGATGGCGAGCAGCGAGGCATTGACCAGCCCGGCGGCCTCCAGCCGCTCGAAAGGACGCTTGCCCGTATCCTGCAGCGAGTTCTCGACCTCTGCGGCCGTCTCGTGGAGGTGGATCTGCACCCGGACGTCCAGCTGGTCCGCGAACACGCGCAGCTGCGCAAATGACTCATCCGACAGCGCATAGGTCGAATGGGGCGCGAACGCCGTAGTGATGAGCGGGTGATCGGCGTACGGGTCGTGTACCAGGTCCGCCGCTTTCTGCAGGTATTCGCCATTGTCGGCGGCCCAGACCGTGGGGAAATCCAGCACCGGCGTTGCAACGACCGCCCGCATGGACAGGTCTGTGGCAGCCTCAGCGACGATTTCCGGGAAGAAATACTGGTCGGAGAAGCAGGTAATGCCGCCGCGCAGCATTTCTGCGATAGCGAGTTCTGTGCCGTCTCGCACCATTTCCGCGCTGACCCAGCGCCGCTCGGCGGGCCAGACAGAGTCGCGCAGCCAGGATTCCAGCGGCAGATCGTCGGCAAAGCCGCGCAACAGGGTCATGGCGGAGTGCGCGTGGGCATTAACCATGCCCGGGAGCAAGACATGATCGGGGCGTTCAACCAGCACACTGGGCTGGTAGCGGGCGCGTGCCTGCTCCAAGGGCAGCACGGCCAGGATGCGGCCGTCCGAGACGGCGACGGCATGGTTCTCGAGGACCGTACCGGCGGGTTCCGCGGGGACGCACCAGCGCGGAACGATCAGGGTGTCACAGTGCTGCATGGTTGCCGCAGTATACGCGTCGCACAGGGCAGCGCCAGCGCTGCGTTTCAGGCTGTTTCAGGAGCTTTAAAAACTGCTGTTTTGAGCCTTCCTGTGGTATTATTTCGACCCAGTTAAGTCGCTCGAAATCCTGTCTAATTTGACCTCAGGATCCCGCCTCTCGGAGGTCGGGACTGCGCCCGGATTGTGAGTTTTGGAAGCTGAGAGTTTATGTCTGAAGTAGCCCAGGAACTGTTGTCGGTCAGCCTCGAAGAGGAGATGCAACAGTCCTATCTCGACTATGCGATGAGCGTCATCGTAGGTCGTGCCCTCCCGGATGTTCGCGACGGCCTGAAACCCGTGCATCGCCGCGTTCTGCACGCCATGCGTGAGCTCGGCAACGACTTCAACAAGCCGTACAAGAAGTCGGCGCGTGTCGTCGGTGACGTGATCGGTAAATACCACCCGCACGGCGACTCCGCCGTATACGACACGATCGTACGCCTCGCCCAGCCGTTCTCGATGCGCTACATGCTCGTCGATGGGCAGGGCAACTTCGGTTCAGTCGACGGCGACGGTGCTGCGGCCATGCGTTACACCGAGGTACGCATGACCAAGATCGCGCACGAGTTGCTGGCCGATATCGAAAAGGAAACGGTCGACTGGGTCGAGAACTACGACGGCTCGGAGCGCGAGCCCTCGGTCATGCCGACCCGGGTACCGAATCTGCTGGTGAACGGTTCGGCCGGTATCGCCGTTGGCATGGCGACGAATATCCCGCCGCACAACCTCAACGAGATCATTAATGGCTGCCTTGCGCTGATTGAGGATCCCGCGATCGACGTACCTGGGCTTATGGAGTACATCCCGGGCCCCGATTTCCCCACAGGCGGCATTATTAATGGCGCCCAGGGTATCTTCTCGGCCTACAAGACCGGCCGCGGCCGCGTCTACATCCGCGCCAAGGTCGATATTGAGGAGATGAAGAACGACCGTGAGCGTATCGTGGTTACGGAGCTGCCGTACCAGGTCAACAAAGCGCGCCTGATCGAGAAGATCGCCGAGCTCGTCCGCGACAAAAAGATCGAGGGCATTTCGGGCGACGGTCTGCGCGATGAGTCGGACAAGGACGGCATGCGCATCGTCATCGAGCTCAAGCGGGGCGAGTCGGCGGACGTACTTTTGAATAACCTGTACAAGCAGACGCCGCTGCAGAGCGTTTTCGGCATCAATATGGTGGCCCTGCACGAGGGGCAGCCGAAGCTGATGAACCTCAAGCAGGTGCTCGAGGCGTTCCTCTCTCATCGTCGTGAAGTCGTAACCCGACGGACAATTTTTGACCTGCGCAAGGCGCGGGATCGCGCCCATGTCCTCGAAGGGCAAACCGTGGCGCTGGCCAATATCGACGAGGTGATTGCGCTCATCAAGGCATCTGAGTCGCCCGCTATCGCCAAGCAGGGGCTGATTGATCGGGCGTGGGAGCCGGGCGAGGTGACGGGCATGCTGGAGCGCGCCGGCGACACCGATACGCGGCCCGACGGACTGGTTGACGGAAGCGGCCTTGTGGATGGCAAGTATCGTCTGTCGGCCGTCCAGGCCCAGGCGATCCTGGATCTGCGTTTGCACCGATTGACGGGGCTTGAGCAAGACAAGATTATTAACGAATACAAAGAGATATTAGAAAAAATTAAAGAGTTTTCTGATATCTTGGCGAACCCTGATCTGCTGCTCGAAGTCATTCGCAGCGAGCTGATTGCCGTTCGCGACGATTTTGGTGACGAGCGCCGCACGCAAATCGTTCAGGACCACTCGGACCTGACGGTCGAAGACCTGATTCCACAGGAAGAGGTCGTAGTCACGCTGTCGCACGGTGGCTATGCCAAGGCGCAGCCGATTGGCGCCTACCAGGCGCAGAAACGCGGCGGGCGCGGGCGTTCCGCGACCAAGGTCAAGGACGAGGATTTCATCGACAACCTGTTCGTGGCCAACACGCATGACACGATGTTGTGCTTCTCGAGCCGCGGCAAGCTCTACTGGCTGAAGGTCTACCAGGTCCCGCAAGCCAGCCGCGGGTCGCGCGGCAAGCCCATCGTCAACCTCCTGCCACTCGAGGAGGGCGAACGCATCAACACAGTGCTGCCCATCAAGGAGTATGCCGATGGACATTTCGTGTTCATGGCGACCTCGGGCGGTACGGTCAAGAAGACGCCGCTGAACCAGTTCTCGCGCCCGCGCGCGAGCGGGATTATCGCAATTGACCTGCGCGGCGACGACAAACTTGTCGACGTGTCGATCACTGACGGCGATGCGGAGCTGATTCTGGTTGCGAGCCACGGCAAGGCGATTCGGTTCAAAGAATCGGATGTGCGGCCGATGGGGCGTGGCGCTGCGGGCGTACGAGGAATCAAGCTGCCTGAGGGCCATGAGGTCATTGGCCTGACCATGGTTGCCGACGGCCTGATTCTGACGGCGACCGAGAACGGCTATGGCAAGCGGACCCCGGTATCGGACTTCCCGACACAGGGTCGCGGTGGCCAGGGCGTGATTGCCATCCAGACCAGTGAGCGTAACGGTGATACGGTTGGAGCTATGAGGGTCAGCGACGATGACGAGATCATGCTGATCAGCTCGAACGGCACCCTGGTGCGCACCGGTGTTGACGATATCTCCGTCATGGGCCGCAACACCCAGGGCGTGCGCCTGATTCGGGTCGAGAGCGGCCAGCGGCTGGTAGGGTTAGCCCGTATTGAAGCGATCGAAGACGACGACGAATAATTACGTCTGCAAGTAGTGCATTGCTACTGATTAACCGTAACAATACGCGCCCTACAATCATCGTTTCACTTCCTTAACACAGGAATTCCAGCGTCATGTCGCGCGTCTACAATTTCAGTGCTGGCCCTGCCGCACTGCCGCTACCCGTTCTTGAACGTATCCGGGGGGATATTCCGGACTGGCTCGGCCTCGGAATGTCCGTCATGGAGGTCAGCCACCGCGGCAAGGACTTCGTTGAACTTGCTGCCCGTGCGGAGGCAAACCTGCGCCAGCTCATGGGCGTTCCGGACGATTACAGCGTCCTGTTCACGCAGGGCGGAGCGACCATGCAGATGGCGATGGCGCCGCTCAATTTGGCGGGACCGGACGATACGGCGGATTACGTCGTTACCGGCAGCTGGGGCAAGAAAGCGGCTGGCGAGGCGCAGAAGTTCTGCAACGTCAATGTTGCCGCGGATGCCTCGGACAGGAACTTTACCTACATCCCTGACGAGTCCGCGTGGCAACGTTCAGCGAGCGCCGCCTATCTGCACATTACGCCTAACGAGACCATAGCGGGCGTCGAGTTCAACTTCGTACCGGCCGGCGACACGCCCATCGTTGCCGATATGTCGAGCAACGTGTTGTCACGACCGATCAACGTGAGCGATTACGGTGTTATTTATGCTGGCGCCCAGAAGAACATTGGGCCGGCAGGCATCACGCTGGTTGTTGTTCGCAATGATCTGCTGGATCGGGTGCGGCCGAATAACGCTCACCTGATGACCTGGAAGTCGTACGCCGAGTCCGATTCGATGACGAACACGCCGCCGACGTTCGCCTGGTACGTTGCCGACCTGGTCTTCCAGTGGCTGCTCGATCAGGGTGGCGTCGAGGCAATGGCCGAGATTAATGCACGTAAAGCGGGCAAGCTCTATGCCGCGGTTGATGCATCGGATTTCTATTCGAATCCGGTCGCGCTGGACTGCCGTTCACGTATGAATGTGCCGTTTATCCTGGCGGACGATTCACTCGACAAGACTTTCCTCGAAGAGTCGGCGGCCGCGGGCCTGACGAATCTGAAGGGTCATCGCTCCGTTGGCGGTATGCGCGCTTCAATTTACAACGCGGTGCCGGAAGAAGGTGTCGATGCACTCGTTGAGTTCATGGCTGAATTCGAGAAGAAACGCGGATAAGACAAATGCAGGAGCCCGCCTTGCGGGCGAAAACGGCCGAAGGCCGTTTCTGTCGCGGGTAAGGCCCGCTCCTACAGAGGGAAAAGCATGTACAAAATCCAAACTCTCAACAACATCGCTGTCGAAGGGCTGCGCCGCCTGCCGCGCGAACGATACGAGGTTGCATCAGAGATTCAGCATCCCGACGCGATTCTGCTGCGCTCGTACAATATGCACGACATGGATATTCCTGAGACCGTTGCGGCAGTAGGCCGCGCCGGTGCAGGTACCAACAACATCCCTTGCGACGAGCTTGCGCACCGCGGCGTCCCTGTATTCAACGCGCCGGGCGCGAATGCCAATGCGGTGAAAGAGCTGGCAATTGCCGGAATGCTGCTCGGCGCGCGCAACCTCTGTGACGCGCGTGAGTACGTCAAGACGCTCGACGAGACAGGCGAGGCCCTCAAGAAGAAGGTTGAGTCAGGCAAGAAGCAATTTGTCGGCTTCGAATTGCCGGGCAAGACGCTGGGCGTGATCGGCCTGGGCGCCATCGGTGTCAATGTCGCGAACGCGGCGCTTGATCTGGGTATGAAAGTCGTCGGTTACGATCCGGCGATCACAGTGCGCAATGCGTGGCAACTGTCGTCCGGTGTGGAGCAGGAAGAGACGCTGGACCAGTTGTTCCAGCATGCTGACTTTGTGACCTGCCATGTGCCGCTCATCGATGCCACGCGCGGGCTCGTGAATGCGGACCGGATAGCCTTGATGAACGACGGTGCCGTACTCATTAACTTTGCGCGCGGTGGCGTTGTTGATGACGCCGCTGCACTTGCCGCGCTCGACAGCGGCAAGCTGCATGCCTTCGTCACTGACTTCCCGACCCCGGAATTGATCGCGCACCCGAAAGTCGTTGCGCTGCCGCACCTGGGTGCGTCAACCGGGGAAGCGGAAGAGAACTGCGCCATCATGGTCGCGGAGAACGTCAAGGATTACCTCGAGAACGGCAATATTCGTTTCTCGGTGAATTACCCCGAGGCGAGGTTGCCGCGTTTGGATGCGTGGCGCATCACCGTCGCCAATGCCAACGTTCCGAACATGGTCGGCCAGATCTCGACCTGTCTTGCGGACGCCGGTCTCAATATCGAGGATCTGCTCAACAAGTCCATCGGGGATCTCGCCTACACGATCGTGGATGTGAATGCCGCGCCAAGTGACGCGTTGCTTGATCAGCTGCGTAACATCGAGGGCGTGCTGGCATTGCGAAATCTGGGTAAGCCTGTAACCTGAGGAATCTGCAGGGATTTTTGGACCGTAATTAGATGGCACGCGGAGACGACAAGAGCAGCGAGTTGAATCTCGACGAGATTCGCAAACGCATCAACAAGATCGACGAACAGCTGCAGGGGCTGATCAACGACCGTGCCAAGATTGCGCAGTTGGTCGGGGTCGCTAAAGGCGATCTCGGCTCGGCCGTCGAGTACTACCGCCCGGAACGCGAAGCGGAGGTTTTGCGCTCGGTGTTGGATCGTAATGACGGTCCCATGCGTGACGAGGAAATGTTGCGGCTGTTTCGCGAGATCATGTCCGCCTGCCTCGCGCAGCAGGAACCGCTGAAGATTGGTTTTCTCGGCCCCGAAGGCACCTTTACGCAGACGGCCGTGTACAAGCATTTTGGTCATTCGGTGCGCGCCTTGCCATTCCACACGATTGACGAGACCTTCCAGGAGGTGGAATGCGGGGCGGCAGATTTCGGCGTGGTGCCGATCGAGAACTCCACCGAGGGATCGGTCAATAACACGCTCGATATGTTCCTGACATCGCCGCTCAAGATTGCCGGCGAAATCGAGCTGCGCATAGAGCAGAACTTGATGAGTAACGAGAAGGGTCTCGACAAGATTGAGCGCATTTGCGCGCATGAGCAGTCGCTGGCTCAGTGTCGGGGCTGGATTCGCGAACATCTGCCGCATGTCGAGTTGATCGGTATGTCGAGTAATGCGGCCGGCGCACGGCGGGCGCGGGACGAGGACGGCACTGCGGCGATTGGTCCGGAAGTGGCGGCGGACGTTTACGAATTACAAATCCTGGTCAACAACATCGAGGACCGGCCGGACAATGCGACGCGTTTTCTCGTGGTAGGACGCGACCTGCTGGCGCCGAGCGGCGACGACAAGACAACCTTGCTCCTCTCGACGTCGGATACGGCTGGCGGGGCAGGTGTGTTGCATAGTTTGTTGCAACCGCTGGCCACGCACGGCGTGAGTATGACGCGTATCGAGTCGCGTCCTTCGCGCCGCAGGAAATGGGACTATGTGTTCTTTATCGACGTTGAAGGGCACGCTGAGGAATCCCCGGTTGCCGATGCGCTCAAGGAACTCGAGGAGCGGGCGTCCCTGTTCAAGGTTCTTGGAGCCTATCCCAAGGCGATTGGCTGATTCGCAGCCATGGACTTTTTAGTCACACCTTCCCGATTACGCAGCGGCACGGTCACGGTACCGGGCGACAAGTCGATATCTCATCGAGCAGTGATGCTGGGCAGTATTGCCAAGGGGCGTACCGAGGTGCGCGGTTTCCTGAATGGCGCTGATTGCCTGGCGACTGCCGCGGCGATGCGCGCCATGGGGGTGTCCATCGAGCAGACCGGACCAACTGAGATGGTGATCGAAGGGGTCGGAATGCGCGGCCTGCAAGCGCCGGTTGGCGATCTCGACCTTGGTAACTCAGGCACGGCAATGCGCTTGATGGCGGGACTGCTCGCCGCGCAAGGCTTCGATTCCGTGCTGACTGGCGATGCGTCGCTGAATTGCAGGCCAATGGGACGAATAGTGACGCCGCTCACCCGAATGGGTGCGGCCATCGAGAGCGACTGCGACGGCACGCCGCCGCTGCAGATCACGGGCGGAGTGAACCTGCGGGCGATTGACTACTCGATGCCGATGGCCAGTGCGCAGGTTAAATCGGCTATCCTGCTCGCCGGCCTGTACGCCGATGGCGAAACCCGGGTCTCGGAACCCGACGTCACCCGCGACCACACGGAACGAATGCTCCGCTCTATGGGGGGGACAGTGACCCTATTGGCGGGGACAGTGCCCTCGGTCAAGGGGACAGTGACCCTAAATGGTGGTCAGGAGCTCGCGGGTTGCTCAATCGAGGTACCCGCAGACCTGTCGTCAGCTACCTTCATAATACTTGCTACATTATTGTCGCAAGACTCTGAAATTGTAATAGAAAATGTGGGTATCAATCCGACCAGGACAGGCGTGCTCAGTATTCTGGAGGCCATGAATGCGGATATTCGACGGGAGAATCAGCGCAATTTTGGTGATGAGCCGGTGGCCGATATTCGTGTGAGATCCTCGCAATTACGCGGTGGAACTATCGACCAGGCCCTGGTGTCTCTGGCAATTGATGAATTTCCGGCTTTGTTTGTTGCCGCTGCGGCTGCGGAGGGAGAAACAAGGTTCTCCGGGCTCGAAGAATTGCGGGTCAAAGAGAGCGATCGGATCGCTGCAATGGCCGACGGTCTGCGTCAACTAGGCGTTGAGGTCGACGAGTCTCCGGACGGTGCGACCATACGTGGCGGGCGTTTCAGCGGTGGTGAGGTGAACAGCTACCACGACCACCGTGTGGCAATGTCATTGGCAATAGCCGGTACTATCGCCGACGGCGAAGTCGTGGTTCGGGGCGTTGATAACGTCGACACATCGTTCCCCGGATTTGTCGAGTGTGTCAACGGAATTGGTGCGGATGTTCGATTGGCTTAAACGGTTTAGGGGCACTGTCCCCTCAAATAGGGGCACTGTCCCCGGCAATGGGGGCACTGTCCCCGTTATCGCCATCGACGGGCCGAGCGGGTCGGGTAAGGGGACAATCGCACGGCGGGTGGCTGAGGCGCTTGGCTACCACCTGCTCGACAGCGGCGCGTTGTACCGCCTCGTGGCCCTGGCCGCCGAAGAGGCCTTTATCGAACTCCACAATGGTGAAAAGCTGGCCGAATTGGCCCGCAATCTCGATGTCCGATTTGACAGTAACGAGGCTGGGGGTGAGCAGATCTGGCTCGCCGGCGTCGACGTAACCGACCGACTCAGAACCGAGCAGACCGGGGCGGGGGCCTCAACGGTAGCCCAGATTCAGGCCGTGCGAGACGCACTTTTCGACCGTCAGCGGGCGTTTCGCAAGGCGCCGGGACTGGTCGCTGACGGGCGCGATATGGGTACCCAGGTGTTCCCCGAAGCACGCCTGAAAATCTACCTGACGGCAAGCGCTGAAGAGCGCGCCAAAAGGCGCCATAAGCAGTTGAAAGACAAGGGCTTGGATGTTAGCCTTGCCGCCCTTTCGCGGGACATAGAGGAACGCGACCGGCGTGATTCGGAGCGCACAGTAGCTCCGCTGCGGCCGGCAATGGACGCGAAATTCCTGGATACATCAGGAATCAGCATCGAGGCCGTGACCAAACAGGTCCTGGACTGGGCCGCCGACCTCTAGACTTTCCACAGAAGGAAACTGGACAGGATCGAACAGGATGTTCGCTCCTTTTTTTGTAATGACCGTCAGTCACAGGATGTGACGAGGCGATTGGGTGGGAGCAGAAGCTCCCGGGTTTTAAATCAACATGTCTGAATCATTTGCTGAGTTATTTGAAGAAAGTTTTGCCAGTCAACAGATAAAGCCGGGCTCCATCATTACCGGTACCGTTGTCGCGGTAAATGACGATGTCGTAATCGTCAGTGCAGGCCTCAAGTCCGAGGCCGTTATCCCCGTAGAACAGTTCAAGAACGACAAGCGCGAAGGCGGCATCTCCGTAGGGGATGAAGTCGAGGTCGCTCTCGATGCCGTTGAAGACGGCTTCGGCGAGACCAAGCTTTCACGTGAGAAAGCGATCCGTGCACGTACCTGGATTGAGCTCGAGAAAGCATTCGAGGGTGGTGAAGTTGTCGAGGGCGTGATCAATGGTCGCGTCAAAGGCGGTTTCACGGTTGAAATCGACAATGTCCGCGCATTCCTGCCGGGCTCGCTTGTCGATGTTCGCCCCGTTCGCGATCCGGCCTACCTCGAAGGCAAGAGCCTCGAATTCAAGGTCATCAAGCTCGACCAGCGTCGTAATAACGTGGTGGTATCGCGCCGCGCGGTTGTCGAAAATGAGTACTCTGCAGAACGCGAGCAGCTGCTGGCCGAACTGCAGGAAGGCAACACCGTCAAAGGCATCGTCAAGAACCTCACCGACTACGGTGCGTTCGTCGACCTCGGCGGTATCGATGGTCTTCTCCATATCACCGACATGGCCTGGAAGCGCGTCAAGCATCCTTCCGAGGTCGTCGAGGTTGGCCAGGAGATCGACGTCAAGATCCTCAAGTTCGACCGTGAGCGCCAGCGCGTGTCGCTGGGCATGAAGCAGCTCGGGGACGATCCATGGCAGGATCTCGCGCGCCGTTACCCGCCGCAGACCCGTATCTTCGGTAAGGTCACGAACATCGCCGACTACGGCTGCTTCGTCGAAATCGAAGATGGCGTCGAAGGCCTTGTGCACGTCTCGGAAATGGACTGGACCAACAAGAACGTCAACCCGTCACGCGTCGTGTCGGTTGGTGAAGAAGTTGAAGTCATGGTCATCGAGATTGACGAAGAGCGTCGCCGCATCTCGCTGGGTATCAAGCAGTGCAAGTCGAACCCGTGGGCCGAATTCGCGGTTACCTTCAACCGCAATGACAAGGTGTCGGGACAGATCAAGTCGATCACGGACTTCGGTATCTTCATCGGTCTGGACGGTGGCATCGACGGTCTCGTGCATCTCTCTGACATCTCCTGGGATCTGCCTGGCGAAGAAGCCGTGCGGAACTACAAGAAGGGTCAGGAGATCGAGGCTGCGGTACTCGCCATCGATGCAGAGCGCGAGCGTATCTCGCTTGGCATCAAGCAGCTCGAGAAAGATCCGTTCTCGAACTGGCTGGCTGCCAATCCGAAGAACTCGATCGTCAAGGGCACGGTCACCGAGGTTGACGCGCGCAGCGCAACGGTCGATCTCGGCGAGGGTGTCATCGGTTCGCTGCGAGCTTCGGAACTTGCGCGTGGTCGCGTCGAAGACGCGCGCACGATGATCAAGGTTGGTGAAGAGGTCGAGGCCAAGTTCATCAACGTCGATCGCAAGAACCGTTCGATCCAGTTGTCGATCAAGGCCAAGGAAGTGCACGAGGAGCAGGAGGCAGTCAGCAGCTACAAATCTGACGCCGCCGCGGCCCCAGTGGGCACCACGCTTGGCGAGCTTCTGAAGGAAAAGATGTCCGGCGGAAGCAAATAATAAGTAAAAAAGGTAGCCCAGACCGCATGGTCTGGGCTACTATTGCCTTTAATATCCGTGAGTTACGCTATTAGGCGATACGGAATAAGGTAAAAATGACAAAATCAGAACTGATAGAAGCCATCGCCCGCAAGCAGAAACACCTGCCGGCAAAGGATGTCGAACTGGCGGTCAAGCACCTGCTGGACCTGATGAGCGACTCCCTGGCGAAAGGCCAGCGCATTGAGATTCGTGGCTTCGGCAGCTTCTCGCTCCACTATCGTCCGCCCCGCATCGGACGCAATCCCAAGACGGGCGAGGCAGTAGCTCTGTCTGGCAAGTACGTGCCGCACTTCAAGCCAGGCAAGGACCTGCGTGAACGCGTCAACGAAAGCCGTCATTTTCCGATCAAGAGTTGATCGTGCGCGGCATCTGGCCGCATCATAGACTTCCCGAAACCCGAGCCATCGGAGCGTGCGCATGTTCAAGCGTGTAGGCCTCGCGATACTGATTGTCCTGATCGTTATCGTCATGGCTACGTTCACTGCCAGTAACCCCGGAACGATTGAGATCGATCTGGCCTTCGCCAGTCGAGATGTTTCCATACCCGTGGCATTCACGCTGACGTTCGCCTTGGGCTGGCTGTTTGGCATCCTTTGCATCGGGTTCTATGTCCTCAAGCTGTGGAATGAGCGCCGGGTTCTGCGCCGTTCCTTGCGGATGACGGAGAGTGAAGTCAGCAGCCTGCGGAATTTACCCTTAAGCGATGCCGACTGAATCGACATTTCTGTTAGCAGGCCTGTTCCTGCTGCTCGCGGCAGCCGGTTGGGCCATGGGTCGCTTTGGCGAACGTGACGAGGAAGAACCGCCGCCGCCGCTCAACATTGATTACCTCAAGGGCCTGAACTTCCTGCTCAACGAGCAGACCGACCAGGCGCTCGAACACTTTCTGAAAATGGTGCGCGTCGACGACAAGACGATCGAGACTCACTTCGCACTCGGCAGCCTGTTTCGACGGCGCGGGGAAGTTGATCGGGCTATTCGCATTCACCAGAACATCATTGCGCGCCCCGATCTTGCGTCTGAACAGCGCGACCAGGCGCTGTATTCCCTGGCCAAGGATTATCTCGCTGCGGGGCTGCTGGATCGCGCCGAGAAACTGTTTTCGCGACTTGCCGAGGGCTCCCGCTACCAGGTGCAGGCACTGGACGCACTTTGCGGCATCTACGAGCAGGAAAGGGAGTGGGAGAAGGCGATTGACGCCGGCAAGCGGCTCGAGACGCTTGGTGGCAAGTCACTGGCACTGCAAATCGCCCATTACTACTGTGAATTGGCCGAAGCTGCAGCCGAGTCAGGCGACTATGCCTCTGCGCGCCAGTATGTGAAGAACGCGCAGGCAGGGCGACCGCGCACGATGCGCGGAGCGCTGACACGTGCCCATATCGCGCGTGATACGGATGACAGCAAGACGGCCCTCACGCTCTATCACCGCATTATCGATGAGAACACGTACCTGATTGCCGAGGCGTTGCCCGAAATCGTGTCGATCTATACCCGCGAGAACGAGGTCAAGGAACTCGAACATGCATTGCAGGCGTTGCTCGACAAGAATCCGGATATGTCGTCGCTCGTCGCGTATACGGCGATCGTCAATGACATCGGCGGGATCAAGGTCATCGACGATTGCGTTGAGCAATACATGCTCAATGAGCCAACCCTGGGCGAGTTTGTCGATCTGCAACGCCTCTCAGGTGAGGCTGCAGCCGATGGCGATTCGGCGTTTGCCAAGGTGCGCGGGGCATTGAGCAAGCTGGCGTCGGCCACGCCGCGTTACCAGTGCCAGGAATGCGGCTTCTCCAGCCAGCGGCTCCTGTGGCAATGCCCCAGTTGTCGCGACTGGGAGACGCAACGTCCGGCGTCGCGCGTCCAGTTCGACACGGTTCTCCAGCACAGCATCACGAAGTAAATCTCCACGAATGCCCCAAATTCTGTTGCTGCGGGTTGTCCACAGCAGCCTTAGGCTGAATCCGTCACTCACGCACTAAAGGAGCTTACGGATGAGATTCCTGACCCTTGCTGCCGCATTCGCTCTGCTGGCAGCCTCAAACCTGGTTTTCGCGGGGCCCGTCAACGTCAACACGGCGGATGCCGAGACCATTTCGGCGGAACTGAAGGGCGTTGGCCTGGCAAAAGCCAAAGCCATCGTCGAATACCGCAAAAAGCACGGCCCGTTTCGCAGCGCCGACGACCTGTCCCTGGTCAAGGGCATCGGCGAGCGAACGGTTGAGCTGAATCGCGCGGATATCATGGTTTCCAAACCCCGAAACTAGGACAGAAGTGACGTCGGCGAGCCAGGTCCGCAATTTGCGGACCTGGCTCTCTGTTGTGGGCGTGACGGTCGTCATGACGCGCTCAGTTTCGATTCGCTATGATGCGGGCCACTAGAGTTGTCGGAGTTTGCCGTGGCCAAGAAAGTCAATGCCGCCGTTTTTCCTGTTGCCGGTCGCGGTACGCGATTTCTGCCGGCGACCAAGGCCAGCCCGAAAGAGATGCTGCCAATCGTAGACAAACCTCTGATCCAGTATGCGGTCGAGGAGGCGATTGCGGCCGGGGCGACAAAACTGGTCTTCGTAACGGGCGCGTCGAAGCGTGCGATCGAAGATCACTTTGATACGGATCCGGAACTCGAACGGGCGCTGACGGATGCCGGCAAAGATGAATTACTCGCATCTATACAGGGCATCGTTCCGGATGGGGTCTCCTGCGTCTACATTCGCCAGGGCGAGCCGCTTGGGCTTGGTCATGCCGTACTCTGCGCGCGTCCGGCGGTCGGACACGAACCGTTTTTCGTGCACCTCGCGGACGACCTGATCGCGGGTGCGCCGGGCTGTCTGAAGCAGATGGCGGACGAACATGCGGACCACGGCGGCAGTGTTGTGGCGGTTGAGACGGTGCCGAGGGAAAACACCTCCAGCTATGGCATTGTGTCGGTCGATGAGAGCGATCGAAATCGTTTGACCGGCATAGTTGAGAAGCCCGCGCCGGACGATGCGCCCTCAACTTCAGCGGTCGTTGGTCGCTACCTGCTTGCTCCGGAAATTTTCGAGAAGCTCGAGAAAACGGGCAGGGGTGCCGGCGGCGAGATTCAACTTACGGACGGCATCGCTGATTTGCTCAATGAGCAGGCTGTGTACGCCTATTCGTTCTCGGGAACTCGCTACGACTGCGGCAGCAAGCTCGGTTACCTCCAGGCAACGGTTGCTTACGGACTTGAGCACGAGGACACGGGTAACGAGTTTCGCGACTACTTGCGCGGCGTCGTCTGCGATTGAGCGCTACCTAGCTAGTCGCAGGTAATTGTCTCGCCGTCGCGCGAACACTGCGGCGGCCAGCCCACTTCGTCCCAGAAATCGTCCAGACCCGCCGCGCGCACCAGTTCGCCGAAGCGCTCGTGCTGGCGAATCGGTTGCGCCGCACTCAGCCAGATCCTCATCCAACCGCCCCCGTTGGGAGGTGAGGAAATCAGGATGTCCATGGCGTCCGACACGCGACCAAAACGAACATGATCGACTGCAAACCATGCTGGAGGGGCGTCGAAATACTGAGAGGCATCTGCTACGTAATCCTGAATTGCATTCGGATCCCTGACCGCTGCAATCAGCGCCAGATACCCGGCGGTTTCGTCGTCGCGGAGCTCGTCAGCACCAGCAATCACCATTCTCTCCGCCTCTTCCAGGTCACCTCTGTCAATCGCAGCGTCAATCAGGAAAAAGTAGGCCCTTGGATGCCCCAGCTCACGGGAAATTTCGAGATATCTTTCCGATTTATCCGACTCGCCCAGTACTTCGTAAACATACGACGCTTGGGAGTTGACGCCGGGATTAAACGGATCCAGTCGCAATGATTGTTCCAATGGCACCAGCGCCAGGTGTGCGCGGCCCGTCGCCCCCAATTGCTCGGTGTACCAGAGATGTGCAGTACTGTTGCCCGGATCCAGCTCTATCGCACGAAGATAGTGTTGTTCGGCCTCGCTCCAGCGCCTGTCATATCGCAACAGATCCGCAATAACAGCATGCGGATCAGACAGACCTGGGTCGAGTTCGAGGGCGCGTTGCGAAAACTCGAGGGCTTTGTCCTGATGCTCTTTTACGTCAATATTTTCGATCGCATAGGCTGGCATGGTCATATGTGCGGCGCCGAGACTTGCCCACGCGCGTGCGAACTTCGGGTCTTTCTCTGTGGCCGCAGTGAACAACTCGATCGCCTGCATGATGTTTTTCTCGCCGCGCTGTTGCCACAGGTGGCGGCCGCGCAGGTAGGCTTCGTACGCTGCGAGATTCTCGGTCGGATGAGCGGGTGTTTGCACCGCCTCGCCAGCGCCCAAAGCGACTTTCAGCGCGTCGACGATGTGCGCCGAGATCTCGTCCTGAATCACGAAGATATCTTCGAACTTGCGATCGTAGGTGTCAGACCAGAGGTGACTGTCGGTCTTTACATCGATGAGCTGGGCAGTAATGCGGATCGTGTCGCCGGACTTCCTGACGCTGCCCTCCAGCACATGCTCGACGCCGAGCGCAGCCGCGATCTCGGGAATCGGCGTGTCCTTGTCCTTGAACGAGAACGACGACGTTCGCGACGCGACGCGCAAGCCGTCGACTCTCACGAGAACATTCAGAAGCTCCTCGGATATGCCGTCGGAGAAATACTCCTGTTCGATGTCATCAGACATGTTGACGAATGGCAGGACGGCGATCGAGGTTTCACCGCTTTCCTCGGCAGCCGTTGATTGCACCTCCGGCGTCGCGCTTCCCCATTCTCGTGTCCCAAGCGTCAATACGAGCGCGAGCGACAGGACGGCAATAATCGCGTAGTTGAGCCGTTGCCCGGTCTGTTGAGTGATCGACGACGAGCGGTCGACATCCTCTTCGCGCTTGATACCTTCGGGCGTCAGTTCGTATGCCCAGGCAAAGATCAATGCGAAGGGCAGGCCCATGACCAGGAAGAGCAACAGGGTCTTCATGACCCAGTCAGGGGCGCCGAAGCTATCGAGCGCGAGCTCGGCTACCTGGGCGACCAGCCAGCCAGTTACCGAATAGGCAACCGCAACGCGGATTACATTGCGGCGCCGGAGTTCGGAGAAAAATGACATCGATGCAGTCTACCCGCTTGCCGCATCTTTGTTGAGGAAGGCCGCAACAAGCGCGCAGACAACAACAACGATGCTGTCCCCAATCGCTTGTCGCACTGCGAGTTCGCCGGGCGTTTGCTGTACAACGTAATAAATCGTAAACATCGGTACAGGGGCGAGGAGGGCGATTGCTATGCCAAAGCGCACGCCTTGCGGCAGCCACGGGCCGGCAGCAATGCCACGCTGATATATCCAGACAAACGCGCCGGCCATAACAATGTGCGCAAGCAGCATGAAATGAAACAGCGCCTGGGACTCAGCCTCAGTGCGCATGATGTTCGGCATGGTGCCGTACAGGTCGGAAAGCCATGCCCCGTGAACGGCAAAACTGCCGGCCATCCAGACAATGAATACGGCGATCCAGGAGATCAGGAATGTCTTGTTCATACAGCCCCCTTGGCCCGGCCCGTTACTTGGTATTGTTTAACCGAGCCTGTCGAGCAGCTATTCTAACTCACAAGGCGATCACATCGGCGATCATTTTATGAGAGTAATCAGTAGCTTGTCCTTGCTTTGCCTGTCTGTGAGCGGATTTGCTCAGCGGTCGTACATGGTGCATTGCATGTGGAACGTTGTCATCGAGGCGGCCGCCTCGCGATGACCGGTCGTTTCTCAACGATAGTCCTGGTTACGGCGAATCTTATTCCACTCGCCGGCGTGCTGCTGTGGGACTGGGACGTCTTCCTGTTGTTGCTGCTCTTCTGGTGCGAAAACGTTGTAATCGGGATCTTCGGCATTGCGCGCCTGATCGTGGCGGGCAAGACCGATTCGCCGGGAGAGGGGCTGTTCCTGCCCGCGTTCTTTCTCGTGCACTACGGCGGTTTCATGTTTGGCCACTTCATGGTGCTGTTTGGCATGTTCTCCGGGGCATTTGGGGAGGAGGGCAAGCTCGTGGAACCCGCGGACTACTATGGCCTGATTCTCGAGCGCCTGAACTGGGTGGCGGTGGCGGCATTGTTCCTGTCCCACGGTTGGTCATTTGTAGAGAACTACATGGGCGGGGCCGAGCATGAACGCCTGACGCCGCAGCAGGCCATGGCCTTGCCGTATCGGCGCATGGTGATCACACATGTCGCGTTGCTGGTCGGCGGGTTCTTCCTGGTCGAGCAGGGTGAGCCCTTGGCCGGCCTGATACTCCTGGTTGCTCTCAAGATAGGGCTCGACGTCGCATTTCACCGTCGCGAACACGCCCGCCTCGCGGCGCCTGCGCACTGACGGAAAATGAACATGGGCCGCCGCGTATTGACCATACGTGGCGATGGCCTTCGCCTATCGTTACTCCATCGACAGACGACGGAACACGGTCATGCCGAACCCGATTGAATCCCCCAAGAAAGTCCAGACGAAAGAGACTTCTCGCCATACGGCCAACTGGATGCAGCTCGAGATTGCCCCCCTTATCAGAGAGCGCATCAATTCAGGAAAGCCACTCCCCGGCGAAAGTCGCTAAGCCTGGCAACTCCCTCGAGGCCTCCGTTCCGGAGGCCTCTTTTTTGCGCACAAAAAAAGCCCGCTCAATGAGCGGGCTTTCTTGAATGTGGCTCCCCGACCCGGACTCGAACCAGGGACCAATTGATTAACAGTCAATCGCTCTACCAACTGAGCTATCGGGGAATAGTTGGTGTCACCCTGAGGTGCGGGCCGCGATTTTGGGGTAGCTCCGGGCTTGTGTCAAGCGCTAATGGCGCGTTTTATGCGTGCGACAGCTTCTTCCAACCGGGCCATCGAACAGGCGAACGACATACGCACGTAGCCGGGTGCCCCGAATGCCGATCCCGGCACGCACGCCAGATCGGCCTTGTTGAGCAGAAACTCAACGAATTCAACATCGTCAGCCAGGTTCAGTCGGTCCAACGCGCCGCGGGCGCGAGGGAATGCGTAGAACGTTCCTTCGCCGGCACGGCACTCGAATCCGGGGAGCTCGTTGAGCGCGGCGATGAAAAAGCTGTGTCGTTCACGATACGCCGTCGTCATCTCGCGAACACAAGCCTGGTCGCCATCGAGCGCCGCTATCGCCGCCTCCTGCGAAATGCTGCACGGATTTGACGTGCTCTGGCTTTGGATGGTTTTCATCGCCGCAATCAGCTCCTGGGGCCCCGCCGCGTAGCCGATGCGCCAGCCGGTCATCGCGTAGGCCTTGGAAACACCGTTGGTGGTTACCGTCCGCTCCTGAAGTTTCGGGCACGCTGTAGCAAAGCTTACGAATGGCTCGTTGCCCCAGTGAATGTGCTCGTAGATGTCGTCTGAGACGACAACTACGTCCGGATAGCCCTCAAGGACTGCGCCAAGCGCCTCGAATTCGGCTCTGCTGTAGCTCGCGCCCGTAGGATTGGAAGGGCTGTTGAGGACCAGGAGCCGGGTGCGCCCGGTGATAGTTGCGTCCAGTTGTTCCGGCGTGATGCGAAAGTCCTGCTCGATGCCTGTATCGATAAAGATGGGTTCCGCACCGGCTAGCCGAACCATGTCCGGATAGGATACCCAGTAGGGTGCGGGAATGACCGCCTCGTCGCCTGGGCCGAGCAGTCCGAGGCACAGGTTGAATAGCGCCTGTTTTGCGCCGCTGGTCACGACGACCTGGGCCGGGTCGAAACGCAGGTTATTCTCGCGAGCGAACTTACGGCAGATGGCTTCCTTCAATTCTGCCATGCCATCGATTGGCGTGTAGCGTGTCTTGCCATGCTCGATTGCGGCGACCGCAGCGGCCCGAATGTGAGCGGGCGTGTCGAAGTCGGGCTCCCCTGCACCGAGGCTGACGATATCCCGCCCGGCAGCGCGCAGCTCGGTAGCCAGGGCCAGCACGGCACCGGTTGGCGACGGCTTCACCGCAGCCATGCGTTTGGAAACTGGTAAACTCACTCGATTGCCCCTGTGAAACGGAACCCGTCCGCACGCCGATGGTACGTGAACCGACAACGCTGCCCAATACCCAGTCCGAAGAACGCGACAGATTGACCCTGGCTGCTCCGTTCAATCCGGCAGGCGACCAGCCGGGCGCTATTGACGGGTTGGTCGAAGGTCTCGACGACGGACTGGCGCGGCAGATCCTGCTGGGCGTTACCGGGTCGGGCAAGACCTACACGATGGCCAGCGTGATTGAACGTACCCAGCGCCCGGCGATGATCCTGGCGCCCAACAAGACGCTCGCGGCACAGCTGTATGGCGAGATGCGCGAGTTCTTCCCGCGCAATGCCGTTGAATACTTTGTCTCGTATTACGACTACTACCAGCCCGAGGCCTATGTGCCTTCGTCCGATACGTATATCGAGAAAGATGCGTCGATCAACGATCACATCGAGCAAATGCGCCTGTCCGCCACCAAGGCACTGATCGAGCGTCCCGACGCGATTATTGTTGCCACGGTTTCGGCGATCTATGGGCTGGGCGACCCGGAAGCCTACTTCAGCATGGTATTGCACCTGGCTCGTGGCGATCGCATCGAGCAGCGGACGATACTGCGGCGACTGGCCGAGATGCAGTACACGCGTAATGAGCTGGACCTGTCGCAGGGAACCTACCGCGTGCGTGGCGACGTCATCGATATTTTCCCGGCCGAATCGGAGCGCGATGCGGTGCGTATCGAGCTGTTCGACGACGAGGTCGAATCGATTGCGCACTTTGATCCGCTGACTGGCGAGGTTGTCAGGCGCGTACCGCGGTTCACCGTGTTCCCGAAGACGCACTACGTGACGCCACGGGAGAAACTCCTCGAAGCCTGCGAGCACATCAAGGTGGAGCTCAAGGAACGGCTCGCGTACCTGCGCAAGCATGAGAAGCTACTCGAAGCGCAACGCCTTGAGCAACGGACGCTGTTCGATCTCGAGATGATCAAGGAACTCGGCTACTGCTCGGGTATCGAAAACTACTCGCGCTACCTGTCAGGGCGGGCCGCAGGTGAACCGCCGCCATGCCTGTTCGACTATGTGCCGGACAACGCCTTGCTGATCATTGATGAAAGCCATGTGACGGTTCCACAGCTCGGCGCCATGTACAAGGGCGACCGTTCGCGCAAGGAAACGCTCGTGGAGTTCGGATTCAGGCTGCCCTCGGCGCTCGATAACCGACCCCTGCGATTCGATGAGTTTGAGCGTTTGTCACCGCAGACGATCTACGTGTCGGCGACGCCGGGTGATTACGAGCACGACCATGCCGACAATACTGTCGAGCAGGTTGTACGACCGACGGGTCTCGTCGACCCGACCGTGGAAATCCGGCCCGCGAGCACGCAGGTCGACGACCTGATGTCGGAGATTGGACGGCGCGTGAGTCAGCAGGAGAGGGTGCTGGTCACGACCCTGACCAAACGCATGGCCGAAGACCTGACCGACTACCTGCGTGAACACGGTGTAGCGGTGCGCTACCTGCACTCTGATATCGGCACAGTGGAGCGTACCGAAATCATCCGGGATCTGCGGCTTGGCGCATTTGATGTACTGGTTGGCATTAACCTTCTGCGAGAAGGGCTCGACATGCCCGAGGTGTCGCTGGTCGCGATACTTGATGCCGATAAGGAGGGCTTCCTGCGCTCGGAGCGGTCGCTGATCCAGACCATTGGTCGTGCTGCACGCAATATCAACGGCACTGCCATCCTGTACGCAGATAATATGACGGGATCCATGCAGCGTGCCATCGATGAGACGAGTCGGCGACGAGAGAAGCAGGTTGCCCATAACGAAGAGCACAACATAACGCCGGCGACGATCATCAAGCAGGTTGCCGATGTCATGGAAGCCGCTTACCCGAGTCCACCGGGTCCAAAGCGCAAGGCGGCCGACAAGAAAGGCGTGTACGAGGTGCTATCGCCGGAACAACTCATGAAAAAGGCAGCCAAGCTCGAGAAGAAGATGCTCAAGCACGCTCGCGATCTCGAGTTCGAGGACGCAGCCAGGCTGCGCGATGAGATTCAGGAGATCCGAGCCCGGGCCTTTGGGCTGCCCGACAGCGAGACGGGATAGGAGCTCCCACATATTGCGGACTCCCACGAGTAGGAGGCGGCTTGCCGGCGACCCTTTAGTACCCCCGCTCGGGGTCCACGATATTCAATAGCGGCTCGCCCGCCAGGTAGCGTCGCAGGTTCTCGCGCAGGAGTGTCTGGCCATATCTGACGTCATACCCGGCCCACGAGATATGCGGCGTAATGACGACATTGTCCATCCGCCAGAGCGGATGCTCTGCCGGCAGGGGTTCCGGGTCGGTGACATCGAGTCCGGCGCCACCAATCTGGCCACTGTTCAGGGCCGCGACCAATGCGTCAGAATCGACGGTCCCGCCGCGCCCGACGTTGATGAAGTAGGCACCGGGTTTCGTTTTTGTAAACAGGTCCTCATCAAACAGTCCCCGTGTTTCCGGCGTCAGTGGCAATGAATTGATGATGATGTCGGCTTGCGCGATCAGCGTATCGAGTTCGTTCGAAAGGCCCACGTAGTCCACGTATTCCGGTCCCTCGCGCGAGCTGTTGCGGATCGCGATGACACGCATGCCAAGTGCCTTGGCCCGACTTGCGGCTGCGCTGCCGATCCCCCCCAGGCCGACGACGAGCATCGTCTTGCCGCTGACGGAGTAGACGCCCCCGTTGCGTGCCCAATCCCGATCCCATGAACCGTCGGCCATGTTCTCCTTGTAGTGGATCAGGCCGCGCGCAAGACTGAGCGACATCGCGACGGCGTGTTCGCCGATGGCTGGCGCCGACATCTTCTGACCATTCGTTAACTGGATATTGCCGTTCGCGATTTTCGGAATCGAGACGCAGCGTTCTGCGCCGGCGGAAAAGATCTGTACCCAGACCAGCTTCCCGGACGCGGCAATCAGGTCGCCCGGGCACTGCCCAATAATGACCTCGGGATTCTCCACCTTGCCTTCGACAAAAGTCGCGGCAGGGAATAGCTCCGCCAGTTCGTCGACGACTCCGGGGCCGCCAAGTACCTGGATCACCGGTTTGCCCGTCCAGCCCGGCAGCTCACGGCTGGGAGTCGAGCCTGCCCGGACACCGGTCGAGGCGATAAATTCCTCGATCGTCCAGTCGTCCTCTGCGCTGGCGGTCGAGACGGTTACGAGGGTCAGTAGAAATAGGGTCAGGATTCGGGTCATGGCTGGCGTCCCTGTCAGATTTATTTGGTTTAATGGTCTTGCGGTAATGGTATCGCTTAAGTATCTTACGCGTCCCTTCGGAAGCGAGGGCGATTAGCTCAGGGGTAGAGCGCCACGTTGACATCGTGGAGGTCGCAGGTTCGAAACCCGCATCGCCCACCACCCCCTCGACAAAACACCTGATTTTTTTGAAGAAATTCGGGTTGCCGAGGTTGTTTCCTGTCCCCCGGCTATATAGAATCGCGTTCCCGCTGTGGATGCGGCGTATTGCCGTGGAGCGCAGAAGGGTAACCTGTTGATTTTGCGGAGGATTTGGGTATCGCAGTTAATAAGCGTGTAAGGCGCAATGACGAAATTGAGGCCACCTCGGTGCGGGTAATCGGCTCCGACGGTGAGCAGGTAGGGGTCATGGGGCTTGCCCCGGCGATCGATCTGGCCCGAGACGAGGGACTCGACCTCGTTGAAGTATCCCCGATGGCGGATCCGCCTGTGTGCCGAATTATGGATTTCGGTAAGTACTTGTTCGAACAGAACAAGAAAAACCAGTCTGCGAAACGCAAACAAAAGCAGGTCCACGTCAAGGAAATCAAATTCCGTCCGGGTACGGATGAAGGCGATTACCAGATCAAGCTCAGGAAGCTCGTGCAGTTTCTGGAGAACGGTGACAAAACGAAAGTCACCCTGAGATTCAGAGGTCGGGAGATGGCGCACAAGGAACTCGGTGCGGCGCTCCTGAAACGGGTCCGCGAGGACCTCGAAGAATACGGTTCGGTAGAACAGATGCCGCAGATGGAAGGGCGGCAGATGGTCATGGTGATTGCGCCAAAGAAACACTAGGCGTAACACTCGAATCGATAAAAGAGAGTAACGGCTTGCAGGAGGGCCTTGGGGCCCGAATCAACCATTAATCCGCCTGCCGCGGCCGCCAAAGGCACGTTGTACGGCTAAAGGAAAGACAATGTCTAAGATGAAGACCAATCGAGGCGCCGCCAAGCGCTTCAAGAAAACGGGCAAGGGCGGCTTCAAGCGGTCCCAGTCCCACATGAATCATATTCTTACCAAGAAGAAGTCCAAGCGTAAGCGCCAGCTCGGTAACACGCTGCAAGTAGCAGAAGCCGATGTTAAAGCCGTGAAGCGCATGCTTCCCTACAGCTAAGAGGAGATTCAGAAATGGCACGAGTAAAACGTGGCGTAACCGCCAAAGCGCGTCATAAGAAAGTCCTCGGCAAGGCCAAGGGCTATTACGGCGCTCGCAGCAAACTTTTCAAGACGGCCAAGCAGGCTGTCATCAAGGCCGGCCAGTATGCTTACCGCGACCGCCGTCAGCGCAAACGTCAGTTCCGCCAGCTGTGGATCACGCGTATCAATGCGGCCGCACGCCTGCACGGCCTGTCGTACAGCCGCCTGATTCATGGCCTGCACAAGGCTGAGATCGAGGTTGATCGCAAGGTCCTGGCAGACATCGCTGTGCATGACCCCGAGGGTTTCGGCGCTATTGCCGCGGCCGCGAAGGCGGGTCTTGAGCAAGAAGCTGCTTAAGTAAGATGCAGAGCCGGTCGACGTCCTGTCGGCCGGTTCGATCTCACAATCATGACCTCCCTGAGCGACCTCGTTAGTAAGGCTGCGTCCGAGATTGATGCAGCTGCAGACCTCGCCGCACTCGATGCGGTCAGGGTTTCTTACCTTGGCAAGAAAGGTGAGATTACCGCTCGCCTGAAGACACTGGGCCAACTTCCTCCCGAAGAGCGTTCCGCCGCCGGACAGGAGATCAACCAGGCCAAGCAAGCCGTCCAGCAGCAACTGAATGCACGTCGCGAGGCGCTTGAAGCAGCCGCACTCGAGGCGAAGCTCGCCGCGGATGCGGTCGACGTATCGCTGCCCGGGCGTGGCACGTCGATCGGCGGCTACCATCCGGTAACGCGCACCATGCTGCGGATCGAGAAGATCTTCCGCAACGCGGGATTCGGCGTTCGCGCGGGTCCCGAAATCGAAGATGACTTCCACAACTTCACGGCGCTGAATATTCCGGATAACCATCCGGCACGTGCCATGCACGACACCTTCTACTTCCCCGGCGGCAACCTGCTGCGGACACATACGTCGCCGGTGCAGATTCGCTCGATGGTTGCCGAAGGTGCGCCGATCAGGATCATTGCTCCGGGCCGCGTGTATCGCTGCGACTCGGACCAGACGCACACCCCCATGTTTCACCAGGTCGAGGGGCTGGTTGTCGACGAGAATGTCAGTTTCGCCAACCTCAAAGCAGTATTGCACCAGTTCGTCGAAGCCTTTTTCGAGCGCAAGGCCGAACTGCGTTTCCGGCCGAGCTACTTCCCATTCACGGAGCCGTCGGCAGAGGTCGACGTCGCCTGGGGTGAGGGCAAATGGCTCGAGATCCTGGGCTGCGGCATGGTGCACCCCAACGTCCTCGAGGCGGCAGGTGTCGATCCCGATAAATACACCGGTTATGCCTTCGGCATGGGCGTCGAACGACTTGCCATGCTGCGCTATGGCGTCACCGACCTGCGAACGTTCTTCGAGAACGATCTCAGGTTCCTGCAGCAGTTCAGGTAAGCACAATGAAGATCGCAGAGTCCTGGTTACGCGAGTGGGTTGATCCCGAACTGTCCACCGCAGAACTGGCCCACCAGATGACCATGCTCGGTCACGAGGTGGACGGCGTAGAGGTTGAAGGCGCGGGCATCGCCGATGTCGTGATCGCCGAGGTAATTGAGTGCGGCAAGCACCCCGATGCCGACAAGCTGAGTGTCTGCAAGGTTTCAGATGGCAGCGACGAGCTGATCGATATCGTGTGCGGCGCGCCGAATGTGCGTATTGGCCTGAAGACGCCGTTGGCGAAGCCGGGCGTGACGTTGCCGAATGGTATGCAGCTGCGTAAAGCAAAGATACGCGGCGTCGTCTCGAACGGCATGTTGTGTTCGGCGGTCGAGCTCGGACTTGGCGAGGAATCCGACGGCATCATGGAGTTGCCGGCCGAAGCCGGGGTTGGCGGGTCACTCATTGAATTTCTCGACCTCCCGGATGCGGTCATTGACGTTGACCTGACACCAAACCGTGGCGACTGCTTCAGCGTGCTCGGTATCGCGCGCGATGTAGCGGCGCTGACCGGTGCGGACCTCAAGGAGGTCGCTGTCAGTTCAGTTGAGGCCAGCAGTGATGCCGTGCATCCCGTCGAGCTTATCGAGCCTGCAGGCTGCCCTCGATTTGCCGGACGCCTGATCAAGGGTATTGATCCTGCCGCGAAATCGCCGGTCTGGATGGTCGAACGACTACGGCGTGCCGGTTTGCGCGGTATTTCGCCGGTGGTCGATATCACGAACTACGTCATGCTGGAGCTGGGTCAGCCACTCCATGCATACGATGCGGCCCTCCTGCAGGGTCCAATACGCCCCCGTCTCGCGAAAACCGGCGAAAAGGTCATCCTGCTCGACGAGAAGGAAGTCGAGCTCAATGAAGACACGCTGGTCATCACCGATGACAGCGGTCCGATCGGCATTGCCGGCATCATGGGTGGCCTGAGTACCGCAGTTACCGACAAGACGACGGACGTGTTCTTCGAGGGTGCTTTCTGGCCCCAGGATTTCATGGCCGGTCGCGCTCGTAGTTATGGCATGCACACCGATGCGTCGCTGCGCTTTGAACGAGGCGTTGATCCTGAAGGGCAGGGTCGTGCCGTTGATCGTGCAACGGAACTGCTGGTCGAGATCGCAGGCGGTGATGCAGGTCCGTTGGTTGTTGATACGGTCGAGGAGCACCTGCCGAAACGCGCTGCAATTACGTTGCGCAAGGATCGTATTACGCGACTGCTCGGGCTTGAGATCGATGATCAGGAGGTCGTACAAATTCTCGAGAGTCTGCAGATGCAGGTCGAGATTGCCGACGGTGGCTGGAGCGTCCTGGCGCCAAGTCATCGCTTCGATATGCAGTACGAAGTGGACCTGATTGAAGAAGTTGCCCGCATCCATGGCTATGACTCGATTCCGGAGACAAGTCTTTCGGCCGAATCACCGCTCGAGACAGTCACTGAGTCGCGTATCGAGATGGAACGCGCAGGTGCGACGCTGATTGCCCGTGACTACCAGGAGGTTGTCACATACAGCTTCATCGATGCCGAAGCGAACAGCCGATTCACGGGTGCAGAATCAGCGCTTGTGCTGAGTAATCCGATCTCATCCGAGCTCTCGGTCATGCGCGCTTCATTGTGGCCAGGCATGGTCGCGGCCGCTGCGGCAAACAACGCGAGGCAGCAGGACCGTGTGCGCATGTTCGAGGCAAGTCGCTCCTATCATGGCTCGCTTGAGGACCACACTGAGGTCGTCCGACTCGCTGGCCTTGCTACGGGCCCGCGCACTCCGGAGCAGTGGGGCGATACGTCGGAAGCGGTTGATTTCTTTGACATAAAGGCCGATGTTGAAGCTGTCCTGTCGTTGGCCGCAGATCTATCCGATATCCGCTTCCTGCCGACTGAGCATCCGGCGCTGCAACCCGGGCAGGCCGCCGAAATCCGCCGCGGCGACGATGTGCTCGGCGTGGTCGGTAAGCTCCATCCGAGCATTGCAAAGGACTACGATCTGAAACGCGCCGTCTACCTGTTCGAGCTCGATGCAGAGAAGGCGTTTGCCTCCGCCGCGCCGGCAGCAACACCGATCTCCAAGTACCCGGCAATTCGACGCGACATCGCCGTCGTCGTCGAGCAAAAAGTTACCGCCGAGGAACTTGTCGATGCGGTCGCGTCGGCATCGCCGGAGCTGATTCGGGATGTCAGAATTTTTGACATTTATACAGGTGACAGAATAGAAGCTGGGCTAAAAAGCGTCGCAATAGGCTTGATTTTGCAGGAAACATCGCGCACCCTTACTGACGATGATGCGGACACTGCGATGGCCGCTGCAGTCGCCCAATTAAAAAATAAATTCGACGCTTACCTGAGAGACTGATTCCCGATGGCATTGACCAAAGCTGACATGGCCGAATCGTTGTTCAATGAGTTGGGTCTCAACAAACGAGAAGCGCGAGAATTGGTCGACATGTACTTCGAAGAGCTGCGTGCCTCGCTCGCAGTAGGGGAGCAGGTCAAACTTTCCGGTTTCGGTAACTTTGATCTCAGGGACAAGAAAGAACGACCGGGCAGAAATCCGAAGACGGGTGAAGAAATTCCGATCAGCGCACGTCGCGTTGTGACGTTCCGTCCGGGACAAAAACTAAAAGCCCGAGTGGAAGCATATGCTGGAACCGGGGAATAACGCCGAACTACCTCCAATACCTGGGAAACGCTACTTCACGATTGGTGAGGTCAGCGATCTCTGTGCCGTCAAACCGCACGTACTCAGGTACTGGGAACAGGAGTTTCCGCAACTCAAGCCTGTAAAGCGCCGCGGCAATCGTCGCTACTACCAGCGCCAGGACGTTCTGATCATTCGCCAGATTCGCAGCCTGTTGTATGACGAGGGCTTCACGATCGGCGGGGCACGCCAGCGTCTTACGGGCGATGATGCCAAGTCGGATGTGACGCAAAGTCAGCAGATAATCAAACAGATACGCATGGAACTTGAACAAGTTCTTAAGATTCTGCGCCGCTAAATTCCACTCTTTCCAAGTGCCTCGCCTGCGGGTATCATGGCCGCCGCTGTTCTGTAGGAGGCGGTTCGCCGGCGACCTTCAGAGCTACAACACGGTCGGGGCGTAGCGCAGCCTGGTAGCGCACCACAATGGGGTTGTGGGGGTCGGAGGTTCAAATCCTCTCGCCCCGACCATTTTTATCCTGCCAGTACGACCAGTACGGCAAGCCCAAGCATCAATAGAATCGATCCCACGTAGAGCTTCTTGTCTTTCATGGCGCGTATGCTCCTGCGTTATTCCAATGCGCTCAGGATACGGACGGCAGCCGCTTCGGGCTTGTCACATTGCGGCATTGCTTGTCCTCCAGACTGCATTTCCAAAGCGCAGCAAACCATCGCGAGCGACGAGCATCAGTACGAGGATGCAGAGCATGAATGCAGCACCTGAAACAGAAGGCGTGGCGGATTGCATGACCGAGATTCCGTAGGCGCCCCAGGCAACGACGAGAGCGAAAGGAATATCGCGTAAACGGAGCAATACGCTCGCACCAACTGTTCCGACAAACGCCAGTTTGACCAATGTCCACTGTACCGCTGACAGGCCGACGTCATCCCAGCCGTTACCCGTTTGCAAGGCACTGGCGTTCGCGATGGTGGCCAGCGAAATCCAGGCCGTATACAAACTGAAGGGCAGATAGAGAGTGAAATGTTGGGTTGGCAAAGCTGCATCAACCAGCGTTATCAAGCGTCGGTAGATGATGATCAGCGTGACCAGGATAACCAGCATGACGATCACTGAGAAAGCCAGCAGGTCATAGTGCCACGCGACTATCCACGCGGCATTGGCGAGACAGTTCAGCTGGAAGTATCGGGAGATGCTCGCTACGAGCTGGTTGCTGCGCTGTGCTGGCAGCGCCTGCCACACGACAAAGACAAGCAGGGTCAGGTAGATCACGCCCCAGATTGAGAAGGTAAAACCCGCCGGTGTGAACAGCGATGGGTACTTTGCCGAGATTTCCGGCATGGTCTGGCAATTGATCGGGAGCGCGTTCGAGAGAACGTTGGCCAGTATGGTGATGGCGAATGCGGCGAGATTGCCGCCCCAGTCCGTTATTGTTCTTGTCATTGACGGGCTCGTTGTCTGACCTTGATCAGATAGGGCTGCGTGTCTGGAGTTTCCTGTCCTGGATACCAAGCAGTATGGGCTGCGCGGCGTCCCTGTAAATGTTTACCTTGGCATTGAAGGCTACGCGCGACAGGCCGTGTTTGTCCCTGATGGTCAGGCGACGAATATTGAACTGGCCACCTCCCATGTGCTCGCCGGTCAGGTAGCACTTGATGGCAGTGACCTTGTCGCCGGACAAGACCATCCCGCTGAGCTGCGACAGGTTGCCCTGGGCGCGTTCGAGAAATGTCACGGCATCGATATTCGGTTCGACGCGCAGTGTGCCGGTGTCGGTGTGCGATTCAATATCGGTCATGAAGTCGCCGACGAGAATCTGGCCAGGTAATGCAGCATCGATCATGCGGGCAAGTTCAATCGTCACATCACCGACGATGAAGTCATGCGTGGTGGGGTTGAGGCCCTCGGCCTGGTGGAATTCGTAGCAACTGCCAACATGAAAGCAGGCACGTAGCCGCGGCACGGCCTTGGTCGCCGTCTTGCTGCGGGCAATGGCGTTATCTGCAAGCACGATGTGCATGAAGTGATACAGATTGACGCTGGCCTCGATGCCATCGTCGCGATTCCAGATGTAAAAACCGTCGCCGCTCGAGGAGCGGGCGAAATCGATATTCACATCCTGTTCCAGCATCTTGGCGTGCGCTGAGTTGAGCGAGTACGACAGGCTGTTGAGTTGCGTCATTTGCTCGAAAGGCGTCAGCAGGCTGAAGCCAACGATGTCGAACAACGTGACCGCGCGGCTCGGCACATAGTTGATACCGTACTTGCGAATCATCTTTTCGATGATCTGCGTCTCTACCGCCGAGCCGGACAATGGCTCACGCAAGCGAATGTTGACGGGTTCTATTTCGAGCAGCCTCGCGACTTTCTGCATCTGCGAGATCGTCAGTTCGCGATCGCCCGATATCAGTTCGGTAATGAAGCGCGGGGATACGCGTGGGGGCAGGTTGTCAGCACGCGGTGACGTGTACTCGGCAATCGCATAATGCGGCACGACAAGAACCAGGATGCTCTGGTCGAGCGAGGCCCAGCTGAGGATGCTGTTCTGTCCCAGCGACCAATGGCTTCGCAACGCAGTTTCGAGGTGAGTGAGGTTTGAACGTTGCCGCAAGCCCATTTGCTGGGCGAGGCCAGCAAGTTGATCCAGGTACGGCGAATAATCTGCTATTCGTCGTATACCGGATTGCGACAGATCTTCTAATTCCATGCTCGTGCCCGCGGCGACTTTCGCGAATGTGGATTCTCTGCCACAGTTCGCACACACCAACCTAATTGAAGTCAGTTGTGCAGCGCAAGTTGTTATAGATACTAATCAGAAGTTTACATAACAAATGAGTACCGAAGGCCCTTCGATCGAACATATTCGCGCTACGCGTGACGCCCAGTCGCAAACGATTATCGAGACCCCAATGCTGCGGTGTGCTGCGATGGAAGCGGTTTTGGGGGGCGGTACCCAGGTTCTCGCCAAGCTCGAATTCCTCCAGCGAACCGGCACGTTCAAGGCCCGCGGTGCGCTGGCGACATTGCGTGCGCTACTGCCCGAGCAATTGCGCGCTGGTGTGACGGCGGTGAGCGCAGGAAATCATGCGATTGCGACTGCCTTTGCGGCTCGGGAGATGGCGACGTCGGCCAAGGTTGTCATGATCAGGGCCGCTAATCCGTCGCGCGTGCAGGCGTGCCGTGACTACGGGGCAGAGGTGGTGCTTGCCGCAAATGTGCATGAGGCCTTCGAGGTGGCGGAGCAGATTCAGAAGGACGAGGGGCGATATTTCGTTCACCCGTTCGAAGGCGAGGGCATCGCGCGCGGAACGGGAACACTTGGTCTCGAAATATGTGAGCAGGCCGGGGATTTCGATGCGCTGATCGTACCCATCGGCGGAGGCGGTCTGATGGGCGGCATCGCCAATGCCGTGAAACAGCTGCGGCCCGATTCTGAAATCATCGGCGTCGAACCGGAAGGGGCCGACACGATGCATCGTAGCTTCAGCGCCGGGTCCCCGCAGCGAATTGATCAAGTCACCACGCTTGCTGACAGTCTGGGTGCACCGTTCGCGATGCCGTATTCCTTCAACCTGGTTCGGCAGAATGTGGATCGACTGACGCTGGTCAATGATGCTGCATTGCAGCGCACGATGGGTTTCCTGTTCACTGCCTTGAAGGTCGCAGTAGAGCCTGCCTGTGCAGCGAGTACTGCGGCGTTGCTCGGCCCCCTCAGAGACGATCTGCGCGGCAGGCGCGTCGTGCTCGTAATGTGCGGCAGCAATATCGACTGGGCGACCTACGAGAAACAGGCCATTTTCGACCCGGAATTTGCCCGAAAATAGCTCAGGGCCTTGATTCGAGCCGCTTTTTTGACGACCAGTTCCGGTTTGGGGCTTGCGATTCTCGTTAAAATCCGGTTTGACATATGAACTCAGATTCCAACAACGTCCGCGACACGCTTGCGAGCCGGCTGGCCAGTTTTGACGACCGGCTGAGTTCGACCGATGCCGATGTCGACATGCTGACCGATATCCAGGACGGTATCGGGTCGCTGCTGTCTGCCGATGGGGTGTCGGAGGCCGAGATTCGCAGGGTCCTGCAGGAGCGTTACGAGTCTGGCGATTTGCGCAAGGAGACGTTTCAACTCGTGAAGTCCATGCTCGATCGCTACGTGACCGAGAATGTACCGATGGCTGCAACTCAGAACCTGCAGCAGACGCAGAAACTGGAACGCACGCAGAAGCTCGACGCGCCGGTACCAGCCGCAAGACCGGAGTCGCCACCTGAGCTGGCCGCTCCGGGTAGCGACGAAGATTCGTTTGGCGCGACCACTGTCATTCCGACGGATGCCTTGCCCATCAATGATGCCGAAGCGCGAGTGCAGGTGGGATCAATCCTGCGTGACCGCTTCCTGCTCCAGCAGAAAGTCGCGGGCGGTAGCATGGGCGTCGTCTACAAGGCGCTGGATCGACGTCTGGCGGAAGCTGGCTCCGAGCAGACCAGCGTCGCGATAAAGATTCTCTCGCCGCAGCTCGCCGAGAATGGCAACGCACTGCGTGCGCTGCAGCAGGAGGCTGCAAAGACACGCTGTCTCGTGCATCCAAACATTGTGCGCTTCAACGATCTCGATCGGGACGATGATCTCTACTTCATTATTCTCGAATGGCTTGAAGGTCGCACGCTTGCAGACATCCTTGATTCACAGGATGCGCGGAGCATTGATCACGAGGCCGCGTTTCGGATCGTGCGCCAGGTCGGCGAAGCGCTCGACTACGCGCATCGCTGCGGCATCGTCCATGCCGATGTGAAGCCCGGCAATATCATGGTGATGCCGAACGGTGACGCCAAGCTGTTCGATTTTGGTGTCGCCAGGGTTCGGCAGCAGCACGTAAATGATTTCGACCCGGGGGTGCTGGGGGCCCTGACGCCAGCTTATTCAAGCCTGCAGGTGCTTGGGGGAGAGGAGCCAGCTGCGTCCGACGATGTTTTCTCACTGGCTTGCCTGCTGTACCGGCTGGTGGCTGGTTACCGCGTTTTCGGGCCGCGCAATGCGGCCGAAGCGTCGGAGGCCGGTATGCAGCCGCAGCGCCCGCAGGGGCTCTCGGATGGGCAGTGGCAGGCGCTCAGGAAGGCCCTGTCCTATGCGCGTGTGACTCGCTACAGCTCCGTACGGGAGTTCGTGGATGCGCTCGGGCTCGCTGAGCCGGCCAAGAAAAGCTCTGACACGATCGTAATTGAGCCTCCCGAACGTTTCGTGGAGGACGAGGGTGGTGCGCCGGGAAAATGGATTGCCATACTTGTCGTCCTGCTCGGGCTTGGCGGAATTGCGGCCAAGCAGCTGGGATACCTTGATCCTTGGATTCAGCAGTTAACAGGGGCGATGGTCGAAGATACGGCGTCCGGACCTGCGGAACCGGTCGTGGAAGAAATCGTGGCCGAGCCGCTTGCTGAGACCACCAGCGACGCTGCCGCAACCGATGCGGATGATACAGGCATGGCGGCGAATGCCCCGATTGTGCCTGCTGCTGCGGCAGAACCCGAGCTAGACGCTTTGACCGATGAGGTCGCCGTCGATGCGGCAGCAGAAGCGCAGCCTGAGCCGCCGGTACGCAGCGCGCCGCTCGTTGACTTCACCACGTTGCCGCCACCGGATGCAATCGTCAATTTCAGTACGGATACGCCGTCCACGAAGAGTACCGAGGTCATCCTGCGTGAAGACGGTGACCCGGTCATTGTGGACTTCATTCGCTCAGGTGATACCAGCGAGCCGCTCACATTGCGCCTCGCCGAGACGGGCTTTACCGGGAATCGTTCGCCCTGGGCCATGGGACAGTACGCCTTGTCGAATTCGGGACTGGTCGTATTTCCGGCTGGCCAACCACGCGCACGGGTGACCCTGCGCTCGGCCTCGGATCCACGCCGCGAAGCAGACCAGCAGTCGATCTTGTCACTGCGCCCGTCCGATATCGCAGACATGGCATTCGCCGTCGTCACTGTGACGCTCGAAGATGACGATCGGCGTAACTTCGAAGGACGACTTCCGACCAATACACTCGGGTTCGGCGTGAGCCAGGTATCTGTCAGCGAGGCGGATCCGGCCGTGCAGGTAGACATCCTGCGCTTCAACCCGGACAACACCTCGGTCGTCGTGGGTTTCTCCGTCGAGGATCTGACAGCAACCGAAGGCGAGGACTACTTTGCGCCTGGCTCGTACTCGATTTCATTCGGGCCAGGTCAGCGTTCGGCACGTCTCCTGATTCCGCTCGTACAGGATGCGCGAGCGGAGGGTGACGAGGCCTTTGTCGTCAAGCTTGCGGTCGACCCGGAGACACAGCCGACCAACGTTTCCCCAAATATCGCGATCATGATTCGCGACGACGAATAGTATCCGTGCTGGTCATCCTGCGGCGCTCGAAATACTGCTAGACTTTCGCTCCGGCCCGGCGTGGGCCTGAACAACCCGGAGCAATCACCGCAATGAGTGACAAAAAACTGCGACGCTACTCGAGTGTCGTTGTGGATGGCGTCGAACAGGCGCCAAGCCGCGCCATGCTGCGCGCTGTTGGCTTTTCCGAAGAAGACTTTAAACGACCGCAGGTGGGAATTGCGTCCACCTGGAGCATGGTCACACCGTGCAATATGCATATCAACGGCCTGGCGGATGAAGCGGCGCGCGGCGCTGATGCTGCGGGTGGCAAGGGCGTCGTGTTCAACACGATCAGCGTATCGGACGGCATTTCGATGGGCACGCCCGGTATGCGCTACTCGCTGGTATCGCGCGAGATCATTGCCGACTCGATCGAAGCAGTCGTTGCGGGCGAAGGGTTCGACGGCGTAGTGACCATTGGTGGTTGTGACAAGAATATGCCGGCCTGTGTCATGGCCATGGCGCGCCTGAATCGGCCGTCGGTGTTCGTCTATGGCGGCACCATCAAACCCGGCGCGAAGCGTCGTGACATCGTATCCGTATTTGAGGCGGTCGGCGCTCATTCCGGCGGCAAGATCGACGATGCGGAGTTACTCGAGGTCGAGCAAACAGCTATCCCCGGTCCCGGCGCCTGCGGCGGCATGTACACGGCCAACACCATGGCGTCCGCGATCGAGGCTCTGGGTATGAGCCTCGCGAACAGTTCGGCGCAGGAGGCGGTCTCGGACCAGAAGATGAACGACTGCGTGCGTGCCGGTGAAGCGGTGGTCAAGCTGATTGAGAAGGACATCAAACCGAGCGATATCATGACCCGGGAGGCGTTCGAAAATGCGGTGTCGGTCGTTATAGCGCTCGGTGGCTCGACCAATGCCGTGCTGCACCTGCTTGCGATTGCGCGCGAAGCGGATGTTGAACTTACGCTGGATGATTTCACCGCGATTGGCAAGCGGGTCCCGGTGCTGGCTGACGTACGGCCCAGCGGGCGTTACCTGATGTCGGAGCTCATTGAAATCGGCGGTATCCAGCCACTGATGAAACGCATGCTGGCCAAAGGGCTTCTGCACGGAGATTGCATGACAGTTACAGGCAAGACGCTGGCCGAGAACCTGGCGGACGTCGCGGATTACCCGGAAGGCCAGGATATCGTGCGTGACTTCGAGAATCCGATCAAAAAGGATAGCCACCTCGCGATCCTGTTCGGCAATGTCGCGCCGGATGGCGCCGTGGCCAAGATATCGGGCAAGGAAGGCCTGCGTTTCGAGGGCTCTGCGCGCGTCTTCCATTCTGAAGAGGAAGCGCTGCAGGCCATCCTGGATGGCACCGTGGTGGCGGGTGATGTCCTCGTTATTCGTTATGAAGGGCCAAAAGGCGCGCCGGGTATGCGCGAGATGCTCAGCCCGACGGGCGCGATCATGGGCAAGGGCCTCGGCAAGGATGTGGCCCTGATTACGGACGGACGCTTTTCGGGCGGCAGCCACGGCTTCGTGGTGGGCCATGTATCGCCAGAGGCGGCGGTAGGGGGTCCGATCGGCCTGATTCGTGATGGCGATCGAATCCTTATCGATGCGGAGTCCAAGGAAATCAACGTGGATGTCAGCGACGCGGAGATGGCCGAGCGTCGCAAGGATTGGCGGCGTCCGCCGTCGGACGTGCGTACCGGCGTACTGGCGAAGTACCGCAACGAGGTGTCGTCTGCCTCGGAAGGGGCAGTAACGATTCCGCCGGCGTGGGACTAGGGCTTGACCTTGGCCGCGAGGTCGGATTTACTGCGGCGATGCGATTTCATCACATCCGCGTGAAGTGCCAGCTTATCGACGCATTCGATATGGAAAAATACATAAAACACATGGCGCGCCAGAGGCACGTGGGTGAGAATGGCAGGCGTACCGGCTAATTAATAAAGCTCGGACACTGTCAGCAGACCCGCGGGGCCTTCCTTGCGGGTTTTTTTTTGGGGACAGGAATGACGAAGGACCAACTCGAAGCCGAATTTGACGATAGCGCCGCCCTGGGCGCGCCCGAGGCGATCGCCGTATCGCCATGGGTTGTCATGAAATTCGGGGGCACGAGCGTATCGACCGCACAGAACTGGCGGATTATCGCCGACCTCGTAAGAGCGCGGCTCGAGGCCGGGCTGCGGCCGGTCATCGTGCATTCCGCACTCGCTGGCGTCTCCAATGCATTGGAAGAAACCCTCGCGACGGCTGTCACCGGCAATCCATCCGATCGGCTGGCAGCAATTCGCAAACAGCATTATGAGCTTGCCGAATCACTCGGCCTTGATGGCGAGGCGCTCCTCGAGGAACGCCTGCATGAACTCGAGCAGCTCGTGGCCGGCGTACGGCTCGTCAAGGAAGTCAGTGTGCGCGTACGCGTACGGGTCATGGCGCTGGGGGAGTTGCTGTCGACGAGCCTCGGTGCAGCCTTTCTGGCAGCCCAGGGCTTGCCGGCCAACTGGCTGGATGCGCGTGACCTGCTGACCAGCCGCTCCAGGCCCGGCCGGAACCCAGCCACGAGTTACCTGTCCGCCACCTGCGATTGCTCGCCGGACGAAGAGCTCATGGCAAAACTCGAGGAGCAGGGCGGTGTCGTTCTGACCCAGGGCTTTATCGCGCGCAATTCGTCGGGGGAGACTGTCCTGCTCGGTCGCGGCGGTTCAGATACCTCGGCCTCGTACTTCGCGTCGAAACTGCAGGCCCGGCGCCTCGAGATCTGGACGGATGTCCCGGGCATGTTTACCGCGGATCCGCGCGTGGTGCCTTCTGCGCGCCTGCTTGTTGCGCTGCATTACGATGAAGCGCAGGAGCTGGCATCGGCAGGAAGCTCGGTACTGCATCCACGCTGTATCTCGCCCGCACGTGATTGCGGTATCCCGATCTTCATCCGCAGCACCAATGCGCCTGGTATTCCGGGCACAGTCATTTCATCGGTCACCGAGGAGATCGAGCCGCAGGTCAAGGGTATCTGCATCCGCAACGGCATCACGTTGGTATCGATGACCACGGTGGGAATGTGGCATGAGGTGGGCTTCCTCGCTCGCGCCTTCGCAGCGTTTTCAGACAACGGGGTTTCGGTCGATTTCGTATCGACCTCGGAAACCAACGTGACGGTTTCGATCGACACGAGCGACGGCATGCTCCCGGACGATGTGGAAGAGTCGCTGGTACATGATCTCGAAAAGCTCTGTCGCGTCAGCGTTATTTCCAACTGTTCGGCAGTCAGCCTCGTTGGCCGCAAGATTCGGACAATCATGCCGCGATTGGCGCCGGCGCTCGAGGTATTCGAGGAAGAGCGTATTCACCTGATGTCGCAGGCGGCCAATGACCTGAATCTCAGCTTTGTCGTCGACAAGCAGCAGGGCCCGCGACTGGTCAGCAAGCTGCACGCATCGATCATTCGCAAGAAGGGCGCAGCGCATGTATTCGGCCCGAGTTGGGAGCGCCTGTTTGCAGGCGACGAGCCGACGGCGCGCGCGGCCGATACCTGGTGGATGAAAAAGCGCGATGAGCTGCTCGACCTTGCGAAGAACGAACTGAATGCGTACGTCTACGATCGCGCCAGCGTCGTCGAGGCCGCGACCAACCTGACCTCACTGAAAAACGTCGACCGCATCCTGTATGCGGTGAAGGCGAATTTCAACGCGGAACTGATTCGTGCGATGGACGAGGGCGGTGTGGATTTCGAGTGCGTCTCACCCGGCGAGGTGGAATGGCTCGAGGAAACTCTGCCGGATTTCGACCTTGCGCGCGTCCTGTTCACGCCTAACTTCGCGCCGCGCGAAGAGTATGCCTGGGGCCTGGAGCGTGGCTTGCAGGTAACGCTTGATAATCTGTACCCGCTGCAGGCATGGCCGGAGCTGTTTGCCGGGGCGAAGTTGTTCGTGCGCATCGATCCGGGTCAGGGGCGTGGCCATCATGAACATGTCAAGACCGCCGGCGTGCACTCCAAGTTTGGCGTACCGCGCTTCGAAGTAGCGGAGCTGAAGCGACTCGTAAAGGAGGCCGGTGCCGAGATTATTGGCATTCATGCTCACTCGGGCAGCGGCATTCTCGACCCGCATAACTGGCGCACGGTCGCGGGTGAACTCGTGCAGATTGCGGAACAGTTTCCGGGCGTTGCCACGATCGATCTCGGCGGCGGCCTCGGTGTTCCCGAGAAGCCCGGCGATAAACCGATCGATCTCGATACGGTCGATGCGACGCTCGCGGAGATTCGCGAGACCTATCCACAGTACAAGCTGTGGCTCGAACCAGGACGCTACGTGGTTGCGCGCGCCGGCGTGTTGCTAACGCACGTGACGCAGACGAAAGGCAAGGGCGAGATGCGCTATATCGGCGTTGGTACCGGCATGAATTCATTGATTCGCCCGGCTCTGTACGGCGCGTATCACGAGATCGTGAACCTGACTCGCGCCGACCAGGCGCCAAGTGAAACGGTGACTGTCGTGGGGCCGATCTGTGAAACGGGCGACCGGCTCGGGTCCGATCGATTGCTGCCACCGACCGCAGAGGGTGACGTCATCCTGATCGCCAACGCAGGGGCGTACGGCTATGTCATGAGCTCACGCTACAACCTGCGCGAAGTAGCGAAAGAAATCGTTATCTAGGGCAACTCAGGCGCCGTGGCGCGACTGCAGGCGCTGGGCGACGTCTGCCATGCTCAGGCCGCGCTCATTGAGCAATACGATCATGTGGTAGATGAGGTCGGCCGCCTCGTCGATGGTTTCCTGCTGGCTGCCTGCAGTAGCGGCAAGCGCGAGTTCGACGCCTTCCTCGCCAACCTTTTGGGCGATGCGCTTGGTGCCGGCAGCGACCAGTCTCGCGGTGTAGCTCGCATCGCTGGCTTCCTGCATGCGGCTGCGGACGATGCCTTCTAGTTCGGCAATGAATTCGATATCGGGTTTATGCACGGTACTTCCTCAGGTGCGAACCTGGACGCCGGTGCTGTCCAGGTAGGATTTGAGTTCGGGGATCGGTAGCTCGCCGCTATGGAAGACGCTTGCGGCCAGCGCGCCATCGACACGAGCGGCGGCAAATACCTCGGCGAAATGGGCTTTCGCGCCGGCCCCGCCGGATGCGATCAACGGTACCTCGCAGACGGCACGTACCGCAGCCAGTTGAGCGCAGTCATAGCCGCGTCGCACCCCATCCTGGTTCATGCAGTTCAGGACGATCTCGCCGGCACCGCGTTGCTGTACTTCATTGACCCAGTCGAGCGTCCTGCGGCTGGCCGCTGTCGTTTTGTCGGGGTCACCCGTGTACTGGTAGACAAACCAGTCGTCATGCTCGGCGCGACTGTCGATGCCGATCACCACGCACTGCGAACCGAAGCGCGTCGCGAGCTCCCCGATCAGGGCCGGGTTGGCAAGCGCTGGTGAGTTAATCGAAATCTTGTCGGCGCCTTTGTTGAGAACCTCTTCAGCGTCACCAAGCGATCGAATCCCCCCAGCAACACAAAACGGAATGTCGAGTACGCGCGCCACGTTACTGACCCAGGAGCGATCAACCGAGCGATCGTCCGGGCTGGCGGTGATGTCGTAGAAAACGAGTTCGTCGGCACCTTCCGCGCAGTACCGCTCAGCCAGATCGAGAATATCGCCAACAACGCGATGATTACGGAACTGGACGCCTTTGACGACGACACCGTCGCGCACGTCGAGGCACGGAATTATTCGCTTCGCCGGAATGACGCAATCTCCTCTGCGGTAATCTTGCCGTCGAGCAACGCGCGGCCCGTTATCGCGGCGGGCACGCCAAGTTCGCGCAACAGCTCCAGGTCATCGATGTCCCGCACACCGCCTGAGGCCTGCAGCTGCAGGGCCGGGTAGCGGTTCAGAACCTCGACATACAACTCGAAATTTGGACCAGTCATCGCGCCGTCGCGACCGACATCCGTGCACAGGACGTGACGCGCGCCCGCATATCGATCCAGGCATTCCCACAGCGACGTGCCGACATCTTCGGTCCAGCCCTCGGTCCTTAGCATCGGGGTACCGGCGTCGTTCAGCTTGACGTCAAGGGCGAGCACGATGACATCTGCGCCGAACTCGTCGATCCATCCGGCGACGGTGCCAGGTTCCTTGATGGCGATGCTGCCGACGACGCAGCGTGTTACGCCGCTGTCGAGCCACGCCGCGACGTCGTCGCGTGCCCGTATGCCGCCCCCAAGTTGCACTTCGAGTCCGGATGCGCCAGCGATCTTGGCGACGATGTCATGATTTTGCTGGCTGCCGGTGCGGGCACCGTCAAGATCGACAATATGCAGGTCCGCTACATCGAGGGCAGAAAATCGCTCACCGATCTCCGCCGGATTGGACGAATACTCGGTTGTCTTGTCGAATTCACCTTTGAGCAGGCGTACACACTTACCGTCTTTGAGGTCGATTGCGGGAATGATTCTCACAGGCGCCACTCCAGGAAGTTGGCCAGCAGACGCGCGCCGGCGGCGGCCGAACGTTCGGGGTGAAACTGCGCGGCAACGAAATTGTCCTTGCCCAGCACAGCGGAAAACTCGTGTGCATGTTGAGCAGTGGCCAGTGTGTATTCGGATACGGGCAGGGCGTAACTGTGCACGAAATAGAACCAGCTGCCATCGTCAATGCCTTCCAGCAGAGGATGAGCGCTGCGCTTCATTGTGTCGCACCACCCCATGTTCGGCACGGGCAGGTCCTCTGCCACATTCAGCTTGCGTGCGATCCCGGGAATGATACCCAGGCACTCGGTGTTCTCTTCTTCAGACGCCTCACAGAGCAGCTGCATCCCGAGGCAAATACCGAGGACGGGTTGCGTCAGGCTACGAATTACGTCGCCGAGATTCGCATCCGAGAGTCGCTGCATTGCGTCTTTCGCCGCGCCAACGCCGGGGAGTAATACGCGATCCGCCTTGCGAATTACATCGGCGTCGGTCGTGAGGGACGCAGCGACACCCTGGCGTTCGAATGCAAACAGAAGTGACGCGATATTTGCGCCGCCGCTGTCGACGATTGCCAACCCGCTCATAGCGCACCCTTGGTCGATGGCAATTCGGTGCCTTCCATGCGTATCGCCTGCCGCAGAGTTCGTCCGACGCCCTTGAAACAGGCCTCAACCATATGATGTGTATTTTCGCCGCGGACTTCGATATGCAGCGCGGCGCCCAGTGATTCGGCGAGCGAGCGGAAAAAATGCTCGACCATTTCTGTCGATAACTCGCCGACGTTGTCGCGAGGGAACGCAGCGCCGAACCTGAACGCGGCCCGGCCGGACAGGTCCAGTGCGACCTGCGCATCACTCTCGTCCATAGGCAGGAGGAAACCATAGCGACCGATGCCGAATTTATTGCCGAGCGCCTTGCGCAGTGCGGTGCCGAGGCAGATTGCGACATCCTCGACCGTATGGTGCTCGTCTACATGCAAATCGCCATCGCATTTCAGGTCCAGGGCAAAGCCACCGTGTCGCGCGATTTGCTCAAGCATGTGATCAAAGAAGCCAATGCCTGTTGCAATGCTGGTGCCATTCCCTGAATCGAGATTAACGGCAGCAGTAATGCGCGTTTCATTGGTATTGCGTTCCACGCGCGCCGTACGGTCCGAGTGGCACAGCCTGTCGACGATCTGCGGCCAGGTAAGCGCTGCGTCATTGTCACAGTTGACGAGCAGGCCAGGTACGCCAATCTGTTCGGCAAGTTGCATGTCGGTTGCGCGATCACCGATGACTGCACAGGCGTCAAGATCAAGACTATTTGCCGCAAGAAACCGGGTGAGCAGGCCCGTGCGGGGTTTGCGGCATGCACAGTTATCGTCCGGCAGATGCGGGCAGATGAGTACTTCCTCGAACTCGATGCCCTGCGACGTGAATATCTGCATGACGAGCGCGTGCGGTCCGTCGAAATCCTCCTGCGGGAACGATGGCGTGCCCAGCCCGTCCTGGTTACTGACCATGACGAAGCGGTAGCCGTGATCGCGCAGGGTCAGCAGTGACGGAATCACATCGTCGACGAGCGTTACCTTATCGAGTGCGTCCACCTGGAAATCGTGCGGCTCGTTGATCAACGTGCCGTCGCGGTCAATGAACAGGACCTTGTCAGCCATCCTCGTTGTCCTTCAGCGTGTCGAGGGCGGCCAGCAGACGATCATTCTCTACCCGGCTGCCGATTGAAATGCGGATACAGTCGGCAAGGTCGCCGCCGAAATGGCGCAGCAGTACGCCTTGTTCGGCGCAGCGGCGCATGACCGCGCCAGCGTCGTCAGTGCGCACCAGTACGAAGTTGGCGTCGCTCGGCCAGACCTTGGCGATGAACGGGTACTCTGCCAGCAGCGCGGACAAGCGTCCTCGTTCGGCAATGATCCCGGCAACAACATCACGCGCCTGTTCCAGGAAGTCGCCCTGCAACGCGTCCTCCACGCATTCGACGACGGGCGTCGAGAGAGCGTAAGGCGCCTGGACCGCGCCGAGCATTCGAATGATTTCTGCATGGGCCGCGACGGCGCCGCAGCGAGCGCCTGCAAAGCCCAGTGCCTTGGACAGGGTTCGCAGTACGAGCAGGTTGTCGTACTCATTCAGTAGTTCGGCTACAGAGGGCTTGTCACCGAATTCCACGTAGGCCTCGTCGACCACGATTGCGGAGCCATCGCCACGTTCGCGCAGCAAACGTTCGAGATCCGCGCGCGGCAGGGTCGTACCCGTCGGGTTATTGGGTGAACAGACGAAGATGAGGCGCGTGTCATCCGTGCAGGCACCGAGAATATCGTCGATATCGATCGCAAAGTCGCGTTCCGCCAACGTCGGTACTTCAATCAGCTTCGCAGCCTGGACCGCGGCGTAGTGCCGGTACATTGCGAACGACGGCGAGGTCACGAGAACGCTGTCCTTGCCGGCGGCACAGAAGGTGCGAATCACCAGGTCGATGGCTTCGCTGGAGCCGCGCGTTACGAGTAGCTGCTCCGGGCGGCAGCCGAAACGCTCGGCGAGGCTGCGTTGCAGCTTTTGCGGGCGGACTTCCGGATAACGATTGAGAGGGCGTCGGAAGTTGCCGATTGTCGTGGCGCACGGCGATTCATTCGCGTTCAGGCGGATGGTGTCGTCAACCTGTTCCGCTGCTTCGTATGCATGCAGTGCCTGGATCTCGGGACGCGCGAGCTTGGCAATGCTCATACCGAGCTCCTGAGACGTCGTGTAACGGCCGCTGCGTGGGCATCCAGGCCTTCGAGGCCCGCCAGGGTCACCACGGCATCACCAAGATTCTCGAGGCCCTGACGTGACAATTCCTGGATGGTCATGAAACGCATGAACTGATCAAGCCCGAGGCCGCTGTAGGTACGAGCAAATCCGTACGTCGGCAGTACATGATTTGTACCGCTGCAATAATCACCTACGGATTCAGGCGTCCAGGGACCGACGAAGACGGAGCCCGCGTTGCGCAACTCGGCCAGCAGGGAGCGCGGATCTTCGATCTGCAGGATCAGGTGCTCCGGCGCGTAGGCGTTGCTGACAGCGACGGCCGCAGCGCGACTTTCGACGACGATCAGCCTGGAGTTGGCGAGGCTGGCAGCCGCAATCTCGGCACGTGACAAAGTCTCGAGCTGCTGATCGAGTTCCGCCGCGACCTCGTTGGCGAGTGCAGCGGACGTCGTTACCAGTACGACCTGGGAATCGGTGCCGTGTTCGGCCTGCGACAACAGGTCCGACGCCACGAATTCCGCCGATGCTGAGTCATCGGCGAGCACCAGCACCTCGGATGGGCCTGCCGGCATGTCGATCGCCGCGCCACGCGGGTCGGCGCTGACGATGGACTTGGCGCAGGTGACCCACGCATTGCCTGGGCCGAATATCTTGTTTACGCGGGGAATTGACGCCGTACCGTAGGCCATCGCGGCCACGGCCTGGGCGCCGCCCACCTTGAAAACGTCAGTGACGCCTGCTCTGGCGGCGGCGACGAGCACGGCCGGGTCGGCGGTGCCGTCCTTGCGGGGCGGCGTGCACAGGACGCGTGTCGGGCAATTGGCGATCGCTGCCGGAACAGCCAGCATGATGGCCGCAGATGGCAGGGGTGCCGTGCCAGCCGGCACATACAGTCCCACGGCGTCGAGTGGGTGACTGACACGCTCGCAGACGACGCCTTCCATGGTTGTGACGCTGATCGGCGCCGCCTGCTGCGCCGCGTGGAACGCCCGGACGTTTTCGATAGCGAGGTTTATCGCGTCGCTTTGCTCCGGCGTCAACTGTGCGGCTGCGGCTTCGATTTCGGCTGCGCCGACGCGCAACGACTCCAGGTCGGCACCATCGAACTGCGCTGTAAATCGCCGTAGCGCCGCGTCACCCTCATCTCGCACGGCATCGACGATAGCCTGGGTGCCAGCACGAATTACCGCATCATCGGCGACAGCGGGCCGCTCCAGCAGGGCGGCCTGCTCATCACTCGAAAGTCGATTCCAGGTGAAGACATTCATGCGAGCATCTTTTCGACCGGCAGGACCAGTACAGAACTGGCGCCGGCCGATTTGAGGTTCTCGAGGGTCTCCCAGAAGACGTTTTCGCGACACACGGCATGCACAGCGACCTTATCGTCGCTGCCGTCGAGCTGCAGAATTGTCGGCGCTTCACTGCCGGGGAGCAGGTCGCGAATCTCAGCGAGTGCCGCTTTTGGCGCGTGCAGCATGATGTACTTGCTCTCGCGCACCTGCAGCACGCCATCGAGGCGTTGCAGGATCTTGTCCACGAGCGCCTGCTTTTCGTCACCCAGCGGTTTTTCGGTCTGAATGACGACGGCTTCGCTGTCCAGCAGGGTCTCGATTTCCCGCAGGCCGTTCGCTTTGAGGGTGCTGCCCGTCGAAACGAGGTCGCAGATAAAGTCGGCGCGGCCGAGTTTCGGCGCGATTTCCACGGCGCCAGAGAAATAGACCGCCTCCGCCGAGATCCCGTTTTTTCCTAGAAAATTATTTAAAAGACCAACGTAACTGGTTGCAATTTTTGTATTTTCCAGAGAGCTAACGCCGTTGTATTCGGTGTCATCCGGTCCAGCAATGGCCAGCCGGCAGTGGCCGAAGTCCAGGGAATAGATCTGCTTGAACCGGGCAGGGCGGCCTTCGGCCACGCGGTTCAACCGTTTTTCTTCGACGACATTGAGGCCGACGATGCCGAGGTCGCAGACGTCGTCGATGACGAGTCCCGGAATGTCGTCGTCACGCACGAGCAGCAGGTCGATTGGCATGTTTTCGCCATAGCAGATCAACTGATCTTTGCTCTTGGTGATTTTCAGGCCGCAACGCTCGAGCAGATCAAACGAGTGATCGGTCAGGCGGCCGGTTTTTTGCACCGCAATCTTGATGCGCTGCGAGGAGGATTCCATTGGAGTTTTCCTTAATGAGAGTGGTGGGTACGTTCGATTGCGGTCTGGTAGCCGCCAAAGCCGTCGCTCAGGAAACGAGCAACACGGCCGATGGTCGTGACGCTGACACCGGTCAGGTCATGGATCTTGCGATAGGGCAGCCCTTGCTCTAGATAGGAAACGACCTGCCAGCGATCGACCAGGGCCTGGAGCTCCGCCGGGGTGCACAGGTCCTTGAGGAAACTGCGGCACTCATCGACCGACTCGAGGCTCATCACGGCTTCGCACAGGGCATCTTCGGCGCGCGCCTGCTGGCGCTCGGTTTCGTTTCGGTTGGGCTTCATATCTGCATCAATGTATTAACGCGCTAGTACATTAATACAAGACTCCAACTACCACAAGCCTTTTGTGGGGGACAGTGCCCCTATATCCGGGGACAGTGCCCTAATCCCATCTTGGAGTTCAGTACCAATTGATTTTATGAGGTTTTTTTCTACCGTGGCGCGGTTGCCTGATACGTACTGTACGGTCTTGAAAGATAACAATTGGCCCAAAGTCAGAGAGTTGCGCAGGATTGGCAAACGCATTATGGGCACTGTCCCTGCCAATCAGGGCACTGTCCCCTGTTAAAGGCGGGTCGTTGCGGGTGAAACCGAAAAAATCCGCACTCGTGGCTTGACTCGAGTCGCGTAAGCCTCATAAACTTCGCAAAACTCATCGAGACCGGTCGAGGGATAGGCCCGACGACGCCGGGGCAACCTTCAGGACTAACCCTCCTGAAAAGGTGCCAACTCCTGCGATGTCTTGTGACATCGAGAGATGAGGGTTACTGCAGCGCCGGGGACACAGCCGGCGATGGGCAGAACACCCCTCCCTTGCGGCTTCGCAGGGTTCCGATGAGACGAATTGGAACTACATGCGGAGACCGACAATGAATCCTCCAGTTAACAAGGCCACCAGCGCAGTTCGTGCGTCCATCGAATCGGACACGCAGCACGGCGCCGTCGTACCGCCTTTGCACCTGAGCTCGAATTACACGTTCGCAGCGCTTGGGGAGCCACGGCAATACGACTACACGCGTTCGGGCAATCCCACCCGCGATGCATTGGCGGGCGCTCTTGCCGAGCTTGAAGGCGGCGCTGGCGCCGTTGTGACGGCGTCGGGTATGGGTGCGCTGACGCTCCTGACGCAGTTTCTGAAGCCTGGCGATACGATCATCGCGCCGCATGACTGCTACGGCGGAACCTACCGCCTGTTCGAGCAGCAGTCGCTCAAGGGCCTGTTCAACGTCGAGTTCGTGAACCAGACTGATCTTGATGCGCTGCGCGCGATCTGCGACGAGAAGCAGCCGAGGATCATACTGACGGAGTCGCCATCCAACCCGGTACTGCGCATTGCCGACCTGGCCGCGATTAGCGAAATCGCGAAGAGTTGCGACGCACTGTTCGCCGTCGACAACACGTTCCTGTCACCGGCGCTGCAGAACCCGATCGAATTCGGCGCCGACCTGGTCATCCATTCGACGACGAAGTACATCAACGGACACTCTGATGTTGTCGGGGGCGCAATGATTGCCGCGACGGACGAACTGGCAGAGCAGTGCGCCTACTGGGCCAATGTCATCGGCATAACGGGCGCGCCGTTCGACAGCTTCATGACATTGCGCGGCATACGCACGCTGCATCCGCGAATTCGCCAGCACGACGAAAGCGCCACCTTGATCGCCAACGTCCTTGCCGAACAGCCGAACGTGTCAAAGGTTTATTACCCGGGTCTCGAAGATCACGAGGGCCATGACATCGCCAGGCGCCAGCAACGCGGATTCGGCGGCATGGTGAGCTTCGAGATTGACGGCGGCGAAGGGGCTGTACGCGCATTTGTCGAGAACCTGAAGTACTTCTCGCTCGCCGAGTCGCTCGGTGGGGTCGAGAGCCTGGTGTGCCACCCGGCCTCGATGACGCATGCGCCGGTTTCCGAGGAACGGAAGGCGGCAGCTGGTGTCACGCCGACGCTGATTCGCCTCTCGGTTGGCCTCGAAGCGGCGGAAGATCTAATCGAAGATGTCCTGACCGCGCTTGAGGCGGCCTCCGCGGCGCCGCAACTCGCTGCCGTCGCTACCGGAAGTTGTTGATAGCAAGATGAGCCTGCCCGATTACCTCAAGGCACAGATCGCCCCGGAGACGCAGTTCCTGCGCGTGCGCGGGGCGTTCGCGCTGGAAAACGGCGAGGCTCTTCAGGGTGTTGAGATTGCCTACCGCACCTGGGGCGATATCGCGAATGCGAAGGACCATGCGATCCTGGTTTGCCATGCGCTCACGGGTTCAGCAGATGTCGAAGCCTGGTGGCCGAACATCATTGGCGCGGGGCGGACATTCGACCCGGCGCGCGATTTCATCATCTGCGCAAACATTCTCGGCAGCTGCTACGGCACGACCGGACCGGTCACATATAAACCTGGCACCAGTGAGCGCTACCGCGCCGATTTCCCGCGTGTGTCGGTACGCGACATGGTCGAGCTCGAGCGTATCTTGCTGGATGAACTGGGTATCGAGTTCCTCGAACTGGTGACCGGCCCGTCCCTTGGCGGTATGCAGGCGCTTGAGTGGGCGGCAAGCTATCCCGAGCGCGTCGGCAGCGTCGTGCCGATTGGGGTCGGTGGGCGACATTCGGCCTGGTGCATTGGGGTTAGCGAGGCGCAGCGCGCTGCGATTGCGGCGGATCCGAACTGGCAGGATGGTTATTACACGGACGAAGAGCCGCCCGAAAAGGGGCTCTCGGCGGCGCGTATGATGGCCGTGTGTACGTATCGGAGCTGGCAGAGTTTTGACGAGCGTTTCGGCCGCGAACGGCGCGACGAGGGCACGTACCAGGTGCAGTCCTACCTGCAACACCAGGGCGCCAAAATTAACGACCGCTTTGACGCGAATACTTACGTCACGCTGACGCATGCGATGCACTCACACGACCTCGCACGCGATCGGGGTAAGTATCCCGATGTCCTGGCGACGATTACGCAGCCCGCACTGGTCGTATCGGTGAGTTCGGATGCCCTGTATCCGCCCGAGGAGCAGCGCTACCTCGCGGACCACCTGCCGAACGCACAATACGAAGTCCTCGATTGTCCGCATGGGCACGACGGCTTCCTCATCGAAACAGAGGACCTCGGCCGGATGATCGTCAGGTTTCGCGCGCAACAGCGCGTTCAGAGTCCCTTGCGCGTGGTTAGCTCAGGCAACGAATAATTTCGTCGGTCATTTCGCCGGTCGAAACGCGCGTCTCGCCCTCGGCCACGATGTCGGCTGTGCGTGCGCCCCCCGCAATCGCATCCGCAATCGCCGTTTCTACAGCAGCGGCCTCATCCTCGAGCCCGAGGCTGTGGCGTAGCAGCATTGCAGCGCTCGCGATCGTGGCACAGGGATTCGCAATTCCCATTCCGGCGATATCCGGTGCAGAGCCATGAATCGGTTCGTAGAGCCCGTTTCTTGCGTCTCCGAGCGAGGCGGACGGCAACATGCCAAGCGATCCCGCCAGCATGGATGCCTCGTCCGTCAGGATGTCGCCAAACATGTTCTCGGTGACAATGACGTCGAAATCGGCCGGGCGGCTGAGGAGATGCATGGCGGCCGCGTCCACCAGCAAGGTTTCAAGCTCGATCTGCGGGAACTCTGTCGCCATCAGTCGATTTGTTACCGCGCGCCACAGGCGTGAGGTTTCAAGGACATTGGCCTTGTCGACCGAGCATACTTTGCCGCGCCGCTCACCCGCGAGGCGCGCCGCGACGCGCACGATGCGCTCAATTTCCGGGACCGTGTACTCGCACAGATCGCTGGCTGAGTTTGCATCGCGCGTTTTCTTGCCGAAATAGATACCGCCAGTCAGTTCACGAATGACCAGCATGTCGACGCCACGCAGCTTTTCGTCCTTGAGGGGCGACGCTGCGGCCAGTTCGTCAAAGACTTTTACCGGCCTGATGTTGGCGTAAAGGGCGAGCACGGAGCGAATCTTCAAGAGTCCCTGTTCCGGTCGCACAGCGGCGTTTGGGTCCGACCACTTCGGTCCACCGACGGCGCCCAGCAAAACTGCATCGGACGCCTCGCAACGCTCGATCGTATCCGGGGGCAGGGGATCGCCGGTCGCGTCGATTGCGGCGCCTCCGATCAAACCCTGGTGGTAGATGAAGCTATGATTGTGTCGCTCCGCGACAACGTCGAGCACACGCTTCGCCGCCGCGGTAACGTCGGGACCAATGCCGTCGCCCGGCAGCAACGTGATTACGGCCTCCATGCGCGATTCTCCTCGTAGGCCTCGATTTGCCCCATCTGGCGCTGCAGGTAACCAAGTTGGTCAATACCCTCTACCAGGCAGTAGCGGGCAAAGCTGTCCAGGGTGAACTCAATCACTCGACCATCAGGCAGCGTGATCGTCGTGTTCTCGACATCGATAACGAGATCCGCCCCCGGGTTCTCCAGCAACCAGGCGTGCGTTGCCTCGTCGACGACGATCGAGACCAAGCCGTTCTTCAGGGAGTTGTTACGAAAAATATCTGCGATCTCTGTCGAAATCACCGCCTCAAAACCATAGTCGAGCAAGGCCCATGGCGCATGTTCGCGCGACGAGCCGCAGCCGAAGTTGTTACCAGCGACGAGGATCGAGCAACCCTCCGCGGCTGGGGTGTTGAGTACGAAATCTTCCCTGGGTGAGCCGTCACTGGTGTAACGGAGATCGTAGAACGCCCTGGCTCCCAGACCTTCCTTCGAGGTCGTCGTCAGGAAGCGGGCAGCGATGATCTGGTCGGTGTCGATGTCCTTGGTCGGCAGCACGACTGTGCGCGACTCGATTCGGGTTACCGGCTTCATGAATACTCCCTCGGGTCGGCAACACGGCCGGCAATGGCTGATGCTGCCGCAGTCGCCGGGCTGGCCAGCACGGTGCGTGCACCGACACCCTGGCGGCCCTCGAAATTACGATTACTGGTGCTGACGCTGAGCTGGCCCGGTTGTGCGATATCGCCATTCATGCCGATGCACATTGAGCATCCGGCTTCGCGCCACTCGGCACCTGATTCGACAATGATGCGATCGAGACCGCGCGCCTCGGCGTCGGCCTTCACCTGCTCCGATCCGGGTACTACCAGCATACGAACGCCGTCGGCAACCCTGCGGCCTTTGAGGACGCGCGCTGCCTCTTCGATATCGGACAGTCGCCCATTGGTACAGCTGCCGACAAACACAACGTCGACGGCATTTGCCGTCATCGGTATCCCGGACTCGACCTGCATGTAGTCGAGCGCCTTGCGGAAGCTTGGATCCGAACCCTCGGGGACGGGCTCGTTGATCCCGACCACCATCCCCGGATTGGTGCCAAAGGTCACCATCGGGGATAGTGACGCGGCATCCAGCGTTACCGCTTTGTCAAAGCTTGCGCCTTCGTCGGTGCGTAAGGTCCGCCAGCGCCCAACGGCCGCGTCCCAGTCGGCACCCTGGGGCACGCGCTCGCGTCCATTCAGGTACTCGAACGTTGTATCGTCCGGCGCAATCATGCCCGCACGTGCGCCGCCCTCGATCGACATGTTGCAGATCGTCATGCGCTGCTCCATATCGAGCGCGCGGATCGCATCACCGCGATACTCGATGACGTGGCCGGTGCCCCCATCGACACCAATCTCGCCGATCACGGCGAGAATGAGGTCTTTCGCGGTGACACCAGCCGGCAGCTGGCCAGCCACATTCACAGCCAGCGTCTTCGGCTTGCGTTGCAGCAGGCATTGCGTAGCGAGGACATGACCGACCTCTGTCGTGCCGATACCGAAGGCGAGGGCGCCAAAGGCACCGTGCGTACTCGAGTGGCTGTCACCGCAGACGATCGTTTTGCCCGGTTGCGTGGCGCCGAGCTCGGGACCGATGACATGCACGATGCCGCGCTTGCCGCTGCCGTAGCCCAGGAGATCGAGACCGAAGTCTGCGCAGTTCTGCTCCATCTGGCGCACCTGGTTGGCCGCGCCTTCACCGGCAACCAGGAGATCCTTGAACGTAGAAACTGGCGTCGTCGGGGTCGAGTGGTCCAGCGTCGGCAGGGTCAGGTCCGGCCGTCGCACGGGCAGCCCATGTTCGCGCAATACGGAAAAAGCCTGCGGCGTCGTTACTTCATGAATGATGTGCAGGTCGATGAACAGCACGGCCGGCGTGTCGCTTGTCTCGGGAACGACGACATGATCCGCCCATACCTTCTCGAACAAGGTCGTAGGATTGCTCACTGTATTACTTCCGTATCTAGATCGTGGCGCGCGTGGTATCGCCTTCACCAGGCTCCGCGACGCCACGTTGTTGGCGACGCAGGATTCTGTTCATCACCTCGAGGCAGGCCCGAACGCCGGCTTCGACGATATCGACACTGGCGCCGCGACCGCGGTAGCTGCGCCCCGCATGCTCGACCGTGACGGTTACCTCACCCTGGGCGTCCTCGCCGATCGAGGCGCTGTGCAGTTCGAAATTCTTCAGCACAAGATCCACGCCGGTGACCTGCTCGAGCGCCTGGACTGCAGCCGCTACCGGGCCATCGCCATGGGCCGAATCGACCTGTTCCGTACCATCCTCGCCGATCAGGGCGACCGCCGCTGTGGCGGGCTGGTCGGTGTGCGTCTGCACTTCGAGTGACTTCAGCGTCCATGGACCAGACGAAGCGCCGCCCGCGTTCATGACGATCGCCTCGAGGTCGCCGTCGTAGATATCCTTCTTTTTGTCGGCGAGCTTCTTGAACTCCTGGAACGCGCGATTGGTCTCAAAGTCGTCGAGCTCAAAGCCTAGGTCGACGAGGCGATCGCGGAACGCATGGCGGCCGCTGTGCTTGCCGAGCACGAGATTCGATTTGGAAATACCGACGTCCTCCGGACGCATGATTTCGTAGGTCGATGCATGCTGCAGCATGCCGTGCTGGTGAATTCCTGCCTCGTGCGCAAACGCGTTTTCGCCAACGATGGCCTTGTTGCGCGGCGGATGCATGCCCGTGATATTTGAGACTAGGCGGGAGGTCGGGTACAGGCGTGTCGTGTCGATTCCGGTTTCGAGACCGAAAAACTCCTCGCGCGTTTTGATGGCCATGACCGCTTCCTCGAGCGAGCAGTTGCCGGCACGTTCGCCGATACCGTTGATCGTGCATTCGATCTGACGCGCGCCGGCATTTACGGCCGCCAGGCTGTTGGCGACCGCCATACCGAGGTCATTGTGGCAGTGCACCGACAGGATTGCGTTGTCGATGTTGGGGACGTTGTCCTTGAGGTAACGAAACAGCTTGTCGAACTCGGCAGGGACCGTGTACCCGACGGTATCCGGGATATTGACGGTCGTTGCGCCGGCTTCGATCGCGGCGGTTACCACCTCGGCGAGATAGGCCAGCTCGGTGCGCGAGGCATCCTCGGGTGAAAACTCGACATCATCGACCAGTTCCCGCGCCATCTTCACAGCGCCGACTGCGCTCTTGATGATCTCTTCCTTGGCCATCTTGAGCTTGTGCTCGCGGTGAATCGCGCTGGTGGCCACAAACACGTGAATTCGGTGATTGTCGGCCCCCTTGACAGCCTCGTAGACCTTCTCGATATCGCCCGCATTGCAACGGGCAAGGCCGCAGATGGTCGGACCGAAGTTGCGATCCGCGATCTCCTTGACCGACTCAAAGTCGCCCGGAGACGCGGCCGGAAAGCCGGCCTCGATGATATCGACGTTTAGCTCGGATAGTGCCTTTGCCACGCGTAGCTTTTCGCTGAGCGTCATGCTGCAGCCTGGTGCCTGCTCCCCGTCTCGCAGGGTCGTGTCAAAGATTCGTATCCTGTCAGTCGACATATTTCTTCTCCGTGATTACGGGGACGGGTACAGCTGTACCCGTCCCCGGAATTTCATTCAGTCAGCCAGTCCATGCGGCCGCGCAGCTTGCGGCCCACTTCTTCGATCGGGTGATCGAGGTCGGCCTGCATTTTCGCCTTGAACTGCGGCATGCCGTTCTCGTTCTCAGCGACCCATTCGCGGGCAAAGGTGCCGTCCTGGATATCCTTGAGGACATCGCGCATCGCCTCCCTGGATGATTCGTTAACGACGCGCGGTCCGGAGATCAGGTCGCCCCAGGCTGCCGTGTCGCTAATGAATTTGTGCATCTTGGCCAGGCCGCCTTCGTGCAGCAGGTCGACGATGAGCTTCAGCTCGTGCATGACCTCGTAGTAGGCAACTTCGGGCTGGTACCCGGCTTCGACCAGCGTTTCGAATCCGGCCACGATAAGTTCCGTTGCGCCGCCACAGAGAACGGCTTGCTCACCGAACAGGTCGGTCTCGGTTTCCTCAGCGAAGGTCGTCTGGATGACGCCGGCCCGCGCACCACCGATACCGGCAGAGTAGGCCAGAGCCTTGGCGAGAGCGTTACCGGTGGCATCCTGGTGGATGGCGACGAGGCAGGGTACGCCATGGCCTTCCTCATACTGGCGCCGCACGAGGCCGCCCGGTCCTTTCGGTGCGATCAGCCCGACGTCCAGGTCAGCACGTGGCTCAATCTGGTTGAAGTGAATCGCGAAACCGTGTGCGAACAGCAGCAAGGCGCCTTGCTCGATGTCATCGGCGACGGCGCCATAGAGCGACTTCTGCACCATGTCGGGGGTCAGGAACATCACGATCGACGCCCCCTTGACGGCCTCATTGGGCTCCTCGACGGCAAGCCCATCGGCCTCGGCGTTCGGCCAGCTGGCGCCGCTCTTGCGCAGACCGACGACAACGTTGAATCCGGAGTCTTTCAGGTTGAGTGCATGGGCTCGTCCCTGGCTGCCGTAGCCGAGAATCGCGATCTTCTGGTCGCCGAGGATGGACGTGTCAACGTCTGCTTCGGAATACATCTTCATGGTCGTTCCTGTATCAATCAATAATCATAAAAAAACCCCACAGTCCTGTCGGATGCGGGGTTTGCTGGTGTCCGTATTCGGCTACGCGCTACCCGCTCTGCCTCCCAAGAAGAAGCAGTTCGAGTGACAGCGAAATAAGGCGCGTGCTCATAGCCGCGCATATTGTTGTAACGATTGATTGATGTCAACCGTTTCCTGCAAGGTTACGGTTGTTACCAAATAATCGTTCTGAGGAAATGGGTCTAAGCTCTTAATTTTTAATTGAATGAATCGCGGTTGCCGTGTTGTGATCTGCACCTTGTATAAGTGCGTCGGGATTGAGAGCGAGCCGGGTGCCGAAAACAACGTTCCAAATGCAGCATCAGAGTCTTGTTTCAGTGCTGCCGGCAAGTCGATGTGTTCATGAATATTTCCGCGCACGTTATGTTCCTCATGGGACTAGCGATACGTGAACCATGTGTTATTCTTGCCCCCAGCGTTCAGGGGACCTTTAAAAAAGTAAAGGAACAACAGGCGGGGAAATCCGGGTAACCGGGACAGCCTTGGAAGAAGAGAGGACGAAGGGGTTCCAGACAATTTCATCGCCGCGCGGCGAAGGTGGAGAGGGCCGCGTGCGCATTTGGTGACACTGTCAGTGTTACCGTTTTCATTTGTGCATGTATTCAACGGATACGTTGCATCCCTCTCCATAACTTTTAATAACACAGCGACCTTTAAGGAGCGTTCATGAAACGGTGCATAAGCAGCAGCCGACGTCTTGCCGCCGCAGTTATTGCGGTAGCGGCAACGATGGTATCCGGCGGCGTTTTCGCCCAGACCGTCGACGATGTACTTCGTGCTGACCAGCGTCGGTTAAACCTGGCTCAACAATCGCAGGAACGGATCAACACGATCGTGGAAGGTACCCGTTCTCTCGAGGACCAGTACCGGGCAATCAATAAAGAAATCGACGGACTCAAGGTCTACAACCGCCTGATGCGTGCACAGGTCGAAGGCCAGGAAGCAACCTTGGAAGACTATTCGCTTTCAATGGATCGCGTCGACGTCATCAACCGCCAGATCTTTCCGCTCATGGAGCGCATGATTGACGGACTTGAGCAGACGATTGCTCTGGACGTGCCGTTCCTCATGGAGGAGCGCACCGAGCGCATCTCCGAATTGAAGAACATCATGGAGCGTTCCGACGTCACGGTTGCGGAGAAATTCCGCAAGGTGATGGAGGCCTACCAGATCGAGAACGACTACGGCACCTCGTCGGAGCATTACACGCAGTCGCTCACAATCGACGGCGCGACGCGCTCATACAACATGCTGCGCATTGGCCGCATTGGCCTGTATTTCCAGTCTGACGACACCAAGATCACGGGTCGCTGGAATAACAAGGATCGTGTTTGGGAGATCGATAACGGCGCGCGTAATGAGGTCCGCAAGGGCCTGCGTATGGCTCGTCAGCAGATTGCTCCCGAGTTGATCGTCATCCCAGTTGCCGGACCGGAGGCCTAATCAATGAAACGCATTACACTCATTATTGCCGCCGGCCTCCTGAGTCTCGGATTCGCAACGGCAAACGCACAGTCGGAAGACGAGGGCGCCGCATCGATGGCGGAGCTCCTGCGTCTGATCGAACAGGGCCAGGCTCGCGATTCGCGCGAAGCGCGTCAGCGTGAAGCGCAGTTCGCTCAGGCTCGCAATCAGCAGCAGTCCATGCTTAACCAGGCGCGCGCCGAACGCACGCGCGAGGAAAACCTCTCGGCACAGCTGGAGAACCAGTTCGAAGCCAACCAGCAGCGCATCATCACGGCCAAGCAGGCCCTTGATGAGCGTATGGGCGCCTTGCGCGACCTGTTGGGTCAGCTGCAGCTCGTTGCAGGTGATACGCAAGGACGCTTCTCCACGTCCCTGACGAACGTTCAGTATCCGGAGCGCAGCGAGTTCCTCGTCGAGCTGAGCAGCAAGCTTGCCGGTGCCAGCAACATTCCCGAGATTTCCGAGATCGAGACCCTGTGGCACATGCTGGCCCAGGAAATCGTCGAGTCGGGCCGTATCGTCAAGTTCACCGAGACGGTAACCACCGCCAGCGGCGAGCAGGAAGAGATGGAAGTTGTCCGTGTCGGCCTGTTTAACCTGGTGTCTGACAACGGCTATCTCAAGTACGAGAACAAGGAGATCTCGGAGCTGCAGCGTCAGCCGGACGGCCGTATCGCGGGCACTGCCGGCGATATCGTCGGTTCTTCTGCCGACGATGTTGTCGAATTCGGAATCGACGTGACGCGCGGCGGCATCCTGGCCACGCTGGTCGACACGCCGACGCTGGTTGAGAAGATGCACCAGGGTGGTGAAGTCGGTTACGCGATTATCACGCTGGGTATCGTTGGTGTCCTGATCGCGCTGATGCGCCTGTTTGCACTCTCTACCGCATCCCGCAAGGTCAACGCACAGCTGAAGCGGGAAACCGCCAGCACCGACAATCCGCTTGGTCGCGTCCTGGCTGCTTACGAGTCGAATCGTGGCGCCGACACGGAAACGGTCGAACTGAAGCTGTCGGAAGCTGCGCTCAAGGAAATGCCGGCACTGACCAAGGGCCTGTTGTTCATCAAGGTAACCTCCGCCGTAGCCCCGCTGATGGGTCTGCTGGGTACGGTTACGGGCATGATCCAGACCTTCCAGGTCATCACGCTGTACGGCGCTGGCGATCCGAAGATGATGGCAGGCGGTATTTCGCAGGCACTGGTCACCACGGTACTCGGCCTCCTGGTCGCGATTCCGATGGTCCTGTTGCACACGATCGTCAGCGGCCAGAGCCGCAAGATCGTCAACATCCTGCAGTCGCAGAGCGCTGGTCTTGTTGCACAGCACTCCGAGCAGCGCGGTTAACCAAAGGAGTCGCCATGCTTTGGCTTGCTGATGCATTAGAAGCCATTCGTGACTTCCTCGCCCTCGGTGGCCCGGTTCTCCGGGTCATCGCGGTCGTAATCTTCGTGATGTGGGCGTTGATCATTGAGCGCATTATTTACTTCCGGACGTCGATGAAGCTGATGGCTCGCGATATTCATGACCGGTGGGAATCGCGCTCGGAGCGGCAGTCCTGGAACGCCAAGCAAATCCGTGAGCTCATGATTTCGCAGTTCAGCGAAGTCACGAATCGCGGGCTTGCCGTCATCCAGACCCTGATCGCACTGTGTCCGTTGCTTGGCCTTCTCGGCACGGTAACGGGCATGATCAAGGTGTTCGAGGTCATGGCGGCCTCGGGTTCCGGCAATGTTCGCGCTATGGCCGCCGGCGTTTCGCAGGCGACCGTACCGACGATGGCCGGGATGGTTGGCGCGCTCTCGGGCGTACTGCTGATCACGCTGCTGACACGGCGGGCTGCACACGAAGTTGAGTTCCTCGAGGACTCACTCACGATGGATCACTAGGGAAATATCGCCATGAGACACCATTTGGACGATATCCAGGTCGATGAGGAAGAGAACGAGATCAACCTGACGCCGATGCTCGACGTCGTGTTCATCATGCTGATCTTCTTCATTGTGACCGCATCGTTCGTCAGGGAGGTTGGCATTGATGTCAATCGTCCCGACGCACCGATGACGGAAAGTAAACCCGAAGACTCGAACATTCTTGTCGTGATCGACGCCAATGACGAGGTGTGGATCGACCGCCAGCTGGTTGATCCACGCGCCATTCGGTCGACGATTCAGGGCCTGCATGCGGAGAACCCGGAAGGTTCGGTCGTTATTCAGGCGAACAATCGTTCGACCAACAAGATGCTCGTCCGCGTCATGGACTCCGCACGCAGTGCCGGTGTTTACAACATTTCGATTGCGGACAGGTAACCCCCCGGCGGGTGTTGCGAGGATGAATAAATGAGTAGAAAACGAGGTTTCAAGCTCGAAGAGGAAGAAAGTGAGATTAACCTGACGCCGATGCTCGACGTCGTGTTCATCATGCTGATCTTTTTCATCGTGACAGCGACCTTTATCAAGGAAGCCGGTATCCAGGTCGATCGTCCGGATACCGTAACCGCAGATTCCCAGGACGACGCAGCGATCCTGATCGCCATTAGCCCTGCTGATGAGATCTGGATCGACCGCAAGGAACGGGATCCGCGAGCCCTCCCGGATATCATCAAGCGCCTGCATGCCGAGAACCCGAAAGGTTCAATCGTCATCCAGGCGGATGAGGGCTCGACGCATGAGATGCTAATCATTGTGTTGGACGCGGCCAAGGCTGCGGGCGTCACGAATGTGGCGATTGCCTCGGACGATGAATAGAACTCACGTGCCGGTTGAACTGTCAAACCTGGTAATCAGGCGGGAAGAAGCGTAGCGGAAAACCGCTTAGGAGATAGAGACCATGCTCGGTCGTTATGCCATTTCAATTGTAGTTGGCGCCGTTGTGACGGTGAGCCTGCTGTTCGTCATGCACCTTCTGATCGTGACGGGTAAACAGGCGCTGACCAAACCGCGCGAACGCTACCAGCTGGAATTCGTGCGTGTACCACGGAACGAGAACCTGAATGTTCAGGACATCGTGCCGCAGAAGCCGCCCAAGCCGCCTGAGACGCCGCCTGAAACGCCGCCTCAGGACATGGACAACATCAACCCCGATGCACCGAAGATCAATATCGCGCCGCCGCAGGTGGCGCAGACGAGCGATATCGGTGGACCGGGCGGTATGAACATTGCGGAAGGCGATTACCTGCCGATCGTGCGCGTAGCCCCGGTTTACCCGGCGCGGGCGCTGTCACGCGGCCTTGAAGGATTCGTTGATCTGCAATTCACGGTAACAACGGCGGGAACCGTTAGAGACCCAATCGTCCTGCAGTCGACGAGCAGCTTGTTTGAACGTGCGGCATTGCGCGCTGTACTCAAGTTCAAGTACAAGCCGCGAGTCGTGGATGGCGTGCCGGTCGAGGTGCCGGGTGTGAAGACCCGCATCTCCTTCATGCTCGAGGATTAGTCTCATGAAAATGCATTTGATGAATCGAGGTATCGCCGCCAAGACTTTCCTGGTGGGTATGTTGTGCCTGTTCGTAATGGGTACGGCTTCGGCTCAACGAGCGGACCCGGACGAGGACAACACCAAGACCAAGCAGGCCCAGGCGGTCAGCAAGGATGTGTACGAGAAAATCCAGAAAGCCCAGGAAATGGTGGATGCGAAGGACTACCGCGGAGCCCTGGATGCGCTCAATCGCCTGTACAACCCGGACAAACTTACGGAGTACGAACAGGCCAACGTTCTGAATTACATCGGCTTCGTCTACTACAACATGGACGATATGCGGAATGCTATCGCGACGTATGAGAAGTTGTTGCGCATCCCGTCGCTGGAGCCACAGCTGGCTAAGCAGACGACCCTGACGATGGCCCAGCTGTACACGATGGAAGAGCAATACGCGAAGGCGCTCTCGACCCTGGACCGCTGGTTTACGATGGAAACCAACCCGCAACCGACCCAGTACATCCTCAAAGCGCAGATTCTCTACAACCTCCAGCGCTACAAGGACATGATCAGCCCGATCGAGACGGCCATGGCCGTGGCGAGAGAGAAGGATAAAGAGGTCAAGGAAGAGTGGTGGAGCCTGCTTAACTTTGCCTACTTCCAGCAGGAAAATTACGTCAAGGTGCGCGACATCCAGAAGACCTTGTTGCAGAACTGGCCGAAAGCGCGCTACTGGAAATCGCTGGCAGGTGCGTACACCGAGCTTGGCGAAGACGAGAAGCTGATTTATGCCTACGACGCTGCGCATACGCAGGGCATGCTCGTGAAGGAGTCCGAGTTCGTCACGATGGCGCAGCTCTATCTGCAAGCCGAAGTCCCCTTTAAGGCGGCGACGCTGTTGCAGGAGAAAATGGACGCCGGTGTGGTTGCAAAGAGCGAGAAGCACTATCGAATCCTGTCGCAGGCCTGGCAGTTGTCGCAGGAAGACAAGAAAGCGATTCCTGCGCTTCAGGCGGCCGCAAGGCTATCCGAAGATGGTGAGCTCGACGCTCGGCTTGCCAACTCCTATTTGAACGTTGGTGAGTACGGCGAGTGCGTCAAGGCGGCAAATACGTCAATTCGTAAAGGCGGCCTGAAGAATCCGGATAATATCCAGATATCACTCGGCATGTGCCTCTACAATCTGCGCCGCTATGCCGACGCCAAAGCAGCCTTCAATACGGCTGGTAAGGTGCCGCGCTCACAGCGTACTGCCCGCCAGTGGATTCGTGTCATCGACGCGGAACTGGAACGTAACCGCCAGATTCGCCTTGCCGAAGAGGCCGCGCGCAAGAAGCGTGAGGAGCTTGAAGCGAAGCGTTCCGCGGCTCGCGCCCAGCTTTAGGGCCCAGACGCGTTACACACGCCAAGGGCGTTGACCGGCAACGGTCAGCGCCCTTATTATTTCGCGCTTTCGTGAGACCGGAAACAGCAATGCCCAAAATTATTTACATCACGCCCGATGGCACGCGTCATGAAACCGAGGTCGAAAACGGTTATTCGGTTATGGAAGGGGCAATCAACAACAACATCGACGGGATTGTCGCCGAGTGCGGCGGCGCCTGCGCCTGTGCCACCTGCCACAGTTATATTGATGAGGCGTGGCTGGACAAGCTCCCGGAAATGGACGATATGGAAGACAGCATGCTCGATGCTGCTTTTGAGCGTAAGGACACGAGCCGCCTGACCTGCCAGCTGGAGGTTAGCGACGAGCTTGATGGTCTTGTGATTCATGTAGCCGAGAACGACTACTGACATGACCATAAAAACTGGCGACACCATGCCGACCGGCAGCTTTGGCTGCATGATTGACGGCAAACCCGGATCTATATCTACCGACGAGCTGTTTCAGGGCAAGAAGGTTGTGCTGGTCTCGGTGCCCGGCGCATTCACGCCCACGTGCTCGATGAGCCACCTACCCGGATTCGTGACCCAGGCACACAACATCAAGGCCAAAGGCGTTGACACGATCGCGTGCATGGCCGTGAATGACGTCTTCGTCATGGACGCCTGGGGCAAGGATCAGAATGTCGGGGACGAGATCCTGATGCTTGCGGATGGCAACGGCGATTACACTCGCGAACTCGGGCTCGAACTGGACGGCCGCGGATTCGGCATGGGTATGCGCGCGCAGCGTTTTGCCCTGGTCATCGAAGACGGCGTGGCGACCCATGTCGCCGTAGAAGAGCCCGCCCAGTTCGAAGTAAGCAAGGCGGACTCGATCCTCGGCATCCTCTAGCCCAGAGCCTCGGTCAGCGCCGGCACCACGTCGAACAGGTCTGCGACCAGGCCGATGTCCGCTACCTCGAAAATCGGGGCTTCTTCATCCTTGTTGATCGCCACAATGGTCCCGGCATCCTTGATGCCGGTCAGGTGCTGGATGGCGCCTGAGATACCGATTGCAATATAGAGCTCCGGCGCGATGATCTTGCCGGTCTGCCCGACCTGCATATCATTTGCGCAATACCCGGCATCGACCGCTGCGCGTGACGCGCCAACGCCGGCGCCCATGGCGTCCGCCAGCTTGTAAAGAAGATCAAAGTTCTCCTCACTGCCAAACGCTCTACCGCCGGCAACGACGCGGGCGGCCGTTTGCAGGTCCGGGCGATCCGATGCGCCCGATTCCAGGCCTACGTAGCGCGTGTGCGCCGGCAGTTCCGCATCCGCAGAAGCGGCTTCAACGGCAGCGTTGCCGCTGTCTCCTGCCGCTTTCCACGACGCAACGCGGACCGTAGCGACCACCGAATGGCCCTCAGGTGCTTCGACGGTCACGATGGCGTTGCCAGCGTACACGGGGCGTTTGAACGTGTGGCTGCCCTCGACGCTCATAATGTCACTGACCATATTGACGCCGAGCAGGGCGGCAACGCGCGGCATCAGGTCCTTGCCAAACGTTGTGGAAGGGCCAAATACGTAACCATAGCCGTCAGCCAGGGCCGCTACCTGCGGCGCCAGGATAGCGGCAACCGGGTGCTCGTTCTCCGCGCGTTCGACCGTCAGGACGCGGCTGACGCCCTCTATCTGGGCGGCAGAAGCGGCAATGTCCGCAACGGAGCTTGCCAGGACGAGTACGTCGATTTCCGCGCCGTCGATGGCGGCGGCACAGGACACGCACTTGGCGGTAGCAGGATTGAGTACCGAACCATCATGTTCGGCAATAACGAGTAGTTTGCTCATTACACGAGCCCCTTGTCTTTGAGTGCAGCTACAAGTGCCGGGACGTCCTCAACCATGACACCACGTTGACGACCCTCCGGAGGCGCATACGACAGTTCCTTGATACCAGTTCCTGTTGCAACACCGAGGTCCCCCAGCGCAACTTCGTCGAGCGGCTTCTTCTTGGCTTTCATAATATCGGGCAGTTTCACGTAGCGCGGCTCATTGAGTCGCAGGTCTACGGAAATGACTGCAGGCAGGTCCACCTCGATTGTTTCCAGGCCGGCATCTACTTCACGTACAACGCGCGCGGTATTACCGTCGAGGCTGATTCCTGAGGCAAAGGTCGCTTGCGGGCGGTTCCACAATGCGCCAAGCATCTGTGCGATCTGGCTGTTGTCGCCGTCGATCGCTTGTTTGCCGAGCATGACGAGCTCAGCGCCTTCCTTCTCGATAATGGCCTGGAAAACGCGGGCAACCGTCAATGGGTCAACTTCGCCCTCCGTGGTGACGAGAATGGCGCGATCCGCGCCCATGGCCAGGCCAGTGCGCAGTTGCTGCTGGGCGTCTGACGTGCCGATGGAGACGGCGATGACCTCCGATGCCTCGCCACGTTCCTTGATGCGCAGCGCTTCTTCGAGAGCAATCTCGTCGAACGGGTTGATGCTCATCTTGACGCCATCGGTTTCGACACCGCTACCGTCGCTCTTGACCTGGACGCGTACGTTGTAATCAACGACGCGTTTCAGACCGACAATGATCTTATCCACTATCAGGCTCCTGATTGTTCCCGGATCACGCGACAAGCGCCGCGCGGGCGCCTATTGTCCAAGACCTCCCGGCGGTGTACAAGGTTTGCAAGGACTTGCCCCATATTTGTGGTAGCTAATGACGGACAAATCGCTACTTGTTGTCGCGGAAGACCTGCGCGACCGCCTCGACGACCCGAATCTCATCATGGTCGACTGCCGCTTCAATCTCGCGGACCCGCAGGAAGGGCGACGCCTCTACGAGGAGCGGCACCTGCCCGGAGCCGTCTTTCTCGACCTCGATCTTGATCTTGCCGGCCCGGTGACGTCGAACACCGGACGGCACCCTTTGCCGGACGTCGCAACGATAGAGGCCAGGCTCGGCCAGCTCGGGATTGGCAACGACAGCAGGGTTGTGGTTTATGACGGCAGTAACGGTGCCCTGGCTGCGCGCGCCTGGTGGATTCTGCGCTGGCTCGGGCATCAGCGTACGTACCTCCTCGATGGCGGGTATGCGAGGTGGGTAAAGCTCGGCTATCCACTGGACAGCGACGCACAAGACAAGAAGGCGCGCGAGTTCGTGGCGCAACCGAACGAGCTTTTGGTCGCCACAACCGACGAACTTGAAGGCGCTTTCACCGACATTGCTGCGATGAACCTGGTCGATGCGCGCGATGCGGCTCGGTTTCGGGGCGAGGTCGAGCCGATCGATCCCGTGGCAGGCCACATACCGGGCGCGCGCAACCTGCCGTTCTCGGCCCTGGTCGACGAGGACGGCACCTGGCTGGACGCCGCCGCGCGTGAGGCCCGCCTGCGGGAGGTGCTCGGTGATGGACGCGAGATCGACTGGATGGTCATGTGTGGGTCAGGTGTCACAGCCTGTCACATCGCGCTTGCCGGGATCGAGGCCGGATACCGGGAGCCGCGCGTCTATGTCGGCTCCTGGAGCGAGTGGATCCGCGATTCCGGGCGTTTGACAGAACCTCCCAGGGGCTGAAACGGGATGCGTCAGTCTGCGGACATGCCGTAAACTGGGGGCGGCGGTAGACTCGCAGTGTGCTCAAGGCTGGCGCGTCAACCGTGGGGTGTGGTAAAAGAGCAACATCGATGGAACTAGAGAAACGATATTTAAAACAAGTACTAATAGCCCTTTCTTCAAGTTTATTGGTAGCTTGTGCAGCGACGTCCGACGGGGATGAGGCCCATTCGCGCGTGCGCAGCGATTGCATCCATGAGCCAAGTATCCGAGGATACACCGTTCTGGATGAGAGAAATCTCGTCATCGAAGCCTCGGGCAGACGATCGTACCTGGTAACGTTGCAGCGCCGTGCACACGGACTTCGCAGCACCTGGCAGATCGGCTTGAGGGATCGAACGTCGCGAGTCTGTGCAGGCTTTAGCGAAATAGTCGTCGGTGACAACATCATCAGCGATTCGATCCGTATCGCCGACATCCGGGAGTTGACTCCCGAAGACCTGGATGACCTGCTCATCCGGTACGGGCTGAAAGAGCCTGAATTCGAACAAACGCCGGAGCCGCAAGAAGTAAGAGGCGCCGACGTAGAAGAGCTGGACCCGGACGATAGCGAGTAATCGCACCCGCCCGAGTCACGCAATCCGCAATCTCCGTGCGGACCCACCCGGCCGGTCTTGTGACCGGCCGGGTTTTTTCTTGACCGCCATTCGGTAACCTGTCGTGCCTATGGATACCGCATTGGATGGCATCAGGGTGCTCGACCTCTGCCGCGTGTTGGCCGGTCCCTGGGCGACGCAGTTGCTCGGGGATTTCGGTGCCGACGTCGTGAAGGCGGAGCGCCCTGGATCGGGCGACGATACGCGCAAATGGGGTCCGCCGTGGCTCGGCAGCGAAGCGGCGTATTTTCTCGCCGCGAATCGCAACAAGCGTTCCATCACCGTGGATGTCTCGAACCCGTCTGGCAGGCAAGTGGTGCTGGATCTTGCGGCAGAGGCTGATGTGCTCATCGAGAACTTCAAGGCAGGCACGCTCGCACGCTTTGGCCTGTCCGCTGAGCGCCTGCTCGAAAAGCATCCGCGGTTGGTGATCTGCTCGATCTCGGCGTTTGGACAAGCCGGTAGTCGTGCCGGTGAACCGGGTTATGACGCGATGATCCAGGCCGCGGGCGGCCTGATGAGTATTACGGGACCGCGTGAGGGAGGGCCACAGAAGGTGGGTGTCGCTATCGCCGACATCATGACCGGCATGTATGCGTCGAGCGCCGTGCTGGCGGCTCTGCAAGCGCGCGAGCGCACCGGGCGCGGACAATATATCGATGTGCCGCTGTATGACACGCAGGTGGCGTGGCTTGCGAACCAGGGCATGAATTTCCTGGTTGGGGGCAAGGCGCCAGGGCGCATGGGAACCGCCCATCCGAACCTCGTGCCTTACCAGGCATTTGCTACGGCCGACGGGGACCTCATGCTCGCCGTGGGTAACGACCGGCAATTCCGTGACTGCATGTCGATTCTTGGCCGACCGGAAACCGCCGATGATGCACGCTTCGCTACCAACGCCGCACGCGTTGCACACCGTGAGGAGCTTGTCGAGATCGTCAGTGCATGTCTTGCGGCGGATACCACGGCAACCTGGCTGCAGCGTTTTGTAGACGGCGGTGTGCCCGCAGGTCCCATCAATGACATCGCGACGGTTCTGAGTGACGCATATGCGCAGGAGCGGCAACTGGTCAGGGAATTGCCGAATGCCGCGGGTGATATGGTCCCGCTGGTAGCGAATCCGATCAATTTCGCGGCGACCCCCGTCCGCTACGAACGCGCGCCACCATTGCTCGGAGAGCATACGGAGGAGGTTTTGCGGGAGTGGTTGGGTTACTCTGCGCAACGGGTAGCTGAGCTTCGGGAACACGCGGCGATCTGAACAATTTTTGGGCCGATACGCGACTATGGACGAGCAGATTCAAACCAGCGCGGCACTGCGCGACGTACGTTATGAGATTCGGGGCCAACTCGCGAATCAAGCACTCGACCTCGAGAAACGGGGCTACGAAATCATCTCGCTGAATATTGGTAACCCGGGCCTGTTCGGCTTTCGGACGCCCGAGACAATGCGGCTTGCGATGATCGAAAATCTTGCCCAGGCAGAGCCGTATTGCCACCAGAAGGGGATATTCCCCGCGCGTGAAGCGGTTGTGATGCAGCAGCAGAACCGCGGTATCCAGGGAGTGTCGGCGGACGAGGTTTTCATCGGCAATGGCGTCTCCGAGCTGATCGACCTGTCGCTGCGCGCACTGTTGAATCCTGGCGACGAAGTGCTCGTCCCAAGTCCGGATTATCCGCTGTGGAGCGCGGCGGTAACTCTGAACGGCGGCCGCGCCGTGCATTATCGCTGCCGCAGGGACAACGCGTTTGTCCCGGATGCCGGCGACATCGAGGCATTGGTTTCCGACCGGACCCGGGCAATTGTCGTTATCAATCCGAATAACCCAAGCGGCGCGGTCTACGATCGCGACACGCTGCGCAGCATCGTGGAGCTTGCCGAGCGTCACAACCTCGTCGTGCTGGCGGACGAAATCTATGACCAGATGGTTTACGACAACGCCGAGTTCATCCCGATGGCTACCCTCGTCAGGAATACGGTGTGCCTGACTTACTCGGGCTTGTCCAAAGTGTATCGCGCCTGCGGTTATCGCGTTGGCTGGTGCGTGTTCGGCGGCGACCTCGAGCGAGCGCAGGAGTATCTGCATGCAATGGAATTGCTTGCGGCGCTGCGGCTGTGCAGTAACGTTCCTGCACAATGGGCCGTACAGACGGCCCTGGGCGGTTTTCAGAGTATCGCCGAACTCGTGCGTCCCGGCGGTCGCCTGTACCAGGCACGCCAGACAATTATCGAGCGCGTTGCAGCGAGTGATTACCTGAGCGTCCAGGCGCCCATGGGCGCCATGTACGCGTTCGTACGACTGGCTGAACGCTTCGACGGGGTTCTCGATGACCAGGCATTCGCGTACGAATTGCTCGAGAAGCATCATGTGCTGGTCGCTCCCGGCAGCAGCTTCAATACCGTCTACACTGATCATTTCCGCGTGACGACGCTCCCCGATACGGATACGCTCAACGTCGTGTTCGATCGCATCGAGGCCTGCCTGGCACAGTACGATTGAGCATGTACGACTGGCTCGCTGCAGCACTCCAGGACAACGGCACCGTCATTACGGCGAATCGACGCCTCGCGCGCGTGCTGCAGGAGGAATTCGCCAGCCAACAACTTGCAGCGGGCGCGCTGGCCTGGCGCAGCCCGGCGATTCTCTCGTTGACCGACTGGCTGAATGTGATGCTCGACATGGCCGGCGAGCAGCAGCTGTTGCCAACCCGCCTGAACCAGCACCACAGTACTTTGCTTTGGGAGCGCTGCCTGCGGGTTGAGCTCGCGGATGGGGCAACGGGTCTTGGCAACCTTGTGCGACTGGCACGCGCCACCTGGCAAACGCTGGCGGATTGGCAGGTGGGGATCCGGGAGGTTGCGCGCTCCGCAGGCAGCGATGACCAGCGGACCTTCGCGTCGGCGGCAGGGCGCTATCTCGCGATTCTTGAAAGTGAGCGCTGGGTCGACGATGCGGGCCTGGCAGCGCTGCTGCTTGGGCTCATGGAGTCCGGGCGCATTGAGCCATCGGGTCGCTTTACGTTCGCCGGCTTCGATCGGGACAGGCCCGCACATGCGGCGCTCCGCGCCAGTCTGGCCGAATCCGGATGCGAGGTGCAGGACGCTCCGGAAGCGAATGCCGCTGCACAGTGCAGTCTGCATGTCTGCGAATCGGCTGACGCTGAATATCGTAGTGCCGGGGCGTGGGCCCGCACGCAATTGGAGCGCAATCCCGAGTCGCAGGTTGCGATCGTCGTTGGCGATCTGTCACGTGATGCGGAACGGATAGGAGGCTTGGTACGTGAGGGCCTGATGCCGGGCTACCGACTGTCCGGGGATGTGCCGGCCGGTGCATTGAACGTCTCGTATGGTCGCCGCCTGGGCTCGTATCCGCTCGTCTCGATTGGTCTCTTATGGCTCCGCTGGCTGGTGCGCGACCTGCGAGCCGCCGAAGTAGGGCACTTGTTACGGACACCGTTTCTCGGTGTAGCGGGGACGAGTGGGCGTGCACGGCTCGAGCTGCACGTTCGCGGTCTGCCCGACCGCGACTGGTCACCATCGATGATCACCGCCGCCCTGCACGGCCGCGACGAGACGCCTGATTCTATTGACTGGCTGAGGCGGGTTGCCGAACTGACAAAACTGCGTCGTGAGTTGCCGCCGAGCGCCACTCCTGCCGAGTGGGCTATGCAGTTCGATGTCATCTTGCGCAACGCCGGTTGGCCGGGCGAGGCGTCGCTGTCGAGTGCCGACTTCCAGCTCGTGAACCGGTGGCGGGATCTGCTCAATGACCTGGCACGGATAGATCTTGTCAGCCCGCGCTTGTCCATGACAGCGGCGCTTAACCAGTTGGAGAGCATGGCCGCAGAGTCCGTGTTCCAGCCGGAGGCGGAGAAGACACGGGTTCACCTCCTGGGCACGCTCGAGGCGTCGGGTCACGAGTTTGATGCGATCTGGCTTGCCGGCATGACGGCGTCGAACTGGCCAGCGGGGCGGCGCGCAACTCCGCTCGTGTCGCGCCGCCTGCAGGTAGAGCGCAACATGCCGGACGCTGTTCCGGCAGACACAGTAGCGTATGCGCGCCGCCTGCTACGACACTTGCATGGCTCCGCGCCGAACGTCGTATGCAGCTATGCACAATTTGACGACGATGCGGAGCAAACGCCGAGCACCTTGCTCGATGATTTGCTGGTCGTCGACGGTGACACTCCGAATGACCCTGGTTGGCATGCGGCCAGGCTGATACAGCCCGATAAATTGGTGGTTGCCGAGGATCCGGTACCGCCGATCAATGGCGAGGAGCGACTCACTGGTGGGGCAAGCACGATCCAGGCTCAGCTGAGCGACCCGATTGCGGCATTCATCGGCGGCCGGCTCGGGGTGCGGACGCTGGATGTCCAGGCAAACGGTTTGCCGCCGCTGTTGCGCGGCAACCTGATTCACGATGCGCTCTATAAGCTGTATCTCGATCTGCCGACGCGTGACGCCATTAGCGCGTGGGACGACCTTGGCGCACGGGTGGAAGCTGCGGTTGAGTTCGCGTTTGCGCGCCACGAGCGCCATACGGACGGCGTGTTGCGTGCGCTACTTGCGATGGAGCGCGCGCGTGTTGCGGGCCTGGTACAGCAATTCGTTGCGCTGGACGTCGAGCGCGCACCATTTAGCGTGGTCAGCGTGGAACGCAAGGCAGAGCTGCGTGAAGCGGGCGTAAAGGTGAAGCTGCGTATTGACAGGATCGACCGGGTGGGCGATGCAGGTCTTGTGGTGATCGACTACAAAACGGGCGCGGAAAAGAAGTTCCTGAACCGCGAACGGGAGCCGGTCGAGTACCAGCTCGTTGCATACGCATGCGCGCTCGAAGAGCCGGTTGTGGCGTTGGCCCTGGCCAACGTCGATTCCCGCATTGTCGGGTTTCACGGCGCAGGGGAGGGCTTTGACGACGGGGAATCGTGGGATGACGAACTCGCGACGTGGTGCGCGGCGGTGCGGCGGGCTTGTGCGCAGATTGCGGCGGGAGATGTGCGGATCGATGGACGGCAATCCGCCGAGGACGCCCGCCCCCTGAATCTTCTGAGTCGCTTCACGGAGTTGCGGCATGAGTGACGCGACGACGCTTCTCGACGATGACATCAGCGCCCGCGAGGACGCGCTCGATATCACGCGATCTTTCATCGTCCAGGCGCCCGCCGGGTCGGGGAAGACCGAGCTGCTCATCCAGCGTTACCTGAAGCTGTTGTCGCATGTCGACGAACCGGAAGAGATCATTGCAATAACGTTCACGCGCAAGGCGGCAGCGGAGATGCAGCATCGTGTCCTTGGCGCTTTGCGCGCCGCGCAACAAGATGTGGAACCCGCTGCGCCGCACCTGCAGCGCACTGCCGCGCTGGCGACGGCCGTGTTGCAGCGCGACGCTGCTCGTGACTGGATGTTGCTTTCGCATCCTGGGCGCATGCGCATCCAGACGCTCGACTCATTGAATGCCGCGATCGCGCGTGCGCGCCCCATCAGCGCACCTGGCAGCGCCAGCGGTGTCCGGGTTGTCGTTGATGCGGAACTGCAGGCACTGCAGCGCGCCGCCGCCGTTGCGACACTCGACTATGTCACGACCGAAGGGGTATTCAGCGAAGCGGCCACGGGCGTGCTGCGGCATCTCGACAACAACACCTCGATTTACGTTGATTACCTTGCTCGCATGCTGGGGACTCGCGACCAATGGCTGCCGATGACCGGCAGCGGTGACCTCGATGAGGCCGAAGCGGCCGCGCTGCGCCAGACGCTCGAGGACAATCTCGAGCAGGCAGTGTCGGATCATCTCTCGCTGGCGGCAGCATTGTTCCCGAGCGAGATCGCTTACGAGCTGGGTGAATATTTCGACTATGCCGGGGCCAACCTGGCGGCCGGCGAAAATCCCGGTAGTCCGATCGCGGCGCTCGCCGGAATGACCGATTTGCCGCCGGCAACGAGCCATGCAGTCGCGTCCTGGCAAGGTGTCGCAGAGCTCCTGTTGACGCAGGCCGGCACCTTCCGCAAGTCAGTCGACAAGCGCACGGGCTTTCCGCCGCAGGGCAAACAGCAGAAGGAAGCGTTCAAGGCCCTGCTGCTCGAACTGGCCGCTCACGAGCAGCTGGCCGATGTCCTTGACAATGTTCGCCAATTGCCGCCCTTGCGGTATACCGACGCGCAGTGGCGCATTCTCCTGGCGCTGTTCCGCCTGCTGCCGCTCGCGGTAGGGGAGCTGCAACGACTGTTCGGCGAAAACGGTGTTGCTGACCATATAGAGATTGCTCGCAATGCCGGCGAAGCGCTGGGCACGGCCGATGAGCCTGGTGACGTGGCGTTGCTGCTCGACTACCAGGTCCGACACCTCCTGGTGGACGAGATGCAGGACACGTCCAGTGCCCAATACCGGATGCTCGAGGCCCTGACCGGGGGATGGGAAGAAGGTGATAGCAGAACCTTGTACTGCGTCGGCGACCCAATGCAGTCAATCTACCGCTTCCGGAACGCGGAAGTAGGGCAGTTCCTGCTCGCGCGGCAGCATGGTATCGGTGGAGTAAGGCTCGAGCCGTTGGTCCTGAGACGCAATTTTCGTTCCGGCGCGGGACTCGTCAGCTGGTTTAACGCCGTTTTTCCGGCAATCCTGGCCGAGCGCGATGATCCGGCGAGCGGCTCGGTGTCGTATTCACCCGCTGTGTCGGTGCCACAGCTGTCGGCGACCGGTGAGTACCGTGTCTATCCTGTATTCGGCAGCGACAAGGAGTCCGAGGCGCGTCTTGGCTGCACGGTGATTCGCGACATCCTGGACGCCAATCCCGCTGACGGGATGGCCGTGCTCGTTCGCGGTCGTAACCAGCTGCCGCGGTTATTGGCGGAACTGCGGCTTGCGGGGGTCGCTTACCAGGCCATCGAGATTGACAAGCTGACCGACCTGCCCGAAGTGCTCGAGATTTTGGCGTTGACGCGCGCGGCCGTGCATCCTTCAGATCGTGCCGCCTGGCTCGGCATCCTGCGTGCGCCATGGATTGGCCTTGACTGGACCGACCTGCATGCGCTCGTCTCTGAGGCCCGCTACGCCACGGTCATCGAGTTATTGCAGGACGCCACGCGCATCGAGCGGCTGTCAGGGTATGGGCAGGAGGCTGTGCGGCGAGCGTTACCCGTCCTGTGCAGGCTGCTGGCGCCACGTCCCTCGCAATCCCTGCGCGATCTTATCGAGGAGTGCTGGCTCGCGCTCGGCGGCGCCGCGCTGCTGCCGAACCCCGGCGCCATCGACAACGTGTATCGTTACTTCGACGTGCTTGCGCGCCACGAACGTCACGGTTCCCTGGACGACGTTGCGGCTCTTGAGGCCCTGCTGGATCTCGAACGGGTCTCGACAACCGGTTCGGCGCGCCTGCAGGTCATGACCATGCACAAAGCAAAGGGCCTCGAGTTCGAGCATGTAGTGCTGTATGGATTGGGGCGGCTCCCCGGCTCCAGCGGAAGACGTGTCCTTTCATGGTTCAACGTTCCGGACGAACATGGCGATGAACGCAAGATCATCAGCCCGGTCGGCCCACGCGATGAAGTGGAAAGCGACCCGGTGCATCGCTATATCGGGCGCGTTGAGACTGCCAAGGATCGACATGAACAGGCGCGCTTGCTGTACGTAGCCTGCACGCGCGCACGCATATCACTGCATCTGATCGGTCACACTGCCGCCACCGCCGACGGCTGCAAGCCACCGGCAAAAAACAGTCTGTTGCGCATGTTGTGGCCGGCAGTCGAGGCGGATTTCGCCAATCAGTTCGATCCCGGGTCGATACAGGATGAAGCAGAGCCAGGCGCGATGCTGATGCCGGTTTTGCGACGCTTTGCAGCGCCATGGGAGGTGCCTGCAATTGCTCCGCTACCTGGCGCGGCGGCGGTGGCGGCAGACGCCGCAGTTGAAGACGAGGTTGAGTTCTACTGGGTGGGAACGGAGGCGCGCATCGCGGGCACGGTCGTGCACCGCTGGCTGCAGGCGCTCGCCGAAGGACATGTGAGCGCGGACCCGGATGACCGCGATCCTGTTTCACGCCGCTGGTTGCGCGAGATGGGTATCGGCGCGGAGCAGCAGGACCGGATCTGCCCGCGAGTATCCGCAGCGCTCGATGGCATTCTCGGCGACGAACGCTGTCGCTGGTTGCTCGACGGTGAGGGCTTCGCGGAGCTCGCGCTGACGGGTGTCGTCGATGGCGAAGTCGAATCGATTGTCATTGACCGCGTGCGCATTGACGGCAATGGGCAGCACTGGATCGTCGACTACAAGACGAGCGCGCATGAGGGCGGCAACCTCGCATTCTTCCTGGACGCCGAAGTAACCCGATACGCGCCGCAGCTACGGAAGTACGCGACTATCTATCGAGCCTGGGCGGGCACGGAACCGCGCTGTGCGCTGTACTTTCCCTTGTTACGCGAGTTCGTGGAGATTCAATAGACGCCTTCAAGGCGAATTTCCTGTTGGCCACGCTCGTTGGCCGGACCCAGGTAACGCAATTGCTGGCGCAGGCTGTCGGGTGTGGACGGCTTGGCGACAACCTGGCCGAGGAAGGTGTAGGCGCCGTCAGACCGGATCTGCAGGCTGCCCGCAAGATCGACGACGCCATTGGTGTCCTCGATACTGGCGGTAACGCCATTGTTCTGAGTGAAGAACTCCGCTCGGTAGCCGCCAAGCGAACTGCTGCCGATCATCGGCATCACGAGGTCGGCCACGTCGGCCGTTCCATCCATCGCCACGGCGCGCCCCTGTTCGAGACGCAGGCGCTCGAAACGCAAGCTGGCCGTGCCGCGCAGGCCCGGAATTTCGGCAGCGCGTTCGAGCATCTGCAGAGGCAGGGACGCAGTGAGGTTGGTCAGGGTGATCGTTCCGCTCATGGTCAGCGCAATATCGCTCTCGAGGAAGCCGGATACGGGCGACCCGCTGATCTTGTAGGCGGCCTTTCCGGTAAACAACTGCAGCGGCTGCACGCGCCATGTCAGGTCGCGGAGGTAGACTCCGTTGGTTGAAAATTCGCGCGCAGTCCCTGACCAGATCGTGCCCTTGATGCCGCTCATCGCCACGAAACGGGCGTCGGCGAGGCTGTAGGCAACTCGCGCCGGGAATGTCACAACCAGCGCTATGAGAAAGGCAAGTACCGCAACCAGGAAGAGGCCTCGACGACGATTGATCAAAGCGAGCGCTCCAGGGTCAGCGAGGCGTTAACGCGGCCGGGACCTGCCTGCGATATGGCCGTCAGGCTGCCGGCCTGCACGTACAAGCCATACTGCTCACCGAGATCGCCCAGCCACAAGACGAGTTCGTCGAATGCCACGCTTTCGAGTTCCACGCGAATGCCATTACTCGTGGTCGGCTGGCTGCGGCGGCGATACTGCTCGAGACCGCGGCTGCGCAAAGTCTGGTCCACGATAATGATTGGTGCCTGGCTGGCATTGGCGGCTGGGCGCGCAGAACGCTGGGCACCGGCGGCGATCAATCCCTTGAGCGGGCCAAGTTCCGTGATCGCGAGTTCGTAGTTGCCGACGCTGGCGCGCAGTTCTTCGTGACGCTTTTCGAACGGCATCCACAGGAAGGTGTAGAGGATTGCAACGACGACGAACACGGCGCCGACGGCAACAAAAATCTGCTCACGAGCTTCGAGATTCTCGAACCAGTCCTTCATGATCCTGCCTCGCGAATCTGGATGCGGCTGTTGATGCGTTCACCGACGCGGTCCGATGACTGGATGGTGGCGGTGAACTGCCCGGACGCACCAATTGCTTGCTGAATGTTGCCAACTGTTTCGACATCGGGAGAAGTCAGGCGGACATCAATGACGCCGGCGCGATAGCTTACCGCTTCGACATCTGCACTGTCGTTCTGCACCAGGGCGCCGGCCAGTTCATGCAACGATGCGAGGAATACCGGGGTGGCCTGCGTACCACCGAGGCTGCCACGAATCGATCTGACGAGACCCAACGGGTCGCGCACGTCATTCGAGGTGGTCGGCCGAAACTGCTGAACCTGGGTCATGAACTGTGACTGCAGCGTCGCTTCTTCCTTGCTCAGGCGCCAGAAATCGGCGCCTTTGCCTGCCAGTCCGACGACGGCCAAAGTCAGCAACAGAATCGCGGCACGCCGCCAGGGCCGGAACCAGGAACCGTAGTCTGCCTTCGGACCGTATTTACCCTGCAACAGGTTGACGCCGGCACCGCTCGCGACCGTGACGGCGAGTCGGGGCAACGCGCCATCAGGTAGCAGGTTGATGTCGACGCTGTGCAGTTCGTGTCGCAGGGCGATCCAGTCATGTGACAGTCGTTCTTCGTCGGCCGCGTTGCAATACACGACGAGGTGGCCCGATTGTTCGACCGGCGCATCGTCTTCGCCGTGATCTTCGAGCGCGCCTGCGGCGGCCAGCGCATCGCTCGGGGTAGCGCCTTCCAATACAAATTCGAGGCTGTCACCATCATTGAACATCACGTAGTCGTCATCGACGAGGACGCTCATCGTGCCGGGAATACGTGCCAGCCCGTAGTTTTCCGGGATCATTTTCCAGGGCTGGATCCCGGCTTCGCTGAGTTGTTCGATCCAGCCATCGAGAGCGCCGCGCGAAATCGCCGCAACCGGTCGCTCACCGGTATCGCGCCGGTCGCCCGCCGCAAAATGCATGGACTCGACGTCGGCGGCAATGTGCTCCTCCAGAGCGTAGGGAAGGGCAGCCAGCAAGCGAGCGCCGCTACGCGTCGGGATATTCACGGTCGTGGTGAGCGCTTCAATGCCTGGCACCAGGACGATCACCGGGCGACCCTGGGCCCGCGCAGCAGCTTCTGCGAGCGTTCCTGCGCCGGGTGGGCTGCGCCGCGTGCCATTATCGTCCGCAACGACCCACTCGACCTGTTGGTCGGGCTCGCGGCCCAAGCGGATGACTAAGTATTCGGCCATGTCAGAGCGTTCCCAGGCTGCGCAGAATTGGCGAGACTTCGTTATTGCCGTTACGGTGCATGACCGTGAACAGGCTCACTCGAACCGTATCAATCTGCACGACCGCCTTCAATTGAAAATACTGCGATGTGTCCGTGATTCCGATTGATGGACTATTCATCAGGTCGGGGGATACGATCGAAACCAGCTCGTTGAGGTCAACAATGCCGCCGCCCGCCCGCATGCTGTCGATACCTTCCGCGTCCGCTTCCGTCAGGTTAGGACCAAGGGACTGAAGTACCGGGTAGGTTGCGGTGTTGACGTTGACGGGACTCGGGGCGGGCAAGGCCGTGACGTGCGGCAGCAGAATCTCGAAACTGACCGGGTCCACGCCATTGATCGCAGCAAGCTCGGTCACGTTCGAGATCTGGCGGTCCGCCGTCCGGTAGGCCGGGATCAGGCCCGTGTAGATCGGATCCTCGGCGCCGCCGGGGATTTCCTCCTGCTGATTGGCGTCGAGCCAATCCACGACGGCATCCGCAATGAATGGCTCAAGCTGCAGCGCTGCGAGCAGCCGCTGGAACTGGTCGTAAGCGGCATCGTTGCGCGTGCCGCCGGCGACCAGGTTGTTGACGTTGAAACGCCCCTGCAGGTCTTCGATCTGCCCCCAGATCTCTCCGCGAACAGCGTCCGACTCGATAGGGAGCGCCGGGATATCGGTCGCCCAGATCTCCTCGAGGTGATCGTTGGGCGAGCTCACCCCGTCCTCGCGCAGGATCGATCGGACCCAGCCCTCGGAGCCGACCGCAACCTGTATCGCCTGGTCCCGGTACAAGGTGACCATGGTCCTGCGCCGATCAAGCGCGCCGTCCGCGGCAAGGGAGGCCGCAACCGAAGCGGCTACGACAGACACGAACAACGCCGTGACCAGGGCTACACCGCGCATCGCGTTCATTGCAGCATCTCGACAATGCGCGTCAGTTCGCCTTCATCCGGGAGTACCAGGCGGATTTCGACAGCACGCGGCAAGAGGTGTGATGCCGTTGCTCCGGCTGCTGCCGCGGGAGGCCACTGGTCGACCCACTCATCTTCGCCAACCAGGAAGCGAAAGGACAGGCTGTCGAGATTGTCGAGCAATACGGTAGCGATCGGGACGTTGTTGACCGTCCGATCGAGGACGTTCCAGTGATAACGAACCAGCTCGTCGTCCTCTACCCGGTAGGCCGTGCGCCGCTGAGTACTGCGCGGTACGCCCGCGGAATTAGGCCAGCCACTGTGCGTCAGCGTGAGCGCGTAGTCGCCCGCATAATCGGAACGTAACGCCGGTTCGGAGTCGCCCAGTTCAGCCCGAATCGGACGCGGTGTCGCCTGCATCAACTCAGTCGACAGGTAGGTCATCGTGCGTTGCACTGCCTGCAGTCGATCCATGCTCTGCGCGAGCCGGTCCGTATTATCCAGCGCCTCGCGAATCGTCATCGTTGCAAGCGCACCCATGATGCCGAATATCGCAACGGCGACGAGAACCTCGATCAACGTGAAACCGGACGAGCGCTTCATCCTGTTGGCCCCCGGTCGGGACCACTGCGTCGTGGCGGCGTCCAGATTGAATTGGTGACATTCCTGCCGACTGGTCGGCCGATAAAGCCGGTGACCGTCATAACCACGTAGTCGCTGTCTGCGCGCGAGACACTAACTTCGACACGCATGAATTCTTCGATGCCGGTTTCTGACACGACGGCTCGCCACTCCCACGGTACGGCGGCGTAGTCGAGCTGGCCATTCGAGGTACCGGCCTCCGGCAAAACGTTGGCGAGACGCATTTCCGCAATCTTGTTTTGTGCAATCCAGCTTGCATAGGTGCGCTCGCGCATCACGTAGCTGTCGCCGATCATTGCATTGATGGCGCCCTGCAGGCTGAGCAACGCCAGGGCGACAATGGCGAGCGACACGAGAACTTCGATGAATGTGAAGCCGCGCTCAGATTTCATCGGCCGCCCCAAACTCGAGATTGCCAAGGATGTCGCCGCGGAGAATGCGGCGGTCATCGGTTGCCGGACGCCAGAAATGTATTTCGAAAACGGTTGAATCGCCGCTCGCAAAGACAAACAGGTGCGGCGCATAGCGCTCGATGGTCGCTGCAGTATCCGCATCATCATCGTCAATTTGTTGCGCATCAGGCTTGAGCGGGATGCGTTTTTCGTCGATGAACAACTCGAACTCCAGCCCGTCAGACAGGCTGCGGGGAGCATAGAGGTCGTCACCGATGACTTCGGCCCACTGGCGTGTCAGCGGGTCGAATTCGACGAAACGGTACGACGAGATCATGATTTCAATGCCGAACTCGCGGCCCTGCATCATGGCGTCGTCCTGCACGGCTTCGAGAATCGCGGCAAAGCGCCGGCTCTCCTCATCCAGGCCAGAATCCTCACTGAGGAGGCCGAAGGACATAACGGCCATGGAGACCATGATGCCGACGACGATCATGACCACCAGGATCTCGATCAGCGTAAAGCCATTTTGGGGTTGCCGTCTCATCGGGCGAGGGCACCAGTCGCCTGGTATCAGTCAGCGTCCCAGTTGCCAAAGTCAGCGTCGAGGCCTTCGCCGCCCGGGCGACCATCACGGCCCAGCGTGTAGATGTCTACCTCGCCATTGTTGCCCGGATTCAGGTACTGATACGGGTTGCCCCAGGGGTCGGTCGGCAGGCGGTCCAGGTAACCGCCGGGTTTCCAGTTGCGGATCGTCGGGTCGTTCGGTTTCGTGACCAGCGCTTCGAGACCCTGCTCGGTCGTCGGGTACTGGAAGTTATCGAGGCGATAGAACTTCAACGCATTCTCGATATTCCGGATTTCCGCCTGCGCCTTGGTGATCTGGGCGTCGTCAACCCGGCCGATCACATTGGGGGCAACGATAGCGGCGAGAATGCCGATGATGATCACTACGACCATGATCTCGATCAGGGTAAAACCTGCCTGGCGCGATGCGCGGGCAGACATCCGGAAATGTTGCTTCACTGGTTGTTGCTCCGGCGGCCCGCGTGCACACGGCACCGCTCAATTGACGACATATTGATTTAAACGTCAGTATATCAAACGTGGGGTTACGCGAAGGTCACAAAAGCCGCAACCTGCGCCATGCCTGGCCCGCAGCCGGCATCGTTTGGGCGCTGTCATTGTTGCTCGAGCTGGGCGGCGACGAGCTGCGGCTCGCGCTGGCCTGGACGCGTGACAGTTTCGCCATGGCGGAGCCCTGGCGACTGTTGACGGGACACTTCGTGCACCTTGGCTGGTTTCACCTGTCGCTCAATCTGGCCGGCCTTGGGCTCGTCGCATGGCTCGTGGGTGCCGTCTACGGGCCGTGGCAATGGGCGCTGGTCGCGGCGCTCAGTATCGCCTGCATAGACGCCGGGTTCTGGTTCCTCAATCCCGAGCTCGACTGGTATGTGGGGCTGTCGGGACTGCTCCATGGCTTGCTGGCAGCAGGGCTCCTGAGCGGGGCGATCGCACGCGATCGTGAAGCAATCGTGCTCGCGGTATTCGTACTTGCCAAGCTCGCGTGGGAGCAACTGGCGGGGCCGTTACCGGGTTCGGAGGCTACCGCGGGCGGCGCTGTCATAGTCGATGCGCACCTGTATGGAACCATTGGGGGACTGCTCGCCGCCGCGGTGTTGCAACGTAGTGTCCGGGAGGCGGCGCCGCTATAATCCGGCGCAGTCCGCAAGGGATCCAAATTACCAAGGAATACGCATGAGCCAGCTTTTCAATGCAAGCACCCTCGAGGGTGAAATCGCACTCGTAACCGGCGCCTCTCGAGGCATTGGCGCCTCGATTGCCGCAACCCTGGCGGCAGCCGGCGCAACCGTAGTCGGCACCGCCACGAGCCAGGGCGGCGCGGACGGTATTGCCGCGGCGCTTGGCGACAAGGGCAGGGGTATCGTCCTCAATGTAGCGGACCAGGAATCAATTGACGCGGCCCTGAAAGATATCCAGGGCAACGAAGGCAGCCCCACTATTCTCGTGAACAACGCAGGCATTACGCGCGACAATCTGCTGATGCGCATGAAGCAGGACGAGTGGGACGATGTCATCGCCACCAACCTGACGGGCATGTTTGCGGTCGCCAAAGGGTGCTTGCGCGGCATGATGAAAGCGAAAAAGGGGCGCATCATAAATATTGCGTCGGTTGTTGCCATTATGGGCAACGCCGGCCAAGCCAATTACGCGGCAACCAAGGCAGGCATGATCGGCTTCTCGAAGTCGCTGGCGCGTGAGATCGGCTCGCGCGGCATCACGGTCAACGTCATCGCGCCGGGATTCATCGACACCGACATGACCAAGGAACTGCCCGAAGAAAACCGCGCGGCCATGCTCTCGCAGGTGCCGCTGGGGCGGCTCGGAGAGGGCGCCGATATCGCCAATGCGGTCGTATTTCTCGCCTCGACGGGTGGCGCCTACATCACGGGAGAGACCCTGCATGTCAATGGCGGCATGATTATGGACTGACCGCGTTTGGGGCTCTGCGGGGAAATTGCCCGGAACGGCCCAAACAGCTGTAGATTGGACGATTCGATTGACATACAATGGCCCCCCACGTCGGGGGAGTATCTTGAAAAATCAAGGGCTTACGACGTTTCAGGGTAGGTTTCAAAGCGTCCTGGGGCGCAGTGATCTACGCGAATTAGGTCTTCTCAGGAGAAGTAGAAGCTATGAGCAGTATTGAAGAACAGGTTAAAGGCATTGTTGCTGAGCAACTCGGCGTCAAAGAAGACGAGGTGACGAACGATGCTTCTTTTGTCGACGATCTGGGTGCAGATTCGCTCGACACGGTCGAACTCGTGATGGCGCTCGAAGAGGAATTCGAAACCGAAATCCCCGACGAGGAAGCCGAGAAGATCACGACGGTCCAGCAGGCCATCGACTTCGTAACCGCTCGCCAGAGCGACGGTTAATTTCGGGAGGCGCGGCCTTGTTGCCGCGCCTTTCCTTCTCGTCCTGAACTGGCAGTTCTGCCACCACCTTCCAGGGACAAATATTGAGTAAGCGGCGCGTTGTAATCACCGGGATGGGCATCGTCTCACCGGTGGGTAGCACCCTGTCCGATGCCTGGCGCAATGTCTGCGAAGGCAACTCGGGCGCGGTTCTTGTTGAGGACTTCGACACCAGCGCATTCCCGACGCGGATTGCAGGCCTGGTAAAGGACTTCAATGCAGATGACTATCTGGCGAAGAAGGACCAGCGCAAGAACGATCCGTTCATTCACTACGCAGTCGGCGCAACCGTCGAAGCGATGCGCGACTCCGGCCTCGAGATAACGGAAGAAAACGGTCACCGTGTTGGCGTGGCGATCGGGGCGGGAATCGGTGGTATCAAAACCATCGAGGACAATCACAACAAGATGCTGGCGGGTGGCGCGCGCAAGGTTTCGCCGTTTTTTATCCCGGGCAGCATTATCAATATGGCCTCGGGCCAGGTCAGCATCATGCAGCACATCACGGGGCCGAACATTTCGGTCGTGACTGCGTGTGCGACATCGACGCACAGTATCGGCATTGCCGCCCGCAGCATCGCGCATGGCGACGCCGAGGTCATTCTCGCCGGCGGCGCCGAATATTCGACTACGCCACTCGCCATGGCCGGGTTCTGCTCGGCCCGCGCAATGTCAACACGCAACGACGATCCTGCAGGCGCCAGTCGCCCGTACGATATCGATCGCGATGGGTTTGTCATGAGTAACGGAGCCGGCACGGTCGTGCTCGAGGAATACGAGCATGCCAAGGCACGTGGCGCGAAGATTTATGCCGAGCTCATCGGTTTCGGTATGAGCAGCGACGCATTTCACATCACGCTGCCGCCGGCCGACGGTGAGGGCGCACGCAAGTGCATGATGGCTGCAATCAAGGATGCAGGCATCGACCCAACCGATATCGATTACATCAATACCCACGGGACCTCCACGCCTGCAGGTGACATCGGCGAAACCAATGGCATCAAGAATGCCTTCAGTGATCACGCTCGCAAGGTGATGATCAGCTCTACCAAGTCTACGACCGGGCATCTGCTCGGCGCTGCAGGCGTCGTCGAGGCGATTTTTGCGGCACTGGCTATCGAGCACCAGGCGATTCCGCCGACGATCAATCTCGAAAACCAGGATCCCGAGTGCGATCTCGACTACACGGCCAACGTGGCACGCGATGCCAAAGTGCGAACGGTGCTGTCCAACTCCTTCGGATTCGGCGGCACCAACGGAAGCCTGATTCTGCGCGCAATTGATTGAGTATATTCGCGAGATCGCGGGTCCCGACGACCTGCGGGCACTGCATCGCGAACATCCCACGCGCTATCCCTTCCTGCTGCAGAGCACGACCTGCGGTGGCGACCTTGGTCGCTACGACATCCTGTTTGCGGCCCCTGGCGCAGCGCTGGTTGGCGGCGACGGTCGCTTCCTCGCTGCGCTCGATGAGGCCTGGCAAGCGGAACAGGTGCCAGAGCAGGGCGGAGAGCTGCCGTTTACCGGCGGCTGGTTCGTGTTCCTTGGCTATGAGCTGGCGGCTGAAGTAGAGCCGGCACTGCAGCTGGCGAAGGACCCGCTATTGCCCGTTGCGTTTGCAGTGCGGTGCCGCGCTGCGCTCATTTTTGACCATGAAAACCAACGCTGTTCACTGGTCGTTGAGTCGGCGGACGCGTTGGATCGTAACGGCCTGGATCGCGATATCGGGGCCCTGGACAAGGCGCATCGTGACCGCCATCCGGACCTGCACAACGTCGCCGAGGAAGATGCCAGCGTATTCACCGATGCGGTTCTGCAGGCCAAGGAGCATATTGCCAGCGGCGACATCTACCAGGCCAATCTCTCGCGCCAGTGGCACGCAGATGTCGCCGCGGATATCGAGGCAAGCGATATCTACGCTGCGCTTTGCAAGGCCAACCCGGGGCCTTTCGCGGGGACCGCGCGCTGGAACGATACGGAAATTATTTCATCGTCGCCGGAGCGTCTCCTGCGCGTGCGCGACGGGGTGATTTCGACACGACCGATTGCCGGGACCCGACCGCGCTCGGAAGACAGTGACGCGGACAGTAACCTCTCCGCCGAACTGTTCGCGCACCCTAAAGAGCGCGCCGAGCACATCATGCTCATTGACCTGGAGCGCAACGATCTCGGGCGAGTCTGTAAAGCAGGTACTGTCGAAGTGGACGAGATGATGGTGCTCGAGAGCTATGCTCACGTGCATCACATCGTGTCGAATGTGCGCGGTGAATTGCGTGACGGCGTGACGCCAGGGCAGGCCATCGCTGCAGTATTCCCGGGCGGGACGATTACGGGTTGCCCGAAAGTTCGCTGCATGGAGATCATCAGCGAGCTCGAGCCCAGCGCGCGCGGTGCCTACACGGGTTCGTTCGGTTACCTGAACCGGGACGGCAGCCTCGACCTGAATATCCTGATCCGAACAATCGTCAAAAGCACTGGCGGCCTGACTTTGCGCGCCGGTTCGGGCATCGTTGCAGACTCGGATCCGCAGGCAGAACTCGATGAGACGCGCGCCAAGGCCAAGGGCATGCTGCGCGCGATTACCCAATGACCCAGTGGTATGGCATTGATGGAACCCCGGCCGAAGTCGACGGCCAGGACCGTGGCTTCCAGTACGGTGATGGACTGTTCGAAACCATTGCCGTTCGCGGCGGCGAGCCGCGGCTATGGTCGAGGCACGTGGAGCGCCTGTCCTCAGGCTGCGAGCGGCTGGGCCTCGACGGGCCTGCCAAAGAAGCGCTGCGAGACCTCATCGACAAGCTCCTCGCCAACACCCGGATTGATGGCCACTACTGTATCGCCAAGGTCGTCGTAACCGCGGCGGACCAGGGCCGTGGGTACGGCCGGACCACGCCGAGTCCGGCCGTGACTCGTGCGGCATTATTCGCGGCAACGCCGCTCAAGCATGCCCAATACGAAGACGGTGTCGAGATCGATACCTGTCAAACCAGGCTCGCAGTGGGATCAGCGCACGCGGGACTCAAGACCCTGAACCGGCTTGAGCAGGTACTGGGACGTTCTGAGATCCGGTCGACAGGCGCATTCGAAGGCCTGATGCTCGACGCAGACGATCGCCTTATCTGCGGTACGATGAGCAACGTGTTTCTCGTCAGGAATAAACAGGTCTACACGCCGGCACTGGAACGCTGTGGCGTTGCCGGCGTCATGCGCGCTGAAGTGCTGGAGCAGTGCGCCAACCATGATGTGCCGGTGGACGTGAGGGACCTGGTCCCGGACGATCTGCGATGCGCTGACGAAGTATTCCTGAGCAACAGTCAGTTCGGCGTGCTTCCTGTTTCCCGGTGTGGCGAGCTTCACTGGGCGGTCGGCGAAGTGACCCGGACAGTGCGCCAGCGCCTGGCGCAGAGCGGGATCGGTGAAGGCAGCGCATGAAGAAGCTACTGATCATTGCGGCGATCGTTGCGGCAGCAGGCGTGCTGGCTATGGGCTACGTCCGGTGGCAAGTGGAAAGCTTCCTCGCTACTCCCGTCAATGTCCCGGAGGAGGGCGTCGATTTCGAGATCGCCGCTGGCAGTTCGTTTTTCGCGGTCGGCAGACAACTGGCGGACGCTGGCGTCATCGAAACGGACCGGTGGCTGCGTATCTACGCGCGCCTCAGCCGCGAACCACTGTTGATCCAGAAAGGTGAGTACCGTATCGAATCCGGCGCGACCGCGCAGGACCTGCTGGAGCAGTTTGCCAGGGGCGCCGTGCGCCTGTACTCCTTCACTATCGTGCCTGGCTGGACCCACTGGGATTTGCTCGCGGCGCTGCATGCGGATGAGGTCATAGAGGCATCTTTGACGGATGAGGACTGGCCGGCCCTCCTCGACGAACTCGGTGCGGACGTTGCGCACCCCGAGGGCCTGTTCCTTCCGGAGACCTACCGCTTTCCGCGTGGCACGACGGATCGTGACTTGCTGGTCCAGGCGTACGCACTGATGCAGAAAGTGCTGGATGAGGAGTGGCAGGGACGGGGCGAAACGTCGCCCGTTACGACGCCGTACGAGGCGCTGGTGCTTGCATCGATCGTGGAGAAGGAAACGGCACTTGCCGAGGAGCGACCACGCATAGCCGGCGTTTTCGCGCGCCGCCTTGAGAAACGCATGCGCCTGCAGACTGACCCCACGGTAATTTACGGTATTGGCCCCGCATTCAACGGCAATTTGACGCGTCAGGATTTACGCACGGATACCCCGTACAACACCTATACCCGGCACGGGTTGCCGCCGACGCCGATCGCAATGCCAGGGCGCGAGGCAATCAATGCGGTACTGCACCCGGCAGAAGGGGAAGAGTTGTACTTCGTCGCAACGGCGCTCGGTGACGGTAGCCACAAGTTTTCGAAGACCAAGGACGAGCATGATGCGGCAGTCGCCGAATACCTGAAGCGGCTTCGGCAACAGCGGAGTCGCTGATATGGCGCGCGGCAGATTCATTACATTTGAAGGTATCGAAGGGGTCGGCAAGTCCACCAATATGGCGGTGTTTGTCGAGCGCATCGAGGCAGCCGGACACGAGGTTTTGATGACCCGTGAGCCGGGCGGTACGCCCGTCGCTGAGGAGATTCGCGACATCCTGAAAAACCGGGGCGACGAACCGGTGCCTGAAATCGCCGAATTGCTGCTGATGTTCGCGGCGCGTTCGTTCAACGTGGCCAATGTCATCCAGCCTGCGCTCGAAGGCGGGACCTGGGTTGTGTGCGATCGATTTACGGATTCCAGCCGTGCCTACCAGGGCGGTGGACGTGGTCTGCCGATGGAGACCATCGACGGGCTCGCGAACTGGGTGCACGGCGCAACCTGGCCGGACCTGACGCTGTTGCTCGATGCCCCTGTGGAGGTAGGCATGGCCCGAGCGAGTGGTCGGGGTGAGCCGGATCGATTCGAGCAGGAGCGCCACGAGTTCTTTGAGCGAGTCCGCAATTGCTATCTTGAGATCGCAGAGCGGGAGGCTGATCGATTCATCGTGGTCGATGCGGCGCGCAGTATCGCAGAGGTGACGGCCGATGTGATGAATATTGCCGACCAGCTCGTGAGTTCGGAATCACATTAATTATTGCTTATAAATTATTGAAAAAATGGAATTAACCTGGCTCAAGACATTCGCTGAGGCATGGCAGGACCGCGTGACCCATGGGCGCGTTCCGCACGCGGTGCTGCTGGCCGGCCCGGATGGAGTGGGGAAACGGGCAGCTGCACGCTGGATCGCGATGCGCACCCTCGGTATCGGTCAACCTGGATTGCCGCATTTCGGCGACGATATGCCGGAGCATGCGGACCTGCGCTGGATTCAGCCGCCCGAAGACAAGCAATCCATCGGTATCGAGCAAATCCGCGACCTCGTGGGAGAGCTGGGACTAACGAGTTACGAGGGAGGCGGCAAAGTAGCTGTCATTGAGCCGGCGAATGTGATGACGGTGAATGCGGCCAACAGCCTGCTCAAGACGCTCGAAGAGCCACCCGGTGACGCGCTGTTGATCCTGGTCGCCGACCGGGTTGGGAAACTGCCGGCCACGATTTTCAGCCGCTGCCAACGCATTGATTTTGCGCCGCCTGCCGAACGGGATGCCCTGACGTGGCTGGATCGCCTGCAACCCGGTGCCAACTGGATCGAAGCGCTGCGAGTCGCCGGTGGCGCGCCGCTGGCGGCTATCCAGGGGCTCGAGGAGCTCGAAACCGGGGCGACGCTGGCGCGCGACCTGAATGACCTGGGCCGCGGCTCGGGCTCGGTCGTCGAGGTAGCGGCGCGCTGGGCCAAGATCGGGCCGCAATTCGTACTCGACTGGCTCTCGGGGCAGCTCAGATTGGCCGTGATTGCGGTCTCAGCAGGGCCTGAGAGTGCCGTTGGGCTTGCGCTTGAGCATTCTGTGCTGCAGCGCATGGACAGGCGAAATTTGTTCTGCTATCTAGACATAATCAACGGGCTACGAGGACAGCCCGGGGGGTCCTACAACGTCCAGTTGACGTTCGAAGGGCTATTGATTGACTGGGCGGGCGGCCTCAGGGACACCGGGCCGCAAGGTCGTCCCGATGGAATGAACTTGATGCTGGCTGGACGCTGAAGCAAAGAAGGTTAACAACAATGACCAAACCAGGACTGCTGACACTGACGATCAAGGACAAGAGCGCCTTGTACCTCGCGTACATGCCGTACGTCGTGAATGGCGGCCTGTTCATTCCAACCAACAGCTCCTACCGCCTGGGCGACGAGGTCTTCATGCTGCTGAACCTGATGGGCGAGGAAGAGAAAATCCCCGTCGCAGGCACGGTCATCTGGATGACACCCAAAGGTGCCCAGGGAAAACGCACGGCGGGCATTGGTGTGCAGTTCTCCGACCAGGACCAGGGCAACACGCAGAAGAAGATAGAGACCTACCTGGCCGGCGCCCTCGGCGGCGACAAGCCGACTCACACGATGTAGGAGGCCGCTTGCGGGCGACCCTCAAGCGAAGCTGCAGCCGTCAGGCTGCCAAGCGCCAACAGCCCGCGGCAGGTCGCCGGCAAGCCGACTCCTGCACTAGCTGCCGTCGGAGTTGATACCGCCCTGCAGTACGTAGGCCTGGAAGCCGCGCTCCGAGAGAATGTAAGCGCCCGCTGAACTGCGGCGACCGGTGTCGCAGCAAACCACGTACTTTTTGCTCTTGTCGAGCGTCGAAATCTTCAGGCGAATGAAGTAGAGCGGGATATTGATCGCGCCCTCGAGATGCTGGTTCTCAAACTCGCTTGGAAGCCGCACATCGAGCCACTGTCCGCCGGACCGCACGATATCTTCGGCCTGTGCGGGCGATACCCAGTCAAGCATCGGCTCATTCAGCAGTTTCTTGAAGTCGTCCTTGCCGAGACGCATCACCGCGCCGTCACTCTGCATCGTCACCGTCGCATTGCGCTTGGCATCCGAGATCAGCGCTTCCTCACCAAAGGTGTCGCCGACGCGGAGCTCCGCGAGCTTGATACCTTCCTTGCTGAGCGGCGTTTCCCGAGTGACCAGCGCCGAGCCGCGAATCAGGACGTAAAAATAATCGCCTTCAGCGCCTTGCTTGAGGATCACGTCGCCGGAGCGGTAATTGATCTGCTGCATGCGCATGAAGATCGCCTGGATGTTCGCCGGCGGAATTTTGTGGAATGCCTTGGTCTGCAGAAGCATCGTCATCCAGTCTTCAGTGCCCTGGTCCGATTTGCCCTGCAGCTCGGAGACTTCGTAGGTGCCCGTCTGGTCCCATGTGAGCATGACATCGAGCAGATCACTGTCGATCGAGATGAATTGCACACGGTCGCGCGCCTTGCCAGTGACGCGACGCGGGTAAACAGGCGCTACCGGATTGCGCGCCAATTCCGTTCCGCCCTCGACCTTACCGACAATCTTGGACTGGTCTACGAGTTCGAGAACGCCCGAGATCACGTAGATCGTCCGCTTCTCGGTATCGCCTTCCTTGAACAGCAATTGGCCGGGCGACAGCTCACGGATCTGCACCTTGCGCGCCAGTGCCGCAAGGTTGTCGCGTTTGAGGCCGTCGAGTGGGGAGAACCCCCGGAGCAGCTCCGTACTTACCTGCTCACCTGCCATTATTCGTCCTGTTATTACCTGACATGCGCTCGTGAATTCAGATTACGTCAAGCGCGTATTCTACCTTTAGTTCAACAACTTAAGGAACCGCCAGTGGCGCGCAGCGTGAAGCACCGCACAGTTTCCGCTGCGCTTTGCGTGCTCCTGTGACGCGCGTCACACGTCCGACCAGCCGGCGTGTGGTGCAAAACGGTCACCATGGCGCCCGGCCAGGTCCCGCAAGGCTGCAACGACGGTGTCAACGCCCCTTTCACGGGCGTAGTTAATCGGTCCGCCGCGGAACGGGGCGAATCCCGTACCGAAGATTACGCCGGCATCGAGCAAGTCCGCTTCGGCGACGACCCCTTCGCTCAGGCAAGCAACCGCCTCATTGACCATTGGCAGAATCAAACGGTCCTCAATGTCGTCCGGCACAGCGCCACCGTTTGCCGGCGGTTTAACAGCTTTGCCGTCCTCCCAGCGGTAGTAACCGTGCCCCGACTTGCGGCCAAGGCGGCCCGACTCCACGAGATCGTCGACATCGGTCGGTGGCATCTCGCGCGCATCGCCCTGGGTCAGGATGCCAGCCACGTGCTTGGCGATGTCCAGGCCAACGCTGTCGGCCAGTTCGATCGGCCCCATTGGCATGCCGAACCTGACGGCAGCCTTGTCGATCTCGGCGAGCGGCACGCCTTCTTTGGCCATCGCCATGGCTTCGCCCATGTACGGCGCAAGCACACGATTCACGACAAAGCCCGGCGCGCTCATGCACTCGAGCGGGAACTTGCCGATCGCCTTGGTGAACGCGAAACCGATGTCCATGGCGTCCTGGTCGGTGTCGGCGCAGCGGATCACTTCAACGAGCGGCAGCATCGCCACCGGGTTGAAGAAGTGCAAACCTATGAAACGCGCGGGCTCTTTAAGCACCGTGCGCAGCTCCTCGAGACGGATGCTGGACGTGTTGGTTGCGAGCAGGGCGCCTGGCTTCATCCTGGCTTGCAGGTCCTGGTAGAGCGCCTGCTTGGCTTCGAGGTTCTCAAAGATCGCCTCGATCACCAGATCCGCTTCCCTGGCGCCGTCGCCAGCCACGTCCGCACGCAGCCGAGCGGATGTCTCGGCTCGATTGGCGTCGTCGCGAACGCGCTTCGCGAACAACTTCGCGGCACGCTCGAGGGCGGGGTCGATGTATTTCTGCTCACGGTCCTGCAAGGTTACGGTCAACCCGCGCAGCGCACACCAGGCGGCGATGTCGCCACCCATGACGCCGGCTCCGACGACATGTACATGCCTGATCTGCGCGTCCGTCTTGTTGCCCTGTTTCTTCAGGGCGCTTTGCAGGAAGAACACGCGAATCAGGTTGCGTGACGTATCAGTCTCCATCATGCGACCGAAGCTCTCGGCTTCCGCGTCATAGCCGGTCTTCGATGAGGCGCCATGTTTCGCCCACAGGTCGATCATCGCGTATGGGGCGGGATAGTGGTCTTTGCGAGCCTTGCCGGAGACTTGCCTGATCAGCATGTTTTTCACAAAGCCGCGCAGCGGGCCCAGTCCCATGATTCGGTCCGGCAGCGGCGCTCTGCCGAGCGGCGGCTTTTCCGCAATGAGTCGCAGCGCCACGTCGCGCCAGTTGTCATCACTGGCGATCTTGTCGATCAATCCGATACGCCTGGCCTTGGTCGCGTTAACCGGATTGCCGGTCAACATCAGCTGCATACCGGCACGCACGCCGCATAGTTGCACGGCGCGTACCGTGCCGCCGAAACCCGGATGCAGGCCAAGTTTGACCTCGGGTAACCCGAATATCTTCTTGTCGCTGTCGGGGCCGATGCGATAGTCAAACATCATCGCAATCTCGAGGCCGCCGCCGAGGCAGACGCCGTTTGCGTAAACGACGGTCGGGCAGGGCAAGGCCTTGATGCGCAGGAACACGCTTTGCCCCATCTTGCCGAGGCGCGCGACTTCCGCGGCCGTTCCGAAATCGCCGAATTCCGTGATGTCGGCGCCCATGATGAAACTGCCCGGCTTACCCGAGTACATCACGAGCCCTTTCGGCGGCTTCGCGGTCAGGTCGTCGAGGAGGCCGTTCAATTCCTCGATAACGTACGAAGACAGGACGTTGGCCTTGGCATCGGCCTTGTCGAGACACAGCCAGGCGATCCCGGCTTCATCGGTTTCCAGTTTCCAGTGTTCAGCCATGGTTTTCTCTTTGTCAGGCAAGCTCGAAATCACAGACGAGCGGCAGATGGTCAGAATAACGGACGTTGGGAATATCGAACCCGGTCACGTTGATCCCTTCCTGGTACAGGATGAAGTCGAGTTCCTTGCGTGGCGCTCGACTCGGGTAGGTAGGCAGGCTCTCGACGTTGGCAGACGTCAGGCCGGCCGCTTTCATAAACAGGTAGATCTCGTTCTCACCCCAGAACGTATTGAAATCGCCGGCAACGACGACGGGCTTCTGCGTTTCCTGGATCAGGTCGTACAGGTGGCGCAGCTGCAGGTGGCGATGGCGATACTTCAGGGACAGGTGCACGAGAAAGATGGCGAAGTCATCCATCTCGAGTTCGATGATGAGACGTTTGATGCCCGTATCAAAATAGTGGAAGCGCTCGCCATGTACGCGAGGCGCTGCCATGAATGCGTTGCCTTGCTTGCGGACGATCGGCAGCATCTGGTTGAGCGATTTCTCGCCGTACTTCGTCTCGTACGAGGTGTTCATGCCGAGATCCGCGGCGATTTTCTCGGCCTGGTTGACGCTGCGGCTGCGAATCGAGCCCGTATCGACCTCGATCAGCCCAACGACGTCGGGATCAACGGACTTGATAAAGCGCGTAATCTCCGGGAGAACGGCCTGATTACCGAGCACGTACTCGGCGCCGGGGATGGGCATTCGAATGCTCGCGCCGCCGCCGACCGCGTACCGGATGTTGTACAGAAGAAGCCGCATGCGCCGCTACGATACAGAAACCCCCTGGGTATGGGAACAGCGTCGCGCAGCACTGTTACGAATTGGATAAACTAGCCAGAAATACCGGCGAGACAAAGGAATTCCTGGTGTCCGAAAGCAACCCGATTCGCGTCTTCGCGACGCATACGTTCGAAGAAAGTGACGACTACCTGCGGGTGTTCGAATTTCTCGAGAGCGTCGAGCGCTTCTACTACCTGAATGTCAGTATGCCCGAGAACCTGCCGACCACGGGTGGGCCCCAGGAGATCAGGAACGAGCTGATCCGTCAGATCAAGGAATCCGAGGCAGTGTTCGTCCTGGCGTCGGCGTGGGAGCAGAACAAGGACCTGGTCAACTTCATGATGGATGTCGGCGAGGCCAACAAGATCGGCCTGATTGCGATCAAGCCGTTCGGCGGCATGCAGGAGACGCCGCCTGAACTGGTAGAACGCTGTGCCGAGCACATCGAATGGAACGACCGCGAGATGGTCGATGCGCTCAAGCGCCAGGCTCGTGGTGAGGATACGGCCCGCTGGGAGGTCCTCGACTTTCCCGGATGGGATGCGGACGGTCCAATCGATGACAAATCAGAAAGTTAGGCAACTATCTTAAGGCAAAATATGCGACCGGTTGTAATTGCTCATCGCGGCGCTTCAGGACACCTCCCGGAGCATACGGTACAGGCCAAGACGCTGGCCTATGTCATGGGTGCCGACTATCTCGAACAGGATATCGTTGCCACCCGGGATGACGTGTTGGTCGTCTTGCACGACATTCACCTCGATCGGGTCACGGACGTTGCCGAGAAGTTCCCGGGACGGGCGCGCCAGGATGGCCGCTTCTACGTACGCGATTTCGACTACGAGGAAATCCGGACCCTGACTGTAAACGAACGTCTCAACGAAGCGGGCGAGCAGGCGTTTCCGATGCGTCGGACATTTGCTGGCGTTGAATTCAAAGTGCATTCGTTGCAACGAGAGCTCGAGCTCGTGGTTGATCTGCAGGACAGCGTCGGGCACGAGGTTGGAATCTATCCGGAGATCAAGAGTCCGGCATGGCATCAGGAAGAGGGGGTGGATATCACCAGGCTCGTCCTCGAGATGCTGGAGACGTATGGCTACACGGCTCAAGCCGACCCTTGTTACCTGCAGTGCTTCGATGAACGCGAGGTAAGACGTATTCGTCATGAACTCGGTTGCGAATTGAAGCTCGTTCAGTTGATCGCAGAGGACAGCTGGACACCTGAGGCAACGAATTTCGCGGCCATGCGCACGCCTGAAGGGCTGGCAAGGCTCGCAGAGACCGTCGACGGGGTTGGTCCCTGGCTCAATCAGCTCTACGCACTGGATGAGGCGGATCGGTTAATCGTGGATACGCGGCTGGTCGAGCGGGCGCATGCCGCGGGGCTGGTCGTACACCCTTATACGTTCCGTAGCGACGCGCTGCCAATCGGTTTCACCGACTTTGACGAGCTATTGCGCTACATGGTTGAGGAGCTTGCGATCGATGGCCTGTTTACGGACTTTCCCGACGCGGTCCTTCGCTTCCTGCACGACCGACAAGCATGAAATAACCTTATAAAACGCTCTTATATCATTGTTTTATAAGGTATTAGACTAAGTATTGCCATTCCTTCCGCGACCTTATATGGTCAACAGTGACCGGGGCGGGGGCTCCAGAGTGAGAACTTGGTCCTTTTATGGGCTGCGAATTCCAATAATTATAAGACGATGTTTGTCGACCTCCCGAAAGAGTTGATCCTGTACAGCGCCGCAGCGTTCCTGGCTGGCTGGCTGCTGTCTTCGCTGAACGCGGTGCTGAGCGCCCGCGGCAAGGCGAAACAACGCGATCCGCGGGACGATCGTATCCGGGAGCTCGAGGCTGAGCTGCGCATCGCACAGGGCACGTCAGAAAAATCAAAAACCGACCTCGAAAAACTTGAGAACGAGCTCAAGGAAACGGTCGTCGGCCTGAACCGGCGCGATAATGTGATTTCGGATCAGCAGTCCAAGCTCGAAAGGCTTAAGGCTGATCTCAAGGACTCCGTAATCAAGACTCGCGAGCTGCGTTCCGAACTGACGGAGAGAGCCACGGAAAACGTGCATGCGGAAGCGAAGATTCGTGAAGTAGAGACCGAATTGTCGGTCGCCCAGGCGTCAACGGACATGATTGCCACGGGCGTACTCGATTACTCCCTGGCACCCGACAAGGAAGACGAACAGTCGGCCAACGAAGCGGCGGCCGACGTCAGCAAGACCGCCAGTTGATCTGCCTGCATAGCGTTCCGCTCCTGGCAGCGTTGCTGCTGGCCTCGTGCACGCAATGGGATCTTCCCGTCAGAATCCCTTTCCAGGCCATCTGGAATGGTCACCCAATCGATTGTCACTCGACGCCGGCGCTTACCGATTTGCGTTTCTACGTCATGAAGCCACAACTGCTGGACGCCGAGGGTACCGCCCGGGACGTCCGCTTCGCGACTGAATTCGAATGGGAGAACGATGCGGTTGCCTTTATCGATCTCGAGACCGGGGACGGCGCGTGCCAGAACGGCACGGCTGCAGTATTCGACCATATCGTCGGGGTTGCGCGAGCCGGCGACTACCAGGGCTTGCGCTTTACTGTAGGCGTCCCATTCCGACTCAACCACGCCAATCCGCTGACGGCGAGTCCGCCGCTCGACGATGCCGACATGCATTGGCACTGGCGCTCCGGCTATAAATTCCTGCGTGCAGGAATCGCTACTGATGGGGATGGCTTCTGGATTCATGCCGGCAGCGCGGGCTGTCAGGGAACGGTTGGGCATATAACAGGATGCAGTTTCCCCAATCGCATAGAGGTGTTTTTGCCGGATTTTGTCCCGGGGGAGAGCGCTGTCAGCGTAGATCTCGCAGCCCTGGTCAACGGTACGGACCTTGGCGACGGGATCGCAAGCGACTGCTCGTCGGGACCGCCGGAGACGTCCTGCAATGCGCCGTTTGCGGCGCTTGGAATCGACTTCAGCACGGGTGACCAGGCAGGAAATCAGCGGGTATTCGCACTGCAATGAAACGGACGCTGATAGCAATTGGCGTGCTCGCAGTGGCAATCGGTGCATTCTGGGCGTTGCGGTACGACGACAGCTACGAATGGCATCTGCCCGCCGATGTGCCACCGCCAGTGGTGCCTGAAGACAATCCGATGAGCGCAACGAAGGTTGAGCTCGGGCGCTGGCTGTTTCATGACACTCGATTGTCAGGCAACCAGACAATGTCTTGTGCCACTTGTCATCTTCAGGCGCTCGCGTTTACCGACGGCAGGGCGCTGGCGGTCGGCTCTACCGGCGAGATTCATCCGCGCAGCTCCATGAGTCTCGTGAACGTTGCGTTTGCAAGCAGGCTGACCTGGGCAAACCCCTTGCTCGCCAAACTCGAGGACCAGGCGCTGGTGCCGTTGCTGGGAGATGATCCAGTCGAGATGGGTCTGGCCGGTCACGAAGCACGCGTCGAGGAGCTTCTGCGCAACGAGCCGCGCTACAGTCGGTGGCTAGAAGACGCTTTCCCGAACGATGAAGACCCACACTCCCTGTTAAATGGCGTCCGTGCGATTGCAGCATTTGTGCGCTCGATCAACAGTTTCGACACAGCTTATGACCGCTACCTGCGTGGCGACAGCCAGGCGATGAGTGAGGCCGCGATCCGCGGCATGGACCTGTTCTTTTCCGAACGTCTTGAATGTTTTCACTGCCACGGCGGGTTCAACTTCACAGACAGTACGACACACGCCAATGCACGAGTCGAGAAGGTCGGATTTCATAACACCGGGCTCTACAACCTGGATGGCAACGGCGCATATCCCGCCTCAAATACGGGCCTGTACGACATGACCGGTGAGCCGCGAGACATGGGGCGGTTCCGCGCGCCGTCGCTGCGCAATGTCGCCATGACGGCGCCGTACATGCACGATGGCAGCATCGCGACGCTCGAGGGGGTCCTGGCGCACTACGCGCGCGGCGGCCGGCTGATCGAGTCCGGACCGCTTGCAGGCGACGGACGCCTGAGCCCGTTCAAGTCCGAGTTCGTGAGCGGTTTCGAGTTGAGCGAGCCCGAACGCGCCGACCTGGTTGCGTTCCTCGAGGCTCTTACTGATCATTCCGTGCTCACTGATCCGCGCTTTGCGGATCCGTTTCAACCCGCACCTCAAAGCGCGAACGCCGCCACGCGATCCACAGCGCAATAAACCAGACCTGCATGAGCAGGGAGACGATCCACTCGATGCGATTCTCGATGCTGTTGAGATCCGCAAAAAGCTCCTTCTGGATGAAGTTGTACAGACCGAGCACGAATGGCATTGCCATGATGGCAAACATGGCCCCTCGCAGCCGCGACGAGGGCATTGCGGCGGTAGTGGCGATCTGGGCGACGGCGGTGCCGATGAAGTAGAGATAGATGCCGTAGCTGCGCATGACCTCGTAGAACGGGTCGTTGCTGGCCAGGTAGGAAACGTACACGATCAGCGCGAGGGCGCCGAGCAACCCGTTGGTCAGTATTGTCGATGACGCGCGCGTAACGGGGCTGATGCTCCTCACCCAGGCAGCGGCAAAATGCCACGTGACGGCCAGCAGCACCGCCTGTGGCAGCATGATTGCCCGAAACAGCCGGTCTCCCGGCGGGTAGCGACCAGTCGAACTGATCGACGTACAGCCGTCAATGTACGGGACGCAGGACGGCAGATTGCCGTGCTCCACGCCGATCAGGTAGGCGAGATTGATCCCCACAATGGGCGCCAATGCGACTGCTAGCGGTAAGCCCCTGATAACCATGGCGAAAGCATAACCGATACGTATCTGCTATACGTAGGGGGACAACAATGAAAAAGGGGAGAGCGATATGACAATCATGACGTTGTGGCAACCAATCCTGGCCTCGGCCGTGGTGGCGTTTATTGCAGGGGCGGTCATCTGGATGGCCATGCCCTGGCACAAGACTGACTGGAGCAAAACGGCGGACGAGGAAGCCGTGCGCGCCGCGCTGAAGAGTACCGGTCCCGGGATGTACTCCTTGCCAAACTGCAAACCGGAGGACTTCAAGGACCCGGAAATGCAGCAGAAATTCAAGGATGGTCCGCAGGCCTTTATTACGGTGGTGCCCAGCGGCATGCCCCAAATGGGCGGCAAGTTGGCGATGATGTTCGTCTACAACCTCGCGGTTGCGATTGTTTGCGCATATTTCGTCAGTCGTACGACCGCCGCCGGCGCCGACTACCTGGCGGTCTTCAGGGTCGCCGGGACCGTTGCCTTCATCGCCTACGGCATGGCTTACATCCAGGAGAGCATCTGGTTCGGACGTAGCTGGTCGTTGACAGCCAAGACCTTCGTCGACGCGTTGATCTATGCCGTCCTCACCGGTGGCGTATTCGGCTGGTTGGCTGCCTAAGAGAGTTCGCCCACAGCTCGGTAAGCCTGGGTGATGGCCGTGTTGGTGTCGGCGCTCGCACCGGCGTCTGAATTGGCGATGCTGATGCGGCCAAGTGGCTGTCGCCCGATGACCCACGGCTGGTCGCCCTCGGACGCGTAGTCCGGCTCCCACAACAGGTCCGGGCTGTAGGAGTAACCGTGCGACCAACGGTTGACGGTGATTGCTGAGATGTCGCGGTCGGCGTCGAAGCCGGCGCCTGAGAGCGCCTGGTCGAGCTGGTCACGGACATGATACTCAAAGGTCGAGAAGGGCGTCTCCAGTAACTTGCGACGTCCGGCACGCCATTGTTCCGGTCCCTGGATGTCGTCGAAATAGGGCACGTAGCACATGTGCAGCGCCATTGGTTCGTCAGGAGATGCACCAAAGTCGTAGCCGCCCATCGACACCGGGTAGTCGAGTTCGACCTGCTTGTAGAAGTCGTTGGTGAAATACACGAAACGCGTCTTGAGCTCTGCGAACCAGCGCCAGTGCGGCACCATGACCTTCGTATACGTCAATGGAATCTTCACATTATAGGCAAGCCCGGCGCGTTGCTTTTCGGATAACTCCGGGACGAGGTATGGAATCGCGGCGTTATAGCAGGCCATGATGCAGTGTCGTGCTCGGACGGTGTGTGGCGCGCCGTCGCGCACATAGGTGATATCGACATGTTTGCCGTCGTTGACGTGTTCGACGTTGACGACCGTGCTGTTGAGGCGAATGCCGACATCGGCGCCGCTGCGGTCAAGCCGTGAGTAGTTGAGCCGGGCGCCCACACTGTCTTCCATCGTGTTACCCGGCAGAGCATCGGGTATCAGCTTGCGCACCAGCAGGCGCGCGATCGACGCATTGCCGTCGGGGAAATGAAAAATGTAAGGCTCGCTGCCGCGGCCGCCCTCGCGTTTAACCGTATAGCTCAGGCCGGGTAGACCGCCACCGTCACCGTATTCGAGGATGTAGACAGCGGGCACTTCGTCCATGCCGACGCACCAGTAGCTCATGCCCCAGCGCTGGTACAACTCGAGTATCTGCTCATCCACCTTGACGTAATCCCGGAGATACTCGCGATAACTAATACGGCTTAACAATGCGATCTTCTCGTCACGCGTCATGCCGGGCAGGTAATCGGTCGGCGCTTCGAATGCACGCACCAGGTCCGCTCTTGCCTTTTCTGTTAGCGGCGCCTCGTCCGCAAAGTCCTGCCAGGAACGGCTGCCGTAACCGTGCACGACTTTGCGCTCGCCATACGTTTCCTTGTCGAACGCGATCGAGTAACCGAGACCGAGGCCGTCGTAGAGGTCCTGATCGTAGTAGTCGTAAAAGCGTTGGACGTCGACACCAATATCGACCAGCAACTGGCGGGCAATATCCGAGTAGGACGACGGCGTATCGATAGACTCCGTACCGCCGTAGGCGATATGGGTACGCCCGCCGAGCTCGAACTCATTGCGCTTGGCATGACCGCCGAAGTCATCGTGGTTATCGAGCAGGAGAACCCGCGCCCCCGGATGTGCCTCGCGATAGAAATGGGCCGCAGACAGCCCGCTGATGCCGGCGCCAACGACAACGAGATCGTAGTTGTCGTGAGATTTGCGCCGTGGCCAGGTCGTGCCGGCGACGCGCGCATGCATGGTCTCCCAGGAACCGTCATGGCTGCCACGCAAACCTGTCTTTTTGGGCGGATAATAGTCACCAGGTAACTCGAACGACGGGACGTCCGAACCAAACGCTTGCGCCCAGGGACTGAGCATCGATGCGCCGATCGCTACGCGCGTACCGTTCAGGAAGTCCCGCCGAGTAACCATGTCCGCCATGCTCCTGCCTTCGGGCCGAGGTGCCCGTGGGAGTGAGCGATCAGTCTACCAAGCGCGTGGGGTAAATCGAGGCGTGCGCCGCGAGCACGCCGTTCCACATCAGGCCGAACTCGTCGACAAAATGATTGAATGCTTGGCTTTTGCAGCGCCTCATCGGTCTCGATGTCACGAGCTGTGACAACCTCGAAGCGACCCTCGGAGTAATTGCTGGTGCGCGCAGAATACCCCTTGTCCTGAACCCGGATAACGGCCATGCCTGCCGGAAACTGGCTGGCCGGAGTCGCCGCGTAAAACTCCTGGATATCCTCGTCCGCGAATTCCCCGAGCGAGACCGAGCCACCGGGCGTCGTGTAGTGCGCGCAGCCGCTCAATAGCAACGCCGCGATGAAAAGAAGAGACGTCCTTGTCATACTCCTACTCCTGGATGGATTCGAGAACCGTGGTTTCATACCGTACGCCGTTCGGTACGGGCACGGCCTGGTGAACTGTCACTCCGTATTCGCGCTCGGTCTGCTGCGAGGCATCGACCGCAACAAACGAGGTGTAATCCGACACCAGCTGGTGGGCGAGGGCAGTCGCTTTGATTTGCTCGGCGAAACGGGGATCAGCCGCGTTGCTGCTCGCCATCTGGTCCTTGATATCCGCGATCTTCAGACGGGCCCACAATTTTGGCAGCTGCGGATTGTCGGTTGCGCCAGGCTCGTGCAGCACAGTCATGCTCGAAACACGTCCGGCACTGCGGCCATTCACGACAATATCGCTTTCCGCGCCCACATACTTGCCGGTAATGACTACGGGCCGGCCGACGAACAGATCGGGAATACGGGCAGGGTAGACATCCGTTGCCGCAAGACTGCCCCAGTTGATCTCGATGTCCGTTAATGCGGGCTGACTGATGCGGTCGAAATATTGCCCCATGATGCGCCCGGCTTTGTCCTGGGCGGTCAGGTAGGCCACCGCACCGCGACCGATCTTCGCCATGCGTTCCATCAGGTAACGATTCACGGAATCGCCAACACCAAAACTGAAGATGCGCGAGTCACCGATCCGTTGCGAAATCTCGGCGAGGATTTGTGCTTCGTTGCCGATATAGCCGTCGGTCATGAACGTGACAAAGCGCATGCGTTCGGGATCTTGCGGAAAGTCGAGTGATGCACGAATGCCGTTAATCATCTCGGTACCTCCCGATGCATCGAGATCGGCGACGTACCGGCGCGCCGCGCGGATGTTTGCGCGCGTCGCGATTATAGGTTGCGGCGCAAAGCCACTGGCGCGGTTGGAAAAACGAATGATCTGGAACGTATCACCGGGCTGCAGTCGATCCAGCGATGCGTTAATCGCGTTCTTGACCTGACGCAACGGCGTTCCTGCCATCGATCCCGAGGTATCGACCACAAACACCATTTCCATTGGCTGGCGGTCGAGTCGCTTTTCGGATGCCGGCGGCACGAGCATCAGCGTGAAATAGCTCTCATCGCTGCCGGCCTCTCGATGCGTGACGAGTCGCGTTTTCAATTCGTCGCCGGCTACACGGAAGTCGAGAATGAAGTCGCGGTTCGGCATGGTGCTGCCTGCAGCCAGCGTCACACTTGCCCGGCCCTCACCGGGTCGTTCGGTAGAAATCTCGTGCGACGCTTTCAGCTCTTCTATCGAAACGCCTGCATCGATGTTGACCTTGATGCTGATGTCGTGCGCGGTCCGCTCACCCGGGGCGAGGTAGCGCACTGCCGTGCCGTTCGTACGCGGACGATTGTCGCTGCGCGTGGTTGCTTCGATCGAGTCCGGGGTTCCGACGGGGTTGTACCGCGGACCCACTACGGTCGGGAACACAAACGAGTACCAGCCGTCGCGGTACGTCAGCGTGTGGAAGTAGCGAATGTTGATATCGATGGACTTGCCGGGCTCGATGTTCGCCACTTTCTGCTCGAAAACGTTCGGTCTTTTCTGGACCAGCAGTGACGCACGGTAACCCTGGCTGCGGGCCTGCTCATAGATGCGTTTCGCTTCTTCCTTGTCCCGCAGGATGCCGCGAATCTTGCGCTCACCGATCTGCATGACGAATTCGGAAACAGCCGCTTTCTCGGGCAGAGGGAAGAGGTACACGGCTTCGATCTTCTCGCTGAACGGGTTTGAGAACTCCTGCCGCACATCGACGGTGCTCAAGTAGGTCTCGATGTTGGCTTCGACGGCCGTATGCTGCAGTGGCATAGGGATGGCCACGTTCTCGCCGGGGATACGCGCGATCATCGAGCCGGTGCCAACCTCATCGCCGGAGGGCAGTGCGCTTGCTTCGTCGCGGGTGATTACCCACAGTTCTTCATCGTAGGAGAGCGCCGCAAGGCGCTTGATGGGCTGCGGTTCATCGACGCCCAACCATTTTCGTCCTACTGACTCTGATCTCTCAGATGTTCTACGCTCAACTTTGTTGGCTGTGACTACTATTTCCTCGACTTGTCCTAGTGCTGCATCGTCGTCGTAGCCATAGTCGCCATCCGAACCGCTACCCAGAAGCTCGGCCGGCGCATCAATAGGCGCCGAACTCGGTACCTCGTATTCTGCGTCGGAGAACGAGTTCTGCTGTGCGCAGCCTGCTAATACAACCAGGGCCCCCAGCGTACTGAGTAGCGTTACCGAGATTCCTTTCCTGACACGCTCTGCGCGGTTTCGACTATTCATCGCTGTCTCCACTTCCTTTGACCATTTTCTCAACGACACTCGCAGTGGCATCGAGCTTGCTACCGTCGTAAGCGGCCACAATCCTGGTGATAAGTTCTGGTGCCGTGTCGCCGGTCACCATGACGTGCACGGTCGCAACGCGTGTGCGGCCGCGCGGTAGTTTGTCGCTCTCAGCCAATGAATAGCTCGCGAGTATCAAGCGGTCTGCTGCGCCACTCTCGACTGCGTCCATGTCGTAGTACGGGGCCTTCTCAAAAGCGTGCGCCTCACCGTTTTCGACACCGACAATCACAAGGTTGCCGGTTCTGTCAGAAAGCTCGACTTGCCAGGCGGCGAAAGGCGCCGAGCTGTCGATGTAGATATCGAGCGTTTCGAATCGAACGTCCTCAGCGATGGCGCTGGTGGATGCAGCCAGGCAAAGCAGGGTGACGGCGAGGAACGAACGGCGATTCATGCGCCATCTCCTGATCGGACCGACACGATCGTCATTGCCAGCCGATCGAGCTCGTCCTGCGAAACCGTGCCTTCGCGAGCCAGACGCATTACGTCAACGATCGTGAGCTCAGGTTCCAGGGACACCTGCTCCGTTCGGTACATGGGCACGACAGCGATAGCGATTGCTGCTACTGCAGCGGCGGCTAGCCAGCGGGCAGGGCGCCTGCGCGCGGGGGTGGTACCGAACTGGGCCTCAGAGGCCGCCCTGATCTCTCGATCAACGCGAATCGTCAGTGGAGTAACGCGCTTATCCGCCCTTTTCAGTGCTTGTACGAGGTCTTCAGGGAGCTCAGGAGTGTCGTTTTCGTGTGAATCCATGCCCAATTAAGCGCAGATTCACCGAAAAACGTTCATTTTTCGAAATATTCCAATAAAAACGGGGAGTTACGGAGTCTGGATACGACCTTGTTCAGCCTGGATTTTACCGTTCCGGACGGAATTTCGAGAATTTCGGCGATTTCAGCGATCTGCAGGCCATCAACGAAGCGCATGACCACCAACTCACGCTCGGCTTCGGTGATTCCACGCAATAAACCGTCAAAGTCATCGCTAACGCCGGGTGCATCGTCCGCAAGTTGATCCGGATCGACCGCGACGTGTACATCGGACCGGCCTTTGCGCATGCGCGTCAGAACAGCATTGCGTGTGAGTGTGTAGAGAAAAGTCGTGAATTTCGCGTTTAACTGGACGCCGGGGCCTGGCGGCGGGAATTGCTGCAACAGGTACGTGAAGACATCCTGGAGAGCGTCCATTGAGATGTCCTGGCTGTCGCAGTAGCGGCGCGCGACACGCAGCACGTATTGCTTGTGCCGTTCGTATAAAACCTGGAACGCGAGAGTGGGCTCGTTACCCATTCCCGTGTTGCAAGCGTCAATCAGGGCACTGTCGCTGCGAGTGTCTGTTCGCCGCACCATGCATGACACCGTAGAGCATTCATGCGGGCAACGGTAGCGGGGTCAGATAGTGACGATAGGGGGCTCTTCCGGGATGCCGCTTCTCATCCCCATACAGTATTTAACATAATATACATTATACGCATTTATATATATCAGACTGAATGAAAGGCTTTCAGGAACTGCGTTCTGTGGACCACTAGCGAAATCCTTGCGCATAGAGAGCACATTTCTTGCTCAAAACGGACTTTTTCATCGAATTGCCCTCAACTACCGAGCACATTCTTTGATCAAGGCTGATGGTTCGGAGCGAATTCGTTGATCAAAAATCAGTCGCGTTGTGCGGTTGCGCGCCGAAATCGTGACCCGTAGAACTAGGCCTTGTACAAAAACCTAGGGCCTCAAATGCACCTCATTCTCACGTTTCTTCTTGTGCCGTTTCTCCAGATGCTCGTCGCGGTAGTCGCGACGTTGCCAGCATGGCTGCTCTGGAACTGGATTGCGGTTTCTGTCTTCGAACTACCGGCTATGTCCTTCCTTCAGACTTTTGGCTTGCTGCTACTGTTGAGCTTGCTGTTCGGGAGCAAGTTGACGATCGAGCGCTCGTGAATGGACATCAACGACCTAGAGGATGACTATCCAAGGACGCGTCGACTGCTTGCCACACTGCCGGCAAACCTGGTTGAACTTGACGCCAGATCGACGATCTTGTCACTTGGAGATCTCACCGCGGCGGTTTTGCGTGCAGAGCAACACCTTCTCGTAGTCCGCCTCGACACGCTCGAAGTTGCCTTAAAGGGTTTCAGGGACACCGGGACCTGGGGCGACTACTTCCCCGAGGACTAAGCGTAATGATTGCGTACACAATGCAGCAAACTGGATATCCTGCTCCCGCCGATACTGACACTCTCTCAAGTTGCGGCGTATTTCGAGTTTGGGTTAGGACTTGCCGCTTCGCATGAAGCGCAGTCGGCTAATCAGCGCAATATCGACAGCCTTCGTAGGTGCCGTCTGATTCCTGATAGTAAAGGGTGTCGCAACGTCCGTACGGCTCGACAATTGTCAGAAATTTCTGATTTGGGTGGGAATCCAGCTGGACCGAACACTCCTCGTTTTCTTGACGCTCCAACATGTCCAACCATGGCGTCCAATCGAGCAGGTCCAGATATATATGAAAACCGTTTGGTCCTAAGTCGACTAAAGTGGTGCATCGGTACTCGTTATTGAGGGCGCCAGTGCAGACAACCGTTTGCCCAACTGTCTTCTCGCGTCTCTGGGCTTTCGCTATACCTCCTTTCTCAATCAGCGCCGCCGCAAAATCATTGACACCGTCAAAGTTGAAATCGCCCACTAGTATGTCGCCGAAAAAGTTCTCCGGTGATCTTCGATAGGATCGATTTTCGTCGTAAGGATCCAGAAATGGGCCAACAACTTCGAAGCCAGGGTAGTGCTTGTCCAACACCTCGAAATACGTATCAGCCGGGTCGCTACCTGCGATCGACCCGAACGAGCAACATAAAGATGCCAACATTGCCAGGAGAACACGATTCATCGGATAAATAGTACATCCATAGTTGGTTTTCGGTACTGTGGAACAGTAAGTACCCGCCGTTGACCCGATTAGGCCGCTGTTCGCTAGATCAGAAATCCTTTGAATACCGACACTTCGGATAGGCGCTGCATCCCAGAAACGCTTCGCCTTGGCGTTTGCCGCGCCGGGCAACCCGTTGAACCAGGTCACTGCCGCAGCGCGGGCAGACGTTGACGGTCGGCGGTGCGCGGTCGCCTTCTGGTTCTCCCTTGATCTCCGCAAGCAGGACCCTGAGCGCCTCACCGTCGATCAACTCAATCCCGGACCTTGAAGCAAACACCTTGGCGTCGTCAGTATAGCTACCCGAACACACGAAGATTCCACGGTCCGCCTTTTCAGCCGCTACGACGCCGGCCAGCTCGCGAACTGGCTTCACGCCAACGCGCTGCGACTTCCACTGTTTGCACTGAACCAGCGTCGTCTTGTTATCTTTCTTGAGAACGATGTCGACACCACCATCTGCGCCTGCGCTGGTCACTGATGCGTCGTAGCCCTGCCGCCGGTACGCCTCGAGAATAAAGCGCTCGAACTCCGACCAGGAGAGGTTTCGGATCGAATCGATCGATGTTTGCCGGTCAAACAGCCGTTTGTCGCGTAGTCGCCGAATGAAGCTTGTGAGCGCCGCTAGCAGGCACAGTCCAAGGAAGGCCCACGCAAGCACATCGAACATCGGTGTCCAGGCAGGCTTCAGAGGGTCCGAAACAGACTCGGGAATGTGGACTTTGAACGCGTAGAAGAACGCGCCGCCCAGGATGACGCCGACCCACCACGGCAAGGTGGCGACGATGCCAAAGACGTCCTCGATGAGTGACTTGCGGGCCATGCTGCTACTCTATCGCTTGTCGCTCGCCAATTACGTGGCCTGTTTCGTCTTTTTCGGCTTCTTCCGTGATTTTAGGGCTTGCTCGAGCGCCTTGTTGGCGCGCTGCAGATCACGAATACGGGCGTCCTTCTCGTCGACCAGGGCCGTCTGGCGCGCGAGCTGTGCTTCGAGTGCTGACCGTGCGTCGGCCTCTTTCGTTCGGAATTTTTCGAAGTTCGCCTCGAGTCGCGAAACCTCCGCCTTCAAGCTCGTTGCCTCTTTCTCCGCGACCTTGGTGCGCGCGGCTTGCTCGCGGGCGTCCCGGCCCGCCTTCTCAGCGGCCTGCGTCGCGGATTCGAGTTTCTTGGTGAGGGATTCGTTGGTCGCCAGTGTTTCTGCCAAGTCGGTATTCAATCGAGCGAGTTCCGTGGCGTGCTTCGAGGCCGAGTTGTCGATTCGTTCGAGCAGCCTCGCGACCTCACCCTCGGACTCATTGAGCTGCTTGGCGACTGCAGCGCGATCGGCGTCGGTTTTCTCAGCGGCTTGACGAGCCTCTTCGAGCCGCGCCGTCACGGCGGCGAAATCGGTGCTCTGAGCCTGCAATTGCGATTTCAGCTCGTTCTTGGCCGATTCTGCGGCCATTAGAGTGTCCTCAACGGCCTTTTTCGCGAGGGATTCCCCATTGAACGCCTCCTGGGCGTTGGCCAAATCGCGCTCGAGCTCGGATACCCGGGACGCCAGCTCGGTAGCGGTCTCATTGGCCGATTCCTGGATCTTCGTGATCTCCGCCTCGGACGCCTCAACGAGTTCCTGCCAGAAGGCCTCGGCGCCTTTCATGAGGCCCTTGGCAATCGGATCCGGCAAGGCCTCCCGTGGGGTGTCGGCGGTATTGATCTCGTACTCGCGCTTGTGCTCGGCGATGGTCGTCAGGCTGCCCTTGCCGATGCGCTCGCGGATGTTGCGGATCGAGGCATTCAAGCCGGCCTTCTCGAGAATGTGGATGGACTCGACGACGTCGTCGTAGCTGACACCGGTGCGTGGCATGGGGCTCTCCTGGGCCGGGAAATCGACGAATTGAAAGTATAACGTATCGTAACGTAACGACCAGTGGCAGTATGAAAACCACCTTCGCCCATGATCAAGATATGTACTACTAGCGATAAATATACTTCTCGTTATAATTAACCTCATGATTTTTCGTCGGATTCCACCATGTCCCGTTCTGTAACAGAGATTAAGAACCAGCTGGCCCAGATTGAGCTCGAAAACGCGCTGCGCGCCGCCACCCGCTACGCCGAGAACAGTCGCTCCCCCAACACTTGGCGTGCCTACAAGTCGGATTGGCGCATCTACGAGGCCTGGTGCCGTTCCGTGGACCTCGAGTCGTTGCCGGCCGAACCTGAGACCGTCGCCATGTTCGTTGCGGCCCAAGCCGACACCGGACTCAGTCCGTCAACCCTGCGCCGGCGCCTCGCCGCCATCCAACTGGTGCATTTTGGTGCTGGACACGCCTCGCCCCACCGCGCCAAGCAGGTCACCGAGGTCATGCGGGGCGTGGCCCGGAATTGGGGCAAACCGGTGCAGAAGAAAGCACCGATACTTGAGGACAATATCAAGCGCATGGCCGATGCGGTGGAGCCCGCAACTGCCAAGGGCTTAAGAGACCGCGCCCTCCTCCTCTTCGGCTTTGCCGGCGCCTTTCGGCGCTCCGAACTCGTCGGCCTCAACGTCGAGAACCTCAAGCGCCGTGACGAAGGGCTGCTGGTGACCATTGAGAAGTCGAAGACCGACCAGGAAGCCAAGGGCCAGTTGATCGCCATTCTGGCAAAGCCCGATTCGCGCTATTGCCCGGTGCAGGCACTCGATGACTGGCTCACCGTCGCGGAGATTCGTACAGGCGCCATCTTCCGCCGCATGTTTCGTGGCGACGTCGTTGGCAGACAGCGTTTGTCGGCGCAGAGCGTCGCGCTGGTCGTCAAGGAGTACGCGGGACGCGTGGGTCTCGACTACGCGCAATTCTCCGGGCACAGTCTGCGCAGCGGCTTTATCACCAGCGCCGCGCAGCACGATGCCAACATCTTCAAGATGGCGGAGCACTCGCGGCACAAGTCGTTCGATGTTCTACGCAACTACGTGCAGGACGAACGGAAATTCGAAGATCATGCTGGCACTCGCCTGTTTGACGATTTGATTAACGTGTTTGACGACGATCGGCCAGCGGGAGATGACAATGGTTAGTGGCAAGCCCATCTGGCACGTACCGTTCACCCTTGAGAGCCAATAGCAAGACTATGCTCAAGCTGTTTGAACCGTTGGTTCCACCCGACAGACTGCACCCGGTCTTCCTGCACCTGTGCCATCCGCAATTCGAGCCCGAGCGTGCCGTACTGCTCGATTGGAGCGATGGCTTCGCTGACCGTGACGGCAAGTTCGTCAAGGAGTTTCAAACGAGTTTCGAGTCCTCGTTGTGGGAGTTGTATGTATTCGCCTGCATCAAACGGCTCGGCGGCACGACGGACTTTCGACATCCGGCCCCAGATTTTGTCAGCCGGATAAACGGACACGATCTCTGTATTGAGGCGACCGTGACGCAGCCGGCAGCCGGTGGCGAACCAGCCTACGGCAAGGGTGCCGCGCCAGTTCCTGAGGATCTGAACGAGTTCAACGTGGAATCGACCCTGCGGCTTTGCAGTCGTATTTCGACGAAATCAAACAAGTTCCTCAAGTCGTACTCGTCGCTGCCGCACGTCGGCACCAAGCCCTACGTGATCGCCATTGCGCCGTTCGATCGGCCCTATCCGCATTTCGCCGCGAATCGACCGATCATGGCGGCGCTTTATGGCGTTTATTTCGACGAAGAACAGACGCTCTCAATCGGCTCATCGAATGTCGTTCAGAGGCCGGTCGACGGCATCGCGAAAACGCCAACCGCCGATGTTCCCGCGGCTTACTTCCTCGACCACGGTCTCGAGCACGTCAGCGCGATTCTCTATAGCCCGGTGGCAAACTGGGGGAAGATTCGTGCGCTCGCGGACGCACCTGAGGCGCAAACCATTTATACCACCTTGCACCCCAACCCTGGTTCGCTGAAACCGACGATCCGTCGTCAGGTGAAATCCGATTACACGGAGGACCTGTTGGATGGCCTGTACGTCTTGCACAACCCGTTCGCGGTTCATCCGCTCTCTATTGATGTGTTCGATCATCCGCGGGTTGCGCAGTTCGTGGTTGACTCTAGCGGTGATCAGCAATTCGTTGCGCCCGACGATTTCTTGCTCCTGAGAATGCTCCAGTCGATAGCAATTGATAGGGAAGCCAGTAGCTAAGGGAATAATCGCGCCCTGCTTAGGTAGTGAACCGTCAATAAGCGGTCGAAACGCGTGCACTCGCATTCCGGGGCCACCGAAGTGGGCCAGATGTCAGCAGCTCATATTTGGAACCAGTTCACACAATCAATGGTTGATGTTGAGGTCAACTCAACAATGCGCTATGATGCTCAATGGACACAAATGGCGGGTTACCCATGGGTATCGGAACCGCAATTCGACAGCACCGCAAACACCAAGGCCTGACGCTACGCGAGGTGGCGGAGCGTGCAGGCGTTGATTTCACGTATCTGTCCAAGATCGAGAATGAGAAGCCCGGATTTGAACCCGGTGCGGATACGATTCGCGCCCTCGCTACGGCGCTGGACGTTGATGAACTCGAGCTTCTGGAGATGGCGGACAAGGCACCTCCGGAACTGGCCACTATCGCGCGTCACGCGAGCGGCCGCCGATTTCTGAGACGGGCCCGTGAAATTGCGTCGCCGGATGACTGGGATGCCCTTCTGGACGTCCTGGAGGCCCGCGACCGCGAGCGACGTCGGCGAGAATGAGACATGCGCTGGTCCTTCTCAGCATCTCGTTCCTTTAGCCGCTGCCCGCGGCAGTTCTACTACGGGCAGATCGCGGCATATCATGCCGCCAAGAAGGATCCCTTGCGCCGTGAGGCGTTTCTCCTGAAACAGCGCAAATCCTTGCCGCTGTGGCGTGGCAATCTGGTTCACGACGCGATTGAGAATCTTGTGGTGCCCGCGTGGCGAGACCGACAATCGCCAGACTGGGATTGGATCGTCGAATCCATGCACGAGACCGCCGCACGGCAGTTGGAATTCTCCGCTTCTGGCCGGTACCGGGAAGCTGGCATGACCAAGACCAAGGCGGGAGACGCGTACTGTGCACTTGTCGGTCATGGCCCCGACGAAACACGTCAGGACAGTGCCATTGACGCCGCGCTGGAAGAAGCCGAGCGGGCGCTTCGAAATCTTGCCGACATGTCTGACCTGCACGATCAGATCGCTGCGGCACCAAGGCCCTTGTTCGCCGAGGTTCGCGTTCCGGTCAATTACGACGGGATGTCCATCAGCGCGCAGATTGATCTGCTCTATTTCCGCCAGTTTGCGCACCCGACCATCGTCGAGTGGAAAACCTACGAGGGAACGGTCGGGAATTCCGAGTTGCAGGGCGCGCTGTACGCCTGGGCACTACAGAACAATCCAAAGTGGCGAGTCGAATCGCCGGAGGCCGTTGAGATTCTGGAAGTTCAACTGCTGAAATCAGCGGTGATACCACACCAGGTCAGTTCCGACTCCCTTATTGCCCTGGAAGACACGATTTATCGCAGTGTTTGTGACATTCGCGCGGTGGCCGGCGATGGAAAGTACGCAGACGTAGACATCGCCGATTTTCCGATCACACAAAACCCCAGGAATTGCCAATATTGCCAATTCCAATCGCTGTGCGCGGATCGTCTGCACGCTGCGAACGATGACAGCACCAAGAGCTACCCTCTGGCAGCCAACGGGTAATCGCTAATGAAACAAGAACTGAATCTGTATCCCATAACTGGCATTGACGAACTCGAAACAGAGTATCGTCTGATCGATATTGTGGGATTGCATGACAGTCCCGATGATCCTGACCTCATTCACGAGAATGCCGGCGCTCTGGTGGGCCAGGTGGCATCGCACCTGCGGTGCCCCACCGCCCTGCTTCGGCAAGCCGGGGTATACCGTCTCGCAGTGCCGGCGGATCGGCAGTTTGACGAGTTCGAAGTCCAGGTTCGACCGGATGTCGTGCGCCTGCAGCCTCAGGACGAGGCGCATCGACTGGTGTTTGCGGATTTGGGTTCGGACCAGATGCCAATTGCCCAGCAGCTACTTGCCGGCGAGTTCCGTCGGCCGCTACGCCAGGACCAGCGATTATGGTCGAGCTATGGCAGCTTCTTTTTCAAGCGCCCCAAGAATATCCGCGATGACAAACGCGACATCGATATCTGCACGGGGTTTGGCTTTCGTGTGGTGCCGTTCGAGGGCAACTTGTACGTCTCACTAGATCTTTCAACTAAGTTTGTCGAAACCCAGTGGATGATCGACGCCTACGATGAGCAGGCCCTGCGCAGATTGCACATGCGCCACGCACTGTACCTCTACGGGCAGAGCTGGTACCCGATCCAGTTCCTGGGGTTGACTGGCCAGTCCATCGAAGAACAAGGTTTTGTCCCCAACAACACGGGACCCACTCGCTACGTCTACGAGTGGACGATGGAGGCCTGTGGCAAGAATCCGCCGCACTGGATTCAGCGTCTGGACCCGGCGTCCCCCGCCATCCGCTACAAATACCCCGGTGGCTCCAAGCCTTTTGTCGGTGCGCTGGCGCTGTGCCGCCTCTTGCTGCGCACAGACGACCCAGCGCGGCGGCATCTGCAGCGCCAGACCACACTGCCGCCGGAAAAACGAGCTCGGCAATCAACTCGCATCATCGAGAAGTTCTTCCAGAGTGCAGAGTTAATGGGAACAGCAATAGCTGTCGCGGCTGACGCGCACACGCGGCGTGCGACGAGCTTTCGCGTCCCGGACCTCGAGTTTGGCCAGGGGAAGATCTTGTCATTGGGTGGCAATCGCGGTGTCAGTATCAAGAATTACGGGCGCGCGCGTCTCGATCATCTGCTCGATCCGGAAGGCGGAATTGCCATCACCAGTCCACTGGATCCGCAATACGTGGTGCTGCCCAAGGGGCTCGGCCGCAAGGTCGCTGACGATTTTGTTGTGCGCCTCAGCAAGGCGATGCAGGCGCTTTTGCAGACGCCGTACCGTCCGAAACAGGTCATGTACGATGATAATGGCGCGCGTTCCCTTAAACAGCAGGTCGATGCGGTTACCAAGGGGCTCGACGACGCTGACGTCAGAGGCGGCCACGGAGTATTGGTTCTGCCCGATAACGCGCGACCCGATCTGCATAATTTCTTGAAGCGCGAGCTGCAGAACCGCCTTCAGGTGCAGTGCGCTGACGCCGAGAAGCTGCGCTCGTACTATTTCGACCAAGTGAGTGGTGGCAAGTCCCGATTCGGTGTCGTGCCGCGTCTCGAAGGCAAGTTTCAAAGTTATCTGCGCAATCTTGCGCTGGGCCTCTTGATCGTCAACCGCCAATGGCCCTGGGTATTAGCGACGCCTACGCGATTTGATGCGTATATTGGCCTTGATGTCCTCAAGCCCTTGGCGGCCATGTCCTTTTTCTACGACGGAGGCCGACGGTGCGTGCTACAAGCTGCCGAGGCCAAGGGAGCCGAGAAACTGACGGCGCGCCAGGTGTATGGCATGGTTTTGGACGGACTTCGTGCCGACCTAGAGCAGCTTTCCGCCCCGCCCCGCTCCATCATCCTGCGTCGAGACGGTCGAGCATTTTACTCGGAGCGGCGCGGATTCTTGAGCGCGATCGAACGTCTGAAGCAGGAAGACCTGCTGCCCGACGACGTCACGGTGGGTGTCGTGGAAATCGCGAAACGTACTGCGGTCGGTCTCCGGCTTATGGGACAACATCCGCGGGACGGCCGTACACAGGCGCCCCGCATCGGCCAGTGGTGCGTAATCAACGAGCAAGAAGGCATCGTTGCGACCACGGGTTACCCGTTTCGTTTCCCTGGAACGCCGCAACCACTGCATGTACGCGTCGTCGAAGGCGAACTCGATATCGAATCTGTGCTTTACGATACATTCGCGATGGCTCAACTCGCGTGGGCCTCGCCGGAGGCCAGTATGCGCCTGCCAATTGACCTGAAGCTCATAGATGACTATCTACGATCGCTGGCCGGTGCCGCGGACGATGAGGCTGCCTTGTACGGTGAGCTCGAGGCGGCCGTTGGGAGTAGCCATGAGTGATTTGACCAACCTGTCGTATCAGTACCAGCGGCGCGCGGATTTTGCTCAACAGGTGAACGACGCTGTGCTCAATCTGAAGCGCCAGACCAGTGCTGACCAAGCAGTATCACTTGAGGAGGCAATTGAATTCCTAGTCAGCGCGATTTCATACCTTGTGAGTCGATTGAGCGACGATCGGCCCGAAGGCGAAAAGCTCGTTCCCGAAGAGGTTGTGCACGATCTTAGTGCACACGCAACGGACGCAGCGCCCTACTTCAAGGACGATCTGGCCGAAACGCTTGATGCGTTGCAGCATACTCGTATCTCGGCGGATCATTGGCAAACGTTGGAACAGCTTTGCACTGTGGCGGATCGTGCTGCCTCCGCCAGCTACCGGCGGCTGAGGAGGCGATGATTGAGCGAACCCCTTCGGCGGTTCTTGCACGACCTCGACCACCGCTGTAACAACCTCATCACCGATTTCCGTCGTGATCGATCTGGCGAAGCGCCAGAGATACAGGCGTATGTAAGTCGTTTGCTGGGCTTAGTAGAGCGCGCCTCCGATCGGGTCGGTACGTTATTGACCGATCCGGACTTTCAGGATGAGTCCATTGCCCAGCACTTGTTCTATAACTACAAGCGGCTGGCGGAAATCGTCCAGTTAATGGAAGTGGGTCCAGCGTTCGTACTGGACCGGTTTAATGATGACGACCGGGCTGCCTCACACCTGATTGCGCAAATCTGCGAGGACATCGAGTTCCCCCACAGTGCACCGATTTGCAGCGCAACCAGTGCCGAGTACTACTGGACACGCGTCGACGTGGATCTAGTGTACATGCCATTCACGGAAACGCGGCATGTGCTGACCTGGCCGGACCTGTATCACGAGATCGCCCACATCGTTGTTGCACGTGATCCGGACAGCGTCCTGGTGCCGTGCGAAGACACCACGATCCGGTATTTCCGGTCCCAATTCCAGGAAGCGCACGCGAAGAATTGGCCGACCGCCTCCATCGAACTGCTTACCGAGGCAATGGATAACTGGCTCGACACGTGGCTTCTGGAGTTCTGCTGCGACATGATCGCCGCCTACTGTGCGGGTCCCGCCTACGGCTGGTGTAACTTACGGCTGTGTACAAACCAGGGGCTCGACGCAATGTCGGTCTATGGGGGTAACCCCACCCATCCAGCGGACTTGGCGCGAGCGCAGGCAGTTGACGTGGTGCTCAACAAGACCGGCTGGGGCGACGCAAGTCGGGCTATTCTGGGAGATCTGGACGTTCTCATTAAAGTCTCGCCATCGGAGCCACTGGAAGGATTCGAGCTCGTTTACCCGATGGCGCTCATCGAAGACATCGCCAAGATAGTCATTGATTACTGCGAGCAGAGCCCGTTGCGCGGATTCATCGAGGGAGCGCGGCGAAACGGCCCAACCCAGGACATCCACGACGCTTGGATCGCTTTCCGAGAGGCACCGGATCAGTTCGCTACGCGCGAGCGCACATTGAGCCGCGAGTTGTTAGCACCCGACCCGTAAGAACGCCTCCTCGCGTTCTAGAGCAGATTCACGGCGCGCAACCGGCGCGATACTTCTCGCTCCACCTGCTCGATGTGCGGTATATCCCCTGGAACATGGATTTCGAGTTCGCCTGTCCAGCGTCTGCGGTATTGAGTGAGGCGATTACGGTAGCGCTCCTCGAACTGCTCGGGATTTAGGTTCTTGTGTTCAGCTTTCGGACGAAAGATGTCGACAGCATCGAGCGGGTCGACATTTGCATCCTCAAACAGCAGCCAAAGGTCGTAAAGGTCCCTGCACTGCATGCGTTGCATCACGCAGCGCAGTTTTTCGCCGGCGATCTCAGGAAGTGTGTACACCGAAATGCTGTTGGTTTCCGGCAAGTCGGGCCAGCGTGGCAATAGGCCGATGGTATCGACATTCAGGACCAGTTCGTCATCAGCGATGTCGAGCTTCAGAAAGCGCTCGCGCCCAAGCGGCCCCTTATAGGCAATGCGGCGCGGCTCCTCGTCAGTCAACGACAGCGCGTCGACTGCGCCGGGCACTGCTTCGAGCGTCGCTTCAAGGGCGGCCTCGATGATCGCATAGGCGGTGCCGAGGTCGCCCTGAGTGACCGAGAAGTCGAGATCGGCCGAATAACGGTAATCCTCGAAATAGCACAACCTGAGCGCCGTACCGCCCTTGAACACCAAGCCATGGTCGTCGCCCAATGCACCGAAACCTGCGATTATGTGAGCGAGAACGTAGTCTCGTTCAACCGTCGGTGCGGCGACGCCGTCTCGGTCTGCCTGCCGCGTGATCTGTGCATGAATACTCATTGGCCGATGACCGCGTGCATTTCGTCGACACCTCGGGGCCAGCGCACACGCCATCGTTTGTCTCGCCATGCGGAAGCTTCGTCGGCGCCTGGCTCCAGGTCCAGATCGGCCGTAATGGGTTTGATCGGTTTCAGCCTTCCTGCGAGCGGCCTCAGAGTCAGGGTATCAGCAAGCGAGCCGAGCCGGCGGAGCGCCGCCGCGTAACCTAGGCGGCCGGCGTAGTCTATAAGGGTTTCGGCGCTGAGGTCGGGTACCGCTGCGGCGAGCGCTTCGGCAAGTACCTCGGCCCCGCCAACGAGCCGCGGACGATGCCCGGCATCCAGTACCGCACGATGCAGATCCGAGATGTAGGAGTCTCCCCTGGGAATCCGTCCCACATTGAGTGTGTCTAGGGGCTCGACCACGGCCGTGAGTCTCCGCCCTGAGAGCATCTTGGTACGTACGCGGCGTGCTGTGGCAACCTGGATCTCGCGAGCTGGATGGGTAATCAGGTCGTGTTCGTATAGCGCACTTCGAAAGGCAATACGATGCGGCACGCCGTGAAGTGCGGCGCCGACGGACAAGGCGACATCCTCCGCGGCCGCCGATGTGCCGAGCACGCCGAGCTTGCGCACGGCGTAGTGCCCACGCCGCACTCGATCGATGAGCCCTGCCTTCTCCATGCGTTTGAGCAGGTTGGCTGTGGCAGGCTTCGACTTGCCCAAGCGCTGCGCAAGTTCGTCGAAGGTGAACGTCGAGCGCCCTTCTGCAATCAACTCGTTGGCAAGCGATAGGCCCAGTTGTGGTGAATTCTTGTGCATAATTTACGGAAAACGTGAATTACGGCCAATTATACACAATTTGTCAATGAGAGCACGTTATTCACGCAATACGTGAATAACGGCCGCTTTCCCGCCATAGCTCCGACGATCAGCGCTTCTTCGCGATCCGCTCATAGGTGGACTTGACCAGCCCATCGAGCATCTCGGCACCCTCTTTCGAAAGCCGCGGATCCGAGTGCAGGAATGCCGAGATCTGGGCCAACGGCTCCGCCACCAGCGTGCGCGTTCCCGCAACGAAATCCGCAGGATTCAGCCCAGACCAAGCCGCTAGGGACGCCAGGCTACCGGCGTCCGGCCGCTGCCCTGTACGCATACGTGACAGAGTACTCTCCCCGACACCAGTCTCTCCAGACACCTCTTTCCAAGTCTTGTCGCGCGCAATGCGAGTGCCGTCCAGCGCACTGTAGAAGCCGGCGAGGTCAAATTCTCTGTGCTTTTCAACCATTTCGGTCTCCCAAGAAAGTTGCTTTATAGCAATTGACAGTCGGAAACGCAATCTCTACACTATGCCCATCAATTGCGGTTTCGCAATTGTATAGCTTTTTCGCAACTTGAATGAGGATTATCCCATGCATACTGAAACTGAAACGCCCACCCCCCGCCCGGACCACCGGCCCTGCATCGTCGAAATCAAGGTCAACCGCAAGCCGGTCAACCTCCACGGCCGGCGCGCAACCGGACTGCAGATCAAGGAAGCCGCCATCGACCAGGGCGTGCCGATCCACCTTAGTTTCGTCCTGTTCCTCATCCTGGGACCAGGTCAGCGAAAGGTCATTGGTGACGACGATTGCGTCACCCTGCGCAAGAACAGCTGCTTTGAAGCCATCCCTTGCGATGACAACTCATGAGCGGTGACATTGTAAACACGGTGGAAGCGGCCATCGGGGAGATCGAGGGCACGTTTGCCCCGTCCCCGATTGTCGTGGAGTCGGATGGTCAGGGTGGCGCCCGCGTGATCGTCGAGGAGGCACCGCTTGGACCGCCGTTTGTCCAATCGGTGACATGGCTGGGTGCGCACCTGCCGGCCCAGCTGCCGTACAGCGACGTTTATCCGGTCTTTGTCGATGGCAAGCTGCGTCGCAGCGATGGCACCGCTCTGGTGGCGCCGATGACTCCCGGGCACTCATTCATGAGCAGGCCCGCGATACAGGTCTCGAGGCGCAGCAATCGCGTCGATCTCAACACGCAGACAGCCGCCATGAAGCTGCAAAAGGTACTGCATTGGATGAGGACGGCCGCATGAATCAGCAATGCGACGTATTGCTCCCTGGCGGCCTCTATCAGGCATTGCACCGACACCTGTTTCCTGGCGATCAGGACGAGCACGGCGCGGTCATTGCAGTGAGCATCGTGAAGACATCGCGTGGTATCCGACTACTAGGACAGCGTCTCTTTTGTGCCCAAGATGGGGTCGACTACGTTCCTGGATCGCGCGGTTATCGCGAGCTGCGAGCTGAGTTCATCGCGGACTGCCTTGAATACTGTCGGGACAATCGGCTCGGATATCTGGCGGTGCACAACCACGGGGGCGTTCGGCGCGTGGCATTCAGTGCCACGGACCTAGCGTCACATGAGCGCGGGTACCCGACACTATTGGACCTTCTCGACGGGCAACCCGCTGGGGCATTGGTATTTGCTAACGCCGCGGCCGCGGGCGACATCTGGTTTCCGGATGGGCTGCGCCTCGCCACACGATCGGTTCGCATCATCGACAGGCGACTTCAGCACCTGCTACCGGAGCCGGCATCTGAATTCGGCACCGACGAACGCTTCGACCGCCAAATACTGATGTTCGGGGCCCTCGGGCAAGCACGCCTTCGCCAGTGTCGAGTGGCTGTAATAGGACTCGGCGGCGTGGGGTCCCTCTTGGTGGAGTACCTGGCGCGACTCGGTGTCGGCGAGCTACTGCTGATCGACCCGGATCGCATCGCGTTCTCCAACCTACCGCGTGTGGTCGGGGCCACTTGGTGGGACGCGCGCTGGCCATTGTGCTCAGCCAGAGCTCCTCGGTGGGTGCAAGCAGTTGCCGCGAGGATAAGTGCCCGAAAGACCCGGATCGCGCAACGGGTTGCCAAACGCGCTAATCCCGCCTGTGAGGTCTCCGTCATTGCCAAGAACATCGCTGCAGATACGGTCGCGCAGCAGAGTCGGGACTGTGACTATGTCTTTCTGGCTGCAGATTCGATGCAGGCACGACTGACGGTCAACGCACTGGTGCAGCAGTACTTAATTCCGGGGCTGCAGATCGGGTCGAAAGTTGTCACGACTGACGATGGGCGTGACCTTGTCGATGTTTACAGTGTCGTCCGATGGCTTCTGCCTGGCGAAGGCTGCTTGTGGTGCAATGGGCTGATCTCGCCGGACAGGCTCGCGTGGGAAGCCAAGACTATAAACGAACAACGAGGGCAACAATACGGGCTCGAGATTCCCAACCCGAGCGTCATTACCCTGAATGCTGTCGGCGCATCGCACGCGGCGGCGCGCTTCATGTCGGGGTATCTGGAGCTTGCTGACGATACACCAAAGTCCGATCTGCGCGTGCATCAATTGAGCGGGGGTATTTATCATGACCTGCCGCGTCATGATCATGACTGCCCGGAGTGCGGCGTCGCCGGGCGCGTTGCCCGGGGCGAGACTGTGCCACTACCGACGCTTCTCGCTTAGCCGCGGGGCTCAACCGGTTCAAGAGCAAGCCCGGTTGACTTGCATGCAGGGTACAGCCTCTACCCTTCCCGCTTATTGACGGTCTAATCAAGGGAAGGTCTCTCACGATGAACCATCGCGCGGTCATCGCCACATGCATCACGGCCACGGTTCTTGGCGAGCTGGTCGTTTTCGTCACGTGGGGCCTGTGGCTTTTTCCGGGTGGCGGACTACTGCCGAAATTCATCTGGACCGTTGTCGTCTGCGGCATCGGCATGGGCTCGGTAATCGCGTCCTCGCTATTGCTGTTCGTGGTAGACAGGCTTCGTGGCTGGATGGCCGTTGCCGCGACCACAGCACTGACCGTCAGTGTGTTGGGGCTCCTGTGCAACTGGCTTTGCTTCGCCCTGGACTCGCATTTCTTTCACTTTTTCGGGGCTGCTGAGAACCCCACCCTCTTCATCGTCAATGGTATTGTCATGGCGGCGGTGGGCGGGCTAGCGATCGGCTGGTTGTTGTTCGTCCCGACCGGCCAGCGATTTCTCGGCATAACGAACTCTCACCAGGAGCAAGCAGGACGTGACTAGTACCTTTTCATCTCTCGTGAACGAACGCACGCGGCCGCTCATTCTCGCCACACTGCTGCCGGTGATCATGCTGGGTTGTACGCGTGAAGCCGGCGACCCTGAGCCTGCCATCACGCCGCTTCGCGCCATCGCCGCCCCTGGGAGCGCCGAACCGCACCTCGCGACAACGCCCAATGGCTCAGTCGTGATGAGCTGGCTGGAACCCGATGGTGATGGAGTCACCCTGAAATGGTCGCAATTGAGCGATTCGAAGTGGTCGGAACCTCTGACGGTTGCGAGCGGCAGCGACTGGTTCGTCAACTGGGCCGACTTCCCGTCGGTAGTGCCCATTGACAGCAAGCTTTGGGCCGCGCACTGGTTGGTTAAACGCCCGGGTGGAACATTCGCCTATGACGTTACCGTGGCCACCTCCGCGGACGGCGGACAAACATGGGGCCAGCCGATAACACCTCACAAAGACGGCACGCCGACCGAACACGGTTTTGTCAGCCTGTTCCCGGGCGACGGCGGCGTGGCAGCGTTGTGGCTTGACGGACGCAACATGCAACCGAGCGATGACGGCCACGGCCACGGTGGCATGACGCTGCGATCAGCCGTTCTTAGCCAGAACGGCGCCTTAAGCAACAAGGCCGTCGTCGACGAGCTGGTCTGCGATTGTTGTCAAACCGATGTAGCTATCGCCGCTTCGGGACCGGTGGCCGTGTATCGCAACCGGACCGAGGGGGAGATTCGGGACATCTACGTCGCGCGTCTCGAGGACGGTCAGTGGAAAGACGGCGTGCCGGTCGCTGAGGATGGCTGGGAGATTGCCGGCTGCCCCGTGAACGGTCCGGCCATCGATGCCCGCGAAGGCGATGTCGTCGTCACGTGGTTTACCGCGGCAAGAGGTGATACGAGAGTGCGATTCGCGCGCTCCAGGGATGCCGGGAAGACCTTTGCCGATGCCATCGACATCGCCACAGAACGGCCGATTGGCCGTGTCGATATCGTGTTGCTCGAGGATGGATCGGCGCTCGTGAGCTGGCTGCGCTCTGCTGCGGGCTCCGAGGGTGAGATCTGTATCAGGCGGATCACGGCGGACGGCAATCTCGGCCCTGAAGTCGTCGTAGCGACCACTGCCGCCGGGCGCATGAGTGGATTCCCGCAGTTGGCCATTCAGGGCGGCGCGACGGTAGTGGCCTGGACTGATGTCGTCAATGACACCACGCGGGTTCGAACGGCCTTGGTTGAACTTCCCTGAGCACCGGACAAGAGGCAGGCACTTATCGCCTGGCATCGAGCCGGCGAGATTCCCACCGGTCAATGGGCTGCAACGGCCCGATCGGACAGTGATGTTCCGCGGTTTCGACGCCAGTGAATTTCGAATACAGATCATGGAAGGCCCGCATTTCGCAGCCCGGTGTACCGATCGTTCCGGCGACGATAAACGCCAGCCCCAGATGCAAGAAAATGTACAGCTCCCAGATCCAGATCGTGCGCCCGAGCAGCGCAGACTCAATGACACCATCCGCTCCGTATCCCAAAGCGAAGGCGGCCATCAAAACTGCGCCGCTGATGTACGCCGGCCATTTTCGCCAATTTCGGGAAAAACCTATATTGACGACATAGCTGACCAGGAAAAGGCTCGGGATAACGCCATTCCAGAGAAGATCGGGCACGGTCCCATCCGTTGAGGTCAGGGTGTTTCCTGCATTGAGCAATCCAACGACGTACCAAAGACAAACGGCGCCGAACACGATACGCACGGTTCGCCCAATAGGCCCCGGTCGGGGCAATGCGCCTTGTTTCTCGAGTTTGAGGTCCGTTGTCGCCATGGCCTTCAATCACAGCAGGCTTGGCCTGTTTGCATCGGCGGGCACCTCACGTCACCGAACGAACAGTAAACGCAACAGTCACCCTCCAATGGTCTGAGAAGCGATCCACATCCCGGGCAATCGTAGAAGAACTGACACGCGTCAGTCGGCATCGTTTCCGTCGTCTGCTGTCCGCACTCGGGACATGTGAGCGTAGAGCTTGTCGCGATTGCGGCGGGCGTGCCGGTCATCGAGGCTCCCTGACGGTCGCAGGGAAACCGACGTCCGTCGATGCCTGGCTAATCGCCTCGGGCGTCGTTCGGTCTTCATCGAACACGACGGTTGCCAGTTTCCTCTCGTAGTCGACGTCCACGAACTTGACGCCATCGACCTGTTGCATCGCTTTGCGCACGGTGATCGGACACGTTGCGCATGTCATCTTTTCGATCTCGAGAACAACGGTCCTGTCCGACTCGCCAGACACTGCCGGCGCTGACGCCAACAACATCATAAGTATTACTAACCACAGTGATTTCATGTCATTTCCCTCAGTAGAAAAACGGTGCCCAGAAATCCGTACTCGCGGCCACAAGCGCCAATGCGCTCGCCACCCAGAGTGCAACTTTTGTCAGCCGACTCGTGCGGTGCTGAGAACATCCGTCCTCGCAAGACGCTCGCCGAGGCCCATAGACCAGCCAGAATCCATAGCCCAGCACAATGGCAGTCACAGTCAGGAAGAATGGCTGATAGGCCTTCAGGGCTGTGAGCTTTCCGACCCATGGCCCACTGGCGCCCAGAGAAATCAACAGCAGCGGGCCGATACAGCATGATGAGGCCAGAATGGCGCCGGCTGTACCGCCCAGGGCGGCAATGCCGGAGTGGCCCTCTCGTTTGATTTTTGATGCGTGCGTCATTCGCACCGCCTTGCCCCACATTCGCGATGGCGACTACCATACATCCTGTAGTAACTACAGGATCAAGGCCATTGTCATGAAAAGCGATTCGAGCGAGTACTCCCGCGGCGGCCTGTCGTCCGAAACGGGGGTCAATATCGAGACCATCCGCTACTACGAGAAAATTGGCTTGATGCCGGAACCCGCGCGCAGCCCCGGCGGACATCGCGTCTACGATCATCAACACGTAAAGCGATTGTTCTTTATCCGGCGATCGCGGGAATTGGGATTCACGCTGCGCGAAGTTGGCGAACTACTGCACTTGGTTGATGGTGGCCGCTACACTTGCGATCAGATACGCGACAAAGCGGTCATTCATCTGGATGAGGTCGCGGAGAAGATCCGTGATCTTCAGAAGATGCAACAAACGCTGAGCGACCTCGTTTCGAAGTGCAAAGGCGATCGGGCGCCAGAGTGCCCAATCGTCGATACGTTGTTTGCAAGCCGTTAATGAGCACGAACAGCCCTGAGTGGTAGGCCCTTTGTTCTCGCGCTTGCCGTTCACGGACTACGGTTGACGTCTCAGGCCGCGCACGCGCAGCTTGACGATTCACATCGTGTGGCGTCACTCGAGCGACCCATCAGGCGGTCGACGATTGAGCCAACGCTGACGTCGTCCTTCACGATCTCGTCCTGCAGCAAGGTGCGGAAATAATTCTCGATCGTCATGATCGGGCCGCCAAGCGCGTAGATATCGACATCGAAGTCTTCTCGAATCAACGTCTCGTCCGAGAGGTTCTCTGCAGGCACATTGAGTTCAGACCCGAGCGTGGTCGCGACTTTGTCGCGCACCTCATCTTCGGTCAACGGAATCGGTTGTCCATGATGAGGCCATGCCAGGATGGTGGCGCCATGTTGATCTGTGGCGAATTGCGTGGCTTGTGTGTTCATGGTGTCTGTCCTGTATCTCACCGGTATTGGTGAGTCTCAATGATTTCAAGACACCCTGATTACGACAATTGGGAGTTCCTTTACTGGCCATGGGGGTGCCACTGAGCGGTCTAACGGGTGGCCGCAGTCGGCTACTTGGTAGCGCGGAATTGCCGCAATGTCCCAAGTACCGTGTTGAAGTGCGTGATCTCGCGAAACAGGCGCACGCCGGTTTCTTCGATGAGCTGCGGTAGCCGCCCTTCGACGCTGTCGCGCGTCGTTGTGAACCCATCCAGTAACTGCACGATGTAAAAGAGCCCACGCATCAAGGTATTGGCTGGTCGTCCCCAGTCGGAGATATGCAGTTCGCCACCTGGGGCAAGCACGCGCAGGATTTCCTTCAACACGGCGCGTTTCTGGTCGGTGTCAAGGTGATGAAAGAACAGGCTCGACACCACGCTGTGCACCGCGTCATCGGGCAGCGGGATATCGGCCGCGTTGGCCTCGAGAAACCGGATATCGACGCCGGCACGCTGAGCCTTGGTTCGCGCAATCTCGAGGATCGCCGGGTCCGCATCCAGACCGATGACATCGGCGCTTGGGTAGCGCTGCTTGAGCCAGATTGTCATGGTACCCGTTCCGCAACCAATATCGAGCACGGTGGTGCCCGGCAGAATATCGGCCGAGGACAGCAGGTGTTGCTTCACACGACGCTCTCGTGTCGTCATGCGCACGACCGGGTCGTAGAAGCGTGTCAGCGCCGCAAACCGCAGCGCGGGGATGTAGTCCTTACTCAACGGGGCCCTCCCGGTTAAAGGCAAAGTGTTCTCGGTCAAATTCGGTCACCAGCACGTGGGCTTCAAATCGCGTGTCCGGTGCGTTGGGAAAGTCGGTTTCGATCACCAGGTGGTTGCCCTCTTGACGTACGACGGTGAGCGGCAATGCCTCGATGCGCCGCGACGGAATCGTAACGGTGACGCTGACTTCCAGTGGCGTGTAGGGAGCGCCGCTGGCATCGAAGAGCTCCACGGACAGCGGCTGCGTCTCATCGTAGCGCACGCTAGAGAACGCCACCTGCAACGTGAAACTGCCCGTATTGCTGGGTACCGACACACGTGCGGGATCCGAGTGCGTCACCGAGGTGTCGGCCTGGGCCACTGGCGATGTCGCCGCGAGCAGTGTCGAGGCTGCAATAACGAGGATCATCAGCAGCGCTTCGATACGGATCGCGGTTCTCAGGCGGCGCGCATCAAAACGCGCCAAGAGGTCCGGTGTCAGCCAAAGCTTATTGACGATTGCAATTACCAGGAGCCCGGCAACGCCGCCGAGCTTCCAGAGCAACAAATTGCCGTAGTCACTCACAAATACCGCATTGACGGATTTCAGGTGGACCACCGCCATGGCAAGGCCGACCAGCAGCAACGCACTGACGCCCCACAGCGCCTTGCGCGCGAAGGCGCTCAATATCTGCGGCGCTTCAGCAAGCGGTCCTTTGCGTAGGAACCTAAGGAGCACCCACAGCGAGGCGAACCAGAATGCTGCAGTGGCGACGTGTACGGCCATCGCCGGCACCAGCAGCAGCATCGGTTCCTGGCTGGCCGGGTGTCCGGTGAGCACGCGGCTGGCCACCAGGATGGCTGCGCCAAGACCGCCCAGGATGCTTTCGCCGCGTCCCGACATCGACAAGAATAGAAAACCCACCATGGCCACCAGCAGGCTGATGCCGATGCTAGTCTGCAGTACGACGTAGAGGTGTCGGGGGCGAAAACCCTCTAGGCCGGTAACGCTCAAGGTGGCAATCAGGAAGTAAGCAACGGCAAGGGCGAGACCGATGCTGCCGATGCGCCGCGTCAACTGCAGAACCCAGTTTTCGAGGGAGTCCGGCAACGGAATAGCCAGGCGGAAAATGACCAGGCCGGCCGCGAGCAGCAGCGCCAACATGAAGACCGCGCGCACGGTCTTCTCCGGCACGTCCGAGGGCATCGGATTGCCAACTGCCGGCGATATCGGCGGCGCTGAGGCCGCTGCGATAACCGATTCCTGACCCGCTTTCGAAACTGGATCCTCAGCAACTCGGGAAGATGGTGCCATTGAGAAACGGAAACCGCCGCTGATCGGGTGCGAGTCGCCCGACAGAACGCGAAAGCTCACAACGTAGGTGCCTGCATCGAGTGACGCGGTGACGGGCAGCACCACGCGTTCACCATTGGCGACGGCCTCCTCTACCGATTCCACCGGCGCACCGTCGGGGCCCACCAGCGAGACGCTAACGGGGGTCACGGCCTGACTGAAGGTCAGCACGATCTCGTGGGGAGAGTTCTCAAGGATCGTATCGGAGGCAGGGTCCGAACCTGTGAACTGCGCGTGCGCCCAGGCAGTCTGTACCGGCAGCAGCGCAGCCGCGAGCAGCAGCGTTATTAGCCCAATTGCCGGCGGGAAGCGTCTCATCGGTGCTCGTCACCGTGCGGTTTTTCCACCAGGCGGATAAATGGCGAGGGTTCCTTGAGCTCGTAAGGGCTTTGCCCTTCCTTTGTCGGCACCTCGATCCAGCGAATCGTGCCTTCTTCACAATTCTGGATGGTCTTGAACCACAGCACACGACCTGCCTCGTCCGGCATCAGCGCGCGCACCTGGAACTCGCCGTAGAAACCATCCGGCAGCGAACCGCCACTCCAGACGATTTCATCGACCGTCTCGGTCACCAGGTTGCCGGCCTCGTCCCGGTACGGCGTATCGAGCGTCTTCATGCGCTTTTCCACGGACCAGTTCTCAAGGTACCTCGACGAGACGCGTATGACGCCATCGGGAATCTTCATGCGAACCTGCGTGGTCGGCGAACTGCTGCAGCCGTGCGTAATGCGCAGGGTGATAAACGAGAACGTGCCGGCCTCGGCCGTGCCCTCGTTTATGACGGCATGCGCCTGCGCCTGTTGTGCAGCAAGCAATGCTAACAACGCGAGCGCGACGCTCGCGAGCCTATGATGGGTCATACGGTTCTCCAATCAGTGCTCGCAGCCGAGCTTTTCGATCAACGGGCAGAAGCGCGCTTCCTCATCGCTGAGACTGCCGTTCTCCTCCCACTCCGTGATTGCGCCGGCGATGCGGTCGCGCGTGGCACGCAGTTCCTCGATCTGGCGCGTAATGGCCTCGAGCCGTTTGCGCACCAGGGTTTCTACTTTGCCACAGGGCGCCTTGCCCTCTTCCACTGATTCGAAGATCGATTTGATATCGGCAATCTTCAGGCCAAGCTCCTGCGCCTTGCGAATAAACTGCACACGGCTGACGTCGGACGGCGAGAAATACCGGTAGTCGTTGTTGGGGTCGCGTTTGGCGTGCAACAGGCCGGTACGCGAGTAGTAGCGAATGGTCGCGGGCGTCACGCCGGCTTCTTTGGCAAGATCGGCGACGTGCAGGCCGTCGAGGCTGTGCGATTCGATGCTGAGTACGTTGCTGCTTAACATCTTGATGATTCCTTATTTCGTCATGGTCCAATCACAAGGCGCGAGGCGCCGGGCCGCGCAAGGCGGCGAGGTACGAAATAAGGCGATCTAGAGGCGAAAACGCTGGGTCGCGAGGTAAACCGGTGGACTGTGGTCAATGGGCGGCGGTGGCTGTGCTCGATCAGGCGCCAACGTGGCCAATGGCGTCGGTGCCAGCGGTGCATTCAAGGGCGCCGCAGCCACCAGGTCAGCACGTTGGGTCTTCGGCCCCTCGCCGCCGGTGATGGTGAGGGGGTCACAGCAGCACTCTGCGGTCTTGTCCGTCGCTGGCTCGATGTGAGTTCCATGACAATCCGGCGCGACTGTCACTTCTGCAGCGGCCTCGAGACCGACGGGGTCCATTGCCAGAACCGAGCACGGCATCACCATGATGCCGAGCCATGCCACGAGCGCGACATTGAGCAGCAGCCCGGGTCGGGCTCTCAACTTCATTGCGTGACCGGATTGTGGCATTGACCTCCCCACGTGTGTTGCTGCGGGATCACCGTGTCAGTGTACGGCGGCCCACCAATAAGTTGAACGAAATCAGTCGGATGTGCACCGAGGGATTGCCGCAGTCCGATTGTGGGTACCGCGTAGCATGGCACCCGGTCTCTTTCAGGTCAGGCTTCATCAAATACTCGAATAGCTCTCAAGAATCATTGGTAAACTACTCAATTCAAAGAGAGTTTCATCGGCTATCGATCTTTTGCCAGCGCCCGTAGACGTCATCCGTCCACAAGCTCTGAAAGTAGGCGATGATCTCGAGCGCCTGCGGCTCATCGAGCACCGCGCCGAACGGTGGCATGACACCACCCAGCGGCACCCCGCCGTTTTCGATGGTCATGAGCAGCACCTCGGTCGGGTGATGCCAGGTGTGCGCGGTGCCATTCAGCGGCGGCGGTGGGTAGTTGCCATTGGCATCCGTCTTGCGCCAGTCCTCGGCCAGTCCCTGCCCAAATTCCCCGTGACAGACCGCACAGTGCTGGGCAAACAAAGGCTTGCCACGACTGACCTGCTCGTGCGTGTACCACCTGCCCTCCACGGGCGTTTCCGGTGGCTTGTCCGGCGCGCAAGCGCTAACGGCCAGCAGGATCGCAGGCCAGAAGCCGAATTGGGCGAACAACTTCACAATGGGTCTCCCGATACGAAGGTATGAATAAAGGTAAGGCACTGGTTGGGTGAGCGTAAGAACGGGTGATGATCAAGCCCATCGAGTTCGATCAGCGTCCAGCCGGGTCGTTCGTCAGCGAGCTGCTCGATCGCGGCGAACGGGGCAATGTCGTCGCCTCGCCCATGGATCATCAACACGCGAGCATGATCGCCCAGTTGACGCAACTCATCGGCCGCATCGTAGCGGTACACAACCTCCCACAAGGACGATGTGGACGAGCGCCATGTGTGCTTGACCAGGTCCTCGGCCACTTCGCGCGGAATATCGCGCCGCAGGTACGGCAGCAGCCAGCCAAACACGCGGCGCGTGAGAATGCAGGCGATCATAACGAGAACCACGTTAGTGTACAGAAAGCCCCACTTTACCTTGCCCGAGCGCAGGTACCGGTACGCCGCTTCTTCCGATCCGAAGTACGGCATGCCCATCAGCACCACGTTCTCAACCTGGTCGCGGTGGCGTGCGGCATACGCGACGGACAACAATGCACCAAGCGAGTGACCGACCAGCGTGATCGGGCCAAGTGAATCCAGCGCCTTGTGCAACGACTCCACGTGCCGATCGACCGAGTAGCGCGTCCACGGCTTCGGCGAGGCGCCGAATCCCAACAGATCCACCAACACGACCCGGTAGCTGTCGACCAGTGTTCCAATGCCGTGCTTCCAGTAGCGCGTCGTGCCGCCGAGGCCTGGGACAAACACGATGGTCTTCTCTCCGTCGCCGTAGTGCTCGACGTGCAATGGCTCTAATGCATGGCCACTCACCGGTCTAGGCTGCGTAGATACCGGACAGGCCCATGAAGCTCATCGCCATCAGGCCCATCACGATGAAGGTAATGCCGGTGCCCTCCAGCCCTTCGGGCACGTCGGCATAGCGCAACTTCTCACGGATTCCGGCCAGCAGGATGATTGCGAGCGCCCACCCGGCACCGCTGCCAAGGCCGAACACGACGCTCTCCAGGAGCCGGTAATTGCGCTGAATGCTGAAAAGACTGCCGCCAAGAATGGCGCAGTTGACGGTAATCAACGGCAGAAACACGCCAAAGGCGTTGTAGAGCTTCGGGAAGTGCTTGTCGATCACCATCTCAAGGACCTGCACAGTCGCTGCGATGACGCCGATGTAGGCGATCAATCCTAAGGCGCTCATGTCGATCTCGGGCAGGCCTGCCCAGGCTAGCGCGCCTGGCTGGAAGATGTAGGTGTTGAGCAGGCTATTGAGCGGCACCGTCACGCTTTGCACGAAGAAGATGGCGGCGCCCGCGCCGAGCGCTGCTTCCATGGACTTCGACACGGCGATCGCCGTGCAGATACCGAGAAAGAACACCAGCATGATGTTCTCGGAGAACGCGGCCTGCAGGAAGAGTGCGAGATAGTCGTTCATTGCCGCCCCTTGCGCGCATCATCGGGCGGTTTGGCAAACCGGTGTCCGGCCCAGATCAGCAAGCCAATGATGAAGAACGCGCTCGGCGCCAGTCGAAACAGCCCGACGGGCTCATACCAACCACCGTTGGCGGTCGTTACGAACACCGGTGCATCCAACAAACTGCCCGCGCCCAGTAGCTCACGAATGGTGCCGACGATCGCCAGCACCAGGCCGTAGCCAAGCCCATTGCCAATGCCATCGACAAAGCTCGGCCACACCGGCTTGTTCATCGCGACCGACTCGACCCGGGCCAGCACGATGCAGTTGGTGACGATCAGGAACACGTAGACCGAGAGCCGTTTGCTGGTCTCTGGGGCATAGGCCTTGAGGAGTTCGTCGACCACGACCACGAAGGTGGCAATCACGACGATTTGCACGATCAGCCGAATGCTGTTCGGGATGCGGTTGCGTATCAGCGAGATCGCCGCGTTGGCGAACCCGGAGACTGCAATGACCGCAACCGCCATCAGCAGTGACGGTCGTAAGCCGACCGTCACCGCGAGGGCCGAACAAATGCCGAGCGCCTGCACCGTGATGGGGTTACGCGCGAGTAACGGTTCCAGCAGGTATTGGCGAACCGTGCGCTCCATGTTGCTTAGCGAACCGGCCGCGTCGAGCTGTGCGTGTGAATGACTTTCCAGCCATCGGCCGTACGCCGAAACAGAAAGGTCTCGTGGCCGCGGTTGTGAATCTCCCGGCCGTCTTTCTTGACCGTCGCCCGGACTACGACGTCAGCGAGCGCCCAGGCAAAATCGCCCTCGACATGGGTCTCGATATTGTTGAACGTGAGATCCAGTCCGTCCAGTACGTCGCCTTCGGGCTCCACGTGGTGCTCGACGAGGTCCTTCAGACCCTCGTTCTGGCCGCCCGACTCGATAAAGCGCGCGCCGTCCTGGCCCAGAAAATGCATATAGAACGGCGTACCGTCAGCGTTTTCCCAGCCCTGCTCGATGGCCGTGATGATTGCCTCAAGCTGTGCGGCATCGTCTGTTTCGGTGGCAATGCTCGCCACCGGGGCGGCCAAAGCCGCCAGCAAGAGCAAGGTCAGTACGGGGTTTCGTTGTGTCGTCATGGAGGGTGCTCCTCTTTTCATGGAATTACTGAGCCGCTTTGTCACGATTCAGCCAGTTGTAAATCGGCACATACACCACGCCGAAGTAGACGCCGAACAGGAAGCTCTCAACGAGGCCCAGAACGGCGGAGCCGAAACCGATCCAGGTGAATCCTGGCAGCACGTATTGCAGGAACTGGTGCATGTGCAATTGCTCAGGCAATAACAGTCCCCACAGGACGCAGATGACAAAGGACACGGCAAAGGTCAGCCCGAGGGACAGGCTCACGGTCTTGATACGCAACATGGTGTTCTCCTTTATTCGGTATGCATGGGTTGCGACACGTCCGCGCCGCTCGGCAGGTGGACGAGTCGATCAATGGTCTCAACAGCGAGGATGCCGGCTTGCGTGCCCGCTTCGGTAGCGCAACCGATGACCGCCGTAACGATGGTGTCGACATCGTCGGCTTCGGCGTACAACACCACCCGGGCGTTTGCCTGCATCAGGTCACGGCGGAAATAATTGGGGTGCTCGCCGTAGCCTTTGACCTTTTCCACGGTCACACCGGGCACGCCGCAGGCTCTCAAGTGCTTTTCAAGCGGTTTCAGCATCGGCACCGGCACGATGGCGGTGATGCGTTTGATCGTCATTGGGTTTCTCCTGCGCCGCAACGGGCGCGAGTTTGAGGTCACATTTCTTCAATAGGGCAAGCCACCCGAGTGCCGGATCCAGCAGTTGCGTGGCGGACAAGGCGGCGCCGTCGGTTCTCAGGTACCGATCGAGGAACTCGAAGACATGGCCCAGGTGCACCAGGTGCCAGCCGTGCGGCGCGTAGTCACCGCGCGAGGCAAACAGCACCATGCGAATGCGGTGGCCGGCGTCGTTGGTCACGCTGCCGCGTTGCACGAGCTGCCGTGCCATGTTCGTGGCACGCCCGGCCGGGCAGCAACCGAATCGATGCAGGGTTGCTGCCAGTGCGTTCAGATTGCGCGCACCGGCGTTGACGTGCGCCTGGCCTTGCTTGATTTCGCCGAGGATCATATCGGTCGCCGGGTCGTCGCAGCCGAGAACCGGGTCCACCGACTCCACCACGGGGCCCACGATCGAGCGACTGCTGTCACCGAGTGCCGCCGCATCCGCGCTCCGGTGCCCAAAACGAATGGCCAGCAGATCAATGTCGGTGACGCTCCGAGGCGCAGTGCCGGGTTGCTTCTCGACCAGAGGATACTCCGTGGCGGTGAAGTAGCCGTTAATGTGCAGGTAAGCGCGCACCAGTTGTGTTGCAGGATCGCTCATCGCATCACTCCACCGGTGCTGTGGCGCCGCCCAGCGCCGGAATAAAACCTGGCGTTACGTCCCGGTAGCGCCGGTAGACATCGCTGAACTCGTCGATGGCCACCTGCTCCTCGCGTTTTGCGAGGCGCACATACACCCAGCACAAAATGGGGAACATCACCAGGGTCGGCAGCGTCGGCCACTGCAACAGAAAGCCGAACATGATCAGCATGAAGCCGGTGTACTGCGGGTGACGCATACGTGCGTACAGCCCGGTTGTCGCCAGCGCGCCGTCGCGTTGGGCGGCGAGCAGCACTCGCCAGGCGGAGGCCAGCATCAGGAAGCCGCCGATGATGACGAGATTGCTCGCGAGATGCAGCGGATCAAAGTGCGGGTTGATGTCCCAGCCGATGATCGTGTTCCACAGGTGCCCCGAGTCGTGGCTCAAAATATCCGTACCCGGAAACTGCGTCTGCAACCAGCCTGATAACAGGTAGATTGTCAGCGGAAACCCGTACATCTCGGTGAACAGCGCAACCACAAAGGCAGAGAACGCCCCGAGGCTGCGCCAGTCCCACCGGCTCTTCGGCTTGGTGAAGCTGAATGCAAAGATGATAAAGACGGCCGAGTTGATGATCACCAGGGACCACAGGCCGTAGTCGCCAGAATGGGTCATCGTTCCTCCTCCCGATGGTGCTCATGCGCATCGCCATGACCACCGTGTCCATGACCACCATGTCCGTGGCCGCCGTGCATAAACACGTGCAGCAGCGGGCACAGCAGCAAGATGAGGTACGGCAACGCCATCAGGAAATGCGCGCGGTGCTCAGCGAGCAAGAAGTAGAGGACGGCGGCGATCAGGCCGATCGCCGCCAGACCGTTGGTGGAATACCAAAAGTTACCTTTCGAGGTACGCATGGTCGGGTCTCCGATCACTCGTGCTCGTGGCTTCCTGCGTCTTCCCGGGCAGCGTCATGTTCCATCATCTGCTGCATCATGTTCTGCATCATGGCCATGTTCTCGGCCATCTCGCCCATGTGCGGGCACTTCTCTTTGTCATGCCCCGACATCGCCATGGTGCCGTCGTGCATCATGCCCTTGCCTTCTGCGTGACCGCCCGCCATGTGGCCGCCCTGCATCATTGGCATGCCACGCATGTCACCCATCATTTCCATCATTGTGCGCATTTCCAGCATGTGCTGATGCATGAGCTTGTGCCGCTCGTCGGTATCCTCCTCGGCATGAATTTGCGCCATGGTGGCCTGCATCTTGGCCATGTGATCGTGCATGTGTTGCCGTGACTCAGCCTGGGCGGCCCACTCCTTGTCGATGTCAGCGGCAGGGTCGGTTTCTGCGAAAACCGGGCCGCCGAGCATGGCGATGGCTATCGCTGCTGCAATCAGTTTTCTGTTCATGATGTTTCTCCTACGTAAGGGGCATGGCCCCGTCATTCCACAATTAACTTGCCGCGCAGCATCCCCATCTGGCAGGCGAACTCGAATTCGCCGGCATCGTGAGGCGTGAACTCCACGGCAACCGTTTCACCAGCAGGCAACCGCGCGCTCTGATCGAAATCGGGCAACAGCACCATTTCCGAACAGGACGCGGTTTCCTCTCTGCGAAAATTGAGTCGGACCGGCCGGTCTTTCTCGACGACGATGACGTCGGGCGTGTAGCCGCCCTTGACCAGGATCATTACCTCCTGGTGGCCGGAACTGGTTTGTGAGGCGCGCGTGCCCTTGTCTCTTTTCATCCAGAAGAACCAGACGATGAAGACAATCAGCGCAAGACCCAGCGCGGTGACGATGATGCGATCAGGCGTCATGCCGCACCTCCTTTGGGTTTGAAGTAACGAAGCCGGTTGGCATTGGTGACCACGGTGACCGAGCTGAAGGCCATGGCGGCAGCCGCGATCAGGGGCGAGAGCAACAGGCCGGTGAAGGGATACAGCACGCCCATCGCCACCGGGATACCGAGCACGTTGTAGATGAAGGCGCCAAAGAGGTTCTGGTGAACGTTGCGCATGGTGGCGCGCGAGATCTGCATTGCCGTGACCACGCCACCCAGGCTGCCCTTGATCAGCGTGATGTCACTGGCTTCGATAGCGACATCGGTACCGGTGCCAATGGCCATACCGACGTCCGCCTGGGCCAGCGCCGGCGCATCGTTGATGCCATCACCAACCATGGCAACCACCTTGCCCTCGAGCTGTAGCTTTTTGACCTCGTGTGCTTTCTCCTGAGGCAGCACATCGGCCAGCACGCGTTCAATGCCAACCCGCTTGGCGATGGCGTCAGCCGTGCGTTCGTTATCGCCGGTGATCATCACGACCTCGAGGCCCATTGCCTGAAGCGCGTGCACGGCCTTCTGTGAGTCTTCCTTGACGGTATCGGCGATCGCAATCAGGCCTGCCGCCTGCTTGTCGATGGCGATATACATTGGCGTCTTGCCGTCGGCGGCGAGTCGCTCCCAGTCGGCCGTGAGGTCGGTCGAGTCGATGCCACGATCGTGTAGCAACTTGGCGTTGCCGAGCAGCAACTCGTGGCCATCGACCCGTCCGTAGACGCCGTGCCCGGGAATGGCGGCGAAGTCCACCGCTGTGGTGAGGGTCAGGTGCCGAGCCTCTGCACCACGAACGATGGCTTCGCCCAGGGGATGTTCGGAGCCTTTCTCCAGCGTTGCGGTCAACGCCAGCAGTTCGTCATCGTCGAAATCGCCAAGACTGATGACGTCGGTCAATTCGGGTTCGCCCTTGGTGATCGTGCCGGTCTTATCGAGCACGATGGCGTTCAGACGCTTGGCGGTTTGCAAGGCGTCACCGGAACGAATCAGGATGCCGTTCTCGGCGCCCTTGCCGATGCCCACGGTTAGCGAGGTGGGTGTCGCCAGTCCTAGCGCGCAGGGGCACGCGATGATCAGTGTCGTGACCAGCACAATGATGCTGAAGACGATGCGCGGCTCGGGACCTACGTTGTACCAGGCGATAAAGGCCAACAGGCCAAGAATCATGACCGTCGGCACAAAATAGGCCGCGACCTGGTCGACGACTCGCTGGATGGGTGCCTTCGAGCCTTGCGCATCCTGCACCATGCGAATGATATTGGAGAGCGCCGTGTCTTTACCGACGTGCGTCGCCTCGAACGTAAAGGACCCCGTCTTGTTGAGCGTGGCGCCGATCACTTCGTCGCCCTCGCCTTTCTCCACCGGGATGGACTCACCGGTGATCATCGATTCATCGAGACTGCTCGAGCCTTTGACGACGACGCCGTCGACCGGGACCTTGTCGCCCGGACGTACCACGACGTGATCGCCCACCACGACTTCTTCGACCGGGATGTCGATCTCTTTGCCGTCGCGCACGACGCGCGCCGTCTTCGCCTGCAGGCCGACCAGTTTCTTGATCGCCTCCGAGGTCTTGCCCTTGGCCTTCACCTCGAGCGCCATGCCTAAGACGACCAGCGCGACGACCACGGTCGAGACGTCCCAGAACGCCTCGGCGAGTGCCTGGGTCGGGAACCATTGCGGGAACAGCACCGCGACGGCCGAGTAGACAAACGCTGCCGTGATGCCGGAGGCAATCAGGGTGTGCATGTTGGCGGTGCGGTGCTTCAGGGCCGCCCACATGCCGGTGTAGAACTGCGAGCCAGACCACACCAGGACCGGCAGGGTCAAAAGCCCAAGCAGACCCCAGACGATGCGGCGGTTGTCGCTGCCCATCGGCATCCACTCGCGCAGCCCCGGGATAAAGTCGGGGTAGCTGAAAATCATGACCGGGATCGACACGATCGCCGCAAACCAGAACTTGCGCATCAGGCCGCGGTACTCCTCGGCCTGCTCCTCGGCGTGTTGATCGACGCTCTCTTCACTGGCCGCCGTCGCCGGTGCCAGCTCGTAGCCGCTGTCGGCCACGGCCTGGCTGAGGTCGTCAAGACTCGCCCGCCCTGGCTGATACTCGATGTCGACTTCGGATGTCGCGACATTCAGATTGGCGGCAACCACGCCGGGGGTGCGTTGCAGCGCGCCTTCGACCTGGGTGACGCACGAGGCACAGCGCAGGCCTTTAACGGCCATGCGCAGCTTTGCAGCGCCCGGCTCGAAGCCTTCCTCGCGGATGGCCCCGAGCAATTCTCGTGGTTTAACCGTCTCGGGGTCGTAGTCAATCATGGCAAGTTTCTCCGTGAGGTTGATGCGTGCCTTGGACACGCCCGGTACACGCCGCAGTGCCACTTGCACGCGCTTGGTGCAGTGCACGCAGGTCATGCCGTCAATCGATAAGCTAAGCGTTGCCATCGGTATCCTCCGGGGTGTCGGTAGGGTCGGTGCCGATCTCGAGTCGCTGTGACCCGATGATTCGGTACGGTGGAATCACAAGGTTGGTCGGTGCCGGGACGTTCTTGACCACGCGTCCGGCGAGATCGAAGCGCGAACCGTGGCAGGGGCAGAAGAACCCGCCGATCCACGGTCGCGCGCTGCGTGCCTCGTTGGGTTGCGGCTCGTACAGCGGCACACAGCCGAGGTGCGTGCACAGCGCAATCGCGACGAAGTACTCCTCGGTGATCGAGCGCGTGGCGTTCCTGGTGTACTCAGGCTGTTGCGATGTCACGTCAGACATCGGGTCGCGCAGCTCACCCAGCCATTCGGCACTCGCCATGCGCCGTAACGCCTCAGCAGTTCGACGCACGACCCAAACGGGTTTTCCGCGCCAGGTGACGGTGATGCGCTCACCCGGCTGAATCGGCGACAGATCGACCTGCACCGGGCCGCCCTCGGCGCTGGCGCGTGCGCTCGGTTGCAGCGACGCGAGGAACGGGTACGCCGAGAAACCGATGCCGACACTTGCCGCCGTCGCGGTCGCGACCATCAGAAAATGGCGTCGCGTGGTGGCGCGCTCATCATCCGTCACGGCGGCTGCCGGTGGCGTTGTCGTATAGTTCGGATTGTGGTGTTGCCTGGTCACTTAAGAAAACCTCATAGAAAGAACGGGAAAAGGTCCGTTGACGATCGAGGCGTTCTAGATCAGGTACACGCAATTCCGGATATGGAGAGGAACCGCAGCCGCCACCGCGCGATAGCGTGGTCGCACAGGGGAGGTGTCGAGTGTGTTGACGGCCAGATCGAGATCGTCGACAGCGACGGCCGCGGTGGATTCGAACTCATAGGTTTCAGGCAGGCGAACTTCTGCCTTGGTGCCGGCGGCGACCGGCCCGTCACAGGGTGTGCCCTCGGTGCACCGCTCATGCTCGCAGCCCGTGCAGAACGGGCGTTGCTCGGGCTGAGCATGGCCTGAATGGGTGCGGGAAGGATCGAGCTCACTGCTCGCAACAGGCCGATCGGCCGGCAAGGTATCAGGGCTGGCGATGGCGCAGCCCTGGAGAGTGAGGTTCAGCCACACGACGACCAGCAGACCGAGCACGGTGCGAGCCCGTGTCCGCTGTAATTGTCGAAGTGTGGCTAGAAAGGTCATCGGTGTGTAAAGGCTCGTTATCGGATTGATGCTCGTACTCTAAAAGGTGTATCCAGCGTCAAGGTCAAGCGCTTTTGCTAACTGCCGAACGAAGAGCGCAGGTACTCGAGCACCGCCTGGATCTCCTCGTCGCTCAAGGACGGATTGCCGCCCTTCGGCGGCATCGACAGCGGCTTGCCAGGGGTCACGAGACCGTCGCGAATACTCGCAATCAGCGTCTCGTCCGATTTCGCCAGTGGCCCGTCCGACTTGGTCAGGTCGCTGACGCCCGGAATCGTGCCCTTGCCGTTGGCGCCGTGGCAGGCAATGCAGGTCTGTGCGTAGACCTTCTCGCCCGCCTCGCTGCCCGAGGCGATGGCTGGCGTCACGAATGACGCCAGCACCACGATGGCCAGGCTCCTAGTTACTTTGCTGCAGGAAAACCAGGACATCTTCTGCCTCCTTCGCCGTCAGGTGAGCGCGAACCCGCATGTGCGCGATAGCCGCGCGCCATTGATCGTCGCGCAGTGACTTCGGGTCGCGCATGTTGTGGCAGCGTGCGCAGGTATTGGCCCATGTTTTTGAGCCGTTGACGAACTGCATCGGATCGCTTTGTTTGGTGGTGGTCGCATCATCGGCAACCGCCGTTGATTGCGCCGCGAGCATTCCAAGGCCCAGGACAGCGGAGATCACCGCGACCGGAACCAGTGTGAAGTATTTCGTTCTCATGGTGGTATCTCCTTAAACTCAGTAGCCGTACGCGATCTGCAGGATCCAGCGATCCGCGTCGGTGATCTCGCCAGGCTCGCCCTTGTTGGACTCGTAGCCAAACTTGAGGAAGGCGCTCGGCGTGACCAGGTAATTGATACCAAGAGCCAACTGCTCCTGGGTGTCGTCGGCGTGCGGCGACTGGAAGTCGGTGTAGCGCGCCACACCTTCCCACTTGCCATCGGCAAACTTGTAGGCAGCCTGCGCATACCAGGTTTCCCAAACACCACCCTCAGGGGCGATACTCATCGGACTGGGGTCTACTTCCTGCTTGACGTACTCGCCACGCAGATCGAGGTTGTTCCACTGGTAGCTGGCGTCAAAGCCCAGCACCTGGTAACCGCGCTTCGGATCGCCCTCGACGTCAACGCCGTCGTCTTCGACCACGGCCGCGTCACCGGTGGCTCCGGATACGGCCAGCTCGAGGCTCGGGATTGGCAGGAACGCGACGCGACCGCCAAAGACTTTTTCATCATCCGGATCCGAGGCAAACCCTTCAGCCTCGATGGCATGAATCTCGCCGTCCTCGCCTTCGATCTTGGGACCGTTGCCGAGGAAGAAGGCGTAGTTCAAACGGCTGTTGCCCATGGGCGCCACGCCACGCAACTGCACACCGACTTCGGATATCGGTGCCGCGCCGTCATGGCCAAAGCCCGGCGGGGCCGAGGGCAGCTTGTTAATCCACGACGGATGCAGGTTCTGGCGGAAGTTGCCGATCGGGCTCAGGAACTTGCCGGCGATCAGTGTCAGGTTGTCGTTCAGGAACCAGTCAACCGTGGTGTACTCGATGCCAACCTCGGTGTCGCCGTTTTCCTCGACGACAACTTCGAGTTCGGCTTCCCAGAGGATCTTGTCGTCGTACAGGAAATGGAACATCGGGTTGAAGTTGGCGATAAACGCCGACGGCCCATCTTCAACACTGACGTAGTCGGCGGAGGCGTAGCCCGACAGATGCGTGACGGACGTTGTGTCCAGAAACGTGGTCGAGGATTGAGTCGCTTGAATCGCGACCTTGTTGGCCTCGACGTCTTCTCGGATCTCGTCGAGACCGCCCTGGCCTTTGGCGTGCTCGAGCTCGGCCTGTAGTTCGCCGAGCTGCTCGGTGAGCGTTTCCACCTGCTTCTCGAGCTCGGTGATGCGCTCGGGATGCATTTGCGCGAAAGCCGGGCTCGCGAGCAGCGCAAGGGCTGGCGCGGACCAGGCTAACGTCCTGCATCGGTTATGGGTTTTCATCGTTGTCTCCAAGTTGGGGTCGTAACAATTAAAGGGAGGTGGCGTATCGAGCGTCTGCCGCGACGCCAAGAATGCGGTCAAGCAAATGCGCCCCAAACAGGGGCTTGTCGATCACGTCCAATGCGCCAGCTTTGAGCGCCTGCGCGGCGATATCGCTGTCGGCGGTGCTGGCCAGCACGATGATTGGCATGTCCGGTGCCAGCGTGTGCACTTCTCGTATCAACGCCAGGCTGCCAATGCCCGGCAGGTCCGCTTCGAGCAATACGCAACAATTGCCGGACCGTTGCATGGCGCACGCGTTCAGGAACGCTTCCGGCGTTCGATAACAGGCGACGCGCACGCCGGCCGACTGCAGCAGCGTGGTCAGGGCGTCATGAACCGACTCATCGGGATCGACGACATACACGGTGTCACAGGCTGAGAGCATTTGGCTTCCAATCAAGAGAAATCTTGATCAGAAGTATGCGAAGGGGGCATTCGCCGGACTATTGGGAATGCCCGGGCCGCGATTGTGGCTGCCACGCGGTCCATTGTGGCTGGCCGTTAGTTATTAGGATCAATCGCTTACGTCGACCGGCAATGGATGAGCACCCGGCCCAATCGGTCTCGCTGCCCCGGTCCACTCGCCAGAGAGATACGAGGCCTCCCGCTTACCGTCGGTAGGTCAGACCCAGGTAGGCGGTGCGTGGCAAACCCGGCCGAAGACCCGCCGGGCGGCGCGCAACCGCGTACGTCTTATCGAGAACATTGTCGACTTTGAGATAGAACGACAGTCGTTCGTCAGGGCGCCATACTCCGATCATGTCCCAAACCACGTAGCCAGGAAGTGTATCGCCCGGGGCCGGCGTGCCGGCAGCCGCCCGGGTGCGTACGGCATCGACGTAGTTAGCCGCAACGGACAAGCGCCACTCAGCCCCCGTCAAGCCGGTCTGGAAACGGAACTGATGCTCCGGAATGTACGGTAATTCATAACCGGCCTGGACATCGCCCCACGGCCCAAAAGCCGAGGCAAAGCTCTCCCGAAACTCGGAACTAGCGGTCCAGGTGTAGAAGAAAGAAAGCGGAATATCGACATTGCCGCGATGCAGTATCGACGTTGCCTGCATCTCAAGCCCGTCCACGCGAACGGCGCCGCCATCAAACTGATCGCCGATCTCACCGCCACCACCCGTGGATGCCGTAACCGTACCCACCAGGTTGTCGTAGTCGTTGCGAAACGCGATCGCTTCAAGACTAAAGCGATCCGAGCCGTATCGAAAACCGGCTTCCCAGTTGGTGCTCGTCTCTTCCGTCGCCGTACTGCCTGGCGCCGGCGGGTTGAAGCCACGATGCACGCCGGCAAGCAGCCGCCACTGATCGCTGAGCCGGTACAGCACGCCCACACCCGGAATCAGCGGCGCGACGCGGTGAGTGCGTGTCCGCGCGGGAGCACCCAATCGCGCCGCATCATCGGTCGCGTAATCGCGCCGTGTGAGCGCTATATCTTCATAGCGCACGCCCGGTGTAAAGACCCAACGACCGGTGTCGATCACCGTGGCGAGGAAGATCGCGCTGACCTCGGCGCTTGATACGCGGTTCGACTGGGATCCTGGTGCACCTGCAGACGTCAGAACAAGACGCCCCTCCTCCATGCGGTAACCGTCCTGCCATTGGAAACGATCTTCCTCGTCGTCGTGCAGGCGAACACCCAGCGTCACGTCAATCTCTGCATCCGCAAGCGCGCCATTCCAGTCGAGTTTTCCCTGGACACCCTGCGAGACGTAGTCGCGGTTGTTGGCCCGTACCTGTAGCGCATCGTCCGGACTGCTGTTGCCCCGCAGGTAACCGAGTGCTGTTTGATACATCGTTGGGTCGTAAAGAACGCTCGAAATCGAGACGCCATTCGACGACTGCAGCTTGTACCAGTTGCGCTGAAAGTCATTGCGGTATGCCGTGATCTCGCCGTGCCAGCCCCGACCCGGGTCGAGCACGTAGGTTGCCAGGAACTGGCTGTGCGACCCACGAAACACGTCATTGGCGCTCGCGGCATAACGGGAAAAAGGCGCTTCTCGAAAGTCCTCATCGGTAAGGCCAAGGTACGTCTCATCGGCGACCTGGTCGGTTCGTCCGGCTTTGACCGTCAGCGATTGGTGAATGGCGGCAGCCGGGTGTGTGCGGATTTCAAACTTGCCGAGAAAGTCATCGAGCTCGAATCCTGCGTTTGCGTTACTCGGCCCCACGGTCTGCTTGAACCCATCGCTGCTGCTCCGGACACCCTCGAGCAGCCACGAGAATTGCCGGCCTCCGTATCCTGCGTTTAGGTGCGCATCGAAGGTATTGAAATCTCCATACCGAAGGTCCGCATGGACGCTCGGCCCGTCCATTGGCAGCGGCGTGGATACCAGGTTGACGGCCCCGCCCGTGGTCCGCGGCCCGACCGCAATCGATGACGGTCCCTTGAGCACCTCAACCGAGCTCATGCGTCGCTGGGTCGGGAAGTAGTACGCCGCGGGCGATGCGTACGGGGCTGGCGCTATCAGCACACCGTCTTCGAGGAGCGCCACGCGCGAGCTGCGATCAAGCCCGGATCCGCGAATACCAATGTTGGGGCGCAACCCCCACCCCTCTTCTTCCTGCAGGTACACGCCGGGCACCGCGCGCAGAACCCGTTGCACGTCGCTCTGGGCAAACTCGGCCAGGTCCTCCGCCTCCAACAGGTGGACTGAACCCGGCACGTCGGCAAGATTCTTACGCTTGCCAATGATCGTGACCGTATCGATTTCCTCAACATCGGCAGCCCCACTAGCCAACGCAGCGCCAATTGGCGCCGCCATGAGGGTGATCATCGCAACCGATACGAATTGACGGGACAGATGCATGGTGTTTTGCCTCACAGTGACAAGAGGCAGAAACGGTAATGAAAATGCGAACCATTCTTAATTGGGGGTATCACTGAGCCACTGCGGGAAAACCCGCAGCGCCTGAGGATGCTTAGGTTGGTGCGGTTCCCCTCGTTGTCTGGAGTCAGCTGGCTCGCACCAGCGCGGCCATGGTCACTGTCGGGGTCACCCCTTAAACTTGCTTCGGTGCCTTACTAAAATTCCCTGAGACTATGCAGAGCATGATCCCTAGCATTGCCGTGTTGGGACTGGTCGCGCTGGTGGCTTTGTCGCTTACCTATCGCCGATCACCCTCCGGCCAATCACGGTTTCAGCGAATCGCCGCATCAAGGGCGCTCGCGATCGCAACCGCGGCGCAGAGCGCGCATTTCATCGAGGAGTGGGCGACGGGGTTCCACGTTCGATTTCCCGCCCTCTTTGGGCAAGACCCGATGCCAGCGTCGATCTTTGTCGCGTTCAACCTGGCCTGGATCGCGGTCTGGATGGCGTGTATTCCGTTGATTCGATCAGCGCACAAACCGGCCCTTTTTGTAGCATGGTTCCTGGCGCTTGCCGGAATGCTCAACGGTATTGCTCACCCCCTGATGGCGGTGGCTGCTGAATCCTATTTCCCGGGTCTGATCAGTTCCCCAGTTATCGGAGTGGCAGGAATTTACCTCTTTCGATGCCTGAACAGGGCGACCACTTTTGACACTGGGTAATGGACGTCATGCACTGGGCCCCAATTTGCGCCGTCTAACCACTAGAGCTGACCTTCTACATGGCCAATAGGAATCAGCCCCGGTAGCAATTCTGACCGAGTCACGCTCAGTCCGTTCTCCTCCAAAGCACTTTCCATCAACCGCAAGGAAAAGCGACGATGCCCGGGAAACCCGCTGACCGCCAGGATCCTCGAAACCAGCCAAGACACCCAAGTCTGATCATGGCAAAACGTAGGAGCAATGAGCAGCCCGCCGGGCTTTGTCACCTTGCTTATAGCCTCGATTGCTCCGGGCAGATCCGGCACAAGGTGAAGAACATTGGCCGCAACGACGGCATCGAACTCACCAGCCTGATATGGAAGCGAATAGATGTCGGCTTGTTCGCAAGTAACGTTCGTGAGCCGCGCATCTTGGACTCGGCGGCCCAGCGATTCGACCATGGCTGCCGCGTAGTCCGTAGCGACGACGGAGTCGCACGCCTGAGCGATTGCTGAAGTAACGATTCCTGTGCCCGCTGCGACCTCCAGAACCCTTCCCGTGCCGCGAACCGCCTCGCTGGTCAACTCCAGCATTCGCGGCAGTGGACGCCCGAGCACCCATCGCATTGACGCATCATAGTTGCGCGCGTGTCGTTCCCAGTAATTCTTGTCACTCATCGGCCCTACCCCTGTTTGGGATTCTCCGTTGTGTTGCTAGCCTCGGCCCGGGCATCTCGCAGTATCTCGACGGCCTCTTTGATGACATACAGACCAATCAATGTGCCGATCACGTAATCCGGATAAGGCACGCCGAGCCACAGGATCAGCAGGCCAGCGAGAATCACGCCGAGATTTGCCACCACATCGGCACGTGTAAAAAGCCACGTTGCCCGCAGGTGCACTTCGCCGGATTTCATCGGAGCCAGCAATCGCAGCACCGTCAGATTGACGACTAGCGACAGCACAGCCGTTCCAATCATCCATTCGCTCAACGGTTCGGCCCCATAAATTGCGCGTCGGCCGACCTCGAAAAGGACGGCAACGCCGAGCACGAGCAAGATGCCACCGCTGAGAGTCGCGGCTCTGATTTTGAATAACGCGGAGCGGCCGATGGCCAGCAGGGCAATCGCATAGGCGGTTGCGTCGGAAAGCATATCCAGCGCGTCGGCAAGCAACCCGGTGGACTGGGCGACCCAGCCTGCCAGGCCGCCGATCACCGCCATGGTGGCGTTCAGGCCCAGCGCAGTTTGCAGGACACGACGTTCCTGTTCCGATTTCACGTCCGGTGCTTCACATCCGCAGTCGCTCATTAAGTAGCTCGCTGTTCGGAGCGCGACTCGACCCACTCATAGATAACGGGTAGCAATATTAGCGTGAGCAACGTTGATGTGATCAGGCCACCAACCACGACGGAGGCCAGCGGCCGCTGTGTCTCGGCGCCGACGCCTGACGAAAGCAGCATGGGCACCAGGCCAAGAATGGCGACGCTCGCCGTCATCAACACGGGCCGCAGTCGCATTTCTGCTCCTTTTCGAACTGCTTCGGCGACAGAAAGACCATTCTCGCGCAGTTCGTTAATGAAGCTGATCAAGACAATACCGTTCAGCATTGCCACGCCAAAGACCGCGATGAAACCGATCGCAGACGGTACGGATACATACTGACCGCTAACGAACAAAGCGAAAACACCCCCGATGGTGGCAAAGGGCACGTTTGCGATGATCATTGTCGCGTACTTTGTCGAATTAAACGCCGTGTACAGCAGCACGAAGATGAAGAATATCGTCAGCGGCACGATAATAGACAAGCGCGCAAGTGCTCGTTGTTGATTCTCGAATGCGCCGCCCCACTCGATCCAGTAGCCGGCCGGCAATTCGACACTCTCTGCAATGGCCTTATTGGCATCCTGCACAAAGCCGTCGACATCTCGACCACGCACGTCCATCTGGATCACAGCGTAGCGCTGCAGCTGCTCGCGTCGAACAAACGAGTATCCTTCAGCAACGGTTACATCGGCCACCGCAGCCAAGGGGACAATGGCGCCTGACCCGGTCCGAATCGGGATACGCTCAATTGCCTGAACGGATTCCTTGGAAGCATCTGCGAGTCTGGCCGTAATGTCGAATCGGCGCACGCCATCGATCAAGGTCGACACGGGCTCGTTGCCAATGCCAGTGCGCACGACGGACAACACATCGTCTGCGTTCAAGCCGTACCGCGCCAATTGATTCCGATTTACTCGGATCCGGATTTGCGGTTTGCCGACGTTGGCCTCGAGTGATAGATCCGCAACACCCTGAACGTCGGCAATGACGTCTTTGATCTCCTCACTCAGACGATCCAATTCCTCCAGGTCCTCGCCGTAGATTTTCGTCGCCAAGGTTGCGCGCACGCCCGAAATGAGCTCCTCCACGCGCATCTGGATGGGCTGTGTGAAGGCGATCACCGCGGTCGGTACGACGCGCTCCAGTTCCTCGCGCATTGCCTCCGCCAGCTCGGGCACGGTTCGGTCTTCGGGCCATTCGTCTTCCGGGTTGAGCTCGGTGTAGATCTCCATGTAATTGACGTCGGCCGTTTCGCCCTTTTCTGCCCGTCCAATCATCGCGATCGTCGTCTTGACCTCCGGAAACTCGTTTAGCGCGTTCTCGATGTCTTTCGAGATCTCGATGGATTGATCGAGCGACGCCGAAGGAATCGAAGTCACCCGCCACATGATCGAGCCCTCCTGCAGCGTTGGCATGAACTCCTTGCCTAGAAAAGGAAACAGGACAAGGGTGGCTACCAGCACGCCCAACGCCGAGGTAACGACCTTGCGCTTGTTCGATAGGCTCCATTCGAGCAGCGGCAGATAGCGTTTCTTCAAGACCCTTACCAGCAGCGTGTCTCGCTCTTCCTGCGGTTTGAGTATCAGGGCTGCAAGAACCGGAATGACAGTCAGGGTCAGCAATAACGAGCCCGCCATCGCGTAGCTGATCGTAAACGCCATCGGCTTAAATAGTTTGCCTTCCAGCCCCTCCAGGGCGAACAAAGGCAGAAACACGACCACGATGATCAGGATGGCAAATGCAATCGGGTTCGCGACTTCCCGCGCCGCGGCGAGTACCGCGCTGGTTCTGTCGACCGCCTCCCCCGATTTTGTTCTTTCCGCCATGATGCGAAATGCGTTCTCGACCATGACGACGGCTCCGTCGACCATCATGCCAATCCCGACTGCGAGGCCTGCCAGCGACATGAGGTTCGCGGACAATCCGGCTTCACCCATGAAGATGAACGCTATGAGCATAGCCAGGGGCAACGCCGCAATGACGACGAAAGCCGAACGCAGCTCCCCGAGAAACAGAAACAGCACGATGGCGACGAGGATGGACCCTTCGATCAGGGCCATAACGGCTGTATTGACCGCCTCGTCGACCAAGTCCGTGCGTTCGTAAACGGGGCGCAGCACGACGCCTTCCGGCAGGGCCGCGTTGACAATCTCGACTTTTTCCTTGACGGCGTCGACAACATTGGCCGCATTCTCTCCCATGCGAGACAGCGCCATGCCGAGCACGACCTCCTCGCCGTCGCGCGTCACCGCGCCGAATCGCAAGGCGGGGCCCTGTTCGATGGTCGCGATATCGCGCAGATAGACGGGCACCCCGTCTGCGACTGAAATGACCATCGAGCCGATGTCGTGCTCGTCTGCGACGAGGCCAAGGCCGCGCACCAGGTACTGCTCTGCCCCGATGTTGATGTACTGGCCGCCGACCTGGCGATTGTTGGCCTCGATGACCTCCATCACTTCTCGGAACGTCAGGCCATACTTGATCAGGTTGAGGGGCTCAATAACGACCTGGAACTGCCGCTCCTGACCGCCCCAGCTCATCACATCGTCGACACCGTTGGCCGTACGCAGGATCAGCCGCACGGTCCAGTCGTGCAGCGTGCGCAGATCCATGTCGGTGATGGCGTCCTTGAGTTTGGCATCAGCGCGCTCCAGCGTATACCAGAACACCTGGCCCAGACCGGAGGAATTGGGGCCCATCTCTGGCGTGCCGTAGCCTTCCGGAATCCGATCCTCGACCTCCTGTAATCGCTCCATCACCAAGCGTCGGGCGAAGTAGATATCCATATCGTCATCGAAGTAAACAGCGACATACGATAGCCCGAACAAGCTGACGGAGCGGATCTCCTGCACCTTTGGCAGACCGGCCATGCCGGACTCGATCGGGAAGGTGAGGAGCTGCTCGACATCCTCGGCCGCCAGTCCGGGCGACTCCGTGTAGATGTTGACCTGCGCCGGCGTAACGTCCGGGAACGCGTCGATCGGGACGGTGGCGATCGCGCGCCATCCGAGAAAGGCGACAACGCCGAACGCAATCAGCACGAGAAACTTGTACCTCAGGGAGGCTTCTACCAGTCGATTCAACATGACAGCCTCCTAGTGCGCGTGGCCTTCGCCGAGTGTCGCTTTGAGAAGCAGCGATTTGAGATTGAAGACACCGTCAACGGCGATCTCGTCACCCTCAGCGAGCCCCTCGCGAATTTCGGTCCAGCCACCTGCGGATCGACCGGTCGTTACTGCTTGAGGGTGGAATTCGTCACCGCCCTCGAGCTTGAACACCGTGGAAACACCCTCGATCAACGTGATGGCATGATCGGGAATGGCCAGCACGGTTGGTCCTTCACCTGTGCTGATCTCCGCCTCGACGAACTGTCCCGGATGCAGGTGATCGTCGGTGTTGTCAACTTCGATGCGAATGCCCTGCCGTCGCGTGGTCTCATCGAGCTGGTGATGCAGCTGCACAACACGGCCCTCGATCCAGTGATCGTCACCATGCGCAATTCGCGCAGGCGCGCCAATTTCATACTCAGTCAGGTCGCTCGGAACCGTACTGGCTTCGACCCACAACGTCGATTCGTCACTGATCCTGAAAAGCACTCGCCCCGGTTCAATGAGTTCGCCAATGATGAAGTTGTCGGTGAGGACCGTGCCCTGCTGTGGTGCCAGGAGATCGAATTGACCGGTTGCGAGCTTGGCGTCACCCGATGCCAGCAAACGGCTTGTCCCGCCCACCGTCATGCCATACGCCAACACCTTGGCCATGGCCTGGCGTCGCGCGATCTCCGCTTCCGTGAAGCGGCGCTCGGACACTGCCTGCTTGCCGAGGGCCTTCACCCGCTGCCATTCCGAGTCAGCGAGAATCAAAGCGCCCTGCGCTTCGGCCATGTCGACGCTCGAAAGGGTCGCCAGCCGCTGGCCTTCCTCGACGACATCGCCAAGCCTGGCGTGTCGCGCAACGACTTGCGCTGTGATGCGTGTCGTCACACTGGCCGACTGATACGCGTTGACGACAACCTCGGCGGGCATCCGGACTTGCTCAGACAACGTCTGCAAAACGACCGTTCCGGTGCTGATCCCGGCTTCCGCCCTCTCGCCGGCCGTCATTACTATGGACTCGAGTTCTTCTTCTTCGTGACCGTGTTCATCCTGGGCAAACAGCGGCCATGCCAGGCAAAGAAGGAGACATGCCACTGTGCATTTGTAAATGTTCATTGCGATATTCCTGATTCTGTTCATTGGTCAGTGACTGACCAGTAATCGGCGCCGGAACCAATCCAGCTTTCGATCTGCCCCGATGCCATCAGCCACTCGAACCATGCCCGCCACAACGCGGCACGCAAGTCCAGGGCGCTTTCGCGCGTGTCCAGCGTCTGCTGGAGTTGCACGAGGTAATCGGTCGTACTGAGCTCTCCGGCTTCCCAAAGGCGCCGCAAGAGATCGGTTTGCCGTTCCAGGCTGATGCCGCCAGTTTGTTGCCAGTCCCGCCACGCTGAACGTGACAGTCGATAGCGCTCGTGGGCACCCTGAAACCTTGCGTACGCCAGGCGCGAGACACTCGCCGCTTCCTGCTGTGCTTGCCGGCGCTCGGCGCTCGCTGCAGTAACTTCGTGGCTGAAGGTATTGCGCACGTGCAAGGGAATGGTCAGATTTAGTCCGACCAGCGTTTCGTCGTCCTCGGTGCCGCCACGCAGAGACAGCGTCGGATCCGCACGTCGCTCTCGTTGGCGCAGATCCACCCGCGCCGCGGCGGCCGCCGCACGTTGCTGTGCGGCCCGTACGTGCGGCAGAGACATAACGAGATCGCTCGCACCCGCCGGCGCGATTGTCAGCGACGGTAGATTGGTTTGAATCGTTGGCCACTCAGCGGGTACCGATCCAACCACCAGACTGCTGACTGCCTGCCTGGCTTCGGCCAGGTCGGCTAATCCCGTTCCCTGACGGATTCGGGCATCCGTGAAGGCAAGTACCGCCAGGTCCAACTCGATTTGGCTTATGTCGCCGGTTTCAAATCGCTGGGCAGCGAGCTCGGCGAAATCCTCCATTGTGCCGACACGAACGGAGGCCAACGCGCTGCGATCCGTTTCCGTCTGAAACGCCGCGAGCGCTGATAGCAGGTCGGCAGTTACCTGCCATCGAACGGCCAGGTATTCCGCTTCAACCGAGCGTCTTTCGGATTCGGCCACGGCACTACGTGCATTGCGCTTTCCGCCCCAATCGAGCGTCTGGCTGATGCCCAGTGTTCTCGTCTCTGAGTCGGAGTCTTCCGCCTCAAACTCCAGTTCGGGGTTGTACAGCGGGCGCCCCGCTGCACCCTCGAGGGCTACGCTCGCATCGAGCATCGCCCGGGCTGCGTTTACCTGAGGATTGCCATCGACGACGGCCATGACAAACGCCGATAGTCTCGCCTGGCTGCTAGGTGGTTCGGTATCCACCTCAACCGGCTCTGCTTGAGCACGAGCGGATGAGGTCATCATCAAGATCGCCACGGCAACGGCGATCCATCTCACTTTCGTAGACATGTATCCAGTCCTGAAATGTAATGCACGGCACCCGACGCCGACGCGCCGGGTGAGCTAACAAGATGTCAGGGACTAGATATTGGGCGGAGGTGTCGGAGGTGCGGTACTGCGGGTTACAGCTCGGATTGACGGCGTAAGCACCGAACCACCGATCATGGGCAATTCAGGAAGTGATGCCTGCGACGTCAATGCGACGACATGAACGTGACAAAAATGCTCGCAAGCCTCGCCGTCGTGATCGTCAGCATCGCCGTCGTGAAACCACTGATCGCTATCGTCAGCATGGGCGTGATGTGTCTGATGGAAGCTCGCGTCATCGACAGCCTCTACCACGCCTTCCATCGTGACGGCGAACATAGCGACAATAACGGCTGTGAGAACGACATTCCTCATGCGCGTAGCGTATCGAAGTTAAGCCTCCGGCAAAAGACGCGGATCACAATTCTTGCCAGTTTTGGGCGCGAGTCGTGAGCGCGCGCTCATTCTTGCTCACTCAGCCCCTCCGCTTCGATCTTCAGACGCACCAATTGGGCCAGGGTCTGAACACCCAGTTTGTGCATTATATGTGAGCGATGCACCTCCACCGTACGTTCGCTGATGCCGAGATCCTGGGCAACGACCTTGTTCATCTTTCCTTCGGCGACGAGCTCAAGGACCTCCAGCTCACGATCAGACAGGCTGTTGAAGCGGTCCAACACCTGTTGCTTGTCTAGCTGTGTCCGGCGCTTGCCATCTTCGATATCGAGCGCTTCATTGATGCGGTCCAGCAGATTCTGCTCACGAAACGGTTTGCGAATGAAGTCGAGCGCGCCGCGCCGCATGGCCTCGACCGCTAACGGGATATCGCCATGACCGGTGATAAAGATGATCGGCAGAAGCGTTTCACGTTCGATCAGCTTCTGCTGAAGTTCCAAGCCGCTCATACGCGGCATGCGAATGTCCAGCACCAGGCAACCGCGCATGCCATCGTGATAATCCTCGAGAAAGGACAGTGCCGTATCGTAGGCCTTGTAGGGTTGTCCGACGGTGTCCATCAACAAGCCAAAACCCTCACGGACATCGGCGTCGTCATCCACGATATAGACAAATTGCTCTTCGGTCATGATGTACCTTCCGGATCGGCCGGCGGGAGCGTAAAGAAGAACGTCGCGCCACCCACCTCGTTGTTTCGATAATCCAGCCGGCCGCCGTGCGCCGTAACGATGGCCCGACTGATCGATAATCCCATCCCCATACCCGACTTCTTGGTGGTCGAGAACGGTGCGAATAATTTGTCAGCCTCCGTTTCCGGCACGCCGGTGCCACTGTCAACAACGGCAAACTCAATCATGCCGTCGTCGAGTTGCCTGGTGTGCAGGCCAATGACGTTGCCATGAGCGCAATCAACCGACTGCATGGATTCCATGCCGTTTCTGAGGAGATTAAGTGCAACCTGCTGTACCTGTACCGAGTCGACCGATATATCAGGGAGACCCAGCTCGGTATCGACCTCGATACTCATATCACGAATGCGCGCTTCAGCTTCGGCAAGCCGGACCACGTCGCGCACCAGGTCTTTGCAGCTGATTAACGTGCGCGCGCTCTCGCGGCGTTTCGCCATGTTTTGCATGCGCTCAATCACGGCACTGGCGCGATGCGCATGCTGAATCAGCTTATCGAAGATCTCCGGCAATTTTTCGTAGTTACCATCGTGGCTCATACGGCCGCCTGCCTGCACGAACAGCGATATCGCTGTTAGCGGCTGATTTATCTCATGGGCAATGCCGGTGGCCATCTCACCCAGGAGGTTGAGCCGATCCACGTGCGCTAGGTGCTCGCGATGCTCGCGCGCCTCGCTCTCCGCCGAGCGCTGGTCGGTAATGTCAGTGACAAATCCCTCTAGGTGGATGTCGTGATTGACCTCGGACGGGATCACGCGACCTCGCTCCCACATCCACCGGGTCCTGCCCTCTGCGTCCGTGATCCGGTAAGAGACTTCGAAGGGTTCACCGTCAGTGAACGCCTTCTTGATGTTTGACACGACGCGGCCGCGGTCATCCGGGTGTACCAGGTCCAGCCAGTCCCTCTCCCCATCGGCGAACGCCTCTTGGGGATATCCCGATAGTGCGCGGCAACCTTCGCTGACAAAGGCCATCGGTGCGTTGTCGGCATTGCGGCGCCGATAGGCCATGCCGGGCAAGTTGCGCAGCAGCGTCGTCAACTGTAGCGCGATGTCGTGATACTGGTGCGACCGATCACGCGCCGCGAGACCGAAATAGACGGCCAGCGCGGTGAGTGCGCTGAGCATCAAGCCGACGATCAATACCAGGCTCGAGGAATCCGCGTGTCCGGTCGAGAGAAATGAGGTCGTTGGCGTCACGCGCATCTGCCAGTCAAGCCCGCCTGCGGTAAACGGGTGGGTGAGCGTCAGATGGCTGTCCGGTACATCGTTGGGGGCGTCATGCCGAAACACCGGATGGTCCTCGAGCAGAACCTCGACGTGATGATCCCGACCCTGCAATCGGCCGATGACGCTCATCAGCCACTTGTCGGGCTCCAGAAAGCCCGCAATGACCCCTTCAAACGTGCCGTGGTGAATCACTGGCACCACCACGGCGACGCAGAGATTGCCCTGAGGATCGACAAACACGTCACTCAGTTGCCGGTCACTGTTTACACGCGATCGCTCGAGTGCTTCCTGGACGGCGCTGCGCTCGGCAAGTTGGGTGGCCAGGGCTCCATTCGATCCCTTGTTGACCTGCCAGCGGGTATGCCCCTGCGCATCAATCCACTGGATCGAAATGAATCCGGGCATGTCGTCGAGGTGACGCGCCGCATCGAATTCCCAATCGGCCTGCGACGGCTCACCGGTACGCATCGAACGATGCGCCAAACGATCGAGCGCTAGCAAGCGATTCTCTGCGTCCTGCTGAATCAGCAGTTCGTTCATGTGGATCGAGTGATCCGTTGACGAGCCCGCATGCTCGTGCGCACGCTGGTCAATGACGTACCACAACGCCAGCACCGCGGCGGCCATGACCGTGCCAACCACGCACGCCAGCCATACCGCGGATCGTTTGGTTCCTCGTTCCGTTTGCACGATGGTCTTTCTCGCCATGTCCTCTCAGGTGCCTCGCGTCGGACCGGGCCATCGAGTGTAGCACCGGCCCAACGCATGAGGCTGGCACGGATTACCGTGCCTTCCTGGACAGGAACTAGTCGGCGCTCTCCTTGCCTTCGCGGGTTGCGTACACGCTGGTCGTACCGTCGGCGTGATATGCCACGATGTCGAACGTCACGGGGTTGGGACCTTCCATCCCCGGCGAGCCCAGCGGCATACCCGGCGCAGAGATGCCACGAATGTCGGCCGGCTTTTCACTGACCAGTTTCTGGATCAGGTCGGCCGGGACATGCCCCTCAACCCAATAGCCATTGATTTCGGCCGTGTGGCAGGAACCCAGCTTGTGCGGGACGCCCAGCCGATCGCGAACGGACATAGTCGATTCCACGTTCTTGACCTCAACGGTCATGCCATTGACCTTCAGGTGCTCGACCCAGTCGAGGCAGCAGCCGCAGAACTCGGTCTTGTAAACCACGATGTCGGCAGGACTGGTCGCTTCAGTGATAGGTTCAACCGGTGCCTCGTTCTGGGCACGGGCAAAGAGAATGCCAGCACCGATGATGACGATGACAGCGATGGTCAGAATACTCTTGATATTCATAGTACTAATCCTGGTGTTTATGCGTTTACATGGAGCGATCGGCTGCGCCAGATCAGAAACAGCGCAGGGATCACGATAAGGGTGAGAATGGTGGCGCTGACCATGCCGCCCACCATGGGCGCGGCAATGCGGCGCATGACCTCGGAGCCAGTGCCGCCACCGAGCATGATCGGCAAGAGGCCCGCGATGATCGCGGCAACGGTCATCATGATGGGACGAACACGCAATACGGCGCCGTCCACTACGGCCTCCTGAACATCGGCCAGCGTCAACGCTCGCGACTCCGACTCGGCCGTGGCCATGTGCTGACGGATCGCCTGGTTGAGGTAGACCAGCATCACCACACCGATCTCGACCGCGACGCCGGCGAGCGCAATGAAGCCCACGCCCACCGCGACGGACAAGTCGTAGCCCAGCAGGAACAACAGCCACAGGCCGCCGATCAGGGCCATCGGCAAGGTGCCAATGACGATCGCCACCTCGGCAAAGCGCCGGAAGTTCAGGTACAGCAGCAGCACGATGATGGCGAGCGTCACCGGACCCACGATCGAGAGACGTTCCTTGGCGCGCACCATGTACTCGTATTGCCCAGACCAGGCCAACGAGTAGCCAGCCGGCAGATTAACGAAGTCGGCAACGACCCGCTGCGCCTCGGCAACGTACGAGCCAAGGTCCCGGCCCGTGATGTCGACATAGCTCCAGCCGTTAAGGCGCGCGTTCTCACTCTTGATGACCGGCGGACCGTCAACCACTTTGACGTCCGCCACGTCGGCCAGCGCGATGCGCGCGCCGCCCGGGGTGACAATCGGCAGCAAGCGCAGCTGCTGTACCGAATCACGCACACGTTGCGGATAACGCACGTTAACCGGGTATCGCTCCAGGCCTTCGACGGTCTGCGTCACGTTCATGCCGCCCACCGCCGATTTCACGATGTCCTGGATATCGGCAATGTTGAGGCCAAAGCGAGACGCCCTTTCGCGATCGATGTCGACGTCCACGTAGCGGCCACCGGCAACGCGCTCGGAATAGACCGAGGCGGTGCCCTCGACGTTGGCGAGCACACGTTCGATGTCCTGACCGATACGCTCGATCACCTCGAGGTCGGGTCCGGCCACCTTGATGCCCACCGGTGTCTTAATGCCGGTTGCCAGCATGTCGATGCGCGTTTTGATCGGCATCACCCAGGCGTTGGTGAGACCGGTGTACTTGACGACTCGATCAAGCTCGGCGCGCAGGCCTTCCGGCGTCATGCCCTCGCGCCATTCGTCACGGGGTTTCAACTGAATGACTGTTTCGATCATGGTGAGCGGCGCCGGGTCAGTGGCGGTCTCGGCCCGGCCGATCTTGCCGAATACGCGCTTCACTTCCGGTACCTGCATGATCATGCGGTCTGTGTGCTGCAGCATCTCGCGCGCCTTGTCGATCGACACGCCGGGATAGGTGGTCGGCATGTACATGAGATCGCCCTCATCGAGGGGCGGCATGAACTCCGAGCCAAGCCGGGTGGCCGGCCACAGGCCGACGACCAGGATGGCCGCCGCGAGCGCGAGCGTGCCCTTCGGGAACCGAATCACTGCATTGATCACCGGCCGGTAGGCCGCAATCAGCACGCGGTTGATTGGGTTCTTGTGCTCAGGCGTCACGTGGCCACGAATGAAGTAGCCCATTAGCACCGGTACCAGAGTGATAGACAATCCCGCCGCGGCCGCCATGGCGTAGGTCTTGGTGAACGCAAGCGGTGCGAACAAGCGCCCTTCCTGGGCCTCAAGCGTAAACACCGGCAGGAAACTCAAGGTGATGATGAGCAACGAGAAGAAGAGCGGCGGGCCGACCTCCGTGGCGGCATCGGCCATGATGCGCCAGCGGTTCTCGTCCGTGAGCGGCTCCTTCTCGATGTGCTTGTGGACGTTCTCGATCATGACGATCGCCGCATCCACCATGGCGCCGATGGCGATGGCGATGCCGCCGAGCGACATGATGTTGGCGTTGATGCCCTGCAGGTGCATGATGATGAATGCCGCAAGGATGCCGATCGGCAGGCTGAGGATTACCACGGCCGAAGAACGCAGGTGAAAGAGGAACACGGCGCACACCAGTGCCACCACGATGAACTCTTCGATGAGCTTGCCCTGCAAGGTCTCGACGGCACGATGAATCAGATCGGAGCGATCGTAGGTGGTCACAATCTCGACGCCGTCGGGTAGGCTGCGCTCGAGTTCCGTGAGTCTCTCCTTCACGCCGTCGATGGTCGCCAGGGCATTCTCGCCCCAACGCATCACGACCACGCCGCCGACCACTTCGCCCTCGCCATCGAGATCGGCGATACCGCGGCGCATTTGCGGACCTAAGCGAATCTCAGCGACATCCGAGAGCAGCAAGGGTGTGCCCTGGGCGTTCACACCGAGCGGTATCTGCTCGAGATCCTCGAGACTCTGAATGTAGCCCGTGGCGCGGACCATGTACTCGGCCTCGCCCATCTCGATGACGGAGCCACCGGTTTCCTGATTGCCCATCTTGATCGCCATCTTGAGTTTGGCGAGCGGAATGCCGAACGCGCGTAGCTTGTCGGGATCGACGACCACCTGGTACTGGCGCACCATACCGCCCACCGTGGCAACTTCAGCCACGCCGGGCACGGTCTGCAGTTCGTACTTCAAGAACCAGTCCTGCAGGCTGCGAAGCTGGGCAAGATCGTGTTGCCCTGTTCGATCGACGAGCGCGTACTCGAACACCCAGCCGACGCCCGTGGCGTCCGGGCCGAGCGCCGAGGTGGCGGCGTCCGGCAGGTTGCCGGAGACCTGGCTCAGATACTCCAGGACACGCGAGCGCGCCCAGTAAAGATCGGTGCCGTCCTCAAAGATGATGTAGACGTAGGAATCCCCAAAGAACGAATAGCCGCGTACCGTGGTGGCCTTGGGAACCGACAGCATGGCCGTGGTCAAGGGATACGTCACCTGGTCTTCGACCACCTGCGGTGCCTGGCCCGGGAACGAGGTCTTGATGATGACCTGCACATCCGAGAGGTCCGGCAAGGCATCAACCGGGGTCTGGCGCAGTGAGTACAGGCCCCACGCGGTAATCAGCACGGTCAATACCAGCACCAGGAAACGGTTCTGGATGGACCAGCGAATAAGCCCTGCAATCATGACTCATCCTCCATCTGGTGCTGGGAGTGATCCATCTCGGGGTCCATCGGCTCGGGTGCGGCGGGCGACTCCATGTCGTGCTGCGAATGGTCCATATCGGGATCCATTGCATCGGTCGTCTCTTCCGGCTCCATGGTGTGCTGGCTGTGGTCCATGTCGGGATCCATTGCCTCGCTCTCGGCAGGTGCCGTGCTGTGCGCACTGTGATCTTCCTCAGTGCCATCGTTCATGCGCGCCAGCGCACTCTCGATGTTCGATTCGGAGTCGATCAGGAACTGGCCGGATACCACGATGGTCTCGCCGGCCTTAAGGCCGCTGCGAATCGCGACGCGGTCGCCGGATTCAATGCCGAGACGCACGGGCTGTGCCTTGTAGCGCCCATCGCCCAATGCCACGACCACACGATTCATGGAACCGCCGCGGATGATGGCTTCGCGCGGCACATTGACGACGCGACCAAAGCCTTCCGCCTCGATCACCACGCGTGAGAACATATTGGGCCGCAGAAGCTCGCCCGCATTGTCAAAGCGCAAGCGAACTTTCAGGGTGCGTGTTTTCGGATCGAGCTCGGGATAAACGTAATCGACCGTGCCCTCAAGAGTTTTGCCGGGCAGGTAATCAAGCTCTACCACGGCCTTTTGCCCGGGCTGCACCCAGGATGACTGACGTTCAAACACCTCGGCAATCACCCAGACGCGATCGAGCTTGGCAACCGACATGACTTCCGTGGCCGGCGTGATGTAGATGCCCTCACGCACGCCAAGGTGGGCAATGACGCCGTCGGATTCGGCATACACGCGCACCCGTTGCTTAACGGTACGTTCTTTTTCCAGCCGCGCGATCTCTGAGCGGGACACGCCCAGTGCATCCAGCCGGTCTCGCGACGCCTTTAAGAGTGTCTGGTTGCCGCTGCGCGTGGCCGTGAGGAACTCTTCCTGCGCGTTCACGAGCGTCGGTGAGTACAGCTCAAAAAGCAGCTGCCCCTTTTCCACCGGGTCGCCCGTGGCCTTGGTGTTGAGCTTTTCGATCCAGCCGTCAACGCGCGTGTGCACATGTTGCACCGTGTCCTCGTCGTAGGTGATGTAGCCGACCGTTTCGATGCGACGCATCAGAACACTGCGCTCGGCCGTAGCCGTGCGTACACCGAGGTTGTTGACGATGGTGGCATCGATCTTCACCACACCGGGCTGGTTGTCGACTTCGTCGGCGTACACCGGTACGAGGTCCATGCCCATGGGCGATTTACCCGGTTCATCGCGCCGGTAGTTCGGGTCCATGGGCGCGACCCAGTAGAGAATCTCGCGATCGCCACTGTCGGCAGCGCCACCGGCGCCGGCTGAAGAGTCGTTGAAAGAGCGCCCTGCAAAGAAGGCGATGGCAATAGCCACCAGGAATCCGGCGGCAATGAGTAATTTGTTGTTCATGGTGTGAGTCCCCCGAGGTTGGCGAGCATGGCGTAGGACTGTGCCCGGTCAACGCTCAGACGAAGGTGTTCAATACGGGTGTTGAGGTAGCCGATGCTGGCGCGCATCACGTCGGCAAAATCGCCGGCATCGCTCTGGTAAGCGAGCAAGGCGGCATTGGCCTGGTCTTTGGCTTGCGTCAGGATCTCGGCGTCATACAGTGCGAGCCGCCGCGTCAGCTCCTGCCACTGAGCGTGCTCGGCATCCAGCTGCCGACCGAGCTCGCGCTCGATACGCAGCTTTGATGATCGTGCAGCACTACGCTCGTGCAATGCAGCCGTCAGTGTGCTGTCCACCGATTTCTTGTTGAAGAACGGCAGCCCCACCGTCACGCCGACCGTGACGAGATCAGAGCGCGGCTCACCGCTTGGCAGATTGCCTTCACGATAGCCATAGCCGATGTCCAGCGCCCAGTTGGGCTTGGAACGCTCATCGGCAATCTTCACCCCGGCCTCACTGGCACCCACTTTGGCTTCCGCGGCCAGAATAACCGGATGCTGCGTCAGGCCCTGCTGCAGGTCCGGCATTGCCGGCACGCTGGTCCAGCGCGGGAAGTTGGTCGCTATCGGGCGGTAGGCCTCGTCACCAATCCACTCGGCCAGTGCAGCGCGTGTACGCGCCCGGCGCCGTTCAATGTCGATCAGGCGATCGTCGAGGCGGCTGAGTTCGAGTTCGGCGCGCAGTACGTCCTGCTGGTTCTTGCGCCCCACCGAATACAGTGAGCGCGTGATCTCGGCAAGGTCGGAGAAGAACGGCCGGGACTCAACAATCAGCGCCTCGGCATGATCCAGGAAGTACAGCTCCAGCCAAGCCTTCTGGGTGGCGGTGCGTACGTTCCGGTCGCGCGTCGCGGCATTCTCATTCATCGAGTCGGCCAATAGACCGAACTTCTCAAACGACAATGAGCGCGTTTTGCCCGCCGGAAACGCCTGGCGATACCCGAGCATGACCTGGGTCATGCCTTCGGTGGAGAAACCGCCGGACTCGAGCGGGAAGTTGTTGAGACCCACGCGCAGCATCGGATCGGGCAATTCGCCCGCGGCAATGGCACGCTCATCAAGTGCCGCAGCCTGCGCCTCGAGCGCCAGGCGCCCGGGCTCAGCGATGAGCGCGAGGTCTTCGGCCTCGGCCATGGTTAGCGGCAGACTTGACTGCGCGTTGGCGGATGTGGCGGTGATGATGGCAATCAGCGTTGCGATCAGCGCACCGCGGAACGCCGAAACGCCGTTTCGATCGCTCCTTGCGGATTCGGGATGACTCCCGAGATGGAAAAACATGAGAAAGCTCCTACGTAAAAAACCGGGTTAAGTCGACGGTGATTACGCAGGGCTCAATCGAGATAGACGCACTTCAGAACATGTAAGGGAACCGACCCGCCAACGGCCTGCGGCGGGCCGGCTGCGCTTCCAGATTCCTCGCATGGACCAAGACTAGGATGCGAGGCTGGCACGCTCGTGGGGAGGCTGGGGCTGTCATCGTCCACACCCGTGGTATCAACGCGCACATTGACGATGCCCTTGTCGAGGTCACAGCACGCGGCTTGCACCGAATCGCAGTTCGGCAGCTCATCGGGTGTTACCTTGGCGGCCGGATTGCAATGAGACTCCATCGTCGCCGCAACCGCTTCAATCTCCGGCGGGCAATGCGGGCAGTCGCTCTCCGACACCGCGGCGACAGCGCATGGCTGTAACGCCAGGCTGACCCACACAGCGACGAACAGGCCGAATACTCGGGTCCTGGCGCGCCTGGATTGTGGTTGGGTGTGGTGTGCGAACACGGTGTCTTGGTCCTGTTCTGTGCCTTGCTGGAACAAATCGTTGTCAATTATTCATTCGCAACATTGCAGCAGCCTTGCCTCATCAATCGTTTCTTCGTTTCCCGGGTCCTCTGCCGAAGCAATACAAGACCGGGGCTGGAATCTGGACGTGATTCTGGAAGGTGTACGCAAGATACAGGTCAAGCCCTCAATAACATTGATACGTAAGGACTTTCCACTGCCTGCATTGCGTGAATCGCCTACTCAGGGCGTCGATTCAGGCGATTCGGGGTCAGCACCATCGGTGTCCAGTAGGCGGTAACGTCGCGCCGACTGATACGGAGTACACCCAAGGGCGCGCCCGAATAGCGGCACATACGCTCAACGTGGTCCGTCTCCGAGGTCGCCTCTTGCCCTGGATGAACTGTCGATAACGCGTGTTTTTGGAGCAACGCGCAGCCAATGACCTCAATGCTGCGCCCATCTAAGGGCAACCGAACGGGTTGCTCCCCACTCAACGGCAATAGGCAAACACGTTGGCGCATCGCGTCGACAAAACGGTGTTGGCCCAGCGCTCGCAGCCAACGGTGGATTTCGTACGGGCGACGTATATAGCCAATCTGGTCTTGCCAGGGAAGCCTTGTGAGCGAACCGACATACCGCGAGAGTCGCTGCAGCGTGGCATCGAACCAATCTGCCCGCAGTGTTCTGGTCGAGGTTCGTCTGAGGTGCGTCGGCCGGAAATGTCGCAGCCAGAATGCGTTGCGCATCCCCGCTGGCTTGCCGATGCCGACCATCGCCACCAGGCAATCAACCAGCTCCCGGAAGTCCCGATCCTCCTGCCGCACGGCATTGGCACCGTGCAGGGAAATGGCAAACCAGGATTCCTCTGAAGTTCGCCCCTTGAAGCGCGCTGTCCATTCGGCCAGCCGTCGCAGGTCCGTCGCATCAATCTCCGGTGCACCCCGAATACTCACGTCACTCCAGGCATGACCACAGGCCAGTGCACCGGGCGCCGGTCCGAAGCGCTTCCATGAGATGTGGGACAAGAGCTTATTGCAGGTCGGACAGCGGTCGGTGAGCGGCCGATTGTGAATCGGGCAGACATCCAGCCAGCCGGTTTCGAACAGCACCGAGTGAAAACCGTGCTCGGCACACAACTTACAGAGTTTCAAGGGGCGCAGGCCAGAATCCCGAATGCCAAGCTCCCAAGGCATCGGCAGGCAGAACCCGATCGAATCCAAGCTATGCCCTAAGTAAGGCGCAAGCCGTGCGAGGTCGAGACGCTGATAGATATGGCGCTTGGCAAGGGACTGACCTCGTATACCCGGCCGCTCGAAGTGAAAACAGAACTCATACGGCGAGAGTACGTTGCGAATCATGAAGCGTTGCGCCAATACCCAGAAGGACTCCAGCGCGCCGCGATTCACGGGCACCCAGTTGAGCCGCTTGGCCGAATGCGTCTGCAAGGCTATTCCTCAACGTCGGCGAACGGTTCCTCGACCTGCAATAGCTCAATGATCTCCTTGAGCTCCTCCTGGCCGAGGGTCAGCGCCTGATCGGGCCGCGCGCCGAGGTTATGGAGCAGCACCGCCACCACCGATTGGAACTGCTGCAACGTCCACGGGGTCTTCTTGTTGCGACCGTGATCGACGTCGACCTCGCCCTTGGCGTTCCACATAGGCATCGCGATCTTATCGAGCGCGAAGCCCTTCTCAACCGCCTCTGGCGCGGCGTCGGCCGGGACGCCACGCTTGTCGAGCTGCGCCAGCAAGGTCTTCAGCGATCGGCCGCTATCCACGCCCTTCATCTCAAAGGTGTTCTGCATGAAACGGGCAATCACCTGGCGATTGTTGGTCTCGGCCATCATGGTCTTGACGTGTTCGAGCTCAGTCTGCCCCACCAGCCACGTGTACAACCGGATCCCCCGCTCCTCGAGTTCGTTGAATACGTGGCAAAGATACAGGTACTCATCGAGGATGATGTTCTGGGCCTCATCAATGAAGACCACGCACACGGGGACACCGACCTCCTCGGTCATCAGGCCGACACGCTCGTAGAAACGTTGCTCAAGACGGTCCGGATCGCCCGGCAACGTGGTGTCGTAGTCCGTGGCGCGCAGCAGCTTCTGCCAGAAGCGTTTTTCGTTGAAGACCTTGTTGGCCTTCCAGCGTACGCTGAACCCGTAGCAGTCCCGACCCACCACGCGGGCGATGTTCTTCAGGATGTAGCGGATGGCGTAGGTCTTGCCGACGCGTTTCTCGCCAATGATCATGCCACCTTTGATCGAGGCATAGACCCAGAACTTGAGCTGCTTGCAGAGGCGATTGATGTCCGGCGTCCTCAGATGATAATGGCCGAGGACGAAGGGATGCTCGAGGTTCATGCGTCGTCCTCCTCATCCAGATCAATCTCGGGGCCGATATCCAACCAGTGATCGTGTGACGGCGGCGTGTCCTTCGGTGGCCGCTCTTTGTCTTGAGAGTTCTCACGGCGCGCGGCGCGCTCGCCCTCGTCCGAGATGCGCTTGACCACATTGGCGGTACTGGCCTTGCGGTTTTTGGCGGACATCAGCCGCTCGACGTACCAGCGGACGTAGTCACCCTGCACGTCCCTGACCCGGTGCTGATTGCGGTGGCGGTTAATGGCGCGGCGTGTTTGCAGGGAATGCGGGGTGCGGCCCCACGCGCCTTGCGCGGCCAGCACGCCAAGGCTTTCCCCCGAGGGCAGCCCGGCGGTGATGGTGCGCAGGTCCCTGAGGTCATAGCGGATCGTCACCCGCGTGCCAATCATTGCGCCGATGGCGCTCAGGGTCGGATTGCGATACACCGCGCCCAGGAACTGGATGTACGGTCGGGTGCCGGTCTTGACGGAACCCCGAATGGTGGCCGGCTTGTAGCGGTAAAAGAGGAAATCGAGATTGCGATCCGCCGGGCGCAGGTACCGGACCAACCCAGGTGTGCGCGTCAGCCGATACTCGAGCTTTTGCAACGGTGAGCGGCCGGTGGTCGTTCCCAGATCGCCGCGGTTGTGCTCGCGGACCACCATCTCGGTGAGCGTCTCGAGGTCGGCGAGCGAGATCTTGTAATGCAGCGCCTTCTTCGAGGGACTGCGTCGTTTGGGTGATCGTGGCGCGCCACCGGTCGATGAGGGCAAGGGATCAGCCAGGAACTTCGCGTACTTCTTGAACCAGCCCTCGATGAGCGGACGCCCTTCAGGGTGGGCCGTCTTACCGCAGTTGACGGCATTGCAGACGTGTCCGATCAGGGCCTCGTGCAAAGCTGGAGAGGTGTGCGCCAGTGCGTTGTCGAGCGCCAACTCATTGAAGGTGCGATAACGAAGGCGGTCCATGAACGACTCCGGCAAACCGAAACCGCTGCCCGTCACGTAGCCGAGCACATCGGCCGCGTCCGCGTTCTGCGGGTCAAGGACATTGACCAGTGTCAGGCACACATCCTCGACGGTCGGCTGGCTGTTCATGCAGATGCGGTAACCGAGGATTGCCCGGCTCTCGGCGTCGATGGCGGAGATGATCACCAGGCGTCGCAATACGGTGGTGCGCACCTCGCCATCGAGTTCCTCGATATCGATGGTGAACATGGCGTGCAGGGTGTGCGCATCCAGCTCGATGCGCTGGTAGGGTCTTCTAACCGGGAAGTCGAGGCGCATTGGCTCGGTGGTGTCCGCTCGCCGGCCGGCGTCCTGCCCGCCTTGCGCCAGGGCAATCTGGCGAAAGAACCTGGAGCGAAAACCGATCAATACCTGATTGACCGACCATTCCCCCTGGCTGTCGGAGTTGAGCGGATAGTCGTCGTCCGTAAATCCCTGCTCGTAGAGATAGTCCTTGAAATCCCCGTGAATCAGCGCGAGCGTCTTGCCCTTGAAGGCGCCCTTGCGGATGATCTCGTCGATCTCCGGGTGTTGTTTTCTGAGCAGCTTGAACTGCCCGGCGATCCCTTCGGTGGCCTCGCCCGTTGGCATGTAGTCCTGGCGGATCGCATGCCGCACGAAGGCCCGTTCACCGTTGATGCGCCCATCCTCGTTGAGCTCGAGTGCGCGCTCAAAGAAATAACGCAACGTGGTGTGCGGCACATCGGTCAATGCCGCCACCGCGCGAAACGACTTAACGCCGCCACAATAGATGCGAATGGCATCGCGTATCTGCACAAACCGTTTACGGTGTTTCTTCTTGACGTCCTCGGGGTCGACGGTCGGCCAGCCCTCCATGTTGGCCATTTCGAGCGGGCGGCCGTGACCCGTCAGGTTATCAATGACACTCATGATCGCCTCCTTGCGATGTCTGTTGGTGGGCGCTAGCTGCGCTCGATGGGGTCTCGGGTGCGACTCGCGCTCGGTCGGACCGGCTCGACCCGTTCGGACCATCGCGACAAGACTTCTTGCTTGCGGTCGTAGCGGAAACGACCGATGCGGTAGCGCAGCAACCGAAGCGGCACATGGTGCTTTGCGGCCAACGCCGTCATGTGCCGTGGACCGTCAAAGTACTCGGCCACCGCTCGCCTTACGCGTTGCTCGGTCTCGGGATCGATCCCGCGCCGGATCCGGACCGCAAGACGCGGCGCATCACGAGCATCCTTATACGGCCGGCCTTCCACGTACGCCCGTTGCGGGGCCCTGCACCGCGGTTCGCGGCGTTGTGCGGGCGGGACACTTGCCTGGGCGCGGGCGAGTACCGCGACCGCCGCCGCCCAGTGAAGATCGATGCCGTTCACGCGCGCCAGGGCATCCAGCGCCTGCGTGTGCGTGATGCCCTCGTCTCGCGCGAGGCGCTTCGCGGCCTGCTTGACTTGTCCGACGGTGAGCCCGGATGGGAATTGCAGTGTGGGGTCGACGTTTGACATGCGTGGTCCTCCTTGATGGTAGTGCCGAGCTCGAGCAGCCGTTGCCGCTGAAACTCGGCGAAAAAGCGCTCAATCGGTGAGCGCGTGCGTGGGTCAAAGCGGGTGTTCATGCCCGCCGCCAATCGGTGTCGTCGGGTACCAGGGTGAGCAGGCTGTCGCGACCCAGCGGTCGGTCATTCCAGTCAAACGCGAGTCGGCCCTGGTGAACCCACCACAGCGCGACGGATTCCACTTCGGATCGCTCCCAGTCCGGGATGCTGGCCGTGACCTCACCCAGCGGCAGCTGCCCGATGCGCTGGAACTGCTCAAGTACCTGTTGGCGAAGTTCGTAGCGCGGTCGCTGCGCCTCGTCCGCGACGTACGGCAACGCCTCACGCCAGTTGTCGACGGCGACGCGTTGCTCAATGAAGTCGTAATCGGTGTAGAGCCGCAGCGGCCGTCCGGTTGGCTCTACCAGGGCCTGCATCACCGGCCAGCGTTTGGGTTGCCAAATGTCGGGCTCGACCTCGACGCAGTCTTCGCGTTTCTTGGTCTCCCCAAAATGCTCTTCGGGAGCCGAGTCCCCCTTGGCCCGCACGAACAGGTCCGGGCGATAGCTCTGCTTCTTGCCCTCGACACGCCCTTCGAGCCGACACGGGCGTTCGCACAGAAAAATGACCTCAGGGCTGAATTCCAGCGGTAACCACACCAGGAATTCCACGAAACTCTCGAGTTCCACGATGCGATCACACAGCGTGCTGAAGAATTTGTAGACGTTCTGCCGGCGACGCTCCTTTTGCGTCAGCTGAATCGGTTGCGGATCAATGCCCATGGCGCCCTCCGTTGGCGATAGCTAAGAGCCGGTCCTTGACTCCTTAATACAAAGTATTCATACTCCACTATGTAAATAGTGGTTAATTAGCAGTCTAGGCGAGGCTGCATCGGAGGACTGTGATCGCCATCACGTTTGGTGGGTTGGAGCGAAGACCAGGCGTGAGATACTTCTCCCATTGCTCGTCCGTTTTGCCCTTCCGGGCGTCGTCCGTGCACTGGGACTTTTCATAGGAGCGACAAAAAATGGTGTCAGAGCGTAACACCGGACTGGGCCAACGGCTCAGGCTGCTGCGTAAGCAACGTCAGCTTACCAGTCAGGAAGTGGCGAGTGCCGTCGGCACAACGCAGAGTCATCTGTGCGCAATCGAACGAGGCCGAACCCTCAACCCCCGTATCAACCTTCTTCTTGCCCTCTCCGACTACTACGGAATGACCTTGTCGGAGTTAGTGGGCCAGGAAGACGTCGATTTCTCGACCCTCGAGGGTAAGAAGATTCGTCAGTGGTACGAGCGCGACCTACCCGAGCAGGGTCAGCGTATCGTCTTGAAGTTTATTGAGCAGCTGCGCGAGGAGTACCGGAGCACTAGCTGAGGACGTCGCCGACGATCTATTGCGCCACTCCACCAAAGAGTTCCATTTGCGGCCCCTTGCTCGTTGTGTTGTTTGCCGAAGGACTGCCCTCTCCCAGTAATGGAGACGATCGCCGCACATATTGCTGCCCGAACAGGTGTGAATGATAGGGCTCTAAGAACAAATACAACGTCATGAACTCTGCAAGCGGCTCGATCCAGTGCACTGATGACTTGCCCCTGTATCCGGTGGGCTTTAGCCAGTAGGCCGTTCCCTCACTTCTTGCTTCGTCATTCCATGATGCGACAAACAAAGGCATCCCGTAGGCTCTTGCCAAGGCCTGAAAGCTGTCTGGATACTTCCCCGATTCGGGCAAGACACGCCGATAGAAACCTTCGATAATGCGCTTCGCCAGAACAAGCTTGGCGATTTCGATTTGCCGGCTTCCCCAGTCAAATCGCTGATCTCCGTTAACGGTTAAGTACTCCCGAAGCCGCGCGTTAACGCCTTTTGAGAAGACCCTGTACTCAATTTGGTCAGCAGCGGGTGCCGCCGTCTCGTAGAACCAGGGATCCGTCGCGACCCTGTTGGTGAACACGTAGAACTCTTCAAAGTCATTCTTGACGATGTCATCCACCGGGCCAAGTCCTTTCGGAATGCGCGTGCAACAATACCCAGGCTTCTCTGTTCCTGACGGCCAATCGCTCAACCAGGCTCGCAGGAGATTGGCCATCAATCGTTCCAACTCCACAAACTGATCCCCTCTGGGAGACTCGTAAGACAACCAGGCAGCATCGAGACCGTTTCGTATGATTAGCTGCAGGTGCGAAACTCTGCTCAGCTCCCGGCGCAACCGCATCAGCTCGTGCGCCGAAACCTGGGGAGTTCGCCCAAACCGCAGTTCGCCACACTTGCAAAGCGCTGCACTGTCTGGCGCACGCTGCACTAGCGTATAGGGAATCGTCTTGCCACAGCGACACACGCTGTTCAGTGGCTCATTGTGAATTGGGCAGCGGTGCATCCAGATCATCTGATGAATCGCAAGATGAAGCCCTTTATCCAAACAGGAATCGCACCAACGCAGCATGGGGTTGATCTCGCAGTGCGATTTCGTGATCGCGTAGTGCTTAGGGAATAGCTCTCTTGCCCGGAAATCGGAAATACAGATGCCGTCGAGGAGCGCGTCCATTTTGAGCGACGACTTGCTCAACTCTAATAATTCGGAAGGGCTACCTGCCCTGGTTCGATCTGAATGATCGAAACGTCTCTTGAATGCGTTAAGGCGTGAATAGTTTGCTGCGCAGAATCGATGCGCAAGCGACAACAGCGACATACCCGGCACCCACCACTCGCGCTTCCAGTTAAACTTCGGCATTCGCAGAATCTTGGACGGTGCGTAGCAATGACGCTAACCCGGGGTTCACACTTTCGAGCCTATGCCCTGTTCAACGAATGTGCACACGGAGGATTGCTCTGATCAACAGAAGTGCTAAGTGTCGGGCCCGATCAAAACTTGTGCCCGCCCGGGCCCCTAAACTTCTTGCGACCGAATTGAACAGACGGCGTTGATAATCAGGCGGTTACGGTCCCGGAACGATCGGTGATTTCACTCAGCGACCAGCGACACGATCAAAGTCGAACCGATTCGCACCGTTAACGCCATCAACAAAATCAAGAAGGCATTGGCGCCCTCCCCTCGAAACTTTGCAATCTTCGTCGTTGGTATAAACACGGCATACCGTCCGTCAGAGCTCTTATCGATTCGACTCGGTCAAGTACGTCACCTCAAACCCGGTGACAGGCTCGAGGTCAAACAAAAGAAAACGAAGAAGTATCGTGCAGTGACACTCAATAACGGCTGTGTTGTGGCCATTCAGGCGCTCCTGGAGCATCTTGATCGCAAGGCGCTGCAGATGAAAGACCTTGCATGGGTCGACGATGATACGTATCTGTTTGCGGGCAAGGATCCGAACAAGCCTCTGACGGTTCCGTACCTAAACAATCTGGTGAAGGACTGGTGCAGGAAGGCCAACTGCAAAGGCAACTACGGTAGTCACTCACTACGAAAGACGTGGGGTTACATGCAGCGTACCAAGCAAGACACCCCTATTCCGCTATTGATGCAGGCTTTCGGGCACGCCAGTCAGCAACAGACGCTTGCGTATTTGTGCATTCAGGATGAAGAGATTGACTCGATCTACACGTCGATGGAGCTATAGAGTCAGGCGAGAAGTAGAATGCAGGGGTCCCTTACAGGCGTCAGAATTGTCATGTGACTGCGACCACGAGTAATACTCACGCGAAGATTCTGCCGCACTTGTTCACTATTGTTTTCTTCCAAGTTTGATCTAACAATGCGGTCCCGATTGGCATGGAAATTCCCAGTCGGGCCAACGGGCCAGCCCTCAAAAATGATTACTTCGTCAAATTGTTTGCCCTTGGCTTTGTGCATGTTCATGACGACGACTCCCGACTCCGGTCGCCGATTGACCGCAAAGTGTTCGCGTTCGAAGGCCGCCTGTACTGCCGCTCGAGCGCCCTCATAAGTACCTTTTTCCCGCCAGACTTCAGAAAGCCGCTGTCGAAGTTCCAAGCCCCGCCCGAGCAGCCTGAGATTCCGCACTTCTTCCGCAACTTGTCGGAGCCGCGAGCAGCTGCCATTGGATAGCGCTTGCCTTACTGACCGCCAATCAGCGTCTGGCACTCCTGACAGGGCTACGAGTCTGACTTCTTCAATCGTTTGTATGGTTCGGGCGAGGACGCTATTACCGCGAATCGCCCGACCAGCAGCAGCTCGCTCAAGATACTCCTCGTAAGCGTCTCTAATCTGTTCAGCACTTCGAAGATTGGTCTGTGTAGGTCTGTCACCTCGGCATCCTTGGTAGTAATTGCAGAGCGCGTCAACAACTTCGCCCAGTCGTTCCGCACGCGGGTCAAGTAATTCAGCGATAACTTCCGCTCCGAGTATTGCTCCTTCCATCTCGATGGAAGCGGTATGGGAGATAGGGGTCAAATTCCCTGGGGGCGTCCGGAATGCATCCGAAACCATTCTGGTCATGAGCTTGGTCGGCACCAGAATAGCAAGAGACCAATCGGCGGCTCCGGAATCGATCAGTCTTTGTCGAGCTCCATATGTGGTTGTGATCAAGGATGAGAGCGCCTGATGTCTTGTTCCTTTATATGCAAGTAAAGTGACCCCACTGTATTTCCCCTCTTTGAATTCACCTGTCAACACAGCATTTCCAAAGTCTAGAATTTCGGTTTCCCCACTTCGATGATTATGGCCGGCCAAGTCGATGTCAGCAGGTTCATACGCCTTTCTGAAGTGATCGAGGCGCTCGGGGTCTGCGCCGATCCAATCGTAAATGCGTTGTTCGGGGTCGGCTAACGCGATAAGCCGAGAGTGCTTTCCAAGCTCTTGTACTATGCCCCATTGTTCCGCGTTCGTATCCTGAAACTCGTCAACGATAATTGTGGGAAAACGCAGTGCGACTAGTTGTCTAATTCTCCTACTCGCCGAAAGAACTTGGCTGGCGAAGCTGGCGAATAGATCAAAGCAGATTCTCCCTTCTTCGGTTGCAAGACGCATCCGCTCCTCTTGCTCCCGCTGTCGCTTCTCGGAAAGCTCATCCGCGGTTAGAGAATTGTCCGCACCAAACTCCGTTCGAATTGATGATAAGGCGACTGCTTCGTCAGGCGGCGCCAAGAGTGTTAGCGTTCGTGGAAGTCCTACTAGATAGCCGTGTGTACGAATAATCCTCCAGAAAAAAGAGTGATATGTCTCGACTTCTATGCGCCGGCGCACCTGTTTTGAAACGTTGTGTTCAAATTGAATTGCCTCTAGCACCCGCGATACTGTCGCGCGTGCGAAGCTCAGGAAGAGAACACGCTGAGCTGGACGCAGTTCCTGTTCGACAATGCGCTCAGCCTTCAGAATAGCTACAGTGGTCTTGCCAGACCCTGGTCCGCCGGATACTAGAAGATTTCCATCTTCTTCCAATACCTGCTGTTGTTTCTCAGTCAGCTCCATCCTCAGCCGCCTGTTCTTCATTTTCAGTCGCTTCTCCGACTTCAATCTCCTCCTGTTCGGGAGCGCAGATTTCAACTAGGCGGAGGGCTACGGACTTCAGCCACTCGGGAATCTCGGCCTCCTCGCAACTTCCTAGGTAATCGGCGAGAACCCAATTTGCCTTTCCCCACTTAAAGAGCGCGCTCATCGAGGTTTGAATATCATCGTTTGGCTGTGGAAATTTGGCCGCCAGATGAGGAGGCCATTCAAATGCCGCTGCAAACCGCTTTAAGGCCTCCTCAGTGGTTTGGCTCAATACAAGATCTTCGATGCCCTGCTCATCATGCATAAACAACTCATCAACCTCAGCCGAGATAGCTTCCTCTGACTCCTTATCTTGCTTATCACAAAGGCCAAAAGCGCTTTTCCCAAGATTGCGGTATAACTTTCCGACGTCTGCAACCTGGCTATCGCTGCCTGCATCAATTACACAGATTCCGAGTCCTTCTATTGACCTGTACCTGGTCGAGTCCAGCTCTTCTAGTCGACGGCAGGCTGCGGGGATCGCCTGCGCTTCCGTACCTCCCTCGCAGACCAGTACGCGCCTAGAGAGAAGCCCTTCACAAAATCGGGTTCGAAACTCCTGGCGATAGCGCTTCAACTTGACGCTTTCCGGAAGCTCAATATCCGCTTGCGCAAGATCCCCATCGCCGTCTCGTCGGAGCACAATGGTCTCTTTTTCATCGAACTCTTCCAGAACGTATGGGGAGTGTGACGTAAAAATCGTTTGAGCTGAGAGCTTCCTTACTTCGTGAACAATTCGCTTTTGTGCGTACGGAGGAATGGCAGTCTCTGGCTCTTCCATTGCGAAGATAACGTTCTGCTTGTCTTCCGCTATCTGTGAAAGCATCGCCAAAACCAAGAGGTTAATTGTCCCGGTGCCCTGTCGGTAGAATGGCGCCGCGTGATCCCCATCGCCGGTAGCTATGAAGGCTGTTATTACTTTCCTGAGGTGCTCCCGAGTCAGATTTGAAACCTTGAGATGCGGTCGGACACCCCATTCCTTTGGCACATATCTTTTCAGGGCTGTGTCTATGCTGTTCAACACGCCAGCGATTCCGAGGTCGGGGTCACTCGCCACCTCGTAGCCACCTAGGTGACCTATAGTGTCTTCCCACATCTGCGGTCGGAGCTCCTTGAGCCGCAGAATAATGTCTAGAAGGCTCCCGCGTTCGAGACTCAGTGCTCTAGATCCAGTTCGCAGGGAGCGCAGATACAAGAAACCACATCTCTGCTTGTCGGACTTTCTGAAAAACTGCGGGGAATCGCCCTCCGATAGACTGCGAGAAAAGTACGTGGCCCCAACGAAGTCGTCATCTTCCAATTCATAATGGCCGACAAAAGTCACACGAATTGCTTCAGATAGGCCTTCAGCGTCTACTCCTTCAGGATCTGGCTTTTCGTACAGCTTTTCATTGCAGCGATCCCAGAATTCGATTGCATCGCCGAAGTGCGCCTTTTGCTCATCGCTAAGTTCGGAGACAGTCGCCTCGATCCGGATCTCTGGGTTAGATGGTTGATCGCCGACTGGAGGTCCTGCATCTGATACTTCACCGCTTTCCTGTTCCTCGTCTGCATCGCCGTCGCTGTCTCCACCGGTAACTTCCGCTATGTATCTTCCTTGGAAGAAATCATGTTCGTCGATGGGCGGCCGTCTATTCAGTCGGTCTGGCCCCAATACGAGGTCCAGTGCCTCCAACAGTGTTGTCTTACCAGTGTTGTTGTCGCCTATGAGAACCGCATGATTTGGAAACAGAATCGATGCTTCACGGATCCCTCGAAAATTCTCAATCTGCAGTCGACACACTCGCATCGCTCACCTCGCTTGCCGAAACGTTGATAGTGATTCTACCTCCTTTGCAGTCAACTGCCTCTGGTCATCAAGGAAGCGGAAACGAACCATTTTCCGTACGCGCTGGCAGGCTAGCCGATCATAATTTCCCGTTTCATTGGCACCAGAAACAGAATCGCTTAGCGTTAGTCATTTACTTCTGCCGAAGTCTCAAAGTCGCCTCCTGCGTCGCCGATATCTGTGCGGATTTGGTTGTGCCATGGCACGCATCGGGTCTTGTTTGACCCGTCGTACGCCGGAGCAGATTATCGACTCGTCGCCGACATGAAGATTGAACTCACAGTAGAGACAGTCATCGATGACGTTCGCGTAAGGCTTCCCATTCCATACACGTTGACGCTTTGGGCAATAGTCCACATGTAGTGCCCCGCCCCTCTCAATTACCGGTATTTTCTTGCCGCTTACTAGCAGTTGAGCGAAACGTGCTAACCCGTATGCGTTGTAGACCCACGTTTTGCGCTCAATAGATTCAACAACATGAAAACGTATCAAGTCTCTATTCAAGTCTCTCGGTAGGTCTGACAGGTCGATTTCGAGAGTCGACACCCCCTCCTCCCTAATACGGGCGAGCTTCGTCTCGTCAATACCATGAGTGACCTTAATCTCTATCGCTAACATGCTGCCGTCGATATGGGCGGTGATGTCGGGGATAGTCTTTCCGAGCTTCTTCTCCAACTCTATCGAATCTATGTGCTGGTCTTGCTCAGGAGCGAACTGGATTGGGGCCCGATTGTTGTTGAGTTTTCTCGTTACCGGAGGTAATTGGATGCGCATTTCATCTTCGAGAACCTCTTTCGCTGCGAGGTGAAGCGACGTTTCGTAGGCACCTTCGCAACCAGCCCCATTCGCATGGGCAAAATGATGCACGTTATGTTCTCCGTGACGTGCCACGAGCGGAGCTCTACAGCCAGGACATACACAGCCGCAATTGAGCCCTCGCTCAACTTCATCTACATGTACTAAGTGATCGCCTTTTAGCCCGAAAGGAATGTGTCTTTCTAAATCTTTGCCTGGTCCGGCTTGCTGTCGATCTTGAGTGCCACAGCTACTGTGCGTCTGTTTCATTTGGAGTCGCTCCGGTTTATCAGCCACCGCACTGCTTGCGATGGCTCTTAAATCTTTTGTACAGTGCGAGCCCTAACGGATGTAACACGGGTTTTAGTCAAAAAAACCGTTATGGTTGATGAGGATCTCTATTTCAGCCTGGTCCAAGGGAAGATCAGTGCGCTAGGTGCTGCTCAGATCTCAGGCACAGTTGAATTTGCTAATCAATCACTTAAGCGCGGTTCCTCAGGTCGATTATTGGTCCTAGATGAGTCAATTGCCTTCGAGGATTGTGTACGCTTGTGGCTCGAACGAATCGCCAGCGAGGGAGCTACTGAAAATCTATTGAACGAATTGAATGAGCAAATCCGCGTCATTCGATTCATACGCATGATTAACCCAGACGAACATGGCGAGCCCAAGTGGGAGAATATCGCGGTGTTGGGACCCGACATCCCTATCCAGGTCAAAGCAGCGCACGCTGTATCGCTTTTTGTGGTCAGTGGAAGCTTGAAAAGGTTGAGGAGATGTCAGGCAGATGACTGTCACCTGTTCTTTCTCGGCCCCCGAAACAGGAAATGGTGCAGCGACGGTTGCGGATCGCGAATGAGGGGCCGACGACTTCGGAAAAAACGTCGGCAGCAGCGCTATGCTGACTAGCTGAATTGCGTTTTACACCCGCCAATCCCAACTTTTGACACGAAGTTAAGCGCTAGCTTTCCGCCGTCTGCAGCGGCCCGCCCTGACGTACGGGGGCAAGAACGGGTCAACACTTGCCGCTCCCTATTGCTAGGCAATACCATGCCACGGGACCAGCACTTGCCACTGCGAGATCGATAGACCAGCGGCGGGCCATATTTCGCTCGGCTCCAACTTGCATCAATAGAGCGGGTCGGCTCGGATCAGCTGTCTTGGCTTAGCGAAACCCTATCTCTCGACATATCAGCGACAGCCCCACTATTTCGTAGGAGACTTTTCCAAATGAACTACGGTGATTGAAATGCACCCGAAGTCCGGTGGCGGCATATTCCGGACCGTTTATGGTAATTCTGCATCGTTGCACGTCGTGCCACTCGCTGCAGTTCGTCCGAAGCTCCTTCTTGTCGTTCGCCAAATCCCAATTCGTGGTGCCGTCTTCGTTGAGCGCTCCACCAACAATTCTTATTCCTTTCAAGCGGTTGTTGCTGTTGAACGTACTGCAGACGCCGAGTCCTTGAATAACATTGGGTTCGGTCATGGTTAATCGCCTGACAGATTCAGAGAAAATGGCGGTCACTGATATGCCGCCGTCGCAACCACTCACAGTGCGCGTTATCCGGTCGGTCTCAGATTTGCCGCCGGCGATTCTGAGCATGCACGGCACGTCGGAGGATTCGTCCCACTCGATGCTCCGCATAAACTGACTGCCAAGGTCAAGCGTTTCATAACTGTCGCCCAAGTAACCTGACACGCTCTCTCGATGCGCGTCGCCAACCGGCACCGGCTGCCCGGAGACTGGCTGAGGCGGCTGCACGGCATCGCCGGCATCGCCAAGACTGGAGCCAGAATTAGCGGTCTCCTGGCTGGTTTGCTGCGCCGCTTGCTCCCATGCATCGGGATCGTAGCCAGTGTCGATGCGATCTCCGAGATCCTGACTGATGGCTTCGCGACCGCGCCAATCGCCCACATCGGCGCTCGCATCTTCGGTAGGTGAAGTGTCGTTCAAACGGGTGACTGCGCCGGTCGCATCCCAGGGACGATCCGGGTCCGCGTCACCCATGCCCCAGGTACCGGATGTCAGAGCACACCCATCGTCAACGCTGAAACTGGCCTTGCCACGGGCCCCGGAGGCATTGTGCCAGGTGCCAGTGGCAGATTTTCCATCCTCAGACGGGTACAGGGTCAGCGTGTTGGCGTTGTTCGCCCCGTAACGACACACCAGTCGGTCTCTGCCCGCGGTACATTCGAGCACATTGTTCGCGGAACGGTAAGTACCTGCCATGGTTGCGGCATCGCAGCTCCCATTTGCTTCATTAGATGTCGAACCAGCATTCTTGAGCGCCGCAAGTTGCTCGCCGGAAAGCACGCCCCGGTACAAGCGCACATCGTCGATCGCAATGCCCCTGGCGCGCCATCCCGTTGAAAAGTTACCGGCACCGATAAACAGGTATCGCGATTGCTCGGTGTCCGGCTCTTTGGGGTTCTTGTAAAACCCCGCGGTCTCCTTTAGCGTGTAGTCCCGGCTGTTTTGGTACTCGTAGTATTCGTCGTCTTTCTGAGTCCGGACCGTTCGATTATCCAGATCGAATGACGCCGCAACGAACGCCCATTCGCCGGGCTTTAGTTTGTTCTTGGTGTAGTAGAGAGGACTGCCAGGAACTGTCCTTGCCGTTAGTTGGTGTACGTACAGATTGACGCCGGAACCGGTGGACAAGATCGTCATTTGTGATTTCGACGGTTCGTCCAGCTTCACCCAGGCAGTCATGGTCACGGCGCGATAGTCATCGTTTGTCAGATCGACGGGAAGCGCAAGCACTGAATTGCCGTCGAAATGCATCGCCTGCCCATATTTTCCGGCTACGGCGCGTGCCGGTTCGGCGCCGTCAGTGACGTACATGTCCGCAACGCCGCCAAGCACACCTCGATTATGCAATGTTTTATCGAGCGGCAGGTGCAGGAGCAACTCGAATTGGTCGCCGGGTATGAACTGATCACCCGGAATAAATTGGTCGCCCGGGATGAACTGATCACCCGGAATAAATTGGTCGCCCGGGATGAACTGATCACCTGGAATAAATTGGTCGCCCGGAATGGTCCTCTCAAGATCGTCAAGATCGGCTTCTTCGACCTTTTCGTCCTGGGCGAATCCTGCTTGCGACAGTAAACAGAGTGACGACAGTGTCGCAATCCATTTAAATTGCAACATTGCTGAAAAATTCACGATCATGGTCGATCCTCAAGGTCCTTCGGCTATGTTTCTTCCAGAGCGCAAAACCGGGTGCCGATCCGCCATGAACTTGCTACCCGGTAAGTCGGGGCGTAACTTGGGGTATCTCTTGAGAACCGCTTGAGAAAAACGATGACCGGCGAAATCGAAGCGCCCGATCAAACTGAAGACGTGCAGGTTGACGACCTCGACGAACTGGTCTCGCTCATGTACCCGGAGCTCAAGAGGCTGGCTCACTACCAGCTGGCCGACGAGCGAGCGGGGCATACGCTCAGTACTACGGCAATAGTCAACGAGGCATTCGTTCGGCTACGGGGTGGCCAGCCTCACTGGCGCGATCAATCCCATTTCTTCCGGGTTGCGGCTCGGGTAATGCGCCATCTTCTCGTCGATCATGCAAGAAAGCGCCGTTCCGCAAAGCGTGGAGGCACCAGCGATAACCTCGACATCGACGACTTCCAAGTCTCGACGCCCGATGACACGCTGGCGGTTCTCGCCATCGACGCCGCTATGAAGGATATCGAAGCCATAGATCCTCGCATGGCGAACGTCGTCGAGTGCCGTTACTTCGCCGGATTGTCGGTCAAGGAAACGTCTGATGCGCTCGACGTGCCGGTGCGCACCGTCGAACGCGATTGGCAGAGGGCGCGCGCTTACATACACAGAGCAATGAATGAAAAAACTTGACCAGGTCCCGCAACAAACAGGTAGATGACATCTTTCAGTCGGCACTGGACCTGCCTGCCGGAGAACGGCGCTCGTATATCGACAAAGCAAGCTGCGGAGACACCTCCATCGCCGCCGAAGTCAACGAGCTCCTCGACGCTACTGCGGGGCGGACCGATATCGACGAATCCGTCTGGTCTGCGGCGCGCGACCGCCTGCTCTCCGAGGTTTTCAGTTCAGACGACGATATCGAGGACCTGACGGGCAGCACTATCGGTCGTTGGTGTGTTCGGCGCCGTCTAGCTCGAGGCGGTCTTGCGACCGTCTATGTTGCTGACCGCAGCGATGGCGAGTTCGTGCAGCGCGCTGCCCTGAAGGTTTTGAGGCGCGGTCTGGACACCGATGACTTGATTGCCCGGTTTCGGGCCGAACGCCAGATATTGTCTTCGCTCGATCATCCGTCAATCGCTGGCATTCTCGATGGCGGTGCGCTACCCGACGGCCGCCCTTACCTCGTACTCGAGTATGTTGACGGTGTATCGATTACGGACTACTGCACAGAACACAACACGAGTGTCGCCGACAAGATTGAATTGCTTATCGACGTGTTGCGCGCACTCCAGCACGCGCATGCACGACTGGTCGTACATCGGGACGTGAAACCGTCTAACATCCTGGTCACGCATGAAGGTCGGGTCATACTGCTGGACTTCGGCATTGCGAAGATCCTTGACCCCGGCGCAATGCCCGGTGCTTCCACCGCGACGCGCACCGGAATATCATTGTTGACGCCGGGATACGGAAGCCCGGAACAGCATGCCGGAGCGGACATCACCACAGCGTCCGATATATACCAGTGCGGCATCGTTTTGTACGAATTGCTAACGGGAAAACGTGTCGGAACGCCGGATTCGGACTTACAAACAGTCAGGACGAGCCATCCCGACCTCAACGCCATCGTTGCCAAGGCGGCAGCGGGCGACCCGGCCCAGCGCTATGCGTCGGCGGATGACATGCGGCGCGACCTGCAGAATTTCCTCGAGGGTCGGCCGATTTCGGCGAGAACGGCTACGCTGGTGTACCGCATCACCAAGCTCGCACGCCGGCAACCCTGGCTGCTTCCGGCAATCGTTTTGACTACGCTGGCCATCAGTGCATATGTGGCGACGATCACCGTTTATTCGAAGCAGCTGGAAGAAGAGCAACGAATCGCCACAGCGTCGCAGCAATTTCTGGTAGACCTGTTTCGCTCGCCGGACCCGTTCAACCCGGCGAGCGCCACCGAAGGCAGTGACATTTCGGTGATCGAAGCGCTCGATGTTGGCCGCAGCCGCATTGCAAGCGAATTGCTCGGACAGCCACGGCTTCAGGCGACATTGTACGGATCGATTGCCGATGTTTACCGCAACCTGGATCGGAACGATGAAGCAATACAGCTGCGCGAAGCAGCCCTTGACATGGAATTGGAGATCTACGGCGAACGCTCGCCGCAGGTGGCCGCGACCATGCGCGAGCTGGCGCCACTCTATCGCCAGGCCGGTGCCAATTCGAAAGCGAAAGAGTATTCGGAACGTCAGTTGGGCCTTGCGAAAGACGTGTTCGCCGGCGATTCAGCCGAACTGGGCCTCGCGTTCGTTGCGATGGGCGTCGACCTTTACAACTCAGGCGATCTCCGCGCAGGCCGAGCGGAACTGGCACGCGGTATCGACATATTGCGACCGCACCGAGAGAAGTATCCCAACGAGATGATCAATGCCCTGATCATCTATGCCCAGAACCTGGGATTGGACCGAATGGGCGACGCGTTCGATGCCATCCGCGAAGCGGACCACGTTGCTACGTCTGTATTCGGAGAAGATAGCCTGCAGCGAGCGAGTGCCCGAATACGCCTCGCCTCGACCATGACATTGGTTGGAGAATACGAATCCTCTGAGGCAAGTTTCCTCGCTGCAATGCCAGTGATGGAACGACATCTCGGGCGGGATCATAGCGCCACCGTTGCGGCACTCAGCAATTTTTCGTTCCTGATGATGCAGAGCGGAGACCTGAACCGGGCGGAGCCCCTGTTTCTCGATCTACTCACGCGACAGCGATCGCTTTTTGGCGAGCGCAGCAGGCAAGTTGCTGACAGCAGCCAAAACCTGGGCGCAATGTATGCCAGGCAGGGCCGCTTTGCCGACGCCATTGAGCATCTTGCGCGAGCCCATGACATTTATTCCTCGATTTTGAACGATGGTAACTATGTGATCGGTTTTCCGTTGCTGACCTTGGCGTATTCCTATATCGAGCTTGATCGCCCCGCCGACGCCGAGCCCATCGCTCGCGAGGCACTAGCAATTTTTAAGTCATCCCTGCCGGATACTCATTTGCATGGCGTCGCGCAATGCTTGACCGGGGTGTCACTGGAATACCAGGGGAAACATTCCGAGGGCAAACTACTCGTAGAAGCGTCGCACGCACATCTCGGCAAAGGTGAGATCGGCGATCATTACCGACTCTTGTGCCGCTACCCGCCGTAGTGCATGGGCGGATGGCGGTTTTCCCGTTGCATTGCGCTGGAACGGGATATGAATCCAAAATTTCTCAAACGGCGCCCGTATGGCCTGATAGCGGCTTGTCTGTTGCTGGCGGGCTTACCTCTCGATTCCACCGCTGAAGCGCCAAGATCGACTGAAGACCTGCTGCGGGCGGTCGCCGAGCACCGTGAACGGACCAGAGTCGGCGTCGACAATTTCAAGGTCGTTAGAGTTGCACAAGGAATCGGTCCACCAGGCCAGGAAATCGTCGACTACTATGAGCGCGATGAGGTCACCGGTGAATGGTCGAAGTTGCATCCTGCTGAGATTGCTCAACGAGAGGCGGAGCTTCAGACCAACATGGCGAGAAAGGAGCTCGCCGATTCCCTGAAGGAGTTCGCTGAGGCGTCAACCCTGGTTGGTCTTGCATTCGAGGCGGAATTTCAATCGCGCCTGGCCTCTGCAGGCATGGGGGCGATTGGCGGTCGCCTGCTCGGCATGATGTCTTCGAGCTTCCTGACCTTCGGACCCGAAAACAGTGCCGACGGGGCTACCTGTAAGGTTGCCAAAACAGTCAATGACATGAAGTACGGCGACGACGCTGGAAATCCCACGCTCAACGTGGAGGCGGCGTACCAGTTTGTCAACCCGCTAGCGCTGATGATGGAGTCCTCCTGTATTTATTCTGTCGCCGCCCAGGTGCTGGAAACCGATTATGACCGCCAGCCCGAAACAATGATGATTCGCCAGGACATGCTGCAACAGCTGGTCAATCACATCGAGTTCGGCGGACGCGTCGATTCGGATCGAGGGCCGGCTTACGAATTGTCGCTCGACAACCTCGATCTGCGCGATTCCAGTGACGGGTACACGATGCATATCCACACTGTCCACCGCTACTTCAACCCGGAACATTTCGGCGACATGGGAATGAAGATGCTCGGCACGCTGGAACATCGAGGCGAGGTGCGCGACATATGGATGGAGCGTCGATTCGACGACTTCAAAGCGGTTCCCGGCAGCGACATGATCGAACCGTACCGGGAATCCTTCGTCATGGGCGGGATGATGAGTGCGGAGCAGCAGGCGGAAATGAAGCAGGCCGCGACTCAGGTTGCCGACATGCGACGCCAGCTCGCGGCAATGCCGCCGGACCAGCGCGCTATGGTGCGACGAATGATGGGCGGGCAGCTCGAATCCATGGAGCGTATGGCAAACAGCGGTACGTTTGAATTCGCGACCATAACAAAGCGAATCATGGTCAATACAGACGTTACGACGCCGTCCGACTTCTACGACCCCGAAAAGCCAGAGGCCCTGACCCAGGAAATCCAGTACAGCCTCAAAACACTTGGCTATGACCCTGGAAACTTCGACGGGAATCTTTCCAAATCCACGATTGCCGCAATTATCAGCTTTCAGCGTGACTACGAAATGGAACTTACCGGCAAACCAACACCCGCACTTGCGCGAATTTTATCAGCAGCAATCAGCGCACTGCCAACGACAGGAAAACAGCAATGAACTTACAGTACTCGGCCGCGATTCTGACCGTCGCCCTCATCACCGGGCCTGCATGTGCCGACGAATTGACGTTGATGATTGAGCAGGATCTTGAGCGCCTTGGCTACGATCCTGGCATTGTCGACGGGGAGGAAACCATCGAAACGACGATCGCGATTTCGAAATTCCAGGCCGAGAGGCAAATGGAGGTCACTGGAGAGATTTCGCGAGATCTTGCTCGAACACTGGTTTCGACTCCGGAGGAAGACGACCTGCCTGCCGTAACCGGAGCATCAGCAGCATCCGCGTCGGCGCCCGATGAAGCGGCTCTATATGCCGCCCAAGAAGCCTGCCTTCAGGAAAAGGTCAAAACGGCCAAAGAGAGCGTGGAGAAGAAAAGAGGCCTCAAGCGATTATTCGGCGCAGTGGCAAGGACTGCGACACGATTCGGCGGCAATTCGGTGGTCGATGCGATTCATCAGGTGTACTCGGCGTCTGCAACGGCCGAAGACGTCAAGACGATTGCAGACGAACTCGGCATTTCCGAGGACGACGTCCTAGCGTGCAAGAATCCCTAGAGCGAAGTAGATGAAAAAGATAACGATACTTCTATTTCCTTTCCTGATGCTGGACTTTTCCGCCGCGGCTGACGATCCGGCTTTCTCATTCCTGGTAATGGATCGCTTCAAGGTTTCAAACTCAGAATATGATCTGGTCATTACCGGCCAGGTAAAGATTGGCACCATCGTAGCGAATGCCTACGCGTGCGTGACAAGAACTGACGGCGAACCAGTGCCGATAGAGATCGTTGCGATCAGCAAAATGGGAAAGCTGGTCGAGGCCGCGACCAAGGGTGATCTCGTCGGCCTTGGCACAACAGGCGCCACTAAAGAACTGGTTGAACCGGGCGATCAAATTATGCCAGGTTGCGGACCGAGCTGATCCGAAAGCCTATAAGATATTTAGGCTCACCCGGGTCAACTGTTTACACATTTTTTGGCGAAATCGGGTAAGAGGCGGCCACATGCGGTCATTAAAGTGTCTGGCACCATTGCCACGATAATACTCGATTTAATCAACAACAAATAAGAAGAAAACGGGGATACACAATGAATCGCTACGTAAAGATTGCGCTCGCTACTTCTGCGTCGCTGTTCTGCCTTTTCTATGCAAGCCAAAACATTGCAAATCTCGGTGCAGCCGAGTGGTTCGTTGGCACGATAACGGCAATGGAAGGCCATGAAGCCTACCCGAATACTTTTGCTTTCTCCGTCAAATCGCCAGTCTTGGTGAAAATCATGATGTGGATCATCATCCTGCTCGAACTGACGGCAGGACTCCTTGCCGGAAAAGGTGCGATCGATATGTTCGCTAAACGAAATGGCAGCGGCGCTGAATTTAACGGCTCGAAAACCTATGCGCTTGCCGGGACGGGCTTCGCGGTGATCATCTGGTTTGGACTTTTCGGCGCTTTTGGCGGTGCGTTCTTCCAAATGTGGCAAGTTGAAGCTGGCCTCAATGCGCTTAGGGATGCCTCATTCTTCTCCCTGCAGCATGGCGTATTGTGGCTGATAATTCGGGCCAACGACTCGTAGCAAAATATTCAACTACCTGCGGCCCGATGACTGCAATATCGAACTCGGAAGTCGGTTGTAACCCGAAAGCTGCCGCTCAAGCACCTGCTGAGGACGCGCAAAAGTGGAAGTTTGCAGGGGCGAGTCTTGACCCTGCTAGGCCGTCTGGTACGACGAATAGGGGTCAGGACTTGCCCTTTGCTGGAGCGCAGTCGTCTCTAACCAAGTTACGCTCCCGCGTTTGACTTCTTTTTCACCCTCGCCGCGAAGGATCGAGGAGAAAGGCCGGTCCATCGCTTGAAAGCGCGGGAAAAGGGCGCAGGATCGGAGAAGCCGACGCGGTAGGCGATCTCGCTCACGGAAAGCTCTCCCTCGCTTACGCACTTAATGGCCACCTCACGGCGCAGCTCGTCGAGCACCCGCGCATAGGTGACACCCTCAGCCTTGAGTCTTCGAAGCAAGGTTTGGCGGCCTAGGCCGAGATCGGCGGCAACCGCCGCCATGCCGATATCGCCGCTGGGCAACCTTGGTCGTAACAGGCGCTCGACGCGACCGCGCACGGACTTTGATCTCTCGAGATCGTCTAGGAGGCGGTCCGCGTGGGCAGCGAGGATGCTCGATACGTAAGGCGATCCCGTGGTGAGCCGCTCCTCCCACCACGCGGCGTCGTAAACAAGCGCATTCCTGTCGCTCTCGAATATCATCGGTGCTCTGAAAACGCGCTCATACTCCCCGCGATAACTCGGCTCTCGATGCGTCACGCGGACGGCTCTTAGCAAGTCATCGCCACTGAGAAATCGACGCGCGCCGCATACCATTCGTGCAAAGGTGGACTCGGTGAGCTCGGGAAAGGCGTTGGGATCAGGTCGTGTATCGACGACCCAAATGTCCCGGTCCTGCTGCTCCACCACCAAACGAGCGCTTGGACTGCCCGTTTCGACAACGAGGCTCGCGTAGCGATTGACCAGCTCCAGGGCATCCGCCATGGTCTCCACACCATGGTCGAGGTAGCCCACGATCGACATCTCAGAGAGTTCAACAGCCTCCCCGAAATGCAGAGCAAATGCGGGATCCCCGCAACGCTCCTTTGCCTCGCGCATCAGCACCGCATACTTCCCCAGATCCACGCGGCCGTCCTGGTTCGCGAGGTCCACGGGTTTGATGCCGGCCCGGCAAAGTAGGGATTCGCGCGAGGCGCCTTTCTTTACCGCATATTCGACCAACGCGCGCGCCACGCCTGCGGCGATCGTGAGATCGCCGAATCGGGAGATCCCCCTGTCGTTCGGGGTCATGTCGTCGATGTGAATTGTCATTTCCAACGGTGTCCCTGCCACCTATTCTAGCCGCCTCAGGAGGATTGATGAAGATGGCGGCGACAAGATTGAGGACGGCACGGTCTGCCGGGGTACTGTATCTGCTCGTTGTGGTGACAGGCGTATTCGTGCTGCTTTACGTTCCGAGCAAGCTCCAGTTACATGAGGGCCCGATCATCGCTGCCGCAAGCATCCTGGAGCACCAGAGCCTCTTTCGCCTGCAGATTCTGGTGGCGCTAATCTCTGTGCTTCTCTTTGTTACGCTCGTGTTAGTGCTTTACCACCTATTGGAAGACGTGGGGCGAAAGGCCGCCGCGGCAATGGTGGGGCTGGTTCTGCTCAGCGCGCCCCTGGCTTTTGTTAGCGCCGCCTTTCAGCTGGCCACTCTCACCCTTCTTCGCGGTGCTGACGTTCTCCACGCATTTGACAAGCCGCAGCAGGAGGCCCTTGCGCTGCTGCTGCTTGAATTGAACAACCAGGGGGCCGTCATCAATCAATTTTTCTGGGGCCTCTGGCTTTTTCCCCTCGGCTGGCTCGTATTCAAGTCAGGGTTCCTGCCGCGCTTGCTCGGAGTCTGGCTGGTGCTCAACGGTCTCGCGTACGTGGGCGTAAGCCTGACCGGTGTTCTCGCGCCGGAATATGCGACAGCCATTTCCCGTATGACGATCCCATTGCTGATGGGGGAGGTTGCCTTCGCGTTGTGGTTGGTCTTCGTCGGCGCGCGTGATCGCGAACCTCGATTGTCAGCGACCTGATTAGACGAACTTCTCGGACAATGTGAAGGCGCGTGTTGGGTTGAAAGCGGAAACGCGTGGGGCTAGATCTCACCCTGCGGCCCTTTGGCTAAACTGAGGGCTGCCGACGGATTCTAATTGGAATAAACTATTGACTAGAGAGACGTCAAGGTGCCGAGCTGACTTTCGTCATTTGCTCGACAATCCCGATGGCAAGATCTCGGGCTGCTTGCTCGCCAACCGACACATCATGAATCTCAACGAAGAACAGACCGTCGCTGCGACAAACTTGGAGGCGCGCCCAGCCAAACGACTCTTGCCAGTTCCACTCCGCTATCCCGTCGAGTATGGTTTCCGTCGGTGAGTCTGAACTGAGCGTCGAACACGGCACGACACCGCCCGGGAACTGTGACGGTCGACTGGCCCAAACATAGAGATCCGGCCCAGTGCCCCAGCTAGACCAACTACACGCGTCGGCTTTGAACTCCAGCCCGTCACGGTTCTTGTATTCACTTGCATAGACTGGCGATTCAAGATTGCTGCCCAGGAGCTCACTCGCGCTCTCCTTGCTATAAAGCGTGCACGGGAACCTCGCTGCGCTTTGTGCATCGTCCTTCGCAAGCTCTGCTTCGACGATCGGCTCGGTCGCCTTCCATATCGCCTCCAACTCTGCTTCTGATACCGCGCGAACAGTATCCGAATCAGCGTCCCCAACCGCATTCGAATCGTGGGGTCCCCCGCAGGCAGCGAGCAGTGTTGCCAAGACGGCAATGAACAGGATTCTATCGATCACCGTAGGTTCTCTCAGGTTGGGCTAGAGCCGCTCGAGCACCTTGCGAGCGGCCTTTGTTTCAATGTCCAGGGTCCTGTCACGACTTCCATCCGTCCGCATCCAGAGCCAGATGGCGTGATGGTCATCCGGGTAAGCGACAAGATGCAACGTACCGCCGATTTCGTAGTGGTAGGCAAGCCGCCCAATCCCGGTAACTTCAATCCCTGCGTCGACGGCATCGGCCATTTGCCGATTATAGCCAGTGCCGTCGTCATTCTTCCTGAGCTCGGCCGCGTCGGCCTTGCGCGAAGCGCCTATCGCCGACTTCGACCAACGAACCTGGAGCATCAATGACCGACCGCTGTCACTGAGCCTGTAGGTGCACTGGGACATGGCTGCCGCCTCGTAATCGACCTCCATACCCGCGCTTGTGTCCTCCACTGTCTCACCGCTGATTTGACTGAGTTCATCGGCACCCAGCAGTTCACAGGCGTGCAGCAGATCGCTCGTCGCCGCATCTCCGGTATTGCCGCATGCCGAAACAGCAAGCGCACAAACGATGATCGGGGCGTGAAATCTCTTCATGATTGATCTCCTTGACATGGGAATCAGCGCGTCTTCTCTGACAGCTTCGCTGGGCTGTCGGCGGGTAGCGGAGCGACCGACGGCTGGGGCGACAAGGTGACGCGCTGTTTGGGCCCATCGACGGGTGGTGTGTAACGGCGTTTCGGTGGTGCCACACCGACCGTGTGAAGTGCCGATCGCGCAAGCTGTTGCATCGCGTCGTTGTCTACCGGCCGCAGTCCATTGTCCACGGCGCAGGCAATCTCGTGCTGGCCAGCCTCGCGATAGATCCACTGTTGCTCAAGCGAAAAATCACTGCCATCGTGTGGCGAGGAAATGACTCTCACCGAATTTCCGTCTACTTGCAGCATGCCCGAGTAGCGGCTCGAGGACGACTGCGCGAATCGCAAACGCTCGATGGCCTTCTGTGCTCGTTCGTTGCATTGGGGAAACTCGATTCGCCCTGTTGTGCGATAGAACTCGCAGCGAATGAGCACCGTGTCGCCCGCCGCGGGCACTGATGCGCTCGCTTCGGCCATTGGCAGCCCCGGCTTGTAGTAGACCACGTCGAGCGCACAGGGATTGGGTGGCGCGACATTCGCGGTCAGGGCTTTGCGGCCTGACGCAACAGTCAGTGTTTGAGGAGAGTCCTTTGGCTGCGAGACCTGCGCGCTTGCCTCCATGCTCCGTATGTCGGCTGTCGGGACGCGAACCGTGTCGATTGCCGTCGCGGGCGATACCGCAGCAGCCGCGTCGCGGGACTCAGGGTCGGAGGCCGTTCCCGCCGCAGCCTCGGGCGTTGCGGGAAAAACTCGGACCAGCGCTCGCACGACGTTGTTCGCGGCATTGTGATCGGAAATTCCCTTGGGCTGATTCACAACACAGCTGATCTCATGATTGCCGGCGCCACTGGCGACCCATTGCCGCGGACCGTAGCTCCGCCGGATTTCCGTCGGGTTGCCTTGCACCGACTTGGACGATTCGAAGAGACCCCCTTTGTCAACGTAATTGCCGATCTTCGTCCCTGGTGGGAGCGTTGGATTGAAAATCGCGATACTCGTGCCGTCGACGAGAATACGGTTTTCCCAGCGTTGCACGACATCCGTGTGCCAAAACTGCTTGTCGTCAGCCAGTCCGATCCACTCCTGGCAGATGATCTCGATCGGATCGCCTTCCTGGGCTTCAATCGTGCTGCCTTGTTCACCCGTACGCATATTCCGAACATCGGCCGATGTCGCTACGACGTCGAGCCAATCGGCCTCGGCTGTTCCCGCTGCCAGGAACAGGACCGCAAGTATCACTGGAATTTCGCGCATGGTGTTCACCTCATGAATCACTCGTTGTCATCGTTCTCAGGCGTCTCGTTTCGGTCGGAGTCGGACTGCACCGGCCCCTCCTGCAGAGGCACCGCAAGATACCGCGTAGTCGGGTCAAAGCTTCGGTCGGGCGAGACATCGTGCAGACGCAACACGGCATTCGGCATTTGTGGCAGCGGCTGCGATGCGATAGCAATGGCCTCGGCAACACGCGCGGCGTCGACATCGAAGCGCTCGAATACTCGCCCTACAGCACGTGTGCCTACCGAAAGAGAAGCGCCGTTGTCGAGATAATACGGGAGACCAGGAACGGCATGGCTCAGAGGATTGTCAATGTTGCACCGGATTTCGTGAGCGCCGGGTTCTTGGAATGACCATAAGTGTCGGCTAGTAAACGCTGCACCATCCTCCGGCGAGCTGGTCACACCGACGTTGTTGCCGTCGATGGAGATGATCCCGGAGTAACGTCCGGTTGATCTTTGGGAGGCCGCCAGCACCGCCAATGCCGTTCGAGCCGCGTCGTCGCATTCCGACCACTCCAGTGTCCTCGTTTCTTTGCGGAACTGGCAGGAGATTTCAATCTGATCGGCGGCCTGCAACCGGGACCCGCTCGTGCGTACAACAGGAACCTCGGGAACATAAAAGCTGACGTCAAGGGTGCAAGCGTTTGGCCCAGCGACATCCAGCGGTGTCGTCGCGACGAGTTCTTCCGCCGAGTCCTTCGCCGTGAAAAGCGTCTGATAGCAAACAGCGTCGGAGCCGTTCTTATTAGGGTCTGCGCGACAAGGCCCGATGGGCGGCGACACAATATCAGACGGCAACTCCGGCAACGATGTTCGATACGGGCAGTTGATGGCCAATGGGTCCCAAAGCGAATTGCAACGGCTTGGGTTTGTGAATTCCTGAAGTGCCTGCCGCCCGCGGCCGCGGACATTTTCTGTCGCGCCACCGTTGAGTGCCGCAAGTACCTCCTCGGCACGTTCCTGTTCCGCAACAAAGTTTGGGTCGGGTTGGTAGCTGCAGCGCATGCGAATTCGGCTCGACGGTACCTCGAACGCGGCCCGGAATTTCGTCAGCAGGGCATTGCAGGTCTGCTGCTTCCAGGGCCGAGTGCACTGTACGCGCGGGTCGAAGTCGCCGTAGTTGCCCTTCGAGAAGGGAATGTACTGGCAGCGCTTCTCACCCAACGCATTGATGAGTGAAATGCCCATTGACTTCGCCGTATTCTCTTTGTGCGCTCGGCAATAGCGGTTTTTGCCGTAGTCCCGGTAGGACTGGTTGATGCAGATGGCGAACGAGATGTGGCTTTGACACTCAAATTCGAACCTGGTCGCCGGTATCGATGGACAACCCAGGCTGTTCAGCCCACTGCGAATGGCTGCCAGGCGCTTTTCTTCGCTCTGGAGAGCAGCAAGAAGTCCCTTCGCAGCACCCTCATAGCAGACCCAGGTGGCTAGCGAAGCCGGTTGCAGGTCTTCGAACACCGGTGCGCCGACATAGGAGTGGCCCGTCAGTCGCCCGTTAGCCCAGGACGTGCAGTTTCGAAACAGTTGGCCGAAGAATGCTTTGTCGGAATCGTCAATGCCAGTGTATGCCGCCATGAGGCTGACACCGCCCTGAGTCATCAAGTAATCCCAGTCGCTGCGCGCGAGTTTCGAGACATAGTTGTGGATGTCCTTTGCCTGACCATAGCGTGATACAGCGCGTTCGCGGATCACCTCTTGCAGGAACCCCCTGACGTACATTTCGGGCATCGCGACAACAAGCTTGACCAGCGCCTCAGCTTCGGCCTGCAGACGCTGCGACAGGTCTGAATCACACGGCGATCCCCCCATGTGGCCCATGCCTGGATTGAGGTAGCCCAGCGACAGATTACATTGATCGCGCTCAGCCTGATTCAATCCCAGATCCTGGCGCTGGGAGACGATACGCTCGAGCGCACGGCGATACATCAACGGTCGGATTTGGTACGCGTAGTACTCTTGCGGCGTCAGACTGTGGCCGCTGCCACTATTTAGCAGATCCCCCACTGCAGCCAACAAGTCGCCGACACCGCCGATCAAGGCCTCGGCAAGGTCCTTGATGGCCTTGACTGCCGCGCCAATGACGCCACAGGCCTCGTCAGACAGCGGCACACCGGAATCCTTGACGATCTCGCAGGCAAGATCGAAGCCAAGCAGCGAGACCAGATCCCAAACATCGACGTTCGGGAAGTCGTCAACTACAACGAGAATCTCGCGGACGACCGGTTTGACGTTGTCGAGCACAATGTGCGCGAACTTGCCGCAAATGAACGGCTGCAGCGGCCCGGTGACTGCCAGCCCGGACTTGCAGGCGATTTTCCCGAGCAAATCGACACCCGTCAGTTCGAGCACACGCAGCCAATCCTCGCCGCGAGCTGCGCGTACGATTTCGACGACGGATTTCACCATCGGGTCGTCCGGCAGAAACTTCGCCGCCTGCTTCTCGGCCTCTGAGACCGCCTCCGATTGAAGGTCATCGGCAATCGTCTGTGAATCGACACAGTTCGACGACCCGCTCGCCAGGCAACGAATCAGGCCAGCGGCATCCTTGAGAGCCGGGTCGACCATGCCGGCATCCGCCAGAAGACCCAGGATGGCATCGACCTCGTCGTCAGCAACTGCCGCGGGCGCCATCGTCGCCAGCAGCAGACAAAGGATCATACCGCTGATGTACCGAGAAACTTTCATGCCAGTCCTTTTGTTATGGCAGAGCACACGCTCAATTTTCGAGCCGTCTATTACCAAACGTAATTTGAAGCAGCAAGGGGCCAAAAAGAGCATTGATTTGTGGCGATTCCTTGTCGTGTTGGCGACAAAGGTCGACAATGTGGGTCATCCTTGCTAGAGAATTCGAGAGGAATGACCAACAGGCGCACAGCAGGCCACTGGGACCGCGTTGAAGAACTGTTCCACGCGGCCCTTGAGCTACCTGCTTCCGATCGAGCGGCGTTCCTGGACGAGACTTGCGCGGATGATGCGGATCTGCGGCGTACCATTGAACGACTGCTCATCGCCGATGGTGATGAAGTGGGTCGTCTGGAAGAGCTGACTATTGCCGGTGATACCGTCTCGATATCCGACGACACGGTCATCGGATCATGGCGAGTGGTCTCTGAGATCGGCCGTGGCGGAATGGGTATTGTCTATCTCGCCGAACGCGCAGATGGCACCTACCATCAGAAGGCGGCGCTGAAAGTTGTGCGCGGTGGTGTGCTCGCCGCGACCTTTGAAACCCGATTTCTACGGGAGCGCCGCATTCTCGCGACGCTGCAGCACCCGAACATCGCCAGACTCCTCGACGCCGGGGCAACGGCGGACGGCCTGCCCTATCTGGTCATGGAGCTGGTAGAAGGTGAGCCTATTACAGACTGGTGCGAGAGCCGGGCCCTGACGCTGGAATCGAAGTTGCGGTTAATGGTTCAGGTCTGCGATGCGCTTGCGCATGCCCACCAGAATCTCATCGTTCACCGCGATCTAAAGCCCGGCAATGTTCTGGTGACAGCCGACGGGGTCGCCCACCTGGTTGATTTCGGGGTCGCCCATCTGCTGGATACTGGCACTGAAGATCCCCTGACTCGCGAAACGCTCTTGCCAATGACCCCGGAGTACGCGGCACCCGAGCAGTTTTCGAATGACTCCGTCACAACCGGTACCGACGTCTTTGCGGCCGGCGCAATCCTGTACGAGCTGATCTGCGGTCGCCAGGCACGGCCCATCAATCACGGGTCGGTCGAGTCAATGCTCGCCGCCTTACGGCAGCCGATCGTGCCGCCGAGCAAGGTTTCCCCTGGCGTTTCCGGCCACCGGCGCCTTTCGAGCGATCTCGATGCCATCGTCATGAAAGCCCTGGCCGACGAGCCTTCGCGCCGATACGCGACGATCAGTGAGTTTGCTGCGGACATTCGCCGATTCCTTAGTAATGAGCCGATAGCTGCGCGGCCGGATTCATTGGCGTATCGGCTCAATAAATTCGTGCGCCGGCACAAGCTGGGAGTCCTTGCCGCCTCGGCGCTTTTCATTGCCATTGCTGCCGGGATTGGCGCGACAATGTGGCAAGCGTCCGAGGCGCGGACCCAGGCACTCAAGGCCGAGGCGGTTACGGATTTCATGCTGAGCCTGTTCGGTGGCGTCGACCCAGCCGAAGCACTCGGTGATGAGCTGACGGCGCGGCAACTGGTCGACGCCGGCGCAATGCGCGTTCAAACGGAGTTTTCCGACCAACCCTTGGTGCGTGCTGAAGTGCTTACGTTTCTGGCGGACATGTACGACAAACTCGATGCTGACGATCGGGGGCTCGAGCTCGTCAATGAGGCGCTTGATGTCGTCGGTCAGGAATCCAAAATTGAAACTGCAAACGCGTTGCTCGTAAAAGGTCGCATCCTGATCGGTCGTGGTGAGAACGAGGTCGGTGTCGCGGTGCTCGAGAACGCAATCCCGGTCCTCGAGCAATACGGCCAGGACTCAGATATTGCTGAGGCGCATGATCTGATCGCAATCGCCTTGAAGAACGAGGGGCAGCTGCAAGAGGCGCTAGTACACACGGAGGCAGGCCTAGCATTACGCATCGCCTCGGTTGGCGCCATGCATGTCACCGTGGCCGAGTCCTACAACAACCTCGGCGTACTCGCGAGAAGTCTTGGCGATCTCGAAGCAGCCCGAGACTATCATTCGAAGGCATTGGACATTCGGTACCACAGCCTGGCGCCGGATCATCCCAAGATCGCAATTTCGCTCAACAACTTAGGCGCCGTACTCTACGCCGAGGGCGATATTGCACGAGCTGCAGAGAGGTTCAGCGAGTCGCTCGAAATCAATCGTCGGGTCAACGGTGATCAGCACCATGACACGATCGCAGCGCTCAACAACCTCGGTTTCATGCAAATGCGGTTGGGTCATGTTCAAGAAGCGGAGCAATCGCTAAGCGAAGTTCTGGACTATTGGGTAGCGCAGAACAAAGCCAATCACCCGAATGCTCTGATTACTCGAGTCAACCTGGCAACTGTATGGCGAACTGCTGGCGATATCGAGAAAGCGCTTGCCGAGTACCGGCGCGTCGAACCGCTTGTCGTCCAGGCGCTCGGCCCGGACCATCCGATTGTTGCGGCAATTCTCCACCACCAGGCGCGTGCATTGATCGAACTTGCCGAAGTCTCTGAGGCCGCACCGCTGCTCGACCGCGCTCTCGCAATACGCATTCAAGCGACCGGGGAGAAACACTCGGGCAACGCTGAACTGTATCGCGACCAGGCCTGGCTCGCGTGGATGCATCAGGACCCTGAAACCGCGCTTGAGCTGGCCAATCGCGCGCTGGAACTTCAGGAATCAAGTCTACCGCCAAGGCATCCGTCAATTGCCGCGACCCGTATCGTCCTTGGCAATATCGAGCGCTCGCTTGGCCGTCACAACTCGGCAGAACAGCTCCACCAACAGGCACATGAGTTGCTTGAGCAACAGTTCGGGGCGGAACATCCTGATACCGTGGTGGCAGCGTTCGAGCTGGGGCGAACGCTGGTCGCGTCGGGCAAAGCGGCTGAAGTGGAACAATTGCTGTCAGTGGCGCGCCCGATACTTGCATCCAGACTCGGCGAAAGTTCTTGGCAGGTTGCAGAGCTCGATCTGGCACTCGCGAACGCCCGCGAGGCACTTGGTCGCGCCGTTACTGGCCAACGAGCCGATGCGATCAGTCGCCTCATTGCGGCACTCCCGATGGAACACCCCCGTCGAGTATCGCTGTTGGAAGAAGTTTCACGTGCCCGGTGAAGTGACATTGCTCATACGTGCCGTCACCAATGGTGAACCATCGGCAATGTCGGAGTTGTTCGAGGTCGTCTATACGGAATTGCGATCGCGGGCGCATGCGCAGTTGAGCGGCGGCGCGCCGCAAACGCTCGGCGCTACCGCTTTGGTGCATGAAACCTTTCTCAAACTGGTTGCCGCTGACAACCCTGACTGGAACGATCGCACACACTTCTTTCGAGTCGCTGCACGCGCCATGCGGCAGATCGCAGTGGACTATGCGCGCGCCAAAGGCGCGAAAAGACGCGGCGGTGGCCTGACGATCATGGAATTCGACGACAGACGGATATCCAGCAATGACGATCCCGAAAGCCTAATCGCGCTCGATGAGGCATTGAGTGCGCTTGGGCGACGTAGCCAACGCCTTTTATCGCTCGTTGAGCTGCGCTTTTTCTCGGGGCTTTCTGTGGATGACGCCGCCAAGGCGCTCGCGATCTCTCCGCGCACTGTCAAACGCGACTGGCGGCTGGCGCGTGCCTTCATTAACGATCGGCTCGATCGACACCCAACACGCGAGTGAACCAGTTGGCGAAAGATCGCGCGAACCCAAGTATCCCCTGTTTGAACGGCGACCACAGAGAGAGGTTGGATGTCGCCAACGGCACCGTTTCGTCTGTAAAGACCTTTTGAACGTAGAAACGCACAGCGGCGAGTCCTGACCCTTAGTTGCCCCCTACCCCGTCGGCAAGATCTTAACTTTTCCGTGTATCTTGGCCTCCTGCTCCATTCCAAAGACCAAGAACGGACCGGAAGATTTCGGCCAATTAACTTGCGATTTGAGTTCTAGCCTATCCTTGAATTTAGTGGAGGGAGTTCTTTCTCGACCGCTGTACAGAAGCTGTGCAGATACACCTCGAACAGTGAGGAGATCCAGGCCGGCTTCAGTGCCAAAGCAACGATTCGCAATTTACCTTCTTCTATATCTGAAAGAATCGTGGGCGAGATGTCCGTTCTTTTCGACCAATATGTTGAGGGATACGAGAGCGGCGGTGTGTCGCCGATGGGAGTCCTGAGCTTTCCCCATAGCTCTTGGTGCAGGTTATCTGCTGTCGCTTTCCCTATATATAAGACCTTATCTGACATATCTGCCACCAAGTAGATTCCGCTAGACCTGCCAAGGCCATTCGCTCGCAGGTTAGCGTTCTGAGGATCAGCGATGCTATTCGGTGACTCAAAGACCTGCTCGATCGAAACATCAAATTCTGGCCTTCCACTCAGAATTTCAGCCAGTTCCCTGGAAGCTCGAAGAATCTTTCCAACCTTCACGGCATTGCTCCTGAAAAGTGCAGGTAATTACGACAGTGCAGATGGTCCGAACGTTATCAAGACAAGCGTATTTGTGTCGATTATCCTGATGCAGAAATGTCTGACTCAAAATTCACACTGCAGAGGAACTTCGCTACAGGCCGATCGGAAGATGCGGAAGCTGTAGACTTTGCCTCATTTCAATCCGAGTTGAGGTCATTTCCCTGGGGCAGCGAAGCGCGGCGGGCCGCTTGGGCGGCTAAGGCTACGCCCGGCTTATTAGTTGTAAATAGAAAGACCGAAAATTCGATGTGGGTCGCTTCGTACGATATCGCCGCCGAGTCATGGCGCGGCAAACCATTTCCAGAGGACTTCGCTCTGCTCTACGTCGTTGGTTGGGTGTCGGCAACGGACGGAGAAATAATCCGAGGGTCGCCAAATATCTGCGATATCGAGAATCTTTTCAGCGAGTTCTTTGAGAACAATATGACGGCAATCTATCGAATTCTCGAGAGCCTCTTGTCAATTGAATTGGCGGATTGATTGTTGATTCGCGTGTCCTTACAGCTCTGCTGAAAACGGACATGTCCGTCCGCATTGAGTTTGCACCGATTGCCCTCGAACGCAGGAAAAATGTATCCCCAGTTCGAGTTCCTTGCGAATACAACTACAAGATCGACGTCTGATCCCTTCCAGCGATTTTCAATCGATTGACTTTCATTCTTCGAAGCGTCAACAGTTTTGACTTGAATTCGGAAGAAGTTGGGACCATCCGAAATTAGCATGTCGGTTGAATGCGCGTGATCCAGAACCGGTAGGAAAACCTGCCAGCCATCATGCATTAGCCAGCTAACAACCCTTATTTCGTGAGATGAGTTGCGAAGGACTTGATGTGTCGCAGGCTTCGTGTGGGTTTGTCGGCTTGGCATAGTCCGCCCTTTCTAAGAGGTTTGTCGCACGATAACGCTGATCTGAGGCACATTTACAGTGTGCAGGTCACGTTACGCCTGCGCCCTCTTTTCCAGAATGGAAACCAGAAGAGCAACAAATGCCGGCGCAGCCTGCACCCAGAGAATCGAGGGCTTCGCAGTGATCGCCCCAAACACGCCCGCCACTATCACGCAGCACAGGAAGAACACCCGGACCTGGAAACCGCTTTCTCTCAACAACAGGCTCCAAATCAGGCCGGCTGCGAGAAAACCGTTATAGAGCCCCTGGTTCGCGGCCAGTACAGCCGTCTGTTCGGCGAATTCCGGCGTGAGACCGAATGCACGCAAGCCTGGTGGCTTGGTCCAGAGGAACATTTCCAGAACCAGAATGTAGATATGCTCAATCGCCACTAATGCAACGAGTACACTGGCTGCTCTTTTCATTGTTCGCGCCTTTGTTGTATTCGTACAATCGACAAGCAATGTAGCAAACCGCGCGCGATGAGGTTAACCGCAAGCAGCATGTCCTTACGCCGACTGTCAACAATCTGCATCTTCCTGACCGCTGTCGCGCAATCAGGATGCACTGGTGCGACCATCGTTGACGACGTAACGGACTACTCGCGATCGTCAATAATGCGCGACGGCAATGCCATTGGTAGCAAGGAGCGGTTTGTCCGAGTGCTCGATGGCGGACGGCAGGTTGTCACTCGGCAGACGATGAAGGTCGTCGTCATTGGGACGCCCCCGCGGGACCTTGTGGAGGAAAAGACGATCACCGAGGACCAGGACGGTAACGTCGTCTCGATTCAGCATCTGTCCGGTATTGGGCCGTACAAGAGAACTACAGTCGCAAGAATCGCGAAGTCTGCGGCCGAGGTACATCGCACAACGTCGCATGACAGGCGCACAACAACGGTCCCTCTTCCAGACAGCATCCGCTTCGACAATGGCGCCGCCCTCCTCGCCCAGTGGAATCCCGCCATCACGCCGCAGCTGGAGTTTCATGTGCTCGACGTCCGAGCCCCGTTGATCGAGCGAGTCGTTTATAAGTTCGACAACTCCACCGGATCGAGCGATGCGCGGACCCTGGTGCGCCTGTCATACCTCGACGAAAACCTGCGATCATTCACGAGACTCACCCTCGATGACCGAGGCTCCCCGATCAAAGCCGACCAGCCAATGCTCGGCGCGACGATTCGGGTCAACACGGAGGACTCGGCCACCGTCGGTTCGAGCAACCCTGTTCGCGAATCCCTCATCAAATCACCCTACCGCATTCCTCGCCAGGCCATGTCGGGCCACATTCGTTACACCTTCAGATTCGATGCGGCCGTCGACTTCAAACCACCCGAAACCGGCGAGCAGCAGGTAACTTCCCTGCCTGATGGTTTCATATTGGATATCTGCGACGGTTGCGGGCCCGGCCTCGATGAGGACGAAGCGAGGCTGACCGAGGCTCTGCAGCCCACCTTTTGGCTGCAGTCCGACCATGAGATTCTGACCGGACTCGTGCAGTCAATTCGCAACAGCGATAGTACTGATGCCGAGAAAATGACGCGCCTGGCGCGAATGGCACGCCGGCGCATGCCAGATATCGACTTTTCCGGCCACTTTTCCGCTGCCGAAGCACTGGCACGGCGCTCGGGTGACTGCACTGAGTCTGCAGTGGTACTTGCTGCGCTCGGCCGCGCCGCAGGCATCCCCACGAAAGTCGCGAGCGGTATTGTGTACTCGCGCGAGCGGTATCACGGCGTCAGTCACGCATTCATGCCGCACGCGTGGGCGCTTGCCTATGTCGATGGGGAGTGGAAGAGCTTTGATGCGGCCCTTGACGATTTCGATGCAACGCATATCGCACTGACGATCAGCGACGGGGATCCGGGGTCAATCCAGGCCGGGCACCAACTGGCCGCCTTGCTGAGTTGGGAGGCTATGACCGCAGTAGAAAAGCGGTAGTCCGACCTGCCTACGCGTCCTCGATTGTAACCGGCAATTCAGGAATCTCGAGGTCCTCCTCGGTGTCGATGTACTCGACGTTATCGAGATCCTTGATGCCGCCAACGATGATTTCGATCAACTCGAGTTCATCGGCGCACCATTCCAGATCCTCGACGACCACGGGAACCGTATCAACATCGATCAACTTGTCCTGAGCTGCAGCAGGCATTGCAATTGCACCTGCAGATAACGCAACTGCCGCGGCCATGCTGCGTAGCGGCAGCGAGTAGGATACGCAGACTTCGTCCTTGCATGACTGCATGAACCTCATGCGCTCTGCATCGGTCATGCCATCGAGATTGAATACCTGGCGATCGCACATGCGACAAACTTCGCCATCCATGTACTCGGCAAGCGAATCCCGTACCGGGCACATTCTCTGAATCTTCGGAAACTTCGACACATCCCGACAATACCATCTCTGGATAAACCCTGGGCGGCTGTCTAGTATAATCGTCCGGCGTAAATGACATGCAGAGCGATCACATTCAGCAATCAACCAACTTCGCCGGTGCGGTGGACATAGACGCTCCCGAGGAGCTTCGGCCGAGAATCTACAGGAAACTGGGTATTCCGCTGATGTGGGATAGTGCAATCGATGCGCTGCCAGTTCCTTCGCTACGGAGCGCAGCAGGTTGCATGGCGCGACTCTGTCGCATGTACAGGTCGATGCGTCCCAGGGTGCTTGGCGACCGCTGCGCTTTCGAACCAAGTTGTTCCCGATACTCCGAGCTCACCTTCCGGACATTTGGCTTACGCCGCGGACTTGCGTTGACGCTGAATCGACTGCGGCGTTGCAACGCGTCAAATGGTGGGCTCGATCTTCCGCCATCAATCCCAGAACATCAAAGTGAACACCTCGAGGAAATAATCGATGCAATACAGAATTGAGAGCATAGGGGCTGCTTTTAACGACAAGGACATTCAGAATCTTTCTTCTCACTTGTCTGCAAGATCTGACGAGGGATGGGAGCTTCATTCGGTCTTTTCGGTCGAGAAGCGTGGATGCTTGAACTCGAGTCAGGGCACGACATACCTGGCAATTTACCGCCAGACCCGCTGACGACTTTTCCCGAGCAGGCGATCCTGGTAGAAACTGTCAAATTGCCGTTTTGTGCGCCGCGTACCAGAATCGCCGGCGCACTCTCGCGACAATACCGGAATGCTGTTACCGGATAATGTCTACAAACACGTGCCGCGCTACTGGATTGGCGCCGGTATCCTGTTCCTGACTTTCGGCACGATGATTGGTCCGGGCTACAAGATGTTCCCGGTCTACATGATCCTGGGTGTTGCCAGTATCGTTCGCGGTATCTGGGTGCGCCAGCAGCGCTGGAAGATTCACCGCCGCAACGAAATGCGCATGCTGCGCTCGACGCAGATCATTGATCACGAACGGCTGCGGCGGGAAAAACGAATCCGCTAGATTCCGGCGTACTTGCGGTAGTCCTGCAATGCTCGCTGCCAGACACCGGCTTCCATATCTTTCAGGCTCAATAACGTCGGCAATAATTGCGCGGCGTAGTCCTCTGACGACTCCAGTGGTAACAACGACGGCAGGTTGTCGATGGCCATAACGTCAAGAACGGGATCATCCGCAACCCGAACTACCGGCGCATCCCATGACGTCGCTTCTGTATACAGTGGGACAGGGTTGTAATCGCTGTCTGGGTCGCAGGCAATATCGCCGATTGCTGCTAATTGGCGCGACTCCGCCAGAGCCGATTCCGGCACGAACACAGGCGTACCCGGTCGAGCCAGGATGCAATTGAAGAACAGGTCGTGGTCGAGAATCTCGGGGAACGGGCCGCCATGCGCGGTCTCCGCCATATCCCAGCGCGTTACGTCGATACCGAGAGACTCACACAGATCCGCTGCACCGTGCCCGACACGTCCCAACGCTCCAATGACGATGGCGGTTCCGCCCGACCGTCCGCTCGCTGCCAGTTCTGCACGCAGCTCATCCAGAAATGCATCCTTCGTCTCGTACACGCCAACAGGGCCGCAAATTTCTCCACGCGCCTGCGCGCTCCATGCTTTCACGGTAACTGCCGCGCCCGCGTAGCCGGCCCAATAGCCGAACGCCGCAACGCGGCGCCCATCGTCATCGACGAGGTACTCGAGGTCGTACAGTTCGCCGCCGCCCTCTCGGAAACGGCGCAGCAACTCCTTGCCCGAATGCTGCCCTTTGTACGCATGGCCAAACATGACATGACGGTGCGGCAGCTTCGTACCGTCCTCCGGCAGCTCTTTCAGGCCAAATATCACGGCATCATTCGGCGCGGTCGGCCAGCTGTTCTCTGCAGCAACCTCAACGCCGGCATCGACGTACTCCTGCATCGGAATGATCCGATCGCCGCTTGCTTCCACGGTTACACGAAGCCCGGCGTTCAGCAACGCCCGCGCACCCTCCGGCGTCAGTCCTACCCGCCTTTCGTTGTCGCGTTGCTCAGCCCGTACCCACAGATGCATGCGGTCCTCCGCCAATCATTCCCGTCTTTTCCAGCGCACTCAGCAGCTGGCCGAGTCTCTGCTCAAGTGTGCCTGTATAGCCCACTGAAATGCGTACCAGGCCCGGTGAAATACCAGCCTCGTCCTTATCCTCATCGGACAGTTCGCTCGACGTGCTGGAGCCAGAGCACGACATCAGCGTGTCGAAATACCCGAGGCTGACCGCCATGTAGCCGAAGCGCTCTTCATTCTGCAAGCACGACATCAATGCAGACGCAGTTTCCTCTTCGCCACAGTCAAGCGTTAGTACGCCGCCATAGCCGTACTCATTGCAGTGCAGACTGGTAAACAGCTTGTGATCAGGATGCGAAGAGAGTCCCGGATAGCAAACTGAGAGGCCCTCCTCCGCAATTTGCTCGGCCATGGCAAGCGCACGCTCGCTATGTGCCTTGATGCGCAGAGGAAGGTGCGCAATGCGCAGGCTGATTGACGCCGCGACGTTCGGGTCCATGGTCGGCCCGAGCAACATCAACGGACCGGTGTGCAGGTCCATGAGCTGGCCGATGAACTCTTCAGTGCCGCAAATGGCGCCCGCGATGACGTCCGACGCCCCGCTGATGAACTTGGTAATGCTGTGGACCACAATGTCGGCCCCCAGCCGCGCGGGACTCAGGATTAATGGTGTAAACGTGTTATCGACGACGAGCGGCACGCCCGCGTCCAGCGCGATTCTGGACAGCGTTGGAATATCGGCCAACCGTAAAGTCGGATTCGCAATACTCTCGGTGAAAATCAGGCGCGTCTTGTCCGTAATGACACTCGCCACCGCCGCGGGGTCCGAGATATCGACGAAGCAGGTTCTGACCCCGGTCTTTGCGGGCAGGAAATCGTGCAATAACGCAAATGTGCCGCCATAGATCGCATTTGAAGCAACGATCTCGTCACCCTGGTTGCACAGCGCCAGTATTACGGCTGATATGGCGCCCATGCCGCTGGCTGCGCAGTACGCGGCTTCCGTACCCTCCAGTGCCGCCATCTGGCGCCCGAGGTTGTAGACGGTCGGATTGAAGTGCCGTCCATACAGGTAGCAGCCCTTGTCCGGGCCTGCGCGCCCCTGGAACAGGGCCGGCATCGTCTCCGGGTCGATGACAGTAAAGGTTGAGCTAGCCTCGACGGACATATTGACGCCGCCGTGCTCGCCGAACTCGTGGCGCAGATGCGCAAGGTCCTCTATCGGGTTGCGTCCGGTCATAATGATCTCCCTGGCTTGGCGGAAATCAGGTGTCTCGTTTCAGGACCAGAAGATTCCCGAGAAGCACGAGCGATGTGCCCAGGATGATCGATACGTCCAGGCGCAGCCCCTCGAATGCCATCGACAGGGCCAGCGCAACCACGGGCCACATGACTGCGGCATAGCCGGCCCTGTGCGCGCCGATGCGCCCGATCAGTGTCAGGTACGCGCCGAACGCGATCACCGATCCAAATACTGCCAAATAGGCCAGGGATGCGATGTACGTAAAAGTCGCGTCAAAGTTAAAGGTGTGGCCACTCATGAGCGCCACGACCGCCGTCAGCAAAGCCCCGTAGAACATGCCCCAGGTGTTGGCCTCGACGACCGGGATTCTGCGCAGTTGTGCAGCCTGCGAGGCCATGTTGCCCAGCGATGCCGTCATGGCACCTGCGAAGGCAAGCACGCAACCGTAGAACACGAGATCGTCAAACGACAGTGCCTCGACCTGGGGCGCGAATATTACGACCACCCCGACGATGCCGAGCCCCGCTCCGAGCAGCACCCGCGGCGACGAGCGCGTACCAAAAAACACGCGCGACAGGCCGATATTCATCCACAGCATCATCGAGAACACGATCGCGGCCAGCGCCGAGGTGATGTGCTCCTGCGCACGGTAAGCCAGGATGTAGTTCAGCCCGAACAACAGCATTCCCAGCAACACGAACCAGAGGTGATGTTTTACATCAAAGGAAAGCGATAAGTTGCGGTATTTACACCAGATAAAAAGGCAAAACGAAGCCAGCGCATAGCGATAGACGATCGAAACTTCGGGCTCGACCACCCCTAGTTGGAATTCGATCCCGAGCCAGGTTGAGCCCCAGATCAGGACAGAAACAACGTACAGAAAGGTATTGCTCATCAGTCGATGCAGTTCTTTTCGAATTTGGCGAGCATAAGTTCCGGAAACCGGGCCTCACGGAAGAATCCTTCGAGATATTTGCGAGCATGGATCAATTGCCTGCCTGTCTCCAATTCAATCTCGTCAAGAAGCGCCAATATGTCCGGCTCTCGAGCGACGGCAGCGGCAATGGCACCGCGCATATCGAGACCATCGAAACAATAGCCGCGATAGCGCCGCTGCCTGGTCGCGCGCCTGTTTGAACCCGTTTGCGCCCTGGCATAGTCCGCATTCACGAGCATGGACATGTCAAAGTCGTAAGGCGCGAGCTTTAAACCATCCGCATGATCGATCATCCTGCCATTGTGGCAACAGAATTCTTCGTCGTGGGCTGCCACGAGAGAGAAATCGGTATTGCCTATCACATAGTGAGCCAGGAAAACCGCGCTCAGATGCTGCGTATCCAGGTGACTCGGTCGAATCCCCGGCAGCTCGACGGGCTGTCCCCCTGCCCGCTCCGCAAGGAGTTCGAGCGGCTCGATTGCGAATCCATACCTTACGGTGTCTTTGCGCCGCGGCCTGTCTGTCGCCAGATAACTGATGCGCAACAGCCGAACCCGGTACGACGTTTCAACAAGCAACTGAAAAATCCGGTAGGCCGCGTATTCCTCGAGGACATTTATCTCATACGAATCAGAGTTGTTGCAGTGCGTGACCAGCTTTACGTTGTCGAGCCCCTCAAAAACCGTCCCCGCCGTATCAGCGCCGGCAAAGTTCAGCCGCAACGGTGGCGAAGAACACAATTTCACCCGACTTTTGCCGCGCAGCCGCACAGCAACATCCAGCGTATGGCCAGCCGCGACGAGCGTGAATAACCGCTCCTCCCGGTGGCGCTTGTCGCGCATCGTCTCCGAGAATGGCCCCGTGAGTTCGACATCGAGAATCTCGCTGCTTTCGAACAGCGGCGCCGTATGGGCTGTCGCTGCACAAGCCAGCAGTGCGATCTGTGACCACAGTTGGCGAAATGGCACGCGCATGCGGAGATAATAGCCGGATGCAGCAAGGACTTCTCATCCTCCCCGTCCTGGTGCCAGTCGTATTCTGGGCGGCCTACCACTATCACAAGGACCGACACCTGCCCGAGCCCGCGGCCAACCTTGTGGCCGCCTTCGTGCTCGGGTTAGTTGCCGCGGCGTTATCGAAGAGCATGTACATGGCGCTGGAGCCGTTTGGCCTGCGTCTTGATGCGGTTGCCCTTGCCGAAGAAGACGGTGCGGCCCTGTTCGCCTATGCGATGCTCGCGATCGGCCCGATCGAGGAGTTTTCAAAGCTGCTGCCGTTCATGCTCGTGGTGCTGCGCTTCAAGGCCTTCGACGAGCCTCTGGATGGGATCGTATACGCGTCTTTCATTGCGCTGGGGTATGCCGCGGTCGAGAACTACTTCTACCTGGAATTCCTGACTGGTATCGAATCGGCCGCCCGCGGATTTGCCGGCCCGGTCATTCACATCCTGTTCGCATCGATCTGGGCGCACTGGATCACGGGAGCGTGGCTCGACGGGCGCCCTGTCGCCAAGCCGGCACTGCTCGGCTTTGCGCTGGCCGCCGGCCTGCATGGCCTGTATGACTTCATGGTTTTACGTCACCCGGTATCGGCATTACCGATCGCGGCGACAATGATTGCGGCGCTCTGGGTCTGGCGCCTGCGGCTCATGCACAGGATGCATGAGGATGCCGTAAACGGCTCGGAGCGCTCCTAGCTCCCGCTACCCTTTGTCGTAGGGATTATTGCTGTCCTGCGGAACGACCGGCTCCTCCAGCGACAGGCCGAGCGCATCGTCTTCGAGCAGTTCCTGGCAGCGGCGCTGAATGTCCGCCAGTTTTAGCGATACATTCGACTCTGACAGCGGTATGTTGTTGAAATCCTTTTGCATCTTTCCGTCCGTTTGCAAATCTGTCTCTGTTTGGCGACAGCCAATGTGTCGCAATATACCGACAGCGATACTGCCAAAATGTGAAGTGGATCACATAAATTTTTCGCTAAAACAGCGATTTAGCGGCCTTATGTAAGATTGCAGCGGGGGTATCCGCGCAAACGAGGCGATCAGGGCGTTTCCGGCTACAGTTAAATAAGCCGAACGCAAAAAGGCCGCCCCTTGGGACGGCCTTCCTTACATTGAGTCGCGCATTCGCGCGCTCATACTCAGGGTTTCAGTTTGTCGATCAAGCCCATCACGATCACAGTCACCGCACCTGCCGCATATGCAGCGGCCAGGCCGTTCGAACCCAGCGCAGCCGAGATGTACTGGCCGACGGCAGGAATGCTTCCCAACGCTCCGCTGAACGCGGTAATCGCGAGTGCCGCAACCAGGAAGCGCATGCGGTCGTCATCAGCGACGAAGTAACCCGACGCGGCGCCGAGCAACGCGATAATCACGTTGCTGTACTCGAAGCCACCCATCAGGCCGGCGATCAGCGCGACCACAACAGTGATGATCTGGATGATTTTTCCTACGCCCATTTGTTTCCCCTTATGCTTCTTATTGTTGAACGCGTTATTTTTATCGGCCGCTTAATATCCGCAGCCGCGCCCAGTCTACCAGCAAACGGCGCTAGGTGTTTTTATAAATATGAACAATCACTAATAGGGTAATGGTGAAGTATCACAATACCTTAATACCGGACTTTGGTAGCGAAAAATCGCGGTGTGAATCAGTACCGCAGCATTGCTGAGCCCCACGTGAAGCCGGCGCCGAAGGCCGCCATGAGGATCGTGTCGCCGCGCTTGATGCGCCCATCCCGCACGGCAAGGTCCATTGCCAACGGGATCGATGCTGCTGAGGTATTGGCGTGCTCGTCGACCGTCGCTATCACACGCTCCATCGGCATCTGCAACTTCCTGGCCGCTGCAGTGATGATGCGCATGTTGGCCTGGTGCGGCACGAACCAGTCGATATCGTCGAGATGGCCATCCAGATCCGCGACAGTCTCGCGCGCCATGCTGTCGAACGTGGCGACCGCGCGCTTGAATACGGCATTACCATTCATCTCGATGTAGCCGTTGCGCTCCGCACTCGCATCGAACCCTAGCGATACGCCGCCGCTGGTCTGCAACAGTTCCTCGAACTCGCCATTGGCATGAATGTGGGTCGCAAGAATGCCCGGTTCGTCGCTGACTTCGAGTACTGCCGCCCCTGCCCCATCACCGAACAAAACGGCTGTCGTTCTGTCATCCCAGTTGGTAATACGCGAGAGCGTCTCTGCGCCGATTACGAGGGCTTTCTTGCCGCCGCCCGTGATCAGGTAACGATTGGCGTAGTCGAGGCCATAGATAAAGCCGCTGCAGGCCGCGTTGATGTCGACGGCCGGACAACCGATGGCGCCAAGCTGGCGCTGGATGATGCAGGCGACCGCCGGAATGACTTTGTCGGGTGTGCAGGTCCCAACGACAATCAGGTCCAGATCCTCGGCCGAGACGTCCGCCATGGCCATGGCGCGCTTCGCAGCTTCGAGCGCACAGGACGATGTCGTCTCGTCGTCTGCCGCAATATGGCGACGCTTGATGCCGGTCCGTTCGCGAATCCACTCGTCGGACGTATCCATGATCTTTTCGAGATCCTGGTTCGACAAGACCTTGTCGGGAAGGTAGCTGCCAATGCCGGCAATACGCGCATAAGTCATCAGGTGTTCCTCTGCAGGAACGCCGCGATCTCACGCAGCGTCGGGTAGTCGAACAAGTCGCTGATATCGAGTTTGCCCGGGTAGCGCTCGTCAATGGCGAGTACGACCTCGGTCAAGGTCAGCGAACTTACCCCAACCTCGAACAGGTTGTCATCCGCGCTGATCTTGCGGTCCTTCGATACTTCGCGACAAATATCCACCAACTCGGCGACCAGCGGGTCCGCATCGCGATCTTCGGCAATCTCTTCGGCCTGCGGTTTGAGCTCCGACAGCACGTCGTCAAACTCACCGTCAAAGTAGGCAGCCAGCAATTTCGCGCGTTGTACTTTACCGCTGGTGGTCTTCGGGATGCGCGGCACCGGCACAACCGTATCTACTGCCAGGCTCGCGTGCTCGCCGACGATGTCGCGCACCTTGTCCACGAGCGGCCGAAAATCCTCGATGCCCTGGCGGAACAGGATGAAGGCAATCAACTCTTCGGTCTGCCCGCCCTTTGGCGTAGCCCCGGCGACCACGACCTTGTTGAGATCGAGTTCATCGAGCTGGGCGACGATTTCCTCGATATCGTGCGGGTAATAGTTCTGGCCATTGATGATGATGATGTCTTTCTGGCGCCCGGTGATGACGAGATCCCCATCGACGATCACGCCGCAGTCACCGGTACGCAGCCAGCCGTCATCTGTGAACAACTCGGTTGTCGCCGCTTCATCGCCGTAAATGCGTTCCGTGACACTGCCACCCAGCAACTGGATATGGCCGATGTGGCCGTCGCTCAGGACACTGTCGTCATCCCCGGCAATGCGAATCCCGACGTCCCGAATTGCCTTGCCGACCTTGACGAAACTGACCGCATCTTCATGGCCGGGATCGACGGGCACGTAGGTCTCGCCGATCTGCAGGCTGTGCCGATCCATGATGACGCGCTCGTACTCGGGACCAAGCGGCGAGAACGACACGCCGACCGTTGCCTCCGCAAGGCCATACACGGGCAACATCGTGTTGCGCTTCAGGCCTTGTGGCTCGAGGGCGGCGAGGAACTCTTCACACAAGTCCCAGGAAATTGGCTCGGCGCCGTTAATGATGCGCTTGACGCAGGACAGGTCGATGCCAGGCAGTCCTTTACGCACAAACAGCTTGAGGAAATGCTTGTAGCCGAAGTTCGGCGAACACAGCTGCGTGGCGCGCAACTCGCTGGCCTTACTCATCCACAGCAGCGGCCGGCGCACGAATACATTGGTATCCATAACCGCATGGTTCATGCCCGCAGCCATGACGCTCAGGTGGAAGCCAATCAGCCCCATATCATGCGTCAGTGGCATCCAGCTCAGTGCCTGATCATTGTCGCGCCAGTCAAAACCCTCGACGATTGCACGAATGTTCACGCACAGGTTGCGATGCGTCAGGACGACACCCTTCGGGTCGCTGGTCGACCCGGATGAATACTGGATGAAACCGATATCGTCCGGTTGGGCGGGATGGACCTCGCCATGCGCGCCCGGCTCAACATCGCTCATAAGCACCGCATGCGTGTTCAGCAGCTCGGTGATCTCCGCCAGGTTTTCGTCCTTGGCGAAATCAAGCAGGCGTTGTAGCAGGTCCATCTCGGTGAACAGGGTCGGGTTTTCGAGCTGCGACAGGATGCGGAACAGCTTGTGCTTGTGTTCGTCGCTGATGCCGACCGCGACCGGTACAGGGACAATACCGCCGAGAACAGCAGCCCAGAATGCGACGACGAAGCTCTCGTTCGATTTGCTGAAGATGATCAGTTCATCACCCTGCTGCATGCCGCGTGCCTGTAGCGAGCCCAGTAACGCCAGGGCGCGGTCCCACAACTCGCCGAAGGACAGCGACGACTCGTCGTTCTCGCCATCGATAAAGCGGATCTCGCGGTCGTGGTCTTTCAGGTCCGCGAACAGGTCAGTCAATGTGTCGTAGAGCTTCATATATCTTTACGTTCTTCCGGTTGCACGAGGATATCGCGTGCCGAGCGCAAATTGATTGCGAGCTCGAGCCCGGGGTCGCCGGCATCGAGCAGATGCATGCGAAACCGTGGCAGCAATAGTCCGAGGTGCACCTTCATTTCGAGAAAAGAGAAATACTCGCCGAGGCAGCGGCGCGGCCCCAGTGAAAACGGAAAATAGGGCCGGTCACCCTTCTTCGTGACGCCGGGCGCAAATCGATCCGGATCGAAACGATCGGGATCGGGCCAGTAGTGCGCCGTGCGGTGAAGGATGTAGGGTGACAGGTAAATATCGGTATCGGGCGGAACGTCGAAGTCTTCCAGCTCATCCAGTTCGGTCGAGCGCCGCGTGAACAGCCAGACCGGCGGATACAGGCGCAGCGTTTCCTCGAGCACCTGCTGTGTGTACTCCATCGCGGCCAGGCTGTCCGATGCGATTGCGGACACTGTGGGCACGCACTCGGCCGCTTCAGCGATGAGTTTCTGCTCGACGTCCGGGTGCTTCGCAACCAGGTACCAGACCCAGTTAAGCGTATTCGCCGACGTTTCAAAGCCTGCAACAATCAGCGTCATGAGTTCGTCGAGCAGTTCGTCGTCCGTGTACGGCTTACCCTGTTTGTCGGTCGCCTTGATGTACATGGACAGGAAGTCGAAGTGCTCTGCGTCCTGCGCGGCCCTGCGCTCGCTGACAATCGTCATGAGCAGTTTGCGCAGGTTGCGAACCTTCATCACGACACTCAGGTCTCGCGTCGAATCGCGGCTCAGGAATGCAAACGGGTTTTCTTCTTCGTTGTAAATATGCCGGTCATAGTCATCGCCGAAGATGCTGATCAGGATCAACTCGAGCGCAAAGTCGCTGGTTTCCTGCGTAATATTGAGCGTCTCGCCTTTGCGCGCGGCCTCGGCCCAGCGTACGGCGCGCCGATCCGAGCACTCCACCATGACCGCCAGCAGGCGGTGCACGCTTTGGCGGGTAAACGCAGGCTGGATCATCGTGCGCGACCGGCGCCAGACATCCGCATCGCTGACGATCAGTCCATTGCCAAGCAGCATTTTGACGCGCTCGAACCCCGGCCCCTTGATGTAGCGCGTGTGACGCCGCGTCAGCATGCGCCGTACCTCCGCCGCATCATTGACGAAATAGGCCAGTCTCCCATTGGGCCGCCTGATGCTGACAATATCGCCATGTACTGCCTGCAACGACTGCAAAGCAGCGAGCGTCCCGGGGTCGATACCGAGCGCAACAGGATCATCAGGGCCGGGCGGCCGCCGGAATACAGGATTGGGTGAGGTCATCGGAGGCGGAAAAACGCGGAAAATGCTGTAAATACGCAGGCGCAATAGTACATTGACCCGCACTGATTCGATACTGCAAACTCGCGCCGTGAACGACCAGAAGCCCAGCCATTTCGACTCCATTGAGTCACGCCGCAGCGATTCGTCGATGCGCCGCATGACACCAGCCCGCCGGCTCTACTATGCGCTGGGTCTACCGTTGTTGCGCGGTCTCATCCGGCTGCTGACGGCAACCTATCGGATCGAACGCGTTATCGGCGAGGAACATATCGAGGGTTTCATCGGCACCGGCAAGGTCTGTGCCCCGTCTTACTGGCATCAACATCACATCATCGGCTCGACCATGGTGCGGCGCTGGATCGCGAAAGGCTTCAAAGCTTGCTTTCTCGTTTCGGGATCGGTGGACGGCGACGTCCCGGAGCGTATTGCACGCGCCTGGGGCGCCGAGGTGATTCGTGGCTCGGCCAACAAGAGCGGCGCCCTCGCGTTGCGCGACCAGCAGCGCATGATGAAGGACGGCTTTTCAATCGTCACGACCGCCGACGGACCGCGCGGGCCGCAGCACGAGTTCAAGGCCGGCACCGTGCTCATGGCGCGGATCGCAGGTGTACCCATCGTGCCGCTCGGTTGCGCGGCTGACCGCGCGTGGTATCTCGAGAAGCGCTGGGATCGCTTCATGATTCCCAAACCGTTCGCGCGCATTGTGGTCGCGATTGGGGAGCCTGTTCCGGTACCACGCGACATCGCGCTCGACGACCTGGAACCGGTGCGAGCGAACGTTCAGGCACGAGTCATGTCTCTTATGCAAGAATGTGAGAAAGCTCTAAAGACCCGCTGAGGAGGTCATTACGTGAAATTTTTGTCGCGTTTCATTGCGGTAATTTCTGGCCTGTTGGTGCTCGCCAACGGCGTTTTTGCGGCAGAACTGACGCCGCACCGCGCAGAATACAAGGTGAAGATCGCCGTCGTGTCCGGCCAGCTCAATACAGAGCTCAAGGCAACGGACAGCGGCTACGTGGCAACGCACGTCGTCCAACCGACGGGACTGTCGCGCATGATTTCGCGCGGCACCATGCAGGTATCGTCGGAATTCTCGACAGCGGCGGATGGCGTCCGTCCGGTCAGCTACCACGCTGTCGACACAATCCGGGACGACCCTGAAGCCCACCTCGAGTTTGACTGGGATACCAACCAGGCCAGCGGAACGGTAGGTGAAGAAGAAGTCGTGCTGCAACTCGAGGGCATCGCGCACGACAGTGTCTCGATCCAGTATGAGCTGATGCTGGACCTCCTCAATGATAATCCCGAGTCAACTTATGTTTTGTTTGACGTCGAGAAAATGCGCGTGGCCAACGTGCGTCGGGTCGGGACCAAGAACGTAAAGACCAAGGCAGGACGTTACGATGTCGTTGGGATTGAGCACCAGAAAGAAGGCTCGTCACGCACGACAACACTCTGGTGCGCGCCGGATCTGGATTATCTGCCCGTGATCATCGAGCAGCACCGAAAAGGCAAGCTGAACTTCCGTGCAACGCTGACGAGTTACACGCCAACCTGAGCCGTTCAGCCGAACAGGATTACCAGCTGTAACACGAGGAACAGGACCGCGGTGAATACTCCGGCCGCTACCAGGCTTGTACCCCAGCGCGCCAATGCGGGCGCATTCTCAACACCGGCAATTACCGGTCGCGCGGGCAGCGCAGCCAGGCAGGCCAGCGGGTAGAAGAGAACGGCGGCATACGGATAGCGCCAGGCCCAGGTCTTGAGTTCGCGCCGCTGACTCATCGCCGCGACCAGGTCGTCGAAAGTACCCAATGATTGCAGCGCAGCTGCGCCGGCATCGCTTCGCCCTTCTGCGGCGTAGGCGTCTACCAGGTCTTCGTAGTGGTCCCGCATCTCCCGGGCGGCCCGTTCGGCGTGGCGAGGCGCTATGCCCTGCTTGAGCAGATCCGCCTGCAGGCGGTCAAAATCAGGTTCACGCATGGCTCGGGCTCTCAAGTGCGGACATGATGCCGGTCTGGATACGCTGCCATTCATCCTGGAGCTTTGCCAGCCGCTGACCACCCTTGCGCGTCACCGAGTAATAGACGCGGGTGCGCCCGCCGACGGGCTTACGCCGAGCCTTTAGCGCGCCATTTCGTTCCAGGCTGTGCAGGACCGGGTAGATCACACCCTCGCCCAGCGAAATAGCCTCGCCAGTCGCGTCTTTGATCGCGCGCACCAGCTCGTAGCCATACATTTCGCGATTGTCGAGCAGCCGTAGCAACAGCAATTCGGGGACGCCGCTCATGAATGGGGGGTTCGTTTTGGCCATCGCGCGACTATACCTCGAACAAAAAGGTATAACAAGATTTACTTTGTAGTTCTAGGTATGCAATGATACCTCGTAATTCGAGGTATATGCCCGGCGGGGCGTGAACCAGGAGTTACACCATGTTTGCCCGCTACGCTTCAGCCATCGCAGCAGGATCACTGATTACGATTGCCTTGCTATACGCAATGCAAGGCCTGATCGGGGACGAACACGATCACCCCGTTATCAAACGGCCCTACCACGAACTTGGCTGGGTGCTCCCTCCGCGAGAGGAAGAGCCGCCCCGAACCCGCGACCTGATAGACCCGGATTCGCTGACCGACGTACCTGAGGTGCCGCATTCGGCACCACCGACAACCAACGGACCGGGTCATGGCATACCAACTATTCCGGTAGATGCCGAACCCATTGTCGACGCCCCGCGGGGCCTGCCATCACCCGATGGGCCGCTCATTGCCATGGTGCGGGTCCAGCCGGTCTACCCGCCGGCCGCGGCGGCCCGAGAGCTTGAGGGATGGGTCGACGTTCGCTTTGACGTCCTTGCGAACGGACAGGTCGTTAATGTTGCGGTCGCCCGGTCGAGCAACCAGATTTTCCACCGGGCGGCTATCGAAGCCGCGCAGAAGTTCCGCTTCAAAGCGCCAGTAATTAACGGGGTGCCGCAACCGCAGACCGGTGTCGAGTACCGCTTCAGGTTCGATATGGAAACCTGAATTCGTCCCCTGGGCGGCGGCTTCGCGGAAGGCCTTTCCTTCCCGCCGGGCTGACCGAGGAGCCGCCTCCCTCTTTAACGTCGATCGAAGACTTGCTGCAACTGAAAGCGCTGCTCTTCACCCTCAACGATAGAAATATCCCGAGTCAGCGTGTCGCCATCCCTGCTCCATCGCTCGCTTAGCACGTTGCCCTCGCGATCCATCGTGTCGATGACAAACGCCGGCCCGTCCCAGCCCGCGACACGTTGCGCCTCAATGGGACCGATACTGACCATGCGATTCTCACCAAAGTTAAATTCCTCAACGATTGCGCGATCGTAGCTGGCGAACACGCCGTAGTCCGTTTGACTGACCTTGAGCACACGCCCGCTTTCTAGAAACAGATGGACGGTCGGCCCTTTTGACTTGCGCGGTCGCGACACGCGTTGCTGCTCCTGGTTGGTGCGCGATGATTGCCTGCGCGGCATACGAATGGTTTGCTCGTCAGTGACAGGTAACTCCATTCCGCCGCGCAACTCCCAGGTGCCGGACAGGTCTACCTGGTGCGAGTTTATTGGCGAACGAGGATCCAGCGCGGGTGGGGTTGAGGCACAGCCGGCGGCCACCATCAGGATGGTCAGGGACAAGATGATCAGTCTCATGCGTCTAGTCTTCCACAGATCGATGTCAACGCAAACCGTCGGTCGAGCGTTGCTAAGATAGTGCCATTACGGGCACCCCAATATGCCGAGGAAACTACGATGAAAGAACTTCGCTTGATACTCGCCGCTTCCGGCCTCGCCCTGCTGCTACCGCTAAGTGGTGCAGCGCAGATGATTGACGGGATCGAGGCCATGTCACCTGAAGAAAGGCGCGCATACCTGGAAAACCTGAGCGACGCTGAGCGCGAGGCGCTGAAGGCAGAGCATGAGGCCATGAGGGAGCAACGACGCGCCGAGTGGGACGCGATGAGCGATGAGGAGCGCGCAGCGGCGCGCGAGGAAGTGCGGGCACGTCGCGACGCCAGGCGCGAAGAGCGTCGAGCCCAGTGGGACTCAATGTCCGAGGAAGAGCGCGAGGCCGTGCGCCAGCAGCGCAGCGAGCGCGACCAGGAGCGCGTCGATCGACGACGGGAGCACTGGGACAACATGTCTGCTGAAGACAAAGCTGCCGCCCGCCAGCGCTTCAAGGACCGTCGCGGGGAGAGGCGCGAACGGCGCGGACCGAAAAGAGACGGCGATCAGCAGTAACTGATGGAATCGAGGTCGAGCCAGTCGGCCAGCAAACCGAGTTCACGCGTCAGCGCGGACTCGGTTTCTTTTTGATCGATGCCCTGTTCGTAATGGCAGCTGCGCACGAGCAACACCGCGTTCTTCCTGTCCGCCTTCAGATCAACCCGGGCGACAATCCGGTCGCCTACCCGGAACGGCAGCACGTAGTATCCCCAGCGCCGCTTTGATTCGGGCACATAGATCTCGATGCGATACTCGAAGTTGAACAACCGCTCGGCCCGCGGCCGGTACCAGACAACCGGGTCGAATGGGGACAACAGTGACGCGCCATTGATTGAGCGTGGTGACCGCGCATCCGCAGACAGGAATGCCGGCTGCTGCCAGCCGTCCACCGCAACCGGTACGAGCGCGCCCTCCTCAACAAGTTCTTCGAGGCGCGGCGCCGCGTCGCGCGACGACATGCGGTAGTAGTCGGCGAGGTCCTGCAAGGTGGCAACGCCGAGAGAGCTGGCCGACTGGCGCAGGAGCTCACGTTGCGCATCCGACTTCTCAACTTTCCTGTTTAGCAGCGACTCATCGATCAGGCGTTCGGGCAATTCATAGACGCGTTGAAAGTTGGCGAGGCGTTCGCGAACGCAGACCTTGCCACGACCGAAATGGTGCTCCAGCGCCCAGCGTTGAACCGGCCGATGCCAGTCGCCGTTGTTTTTGCGTGGCAGGCTCCGGGCCTCCGGAAGATCATTTGCCGTTACCCCGCCATTGGCCTCGATCTGCTCGAGGATACAACGGAGGTAGTTTTCCGGATCGTCAAGCGAACGTAATGGATCCCGCTTCCATGGCGTCCACGCATCGCGCCGATGCGCGAGTAGCGGCCAGTCACTGACGCGCACGACTGACGCCTCGTGGGCCCACTGCTCCGTATATTCACCGGAGCCATATAAGTAGCGCTCGAAGCGTGCCCGATCGTAAGCACCCAGGCGGGACCAGATCATCAGGAAGTGCGCAGGGAGCAGGACATTGACGAAGTCGAGCTGCATGACGCCAATCGCATGCATGGCGCGGCGGTAATGGCGCGCGTCGTCGGGATTACCGGGGCGCGGACGATCAAAGCCCTGCGCGGCGAGTGCGATGCGACGCGCCTCCGCGGCGGAGATACTTGTTCTACGACGCGCCACCGTGACTTCTCCCCTGACTCCGGCAAAATGGCAATACTATGAGATCGATCACGAGAATGCTGGCCGCGCCGGGGGACAGTGCCCCCAAAAACCGGGACAGTGCCCCTAATTAGCGGGATTGTCATCGGATCGGCGGTGGAGAACGCGAATCGACCGACGACGGATGTCAATAATCCCGAGGCATCTATGCGAAACCGACCTCTGATCGGCCTGGAGATCCTTAGCGGCTTTGAGTATGCCGGAGATGGCCGCTGGACCGGAGGGACCATCTACGATCCCGATAACGGCAAGACTTATCGGTGCAAACTTCGGTTTGTAGACCGCGACACGCTTGAGGTTCGCGGGTACATAGGGATATCGCTGATCGGGCGGACAGAGGTTTGGAAACGCCAATAGGGGCACTGTCCCCGAAAACAGGGGCACTGTCCCCTGTCTAGTCGGTGATGATGGCGTCGGCCTCGATTTCTACGAGCATGTCGGGGTCGATCAGTGCGCTGACCTCCACCAGCGAGGTCGCCGGGCGGACGTCTCCAAACGCCTGCCCGTGAGCGCGGCCAATCGCTTCCCACTGGCTCATGTCGGTTACGAACATCCGGGTTCGGACCACGTGCTCGAGGCCTGCTCCCGCCTCTTGCAGGGCACCTTCGATAATCTCGATGCAACGCTGCGCCTGCCGATAGGCATCGCCAACACCGACGACCTCGCCGTCAGCGCCGACCGGTGCCGTGCCCGAGACGGCAACATGCGAACCTACCCTTACCGCCCGGCAATAACCGACCTTTGCCTCCCATGGCGCGCCCGTCGAAACATTGATTCTCGACATACAAACCTCTTTAGGTAGTTCTAATTAGTTGCTGTTTCTAATATGTTTTTTCTTTCCAGGAGAGCGACCCACAGGAACGACGTCAGCGCGTAGCCCGCAGCCAGTATCCGCGCCGTCGCAGGTATTGTGGCGCTGGTCGTGTGATTCAAAGTCAGCAATAACACAGGAAGCACCACGACGAGACGCAACATTTCGAAGTGGTGCGCGCCACGCCTGCCCTCGTTCAGCAAGCCCAACGAGAGCAGCATGACCCACAGCGCGACACAGGGTAGCAACGCCGCGCTTGCGCCCTGCTCAACATAGACGGAACCGATCCAGAAGATCATCCCAATGGCGACCGCAAACTGCGCCGCGGTATACCAGCGCACCCCCTTCGACACGGGCGGATCAAACTTCTCGAATTGATTGAGATCGGCATTCTGCTTCGGATATTGCGCCTCAACATCGGCGGGGCGCCACCCTGTTCTTCGAAACCAGATGCCGATCTTGTCACGCCAGCGCTCGGCCTTGCGCGCATCGAACAGCAAATAGTCGTAGACCTGCAGGTTAGCCCACAATGGATTCCAGCTCGCCAGCGGCTTGCGTACGCCGTAGACCACCGGCTCCTCGTCGCTCTCCGGCTCGTAGGTCCCGAACAGCCGATCCCACGTGATCAGCATCCCGCCGTAGTTCTTGTCGATATAGCGCTCATTCTGGGCGTGATGCACACGATGATGCGACGGCGTCATGAGCACCGCTTCAAGTGGCCCAAGCCGCCCCACGAGGCGCGTGTGCACCCAGAACTGGTAGATAAGGTTCACGGCATTGACTGTAACCAGCACCTCGAGCGGAAACCCGATGGCAAACAACGGCAGATAAAAGACCCACCCGAACAGGAAGCCCGTGCTCGTCTGTCGGAGCGCCGTCGACAGGTTGTACTCCTCGCTCTGGTGGTGCACCGCATGCGCGGCCCACAGGATCGAGATCTCGTGACTGAAACGGTGAAACCAGTAGTAACAGAAGTCCCACGCGATCGCCGCCGCCACCCAGAGCGCAATGCCCCGGGCCGAGGCATCGAACCACTCCAACGGCATATCGATGAGCGTGAAGTGCTGCATCACGAAGCCCCAGCCAAGCAGGGGAAGAAACTTCGTGAAGTAGCCCGTCGTCACGTCGAGCATGCCCGCACTGATGCTGTTGATCGCATCGTTGCTGCGGTAGACACCGGCTCGCCGCCACCAATTGACGGCCAGCTCAACAATGATCGCGAGCAGGAAAAACGGAACGGCCAGGGCGATCAGGTCCATGCGCCCAGTTTACGGTAAGCTGCGCGGCTACGGGAACAGGAATAACGCATGATCAACAAGCGGGAACTCGAACTATTGCAGAACGCGCTGGGCGTGCTCGAAGCGGGAAGCAGCGCCCTGCCCGACTTCATGCCATCGTTCGATGACAGGCGCGCAGCGACCGTACTCGCCGACGTTGCGGAACGAATGCAGGACAACTTCCCCTATTACCACCCGCAATACGCCGGCCAGATGCTGAAGCCGCCGCACCCGATTGCGCGTATCGCCTATGCGATGTCTCTGTGGGTCAACCCCAACAATCACGCCCTGGACGGTGGGCGCGCCAGCTCGGCCATGGAAAAGGAATGCATCGCCGAACTTGGCCGCATGTTCGGCTGGGAGGCGCCGTTTGGCCATCTCGCCGGCGGCGGCACCATGGCAAACCTGGAAGCGCTCTGGGTCGCCGGCCGACTCGCGCCGGGCAAGAAGATCATCGCATCGTCGATGGCGCACTACACCCACAGCCGCATCACGGAAGTCCTCGGCATACCTTTCGCCGCGGCGGCAACCGACACCGCGGGCCGCATGGACGTGGCTGATATCGAGCGGCAACTGCAGCAAGGAGACGTCGGCACCATTGTGGTTACCGCAGGTACGACCGGCCTCGGCGTACTCGACCCGCTACCGGAAATTCTCGAGCTGCAGAAGGATTACGAGTTCCGCATTCACGTGGACGCTGCGTACGGCGGCTACTTCGGCCTCGCAAGCGAACTGGACGACCGTTCGAAAGAAGTATTCGCGGCTATGCAACATGCCGATTCGATTGTCATTGACCCTCACAAGCACGGCCTGCAACCCTACGGCTGCGGTTGCATCCTGTTCCGCGACCCATCGGTTGGCACGCTTTACGATCACGAGTCGCCTTACACATACTTCAGCTCAGGCGACCTGCATCTCGGCGAAATCACGCTCGAGTGTTCACGTCCCGGCGCGTCAGCAGTCGCGCTGTGGGCCACGCAAAAGCTGCTGCCGATGGAACCCGGGGGCGAATTTGCCGCGAGCCTGGATGCCTGTCTGCGAGCTGCCCGTGGTCTCTGGCGCGACCTGCACAACAGCAGCCAGTTCACACCGCTGGTCGAACCGGAACTGGACATCGTGACCTATGCCGTGAACGCGACAACGTCGACAGAGGCATCCACGCGTGCGCAGGAAGTATTCGATGCGGCGGCCGAGCGCGAGTTGCACCTCGCCCTGATCGAACTACCGACCGAATTCGTGCGCCGTTATGCCCCCGCTATCGCTGCCGACAGCGAGACGACAACCTGCCTGCGCTCAGTGCTCATGAAGCCCGAGCACGAGGAATGGCTCGGACGACTTACAGCGCTGCTCGAAGCGAGCGCAGGATAGCGAAACCCAGGTAGAAGCAGACGAAGCCACCGACGAGCGTCGTGAACAGGTACGTGAACGAGTAGAACAACTCGTTGCGTTGCAGCATCGTGTTCAGCTCCATGACCATCGTCGAGAGTGTCGTAAAGCTGCCGCAGAACCCAATCGCGAACAGCAACCGGTATTGATCGGGAATGAAGCCTGCATCATTGAACCACTGCGAATGAGCGATCAGGTACGCAAGCATCCCCATGACGAGACACCCGAGCAGGTTGGCGCCAAGTGTTCCCCATGGAAACGCGACGTCTCTTTGCAGGACGACATTCAATGCAAAGCGCGCAATTGCCCCCAGTGCGCCGCCTACGGCGACAAAGAAATAGGACCAGAGCGTCACCTGCATGTCAGTCGGCACCGACGCGCGCCAGCGCGTCCCGGTATTCCCGCTCCATGCGCAATACGACCTCACGAGCCGGAGAGATATCCGCGATATTGCCAACGCCCTGTCCCGCGCCCCAGATATCCTTCCATGCCTTGGCTTCGATATCGCTGGCCTTCTTGAAATCCATATCTTCCTTGCTGCCGTCAGGAAGGTTGTCCGGATCCATGCCCGCGTTGCGGATACTGCCGCTCAGGTAGTTGCCGTGAACGCCGGTAAACAGCGACGAATACACGACGTCCGACGCCGCGCTGTCGACAATCATCTCCTTGTATTCCGGCACGGCGCGCGCCTCGGCCGTCGAGATGAATCGCGTACCGCTGTATGCGAGGTCCGCACCCATGGCGGTAGCGGCCAGCACATCGTCCCCTCGAGAAATGCAGCCAGAGAGAATCAGGCAACCGTCATATTCCTTGCGCAGTTCGCCGATCAGCGCGAACGGGCTCAGCGGACCTGCATGTCCACCGGCTCCGGCACAAACCGCGATGATGCCGTCAACGCCCTGGCTGATCGCTTTACGAGCGTGCCGCAAACTGATGATGTCGTGAAACACCAGGCCACCGTAGCTGTGCACCGCCCGCACGATCTCGGCGGGTGGGCTCAGGCTCGTGATAATGATTGGCACCTGTTCCTTCACGCAGGTTTCCATGTCCTGCAACAACCGCGGATTGCTCGGGTGCACGATCTGGTTTACGGCAAACGGTGCGACCGGTTCGTCAGGATGGGCCTCGGCATGCGCGGCGGTCTCTTCCTTGATCTGTCGAATCCAGTCGACTAATGACTCCTGCGGCCTTGCGTTCAGCGCCGGAAACGAACCGACGATACCGGCCTTGCATTGCTCGATCACGAGCTCCGGCCCGGACACGATGAACATCGGCGCACCAATCAATGGTAAGCGCAACTTGCCCTGCAACAGTTCGGGTAATGCCATTCAACTCTCCACGAGAAACCTCGCCGTGCACTCGGCGACGATTTCGTTATCCGCTTTTCGGCGGGCCTCACCGCGGATCACCAGGAGTCGTCCCTTCTCTTTCTCGATCCAGCCCTTGAGTAAGACGGCCTGCCCTTCCCGCAGAGGCTGACGATACCGTATTTCGCAGCGACCCGTATGGGCCACCACGCCGCGCGCGTAAGGGATATTACCGGTCACATCGTCAAGAGCGGAATAGATAATGCCGCCATGAACGGTGTTCTCCCAGCTCAGGTGATTGGGACCCGGCGTGAATTCCGCCGTGCAGACCTCATTCGCGTCAACACTGAAAACAATCTTCAGCCCGATCGGGTTATCGGGACCACACGCGAAGCACATCCGCTCCGCATCGTTGTCGGACAGACTCAAGGTTCTAGGGCACCTGCTGGTCGATGGTCAGGAATACCGAGTTACTCTCCGTCGGCTGGACAATCATCGACCCAAACCAGTCGCCCGAAGCGGCAGCAGGCGATCCCGACAGGGATACACGCGCAAGCAGCTCAATTTCAGAAAAAGCCGACAGGTTGCGCCCGGCCACCATTGATTGAGCATCCGACAACGAGACCACTGTCGGCAGATCGCTGACCCGAATTCGGGACACCGCGATCGGTGGCGTAGGCGCTGCAGGATCACGCGCAATGACGAACACGTTCGCGTCCCCGTTTATCGCTGCGATCGCCGCATCGGATAGCGTGACGCGCGCAGAAATCACCGCATCGGCAGGAACTTCAGCGTTGGCGGCTGCAGTAGCGGCATCGATCGGCGGGTGCTGCGGCGGCATCGCAGGGAGTTCTTCCCCGCGCCACTCGGCGATGCGTTGTTCCAGGATGCCGCGGATATTCTCGGGTGGATTGAGGCCGAGCAGCCTCTCCCAGCGCGTCGCAGCCGTATCGGTATCGCCCCGCTCTGCGGCGCCGAAGCCGGCGTAAAACAGCGCCGATGGATTGTTCGGCTCCAGCTCCAGGGCAGTTTCGAGCAAGCTGGCGGTGCGTCCGCCGATCGGCTGCTGATCGCGATTCAGGAGCGCCAGCGCAAGATCAACCATCGTCTGGGCAACCTTGCCCTCATCGAGCTCCATGACCTTTTCGTAGGTTTCGACCGCGCCCGCAAAATCGCCCATGTTCATCTGCGTGCGGCCCAGCATGATCCAGCCGTCCTTATCCTCCGGGTTGGATGCGAGCCGCGCCTTGAGAGAATCTACGGCCGCGTCCATGTCCATCAGGCTGTTCTGCTCGAGCGAGCGCCCGGACGGCACATCCGGGCTGCCAATACGGTTATACAGGTAGGCGGATGACGCCACTGTAAACACGATAACGGTCGCGACGAGCGGCGTCAGTCGATGCGCTTTGCGCCACAACGGCCAGGCCGCGAAAACCACAGCCAGCAGGCTAAGAACAACAAATACGGTCCACAACATTATTCAGCCCGCTCTTCTTCGGGTTCGATCGGAAGCGACATACGGCGTCGCAGTACACGGAACAGCACGAAGCCGCCGAGCAACAGGAGCGCGAACGGCGCCACCCATAGCGCAAGCGTCTTGCCCGTCATTGGCGGGCGGTATAAGGCGAATTCACCGTAGCGCGTCACGAGAAATTCCGCGATCTCCTCGTCAGTCTGACCCTCGTCGATCATGCGGGCGATTTCGCGCCGCAAATCGGCGGCAAGCGTGACGTTTGAATCCTTGATGCTCTGGTTCTGGCACTGCAGGCACCGCACTTCCGAGATCAGTTGCTCGTAGCGAGCCTGCATTTCCGGGTCTTCGAAGCGTTTGTCCTGGTCAATGGCGAGGACCGGTAGCGCCAGGGCCAATGTCGCAAAGGCCAACAGCAGTCGTTTCATCATTTGCCTCCCGGCGCAGCCATGCGCGAAGCAAATTCGCGCTCCCAGATTGCCGGATCAAGCGGCCCCAGGTGTTTGTAAACAACCGTACCGTCCGGATCGACGAGGAAAGACTCTGGCGCACCATAGACACCCCAGTCGATGCCCACACGGCCATCCTCGTCGTAAGCCGACGCAATATAGGGATCGCCGAGGTCGTCCAGCCAGCGCATGGCCTCGAGCCTCGAGTCGCGCCAGTTAATGCCGTAAATCGGAATCTTGCCGCTGGCCGCAAGATCGAGCAGGAAGCCGTGTTCAGCCCGGCACATGACGCACCAGGTCGCCCAGACGTTGACCAGCACGTACTGGCCTTCGAACGTCTGATTGCTGATGGAGACTTCCGGATTTTTCAGCGTTGGCAATTCGAACTCGGGTGCCGGCTTGCCGATGAACGGCGACGGCAGTGCTCGCGGATCACCATGCTCGAGACCGAGGATCAGGAAGACGATGATGACGATTACGATGCCGAGAGGCGCCGTGTAACGAATCATGCTGTCGCCTCCACCGCATCGGCAGCCTCTTCCTTCTTGCGTACATTGACGCGGTAGCGTCGGTCGCTGACAGCGATGAGGCCGCCAAGCGCCATGAAGATCGTGCCCAGCCAGATTAGGCGAATCAGCGGCTTGTACTGGATACGCACGCTCCACGCGCCGTTACCCAGCGGGTCGCCGAGGGCGACGAACAAGTCCTTGTCGAGTCCGGCACGGATGCCAGCCTCGGTCATCGGGCTTTGCTGCACGAGGTACTGGCGTTTCTGCGGGCGCACCGTTGCGACATAGTCGCCATCGTCCCGAATCTCGATCTCGGCTTCCAGTGCCGTGTAGTTCGGGCCCTGGACGTTTGACAGGCTTTTCATTTCAAACTGGAAACCGGCCACTTCGACCGACTCGCCGGCGGACAGCGCGCGATCGGACTCGATACCGAAGGCCGAGACGACCGTGACGCCCAGTACGAACATGCCCATACCGATATGCGCGAGCGACATGCCGAGCACCGATCGCGGAATACCGGAGGCGCCTTTTTCACGCCGCAGCGAACGAACGATCGGAATGATCGAAACGACTGCAACCCAGGCCGCGGCAGCACAGCCGACGAACAGCATGATGCTGAAGCGTCCGTATATGAGCAGCGGAATGACCGCGCCAAACAGCACGGCGATGATGCCGGGTATGCGCAGGCCACGCGCCCAGGAACTACTGTCCTGTGTCCGCCACGCTGCGTGCATACCCATACCGAGCAGGATCACCAATGGGATTGTCGGAATCAGGAACATGAAATTGAACCAGGGCGCACCGATGGAAATCTTGCCCCAGTCCATCATCTGCCAGATTAGTGGCGCAAGCGTGCCAAACAGGACCAGCGCCGTGGCGATAACCAACAACACATTGTTGAGTAACAGGAACGTCTCGCGTGACAGCAGCGCGAAGCCGACTTCCTTGTCCAGTGACGGTGCACGCATCGCGTACAGTATCAATGCGCCAATGACGACAATCGCGAGGAATACGAGGATGAAATAACCGCGCTGCGGATCCGTTGCGAAGGCGTGTACGGATACGAGGATGCCCGAACGCACAAGGAAGGTGCCCAGCAGGCTCAGCGAGAACGCGGTAATCGCAAGCAGCAGGGTCCAGCTCTTGAACAGTCCGCGCTTCTCCGTAACCGCAAGCGAGTGGATCAGCGCCGTACCGATCAGCCACGGCATGAACGAGGCATTCTCAACCGCGTCCCAGAACCACCAGCCGCCCCAGCCGAGCTCATAGTACGCCCACCAGCTACCCAGAGAGATACCGAGCGTCAGGAACATCCACGCCAGCGTCGTCCACGGCCGGGTCCACCTGGCCCAGGTCCGGTCGAGATCACCGGAAAGCATCGCCGCGATGGCGAATGCAAATGCGACGGAAAAACCGACATAACCGATGTACAGCAGCGGCGGATGAATCGCGAGACCGGGATCCTGCAGCAACGGGTTCAGGTCACCGCCATCGACCGCGGCCGGCACCAGGCGATCGAACGGGTTTGACGTCAGCAGAGCGAACAGCAAAAAGCCAATGGACAGAAGGCCAAGCACACCAATGACCCGCGCTGAGAATGCTTGCGGCACACCCGAACTGAAGCGAGCGACGGCTACCGTCCAGCCGGCCAGGATCAGGATCCAGAGCAGCAGTGAGCCCTCGTGTGCGCCCCAGACTGCCGAAACCTTATAGATCGTCGGCAGTGCGAGCTGCGAGTGATTCGCGACATACAGGACCGAAAAATCGTCATTGACGAAAGCCCAGGTCAGGCAGGCAAAAGCAACTGCGACAAACAGGAATTGCCCTGTTGCCGCCGTCTTCGCGACGCCCATCATGGCCTCGTTCCCCTTGTGCGCGCCCACCAGCGGCAGAATCGCCTGGCACACGGCCAGCGACAGCGCCAGGATCAGCGCAAACTGACCAATCTCAGGAATCACTTGGGTTGCACCCTTCCGCGCCTTTCGCGACCGCCTTGCTGATGTCCTGCTGATGCTTCGACAGTGACTCGGCTACCTCGGGCGCCATGTATTCCTCATCGTGTTTGGCGAGAATCTTGTCGGCGACAAATACACCGTCATCACCAAGCCGCCCATGGGCGACTACGCCCTGCCCCTCGCGGAACAGGTCGGGCAACACGCCGGTGTACACGACGGGCACAGCACAAGCCGTGTCAGTGACCTCGAAGCTGACGTCCAGCGAGCCTTCTTCGCGCTGCAGGCTGCCGCCCACCACGAGCCCGCCAATACGGAAGTTACGTTCCTTTGGATACTTCCCGGCAACGACGTCGGAGATCTCCACGAAGAACATCATGTTGTCCTGGAAAGCCCTGAGCGTCAGTCCAGCAGCAATGGCTATGCCGAGCGCGGCCAGTCCAACGGCCAACATGCGTTGCTGTCTTGGTTTCATTCACGTTCCTCTAGCGCCTTCAGGCGCACCTCGATGTCACGGTAGACGCGCTTTTGCCTGAGTCGAGCGCGCCAGTCAGAAAACACCACGATTACAAGGGTCAGCGCATAACAACTCCATACGTAAGCGCCGTAACCACCCATCGCCAAACCGTCCATTACGCACCTCCTTTGGGCGACAGGATCATCTCGCGCACCCAGCGCGTGCGGCGTTCACGGTACAGGACCTCCGTACGTATGCGCCGCAGCAACATCGAGCCGAACAGCAGCGTGAAGCCAATCAACATGACGAACAGCACCGCCTTCATATCAGCGTCCATCGTGCCTTTCTTGAACACCGTCTGACCCTGGTGAAGAGACGACCACCATTCGACTGAAAAGTGCACGATGACGACGTTGACGATGCCCACGAGCGCGAGCACGGCGCTGGCCTTGTCGGCCTTGGTCGTATCGTCAATGGAACTCCTCAGCGCCATGTAGCCGAAGTACAGGAACAGGAGAATCAATTCCGACATCATGCGTGGATCCCCCCACTCCCACCACGTGCCCCACATGGGCCGGCCCCAGATCGAGCCGGTGCACAGCGCCAGGAACGTAAACGCGGCACCGAGGGGTGCGGCGGCGGCCGCCACGGCGTGGGCAAGCTTTATGCGCCAGATCAGACCGATCGCGCCGGACGTGGCCATAATCATATAAGCCATAAGCGACAGGTAGGCCGACGGCACATGTACGTAAATGATGCGAAACGCGTCGCCCTGCTGATAGTCCATGGGCAGAACGAAAAGGCCCTGCCAGGCACCGTAAGCGATCAGGATGAGGCCGGGGACAGCGAACCACGGCGACAGGATCTGAGAGATCCTGTAAAAGTGCGGCGGTGACGCCAGCTGATGAAACCATTTCCACATAAGAGCGCAATTCTACTGGTTACTATTCAATACTAATTCGGAGGGCGGCCGCCGTCGCGTACGGGGCGAGGCTTAATGACGCAATCGCATAAGCGCCGAGCGCCCAGATACCTGTCGTATAGACGTCGTTATTTGACGCCAGGGATACCGCGTTGGCCCCAAGGATCATGATCGGCATGGCAAGCGGCAGGATCAACAGGCTCAGCAGCGCTGTGCCGCGATGCAGTCCTACCGTCAGCGCCGCGCCGATCGACCCAAGCAGGCTCAGGCTGATCGTACCAAGACCGAGCGTCAGCATCATGACGAAGATCGTCGCTACCGGCATGTTGTAGGTAATTGCGAGGATCGGCGACACCAGCACCAATGGCAAACCGGCCGTTAGCCAGTGCGCCAGGACCTTGCCGAGCACCAGCACGGGAAGCGGCTGCGGGCTGACGAGCAACTGGTCGAGGCTGCCGTCCTCGAAGTCAGACAGGAACAATGAATTCAGCGACAGTAAGGTCGCGAGCAAGGCAGCTACCCAGAGCACCCCTGGGCCACTGAATTCGAGCTGCTCCTGGCTCGGCCCTACCGCCAGCGGGAATAGCGTGCAGACCATGGCAAAGAAGAACAGCGGATTGAGAACGTCGCCCGGTCGCTTCCACGCCAGCAGCAGGTCGCGCCGCGTGGTCGCAAACAGGCCGGAAAAAAGGCCGGGAATCTCTCGCTGCGCCGCGTTCACTGGATCGTCACCTTCTGCATCGGCGCCTTGATTTCAAAATCCATGTGCGCTGCCATAACGCACATCCCGCCGGCCGCAAGGTGTTCGTCCACGAGTTCCAGAACCAGCGCCCGACCTTCGCGATCGAGATTGGTAAACGGCTCATCCATGAACCACAGTGGCACGTCGGCGAGCAGCATCCGGGCCAGGGCAACGCGACGCTGCTGACCGGCCGACAGCGAACGTACGATCAGTTTCTTCAGACGAGAAATGCCGAGGCGCTCGTAGACCTCTTCGGGATCGCGAGCGGAATTCGCACGCAGGTTCTTCTCAAAGCCCAGGTTCTCAACGAGTGTGAGGTCGCCCTTGAGTCCCGTCCGGTGTGCCAGCCAGACGAGGCTGCCGTGAAATTCCTGGCGCTGTTTTTCGACGGGCTTGTCGTCCCAGTAGACGGTACCTTCTTCGAGGCTCAACATGCCCGCAATGGCGCGGATCAGGCTGGTCTTGCCGCAGCCGTTCCTGCCCTCAAGAACGAGCAAACCACCGCTCTCGAGCGCAAACGACAGGCCCTGGAACAGGCAGCGCTCGCCACGGATTAAGGTGAGGTTGTCGGCCGATAGTTTGTGAGTCAATGCCTTACGCTCTGTCGCCATTCGCCGACGGTTTGAAATTCAAGACTAAACATCCTTGTTTATCAATAAATTATAAGGTTCTTCTTAACTATTTCAGAATAATCCGTCGTGGCTCATTGAACGCCAAAGAAACACCCAAAAGCCGGTTTACAAAAAAGGCGGGGCAGCCGTAGACTGACCTGCCCGGTCGAAAACTATTACCAGATGCGACCGGCTCCGGACAATACCAGAATTACGCGACAGACGATTGCGAGATTATACGTATGGATCTGAGGGCTGCAGGCCTTAGCGAACAACCGTTTCCAACGCATGGGAAACCGCTTGCGATCGTGACCTATCAGTCGCAGCAGGAAGCCCTCGACGTCTTGCGTGAGACGCACGAGCACCCCACTGGCCTGTCGCTCCTGCAGGGCCCTGCTCTGTCCGGAAAATCCATCCTGATTCGCAGCTTTCTCGAGTCGCTGGACCCGGAGAGCGCCGTCGCGATCGTCGACGGCAAGGGGCTGAATACGACGAACCTGCTCGCGGCCGTTTTGCGGCAATTCGGCTACGACATCGACCTGAGCTCAGCCAACGAGTTGCTCGGCCTCGTGCGCGTTTTCGCCATGCAGCAGGCGGCGTCGAACGTGCCGCCGCTGCTTGTCATCGAGAACACCCACGAGCTTAATCCGAGCGCCTTACGTGCGCTGTGTGAGCTGGCTGACCTGCGGGTACGCACCGGGAGTGCGCTCAAAATGATTCTCGTCAGCGACCGCTCGCTTGGCGCGATGATCAATGCGCCGGCCATGAAACCGATTGCGCGACGCTTGCTCCACGACTTTCATCTGCGACCGATGACACGCGCCGAAACTCGCGACTATGTTCATGAAAAACTGATGGCAGCCGGCGCCGAATTTCCCGCCTTCGTTTTCCCGCGGGCCGTCTGTGAGGAACTCTGGCAAGCATCGGGCGGCTGGCCCGGGATTATTGACCGCGTTGCGCTACTTGCCCTTGCTCGCGCCGAATCCCTGCCGGTGAGTAGTGACATCGTGGAGCACCCGACGCTGCCGATGGGAACCTGGGACGAGACGGCAGCCGCGATGGAACCGGCAAATGCACCGCCGCCCGCGCCGCCACACCTCGTCGTCACGAACAATGGCAGCGTACTCCGGGAACTGGATCTCACCCAGGCGCGCCTGCTCATCGGGCGCTCAGAGCACAACGATATCGCCATCGACAGTCGCTTTATCAGCCGTCACCACGCCCTTCTCGTGCGTCACGGCAGCGCGACCTTCCTCATGGATCTCAACAGCACCAATGGCACGTTCGTGAATTCGAAGCGCGTTTCAAATCACGTGTTGTTGCACGATGACGTGATTACAGTGGGTCACCACCGCATCAAGTTCCATGATCCGCATGCGACGAACCGGGCGGAACTCGAAGGCGCCGAGTTTGCGGACACGGCGATCATGAAGACGCTCGAAGACATGCGAAACCTGCTGGCGCAGGAGAATACCGCCCTGCTGCCGGCTGCGAGTGAAGACTTGCCGACAGTACAGACCTAAGCGTCGTCTGCGAAAAACGCTTCCTTGAAGTGCCTGCGGCACATGGAGACATAGCGGTCGTTGCCGCCGATCTCGACCTGCGCGCCAGCGGTCACGGCTTTGCCGCTCTTGTCCATGCGCAACACCATTGTGGCCTTGGTGCCGCAGTGGCAGATCGCCTTTATCTCCTTGAGGTTGTCGGACCAGGCCAGCAAATACTTACTGCCTTCAAATGGCTCGCCTCGAAAATCGGTGCGCAGGCCATATGCAAGCACCGGAATATTCAGCGTGTCAGTCACTTCGCTGAGCTGGAACACCTGGTCACGGGTCAGAAATTGCGCCTCGTCGATCAGGACACAATGCAGCGTCTCATCACCATGCGCCTTGCCGATAAGTTCCAGCAGATCGGATTCGGCACTGAACGTCGTTGCTTCGGTCTCTATGCCGATGCGTGAGGTCACTTTGCCGACGCCATAGCGATCGTCGAACCGCGGCGCGAGCACCAGCGTGTTCATGCCGCGCTCTTTGTAGTTATAACTGGATTGCAGCAGGTTCGTGGACTTGCCCGCGTTCATCGAGGAGTAATAGAAATAGAGCTTGGCCATGGCCGCGCATTGTCGCACCGAGGCGAGCTACGCGCCATGCCTGTAGGAGGCCGCTTGCGGGCGACTAACGATGCAGAGTCAGGAGTTTCGCAAGCTTGCGGCGATGCCCACGCGATTCCGGATGGCTGGCCCGGCAGTCGGCGCACTCGTTAGTCAGTGAGTGCCGGCCGGAGATAATCTGCGGCACGGGAGTTACGCGACCGGAGCGCAGGCAACTACTACAAATGACCAGGTTGCTCAGGCGATTCAGCAGGCGATAGCTCACATTGTCTTTCGCGGCGGCGGCCATAACGGCTCTCCGTTGATCGATACCCCGTTTTGGCATCGATAAGGAGCCGCAGCCAGCGAATACAAGGAAATTATGTCAAAACTGCGACCTGGTCGTGGTTTTGCCTGTGAACTGCATCACTTGCGCTTCGACCGGGCAGCCTCGCTCTTGTTGGTCTTTTTCTCGACATCCTTGTCTTTGTTACGCAGCGCATCGGGCGTTTGCTTCTCTGCGTCGCGCTTGGCATCTGCTTTCGACAGGCCCGAGTCGCTCGCGAGCGTCTCAGTGAGTTCCGCCTTGTTCATGCGGGTTTCCGAAACGTCGGCCTTCTTGGCGAGTTTTTCGGCCATCTCCTTCTTGTTCATGGCCGGCTCAGGCTCCTGTGCATTACTCTTCAGGTCCTGCATGGTCTTGCGGACCCGGGTGCCTTCGGTCCGAGGTTCCGGCTGTGGCTCCGACGTGGAGACCGGTTTGTGTTGGCGCTTGCCCGACGGCATGCCGGTAGCTCCGTCTGCGAAAACGGTTCCGGCGAAAGCCAGGCCGAGCGTGGCCAGAACTACTGCGATCTTTCTCATGTCGATTACCCCATTGCGGTTCAGCTGAGAATATAGCAAAGGGACGCTGAACAAGGCGTTAACCAGTCGCCGGTTCTCGACCAAATGTAGTCCCAGGGGAGCAAAATTTCAGGGAAGAGATGACCCGACTGTACGCCGAAGTGGAATAACTGGTGCCCGGGGCCGGACTCGAACCGGCACGCTCTTTCGAGCAGGGGATTTTAAGTCCCCGGTGTCTACCAATTCCACCACCCGGGCAGGCGTTCTTTGGTCGCGGTATTACACCACAGTAAAGGGAAGGAAATGGAGGCGCGGGTCGGAATCGAACCGGCGTACACGGCTTTGCAGGCCGCTGCATAACCACTCTGCCACCGCGCCATCGGTACCCTGTGGTGTCGGGCGTCGCAGTATACATACGTTAACTTCCTTTGCATACTCGCTACATGCGTAGTTTTACGTGCCTTGCCGTCGTCATCGTGGCCGCCATTTTGAACGCGTGTGGCGGTCCGACGGATCCCTATCTGGGCGCTGTCGAGAAACTCGAGATACCTGACCTTGGTCGGGTTACGGGACCGCGAATTACGGCGGGGCCGGACGGGGCTCCAACCCTCAGCTGGATGCAGCGTACGGAGTCTGCGGCAATTCTCCAGTATGCGGCACTCAGTAAGAATGGCCTTGATGCCATCCATGACGTTGTCACTGAGGCAAGCATGTTCGTCAACTGGGCGGACCTTCCGTCTGTGATGCGTGTCGATGAAGACCGCTGGATCGCCCACTGGCTGCGTTATAGCGCGGATGAGACCTACTCCTATGATGTTGTAGTCGCTCAGTCGAGTGATGGCAAAACATGGACCAATCCCATCTCCGCGCATACGGATGGCACGACGACCGAGCATGGCTTCGTGTCGATGTTTCGGGCTGAAGATGGCGTCGGTTTACTGTGGCTGGACGGACGCGAGACCCCCGACAGGCCAATGACGCTACGCTCCGGTGTCATTTCACCGACCGGCCAACGGTCCCACGAGCAGCTTGTCGATACTTCAGTATGCGATTGCTGCCAAACCGATATCGCCGTTGCATCGAACGGACCCGTGGCCGTCTACCGCGACCGCACCGAGGCGGAGATTCGTGACATCTACTTCACCCGGTTCGTTGACAACCAATGGCTGCCGGGCCAACGCCTGTTTGCAGACAACTGGCACATTGGCGGCTGCCCCGTCAACGGACCGTCAATTGTTGCACAGGGTGACGAGGTCGCGGTCGCATGGTTCTCCGCCGCCGATGACCACCCGGTCGTACGGCTGGTTCGCTCCAGCGACGGGGGTATGACATTCGCGCCTCCGATCGAAATTGCCGCCGGCAAGCTGGCCGGATACGTTGGTATTGCGGCCCTGACCAATGGCCGATTCGCGGTCAGCTGGGTCGCACGCGGTGAAGATGGGGCGAATCAACTGCTCGTAACGCTGGCAATGGATGACGGAACCGTGGTCGAGCCGACCCTCGTCTCCAGCATCTCCCAGATGCGAGTCTTCCCACAACTTACCTACTGGCAGGAACACTTGCTCCTCGCCTGGACTGACGAAGCCGAAGACTCGCGCCAGCTAAGAGTTGCTCGCATCGCAGTTTTACCCTTTCAGTAATCCCTCAGGAATCCATCAGGCCCGGGTCAGCCTGCGCTCAGGGCTTTGCACACGCCTTTCTCCAAAGTGGAGTCGTCGGCAATGATGCCGGCCCTTCAATGGAGAGACGCAATGACAACCGCAAGAAAACTGCTATTCGCCATACTGGCCAGCTCAGCCTGGGCAGCGCCAGCAATGGCCGAGTCGGAGGACGGCTTCAGCCGCATGTTCGTATTCGGTGACAGCCTGTCCGATCCGGGCAACCGCTTCGCCGTTACCGGCGAGACGGCACAACCACCCTTCGATCCGATCCCAAGCGCTGCGTACGGCATAGGTGGCCATCACTTCAGCAACGGTCAGACCTGGGTAGAAGTTATGGCACGGGACATGGGGCTTACCGAGTGGGCCAAACCCGCCTACCGAGACCCGGCCTTCGGTAACTACGCCTACGGTGGCGCGCGCGCACGTGCCTACGACTCCACGGCGCCGAGCTTCTCGGACCAGGTTGCGCAGTGGATGGGTAACGGGAACTGCACGCCGGGCGTAGCTCAATCGGACACCCTGTTTATCGTCCAGTTTGGCGGCAATGATTTACGTGACGTGTTTGCGCTGCCCTCGGGGGCGGATCCGAACGCCGTTATCCAAGCGGCGATAGAGTCCATCGTCACGAACATCGCGGCACTGCGATTTTGTGGCGCGCAGCACTTCCTGATCGCGACGGTCCCGGATCTTGGGGCTACGCCGTTGGTACCGGCACCCGCGAAACCGTTTGTTTCGTTCATCGCTGAGCAGTTCAACCTGAACCTCGATGGAGCACTGGCCATGTTTCATCCAGGCTTGAACCGCGCCACGGTGGACCTGTTCGCGTTCGTCAACAGCGACAACGGCTTCACCAACACGGACGCGCCATGTCTGACGTTCGGCGTCACCGCCGGTGCTTTCTGCGAGGACCGGGACGACTACCTGTTCTGGGATGCCATTCACCCGACCAAGAAAGCGCACGCCATTCTCGGCGGTATCGCCCGGGGAAACCTCCCCGCGATAAACTGAGTACGCCCCGCGACGCAATCGCCTGGAGTGAATACGACAGGGCCGCCCGAAGGCGGCCCTGTTTTTCGGTTCATAACTTCGGCGTCAGAAGCGCCAGCCAAGCGTGAGGCTGTAAACCATCGGGTCGATCTCAACCTTGAAATCGAGCGCGGCTTCGGGAATCGAGGCATCTGTTTCAATGTTGATCCAGCGCACATCAAAGTTCAGGAACATCGAGTCTGAGAGATCGAGGTCTGCGCCAATCTGCGCAGCAATGCCGAATGACGGATCGAGTTTCAGCGTAGCGCCATCCAGCGGTCCGCTGAGCTTCTCGTCGAAGAACAGGGTGTAATTCAGTCCGCCACCAACGTACGGACGAAAGGCCGCATCGGTGTTGAAATGGTATTGCAGGCTAACCGTCGGCGGCAGATGCTTGGTTTCACCAACTTTGGTCCCGTCGAGGAGCTTGATGTCATGCGAGAATGGCAGTGCCGCAAGCACTTCAACGCCCACGTTGGGTGACAGGAAGTAGGTGCCATTGAAGACCAGCGATGTGCCGCTGTCCACGGAAACGACATCGCCGTTGCTTGAGTTTGGATCGACCATGCCGCCGCCGACACGCACCAGCCAGTCGCCCTTCTCATAGGCCTGCGCAGGCCCGGCGAGTAATGCGAGTCCACCGACTATGGTCAGTACTTTCATTAGTTTGTTCATGAGTGCTCCCTCCGGTTTCGATTAAACTTTCGACGGCATCAGAACACCGTCGAATTGGCGCGCCAATCCGCGTTTCGTGCACTCAATTGCGACATGTCCGGATAGGCGGGATTCCCGGAGGGCAGGATACTGTTATAGCTTGCTGCAAATATCCCTGAAACGACAAAGGGCCGCTCATAGAGCGGCCCTTCGGGTATCTGGAGCGGGAAACCGGGTTCGAACCGGCGACCTCAACCTTGGCAAGGTTGCGCTCTACCAACTGAGCTATTCCCGCAGCGCGGAGCGGAATTGTAGCCACTTCCCTCCCCCTGTCAAGGCAAGGGACCGGCTTTTTTCTACTACTGCGAGTCCGCCTTGATGAACGGCCAGGCGGCCCTCAGGTATACGATCATGGACCAGATCGTCATGATCGCGGCGAGAACCAGCAGCACAAAGCCAATCGTGTAGACCGGGATTCCATACAGCGGGACCTTCCAGACCATGAAGGCGATACCGAACATCTGCAGGCCCGTCTTGATTTTGCCAGTGACATCGACCTTGACATTGGCGCGCTCGCCAATCGTTGCCATCCACTCGCGCAGCGCCGAGATCGTGATCTCACGACCAATGATAATCATGGCGATCACATCCTCGAACCAGCTTGATTGGGCCTGTACCAGCATGACCAGGACGATCGCCACCATGAGCTTGTCCGCGACCGGGTCCAGAAACTCCCCAAACCGCGACGTCTGCCCGAAACGCCTGGCGACCCAGCCATCGATTGCGTCAGTGACAGCCGCGAGACCGAAGAGGATGGCCGCAAGCGGGCGCGCGTACTCCAGCGGACTATAGAAGCACACCACAACGACGGGAATCGCCACAATACGCAATAGCGTCAGAAAGTTCGCAAGATTCAGCTTCAAGGGTTCGCCCGTTTATTGTTCTTAGTGCTCGACGTGCAGCTCATTGTATATCGTTTCGGCCAGCGATCGGCCAATTCCGCGGACTTTGACGAGGTCGTCCACACCGGCGCCGATTACGCCCTGGAGGCCGCCAAACTGCCGTAGCAATTCACGCCGCTTCTTCGGGCCAAGTCCCGGGATTTCCTCGAGTGGCGATTTCTTGCGCGCTTTTGCCCGGCGCTGCCGGTGCCCGGTGATGGCGAAGCGGTGGGCTTCATCGCGAATCTGCTGGATCAGTAACAACGCCGGCGAGTCCGGCGCCATTTGCATGGCCTTATCATGGCCCGGCCGGAACAGGCGCTCCGCGCCCGGGCGACGCGCCCTCCCCTTGGCGACAGCCACGACCGTTATCCATTCCAGCTCGAGTGCCTCGAGAACCTTCATTGCCTCGGCGAGTTGTCCCTTTCCGCCATCGACGAACAGCACGTCGGGTATTGGCACTTCACCCTTGCGCACACGCTCGTAGCGACGCCGCAAAGCCTCGGCCATTGCCCCATAATCGTCGCCCGCCGCCTCGGGACTAAGGTTGAAGCGGCGATAGTCGCTCTTCAGCGGACCGACCGTGTTGAATACCACGCAGGACGCGACTGTTGCTTCGCCCGAGGTATGGCTGACATCGAAGCATTCGATTCGCTGCGGCGGCTCATCCAGCTCGAGCGCTTCACCCAGCGCCCTGAACTGGCGCTCGATCGTGGCATTGCTCGCCACCCGGACGCCGAGCCCCTGCTCCGCATTCGTGCGTGCCATTTCGAGCCAGCGCGCCCTGTCTCCGCGTACGCGGGTCCGTATCGCCACCTTATGGCTGGCGCGAGACGTCAGCTCTGCTGCGAGGAGATCGGCATCCTCGATTTCGGTATCCAGAACGATCTCGGCGGGCGCGTCCCTGCCGAGGTAGTACTGCGACACAAAACCGTTCAACAATCTCGCCTTGTCGGTTTCACCCGGCAGTCTTGGAAAATGATCACGGCTACCGATGACGGCGCCATTGCGAATAAACACCACGGTTACGCAATGGATCGCGCCGTTCGACGCGAACCCCAGAATATCGAGATCTTTACGATCGCCGCGCTTGACGAGCTGCCTGGCTTCGACCGCTTTCAGCTTGGCAATCTGGTCGCGATAGCGCGCAGCCTGTTCGTATTCCTGTGCGGCGGACGCCTTTTCCATGCGTTCGACGAACGTTGCAACGACGCTATCGTTACGCCCCTCGAGAAACTGAATAGCTGCCTCAATGTCCCTGCCGTACTGCTCCTCATCAACAATCCCGACACAAGGCGCCGTGCAACGCTCGATCTGGTACTGCAGGCAAGGCCGCGTCCGATTGCTGAAAAAACTATCTGTGCAGTTGCGAATCAGGAACAGCTTCTGCAGTTCGTTGAGTGTCTGGCGCACCGCACGCGTACTCGGATAGGGCCCGAAGTAGCGCCCCTTGCCCTTGCGCGATCCACGGTGGAAACGCAAGCGCGGAAATTTGTGATTGGTCGATGCGTGTATGTATGGGTAACTCTTGTCGTCGCGCAACAACACATTGAAACGCGGCTTGTGCTGCTTGATCAGGTTGTACTCGAGCACCAGCGCCTCGGTTTCGGTGTTGACGACCGTAACCTCGACACGCGCCACCTGCTGCATCATTGCCTCGGTCTTGACCGACGCATGCGAACGATGGAAGTACGTCGATACACGCTTCTTCAGGTCACGCGCCTTGCCAACGTAAATGACCTTGTGCTTCGCATCGAGCATGCGATACACGCCCGGCCTATGGGTCAGGCTGCGCAGGAATGACTTGACTTCGAATGGGGCCTGGTCGCTCACCGGACTATTTATCCAGTAACGCGCGCGCCTCTGCAAATACCGCGTCGAACATCGGTTCCGTCAGGCGGCCGGTGTTGGTGTTGTAACGGCTGCAATGATAGGAGTCGAGCATTGTGAACGCGTCGAGATCGTGAACGGCGGCATGCCCAAACTTGTAGTCTGCCTGGCGCAGACCCCGCGCCTTGATGATCGCGCGATGTGCGATCCCACCGAGCGCCATGACGACGGATCCCGCCGGCAAGGTCTGCAGCTCGGCAGCGAGGAAGGCGTTGCACGTATTGATCTCTGCACCGACCGGTTTGTTCTCGGGCGGCAGGCATTTCACCGCGTTCGTGATACGCGCATCGATCAGTTCGAGCCCGTCATCCGCCGATTCGGAAACGCTACGCGTACTGAAGCCATGCTTGTGCAGCATCTGGTACAGCAGGATACCCGCATGATCGCCGGTAAAAGGACGACCTGTGGCATTAGCTCCGTGCATACCGGGAGCCAGGCCAACAATCAGGAAGCGCGCGTCCGAGGCACCGAAGGGCGGCACCGGACCGCAATAATAGTCGTTGTAGCGCTCCCTGACCTCGTCGAGGAAAGTCGCGAGGCGCGGACAGGCGCGGCAGTTTTTGTCGAAGATCGTCACTGGTCGCCGGCAAGCCGCCTCCTGCAAGCAATATTCAGTCGCAGTCGCCGTTGGACATGTGGCGTACAACCGCACGCCCGAAGCCGCGCGTACCGACCAGACGCGCACCCGGAATCAGCTCCTCGAGCTGCTCCTGCACTTCCTTCTTGTCGTGTGTCCTGGCCTTGCGGCGCGGTGCGCGGATCGCCTTGCGCATGCGTGCGAGATCGAAGGTCAGCTCACCGGCATGAATTGCACCGGCCACGCCCCTGATGATCAGGTCGGCAGCTTCAGTCCAGCCCATATAGCGCAGCATCATCTCCGCGGACAGGATCAATGAGCCGGGGTTGACGCGATTCTTGCCCGCGAAACCGGGCGCCGTGCCATGCGTCGCCTCAAACACAGCAACACCGTCCCCGATATTACCGCCCGGCGCGATACCAATTCCGCCGACCTGCGCGGCAAGTGCGTCTGAGATGTAGTCGCCGTTCAGGTTGAGCGTGGCGATGACATCGTATTCTTCCGGCTGCAGCAGGATCTGCTGCAGGAAATTATCGGCGATGACGTCCTTGATGATGATCTCGCGACCGGTCACCGGGTTCCTGAACGAGTGCCACGGACCACCATCAATGGGCTCGGCGCCAAATTCCTCATGCGCGAGTTCATAGCCCCACTTGCAAAAGGCGCCTTCGGTGAACTTCATGATGTTGCCTTTGTGCACCAGGGTCACCGAACCCTGGTCGCGCTCGATGCAGGCCTGGATGGCCTTGCGGATAAGGCGCTCCGAACCTTCACGCGACACGGGCTTGATACCGAGACCCGAACTGGCCGGGAATCGAATTTCCGTGACACCGAGCTCCGTCTGCAGGTAATGAATGAGTTTCTGTACTTCCTGCGAGCCCGTCGGGTACTCGATACCCGCGTAGATGTCTTCAGTATTTTCGCGGAAGATCGTCATATCCACGAGATCCGAGTCTTTCATCGGTGTCTCGACGCCCGGGAAGTAACGAATCGGCCGTACGCACGCATACAGGTCAAGCGTCTGGCGAATCGCGACGTTAAGCGAACGGATGCCGCCCCCCGTGGGGGTCGCCAGCGGTCCCTTGATCGACACCACGAAGCGCTTCAGCGCGTCGAGCGTTTCGTCCGGCATCCACTCGTCGTCGCCGTAAATCTCGGTGGCACGCTGGCCGGCATACACGGGCATCCAGCGAATATGGCGCGTGTCGCCGTACGCGATCTCCACCGCTGCCTCAACCACGTTCAGCATGACCGGCGTAACGTCGACGCCGATGCCGTCGCCTTCGATGTACGGAATGATCGGATTGTTGGGAACGTTGAGTGTATTGTCGGCGTTGACTGTGATTGCCTCGCCGTCTTCCGGTACGTTGATATGATCGTATTGCATCGGATTATCTCGGGGAACACGTTGTGACGGCTGCAGGCCGCCGCAAAGGCCGTGCATTGTACACGGGTACGGAAGCAAAGTGCTGATACTGCTGAACAAGCCATTTCGCGTTCTTAGCCAGTTTCGTGACGCCGATGGCCGAGCGACGCTGAGCGACTTCGTGGACGTACCGAACGTCTACCCGGCCGGACGGCTGGACTACGACAGCGAGGGATTGATTCTCCTGACCGACGACGGGCGACTGCAGGCGCGCATCAGCCAGCCGCGGTCCCGGACGCGGAAGACTTACCGGGCACAGGTCGAAGGCACGCCAACAGCTGACCAGCTTCGACAGCTCGAACGTGGCGTGAAACTCAAGGATGGACCCGCCCGCGCGGTCGCGGCGCAATTGATTGACGAACCCCCCGAGCTCTGGGAGCGCGATCCACCGATTCGCTACCGCAAGAACGTGCCGGACAGCTGGATCGAGTTAGTGCTGACGGAAGGCCGCAACCGACAGGTGCGCCGCATGACGGCGGCCGTCGGCCTGCCGACTTTGCGCCTCATACGTTATTCAATCGGGGATTGGAGTCTGGAAGGATTGCGCCCCGGTGAGTGGCGCCGCGGCTAGTTCAGTCCCGCAATCCGCATTGCCACTTCCATGGCCTGCTCGTAGTTAAGACGCGGATCGACCGTCGACTTGTATGCCCTCGCAAGGTCGGCATCCGTGAGCCCACGCGCACCGCCGGTGCATTCTGTGACATTGTCGCCGGTCAGTTCGAGATGTACGCCACCCAGGTAAGTCCCCATGCGCTCATGCACGCGGAACGCGGTCTCGAGTTCGGCAACAACGTTATCGAAGCGACGCGTCTTGACACCTTCGGCAGTGCTCTCCGTGTTGCCGTGCATAGGGTCACAAACCCACAGCACTGGCGAACCGGTTTCTTTCACGGCATCGATCATCGGCGGCAGGTGTTCGTCGATCGACTTGGCGCCAAAGCGATGAATCAGCGTCAGGCGTCCGGGTTCATTATTCGGGTTGAGCGCTGCGATCAGGCCCTGTAGCCACTCGCGCGTCATGCCCGGGCCGATCTTTACGCCAACCGGGTTGGCGATACCACGGAAGTACTCAATGTGCGCGCCATCCAGTTCCGCCGTACGCATGCCGATCCACGGGAAATGCGTGGTCAGGTTGTACCAGCGTTCGCGGCGCTCCAGGTAGCGCGTCTGCGCCTGCTCGTAGTGCAGGTGCAGGCCTTCATGAGCCGCGTAGATGTCGGCACGCTGCGTGCGATGGAACTGGCGCCCGGAGACCGTCTCCAGGAAATCCAGCGAGTTCGAGATCGACGACACAATCTGGTGATACTCATCCGCCGCCGGGGAGTGACCGACCCAGGCCAGGTCCCAGTATTCCGGATGGTGCAGATCGGCAAAGCCACCGTCGATCAGTGAGCGCACGAAGTTCAGCGTCAGGGACGCCCGCTCGTAGCCGCGCAGGATCATCTGCGGGTCGGGGATGCGATCCTCCGGCGTAAACCCGGCGCGATTGACAAGATCGCCACGGAAGCTGGGCAGCGTTACGCCGTCGCGCGTCTCGGTATCGGCAGAGCGCGGCTTGGCGTACTGGCCTGCCATCCGACCGACCCGGATAACCGGTTTTTTGAGCCCGTAGATCATGACAAGGCTCATCTGCAGCAGGATCTTGAGCTTATCGACGATGTTCTCGGACGTGCATTCGTCGAAGGTCTCGGCGCAATCGCCGCCCTGCAGCACAAACGCGTCGCCGCGCTGCGCCTTGGCAATATGGTCCTTGAGGTCGTCGACCTCCCACGAGGTCGTGATTGGTGGCAGGCGACTGAGGTCTGCGACCACGCGATCCAGCGCGGCCTTGTCGGGATAAGCCGCTTGCTGTGAGGCGGGATACGCCTGCCAGCTTGCGGGATGCCAATCATTTTTCGGTACGGATCTGCTCACAACTAATTCTGCCTGCCAGGTAACCTGTCGCCAGGTTTGGATGCCCACGAGCGCGGACTATGCCACGAGCCGAGTATCGCCTCAAAAGTTTCTCATGTAATCAAAGGCTTAGGAATGAGTCTTACATGGCCCCCGAAACGCTCATCAAAGCTACTCGAAGCGATTGATTTTGTGACATTTTTCGCGTTTCGAAATTCACCGCAAGGGGGTTGGAAGCCCCACGCGGGCTTGGCACAATGCGCGCGCGTGCCGTCGAGCGGCGCGCTTTTTTTCGCAGGCGCAAAAGCGCTGAAGGGGATCATTCATGCGGGACGTTCTCGTTCTTGGCGCCGGTAAGATCGGGGCGCTGATTTCCGGGCTACTTGCAGAAAGCGGTGACTACCGTGTGCAACTGGCAGACTCCAGACCCGGCGCCGCGGCCGAGGTGGTCAGCGCACACGGGCTGGAACATCTCACAGCCTTCGACCTGGACGCCTCTGATGAGGGGGCTCTCGTCGCACATGTGCGCGAGCACAGGCCCGGAGCGGTCGTTTCCGGACTGCCTTACTTCTGCAACGAGACCGTCGCGAAGGTTGCACGGGCAGAAGGGCTGCACTATTTCGACCTGACCGAGGACGTTGCGGTTACCGAAGCGGTACGCAAACTGGCCGCAGGGTCTGACAAGGTGTTTGCACCACAATGTGGCCTCGCGCCGGGATTCATCAGCATTGCTGCCAACGAACTGATCCAGCACTTTGACTCATTGAAATCGGTCAAGCTGCGTGTTGGAGCCCTGCCCCAGCACCCGAACAACGTGCTCAAGTATTCACTCACCTGGTCGACGGACGGCGTCATCAACGAGTACGGAAACCTGTGCAAGAGCATCGTGGATGGCGTTGAAGTCGATGTGATGCCGCTGGAGGGCCTCGAACAAATCGAGATCGATGGCAAACTTTACGAGGCGTTCAACACATCGGGTGGTCTGGGTTCGCTCGGAGAGACTTACCGGAATCGCGTATCGAACATGAACTACAAGACGATTCGCTACCCTGGCCATTGTGAGCAGATGCGCCTGCTCATGAATGGTCTGAAACTGAATCACGACCGCGACACGCTCAAGCGCATTCTTGAGAATTCCGTTCCGCAGACCCTGCAGGACGTTGTGATCATCTACGCGGCGGTCACCGGCTACCAGGACGGCGAGCTGCGCGAGGAAAACTACGTCAACAAGGTCTACCCGCAGGTAGTCGCCGGACGCCTTTGGTCTGCCATCCAGGTTACCACTGCGGCAGGCGTGTGCAGCGTCCTCGACATCGTACTGTCGAGGCCGGAGCAACGCGGAGGTTTCGTGGCGCAGGAAGAATTTCAGTTGCCGGACATTCTCGATAACCGCTTCGGCCGCTTTTACGCGCACGGCGGCACCAACCAGACATCAGCAGAACTTGTTGCCCGCGGTGAGACCGGTCACCAGCGCGCAGACGCAGGAGAATGAGCATGCAGGAGATCCTCGAACAACTTGGACTTTCGGCCATCAATGACGGCACGTGGATTGGCGCGACACCAATTGCCGATGAGTCCGCGCCGCTCATCGAATCCATCAATCCGACAACCAATGAAGTCATCGCAAGCGTGCGCCAGACCACGGCTGCAGAGTACGAAGAAGTACTGCAAGCTGCGCAGGAGTCATTCAAGCGCTGGCGCACCGTGCCCGGGCCGTTGCGGGGCGAAGCTGTGCGGCGCATTGGTGAAGCCCTGCGCAAGTACAAGGATCCGCTGGGCAGCCTCGTGACGCTCGAGATGGGCAAGATCAAGGCGGAAGGCGACGGCGAGGTCCAGGAGATGATCGATATCTGCGATCTGGCTGTTGGCCAGTCCCGCATGATGTACGGCTACACGATGCACTCGGAGCGGCCGGAGCATCGCATGTACGAGCAATGGCATCCGCTGGGCATCGTTGGCACGATTTCGGCGTTCAACTTCCCGGTAGCGGTTTATTCCTGGAACGCGTGCATCGCGGCCGTCTGCGGCAACGTCAATATCTGGAAGCCATCGCCGAAGGCGCCGCTGTGCGGTGTTGCCGTACAGAAGATCATTAACGAAGCTTTGGCTGAAATGGACCTGCCGCCTGTGTTCTTCCTGATCAATGACGGCAGCAATGAGCTTGCGCAGCGGTTCGTTGACGACGAACGCGTCAACCTCCTGTCATTTACCGGCTCGAGCGCGGTAGGCAGGACGGTGGGCCAGCGCGTCGCCGCACGCATGGGCAAGTTCCTCCTTGAGCTGGGCGGCAACAACGCGATCATCGTCGACGAATTCGCGAATCTCGATCTCGCCGTTCCGTCGATTGTGTTCGGCTCGGTTGGCACCGCCGGCCAGCGTTGCACTTCGACGCGTCGCGTTATTGTGCACCGCTCGCGCTTCGAAGAGCTGAAGGATGCGCTGGTTAAAGCCTACGGACAGGTTCGTATCGGTGACCCGCTCGATCCTGACACGCTGATGGGGCCGGTGATCGACGAAGCGTCTCTGCAGCGCACGCTCGATGCGTGTGAAGCGGTAAGAGCGTCAGGTGGTGAGCTGTTATGCGGTGGCGAACGCGTCGCTCGCGAAGGCAACTTCATCACGCCGGCGATTGCGGTCGCTGACAACGACTCGGAGATCGTCCAGACCGAAACGTTCGGCCCTATTCTCTACCTGATGCCGTTCGACACGCTGGATGATGCGATCGCAATGCAGAACGGTGTGGTACAGGGCCTGTCGTCCGCGATCTTCACCGACAATATGCAGAATGCGGAGTACTTCCTGTCACACGGCGGGTCGGATTGCGGCATCGCGAACGTCAACATCGGCACTTCGGGTGCGGAGATTGGCGGTGCGTTCGGTGGCGAAAAGGAGACCGGCGGCGGCCGCGAGGCCGGATCCGATTCCTGGAAGGCCTATATGCGTCGCCAGACCAACACGATCAACTGGGGCAAGAACCTGCCGCTGGCGCAGGGCATCAACTTCGACTTGTAACCGGGGACATGTAACCGGGGACAGTGCCCCTGTTAAAGGCCCCCTGACCAAGGGGCGGTTCTAGGTCGCTTCGAAGCGGTTTTCCGAGCGATTTTTGCGAACCTCGCCCGCTTTGAATACCTGCCCACTCATCGCGATGTAGACCCCGGGCTCCAGCGACTGCACTGCCGCGACGGCCATACCGACATTGAATACGGCATCGGTGGTCCTGAAGCGTGCCGGCGACAGCGCTCCCGTTAGCACGATGGTTCGACCGTCGAGACCCTCGAGCGCTTCGGCCGTAGCTGCCATCGTGTCGGTGCCATGCGTGACGACGTAATGCCGGACATCGTCTTTCTCGATGTAGTCGCGCACAACCTGGCGGTCGTCGTCTGTTAACTCGAGGCTATCCTTCTTCAGCAGGGGCACCACATCCCAGTCGAACTGGACCATACCTTCGCGCAGAATATGCTCAAGGACCGATTCGCCCACCTCGAACTGGCTCAATGCGTCGAAGTAGACCTTGTCGATGGTTCCGCCCGTTGTAATGAATCGAATGTGCATGTGACTTTGCCAGGGTGTCCGACGTCTCTACGGCGACAACAACGTACGGGAAACCGGCAAAAAGGGGAAGTTTCATGAACGCACAACAGCTCAAAATGCTCGCCATCATCCTGATTGTGATCGGCGCAGCTCTAATTATCTGGGGTTTCAACCTGTCCGGCGGCGCCGCCAACGAAGTCGCGCGCTCACTGACAGGCTCTTCGACCGATGCCGTCATGCATCGTTACATCGCAGGCGCAGTCAGCCTCGCGGCCGGCCTGTTCCTTTTCCTCAAGAAGAAATAGCTAGTCGGAACGCGACGACGATACGGGCGGTATCGAGACCATGAACTCGGCACCGCCCAGCTCGGACGCCTGAATTGCCAGGCTTCCGCCGTATGAGTGGGCGATATCCTTGACCACCGCAAGTCCGATGCCGTGACCGGGCGTGGCCTCATCGAGCCGCATACCCCGCTGCATCAAGGCTTTTGCTGCGTCTTCGGGAATCCCCGGACCGTCATCCGACACTGTCAGCACCATGCCACTCGCGATAGCGCGTGCGCCGACCGACGGCACCACCGATATACGCACCCGTTTCTCACACCACTTGCAGGCGTTGTCGAGCAGATTCCCCGCAAGCTCAAGGAAGTCGCCTGTATCGCCGCGGAACTGCATCCCGTCTTCGACGCGGACCTCAAACTCAGGCGCCTTGTCATGATAGACCTTGCGCAGCCCATCGATGAGTCGATGGACCTCCTTCGCGACCGGTACCGGCGCCAGCACGAGATTGTCCGCAACTGAAGCTGCCGGCTTGCGCAACTGGTAACGCACGATTTCATCCATGCGATCGATCTGCTCGTTGAAGCGCGCGCCGAAGTCTTGTTGCTGTCGCTCATTCAGCAGGGCCCGCATCGCCGCGAGCGGCGTCTTGAGGCTATGCGCAAGATTATCGAGCGTGTAGCGATAGCGATCCGACCGGGCGCGTTCGCTATCGATCAGCAGGTTGAGATTGCGAGCGACCCCGGTCAGCTCGGTCGGGAACGTCGACGACAACGACACGCGCTCGCCCTCCTCGATCTCCGTAATCTCGGTTTCAATCTGGCGCAACGGCTTCATCAAGCCACGCAGCAGCATCGAGAACGCGATCAGCATCGTGACCGCGACCGCAGCGAACCAGCCGAACAACTGACCACGAAAACGCGCAATCGTGGCGTTGAACGAATCAAGGCTCTCGGCAACCTTGAATACGTATGTGCGCACGACGCCGTCTTCGAACTCCCATTCAACGGCAAGGCTCAGGGTCAGCAACGGCGTGCCATCGGCAAGCGCCTCGCGTTGAAACAGGTGGTTGCCCAGCTCAGGGAAAATGCCTTCGGGGATCTCGAGACCGAGGCTGGAATCCGAGCGCCACAGCACATTATTGTCGCCATCACGCAGCACGCCATAGAGACCCGAGCCAATCTGGTCGAAACGCGGTTCGCGCAGGCGGTACGGAGGAAGCGCGAGATTGTGAGAGGTACCTTCCTCAGCGGCAGCCAATAGTCCTACGAGATGGCCGTCGAGGATATCGCGCTGGGATTGCTCACCCGCGCTCGTGAATGCAGAGTCGAGGACCGCAATAGTTGCGCCAAAGAACAGCAACAGCAGGACACTGACGGAGACCAGTAGGCGGCTGCTGAGCGAGTTCAAGCAGCGCCTCGTCAGTCGGCCCGGTTACGCTCCAGCGCGAAGCGGTAGCCCCGTCCCCGAAGCGTCTCGATGGGTTTCAAAGTGTTGTCCGGGTCGAGTTTCTTGCGCAGGCGCCCGATAAACACCTCGATCACGTTACTGTCACGCTCGAAATCCTGGTCGTACAGACGATCGGTCAATTCGGCTTTCGAAATAACCTGCCCCGCGCGCACCATCAGGTACTCGATAATCTTGTATTCGAAGCTGGTGAGTTCAATCGCGTTACCATCGACCGACAATTCCTGGCGCGACATATCCAGTGCCACGGGACCGGCCTTAAGCTCGGACGACGCCCAGCCACCGCTGCGACGCAGCAAGGCGGCGACGCGTGCGTTGACCTCTTCAAAGTGAAACGGTTTGACAACATAGTCGTCCGCACCGGCACTGAGACCATCGACCTTGTCCTCCCACCGGTCGCGCGCCGTCAATATCAAGATTGGGTAGGCATGACCGTCAGCCCGCACCTGCTTGATGATGTCGATGCCCGACATCTCGGGCAGGCCGAGGTCGATGATGGCGAGATCAACCGGGTACTCGCTGGCGAAATACAGGCCTTCCTTGCCGTCCGCAGCCTGCTCAACCGCGAAACCGTTCTCCTCGAGCCGACGAGAAAGGGATTCACGCAACGTGGCGTCATCTTCGATTACGAGTAATCGCATCTGTTGCTACCTCGACGGTCGTTCAGCGTTTACAGCCGTTGACCCTGTGAGTCTTGACCTTGCCGTCTTTCGTCAGAACCTTGATGTGATGAACTTCGCGGCCGCCCTGTACCTTGGTCTCCGCGCTGATCACCTTGCCGCCAGTACGATTACGCACCTGCTCGATGGCCTGCGACAGCGATGTGCAGCCACCCTGGGCGACCTGCAGAACCGCGCCGCTCGAGTATTCCTCCTGGCCGGCCAGGTGCTCGGTGTTCAGGCTGAGCGCGTCGGCGCGCGGCGCCATTATTGCCGCCGCGGCCAACGTCATGATCAACAGTGCGATACGCATGCGCCAAGTGTGGTACGGGTGCCGATTGATTGCAACGAAGCGCATCACATCCTTTCCTCAATTACCGCGCCGGACGTACGTCAACGCGAACGCGAATGCGCTTGCCCGGGTCGTACGGCATCTCGGTCATGTATTTCTGGCCGTGGTAACGGTACAGCACGCGGTAGCCGTCGATCCGCTGCTCACGATGCTCGCGATAGCGGGTCTCACAGCGCTCTACCGGGTAGCTTCGGCGTTCAACGGCGTAGCCGTGACGTTCGCGCGCGGCGTCGTTGCCGATCGCTGCACCAATCAAGGTCCCGGCCACGGTTGCGGCATCGTTGCCGCGCCCGCTACCGAACTGGTGACCGATTACGCCGCCAATGACCGCGCCCACAAGTGTGCTGGCGCCGCGCTCGCCGCGTCTGCGATCAACGTCGTAGTACTGCATTTCCTCCCAGCACTCGCGTACCGGTGTCGTGACCGTGACGTAATTAATAATCGGATCGGCAGAGATGACCTTTGCGTAGTCATACTGAGCCCGTCCGTGGTCTGCCCAGGCGCTGCTGGTAAACAGCATCGCCGCGAGGCCGAAGGTAGCGATACGTGTTTTTGCGTTCATGATCCTGTCCTTTTCACGACGACTGGCCTGTTGCCAGCCTGTGAACAAGACTAGACCCCTTGCAATGAACGCTGCCTGAACGCGCAAGGCCCTGATTAGACTGAGTTTATCCGACCTCTTTCTTGGCTCTCGCCCAGGCCTGCTCCATGGCCGCCAGGGACATCCCCTGCAGCTTGCCGCCGTCCTCGTTGATCGCTCCCTCCATGGCGCGGAAGCGGCGCTCAAATTTGTAGTTGGCGCTGGTGAGCGCCTTTTCCGGGTCGACATCGAGGTGCCTGGCCAGGTTGACGACAGCAAACAGCAAGTCCCCCATCTCGGACTCGATCTCCTGCGCATCGCGTATGCCTATGGCGTCCTGCAACTCATCCAGTTCCTCATGAATCTTGTCGCGTACGCCGCCCGTATCGGGCCAGTCGAAGCCGACACGGGCAGCCCGCTTACCGAGCTTCTGGGACCGCTTCAGGGCTGGTAACGCCTTGGCTACGCCGGCGAGCGCGCTCTGGTCCTCATGTTCGGCCCGCTCCTCTTCCTTGATCTCCTCCCAGCGCCCCCTTACGCCTCGGGATTCTCGCTGCTCTTCATCCCCAAACACGTGTGGGTGGCGCCGCAACATCTTGTCGGTAATGCCGCCAACGACGTCGTCAAACTCGAAATAGTCCTTCTCGGACGCCATCTGGGCATAAAACACGACCTGGAACAGCAGGTCGCCGAGCTCGGATACGAGCTCGGGCCAGTCCTCGCGCTCGATCGCGTCCGCGACCTCGTAGGCCTCTTCGATCGTATACGGCGCGATCGTCGAGAAATCCTGCTCAAGATCCCAGGGGCACCCATTTTGCGGATCCCGAAGCTTGCGCATAACCTCAAGTAATTTATAGATTTCCGACATAAGCTATTTATTTAAAACAAAATCTCGGAACGCCAGCAGCATATATGCCGTCGCTCCCCAGACGCGCTCGCCATCGTAGTGAAACTCGCGCAGCCGGAAACGCCGACCTTCCCACTCGCGGTCAACCAACTGATCGTTACCGTCGTCGAGCAGGTAATCGAGCGGCAACTCGAACGCATAGTCGACCTCGGTGCGGTCAACGACGATCTCGGCCTCTTCGCCGACCAGCCCGACCACGGGCGTCACGGCAAAGCCTGTAATCGTCGGCATCGCGGTCAAATAGCCGATCACATCCACGAGGTCGGGTGCTATACCGACCTCCTCGTGGGTTTCACGCAACGCCGTTGCGCGTATATCGGCATCGTGCTCCTCCATGCGCCCACCGGGAAAACTCGCCTGCGCCGCATGACTCTTGAGATGCGCGGCGCGCTGGGTCAGCAGGATTGAGAGATCGTCGCCACGCCGCATCAACGGGACGAGCACACCGGCGGGCTTCAATGGCCCTGCAAGCTTCTCGCGCATGGCGTGCGGCCAGCGCCGCAATCCAGGCGGCATCATGACGTCGAGCGGATCGTCCGCCAGCCTGGTATCCGCAAAACGCGCGCGCAGCGCATCGGCGGTATACGGCCCGTTGTAGGGGCCGCTGTTAATGCTTGATTCCACCCTCGGTCAATGCTGCCGGATCGAGCAGCCGATCCAGCTCCTCATCGGTCAGGTCCGTCATTTCCTTCGCAACGTCCTTGACCGCGCGGCCTTCCGCATAGGCCTTCTTGGCGACCGCAGCTCCCAGTTCGTAGCCAATGACCGGGTTCAGCGCGGTGACGAGGATCGGGTTGCGGCCGAGCGCGCCCTGGATGTTCTCCTCGTTGACGGTGAAGCCGGCAATCGCCTTGTCAGCGAGTACGGTGCTGGCCGACGCCAGGATCTCGACGCTCTGGATCAGGTTGTAGGCAACGACCGGCAACATCACGTTGAGCTGGAAGTTGCCGGACTGCCCACCCATAGCGATCGTGGCGTCATTTCCGACCACCTGGGCGCAGACCATTGCAACCGCTTCCGGGATCACCGGATTGACCTTGCCCGGCATAATGCTTGAGCCGGGCTGCAGCGCAGGCAGCGCGATTTCGCCAATACCGGCCAGCGGGCCCGAATTCATCCAACGCAGGTCGTTGGCTATCTTGGTCAGCGATACCGCCAACGCACGCAGTTGGCCGGACATTTCGACTGCCGCGTCCTGGCTGCTTAGCGACTGGAACTGGTTCTCGCAAGCGGTGAACGGGATGCCGGTCTGCTCGCTCAGGAGTACGGCGACCTTGCTACCGAACTTTGGATGCGCATTGATGCCGGTCCCCACGGCTGTGCCGCCCTGGGCGAGCGCCATGAGACGTTGCAGCGAGTCCCGCACACGGGCGGCGCCCTGGTCGACCTGGAACTGCCAGGCACGAATTTCCTGGCCGAGGGTCACGGGCATGGCATCCATGAGGTGCGTGCGGCCCGTTTTCACGACATTGTCGGTTTCTTCGGCCTTGGCCGCGAGCGTGTCCGACAGGTGCTGCAATGCCGGCAACAGCTTGCCGGTGATCGCCAGCGCTGCGCCAACATGCACGCAGGTCGGGATGACGTCGTTACTGCTCTGGCTCATGTTGACGTGATCATTGGGGTGCACCTCGGCGCCGAGCGCCTCGGTAGCGACATGCGAGATCACTTCGTTGCTGTTCATGTTCGAGCTCGTTCCCGAGCCCGTCTGGAACACGTCGATCGGGAAATGCTCGTCGTAGTCACCTGCCGAGACCGCCAGTGCTGCCTTCTGGATGGCGATAGCGATATCGCTCTTGAGCAATCCGAGCTCGGCATTGGCGCCCGCGGCGGCCCACTTGACGAGGCCCAAAGCCGCGATGAACTGGCGCGGCATGGCCAGGCCCGAGATCGGGAAGTTATTGACGGCGCGCTGCGTTTGCGCACCCCACAGGGCGTCCTCGGGAACCTGCAGTTCGCCCATGCTGTCGTGTTCGATTCGAAATGCCTTCTTGCTCATGGCAGATAGTGCTCCACTGGCCGCATTTGCGGCCCTTTCAGGGTCCGTAAAAGGTGTATGATTCGCGCTTTGCGCGCGCAAGTCTACACTGGTTTTTACTACATGAAAGTCTCGACGCTGAGAGCCCTCTCCCCGGCCGATGGCCGCTACGCCAGCAAGGTCAACAACCTTCGCGATATCTTTTCCGAGTTCGGCCTGATCCGCTACCGGGTGCTGGTCGAAGTGCGCTGGCTGCAGTGGCTCGCCGACAACCCGGATATCGAGGAGCTCGGACCGCTGTCTTCAGTCATGAAGGACGTTCTCAACAACATCGTCGACGAGTTCTCGCTCGACGACGCCGAACGCGTGAAGGACATCGAGTCGACAACGAACCATGACGTCAAGGCGGTCGAGTACTTCATCCGTGAAAAGCTCGGTGACGGTCCTGAAACGCAGCCGCTCAAGGATTTCCTGCACTTCAGCTGCACGTCCGAGGACATCAACAACCTGTCCTATGCACTGATGCTGCGTGCAGCACGCACCGATGGCCTGGCGCCGGTCATGCGCGACTTGCGCAACAAGCTGAAGGCGATGGCACGCGACAATGCTTCGATCCCGATGCTGTCGCGCACACATGGCCAGACAGCGAGCCCGACAACCCTCGGCAAGGAACTCGCCAATGTCGTGGCTCGACTTGAGCGCGCGGAGCAACAGTTCGGGGCCGTAGCGATTCTCGGCAAGTTCAACGGCGCCGTTGGTAACTACAACGCACACGTCGTTACCTACCCCGATCTCGACTGGCCCGCGATCAGTCATGGCTTCATCGATTCGCTCGGGCTTGAGCCAAACCCATACACGACGCAGATCGAGCCGCACGACTGGACCGCAGAGTATTGCCATGCACTGGTGCGGTACAACACGGTACTGATCGATTTCGCGCGTGACGTCTGGGGTTACATCTCCCTCGGATACTTCAAGCAGAAGGTCGCCAGGGACGAAGTTGGCTCGTCGACAATGCCGCACAAGGTCAACCCGATCGATTTTGAGAATGCGGAAGGCAACCTGGGTATGGCGAATGCGCTGCTCAGCCACTTCGCCGAAAAACTCCCGATTTCGCGCTGGCAGCGCGACCTGACCGACTCTACCGTGCAGCGCAACCTGGGCGTCGCTGCGGGATACCTGATGATTGCGCTGCAGTCATTGCTCAAGGGCGTAGGCAAGCTGCAGGTCAATGAAGCGGCGATTCACGCCGACGTTTCACAGGCGTGGGAAGTACTGGCGGAGGCCGTGCAGACTGTAATGCGCCGCTACGGCATCCCCAACCCGTATGAGAAGCTCAAAGCCCTGACCCGCGGCCAGGCGGTGAGCAAGGATATCCTGATCGAGTTCATTGGCACCCTCGAGATTCCGGATGCGGAGAAGCAGCGCCTGCTCGAGCTGACGCCAGAGACCTACATCGGTATTGCCGACCAGCAGGCTCGCGATATCTGAGTTCAACGATGCTGAAACTGCCTGGTACTGCAGACGAATTTCTTGCTCGCCACTGGCAGAAACGACCACTGTTTATTCCGCAGGCGCTGGATCGGCTTCGCCCCGCAGTAACGCGCAATGAACTCGCATGGCTCGCAACGCTCGATGACGTCGAGTCTCGACTCGTATTCACGGATCGCTCCGGCAAGCAGGTGCGCTACCGGGCGGAGACCGGACCCTTCGATATCAATTACCTGGCGGCGCTACCCAGGCAGGACTGGACGCTGCTCGTCCACGATGTCGAAAAGCACCTGCCGGTCATGCGCAAACTGTTCGCGCATGTGCCGTTCATCCCCGAATGGCGCATTGACGACGTCATGGTCAGTTTCGCTGCCACAGGCGGAGGCGTAGGGCCGCACACCGATAACTACGATGTGTTCCTGTGCCAGGGTATCGGCGTACGCGAATGGCATGTCACACAAGATGAGACCGCACCCGACAGGACCGCGAGCAATGATCTTGCTTTGACGCGTGAGTTTGACGGCGATGTCTATGCGGCCCGTGAGGGCGATGTACTGTACCTGCCTCCCGGCGCCGCACACTGGGGCACGGCAAAACGTGCGTGCCTGACCTATTCAATCGGCATGCGCGCACCGCAGCTATCAGACCTGGCAGCCGAGTTACCCGATCAATCTCAGGCGGACCCGTTCTACCGGGACCCTGACCTCACGACAAGTGAAGCACAAGGCGGATGCTTGTCGGATCAATCTATCGATCGCGCCATGCGTTTGCTCGGCGTCCAGGCAGGGGCGCGTCAGGAATTGGCCGAGCGCCTTGGGCGCTTCGCCACGGCAACCAAGGAATGGATCACGCCGGAGACGGTCACCGCCGAAGAAGCTGCGGCCGCACTATCGCTAGCGCGCGCCGGCAAGTGCCTCAAGGTACATGGCATGGCGCGAATCGCATGGGATCCAGGAAATGTCTTCGTGAATGGGTGGCAAAGGCCCGCCGACGCAAATGAGATCAGGAATGTCGCAGCCATTTACCATAATCGCGCTGCCGATCGAGCGCTCGCACGCAGTAACTCGGCGCAAAGCCTGCTGCTTTGGATGGTCGAGAAAGGTGCTTTTGAGATACCCGGGAAATTGTGACCATATGCGCCGGTTTTTGCCCCTGGGATGATCGGATCAGTACACGTGAAACCTATATTCAGCGCGCGATGCGAATGATTTTCAAACGGGAATCATCGGCCAAAACGTGACGTAGTTAGCACTGTCGCAGAGCCCGTGGTCGGTAATATGTCGCGTATGGAACAGGCACGTCAAAACGGAAAACGCTGGGTCATCTCGACGCGTGAGGAGATGCGTGAAGCGGCGATCGAAATTGCGCGCGAAGCAAATCGCAAAGTTTCCATTTTCACTCACGACCTCGAACCCGGTATTTACGACGACCCCGAATTTCTCGAGATCATCAAGCGCATGGTCTTGTCGCAAACCTATGCGCGGATTCGGGTACTGATTGCGGATCCGTCACGGGCCGTCAAGAACGGCAACAACTTTGTGCACCTCGGACGCCGCCTCAACACGTATATCGAGTTCCGGCATGTGCGCGAGGACCTGCGCACGCACGCCGAGGCGTTTTGTATCGCTGATGAAACCGCCCTCGTCTACCGCCTGCAGGCGCCGCGCTGGGAAGGCATCGTGGACACGTACGAGCCGGCAGTTGCAAAACTGTACGGCAAGATGTTTGACGAGATCTGGCTCGCCAGCGAGACGGAGCCCGAGTTCCGCCAACTCGGAATCTAAGAATAAGTTTGCAGGAGGCTACCCGCCACCGACTGCAGGAGGCGGCCCGCCATGGATTGTAGGAGGCGGCTTGCCGGCGACAATGAAACCGAATCAGGGGATTCAATGCATCCAACCGACCTGACCGTTGCTGCCGTTGTCGAGCGCGACGGCAAATACCTGCTCGTTGAAGAACACGCCATGGGTCGGCGGGTGTTTACCCAGCCCGGCGGGCATATTGAAGCGGACGAATCGCCCGAGCAGGCCGTTATTCGCGAAGTGCTTGAAGAGACCGGCTGCACCGTCGAATGCAATGACATGATCGGCGTCTACCTGTGGATTCATCCGCAGACGCGCCAGCAATTCCTGCGCATCGTGTACGCGGCAACCTTCATCTCTTGCGATGCGTCACTGCCGCTCGACGATGGCATTCTGGGGCGTCGCTGGATGACGCTTGACGACCTGCGGGATCGGCGCTCCGTACTTCGGACGCCGGCGGTTCTTCGCTGCGTCGAGGATTATCTGTCGGGGCGACGCGAGTCGGATGCCCTGCTTACGGGCATGCTGCCGCTGCAGCAGAACGTACACCGCATTCTCGCGACAGCCGACCTGGTCTGATTCGCTCGCTGTAGGGGCGGCCTGCGGGCGACTACTCTGCCCTGCAGGCATACGGCGGGCTCTCAATAAACGGCCGCTCGATTCCCTGACGCTGCAGCCGCTCAACGATCTCCGGGAAGTGCGTGTGGTTGAAGTAAGGGTAATTCATGAAGCTGACAATCTCATACACACCCAGGTCGGCGTCGACCAGGATCTGGTGAGCATCGTCCGGGCGCCCCATGATCTGCATCGTAATGAACTGGATACTCGGGTCACTCGCGTCCCGCGTTTCGAACAACTTCGGCAACAATGCCTCAGCCGCCGCACTATCGCCCTCGGCGCAAGCCTGCCTCAGGTCAACCAGGTACAAGTTCTCCTCGGGAAACTCACTGCGGCGCATCGCCTCGGCCATGCGTCGCCCGTCTTCAACGCGACCAGCCCACAGGTACGCACGATGTGACTGGTACAGCAGGAAGCTGTGCTGCGCGTACCGCTTCGCGACATCGTCAGCGAACGCAACCGCATCATCGACCAACCCAACGAATAGCAGGTTGTTGATCAGTGAATTCAGCAGGATCGGGTCGTCATGGGATATTTCCAGCAGCCTGTCGACGTACTGCCGGGCCGTCTCGGTATCACGGAGGATCGCGATCGCTGAAATCACGGCCTCGAGCGCTGCGGTAGAATTTGGGTAGAGTTCGGCAAACTGGCGGCTGTAGTCGACGGCATCTGCAAACTCGAGGTTGTTCTGCGCTTTGAAGCTGCGATAAAAAATGGCTTGTTCAGGTGCGCTTGCCGATTCTATGGCTCGATCTATCGCGGCGATGAAGTAAGCGTGAGCCGCGTCAGAAGTCAGCCCGGATACTTCCGAGCCTATGTTCGTGATCGACAATTGGGAGCCCCAGTAAATTGCCTCGTGATACCAGGCGTCCGCAAAATCAGGATCGATATTGCGCGCCTTGACGAACATCTCATTCGCCTTTGGCCAGTTGTCGACATTACCGCTGGAACCCAGCGACGCTTCGTAAAACATCCCCTCGAGATAAGCCTCATAGGCGGCTACCGATGCCGTGCCGGCCGAGACCATCTGCTTGAGCGCCTCCGGATCCATCGCGGTTTCGAGCGCGTTCGCAATCTCGAACGCAACATCTTCCTGGATGGCGATGACATCTTCAGGTGTGCGGTCGAATGTCTCGGACCAGAGATGAAAACCGTCGCTGGCGCGAATCAGCTGTGCGGTCACTCGTAGTCGCTCGCCGCCGCGCCTGACAGAGCCCTCGAGAACGTGGGCTACGCCCAGTGATTTCGCAATCTCGGAGATGTCGGTGTTCTGACCTTTGAACTGAAATGACGATGTGCGCGACGCGACGAGCAAGTCCGGCGTGCGCGCGAGCGCATTGAGGATTTCTTCGGTGAGCCCGTCGGCGAACCATTCCTGCTCCTGATCCGAGGACATGTTCACGAATGGCAGGACGGCGATCGAACGATCGAGCGACTCGGCGGCGGTGTCAGCGACGACCGCATGCGGCTCAACCAGTCCCTGGCGATCCCAGATGAAGTAAGCGAGCACGACGACCAATGTCGCAATGATTACGAAGTCGAGTTTGCGGCCGGTCGAATGGGTGATGGAATCGGACTGGTCGACATCCTGGGTCTTCTTGATTCCTTCAGGGGTCAGCTCGAAGGCCCAGGCAAACAGGCAGGCAAACGGGAAACCAAGCAACAAGATTGCGGCCAGCGTCTTGCCTACCCAATCCGGCGTGCCGAACATGTCGAAAAGGACATCCCCGACCTGCAGCACGACCCAGCCGAGCACGATGTACGCGATGCCGACCCGCACGACATTGCGGCGCTTCAATTCCGTGAAGAAACTGCCCATCCGATCCCCTGCTGGTAATTGCCCGACTTTATCATTTTGTTCGGGGACAGTGCCCCTATTGAGGGGGACAGTGCCCTCGATCACCCAACAATGAACGACTTAGATTCGAAAGTTCATATCAAAGACGGAATATTACTTGAAATACCTACGCTAACCACTTGACTCATATCGCTATAGGGGCACTGTCCCCGAAAATAGGGGCACTGTCCCTGTGTAACAGTAAGGGTGTTACGGGTAGACTGCGCGCGCGATGACCAAGCGAGTGATTCTCGGCCTTTCAGGTGGTGTGGATTCGGCCGTAGCCGCCCTGCTCCTGAAAGATGAAGGCTACGACGTCCATGCCCTGCACATGACCAACTGGGAGGACGACGGCGGCTATTGTAAGGCCGCCGAGGACCTGCAGGATGCCCGCCGCGTCTGCGAGCAACTGGACATCCCTCTGCACCACGCCAATTTTGCGCGCCAGTACCGCGACCAGGTGTTCGAGTACTTCCTCGACGAATACCGCAAGGGCCGGACACCCAATCCAGACGTCCTGTGTAACCGCGAGATCAAGTTCGGCGTCTTCCGTGACTACGCCAGGCGCCTCGGTGGCGACCTTCTGGCCACAGGCCACTATGCCCGCGCAGGAGTCGTCGACGGGCACGGCGCGCTTTTCAAAGGCAAGGACCCTGACAAGGACCAGAGCTACTTCCTGCATGCCGTTAGCGCTGAAGCCTTCGCCGAAACGCTGTTCCCACTCGGTGAACTCGTCAAGGGCGAGGTCCGGGAGATCGCTCGTGACCGCGGCCTCGCGATCCATGACAAGAAAGACTCCACGGGAATCTGCTTCATCGGCGAGCGTCCCTTCCGCGAGTTCCTGGCCACGTACATCCCGGCGAATCCGGGCCCGATGCGCACGCCTGGCGGTGAGACCGTCGGCGAACATCAGGGCCTGATGTACTACACGCTTGGCCAGCGCCAGGGGCTGCATATCGGGGGCGTCCACGGTCGTCCGGAGTTGCCCTGGTATGTCGTCGCCAAAGACGTAGCGCAAAATACGCTGATCGTTGCCCAGGGAGAGCACGAACTCCTGTTCAGTCAGCAACTTGTCGCCACCGATGCCAGCTGGATCGGGCAGCCGCCCAAGGGCCTCGCCGAGAGCCTGCGCTGCAAGGCCAAGGTGCGCTACCGCCAGGCCGACCAGGACTGCGTCGTCCACGATCTTGGCGACGGCCGCCTTGAGGTGCGCTTTGCAGAGCCCCAAAAGGCCGTAACACCCGGTCAATTCGCCGTTTTCTACGACGAAAGTCTATGCCTTGGCGGCGCTGTTATACACGAAATAGGGTAAGCAGCCGGATACCCCTTTCGCTATAATGCGCACCCCCGCGGCCCTTCCGGTCGCTCTGAACAACGATCAATCCCGGAGAATCATCAATGACGGACAGCTTCGGCTCACGCTCGACGCTGAGCGTAGGTGGCAAAGACTACGAAATCTTCCGCCTTGACGCAGTCAAGGACGGTCATGTCGACCGCCTTCCCTACTCGCTCAAGATCCTGCTGGAAAACCTCCTGCGCCACGAAGACGGCCGCGATGTTACTCGCGACGACATCGAGGCACTGGCCAACTGGGACCCGACCGCGGCCCCAAGCACGGAAATCTCGTTTACCCCGGCACGCGTCGTCCTGCAGGACTTCACGGGCGTCCCGGCCGTTGTCGACCTCGCCGCCATGCGCGATGCTGTCGTCAAGCTTGGCGGCTCCGCTGAGGACATCAACCCGCTGTCGCCGGCTGAGCTCGTCATCGACCATTCCGTACAGATCGACCACTACGGCGCCGCCAACGCCCTCGATCTCAACACCAAGATCGAGTTCCAGCGCAACAAGGAACGCTACCAGTTCCTGAAATGGGGCCAGCAGGCGTTCGATAACTTCAAGGTCGTGCCGCCGAGCACCGGTATCGTTCACCAGGTCAACCTCGAGTACCTGGCACGCGTCGTCTTTGACAACGAGAAGAACGGCGTCCGTCGCGCCTACCCCGACACCGTCGTCGGCACCGACTCGCATACAACGATGATCAACGGCATCGGCGTCCTAGGCTGGGGCGTCGGCGGCATCGAAGCGGAAGCCGCCATGCTCGGGCAGCCGATCACGATGCTCATTCCGCACGTCATCGGCTTCAAGCTGACCGGCAAGCTGAAAGAAGGCACGACAGCAACCGACCTCGTCCTGACCTGCACCGAGATGCTGCGCAAGAAGGGCGTCGTTGGCAAGTTCGTCGAGTTCTTCGGTGACGGCCTTGCCGAAATGCCGCTGGCGGATCGCGCCACGCTCGGCAACATGGCGCCGGAGTTCGGCTCGACCTGCGGCATCTTCCCGATCGACGGCGAGACGATTCGCTACATGAAGCTCTCTGGACGCTCCGATGAGCAGTGCGAGCTGGTTGAGGCATACGCCAAGACCCAGGGCATGTGGCGCGAAGATGACCAGCCTGACGCGCTGTACACCGACGTCCTCGAACTCGACCTCAACGATGTCGAGCCAAGCATTGCCGGCCCGAAGCGCCCGCAGGATCGCATCGCGCTGAGCACGGCGGCGGCTTCCTACGAGAAGATTCTCGCCGACACGGTCGCCGACCGTGAGGATGGCGGTAGCGGCGTTGCAAATCTTGACGGCGCTGACGTCGAGATCAATGACGGTTCGATCCTGATCGCTTCGATCACGAGCTGCACCAACACGTCGAACCCGGCTGTCATGCTGGCCGCCGGCCTGCTCGCACGCAATGCAGCCGCGAAGGGTCTCAAGGCGAAGCCCTGGGTCAAGACCAGCCTCGCACCCGGATCGCGAGTCGTTTCGGACTACCTCGAGAAGGCCGAGCTGATTGACGACCTCGAAGCCGTCGGCTTCTACACGGTCGGCTACGGCTGCACGACCTGCATCGGCAACTCCGGCCCGCTGAAACCCGAGATTGCAGACGCGATTACCAGCGGTAATGTCGTTGGTACCAGCGTGCTCTCGGGCAACCGCAACTTCGAAGGCCGCATCCACGCCCTCGTCCAGCACAACTTCCTGGCCTCGCCGCCGCTCGTAGTCGCCTATGCCCTCGCCGGCAATATGAACTTTGATCTTTACAACGACGCACTTGGCCAGGACCAGGACGGCGACGATGTATTCCTCAAGGACATCTGGCCGTCGCAACAGGAAATTTACGATGTGGTCGGCGCGAGCATCGATTCCGAGATGTTCAAGTCCAGCTACGGCACGGTTTTCGAAGGCGACGACAACTGGAAACGTATCGACTCATCGACGGGCGACATTTTCGAGTGGGTCGAGGACTCAACCTATGTTCGCAATCCGCCCTACTTTGAGGGCATGTCGAGCGAACCTGCACCGGTCACGAATATCGAAGGCGCTCGCTGCCTCGCACTGCTCGGTGACTCGGTCACAACCGACCACATCTCGCCGGCCGGCAGCATCGCCAAGGACAGCCCGGCGGCGGCCTACCTCGAAGCGAATGGCGTCAAGCCTGCGGACTTCAACTCCTACGGTTCGCGCCGCGGCAACCATGAAGTAATGATGCGCGGCACGTTCGCCAACATCCGCCTCCGCAACCGGCTCGCACCGGGTACCGAAGGCGGCTGGACCTGTCACCAGCCGAGTGGCGAGCAGATGTCGATCTTCGATGCGTCGATCAAGTACAAGGCCGAAGGCACGCCGCTCGTCGTTCTCGCAGGGAGCGAGTACGGCACAGGCTCGTCGCGCGACTGGGCTGCCAAAGGTACGCTGCTGCTGGGCGTAAAAGCTGTGATTGCCAAGAGCTTCGAGCGCATCCACCGCTCGAACCTGATTGGCATGGGCGTTCTGCCGCTGCAGTTCCTCGAAGGCCAGGACGCAGAGAGTCTTGGGCTCACCGGTAAAGAGACGTTCGACATCAAGGGCCAGACCGATCCCGACGCCAGGACCGTCAAAGTTACGGCGACGGCGCCAGGCGGCCACACGACGACGTTCGAGGCCCAGGTACGTATAGACACGCCGAAGGAACGAGATTACTACGAGAACGGCGGCATCCTGCACTACGTTCTGCGGCAACTCGCCGCCTGAGTATGGCAATGACCTGTGATATCCCGGAGCAGCTGGTAACAGCGCTCCGGGATGCACGGCATGTCTGTGTCCTCACGGGCGCCGGAGTCTCTGCGGAGAGCGGCGTTCCCACCTTCCGTGACGCCCAGGAAGGCCTGTGGTCAAAGTATCGACCTGAGGAACTGGCAACGCCCGAGGCGTTTCTCGCCGACCCGGTCCTGATCTGGCGCTGGTACCGCTGGCGCCGCGACCAGGTCACTGCGGCGGAACCGAACCCGGGCCATCATGCGCTCGCCGAGCTTGCAGAACTGGTTCCCCGCCTGACGCTGGTGACCCAGAACGTCGACAACCTGCATCAGCGCGCCGGCAGCCGCAAGGTCATCGAATTCCACGGCAATATCTTCGCAGACCGGTGCTTCGCCGATGGCTCGCTGCAGGTCGCAGATGAGGACAACACGGCAGTCCCCTTATGTCCTGAATGCGACAGCAACCTGCGGCCCGGCGTAGTCTGGTTCGGTGAAGCGATCCCGGAGCATGCGCTCGACGAATCCTGCGCCGCGGCGGCCGACTGCGACGTGTTTCTGTCGGTCGGCACGTCCTCGCTCGTCTTCCCCGCCGCCGGCCTTGCAGACCTTGCCAACGAGAACGGTGCCATGGTTGTCGAGATCAATCCGAATCCGACTGCCCTGGCGGCCAGCTTCGACTTTGCTCTCACAGGCAATTCAGGGACCGTTCTCCCGGAACTGGTAAGATCTATGGCCCTTTAAATCCGGTGCCAGTCACCCTATTTCTTCTTTTATGGAACGATCAGCTGCGAATATTCTGGCCACGGGCAAGTGGACCAAGGTGAGCTTCTGGACCGCGGGCGCAGCCCTGCTCCTGATGTTCGTCATCATGTTCTGGGCTTCACGTGAGCCAGATGTCTTCTGGGTCAACCATTCCGCAGACCAGCAAAACGCGACGGTTGGCTATTCCACTGTCGACACCCTGATCCGTGTTGGCGAGACGCTGCTTGAGAAGAATGGCGGTTACCTGACTAACGATAAGCTCCCGCCGTTCCTGTTTCTCGACAATATTCCGAGCTGGGAGCTCGGCGTCATCAACCAGATGCGAGACCTCGGCCGCGTCATGCGCGACGACTACACCCGCAGCCAGTCCCAGTCCAAGGAAGACCCGGATGTTGCCGAGGGCGCGCCAAAGTTCTTCTACGACAACAATTCGTGGGTTTTCCCGACGACCGAATCCGAGTACCGCGATGGCATCAGGCACTTCCGGAACTATCGCGACCGACTGGTCGTGGCTGACCCGGATACGCAGTTCTACGCGCGCGCCGACAACCTGCGCGAATGGCTGTCCCAGGTCGAGAAACGGCTCGGCAGCCTGACGCGCCGTCTCGGCAACAGCGTCGCGGAGACTCGCATCAACGAGGACCTTGCCGGTGACGCCGTGGCAGAAGCCGCTGGTCGGCAACCCGACACCGTCGACGTCCGGACGTCCTGGTGGAAGGTCGACAACATCTTTTTCGAGGCACGTGGCACCGCATGGGCGCTGGTCCATTTCTTCCGCGCAGCCGAGTTCGATTTTGCGCATGTCCTCGAAGACAAGAATGCCGAAGCCAGCGTGCGCCAGATTATTCGTGAACTCGAAGCCAGCCTCGACCCTTTACGCTCACCGATGATCCTGAATGGCGGTGGCTATGGCCTCACGGCCAACCATTCGCTGGTCATGGCGAACTACCTCGCGCGCGCCAATGCAGCCGTTATCAACCTCCGCGAACTGTTAGACCAGGGCTAAACGCAAACCCAACTTGCGCCCCGGGACAATCCTCAGGCACACTCCTCGTCGAATTCACCAGGTGACGCCGCGCGATCCCTCGCCAGGCGTTTAATCGGGAAGACGGTGCGCTTCGGCAATCCCGTCACTGCCCCCGCAACGGTAAATGAGTTCGTTGGTCTTCAGGCCACTGCGCAGAACGCGTGGGAAGGCGACCAACGTGGCGTACAGCCCCTCATGAGTCCGGAGACCGGCCTGGTGGCCAACCTACTTTCGAACACGTCGGGGAAGACGTGGGGGGAGAGAAAATGAGTCACCCGAAATCCTTGCTGGCGGCAATTGGCGTCAGCGCTTTTGTGTTTGTTGCTGAACCGGCCCAGGCCGACAACGCCATCGACCAGATTATCGTCAGTGGCGCTCGCGCGCCGATCGCAGTTGGCGATCTCGGCAGCGCAGTAACCGTCATTACGCGCGCCGACATCGAACGCCGGCAGGTTCGCTACGTCACCGACCTGCTGCGCAGCGTGCCGGGTTTTGCGGTCAGTCATACCGGCGTCGTCGGCTCACAGACCCAGGTCCGTGTACGTGGCTCCGAAGCCAACCATGTCCTCGTCCTGATCGACGGCGTGCGTGCCAACGATCCAGCTACCGGCGACGAATTCCGCTGGGAGTACCTCTCGACAGCCAACATAGAGCGTATCGAGATAGTACGCGGCCCGCAGAGCGCCCTGTGGGGCTCCGACGCCCTGGGCGGTGTCGTCCACATCGTCACACGGTCCGGCAACGGCTCAATGGGTGGCAACGGTTACCTCGAAGCCGGCACGGAGAACACCTTGAACGGGGCCCTGAACGGCTCTTTCGGAGGCGACGGCTGGTCGCTCGGTCTCGGCATCGAGCAACTCAAGACCGACGGCTTCAATATCTCCCGCACGGGTGATGAAAACGACGACTCCGACATTACAGCTGCATCGTTGAATGCGAAGTTCAATCCATCCGATGCCCTGACATTCACGCTCGGCGCTCGCAGCATCAATGCGTGGTCGCAATTCGACGGTGTCGATTTCTTCGTTACCGGACTGCCACAGGATTCGGATATCGCCACGGATACACGCCAGACGTTTGCCCAGGCCGGCGTCGCGATTGGCGCTGCGGACGCAACGCTGCGTCACAATCTCGCCGTCCACTATTTCAACTCGGACAACATCAACATCCGTGATGGTGTTGAAGACAGTTCGGCTGCATCTGAGCGCACCAGGGTCGGCTACCAGGCGGACGTTGCGGTTGGCGACAATCGCCTGTCACTCGCGTTCGAGCATGAAAAGACACAGTTTGAACAACGCGGACCCGTCGTATTCGATGATCCGAACCAGGATCAGGAAACCGACGTGACCAGCGCAGTGGTCGATTTCCAGGGCCACGCAACAGACTCTGTTACGTACTTGCTCAGCGCGCGACTCGACCAGCACAGCGACTTCGACGATATCGTCACGGGTCGTGCCTCGATCACATGGGATGTCGCGGATTCGACGACCCTGCGCGCCAATATCGGCACTGGCCACAAGACCCCGACATTCATCGAGCGTTTCGGCTACTTCCCGGGCTCGTTTGCAGGCAACCCGGACCTCAAGCCCGAGTATTCGACCTCCTACGACCTTGGCGTCGACCGAAGCTTTGGCGCGGGTAGCGTCCAATTCAGCCTGTTCCAGCAGGATCTCGAGGACGAAATCAACGGCTACTTCTGCGGCGCGCCGTGGCCGGCCCCCTGCACTGCCATCAACATGGACGGCACCAGCAAGCGTCGCGGTGCCGAACTGGCGACGCACCTGAACGTCACCGACAACTTGAGCATTGCGGCAACCTACACCTACACGCATTCCGAAGATGCGGACTCCGCAACCGAATTGCGTCGTCCCCGCCATGCCGGCAGCCTGAATCTCGACTACGCGTTCCTCGATAGCCGGGCCAATATCAACCTCGTTGCCGACTATGGCGGCACGCGCAAGGATATCTTCTTCCCGCCGTGGCCGAATCCGTCCGAGATCGTAACGTTGCAGAACTTCTGGCTGGTCGACCTGACCGGACGCTACGCGGTAAGCGACTCCGTAACCCTGTTCGCGCGCGCCAGCAACCTGCTGGACACCGAGTACGAACAGGTCTTCGGCTACCGCACCCCGGGGCGCGCGTTCCACGGTGGCGTGCAGGTCGACTTCGGCAACTAGTAGATTCCGACCCAGGTCGGGATGCGCTTCCAGCAGCTGTTGAGTGCCTTGTCGATGCGGCGCCAGGCGGGCTCGAATTTACCGACGAGCCGCCAGAAGCGCTGCGAGTGATTCATGTGCCGCGCATGGCAAAGCTCGTGAATCATCACGTAGCGCAAATGCTCCGGGTCGAGAAACATCAGGCAGTAGTTAAGGCTGATCGTGCCCGTACTCGAGTGGCTGCCCCAGCAGGTCTTCTGCCCGCGCACATGCATCTTTGTGAACGCATTGCCGGTCTCATCGGACAACGCTCGCAGGCGCGGCAGGTATTCTTTTTTCGCGAGGGCGGTCAGCCAACGCTTGAGCGCCGTGACGCACTGGCCCTCATCGTCGGTGGCGCCGGACAACACCACCGTGTTGCCAACAAGCCGGTACCGCACAGTCTTGCTCCCGTCAGCACGCTCGTAGCGCACGCAGAATGCTCGGCCGACCGCCGGCAGACGCACGCTGGTGGGCAACGCGAACGGCTCGGGCGGATGCTCGGCGGCGAATGACGCCCGTGCATCACGAATCCACTCACGATGCGCTTCGACGAACTCCTGCACAGTTGTCGCGCTCGTGCGCTTCGGTACGACTACCTCAACGCGACCGCGAGGAAACACCTTGATTGAAAGCCGCTTCGCGCGGCCGCTCTTGCGCACAGAAAAGCCCGACATGTCGTCGGGCTGTTCTGCGTCCGCAAAAAGCGGGAGTTGCGTGGCCGGCTGCTGCACGCCGGCCATTCTACGAGATATCAGGGCTGGTCGCCGCTGAATCGCTCGGCGTCATCCATGCTCATGACGCCCTTGACGTGATTGACCTCGGCCGAGTCGCTGATGAACAGCTCGACTTCGTGTTCGATAACGACAGTGCCTTCTACCCGCGTTCCGGGTCCGATGACGACGCGCGGCTTGCGCTTTTTGCTGCCCCGTTTCCACATGGTGGGTTCCTCGACAAGCAGGTCGCCTTTAAGAACCGCCTGCACCAAATCCACGTCGCCCATTACGGTCTTGACGTCGCCGCCGATCTCGGCGCCTCTGATGGAAATCTTGCCGTTTACGTTATAAACATCGCTGGACACCGTCGATTTTTCCTCCAGCATGATGCTGCCATTGACAGTCGAAACATCGCCTTTCACTGCTGTGTTCTCGCCAATCGCGACAGCTCCATTGACGGTAGACAGATCGCCTGTCCGAACGTCCGATGCCATCTTTACGCTGCCGTTGACCGTCTTTGCGCTCTTGATCTCTGAACCACTGTCGACGCGAATCGAGCCATTCACTGTCTTCAGTCCGCCGGTCACTACGGCATCGCTGCCAACCGTGATACTGCCGTTGACGGATGTCGCGCCGCCGCGCTCCTCGCCGTCCGCGATCTTGATGCTCTTGTTGATCGACGCGCCGTAAGCCGGTACCGACATGAGCAGTACCAGCAGACCGATCGTGAATGCGCTCTTACCTAGCAATTTGGCCATTGTTCCTTTACCCCTGGGCTGTGCTTGTACTCCTTAGATACCGCACGTTAGCAAATGGTTGCAAGGTGGCCGCATCCGATCCGGCCCGGTATCCTTCGCCCATGACCACGGCCCTCGAAGCACGCAAACTGGTAAAAAAGTACCCAGGTGTCCTGGCGGTCGATGGCGTCAGCTTCTCGGTCCCGGAAGGCAGCTGCTTTGGTCTTCTCGGCCCAAATGGGGCCGGCAAGACCACTACCGTCGAGATGATCGAGGGGGTCACCAGGCCAAGCTCCGGTGAAGTCTACTACTACGGAGAAGTTGCAGGCGCCCGTTTCCGGCAGGAAACCGGCATCCAGTTCCAGAATACCGCCCTGCAGGACCACATTACCGTGCGCGAGACACTGGAGATGTTCCGTTCCCTGTACAGCCGCCACGCCGATCTCGACCACATTATCGAGCAGTGCTCGCTCGGCGAGCTCGTGGATCGCGACAATCGCAAGCTGTCGGGCGGCCAACGCCAGCGCCTGTTGCTCGCCGTAGCCCTCGTCAATCGACCGCGGCTGGTATTCCTCGACGAGCCAACCACGGGCCTCGACCCGCAGGCACGGCGCAATTTCTGGGCCCTCGTGCAGAACATTCGCGAAGAAGGCGCCACGATCGTCCTGACCACGCACTACATGGACGAGGCGCATGTACTGTGCGACGAGGTAGCGATCATGGACGAAGGCAAGATCGTCACGCAGGGCGCGCCTGAAGACCTGTTATTCGAACGTTATGGCGACAAGTTGATCCACCTGCCGCACGGTGAGATCCGCCGCCCCAACCTCGAGGACCTGTTCCTCGATATGACCGGCCACTCGCTGCGAGCCTGACGATGCTGCGACGGATCTACGCCATCTTCCAGGCCCGCAATCGTGAGTTCATGCGCGACCGCGCGTCGTTGTCCTGGAACCTGCTGTTACCTGTCGCCCTGGTGTTCGGCCTGTCGTTTGCATTCGACGGCCAGCGCGACGAATACACTGTCGGCGTCCTGACTGACAAGCCCGAGGTGGACGTCAGTGCCCACCCGTTCCTGGAAACGAGTTTCGTCCGGTTTGTCCCCTACGACGATCTCGACGCAGCCCTCGTAAAAGTCGAACGTCACCAGCTTGACCTGATGCTCGACCCGGGACCGCCGGCGCGTTACTGGATCAACCCGGACGCAATGAAGGGCTACTTCATCGAGTTCGCGGTACTCCAATCCGTTGCGGCGGAAAGCACTGACATCGTTCGCGATCAGATCAAGGGCGACCCGATCCGCTACTCGGACTGGATCCTGCCCGGCATTCTCGGCATGAACATGATGTTCAGCTGCCTGTTCGGCGTGGGTTACGTCATCGTGCGTTATCGCAAGAACGGCTTCCTCAAGCGCCTGCGCGCGACGCCACTTACCGCGCTCGAGTTCATCATTGCCCAGGTGGCGTCACGCATGGTGCTGATCATGCTGATTACCGCGTTCGTGTACACGGGCACGCACCTGCTGCTCGACACGCGCATGGAAGGCAGTTACATCACCCTGTTCGTCGTAGGGCTTGTAGGCGCGATCTCGATGGTCTCCCTGGGGCTGATCATCTCGGCACGAGTCACCAGCGAGGAACTCGCCGGCGGCCTTTTGAACCTGATCAACTGGCCGATGATGCTGTTGTCAGGCGTGTGGTTCTCGCTCGAGGGCACCAGCGACGTCCTGCAAAAGATTTCGCAGGTCTTTCCGCTGACCCACGTACTCGATTCGGCCCGCGCCGTATCCCTGGACGGCGCAACTTTCATCGACGTCGCGCCAAGCCTTGGCGCGCTCATCATACAAAGCGTCGTGTTCCTCGCGATCGGCGCCGCCATCTTCCGCTGGGAACAGTATTGAGATGATTCACGACCTTATCGACATCGGCGCGAACCTCGCCCATGACAGCTTCGACGACGATCGCGACGCATTGATGCAACGCGCAGCGGATGCGGGCGTCGGTACGATTATCGTCACGGGAAGCAGCGATGACAGCAATGTGCGCGCCGCCGAATTGGCCGAAGCGAGCCCGGGAATTCTGTATTCGACGGCCGGTGTGCATCCCCACCACGCGTCCGACTACACGGATGACAGTGATGCACTGATCCGCCGGCAAGCAGAGAGGGATGTCGTGGTTGCGATTGGCGAATGCGGCCTCGACTATTTTCGCAACTTTTCGCCCCGTGAAGCGCAACTGGAGGCGTTTCGCCGCCAGCTCGACATCGCGAAAGACACCGGCCTGCCCGTCTTCCTGCACCAGCGCGACGCGCATGACGACTTCGTCGAGGTCCTGGAGCCCGCACTACCCGACCTGCCGCGCGCCGTCGCGCACTGCTTCACGGGCGAAGGCGAGTCGCTGCGCGAGTACCTGGCCATGGGACTCTACATAGGCATCACGGGCTGGATCTGCGACGAGCGTCGCGGCAGGCATCTACACGACATTGTGCATATCATTCCCGACGACAAGTTGCTGATCGAGACGGACGCGCCTTACCTGTTGCCGCGGACGATTCAGCCGAGGCCGAAAACACGGCGCAACGAGCCGATGTACTTGCCCGAGGTGTTGAAGGTGATCGCAGAGGCGCGCGGTCAGAGCGCGGAACACGTCGCCGAGATTACGAGCGAGAATGCGCGGCGGTTCTTCAACCTGCCGACTTAGCCAGCAGTTCCCAGTGAGGCCGGAAGGCCTCAATTTTGAATTTCGCGGCGTTCTTGTCGGCTTCACCGAACTCATCCACGAGCTGGTCGAGGTCACTGACCAGGCTGGGCGTACCCTTGGTGAACTCGGCGCCATCAGGGAACAGCACACGCCCCTCCACCGGTACCTCGCGAATGATCTGGCGCACGGCCGCGATGCGGTCATAGAGCGACGGAAGTGGATTCGGGAACGTATAGCGACGATCTTCGCCAATTACCGTCCAGTCCGACATCTTGTCGCTGCCGAAAACGATGCCGGTCACCTCTTTGAATTCAAGGATCAGCAGCCCTTTCGACGTCAGCAACAACTGGTCGATCTGGATCTCACCTTCATCCGCATTCGGAATAACCAGTTGCTCGATGCGTTCGTAGGAAATGTCCGCCAGGGCCTTCTCCAGCAGCGACCCGCCGGCAAAGAAGCGCCGCCATACGAACCATGCGAGCAGCAGAACCGAGACCGCCAGGAGCGGCAGAACCCATGGTGCTGCGGCGAAATCCGTCATTCCAGTACTTTAGCAAGGGCCGCGAGAGTTGGCTCTATGGATATCGCGGTAGCGGGACGATCGAGCAACATTTGCAGCTCAGCGGGAACCGGGACCCGGTCACCGGTCAAGGGTTCGACAATCGTCTCGAACTTGGCCGGGTGCGCCGTCGCGACGAGAATCCAGTCATGGGCGCTGGCGGTGTCTGCGTCGAGTTGGCGGAACGTGTGCGTCGCTGTAGCCGTATGTGGGCACGTCGCGAAACCGAAGTCGGCGAAATCCTGACGAATCGAGGCCCTGATCTGCTCGTCATCCACCGAGAGAACGCCGAGCTGCTCACGCAACACATCGGCTTCGCCGACCAGGTGACGCAGGCGCTCCATGTTGCTCGGGTCGCCGACGTCCATCGCCGAAGCCAGTGTCTGCAGACTGGCGCGCGGCAGCCACTCGAGAGTTTCGAAGTAATCGGCAATCGTCCGGTTCGCGTTCGTCGCGAGAATGATCGGCCCTATCGGCAGGCCCATCTCGCGCGCCATAATGCAGGCGAACGCATTGCCGAGGTTGCCCGTTGGAATAATGTAAGCGGGTTTCTTGCGCGTGCGACGGTAATGGCGCAGGCTCGAATCCGCGTAGTAGGTACTTTGCGGCAGCAGGCGGCCAATATTGATGCTGTTGGCCGAGCTGAAGCGATGCCTGCCCGACAGCTCTGCATCGCCCATGGCTCCTTTCACGAGCGCCTGGCAGTCGTCGAAAGAGCCCTGCACTTTGAGGGAGAGAACGTTGTCGCTCCAGCAACTCAGCTGGTGGGCCTGGCGCTCCGAAACTCGGCCATCCGGAAACAGGACGACGACGCGCATGCCCGGTCGCCCGTCAAACGCAGCTGCAACCGCGCCGCCGGTATCACCGGACGTAGCAACCAGAACGGTGAGCGGATCGTCTACATTGCCTTCCAGCCGCGACAGGCAGGCAGCAAGAAATCCCGCGCCGACATCTTTGAATGCCACCGTGGGGCCGTGGTACAGCTCGAGCAACGACACATCGTGGCCAGCGATCGCCAATGGGGTCGCCGGAATCGGAAAGCCGAATGTCTCCGCCAGAATGGCTTCCAGCTCGCTGTCGAGCGCAGAACCGGAGAAGTACGGCGCAAGCAGGACCTTCGCCACCTCCGGGATCGTCTCAGCGTCTTCGAAATCGGACAGCTCGAATTGCGGCAGCTCTTCCGGCAGGAACAAACCGCCGTCTCCCGCTATGCCAAGACGCAGGGCATCATCCAGCGTAACAGGACCTGCGCCGCGCGTACTGAAGTACTCCATTACTCGCCCTCGATGTGCGCGCCGCGCGCGGCCAGGGAACTGACCCAGGACTCGCAGGCGATACCCTGCGCGCGACAAGCCTGCTCCATAGCACTGGCGATATTCCGCGCCTTACCATCCGCACACAGGGCAAACATGCTTGGCCCGCTGCCCGACAGGCTGCAGCCGAACGCGCCGGCTTTGAGCGCTGCCGATTTGACCGCATCAAAGCACGGCACGTTGTCCTTACGTTGCGGTTCGATCACGATGTCCTTGAGGGTCTTGCCGAGCAAGTCGTGGTCGCCGGTCGCGCACGCGACGATGAAGCCAGCGAGGAAACCCTGCTGCGCGACCCAATCCTGCTGCGTAACGCTCTTCTTCAACCCCCTGCGCGCATGCGCAGTGTTGACGCGCAAATCCGGGTGAATCAGCACTGCACTAACGCCATCAGGCACTGGCACGTGCACCGTGTCCGGCAGCAGCACCTGCGGACACAGCACCATGCCACCCAGCAAACTCGGTGCGATATTATCGGCATGCAGACCGCCACTCGCATACTGTTCACCGATCAGTGCATAGGCCAGCAGTTTGCTGGTCTCCAACGGCTGATCGAGCAAAGCGTTAACGGCGACAACAGCGGCAACCGCAGACGCGGCAGAACTGCCCATACCGGACTGCAGCGGCACGCCTTTGAGCACCTTCAGCTCGACACCCCCGACAGCACCCTGCGCGGTCCACAACGCCTGTGCGGCGATCGAGGCCGTGTTTTCTTGCGGATCGGTCGACAGGTAAGGGTGAATCTCGCCATCCAGGCCGCGGACTTCCGCAATCGTGACGCCCTCACCTTCACATTTACGCGCGGCAACGCGATCGCCGACACCCTCGAGCGCGAGCCCGAGCATATCGAAGCCAACCGCCACGTTGCCGATCGAGGCCGGCGCAAATGCCGTAGTCCAGTCAGACATAGCCAAGGCCCTTGCTCAGGTAGTTCGCGAGGCGCAGCAGGTCCGAGAAAATGCCGCCCGCCGTAACGCCAGGGCCTGCGCCGGGCCCCTGGATAACCAGCGGGTTTTCTGAATAACGCGCGGATTCGAACTGCACGATGTTGTCCGTCAGGTTGATGTTGCAGAACGGATGCTCGTCGTCGACCGCCTCGAGACCCACCGCCGCATTGCCGCTGGCGTCGAGCGTTGCGACATAGCGCAGCTGCTTGTTCTCCGCGGCTGCTTCACGGTACAGCGCGTCGATCTCGCCATCGAATTCCGGCAGGCGATCGAGGAACTCCTCGATCGAACAGTTCTGCAGCGCATCCGGCACGAGGCTACGCACCGGGAAATCGCCGATGCCAATATCCAGTCCAAGTTCGCGCGCGAGGATCGTGAGCTTGCGGGCAACGTCCATACCGGACAGGTCGTCGCGCGGATCCGGTTCGGTGTAGCCGTTTTCCTTGGCCGTACGCACGATTTGCGAGAACGGCGTCGTGCCGTCGTAGACATTGAAGAGGTACGCGAGCGTGCCGGAGAAGATGCCGCGCACCGAGCGTACGTCGTCGCCCGTATAGATCAGGTCGCACAGCGTGCTGACGACGGGCAGAGCCGCACCCACTGTCGTCTCATAGAAGTAGTGCGAACTGCCTTCGTCAGCCGCGGCCTGCAGGCCCCGGTAGTAAGCGTAATCGCCCGAGAACGCCTTCTTGTTTGGTGTGATTACATGGACACCACGCGCCAGCCAGTCCGCATACCTCGCAGCAATGTGCTCGCTGGCAGTGCAATCGATGATGACGGCATGCGGCAGGTGGTCGGGATTAACGTGCGCTTCGAACGCATCGAGGTCCGTGTCGATCGCAGTGCCGTCCCAGTCGTCCTGCCAGGAAGCCAGATCGATGCGTCGGTCACCAAGGACCATCGTCTGCGAACGGGCGATGGCGCGCACGCGCAGGTCCAGGTTGAACTGTTCGGAGAGTTTGTCCGACTGTTTCTCGATCTGCCTGAGGAGCTCTGCGCCGACGACGCCCGGACCGATCAGCCCAATCGAAATGGTCTTGTGCGACAGGTAGAAGCCGGAGTGCGCGGCGCGCAGCGCCTTGGTTGCCTCGGAGGCATCCACCACCGCAGAAATATTGCGCTCCGACGAGCCCTGCGCGATGGCGCGAACGTTGATACCGGCACGACCAAGCGTGCCGAAGAACCGGGCGGCTATACCCGGCGTTCCTTCCATACCGTCGCCCACGACGGCGACAATGCTCTGGTCGTCGGTGACTTCCACGCTGTTGATCTGGCCGCTTTCGAGCTCTTCCGCGAATGCATCCCGGACCACGTCCCGCGCTCGCTCTGCCACATCGCCTGGCACCGCGATACAAATCGAGTGCTCGGAACTGGCCTGGGAGATCAGGGTGACCGACACGCCGGCGTCTTTGAGTGCGCCGAACAGGCGATCGGCCGTACCCGGCACACCAATCATGCCGGCGCCTTCGAGGTTGACCAGCGCCATGCCACCAATGGCGGTAATGCCCTTGATGTTGTCGATATGCTTCGCGGCCGCCGCGATGCGACTGCCCGGATGCGCCGGATTGTGGCTGTTACGAATCCAGACCGGGATGTCCTTGTCGATGACTGGCCCGAGCGTCTGCGGGTGGATCACCTTGGCGCCGAAGTATGCAAGCTCCATAGCCTCGTTGTAGGTAAGCTGGTCAATGACCTGGGCTTCGGGCACGCGATTCGGATCCGCGCTCATGACGCCATTCACGTCGGTCCAGATACTAAGTTCGTCCGCGTTGCTCAGCGAGGCGAAGATCGCCGCCGAAAAATCACTGCCGTTACGGCCCAGCGTCGTCTGCAGACCTTCCTCATCCGTCGCGATGAAGCCCGTGATAACGGCAATACCTGCAAAGTCACTCGGCACCACTTCATCAAACCTGGCCTGCGACGCATCCCACAGGACCGAGGGGCCAAGCTCTGTATTGCGGACCGTGACGACCTGTCGCGCATCGATCCAGGTTCCGCCGCGAGCAGCGTCCTCTTGTCCGAGATAAGCGGCCAGCATACGCGCCGACCAGATTTCGCCGTAACCAGCGACGACATCGCGACTGCGTTGCGGCGCGGACTTGACGAGCGCGATTGCCTTCAGGACATCGCGAACATCATCCGCATCGCCGCTCCAGGCATCGAGAACGCCGACGAGCGCATCGCCATCGAGGAGCTCACGGGCCGTCGCGGCGTAGCGCGCCCCGATGGCATCGAGCTCGGCCTCGTACCTGTCGTCGTCGCGCTCGGCGAGCAAGGCGAGATTGATGAGCGCATCGGTCATGCCGCCCATCGCTGATACGACGATACCCAGGCGCTCGCCCGACATCTCGAGAACGATTCCGGCTACCCGCCGAAAGCACTCGGCATCTGCGAGGCTGCTGCCTCCAAACTTATGGATTTTCCAGCTGTTTTCCGCCACTTTTCCTACTCTGCCCGGCGCGAAGGCGTGCATGATAACGGCACTTTGCGCGCGAGTCTCTGGTTTTATCTGAAACCGCTTCCGGCGCTTTTTCGCCCTGAGACACAGCGTGTGTATCCAGTTCAAGGCGAATGCCGGAATGGAAGCGGAGTTTACTCGCGTGTAAATGAGCATTTCATTCCGGCATTCAACGCCGAAATGGGCTCACACGCGAAGTCTCAGGGTGAAAAAGTGGTGGGGGCACTAGGATTCGAACCTAGGACCAGCGGCTTAAAAGGCCGATGCTCTACCGACTGAGCTATACCCCCAAAAAGGGAATCCGGCCAGGACTGGCCGGATCGCGGGCGCGATAATACCTGAAAATTCGGGGATGACAAGCACGAATTGGTCGCCGGCAAGCCGCCTCCCACAGTTCATGCAGCCGCCTCCCACAGTTCATGCAGCCGCCTCCCACGAATAAGGCGGCCGCCTCCCACGAATAAGGCGGCCGCCTCCTACACGCCCTCTTCTTCCATTTGCTGCAGGCGCTGGCCGGCCAGTCGCGCTGCCGTGGTCTCCGGGAACTCTGCCTGCACACGCTCCAGCGATGCCCTGGCCTGCTGCCACTGCTTGAGCTCATAGCTGCAGTAGCCCATCTTCAACAGCGCATCCGGCACCTTGCGTGAGCTCGGGTGATCCGTGATCACGGTCTCGAACTCGCCCAATGCCCGCTCGTACATCTTGGTTACGTAATGGGACTCCGCGAGCCAGTACTGGGCGTTGTCGGCCAGTTCGCTGTCCGGGAAGCTCACCAGGAACTCCTGGAACGCAATCGCGGCGGGCTCGTAGCGCTGTTCCTTCAGTAGCTCGAACGCGGCCTGGTAATTATCACGATCCGAACCGCCCGGCACCGGCAATTGGCCCGGCGCCAACGTGCCCCCATCCAGGACGCTCGGCGCATTGCGCGCCTGCAGCGCAGACTCCAGCTCCTGGATACGCGTGTCGATATCGATGTACAGGTTGCGCTGCCGCTCCGCCGTCTCCGAGGAGTGATGCTCGAGCTCTTCCATGCGTCCCTGCAGTTCGTCACCACGTCGCTCCAGGACCCGCACCTGCTGCGTCATCTCGACAAGGCTCTGATTCTGGATAACGCGCTCGATCGCGGCAAGTCGCCGCTCCAGCTCCGTCAGCTTGACGAGTACCGGGTCCTCGCCACGCGGCTCCATAAGTTGGCAGCCACCGAGCGCAAACAGCGGAACGAGCAGCAACAGCCGCTTTGAGGTCATGCCAGCCACCGTCTAGTTCGTGTACTTGAACTCGACGCGGCGGTTTTCGGCGTAGTCGGACTCCGAGCTGCCAAAGGCAACCGGGCGCTCTTCGCCGAAGCTCACTGTCGAGATCTGGTCCGAGGGCACGCCCTGAATCATCAGCATTCGGCGTACTGCCTGCGCGCGGCGCTCGCCAAGGCCGATGTTGTATTCACGCGAACCGCGCTCGTCGGCATGGCCCTCGAGGCGTACACGCCACCCCGGGTTGTTTTGCAGCTGCATGGCGTGACGCGCGACAACATCCTGGTCAGCGGCACGAACTTCGGACGAGTCGAACTCGAAGTAGATGACATCCGCGAGTTCGCCGGCCGTCGGCTCGAAGATCTCGTCTTCGCCGAAGCTTGCGTCATTCATGCCGCCCGTGGAGGCGCTGTCGTCGCCGCCATAAGTCGTATCAGTCGGCTCAGGATCGGGGATCGTGTTGCCACCACATGCCGCCATCGTCATTGAAATGGCCGCGATCAGAATCAGTTTTGAGTAAGACATCATTTTGCCCTTTAGTGTCTTTAAGCGAAGTAAATCAATAAATTATAAAATAAAGTTAAAGCTAGTTAAAACCTTGGGAACGGTGACCAGACCGGCTCTCGGACATCTCCCCCTGCCCGTACCGACATTTTCTGGCGGATCAGTCCGTCCGCAGACACCGTTTCCAGTACCCCGTCGCGCCCAACCCGCGTCGCGTAAATCAGGATATCGCTGTTCGGCGCGAAGCTAGGACTCTCGTCCTGGCGCCCTTTCGAGAGGACGTGCAGGAACTTGCTCTCCAGGTCCATGACCCCAATACGAAAATTGCCGCGGTCGTTATGCACGACAGCGAGCTTCTTGCCGTCCGGGGACAGGCGCGGTCGCGCATTATAACTCCCCTCGAAGGTCACGCGCTCGGGAGATCCGCCCGTGGCCGCGACACGATAGATCTGCGGCCCACCGCTGCGATCGGAGGTGAAGTAGATATAGCGTCCGTCCGGCGACCAGGTCCCCTCGGTGTCGATAGCTCGATGGGTGGTCAGGCGCCTGGCCTGGCGCGTATTGATGTTGATCACGTAGATGTCGGGGTTGCCGTCCACGCCGCCCAGCGTCACAACGAGATTTCGTCCATCCGGGGAAAACGACGGCGCGCCGTTGATACCCGGTCGCGACGATACGACGAAGCGATTACCGGTGCGCAGTGTCTGGACGTAGATCGACGACTTGTTACCCTCGAATGAAACATAGGCGAGTTGACGACTGTCCGGCGACCAGCTTGGCGACATGATCGGCGCTGTCTGCTCCAGCATCGTGTACTGGTTGTGGCCGTCCTGGTCTGCCACGACGAGCGAATACAGGCGCTTGTCGCCCTGCTGCTTCGCTGTCACGTAGGCAACACGGGTATTGAACACGCCCTTGATACCCGTCAGCTTCTCATAGATCACGTCGGCCGCACGATGCGCCGTTTCGCGCATCGTCGTGCGCGTAATATCGCGTTTGCGATAAACCACGAGCAAGCGGCGACTGACAACGTCGAACAGTTCGACGCGCAACGCAAATCGATTTTCTGCAAGCTGCTCAAACTTGCCAACCGCGACGGCCTCCACACCAACGAAATTCCAGTCCTGGAAATCCACATCAGATCCATCGGTGGGCTGTTGCAGCATCTTGTCGACCCCAATGGGGTCGAAACGGCCGCTGCGCTTCAGGTCTGCCGTGATAACCGCCGCCATATCGAGCGGCATGGCGCCGGACTGCCCCTCCCAGCCGAACGGCACGATAGCGACCGGGGTCGGGCGGTAGTCGCCAAACACCGTGATGTCGAGTACCTGGGCCGAGCCATAAGCCGGCAATATCAAAACCAGTAGTCCAATCAGTTTGCGCACAACTTTCCTCTGTCTCTATTACTCGGGCGGGACCATCGTCAGCCGCAAATCGCGCCGATACAGATCCGCCTGTTGCGGTACCGGTAATGGCGACGCACTGCGCACCGCCGCCAGAATCGATCGTTCAACCACGTCGCCACCATCACAGCTCACCATTCTAGCGCCGATAACTTCGCCTGTTGGCGTCTGCTGAATCATTACTACGCAACGCGTTCCTTCTGCCGCAGGCGGTACGTTCCAAAATCGATTGATACGCTGCGACAACCTGCTCTGGTAGACCATCATCGCGGGCGAATTCTCCGCCGCAATGCGCCGCTCTTCGGCTTCAATCTCCGCCGCACGCAGACGCTCCTCCTCTTCACGACGCCTGCGCTCATTCTCCTCGCGCTGCCGCCGGATGTCTTCCTGGCGCTTGCGCTCGGCTTCCTGGCGCTTGCGTTCGAGTTCTTCTTCCTCTTGCTTCTTGCGCTCCGCTTCCTCGCGTTCCCGACGCTTCCGGTCTTCCTCTTCCTTCTTTTTGAGCTCCTCGAGGCGCTGCTGTTCCAGCAAAGCGTCCTGCCTGCGCTTTTCTTCCTCGGCAAGCCGACGCAATTCTTCGCTGTTGTCCGGCTCGGGTTCCGGCTCCGGCTCTGGCTCCTCAATCACCGGCTCGGGTTCCGGCTCAGGCTCGACCACGGGCGGAGCCTGCGTCTCCGGAATGTCCTGTACCAGCGTCGCCTTGATCGCGAGTGGCGTGAACGGTGTGGGCCGCGCATAGTCGATGCCAATAATCATCGACGCAAAGATGATCACGTGCAGCAGGACCGACAGTCCTGTGGGGCCGAAATTGAGGTTGGCGCGTTTCACGCGGCGGGCTACTCCGGAATCGGGTACGAGTCCAAAGGATCGGTGATGAAGCCGATATTCTCGGCCCCGGCCTGTTGCAGCAGGACCATGGCTCCGACGACGTTGCCATACGGGACTGCGCGATCCGCTTTCACAAACATCGGCGTCTCGGGTTTCGAGTCGAGCACGATCCCGATGCGCCGCACAATCTCCGTACCACTCTGCGGCTGATCTTCGTTGTCACCCGCATTGATATAGAGATTGCCCTCGGCATCGACGCTCAGCACGAGCGGGTCAAGCTCAGGCGAGGTCTCAATCGGTTGCGCATTGGCCTTCGGTAGATCCACCTCGATGCCCTGGGTCAGCAGCGGCGCCGTGACCATGAAGATCACGAGCAGCACCAGCATCACGTCGATATACGGCACGACGTTGATCTCGCCCATCAGCTTGCGCTTTTGCAGCGGCGTTGGCATGTCAGCCTCCCTGCTTGGCGCGCGCGTGGCGGTGCAGGATGCTCGAGAACTCTTCCGTGAAACTGTCGTAACGGTATTCGAGGCGCACGACCTTGTCGGCGTAACGGTTGTAGGCAATCACGGCCGGGATGGCGGCGAACAGACCCATGGCCGTTGCGATCAGGGCTTCGGCAATCGGCGGCGCCACGACGGCGAGGGTTGCAGTCTGCTGGCTGCCGATTTCCATGAACGCAACCATGATGCCCCACACCGTACCGAACAGGCCGACGTACGGGCTGGTCGAACCGATCGTGGCCAGCGTAGCGAGGTTTTGCTCGAGGCGATCGACCTCGCGCATGTGCGCAACGCGCATGCCGCGACGGCATTCCTCGATGACTTTGTCCGGATTCGAGGTGCCGGCCTGCAATGCACGATTGAACTCACGAAAACCCGACTCAAAAATACTCGCCATGCCGAAAACGCCGCCCTTGGCGCGGCCCGCGCTTTGGTAGAGCGTATTGAGATCGCCACCCGACCAGAACGCGGCCTCGAACTCGTCGGAAGCGTCCTTGGTGCGGCGAATCAGGCGCCGTTTCGTGAAGATGATGCTCCACGACACGACCGATGCCGCAACCAGCAGCAACATGACGATCTGCACCGGCAGGCTTGCGCCCAGCAATAATCCGGTGACGGACAGGTCTGCACTCATTATTCATTTTCCTCAAATATGGATGGCGGCACCCGCTTGGGCCGCATCGTGTCGGCGTCCAGGTACGCCGCTTTGACGATGCCGCTTACCAGCAAGTCACCATCAGTGTTGTTTCTGTAGATCTTCTGTTCGATGTCGAAGGACACACGCGTCAGTCCCTGCAACGCAGCCGTAACGACGATCTTGTCGCCCAGGCGTGCGGGCGCATGAAACTTGGTGCTGACCTCCGCAACCACGAAGATGCGCCGGTCTTCATCCTGCAGGCGCACCATGTCGACGCCAAGCGAGCCTAGCCATTCGGTGCGCGCGCGCTCCATGAAACGAAAGTAGTTTGCGTAATAGACAACGCCCTGCGCATCCGTGTCTTCGTAGTAAATGCGGATCGGCAGTTCGAAGGGTTGTGCGTTACTCAAAAGGCAACTCCTCGGTGCCCGGCCCTTTGGGCGGGTTCAGACCGAAATGCAGGTAGGCGTTCTTGGTGGCGACGCGGCCGCGGGCCGTGCGCATCATGAAGCCCTGCTGGATGAGGTAAGGCTCGAGCACATCTTCAATCGTGCCACGCTCCTCGCCGATCGCGGCAGCCAGGCTTTCGACACCAACCGGGCCGCCATCGAATTTCTCGATGATCGTTTTCAGCAACCTGCGGTCCATGGCGTCAAAACCATGCGGGTCGACCTGCAGTACGTTCATTGCATTCTCAGCGATCGCCGCCGTCACAACGCCGTCGCCCTCCACCTCCGCAAAATCCCGGACGCGGCGCAACAAGCGGTTCGCGATACGCGGCGTGCCGCGCGAACGTGTCGCAATTGCCTTCGCGCCTTCGTCCTCTATAGGTAGATTCAGGATCCCGGCAGAGCGTCGCGCAATGGCCTCAAGATCGCCCTCGCCGTAGAACTCGAGGCGCTGCACGATGCCGAAGCGATCACGTAGCGGCGAGGTCAGCAGGCCGGCGCGGGTCGTTGCGCCAACCAGCGTGAACGGCGGCAAATCGAGCTTGATCGAGCGGGCTGCCGGGCCCTCGCCGATCATGATGTCGAGCTGAAAATCCTCCATCGCCGGATACAGGACTTCCTCGACGACCGGGCTCAGGCGGTGAATCTCGTCGACGAACAGCACGTCGTTGGGTTCGAGGTTGGTCAGAATCGCCGCAAGATCGCCCGGGCGTTCCAGCACCGGTCCTGATGTATGGCGCATGCTGACATCCATCTCGTTCGAGATGATATGTGCGAGCGTGGTCTTGCCGAGGCCGGGTGGGCCGAAAATCAGAACATGATCGAGCGCTTCGCCGCGGCGGCGTGCTGCCTCGATGAACACGCCCATTTGCTGCTTAACGCCCGGTTGACCGACGTACTCATCGAGCGCGCGCGGGCGAATGGCGCGGTCAAAGGCCTTGTCGTCCGAGACGGACTCGCCGGCAGTCAGGCGATCATGTTCGACATTGGCCATTACGCAGCCGCCTGCTTGAGTGCCTGGCGAATGATGTCCTCGGCGGACATGTCGTCAACATCGAGCTTGTCGAGCAGTTTGCTGACCTCGCGGGGCTTGTAGCCTAGCGCGACCAGCGCATCCACAGCCTCGGACCGGGCGCTGGCCTCGACGGCGACTTTCGTGCCCGGCAGCGACGGCGTACCGACACTTTCGACCTTGTCGCGCATCTCCATGATGAGGCGCTCGGCCGTCTTCTTGCCAATGCCGGGTACCTTCGACAGCGTCGTCGCATCCTCGTACTCGACGCAACGCCGGAAATCCGATGCCGACATGGCGGACAGCACGCCAAGCGCCATCTTGGCGCCAACTCGATTCACCTTGAGCAGGGTCCGAAACAGGCTGCGCTCGTCCAGCGTTGCGAAGCCATACAGAATCTGGGCGTCCTCGCGCACGACGAGATGCGCGTGCAGGAATATCTCGGTTTCAAGCGCGGGCAGTTCGAGGAACGTGGACATCGGCGTTTCGACTTCGTAGCCGACGCCGGCGCACTCCAGCACGATGTGTGGCGCCTGCTTGGCAACGAGGCGACCGCGTAACGAACCGATCATCTGAGCCCCGCTATGCGTTTGCCGGTGCCGAGCTGGGCATGCAGGCGCTGCTGGTTGCCATGACACAGGGCCGCAGCCAACGCGTCGGCAGCATCCGGCGCCGGCGTGCCGTCGAGTTCGAGAATCGTCACGACCATGTGCTGCACCTGCTCTTTCGTCGCAGATCCCGTACCAACGACGGCCTGCTTGATCTCGCGCGGTGCGTATTCGAACACCTCGATATCGTGGCCGAAGGTCGCGCACAACGCAGCCGAGCGCGCATGCCCGAGCTTGAGCGCACTACTCGCGTTCTTGTGCATAAAGACGCTCTCGATCGATACGATGTCGGGCTGGTACTCGGCCACGAGCGAGCTGAACGACTCGAATATCTGCTTGAGTCGGTCCGCGAAGCCACCATCGACACTCTTGACGGTGCCGCTCGTGACATAGCTGGGCTTGTCGCCGTGAAAATCGAGGACGCCGAACCCGGTCAGGCGCGAGCCTGGATCGATACCGAGTATGCGTCGTTGCGTCGTCAAATCTGTGCCAGTACGTCTTCGCTGATATCAGCGTTGGAGTAGACCTCCTGGACATCGTCCAGGTCTTCGAGCATCTCAAGCAGCTTGATCATCGAGCCGGCCTCTTTGGCGCCGAGCTCGGCATTGGTCGAGGCCCGCATCGTGACGTCCGCGGATTCGGCTGACAGACCGGCAGCAACCATCGCATCGCGCACCGTCTCGAAGTCGTCAGGCGCCGTCAGCACCTCGATCGAGCCATCGTCGTCCACCAGTACGTCTTCGGCACCGGCCTCGATCGCCGCTTCCATGACCGCGTCCTCGTCATTGCCGGTTCCGTACATGATCTGGCCGACCTTGTTGAAGAGATAGCCGACCGAGCCATCCGCGCCAAGATTGCCGCCAAACTTCGAAAACGCGTGGCGAACCTCGGCCACGGTGCGATTGCGATTGTCCGTCAGGCAATCGACCATGACGGCCGTGCCGCCGGGGCCGTAGCCTTCGTAGCGAATCTCGAAAAAATCGTCGCCGTCGGACTCGCCACCGCCGCGCTTGATGGCGCGCTCGATGTTGTCCTTCGGCATCGACTGGCCCTTGGCCTTGTCGACGGCGAGCCTGAGACGCGGGTTCGCCTCGAGATCCGTGCCGCCCATCTTGGCCGCCACCGTGATTTCACGAATGAGCTTGGTAAAAAGCTTGCCGCGCTTTTTATCCTGGGCGCCCTTGCGGTGCTGGATATTCGCCCACTTACTATGTCCTGCCATGCTGTCCTGCTTGTAAAATGCCCAAGTGTAGAGATCGGCCGGCATGACCGCCCGAAACTGCGCGTATGATAACGGGAATTGCCGGCAACAGCACTCGACACAAGCCTTTCAGTATGTCCACTTCCACCGCCGCACAACCGCCGCAAGGCGGCGTCATCGCAGCCGTTCGCGAGTATCTGAGCGACCTGCCCGAAAAAGACGGCCTGGAGTCCCGCATCCGGGAAGGCGCGGCTGTAGCGGAAATCGTCGATCCACTCGGTCTGCCGGACGAGATCGAGGCCGCCGTGTACGCATACCCGGCGTTTCGAGACGGCTTCCTTGATGCTAAAGCGATTGAAAACAATAATTTAAAGGACATTTCTCGATTTCTTCTCGGATTACAGCAACTCGACCAGTTCACTCTGCCGGGTCATTGGCAGCCCGGCGAAGCGCTGGCGGTGCAGCAATCCGAGGCACTCAGGAAGATGCTGCTGGCCGTCGTCTCCGATGTACGCCTCGTGCTGGTACGGATCGCCGATCAGTTACATCGCCTGCGTGAAGCCAAGGCGACACCACGAGCATTGCAGGAAGCGCTCGCGCTCGAAACGAGCGAAATTTATGCCCCGCTCGCCAATCGCCTTGGCGTCTGGCAGCTGAAGTGGGAGCTGGAGGACCTGTCGTTCCGCTACCGGCAACCCGATACCTATGCCGAAATAGCGCGTGCCCTGAAGGAGAAACGCGGCGAGCGCGTCGAATTTATCGAGGCCTTCCAGGCCCGGCTCGAGGAAGAACTGGGCAAAGAAGGCGTCACGGCCGAAATTTCGGGCCGCCCCAAGCATATCTACAGCATCTACCGGAAAATGCAGCGCAAGGACCGCGGCATTGAGTCCCTGTACGACATCCGGGCGGTCAGGCTGCTTGTCGACAGCGTGGCGGACTGCTACGCCGCTCTCGGCGTCGTACACAACTTGTGGTCCTACATTCCGGGCGAGTTCGACGACTACATCGCGAACCCGAAGGACAACGACTACCGCTCCCTGCATACGGCGGTTGTTGGCCCCGAAGGCAAGACCGTAGAGATCCAGATCCGCACGCACGAGATGCATCGCCACGCCGAACTCGGCGTCGCTGCGCACTGGCGCTACAAGGAAGGTGGCGGCACCCCCGCTGCATTCGACCAAAAGATTCGATTCCTGCGGCAATTGCTCGAACCTGCTGGTGACGGCGCCGACCTGCTCGACCAGATTCGCGACGACTTCTTCGAGGACCGCGTCTACGCGATCAGTCCCAAGGGTGATGTTGTCGAACTCTGCGCCAACGCGACGCCGCTCGATTTCGCCTATCACGTACACACGCAGGTTGGGCATCGCTGTCGCGGCGCCAAGGTTAACGGACGCATCGTGCCGTTGACCTACCAGGTGCGGAACGGCGACCAGATCGAGATCATCACTGGCAGCCAGCCGCAGCCAAGCCGCGACTGGCTCAGCCCGAAGCTCGGTTATCTCGCAGGCGGTAAGGCGCGCGCCAAGGTACGCAACTGGTTCCGTCAGCAGGATCGCGACCAGCATCTGCGCCAGGGGCGTGAGGTGCTTGATCGTGAACTCGCGCGCCTGAATGTTCGTGATGTGCCGACCGATGCGATAGCGAAGCAGCTCAAATTCAGCGACACCGATGCCTTATCCGTAGCGCTCGGCGCCGGTGACCTGACCTCCGCGTCGATCGCGACCGCATTGCAACACGTGCGTGGCACCGAGCTGCCCGACCGGATCAAACCACGCAAGACGCGTCGCAAGAAGGAACAGAGCAGTTCGACGGGCGTTACCGGCGTGGGCGACCTGATGTGCAATTTCGCGCGTTGCTGCCGGCCCGTTCCGCCCGAGCCGATCGTCGGCTACATCACCCAGGGCCGCGGCGTGAGCATTCACCGCCAGGATTGCGGCAACTTCCTGGGCCTGAACCAACGCAATCCCGAACGTGTCCTCGAAATCGGCTGGGGCGACGAAGAAACTTCGGCGGCCTACCCGGTTGATCTGTCACTGCACGCCTTCGATCGCTCGGGCCTGTTCCGCGATATCTCGGCAGTACTGGCCGACGACGATGCAAACGTCACCGACATTCGGAGTCACACGGACAAGAAATCGCAGCAGGTGGAAATGGAACTCAGCATCGAGATTCCGGATCTGCCGACGCTGAGTGCCGTGATTTCAAAACTGGAGCAGTTGCCGAATGTCGTCTCCGTTCGGCGCAAGAAATAACTGCATCTCTCAACCGCTTCTAGTCTGCGGCACCACCAAAGAACTGCACAATATTTCCGTCCGGATCCGTAACGCCGAAGGTCCGGCGACCGTCGGAGGCATCGACGATGCCGAACAGGATATCCACGCCGTTCTCCTGCAGGGCTACGAACGTCGCGTCGATATCCGACGTGACGAATCCCAGCTTGAATACGCCAACTACCTCGTGCGACTCCCGATCCGCGTCCAAATCGGAAAGACGGACGGCATCATTGAATCGCGCAAGCTCGAGCAACCCGCCGTTTCTGGTGAGCAGCGCACCGTCGCGCACGTCATTACCGCCACGAAAGTCCAATTCGAATCCGAGTTTCTCGGTGTACCAGGCGATCGATTGATCCATGTCAAAGACGGAAATCGCATGGAATGCGGTATCCGAGGCTTCCGGTTTCTCGCTCGACTCGACACCGGACACGTGTGAAGAAACAGCGCGCCACCTGCCGTCCTCCTTTATGAGGACATTGCTCGACTTATAGGAGTAGGTCGCAGCAACGCCAGTCCCTGCGACAATCGCGTAGGCGTCACCATAGATATCGAGCCGCTCGATACGGTACTCGAACTCCCCCGGATCCCACGCGTTCTCGCTAATCCACGCGATCTCCTGCGCTTTCGTGGATACGTTGCCTGCATCGTCAATGACCACGAACGTGTCATGCAGGATTTGATCCAGCAACTCGGTGTCCTGGGTGCGATACGCCTGCTGCCAAAGCGTCGTCTTGATATGGCGCAGCGTATCTTCGTCGCTGTCCGCAGCGACCGGCCCCGAGCATGTGAACACTAAAACTGCGATGAGGTATCTGGCTTTCATAGGCGCTCCACAAAAAAAGGGCCGAACCACATGTAAGCGGTTCGACCCTGATTAGTTGCTATCAGTTCAAGCGGCCGGCGGCGTTCCACCATCCGACTTGCGCTTCACGATGTCCGTGGCGAGCGCCATCATTGATGTCAGGTCACCGAGGTTAGCCGGAACAACAAAGGTGTTGCCGGTCTTCGCAAGGTTGCCGAATTCGCCGATGTACTGCTCGGCAACGCGGAGCTGCATGGCTTCCGAACCGCCCTTCTCGGTAACAGCATTCGCGACGCGGCGCAGACCTTCGGCAGTTGCTGTGGCGACGGCCATGATTGCTTCGGCCTCACCCTGCGCTTCGTTGATCTGCTGCTGCTTGGCAGCTTCCGACTCCTTGATAACGCGCTGCTTCTCACCCTCAGCCTCGTTGATCTTGGCGTCACGTTCACCTTCAGACGTCAGAATCACGGCTCGCTTTTCACGTTCGGCGCGCATCTGTTTTTCCATCGCGCCAAGTACATCCTGCGGCGGATTGATGTTCTTGATCTCGTAGCGCAGCACTTTCACGCCCCAGGGATCGGATGCCTTGTCGAGCTCGGCCACGACGTTCTGGTTGATCGTACCGCGTTCCTCGAAGGTGCGGTCGAGATCGATCTTGCCGATCTCCGAACGCAGCGTTGTTTGCGCGAGCTGCGAGATGGCGAACATGTAGTTGCCGATACCGTAAGACGCGCGACCCGGGTCCAGGACCTGCAGGTACAGAACCCCGTCAACACCGACCTGGACGTTGTCCTTCGTGATACAGATCTGCTCTGCAATATCAGCGGCCTGCTCTTTCAGCGTGTGCTTGTAGGCGACCTTGTCGATAAACGGGAACAGGATATGGAATCCGGCATTCAGCGTCTTCGAGTACTTGCCAAGCCGCTCCACGACGAACGCATTCTGCTGCGGCACGACGATGGCCGTCTTGACCAGGATGACGATCGCGAGAAATAGAAAACCCAGCGAGAAAATAAGTGTTGTGTCCATTAAGGCAATCCTCGTTCCGTGATTATTCAGCTTTGACGTGCAAGGTGAGACCCTCGGCCTTCACCACTGTCACGCGCGATCCGCCGGCAATGGCAGCATCGCCGACGTTCTTCGCGGTCCACTTCGTGCCGCGGTACTCGATCCGCGCTTCCGCTCCGGCCGCGAGGTCTTCACCGACGGTTACTGTTTCTCCCGACAAGGTTGCCCGAAAGCCCGGGGTGTTGCCGTGCAGTTTCTGGTAAAGGCTCTTGCGGAAGGTAAAAAACGAGATAAGCGACAGCACTGCGAATGCGAGCCATTGCGCCCACTCCGGCATCGCAACGCCCAACAGGCTGGCTAAACCAACCACTGCCGCCGACAGTCCCAGGAACACGAGATAAAACTGGGCATCTACGGCGAACAATTCGACGGCCAGCAGAACCGCCCCGATAATCATCCAACTCCACCAGGTCATTGTTGTTCCTCCCAAGCTTGCAGTCCTGGTCACTATATCCTGAAACCCGCGCCAGCGGCAGCTTGAAAGCCGGACAGGTCATCCCCATATGGGGTACCATCCCGCGAGCCGCCAGAACAACAACAGGGGGACGGCATGCAGGAAGGCACATCTATCGCGGAGACTCTTACCAACCTCGTCGATACGCTCGGCGGCTATGTCTGGAGCCCTGCTCTGGTTTACCTGTGCCTTGCCGCAGGCCTGTTCTATTCAATCCTCACGCGCTTCGTTCAGATTCGTCTGTTCCGAGAGATGCTGCGCCTGCTCTTCTCGAGCAAAGAGTCGAAACACGGCATTTCTTCGTTCCAGGCACTTGCAGTATCGCTGTCAGGGCGCGTCGGTACCGGTAACATCGCCGGCGTCGCTGCCGCCATCGGCTTCGGCGGACCCGGTGCGGTTTTCTGGATGTGGATTGTTGCCTTTCTTGGCGCGGCAACCGCCTACGTAGAGTCGGCGCTCGGCCAGATCTACAAGGAAGTCGACGAAGGCCAGTATCGCGGTGGCCCGGCTTACTACATCGAGAAGGCGATGGGCCAGACCTGGTACGCCTGGGTCTTTGCGATCACCACGATCTTCGTCTGCGGCGCCCTGCTCCCGGGCGTCCAGTCCAATAGCATTGGCAATGCAGTCGATTTGGCGATTGGCGGCGAGACGATGATCAACTTCCTCGGCAACGAGGTGGCACTGACGAAGATGGTCACGGGCCTGGTCGTGGTCGCCGTCCTCGGTTTCATCATCCTCGGTGGCGTCAAACGTATCGCGCATGTCACGCAGGTCGTCGTGCCGTTCATGGCTCTCGGCTACATCGCGATGGCGATCGGCATCATCATCTACCACATCACGGAACTGCCCGCGATCATCGCCCTCATCGTCGGCGACGCATTCAACCCGATGGCCGGCGTCGGCGCCGCAATCGGCTGGGGCGTCAAGCGCGGCATCTACTCGAACGAAGCCGGCCAGGGGTCCGGTCCGCACGCAGCGGCGGCGTCAGAGGTCGACCACCCGGCCCAACAGGGCCTCGTACAGGCCTTCTCGGTTTACGTTGACACGCTGTTCGTTTGCTCCGCCACGGCCTTCATGATCCTGATCACGCAGCAGTACTACGTGACCGGGCTCGACCAGGCGATCAGCGGTGGCGTGCTCGGCTCGGAAGTCATCATTGCCAGCCCTGCGTTCACGCAGCTTGCACTGGAGAGCGTCATGGGCGGTTTCGGCGAGGTCTTCGTCGCAGTCGCACTGTTCTTCTTCGCATTTACGACCTTGCTGGCTTACTACTACATCGCCGAAACCAACGTCGCCTATATTCGACGCACGTTGCACGTGCCATGGCTCATCTGGCTGCTGAAGATCGTCACGTTGATCGCTGCGTTTTACGGCACCATGCGCGAAGCAAACCTGGCGTGGGCCATGGGCGATCTCGGTGTCGGCCTGATGGCATGGCTGAATATCGTCGGCATCCTGATCCTGTTCTTCATGGGCCGACCAGCCCTGAAGGCGCTCAAGGACTACGAAGCGCAGCGCAAGGCCGGGGTCAAGAAGTACACCTTCGATCCGAAGGCGCTCGGTATCAAGAACGCGGACTTCTGGGAGAAGTAAACGGGAACCGGTCGATGTAGCGGCCGGTTATCCAGGTACAGAACCCCGCCAGCAACACACCACCCGCGACGTCGATCAGCAGGTGCTGCTTGGTGAACAGCGTCGACAGCGTGATGCCAATACCAAGCGCCACGCGCCAACTGCGGCGATTTCTGTGCCACAACGTGAAGTTGCAGATCCAGGTAACTGCGACATGCAGGCTGGGGAACGTTATGTGGTGCGGATCCGCGTTGTGCACGAACGTGAAGACGTAACGGTAGAGATCACTCTCAATGGTTTGCGGATCGGGCCGTACCGACGTAATCGGGAACAGCACGACGATGGTCCACGCGATACATGCCGCCAAGGTAGCAGCAATCACGAAACGCCAGAACAGCGTCTCCTCGACCCTGAACGTCGTCGTTGCGATGAAGACGAAGAACGAAAAGTAGATCCAGATCGTCCATGGCAGGAATGGAATGGCGTTGTCGATCGGGTTATCCACGACCGCCAGCGGCGTCGGCACCGCCTGGATCAGCTCATGCATCCATAGCCCGCCGATCGTGAGAATGATCGCTGCACCGATCCTGAAACGAATGTCCGTCATGCGATCCCCCTGAAACTCTCCACCCACGCGGACCATACGCAACAATCGCCGCGGATACGAATTGACCTCGAGTTCAGTTGCAGTTCACGGTGCCGTGACATAGTGTCGCAGGGCACTCGATATGGGGAGGTGCGAAGGTCTGGATGGAAATTAAAGAACTGTTGAAGAACCTGATCCTGTTCGGTTTGTTGCCGCTCTGGGGCATCTGCGGACTGATTGACTGGACCTGTCACCGTGCGACGAAGATCGAGCACACATCGGGTCTGCGTGAGTCGCTTGTGCATTCCCTGATGGGTATCCAGCTCGGTATCCCAATCCTGCTCGTGCTGTTCTTTTACGTGAATGTGACCATCCTGCTGCTCTGCATCGCGGCCTGGCTGGCACACGAATTCGTCGCGCACTACGACGTGCACTACTCCGCACCGAAACGCCACATCTCGATCTGGGAAGTGCATGTGCACAATTACATGGCCACAATCCCACTGTTCCTGCTCATGCTGATCGTTGTCATCAACTGGGAGATGTTCGTCAATCTCGTGACCTTCAACTGGGCCGGCAACATGGCATTACGGCCCATCGAGAACCCGCATGGCGGTGACGCTTACGCGCCGATCTATCTCGGCTTCATGTTGCTCGTCTGTGTCGTTCCCTACATTGAAGAGAATCTGCGCTGCCTGCGCGTGTGGCTCAAAGAAAGGCAAGCGACCGCATGAGCGTGTACATCACCAGTACTGGCGCATTTCTGCCGGGGCCGCCCATCGACAACGAGGAAATGGAAGACATTCTCGGTCTCGTGAACGGCAAGCCGAGTCGCCTGAAGCGGCGAATTCTCAAGGCGAACGGGATCAAGACCCGCCATTACGCAATCGACAAGGACCACAACACGACACATTCCGCATCCGACATGGGTGTCGCGGCAGGCCGTGCATGCATCGAGAAGACCAATCTCGCCGCTGGCGACATCAGGATGCTCAGTTGCGCAACCACGCAGGGCGACATGGTGATCCCCGGATTTGGCAGCATGGTGCAAGCCGGACTCGAGATTCCCGACGTCGAACTCAATACATCGCATGGCGTGTGTAGCTGCGCCTTCATGGCCATCAAGGCGGCGGCCAATACGCTGCGCGTGGGCGACCAACCGACGGCGCTGGTTGTGGTTAGCGAACTCGCTTCCCGGCTGTTCAAGAACACGAAGTACGAGGCCGCCGGCGGCAAGATGGACTTCAACGCCGAGTTCCTGCGCTGGATGCTCTCAGACGGCGCCGGCGCAATGCTGCTGGAGTCAAGCCCTCGCGGCCAGTGCCTGCGAATTGACTGGATGCGCAGCTTCTCGCACGCGGATGTGTATCCGGTCTGCATGGGCATCGGCGCGCCCGGCGACAGCAACGACACCCGCACGTGGCAGGACTTCCCGACTTACGCCGACGCTGAAGCCGCGGGCGCACTGCTCATTCGACAGGACGTCCGTCTGCTTGAAAACATCGTTAAGGTTGGCGTGGATGGCACCTTGCGACTTATCGAGGAAGGCATTCTCGACACCGACAAACTGGACCACCTGCTGTGTCACTACTCGTCGCATCACTTCAAGGGCCTGATCTACGACATGCTCAAGATGTCGGGGGCGGCGATCGCCGAAGAAAAGTGGTACACGAACCTGTACACAAGAGGCAACACCGGTAGCGCTTCGATCCTGATCATGCTGGACGAGTTCCTGCAGACAGGGCGAGCCAAAACCGGCGACACCATGGTGCTGATGATCCCGGAGAGCGGGCGTTTCAACGTGGCATACATTCACCTGACGGTCGTGGAGGAAGGACGTGACTGAACCGGTATCGATGGACCGACCCGAAGTTTTGACCGCGCTGGGCCAGGAAACGCTGCGACGACTGCTGCGTGCCTGGTTCGACTTTGAAAAACGACTTGCGCGGGTACCCGTCATTCGGCGCCTCGACATGAAGCAATTCACAATCGAGGACTACCGGAAGCTGCTACTGAACCTGCGCCAGCAGGTGATTGAGGGCTCGCGCTGGATCTCGCGCTGCGCATCCAGCTTTGATCGCAACTTTGCCGATGTCCGCTCGGTGGTCATCGGGCATGCCCAGGAAGAACATCGCGACTACGAGGTCCTCGAACAGGACTACGTGGCGGCGGGTGGTGACCTCGAGACCATCCAGTCGCAACCCAGGAACCCGGGTTCCGAGGCCCTGCACGCCTTCCTGATGTACCGTGCCAGCCGCCCCAATCCGATCGACCTGCTGGGCGCTATGTGGATTGTCGAGGGTCTGGGCAACAAGATGGCGAACGAATGGGCTGCGCGTATTGAAGAGATCATCGGTGACACCGAGGGATATACGCGCTTCCTGCGCTATCACGGCGAAAACGACGAGGCGCACATGGACAAGCTGTACGGACTGATCGATCGCGTATGCACCGATGAAGCCGCCGCGGACAGGATCGTTCAAACTGCTACCGTCGTTGGCCGGCTGTACGCGCTGCAGCTCGAGGAGATTGACCATGCTTAAGATGACCCGTAACTACCGCAGCCCATACCTCGAGGCGGCTGTCGCCGATGACGCGCTGGCGATCGATCCGGCGGCCGTCGAACTGTGGATGACCGATATCCAGAAACGCTCGCGCTGGATTATTCGACCTGTGCTGCAGTTCTTCTTCGCGGTCCTGCTGCACATTACATGGTTTCTGAAGCGCCTCCCTCTCCCCCAGTTCAGTGCGCACAATTTCCTGCAGAAGCAGATCTGCTTCTACTGCAACTATTTTGTGACACCCGAAGCGAACGAACTGATCCTGCGGCACTACACGACCGAATCGAACATTCTGAACTTCATGAAAGAGAACATGGATGCCGATGACGTCGACCCGATCGAACTGTATCCCCGCAATGTCGACGACATGCGCACGGCTACCTTTGTCGAGCACGACCAGGAGCTGTTCCGCATGATTCGTGACTTCGGACCGGCCGATCGGTCGACCTGGCCGAAATCACCCGACCAGCTGAAGTGGGCCTTATGGCGCGACATTGACATCGACCCCAAGGTGCGCGAGAGACGCTGGACGCAGGTTCTCGATTTCGAGACAGCACACGCGCTGTTCATGTGCCTGTTCTGCTTCCTGCTGACGGCTGAGGAATACCGCGACTCGATCAACGGTTTCCATCTCGACCAGTCGATCGCGATCAAGATTGGCGAGATGATCGGCGACCCGACCCTGGCCGAACTCGCCTACAACAAGTACCCGTACTACCTCGTCGGACCATGGAATCTCGGCCAGCGCTTCCTGATGCACGGGTTCTTCACCGAGTACCTGCACGCCAGGCTGGAACAGGAGCGGTCGAAAACCGCCGCCTGAAGGCCACGCCGCGAGAGCTTGCTGCCCTATTTGTTCGGGAAGTTCAGCGCCTTGTTGTCAACGGCCAACGCCGCTTCGTGCACGGCCTCCGCGAGCGACGGATGCGCGTGAATCGTACGCTGGATATCCTCGGTCGACGCATTGAACTCAAGCGCGAGCACGGCTTCTGAAATCAGCTCGCCGGCCATCGGGCCAACAATGTGCACACCGAGAATCTCGTCATCATCCTTCGATGAGATGATCTTCACAAAGCCGGAGGTATTTTCCATCGCCTTCGCGCGACCGCTTGCCATGAACGGGAACTGGCCCGTCTTGTAGGCGCGTCCGCTTTCCTTGACCTCGGCTTCGGTCTTGCCGCACCACGCGATCTCAGGCTGCGTGTATAGCACTGACGGAATCACGTCGTAGTTCATCTCGGCGATCTCGCCGGCGATCAGGTCTGCGACCATGACGCCCTCTTCCGAGCCTTTGTGCGCCAGCATCGGGCCACGCACACAGTCACCAATCGCGTAAACGCCTTTGACCCGCGTACGGCATTCGTCGTCAACGACAATAAAACCGCGCTCATCCAGCGAGATGCCCGCATCGTCGGCAAACAGGTTGTCCGTTACCGGGCGTCGTCCGACAGCCACGACGAGCTTCTCGACTTCCAGCGACTGAGCGCCGCTCTTGTCTTCGTATTCGACCTTGACGCCATTCTTGCCGGCAGTTGCTTTTTGCACCTTGGCGCCAAGCTTGACGTCGAGACCCTGCTTCTTGAAATCGCCCGCGGCAACCTTGGCAACATCGCGATCGGCCATGAACAGGAAGTCTTCCATCGCTTCCAGGATCGTCACCTTGGAACCCAGGCGCGACCAGACGCTGCCGAGTTCGAGGCCGATGACGCCGGCGCCGACAACGCCGAGCGTCTCCGGAACAGCGTCCAGCTCCAGGGTATCCCAGGAATCAATGATCTTGTCGCCATCGAACTTCGCGATCGGCAGTTCGATCGGGGCTGAACCCGACGCGAGCACAACGTGCTCGGCCGAGATGATCTCCTTGTCCCCGTTCACCGGAGTGAACTCGACTTTCTTGTCCTTGAGCAGCTTGCCGTGACCGACGAGGCCTTCGACTTTCGCCGCCTTGAACAGGCCCGCGATACCACCGGTCAGCTGCCGCACAATGCTCGCGCGACGCTTCTGCATCGCGGCAATGTCCATTTCGACGCCACCGGTCTTGATGCCATGTTTTTTGAATTCGTGCTCGGCGCGGTGATACAGCTCCGAAGATTCAAGTAATGCTTTCGACGGGATACACCCGGCATTGAGGCAGGTGCCGCCAAACGCATTCTTGCCGTCCTTGTTTTTCCATTCGTCGATGCACGCAACCGTCTTGCCATGCTGTGCCGCGCGAATGGCTGCGATGTAACCGGCCGGGCCGGCGCCAATCACTACTACGTCGAAACTTCTGCTCATGGAAACGTGAAACCTCGTTCAGGTCAGAGCTGCAGCAGCAGGCGCGAAGGATCTTCGAGCTGCTCCTTGATGGATACCAGGAATTGCACGGCCTCACGACCGTCAATGATGCGGTGATCGTAAGTGAGCGCGAGGTACATCATCGGGCGCGCCATGATCTCACCGTCAACGACCATCGGCCGCTGCTGGATCGAGTGCATGCCGAGAATCGCGCTTTGGGGCTGGTTCAGGATCGGCGTCGACATCATCGAACCGAAGATGCCGCCGTTCGTAATCGTGAACGTGCCGCCCGTCAGGTCATCCATGCCGATGGTGCCTTCCTGCGCCTTCTTCGCAAGCTCGCCGAGCGCCGCCTCGAAATCGGCAAAGCCCATCTGGTCGACATCGCGTACGACCGGGACCATGAGACCGCGATCGCTCGAGACCGCGATGCCGATGTCGTAGTAGTTGTGGTAGACAATGTCGTTGCCTTCGACCGACGCGTTGATCACCGGGAATTTCTTGAGGGCCTCGACCGCAGCTTTAGCGAAGAACGACATGAAGCCAAGGCGCACGCCATGCTTCTTCTCGAAATCGTCACGGAAGCGTTTGCGCAACGCCATGACTTCGGTCAGATCAACTTCATTGAACGTGGTCAGCATCGCAGCCGTGTGCTGTGCCTCGACCAGGCGCTCGGCGATACGCGCACGCAGGCGCGTCATCGGCACGCGCTGCTCCTCGCGCACATAACCGCCGGAAACTTCCTCTACGCCGGTTTCGGGTGTCGGGTCACCCGGCGTCACCTCGCTGCCGCCTTCTGACTTCAGGAACGACATGACGTCAGCCTTCGTGACGCGACCGTCCTTGCCGGTGCCCGTGACCATCGTCGCATCGAGATCATGTTCCTCGAGCAGGCGACGTACAGCGGGGCTGGTCTTGACCGGGCCCTTCGCTTCCTGCGGCGCAGGCACGGCCTTCATTTCGACCTTCTTCTCCTCTGCCGGAGCAGCGGCCGCAACTTCGCCCTCCTCGAGGATCGCCAGGACATCGCCCGCAACGACAGTTGCGCCGTCTTCGACGACGATCTTGGCGAGCGTACCGGCGGCAGGCGCAGGGACTTCAAGGACAACCTTGTCAGTCTCGAGGTCGACGAGGTTCTCATCACGCGCGACGCCTTCGCCGACACTCTTGTGCCAGGCGACCAGCGTTGCGTCACTGACAGATTCAGGTAAAGGCGGAACCTTTATCTCGATACTCATTTCGTTTTCCGTTTGGTCTTCTCAGGCTTCCTGGCTTTGCTCGCCTCGACATTAATGTCGAGCGCGGCTTCGACCAGCGCCTGTTGCTGTTGCAAGTGAACTTTGAAAATGCCGGACGCCGGCGCTGCTGCGCCCGGGCGACCTGCGTAATAAAGCTGTTGATGATCCGCCAATGGTTCCTGCAGGCGGTGCTTGATCTGGTACCACGCGCCCTGGTTGAGCGGCTCTTCCTGGCACCATACGATCTCCTCGACGTGGCGATGCTGTTCAATGATATCGGCGTATTCGTCGATCGGAAACGGATACAACTGTTCGATACGAACGATAGCGATATCGTCGATCGCATGTACCTCGCGGGCCTCGAGCAAATCGAAGTACACCTTGCCGCTGCAGAATACGACACGCCGCGTCTGTTGCGGTTCAATCGCCTCGATCTCCGGGATGATCAGCTCGAAGCGGCCGGTAGATAGTTCCGTCAGCGGCGACACCGACATCTTGTGACGCAGGAGGCTCTTCGGCGTCATGACGATCAGTGGCTTCCTGAAATTACGTACATGCTGGCGGCGCAGCATGTGGAACATCTGCGCTGGCGTGGACGGCACGCACACCTGCATGTTGTGCTCCGCACACAGCTGCAGGAAACGCTCAAGGCGCGCCGATGAATGCTCGGGACCCTGCCCCTCGTAGCCATGCGGCAGGAACATCGTGAGCCCCGCGAGGCGGCCCCATTTGGCTTCACCCGAACTGATGAACTGGTCGATGACGACCTGCGCACCGTTGGCGAAATCACCGAACTGGCCTTCCCAGATTACGAGCGTGTCGGGCGCGGTGCTGGCATAGCCATATTCAAAACCGAGAACCGCTTCTTCCGACAGGAATGAATCAATGACGCGGAACGCATTGTCACGCTCGACGACGTGCTCCAGCGGCGTGTATTCGCGATTGTTGACCTGGTTGTGCAGGACCGCATGACGATGGAAGAACGTGCCGCGGCCCGCGTCCTGTCCGACCAGCCGCACATCATGACCTTCGACAAGCAGTGAGGCGTACGCCATGGTTTCGGCAAAGCCCCAATCCATATCGATTTCGCCTTTGGCCATGCGCACGCGATCATCCATGATGCGCTTCACACGACCATGCGGCTTCAGGTCAGCCGGATAGCCCGTGATTTCTGCGCCCAGCGTGGCCACTGTTTGTGGGCTGATGGTCGTGTCGGCGGGCTCGTCCCACTCGGTATTCAGGTAGGGCGCCCAATCGACCGTGTACTCGTCGCCGATCATGCCAAGCAATGACTTCGGCACGGGCTCACCCCGGTCGAGGCGATCGCGGTAGGCATCCTGCATCTCCGCCGCGGTCGTTGACTCGATCACGCCGGCTTGCTCGAGCGTCTCGGCATACAGCGCGCGTGTCGTCTTATGGCCCTTGATGCGGCCATACATGATCGGCTGCGTTGCAGACGGCTCGTCGGCCTCGTTGTGACCATGGCGGCGGTAGCAGACGAGATCGATAACCACGTCTTTCTTGAACTTCTGGCGATACTCGAAAGCGAGGCGCGTCACGAACAGGGCGGACTCAGGATCGTCGCTGTTTACATGGAAGATCGGCGCTTCGATCATCTTGGCGACGTCGGAGCAGTAATCGGTTGAGCGCGCGTCGCGCGGGCGGCTGGTCGTGAACCCGATCTGGTTGTTGACCACGATGTGCACTGTGCCGCCGGTACGGAAACCGTTGATCTGTGACATCTGGAAGGTCTCGGTTACAACACCCTGTCCAGCGAATGCTGCGTCGCCATGGATCAGGACCGGCAGGACTTCTTCACGCTCGGTATCGCCACGACGTTGCTGGCGCGCGCGCACAGACCCTTCGACCACCGGATTCACGATTTCGAGGTGCGACGGGTTGAAGGCCAGTGCGATATGGACATTGCCGCCCGGCGTCTTCATGTCGGCCGAGAAACCCTTGTGGTACTTCACGTCGCCCGAGCCGCGCAGCTCGTCGAGGTCGTAATTGCCCTCAAACTCTTCGAACAGCTCCTCGGGGTTCTTGCCGAGCACATTGACGAGCACGTTGATGCGGCCGCGATGCGCCATGCCGATAACGATCTCCTTGAGCCCGTTCGCACCGCCCTGCTGGATGATATCGTCGAGCATCGGGATCAGGCTCTCGCCGCCCTCGAGCGAGAAGCGCTTCTGGCCGACATAGCGTGTGTGCAGGTAGCGTTCGATGCCCTCGGCGCAGGTCAGCTGGTTGAGCGTCCAGATGCGCTCTTCATCGGTCAGGTTGTCGGCCACGGCACCCGCCTCGAAGCGCTTGCGCAGCCACAGGCGCTCGCGTGCTCGCGAAATATGCGCAAACTCGACGCCAACCTTGCCGCAGTAGATGGATTTCAGCAGCTCGAGAATGTCGCGCAGCTTCATACGCTCGTTGCCGGAGCCGGCCAGGCCGCCGGTGAAAAACTCGGTGTCCATGTCGGCCTCGGTAAGACCGAGGTAGTCGAGCTTGAGTACGCCCGGCACACGCCGTTCCATGAGACCCAGCGGGTCGATATCGGCGATCTGGTGACCGCGCAGGCTGTAGACCTGGATCAGGCGCGATACCGCCGCCTGCTTCTCGCCTGAGCTGGCTGGTTTGCCCGTAGTCCGAGTCCTGACCGCGCCCGGCCGGCGGCCCTCGGCGGCTTCTTCCAGTAGCCGTTCCCGAATCTTCGAGTGCACGACGTCAGAATCGGTGTCGCCCAACGACTCGAAATATTCACGCCACCCGGACGGCACCGCCGCCGGATTTTCGAGAAACAACTCGTAGAGGCGCTCTACGGCACTCGCATTGCTGCCAAACAAAGGCGTGGAAGCCAGTTGTTCCTTGAGGGAATTACTCATGATTTCAAAGGTTTGCGTAATGTGCTCGCGCACCGGCCGGGAAAGCGGACGGCGGCACCCGAAAAAGGGGCGCTAGTTTAGCCCAAGCGCCCCCCTGAGGGAATCCATATCGATGTGCGACTTTCGGCTATAAGAGCCTGAAAAGATTGACCAGTTCGTAGCAGACGAGGCAGGCGTAGAACGAAAAGAAGATGGTCAGGAACAGCCCCGTTCGCACGCGATTCAGGAAGCGCGCCTTGGCCAGGAAGACGAGGACCAGGATACTCACCGCCGTCATCGCCAGCTTGGTGCTCGTGAACATCAGCGTGCCCTGCTCCATCACGGCAAGCATGACCGGATTGGCCTCGACCATGCCAAGCTCCAGCAACCTGAGCGTCAGGAATGCATCCGCGCAGGACAGCAGCATCGTGCCGGTGGCAAGAAAGAACAGCCAGGGGTGGTGCCAGTCGAGAAAAATGACGTCCGTATCTTCGCCGCGGCGGTGCGCATGCCGTCTTGAGAGCGTGAAGCCATAGACGACGGTGCGCCAGGAGAAGTTGCGCCGGTCCAGTCCGGCCCGTTGTTCCGCGCTTGGTTCTGCAATTACCGTGCTGTATTCCATTGTCCTGCGAGTCACTCCCTGTGCGGCGCTATTGCGCCGATGTTGCTTCAAGCAGGAACGCAATCAGGTCATCGCGATCCGCCTGTTCGAACACGCCCGCAAAAGTCATGCGGTTGCCGGGCAGAAACCGGCCCGGTTGTGCCAGCCAGGCGTTCAGCGCCTCCGGCGTCCAGGTGAAACCCGCGTTGCGCATAACGGGCGAGTACTCGAATCCCGCGCGCGTGCCGACCTGCGTCCCGATGAACCCATGCAACGCCGGCCCGATCATGTTCGGTCCGCCCTTGTCGAGACTGTGACAGGCTTTGCACAGCGCCGCCTGGCGTTCCCCTCGCTGGCGATTGGCGCCCTGGTAGGGCTCGCTCGCGAGATACTCCTCCGCCGTCAGGACAACCTGGTCGCCCAGGGTTGCGGCGGTGGGAAACGCAGGCGTACCTGACTCTGTCCCGGGTTCATCCTGTTTGTTTCCGCAGCCTGCAACAAAAACCAGCGCGACCGCGACAGCCAGCAGGCGAGAGTGATATTTCAATGCCAATCCCTCAGTTCCATTTGGCTGTCAAATATAGAGCAATTTATATACCAATGTCCCATCTATCTGATTTGATGCGATTTTTATAAGCTAGATCCAGTCAAGCCCGGTCCGGCTGTATAGATAACCGACACTGACCCGGCCTGCCGTTGGTACGCGGGACTGTTTCGGAGGATAATCGTGACAGCGTCGAAACTGTGAGAATGCGATGAAAGGATACACAGGCGTGCTGCCCAGCGGCGAGGCCATTCACTATGTCGACAAGAAACGCTGGTTCTGGCTGCTGTCGGTCGCCTACCCGCTGCAGGCATTCATCCCAATGTGGCTACACGCGGTCACGGGTAATGAACTCTGGTTCATTCTGCCGTTCGTGGTGAATTTCGTGCTAACCCCGATTCTCGATGAAATCATCGGCGAAGACGAGAACAATCCGCCCGAGCAGGTCATCATGCAGCTCGAGACGGACCGCTACTATCGCTACCTGACCTGGGCCACGGTCCCCCTGCATTTCATCGCCTTGATCGGCTGCGCAGTGTATGCGGGCACCCAGTCCCTGAGCTGGTGGGCGTTTGGCCTGCTCGCCCTGCATGCGGGCCAGGTTGGCGGCCTTGCCATCAACACCGCTCACGAACTCGGCCACAAGAACTCACAGATCGAGAAATGGCTGGCCAGGCTCGCGTTGGCCGTGCCCTTCTACGGGCATTACACGGGCGAGCACAATCGCGGTCACCACATGACCGTGTCGACGCCTGAAGACAGCGCCAGCTCGCGCATGGGCGAGAGCATCTACCGCTTCGCGCTGCGGGAAATTCCGGGTGCGTTCACACGCGGCTGGCAGCTCGAAGTCGAGCGCCTGCGCTCGCGTAACCTGCCGATCTGGCATTTCAGCAATCCCATCCTGCAGTCGTATGTCGTCTCGGCAGCCGTCACGCTGCTGCTGCTGTACTGGGTCGGCTGGATCGCGCTGCCGTTCCTCCTGATCCACCACTTCTTTGCGTACTGGCAGCTCACCAGCGCCAACTACATCGAGCACTACGGCCTGTTGCGCGAGAAGAAAGACAACGGTCGCTATGAGCGCTGCGAGCCGCACCATTCATGGAACAGCAATCACATACTCAGCAATCTCGTGCTGTTCCATCTCGAACGCCATTCCGACCACCACGCCAATCCCCTGCGCCGCTACCAGTCGCTGCGCCACTTCGACGACCTCCCGTCGCTGCCAAACGGCTACCTCGGCATGTTTGTCATCAGTTGGATCCCGCCACTGTGGTTCAGGGTCATGGACAAACGCCTCATGGCGCTGCCGCACGTCAACGGCGATCTCGACAAGGTCAATATGGATCCGCGGGCCAGACCGTCGCTGTTCCTGAAGTGGGGCCGCGACAAAATGGAAGAACCGACCTTCACGGATCTGCCCGGTATTTGACATAGTCAGGGCCAATGCGCCCAGCTGTGAAGCACCGCACAGTCCCGGTTGAGACTTCCGCCTAGTCTGAAGCCTGTTTTCGCCTGGGCTTAAGACGATGAAACTCAAATCCCTGCAAGCGGCGCTGTGTGCGTTACTCCTGTTCCTGTCCGGCGCGGCTGCGGGCGACTTCGGCGTCGGCGTCAAAGCCGGCACGCTCGGCCTCGGTCTCGAAGCGCGCTGGGACCCACCCGTGCCGTGGTTCGACCTGCGGGTCGGCGTAAACCAGTACGACTTTGACGATGACGGCAGCTATTCGGGCGTTGAATACAACGCCGTTCTCGGGCTGGACAGCTATTACCTGACCGGCAATCTCAAGTTTCCGGCAAGTCCGTTTCGCTTCACGGTCGGCGCGTTTTCGAATGGCAACGAGCTGCAACTGATCAGCGCCGATACCGGCGGCCTCGACCTGGACATCGGTGGTACGCCCTTCCCGGTCGATCGCGTTGGCGCGCTGCGCAGCACCACCTCGTTCGGCAGCACCGCGCCGTACGCCGGCGTTGGCTTCGACTTCGAGGTGTTCGGCAAGGCCGGCCTCAACCTGGATTTCGGTGTGCTGTGGCAGGGTGAACCGACGGTAACGCTGGAAGCTACCAACTGGGACAACCTGTCGTCCGCAGAGCAGGCCCTGCTGGGGCCCGCGCTCGACACGGAACGTGCCGAGCTGCAGGACGACGCCAGCGACTTCAAGGCCTGGCCCGTCGTTTCGCTCGGCTTCGTCTACAACTTCTGACGAATCCGGCTGTTTAACCCGAGGCCCGCTGTTGACGTGTCAGCAGCGGGTCTTTTCGTATTAGCAGTAGTGCGAGGACGATGCCCGTGAGGACCGGCAACGGCACCAGCATCAGCGTCGTCCAGCCAAAGTGGAACATGACGGTCCCGGCCAGCAATGACGAGGCTGCTGACATGCCGAATACGAGGAACTCGTTCACCGCCTGCGCGCGATAGCGCTCGGACGCCGAGTATGTGTAGGTGAGCAAGGTCGTGCCGCCGACAAAGAGGAAGTTCCAGCCGACGCCCAGCAACACGAGCGCCCACCAGTAATGCATCAGCGAATGTCCCTGCAGACCAACGATCATCGTCGCAAACAGGATCACGGCCCCTGCAGCCATCAGGCGTGTTACGCCCAGCCTCTCGATGAGGAAACCGGAGAACAATGATGGCACATACATGGCGAGCACATGTGCGCGTACCACGCGGCTGGTCTCGTCGATCGAGAACCCGTCGTTGATGTGCATGCTGAGCGGCGTCGCGGTCATGATCAGCGTCATGACCCCATAGGCAACGATACCCCCGAACACGGCGGTCAGGTACACGGGCCGCAATACTATTGCGGAGAGCGGTCGATCGGAATGTGGCTGGTTCGATTCCTCATGCATCTGTGGCTCACGCAGCAGCGCGAATAGCAATGACTGTCCTACAAACAACACCGCCAGTGCACTAATCGATCCTGCAAACGGAGCGGCCGCATCGATCGCGTCGCCCCGCGTCGCAATTTCGCGGCCGATAAACGCGCCACCGATGGCGCCGAGCAATACAAACGAAATTGCGCGCGGCACGAACTGCGTCGCCACGCTCTCGGCCGCCGCAAATCGATACTGCTGCGTGAATGCGACGTTTACGCCCACCAGCATCGCGCCGGCGCAGAACATCGTAAAGTCTTCGTTGTACAAAGCCAGCACCGCCACCGTAGCGCCAACAGCAGCAAGCAGCGAGCCAAGCGCGAAACCGCGGCGTCGCCCGATGCGATGCATCAGCACTGATGCCGGCACGGTTGCAGTCGCACCCGCCACAATCATCAACGACAATGGCAAGGTTACGAACGCCTTGTTATCCGTCAGCGCCGCCCCGATCAGGCCGCCGAGGGTGACAAACGTAAACGTCGCCGTGCTCGTGATCAGCTGGCACGTGACCAGGACAAAGAGATTGCGTGCTTGCAATGGAACGACCGATGCGGAAGATGGAGCGCGCATTCTCACACAACGGCGCGATAACGTGGAAACGCTCGACATAGACGGCAAGCTGTCGATCCCGATGACCGAGATCGGGATGACCGCTGTGCGTGCCCAGGGGGCCGGCGGTCAGAACGTCAACAAGGTGGCGTCGGCGATTCACCTGCGCTTCGATATCAGGGCGAGCGCAGCTCTGCCGGCGCGGGTGCGCGCCAAGCTGCTGGCCAGCGGCGACCAGCGCATCTCTTCTCAGGGCGTGCTCGTGATCAAATCGCAGGAGAGCCGCAGCCAGGAACGCAACCGCCAGGCCGCCCTGGACCGGCTCGTTGGCCTGCTGCGCGATGCGCTGCATGAGCCCAGGCCGCGCAAGAAGACTCGCCCCGGCAAAGCCGCGGTCAGGAAACGCCTGGATAATAAATCGCGTCGCGGCGATCTGAAGCGCTCACGCGGAAAAGTCAGGGGCGATTAGTCGCAACGCAGACGGTCATCTTCCCAGCGACAACCAATGTCATTCCAGTGATCGACCACGCCGAGCCGCTCGAGCAACGGCATGAAGTCGGGGTGCGCGCGCAGTGGCGCAAGTTCATCGATGTACAGGATCTCCATCGAAAACTCTTCGCCCGGACGATCAAGCGTATTCGCAATTTCCATTGCCCCCGGTATATCGCCGAGCAAGGTGCGCACCAGGAGCGTGATATGCGGAATGAGCTCGCCGCTCTCGTAAGCCTGCGTCGTCTCCGCCAGGGCTACATCGACATAGGACGGATCAACCAGCGCCCGAAACACCGGATCAATCCACGCCGTATCCGTTCCCAGGGTGACGGCGGCCGCACGGGTCATGGTTTGCGACTGTCCAAGCTGTCCTGTGCGGGACAGGAACAAGGCATACGCCATGTCATGGATTATGCCGGTCGCATGCAACTCATTGGCGCGCTCCCAGTATTCATGCGCCTTCGAGGTATTGCCCAGCCACGTGTACACCATTGCGATGCGGCTATTAATGACCGTGCTGTCCGGGTCCAGCACCTCCGCCCGTAACGCGACATCGCGAGACTCGGTCATGCGTGCCACGTTTGCCAGCATCTGCGAGTACCAGCTGAAGGCATTGGTATCGACGACCTGCGCATTTACGGCACGCTTGTAATCCTCCTCGGCCTCCGTCCACTCCTTGCGCTGGTAATGAACGAAGCCATGAATCGCTGCCGCCGCATCGGCGATCGTTGGATCCAGGGCGACCCCCTTTTCAATAGTCCTGACGGCGTCACTCAGACTTTCGTCGAGCGGCGCCCCCCGGTAATCCGGCAACAGTGCATAGCCTGTCGCGAGTCCCAGGTAGGCAGGGCCATAGTCCTCGTCATGTTCGATCGATTGCCTGAACAGGCGCATCGCTTCTTCGAGGTTGTCTTCCTCGAACCGGTGTTCGAGCAAGTACGCGCCACGTAAGTACTCCTTGTACGCGGCCGAATCCGGCGCGATCAGGGTGACGAGTTGCGGTGTCTGGGAGCCCGCCAACGCATCGCGTACGGCATTTGCGAGGCTCTCCTGGACCTGCCACAGGTTGACCAGCGTGCCAACCTGTTCACCGGCCTGCCGTGTACTGCCATCAGCGCCATCCACGATCTCATAAATGATGCGCAGGTTGTTGTCCTGCAACTGCACGGAGCCGTACAACAGACTTTCGACTTTGAGTCGTTGGGCATCCTGGACCGGGTCTCCCGCAGCTGCACCGCGCACATTCTTGATCGTGAATTCGGGCAACTCGGTCAGGCGCTGCGCCAGCGCATTCTTGACGCTATCGACAATGTACTGGTTCGCAGGATCGCCTGTCTGGTTGTCAAGCGGCATGATTGCAATCGACCCGAACGGTGGCGGAGTGACGCTTAACCAGAGGTAGACAATAATTGCCAGGAAAGCTGCCGCAATGGCACCGGCCACGGTTTGCCACAGTCGAATACCGCGCGGATCGGGAACGTCGTCTTCGCTTTCGAGGCGTGTCACATCCTCGTGCAGTTCGACCGGCTTAAGCAGTCGGTAACCCTGCCGTTGCACGGTGCCAATGTATTTGTAAGGACGCTTGTCGTTGAAATGCCTGCGCAACTCCGAGATCTTCTGCTGCAGGGGCTCATCGCTGAACGCGCGCCCCTCCCAGACCTCGTCGATCAGCGCATCGGTCGTGGCGACATCTCCGTCACGGCGGGCCAACGCAAGCAGGACGTCGTATGCCATGGGGCCTGGCGTGACCTCCTCGTCACCATACTTCAGCATGCGACGCGCAGGCAGGACCTCCCAGTCCCCGAGGTTAAAGCCCCCGTTTAATTCTTCATTGGTCGGCATCCGCTCCCCTACGGAATGTTGCTGACTTATTTGGTCATCATGACTCAAACCTGACTTTATTCCCGCTTGAGCGCTTGTACAACAGGTATTACCTTGTTACCGTGGTACTTTGGTACCATTCGAGACAAAGCCATGCCACGAACCACCATAAGCCGCACCCAAACCGGGGTACGCATAGAGTCCTCCCTGCTAAAGGTCCTGAAGGCCCTGGCCGAGTACACCAACCTGTCCATGGGCGACCTGCTCGAGGGCATCGTGCTGCATGCCTTTGAGGGCAAGGCGCCGTTCTCGCCCGAAACCTGCGACGTAATCGACCGCCTCAAACAGATTTACGGCTGCGACCTGACGGCGGCAGACAGTCACAAGCTCGTGGAGGGTGAATAATGAACACGAACACCTGCCCCGCGCTGACGCTCGAACAGTTCGAATCTGCGGACATCGACCCGGGTGGCTTCAGCCACGAGGCGCACATCTACGTCGCCTGGCTCTATGTCATGCGCTACCCGCGCAGGGAAGCCATCTCCCGTTTCGACGCCGCACTGCGCCGCCTCGTCGAGAAGATCGGCGCGCAACGGAAGTACAACGCCATGGTGACGTGGCTGTTTCTCGTGCTGATAGCGGACCGTGCCAGTGCTGCTGAAGACTGGCAGGCGTTCCGGACCCGCAATGCGGATCTGTTCCACGATTTTCCGAGAGCAGCGGCGGCCTAGAACAGCCCCTCGATCTCGCCGTCAGCGTTGACGAAGATCGCATTGGCCGCGGGCACGCGCGGCAGGCCGGGCATCGTCATTATCGAGCCGGTCACCACAACAACGAATTCAGCGCCGGCCGCCAGGCGTATCTCGCGAATCGGCACGACGTGCCCTGACGGCGCGCCCAGCAGATTCGGGTCGGTCGAGAAGCTGTACTGGGTCTTGGCCATGCAGATCGGGTACTTGCCGTACCCCTCCTTCTCGAACTTGGCGAACTGCGCGCGCACCTTCTTGTCCGCGATGATGTCATCGGCGCCGTAGATCTCGCGCGCGATGGTCGCCGTCTTGTCCCACAGCGATGTTTCATCGGAGTACAAGGTGCGGAATTGGGCCGTGCCGGTGTCGCAGAGCCCGGCAACATGTTCGGCGAGATCGGTCGTGCCCTTGCCGCCGTCGGCCCAGTGCGTGCAGCTCGTGGCCTTGACCCCGAATCGCTTGCAGAATGCGCGCACGGTTTCGACCTCGGCATCCGTATCCGCCGTATAACGGTTGATAGCCACCGCGACCGGGATACCGAACTTGGCCAGGTTGCGCATATGCCGTTCCAGGTTGACGCAGCCCTTCTCCAGCGCTTCGATATTCTCCGCACCGAGATCCTCTTTTGCGACGCCGCCCTGCATCTTGAGCGCTTTGATGGTCGCGACCAGCACCACGGCATCAGGCGACAGTCCTGCCTTGCGACACTTGATGTTGAAGAACTTTTCGGCACCCAGATCCGCACCAAAACCCGCTTCCGTGATGACATAGTCGGCCAGCTTCAGGCCTGTCTGCGTCGCCATGACCGAGTTACAGCCGTGCGCAATATTGGCGAACGGTCCACCGTGCATCAGGCAGGGATTGTTCTCCATGGTTTGCACGAGGTTCGGTTGCAGCGCGTCCTTGAGCAGGGCCGTCATGGCGCCCTGGGCGTTCAGCTGCCGCACCGTCACCGGCTCGTCTTCGCGCGTGTAACCGAGAACGATGTTACCGAGGCGATTCTCAAGGTCTTTGAGATCAGTCGCCAGGCAGAAAATCGCCATGATCTCCGAGGCCACCGTGATATCGAAACCGGCTTCGCGGACGACGCCGTTATGGTATCCGCCAAGACCCGACGTCACTGTTCGCAGCGCGCGGTCGTTCATGTCGACGACACGGCGCCAGGTAACGCGGCGCGGATCGATGTTGAGCTGGTTCTCCCAGTGCATGTGATTGTCGATCAGGGCTGCGAGCAGGTTGTTGGCCGCCCCGATCGCATGAAAATCGCCCGTGAAGTGCAGGTTGATGTCGGTCATCGGCACCACCTGCGCATAGCCGCCGCCGGCTGCGCCGCCCTTCATGCCGAAGCACGGGCCGAGGCTGGGCTCGCGCAGGCAAATCAACGTGTCCTTGCCGATGAGATTCATGGCATCGCCGAGTCCGACCGTGGTGGTCGTCTTACCCTCGCCTGCCGGAGTCGGCGAGACCGCGGTGACGAGAATCAGTTTGCCGTTCTTCCCAGCGCCGCCACGCTCGATGAAATCGGCACTGATCTTGGCTTTATCGTGGCCATAGGGAATCAGGTCGTCTGACGGAATGCCGAGCCGGTCGGCAATTTCCTGGATCGGTTTGAGCGTCGCCGCACGGGCGATCTCGATATCGCTTTTCACTGCCACTGGATGTCCCTTCTGTGTTCTTGGCCTGGCGGGGATTCTATCGCAGAGCTTTGTTTATGGCGCGTTTTCGATCTTGTGGATTGTGCCTAGGGAGTAGTCCATGAAGTACAGCTCTCCGGCGTCATCCTGGCCAAATGTCACGATACTGTTGGGCGTATCAAGCAAAACCTCGGGCTCCGCCCCAGCCAGGCTGTCTTCCGGCACGCCAAATAGTCGTCCGGAACCGAAATCGCCAAATACATACCAACCCTCGAGATCGGCGATCGCTGTGCCACGGTATACGTAACCGCCGGTCACTGACACCCCGAGGGACCGATCGTACTCCGTGACAGGGTCGGTGAAGGTCGTCGCGCAGGACGCTGCATTGAAGCAATGCGCACCTTCGCGCACGCTCCAGCCATAGTTCTTGCCGGACTCGATGACATTGACCTCCTCCCATGAACTTTGCCCGACGTCAGCGGCCCAGAGATTGCCGGTCGCCCTGTCAAAACTCATACGCCACGGATTCCTGAGCCCCCAGGCAAAAATCTCGGGACACGGCGCGCTCCCGAAACCTTGCGTACACAGGCCGTTGCCTGCATTGGGATTGCCAGGCGGAATGTCGTAGGCGCCGGAACTGTCGACGTCGAGGCGCACGATCGTGCCATGCAGGTTGGTATCGTCCTGCCCATAGTTGAGTGGATCCCCGCTACCGCCGCCATCACCGAAAGCCACATACAGGAATCCGTCGGGCCCGAACGCGATGTCACCACCGTTGTGATTACTTTCCGGTTGCAACACGGCCAGGATGACGTCTTCTGTGTCCGGCAACGCCGTCAGCCCCAGGTCAGCACTTGTAAAGCGCGACACATAGGAGATCAGTGGCGTGGCTGCATCCGGCCCAGGTCTCGTATAGGACACGTAAACTTCGGGGACGATCGGATAATTCGGATCGAATGCTATCCCCAGCAAGCCACCCTCGCCCCCACCGCTGACGAGTGCGCTGATGTCGAGAAATACGCTCGCCGCCGAAACGCTCGGATCGTTATCAAAAACACGAATTACGCCCCGCTTCTCGCCGACGAACCAGCGGGTATTATCGCCGGGCGCCTGTTTCAGAACGGTTGGATCGAGAAACGTGAGGCCGGTGTAAACGTCCGTAACGGAGATCTCCGGAGTCGTCTCGTCAACAGGAGGCGGTTGCGACGGGCCGATGCCGCCGCTGCCGCCGCCGCCACAGCCCGCAACGGCAGAAACAAGGACAGCGACAACTGCCGTGGTGCGTACATTCGACATACTTCGGTCTCCCAGGCGCGAGGGGCTACAGCTTAGCAAGACTCCTGACCCAGGCGGCATGGAAACCGACACCGCGCAGGCATAGAATCGACCGACCGCTGAGGGGAGTGCAAGTTTGTCAATTAACAGCAGCCGGCTGTACCAACTATTCAAATACGCCGTATATGCGTTTCTGACGCTCAATATTTACCTGTTCTATGCCGAGGAAGCCGCCGCGGCGCCGCTGCAGTTCCCGGACGGCGTGAACCTGGGCAATTTCCGCGAGGCTTACGCGGCAACCATCGACACGCTCGCGTGGGTAATCCTGTTGCTCATGTTCGAACTCGAGACCTATGTGCTCGAAGACCGGCATTTCACGCCCGCCGTCGTACTCACGCTGCGTGGGCTGCGCGCCCTCGCGTACGGAGCCATACTGATGGCCTTTTCCGGTTATTACGACGACCTGATGTTCGTTCGCGAAGCCGCCCCGTTTGCTGCTGCAGGCGGCCTGTGCGCCCTGCCTGCTGGCGACTGGTCGTGGGCAGTCACGTTCGGCGAATATGTGCCAATCGCGGCGGATAACTGCGGCACGCTGGCAACATCGGCCAATCTCATACAGTTCGGCGATCTGCCGCTGCTAGTAGATGAACCCGGTTGGGTCGAAATCGTCAGGTTGGGATGGGCTGACGTAATCAACGCCGCAGTCTGGATCCTCGTCGTGATCATTCTCGAGGTGGATGTCTGGCTCCAGGAGCGCCAGCGCTACGAGGGTCTGATTCTCCTCGCCAGCAACGCCTTCAAGTTCCTGCTGTACTCGACGCTGCTGCTGGTCGCGATCTACTGGACCTTCAAGGGCGACTTCCTCGATACCTTCGATGCCTACATGTGGCTGATCGCGTTTGTATTCATCGAACTCAATGTATTTGAGTGGCACGAGGAGGACAAAGCCGCGCGAACCGCTCAAAGCGCGCCTGGCTCACGTTAAATCAGAGACTTACACGCGCTGATCATAAAACCTGACGATTCGATCAGGGAATAGTCAGCAATCGATCACGGCTCGGTCATTACCTCTGCAGCCCGTTCGGCGACGATGCAATCACGCACTAACGAACGGAGAGCGACAATGACCAACCAAGATCACACGAACGAAGACCTGTACATCGATCCTTCGATGATCGTCCTGGGCGCCGGCTACGCGGCAAGCCTGTTGCTGGCAATCGGCTGGGTAGCGTCTTTCGTCATTTAGTACCGAGCGCGTCGTCGTCGGCCTTGAAACCGCGCAGCGCAAGCTCGGCATCGAGTTGCAGCAGGAACGGGTGCCAGCGATCACCCTCACCCCTGCGGTAGAACCCCGATACCGCCCAGCCGGGCGGTTCGGCATAGACGTAAACCTTGCCGACCTTGCGGTTGGGCGCGAGCGGATCGACGATGTCGATATCCCCGACCCCGACTTCCCGCCGCAATACATCCCGTGCCGCCAGCACGGCCTTTTCCTCAGCCTGGCGTTGCTCGCGCGGAACAGGGTCCGTGATCCAGCTAAACGCAAACCAGGCAACCAGCAGTCCGACGACCGCTGCAAACAAGAGGCGTCCCAGACGATGATTCATCAGTCGATCCCGACGACCTTGTGCGTCTGCACGCTCAGCTTCCAATGCGGGTGCGCGAGGCAGTAATCGATCGCCGCACGCGTGTTGTTCGCAAGTTCCGGTCCATCGAGCGGCTGCAGAAAGAAATGCTCGAAAGGCAGATCCGCAAACCGCTCCGGCTGCGCTTCGGGTTCGACCTGGGGATACACCAGCTTGAGTTCCTGGCCGCTTCTTTGGACAAGCTCGGCGTTTGCCTTCGGGCTGACGCACAACCAGTCGATACCATCAGGCGCTGCGATCGTGCCATTGCTCTCCACCCCTATCTCGAAACCATCGGCATGCAATGCATCGATGAGCGCAGTGTCGAGTTGCAGCAGCGGCTCGCCGCCCGTGCAGACGACGTATCTCTGCGCGCCCTTAGCCGCTCCCGGCCATTTGCTCGCAACCGCATCGACCAGCGCCTGCGCGTTCTCGAACTTGCCGCCTCCGGGCCCGTCTGTACCCACGAACTGCGTGTCGCAGAACCTGCAGACCGCCGCGGCGCGATGCTCCTCCCTTCCCGACCACAGGTTGCAACCCGCGAAACGCAGGAACACGGCAGGCCGGCCGGTGTGCGCGCCCTCGCCCTGCAAGGTGTAGTACATCTCGCGAACCGAATACGTCATGCCGCGGTCACCAGCGGATCCTCGATACCTGCCTCGGCAAAGCCCTTCGCGCGCAGCTCACAGGCCGGGCATGTACCGCAGGGCGGCCGAACGCCGTTGTAGCAGGTATGGCTCATCGCCATCGCGGGCAACGCGCCAAGATCGCGCGCGAGCTCCACCGTCTCGCGCTTGGACATATGCATCAGTGGCGTGTGGATCGTAACGTCATACTCCATGCCAAGGTTGATCGTGCGCTGCAACGACGTCATCGTGCCCTCACGACAATCGGGGTAGCCGCTGTAGTCCGTCTGCGCCACTCCCGTTACCAGGTTACCGATGTTGCGCTGGTAGGCATACGCCGCCGCAAACGTCAGGAACACCAGGTTGCGGCCGGGCACGAACGTATTCGGCAGGCCGGACTCGGCGTCCACGCCCTCTTCGACCTCAACAGCCTCGTCCGTCAGTGCATCACCGCCGAGCGCCGTGAACGTGTCAATCGGCAGCAGCGCATGCGGCACCCCCGCAAACTCGGCGATCTGCGCCGCGCACTCCAACTCGATGCGATGCCGCTGTCCATAGTCGAACGTCAAAGCCGCAACATTGCCTGCACCGTAGCGATCGAGCGCCCAGTACAGACAGGTCGTCGAGTCCTGGCCACCCGACAGGACCACCAGCGCTTTGCTCGTATCCCCCTGCATCAGTCCTGCTTCCTGTAGGCCGGGCTGAAGTCATCGGCCCGAGGCTCCCTGAATTCGACCAGCCAGTCTGCGGTCAGCTCGATGCTCTTTGCGAGCAGGCGATCAGCCATGGCCATGTTCTGCATATGCCCCACGCCCTCAATGTTCACAGCGTTGCAGTCTTCGAAGTAGCGTCCGCTTGTCTCGCCGAGCGACGGATGGGTCGCGACGAAGCAGGAAGTCGCGGCGCCCTGCCCGACCGTCTTGCCCGCGATACCGGAATAGGCGCTCCAGAGCATGCGTCTGACTGCACCCATGTGACGCGACAACTCGGTGTCAATGACGCCCGGATGCAGTGCATTGCTCGTAATGCGCGTGCCACGCAATAGCTCGCCCAGCTTCAGCGAGAACAACACATTCGCAAGTTTTGAATGACCGTATGCCATTGCGTCATCATAGTTCCGGCTCATCGCAAGATCGTCAAACAGGATGCCCTCCGCAGGCGCATTGCGATATGCCGTGCGGCTGGCTACCGTCACAATGCGCGCCTGCTCCGCAATGTACATGCGGGCCATCAGTCGATTGACGAGAATGAAATGCCCCAGATGGTTGATCGCAAAGTGCTTCTCTACGCCATTGATGAGCTGTCGAGCGCCGCTGCCGCCGTAGTAACCCGCGTTACAGATCAACATGTCGACCGGGGAGCGAATCGTCAGGATGTCATCGGCACAACGCGCCACGGAATCAAAGTCGCCAAGATCGAGCTGCACGGGCGTGGTTTTGCCGATGACGCTTTTGCAGGCTTGTGCCGCGCGCTCCAGTGAGCGGCTCGTTCCTACGACATAGGCGCCACGCTTTGCGAGCACCCGCATCGTTTCGTAGCCGATGCCGGAGGTGCAGCCAGTGACGACAGCCATGCGCCCGGCCAGGTCGAGACCTTCGGTCACCTCCTCGGCAGTTGATTCCTCGTCGAAACGGCTGCGCGGCACGCTGCTAACGGGCACGCGCTGCGGCCCGCCACAAGCGGACAAAGTCGGCGCGAGCAGCGCGGCGCCGGCCGCGCCGAGGAATTGACGCCGGTCAATCATCGCCAAACAACGCCGCCAGCGCTGCCTGCGCGTCGTCGGCCTGGGCCTTGCGTGACGGGTCGAAAGCCCTGTCCGACGGTTTGAACCAGTCGCAGAAATTTGGCCGTTCCTTCTCGGTCACATCCTCGGCGCCGTCTTCGCGGCACTGTCGCGGGACGTTGCGATCGAAGAACGTGCACATCTTGCATACATGAACGTCGGCACTGCAGGCCGGGCACTGGTCGTGCCGCGACAGTGGCAGCGTCAGCGCGGCGAGCGATTCACCGCAGCGGTAACAGGCGAGATTGTGGGACATACGGGCTCCTAAAATTGTAGGAGGGCCCTTGGGCGCGACCTGAATCGCGGCCAGGGCCCCTCCTACGGTATTGCCCGCAGTATAGCGCCCTAGTCCAGCTGACCTGGCACGAACTCGTTCATGACCGCATCCCTGAGAATGTCGGGCGGCAGCATGCCCTGTGCCAGGATAAAGTCATGGAAAGCCTGCTGGTCGAATTGATCGCGCAGCTTGAGTTCGGTATGCGTACGCAGGGCCTGCATCTTGTTGTAGCCGTAGTAGTACGCGGTCGCCTGGCCCGGCATCCTATAGGTGTAACGCTCGATTTCGTTCTGCGCCCAGCTTTCGCCTATCGCGACGTCCTTCAGCAACAACGCCTTGGCTTCTTCCGGCGTAATCAGACCGAGATTCAGCATCGGATCGAGGAACATGCGGGCAGCGCGCATCTGGCGGTACTGCAAACTGATCATCTGCGCCTCGAGCGGCAGGTAGGGCCGCATGATCGCTTCGGCGTACAAGCCCCAGCCCTCGACATTGGCGCTGTTAAACGCGAACAAGGCCCGCGTGATGGACGCGCCTGTTTCGATGATGCTCGAAAACTGCATCTCGTGCCCCGGGCGCGCTTCATGCGCCGTCAATGTCCACGATCCGGCGACGTAGGTGTCATCGGTCTGTTGCCAGCTGCCGTCCTCGTTCTGCGTCAGCAACGGAATCACGAAGGTCGGGTACTCGCCCGTGTTGCCGATCATGCGGGGAACTTCCAGGTGCGGGGCGGGCTGCGCAGCCGTCTCGGCGGCTGTCGCGATGCGAATACCGGCCTCGCGCTCCGGCAGGGTAATAATCTTTTCGCGAACGATGATCTCTTCAATATCGCGCAGCACCGCGTGGTAGTGGTCAAGGATCTTGTCGCCATCGAGCGGGCCTTCTTCCTTGAGCTTCGCGATGATCTCTCGGTAGTCGCGCGTCTCCCAGCCTTTCTCAGCCGCGATCTGTGGTGCCAGCGCCTCCATTTCATTGCGAATATCCATGTAGCCCTTGGACGCCTGCTCAATCAACTCTTCAGGCGTCGCATCGACGCCCCAGTTCTTCAGCGCGTCCTGGTACAACGCCGGCGGCAGCCGATAGTCGTCGCGGGCCCGCGGCAGGATCTCGGCACGAATCCAGTCATTGTAGTCGCGTAGCTGACCGGCCAGGGTTTCATAGGTGCCTTCCCAGCCCTGCAGGTCGGTGCCGGCGAGGATATCCTTCATGCCCGAAATGAATGTCTCGGAACGCTCCAGGTCCTGCTCGATCTCGCCCTTGTAAGGACCAATCAGCCCGTCGACCTCAAAGCGCTCGGCAGTACGCGCCTTCGCCAACTCGACAATCGGAGTTCTGTCGTCGGCGAGCCCCGCATATTTCTCCATCCGCTTGATGGCGGCCGGGTAACGCTCACGCGGAATTTGCGGGTCGATCAGGCCACGTACACCGTAGAAGATCGTCTGGCTCAGGTTGTAGTACGGCAGCATCTGGCCGTAGTTGAGCTCACTCGTGTAGATGTTGTCCTCGATGACCTGGATCAGTATGTCGAGGTCCTGCCGAACCTTCGGCATCACCTCGGCCTCGCGGCGCTCCTGCAGTTCGACGAGCACGTCGCGCATCTTTGCGAGACCGCGGTCGTAGACACCTTCGGTCAGGTCAAAGATCTCCTCATCGAGGCCATCGACACCCATGCTCGCCGCGGTCTCCGGACTGAACTGCGCCAGCGCTTCCAGGACCACCTGGGCGTGCTCGTTGCTCCTGGCAACCCAGTCCGCATCCTCAGCGAGCACGGGTCCGGTAATCATGGCCAACAGGCCACCTAAAATCAGCTTTCTCATTGATCCCCCTTTGGGCTTCGGGCCTGGAGGCCCGCATACGTATCTGGTCGTTGTCATTCTTAGATGCACGAATCGGGCAAAAAGATTCATTGACCTGCGGAAATTCGCAAAACCTTGGCGCCGCGCACGTGCCCGGCCCGCAATGCGTTCAACGCCGAGTTTGCGTCCTCGAGGGCGAATTCCTCCACGGCGACATGCAGCCGAGCGGCTGCCGCTATTGGCAGAAACTCCTCGAGATCGCGGCGCGTGACGTTGGCGACCGACTTGATCTCCTTTTCGAGCCACAGGTGGTCCTCGTAGCGAATTCCCGCCATGAGGTCCCGGTCGCCGGCCTCCTTGCGGATGGCATTGATTACGAGGCGTCCACCGGGCCTCAGGCACTCGAGCGCCGCCAGTACGGGCTTCCACGCGGGCGTTGTATCGATGATCGCATGAGGCGCCGCCGGTGGCGTGTCGGCCGTATCCCCGGCCCAGTCCGCTCCCAGTTCCAGCGCAAACGCGCGTTCTGCGGCACTGCGCGCAAACACGTACACGCGCGCATGCGGATACAGATGCTTGGCTGTTTGCAGCACCAGGTGCCCCGATCCGCCGAAGCCTGTCAGCCCAAGCACCTGCCCGTCCTCGAGACCCGTGAGGCGCAAGGAACGATAGCCAACCCCGCCGGCGCACAGCAACGGCGCGGCTTCCGCATCGGAGAACTCACTGGGAATCGCGTAGGCATAGTCTTCGGGAACGGTAACGTACTCGGCATAGCCGCCATTGACGTCGCGCCCGGTTGCTCTGAATGCCGCATCAAGGTTTTCGGTCACTCCACCGGTCGACGAATGAATCCACCCCACGCCGACCCGGTCACCGACGGCGTGACGCTGGCAGCCGTAGCCTGATGCTTCCACCCGCCCGACAATCTCATGACCGGGCACAACCGGCAGCACGAGTGGCGGGGTTCGGCCCTCGATCTCGTCGAGCTCGGTATGACACACGCCGCATACTGAAACCCGCAGCAGCAGTTCGCCGTCGGCCGGCTTCGGCACGGGCATCTCGACCAGTTCAAGCGGTGTCGGATTACGGTCCATGCTGACCGTCGCCGGCAGCAACATCGCGCGCATTGCGGCGCTCCTTTACGACCTCGAAAACAGAGTATATGGTGCACCGACTTTTTGACGATAGTCAGGTATATGCGCAACACCCATTTCCCGCCCGCCGTACTCGCCGCGATCCTCAGCGCGTGTGCGACCGAATCGGTCATCCTCAACAGCGAGCGCATCGAAAAGCGCTTCGGCAGCTATGGCATCGACGTGCTTGCCAGCGAAGCCGGCTTGCGCCGCTCGAGCCTGTTGAGCTACGACGGTGATACAGCCACGTGCCGAACCTACGCAGTCGTACAGTTTGTCGAACAACTGGATGAGCGCTACAACCAGGCGCACTCCAGGGTACTGGCGGGCGATTCGATCGGCGCAACCTTCAGGGAAGACGGCTGGGATATCGAAAAGCACACGCTGTTCATCGGCAATATCCGCTTGCCCGACGCAGCCACCGAGGTCGGCGAGCTGATGCGGTTGACCGGTGCTCATGATCTCGCGTTGCATGTCTACCAGCTCGTGCTCGTGCGCGACGATATCGAGCTCGAATACGCCACCATCATGGAAGCGCACCACCCTGAATACCTGTCCGAGCAGGATCTCAAGGAGATTTTCGATCACGATGAGTCGCCCCTGCTTGAACCGGGTGACCTCAAGTCGTTGTCTGAGCTCGTTTTTAACGCCGAAAACCGGAACTAGTCGACTTTTTTCCCAACTGTACAGGTCTATACTGGTGCCCTGCCTGGGAAAACCTGAGGGACCGGTCATGACACTTCGAATTTCGCTTGTTTGGGCTGTTTTCGCCTTGCTCTCGCTGTCAGCCGCGCAAGCGCAGGACCTGCGCGACGACGAGGCGGACGTGCTGCTGACGATTGAGCGCGAGTGGCAAGCCACGCAGAAAGGCGATCACGACAAGATTGGTGACATGCTGCTTGACTCGTTCATGGGCTGGGGCAAGGATTCGCCCGCACCGCGCAGCAAGAACTCAACCGTGAACTGGAACCGGTTTGGCGAGGAAATGGGCCGCATGGTGCGCTACGAGCTGTATCCACTGTCGATCACGGTCAATGGCGACGTCGCTGTCGCGCATTACCTGTATTCCTCAGCCTTCAAAGCCAAGGGCGGCAAAATCGAGATGAGCAATGGTCGCTACACAGACGTGCTGGTCCGCACCGAAGGCGGCTGGAAATTCATCGCCTGGCACGGTGGCGACGACTAAGTTCTAGCTACGACGATTTTTCAGCGCAATCTCGCGGCGGCGGGCCGTGATATCGGCGCCGTCAGGGTACTCCTTGCCGAGGCTTGGGTTGTCGTATGGATTGTAGCCACCCGCCGTCTCGGTCTCTACAATAGAAAACTCTTCAAGATTCATTGGAATCTCGTTGTTTTTTCTACGATTCTCTTCGAGCTCAGCAAGCAGCTCTGCACGGGACTTCATCGCTTTCTTATCGTCTCTTCAGCCCTGAATTTGCGCGCCGGGCGCGTCGCCTGCCTGACTAGGTTCTCTCGAACCGCCCGCAGATTCAAGCCCCGGCCCGAAAACGGTTAAGTATGGGTTCAGCTTGCCCACCGTAGCATCGTCTTCAGGATGACAAGGCCCGTGCAGATTTCGGGCCACGGAGGCAGGAATGAACAAACGACTCCAATCAACACAGACACTGGCGACCCTCGCGCTCGCGTTGCTCGCGACCCCGTTTGCAGCAGGGGCACAGGTCCCCGTCGACGAGGACGGCAAACTTATTGGCAATTATGAAGCCGCAGACGCAGCGGTTCACGCCGTCGGTAACGAAGATATTCCACTCCTGACATCCGTGGAACTGGAAGAACTCGTTGGCCCGATCGCACTGTATCCCGATGATCTGCTTGCGATTGTACTGCCGGCAGCCGCGTATCCGCTGCAACTCATCGACGCGGGTCGTTTTCTCGACGAACTCGAGAACGATTCCTCGCTCAAGCCGGACCAGGAATGGGATGACTCCATCGTCGCATTACTCAACTACCCAGAGGTCATCGAACTACTCAACGAAGATATCGACTGGACCTGGCGCCTTGGTGAAGCCGTTGTCGCGCAGCAGGGCGATGTCGTAGGTGCGATCGAGTCGTTCCGCGACCGCGCATATGCTGCGGGCAACCTGAAGAGCGACGACTACCAGGAAGTGAACTACAACGACGGCGTCATCGAAATCACGCCGGTTTCGGATGACGTCATATACGTCCCCTACTACGAGCCCGAGCGAGTGGTCATCTACCAGCCACGCCCGGTGTACTACTACTATCCGCGTGCCTATCCCGTGTACTACTACCCGTACTCGTCGTCGTATGCATTCGACCGCGGCTACTTCTGGGGCGTTACAACTGCCTTCACGATTGGCTGGCTAACCGACAGTCTGCATGTCTATCACCACAGTTATCGCGGCCACCCGTACTACCGGCATCGCTACAACGACTACTACTGGTATCGCCGCCCGAGCATCAACGTGTACAACACGACCTACGTGCGCAATACGAACGTCACGATCAATCGTTACTACCGCGGCGACCGCTGGCAACCGCGTCGCGATCGCCGGGACTACATTCGCGAAACACAGCCGCGCGTCATGAACACCTACCGTGCAGGACACGATTACACACGACGCGATGCGGCACAGCGTGACGTCATACGACGCAATCCGCAACGACATGAGCAGCGTGCCGAAGGGCATGCAAGTCGCAAGACCGCTCGCAATGAGGCCATCCGCTTCCGCGAACGGCCGGAGACCCGGGCCGAACGGCGCACGGAGCGGCGCAGTCCGCTGACGAGGCAGCGCAGTGAACGCCGCGAACCGCTTACGAGGCAGCGCAGTGAACGCCGCGAACCGGTTGCGAGGCAGCGAACCCAACGCCGCGAACCGGTTGCGAGGCAGCGGACCGAGCGGCGGGACCAGGTCGCACGACAGAAGATCGAGCGACGTCAACCCGCTGTCAGGCAACGTATGGAGCGACGTGAACCGATGGCGCGCCAGCGTAGCGAACGTCGCCAACCTGCAGTTACGCAGCGCGAGTCGCGGCCGCAGCCAAGGCGCTCGGAGCCAAAACGCGCAGAGTACCGCCGGTCAGAGAATCGTCCCGCTGAAAACCGCAAGTCCGAGAACCGCGAGCGGCCCGAGCGACGCAAGGCACGCCGCTCGGAGCGGTAAATCCGGAGGATCAGTCCTCCCCGTCAGTCTCCCTGGGACTGTCGGGGAGGTTTTCTTTTGAGGTCAGCTCGCGTGCGAGGTAGAAGATGACACCGACCACAACCAGGGCCACGATGACCGAAAACACAGCAAGGACTGGCCCGTTCATTCGTCACCCTCCTCGTCCGCATGCTTTTTCAGGCGCCCGGCCTGGCGCAGGGACTCACGCAGAACGAATTCGATCTGCGCGTTGAGACTGCGCAGATCATCCCTGGCCCAGCGCTGCATCGCCGCGTAGGTTTTTGCGTCGATGCGCAGCGCAAATGATTTTCGAGCCGCCATGGTTGCCTGGTTTCAGGTATACAGCGTGCTTGTGTTTACGACCGGCTGCGCCGCCTCGTCACTACACAGGACCACGAGCAGGTTGCTGACCATCGCTGCCTTGCGCTCTTCGTCGAGCTCGACGATGTCGTTTTCGTCGAGTTCAGCGAGCGCCATGTGCACCATGCCAACGGCGCCCTGTACGATCTGCTTGCGCGCAGCGATGATGGCTGAGGCCTGCTGCCTGCGCAGCATTGCGTTCGCGATTTCGGGCGCGTACGCGAGGTGCGAGATGCGCGCCTCAATGACCGTTACGCCCGCCGCGGACAGACGATCCTGGATCTCCTCGCGAAGCGCGTGCGCAATCTCCACTGGATTGCTGCGCAGCGCGAGTCCTCCTTCCTCGCTATGCGGCTCGTACGGATAGGTCGTGCCAAGGTTGCGCAGGGCAGCCTCGCTCTGGATCTGCACGAAATTCACATAATCGTCGACCTCAAACAACGCCTCGGCCGTGTCGAACACCTTCCAGACGACAACCGCTGCAATCTCGATCGGGCTGCCGTTCGAATCGTTGACCTTGAGTTTACTGCTCTCGAAGTTACGGACGCGGACCGATACCGATGCTTTCGTGTAGAAGGGGTTGGCCCAGCGCAATCCTGGATCGTGGCAAGTGCCGGCGTACTTGCCAAACAGCTGCAGCACCTTGGCCTCGTTAGGATGGACCATGAACAGCCCTGCCCAGCACACGAGCACGACAATCGATGCCAGGGCCCAGCCAATGACACTGCCAGTCGCCGCGGCCTTAACGGCCTGGACCAGCATGTAAGCAGAACCCAGCTGCGCCGCGGCCAGCACGGCTAATGCGAGGTAACCCGACGCTACGGTGCGTTTGACTTCTTTGATCATCGGCCTCTCCTTCCTATCCATTTATTTTGATATCATTTTGATATCTTCCGGCCGAGAGGTCAAGCCGATGGGCCTGCCCAATGTCAATTCATAGCGGGATACGGCATTCGAAGCGGGCGCCCGGCTGCCCCGGGTTCAGAAGCCTGAGCGAACCCCCATGAGCTCTCGCAATCAGGGTCGCGAGGAAAAGCCCAAGCCCCGTGCCGCCGGTATCGCGGGTCCGGGACGGGTCGCTGCGGTAGAACGGCTCGCCAATCTTGCCCGCCTGCTCTTTCGTCAGGCCCGGGCCGTTATCGCTCACCCGGAATACGAGCTCGGCGTTTTCAACGCCGACGTCAAGCTGCACTGGCCCGGAGTCAACAGGCGAGTACCGCAGCGCGTTGCTCAGGAGGTTCTTTAGCATCAACATGATGCGCGCCTCGTCCAGCTCGGCGACGATCTGCCCGGCCCGGTTATCGATCCTCAGACGATCGACGTCGCGCTCAAAGAAATCGCTGACCATGTCATTTACGAGGTTATCGATCCGGACCGGTGAGCGTGCGAGCGGATTATGACGCGCACTCAGGCGCTCAGCCTCGAGCAACGCCACAATAATCTTCTCCATCTCGACGATTTCCGGCTTGAGCCGTTCGCGATCCTCGTCGTCATCCAGCAATTCCAGCGCAATGTTCATGCGCGATAGCGGCGTACGCAGCTCATGGCTGATCCCAAGCAACAATGCCCGTTTGGCATCGAGCATGTCCTCGACATCGCTCGCCAGCTGGTTGATATCGGACGCCAGGTCGCCCAGCTGGTCCGATCGAATATTTTCGATACGATGATTGAATCGCCCACGTCCAATTGAGGCCGCCCCTTCGCGAATTGCCCGAATCGGCTTGAACAGCCACGAGACAGCGGCGTAGCCCAGCATCAGGTAGAACAGGCCCAGGCCAAGAATCAGCAGCGTCAGGTCCGGGCCACCCGGCTTGTCCGCGATGCGCGGCGTCGATACCGCGATCTCGAAACCGTCCTGCTCCATTTTCAGGAAATTGTGGCGCGCCGCGGCGGCGAACTCGAGACCCTGGAGCTCATCGACCCAGGCATCGGGCGCATCGCTGAACGCAGGGCTGGGTCCGAATTCGAGCTCCTCGAGGCGCGGGAAATTGGGGTCCGATGCCCAGTCGATGTCGGGACCGAGGATCCGAATATCGACAGGCACGCGGCGCGTGATCGATTCGGCGCGCTCGATTCGCGGCGGCGATCCGATGTCGGCCTTGACGTAGGAAACGTGCAGCGCGAGATGGCCGCTGATCAGGCCGCGGATCTGGTCGCTGTTATAGACAAGACGAAATGCCCCGAACGTGCCCCATACGAACAGCGCCGCGAGGACCAGGAAGATAGCAAGCAGGCGGAACGATAACGAGCGAGCGAGGCGCCTAAGCACTGTCGACGGGCACTCCTATAAAGGAATAACCGCGTCCCCAGATTGTCTGGATGAAGCGTGGCGGCTTCACGGAGTCGCCGATCTTGCCGCGCAGGCGGCTGACCATGATGTCGACCGAGCGCGTCAGGATGGCGGCATCGATACCGCGCAATTCGCTCAGAATGTCGTCGCGCGACATCTTGCGACCGTGACGGCGGGCCAGGATCAGCAACAGCTCGAACTCCATCGAAGTCAAATCGACCAGCTTGCCGTCGACAGTGACGTTGCGCGTTTCTACATCAATTGAGAGACCATCGAACTCGAGGTTGGAGCCGCTGCTGCCGCCCGTCTCCGCACGCCGCAGTGTCGCCTGGACGCGCGCCACCAGTTCGCGGGGTTCGAACGGCTTGCCGAGATAGTCGTCGGCGCCGAGTTCGAGACCCGACACCCGATCGATAACGTCGCCGCGCGCCGTCAGCATGATGATCGGAATATTGCTCGACTTGCGCACCTCGCGGCAGATCTCGAAACCGTCTTTGCCGGGCAACATCACGTCCAGCAGTAACAGGTCGGGATCCTCGCGATTGAGCTTGCGAAGACCGTCTTCGGCCTCGAGCGCACACACCAGGTTGATGCCAAAGCGCTTGAAATAGGCCTGCAACAACTCCGAATGCTTACGGTCGTCATCAATGATTAGTACTTTTGTCATGCGCTTATGATAGCGCGGGAAGCATCTCCATGCCTTGCCGCGATGAGGCACGAAACATTCAGAAACATTCCGATACCTCGCTGAGAAGAATCGATCCAACCGACCCCGCAGTATCCATCCCCGAGCTAATTAACCCTCTCGGAGATACCCCATGAAACAGAAGATTTACGCAGCGACGCTCGTATCCGCTGCCTTCGTCCTGGCCGCATGCAGTGACGGAAGCGACGGTGCCGACGGCATGGACGGTGCAGATGGATTCGATTCCCTGATTGCCATCCGTGACATCCCCAAAGGCGACGCAGTCTGCCTCGGCGGCGGCACCGCCGTCGACAGTGGCCTCGACACCAACCGTAACGGCATTCTGGACACCGGTGAAGTTACCTCGACGACGATCACTGAATGTGCCGCTACCCCTGAAATTCGTGCCCTGCATGCATCGCCTGATGCGCCGGCCGTGAACATTTGGGTCGACGGTTCGCCGGCGCTGCTGGACATTGACTACGCCGTCGGTTCGGGCTTTGTCCCGGTTGGCGAGGAAGTCAACGTGCAGGTTGAAGCGATCATCCCCGGCGGCAACCTCGTTGTGATCGACGCCGACCTCGAGCTGGATTACAGCACTGAGACAACGGTTATCGCTATCGACGAAGTAGCCGAGCCGGTGCGTCCGCTGGTGATCCAGAACGCATCCGACGAGCGCATCAGGGAAGGCTACTTCCGCGCCCAGGTCGTGCATGCTGCGCCTAACGCCCCCGGTGTAGACGTCTATGTGACGCCACTCGGCGCCGATCTCGCAGCTTCCAGCCCCGTGAACGGCGCTGGCATGCCACTCGAGTTCGAAGACTTCACTGACCGTCTCGAAGTACCGGCAGGCGACTACCAGGTTCGAATCACTGTCGCCAACGATCCGACCGCAGTTGTATACGACTCCGGTGAGCAGCCGTTCTCTCCCGGCGCCGACCTGATGGTCGTGGCAGTTGAAAACACCGGCCCGGGTGCTTCTCCGGTCAAGCTGATCGCTCTCGATGGAGCTGGTTTCAGCACCATCTATGACACCAACACGCCGGCCTCGGCTGTTGCCGTGCACCTGTCCCCGGACGCTCCGGCAGTCGACGTTATTGCCGACGACAACACGACCGGCGCTATCGAAGCCATCAAGCTGGTTGAGAATGTGTCGTACGGGCAGTTCTGCGACATCGACTACGTGCCGCCGGGTGACTACACGGTGAGCATTGCAGCCAACTCGGACAACAACGTCGTCGCAACGACCTTCCCGCTGAACGTGATGAAGGGCGACGAGGCGCTGGCAATCGTATCGGGCTTCCTGACCTCCGGCGATCCGACAATCCGCGCGATCCCCCTGGCAGGCAGCACGCGCAGTGTCGCTACTGAGACGAAGCTCCGCATTACGCACGGCTCTCCGAGCACGCCTGAGGTCGACCTGTACCTGGTCGCCGCCGGCACGGACATCTCCGGCGCTGATCCGGTCTTCGAGGACGTGCCGTTCGGTGCCGATACCTCGATCCTGTCGATTGCCCCGGGTAACTACGACGCATACGTGACCGCTGCGGACAGCAAGACACCGGCGATCTCCCTGCCGGGCCTCGCGTTCACGGGCGGTGAAGTACTCGACGTAATCGCTCGCGACGGAACCGGCGGCGAAATGGGACCGCAGGCAGTCGTCATCGACTACTCGGCGATCTCGTCCTGCGCAGCACCATAAGGCAGACGCAATAAATCTCCCCGTGGAACTCGCGAAGTTCTGCAACCCTGGCCCCGCTTCGGCGGGGCTTTTTTATGCCAGCGCCGCGAGCTTACTCTCGATCTTGCGGCGAAAACGCTCTGCAACCGGCGCCTCGAGGAAACGCCGCAAATCGTCAGCATCGTGGCGCAGCGCATAATAAAAGCGAAACAGGTCCAGGATCGTCACCTCCGCCTCTTCATTCTCGATGAAGGTCACGGCATCGCCAGCCTCGATTTCACCCTCATTGAGGACGCGGAAGTAGATACCCGGGCGTTCTGCCTCACGGAACGCCATGCCAAAACCCGTGTCCTGCATGCGTGCGGCGAAAGTACCGCAAGGAATGCGCGGCGCAGTCGCCTCGAGTACGACTGCGCCGATCAGGAGGCGATCGCCAATCCGCATGTCACTTGGCAGGTCACGAATTGTGAGGTTCTCGCCGAACAGGCCAGGCGCGTATTCGCGGCCCGTAGCCCGGGCCCACCAGTCGTAGTCGTCAGCGCTGTAGGCATAGACTGCCTGGTCGGCACCGCCATGGTGCTCTTTATCCACGATGGCATCCCCGGCAACACCATCAACCATGATGCCGACAGGTCCCGACACGGCAAGCTTGCAGATTCCCGTCGTCATCGACTTGTTGCCATGGCTGACCGTCTCCACGGCGCCGATACTGATGCTTTCGAGACGCATCCTGTTCCTTTTCTGGCTACCCGTAACTCCGGGCCCCGAACAGTATAGCGCCGCGGGCCCGTAATCGAGATGTGGCGCAAAAACTATGCAACATGCGTTACATTTTCGTTTATTTGTGTGTAATATGTAACGCATGGCTCGCACCAAGATATCCACGCTCAACCTGCGCATTGAACCCGGCGTCAAGGAAGCCGTGCGCCGGGCAGCTGCCCGCGAACACCGCAGCGTGGCAAACATGGTCGAAATGCTGATTCGCCGGCACTGCACCGAGACCGGCATTGCTATCCCAGGGCAGGACCCAACCAAACCGGGGACTTCAAATGGATGAACGCCTGATCAGGGCGATGGTTGCCGCCGGCGCCATCAAGAACATCAACATCATTGCCAGCGGCGCGCGGTTCCACGTCGAGGCAAAAACGCCCAACGGCCCTGTCACGGCCGAGACCCGCAAAGGCAAGGTCAGAACCTGGGTCACGCTGGACGCAGCCGCGCGTTGGGTGCGCGGCCTGGGAGTTGGTGCAGCTCAGGTCAACCTGACCCACTGGCAGCCGGGGCAACGGGAGCTGTCCGTCTAGATACCGGTTGCTCAGCCTCCGATGACGCTCGACAGGCCCCGCCAGATCACCTGCACCACCATTGCCACAATTACGAATAACTGGAACGCCGGCGCGTGATAGCGGCTTGCCACCAGGGCAAGCACAGCCATCGATACCTGCGATGCTGCGACCAGCGGCCAGAATGACTGGAAGATAAAGGGCTGCATGAGAAACGCAAACGATGCGTAGGTTACGGCTACAAGCACAAAGATTTTGGGCGCAACACGTTCGTAGTAGGCCTGCAGATCAGATCCTGAGACCTTCTCCGGAAAACACAGCCGCGCAATGATGTACAGGACGGCAACCGGGAACAGGAAGGCCAGGTACTCCGGAAACGTCCACTCCGGGCGATCAACAACACGCCATACCGCCCACCAGAGCTGCCACAACAGCAGCAGCGCCCAACCAGCAATCAGCAGCAGTCGATAGCTGATCCGTACCTCTTCTGCCCTCAACGTGTCCGCCAGGCCGCGCAGGATCTCGGCAACGGCGAGGCCCACGATAATCGCGTGGGCCACGAGGACAAATTCCATTACGGACATGCGTCTTCCTTTATCGGACGGCCCGGTTTAGGCACCTCACCGTCGCCGGCAAGCCGCCTCCTACAACTGTCGCCGGCAAGCCGCCTCCTACAACTGTCGCCGGCGAGCCGCCTCCTACGAGTCGCCGGACGGCCACTTGCCGCCGAACGGGAACGGCCGGTCGTCCGTATTGAAGGTCAGGTACAGCACGTTTTCGTAGATGTAGGTAGCGACGCTCTTCCCTACTTCGCGCAATTCGTCGTTCACTTTGCCGGTGAACAGGACCATCAGGAAACCGAAGATCACAACGAACGTGCCGACAACACTGGCGAGCCAGACGAGGACGCTGCAAATAACCATGAACAGCAGACGCGTCCAGGTAGCGCGCGATTTGAGATTCTCCTCCAGCGGCGTGCCGGGTTCTTTCTCGTCAACAAATGCGTGGTCTGCAGGAGGGTTCGTGTCACTCATCGTCTACTCCTTTCGTCTGAACAGCCGAAATCGCTGGACCGGTGGGTCCAGCCTATTGTTACAATCTTCGACCATCTGAGCCAGCCATAGATTCCCATGAACAAAAGAATTCTGTGTCTCGCGGCGTTCGGTATCCTCGCCGGCTGCGGCGACGAGCCTGAAACCACTGGGGCGCCTGACCTGGACGCCGAGGCGCGCCGCATTGCAGAGACGAGCATCATTGTCGACACGCACATCGACGTGCCGTATCGCCTGATCGTCCGCCCGGACGATATTTCGCAGGCGACCGAGACTGGCGATTTTGACTACCCGCGCGCCGTGGCCGGCGGCCTCAACGCGCCGTTCATGTCGATCTACACACCGGCCGAACATGAAGCCCAGGGCAAATCGCGGGAAACGGCGCACAAGCTCATTGACCTCGTCGAAGAGATTGCCGCCTCGGCCCCTGACAAGTTTGCGATCGCGACGAGCGTTGCGGATGTTCGCGCACATTTCGACGCCGGCCTGATGTCACTACCGCTGGGCATGGAAAACGGTTCGCCAATCGATGGCGATCTGGCCAATCTGCGTGAATTCTTTGCGCGCGGCATTCGCTATGTATCGCTGTCACACGGCAAAACCAATCACCTGTCGGACTCGTCCTACGACGAGAACCACCAGTGGGAAGGCATCAGCGAGTTCGGCGCGGCAGTGATCCGCGAGATGAACCGCTTGGGCATCATGGTCGACGTCAGTCACGTCTCGGATCAGGCCTTCTGGGAAATCATGGACGTAACTGAAGCGCCCGTCATCGCATCGCACTCTTCGGCGCGCCACTTCACGCCGGGGTTCGAGCGTAACATCAGCGACGAGATGATTGCAGCCGTTGCGGCAGGTGGCGGGGTGGTAATGATCAACTTCGGCTCCACCTTTGTCACCCAGGCGGCGCGGGAATACAGCAGCGCACGCATGGCGGCGGGCATGGCATACCTGAAGGAGCATCCCGACCTGACCCAGGCGTACCTATACCGTGAGTACCCGAAGATCTATGCCGCGGAGCATGGTCCCTTGCCGTTCGCCTCGGTCGACGACGTACTCGACCACTTCGATCATGTCGTGGAACTGGTCGGCGTCGACCACGTCGGCATCGGTTCCGACTATGACGGTGTCGGGGACTCGCTTCCCGTCGGACTTAAAGATGTCTCCTCCTACCCGAACCTGGTCGCGGGACTGCTGCAGCGTGGCTACAGCGAGGACGACATTCGCAAGATACTGGGCGAGAACCTGCTGCGAGTCTGGCAGGCCGTCGAAGACTACGCCGCGACGACGTCGAGCAGCACGTAGCGCAACAGCACCTCATAGCTCGTCCGATCGAGCTTCATACCCTCGGGCAATTCCAGCGTGTGGATGTGCGCGCCGTCTTCCAGCGCGCGCATTTCGAGGAAGCAGGTATCGCCTTCGCGGTACACCCGGTAGCGGACATCGCGTTGCTGGTCAAATTTGAGCGTCACGATGCTGTCGGTCCAATCCTGGATCGTCGCTCTTTCCATGCCAATCTCCGTAATTCCAGTCGGTACAAGACGGGGCTACCCCCTGCCACCAGGATTGCAAGCCGTGTGCCAACATCTCCGTTTCGAGAAAAATCCACATGCATTTAATATTTTCAGCAACTTACATGCGTATCGGCATGGTAACGCCTGCCTGCCAGTCAGAAAAAATTGTCAGTTTGTGACGCCAGTTGCAGGGATTTTGCGACAAGCGCTTGACATAAATTACAGCGGCCAGAACGTGATCAGCGCGGGCACCGAGATTGCGATGATCAGGATCTCGAGGGGCAGGCCCATGCGCCAGTAGTCACCAAAACGATACCCGCCCGGACCCATGATCAGTGTGTTGTTCTTGTGTCCGATCGGCGTCAGGAATGCGCACGAGGCTGCGACTGCAACGCCCATCAGGAACGGGTCCGGCGATACGTCAAGGCGCGCAGCGATCTCGACCGCGATGGGCGCCGCAATAACTGCAGTCGCAGTATTGTTCATTACATCCGACAGCGTCATCGTCACGACGACCAGCAACACCAGCACGAAGACGGGAGAGTAACCGGCGGAGATGTCGACGATGCCTCCGGCGATCAGCGCGGTCCCGCCAGTCGATTGCAGAGCCCCGCCAATTGGAATCATCGATCCGAGCAGTACGATGACCGGCCACTCGACCGACCTGTAGACATCCCGAATCGGCACGATGTTCAGAAACACGTACGCTGCCGCAACACAGCCCAGCGCGATGGGGAGGTAGACCCAACCAATGCTCGCGACGGATATCGCAGCGGCAAAGATCCCAACGGCCAACCAGGCTTTGTCGCGCTGGATTACGCTGTGACCGCGGTCGGCCAGCGGCAGCAGACCAAGTCGCCCTGTGATATCTGCGAGTCGCTCCTCGGCGCCTAGCAGTAACAGGACATCGCCGGGCCGCAATTCAAGCTTGCGTACCTTGTCGCGAAAACGCCGTCCTTCGCGCGACACTCCGACCAGCGCGACGCGGTAGCGATACAGCAGCCGCATCGACATTGCCGATCGGTGCGCGAGGCGTGATGACTCCGGCACCACTACTTCGTGCAGAACGAGATCGTCGTCACCTAGCTGGCCCTCGCCTCTGCCAACATACTCGAGTTGCAGCGCTCCCAGGGCTTCCTCGAGGCTGTCCGGGCTGGCCTCGACCACGAGGATATCCCCCGCTTTGATCTCCGCTATGCGCGCGAGGCCGGGCAGCCGGCGACCATGGCGAATCAGGCCGATGACCTCAACGTCCGACTTGGCGGCCGCGCCGTCGATATCACGCACGCGCTTGCCGATAATCGACGAGCCTTCCTTCACCTTCACTTCGGCGATGTAGTCGGCGAGATCAAAGAGCTCCCTGCCCGAGTCGGTTGACGCGCGATCGCTCGGCAGGAGGCGCCAACCGAGCAGCGCTACGTAAGCGACGCCGACAACCGCACATGCGAGACCAACCGGCGCGAAATCGAACATGCGATAAGGCTCGCCGAGCGCGTCGCCCCGAAACTCCGCAACGACAATATTCGGCGGCGTGCCAATCAAGGTAATCATGCCGCCCAGGATCGAGGCGAACGACAGCGGCATCAGCGACAGCGACGGGCTGCGTCCGGCTTTCCTCGCGGCCTGCCGATCGACGGGCATCAGCAGCGCGAGCGCGGCCACATTGTTCATCAGGGCCGAAAGGCTTGCAGCCAGTCCTGACATTATCGCTATATGGGTGGCAAGTCGCCGGGATGCGTCCACGAGGTACCGCGCAACCATCTCGATAACACCGGAATTCGACAGGCCGCGACTGACAACCAGCACAAGCGCGATGATGACCGTGGCCGGATGCCCGAAGCCGGAGAAGGCCTGCTCCTTTGGCACGATACCGGTCAGCAGGGCAACCAGCAGTGCGACGAAGGCGACAAGATCGTAGCGCCAGCGGCCCCAGATCAGGAAGACGAACACAAAAAATAGCAGCCCGAATAGCGTCGCCTGATCTTGCGTCACGGAAATCCTCTTTCGCGGTGAGTTCGCTGGTAGATTAACAGAGTGGCCATCATCGTCTTAATCGCCATTGTGCTCGTCATCGTGTTCGGGCCCGGTATCTGGGTGCAGCGCGTGCTCGAGCGTTACAGCATGCCCGCAGATCGATACGACGGCACGGGCGGCGAGCTCGCGCGTTACCTGCTCGACAAGAAAGGCCTGTCGAATGTTGTTGTTGAGGCGACCGACGAGGGTGACCACTATGATCCCGAGGCGAAGGCCGTGCGACTGACCGAGGATAAGCTCAATGGGAAATCGCTCACCGCGATTACGGTGGCTGCCCACGAAGTCGGTCATGCACTGCAGGACCATGAAAATTACGGGCCGCTGCGGCTGCGCACGCGCCTCGTCAAGGCCACCCGCCACGTAGAAAAGCTGGGCGCCGGCGTACTCATCGTCGCCCCGTTCATCGGCATTGTGACGCGCGCGCCGTTTATTTCGCTACTGACATTCGCGGCCGGCCTCGCAACCCTGGGGACCGCCGCCGTGATTCATTGCGTGACTTTACCGACCGAGTTCAACGCGAGTTTCGCCCGCGCCCTGCCCCTGCTCGAGGAGCAGCGTATCCTGCGCCGCGGCGACGGACCTCATGCCAGCAAGCTGTTGACGGCCGCGGCCCTGACCTACGTGTCCGCGTCGCTCATGAGCCTGCTCAACATCGCGCGCTGGCTCGCAATCCTGCGTCGTTAGACCTGCTATCCGTTCAGATCCAGGGATCGAGGTCGAGCATACCCACGGGCTGCCCGGTCGCCACTTCGATAACGGCAACCGCATCTCGTTTACTGCTCTGGACCGAAACGAAACGGTAATCCGAAAGCTCGCCAGGGGCTAACCAAAGCCACCGATCCACGGCGACCTGGTATTCGGGCGCGACATCGCGCAGTTCCTGCAGCGGGCGGCTGCTCTCGAGCACCGCCGCCGCGCCCGATGCGTAGGGATACCAGTGGTCCGGACGCCTGTCGATATCGGGTTGTCCTTCGAACAGAATGCTGTACTTGAGATCCGCCCGTTCTTTACTGTCGTCCGGGAAGCGCGCAATTACGGCAGTGGGACCGGACAGGACACCGCCGGCGGCCAATTCTGCATGCCGGAACGGATACTGCCCGACTTTGCTGGCCGCAATGGCCTCGAATCGGTCAACGGCGAACACCATGAACTCAGGACGTCGCTCGTACAACTGCGTCGCGGCGAACGACAATGCCGCCATCTCGACCGCGAGAATGACCCAGACATCGAGCAACAGGCCTTTCTTGCCGGGCTTGTAGACGAATGTCGTCAGGCCCGGACCAATAACCAGGGCAACGCCGGCCGCAATCGCGACATTGCCCGCGGCGCCACTCAGCTGGAAATGGAGGCCCGGGTACCAGACAAGCCGAACGAGGCCAATAAACAGCGCCAGGACCACTCCGGAGACAGCGAGTCGCAGCCAGAGGAACTCCAGGCGGGTTTCGGGGAGGTATCTTATGATCATAACGCCTTGAATAATATGTGGATTTTTCGCAGAAAACTGTGCGCCAGTTCCGCCTGTGCAAATGGACTGGTTTAGGGGCGTTTCCGCTGTTATTATCCGCGCGCGAAAGCCGTCCTGTCCCTTATGCAGCGCCGCACTGGCTGCCGGGAAAAGCGCCTCGGGAACGGCTGAAAACAGGTGCACCCAAGACGATAGCTATAACGGGTTCTCGCTGGACAGGCTTTGAGAGCCCGTTTGCGTTATGGGTGCTTTAGTAACTGAGATTATTGATATGAAAGACCTTAGCGTTTACAGAAATATCGGAATTTTCGCGCACGTCGATGCGGGCAAGACCACGACGACGGAGCGCATCCTGAAGCTGACCGGCAAGATCCACAAGACCGGCGAGGTCCACGATGGCGAAGCCACGACGGACTTCATGGAGCAGGAGCAGGAACGCGGCATTACGATTCAGTCGGCTGCGACCAGCTGCCAGTGGGATGGCCACACGCTGAATATCATCGACACCCCGGGACACGTTGACTTCACGATCGAGGTCTATCGTTCCCTGAAGGTTCTCGACGGTGGTGTGGGCGTTTTCTGCGGCTCCGGTGGTGTTGAGCCGCAGTCCGAGACGAACTGGCGTTACGCCAACGAGTCGGAGGTCGCGCGCGTGATCTTCGTCAACAAGCTCGACCGTATCGGTGCGGACTTCTACCGTGTCGTCAAGCAGGTCGAGGACGTACTCGCAGCCAACCCGCTCGTCATGGTTCTGCCGATCGGTATCGAAGACAACTTCACGGGCGTTGTTGACCTGCTCACGCGCAAGTCGTGGGTATGGTCGGATCCGAACGATCCGATGTCCTATGAAATCGGCGATGTACCGGCCGACATGGCCGACCAGGTCGAGGAATGGCGCGAGAAGCTTATCGAGACGGCGGTTGAGCAGGACGACGATATGCTCGAGGCGTACCTCGAGGGTAACGAGCCGTCGATCGACGATATCAAGAAGTGCATCCGCAAGGGTACAATCGCGCTGGACTTCTTCCCGACCTATTGCGGTTCCGCCTTTAAGAACAAAGGGATACAGAACGTTCTTAATGCAGTAGTTGATTTCCTGCCGAACCCGACGGAAGTCAAGCCGCAGCCGGAAATGGATCTCGACGGCAACGAGACCGGCGGATTCGCCGAAGTCGACGCCGAGAAGCCGCTGCGCGCGCTCGCGTTCAAGATCATGGACGACCGCTACGGCGCACTCACATTTACGCGCATCTACTCCGGCGTTATCAAGAAAGGCGACAGCGTCCTCAATACCTTCACGGGCAAGACCGAGCGCATCGGCCGCATCGTAGAGATGCACGCCGACTCGCGCGAAGAGCTCGACGTGGCGCAGGCTGGCGACATCGTCGCACTCCTCGGCATGAAGAATACGCGCACCGGGCACACGCTGGCGGACCCGAAGAATCCGGCCACGCTCGAGCCAATGGTGTTCCCGGACCCGGTTATCTCGATCGCGATCGCGCCGAAGGACAAGGCCGGCACCGAGAAGATGGGTGTTGCGCTGTCGAAGATGGTCCAGGAAGACCCGTCCTTCCAGGTTGAGACCGACGAAGACTCGGGCGAGACGCTGATCAAGGGCATGGGTGAGCTGCACCTCGACATCAAGGTCGACATCCTCAAGCGTACCCACGGCGTTGAAGTCGAGATGGGCAAACCGCAGGTTGCGTACCGCGAGACGATCACGCAGACGATCGAAGACTCCTACACCCACAAGAAGCAGTCGGGTGGTTCGGGTCAGTACGGCAAGATCGACTACCGCATCGAGCCTGCGGAGACCAACGCCGGCTATGAGTTCGAGTCGCTGGTTACGGGCGGTAACGTACCGCGTGAATACTGGGGCGCGATCGAGAAAGCGTTCGAAGTTTCGATGGTCGAAGGTACGCTTGCCGGTTACCCGCTGCTGGACGTCAAGTTCACGCTGCTGGACGGCGGCTTCCACGCGGTCGACTCCTCGGCCCTCGCATTCGAGATCGCCACAAAGGCCGCGTACCGCCAGTCGGTGCCGAAGGCCGGTGTACAGCTGCTCGAGCCGATCATGAAGGTCGACGTATTCTCACCGGAGGACAACGTTGGTGATGTTATCGGCGACCTCAATCGTCGTCGCGGCATGATCAAGTCGCAGGAAGCCGGCGCCACTGGTGTGCGCGTCAAAGCGGATGCGCCGCTGGCCGAGATGTTCGGCTACATCGGCCACCTGCGTACGCTGACCTCGGGCCGCGGCCAGTTCTCCATGGAGTTCAGTCACTACGCGCCGTGCCCGAACAACGTGGCCGAAGAGGTCATCAAGGAAGCGCACGAGCGTCGCAACGCAGCTTGATCTGTAGGAGGCGGCTTGCCGGCGACCGGGTCGCCGGCAAGCCGCCTCCTACAAGAATGAACAGCCCCACCGGCTACGCCGGCTGGGGCTTTTCTCTGCCCGCCTTCACTGCGTCGTAGCTGAAGAACAGCACGGCAGCCCAGATAAACGAGAAGCACACAAGCTTCGGCATCGTCAGCGGTTCGCCGTAGTAGACGCCAGCAAGAAACTGCAGCGTCGGCGCCAGGAACTGCATGAAGCCAATCGTCGTCAGCGTAAGGCGTCGCGCCGCGATGGCGAAGAACATCAGTGGCAGCACGGTCATCGGACCGGCAAACACGAGCAACGCCTGGGTCCCGGCGTCCCCGTTCACAATCGTTGCACCGCCCTGCGCGATAAACCAGGCCATCCAGATTGCCGCGAACGGCAGCAGCATGAGGGTTTCTATGAACAGGCCAGGCATAGCGCCAATGACGACCTGCTTGCGAATCACGCCGTACATCGTGAACGAAATACCGAGCACAATCGCGACCCATGGGAACGTGCCGCCGCTGAGCGTCAGGAACAGCACGCCGATGGACGCGAGCACCACCGCCAGTCCTTGCAAACGACGCAATGTTTCACCAAACGCCAACACGCCAATCGCCACATACATGAGCGGATTGATGTAGTAACCGAGACTGGTTTCGAAGATACGATCCTGCTGGATCGCCCAGATGTACGTCAGCCAGTTGATCGTGATCGACAAGGCCGCCATGCCAAGCCATACGAGCTTGCTGCGATCGACGAGCGCGCCGCGTACATCGGGCCACTGCTTGCGTAACGCAATGATAAGTGCGCCGAACGGCACGGCCCAGAGGATACGGTGACTGAGCACCTCCACCGGTTCCACTGCGGAAGTCCAGACGAAATAGATCGGGAACAGGCCCCACATCGTGTAGGCGAGCAAACCAAAAACGAGGCCGGAGCGAGCCTCGGCCTCGGCATTCGACATGACATCATTCACACGGGGTTCGACTCGGCCGCACCGATGGCAGATTGCGGCTTGCCGCGCAGACGGCGGAGAATCGCAAACCCGTCTTCCTGCAGCACGTACAGGCAGGGAATCAGGAACAGCGTAATCACGGTCGCGAACACGATTCCGTAGCCGATGGAAATCGCGGTCGGAATAATAGCCTGTGCCTGCGGATCGGTTTCGAAAATGATCGGCGTCAGTCCCGCAGCTGTCGTGAACGACGTCAGGATGATTGCCCTGAAGCGCGCCGTACCCGATTCGATCACGGCATCTCTGACAGGCCGGCCGCTCAAGCGCGCTTTATTGATGAAGTCGACCATGATCAGGCTGTCATTCACCACGACACCGGCCAATGCAATGAGACCGAACATCGAGAACATGCTGAACGCATGGCCCATAATGACGTGGCCCACGATCGCACCAATTGCCCCGAACGGAATGACCGACATGATGATTAGCGGCTGCGAATACGAATGCAACGGTATCGCAATCAGCGCATAAATCAGGAAAATCGATGCCACGAGTGCAATCGTCATGCGACGCGCAAGCTCCTGCTCATCCTGGCTCGCGCCCTCGAGCCCGTACTCCACACCCGGGTAGCGCGACAGCAGTTCGGGAATGAACGTCTCGCCCATCGTCGTAATGATCTGGCGCGGCTCGACCAGCGTCGGATCGATATCGGCGGAAATCGTCACCGTGCGCTGGCGGTCGATTCGCGCAATGCTCGAGTACCCGTTACCAAACTCGACCTCGGCAACGTCCCGGAACGGTACCTCTTCGCCGTTCGGCGTCCGGATCCGCATATTCTCAAGGTCTGCGATCGAGCGTCGCTGTTCGATCGGGTAGCGCACCATCACCTTCAGTTCGTCTTTGCCGCGCTGGATACGCTGCGCCTCCTCGCCATAGAAGGCCTGCCGCACCTGGCGACCAAGTGATGCCATGGTCAGGCCGAGCGCTTCGGCCTCAGGCTTGATGGTCAGTTTGATCTCCTCGGCCCCCTGGTCAGCCGAGTTTACGATGTCGAAGATACCCTCGAACTGGCCGAGTTCCGTGGCCAACTCGGTGGCTGCAGACTCGAGCATATCCATGTTGTTACCGTTCAGGCGGAAGCTCAGTGGTGCGCCGCCACCGATATGGCCAACTGCCATAAACTTCAATTCCTTCATACCCGGCATCTCGCCAACGCGCTCCCGCCACATCGAGGAAACTTCCTTGGTAGTGAAGGGCCGATTCTCGTCAAACGGCAATTCGACGAACGCCATGACGCTCGTGTCGCTGGGTGTCCAGATGCCGATGTGATCAATCACCGGCAACGAGTCGGGGTTCTCGGCGATGTGCTCGGCGTTAATATCGAGCAGCGCCTTCTCAATCTTCGTCGCCGCCGCGTCACGTGCCGCAGGCGGAGAGCCCGCGTGCATTTCCATGCGAACCTGGATGTAGTCCTGCTCGAACTCGGGGAAGAATACGAGCCGCGCGATACCGCTGGTCATGAGGCCAAATGTCACGATCAGCACCGCCGCAAAAATCGTCACCGTAAGACCGCGATTGTCGACGGCGCGCTCCAGCCATGGTCGGTAAATATCGTGGATAAGCTTCTGCAAGCCATGCTGGACATGTCGCTGGATTTTGAGGAAGAACCGCGGCACCCGCTCGAACGCCCCTACCTTGCGCTGCGGATGGAACAAGTCGTCTTCGTCGATTTCGGGAATCTTCGCGTGCACGAGGTGCGCGGGAAGAATGAGCTTGGACTCGATGAGCGAGAACACGAGGCACATGATGACGACGAACGACATCGCCTCGAGGAATGCACCGCCGATGCCGCCCACGAACAGCATTGGCGCAAACGCCGCAATTGTCGTCAGTACACCGAAGGTCGCGGGAATCGCGACGCGGTGGGCGCCCTTGATAACGTTGTCGAGCGAATGGCCGTGCGAACGTATTTGCGTATAAGCCGACTCGCCAATAATGATCGCATCGTCGACCACGATGCCGAGTACGATGATAAAGCCAAACAGGCTCATCGTGTTGATCGTGACGGGCCAGGTTGGCAGGAACCACAACGCGCCGAGGAAGCAGACCGGTAGCCCGACCATCACCCAGAATGCCACTTTCATGCGCAGGAACAATGACAGAACGATGAACACCAGCAGGGCACCGTTGATGATGTTGTCCGTCATGCGGTCGAGGCTGCCCTGCAGGTAGCGTGGCAGATCGATCCAGGTTTCCATATGCACGCCGTCCGGCAAGGTTGCCCGTTTGGCTTCGGCATATTCCTTGACGACCTGCGCGGTCCGGATCTCGTTCTGGTTGCTGCCGGAAACGACCTGCAACGTGGAATTCGGCTGCCCGTTGAAGCGACTGAAGCTGTCGCTCTCGACAAATCCGTCATCGATATTGGCGATGTCGCCAAGCGTCAGGCGCGTGCCGTCGGCGTAGGTTCGCAACACAATCTGGCTGAACTCGGTGCCGGTATACACCTGCCCCTTGGTGCGCAACAGGATGTCACCGCCGTCGGATTTGATCGTGCCACCCGGCATGTCGACCGCGGAGTCCTTGATTGCCTGCGATATCGCGCTCATGGTCAGGCCGTACTGCCGCAGCGTCTGCTCAGAGACCTCAACGGATATCTCGTACGCACGATCACCGTGAAATATCACGTTGTTGACTTCCGGCATGCGCAGCAAGTCATCCCGGATTTCGTTGCCGAGCGACTTGCGACCGAACTTGTCGAGATCACCGAACAACGCAATCATGATGACCGGATTGTTGATTTCCTGCTTGTAAATAACCGGTTTTTCGGTGAGCGCAGGAAACGTTGAAATCGCATCAATGCGCGTCTTGACATCCGCGAGCAGCTGGTCGATATCCGCTTCGGGAAATACCTCGACCGTGACATTGCCGGACCCTTCGACGGCGCGAGAACGAATTCTCTTGATACCGACGAGATCCTGGATGGCATCCTCGATCTTGAGAATGACGCCCTCTTCCACCTCCTGCGGCGCCGCTCCCAGGTACGGGACGCGTACCTGGATGGTATTGAGCTCGAGCGCCGGATTCATTTCCTTGCGGATCGTGCCGACCGTGATGAGGCCGCCAACGATGATGAGGATCATGAGCAGGTTCGCCGCGACGCTGTTCGCAGCAAACCACGCGATAATGCCTTTTTCCTGCGTTACGCCGGGCTTTCGCATCGCCTAACCTCCGCTCTCCAGCGTGCGTACGTGCATGCCGTTGATCGGCGATTCCAGCGCCGTGACTACAACCCTGTCACCGGCCTCAGCCCCGCCTGAAATGTAAATGTACGTGGCGTCCGACCGCACGATTTCGACTTCGCGCACCCGGATGTTGTCGTCGGCATCGGCGAAGACCAACTGGTTGGAGCCGCGCACCACCGCCCGCGGCACGCGCAGGATGTTCTCGGCTGTCGTACCGCTGATCCTGGCCTGCACGAAGCTGCCGACAGGGAGCTCTGCACCGTCGCGCTCAAGCGCATACGGATCTGCAATGCGCGCGACTGCATAAGTGACGCGACTGTTTTCGTCGACGACGCCTTCGGTCCGGACGATGGTTCCCGTCCAGGTTGTTGGCCTGCCCCGCTGAATCGCAGACAACTCCACGGCCGGCCCGGCTACCGTGCCGGACGACGTAATCTCACTCGCGTCCGGCAGATCGACGAACGCGAGGTCGTTATCGGTCAGGGGCAGGCGCACCTCCGCAAAATCGGTCGCGAACGTGACGCCGAGGCGCGTCCCCGTATTGACGAATTGCCCCAGATCGACTTCCTTGCTGCGCACGATGCCCTGGTAGGGCAAGCGAATGTAAGTGCGTTCGAGATTGCGCCTGGCCCGCACGAGCTCGGCCTCAGCCGTCGCCAGTGCCGCCGCCGCCGATGCATACTCTGTCTCGGCACGGTATCCCTGGCTGCGCAGCTTGCTCGCGCCGTCGTACTCGATTTGGCGCTGCTTGACCAATGCTTCGGCCTGCTTTTGCGCCACTTCGTAATTGGTCGGGTCGATGCGCAGGAGCGTCTCATGGCGATCGAAAACGCCGCCCGCGACGAATTTCGGCGATATCCAGGTGATGGTCCCTGAAACCTCGGCGCTGACTACGGTTTCGGTGCGCGGCCTCACGGTGCCCTGGCTCATGACCTCGAAGTTGGCGGTCATCGGTTCCAGCGTCAGAACCTCGACCAGCGGGTCGAGTTCGACCCGTTCCTGGCGCGGTGGCTCGGGTCGCATGCCCGACATGACGATAACGGCCGCGATGGCCGCACCCAGAATTCCCAGGATCAGTAGCGCTCGCTTCAATTTCCCCTTCCCTGTCTGTCGTCGTCGGATATCCGGCGAGACCGGCTATTTTGAACTCTTTTGACCATGAATTCAGTCATTTATTCCATCGGTACGAACTCAGCCCGGAAGCCCCGGATTCACGGCTTTTGGCAATTTTTGTGACATAACTCCCTGAAATCCCGGGTTCCGGTCGCCAAACTGGCCATCTGGTAAGGCTGCGAAAGGATCGCGGCCGCAGGTTGCAGATCGGACGCTTATGTACGAACAACACTTTGGGCTGTCCAAACGCCCGTTCAAAGCCAAGGTTGCCGGACCCGAAATCTTCGTGGGTCCGCAGACCGCAACTGCGATGTCGGGCCTGAAGAAGGCAATGCAGGCGTCGGATGCCGTCGTGGTGCTATCCGGGCCGGCTGGTTCCGGCAAGTCCACGCTGGCGACCAAGGCGCTTGAAGCCCTGTCCGATACGCATACGGTAATTCGCATTGGCCGCATGAGCCTGGCCGGTGAAGACGTGCTCGAATTCCTGCTCGAAGAACTCGGGGCCACCGAACTTCCCAAGGGCCCGATCCGCCAGGTAGCAGCCCTGCGCAAACACTTCACGGACCTCGAAGTCACGGCACGCCGCGTCGTGATTGTTGTCGAGGACGCGTTGTTGATCGGATCTGAAACCATCTCCGAACTCGAGGCCCTGACCGCGGCTGATACCGGCGACTCTGCCGGCGCTGCAATCGTCATGATGGGCGATGAACGCCTCGGCGACTTCCTGAGAAAACCGGAACTTGCGCGCCTGACCCAGCGTGCACGACTGCATGCGGTTACGGCTCCCATGTCCGAGGCGGAGTTGCGCGGTTACCTGATGCATTGCTTCCGCAACGCAGGAGGCGAGTTCGAGAAAGCGTTCGCAGCCGATTGCGTCGCTGTAATTCACGCTGCCAGCGGCGGCACCCCACGCATTGCCAATAACATCGTCGAAGCCGTCATGACGACGGCCGCTGCCAGAGATATTGCGCCAGTCACCTCCGCGCTGGTTGCCGAAGTCGCACAGGAACAATTCGATTATGAGCCGCCTGTATTCGCGGGAGAGCCTCCCGGCCCGATCGATGCCGTGGCGGAGTCGAGCCCGGAGGTCGAACCGACGCCCGAGCCAATGCCGGAGCCTGTCCCTCAGGCTGAGCCTGAACCTGTTGTTGAACACGAACTGGAACCAGAGCCCGAAATTCAGGCTGAACCGGTTATCGTATTCTCGGACGAACCTGTGGACGCGTCACTCGAAGAGGATGAAATTCCCGAGCTGATTCAGGATACGCTGCCCGATCTCGAAGTGCTCGCACCAGAGGTAATGGAAGCAGATGCCCTGCCCGCCGGGGCAGAACAGCCCGAGCCATTGCCGGAACTGGAGCCGCTGCCCGAATTGCAGCCCGAGCTTGCGCTGGCGGCTGAACCGACGGCTGACTCCGCGCCTGAAGAGGTGCCTGAATGGGAGCGCGATCCGACACTGGCGCAACTCATGCCGGACCTCGATGCACTCGAGAAAGCAATGGCGGTAGCCCATGGCGACGAGGATGAACCCCGACCAGAACCGGTGCCCGAAGAGCCTGTCGAGGCCGAACTCGCACCAGAGCCAGAACCCGAGATCATTCCGGAGATAACGCTCGACAACGCGATCAAGGAGCGGATCGATAGCAACCTGATTGACGAACCCGGTGCCGCTGCGCCGGCCTCAACCGGGGCTGGCAGTGGGCTGCCCGACGTCAGGATTCCGGCCGCGAAGTCAAAAAAGGCAGACGCAGAGATCGAGCGCATTGCGGCCGAGCTTGCGAAAGCCAAGTCAATCGAAGATGTGGATGACAAGCTGGCCGAAACGCTGTTTGGCGAAGAACTCAACCTGATCGCCGCACAGGTCGTGGCGGATGGACCGGATGGCGAGTCCGCAAATGATGCAAGCCTGTTTGACACGGGCGCCGCTCAACTGGCGCAGGCGGTTGGAACGCCGGCCGATGAGGTCGTCGCCGCGGACGAAGACGCTTTTGAAGTACAACTCGAAACGCGGGAACAAGGCGGCGAAGCAGGAATTGACTTGTCCGCTTCGCAACGACTCAAGACGGTCCGTGCCCTGAGCGCCGATCAGCGCGGGTCAGCCGGCGAGCCAGGCAGTGGCTTCGACCCCGGTCCCGAAGTGCCAGCGAGAGATGCGATTATCCCGGAACCGATCGAAGACCAGATCAATACCTCGATGACGCAAACGCTCAAGGCGCTGGATGTGCAACCGCCAATCACCGAGAGAAATGTTTCGCAATCGTTCGCAGACGATGACGACGATGATGAAGAAAAGAAAGGCGGATTCTTCAGTCGTTTCCGGCGGTCGTGAGATACCGCGGCTATCATGAGGAAGCAACACTCGGGAATGGACTCCTGGCGGTACATCGTCCGCTCCGACCCGTCGCGTAAAGCCGCTTTTTCCTACCTGCCGCTGATCCTGAGCCTGGCTGCCGCGCTGGGCATTCTGCCGTTTGCGATCAATCGATACCTGCAGAGCGACTGGATAGTAGCGATCATCGACACCATTCTGATCCTGGGCTTCCTGGCGCTCGGGGCCTACGTCTATTTCACGCGCAGGGTGCGCGTCGCGAGCGTAACGCTGGCCGTGCTGTGCATGTTTGGCGTGATCTCGACCGTCTACCTGAGCGGCCCACAGCAGGTCTACTGGGCGTTTCCCGCGCTGGTCGGCCTGTTCTACCTCGTGCAACTGCGTGAGGCGCTCGTATGCGCCCTGGCAGCTATTTTCGCGCTCATTCCGGCACTGCTCGCATCGGGCGACCGCCACGAAAACACCACCGCGCTGATCGCATTGATCATCACCTGCGCTCTGGCCGTTGCTTTCTCGATGATTGCGAACCGTCAACGAGCGCAGCTTCTGACCCTCGCTACCAAGGATCCGCTGACCGGCGCCGGCAATCGCCGCGGACTCGACGCCAAGCTGATGGAAGTCGTCAACACGTATCGCCGCTCCGGCACGTCCGCATCACTCGTCCTGCTCGACCTCGATCATTTCAAGACGGTCAACGATATCCACGGGCACGCCGTCGGCGACCAGATCCTCAAGAGCGTCACCGAGATCGTCAACCTGCGCATTCGTGTAACCGACAGCCTGTATCGAATCGGCGGCGAAGAATTCGTGGTCGTACTCGAAGGCGCCGATCTGCAACGTGCAGCACACCTCGCAGAACAACTACGCACTCTCGTCGACGCCAATGAACTGGTGCCCGACCACACCGTCACAATCTCGCTGGGTGTGGCCGAGCTCAAGGATGGCGAGTCAGGTAACGATTGGCTGCATCGTGCCGACGAAGCCCTGTACCGCGCCAAAGACGCTGGCCGAAACTCGACCAGCCTGTCGAACTAGTCCTGCAGCGCCTCGATCGCCTTCAGGCGGGCCGCTTCGAACTCGTCGCCCGGCACCCAGGTTGGCATCTCATCCGCATTCGCGATAGCCAGTCCGGTCCAGTAACCGAGCAACGCATCCTGGATCATGCCCTCGAGATTCCAGCTCGGATCGTACTCATCTGACGGCTGGTGATAATGCACCTGCGTGTAGTTGTCCTTCTGCTCGCGACCCCACTCCGGCGGACGATCGACGAAATCGGTGCCTTCGTCGAGATACATCGCGGGCACGCCGATCTTCGCGAAGCTGAACTGGTCGGAGCGATAGAAGTAACCCTTGTCGGCAAACTGGTCTGGTTTGACCACGCGCCCCTGCTCTTCAGCAACTAACGTCGCAATCTCGTCAATCGTCGATTTACCAAGACCAATGAAGGTGACGTCGTGCGTATGGCCCCAGATATTGCCGCCGTCGTAATTGATGTTTGCCGCAATGCGGCCGGGTTCGAACGTTGGGTTGCTGGCGTAGTATTCCGAGCCGAGCAGACCCTGCTCCTCAGCTCCGACCAGGTTGACCAGGACTGAACGTCGCGGCGGCTCCGGCAATGCCTTGATCGCCCTGGCAATCGCCAGCACCTGGGCGACGCCCGTGGCATTGTCAAATGCGCCATTGTAGATCGCGTCGCCATCTTCGCCCGGCGTGCCGATACCGAGGTGATCGTGGTGCGCGGTGTAGATAACGACCTCGTCCTTGAGGACCGGGTCGCTGCCCGGAATCAGGCCGAGAAGGTTGGCAGACTGCACGCGCTCGATCTCGATCTCCATCTCGAGTGAGGTCGTGATGCCAAGCGGCACGGGCTCGAAGTCGCGGTTGTAGGCGGCCTCACGCAGCTCGTCGAGGTCATGGCCCGCCATCGCAACCAGTTCACGTGCCGCATCCTCGGTGACCCAGCCGTTCATTTGCGCGCGCGGCTCATCGCCCGCCGGCAGTTCGAATTGCGGCCCGGTCCACGATGTCTGCACAACCTGGAAGGGATATCCCGCCGACGGCGACGTATGGATGATGATCGCCCCGGCCGCGCCCTGCTTTGCAGCACTCAGGTACTTGTAGTCCCAGCGCCCGTACCACAGGCGCGTCTCGCCGCCGAACAGCTCAGGATCCCAATCAGGATCATTGTTCATGATCAGGAGGACCTTGCCGGTCAGGTCAACGCCTTTGAAGTCGTCCCAGTCGTACTCCGGCGCCTGCATCGCATAGCCGACGAACACGAGCTCAGCATCCTTGATGAGCGCACGCTCCTCCTGTACGCCACTACCAACGATGAACTGATCCCACTGCTTCAGGGTCAGGCTTTGGCCATGACCTTCGAAGGTCCATGATTCGGGCTGCTGCGCATTCACGCTGACGAGGTCAAACGGCTGCTCAAAGCTGCCATCCGCTGCGCCTGGCTCGAGGTCGAGCTCCTGCATGCGCTTTACGAGATAGTTGCGGGCTTTGATGTCGCCGCGCGTTCCCGGACCGCGGCCTTCATAACTGTCATCGCTGATCTCGACGATAATCTCCCGCATGTACGGATCCGTGATCTGCAGGGATGCCTGTTCAGCCGCCGGGTTACCGCCCGCAAGTTCGACTGCAACAGGAGAGCCCTTGCCTGCGTCCACAGCCATGGACCCGGTTGCCGGCTCCTCGTTTCCGCCACAAGCGGCCAGCGACAATGCCGCTATCAGTGTCAGTGTTCTTTTCACGTAGATCTCCCGGGTTACGCCCCGTCAAACAGTTCATTCAGAAAATTCGCCATCGCCTGCCACGCGCGCCGGTCGGCCGTTGCGTCGTATACAGTCCCGAGCGACGCATCGTTGGCCGCCGGGTTGGTGAAGGCGTGCATCGTATTACCGTAGGCGTGCAGCTGCCAGTCCACCCCGCGGCCTGACATCTCCGCTGCAAATGCGTTGACGTTCCCGGGCGTCGCCATCGGGTCGTCCCAGCCGTGCAACGCGAGAACCCTGGCGACGACTTCATTGCCACCGGTATTGCCCGGCGCCGCGAACAGGCCATGGATGCTGACCACACCTGCGACGTCGGCACCAGTACGCGCAAGATCGAGAACGCAAAGGCCGCCGAAGCAGAATCCGATCGCAGCGACGTTGACTGCGTCGACTTCGGCCTGCTCCCGCATAGCAGCCAGAGACATGTGCAGGCGTTGCTGCAACATGGCACGGTCATCGAGGAACGGTTGCATCAGGGCGCCGTTTTCCTCCGGGCTGCTGCCCCTTACGCCCTTCCCATACAAATCGAGTGAAAACGCCGCGAAACCGAGCGCGGCCAGGGCATCGGCCTTGCCGTCCTCGTAGTCGCTGCGCCCGCCCCAGGCATGCGCTACCAGCACGCCGGGACGCGGACCTGAGAAACTGTCGTCCCAGACGAGACGACCTTCAAGGGTGGTATCCCCGTCAGTGTAGTCAACGATGCGTTCTTGCAAGCTCAATGCGTTCTCCTGCGGCTCTCTGTGTTCACAAAGGCGAAGGATTATATAGCAGGACGCGCTCCGGGCTTGATGGCATGCAGGTGAACGTCACCAATGGCGCGTTCGAGGAACGCAGCCTCGCAATACGTCAGGTAAAAATCCCACAGGCGAATGAACTCGTCTTTGAAACCGAGTGCGCGAACTTCGTCCAGCCGCGCGAAAAAGCGCTCACGCCAGTCGCTCAGCGTTCGGGCATAGTGCAGGCCGATATCGTCGATCAGGGTAGCGCGCAGGTCCGTCACGCGCGTCAGCGACGTCGTCATGGCCGTTACCGACGGCAGAAAACCGCCCGGGAACACGTAACGCTTGATGAAATCGACATTCTTCCTGGCGTAGTCATAGCGCTGGTCCGCGATCGTGATCGCCTGGATCAGCATCTCGCCGTCCTCTTCGAGGAGCGACGAACATTTCTGGAAGAACGTATCGAGGTATTCATGTCCGACCGCCTCAATCATCTCAATCGAGACGAGCTTGTCGTAAGTCCCTTCGAGATCCCGGTAATCCTTCAGCAGCAACGTGATCTGGTCCTCGAGTCCTTCCTCGCGAACCCGTTGTGTCGCGTACTCGTACTGTTGCCGCGAGATCGTTGTCGTCGTGACGTGACAACCATAGTGCTTCGCGGCATGCATGGCGAAACCACCCCACCCGGTCCCGATCTCGATGACCCGATCCCCTGCATGCAGGCCGAGGCGCTGGCAGATGCGATCCAGCTTGGCGACTGACGCGTCCTCGAGCGACGTTGTCGGCGTCTCGTACCAGGCGCATGAGTACATCATCTGCGGATCGAGCCACAGGCCATAGAAATCGTTCCCGAGATCGTAGTGCGCCGCAATATTGCGACGGCTGCCACTGCGCGTATTGCGATTCAACCAGTGAAACAGTTTGCGCAGCGGCTTCGTCAGATGCGCTGCGCCACCCTCCATACCATCGAGGACATCGCGATTGCGCAACATGATACGGCCAAGGTCGACCGGGTTGTCCGACTCCCAGTAGCCGTGGATATATGCTTCGCCGGCGCCGACTGAACCGCCAAACGCAATGTCACTGAAGAAAGCCGGCGAATGGACTGTCAACGTCACGGCCAGCGGAAACTCGTCAGTCGTACGACCAAATGTCAGGCGACTGTCGTTCTCGACCAGCGTCACTTGTCCGTCGCGGAGCTGGTCCAGTTTGCCGAGCACGGCACGTCGTGCCATTCGATCCAGACGCCGCGAGCGGGTCGTGCGTTCCAGGAAATCGGGCGAGTCGATCGACAGGGATTTGGTATTCATTGCGTCACCATGGTCTTGTTCTTATCCGGATGGCCGTGGAATGGGGTTCCTTTCAACCACAGGCGCAGGGCCTGCCAGTAAATTCCGCCAATTACCTTGAAAGTCATGAACGGGTACGTCAATAACACGCGCGCCAACGACCGTCCCGTGATCTCGGTGCGTTCCATCAGTATCGAGGCGCTGAACACTCGTTCACCGCCGATGTCATTGGCCATGAATACAGAAAGCCGCTCGCCCGGCGCTATGAAGCTCCAGTCGTAGTCCACTTCCATCGGCATGAATGGTGAAACGTGCATCTTCTTGCGCGGCTGGAAGCGCATTACGCGCTCGGTCCCGGAACTGTTAGCCGCTGCCAGCACGTACGTGTCACGCTCGCCCCAGGGTGTGTTGTTCACCTCGGCAAGAATGGCCTCGAGCGTCTCCCCATCCTCGGCATAGCAATAAAAGAAACTGACGGGGTTGAAGCAGTAACCGTAGTAGCTGAGATTGGTCAGCAAGCGCACCGGTCCGCCCGGTCGATGCCCGGTTTCCTCCTCGACCTTGTTCAGGATCGAGGTCTTCAGCGACTCGCCGGGCGGCCCGAGATGGTCGGAGCGACGAAAGCGTGCCAGTGCTGCGCGCCGGGTAGACCAGAACCAGCGGCCGCGAAACAACGTTGGCAGTTCGTCGAGATCCAGCAGCATCAGGAACACCCGGTAACGAAAAGCATGGCCGACCGGGCTGCGCCTGCGGTGCCTAACCTGCCCTTCGTAGATGCAACTCTTCATGTTGGAGTCTCTCCTCGAAATGGGCAACCGCATTGAGCGCGCTGACGACACCGTCCTCATGGAAGCCGTTGCGCCAGTAGGCGCCGCAATAGAAGGTCCGGTCGCAGTTAATCTCTGCCTGGCGCGTCTGCGCGGCGATCGTGTCGAGCGTGTACATCGGATGGTCGTAGGCGATGCGTTTGATGATCCTGTCCGGGTCGATGCGCCGATCGTCGTTGAGCGTCACGACGTAGGTCTCTCTCGCCTCAAGGCCCTGCAGGATATTCATGTTGTAGGACACGGCGACGTGCTCACAACGATCCGTGGGCACAAAGTAGTTCCACGCGGCCCAGGCACGACGTCGGCTCGGCAGGACGCTCGCGTCGGTGTGCAGGATCGCTTCATTCGGCTGATAGCGAATTGCGCCCAATACGGCTTTCTCTTCGGGCGTCGGATCATCGAGCATCGCCAGGGCCTGGTCCGAATGGCACGCGATAAACACCTGGTCGAACACCTCATCGCCCATATTGCTGCTGACGACGACACCGTTCGGTCTCCGTCTGATCGCAGTAACCGGTGAGTTCAGGCGAATCCTGTCCGCATGGCCGGCCGTGAGCTTGCGGACATACTCGCGCGAGCCGCCCTCAATGACATGCCACTGCGGGCGATCCTTGAGCTGCAACAAGCCATGGTTGGCGAAGAAGCGCACCAGGAACATAGCCGGCATATCGAGAACAGCCACCGGTTCCGCCGACCAGATTGCCGATGTCATTGGCACCAGGTAATCGTCAATGAACTCGCGGCTGTAATGATGCGAACGGAGATACTCGCCAAGCGTCATCTGTCCGCCATGCTGCTCGACATCTGTCGCGGCTTCGCGAAAGAAACGCAGGATGTCGCGGACCATGCGGTAGAACGATGGCCGCAGCAGATTGCTGCGTTGTGCAAACAGGCCATTGAGCGACGAACCCATGTACTCGAGGCGACGATCCTCGGCGTGCACGCTGAAGCTCATCTCTGTGGGCTTCGACGCCTGGCCGATGTTCTCGAGCAACTCTATGAAGTTCGGGTAGGTCGCTTCGTTGAAGACGATGAACCCGGTGTCAACCGCCAGGTTATCGCCCGACTCTTCAACATCGATCGTGTTTGTGTGCCCGCCAACGTAGGAGCCGGCCTCAAACACCGTGATATCGTGCTGCTCGCGCAGTTTGTAAGCCGCAACGTTGCCGGCGATCCCTGTGCCTATTATCGCAATCCGCATCCCTTGGCTCCCCTTACCAGCGCTGCGGCACGCGCTCGATCTTGCTCGTATCGTAGCCAATCGACGCTGCGTGTTCGATCAGGCGGTTGTAGTCCGTATCCGAGATCGTCGGTGTGCGGGCCATGATCCAGACGAAGTCGCGCTTCTGTCGCCCGATGATGGTCTGTGAGTAGTCATCGTCGAGATAGACGATGCGATAGTCCGCCTTGATCGGCCAAATGAACCGCATGCCCCACTTCGCATTGGTGCCATCGTCGATGACGAAGCCCTTCGGCGTGTACTCTTTCTCTTCGCCGTCAAAAGCATCCGCACGGAACGTGAATGTCGTGGCGATTGTGCCATCGTCGTTCAGGGCATAGTTCTCGACCGCGTTGTGAGCGCCCTTCTCGAGAAACGTCGGGATATTGGCGATGACATACCAGTCGCCCATGAAGCGCTCGATGTCGACGTAATCTACAGTGTCCATTTCAGGTCCTTTCGCGGCACAACCGCTCAGAACTAGCAAAAGGGCCAGCAATGCGCCGTGCCAAATTCCAGTTCGGTCAGGTAAGTTCATAACGAATAATCCTCCCGCCACGGGCCGTTGATTCCAGCCCGAGCCATTCGTCGTTCGCCGAGTACCAGACTTTTAACTCGGCCCTGTCTGTCTTGAGCAGGTAGGCCGCGGCCTCGACTGCCTCGCCACGTACGGTCAGCTGCTCATTCCCCAATGGCCGAACTTCGACCGGAACGTATTCACCCGACTGCGGGTCGAGCAGCCGGGACTGCTCGAGTACGCGCCTGTCCCAGTAGGCGAAACTCATCACGCAGCCACCCAGCGTGTCCTCGGCGACGCTTGACTCGACGTTCAGACCATCGCCGCTGCGTTCGGCGGAGACAAAGAAGCGTTCGCCGTTCTGGCGCGTGTTCGACTGAATAGCCGACAGGCAGTCGCCGTCCCAACGCTCACGGTTTGTATGGCGATACCGAAACGCGTTGATAAACAGGAAGCGAACGTCAAACTGTGCCTCGCTCAGGATCTCGTAACCGTTTTCGGCGGGTACGAATTCGTAGCGGTGATAGCCGATCGGTTTGCCATCCAGCTTGACCGCGAACTCCCAGGCGCGTGACTCGACTTCGCGCGCATCGGCGTGCGACGCGGCGAGAGCCAGGCTGAGGAGCACGATGGCCGTCAGGGTCCTCATGTCTGTTGCGCCTCAGCGCCAGGTGCACGCTTGGGGCCGGGGAAGAAGGCATTGGTGCGGCGCACGTAGTCCGCGTAGCCCGGGCGGCGATCGCCGATTGTGCGTTCCAGCATCGCTACGCCCGAAACGCGCAGCAGCAGGAAGGTCATGAGCAGCGGCGCATGAATCGTCCACCAGGCGCCCGCAGACACCGCGAACAGCCAGAATGCCCACCAGATGCAGAACTCGCCGAAGTAATTCGGATGGCGCGTATAGCGCCACAAGCCCGTGTCGAGCACCTCATCCGAACTGCTTCTGGACTTGCGGAACTGGCTTAGTTGCCAGTCACCGATCGCCTCGAACAGGAATCCAATAACAAACAGCGTCACAGCCAAGGCATCGAGGACGCCGAGTGACCCGGATGACTGGATAGCCGGCAGCAGCGGAATCGCAATAATCCACGCCAGCAGGCCCTGCAATCCGAATACGATGTAGAGACTCTTCACCACGAAACCGGGTTCGTTGTTCGTGCGGATCGCCTGGTAGCGATAGTCCTCAGGCTCGCCCCAGTTGCGTGCCGTGATGTGAACTGACAGGCGCAGCGCCCAGATAGCCACACAAGCCAGTACGATCAAAGCGCGTGTTGACAGTTCCGCTACATCCGCAGCAAACACGCCCGCCGCAAGCAGGAAGAACAGCGACCAAAGACTGTCGACGAAACTCACGTCATTCTTCAGCACGCTCGCAACCCAGGCCAGGCCGGCTACGAGCGCAATGGCGCCCAATGCCACGAAATAGATACTCATGATGTTTCCCTCACAGTCTCGGCGCGAAAGCCGTCGAGACGCTCGGCCAGGCTGCAAAGCAGCGGCATGATCGCCGCCCAACCGATCGACAATGCGATGGTTGCCGCAACCGGATCAACAAACTGGATGCCACCCAGGCCCTGGCCGGCCGAGTACGACAAGGGCCCGGCAATCGCGCCAAGCATGGCGGCCACCGGCGGGCGTCCCTTGAGCCAGCTCATCGAGCGGTTCAGCGTTGTGGCAAACAACATCCACATGGTCACGATCCAGTATGGCGCCAGCATGGCACTGAGCTGGCCTGACGGGTAAGCCACCCAACCAAGCGACACCAGGACGCTGTCAAACGACAGGCCAACGATGCCGCAAGCCAGCACGAGCCCGAATTCCAGTTCCGGGCGCTGCGCCTGGCGCAGGTGGAAAATGACGACCAGCAGGAAGACCAGCGGACCCAGCCATGGGGCCTCGCCAGCCGCGCCCATGACGGACGACAACCAGCCAACCTTGAAGCCGATGATATTGATCAGAGCTTGCATGTCAGTCTGCGCCTCGTTTGAATCGATAATGAGACACGTACCACTCGCTGCCGCCGCGGTAGCGGAACAATTCCTCGCAAGCCATGAAGAACATGCGCCAGCGCATGAACCAGCGCTCGGCATCCTCACTGCCATACGTGTCGGCAAGAATCGGCATGACGGAGGCGCGCTTCCGGTCAAACTGGCGCAGCCATGCGCGGCAGGTCTTGGCGTAATGCGTGCCATTCCAGGTCCAGCGCTCGTCGATAGCCAGGTCCTCGGCGAACCGTAACGGCAGGTCTGCGCTCGGCATGATTCCACCGGTAAAGAAGTGGCGCGTCATCCAGTCGCTGGGGCCCTTGTCGATGTACTCATAAGGCGTCGAGCGATGCGTGAATATGTGCATAAAGAAGCGCCCGCCCGGCAGCAGCCAGTCGTGAATACGGCGGAACAACTCACCATAGTTGCGCATGTGTTCGAACATCTCGATCGAGACGACGCGGTCGAAGCGCCGCTCGGTGTCGAAATCGTTCATATCGCAGGTCAGAACCTCGATATTCTCCAGCCCGCGAGCGCGAGCCTGTGATCGGATGTACTCGCCCTGCGAGGCCGAGTTGGAAACTGAAAACACGGTCGAGTTCGGGAAACGACTCGCGATGAACAGCGACACCGAGCCCCAGCCACAGCCGAGATCGAGGATGCTCTGCCCATCTTCGATCTGGGCGCGTTCGACCGTCAGTTCTAGCGCCGCGCGCTCCGACTCGTCGAGTGAACTGATGCCTTCGGGCCAGTAACCGCAACTGTACTTGCGGTACTTGCCAAGCGCCGTCTCGAAGAGTTCGACCGGAACCTCGTAATGCTGTTCGTTGGCGATGTCCGGAACGAGCGCGATGGGCGATGCATTCATCATCGCGACAAATTCGTTGGTCGTATCGGCAGCGACTTCGTTGTCGTCCGCCTGGATTTCGCCCAGCTTTCTTTCCAGAAGCCGGCGAATGCCGCTGCGAATCACGGAATCCGGCACCAGCCCGGACTCTGTCCAGCTGATAGCTCGTGCAGCAACGTTGCTCATTGGTATCTCCCGATAGGTGCGTTGAGCGCCAATATACGAGCACGACAGAGGTGCAACAATGGCTTCTGCGGCACTGTTACACTCCCTTACAAAGTGTCAGAAATTGCAGCAATTCAAAGGTTTGCTAGAATCGCGCACCTGATGTCCCCGTAGCTCAGCTGGATAGAGCATCTGCCTCCTAAGCAGAGGGTCGGGAGTTCGAATCTCTCCGGGGACGCCAGGTTCGATCCGAGGCCAGCTATGCTGGCCGACGAGGCGACCGCAGGGAGCCCATCCTGCCGGGCGCGCCATTTTTTTGCCGGGGCCGCTCCCCTCCGGCAACTGCGTATAGCCAGAACGCCGCGATCCTGCGAGTCTGTAACACAATGGAAACATTACTCGCCGTCATCCTGCTTGGCGCCGCGTTCTACGTAGGCTGGAACATTGGCGCCAACGATGCTGCGAATTGCATCGGGACGACTGTCGGGGCGCGGGTGTTGCCCTATCGAACGGCAGCGCTGATTATGGCCCTGTTCGTGATTCTCGGCGGTGCGCTGCAGGGCCACCATGTCATGAAGACAGTTGGCAAGGGCATCGTCATTACGGACAGTGCTGTCTACGAAACCCACAACGGTAAGCCGCCGCCCGTCGAATTCGCAAAGCAGTTTCCGGACAATCGCCTCCCCGATTACGCCATCCTGGTGGCGCTCCTGTCAGCCGGTTTCTTCGTGACCCTGGCGACGTTTTCCAGCATTCCGGTATCCACATCGCAGGCCATCGTCGGCGGCGTTGCCGGCACCGGGCTCGGCATCGTCGGCATCCAGGCCAGTTACTTCAAACTCGGGGTGTTGCTGAAAATATTCGGCGCGTGGGTGATCAGCCCGATATTGGCCATGCTGCTGGCGTTCGTTGTGTACTGGCTGCTCGGCATCATATTTCGCGAAGCCAGGGCGCTCGCCTGGTCAAGCGTGTTGCGCCTTGCCGTCATTGCATCGTCCGCCTACGTGTCATATTCGCTCGGGGCCAATGACGTCGGCAATGCGATCGGCCCCCTGCTGAACAAGTTTCCTGACCATGGCATTGCGCTGGCTATTCTCGGCGGCGTAGCGATGGCGGCCGGGGCCCTGACCTTCGGCCGTCGTGTCACCGAAACGGTCGGTCACAGCATTACGCCGCTCGACTACACTGGCGCACTCGCAGCACAATCGTCGGCAGCCTTCGGCGTCCATCTCTTCTCGATGATGGGAATACCCGTGTCGACATCGCAGGCCGTGGTAGGCGCGGTGATCGGCGTAGGCCTCACCAAAGGCGCGCGGGCGGTCAGTGGCAGGAAGGTGGCCACGATTTTCGCAGGATGGGTCGTAACTCCGGTGTGCGCTGCGGCATTTGCGGCAGGCGCTTATCGCCTGCTGGATCTATGGATTTTTTAGGGTGTATCAATACCCGAGGTAGGTAACGATGCAGATATTCAAGAAAGAAAAACAGGTCGTCGAGCTGGCGCTGCAACATGCCGAGAAAACGGGCGAATGCCTGAGGGTGATGTCCGTTGCAATCAAGTCGTACGTGGCATCCGAGCATGCTGGCCTCGAAGAAGCCAGCAAGACCGTCGGACGGCTGGAAACGGACGCGGATGAGCTACTTCGAGAAATTCGTGAATTACTGTACTCCGGCGCCTACCTGCCCACGATTCGCGGCGACTTGTACCGCCTGCTGTCTGCCGTCGACAAGATTGCCAATCGCACGGAAGATTGCCTCGACTTCGTTTACTACCAGCGCCCCGCTGCCGCCCACCAGTACGCCAGCCAGATCGGTGACATCCTCGATCTGACCACCACGTGTTTCGATCAACTGCAGCTCGCACTGCGCGCTTTCTTCAAACCCAAGGGCGCGATCGAAACGTTGCGGTCCAAGGTCCGCGACGTGGGTGAGCTTGAAACGAAGATCGACAAGTCCCAGCGCAAGGCAACCATTGCCCTGTTCAAATCCGAACTCGACCTGGCGCAGAAGGTACACATTGAGCAGCTATTGTCGCGGATTGCGCGAATTTCCGACCAGGTTGAGAACGTCGCGGACGAACTGGAGCTTCTCAGCCTCAAGTCGATTATTTAGACTGGCCGCGGGGAACAATAACGAGGGGAGACATGGACGCACAGCAACGCAATGCCGACACACTCGCGCGGCATCGCCGCATCCTGGTGAAAATGCTGTTCAAGGTGACGGCCTACTACGCTGTTCTGGCAGCCGCCTTGTGGCTGGCCGTGACGATGATTCCTGGCTTTGCGGCGCAGATGCCACTCGGCGGCGTCGGCGAAATTGCCGATTTCGGCTCGTCCAGCGTCTATGACCTCGAGGAAGCGCTGCTGAGTGCCGACGATGAGGAAATCGAAGATATCGTCACCGAGAATACGCGCGCGCGACTGGCACGCGGGCCGGCCTGGCTTAATGAAGCGATCTCGCTGATCTACGCGATGTCAGCGACGCTGCTATTGATGCTGCCCGTCTCCTGGGTCTACAAGGCCATTCATGTTGACAGCGTCTACGACCACTCGATTGATACGACGACCCTGGTGTTACCTGCGGTCGTGGCTGGCATCGTCACGGTCGTGCAGCACAGCCTCGCTCTCGCATTCAGTCTGGCCGGCATTGTCGCCGGCGTCCGATTCCGACGGGCGCTCAGCGATACATTCGACACGCTGTTCATTCTTTCGTCCATCGGCGTCGGTATCGCTGCAGGCGTCAAGTCTCTGGAAATTGCGGTGGTCCTGACCGTGTTCTTCAACTACGCGTCGATTGCCGTCTGCGCGTTTGGCGACGGCCTGGAATCGCAGCACGTTGTGCGGCGAGAAATAGAACGCAAGGAGCGCAAAGCCGCGAAGAAGCGGGAGCGCGAGGCGCGCACGGATCCGGGCGGACCTATGTCGAACCTGTAGCGGGCTCTTCTTCGTCCGCCAGCATTTCCTCGAGGCGGTCGCGACCGCGGCAACGGTCGGCGACCTGTTCCCTGAACAGCACCGGGTCCTCGAGGATCGCGTAGAACTTCTTGATGTAACTGATATTGCGGTTGCGCGACAGGCGACTCAGCTCTTTCTGGTTCTCGAACAGCTCGAGAATCTCGCCTTTCTTAGCCAGCACCTGTTGCACCGCCCCGTCGAGAATCTCATCGGGCTGGCACAGACCACGGTAGAAGCGCGTCCGCACCAGGCGAATCGGCAGGTGCGACGGCGGTGACGCGTAGTCCGCGTTCACCAGCCCTGACATATCGAAGTCGTAGGGAATCGGGATGCGCTTCGCAGCGTTCTCTTCATCGACATACATCACCGAATTGTGGCAACAATACTCGTCCGGCGGGCCCTGCAGGACTGAATAGTCGTGGTTCGAGATCATCAACTGGAATAGTTCAACCAGTGCGGTAGAGGCGTGATCCAACTCCTCGAATCGATTCGCCGCAACGCGTGCGCGATCGAGACCGAGGCGCTTGCCGATGTCTTTTTCGTCTTCGATCACGAAGGCAAGATCCGTCCATGACTTCAGCTTCTCATCGCTGTCGACATAGCTGAGGCGGATCAGGCGCGCGCCGAAACTCTTGTCGGTGAGAACCTCGAGAATCCGGTAGGCCATGAACTCGAGCAGCAGTTTCTGCTGTGATTCGATGCCATGCTGGCAAGGTGACACGAGTTTTAATTTGTCCTGGCCGGCGAACACGGTGCCTGCCACACCTTTTTTCTTGAAGTTCAGGCGCAGCGGCGGCAATTCGCAATATTGGCGCCGGAAGTTGCCGCGCAAGCGGATTGAAACTTCCAGGCGCTGCGTCTCACCGGCTTCATTGACGAATGACCACTGGCCAGGAAAATACAGACGAACGTCGGAATCCCGTTGTGCGTAAGCCTGCGTAATCGGCGCCGTCAGGACCGCCTTGAGCGTTTCATGGTCACGGAACAACGGCTTGCGGTCTTCTGACTCCGCCTGGACGGCCGCGACGGTCAGCAACAGCAAGAATGTCGGGAAAATGCGCTTCACAGGCCCGATTTATACGGAAACGCCCTGCAAATGTCATACGAAGATACCGAAGGCAAATGGCTGAAAATGCAGGCATAGTGAGCAGATGGATTTCTCGATACGCGCGGCCTGCGATGCCGACGCACAACGGATTGCCAGCTACAACTCGGCCATGGCAGAAGAAACCGAAGGCAAGTCGCTCGATCCCGAGCTGATTGGTCCCGGCGTCTGCGCTTTGCTGGCAGACGCAACCAAAGGCCGTTACTGGGTCGCCGAGGCAAGCGGCAAGGTCATCGGCCAACTCATGGTGACCTACGAGTGGAGCGACTGGCGCAATGGCAAAATCTGGTGGATCCAAAGCGTCTACATCGCTCCCGACTGGCGTCGCAAGGGCGTGTTCACGGCGCTCTACCGTCATGTAGAATCGCTCGCGGCCGCGACGCCCGGCGTCATTGGGCTGCGACTCTACGTCGAGGAAAACAATCACCGGGCCCAGCAGACCTATGTTGCGCTCGGCATGATCAAGCCCAGCTACCTCGTGATGGAATCGATATTCGACAGGCAGCAAACGGACGCGGAGACCTGACATGCTCAAACCCGGCTCAAAAGCACCCGAGTTCCTTCTCGCCAACGATGCAGGCGGTGAGACTTCGCTCAGCGACCTGCTGCAGAACGGTCCCCTGATCCTGTACTTCTACCCAGCCGACTTCACACCGGGCTGCACGAAGGAAGCCTGCTCGATCCGGGACATCCACGCAGACATCCAGGCCGTGGGCCTGCAGGTTGCGGGCGTCAGCCCCCAGGACATCGACAGCCACAAGCGCTTTCGCGACGAATACGAACTGCCGTTCACGTTACTAAGCGATCCGGAGAAGACCGCCATCGAGATGTATGACGTCGACGGCCCCTTTGGTGTCGGCGTACGCCGCGCGACATTCCTGATCGGCCAGGATCGCACGATCCAGGATGCCGTGATGGCCGATGTGCGTATCGGCCGTCACCAGGAATTCATTGAAAAGGCGGTCATTCTGCGCGAGACCGCCGGCAAGCGCGGTAACGACTAGCTGCCGTCGCCCTGCACCGTCACTATGACGCGGCGCGCATGCGGCGCGGTGCGGTGCTCCCACAGATAGACACCCTGCCAGGTGCCCAGCGCGCAACGACCGTCGCGCACGGGAATATTCAGATCGGATTGCGTCAGGATGCTGCGCACATGCGCCGGCATGTCATCGGGACCTTCGGCCGTGTGCGTAAACATCGGGTCGCCGTCCGGCACATAACGCGCCATGAAGGTCTCCAGATCCTGGCGCACCGCGGGATCCGCATTTTCGCACAGCATCATCGAGGCGCTGGTGTGGCGGATGAACAGGTGACACAGGCCGGTCGTGACGCCGGAATCGCGGACCGCCGCCTGCACGTCGGCCGTGAAGTCGTAGCTGCCACGACCCGCGGTGTCGATGCGGATCTCGGACTGGGCGATCAAGGCACGTACGGCTCGCCGTAGCGCAGCCGGATTGTCTTGGTCTTGCCGAACCAAGGGATCGAGACGATGTAGATGTTGTCGTACTCGTTCTCGGCGATTTCAGGCACGCGCTTGCTCGCGCCCATGTTGCCGATCAGGGCCGGCAAGGTATTGCTGTGGCCGACAACCAGGATGATCTTGCCTTTATGCTCGCGGACGATGTACTCCATGATCGCCTCGGTATCCGCAGGGTCATAATTGAACAACTCCAGATCCAGCGCCTCGGCCACTGGCCGGGCGGTTTGCTCAGTCCTGCGAAATGGCGTCGAATACACGGCGTCGATGCCCTGGATCACGTCGGCGTCGCTGAGCTGGCGCACCAGCTCGGCAACGCGCCGCTGTCCGGCAGGGCTCAGGTCCGGATCGTCGACCGGCATGGTCGATTTCTCCGCGTGCCGAACGAAAATCACCGTCGTCGTCGCCTGCGACTCGAAGAACCATGCGAGACCAATGGCGATGGCCGTATAGATGATGATGACTTGTATGCGGCGGCGGCGCCGGCGTTTGCGGCGCGCGATGTCGGACTCAGATTTGCGCATGGGTAGCGACTTTACGGTTTTTCGTCGCCTTTGACTACGTGGTATTCGCCTTCAATGACGCCGCCAGGCGGCGGCGACTGCGGCTGCGGCTGCCTGGCCATCTGCTTCCGGATTTTCCGGTTCAGCCACCAGACGCGCAGACTGATGCTTGCGCCGAGCACCAGCACAATGCTGCCCAGAATGACAAAGGCGAAAAAGCCAAGCACGACCGACACGCCGATAACCAGCGCGCCGATAATGACGACCAGGGCATTCGCGATCGGATTTCCGACCGGAATGCCGCGAATGAATGATGTCTGCCTCATTGCTTCCTAGTATAGAAACCTTCGAACCACGGCGCCCATGTTTTTCCGCCGTCCGACGACTGCTCAAAGAACTGCCGTACCCGGCCATCCTCGAGTAGCGTCCAGGTGCCGCGCAGCGGCGACGTCGTGGCGCTCGCGACGTCATGAATCGTGCCTGCGAGCACCATCCCCTGCTCGGTCATGCCGCCGCGGATGTTGATCTGGCTTCCACCCTCCGCGTTCCAGACCTGTACCCACTCATCGGTGGCCTTATCCAGGTAGTTGATGCTCATGCCGGTACCGCCTGCCGAGTTGATCCAGTTCTCGATCAGCACACAGCCGCGTTCGGCCGGCTGGATCGAATTGGTCCCGGCCGGGGTGCCATCGGCAAGATGGACCTCCCACTCACCGAGCCAGAAGTCGAAGGCCCTGAAGGCCTCGTCGTTCTCGCACGGATAGGCGCGCGACGCCATGTCCGCCAGCAGCGCCTCGTACGCGGGCGTCCCGGCCAGCGTACTCAATATGGGGTCATTTGTGATGAAGCCAACCGATGCAAAGCCTGTTGCCGCAATACTCTGCAATTCGGCTATCGCGAGCTCGGGTGATTCTCCCAGCGTGTGCAACCTCGCTCGCTCGAAAGCGACTCGCAGCGGCGCGAAGCCCATTTGCTCCGCCTTATCGAGCGCCTCGCCAGCCGCCACCAGGTCGCCGGCCCTGCGCGCCTCCTGGGCGCCTTCGAACCAGCCACCTGCATCCTTGGGCGGCATGGCGAAGACCGAAATACTGAAAACCAATGATAGGAAAATCAACCATTTATAAACTGTTTCTCGACTCATTGTGATTCCCCGTGCACAATCGTTCTACTTATCTCAGACAAGCTGGCCTGTCCCAGGTTCGCTCCGCCCCGACGCCGCATCCCGTCAGGCTTGAATAGACGCGCCGCTCCCCGCACAATGCGCCGTCCCGCGCCACCGGGAAGACTGGATGACACGGAGAGGTGGCAGAGCGGTTGAATGCACTGGTCTTGAAAACCAGCAAGGGTTAATAGCCCTTCGTGGGTTCGAATCCCACCCTCTCCGCCACCCGGTCCCCGCCCAGGAGGACCCTGCCCCATGACCACCCTGATCACCGGCTGCAATCGCGGCATCGGTCTCGAACTCGTACGCCAGCTAACGGCCCGTGGAGACGACGTTATCGCCGTCTGCCGAAGCGCCAGCGAGGCACTGCGCAATCTGGATATCAATGTCATTACAGGTATAGATGTCTCAGACGGCGATTCGGTTGCTAACCTGAAGGCAAAAATCGGTACTCAGCCGATCGATGTGCTCATCAATAATGCAGGTATCCTGAGACGGGATACGTTCGGCACGCTCGATTACGAGGAGATGCTGGAACAGTACCGGGTCAATGCTCTTGGGCCGCTACGTGTCACGGAAGCGCTGGCCGACAACCTTCGCGAAGGCTCGAAAGTCGCCATTGTCAGCAGCCGGGTTGGTTCGATCGAGGACAATGGCTCCGGTGGCAACTGGGGCTATCGCGCATCGAAGACCGCCGTCAACATGATCGGCGCCAACCTGGTGCACGAATTGACGCCGCGCGGCATTGCCGTCGCCCTGCTCCATCCCGGGCTGGTCGCGACCGACATGACCGGCAATCATGGCATCCCGGCCGCAGAGTCGGCTCGGGGTCTGATCGAACGCGTCGACGAACTGAACCTTGGCAACACCGGTACGTTCTGGCATGCGGAGGGCTACGTCCTGCCGTGGTAGAGGTTATGTAGCTGTATTATCATCGCTTGGTCTTGGTCCAAGACCATTCCGGAGCATGCATTGAACAGAATAATAACGATCGCCCTGCTGGTTCTCGTGAGCCTCTCCGCCTGCAGTCGCGAAGAATCTGCCGAGCCGGTCACCGAATCGATCGAGGTTTCGACCTATACCCTGAAACCGGAAGCCGTTGCGCCTGTGACGACGTATGCGTCGCGCATTTATGCCTTCGAAAACGCGGAGATCGTGGCCCGCATCGAGGCGCGCGTGCTGCAACGCCATGTCGAGGGCGGCGAGGAAGTCGCCAGGGGCGCGTTGCTGATCAGCCTCGATCCCACCGACGCGGAACTGCTCCTTACCCAGGCGGAAGCGGGCCTTGCGACGGCCCGGACGGAACTCGCTGAGGCCGAGCGCAATTTTGCGCGCGGCGAGAAGCTTGCAGAGACCGGCGCTATCGCGGCGATCGAACTGGACGAGCTGACCACCGACCTGGAAGCAGCAAGAGCGCAATTGCAAACGGCCACTGCAAGTCTCGAGCATGCGCGGGTACAGGTAGGCTATACCAGGGTCACCGCACCGATCGACGGCATTGTCGGGTTGGTGAATGTCTCGGTTGGCGATCTGGTTGGACCAACCAGCGCTCCCGTGGCGACAATCATCCGCCAGGACACTGTGCTGGTGGATATCGAGGTTGGTGAGGCAGATGCGCAGACTTACGCGCAACGCATGGCGCGCGGTGAAGAACTGGATTTTCTGTTCGAACTGGAACTTGCCAACGGCTCCATGTATGACGTCCCGGGCACCCTGTTCTCGACTGCGAATGCCGCCAACCCGGCGACCGGAACGATCACGGCGCGCATAGCCTACGACAATCCCGATGACATCCTCATTCCGGGCCAGAGCGTTCGCGTTCACCTGAGCGAGGCCCCGGGCGCGGGTCGTCTCGCGGTGCCCGCGGCTGCCGTGCAACAGGATCAGCGCGGTTCGTATGTCATGGTCGTCGAAGCCGGAAATACCGTCGCCAGGCGCTACGTGGACCTGGGTCAGCAGGTAGAGAGCTGGTGGCTCGTCGACGACGGGGTTACCGCGGGAGAGATAGTCGTAACGCAAGGGCTGCAGAAGATCTCAGCCGGCAGTGTCGTCTCGATTGCGTCGCCCGAGTAGCTCGCCATGATCAGATTCCTGCTTGACCGGCCGCGCTTCGCCGGCGTCATCTCAGCCGTGATAACCATCGCCGGCTTGTTGTCGATGGCCACCCTGCCCGTCGGCCAGTACCCGGATATTGCACCGCCGGAAATCGTCGTCGAGGCGTTCTTCCCCGGCGCCAATGCCGAGACTGTGCGTGACACGGTCGGCGCCGTTATCGAGGAAGAAGTAAACGGCGTCGAGGGCATGATCTACATGTCCGGGACGAGCGCCAACGACGGGACGTATGCGCTGGTCGTCACGTTCGAAATCGGCTTCGACGCCGACAAGGCCCAGGTCCTCGTGCAGAACCGCGTCAACAAGGCCATGACGCAACTGCCGGATGATGTACGCCGCCAGGGTCTGTTCGTCGAAAAAATGTCCAACAACATCGTGCTGGCGGCGACGTTGTACTCCGACAACCCCGACTACGACGGCCTGTACCTGAACAACTATGCATCCCTGAATATCAAGGCTGCGTTGCAACGTGTGCCGGGCGTCGGCAAGGCCGACATCCTGGGCGAGCAGCGATACAGCATTCGTGTGTGGCTGGACCCGGTGAAGATGTCGACGCGCGAAGTGACGGTCAAGGATGTCGTGGCGGCGATCCAGGATCAAAACCTGGTTGCGTCAGCCGGTCAGATCGGCGCGTTTCCGTCGCCTGAAACCCAGCAGTTCCAACTCGTGGTCGAGTCGAAGGGCCAGCTGGTTTCGCCCGAAGAGTTCGATAATGTAATTATTCGCTCCAGCCAGGGCGGCGCTGCAGTCTATCTCAGGGACATCGCGCGAACCGAAATCGGGGCGCAAACCTACCTCGCCATGGGCAAGCTTGGCACCAACCCTGCAACGGTACTTGCGATCTACCAGCAACCGGGCTCCAATGCGCTGCAAGTCGCAGACGGCGTCAAGGCGACGCTCGAGGAGTTGTCGCGGAGTTTTCCTGACGGGGTGGCCTATTCGCTGCCTTACGACACCACGGACTTCGTCAAGGCTTCGCTGTTCGAGGTATACGAGACTCTGATTATTGCGGTCCTGCTCGTGGTCCTCGTCACCTATGTCTTCCTGCAGGACTGGCGCTCGACCCTCATTCCGACCATCACGATTCCCGTATCGCTGATCGGTACGTTCGCAGCAATGCAGGTGTTCGGCTTCAGCATCAACACCCTGACATTGTTCGGTCTGGTGCTGGCCATCGGCATCGTCGTCGATGCGGCGATCATCGTGCTGGAAAACGTCGAACGCATCCTCGAGGAAAATGAGGGCATGGACATTCGCGACGCCACCGTCGAGGGAATGCGCCAGACCATGCCGCCGCTGATCGCATCCGCCGCGGTACTGCTTGCGGTCTTTATTCCGGTCTCATTCCTGCCAGGTCTCGTCGGCCAGCTGTTCCAGCAGTTCGGCATCGTGCTGTCGGTATCCGTCGTCATTTCCACATTTGTGGCCATCACGCTGGCCCCGCCCTTGTGCGTCATCTTCCTGCGCGTGCACAAACCGCAACCCATCTGGATCCTGCGCAAGTTCAATGCCGGATTCGAGCGCCTGACCAACGCCTACGTGGGTACGGTCGCCGGACTTGTGCGCCGGCTCGGCGTCTCGGGCATCCTGTTTGTCGCCCTGCTGGCAATCACCGGTTACCTTGCCATCGCCGTTCCCAGGGGCTTCATTCCGGTCGAAGACAACGCGGCATTTTTCGCCGAGGTCCAGCTCCCGGATGCCGCATCCCTGACGCGCACGGAAGCGTTCATCGACAAGGTCACGACCGAGATCCAGTCCGTCGAAGGCGTACGCGAAGTCATCGCCGTCGCCGGCTTCAGCCTGCTGGACGGCGCCGCGCTCAGCAACAGCGGCATGTTGATCGTGGCGCTCGACACCTGGGAAAAACGCACCGAACCCCACCTGCACCAGGATGCCATCATGGCCGAGGTGGAAGAGCGTGTCGGGCGCTTCCAGGAAGGCATTGTCCTGACCTTTGCGCCGCCGGCGATCCCGGGCCTCGGTATGGCAACCGGTTTCGAGTACGTCATGCAGGACAACCTTGCACGCTCGCCGCAAGTCCTGTCGGATGGCATGGACCAATTGCTTGCAGCGGCCAATGCGCGCCCTGAAATCGCCGGCGCGTTCGCGACCTTCAGGGCGGACGTCCCGCGCCTGTTCCTGGACATCGACCGACCGCTGGTGAAGACCTACGGTGTCAATCTGCAGGACCTGTTCATGACGCTGCAGGCGCAACTTGGTGGCCTCTACGTCAACAACACCAGCATCCTGGGGCGCAATACCCAGGTCAATATCCAGGCGGACGCCCAGTATCGCGACACCGTGGAAGACATAGACACGTTCTTTATCCGTAGCGATGCCGGCCAGTTGCTGCCGCTGAGTTCGCTGGTCAGCAGCCGAACCAAGCTGGGCCCGCAAACACTGACCCGCTTCAACCTGCGCAACTCCGTCGTCGTCATGGGCGCGCCCTCGCCTGAGTCGAGTTCCGCCGACGCGATCGCCGCCATGATCGACGTCTCGGAGAACGACATGCCGGACGGCTTCGGCTACGAATGGACCGGCGCAACCTACCAGCAACTTGCGGCCGGCAGCCTGGCCATATTCGGCTTCGCGTTGGCCATCGTCTTTGCCTACCTGTTCCTGGTCGCCCAGTTTGAGAGCATGTCCATCCCGATCGCCATATTGCTCACTGTGCCGACAGCCCTCCTCGGGTCATTCCTTGCCACGTTGGTCACTGGTGGCGACGTCAATCTGTATACGCAGATTGGACTCGTCCTGATGATCGGCATGGCCGCGCGCAACACGATCCTGATCGTCGAAGCGGCCATGATCAACCGCGTGGAACAGGGCATGGCCGCGGTTGAGGCAGCTATCGCCGCATCGCGTCAGCGCTTCCGGCCGCTGATGATGACCGGTTTTGCATTCCTGCTGGGAGTATTCCCGCTCGTCATCGCGTCCGGCGCCGGCGAAGCGGGTCGCAAAGCCCTCGGACTCGCCGTGTTCGGCGGCATGCTGTCGGCGCTGGCGGTCGGTGCGCTCATCGCGCCGCCGCTTTACGTCATGGTTCAAAAGCTTAGGAAGTCACGCAAACCAGCAGCCTGATGTTAGAATTCGGCCATTCGTTTGGACAGGAGGCTCGTCGAATGCAGGATCAATTCAGTTCAGTATCAACCGCACAGGCGCAGGGCGTCGAAGCGCGCGCGCGTTTCATATGGAAGGTCTATGCCCACGTCGTTGGCGCGCTGCTCGCGCTGCTGGCGATCGAGGTCTACCTGTTCTCGACGGGTGTCGCGTGGAACCTCGCCCAGGCGATGATGCAGTACCCGATGGCCGTCTTGCTCGGCTTTGTGGCGGTTAGCTGGGGCGCGAGCCTGTTTGCACACAAGGTTGAGTCCAGGCCGGCGCAGTACGGGCTGTTTGCGTTGTATGTGTTTGCCTGGGCGGTCATGTTCACGCCGATTCTCGCGTTCGCGCTGGTTAAGGATCCGAGCGGTACGATGATCCAGAGCGCAGCCGCCGTGACGGCAATGGGCTGCGTTGGCCTGATTGCCACGGCGATGATTACGCGCAAGGACTTCTCGTTCATGCGCGGGCTGCTCGTGTACGGTTTCTTCATCGTACTGACGCTGATCGCGGCTTCCTGGCTGTTCGGCTTCCAGCTCGGCACGTGGTTCTCCGTCGGCATGATCGCTTACGCCGGAATTGCCGTCCTGTACAACACGTCGGACATCATCCACAACTACCCGGAAGACAAGTATGTCGGCGCCGCGATCGGATTGTTTGGTTCGATCGTCATGATGCTGTTCTACGTCTTACGGTTATTCTCCGAAGACTAAGTCTGAACAAGGGCCCGTTCGCGGGCCCTTTCTTCTCTACACCGTGAACGCGATCCGGCCTGGCAAAACAGTAAAGGGCGCCCTGCTCGCGCTGTTGCTCGCCCTGACATCGCCACTTGCTGCGCAAGGCGATGCGCAGTTCGACGATGCCGATGCGCTGGATGAGCTCGCCAACTATGCCGAGTACATCGAGCTTGAGACGGTCGACGCCGAGTTTCTCGACCGGGCTCGTTCGCGTACCAGCCGCGTTCTGCAACAGGCGGAGAGCTGTGCCGCCAACAGCCTGGAATCCAGAACCCGGCTCGAAACAAGATTCGAGCCGCTGCGCGATATTGACCCTGGCCTGGCCAGCGACGACGTTCTCGCCCAGCGCCAGGAGGTTGGGGCCGCGCTGGAAGAGGCTATCGCCCGCCAGACAGCGTGTGTGGGGGTCGTCGATACCGCAGCGGAGCTGATTGACGCCATCACCTCCCGGCAAAGCCGCCTGTCCGAGCAATTCCTGTCCGACCGCGGCAAATCTTTTTTCGCGCTGCTGCGCGAATTCCCGGAGCGGGTCGCCGAGTGGCCGACAAAGATCGAGGACGCCCTCGATATGGTCCTGGTTGGCGATCTCGACGAGTCAGATCTCGCCTGGATCCTGGTTGCGACCGCCCTGATCGCCATCCTGGCCGGCATCCTGGTCAGACGGCGTTTTCGTTCCTGGTATGAAGCAGCGGGTGGCGATGACGCTGAAGCCCAGCTCAAGCACCTGTTGCCGAAACCGATCGCCGAGTTTGCGCCGCTCTGGTTCCTGGGAGTCAGCCTCCTGGTCGTCCTGCACCTTGCGATTGCAGACGCGTCGAGCACGACTGCGGTTGTTCGTGTTGCCTATGGTATTGCGGCCTTTGGCATTGGGCTGATAATTATCAGTTGGGTGACCGGACCGCTCTCGCCGGCGCGCGATATCAAGGGGCTCATTCCCGATCACGTCGGTCCGATCCGTTTGCGCCTGCAGGCCGTACTGCTGGTTATCTGTGTCAGCTACGTCGTCCTCGGCAACAACTGGCTTGCGGTCAACATCTCGCAACCGAACGTCGCGGGCCGCGCCTCGATGATCTTCCTCGTTGGCTGTGGCGTGTTGTATCTGCTTACGTACCTGGGCCAGATTCCCGACCTGCGTAGTCGATTCCGCGCATTGCGCATCATTGCCATGGGCATCCTGGTCGTCGCAATCGCCGGCTTGCTGATCGGTTACCAGAATCTTGCCGGTTTCCTCGTCCGCGGAATTACGCTGACATTGATCGCAGTGTTTCTGCTATGGGTGTTTCTCTGGCTGTTCTCGTTCGGTTTCAATTACCTCATAGAGGAAGACACGCCAACAGCCAATCGCGTACGCGTGTCGCTCGGCATCGATAGCACACGATCCAAGACCGGCGTTGCGTTCCTGCAACTCGTCGCCGACCTTGTGTTGTGGATATCCGTCGTGATGTTCCTTATTTACGTCTGGGATAACACCGGCAGCACTTTGCGCCAGTTACAGGACGTCGTAACACAGGGTTGGACTATCGGCGATTTCACGCTGGTACCGAAGAACATCGTCGGCAGTATCCTGATATTTGCCGGCCTGATCGTCGTCGTCGGCTGGATCAAGCGCTGGATCGACCGCCGCTGGTTGCAGCGTATGATTTTCGAGCGCGGTGCGCGCGACGCTATCCTGACGCTGGTCGGCTACGTCGGCTTTGTCATCGCAATCATTCTCGCGCTGGTGCTGGCCGATGTTGATCTGACTGGTCTCGCCATTATCTCGGGTGCCCTCGCCCTCGGCATCGGTTTCGGCATGCAGGAAATTGCGAGCAACTTCGTATCCGGGCTGATTCTGCTGTTCGAACGCCCGATCCGGGCCGGCGACTTCGTTTCCGTCGGCAATGTCGAGGGCTACGTCCGCAGTATTCGTATTCGCGCCACGGAAATCGAGACGCTCGACAACCAGAATGTGCTGGTTCCAAACTCCGAACTGGTCTCAGGGCATGTCACCAACTGGGTCCTCCGCGATACACACGGGCGCCTGCAGGTGCGCGTCGGCGTTGCGTATGGATCTGATACGGAACGTGTACGGGAAATTCTCGAACAGATTGGCCGCGAACATCCGGAAGTCATCACCGATGGCAACGCGCCGGCGCCCCGAGCATTGTTTATCGGTTTTGGCGACAGCTCACTCGACTTCGAGCTGCGGGTCCGGGTACGCAGCATTGAACGGCGCTTCACAGCCCTGAGCGATATCAACTTCGCCATCGACAAGGCGTTCCGCGAAGCCGGCATCACGATTCCGTTCCCGCAGCGCGATCTGCATGTCGTGTCCTACCCTGGTGAAGACGACGCCGAGGAAAAGGGCAAGACGGCAAGGGCGGCCCCGCGCAAGTCACCGCGGCGCGAAATCACCCGATCTCATGAGGCAGAGCTTGAGAGCTCCGGCAGTCGTGAAGACATATGGGATGCATTGACCGACATCGAAAAGCTCAAGCGCTGGCTAGCGCGTGACGGATCACTTACGGCACAGATCGGTGGTGAGCTCGACCTGCAATTGCGTGATGGCCAGGAACTGCGCGGACGTATCGATGTGTTCCTGCCCGGTCGCCGATTGCGCATCGTACTGGCGCCGGACAACGAGGAAAGCGCTTACGACAGCGCACCGATAACGATTGTCTTCGTTGTTGGCGAAGCCGAAGATAAGCGTACGCTGAAGGTCCGCGTCTCGGGCATTCCCGACAGCGAGGACTGGGAAGAGTACTTCCGGCGCTCGGTCGACCGCTGGAACGATGCCCTCGCCCTGCTGCGTCGTGATGTGCTAGGCAGCTAGGCCGGAATCACTTCCAGGCCGCCCATATACGGCTTGAGCACGTCCGGCACGCGAATGCTGCCGTCTTCCTGCTGGTAGTTCTCCATCACGGCAATCAATGCCCTGCCCGCGGCGACGCCCGAGCCATTCAGCGTGTGAATCAGCTCCGGTTTGCCGGTCTCGGGATTGCGACGGCGGGCTTGCATGCGCCGCGCCTGGAAATCGTTGTAGTTGCTGCAGCTCGAGATCTCGCGGTAGCGACCCTGGCCTGGCAGCCACACCTCGATGTCGTAGGTCTTGGCCGAACCGAAACCGATATCGCCCGTGCACAGGATAACGACCCGGTAAGGCAGCTCGAGCTTCTGCAGGATTGTCTCGGCGTGACCGGTAAGTTCTTCAAGGGCCGCCATCGATGCATCGGGCGCGACAAACTGCACGAGTTCGACTTTCTCGAACTGATGCTGGCGAATCATGCCGCGCGTGTCCTGACCGTGCGAGCCGGCTTCCGAACGGAAACACGGCGTGTGGGCGACGTAGCGAATCGGCAATGCAACGGCATCGAAAATCTCGTCGGAGGCAAGATTGGTCACCGGTACCTCGGCCGTCGGAATCAGGTAAAACGGCGATTCGTCGATCGTCTTGAACTGGTCTTCCTCGAACTTCGGTAACTGGCCGGTACCGATAAGCGCTGACGACTTCACCAGGTACGGTACGTAGGCCTCGCTGTAGCCGTGTTCGCCCGTATGCGTGTCGAGCATGAACTGGATCAGCGCACGTTGCAGCCGCGCCAGCGGCCCGGTCATGACAACGAATCGCGCACCGGAAATTTTGCTCGCCGCATCGAAATCGAGATGCCCGAGGTTTTCGCCCAGCTCAATGTGATCGCGCGCTTTGAATCCGAGTTTGGCCGGTTCGCCCCAGGTACGTACCTCGGTGTTGTCGTCTTCGCTGTTACCTTCCGGGACATCGTCGGCTATGAGGTTGGGCAGCCCCAGCTCGATTTCGCGCAGCGTCGTCTGCACCTCCTGCAACGCCGCCTGGCTGGCCTCGAGACGATCACCCAGGTCCCTGACCGCAGCCAGCAGTGGCTCGATGTCCTCGCCCTGCGCCTTGGCCTTGCCAATATTCTTCGCGCTCGTGTTGCGTTCGCTCTGCAACTGCTCGGTTTCCACCTGCAGCGCCTTGCGCTTTTCTTCCAGCGCAAGGTAACCCGCGGCATCGAATTCGAAGCCGCGACGGGCGAGATTGGCTGCAACATCCGCAGTCGACTGGCGCAGTAGTTTCGGGTCGATCATGAGTCCTGTTTCCTTTGCCGCGCGCGTTGCTCGATATCCTCGAGTTTCTCGCGGATGCGAATCTCGAGCCCGCGCGGCACGGGATGATAATACTTCGCCGGCGCCATGTCCTCGGGAAAGTAGTTTTCGCCGACGGCAACGGCGCCATCCTCGTCATGGGCGTAGCGGTAACCTTCCCCGTATCCCAGGTCCTGCATCAACCCGGTCGGTGCATTGCGCAAATGCATCGGCACCTCGAGCGACCCCTTCTCACGAGCATCCTTGAGCGCCCCCTTCCATGCCGTGTACACGGCATTGCTCTTTGGTGCGCACGCGAGATAGACGACCGCGTGGGCCACGGCGAGCTCGCCCTCGGGACTGCCCAGGCGCTCATAGACTTCCCAGGCGTCCAGCGCGACCTGCAGCGAGCGCGGATCGGCATTGCCAATATCCTCGGATGCGACCCGAACCAGGCGACGCGCAACGTAAAGCGGATCGCACCCGCCATCGAGCATCCGCGCGAGCCAGTACAGCGAGGCGTCCGGGTCCGTGCCGCGAATCGCTTTGTGCAATGCGGAAATCTGGTCGTAGAAATATTCGCCCTGCTTGTCGAAACGGCGGCGACCGCCTGCGGCAACTTCAGTGACGATCTGGTCGGCGATCGTTCCATCTTCGGCGAGGTCGGCCGCCAGTTCGAGCAGGTTGAGCGAGCGCCGCGCATCGCCGTCAGCCGCCGCGGCGATCATCTGCAGTGCGTCATCGCTGATCGTGAACGCGCCCGCCAAACCGCGCTGTTCGTCTTTGAGCGCCCGCCGCAAGACGCCGAGAAGGTCATCGGGCGTGAGCGATTTGAGCACGTAGACACGCGCCCGCGACAGCAACGCATTGTTGAGCTCAAACGACGGGTTTTCGGTCGTCGCACCGACAAAAGTCAGTGTGCCGTCTTCGACGTATGGCAGGAAGGCGTCCTGCTGCGACTTGTTGAAGCGATGGACCTCGTCGAGAAACAACACCGTGCCGCGGTTACTCATATGGCGGTGCTGCTCCGCTTCGGCGACGGCGCTGCGGATATCCTTGACGCCAGCCATGACAGCCGACAGTGCAATAAAGTGCGAATCGGTCGTGTGCGCGATCATGCGCGCCAGCGTCGTCTTGCCGGTACCGGGTGGTCCCCAGAAGATCATCGAATGCGCGCGGCCCTGCTCGATCGCGCGCAGCAAGGGCTTGCCCGCCTCGAGCAAGTGGCGCTGGCCGACGAACTCCGCAAGGGACGTCGGACGCATACGGTCTGCGAGCGGCCGGTCTGCACCGCCCACTGCCTCAGTTGCGAAAAGATCCGTCAATGCTGGTGTTGTCTCGCATACCAGGCTTCAAGGCGCGGGCCCCATCCTCCGAGACCCGCGAGGGCAATCGCCAGTCCGGTGAGTATACCGATAGTGTTTGCGGCGATGTCGATCCAGTCCGCCGTGCGATAGCTGACGAGCATCTGGCAGCCTTCGACCAGGATGCCGAAACATGACAGGCCGACCAGGATCCGCCAATACGGTCGCTCGAACAGCCCGGCGAACCAGGCGGCAAGAACAAGGAACGTGATGCCGTGCAGCCATTTGTCGGCATCCTCGAACCAGAACAGGGCAGCTTCCTTGTTCGAGAAGAAAAAGGTCGGCGTCATCGTGCCCGCCAGCACGAACAGCAGCAGCAGCGTACTCAGGACGCGCCACAGGCGCGCGTGCTGCAATGGCAACATCAGTTTACGTCGGCAGCCGCGGGCGTGCCGACCAGGTCGGCATCTTCGGGGATTGTGAATTCGAACTGAGCTGCGTCAATCGGCTCATTCGTCACGACCTCGTAGAGAGCCACGACCGTCTTCTGGTCGAGGTGGTCGAAGAACACCATGCGTGATAACTGGCCACCAAGGAAGCCGAGTTCCATGCGCTCGAAGCCGCTGCTGGTATCAACCGGGAGCATCCGCACCCAGGTCGTGTCGTTGTCGACGTCCGAGCCATCGAATGTAAATTGCGCAAGCGCCTCATCGGAACCGCCGAGCAGCAATGCGGGGGTGTTTGCGAGTGCTTCAGCCTGCGGTTTCACCGTGACCTGCATCAGGTCAACATCGTAGCTCCAGATGTTCAGTCCATCGGCCACAAGCACTTGCTCGTATGGCTCCGAATAGAACCAGCGAAAACGGCCGGGACGCTCGATCTCGAGTGTCCCGCTGGTGCGCTCGGTGATTGCGCCTTCGGCGTTGATCAGGGATTGCTCGAAACGTCCCTGCAAAGTTATGACATTGTCTACAAAGTCATTGACCAGGCGCTCACCTTCGTCCTGCAGCTGCTGCGCTGCAACCGATGTCGCCAGGCAACACATCAATACGATGGAAAAAAGAATTCTCGTCACGCGCTGGTCCTTTAGCTCGTCTGCAGTCCTATTCATCCGCCGGGTTCGTCGGCACGAGAATCTCTCTCGTGCCGTTCGGCTGCAATGGCCCGACAAGTCCGGCCGCCTCCATCGACTCGACCATGCGCGCGGCACGGTTGTAGCCGATCTTGAGGCGCCGCTGCACGCCCGAAATGGACGCCTTGCGGGTCTCCATGACGACCTGCACCGCCTGGTCGTAGAGCGGATCCTGTTCGGCGTCCGCGCTGCCGGGTTCAGGCTTGTCGATTCCGGTCAGTCCTGGTGTTGGACTCGAAGGACCCTCGAGAATTTCATCAATATAACGAGGCTGACCGGTTTTCTTCAGGTGCCGTACAGTTGAGTGCACCTCGTTATCGGCGACGAACGCGCCATGCACGCGCACGGGCAGCGAGGTGCCCGGCGGCAGATACAGCATGTCGCCGTGCCCCAGCAGGTTCTCTGCGCCCTGCTGGTCCAGGATTGTGCGCGAGTCGACCTTGGCCGATACCTGGAACGCGATACGGGTTGGCACGTTGGCCTTGATCAGGCCCGTGATGACGTCGACCGACGGGCGCTGCGTCGCGAGAATCATGTGAATGCCCGACGCGCGCGCTTTCTGCGCGAGCCGCGCGATCAGCTCCTCGACCTTCTTACCGACGATCATCATCATGTCGGCAAGCTCGTCGATGACCACAACGATGTACGGTAACGTCGTCAGCGTCGGGTGCTCGATCGGTTTTTCTTCATCGAACAGTTCGGGCGGTCTGAAGGTCGGGTCCTTGATCGGCTCGCCCGCATCAATCGCCTCGCGCACCTTGCGGTTGTAGCCGCCAATATTGCGGACGCCGAGCGCCGCCATGAGCGCGTAGCGACGATCCATCTCGGCAACGCACCAGCGCAACGAATTCGACGCTTCCTTCATGTCGGTAACAACGGGCGCCAGCAGATGCGGAATGCCCTCGTATACGGACAACTCGAGCATCTTCGGATCAATCATGATCATCCGCACCTGCTCGGGCTGCGTCTTGTAGAGAATACTCAGCACCATTGCATTGATGCCGACCGACTTACCGGAGCCTGTGGTGCCCGCAATCAACAGGTGCGGCATGCGCGCGAGATCGGCCACGACGGAATTGCCGCCAATGTCTTTGCCGAGCGCCAGCGTCAACGGCGACGCCATGTCGTCGTAAGCGCGCGACTTGAGAATCTCGCCGAGCGTCACAAGCTGGCGATTCTCGTTCGGAATTTCGAGGCCGACGTAGGACTTGCCCGGGATGACTTCAACAATACGCACGCTGACAACGGACAGCGAGCGCGCGAGGTCCTTCGCCAGGTTTGCGATCTGGCTGACCTTGACGCCTGGCGCCGGATCGAGTTCGAAGCGCGTGATTACCGGGCCTGGCGAGACGGACTTGACCTCCACCTCGATACCAAAGTCGCGCAGTTTGAGTTCCACCAGTCGCGACATCGCTTCGAGCGAATCCTTGGAATAGCCCTGTTTCTGTTCCGGGGGATCATCGAGCAAGGACAACGGTGGCAGCTCACCCGCCCCGGCTGGCTCGAACAACGGCACCTGGCGCTCCTTTTCGGCGCGCACGCTGGGCTCGAGCGTTGGCAGGGTCGGCTCAATGCGCGGCTTGGCGCGCTTGGCCTTGAGCTTCTTCTCGACCTTGACGACATCCTGGCGCTCCGCCGCCTTGCGCCGCCCTTCGGCCTTGTCGCGCAGCTCACCAATCCTGACGACCGCTTTTTCGTAGCCCACCAGGCACCAGTGGCCGACACGGTCCATCACAGTGATCCATGAGAACCCAAGAAACAGCGACACAAAGGCAATCCACAGGCAGAACAGCAAGGTGCTCGCCCCGAGCAGTTTCATCGCGTTGACGAGGCCTGTGCCGACAGCCTGGCCGATGATGCCGCCGGCGCTGTTGGTGAAGCCTACCGGCGAGAAATGCAACGCCGCCAGTGCGCAGCTGGTCACGAGCGTCGCGATAAAGCCGCCTACGCGCAGGCCGAAGTCGAGTCGGGTTAACTCGATCTGCGTTTTTTGTTCGCGGTACAGCATCCAGCCGAGATAGACGACCATGACCGTGAACAGGTAAGACGGCCGGCCGAACAGGCTGAACAGGATGTCCGCGACATATGCGCCGACCCGCCCGACGCCGTTGCGCACGGTCGTGTCCGTGGTCGCATGGCTGAAACCCGGATCTGCCGGATCGTAAGTGAATAATGCGTACCACAGGATCAGCGCAAGCGCGCCGAACACGTACAGCGCACCTTCGCGCAAGGCGCGGTGAACCGACGATGACAATCGCGACTGTGGCTGGCTGGCTTTCGCGGCTCTTGCCATAAAGAAACTGTTTTCCCTACACTCTGCCCAAGGTCGTTCGGACCCGCATAAAGCTTGCCCGCATGACAACCCTTGAAAGATGCTGATTCAATCGCATTTCAGGGCCCTCTGCGGGCTCTTTAGCACGTCTTTACTAAACGGACAAAGTATACATGAGTGAAACAAAACATTGCCGGGTTCTGATCCTGGGTTCGGGGCCAGCCGGTTACGCCGCGGCCGTCTATGCTGCGCGCGCAAATCTCGAGCCGGTCATGATTACCGGGATCGAACAGGGCGGCCAGCTCATGACGACGACCGACGTCGACAACTGGCCCGGCGATGTCGAGGGCCTGCAGGGTCCGGAGCTGATGGATCGCATGCTGCGCCATGCACAACGCTTCGACACCGAGGTCATCAACGATCACATTCACACGGCTGACGTCACCCGGCGCCCATTCCGACTCGACGGTGACTACGGCAGCTACACCTGCGATGCATTGATCATCTCGACGGGCGCAACGGCCATGTACCTCGGTCTTGAGTCTGAAGAGGCGTACAAGGGTCGCGGCGTATCGGCGTGCGCGACCTGTGACGGGTTCTTTTACCGCGGCAAGCCCGTGGCCGTCATCGGCGGCGGCAATACGGCTGTCGAGGAAGCGCTGTACCTGTCCAACATTGCGTCCAAGGTCACGCTCGTGCACCGCCGCGACGAACTGCGCGCCGAGAAGATCCTGCAAAAGCACCTGTTCGAGAAAGAGGCCGAGGGCAAAGTGGAGATCAAGTGGGACCACGTCCTCGACGAGGTTCTCGGCGACGACGCCGGCGTCACCGGCATGCGCATTCGCAGCACGAAGGATGCCGGCGAAACCACAGATATCGACCTGGACGGCATCTTCATCGCCATTGGCCACAAGCCCAACACCGGCCTGTTCGACGGCCAGCTCGAGATGAAGAACGGCTACATCGTCGTGAAGTCCGGCATCGAAGGCGATGCAACGATGACCAGCGTTCCCGGCGTGTATGCCGCGGGCGACGTCGCCGACCAGGTATACCGCCAGGCCATTACTTCGGCGGGCGCCGGCTGCATGGCCGCGCTTGACGCCGAGAAGTTCATCGACGCGCTGGAGTCCGGTAAGCAGGCGGACAACGCGGCCGCCTAAGGTCGCGGGGCCCCGTTGAAGGTCCGCGTACTCGACGGCATCGCCGCTATCGCGGGCGACGACTGGAACGCGCTCGCGGGCCGGGACTACCCGTTCCTGCGCCACGAATTTCTCGCACTCGCCGAAGCGACGGGTAGCGTCTCGCCCGATGCGGGCTGGATCCCGCGCCACCTGGTTCTCTACGACGGCACGCAACCGCGCGCCGCCATGCCGTTGTACGAGAAAAGCCATTCGTGGGGCGAATTCGTGTTCGACTGGGCCTGGGCCGATGCCTATCACCGCGCTGGCCTGGACTATTATCCGAAACTGGTCTCGGCCGTACCCTTCACGCCGGCGCCGAGCAAGCGCATCCTGTGTGCCGACGCGAACGATACCGAAGCTGCCGGAATTCTGATTGGCGCTGCCACGGCGCTGGCCGAGGAGACGGGTTGCTCGTCCGTCCACGTTCTCTTTCCTGAAGCGACCGAGGTCCCGCAACTGGAAGAATCCGGCCTGCTCGTGCGCAAGGACTGCCAGTTCCACTGGCACAATCACGGCTATGGCAGCTTCGACGACTTCCTTGCGACTTTCACCGCCGCGAAGCGCAAGAAGGCGAAGCGCGATCGTCGCAAGGTCGCCGAAAACGGCATTCGCTTCCGGCATCTGCAGGGAAGCGATCTCGATGCCGCTACCTGGTCGGTGGTCTACAGCCTGATCGCACGCACGTTTGCTCTGCGAGGTTCGCTGCCCTACTTCAACCAGGCGTTCTTCTCTGGGCTATCCGGGCAATTGCCCGACAACCTGCTCGTGATTCTCGCGGAGCGGGACAGCCGACCGATCGGTGCCGCGGTCTTCTATGTCAGCGACACGACGTTGTACGGTCGCTACTGGGGCAGCGATGGCCATTACGATGCGCTGCACTTCGAGACCTGTTACTACCAGGGCATCGATTACTGCATCGAGAACGGACTGCAGTTGTTCGAGCCAGGCACCCAGGGCGAACACAAGATCGCGCGCGGCTTTGCGCCTGTCTCTACGTGGTCTGCGCACTGGCTCGCGCATCCTGAATTCGCCAACGCCATCGAACGCTACCTGGATGCCGAAGGCCAACACGTCGACCGCTACATCGATGCAGTCGATGGGCACACACCCTACAAGAACAAGGGCCCGGCTGATGAGTAGTGGCCGCGTCGCGTGGCTGAGCGCCAGTGACGCCCCCGACGCTTTCCCGCCGGTAGAACAGGCCCTGCGCGAACCTGACGGCCTGCTGGCCGCGGGTGGGGATCTCGGCAGCGAGCGACTGCTGGCGGCCTACCGCAACGGCATCTTCCCCTGGTATGAGGACGGCCAGCCGTTCCTGTGGTGGTCGCCGGACCCGCGCTGCGTATTTCGCGAAGGGGGCTTGCACATTTCTCGACGTATGTGGCGTGACGTAAGAAACTCCGCGCTCGAGCTACGCTTCAACACGGCCTTTGATGCCGTCATCGAAGCCTGCGCGGGCCCGCGCAGGCACCAGCAAGGCACCTGGATTACGCGCGACATGCTCGCGGCCTATCGGCGCCTGAACGCTGAGGGATGGGCCCACTCGATCGAAGTCTGGGCGGGCAACGAACTGGTCGGCGGCCTTTACGGTCTCGCAATCGGCCGGGCATTCTTTGGCGAATCGATGTTCAGCGCGCAGCCTAACGCCTCGAAACATGCGTTGTTGTTACTTGACCGGCTGCTGCGCGATGGCCGCTTCGGCATCATCGATTGCCAGGTCGAGTCCAGCCACCTCATGCGCATGGGCGCAACGTTGATGCCGCGAGTCGAATTCGTGACGGAACTGGCGCGCCTTTGCGATCCGCCCGGCGCATTTGCATCCTGGCCCGGCGCGCCCCTGGCCGTCAGTGACTTGGCGTTGTAACGCGACACTGCGGAGCTTGCCGATTGCAATACCCGGGCCGTTTCTGCACAATTCGCCAGCCTTTTAGCAGTACAGGAAAAACAGACCCTTGGCCAAAGAAGAAGCCCTTCAGATGGAAGGCGTCGTAAAGGAGACGCTGCCCAACACCACGTTTCGAGTTGAGCTCGAGAACGGACACGTGGTGACGGCGCACATCTCCGGCAAGATGCGCAAGAATTACATTCGTATTCTCACGGGTGACAAAGTCACCGTGGAACTCACGCCCTACGACCTGTCGAAAGGCCGTATCGTTTACCGCGGACGCTAGTCCCCTATTCTTCCGGCAGGTGCTCCAATTCCTTGAGCACCGGCTCCGACACCAACTCCAGCTCGCCGTCATCATTGACGGTTATCCGCACGTGGCCACCGTCCTCGAGGCTGCCGAATAGCAGCTCCTCGGCCAGCGGCCGCTTGATGTGCTCCTGGATGATGCGCGCCATCGGGCGTGCGCCCATCTTCGGGTCGTAGCCGCGCTCGGCGATCCAGGCACGTGCCTCGTCGTCGAGTTCCAGCGTCACGGCATTGTTGCCGAGCTTGGCCTCGAGTTCGACGACCAGCTTGTCCACGACGCGCACGACCGACGCGAACTCGAGTGGCGCGAACTGGATGATGGCATCGAGTCGGTTGCGAAACTCCGGCGTGAACGACTTCTTGATGATCTCCATGCCGTCCGAGGAGTGATCCTGCCTGGTAAAGCCGATCGAGGCGCGGCCCATCTCCTGCGCGCCCGCATTGGTCGTCATGACGAGAATCACGTTACGGAAATCCGCCTTGCGGCCGTTGTTATCCGTCAGCGTGCCGTGATCCATGACCTGCAGCAGCAGATTGAATACCTCGGGATGCGCTTTTTCGATCTCATCGAGCAGCACGACTGCGTGCGGGTTCTTGGTCACGGCCTCGGTCAGCAAGCCGCCCTGGTCGAAGCCGACATAGCCCGGCGGCGCACCGATCAGGCGCGACACGGTATGCCGCTCCATGTACTCGGACATATCGAAGCGAATCAGCTCCACTCCCATAAGCAGCGATAGCTGGCGCGTGACCTCGGTCTTGCCCACCCCCGTCGGGCCGGCAAACAGGAATGCCCCTATCGGCTTCTCGTCCTCGCGCAACCCGGAACGCGCCATCTTGATGGCGCCCGAGAGCGCTTCGATGGCTCGGTCCTGGCCAAAAATAGTGAGCTTGAGGTCGCGTTCCAGTGTGCGCAGCACATCCTTGTCCGAGGCCGACACGCTCTTGGCCGGAATGCGCGCCATCTTGGCGACGATGTTTTCGACCATTTCGACCGTGACGGTGTCGCCGCGCTCGGCGACCGGGATCAGGCGCAGGTTGGCGCCCGCCTCATCCATGACATCAATCGCCTTGTCGGGCAGATGGCGGTCATTGATATGGCGCGCGGACAGCTCCACGGCCGCCTCCAGTGCGTTCGTTGCATAGCGAATTCCGTGGTGCTCCTCGAAGCGGGATTTCAGGCCATGCAGGATTGCCACGGTCTCGGGGATCGTCGGCTCAGGTACATCTATTTTCTGGAAACGCCTCGCAAGTGCATGATCTTTCTCAAAAATACCTCTGTACTCAGAGTATGTTGTCGAGCCGATGCAGCGAATCTCACCATTCGCCAGGACAGGCTTGATCAGGTTGCTCGCGTCCATGACGCCGCCCGATGCCGCGCCAGCGCCAATCACGGTGTGAATCTCGTCGATGAACAGGATCGCGCCCGGATCCTCGCGAACCTCGGCGATCACGCCCTTGAGGCGCTTCTCAAAATCGCCACGGTACTTCGTCCCGGCGATCAGCGTGCCCATGTCGAGGGCATAGATGGTGCTGTCCTGCAGCACCTCGGGCACGCGCTCCTCCACGATCATGCGCGCCAGCCCCTCGGCCAGCGCGGTCTTGCCGACGCCGGCTTCGCCAACGTACAGCGGATTGTTCTTGCGGCGGCGGCACAGGATCTGGACCGTCCGCTCGATCTCGATCTCGCGCCCGATCAGCGGATCGATCTTACCCTCGATCGCGCGCTGATTGAGATTGGTCGCATACTGCTCCAGCGCCGACGCTTCCGTTTCGGATTCCCCGTCCAGCTGGGTCTCACCGCCCTCTTCGCTGCCCTCAGCCGGCACCTGCGACATGCCATGCGAGATGAAATTGACAACGTCGAGCCGGGTTATGTCCTGCAAGCCGAGGAAATACACGGCCTGGGACTGTTTTTCGCTGAAGATGGCGACCAGCACGTTGGCGCCCGTTACTTCCTTTTTGCCGCTGGACTGGACATGGAACACGGCGCGTTGCAGTACGCGCTGGAACCCCAGCGTTGGCTGCACGTCGGATTCGTCCTCATCCGCCAGCAACGGGGTCTGCTCGTCGATGCATTCGACCAGCTGCCGGCGCAGTTCCGTAAGGTTGGAATTACAGGCCTTGAGAATTTCATGCACGCTCGGGATATCGAGCAGGGCAAGCAACAGGTGCTCGACCGTCATGAATTCGTGACGGCGCTCCCGGGCTCTCTGGAAAGCCTCGTTAAGACAAAATTCGAGTTCGCTGCTCAGCATTCCCTAGGATTCCTCCATCGTGCACAGCAACGGATGCTGATGCTGTTTCGCAATGCCCATCACCTGGGCGACCTTCGTCTCCGCAATCTCGAAGTTGAACACGCCGCAAACGCCCTTGCCCTTGGTGTGTACCTCTAACATGACCTGCGTGGCCCGGGTACGTTCCATCCCGAACACCGACTCGAGGATCTGGACCACGAATTCCATGGGCGTGTAATCATCATTAATCAGGACGACACGGTACAGCGGCGGCTGCTTGATCTTGGGCCGCGCTTCTTCAACGGCAAGGTCGTAGCTGCCGTGATCGTCGTGTTGTTGGCTTTGGTCACTCATGGTCGATATCGGGATATACGGTCGATTCAAACGATGTCAATAGGCTGTGGCCGCCTGCAAGGCACTGCAAACCATTATATATGGCTGCCTGCCCACCCCGATATACTATTGCCAAATATAGGAATTACGCCGTTTTCAAGCTTGTGGGCGTTGCTGCTGAACCCGTATCATCGGAACGCTGCGTTTACAGGGGAGCAGCGACACAAAGCGCCTGCCAGGACATGATCAGCAAAGCCAGTTTTACGGATTTCTCGAACGTCGACGGGAGTAGCGTTCTGACGACCATCAACAGGGTGTTACCGCCCTGGGTCAGCCTGATCCTGGTGATTGCGATTGGCTGGCAGATCGCCAACGTCGTCTGGCTGCTGGTCCCCGCCCCTGCTGCGGGCGATGCGGTCATCCCTCCGGCCAATCTTCCGACGGCCTCCTCAACCGGAGGCTCACGGGCCAACGTCCAGGCAATTGCCGACAATCATATGTTCGGTGAGGCCGACGCAGATGCCGCACCACCGGTCGTCGCTGCAGTGGTGGACGACAACCTGAGCGACACACGCCTGACGAATCTCGTCCTCAAGGGCACGATCGCCTCGGACATTGCCGAATACTCCGTCGCCGTGATAGCCGACGGCACGGCCGAACAAAGGGTCTACGCGGTCGGCGAGTCGGTCGGTCCAGGAACGACCCTGCACGCGGTCTATGCGGAGCGCGTCGTGCTGAACGAAAACGGCGTCCTGACCAACCTGCGCCTGCCGCTCGACTTTCCGTCCTCGGCCACGGCGCCCGTGCGCCGCACGACCACAACGACCCGCCAGGCCACGCGTGATGACAACGCGAACAGTCTGCAGAATGTCGTCACGCAGAATCTCTCGAAGCTGACCGACGTCATACGTCCGACGCCCTATAGCGTTGACGGCGAAGTAATCGGCTATCGTGTTTATCCCGGCAGGGACCGCCAGAAGTTTGCGGCCCTTGGCCTTCGTCCCGGCGATACGATCAAGACGATCGATGGCCAGCCCCTGACCGACCCGACCCAGGCGATGCAGATTTTCCAGTCGCTTGGTACGGCCGAACAGGTATCCGTCACGGTTGATCGCAACGGCAAGGAAGAACAGATTGTCCTCAAGACCAGCCAGCTGAGCATGGGTGATGAGTCAACTCAATGATAAATAAGAAACCAGATAACAGACTTCGTTCTTTGCGCACGGCGTGCGCGACCCTGCTGCTGATGCTGTCCGCGTTTGCCTGGGCCCAGCAACCGGCCGCAACGCTGAACTGGAAGGATGCCGATATCCGCCAGGTCGTTGAAGCCGTGTCGTCGGTTACGGGCAGGAATTTTATTCTCGACCCGCGCGTCACGGGTCGCGTGACCCTGTTGTCGCCGACACCGCTCGGGCCGGATGCCCTGTACGAGGCCTTCCTGTCCATTCTGCAGGTACATGGCTATGTTGCGATCGAAAGTGGCGACCTGATCAAGATCATCCCGGACGCCACGGCCCGGCAGTTCCCGAGCCAGATCGGCACGGCCAATGCTGCGGGCCCCGATGATCTCGCAACCCAGGTAGTGCAACTGCGCAATGTCGGCGCAACCCAGCTGGTGCCAATCCTGCGTCCGCTGATCCCGCAGTACGGCCACCTCGTTGCGCATGCAGGCAGCAACATGCTGATCATCTCCGACCGCGCCGCGAACGTGTCGCGCATGGTCTCGATCATCCGGCGCATCGACCAGGCCAGTGATGAAGACATCGAGGTCGTGCGACTCGAGCATGCCTCGGCGGCCGAGATCGTACGCATAATGACCGCCCTCACCCAGGCACGTGGCGCGGACGGCGCGCCGGTTAACACGAGCCTCGTCGCTGACGCCCGCACCAACAGCGTCCTGATCGGCGGCGACAAGACCGAGCGCTTGCGCTTGCGCGCCCTGATCGCGCATCTCGATACACCACTCGACGCCGGCGGCGACACCCAGGTTCGCTACCTGCGTTACGCCGATGCGGAGGAACTCGCCACCCGCCTGCAGCAACACTTTACGTCCCAGGCACAGGCTACCGCGGGCGGCCAGGCTGCCGCGGCGCCTACCGCTGCCGGCGATGTCTCGGTCTGGGCCGACACCCAGACCAACGCCCTCGTGCTGAGCGCACCGCCAAAGATGATGCGTTCGGCGATGCAGATCATTGACAAGCTCGACATTCGGCGCGAACAGGTCCTCGTTGAGGCGATTATTGTCGAGGTCATTGCCGACCAGAAAAACGAGCTCGGCGTTTCCTGGGGCGTGCAAGGCAGCAACAGCGATGCCCCGGTCGCGGTAACCAACTTCCCCGACTTCCTGAGCGGTGTCGTGCAGCTCGGCACGGCAGCCGGTGGTGGCGCCACCGACCCGTCTGGCCTGATCGGCGAAGGCATTACGATCGGCGTCGGGCGCATATCGGACACCGGGGTCAGCTTTGCCGCAATCCTGCGGGCGCTTGAAGGCGCTGCCGATACCAACATTATTTCCACGCCGTCGATCGTCACGACCGACAACGAGGAAGCGACACTGAACGTCGGCCAGGAAGTGCCGTTTGTTACCGGCTCGTTTACGAATACGGGCGGCACGGGTGGCTCCGTGAATCCGTTCACAACGATTCAGCGTCAGCAGGTTGGCGTGAAACTGACGATTACGCCGCAGATCAATGAAGGCAGTTCGATGGTGCTCGATATCTCCCAGGAAATTTCGAGCATTGCGCAGTCAGCGGCTGGCGCCGTCGACCTGATCACCAACCAGCGTATCGTCGAGACGACGGTTATCGTTGACGATGGCGAAATTCTCGTGCTTGGCGGCCTGCTTGAGGACGTGCTGCGCGAAAGCGACCAGCGCGTTCCCGTTATCGGTCGCATCCCGTTGCTGGGCAACCTGTTCCGGGCTCGCAAGACGGAGAAGATCAAGACCAACCTGATGGTGTTTATCCGTCCTACCATCCTGCGCGATACCGCCACCGCGACGATCGAAACGGATCAGAAATACAACATGATTCGTGACGTGCAGCAGGGCAATCTGGGCCGTGACATCCAGCTCATGCCGGGGCAGGCGCGCCCGGTGCTGCCGCCGGTAGAGGAGGTCCGCAAGCCGCAACCGGAGACCAGCGAGGAAGACGGCGAGTAAGGCCATGGAAGCGGAAACCGATATCGTTATCGAGACACCTGTCGCGGAACCTGAGGTTCGCCATTCGCTGCCCTTTTCTTTCGCGAAGCGCCATGGCGTCCTGATTCGCGACCTCAGCGCCGACGGCGGCACAGTCGTGTACCGGCCGGGCGCAACGCCGTTGAGCCTGGCCGAGGCGCGCCGCTTTGCCGGTGTGCCGTTGAAGCTGGCGCGCGTCAGCGCCGAAGTTTTTGACACGCTTTTGCAGCAGTCCTATGAACAGGACTCAGCGAATGCGGCATCGATGGTTGATGGCCTCGACGAGGAATTCGACCTGACGCAGGTTGCGCAGGAGCTGCAGGAACCGTCCGACCTTCTCGAAAGTGACGACGACGCGCCGATCATCCGTTTCATCAATGCGGTCCTGACCGAGGCCATCAAGGGCAATGCCTCGGACGTCCACATCGAGCCCTATGAAAATCGCCTCGGCGTGCGCTTCCGTGTCGACGGCGTATTGCGCGAAGTCCTGCAGACGCGGCGCGCCCTCGCCCCGCTCGTCGTCTCGCGCATCAAGGTCATGTCCAAGCTCGACATCGCCGAAAAACGCCTGCCGCAGGACGGCCGCATCTCCTTGCGAATAGCGGGCCGCGCCGTCGACGTACGCGTCTCGACCATGCCGTCAGGGCACGGTGAGCGCGTCGTACTGCGTTTGCTGGACAAGCAGGCCGGCCGCCTCGACCTGATGTCACTTGGGATGGACCCGGACACCGAAGCAAAGGTCGATGAACTGATTCATAAACCGCACGGCATCATCCTGGTCACCGGCCCGACCGGCTCGGGCAAGACGACGACGCTGTATGCGGCGCTCGAACGCATTAACGACAACAGCCGCAATATCATGACGGTCGAGGATCCGATCGAGTACTTCATCGATGGCATCGGCCAGTCCCAGGTCAACACCAAGGTCGAGATGACCTTCGCACGCGGCTTGCGGGCAATCCTGCGCCAGGACCCGGATGTCGTGATGGTCGGTGAGATTCGCGACCTCGAAACGGCCGAGATTGCCGTGCAGGCCTCGCTCACGGGCCACCTCGTGCTGTCGACCCTGCATACCAATACGGCCGCCGGCGCGGTGACGCGACTGCGGGATATGGGCGTCGAGCCGTTCCTGCTGTCATCAAGCCTGCTTGGCGTCCTGGCTCAGCGACTCGTGCGCGTGCTGGATGATGACACCAAGGTGCCCTATGCCGCTGGTGAGTATGAGTGCAATCTGCTCGGCGTCGACCCGGCCGAAGCGCCGACGTTGTATCACGCCGGCAATGTGCCTGGCGGCGGTTTCGCAGGGCGTACCGGCATTTACGAGCTGATCACAGTGGACGACGACATGCGCGAGATGATTCACAGTGGCGTCAGCGAACAGGAGCTTGCCCGCCACGCGCGCAAGTCCACACCGAGTATCCGCGCCGACGGACGCCGCCAGGTACTGGCCGGCAACACGACGCTCGAAGAAGTCCTGCGCGTCACGCGCGAAGACTGATTTAGGGATCCGGGCCTGTGGGAGCGTTCGAGTACGTCGCAATGGACCAGTCAGGCAAGCAGACCAAGGGCTTGCTTGAAGGTGATACACCCAAACACGTGCGCCAGGCCCTGCGCGACCGCAACCTGTTTCCGGTCAGCGTCACCGAGGTTGCGCAGAAGGAGGCGCGCCGTCAGAGCGGCTTCACGTTGCGCCGCGGCATGTCGCCCGGCGAACTTGCACTGATTACCCGACAGCTCGCCTCGCTATCGCAATCGGGCTTGCCACTCGAAGAAGCATTGCTCGCCGTAGCTCAACAAAACGACCAGCCGCGCACCAAGAGTATTCTGCTCGGCGTACGCGCCAAGGTGATGGAAGGTCACTCGCTTGCTGATGGTTTCAGCGAATTCCCGCAGGCTTTTCCCGAGCTGTACCGGGCCACCGTCGCTGCTGGCGAACAGTCCGGCCATCTCGATACGGTTCTGGAACGACTCGCCGACTACACCGAGGCCCGCCAGGAACTGCGGCAGCGCATTACCAATGCAATGATTTACCCGATTGCACTGGTCGTCATGGCCGTGGTCATTATCGGCATCATGCTGGTTACGGTCGTGCCAAAAGTCGTGCGCGTCTTCGAAGATATGGCAGCTGAACTGCCGGGGCTGACGGTTGCGATGATTGCGACCAGTGACTTTCTGCGCGATTACTGGTTCTTCCTGTTGATCGCCCTCATTGCGCTGGGTGCCGGCATCCGGTGGCTCCTCCGGCAGGAAGGCCCGCAACGACGCTGGCACCGCTTCATGCTGCGCCTGCCAATTGTCGGTCGCCTGACGCGCGGCGTAAATACGGCGCGCTTCACGCGCACGCTGAGCATTCTCGCCGGCAGTGGTGTGCCAATCCTCGAGGCGCTGAAGATATCCGCCGAAGTTATCGAGAATGTACCAATGCGCGAAGCTGTGACCGAGGCGACTGTGCGCGTGCGCGAAGGCGCTTCGATCAGCAAGTCCCTCGCGGCCAGCAAGCTGTTTCCGCCGATGACGATCCACCTGATTGCCAGTGGTGAGACCGGCGGGCGCCTCGATGAGATGCTTGGGCGCTCCGCGGCCGGCCAGGAACGCGAGGTAGATGGCCTCATCGCCGCGCTGCTCGGTGTCCTGCAGCCACTGCTGATTGTCCTAATGGGCGCCGTCGTGCTGATTATTGTGCTTGCAATTTTGCTGCCGATTTTCCAAATTAACGACCTGGTTCGATAACGATCTATTTGGCGTTCGGCTGATTGTGGGGGTGCGGCAATGATCGGCGACAACAACGACGAGACAGACATCGAGGAATTCGAGGAAGATTCACTCGATGATGAGCTCGATGAAGACGCAATGCCGGACATCGGCGGCGAAACCCTGATTGACGTATCAGGCGAACTCGAAGCGCTGGTCGCAAAGCCCGGTAAGGATGACACCGACGAAGCTGCGCACCGGCGTGAAGTGCGCCGCAGACTCGATGAGATCGCCGAGAGACGTAAAGACGAACTCGACGACACCTTCAACTTCAATCTCGACGACGATCTTTAGCGAAAATCGCGCGACACGACCGACAGATCGCCAAGCAGATCCGAGTGATCGAATAGCTCCCGCGCGATTACGTGAATCACCTGCCCTTCAATTTGTAGTTTCCCGGCTACGCCGAGCAGGCGTGCGTTCAACAGCGCCGCACGATATTTCTCCGCAACCTGCTTCCACAGCACGAGATTGACCTGTCCGCTCTCATCCTCGAGCGTCACGAAAATCACGCCGCTCGCAGTACCCGGGCGCTGCTTGGTAATCACGAGTCCCGCAACATTGACAGCGTGGCCGTCACCGAGACCCGGCAATGCATCTGCTCGCACATAGCGATACCGATCGAGATGCCGTCGCAGCAGGCACATTGGATGCCGCTCGAGGCTTAGCCCGGTGCTGCGATAGTCGGCTACGATGTTCTGTCCCTCAGTCGGCTTGGGTAACAACGGGGTCGGCTCGTAGCGCGCCATGCTCGGGAACAAGGGCAATGGTTGTTCTGCTCCTGCCACGGCCCAGCGCGCCCGGTGACGATCCCCTGCCACGTTGCGCAGTGCGCCCGCCGATGCCAGCGCGCCGAGTTCGCGGCGGTCGAGTCCCGCAAGTTCGGTGAGCTGTTGGATTGATGTGAAGAAGTCGCCGGCAAGCCGCCTCCCACATTCCCTTGCAGCATCACCTGCAAGCCGCCTCCCACTGACGATGCGCTCACCAGCCTCCTCCGACAGCCCTTTCACCATGCGCAGGCCCAGCCGCAGGGTCGGTGCGCCGGTCTCATCGGCCTCGAGGGAACAGTCCCAGTTGCTGCAATTGATGTCGGCAGGACGCACGCCGACGCCATGCCGTTGCGCGTCCTGCACCAGCTGCGACGCCGAGTAGAACCCCATCGGCTGGCTGTTGAGCAGGGCCGCGGTAAAGGCCGCGGGTTCATGGCACTTGAGCCACGCTGATACATACACGAGCAAGGCAAAACTCGCCGAGTGTGACTCGGGAAATCCGTACTCGCCAAAACCGAGAATCTGCTGGAAAATCTGGCGCGCGAACTCCTCGGCATAACCGCGGTCGCGCATGCCCGTCACGAGTTTCTCCTCGAACGGACCAAGACCGCCGCGGCGCTTCCAGGCCGCCATCGCGCGACGCAACTGGTCGGCTTCGCCAGCCGTGAATCCCGCCGCCACGATCGCGAGCTGCATCACCTGCTCCTGGAAGATTGGTACGCCGAGGGTGCGCTGCAGCACACCCTTGACCTCGTCGCTCGGATAATCGACAGCCTCCTCGCCATTACGACGCCGCAGGTAAGGATGCACCATGTCGCCCTGGATAGGCCCGGGACGAATGATTGCCACCTCGATAACAAGATCGTAGTAACAACGCGGTTTGAGGCGCGGCAGCATCGCCATCTGTGCGCGCGACTCGATCTGGAACACGCCAATCGTGTCGCCCGCGCAAATCATGTCGTACACGATCGGGTCCTCGGCCGGCACCGTCGCCAGCGTGTAGTCACGACCATCGAAAGCGCGGATCAGGTCGAAGGCGCGTCGGATCGCAGTCAACATACCGAGACCCAGGACATCGACCTTGAGCAGGCCGAGATCCTCGAGATCGTCCTTCTCCCACTGGATCACGGTGCGATCGGGCATCGCCGCATTCTCGACCGGCACGAGTTCGTATAAGGGCGCATCCGAGATCACGAATCCGCCGACATGCTGCGACAGGTGTCGTGGGAAACCGATCAGCTCGCGCACAAGGTATAAGAGGCGCTTGATAATCGGGCTGTCAGGCGACAGGCCCGCTTCGAGGATACGGCTGTCATCAACCTTGTTGCCGTCCCACCATTGCATCGAGCGCGACAGGCGCCCAACCTGCAGGTCGGACAGGCCGAGTATCTTGCCGACATCCCGCAGCGCGCTGCGCGGCCGATAGGTAATCACGGTGGCCGCCAGTGCGGCGCGTCCCCGGCCATACTTTCGGTAGATGTACTGGATGACTTCTTCACGACGCTCGTGCTCGAAATCGACGTCGATGTCCGGCGGCTCGTTGCGCTCCTTCGAAATAAATCGTTCGACCAGCATTTCCATGCGCGCCGGATCGACTTCGGTGATACCAAGGCAGAAACACACGGCCGAGTTCGCGGCCGAACCGCGACCCTGGCACAGGATGCCCTGTGAGCGTGCGAACGCGACGATGTCATAGACGGTCAGGAAGTATGGCTCGTAAGCAAGCTCGGCAATCAGGGCAAGCTCATGCTCGATGAGGTGCACCACTTTCGCGGGTATCCCCTGCGGCCAGCGTCGCTGCATGCCCTCCTCGGTCAGTCGCCGCAGGTAGGTCGCCGGTGTCTCGTCCTCCGGCACGATCTCGTTTGGGTACTGGTAACGCAGTTCGTCGAGCGAGAATTCGATTCTGTCTGCAATACGCGCGCTTTCCTCGAGCAACTCCGCGGGATAAATGCGTTCGAGTACGCTCAGTGGCCGCAGGTGGCGTTCCCCGTTCGGGTACAGGGCAAAGCCGGCATTATCGACGGTTGTGCCGATCCGGATTGCCGTGACGGCATCCTGCAGCATGCGCCGCGCACGACAATGCATGTGCACATCGCCGCTTGCCACGAGCGGCAGCTTCAGGCGGCGCCCTTCTTCCTGCAGTTTTGCCAGCTGCTCGCGCTGCCGACCGTCGGCCAGTAACTCGACCGCGATCCAGAGACGGTCGCGAAAGGTCTCACGTAACCAGTGATCTTCGACGTCGAGAGTAAACTCCTTATCGGGCACCCACAGCACGAGACAATCCGGCAATCCATCCTCGAAGTCCTTGCGATCCAGCACGTAGCTGCCCTTCTCCGCGGCACGCCGTGCGTTCGTGATCAGGCGGCACAGCGCGGCATAACCATTGCTGTTCTGTGCCAACGCCACGAGCTTGCGGCCACTGCGCAAGCGCAGTTCCGAGCCAATGATGAGTTTCTTCAGGCCGCATTCCTTTGCCCTCGCATGGGCACGCACGACACCGGACATCGAGCACTCGTCGGTAATCGCAAGCGCTTCGTAGCCGAGCTGTGCGGCGGTCTCGACGAGTTCCTCGGGATGCGATGCACCGCGCAGGAATGTGAAGTTACTGAGCGCATGCAGTTCGGCGTAACGCATGGCGGTCCGGTCCGCGCTAACCGAAGTAACCGTGCAGGTACCAGGATGAAGCGCGGTTGCGATTGCGGAACACCCACAGGCGCCGTCCATCCGGCTGCAGTGCCGTGTAGTAGTCGCGCGCGACCCCATCCTCGTCCCACCAGCCGGTTTCGATACGCTCGGGCCCGTCGACAAGCCGCAGGCGACAGCCCTGGTGCACGGGGTAGCCGCGATCCGCGGGCAGCAGGGTTGGCTCCGGCAACATCCACAATGGACGTTGTACTGTGGGAGGGCCTTCAGGCCCGAAGGCATTCGCGGCTAAAGCCGCTCCCACAGAAGGCCCTCCCACAGGTGCATCCTTCAGCAAACTCTGCGAACGCCAGGCGTACTGCGGCCGATGCTCGGCGACCATTGCCGTCGACTGAACCGACTGCTCGCCGATGCGTGCGATCAGGCGTTCGGCCAGTTGTGTAATCGAAAAACGTCGCTGCGACGCACCCGGTTTGCCATGGAAGCTCAAATCGCCTGACTCGGCCTGCAATGGCTGTGTCATACCGCCCTGCAGGCGTATGGCAATGACCGGTTCGGCAAGCAACAATTGTTCGAAACGAATCGTCAGCAATTCGAACCAGCGTTCCGCCGCGCGTTCGGCGCGCGCGCAACCGAGACGCAATTCGGTCGCCGGACCCTTGTGATGAAAAAAACTGAAGCACAGGCGTTGGGTGCCAAGCTGTCGCGCCAGCAGGAAACGTTCATGTGACTGCAACAGCTCCTTGCAAATATTCAGCAGCAATTCGCGCTCAGTCTGTTCCTCGACCATCTCGTAGTCGCCGCAGAAACGTTCCGGTGCACGCCACGAAATACGCGGATCCGGCAAATGCCCGAGCGCACGATCGAGCTCCAGCAACCTGCGCGCACCGAAACGCCGCGTGAACCCTTCCCGCGGCAGGCGCAGGCAATCGCCAACCGTGGTCACCCCCATACCGGCCAGGGATTCGCACAGGCTGACCGGCCAGTCGAGGCAAGCAAGCGGCAGGCGACGCAATGCGGGCGCGAGATTAGCGGTATCGCGAATACAGACCCGCCGGCCCGAACGCGCGAGCCAGGTCGCGGCCAGCGGCGTCGGCGCGATCGCAAGCTGTGCCTCGAAACCCAGTTCGCGCAAACCACGAGACAGTGACTGCCGCAACGCCTGCAGACCGCCGAACAGACGCAGGCTGCCAGCGACTTCGAGTAACAGGACATCACCACCTGCAATCGAGACGAACGAAGAGAACCGTTCGAGCCAGGTCGCCAAGCCTTCGAGCGCCTGCTGCTCACGCGGCAGACTGCGTTCTTCGAGCTGCAGGGTCGGCACCAGGGCCAGCGCTGCATTGGCGGCCTGACCTGGCATCACACCGGCTGCACGCGCCTCGGCATCCGACATCAGGATACGATGTATGCCGTGCTGTTCCTCGACAACCGCTTGTGGGAGGTGCTCTTCCTGTAGGAGGCGGCTTGCCGGCGACTGTACCGCTTCCAGCGGCAACCGTGGCAGCCAGATGCAGAACCAGAGTTGTGGGAGGCGGCTTGCCTGTGGGAGGCGGCTTGTCGGCGACTGTGGGAGGCGGCTTGCCGGCGACGCGACGCGGCGGCCGTCAGGCCGCTTAAGAGGTTCAGCTTGTGCAAGCCCGCTCCCAGTATCAAAAAGCTCCGACTGGACCGGGTCGCCGGCGAGCCGCCTCCTACAAGCAGCCGTCGGGGTAGCGTCCCGCCCCATGGCGGGTGGCGCGCAGGCTCGTCGTTTCATCAGAGGAAGGCCTGGACGACAGCCGGGCGGCCACCTCGACTCTTGAGTATGCGCACGCGCGTGCCCTCTGCCCCGGAATGCAGTTCGAGCCGTAACGCAGCCGCAGAGTTTTGTTGCCGTGCGGCCAGCGGGCGAAACGCGACGGCCCAGCTATGCCCTTTCTCGGCCGCGAGCTGTAAACGGCGGCTCGCCTGGTCGTCGAGAGACTCGGGCCACAGCAACACGGCCGCACAGGTACCTGACGCAAGTGCCTGCTCGGCCGACCAGAGCACTTCGCTCGCGTCCCTGGGGCGCACAATCAACATGCGCGACAGGTCGATACCGCATTGCTGCAGGGCCGGTGGATAAGGTTGAAACGGTGGTGCGATCCAGGCAATCCAGCCGGGGTCGCTGAAATCCTGCGCGGGCGTTGCGTGACTGAGCCGGGCCAGTGCCGGCATCAGCAGACGCAGCTCGCCGATGCCGTAGTGACCCGTCAGGATTTCGGTCAGTGAATCCGGCGGCCAGCCGCCGCCGGGCAGGTGTTTATCGAGTTCCGGGTAGCCGCTCGCCAGCCCCAGCCGTTGCCTGGCCTGGTCGCGCCCACGCCAGACGCGCGGATTCGCCAGTATCTTGTCGAGCGACGATGACAATGCTCAATGCAGCGACAGGCCGTCGCGGATGACACCGACGACGACACCTTCGATGACCAGCGCCTGCTCCCTGAGATCGACCTCGATCGGCTCGAACTCGTCGTTCTCCGGCAGCAGCGACACCAGTGACCCGTTCTGACGGTAGCGTTTGACCGTGACCTCGTCATCGAGGCGCGCCACAACGATCTGCCGGCTGCGGACTTCGGGCGTGCGATGCACCGCCACGAGATCACCATCGAGAATACCCGCATCCTTCATGCTCATGCCGTGTACGCGCAGCAGGTAATGCGGTTTCGGACTGAACAGTTGCGGGTCGAGCTTGTAATGCGCCTCGATGTGTTCCTGCGCAAGAATCGGGTTACCTGCAGCAACCTGGCCGACGAGCGGCAGGCCCATCTGCTCGCGTAACGAGTCCTTGAGCTGGATGCCGCGCGAAGCGCCCGGCAGCAGGTCGAGTACGCCCTTGCGTTGCAGGGCGCGGAGGTGTTCTTCGGCGGCATTGGCCGATTTGAAACCGAGTTGCCGGGCGATTTCCGCACGTGTTGGCGGCATACCGGTTTCAGCGATAAACTCCTGAATCATTTCAAGAATTTGCTTTTGCCTTGGGGTCAGTTCGCGCATTTGAGCAGTTCCTGTATAAAATCACAGTATGTGGGATTATATACAGTATCGGCGCCAGTGCAACAGTGTGACGTTCCGCATTGCAAAGCCGTCTTTGCTCACGTCTACTGGCGCAATCACCAACGAGGAGAAATCCTATGTACCGCATGCCGACCCTTATCGTCGCCACCCTGCTCTTCGCAGCGGGCGCACAGGCCGCCGACCCAACCTCGCTCGACGGCTGGCCCGACTGGGTCAGGAAAGACATGCAGAAGGAAGTCCGGCGTCTGAAGTTCAAAACCGTCGAGACGCCGGACGGTAAAGTCAGCGTCAAGCTGCCGGGCAAGACCGCCAAACCCGAGCCCTACGAGGACACGTGGTTCTTCTCCTCGGAGTTCAAAGCCGGCGTTGCGATGACCTGCTATGCGATCACTGCGTCACGCGACCTGGCCACACTGGCCAACGTGGTTGCCGAGAGCAACATCGGGTCGGTCGCACCAGAGGGCACGCTGCGTGACCGCTACATTCATTACATCGACACGGGCGAAGTCGCCGGCATACCATGGCTCGCGCTTGAATGGCTCTACACCGTCCAGGGCGAAGAGCAGCTCCTGATCGGTTTCACCAAGGTGCGGGTCGCGGGCAAGGGCCAGAGCGCCTTCGCCTGCGGGCATAACACGCTCGGTTATCGCGACAGCTTCGAGCGCGCCTTCAACGAGTTCGTCAGCAGCGCCACAATCGCCGGCGACGCAGCAGAACCTTTCTACGAGGAAATCGCGCAGATAAATATGAACATGCCCGGTGCGGGCTTCGCTTACACGTCGTACAACTATGACGAAGACGGCGATATTCGCATGTACCTCGCCGAGTCAGTACTGATGCCCGTGGATGCGGCCACGCTGACAACCAACGATGACTACACCATCAGTTACACCGATCCCGACGGCAACCTGATCAACTCGATCAGCATCATGGTCGAGAACGGCGAACTGACCGGTGACCTGTCCCTGAGTTACGAGGAAGAACGCGGCTGGGTCTCTGCCGGCAAACTGCAGGGCAAGGAAGTCGATTTTGCCATCGGCACCGAGATCGAACCGACCAGCGAATGGCAGCAACTCGCCATTGCTCGCGACCTGTTTGGGGGTGACGCAACAACTGCTACCGTCAAGGCATGGGTACCGGGGATCGACCCGTCCGGCCTGCTGGATGCCACGATGACGCGTGACGATGCGGAAGTCGAGCGCCAGGCGATCATGCAACTCGGCCCGTTGCGCTACACCGGACGCTTCGCAGAAAGTGGCAACCTCGTCGATGCCGTCATGAACATCGGCCCGGTATCGATGCATATCGAACGCATCTGGTCGCAGGGTTCACTGCAACAGTGATGCCGTATCGCATCACCGTCGGTATCGCACTGCTGGTCTGCGCGTACACGGCGTTTGCTGACGGCGATACGCCCTATCTCGCTACGATCACGATCGAACGCGCGGCAGGCGCAACGACCGAACTCGGCGATGACGCTGTCGCGACGCTGCACGTTGACGACCCGGCGAAGACCGCGCAATCGCTGGCAACGCTCAGCGGCCTCAAGGTGCTCGAGACTAACGAGACCACGGTGCGTGTTCGCTACGGTCCGCGACCGGTATTCAGCGGACCGATCGAGGCCATACAAACGCAGAGTACCTGGGTCGTCGACTATGACGAGGCGTCGATCCAGGCATTGTTGCCGCAACTGGCGAGCGAGAAAGGCGAGCGACTGTCGCCCGCCGAATTGCAGCGCTTCGTCTTCGAGCACATTGATAACAAGACCTATTCCCGGTCCTTCGATCTTGCGTCACGCGTCGCTGCCACAGGTGAAGGCGATTGCACGGAACATGCCGTCCTGCTTGCTGCGCTGGCGCGCGCAGGCGGCTACCCGGCACGGATTGTATTCGGCATTCTCATCATCGATGCGGACGAACAGTTGCGGGCCTTCGGTCACGCGTGGACGGAAATTCATGACGGTCGCGAGTGGCGCCTGCACGACGCGACCCTGCCCGGTAATGTCGCATCGCAACCGCACATGATGTACCTCCCCGCCGGCACGCTGGCCGAGGAAGGCCCGGGCTATTTCCTGTCGCTGGCGGAGACGATGACCTCGATGCCGGCCCGAATCAGCGACGTCGACAGTGCAGACTGACGCCAGCCGCGATAATTGTCGCCATATACCGACAAAATCAAGCTAAAACAGGCATTTTCGTTGCAGCATCGATCCGTTTGACTAATAATGCGACTGCAGTTTTTCGCAAACAAAGGAATCTTCCAAAATGAAAAAGACCGCACTCAGAGCAAGTGCAATTGCACTCATCGCTGCTTTCGCCGCTGGCTGTGCCACCGGTATGGAGGACGTGAAAGCTACGGCTGATCGCGCCGCTGCAGATGCTGCTGCTGCTGCATCTGCCGCTGAAGCTGCTCGCGCAGCTGCTGACCGCGCCTCGAGCGCTGCTGCCGCAGCACAGAGCACGGCTGACCAGGCACTGGCTGCCGCTACGGAAGCCAAGGCTTGCTGCGAAGCCAATACCGAAAAGATGGAGCGTATGTTCCAGAAGTCGATGTCCAAGTAAGAGGACCCGACCGAGTAGCTTTAAGACTACAAACGCTTTATTCGAACGCCGCGCTGGTCGCGGCGTTTTTTATGCGCGTACCAACCGCCTCGGGAATTCCGTTCGAACGTTGCACCAGCGCCTCGACGCGATCCCAGTCGAGTTGCCCCGCCTGCTCAGCCGTCGCCGCAATGAATTGCTCGGTTACGTAGGTCAGCGGGTCTTTGCTATCCGCTGCCGGCACCGGCAATTCAATATCAGCATCAAGCGCCTCCAATTGCTCCGCCGTTTCTTCGAGCAACGGTTGTGCGGACTCGAGCAAGGGGTGCACTTCGGCAACCAGCGCGTCGCCGTCCCAGCCGATCTTGACCGGCACATTCACGATACGTACGGGCGTCTTGACGCGAACATGTTCGAACAGGAATTCAATATCCTCGGGAAACATCCGCACGCAACCATGCGACACACGCATACCGACACCGGCCGGTCGATTGGTGCCATGAATCAGGTAGCCCGGCAGCCCCAGGCGCAGGGCGCGCGTACCCAGCGGATTGTCAGGGCCTGGCGGCACGATACGCGGTAGCGGGTCGCCATCCGCGGCATGTTCGTCGCGCACCGACTGGGGCGGATACCAGGTCGGATTCTTCGCCATCGCAACAATTTGCGTCTTACCCAGCGGCGTTTCCCAGTCCATGCGGCCAATACTCATGGGGAACGTGTAGACGTAGGCCGGCTTGCCTGCTTGCGGTTCCGGGAAGTAGTACATGCGGTACTCGGCGAGATTCAGCACGAGACCCTGGCGCGGACCCGGCGGCAGCACGAATCGATTTGGCAACATGATTTCAACGCCCTCGCCCGGCAACCACGGGTCGACGCCCGGGTTGGCGCGCACGATGTCGTAGTAGCCGAGACCATGGCGGCGGGCAATGTCGACAAGCGTGTCCTCGTAACGCGCGGTGATCGTCGAGATCGAGCCGATGACATCGTAGCCAGGTGGCGGCAACTCGTAGACTTCGGCGTAAACCGGCGCGGTGGCCGGCAGCAATGCGGCCAGGATCAGGATCAGTTTGCGCATTATTGCCCTTTCTCGTCCCGGTCGATGACTTCAGTCTCGCATTCGGCTGCTGCGAGCCATGCCTGCATGGCTTTGCTCTCGAGCAGGCGATGCGGATAGTAACCGGCTGACTCGGGCAGGTTGATGCCATAGGTACGCAGACGCAGAACGACAGGCGCGTACATCGCGTCAGCGACCGAGAAATTGCCGAACAGCCAACCGCCGCGATCACCGTAATGCTTGTGGCATTCGGTCCAGATATCGATGACGCGGTTGATGTCGTCGCCGAGTTCGTCAGGGATCGGTACCTTGCGGCCCATGGCGCGGCAATTCATCGGCATGCATTCGCGCAGGTGCAGGAAGCCGGAATGCATTTCGGCGGAGATCGCCCGCGCATGCGCCCGCTCGTCAGGATCTGCAGGCCACAGCTTGAGTTCGGGCCAGCGCTCGGCGACGGTTTCGCAGATCGCCAGCGAGTCCCACACCGTCGTATCGCCAAGTTTCAGCACGGGCACGCAACCGGTCGGCGTGAACGCGGCAATGTCCTGCTTGAAGGTCGGCGTATCGAGCGGGATACGGTGCTCCTCGAACTCGATGCCTGCCTCTTTCATGAGCAGCCACGGCCTGAGCGACCAGGACGAGTAATTCTTGTTGCCGATAACCAGCTTCGGTTTCATGGTTTTGCGCCTTAATGCCGAGCACTAATGGTAAATGATACCGCGTTGACCGCCATAGGGAGTTGCCGTTAGCCTTTGCCCATGAGTCTTCGCATTTCTTTCGAACTGACCGACCGCGACCTGGCGTTCTTCCGCAAGGCCCTGCGCCAGTCCCGCGCGGCAGTCAAGGATGCCGAGGAAGGCGAGATCGTCGAGGCGATTCATGCTGTGCTTGCTGAAATCCGTGCCAGTGAACCACTGCCGGACTTCGTCGGCAAGCGCATCCCGGAACTCGAGTCGCTGTTGAGCATGCTCGGCGACGACGAGTGGCAATTGCCGGACGAAGATCGCGACCGATTGCTTGCGACATTTGTCTATTTTGCCGACCCGGAAGACATTCTGCCCGATGACATTCCGGTCATCGGCTATCTCGACGACGTCATCATCATCGAACTCGTCACGCGGGAACTTACGCACGTACGCGAGGCATACGACGATTTCTGCGAATTCCGCGATGAGTTTGATGCCGAGCACGGCTCAAGTATCGACGCCGCGATCCGGCGCGACCGAATCGATCGCCGCCGCCAGCAATTGCACCAGCGCATGCGACGCCGCTCCACACAGCAAAAGAAAAGTTCACTCTGGTAATTAGCCGGGGACGGTTACCTGCAGGGACGGGTACGTCGGTACCCGTCCCCGCAAAGCATCACATGCGCATGAGGACGGAGCCCCAGGTGAAGCCACCACCAAAGGCTTCCATGAGCACGAGCTGACCTTCCTTGATGCGGCCGTCGCGACGACCCACGTCAAGCGCCATTGGTACCGAGGCCGCCGATGTGTTGCCGTGGTCCTGCACCGTGAGAATCACTTTCTCCGCCGGCATCGCCAGGCGCTTGCCCATGGCCTGGATGATGCGGATGTTGGCCTGGTGCGGCACCAGCCAGTCGAGCTCTTCCTTGGTGACGCCCGCCTCGTCCAGCGCTGCCTGCGCGATGGCGCCAAGCGTCTTCACCGCAACTTTAAATACTTCGTTACCCTGCATGATGATATTGGCCTGGTCCGTTCCGGCCTTATCCAGGTCCTTGGACACGCCTGCCGGGTAATGCAGCAACTCGCGATACTGACCATCGGCGCCCAGGGCCGTTGACAGGATTCCCGGCTCGTCGGACGGTACAACAATGGCCGACCCTGCACCGTCACCAAACAGCACGCAGGTATTCCTGTCGCTCCAGTCAAGCAGGCGCGTGATGCATTCTGCACCCGTAACGAGCACGCACTTGGCCGCGCCCGACTTGACGAACTTGTCGGCGACAGTCAGGGCATAGATGAAACCGGTGCACGCAGCTTCCAGGCTGAACGCCGTGCATGCCGGAATGCCAAGCTGGTGCTGGATGATCGTGGAGATGTTCGGGAACACAACGTCAGGCGTCGTCGTACCCGTGATCACCATGTCGATGTCCTCGGGCTTTACGCCCGCATCGTCCATCGCCCTCTTGGCCGACTGCACACACATATCCGACGTGAGCTCGCCCTCCGCGACAACATGACGTCGTTCCACGCCGGTGCGCGTACGAATCCACTCATCCGACGTGTCGACAATTTTTTCGAGGTCGAAGTTCGTCATGACGCGTTCGGGCAGATAGCGGCCCGTACCGATGATGCGTGAGTAGGTCATGCAGATTCCTTTTCGAGCAACGTGCCGATCTGTTGCGGCAGCTGGTTGCGGACTTCGACAATCGCTGTGTCGATCGCGTGCTGGAACGCATAGGCGTCAGCACTACCGTGACTCTTGATAACGATACCATTTAGGCCGGCGAGAGTCGCACCGTTGTAATTGCGGGAATCCATCTGCTTCGCCAGTCCTCGCAGGACCGGTCCCGCCAGGATCGCCTGCAATTTACTGAACCAGCTGCGGCTGAAGGCGGCACGCAAATGATGCTTGCAAAGCGCTACAGCGCCTTCCATTGACTTTAGCGCGACGTTACCGGTGAAGCCGTCAGTGACGACAACATCGGTCTTGCCCGAAACAATATCGCTGCCCTCGACAAAGCCAACATAGTTGAGTGCGCTTTCGGCAAGCAGTGCCGCTGCTTCCTTGACGGTGTCGTGCCCCTTGATGTCTTCGGCGCCGATGTTCAGCAGGGCAACCCGCGGGTTCTTAATACCGCTGATGTCGGCCGCAACAATCGAACCCATCACGGCGTACTGGAACAGCTGTTCCGGTGTCGCATAGGTGTTGGCGCCAAGGTCGAGCATGTGCACCGAACCCGAACGACCGGGGATTTCGGTGATGAATGCGGGACGGTCGATGCCGGGCAGCATCTTGAGTACGAATTTTGACGTTGCCATGAGCGCGCCCGTATTGCCTGCGCTCACGCAGGCATCGGCTTCGCCCTCTTTCACGACGTTGATAGCGACGCGCATGGACGAGTCTTTCTTCTTCCGCACCGCATCTGCCGGCGGGTCGCTCATCTCGACGACCTCACTCGCATGTCGAATTTCGAGCCGGTCGTCATTGCCGACGATGTCCCGCACCAGCGCCGCCAACTCGTCCTGATCGCCAACGAGCACCAGCTTCACGTTCCGGTACTTGGTGAGCGTCGCGGCAGCCGCGCGCACGACAACCTCGGCACCGAGGTCGCCGCTCATTGCATCAAGGGAAATAGTCGAGTGAACGCTCACCACAAGACGGCCGTTACCAGCCGATCAAAGGATGTGCTTACTCGTCGTCTTCGATCGTCTCAGGCTGCGCGACAACCTGGTTACCACGGTAGAAACCGTCCGGCGTAACGCGGTGACGCAGGTGCGTCTCACCCGAGGTCGGGTCCACCGACAACGTCGGCTTTTTCAGCTTGTCATGCGAACGACGCGCGCCGCGCGTTGCAGGGGTCCTGCGACTCTTTTGAACAGCCATAATCTTCTCCGTCGGCCCGGCGTACCGAGCCCTAGTTATCCTTGGCCATCTGCTCGCGTAACGCGGCAAACGGCGTTGTCATCTCTTCCGCGGCCTCCTCCTCAGGCGGAGTCAGCGCCTTGCACGCGGTCGATTCCGTGTGCATCGCTGAAAACGGCATTGCCATAATCAGCAGTTCTTCAACGATATCCAGCGGCCGAAGAAGTTGATCTTCCAGCTCCCAGACTTCGTACTCGTCATAGCCATCGATCGTCTGCTCGAACTCCAGCAGGAGCAGATCTCCCTCTGCCTCGAGCGGTAATCGAAACGCTTCGAGGCAACGCTGGCAGACCGCATCAACGGTCAGCTCGGCCCGGCAACTCACGGTTGGCAGCAGCTGCTGCGCGTCCGCAAATCCGAACTCGAGCCGGCCCGTCACGGCGGCATCGCGCCAGCCCGCAGGTATCTTATCAGCATCGAGCGCGGCAAGATCCGCACCCACAATTGCCGATAGCTGTTCGAAACTACCAACTTTCTCAGTAATTTCAAAAGCTTGCGATCCCGCCGCCCAATCAGTCGCGGTACGGCGTTCGTGCAGCGGATTACCCATGGCGCGCGCATGATAAGGACCGCCGGACTGTAAGTCAAAACATCTGCGACAGAAATTTCGGCGCTATCGGCGAAACCGGGTACACTGCGGGAGACGCGTCTTAAGAGTTTGATTTATTTATGCAAAACCCGAGTGCCCCGACGATCTTCCTGGCCTCGTCGTCGCCTTACCGCCGCAGCCTCCTGAACCGCTTCCTCGACAACTACGAAGTCGTCGATCCGGGCGTGGACGAAAGCAACGACCAGGCACTCGCACCGGCTGAATTTGCGCCTTACCTGGCCCGCAAGAAAGCCGAGGCGATCGCGATAAATGCCCGCAACGCGCTCGTTATCGGCGCCGACCAGATCGCAGTCCTCGGAGACCAAATCCTCGGCAAGCCCGGCGATCACCAGCGTGCCATCGAGCAATTACTCGCCGCCTCGGGCAAAACGGTGACCTTCCTGACCGCGGTGTGCATTCTCGACCCGGTCGGCCGTGCGCGCTACGAACACACGGATAAAACCATCGTGCGCTTTCGCAGCTTCGACCGGCGACTCGCAGAGGCTTACCTGCGTCACGACGAGCCCTACGACTGCGCCGGCAGCTTCAAACTCGAAGGCGCTGGATTCGTATTGTTCGAATCGGTACAGACCGATGACCCAACCGGCCTGATCGGCCTGCCAATGATTTGGGTCGCGGATCGGTTGTTGCAGTTGGGTTATTTGCTGCCCTGACGGGGACGGTAACCTGCGGGGACGGGTACCGAGGTACCCGTCCCCGCAGGTTACCGTCCCCGGCGGCGTAAACGCTGCGCTTCGATCACACCGACCGCCAGGAAGCGGTCGAGGTCGTCAGCGAGCGGCGCCGTGAAGTGCAGGTCGTTGCCGGAGTCATCCACAAATGCAATTGACTGGGCATGCAGGAACAGCCGTTTGAGCCCCAGTTTCCGCGCAACCTTGTTTGCCGCTTCGTCGCCGTAGCGATCGTCGCCCACAATCGGGTGGCCCGCGTTAGCGAGATGCACGCGAATCTGGTGCGTACGACCTGTCACTGGCGCACATTGCACGAGACTGTACACGCCGTAGGTTCGTGACAAGCTGACGCGCGTCTGTGCATCCTTGCCCTTGTCGCTGACCACGACATGACGCTCACCGCCCTTGCGGTTATGCACGAGTAATGGGGCGTCGATGAGTTGTTCACCGTATTGCCAGTCGCCAAGCGCCAATGCGAGGTAGTTCTTCTCTACCCGCCCCTCACGAAATCGCTCATGCAGTTCACGCAGTGCGCTGCGGCGCTTCGCCATGACCAGGCAGCCGGATGTCTCGCGATCGATGCGATGGACCAGGCCGAGGTCCTTGAGATCCGGGCGTGCCTGCCGCAGCAACTCGATAACTCCATGACTGATGCCGCTGCCACCATGCACGGCCACGCCGGAAGGCTTGTTGACCACGAGCAGGCGCTTGTCTTCATAGATTACCCGGCCCAGCATGTCCGCAGCCTGTTTTTCAGGCGCGGCCGGCCCATCGGCCCGGACCCTGACCGGCGGGATACGGACCTCGTCGCCCTGCTCCAGTTTGTACTCGGCCCGAATCCGTCCCCCGTTCACCCGCACTTCGCCGCGGCGCAGCAAGCGGTAGATCCGCCCCTTGGGCACGCCCGGCAGTTCGGAGCGCAGAAAGTTGTCGATACGCTGCCCGGCGCGCTCGGAATCGACGCGCACTTTGCGAACCCGGGTGGCTTGCTGCTCCCGCTCGGAACGAAATTTTTCTTGCATAATCTTTGCTTTAGGACGGCTTTGCTGTGCTATATTACCGCTCGGAGCAGTTGCGGCATACTGCAATCTGAGCTCCGCAACACTGGTTTTTTTTCGGTCTCGCCAATCTGCGAGACCTGATTTCAGACGGCAGCAAGCACGGAATCCGGCCTGCGCCGCGGCGGCAAAGCCGCAGGGAAATCATGCTGATAGTTTTCACGGCTCTGACCACTCTGGGTCAAGCCTGCACAGACATAGTGAATCTGTATCACGACGCAATCCGGCGTCGTATTCCTGTGCGTGACATTCCTTGCGCCCGCCAGGCGCCCAGCCCCGTCGTGCTGTCCTCATCTAAACAAGTAGGACAACATGAAAAGAATGCTAATCAACGCGACTCAGCAAGAAGAGTTGCGCATGGCGATGGTCGACGGCCAGCGTCTCTACGACCTCAACATCGAAGCCCCGGCTAGCGAACGCAAGAAAGCCAATATCTATCTCGGGAAGATCACCCGCATCGAGCCCAGCCTCGAAGCGGCCTTCGTCGATTATGGCGCCGACCGCCACGGCTTCCTGCCCCTCAAGGAAATCTCGAGCGAGTATTTCTCCAACAAGGGCGGCAGCGGCAAACCCAACATCAAAGAGGTGCTCAAGGAAGGCCAGAGCATCGTCGTCCAGGTCGATAAGGAAGAACGCGGCAACAAGGGTGCTGCACTCACGACCTTTGTCAGCCTCGCCGGACGCTTCATTGTCCTGAAACCCAACAAGGACCGCTCGGGCGGCGTCTCGCGCCGCATCACCGGCCAGGATCGCGACGCGGCCCGCAAGGCGCTCAACTCGATCGAAGTGCCGGATGGTATGAGCGTGATCCTGCGTACCGCAGGCATCGATCGCGAGGCCGAGGAACTCGCATGGGACCTCGAGAACCTGCTGACCGTCTGGACAGCCATTCTCAACGTCGTCCTCGAGCGCCCTGCACCGTTCCTGATTTACCGCGAAAGCGACTCGGTCGTTCGCGCACTGCGCGACTACCTGACCAACGAGATCGGCGAGATCCTGATCGACGACGAGGCGACCTACAAGGATGCCGTCGAACACGTCTCGACGACGATGCCGCACAATCTCAAGAAGCTGAAGCACTACACGGACCCGGTGCCGCTGTTCACGCGCTTTCAGATTGAATCGCAAATCGAGTCGGCGTTCGCGCACAACGTGAACCTGCCATCCGGCGGCAGCATCGTGATCGATCACACGGAAGCGCTCGTGTCGATTGACATCAACTCGGCGCGCGCTACCAAGGGCGGCGACATCGAAGCCACAGCGCTCAACACCAACCTCGAGGCCGCGGATGAGATCGCGCGCCAGCTGCGCGTTCGCGACCTCGGTGGCCTGATCGTTATCGACTTCATCGACATGGGCCCGGCGAAGCATCAACGCGAGGTGGAGAATCGCCTGCGTGATGCCGTTCGCCAGGATCGTGCCCGCGTGCAGATCGGCAAGATCAGTCGCTTCGGTCTGCTCGAGATGTCACGTCAGCGCCTGCGCCCCTCGATTGGCGAATCGGCTCACATGACCTGTCCGCGCTGTTCCGGCTTCGGCAACATCCGCAGCGTCGAGTCGCTCGCCCTGGCCATCCTGCGCATCGTCGGCGAGGAAGCGCGCAAGGAACGCACGGCCAAAGTCATCGCGCAACTGCCGGTACAGGTCTCGACTTATCTGCTCAATGAAAAGCGTGACTGGGTTCAGAGCCTCGAGGACAGCAACGAAACGCAGATCGTCCTTGTAGCCAACCCGTTGCTGGAAACACCACATTACGAAGTGCGTCGCGTCCGCGACGACCAGACCGAGTTGCCCGAGAATGCCGGCGTCAGCTATGAACTGGCCGATGCCAACGCGGAACCCGAGACGCCGCAGGCCATTCTCGAACGCAAGCAGATAGAAGTGCCCGCAGTCGGAACGTTGCAGCCAACCAAGCCGGCTCCGAAACGCAAGAAGCCTGAGAGCAAAGGCCTGTTCGCGACGATCGCTTCGTGGTTCTCCGACGAGGACGACGACCAGAAGAAGTCGCAGCAACGCCGCAAAAAAGGTGGCCAACAGTCGCGTGGCCGTCGCTCGCAGCAGTCGAAGAGCCGCGGCGACGACAAGCGTGGCGGAAGACAGCAACAGCAGCGCAAGAAGACGCAAAAGAAAAAGGTTGCCAAGAAGACGTCGAAGAAAACTGATTCACGTCGCAAGCCGGCGCAAAAGGACAACCAACAGAAGCAGCCGCAGCAGCAGGGAAAGAAAGCCGCGGACACGAAGGACGAGGCCCAGTCGGAGCAGAAGCGACCGTCGCGGAATCGTCGTAGCCGCGGTGGCCGTCGTCGCCGGCGTAGCGGCGACCGTCCGGAGCAGAATGCTGCACAGCAAAACAACCAGGCACAGCAGCAGGAGGCCCAGCCCGCTGAGAAGCAACAGAAGCCGGTAGAGAAACCTGCTGAGCAGAAAGCCAAGCCCGCTGAGAAACAGGCCCAGCCCGTCGAAAAGAAATCGGGTCCGCCGAAGGCGCGTACCGATGCCGAGCGTGCCGCCGACGCGAAAAAAGTCGACGACACCGCATCACGCAAGTCGCCGCTCGCTGATAAGGGTGACGAGCCTAAAGCTGAAGCAAAGCCAAAGGCCGAGTCGAAGCCCAAAGCCGACAAACCCAAAGCTGAGAAGCCCAAAGCTGAGAAGCCCAAAGCTGAGAAGCCGAAGGCGGCCGCTGGCAACGGCGGCGATCAGCCAGCCAAGGCCAAGTTGCTGCCCTGGGAACCCCAGCAGCTGCCGGTAGCGGCGGAGAAGAAAGCCGAGCCCAAGGCAGAGGCAAAGCCAAAGGCTGAAGCGAAGCCCAAAGCTGAGGAGAAGCCTAAGGCAGACCCGAAGTCCAAAACTGAGGCAAAACCAAAGGCCGAGCCGAAACCGGAACCCACACCGCCACCTGCCCCGGCCGCCAAGCCCGAGCCGAAGGCGCCGGAACCCCGCCAGGACTAAGGTTTACTGGAGAGCGTCTCGAGCAGGCCTCGAGACGCTTCTTCAACCAGGTCCAGCACGCGTTCGAATCCTGCGGTACCGCCGTAGTACGGATCCGGGACCTCGACTTCAGAGCCCGATGAGAACTCGAGGAACAGGCGCACTTTGTGCGCGTGCTCCTCCGGCGCCTCACTCCGCAAACGGGCAAGATTGTCCTCGTCCATCGCGAGGATGTGGTCGAACTGCTCGAAATCGGGCGCAGCGACGCGGCGGGCGTGAATTCCTTCCAGCGACATACCGCGGCGTTCTGCGGCAGCCCGCGCACGGCGGTCCGGCGGCTCCCCCGTGTGATAAGCGTGTGTACCTGCCGAATCGATCCGAATCTGCTCGTTGAGGCCAGCCTCGTTGACGAAATGGCGGAATACCCCTTCGGCCGTGGGTGACCTGCAGATGTTGCCCATGCAGACAAATAGAACACTCTTTTTCTCTTTTATTTCAATCACTTAACACCATTTCCGAGTGCCTCTTATCGGCTCTTCCTGGACACCGTAAGTATCTGATTTCCTTTAGTTGTCGGCAAGGATAAGAGGCAGGTTTTTGACCCTGTGAAAGGCGTCACAATTCCACAATTGCGTTGAACTTTGCGTATTTTCCTTGTTTCGAATATTTCGAATATGAAGTATATTCGCACATGAGACAGGAGACTGACATGGCATCCTCAGAACAACGCATCCCTGACCTGCCCAGCGACGAAGACGTACGACTGGCGCGGGAGACTGGCCGCAAGATCGCCGCCGTCATCGGCCAAGGCGATACGGCGCAGCTGTGTGTTCATGACGGTGACGAGCGCTTCGTGATCCCGATGGGCGCGATGAAGATCCTCGCCGAGATCTTGAACCAGATGGCCCAGGGCAACGCATTCGCCCTTATGCCTGTAGGGTACATGCTGACGACGCAGCAAGCGGCTGACCTCTTGAATGTGTCTCGTCCGTATTTTGTGAAGCTTCTGGAACAAGGCGAGATTCCGTTCACCAAGGCTGGCCGCCACAGACGCGTAAAGCACGAAGATCTCGTTGCATACATGCGAAAGATCGACGAAGAAAGCAACGAGGCCATGACCGCTCTTGCCAAGCAAGCACAAGAGCTGAACATGGGCTACTGATTGTCGAACTTCACTGTCATCTACGATGCATGCGTCCTGTATCCGGCGCCGCTGCGCGACCTGCTGATCAGACTGGCCAGGAAGCGTCGATTCAGGGCACGGTGGACCGAGGATATCCATCGGGAATGGACAGACGCCCTCTTGAATGAGCGCCCCGACCTCGAACGAGAACAGCTTGAGCGCACTGTTGAACTCATGAACAAAGCGGTCCCTGGGGCGCTTGTGGCCGGCTACGAGCCCTTGATTGAAGGCCTCGAACTACCTGACCCTGACGATCGTCACGTCCTGTGATCCCTGCGGTTTACTGCGGTTCACTATGATTACAAAGTGATCATAGCTCAGACCAGTCCTTAATTCACAGGTAACCGGGCCCAGTGTCTATCGACTTGCGCGGAATGCTGATGTTATCGACGTAATCGTCCCTCACTATATGGAAGATAACGTGGCTGCCTTCTGCGAGTAGCCGTCAGGGGCGCGATGCTATGATCAGTGCACCTATTCACCAGCACCCGGCTACCTGTGAAAGAAGAGATCGACCTGTTCGCCCGGCGGCAACGGCATATGGGTCGCAACACCAAGCACTTCTACAACCGCCCACTACACTTCGAATATGCGGAAGGCGTATACCTGCATGGCGTCGATGGCGAACGCTATCTCGATTGCTACAACAACGTGCCGCAGGTCGGGCATTGCAATCCGCACGTCGTACGGGCCATATCAACCCAGGCGGCAACGCTCAATACCAACACACGCTACCTGTACAGCAGCGTCGTCGAATATGCTGAACGCCTCACGGACAAACTTGCGCCGCACCTCGATTCCTGCATCTTTGTGAATTCAGGGAGCGAGGCTAACGACATCGCATGGCAAATCGCAAAATCTGCGACGGGCAACTCGGGTGGCTTGCTGATCGAGGACGCGTATCACGGTATTACCGAAGCAATGCGTGCGTTCTCACCTTCGAACACAGGCATCAAACCACCGCCACATCTCGAGGGCCTGCTGGTTCCAGACACGTACCGCGGCAAATACATCGCCGGAACGACCGACATCGCAAAACGCTATGCCGAGGACGTCGATCGCGCCGTCGAGGCGCTCGCAGCGCGCGGCCATGGCGTGGCCGCTTTTTTCATCGACTCCGCCTTGTGCTCCAGCGGCGTGCCGGACGTGCCACCCGGTTACGGACCGGAAGTCGAGCAGCGTGTTCACAAAGCTGGCGGGCTGATGATCTGCGACGAAGTGCAATCAGGCTTCGGCCGCATGGGCCAGTGGTGGGGACACGAATTCCGCGGCATCCGAGCTGACATCGTCACGATGGGCAAACCGGTCGGCAACGGACACCCGCTCGGGGTCGTGGTAACAACACGAGAACTGCTCGAACAGTTTAACGAGCAAACCGGCCTGTTCAGTACCTTCGGTGGCAACACCGTCGCTTGCGCCGCCGGTAATGCGGTGCTCGATGTCATCGAGCGCGACAACCTGATCGAGTCGGGGCGTGAGGTAGGTGACTACCTGCGAAGTCTGCTGCGCGGACTGATGGACCGGCACGAACTGATTGGCGATGTACGCGGCCATGGCATGCTCGCCGGCGTCGAACTCGTTACGGATCGAGATAAGCGCCTGCCTGCAACGCAGGAGGCGAATCAATTGCTCGAACTGATGCGCCAGCGCCATGTGCTCGTGGGCACCGACGGCCGCGACGGCAATGTTCTCAAACTACGACCGCCACTCGTCTTCCATAGGCGCCACGCCGAGAAGTTTACTGCGGCTCTTGACGATGCCCTGCGCGACCTTTCTCCGACAGGCGAATCGTAATTTCACCCAGCGTCAGAACAACAATAACGCCAATCGTTACGGGCATATTGAAGCCGTCGACAGGCGTGTACATCAGCACCGCCGCCGCACCCAGAATGCAAAGCGCGCAGTAAGCTGAGAGAGTGACAGCGACCGAACGGCTAACAGGGACCCGATAGGGACGCGGTCGGTCCGGGTCGGCAACTCGCATCCGCGCAAACGCGATAACCATTCCTGCATACGGCAACAGGAACATGACTGCGCTGCATGCAAACAGGTTCCAGAACAACTCTTCGTTGGAACCGGCGAGCGCGCCATACAAGAGAATAACGAGCGACCCGAAGCAACCCATCGCAATCGCGGCCCCGACTGGCGTGCCATGGCGCCTGTGGCGGATTGCGAGCGGCGCGGGTAATTCGCCTTCTGCAGCCGCCTCGGACGTCGACTTGTTGGCGCCGATTGCCCAGGTCACCGCATTCGAAAAAAACGTGAACAGGATGCCAACGCCAATTGCGAACGCGAAGCTCTCGCCGGCCGCCGACCCGCCGTAGAACAGGTACAGCGTATCGACCAGCCCCTCGACGAGATTGATGTCGTCGACGGGAATTGCCGCAAGCACTGCGTAGGTCCCGAGCACATAGAACACGATGATCACGAAACCGGATAACAGGATCGCCCGGGGAATATCACGCTCCGGGCGCTTGATCGCTCCAGGCGATGCGCACATCAGCTCGAATCCGAGCATGCCGTAAATGATCGTCGACACGTATGTCAGACCTTCGGTCATCTGCGGCATGGCCGCCGCCAGGTTGATCTCGTTGGCCGGCTCAGCCCCGGACACATAATGGAACGCACCCCCGATCAGAAACAGGAAAGCGAGCATCTTGATCGCAGCGCCCGTGTTGGGCACCCATTTGCCGATATTCAAGGAAAGAACATTCACGGCCATCGCGCCCCAGAGAAGCGCAATGCCTACCGCCATTTGCATGCCGAGACTGAGATCGAGCTCGAACAACTGGTTGAAGATACTGGCAAACAGGATGAAAACCGACGGCACCCACAACAGGTTGTTGACCCAGTAGGACCACGTAATACGCGATGCCCAGCGGCCACCAAACGCATCACGCACCCACGCGTAGATGCCGCCCTCTTCCGGATAAGTCGTTCCCATTTCGGCATTCATCAAACCGTAGGGAATAAAGAACGTTATGCCGAGAAAGACCCACCAGAATAACGATGAAACGCCAACCGCGGCAGACGCCGCCACCGTATCAAGCAACAGGATCGCCGACACCGTCAGCAGCGTCATATCGCCAAGGCGCATTGTTTTTATCTGGCCCACTATTTTTCACCCCTGGAGATTGACGCCGGCGGTCATTTTGCGCAAACCGCGCGCAAAACCCGCAAGGCGATCGTAACAATTTACATTAAGTACGGGACGCAAAAGTTTGTGCGATTTATGGCATCGATTTGTCTCACTTGTAACCGCCGCAGCAAAACTTGCATCTCTCCGCCAAAGCGCTAAGTTGATTCTGGGGCTTTGCCCCGACGCGCCAACAAGTTCGCTTGTTGACAGCCGCCCTGCTGGTAAGGGTCCGAGCCTTAGCAGGTGCCGGGGGCGGTGGATGCGAACGGCAGAACCAACTGCGGATACCGAAAGCGCAAGCCTGAAACCGAAGCAGAGGGAACGGATGGATCGCACTCGGACAACGATCGATACGTCATGCCCCGGGTAGCCCGGCACCAAGAGTGATTCCGGGACCGGCGTCGGGAACGCGGACCGAAAGGAAAGCGGGACGGACAAAGGAAAAGGAATAACGACAAAGCAGTACTACTCGCAGCATCCTCAAAATAAGAAAAGGCGGTTTCTCACGAGACCGCCTTTTTTTACATGGATGTAATTGCGCCTTGGGACTATTCGCCGCTATCCCGACACGCAGCCGGCACATGCTTGGCCGCAATCGTCGCCGAGCAAGTCCAGTTGAGCGCTCCAGAGTCTGCATACGGAACCAGGTAAATCTCACCACCTGCGGGCACTGCCTCGACGTAGTACCGGATCGTAATTACGCCGGTGTCCGGTTCAACCACAATTGATTCCGTATACTCGCCGGCGCCTGCTGGCGAGGAAAGGAAGTCTGCGTCAGCAGCATCCGGAAAACGCCCGCTCCCCAGGTAGAATTCAGTGACGGCAGACTTCGGTCCGGCCGCAAGATTCAGGCCTTCGGACACCTTCGCGCGAATGGTGTAGTCCTGGTAAGCCGGTATCGCGATCGCGGCCAGTATGCCGACCGCGGCAACACCCCCCATGCCCCCCATCACTTCGACCGGGTTGTTCTCGTAAGACAGCTCCACTGCAAGGGTTGGATCGCCGAGGCTCACACTCAAGCCGAGCGCCCCCTTTCGAGGCAGGTCGAGTTGCGCGGCCGTTGGCATCGAGAACGGGTCGAACTCGGCGTCGCTAACATCCGCGAGTAGTTGCAGCACCTCGAGGTAAGCCATGTAGAACCGTGTCGGCAATTTTTCGGTAGTACCACTGATAGCGAACACCGCCTCGCGTGCGTCGATACGCTGCGTGTCCTGCAGCCAGTCGCCGATGTCAGTGCGCGCCCTGAGTGCTTGTCGATCGATCAGGGCCTGCGGCATCGATGCGAAATACGCATAGTCGTCCTCATACACCCAGTAAATATGCTCGCGCTGACGTGTCATCAGGTCGGTCACCCATGACGGGGTCAGCTCAGCTTCACCGGGCTCGTCCGACTCGCTCGCGAAGCTCGTCAGGCTCGGAACAACCATGTGGTGAATCGTCATGGATCCGACGCGCTTTTTCTCGAGGCGCCCTTCCGTCGCATCGACAATTCCATCGACAACCCGATTCCACGCCCTCCTGTCGCGGATCCGCATGGCCGAATAGTCGCCCGCCCGGTCGAAAATCATCAGCAACTCGGGCCCGACTGCCGCGAACAGGTCGTCGACGGTAAACCCGAGATTGAGGGCCATCTGCGTCTGCAAGTTTGCCCATTGAGCTCGCTTGACCTCGTCCGACGACTCGAGAACCTTCGCCTCGAGCCGCTTGAATTCCTCGAGCGTCGGAATCGACACCAGCAACACGCCGTCAGGATCACCCACGGACTTCACCGCCAGATCGTTGCGCACAAACGGCAGGAGACCACGGTTGGCTTCGTCCGGAACGTCCGCGACCAGGGCAAGACGACCTTTGCCATTCGCGACACCAAATCCGACCGCGGCAGCGCTGACCTTGTCGAGACCCAGCGCGGCCATCTGCGTGTACTGTTCCGGCGGCAACATCAACTGCAGCATCGGCAGTGCCCGCTCCGCATTGACCCACTGGATGAAACCCTGGCCACCTGCATCGATACGGCGCTCGGCTGGCAGCATCGCGTGATCGGGATTGGGCACGAGTGTCGCCACCAGTGCGACAAATGACTCCGCCGTGACAGCCGGGCCGACAGCGACCAGCAATAAGCCCGTCCCGCCGTCATACCTGAGGAATGCCGGCGCAGGAAGCCCGATGAGCTCGCCCATGCCCTGCTCATCCAACGGCGCGGCCAGCGCCGGACCCTTGCCGGCGAACAGGCCAATCATGGCTTCAAAGTCCTCGCGCGAACCAACATCGAGATTCATCGCCACCAGGGCCGACGGAGCTGCCCCGAGCAACACAGCCACCTCGACGGGCGAGCGCATATGCCGCTCGAAACTGAGCAACAACGGATTATTCAGGTCCGGAATGCTTGCGAGGACATTGTCGCTGATGCCCTTGCGGATCGACGCCACGGCCTCGGCATTAGCGCGGCTGCGCAGCGCCGGATCGAGCACACTGCCCTTCGGCGCAGACAACAACCCAAACAAATGCGGCACGCGCATGTATATCAGCGCCTCGTCTGGAAGGTGATCCCGCAGCCATGGAGCAACGATCGACAATTCGTCATCCGTCGCCATCGCAGGGCTCTTTGCAAGGACATGCGCCGGGATTGCCAGCATACCCGGCACGAGGAATACCGAGACCGCCACGATCTTTGCCAGGCTCATTTTCATATGTTCGCTTCCTTTCGGGGACTTACCCGGAATTCAGTTCTGCGGCTGCACGCGCAAGATCTTCTGCGACGTCGACGCCCGTGCCCGGCCTTTCGGTCGGCACACCAACAGCAATCTTCATGCCCAACGACAAAGCCCGCAATTGCTCGAGTTGTTCGCACGTTTCAGGCGCCGACGGCTCCGTGGAGACGAGAACCCGCAACACACCGCAGCGGTATGCATATATGCCGTGGTGATGCAGCGCAGCAGCCGCAGCGCTTGCCTCGCTACCAGCGTCGCGCGGAAACGGAATGCTTGCCCGACTGAAGTAGATGGCATGACCGTGCACGTCACGAATGACCTTGACGCAATTTGGATTGTTGAAGTCATCTCGCGACAGAAATGGTGAGGCCAGCGTCGCGATATCGGCTGACGCATCGTCCAGTAGCGCCGCGCATTGATCGATGAGTGACGCGGGCATACCCGGTTCATCGCCCTGCAGGTTGATGACGACCTTGTCGTCTGGCCAGTCCAGCACTTCCGCGACTTCCGCGATGCGCTCGGTGCCGGACTGATGATCCGGAGCGGTCATGCAAACGAGTGCGCCAAATCCTTCTGCCGCGCCCGCGATGCGTTCATCATCGGTCGCAATTACAACCTCCGACGCCCCGCTTTCGCAACCGCGTTCATGCACATGCTGAATCATCGGCTTGCCGGCAATTTCGATCAGCGGTTTACCGGGTAAACGAGTCGAGGCATAGCGGGCAGGAATGACGACAGCAAAATCAGCCATGCTCGTTGCGCCGAATACGGGACTCAATCTGCTCGAGCATGGGAGCGGCCTCCTGCGGGTCCATCACGAGTTCGACCGGTACGTACCAGAACTTGTCTTTCATATCGCGTCCCAGTTTAACGGCATCCTTCTCTGTCATAAAAACATCGAACCCATCGCCGAACTCGAGATCCCTTGCTTGCACGGCGGCATGATCCGGAAAACTGTGCTCCAGTACCTGCAAACCGGCACTGCGCAGCAGGTCGAAAAAACGGCGCGGGTTACCGATCGCCGCAACGGCGTGCACTGTGGTTCCCGCAAAGCGTTCGATCGGCCGTGACAAGGACCCGTTCAGCCTGCAGACTTCCCGGGCGCGCAACTCGAATGCGATTGCATTCTGTTCCGCCCCAACCCGGCCACTTTCCGCTGAGCGCCAGCGACCGTTGACCAGCACCTGATCCACGCTGTTCAGCCGATGCACACTCTCACGAAGTGGGCCCGCCGGCAGCAGTCGCCCGTTGCCGAGGCCGCGACTGCCGTCGATCACGCACACTTCATAGTCGCGTGCCAGCCGATAATGCTGCAGGCCATCATCGGCGACGATAACATCGACCCCATCCTCGACCAGCATCCCGGCGCCACGCACACGATCGGGATCGACGACGACAGGGCACTGTGCCCGCCGGGCCAGCAGCGCCGGCTCGTCGCCAACCACCGTGGCGTCGCTGTCCTGCTCGACACGCATGGACGTACCGGAGTGGCTACCCCCGTAGCCGCGGCTCACGATACCCGGACTAAAGCCGCGTTGCCGGAGCGCCTCGACCAGCCACAGCACGGTCGGCGTCTTGCCCGTGCCTCCGGCGGTGATATTGCCGACAATGATGACGGGTGCCGTCGCACGGTGCGTGCTGAACACTCCCGCATCGTAAAGGAACCGGCGCAGGGTCAGGACCAGCCAGTAGAGCGCGCTCAGCGGCAGCAGAACCCAGGCGAGGCGCCCGTTGTCATACCAGGCGCGATGCAACCAGCCATATAGACCGCCGGCGCTCACTCGTTACGGGACTCGTCGGTGAATTGCATGCGATACAGGGATGCGTAGTGGCCGCCCTTTTGCAGCAGCTCGGCGTGCGCACCCGACTCCACGATTCTGCCGGCGTCGAGGACGATAATGCGGTCCGCGCTCTCGACCGTGGACAGGCGGTGCGCGATCACGATCGTCGTGCGATCCTTCATGAGATTGTTCAACGCCTCCTGGATACGCCGCTCGGATTGCGTATCCAGCGCCGACGTCGCCTCGTCCAGGATCAGGACCGGCGAGTTCTTGAGCAGGGCCCGGCCAATCGCAACACGCTGCCGTTGCCCGCCGGACAACAGCGAGCCGCGCTCACCAACCGGTGAATCCAGGCCGTCGGGTAAGTCCTTCACGAAATCCATGACGTGCGCCGCCTCGGCAGCGGACACGATCTGCTCCTCGCTGTATTCTCCGCCATACGTCAGGTTCGCCCGAATCGAATCGTTGAACAACACGATATCCTGGCTAACCAGCGATATGTTGCTGCGCAGGCTGGCCAATGTGTACTCATTGATCGGGATGCCATCGAGGCGAATTGCGCCGCTGTCAACATCGTAGAAACGCGGCAGCAGGCTGATCAGCGTGGTCTTGCCGCTGCCCGAGTGCCCCACGACGGCGAGCGTCGTTCCTGCGGGCACATCGACGGTGACGCCGTCAATTACAGGTCCGTCCATATCTCCGTAAGCAAACCGCACGTCGTCAAAACTGACATCGCCGGACACCCTGTCTTTCCGGAAATTACCGCCATCAACCTCGTCCTCCTCGTCAATCACGCGGAACAGGCTGTCGGCGCCTGCGACACCGCGCTGCAGCGTCGCATTAACGTTGGTAATACGACGCACGGGCTGCAACATCCACATCATGGCGGAGAAGAACGCAATAAACTCACCCGCGCTCAGATTACCCTTGACGGACTCACGCGCGGCCATCGCAATCACAAGGGCGATACCAAACCCGAACACAACCTGGGTTACCGCAGTGCCAAGCGAGCGCACATTGATCAGCTTCATGTTCTGCCTGAAGTTACGCTCGTCGGCGTCATCGAAGCGATCCCGCTCGTAGCGATATCCGCCGAACGCCTTCACCACCCAATTGCCGCGCACGACTTCGTCCGTTACCTGCGTGACCTCGCCTATCGTGTCCTGAATACGGTTGCTGTAACGGCGGAACGCGATCCCCAGCAGGTGCACCAGGAAAGCAACAACGGGAAAAAGAACGGCGACGAAGATCGTCAGCTTCGGACTGAAGTAGATCATGACGCCAAATGCGGCAATCACAGTGAGCACGTCCCGCACGGCGATGGTGACTACGCTGGTTACCGACTCGGCGACCATTTCGACGTTGTAGGACATGCGCGACAGCAACGGCCCCGCGGCCTGGCTGTCGAAGAAGCGCGTCGGCAACGTCAGAAGTTTGGAGAACACGTGACGCCGCAGGTCACTGATGACACGGCGGCCAATCCAGCCCATCGACATCTCGGTACCGAGACCCGACAGCCCGCGCAGGATAAAAACGACGAAAAACGCATACGGAATCCAGCGCGACGACTCGAGGTTCTTGGCCACGAGCGTTTCGTCGGTAAGCGGTGCGAGCAGGTAGACGAGCGTTGCCTCGACAAGCGCGGTCGCCGCCATGCAGAACACGGCAATGATGCCGACCAGCTTATGCGGCGTTACATAGCCCCACAATCGCCCGTAGACGACTCGGACCTGCGGGTCAATGCGGTTACTCATGCTATTCGACCGGGTCGTTGACCGTGGCAATGCTGATCTGCGTGAAGCCGAGACGCCCGGCAACATCCATGGCCGTCACGACGTCCTGGTGCTTTGCATTCGCGTCGGCACTGATCGTCAGCGGGATATCGTTGCGACCGGATGCAATCTTCTGCAAGGCGTTGCGAATGGTCTCGGCCCGATTGTTGATCAATTCGCGACCATTCACGAGATACGTGCCCGACTCCGTGATCATGATATCGACCTGGTCCGGAACCTCCTCGACAATGACGGAGCTCTCTGCCTCGGGCAGGCGAATGGATATCTGCGACTGCTTGACGAAACTCGTCGAGACCATGAAGAACACGAGCAGCAGGAGGACGACGTCGATCAATGACGTCAGGTTGACTTCTGGCTGGGTGCGCGGACGCAGGCTCAGCTTCACTTGCTGCCCTTCAGCGACTTGTCGCTCTTCTTGCCGTCGCGTTCGCTACGGCGCTGCAGGGCCTCGACCAGCTTGATCGCTTCCTTTTCCATGTCGACGACCAGGGTGTCCACGCGCGACCGGTAGTAGCGATAGCCGATCAGAGACGGGATTGCGACGGTCAGACCTGCCGCCGTCGTGATCAAAGCCTGCGCGATACCGCCAGCCAGCACGGTCGGATTGCCGACGCCGTGCGTCGTGATCGCAGTAAATACCTGGACCATGCCGATAACGGTGCCAAGCAGGCCAAGCAGCGGCGTGACGGCAGCTACGGTGCCCAGCGTCTCGAGATAACGCTCGAGCTCATGCACAACGTGCCGCCCGGTGTCCTCGATCGCATCCTTGAGCACAGTTCGTTCGCGATCCCGGTTGATCAGCCCGGCCGCCAGGATCTGGCCCAGGGCGGATCCCTGGTGCAGCGTCTGGATCTGCTTCTGGTCGAGCTGGTCCTTCTTGACCCAGCCCCACACCTTGCTGGTGAGGTCCTCGGGAATCACGCGCTTCTGCTGCAACGTCCAGAAGCGTTCGAGAATGATGCCCATTGCGACGATCGCACAGAGGATAATCGGCAACATCAACCAGCCGCCGGATTTGACTATCTCAACCATAAGTGCCCAGAGAGATTCGGAAAAAAGAAATATACAGTATTCAATTCGCGGCGTGCCAGAATCGTCGTCGCCGCTCGCGCTCTGGCGTCAGCTCGATTACTCCGTCCTGTGCGCAGATGCGCGTGTAGATCGCGCCATCGCGCGCCGTATTCAGGAACTCGGCCCCGCTTGCCTGCCAGCGGCGTACCACCTCTGGTCGCGGCAAGCCCCAGCGGTTGGCATACCCGGCCGAGTTCACCGCGATGAGCGGGCTGACGGAATCGACGAACGGCATGCTCGAGGACGTAGCGCTGCCATGGTGCGGAACCACGATGACATCGGCTCCCAACGCAGCACCGTTTTTCACGAGGTCGCGCTCGGCAGCCTTTTCGATATCGCCCGTCAACAGCAGCGCATGGGCACCAACACTAATGCGCAGGACACACGAACTATCATTACCTTCCGCGCCAGACTCGTTCCCTGGATACAGCACCTCGAAACGCACGGCGCCGGACCACCAGGACTGCCCGGCACGGCATAGCCAACCTGGCACGCCATCGATGCGCTCACCGATCAGCATCGGACCAACAGGTAGTGCCTCGCGAATCGCGTCGACACCGCCGCGGTGATCAATGTCCGCATGCGAGATAGTCAGTCTGTCCACACGCTGTACACCGCGTGCGGCCAGGAATGGCAGGATGATGCTGGCCGCCGTACTACCGCCGCCCCGCCAGGCCATCCCGGTGTCATACAGCACGACCTCGCTCGGGGTCTGGACGACGACAGCCAGCCCCTGCCCCGCGTCGAGCACCCAGGTATCGAAGCAATCTGCGGGTGGCCCGGGTGGTTGCCAGCCAAGTACCGCGGCGAATCCGATACATGCGACGCTGCGCCCGGGCCACGAGCGTGGCAACACAACCCATGCGAGTGGCAATACAAGCAGCGACATTGCTATAGCAGTGAACTCGGGAAGCGAGGCGCTCGACCATGTGGGACTCGTCGCCGCAGCGATCAGTGCATTGACATACTCGACCGGTTTCGATGCGGCCCACATCAGGAGGAGCCCTGTCTGTTCATGCATAGCGCCGGCCACCAGGGCAGCCAGCACCAGGGGCACGACGACGAAACTGAAGACCGGTACGGCGACCAGGTTGACAGGGGTCGCGACGAGAGAGACCCGCTGGAACAGCAGTGCCGTTAGTGGCGTCAGCCCGAACATCAGGAACACCTGCAGTATGGCGAGCCTCAGCGGCGCGGCGCGCAGGCGGGCTGGCTGCACCGGCGCGCGACGCGCCAGCCAAACCAGGAGGACAACTGCAGCGAACGACAAGTGAAAGCCCGGGGTCAGCGAGGCAACCGGGTCGGTAAGGTAGACAACGATGGCCGAGATCGCCAGAACGCGCGGTGCCGCCACCTCGCGCCGCATGGCGACCGTCAGCGCGGCGCTGCCCAGCATCAGCGTGGCGCGGCGCGCCGGAACCGCGAACCCGGATAACAACGCATACGCGGCGGCCAGTGCAGCGGCAACAATAATCGCGATGGCGACGTGATTGCGCCGCACAGGAATCAGCAAGAAGAGCCCCCATACGACACCCAGCGCACACATGGCGGCGAGCCCTACGTGCAGGCCTGATATCGCCATCAGGTGGCTGGTTCCCGAGGCTGCAAATCCGTCCCACTGCTCCCGCGACACGAGGTGACGCGCGCCGACCCCAACCGCTGCAAGGACGGCGGCTGCATCGCGATCGCCGGCGGCTGCCATAGCCTGTTGCGTAAAGTGACGCTGGATCTTCTGGCGCCAATCGGCGTCGCCCGCCCACAGCAATTGATTGCGCTTGCCAGGCACGACGTAGCCCGTCGCGTGATAGCGCTCGCGAAACAACCAGGTCTCGAAATCGAATACGCCCGGATTGAGATTGCCGCGCGGCTGTTTCAGGCGCAGTTCCAGCTGCCAGACCTCGCCGACCGCCGGTACGACAGCAGGGTTGAACCAGCTGATCCGGGAACGACCTGGAATACGCGCGTCATCCAGCGGCACAATATCGAATACGGCTGAGGTGGCCGTGCGTTGTACAAAGCCGCTGATCCGAACCGTCGTAAGCATGCTGTCGCCGGCATAGCGCGCATCGAGCCGCGCATCGATGATCGCCCCGCCCGCCAGCACGAACAGGGCATAGCCGAGCGCCGGCAGCGCGACGAGCCGTGCCCGGCGCACGACGAGTGCGCAAACGGACGCAACCAATAGCAGGCAGATTGAGTCTGAGGCAGGGAGCGTCGTGCTATGCTGCGCCGCCAGACCGCCCGCCAGTAACAGGAGACAGGGTTTGACCATGAATCGTCGCGGGACGCCGACGATCACCATGCAAACAGCCGGACAGGGAAATGCCCAGACGAATTTTCAAGAAATTCGCCTTTAAACGCCACGAAGTCGCAGAACAATGGTTCATGACGCCGTTTCGGCACATGCTCCACGACCCGCGCCTGTGGGGCGTGCGGCGGCGCTGGGTCGTGCCCGCATTCGCCCTCGGGTTGTTCATCTCGTTCATGCCCTTTCCCGGGCATACGCTGATGGGCGCGCTCGCGGCGCTCGGCCTCCGAGTGAACATTCCGGTCGCGGCCGTCTCGACCTGGGTCAGCAACCCGGCGACCATGTTTCCGATGTATTACTTCGCCTACCGCACGGGCTCGTCAATACTTGGCTGGGAATTGCAGCCATTCCGTTTCGAACTCTCGTGGGATTGGGTGATGCACACTTTCGTCAACATCTGGCAGCCGATGTTGCTCGGCTCCGTGCTGCTGGGCGCTGCGGCCGCGATCGTCGGCTATGCCGTACTCGACATTCTTTGGCGGCTGTCTATCGCCAACTACAAGACCCGCAAACGGCAGGACCGCAACAAGTCAGGAAGCTGACTTCAGTACGCCGTCCTCGAGCACAAGGACACGATCCATACGCTGTGCAATCGAATGATCGTGCGTGACGATCACCAGGCTGGTCTGCAGTTCCTGGTTGAGTTCCAGCATCAGGCCCAGGACATGCTCGCCATTACCGGCGTCGAGATTGCCGGTAGGTTCATCGGCGAGGACCAGCTGCGGTCGCGCAATCAGCGCCCGCGCCACGGCGGCACGTTGGCGCTCACCACCTGATAGCTCACCTGGCTTGTGCGTCAGGCGTTCACCCAGACCGACGCGGTCCAGTAACGCTCGCGCCCGATCGAGCGCCGCCGGTTTCGGCTCGCGTCGAATCAGGAGCGGCATTGCCACGTTCTCTTCGGCAGTGAACTCGGGCAGCAGGTGATGAAACTGGTACACGAATCCTATGTAGCGGTTGCGCAGTTCACCCTTGGCCTGCTCGCTCGTGCCATGCATGGCCGTGCCGTGCACGTAAACTTCGCCGCTGCTAGGCTCGTCGAGTCCGCCCATGATCTGTAGCAACGTCGTCTTGCCCGATCCCGAGGCGCCAATGATGGCGACGCGTTCGGCGGGTAACACCGCCAGTTCAACACCGCGCAGAACGCGCAACATCGAGCTGCCTTCGCGAAACTCGCGGACGACGTTGCGACATTCGAGAACAGGTTCAGTCATATCTCAGGGCCTCCGCCGGGGCCGTCCTTGCGGCGACCCAGGCCGGGTACAAGGTTGAAACAAGGGCGAGCACGAATGCGATCGAGCCAATCTTGACGACATCCGCAAGCTGTAATTCGGACGGCAGGTCGCTGATGAAATAGACATCCGCAGCCAGGAACTTGATACCCAGCGCCGACTCCAGGAAACCGACAATCGTCTCCAGGTTCAGGGCAATCAGGACGCCGAGTCCGACGCCGACCAGGGTGCCGACGACGCCAACAATCGTGCCCTGCGTAATGAAGATACGCAGGATGCTGGCCGGCTGCGCGCCGATCGTGCGCAGAATCGCAATGTCTCCCTGCTTGTCTTTCACGACCATGACCAGCGTCGACACGATATTGAACGCTGCGACAGCCACGACCATGAGGAGAATAACGAACAGGATCGATTTCGTGATCTGGATCGAGCGAAAGAAATTGACATGCCGCCGCGTCCAGTCGCTGACCAGCACGAGTTCGCCATGGGTGCGAGCGACCTCGCGCACGATCTCCGGCGAGGCGTAGATCTCGCTCACGGCCAGCCGCACACCGGTGACCTGGCCGCGCATCTGGTAGAGACGCTGCGCATCGGCAAGGTGGATGAATGCGAGGCGTCGGTCAAACTCGTACATGCCGACACGGTAGATACCGCTGACGGTAAAACGCTTGGTGCGCGGTATGACACCCGCAGGCGTCACCCTGCCCTGCGCGAGCGTCACCGTGACCTTGTCGCCAACGCCGACGCCGAGCGCCTCGGCCAGTTCGACCCCGAGGACGATATTGAACGACCGGTCTTCGAGTCCGGCAAGCTCGCCGAGCTGCATCACATTGCCGATGCCCGACACGGTATCTTCCAGCTCCGGATCGATGCCGCGGAGCTCCGCGCCACTCAATTCGAGATTAGCGACCAGTAACGCTTTGCCCTCGATGAAAGGTGCCGCTGCATCGACACGCGGGTTTGCGAGCGCAACCGCGCGCAATTCGTCCTGCGAATCAAGCGATCCATTCACGCCCTCGATACTGGCATGTGCCGTCATCGCGAGCAGGCGATCCTTGAGCTCGCGCTCGAAACCGTTCACGACAGACATCACCACAATCAGCACCAGCACGGCGATCGCAATGCCGAGCATCGAGATCGCCGAAATCAGTGAGACGAAGCTGTTGCGACTGCGCGAGCGGACGTAGCGATTGCCAACCCAGGTTTCGAAACGCCCGACCATCACTCGTACCTCAGTGCTGCGGCAGGATTGACGAGCGCCGCACGGCGTGCCGGATACAAGGTAGCCAGTGACGTCAATACGAAGGCACCTGCGGCGATGATGCCAACGTCCGGCCACTCCAGTTCCGACGGTATCCGGGTCACGTAGTAGACGTCGCCGGGCATGATCTGGAAGCCGAATAACTGCTCGAGAAACGGGGCGATGACGGGCACATACAGCGCCAGCACGATGCCGAGCAGCACGCCGATCAACACGCCGGCCCAACCGATCACTGCGCCCTGCACGAAGAACACACGTACGACGCCGCCCGGCCCCATGCCCAGCGTACGCAGTACGGCGATGTCCGTGGTCTTGTCCGTCACTACCATGACAAGGCTGGCAACGATATTGAACGCGGCGACGCCAATGATCAGGGAGAGAATCAGCGACATCATCATCTTTTCGATGCGAATGGCGCGAAAGTAACTCCCGTTCTCCACCGTCCAGTCACTGGTCGTGAACGCGTCACCCAACTGTTGCTGCAAAGCGGCTGCAATGGCCGGGGCCTGCATGACATCTGCGGCACGAAAGCGTACGGCGTTTACTGCGCTGCCAATATCGAGGATCTGTGCGGCATCCTCGGCATGCACCAGTGCCAGAACCCTGTCATGGTCCGCCAGTCCGGCCTCGAACACGCCGCTAAGGACAAAGCGTTCCAGCACAGGTTCGAGCGTGCCGTCACCGACCGGCCGCGGAATCAATAACACGACACCGTCGCCGATGCGCGCGCCCAGATCGAACGCAAGTATGCGGCCGAGAATGATATTGCGGGCACCGGCCTGCAATGAGCCGAGACTGCCCTCGACCATGTTGACCTGACCCGCGGACAAGGCTTCCTCGAAGGCAGGATCGACACCGTTGACCAGTACCGCGTACAACTCACGCTCAGCCTGGATCATGCCCTCCATGTGCACGAACGGCGCGGCGGCGGCCACACCGTCCTGTTCAAGCACGTCATCGACCACGTCGCGCCACTCCTCGACGACGCCGTCCGCGCCGGCCACGGTACCGTGCGCCGACATGCTCAGCAGCCGCCCACGCAACTCGCCCTCGAAGCCGTTCATGACCGACAGGATGACGATCAGCGCGGCCACACCGAGCGAGATTCCAATGAGGGAGACGAGCGTGATGAACGACACGAAACGGGTGCGCCGCTTTGCCCTCAGGTAGCGCAGCCCGACGAAGAGTTCGACAGGATTCAGCATTGGGCCGCATTGTGACACAGTTCGCATGTCTCAGCCTGCGCCCCGATGCTATAGTCGCAGGACCTGCAATTGGAGAACGATCATGGCCAAAATGCGTACCATTTCATTGCTCGCCGTACTCGGCCTCGCGTGGGGTACTGCCAATGCCGATACGCTGGACATGCGCGGCGCATCCGCACCGGGCAGCGTTGGCCCGGCCCGTGGTACGACTCAGGCTGTCGTCGAAGCCAAGTTTGGCGCCCCGGCTTCCGTCAAAGCGCCGGTTGGCGACCCGCCGATCACGCGTTGGGAATACGCCAACTTCGTCGTCTTTTTCGAGTACGACAAGGTGATCCACTCAGTACGCAAAAAATAAGTCTTTCGGGGGACGGAGTTACAAACCGTCCCCGAGGAAAATCCCGAGGGGACGCAGCCTCTGCTCCGTCCCCTTTTTCGTGGGCGGCTGTTCTATAATTCGCGGCCCGTTTTTAACCCGAGTCTGCCACGTGGCCGCGCCACTAATCCTGCCCGCCAGAATCAACCTGCCCGCCACCGGTGCGACCACCGACTGGGGCCGCCTGATTGGTGCAAGCCTGGCCCTCGCGACCGCGGAGCTGGCAACCATGGTCGACCGTCCGCTCCTCATCGTCGCCGAGGATCCACGGCACGCCGACCAACTCGAGGCTGAGATTCGCTTTTTCGCCGGCGAACGCGTCCCCGTCGAACATTTCGTTGAGTGGGAGACGCTCCCCTGGGACTCGTTCTCGCCGCACCAAGACATCATTTCCCAGCGTCTGCGCGTCCTGTCCCTGCTCCCCGGAATGCAGCGCGGCGTTGTGATCGTCGCGGCAACCGCATTGCAACAACGCCTACCTCCTGTCGACTACGTCAGGGCCCGGTCATTGACCTTACGCGCAGGGCAGGAACTGCCGCGAGACGGATTCACTGAGTCGCTCGTTGCCGCCGGCTACCTGCGCGTCCCGCAAGTGAGCGAGCATGGTGAATTTGCGGTGCGCGGTTCGCTCATCGATGTCTTCCCCATGGGCGCGGACACGCCGGTGCGTATCGACTATTTCGATGACGACATTGAATCGCTGCGCTACTTCTCACCCGAGACCCAGTTGTCCGGCGAGCGCATTGACGCGCTCGAGGTGTTGCCCGCGCGCGAGGTACCCTTCGATGCTGACGCCGTGCGCGGTTTTCGCGATCGTTATCGCGAGCGCTTCGAAGGCCAGCCATCGAAGTCACGCGTCTATCGTGAGGTGTCTGACGGCATCGCTCACGGCGGCATCGAATACTACCTGCCCCTGTTTTTCGACACGACCGCGGCGCTGCTCGACTACCTGCCCGATAACTGCATCGTCGTTGCGCCCGCTGACACCAACGTTCTGCTTGAACAGTTTGCGGCAGAAGCGCGCGAGCGTTACGAACTCTGCAGTCTCGATCGGGAACGCCCGATTCTCAGCGTCGAAGAGACGTTTGTTGCCGTTGCGGACGTTAAATTGGAGCGCTTCCCGCAGATTCGCTATTCGACCCAGTCGCTGGCAAACGACGCCAGCAACTTTAATACGCGCATGCCGCCCGCGGTCAAGATCGAAACGCGTTACGAGGACGCGGCCGCATCGCTGATGCAGTTCCTCGACTCGTTTACAGGCCGCGTGCTGTTTTCGACCGACTCGCCGGGCCGCCGGGAGCAACTGTTCGACATGCTGTCCGGCCGGGGCCTCGATCTGGCACGCACCGACTCGTGGGACGAGTTCCGCGACAGCTCACAGCGCATCGGCGTCGCTATCGCGCCGCTCGAGAATGGCGTGGTTCTGCCAGCCGCCGATGTTGCGCTGATCAGCGAGCAGCAGCTGTTCGGCGAACGCGCCAGGGCACGCAAGCGGCGGCGGCGTGCGGATCGCGATCCCGAAACGATTATTCGCCAGCTCAACGATCTCGAGCCCGGTTCGCCGGTCGTGCACGAGGAGTACGGCATTGGCCGCTACATGGGCCTGACCACGCTCGAAGCTGGCGGAATCACGGCTGAGTTCCTGCATCTCGAATATGCCGACGGCGACAAGCTGTACGTTCCCGTCCACGCGCTCGACCTGATCTCGCGTTATACGGGCGCATCGGCCGAAAACGCGCCGTTGCACCGTCTCGGCAGCGACCAGTGGGCCAAAGCCAAGAAGCGCGCCATCAACAAGATCCGCGACGTCGCCGCAGAACTGCTCGACATCTATGCGAGACGCGCGGCGCGACCCGGCCACAGCTTCAAATGGTCCGAGTCCGACTACCGTGGCTTCGAGTCCGGCTTCCCGTTCGAGCTGACCGAGGACCAGGCCACGACCATCGACGACGTCCTCGAAGACCTGGGCTCCGGCCAGCCGATGGATCGCGTCGTCTGCGGCGACGTCGGCTTCGGTAAGACAGAGGTCGCATTGCGCGCCAGTTTCGCCGCCGTGCATGGCGGCAAGCAGGTTGCCGTCCTCGTGCCAACCACCCTGCTCGCGCAGCAGCATGGCCAGAATTTCCGCGATCGCTTCGCCGACTGGCCCGTGCGCGTGGAAGTCCTGTCGCGCTTCCAGACCGCGAAACAGGCAAAAGACATCGTTGCAGGGTTGCAGTCGGGCGCCGTCGACATCGTGATTGGCACCCATCGACTGCTGCAGCATACGAAAGACTTCCACGACGTCGGTCTCGTCATCGTTGACGAGGAACACCGCTTCGGCGTGCGCCACAAGGAAGCGATCAAGTCGCTGCGCAGCGAAATCGACATACTGACCCTGACCGCGACCCCCATACCGCGCACGCTCAACATGGCGCTCGGCGGCCTGCGCGAGATGTCGCTGATTACGACCCCGCCGTCCGAACGGCTTGCGGTCAAAACCTTCGTATCCGAATGGAACGACGTCATCATTCGCGAAGCCTGCCTGCGCGAAATCAAGCGCGGCGGCCAGGTCTACTTCATCCACAATCGCGTCGAGGACATCGGCCGCATCGAGCAGCGTCTCGAGAAACTCGTGCCGGAGGCGAAGATTCGCATTGGCCACGGCCAGATGCATGAACGCGAACTCGAGCAGGTAATGCTCGACTTCTACCACCGCCGCTTCAACGTCCTGCTCTGTACGACCATTGTCGAGAGCGGCATTGACGTACCAACAGCCAACACCATCATTATCAATCGTGCCGACCGTTTCGGGCTTGCACAGCTGCACCAACTGCGCGGCCGAGTCGGGCGTTCGCACCACCGCGCCTATGCATACATGATCGCGCCGCCGCGGGCGACGATGACGGCGGACGCCGTCAAGCGGCTCGAGGCCATCGACTCGCTCGAGGATCTCGGTTCCGGGTTCACGCTCGCCACCCATGACCTCGAGATTCGTGGCGCCGGCGAACTGCTGGGCGATGTCCAGAGCGGCCAGATCCAGGAGATCGGTTTCTCGCTGTACACCGAGTTGCTCGGGCGCGCCGTCGATTCCCTGCGCGCCGGTGAGGAACCGAATCTCGAAGCGCCACTGCATGCCGGCACCGACATCAACCTGCATATTCCGGCGCTGCTCCCCGACGACTACGTCCCGGACGTGCACCTGCGCCTGATCCTGTACAAGCGCATCTCGGCCGCAGCCGACGCCGCGGATCTGCGCGAATTGCAGGTCGAGCTCATCGATCGCTTTGGCCTGCTGCCTGACGCGACCCGCAACCTCATACGCGTCGCCGCGCTGCGCAAGCTGGCGACGCAGCTTGGTATCGAGAAGATCGATGCAGCCGACAGCGGTGGGTACATCGTTTTCGGCGAGGACAGTCGAATCGACCCGCTGGCCCTGATTAAACTCGTGCAAAACGACAGCCGTCGTTACAAGCTGCAGGGCTCCCATCGCCTGCAATTCAAGGGCGAACTGGGTGATATCGACCAGCGATTCGCTACAATCGAGAACCTCCTTGAAAAACTCGCGGTCAAAGAAGGACATGATGCATAGACTGATACCCTGCCTCGCGGCCTTGCTGTGGTTGGCGCCGGTGACGGCACAGGACGTGGAGCTGGCCGAAGAGATCGAGATTCGGCGTTACACCGTCGAGGTGATCGTGTTCCGCTACGCGCAGGACGTCGGCACCGGTAGCGAGGTGTTCCTGCCCGATGAGCCCGAGCTGCTGCCCGGGGAGGCGTCGCTCGAGTCTGGCGATCCCGGGGACCCGCCGGCCGAACCTGTCGAGCAGATCGCTACTGAGGGAGAGGAACCCGGGCTGCTGCCTGACACCGAGTTCGCCCTACTGGCTGAAGACGACTACGAACTGGTCGAGTCGCTCGAGCACCTGGAGCGTCTCGACGCTTACGAACCGCTGATGCATTTTGGCTGGACCCAGGCAACGTGGCCCAGGGAGCAAACTGAAGCGATCCCGCTGGCGCGTTTTGCCGAGCCGCCTGAGGGGCTCGAAGGAAGCCTGACCCTGTACCTCAGCCGTTACCTGCATCTTGTTGTCGACGTGCAGCTGATGGCCCCGGAGAACGTTGACGAAGAGTATTCCGACGACGGCCTGTTCGGCGAACAGGCGCCGTCCACCTGGTATCGCATCTCTGAGGATCGCATTCTCAAGAATGGTGAACTGCGCTACTACGATCACCCGAAGTTCGGCGTTCTCGCGAAGGTGACTCGCGTCGAGGAAGAAGAGGAAGAACTACCCGAAGACGGTGAGCTACTGGGCTATCCGGTCGAGTAGCGCGTCGAGAAAATCACCGGCGCCCTGCGCCTCGTCCACGACATCAACCATGGCTACTTCGTGACTCACGGTCACGAACTTGCCCGCTGTGGAACGCGGATGGTGCAGACCCAGCTCCCTGACCGACGTTGCTATGCGTGCCGCAAAGTCGCGCACGCCATCCTCTTGCGACGCATGTGACAGCGCCACAAAAGTTGCGCCGTCCGGCCTTGCAACAACATCGCTTGCGCGCCTCAGGCAACGGCGAATCGCCTGGCCCACTCGCCGCAGGCACGAATCCGACGCGTGCCGGCCAAATACATCGATGTACGCATCGAATTCGTCGAGCCTGAACGCAACCAGCGCAAGGCGGCTCTTCTCGCGCGACGCAACGGCCCAATCGTGCTCGAACACGTCACGGAAAGCGCGGCCATTCAGCAGACCCGTGACCGGGTCGTCGCGTGACAGGTCTCGAATGCGGCGCTTGGCTTTGAGCAGGGCATGTTGCATGTCCGCGGAATCCGCCGTCGCGGAATCGCTGCTGCTGCGCCAGTAGGCTGCATAGTGTGTCGGCGCGACGGTTTCCTCGGTCCCGAGCGGTTTCAGTATCAGCAGGTATTCGCGGCTGCCCGCCTCTACCGGAAAACTCGTTTCTTCGCCGGAACGCACAGATTCGCTGACTTCGAGCGCCAAATCCCTGCCACCGAGTTCTTCAACGACGTCGGCAAATGGCTTGCCGACGACATCAGCGCCGCCCACATTGCCGAACGCCGGATTCGCAAGCGCCACCGGCCAGTCCGGTTGGTCAATACGCACGACGAGCACCGGCTCGATGGTGCCAGCAACAACCTGCTCGAGAATTCTGCGTTTCAGCGCTGTCATATCGGGCTCATGATACCGCTGCAAACAGGGCTTCGAGTGTCGACATCGTCGCATTTCGGGCATTGCGCGAATGCACTTCGACGGCATCGTGGATGGGCAGATCGCCGCGTCCGGCCGCGGGGTTCACGGCCAATGCAATGCACGCGTATTCGACGTTAGCTTCGCGTGCGATAGCGGCCTCGGGCATCGCGGTCATGCCGATAAAATCAGCGCCGTCGCGCTCGTAACGATCGACTTCGGCTGCAGTCTCGAGGCGCGGACCCTGGGTTGTGGCGTACACACCGCCGTCGTGGCAAGGCACATCGGCGCGCGCCGCAGCCGCAAGAATCTCCGTACGCAGGCCGTTTGAGAACGGCTCGGTGAACTCAATATGTTCCACGTGGCCATGCCGGCTGCCGTGCAAGGTATGCTCACGGCCCCAGGTGTAATCCAGCAACTGGTCCGGCACCGCAATCTGGCCCGGCTCAACTTCCGGCGTGATTACGCCCACCGTATTCAGGCCGATGATTGCTGTGGCGCCGAGCTTCTTCAGCGCCAGGATATTGGCGCGATAATTAATTGTGTGGGGCGGGATCATGTGACCGTCGCCATGCCGGGCCAGGGACAGAACGCAGACATCGCCGAACTTGAGCCAGTGCACGTGCGCCGAGGGCGCGCCGTACGCGGTCTCGACTTCCCGGCCCGCATCATCGCCGGTCAGGTCTTGCCAACCGCTGCCAACGATCAGCGCGTAAGTTCTGCTCATGCGCCCCCCTCAGGCATCGAGACGAAATTCCGGACGGTCGCTCCAGTGCTCGAAGCGCGCGTTCACTGCCTGCCACTCCTCGCTCGCGAGTAAGGTTTCGCGCAGCTGCTGACCGGTGCCATGCAAGCGCGCCAGGCGTACCAGGGACAACGGGTTGGAGTAATCATTCAGCGCAGCCACCGCCTCGTGCGCCGCCGTGCGGTCATTGCACACGAGAATCATGTCGCAACCTGCCTCGAGCGCGAGGCGTGCGCGCTGTGCCATCGAGCCGTAACTGGCGGTTGCCTTCATGCTCAGGTCGTCACAGAACACGGCGCCGCCGAAACCGACACGGTCGCGCAGCTCGCGCTGAATCCAGTACGGCGAAAAGCCCGCGGGTTGCGAGTCGATCTGCTCGTACACGATATGCGCCAGCATGACACCCGCGATCGAACTGTTGTTGACCAGCCGTTCGTACGGCCGCATGTCGTCGAGAATCAGCCCGTATTCACGCCGGTCGACTGGCAGTTTCAGGTGCGAATCGGCCAGCACGGCGCCATGGCCCGGAAAGTGTTTTGCCACGGCCGCCATACCAGCGCTGCGCAGGCCGCGCGCGAATGCATTGGCGAGGTCCGCAACGACATCCGGGCGGCGGTGGAACGAGCGATTGCCGATGATTTCACTGACACCCCAGTCGAGGTCGACACAGGGCCCGAAGCTCAGATCGATACCCGCAGCGCGCAGTTCCGACGCGATCAGCCAACCGGCTTCACGTGCCGCCTGCAAGCCCGCTGCGCTGTCGCGATCGTACTCGCGCCCGATGCGGCGCATTGGCGGAATCAGCGTGAAGCCTTCGCGAAAGCGCTGCACGCGCCCGCCCTCATGATCGACGGCGACCAGCAACGGTGGGCTGCGCAGTGCCCGAATTTCGCTGACGAGATCCGTGACCTGTTCAACCGACTCAAAGTTGCGCGTAAACAGGATGACGCCGCCCACCGCAGGTTCCCGCAGCAGGTCACGGTCGGCAGGGCTCAGCGTCGTGCCCTCGATGTCGAGCATCACGGGTCCGAGCGACATCCGTTGCTCCTTCGCGCTCACGCTTTCGTGAATACCGCGATAGATTCTACATGGGCCGTGTGCGGGAACATATCGATGATACCGGCCGCATCGAGTCGATATCCCTGTTCATTGACCAGCGTCCCGGCGTCACGCGCCAGGGTGCCCGGGTGACAGGACACGTAGACGATGCGCTCCGGCCCGAACAAATGCATGCGCGATACGACTTCCGCAGCGCCGCTGCGGGCGGGGTCCAGCAACACGCGGTTCCAGCCTTCGCGCACCCAGCCCTCGGTGCCATCAATCTTCGCAAGGTCCGCAACGCGGAAACTGACATTGCCGAGACCATTCCGCTCGGCGTTGATCGTCGCGCGTTCCGTCAGGCTCTCGAGACCTTCGACGCCGAGCACGGTGCCGGCGCTCCGGGCCAGCGGCAACGAGAAGTTGCCGATGCCGCAGAACAGATCGAGCACGCGATCCTCGGGGCCAGCGTCGAGTTGCTCAACGGCAAAATGCACCATGCGCCGGTTGATCTCGCTGTTTACCTGGATGAAGTCGACGGGCTCGAAGTCGATACGGATATCGAACTCGGGCAACGTGTAATACAACGGTTCGCTGTCCCCTGCCGGATAAAGCAGGCTGACTGAATCGAGCCCTTTCGGCTGCAGGTAAATCCGCATGTCGTGCGCCACACCGAACGCGCGAAACGCATCGAGGTCTGCCTCACTCGGCGGGTCCAGAACGCGAAACACGAGGGCAACGGCATTCTCGGCCACGGCCAGTTCGATCTGCGGCAAGCGTGCACGAATCGACAATTTGCCGACCAGCTCGCTCAGATCGGCGATCAGTGCGTCGAGCGGCTGAGCCAGGACCTCGCAGCGATGCATATCGGTAATGAACGGTGCGTGCTTTTCGCGAAAACCGACCAGCGTCCGGCCCTTGGCAGGCACGTCCTTGACGGCCAGTCGCGCACGGCGCCGATAGTGCCACTCCGGACCCCGCATCGGCGTGCGCCATTCCCGCGGCTCGACTTTGCCGATGCGCTCAAGGTTGTCGCGCAGCGTCTGATCCTTGATCGCGCGCTGTTCATCGGTGCTGACATGCTGCAGCGAGCAGCCACCACAGCGACCAAAAGCCGCGCAGCGCGCATCGATCCGATTCGGTGAAGCCTCGTGAATCTCGAGCAATTCTGCGTCATCGAAATTGCGATGCGACTTGCGGCGAATGAACGTTACGGTCTCGCCTTCGAGCGCCCCGGCAACAAAGGCTTTCTTGCCTTCGCCTGCCGCAATGCCGCGCCCATCGTGCGTGACGGACGTGATCTTCGCGGTTTCCGGTTCGCGCCGCTTACGCCTGGCCATTCATGTTCTTCCTATTCAGGCCACGCGGCCAGGAATTCATCGAGATGCGGCTGGTTCATAGCCGCGAGCGTTTCCCGCACGAGCGCATACTCGCGGGCGAGATCCTTGTCATCGAGGTTGCCGCGCAGATATTCGAACCGCAGGTACACCAGCCACGTGTTCAGTACGTCAGTCTCGCAATAATCGCGAATCTCCTTGATGCCGCCTGCGCGAAACGTGTCCCAGACCTTCGCGCCGCTCATGCCGAGCTTGCCAGGGAAGCCGAGCATCACGGCAATCTCATCGAGCTTGGCGAATGCGCGATTGTTGAAGTTCGCGAGGACATCCATGAGGTCTACATGCCGCCAGTGATAGCGACTCAGGTAGTTGTTCCACTTGAAGTCACGATCGTTATCGCCGTTCTCCCAGTAACGTGTCGCCTGGATGCCGTGCTTGAGCGCCCGGTAATGCAGTACGGGCAAGTCGAAGCCACCGCCGTTCCATGACACCAGGTCCGGCGTGTAACGGCCGATACCGTCGAAGAAGCGTTGCACCAGTTCGCGTTCGTCCGAGTCTTCGTCGCCGAGGCTCCAGACCTTGAACTTGTCCGCCGTGCGAAAGGTTACCGAGATCGCGACGATGCGGTGCTGGTGCAGCGCCAGGAAATCGTGGCCAACCGCCTGTTGGCGCTTGAATGCCATGGCGGTCGCAACATCGTCATCGGAAAGTCCATCGAGTTCCAGCAGCTGGCGCCCGAATTCGACGTCGGGAACGGTCTCGATATCAAAGGTAAAACAATGCATGTCTACTCCGCGGCCTCGACCACTGCAAACGCCATGACGAGTCCGGCATCATCTGTCAGGCTGACGTGCCCCGACCCAATACCGAGGCGCGCGCAGACCCGACTACCGCGCTCGGACCAGACGATCACAGGACGGCCCCAGTCATTTGCGAGGATGCCGACGTCGCGCAGCCAGACGCCGTGCGCAAATCCCGTCCCCATCGCCTTGACCGCGGCTTCCTTGCCTGCGAAACGCATCGCGAGAAAGCGCACCGGGTTCTTGCTGCGCCGATACAGCTCCAGCTCCTCCTCCATGAGGATACGACGCGCAAAGTGATCGCCGTAGCGGTCGTAGATGCCTTGCACACGACTCAGCTCGACGATGTCGGTACCGATGCCGTAGATCACTTACAACGCATCCAGGCGCGCATCGATCATCAGTCCCTTCATCTTGCGTACCGCCTCTCCCAGTCCGTCGAAAACGGCACGCGCAATGATTGCATGACCGATGTTGAGCTCGACGATTTCCGGGATGGCCGCGATCGGCCCGACATTCTGGTAGTGCAATCCGTGCCCGGCGTTGATGACGAGGCCGAGCCCGTGACCATAGCTCGCCGCATCGACAATGCGCTCGAGCTCGGCCTGCTGCTCGGCGCCTTCCGCCTCCGCGTAAGCGCCCGTGTGCAACTCGACGACCGGCGCGCCCGCCTTCACAGCCGCATCGAGCTGCGCCCGATCCGGGTCGATGAACAGCGACACGCGAATACCCGCATCGCCGAGAGCCTTGCAGGCCGCAGCGACCTTATCGACCTGGCCGGCGACATCGAGCCCGCCTTCCGTGGTCAGTTCCTCGCGCTTTTCTGGCACGAGGCAGACGTCACGCGGCGCAATGCGCTTCGCGATCTCGATCATCTCGTCGGTGACCGCCATCTCGAGGTTCATGTGCGTGCGCATCACCTCGTTAATCTCGTCGAGGTCATGGTCCTGGATATGGCGGCGATCTTCGCGGAGATGCACGGTGATACTGTCGGCGCCGGCGTCTTCAACGATAAACGCGGCCTCGGCCGGACGCGGGTAAGTCGTACCGCGGGCCTGCCTGAGCGTCGCAACGTGGTCGATGTTTACGCCCAGGTGAATCGGGTTGGGATCATTCATGGCGCGATTCTACCGCGATGCACATCGCGCAGCACCTTGCGGCTCTGTAACTCCTTGCCGCCCAGGTGGTGAGCGATGACGGCGCGCAACAGGCGACTTGCAGCCCGCAACACCTCGGGCTCGGCGAAACGACGCGCGGCGATTGCGGTCAATGTCGACCCCGCGAATACCAGCGGACCTGCGCTGCGCGATACCGGCACCGGCCCCTGTTCAGCGCGGTAATCGTAGTATTGCTCCGGCGCGAGCTCGGCATGGCTGCCCGCCTCGAAATCGAGGTTCACGGCATAACCGACCAGCCCGAGGAACTCGAGCTCGAATTCGCGCAGGGCGGCGGCAACCTCATCACCCGCCACCAGCGCCGCGACAGTGTCTGCATACAGCGCATGTACTTCCGGCTGCGGGTCATCGCGATACAGGAAATGCAGCAACAACTCGTTGAGATAAAACGCCGACAGCAAGGCATCGCCGCGCAGATCCGCCGGCGCCCCGGCTGCTTCCGCACCGGTCAGCGTACCAAGGTCCGACCTGGCCACCCAGGACACGCGCAGCGGCAGGAACGGCCGCAGCACGCCTGCAAGACGCGACTTTGAGCCGCGGCTCCCGCGTGCCACGACAGTAACCCTGCCATGGTCGCGCGTCAGGAGATCGAGAATCTGGCTCGAATCGCGAAACGGACGCCGATGCAGGACGAATCCGGGTTGCTGCTGGACGCGTTTGCCCATGCCGCCGGATCAGGGTGCCTCGTAACCGAGATTCATGAGGTCCTGCTCATTATCGGCCCAGTTGGACTTCACTTTCACCCAGAGCTCGAGGTGCACTTTTTGGCCGAGCTGTTCATTGAGCTCCAGCCGCGCAGCACGCCCCACGCGTTTCAGCACCTGGCCGCCCTTGCCGACGACGATGCCCTTCTGGCTGTCACGCTCGACCCAGATCATCGCATTGATCGCAATACCGTCGTCCTCCTCCAGGTAGCGCTCGACCTGCACAGTCAGTCCATACGGCAACTCCTGGTGCAACATCAGCGTGAGCTTCTCGCGAATGATCTCCGCGGCGTGGAAATCGGGGCTGCGATCCGTGTGCATATCCTCGGGAAACAGCGGTGGCGACTCGGGCAGGAAGGCCGGCAACATCGCCATCAGGTGATCGAGATTGTCATGCTTGAGGGCCGACAACGGCACGATTTCGGCAAAGTCATGACGCGCCGTCATCAGCGCGATCGTATCGAGGAGCGTTTCCTTCGGATGCACGCGGTCGACCTTGTTGAGCACGGCGACAACCGGCGCCCGCGCCTTCTTCAGGCGCCGCAGCACATCGTCGTCGCTTGACGTCCAGTGCGTCGCATCGCTGACGAACAGGATGACGTCGGCGTCGGCCAGGGCGTTTGCGGCCGTGCGGTTCATGAGCTTGTTCATCGCTTTGCCCGCCTTCCGATGCAGGCCGGGCGTATCGACAAACACGATCTGCGCAGCGTCTCCCGTGTGCACGGCAAGAATGCGGTGACGCGTCGTCTGCGGTTTTGCCGTAACGATGCTGACCTTGCGGCCCATGACTGCATTAATCAGTGTCGACTTGCCGACGTTGGGTCGGCCGATCACAGCGACGAGACCGCAGCGATACTCGCTCATGAGGCCTCTCCTGCGAGCAATTCAAGCATACGGCGGGCGGCCCGTTGCTCCGCCTTGCGACGCGAAGACGCTTCACCGTCTGTCTGTTGCGACAGCGCCTCCACCGTACAGGTTACCGCGAAGCGTTTTCTGTGGTCCCGGCCGGTCTCGGAAACAAGCTCGTATTCCGGCAATGCATGCCGTCGTGCCTGCAGCCACTCCTGCAGCCGTGTTTTCGGATCGCGCAGTTCCCCGGCATCGGGCAGGTCTTCGAGACGCTCCGCAAAAACGCGCTCGATCAGCGCCTTGGCCTCGTCGAAACCGGCGTCGAGGTAAACGGCGCCGAAAATCGCCTCGAGCGCATCGGCAAGGATCGACTCGCGGCGATGGCCGCCCGTCTTGCGTTCGCCACTGCCAAGGATCAGGTGCTCACCCAGCCCGAGATCTGCGGCGATGGCTGCCAGGGATGTGTCCTTGACGAGGGACGCACGCAAGCGACTGAGGTCGCCCTCGTCCGCCTGCGGGCGCAAACGAAATACAGCCTCGGAGACAACGAAGTCGAGGACCGCGTCGCCAAGGTATTCCAGTCGTTCGTTATTGCGGCCCTGCGCACTGCGATGCGTCAGCGCCCGGGCAAACAGCTCCGGGTCCGAGAATTCGTATTGCAGTGTTTTCCTGAGCCAGCTCTCGGCCTTGTCCAAACCTTCGCTCTACATTGCCGGGCCCATCGGGCCCTGTGGGTCTACCGGCGGATCAGCGCACGCTTGTCGAAATCCACCACGAAGTTGACGTTGGCAATAAACGGGGCTTTATGCGAGTAGGTAGCGGCGACTTCATGCCCGCCGTCAACCTTGGTCACCTTGACATCTTTCGCCGTGATCATGGCGACGCTCTCGATATCAAAACGGCGAGCAATAGAGCTGCGAATGGCGGAACGGCTTGCGCCGGCTCCATCGAACTCCTCGCGCACACCTTCGACGACACCAACGATCTTCATGTAATTGAGGTACACAGGCGTCAATCGAATGCCGGCAAACGCGAACAAACCGACGAACGCCACGAGAATGATCAACCCCAGCGTGGTGATACCCGCCTGGCGTCCTTTCATTGCTCGTTTTTCAAGGGTATTCAACAACATACCTGCATCTCCGTTCACTCAGATCGCGTCTCGCGCGGCGTTACATTGCATAACGTACCGCGATTCTAGCGGTCAAATCAGTGACTGACACCACATTATTGAATTTTTGTGCCGATCCGGCCCCACTCGGGCATGTTCCAGGGCACGAAATGCATCCAGACGCGCGTGGCCTCCCCAACGAGATACTCCTCGGGGATCAGGCCAACATCGGTATAGCGACTGTCCTTACTCTCGTCGCGGTTGTCCCCCATCATGAAGTAGTGCCCTGCGGGGACCCGGTAGGTACCGTCACCTCGGGAAAAGTCCGTGTTGGTGACGAGAATATCGTGCAAGCGTCCGTCGAGGTCCTCGACGAAAATCGGCCGTTTCTCGAAAATTCTTTCGGTGCCGTCGAGTGGAATCGTCTCGCCGTTGATCGTCAGGCGATGGCGCTCGTAGACAATCGTGTCGCCGGGCAACCCGACGATCCGCTTGATGTAGTTGACGCTCGGTTCCTTCGGCAGGCGAAACACAACCACATCACCCCGCTCCGGCGTTCCCGTTTCGATGATCTTGGTCTCAGTCACCGGCAGGCGCAAGCCGTACGAGTACTTCTTGACGAAGATGAAATCGCCACGCACCAGCGTTGGTTTCATCGAGCCCGATGGAATCCGGAACGGCTCGAAAACGAAGGACCGGACGACCAGTACGAACAACAACACCGGAAAAAACGAGCGCGAGTATTCAACCAGCACATGCTTGCCCGAGGGCTTGGTACGGCTGTCTTCTTCCTCGGTCTTCCAGACCATTTTGTCGAGTGCCACCACGACGCCGGTAAACAGCGTCAGCAATGTCAGGATCAGTGCCAGGTTAATACTCAATGCTTCACTCACTTGTCTACGCGCAGGACAGCCAGGAACGCTTCCTGCGGTATTTCCACAGAGCCTACCTGTTTCATGCGCTTCTTACCGGCTTTCTGTTTCTCGAGCAGCTTGCGCTTTCTCGAAACGTCACCGCCGTAGCACTTGGCGGTTACGTTCTTGCGCAGCGCCTTGACGTTGCTGCGCGCGATGATCTGGCTGCCCACAGCCGCCTGGATGGCTACGTCGAACATCTGCCGCGGAATCAATTCGCGCATCTTCTCGACCAGTTCGCGACCGCGCGTGCGCACGCTTTCCGCGTGGACGATCACGGACAGCGCATCAACCCGGTCGCCGTTGATCAGCACATCGAGGCGCACCAGCTTCGCCGCCTCGAAGCGCAGGAAGTGGTAATCGAACGAAGCAAATCCGCGACTCACGGATTTCAGACGGTCAAAGAAGTCGAGCACGACTTCCGCCATCGGCAGTTCATATTCGAGCTGCACCTGGCCGCCGAGGTAGCGCATGTGCTTCTGCACGCCGCGCTTCTCGATACACAGCTTGATGACATTGCCAACAAACTCTTCCGGCACGAGAATATTCGCCGCGATAATCGGCTCCCGCAGCTCGTCAATTTCATTGGCTGGCGGCAACTTTGACGGATTGTCGACGTGCATCGTCTGCTCTGACGTCGTCACGACTTCGAACACTACCGTAGGTGCCGTGGTAATCAGTTCGAGGTTGTATTCCCGTTCGAGACGCTCCTGCACGATTTCCATGTGCAGCATGCCGAGGAAGCCGCAACGAAAACCGAAGCCAAGCGCCGCCGAGGTCTCAGGCTCAAAATGCAGTGCCGCATCGTTGAGCCGCAGTTTCTGCAGCGCCTCGCGGAAACTTTCGTAGTCATCGGAGTTGATCGGAAACAGTCCCGCGAATACGCGCGGCTGAACCTGCTTGAATCCGGGCAGCGGCTCCTCGCAGGGGTGACGCGTCGTCGTCAACGTGTCGCCGACGGGCGCGCCGTAAATGTCCTTGATGCCGGCGATTACGAAACCCACTTCGCCGGTCTGCAGCGAGTCACGATCCTCCATCTTCGGCGTGAACACGCCAACGCGATCCGCGTTGTACGACTGCCCCGTCGACATGACGGTGATCTTGGCCTTCTTCTGCAGCGAGCCATTGACGACGCGCACCAGCGACACAACGCCGACGTAGTTGTCGAACCACGAATCGATTATCAGTGCCTGCAGTGGGCCATCCGGGTCGCCTTCGGGGGCCGGAACCAGCTCGACGAGTTGCTCGAGCAAGTCGTCCACGCCAACGCCGGTCTTGGCGCTGACCTTAATAGCATCCTGCGCGTCGATGCCGATGATGTCCTCGATCTCGGCCACGACCTGCTCGGGCTCTGCAGCCGGCAGGTCGATCTTGTTCAGGACCGGCAGCACCTCGAGACCCTGGTCGATTGCCGTGATGCAATTCGCCACGCTTTGCGCCTCGACGCCCTGCGCCGCATCGACGACCAGCAGCGCGCCCTCACAGGCGGCCAGCGAGCGCGAAACCTCGTAGGAGAAGTCCACATGTCCGGGCGTGTCGATGAAGTTCAGCTGGTAGACCTCGCCGTCTCGCGCCTTGTAGTCCAGCGACACGCTCTGCGCCTTGATCGTGATGCCACGCTCGCGCTCGAGATCCATTGAATCCAGCACCTGCTCGGCCATCTCGCGCTCGGACAGGCCACCGCACATCTGGATGAAACGGTCAGCCAGCGTCGACTTGCCGTGATCGATGTGCGCGATGATCGAGAAATTGCGTATATGCTTCATTGGATGGGAAAAAAGCCCGGTCCGGGCCCGGAAAAATCAGCCGCGAAGTATACCTGTAATCGCCGCCTTATCGAGAAAATGCTTGCACACCACGCGTCCCTGGTACTCGACAACGGGAATGTCCGACCAGAACTGCTCATGCCAGGCCGGATCCGTATCGATATCGCGGACTTCGAGCTGCAGACGGCCCTCGATCAATGGCAACAATTCCTCGATCAGTACTTCGCACAAATGGCAGCCCTGGCGGCTGTAGACGTACAGTTCAGCCATCAGCAGAGCCGACTCGAGCCGTAATGGTCGGCGTAAAACGGCGCAGGCACGACGCCTGGCTCAACCGCCGGCGTCCCAGCAGGAACCCTGCGCCGAGGCCCAGCAAAGCCAGTAGCGACGCCCCCGCGTCCCCGGCACCGGCTCCCCAGGCCATGGCGGCACCAATACCGGCGCCCAGCAGCGGCAAACCGTAGACGATTCCCGCTGCCCGCAGAACGTTATCGGGAGCCAGCTCGAGGCGGACCTCGTCGCCTGTGCCAACCGTCACGCCCGGGAGAAGCAATGCCTCGACCTGGCGCGGACCGCCCGTGGCAAACACGCCGGCGCCGCAGCCCCTGCCCGAGGCACAGCGCGCGCAACGGAACGACTCGGCGACCTCCACCACGGCATGTGCCGGGCGATCGTCACTGTGTACGGCAAGAACGCGGCCCTGAGGATTATCCATGGCCGCAAAGTGTAACCCGTCTGATCAGGGCTTATCAGGGCGTGGTGGTGGCCTTTGCCGCATCGTCTTCGTCGGCTTCGTCAGCAGCATCCTCTTCGAGCTCGTCTTCGATCTCGATTTCCTCGCTGTCGCGATCGGCCGTGAGGCGCACAGCATCCTCGTTGCTGTCCAGCAGCTGCACTTCCCCGTCGGGCGGGACGATGTAGCTGGCGTCTTCCACCGCAACCGTTTCATCCGCCGGTGCGGCAGGATCCACGCCCGGCGTCAACTGCAGGGCAAACAGGGCGACCAGGGCGACCGAGGCGGCCACGGCAATACCGATCAACGGCTTCAGCGGCAGGCTGTCTTCCTCAGCAGCGGCGACTGCTTCCTTCTCGAGAACCTTGTCATCCAGCGCTGCGGCAATGCGCTCGCGCAGCCGATCAACGCCGGGCACGCTGGCCTCGCCACGTATGGCCCGCCCGAGTTCGAGATACTCGGCAGCCTCGCGACGCAGTTCCGCATCCTGGCTCATGCGTCGCAGTAACAGATCCGCTTCGCTATCCGGCAATTCGCCGTCCACATACGCAGAGATCTGCATTCTTATTGCTTCATTCATATTCCACCCGCTGGGCAACCCTACCCATCCTGCCGGGTTAGCGGACCGACCTTCTTGCCAATCGCGTCGCGCGCCCGGAAAATTCTTGATCGCACAGTGCCAACCGGACATTCCATGGTCTGTGCAATTTCCTCGTAGCTCATGCCTTCGAGTTCGCGCAGGATGATCGCAGTCCTGAGATCCTCCGGCAGCGCCGCAATGGCACGCTCTACCGTTTCCTTCAATTCGTTACTGAGCGTCACGCCCTCGGGCGTATCCGTCTCCTTGAGCTTGGCATGCAGGTCGTATTGCTCCGGGTCCTGCAGATCGAGCTCGACGTCCATTGGCCTGCGCCGCTGAGCCGCCAGGTGATTCTTCGCCGTGTTCACCGCAATCCGGTACATCCACGTGTAAAAAGCGCTGTCACCGCGAAACCGTGGCAAAGCCCGGTACGCCTTGATGAACGCCTCCTGCGTGATATCCAGAGCCAGCTCGGGATCGCGCACGTAGCGCATCACCAGGTTGACGATCTTGTGCTGATATTTCAGCACCAGCAGATCAAACGCAGCCTTGTCACCTTTCTGGACACGCTTGACCAGTTTCTTGTCGGAGGCCTGGTTTGACATTCAGGCTATCTCGCCATCCTGGCAGCACCAGCAACCAACACCGGGATAGACCGGCATGGCCGAGATAAGTTCTCCAATTTTTCCCTTATTCATCTTTGTTCTGAGACGCCGTTCCGTAGCGATGGTTCCGCGTTGCGGAAACTTATAATTTTTCCTGCACAATGAGTATGTTAGCAGCTTCGCTGCCATGCTCCAACGTGTCGCCAGATAACCTGCAGCCGCCGCCAGTCGTCGCTTTTCCGACACGCTCCCGCCAGCGGTTCGGCAAACAGGGCGCCATCCGGCCCGCGCAAGCGTATCCAGGCGTGGTTGCGGAGCAGAATACTGTCGTCTTCGAGCTGCGCCGGCCGCCAGTCCCCGTCGGGGCCACGGATGCTCAGAAGACCGTCAGAAGAGAACCTGAGGGCCGTACAGGAAGCCCAGCCGCGGCGTAACCGGCGCACTTCCCAGGCCACGCAGGCCAGCCAGGACAGGAGGACGAGGAGTTTCAGCCACGCAGCCCAATCAAGTATGAGGACAGCCATAACGCCGGCGACAGCCATTGCGGCGGCCGTGACCAGCACGCTGCGCCGCAGGCGGCGATTGATTTCAAGTTCGGCGGAGTATGCGGTCGATAACACGCGCTACGTTTGCTGAAGTCGGCTCTTGCCGTTGCAACAAGTACGCGTTCAGCTCCGGGTCTGCCAGCGCCAAAACTTCGCGAAACGCTGCCTTATCGGCCTCGCTGTCGCAGGCATAGTACTCGTCGAGGTAGCGCAACAGGAGCTCGTCGAGCTCGCGCATGCCACGGCGGCATTGCCACCGGAGTCGGGATTCTTCGCTCACAGGTCGCCGGCAAGCCGCCTCCTACATCGATCAATCAGAACTTGCGCTCTGCCAGCATCTTCTTGGTCTCGGCGATGGCCTTGGCCGGGTTGAGACCCTTCGGACACGTCTGCGTGCAATTCATGATCGTGTGGCAGCGATACAGGCGGAACGGATCCTCGAGTTCGTCGAGGCGCTCGCCGGTCGCTTCGTCGCGCGTATCTACCAGCCAGCGGTAGGCCGCAAGTAGCGCCGCCGGGCCGAGATACCGATCGGAGTTCCACCAGTACGACGGGCAACTCGTCGAACAGCAAGCACACAGGATGCAGGCCGAGGGCTCGTTGATCAGCTCCTGGTCTTCCTTCGACTGCAGCCGCTCGGAATCGGGCGGCGGCGGCGTACGCGCCTGCAGCCACGGTTTGATCGAGGCGTACTGCGCGTAGAAGTTGGTCAGGTCGGTAACGAGATCTTTGACCACGGGCATGTGCGGCAGCGGATAGATCTTCACATCACCCTTCACCTCATCGTTGGCGCGCGTGCACGCCAGCGTGTTGCCACCGTCAATGTTCATGGCGCAGGAACCGCAGATGCCTTCGCGGCACGAACGCCGGAACGTCAGCGTCGGGTCGATCTCGTTCTTGATCTTGATCAACGCGTCGAGAACCATCGGGCCACAATTGTCCATGTCGATCTCGTAGGTATCGACGCGTGGGTTGTCGCCCGTGGACGGATCGTAACGGTAGACGGCAAACGTGCGCGTATTGCTCGAACCATTGGCTGCATCGAAATGCTTGCCCTTGGTGATGCGCGAGTTTCTCGGGAGTCTGAATTCAGCCATTTCCTTGCTCCCTAGTAGACGCGCGCTTTCGGCGCTACGTAGTCGACTTCGTCAGTCAACGTAAAGTTATGGACTTCGCGATAGTCGATGCGCACGTCGCCCGGACCGCCGACCCAGGTCAGCGTGTGTTTCATCCAGTTCTCGTCGTCGCGATCGGGATAGTCTTCGCGCGCGTGAGCGCCACGGCTCTCGAGACGATTCGCGGCCGATTCGATGGTCGCGGCTGCGTTCAGCAGCAGGTTCTCGAGCTCCATCGTCTCGACAAGGTCCGTGTTCCAGACCAGCGAGCGGTCAGCAATGCCGACATCGTCGAACGACGCGTAGGTCTTGCGAAGCATCTCGACGCCCTCATCCAGCACTTCGCCCGTGCGGAACACGGCGGCGTGGCCCTGCATGATCTTCTGCATCTCGAGACGGATCTCCGCGGTCGGTCGTGAACCGTTCGCATTCCGCAGCTTGTCGATGCGCGCGACGCTGTTCTGACCCGCGTCTTCCGCCAGCGGCTTGTGGCGCTTACCCGGCGTCATGGTCTCCTGGCAGAAGTGCGCGGCTGCGCGGCCGAACACGACGAGATCGAGCAGCGAGTTCGAGCCCAGGCGATTCGCGCCATGGACCGATACGCAGGCTGCTTCGCCGACTGCCATGAGTCCGTCCACGACCTTCTCGGCATTGTCACCATCTTTCGTGACGACCTGGCCGTTGAAGTTCGCCGGGATGCCGCCCATGTTGTAGTGCACGGTCGGCAGAACCGGAATCGGTTCCTTCGTGACATCGACGCCGGCAAAGATACGTGCCGATTCGGCAATGCCAGGCAGGCGCTCTTCGATGACCTCGGGTCCGAGGTGCTCGAGATGCAGGTGGATGTGATCCTTCTCGGGCCCCACACCGCGCCCTTCGCGAATCTCGATCGTCATCGAACGCGAGACGACATCGCGCGAAGCGAGGTCCTTGGCGTTCGGCGCATAGCGCTCCATGAAACGCTCGCCTTCGGAGTTGGTCAGGTAACCGCCCTCGCCGCGCGAGCCTTCCGTGATCAGGCAGCCCGAGCCGTAGATTCCCGTCGGGTGGAACTGTACGAACTCCATGTCCTGGACCGGCAGACCAGCGCGCAGCACCATCGCGCTGCCGTCGCCCGTGCAGGTATGTGCCGAGGTGCAGGAGAAGTAGGAACGGCCGTAGCCGCCCGTCGCAAGAATCACCTGGTGCGAACGGAAGCGATGCAGGCGGCCCGTCGCGAGGTCGATCGCGACCACGCCGCGGCAGGCGCCGTCTTCCATGATCAGGTCGACCGCGAAGTACTCGATGTAGAACTCGGCGTCGTACTTGAGCGACTGCTGGTACAGCGTATGCAGCATCGCGTGGCCGGTACGGTCGGCCGCCGCGCAGGTGCGCTGCGCCGTGCCCTCGCCGTAGTGCGTGGTCATGCCGCCGAACGGACGCTGGTAAATCTTGCCTTCTTCCGTACGCGAGAACGGCACGCCGTAATGCTCGAGTTCGATGATCGCGTCAGGGGCTTCCTTGCACATGTACTCGATCGCGTCCTGGTCGCCAAGCCAGTCGGAACCCTTGACCGTGTCGTACATGTGCCAGCGCCAGTCGTCCTCGCCCATGTTGCCGAGCGCGGCCGAGATGCCGCCCTGCGCCGCCACCGTGTGGCTGCGCGTCGGGAAGACCTTGGTGATGCAGGCCGTGTTGAAGCCGGCGTTCGCCAGGCCGAAAGTCGCACGCAGACCGGCGCCGCCGGCACCAATGACGACGACGTCGTAACTGTGATCGATAAAGTCGTAATCGCTCATGCGCCGATTCCGAGTTTCAAAATTGCAAATACGCCCACTGCCGCGAAAAACACGTGCGCGAAGCGGGAGAGAACGAGACTGGCCACCTTGAGGCCATGGCTGTGTACATAGTCTTCGATGACAACCTGCACGCCGAGGTAGGAGTGATAGGCCATCGTGACGCACAGCAGGATGAGCAGTACCGGGTTCGGCAGTTCACTGACGAATGCGGTCACGTCTGCATAGCCGAAGCCTGGCAGCGTCGCAAGCGACACGGCGAACCACAGTCCCAGCAGAACCAGCGCGACGCCGGAGACACGCTGCCCCCACCAGTGATCGGTGCCGTCTTTGGCGGTACCGAGGCCGAGTACGCGGCCCAGCGGTGAGCGCAGGCTCATGACACCACCAGCCAGAACGCCGCCGTCAGCACCACGGACGTCACAATGACGAACCAGGCCGAGGCAGACGCCTGCCCTTTCTCGAGTCCACGGCCGGTATCCCAGACGAGGTGTCGGATGCCGTTACTCAGGTGATAGAAGAACGCCCAGGTCCAGCCGATCAGCAGGACGCGCCCGACGAGCGAATCGAGGACATTCATTAGCGCGGCGTAAGCGTCCGGGCCGATCGCCATGTCGGCAAGCCAGACGACAAACAGGATGAAACCAAATGCCAAACCAACACCGGTTGCGCGGTGCAGGATCGACGAGGCCATCGTAACCGGCCAGCGATAGACCGAAAGATGAGGCGACAGAGGCCTGTCGTGATTAGTCATGAGATAGCTTCTTGATCAAAAATCGATGCAGCGACCGTTCTTTTCCCAGTCTCCGTAGCGGGTCGGGTCCAGCCCGCCGCGGCCGCCGATTTCCTTTGGCCTTTCCGGTTGCCGATCTGCGACTTCTGACGGTGTATCATCCGTTCTGGATTTCACACCGGAAACGTCGTTTTCGGCCTTGTTCTTGGGGTCGGATGCGCTCATTGCGGGAGTATGCCAGAGCCCATCCGGCGCTGCAGTACCTCAAACACCATACTTTAGTCATGCTTGCACTTTCGACCATCAAAACCACGGGCCCCGACGCCTTCGAATTCCTGCAGGGCCAACTCACGAACGACCTGCGCGGACTGGAGGCCGGCGGCTCGCAGCGCAGCGCCTGGTGCAGCCCCAAGGGCCGCGTCATCTGGTTCGGCGATATTGCCGCCATTGACGGCGGCTATGCGCTGAGTGTGCCGGCCGATCGCGCCGAGGGCCTCGTGCGCCGCCTGTCCATGTTTCGCTTTCGCTCGAAGGTCAATTTCGAGGTCATCGATGAAGGCCAGTCAGCCGACCCCGCCGCGCTAATCGCCGCCGGCATCCCATGGATCGGCGAGGCCCAGTCCGAGGAATTCACGCCACACATGCTCAATCTCGACCTGCTCGAGGCGATCAGTCTCGACAAGGGCTGCTACACGGGCCAGGAAATCGTCGCTCGCACGCACTACAAGGGCGCGACCAAGCGCCGCACCAAACGCTTCGCAAGTGATGGGCCCGTAACCGTTGGCGACAAGGTCGAACTCGACGGCCGCAAAGTCGGCGAAGTGCTCAACGTGGCGGGTAATGAGCTCCTCGCGGTGATAGCGACCGACAAAGCAGATCAGGCACACACCGTCGGAGACGTCACTTTGTCGAGCAGGCCGCTGCCGTACCTGTAGGAGGCGGCTTGCCGGCGACTATCACCCTAGTCAAACACCTCGGGCCGCATGTGCGGGAACAACAGTACGTCGCGAATAGACGGCGAATCCGTCAGCAGCATCACGAGGCGATCGACGCCAATACCAATGCCTGTCGTCGGCGGCATGCCGTACTCGAGCGCGCGGATGTAGTCGTGGTCGAATGACATTGCCTCATCATCGCCAGCTTTCGCCGCCTCGACCTGCGCCTTGAAGCGTTCGGCCTGGTCTTCGGAGTCATTGAGCTCCGAGAACCCGTTCGCAATCTCGCGGCCCGCAATAAACAACTCGAAACGATCCGTGACAAACGGGTCTTCGTCATTCTTGCGCGCCAGCGGCGATACTTCCGCCGGGTACTGTGTGATGAAGGTCGGCTGGCGCAGCTGCGACTCACCGGTCTCTTCGAAAATCTCGGTCTGCAGCTTGCCGGGACCGTAATTGTCCTTGACGTGCACGCCGACTTTCTCGGCATAGGCAACAAGGTAATCGCGATCGCGCACCTTCGACATATCGAAGTCCGGGTTGTACTTCGCGATGCAATCCTCGACCGTCATACGCTCGAACTTCTTGCCGAAGTCGTAGGTCTCGCCCTGGTACTCGACCAGCGTCGTCCCGTTCACGGCATCAGCCATGCCATGGAACATCGCCTCGGTCGTATCCATCCAGTCGTTGTAGTCGGCGTACGCGCGATACGCCTCCATCATGGTGAACTCGGGATTGTGCTGCGTCGACACGCCCTCGTTACGGAAGTTGCGATTGATCTCGTACACGCGATCGAAGCCGCCGACGATCAGGCGCTTGAGATTCAGCTCCGGCGCAATGCGCAGGTACAGCGGCATGTCGAGTGCGTTGTGATGCGTTGTAAACGGCCGCGCGATCGCGCCGCCCGGCGTGACCTGCATCATCGGCGTCTCGACCTCGAGAAAGTCGAGCGACTCGAGGAAGCCACGCATGTAGGTGATGATCTCGGAGCGCTTGCGGAAGGTCTCGCGACTCTTTTCGTTGATGATCAGGTCGACGTAGCGTTGGCGGTAACGCGTCTCCTGGTCTGACAGGCCCGCCCACTTCTCGGGCAGAGGTCGCAGCGACTTGGTCAGGAGCCGGACTTCATCGGCCATCACGGTCAGTTCGCCCGTGTTGGTGCGCATCAGCATGCCCTGCGCGCCGACAATATCGCCGACATCCCACTTCTTGAAGGCCTGGTAGACGCCTTCCGGCAGTCGATCGCGCTCAAGGCGAATCTGGATCTGGCCGGAGCGGTCCTGCAACTTGATGAAGCTCGCCTTGCCCATCACGCGCTTGGCCATCATGCGACCGGCGACCGACACCTCGATCTTCTCTTCCTCGAGCGCATCCTTGTCATGCGCATGAAAGGTCTGGTGCAGTTCTTCCGCAATCGCGTTGCGGCGGAAATCGTTCGGGAACGCGTTGCCCCGCTCACGCAGTGCCTCCAGCTTGCCGCGGCGTTCGGCGATCAGCTTGTTCTCGTCTTGTCGGTTGTTATCGTCGGTCAATTCTTTCACTTAAGGGTCGCGGGCAAGCCCCCTCCTACAGTCCTTGCTTGAGGCTCGCCTCGATGAAGGCGTCGAGACCTCCGTCCAGTACGGCCTGAGTGTTACCGGTTTCAACGCCGGTACGCAAATCCTTGATGCGGCTCTGGTCGAGCACGTAATTGCGAATCTGACTGCCCCAGCCGACGTCCGCCTTGCCCTCTTCGACCGCCGCAGCGGCAGCACGCCGCTCCTGCATCTCCATCTCGTAGAGCTTGGCCTTGAGCTGGTTCATCGCCGTCGCCTTGTTCTTGTGCTGCGAGCGATCGTTCTGGCACTGCACCACGATGTTGCTCGGCAAGTGCGTGATTCGCACAGCGGACTCTGTGCGGTTGACGTGCTGGCCGCCGGCACCGCTTGCACGGTATACGTCGATGCGCAGGTCCGACGGATCGATCTCGATATCGATATTGTCATCGACTTCAGGAGACACAAACACGGAACCGAAGGACGTATGGCGACGATTGCCCGAATCGAAAGGTGACTTGCGCACGAGCCGGTGCACGCCTGTCTCGGTCCGCAGCCAGCCGTAGGCATACTCGCCCTCGATGTGCACCGTCGCGCTCTTGATGCCCGCAACCTCACCGGCGGAGGCTTCAATAACTTCGGCCTTGAAGCCATGTGCCTCGGCCCAGCGCAGGTACATGCGCAGCAACATCTCGGACCAGTCCTGCGCCTCGGTGCCGCCAGCGCCCGACTGGATATCGACATACGCGTTGTTGGCATCCATCTCGCCCGAGAACATGCGCCGGAACTCAAGGCCGGCAACCTGCTTTTCAAACTTGCCGAGATCGGCGACGACTTCGTTGACCGTGTCTTCGTCGTCTTCCTCAACGGCCATGTCGAGCAGCTCGCCCGCGTCGCTCAGGCCGGTCTGCAGTTCATCCAGACCGACGACCACGCTTTCGAGTTGCGCACGCTCCTGCCCCAGCGCCTGGGCGCGCTCGGGTTCGTTCCATACGTCGGGTTCTTCGAGCTCGCGCTGAACTTCGGTCAGGCGCTCTGCCTTGCCATCGTAGTCAAAGGTACCTCCTCAACGCGTCGGAGCGTTCAGCGAGGTCGGCAATAGTCTGCTTGATCTGGCTCGTTTCCATGGGTCTTTCAGATTGCGGCAACCTGTTCGACGACAAGCTGCGGGGATTCAATGCCGCGATACTCGTTAACGTCGAGCCGAAATGCAAGCTGCACGTTGCCACGATAGGCCGGACCTGCCTGGTTAAACGCGATCGCGTCGACGATATTGCCGCCACCCGCGGGACGCACGCGTAACTTGAGGTGGTTCTCGCCGACCACGCGCTGCTCAACCACGGCAAAATCGCCGCTCCATATTGGCTCCGGGAAACCCGAGCCCCACGGACCTGCATCGCGCAGCGAACGAGCGAACGCCAAGTTGATTGCATCGCCCGGCAAGGTCCCATCAGTCACGATGGCGCCGCTGAAATCAGCTTGCGGATAGAGGCGCGCCATCTGCTCCGCGGCCACCTGCTTGAATGCTTCAAGGTGCTGCTCGGCAATTGTCAGTCCCGCCGCCATCGCGTGGCCGCCAAACTTCACGATCAGTTCCGGACGGACAGCATGCACTGCCTCGAGCAGATCGCGGATATGCACGCCCTGGATCGAACGCGCCGATCCTTTCAGCAATTCGTCGCTCTCACGCGCGAACGCGATCACCGGCCTGTGACAGCGCTCGCGAACGCGCGCAGCAATCAACCCGACGACGCCCTGGTGCCAGTCCGCGTCATAAACACAGACGCACGCCGGCCAGCGCTGTTCGCCGAGCTGGTCGACATAGGCAAACGCCTGGTCGCGCATCGTCGCCTCGATATCGCGGCGCTCGCTGTTGATGCGATCCAGCAGGTGCGCGTGTTCGAGCGCCGTATCGAAGTCATCGGTCAACAGGCACTCGATACCGACCGAGATATCTTCAAGTCGCCCAGCCGCATTGATGCGCGGCCCGACGGCGAATCCGAGATCCGTGCTCACGCAGCGTGCGGGCTGACGTCCCGACTGTTTCAGGATCGCCTGGATACCCACGATCGAGCGCCCCGCCCGAATCCGCAGCAGGCCCTGGTGCACGAGCACGCGATTGTTGTGGTCGAGCGGCACGACGTCAGCAACGGTACCCAGCGCAACGAGATCGAGGAATTTCGCCGGCACCTTGGCCGCGCCCGCAATGCCCTGCTCTTCGAGCATGCGCCCGACCCGCGCCAGCACGTAGAACGCCACCCCGACACCCGCGAGATTGCGGCTTGGGAAGCGGCTGTCTGGCAGGTTCGGATTCACGATGACTGCCGCATGGGGCAGCTTGTCGCCTGGCAGATGATGGTCCGTAACCAGGACAGAAATTCCGAGCCCGTTAGCCTCGGCCACGCCATTAATGCTCGAAATGCCGTTATCAACCGTGATCAGCAGCGCCGGCTGCTTCTCCGCCGCGACGCGTACGATCTCGGGCGTCAGCCCATAGCCATACTCGAAACGATTCGGTACCAGGTACTCGACATCCGCAAAGCCGAACTCGCGCAGGCAGCGCAACATCAGTGCCGAACTGGTCGCGCCGTCAACGTCGAAGTCGCCGACCACGACAATCTTGTTGCCGCGGTTGGCAATGATGAGCTCGGCCGCCTCGTCGACATTCTCGAGCGCTCCGACCGGTGCAAGTTGTGCAAGCCCGTAATCGAGCTCAGCGGCATCGCCCAGTCCGCGCATTGCGAACAGGCGCGCGTGCAGAGGATCGATATTGCCGAGCGCCGCTATCGCCTCGGGCGACGGCATGGGACGCGCAACGATCGGACGAACACGCTGCGACATCAGGACAGCAACTCGTCGTCGCGGCGCCAGAACTTGAGCGTCTGCGAACGCCGCACTTCCGCGCGCAATCCATCACGAAACAGCAGGATGAGTCGCCTGACGCGCTTCGAGCGCAGCAACTCTCTCAGCTCGACAAGGTACTCCTGCAGGGTCTCGCTACGCTGGTCCGACTCAGGCGTCACCGCGACGAAGCCGTGTAACGAATCTTCGGCGCAGGCGTCGAATGTTCCGGGCCACATGTCACTTACAGCTGTAGACGCCTCCCAGTACCCGGTCAGGAGAGGATCATCCGCAAACAAAGGTGGTTGCGGTTGCGTGATGCGCTCGGGCGCCATACCGCCGCCCCACAACCACAGGGAATTCACAGGCGGTAGTCCCTCTTCCTCGCGCCGCAGGTTTACCTCGTGCTCGTGCAATGCCATTTCGATCTCACTGAGAATGCCGCGATGCATGACCGTATGCTCTCCCGTCGGCATGAATTCGCCCGGCTCACGCAGGTCAACCACGTATGACGGTACCGTAGCGGTCGAAATCGGTTGCGCACAGCGCAGGTAACCGTTCGATCCGAGCCGCGCGAAGCCGAACTTCTTGTCGCCGGCCAGTGTTTCCTGCAAATGGTCGAACAATGGCCGCAGATCAGACGCCGGGATACCCGCGCCACGCAAGGCATGCAAACACAGGTAGTCGCGCCGCGGCTCGAGATAAACAGGGTCGGCCGCCGCAATCCATACCGTCGGCCGATCGCCCGTTTGCCCCCACATGCGCAGTGCCGCCAGCCCTTCTTCCGGGTACGGCAGGCCGATCTCACTGGTCAAGCGGCGCAGCAGTTCCCGCGGCTCCTCGTCCACGGAAAGGTCCGATTGCGCCAGCCACGCCCGCAGCGAGCGATCCTCGAGCCGGCCACCACGTGCAGGCGGCAGAACCACGAGGGCCGTATTTTTGTCATATGATGCGTCCACTCTGGAAGGCGATGTTAAGGGATGCGCTGTTGAAATTCACAAGAGAAATGTCGGCGAAGCTCGTCATCCGCAATGTTTCGGAGACGGGCATCCTCGTCAATGATCAGTTGCACGCATCCGCCATCGCCCTGACGCCCGACGAACTGCTGGGTTCCTGGGACGCAGTGCCGATCGATGAACTCACGGATGCGCACTTTGCGCCCATACTCGATGCCAGACCCGAGATCGTTCTGCTGGGGACCGGCAGGGTCAATCATTTTCCGCCCCGCGAATTGACCTTCGCATTCGCGCGCGCCGCCGTGGGCCTGGAGGTCATGGATACGCACGCTGCAGCCCGCACGTTCAACGTGCTGGCAAATGAGGATCGGCGGGTAGCGGCAGTGCTGTATTTGTAGGAGGCGGCTTGCCGGCGACTGTCGCGCGCTACGTGCCCTTGGGGTACAAGGCGGGCTCCTACAGGGTCAATCCAGCAGGTTCTCCCCCGTCATGCCGTGGCTCTCGAGCATTTCACGCAGGTTCTTGAGCGCATCCAGCTGGATCTGCCGCACTCGCTCGCGTGTCACACCGATTTCGTTGCCGATCTGTTCCAGCGTTGCGCGCCGATAACCGTGCAAGCCAAAGCGCCTCTCGACAACCGCGCGTTGCTTGTCACTGAGTTCCCACACCCAGTGATCGACGATGTGGTTCATGTCTTCACGTTGCGCGCAGCGTGACGGTTCCGCCGAACGCCTGGCGCGCAACCGATCGACCGGACTCGCGTTCTCGTCATCCCGACCGGTCGCCCGCAGGGTCACGCGTTCGTGCAGCCCCATAAGCCGCTCGACTTCAGCCACATCACGATCCAGGTGCTCTGCCAGTTCCTGCATCGTCGGCGCCTGGTCGTTGTCCTCGCGCAGCCGCCGCGCCGCCCTCAGGCATGCGTTGATTTCCTTGATGATATGAATTGGCAAGCGGACCGTGCGCGACTGGTTCATGATGCCGCGCTCAATCGCCTGGCGAATCCACCAGGTTGCATAGGTCGAGAAACGGAAGCCGCGCTCAGGGTCGAACTTCTCGACCGCGTGAATCAGGCCGAGATTGCCCTCTTCGATCAGGTCCAACAACGGCAGGCCGCGATTGATGTAGCGGCGCGCGATATTCACGACGAGGCGCAGGTTGCTTTCAATCATGCGCTGACGCGCCGACTCGTCGCCGGATTGGGCGAGGCGCGCGTAGTATTTTTCCTCGTCCGCAGTCAGGAGCGGCGAGACGCCAATCTCGTCGAGGTACTGCCGCGTAGGATCCAGCATTTGTCCCACAAACCCCTCCTGCTCAAGGGGCGACCTTTCGAGACTTGTTGTTCTTGGTTATCTCGCCGGCAAGAATTGTCGCGGGTTAACCGGTTCTCCGTTGCGCCTGATCTCGAAATGCAGCCGCGCCTTGCGTTCCGGCCCCTCACCCATCGTAGCGATGCGCTGTCCCTGTTTGACCTGGTCGCCTTCCTTGACGAGTAGCGACGCCGTGTACCCATAGGCACTCAGGTAAGTGTCGTTGTGCTTCAAAATAATAAGCTGGCCATATCCGATCAGTCCACTGCCCGCATAGACCACGCGCCCCGAAGCCGCAGCCACTATGGGCTGGCCAGTCTTGCCGTTAATCAGCACGCCCGTCCCCGGACCCGGCTTTGCGCCAAATTCGACATTGATGCGCCCGCTGGTCGGCCACTTCCACTTGGGAGATGGCTGTGCAGGAATCTGTGGCAGGGGCTTCGGCGCGGGCCGACTGGCCCGCGTGGTAGTGCGCGAGCTCGAGCTGCCCGACGGTGGCTTCAGGCGCAACCGCTGGCCGGGATGGATCAGGTTGCCACTACCGAGGCGGTTCCACCGCGCGAGGTCTTCAGGCCGCTTGCCATACCGAAACGCGATCGAGAACAGCGTCTCGCCGGACCGCACAATGTGTACATGAGGGTCGTCATACCACTTCGACTGGCTGCCGCAGGCAACCAGGAACAGGCAAAGAAGGACGACTGTGATCGTGCGGGAACTCATCAGTCCCGCATCATAAACCACGCAATGACGATTACCGTGACGACGACCACAGCCCAGCCGATTCGCTCGACATGTTTCGACAGGGTCGACTCAAAGCGCTCGCCGCCAAGACGCACGAGACCCGCTACGAGGAAGAAGCGTGCCGCGCGGCCAATCAGCGAACCGACGAAGAAGCCCGGCAAGCTCAGCGCCGCAACGCCTGCCGCGATAGTGAAGACCTTGTACGGAATCGGCGAGAACCCCGCGACGAACACCACCCAGACGCCATAGTCATCGAACCACTGCCGTGCCGTCAGGTACGCATCCCAGTAATGCGACTCGCGGAGCCACGGCTCAATCGCCTCGAACATGCCCCAACCGATTGCATAACCCGCCAGTCCGCCGAGCACCGAGAAAACGGTCGCGATCGCTGCAAAGCGAATCCACTTGCTGTTATCGGCCAGCACCATCGGCGCCAGCATGACGTCTACCGGGATCGGAAAAAATGACGACTCCGCAAAGCTCATCGCACCGAGGTAGCGCTCCGCATGCCGATGTCGCGACCACTCGAGAACCTTGTCGTACAGCGGCCTGAACAGCTTCATGAATCGCCCTTCACGAGCGGCACAAAACTGACCTTACCGAGCGAAACCTGTTCGTAGTGGTCATTGCGGTTCGTAATCATCGCCAGGTCCTGGATACCCTGGGGACCGACCGGAATGATCAGCCGGCCACCCGGCGCCAGCTGGCTCAGCAGCTCTTCGGGCACCTCGTCAGGCGCAGCCGTGACGATAATGCCGTCGTAGGGACCGTACTTCGACCAGCCTTTCCAGCCATCGCCGGGTCGAAACTGCACGTTGTAGATATCGAGCTGGCGCAGCCGCTGTTTCGTCTTGCGCAACAATTCGGGAATGCGTTCGACCGTCCAGATCCTCTTGACCAGTGGCGACAAAACCGCCGTCTGGTAACCGCAACCCGTTCCCACTTCAAGCACATTCTCGCCCGTGAAACCGTCGAGCAACGCTTCGGTCATGCGCGCAACGACGTACGGTTGGCTGATCGTCTGCCCGAGGCCGATCGGCAGCGCCGTGTCCTCGTAGGCCCTGCTCGCCAGTGCCTCGTCGACAAACAGGTGCCGCGGCACATTGCGAATTTGCTCGAGTACCGCGTCACTACGGATGCCCTGATCGCGCAGCCGCTGCACCAACCGATCGCGCGTCCGCGCCGAGGTCATGCCGATGCCCTGCCGGACGTCGATCATTTCTCCAGCCACGCCGCGATGTCCTTCACCGCCTCGTAGCGCGTCAGGTCGACCTTCAGTGGGGTTACGGAAGCCGCGCCCTGCGCGATCGCACCGAAGTCGGTGCCCTCGCCCGCATCTGCGCCCTCGCCCGCGGGTCCGATCCAGTAGATCGGGCGGCCGTACGGGTCCGAGTCCTTGAGGACATGTTCGGACTTGTGCCGGAAACCAAGACGCGTCGCCTGGACCCCTGCCAGTTCGTCGTACGGCAGGTCCGGCACGTTCACGTTAAGCACGGTGTCCGGCTCGAGGCCCGCTCGTTCCAGTTTCTGGACGAGCTCAGAGGCGACCCGCGCCGCCGTATCGAAGTACGTCAGGCGCGCACCGACCATTGTCTGGCCGACCAGCGACACCGCGATCGTCGGCAATCCAAGAAATCGGCCTTCCATCGCGGCCGCCACAGTGCCCGAGTAGATAACGTCGTCGCCGAGGTTGGCGCCATGGTTGATGCCCGACACCACCAGGTCCGGCTCCTCGTCGAGCAGCCCCGTCACGGCCAGGTGCACGCAGTCGGACGGCGTGCCGTCCACCTTGTAGCGATTCTCACCATACCGGGATACCCGCAGCGGGCGCGATAGCGTCAGGGAATTGCTCGCCGCAGAGCGATTGCGATCCGGCGCTACAACCGTGACGTCCGCAACCTGCTCAAGCGCTTCAATCAGCGTATTGATGCCTTGAGCGAGATATCCGTCGTCGTTACTTACGAGGATTTTCATACAGGAGTTCGGCGCGGAGTCTTGATTGGTTTTTGAGACGCGCACACTATACCAGCGTGAGCGAGAAAGACATCGACGAGTTTCGACGCGCAATGCAGGGCGCCAAGCCACTGCAGCATGAGGAGCGCGTGCCCGTTGCGAAGAAGAAACCCAAGCCGAAGGCAAGATTCTCAAAGGCCGACGAGCGCAGCGTTCTCGCCGAAAGCCTCGAAGACGACATCGACACAATCGAGCACGGCTATGGCGCCGCTCTTCGCTTCCATCGTCAGCATGTCGGCAGGCGCACCATGCGCAAACTGCAACGCGGCGGCTACAGCGTCCAGGCCGAGATCGACCTGCATGGCATGACCCTCGAGGAAGCCAGGCCCGCCCTCGCCGATTTCATTCAGTACAGCGCTTCGCAGGGCAAGTACTGCGTACGGGTTGTGCATGGCAAGGGCCTGGGATCCGGGGACCGTGGGCCGGTTTTGAAGAACGCCGTGAATCGCTGGCTCAGGAAGTGGGATGTCGTCCTCGCGTTTGTATCGACCCGGCAGGTGGATGGGGGAACCGGTGCCGTGTACGTGTTGTTGCAGGATGTTTAGGTAGCGGCTAATCCGACCGCTTGCACCAACTCTCCTTCGAGTACCTCGGAATAAAGATCCCTGGAGTGACAACGCGAGAGTTCGCGTAAAGTCAGTGTATGTAGTCTGGCGGTGGCGGCTCCAGCACCAGTTTTTCCGCCATGCTCAATAACGCACCGCGCGGTGGATCGTAGTCTTCCCCGGAAGTGCCACCGATATCTGAGTCAATCATGTCCTGAGTGTTGTAGCCGACTTCCGGCACAGCGATTCCGTCCGGCCGCACGAAGTACCACTCGTCTTTGAAGTTCTTTTCAATGCGGAAACCACCTTCGTGGACCAGCGTGTGATGTCGCGTGCACAGCAAGAGCATCTTATCGATGTCCGTTTCGCCACCATGCGCCCAATGATCGACATGATGGATGTCGACAAAGCGCTTGTTCTTGCAGCCCGGGAAGCGACAAGTGTGATTGTCCCGGGCATAGATCGCGCGCCTCTGCGCCGTGGTCGCAGAGCGGGATTTTCTACCGACGGCCAACGGCCGTCCTTTGTCATCTTCGACAATAGTCACGACTGGCGAGTCGCAAGCGAGACGTTTGACGGTTTCAATCGGTAGCGATGAACGACCGACATCACCAGCAAGTGCTTTCTGGTCGACATGGACGTTAACGAGGTACTGGTCTGACGAACGCGTCTCTCCGTCACCGCTCAAGTATGCCTTCACCATCGTGACAAACGCATCGGCCTGACGTTTTGACCAGGTCGTATCCATGATGTCGGGATGCTGTAGCGCAACGTCATCGCGTGCTTTGTCGAGTGCCTTCTCGATGAGTTCGCCCGCTTCCAGAGGCAATTCAACTGTCACCGTCATCACGCCGCGGTTGGCATTGCGACTGACGCGCAATGATCTATTCGAGAATGCTCTCTCAGCAACCGACAGGGAATCGGGCTGACCCATGCGCAGTTCGAAGCAGCGCTCGGTGACCTGGGCGCTGGTGTGCTTCAGGGCGAAGGCAACGAGTTCGTCCTCGTTGGATGGATTCGCTACGCGCGTCAACTCGCGCACCTTGGTGTAGGACAGTTCGCCCTTCCTGAATCTCTCAGACACCAGAGGCAGGACCTTCAGCGCCCGAGCAACCCGCAGCTTCTCCCGGGCCGTACCGGTCGAGAAATCACAGCGCCACGCGAGCCAGCCGACGCAGTCATCAAAGCCCCATTTCATGTGTCCGCCAAGCTCTTCGAACTGACGAATCTGGACTAGCAAATCGTAGGTAAAGGCATTGATGCCAACGCAGGTCCTGAGAATGTCCTGCTCGAGTTGTTCGATGGAATCGGGTTCGGGAGTAGTCGAAATAACAGCATTCATGGGCATCTCCGAAGGAGAAAAAGGGCCGGAAAGAGATACTGTTATTATATAAGGGGTATCTATTTAGCTCCACATCATACAAGATGTAGTGGTGCCAGATAGCCCCAAAATGCCCGTTGCAGGTCAGGATTATCCTCGGACCTGGGATCAGTTCCTCGATTGGTTTCCCGACGATGAGGCCTGCCGTCGCTATCTCGAAGATATCCGCTGGAAGCAGGGCTTCGTCTGCCCAGGGTGCGAGGAGCCGGCAGTCGCCTTTCAGGGCAGTCGCGGTCGCTGGATATGCCGGCATTGCCGTCGTCAGTCCACGGTGACGGCCGGCACCATCTTCGACAAGACGCGGACACCGCTGCGAAGTTGGCTGGCGGCCGTGTGGTACATCGTTAACCAGAAGCAAGGCGTCAACGCACTCGGATTACAACGCGTACTCGGTCTGGGTAGCTACCAGACGGCCTGGGCGATGTTGCACCGCCTCCGGCGGGCCATGATCCGCCCCGGTCGAGAGCAGCTCCACGGTCTGGTTGAAGTCGACGAGGTCTTTGTGGGCCGCTCGCCGCCGAACAAGGTGCGCGATACCAAGAAAAAGCAGGAACTCGCGGAGAAGCGGGAGTCGCTGCGCTCGATTGTCATGGTAGCCATTGAGATCAAGCAGCCGAAGGGCTTCGGCCGCATCCGGCTTCAGCGCGTCACCAGTAAGTCTGAGAACGCGGCGCTACCGTTCGTTCTGGAGGCTGTGGAACCGGGGTCAGTGGTACGTACAGACGGCTCAGCGGCGTACAGAAAGCTGGAGAAGCACGGTTATCAACGCGAGAAAGCGGTCCAGCTGGGTGCTGAAGATCCAGCGCATGTGACGATGCCCGGAGTCCACCGGGTCGCCTCGTTACTCAAGCGCTGGCTGCTAGGAACCCACCAAGGTGCCGTCCAATCAAAGCAACTCGACTACTACCTCGACGAGTTTACTTTTCGCTTTAACCGGCGTAGTTCACGCTCGCGTGGGCTGCTGTTCTACCGGATGCTCGAACAAGCGCTGGTCACGAATCCAGTGACTTATGCTCAAATAGCTGATAGCACTAATATCGAAACGTTACAGGTCACCAATTGATGTTCAGAAGAAAGGAACAGAGGCTAGCTGCCATAGATGAGCTTTTGGAGTTGCTTCGGAAATCAGACGACTCTGGCTTTGCTGTTGCGACCGTTTCCGAGTTGGTAGACGCTACGTTGCAAGCAAGAAACGCAGTCGAGCATGGTACTCGTGGGGAGATAGAACAGAGAATACTGCCATTGATTGCGCCTACTGGCGCGCTTCAGGATACTGCCATTGACAACGGTTGGGGCGACAAATTCCTGGAACTGGCCGCACAGATTGAGTGATCACACTCTCCGTTGTCGCCATATCAACGAGTCGTCAAATCGACCCATTCCTCCTCCCAACGAAACACAACATATAGTAGGTGGAGGAGCTAACTGGATACCCCTTTATTATATACAGATTAGTCGTTAAAATCGATCTTAAATATCTGTTTTATAAAGCGATTTGTAACTCTCGTGTCGGCACATCTCCCGCAGTACCGAGGTCGCGAAAGCACCGCGCCCGAGCGTGAACGAAACCCTAACGGCGTCGCGGTCGAGCGACCACTCCAAATCGGGGACACGCAAGCGGAATGCCCGACTCCCCTCCTCGACGCGCGCTTTGTCCAGGGCCGTACGCCAGTTATCCGGCCCGAGATTGCTGCCATCGCCGACCAATACGCCTGCCGGATGTACATCGAACTCGCGACAACGCCGCTCGAGCTCTTCATCCGCATTCTCAACATCGAACACGCTGCCGGTGCCATCGAGGTTGGCCTTGTCACCGGGCAGCAGGCGATTCCAGGTGTCATCGGCAACACGCTGACCGAGCTGCTCGTTGAACAGGAACGAACGCATGGTAGAGATCGCAATACTGCGCTTGTGCCGGGGCAGCCGTCTGCCGGCGGCCCAGGCGTCGGCGAGTTCGAGGTTGTCGCCGTCGCGGCCGAAGCGCTGCTCGCCGAAGTAATTCGGAACGCCGCGCTCATCAATCGTCGTCAAACGCTCCTCAAGTGAAGCCTCGTCGACACCAATCTCGTCCCCGCGCAGCACAATGCGAAACGAGTTCTCCCGATGCGCACCGCGTCGCAGCTTTTTATGGTGTCGTTGAACGTCTGCGACTTCGACACCGTCGGCGTCGAAGGCCGCCCAGTCGGGCGAGTTCCAGCGCGGCACACTGAACCACTGCTCGGTAACGGCGTGACGATCCTTGAGGCCGGAGTAACCGACATCTCGGGCCGGGACATCCGCGAATCGCGCAAGCTGACGGGCGACCCATTCCGTGTTGGCGCCTGTTTTTCGAATCCACAGGTAATCGTGCTCACCCTCGCCGGACAGGTCCCAGCCGAGCGACTCGGTGACATGAAAGTCCTCGGGAGCGGTGCGAATGACAGCCGCAAACAACGGCGCGCCATGAGCGCGGGCCCAGTCTGGAAGCGTCATGAAAGTCTAGTAAGAAACGTCGGCGACGGGCACGACCTGGTAGAAGGTCTCCTGTTCGCCGATCATGCCGAGGTCGGTGCGGGCGCGTTCTTCGGCTGCGTCGCTGCCCTGCTTCAGGTTGACGACTTCGGCATCGAGCGCCGCATTGCGCGCGCGCAGGGATTCGTTGAGGGCAAGCTGCTCAGCAACTGCGCCACGCAGCTTCAGCGTCTTGCGATAACCATCGTCGGAAAACCAGAGCTCGGCCTGCAGGCCGATCCCGGCTATCGATAGCAATATGATCAGATACTTAGCCAACACTCACCGAAAATGCATCGCCCGCGGCATACCCCGCCTTTTCGCCCAATTCCTCTTCGATGCGCAGCAGCTGGTTGTACTTCGCGATGCGGTCCGACCGGGACAGGGAGCCGGTCTTGATCTGCGTCGCCGAGGTGCCTACTGCGATATCGGCAATCGTCGCGTCCGAGGTTTCACCGGACCGATGCGAGATTACCGCGGAGTAACCCGCCTCATCTGCCATAGTAACTGCATCAAGAGTTTCGCTTAAGGTACCGATTTGGTTGGGTTTTATCAAGATCGAATTAGCAATCTTTTCATCGATACCCCGACCGAGAATCGAGGTGTTGGTGACGAACAGGTCATCACCGACGAGCTGGACCTTGTCGCCGAGCTTGTCGGTCAGCAGGCGCCAGCCATCCCAGTCGCTTTCGTCCATGCCGTCCTCGATCGTAATGATCGGGTAGGCGGCGGCCAGTTCGGCGAGAAAATCGCTGAACCCATCGGCGTCAAACTGGCGACCTTCGGACTCGAGATCGTAGACGCCGTCCTTGTAAAACTCGGAACTGGCGACATCGAGGCCCAGCAGGATGTCGCTGCCCGGCTTGAAGCCGGCCTGTTCGACGGCGGTCATGATGGTGTCGAGCGCAGCCTGGTTGGACGGCAGGTTCGGCGCGAAGCCGCCCTCGTCGCCCACGGCCGTGTTCATGCCCATACCCTTGAGGACACTCTTGAGGCTGTGGAAAATTTCCGCGCCGTGACGCAGGGCTTCCGAGAAGCGCGGTGCGCCGACCGGCAGGATCATGAACTCCTGGATGTCGACGCTGTTGTCGGCATGCGCGCCGCCGTTGATGATGTTCATCATGGGCACCGGCATCATCGTGCTGTCACCGAGGTGGCGGAACAGCGAGATGCCCTTTGACGCGGCTTCGGCCTTGGCGGTTGCCAGCGAAATCGCGAGCAAGGCGTTGGCGCCCAGGTTGCCCTTGTTGTCGCTGCCATCGAGCGCGAGCATCGCGTCGTCGACGGCGCGCTGGTCCTCGAACTCCTTGCCCAGCAGCGCGTCGCGCAAGGCGCCATTGACGTTCGCGACCGCTTTTTGCGTGCCTTTGCCGAGGTAGCGAGACTTGTCGCCATCACGCAGCTCGACCGCTTCACGCGTGCCCGTGGATGCGCCGGACGGGACGCCGGCGCGCGCCATGGTGCCGTCAGCCAGCGTGACGTCTGCTTCGACAGTAGGATTTCCGCGTGAGTCGAGAATTTCCCGACCACGAACGTCAATAATCTTGATCATGTCAGTCCTCTGGGGAGTCCGGAATACCGAGTCCGAACTCGGCTTCGAGATAATCACGTTGCTTGACGCTCGCATCGATCGACATGAGCGTTTCGAGCAATTCTTTCATGTTCGCCAGCGGCATCGCATTAGGGCCATCACTTAATGCGGTCGCAGGATCCGGGTGCGTCTCCATGAAGAACCCGGCGACACCAGCGGCACAGGCCGCGCGCGCCAGCACGGGGATGAATTCGCGCCGGCCGCCCGAGGCGGTGCCGAGCCCGCCCGGCGCCTGCACCGAGTGCGTGGCGTCGAATACGACGGGCGCGTAAGCCCGCATGACTGCAAGGCCTTTCATATCGGAGACGAGGTTGTTGTAGCCGAACGAGAAACCGCGTTCGCAGGCCATGATGTTCTCGTTACCCGTCGACTTCGCCTTCTCGATGACGTTCTTCATTTCCCATGGCGACAGGAACTGTCCCTTCTTCAGGTTCACGGGCAATCCCGTGGCTGCCGTGCGCAGGATGAAGTTGGTCTGGCGGCACAGGAAGGCGGGGGTCTGCAAAACGTCGACGACATCGGCGACCTCGTCCATCGGCGTGTCCTCGTGGACGTCCGTCAGAACCGGCAGGTCGAGCTGCTTCCTGACCTCGCTCAGGATGCGCAGGCCCTCTTCCATGCCGGGTCCGCGGAAGCCGTCGCGCGATGAGCGGTTCGCCTTGTCGAACGACGACTTGTAGATGAACGGGATACCAAGCTCGCTCGTGATTTCCTTGAGCGTGCCGGCCGTATCGAGCGTCATTTGCTCGCTCTCGACTACGCAAGTGCCCGCGATCAGGAAGATAGGCTGGTCATTGCCAACCTCGAATCCGCAGAGTTTCATGCTTCGCGCGCCTCCGGCAGACTGTTTTCCATGTTGCTGCGCACCGCCGCGATGTAGCTCTTGAACAGCGGGTGACCGTCACGCGGGTTCGAGGTGAACTCGGGGTGGAACTGGCTGGCGAGGAAGAACGGGTGGTCCCTGATCTCGACCATCTCGACGAGATCGTCGACGGACAGACCGGAGAATGTCATACCGGCTTCGGTGAGCCGCTCGCGGTAGTTGTTGTTTACTTCGTAGCGATGCCGGTGGCGCTCGACGATCTCGGTCGCGCCGTAGGATTCCGCCGCCAGCGATCCGGGAACCAGCGAGACTTCCTGGGCGCCGAGGCGCATGGTGCCGCCCATGTCGGACGCTTCGTCACGCTCTTCGGTGCTGCCGCTCGCGTCCTGCCACTCGGTGATCAGACCGACGACCGGGTGCGGCGTGGCGGAGTCGAACTCGGTGCTCATGGCGCCGTCGAGGCCGGCCATGTTACGGGCGGCCTCGATGACGGCGACCTGCATGCCGAGGCAGATGCCGAGATACGGGATACCGTTCTCGCGCGCAAACTGCACGGTCTGGATCTTGCCTTCGATACCGCGATCGCCGAAGCCACCAGGAACTACGATGCCGTCCATCGATGCGAGCACGCCGAGACCGTTTTCCTCGATGTCGGTGGACTCGATGAAACGAATCTTCACGCGCGTGCGCGTGTGGATGCCACCGTGTTGCAGCGCCTCGACGAGCGAAATGTAGGAGTCCTTGAGGTCCATGTACTTGCCGACCATGGCCACGTTAACCTCGGCAGTCGGGTTCATCTTCGCCTCAACGACGGTGTCCCATTCGCTGAGATCTGCCTTGGGCAGGTCGAGGCGGAGCTGGCGCGTCACGATGCCGTCGAGCCCCTGCTCGTGCATCATCGCCGGGATCTTGTAGAGATCGTCCGCATCGTAGGCGGAGATGACGGCCTTCTCGGGCACGTTCGTGAACAGCGCGATTTTCTTGCGCTCGTCCGATGGCAGCGGGTTTTCCGAACGACAAACGAGAATATCGGGCTGGATACCAATCGAGCGCAACTCCTTGACCGAATGCTGGGTCGGCTTGGTCTTGATTTCCGACGAGGTCGGAATGTACGGCACGAGTGTCAGATGCACGTAAACGACTCGATCGTGACCCAGTTCGACCCCCATCTGGCGAATGGCTTCGAGGAACGGCAGCGACTCGATATCACCAACGGTGCCACCGATCTCGACGAGGCAGATGTCGGCGTCGCCGGCGCCCTTCTTGACGCTCTCCTTGATCTCGTTGGTGATATGCGGAATGACCTGGACCGTAGCGCCGAGATAGTCGCCGCGCCGCTCCTTGGCAATCACGCTCTCGTAGATTCGACCGGTCGTGTAATTCGAGTGTCGCCCCCCCTTGGCCGTGCGCACGAAGCGCTCATAATGACCGAGGTCGAGATCGGTCTCGGTGCCATCGTGGGTGACAAATACCTCGCCGTGCTGGAACGGACTCATCGTGCCCGGATCGACGTTGATATAAGGATCGAGCTTAATCATGCTGATCGTCAGCCCGCGAGCCTCGAGAATCGCGCCGAGGCAGGCCGAGGTAATTCCCTTGCCAAGCGACGAGACCACGCCGCCCGTGATGAATACGTAAGAAGTCATGTCAGGTATGTGTTTCCCACAATAAAAAAGGGCTGGAGCAAAGCACCGAAGCTGTGCTTTTTCCAACCCTGTAGATTCGCGCCGTCGTTGGACAAAAGACGGTATTAAAGTCTACCCAACTACCCTGCCCTTAACAATGCTAGTGCAGCGCGGGCCGGCCCTGCCAGCGAATACCAACACCCGGCGATGCTGCGGCCTCGCTGGCGATCAGCAGGTCACCGACGGCCACCAGATCGTCACCGGAATAGATCAGTGGCACGCGATCGCGCATCCAGGGGACGATGCCTTCTTCTTGAAGCAATTTCTTGAGTTTACTCGTATGTGATTGACCATCCACACGAATTCTCTCGCCGCCTTTGCGATATTCGAGGCGCAGCTTCGGCCCGACGAGACTCGCATCCAGGCCACGGTCGACGCCTGGTTCGAACGATAAGACACCGAGGCCACTGCCCAGATCGACACGACTACCCGTGATCGTGCCCTCCGGCAGGGCCTCTGGCAGCACATCGGGCAACAGGTACAGCGCGCCGCGGTAGCGCCGCACGGAACCTCCCGGCCAGCGCAGTTGCGGCTGCGCGTCCTCACGTGCGGGCATGACCTCGTCGAGAATGTTCTCCATCTGCAGGGCCGTGGGCACGGTCAGGCCGCGAGCGCGCAATGCGTAGCGAATCAGGTTTTTCTGGCGGTCGCGCGGCAAGTCGATGAGCGGCGCGATCGGCAGGCGTTGCGATTGTCCGCCGAGCTGCTCGAGATCGATTTTGGCGAGATCGACAAGCAGCCCGCTGGCCTCGCCAGAATGCACGGCGGAACGCTGCAGGCGAGTGGCGATGTCGGGCCAGCGCGTCTTCAGGCGCGGCATAATCTCATGACGCAGGAAGTTGCGATCGAAGCGCTTGTCGGCGTTGGACGGGTCTTCGATCCACTGGATGTCGTTGTGTTGCGCATACTCGAGCAGGTCGGCGCGCTCGATGTCCAGCAATGGCCGCACCAGCCAGCCCGGGCCGAAGCGGCGCACCGCACCAATGCCGGCGATACCAGCCGGCCCGCTGCCGCGCACGAGATTCAGTAGCAGGGTCTCGGCCTGGTCTTCGCGATGGTGCGCGCTGAGCAGCCAGTCGCCCGGCCCGACTTCGCTGTGCAGCGCAGCATAACGCGCGTCACGCGCCGAGGCCTCCGGGCCCTTGCCCGACTCCAGCTGTACGTCAATCTTGTGGCAGTGGAACTGGATACCGAGCGCCTTCGCGAAGTTCTCACAGTGCTGCGCCCAGTGCGCGGATTCGTCCTGCAGATTGTGGTCGATGTGTACTGCGACGACGGGCGTATCCTGCCCGGCGAGCGCATGCGCGAGGACCGACGAATCGAGGCCGCCGCTGAATGCGACGATATAGCGCAAAGGCCGGCCCGCATGGTGTTCGAACGAGGCCAGCTGTTCGTAGAGCTGCTCGGGCGTAAAGCTCACGCTTCCTTGAACTTTCCGAAGCTCGCCAGCCGTCGCTGCCGTTCTTCGAGCAACTGTTCCGTGGACAGCTGCGCGAGCTCGTCGATCGCCTTGAGGACGCCGTTACGAATGATCTCGGCGGCCTCCCGCGGGGCGCGATGGGCGCCACCAAGCGGCTCCTCGAGCACTTCATCGACAAGGCCGAATTCGCTGAGACTCGACGCGGTAATGCGCATGGCTTCAGCTGCGTCTTCAGCGCGTTCCGCACTCTTCCACAGGATCGATGCGCAGCCCTCGGGCGAGATCACGGAATAGACGCTGTACTGCAACATGAGCAGGCGATCGGCGACGCCAATCGCGAGCGCACCGCCCGAACCGCCCTCGCCGATGACGACGCTGATGATGGGCGTCTTCAGCCCGGCCATCAGGTACAGGCTGTAAGCGATTGCCTCACTCTGGCCGCGCTCTTCGGCGCCGACGCCCGGGTAAGCCCCCGGCGTGTCGATAAAAGTAACGACCGGCATCTTGAATTTCTCGGCCATGCGCATCAGACGCTGGGCCTTGCGGTAACCCTCGGGCTTGGGCATGCCGTAGTTGCGGCGCACACGCTCTTTCGTGTCACGACCTTTCTGGTGACCGATGAACATGCAGGCCCGCCCGTCGATACGTCCGATACCAGCCACGATTGCCGGATCGTCGGCATACATGCGATCACCGTGCAGTTCCTGGAAGTCGGGCACGATGTACTGGAGGTAATCGAGCGTGTACGGGCGCGACTCGTGACGTGCTACACGCGCGATCTGCCACGGACTCAGCTTGGCAAAGATGCTCTTGGTCAGCGACTCGCTCTTTGCCTTGAGCCGCGCGACCTCTTCATTGATGTTGACCTCGGAGTCGTCGCCGACGTAGCGTAGCTCTTCGATCTTCGCTTCGAGCTCGGCAATAGGCTGCTCGAAATCCAGGAATTTCATGTCCATCAGTTCAGTTCACGTCCGGGCGTGTAGAGAAGACGCACATTATTGTTCCCAAGCAATTCCGTCAACTTGTCGCGCAATTCTCGACTGGGCCGAACGGCCCATTCGGGCCCCAGCGACAAGCGCGCCGCGGCGCTATCGCCGATATAGCGAACCGACACGTCGCAGTTGCCCTCGCGATATGGCAGCAGCAGGTCGTGCAGCTTGACCAGCAGGCCTTCGCCCTGCCCGTTCGGCGCCAGGCTCAGGATCAGGCCCTTCGCGCGCGATTCGATGACGCGATCGATGTGCAGGACATTCTTGGCGTTGATGGTCCAGCTGCCGATGAAATCGTCATAGCGCAAGCCGCCGGTGACGACAACGATTTCATCCTTGACCAGCAAGTGGCGGAATTCCTGGAAGGCCTCGCTGAAGAAGCTGATTTCCATTCGGCCCGTGTCGTCATCGAGGACCACGCTGACACGGTTACCGCGTTTGCGCACGTCGACGATCAGGCCGGCGACGGTTGCCTCGCGCTGTGAGCCATAGTTGCGTTCGCCCTTGTTTGTCTGTGGCGGCGGTTCGGCCGTGATCGTGCCGAGCTTGCCATCGGAAAAGTACCCGGCGTCGTTGCGCACGGCATCGAACGGGTGACCGGTCAGATACAGGCCGAGCGCTTCTTTTTCGTTACTCAGGAACAGGCGCTCCTGCCACTCGGCGAGTTCGGCCGGGCGATGCTCGGGCATCTCCTCGGCAGCCGGCTCGAGGCCAAACATATCGTTCTGGCCGGCGGCGGCGGCACGCGCGTGTTGATCGGCGCCGCGCAAGGCGTCCTCGAGCTGGTGCATCATGCTGCGGCGTGACTCGCCAAAGGAATCGACGGCGCCGGACTTGATCATGGCTTCGATCGCGCGCCGGTTGACCTTCTCATGGTCCGCGCGGCGGCAGAACTCGGTCAGATTCGTGAACGGCCCGTGTTCCTCGCGCTCGCGGATCAGGGACTCCACGGCGCCGCGACCGACACCCTTGATAGCGCCGAGCCCGTACAGGATGACGTCGTCCTGCGGCACGCTGAAGTGGTACGACGAACGATTGATGTCGGGGCTCAGCAGTTTCAGGCCAAGCTGGCGGCAATCGTCTTTAAGCGTGACCAGGCGATCGGTGTTTTGCAGATCGGCGCTCATCACGGCGGCCATGAAGGCGGCCGGGTAATGCGCCTTGAGATAGGCCGTCTGGTACGACAGCACGGCGTATGCAGCCGAGTGCGACTTGTTGAAGCCGTAGCCTGCGAACTTCTCCATGAGATCGAAGATGTGCGTCGCCGTCTTCTCCGCGACGCCGCGTTCGGTCGCGCCCGTAACGAATATCTCGCGCTGCTTCGCCATCTCCTCGGGCTTCTTCTTGCCCATGGCGCGACGTAACAGGTCGGCGCCACCGAGCGTATAGCCGGCCAGCACCTGGGCAATCTGCATAACCTGCTCCTGGTAAAGGATGACGCCGTAGGTCTCCTCGAGGACCGGCCTCAGATCGGGGTGCAGGTAATCTATGTCTTCCTTGTTCGATGAGTGCTTGCGCGTGATGAAGTCGTCTACCATGCCCGATTGCAGCGGGCCCGGACGGAACAGCGCGACCAGGGCGACGAGATCGTCGAACTGGTCCGGGCGCATACGCTTGATCAGGTCGCGCATACCGCTGGACTCGAGCTGGAACACGGCCGCAGTCTGAGTACTGCGCAACAGTTCGAAAGTCTTCTGGTCACGCGGCGGAATGCGCGCGATATCGAGATCCCGGTCCGGGTTAGTGGCGTTGACGATGCGCACGGCCCAGTCGATGATCGTCAATGTCTTCAGGCCGAGGAAGTCGAACTTGACGAGACCGACGGCCTCGACGTCGTCCTTGTCGAGCTGCGTGACGACGTTGGTACCGCCCTCTTCACAATACAGTGGCGCGAAGTCGGTCAGCGGCCCGGGCGAAATGACAACGCCACCCGCATGCTTGCCCGCGTTGCGGACCAGGCCTTCGAGGGACTTGGCAAGGTCAATTATCGCGGTGACTTCCTCATCGTCGCGATACATGGTCGCGAGTTCTTCGGACTCGTCGAGCGCCTTGTCGAGGGTCATGCCGATCTCAAACGGCACCTGCTTGGCAATGCGGTCGACGAAACCATAGGGTTGGCCGAGTACGCGGCCGCAGTCGCGAATGACAGCCTTTGCTGCCATCGTGCCGAACGTGATGATCTGCGAGACGCGCTCGCGCCCGTAACGCTCGGCAACATAGTCGATGACGTCATCGCGGCCCTCCATGCAGAAGTCGACATCGAAGTCCGGCATGGAGACGCGTTCGGGGTTGAGGAAGCGTTCGAACAGCAGGTCGTGTTCGAGCGGATCGAGATCGGTGATGCCGAGCACCCACGCGACGAGCGAGCCGGCACCGGAGCCACGCCCCGGCCCGACCGGGACGTCGTTCTCGCGGGCCCAGCGAATGAAGTCGGCGACGATCAGGAAGTAACCCGGAAAGCCCATCGACTTGATGACGCCGAGTTCGACGTCGAGACGTTCCTGGTACGGCGCAACAAAGGCCGGTCGTTCCTTTTCCGGGATGTCGCGGGCCGCGAAAATACGTTCGAGTGCAGCCTCGAGTCCACGTTGCGCTTCGGCAACCAGGAAGGCCTCTTCATCCTGCCCGTCCGGTACCGGGAACGCAGGCAGGACGCTCTCGCCCAGCTTCAGGTCCAGGCTGCAGCGACGGGCAATCTCCACCGTGTTGGCGAGCGCTTCCGGCACATCGGCGAACAGTTCGGCCATCTCGGCGGGCGTGCGCAGGTACTGCTGGGCGCTGTAATTGCGCGGTCGCTCGCTGTCTGAGAGCACACGCCCGTTGCGGATGCACACGCGCGCCTCATGCGCATTGAAGTCGTCGGCGCTGAGGAAGCGCACATCGTTGCTTGCAACGACGGGTACGCTGGCCGCGGTGGCGAGCTCAAGGCTCCTGCGGACACAGTCTTCTTCGCCGCTGCGACCGGTGCGAATCAATTCGAGATAGAAGCGGTTCGGAAAAACCTCGCACCAACCATCGAGCAACTCGCGCGCCTGGTCCTTGTGCTGGGCGTGCAACGCGTGCCCGATATCCCCATGCAGACCACCCGACAACGCAATCAGGCCGTCGCACCGTTGCGCCGTCAACCACTCGCGGCGCGCCATCGGCTGACCACGATGCTGCCCCTCGGTGTAACTGCGCGACACGATCTCGGAGAGGTTGCGGTAGCCAGTGTCGTTCTGCACGAGCAATACCAGCGTATACGGCCGCTCCGGCTCGTCCGGGTTGAAAATGCGCAGATCGACGCCGATGACAGGCTTGACTCCGGCGGCCATTGCCTTGCGATAGAATTTCACGAGGCCAAAGACATTGTTCTGGTCGGTCAGCGCCACGGCCGGCATCTGCTCGGCAGCGCACTGCGCCATCAGCGCGGGTATGCGCACCGTGCTGTCCACCATGGAATACTCGGTGTGAACATGCAGGTGAACGAAGGCGGGCGTACTCATGCGCAGGCTCTTACCGGGGCAAAGCTCGCGCGATGCTGGTCGCAAGGACCGTGCCTGCGCAGCTTCTCCAGGTGCACGGCCGTGCCGTACCCCTTGTGCCGCGCAAATTCGTACTCCGGATGGATGCGATCGACAAACTCCATGATGCCGTCACGCGTCGTCTTCGCAATGATGGATGCAGCGCTGATGGATGCGACCTTGGCATCGCCGCCGACGATCGCCTCACCGGCCAGCCGCGCGTCGCCAAAAACCAGGTCCGGCAGTCGATTGCCATCGACCTGGACGCCGTCCGGCAATACCGGCAGGCGTTCAATCGCCCGGCGCATGGACAACATGGTGGCTGCGAGAATATTGACCTCGTCGATTTCAAGCGGATGCGCCCAGCCGACGGCCCAGCAGCGAGCACGCCTGCGAATCTCTGCCGCGAGCACCGCGCGGCGCGCGGCCGTCAGTTTCTTCGAATCATCGAGGCCATCGATGTGTTGATCGGGATCGAGAATTACCGCGGCCGCAACGACAGGGCCTGCGAGCGGACCGCGGCCTGCCTCATCCACACCGGCGACGAGCCCGTCTAGTTCGAACAAAGATTCCTGCTGCATCAAGCCTGAAATTCCGCCCCGTATACGCCGCTTAACGTCGCGCCAGGTCAAGCACGGCGTCTGCGGCACGCTGGTCTGCATCGAGTGCCAGCTCCTGCCGCAGTTTATCAAATCTGTCGCTGATCGCCGCGCGTCGTTGCGGATCATTCAGCAGGGAAACGACAGCTTCGGCGATCGGACCAGGTTGGGCATCTTGCTGCAGGAATTCCGGAATTAGCGGCTCTTCGGTCAGCAGGTTCGGCAAAGTCACGTGCGTCAGCTTGATGCGGAAAACTTTGCGTGCCAGGAAATAGGTCAATGGCGCGAGGCGGTACGCAGCGATCCCCGGTTTGCGCAACAGGGCCGCCTCCAGCACCGCGGTACCGGACGCCTGCAGCACGACGTCTGCGGCGCTCATCGCCGCCTGGGAATTGCCATCGACCAGCTTGACGGACTCCGTAACGGATGCGGCAGCCAGCTGTTCCTCAATAAGGGGCTTAAGCTTCGGATTGGCAATCGGGACGACGAATTCGAGCGCATCGTCACGGTCGGCCAGCTGCCGCACGGCCTGCGCGAACACCGGGCCGATGCGCTGCACCTCACCCGAGCGGCTCCCGGGCATAACCGTAATGACCTGGTTCGCCCGCAAGCCCAGTTGATTGCGAGCGGCGGCGCTGTCGACTGTGTCGGGCGCTTCACTGGCCTTGGGGTGGCCGACAAACACCGCGTTGACTCCGATGTCCTCATACAGGGGCGGCTCGAACGGCAGGATACACAGCACCGTGTCTGCCGCTTTCTTCACCTTCCTGGCGCGCCCTGCCCGCCACGCCCAGATACTGGGGCTGACGTAGTGCGCGGTCGCGATACCGGTTTTGCGCAGCTTCTTCTCGAGCCCGAGCGTAAAGTCCGGGGCGTCAATGCCGATGAAGACGTCGGGCGGCGACTCGATCCAGCGTTTTGCCAGCCCGCGGCGCAAACGCAGCAGGCGCGGAATGTGACGCAGGGGTTCGACCAGGCCCATCACGGCCAGCGATTCGGACGGTTCCCATTGCTCGCAGCCGGCAGCGGTCATCAGCGGGCCCGCGACACCTTCGAAAGTCGCATCGGGAACGCGCGCGCGCAGTGCGCGTATCAGTCCGGCACCCAGAGCGTCGCCGGATGCCTCGCCAGCAACCAGTCCGATTTTCATACGGTGATATTAGCGCGTGACGCCGCGCTCCGACGAGCGCAGCGAGTCGAGGTAGAGCTCGAGTTCCGGTTGCGTCTGCGCAAGCTCGGCGATCTCTTCGATAGCCTCCTCGAGCCGCTTGTTCTGCCGGAACGTGATGCGGTAAGCGTTCTTGATGTTGCGGATCTGGTCGGCCGAGAAGTCGCGCCGCTTGAGCCCTTCGCTATTGATGCCGCGCGCGACCGCCGGCTGGCCTGAAACCATCGTGTAGGCGGGTACGTCGCGATTGACGCCCGAGTACATGCCGAGAAATGCGTGCGCGCCAATCTTGCAAAACTGGTGCGCCCCGGAAAAGCCTCCGCAAATGACCCAGTCGCCCACATGCACATGACCGGCCAGCGTGGTGTTATTGGCCATGATCGTGTTGCTGCCGATAACACAATCGTGAGCGACGTGAACATAGGCCATGATCCAGTTGTCGTCGCCCATGATGGTCTCGCCCTTGTCCTGGGTCGTGCCGCGGCTGAAGGTGCAGAATTCGCGAATCGTGTTGCGATCGCCGATGATCAGCCGGGTCGGCTCGTCCGCGTACTTCTTGTCCTGCGGGTCGTCACCGATCGAGGCAAACTGGTAAATGTGGTTGTCCTGGCCGATCTTCGTCGGGCCATTGATCACGACGTGGCTGTCGACGCGCGTGCCACTGCCAATCTCGACGCCATCACCAATGATCGTGTACGCGCCGATTTCGACGTCGTCCGCGATGACCGCGTTATCCGAGACGATTGCCGTTGAGTGAATCATTTGCCTTCCAGTTTCTTGACCCGTTTCTGCAGGGACTCAAGGCGCCGCAGGCGGGCAACAAATTTGGTCCAGTTGCGCGACGGTTCGGCCGGGAACATACCGCTGTAGGAACCCGGTTCTGAAATATCGTGCGTAATCGTGGCTCGAGCAAGAACGACCACGTCGTCGCAGATCGTAATGTGTCCTACGGAACCGGCGTTACCTGCAAACAGGCAGCGCTTGCCGATCTTCGCGCTGCCGGCGATACCGGTCTGTCCCGCGATCGCGGTATGCGCGCCGATATGCACGTTGTGGGCGATCATGCACAGGTTGTCGATGCGCACGCCATCTTCGATGACGGTATCTTCGATCGCGCCGCAGTCGACAGTCGTATTTGCCCCTATTTCGACGTCGTCGCCGATCACGACACCTCCCAGCTGGGGGACCTTGATCCAGCCTTCTGGCGTCATGGCATTGCCGAAGCCGTCCGCTCCCAGCACGGCGCCAGGATGCAGAATACCGCGCTTGCCGATCCTGACGGCACGCGCGAGCGTCACGTTGGCGATGAACTTGCAGTGCTCGCCGACCGTGCAGTCCGGACCGATGACGGTGCCCGGACCGACATACACATGTTCGCCGATTACGGAACCCGCGCCGACGACAACATTCGGCCCGAGGTGGGCCGTTGCAGCGATAGTCGCGGACTCGGCAACGACAGCCGATGCATGGACACCCGGCGCGAATGCCGGCGGCGGACATACTACGGCGGCCATGCGCGCATAACAGGCGTAGGGATCATCATGCAGGATCGCCGCGACGGGGCAGTCGCCCGCATCTGCCGGGCGCACGATGACGGCAGCTGCCTGCGTCGCAGACAGCTGGTCCTTGTAAGTGGCGCTGGAGAGAAAGGTCAGCGACTGCGAGGTCGCATTCGGCAGTGAAGCGACGTCGCTGACGGTCAGGTCAGGATCGCCGATCAGCTCGCAGCCAAAGCGTGTGGCCAGTTCTCCGAGACTGATCGGCATCCGCGGCGTGCTACTGCTGCGGCTGGCTCGCCTGGTGCGTGGCTTCCACGACACGCAGCACTTCGGCCGTGATGTCCACGGTGTCGTTGCGATACAGGACGACGTTATCCAGCACGACAAGGTCATAGCCCTGCGCCTGGGCGTAGTCATTGACTTCCTTCGCCATCATGCGCTGCAACTCGCCGTAAGTTTCATTCTGACGCAGGTTCCAGTCTTCCTGGAACTCGGTCTGCAGGCGCGTCAATTCACGCTGCAGTTCGCGCAGATCTTTCTCCGCATTGCGGCGCTCGGTCTCACCCATGACGGCGAGATCTTTCTGCGCTTTTTCCTGCAGATCCGTGAATTCCTTGTTCTTGGCTTCGAATTCGCGCTGACGTGGCGCAAATTCTTCCTGCAGGGTTGCCATGGCATCCCTGGTCTGCGGCGCCCGCTCAATCAGGGCCGGCAGGCTGACTACACCAATTTTGAGTTCCTGTGCCGAGGCCGGCAGCGCAAAAGCGCTGACCATGGCAGCTGCCACAACGGCTTTGAACACGTGTTGCTTGATGAACTTCATAAAACTATCCATTCCACTAAAATGCTTGTCCAATTGAGAACTGGAACCGTTCCAGTTCGTCTCCGAAATATCTGTCGTTGCCACTGTACGGGTTCAGCGGATACGCGTAGCTGAACCGGAACAGTCCCAGCGGCGCCAGCCACTGGACACCGATACCAACCGACGATCGCAGATCCTTGAAGTCGGGCTTGTACTCCAGCGGCGCACCCAGTTTGTCGGTGAACTTGACTTCACCCGTGTTGAACACGTTGCCAACGTCGTAGAACAGGCTGGCTCGCGCCTGGCTGGCCCACTTGTCGGGAAGCGGGAGTATAAGCTCTAGCTGACTTGCAACCAACACGTTGCCGCCGTAAGGCCTGCCGAAGCTGTCGCGCGGGCCGAGGTAGGATTCCTTGAATCCGCGCACCGACTGGGGACCGCCACCGTAGAACTGCTTGTACGGCGGTAATGCGGTCGTATCACCAAGCGCCTCACCAATACCGAGTTCCGCGTTCAGGCGGACAGTCCACTTGTTGCTCCACAGTGGCACGTACTTCGTGAAACTGTAGCGGGCCTGGTAATACTCGACGTCGCTGCCCGGAACCGCAAACGACAGGAACAGCTGCTGGCGCGTGCCGCGGTTGGCAAACAGTGCACGGTTGCGACTGTCGTAGGTCCAGCCCGCGATCAGTTCAAAGGTATCGAATTCGGTGCCGAAAAACGTGCCGCCAAACCCGGATTCCTGCAGGAACACGTTACCGTTGTTGGCGACCCAGTCCTGCGCCTGCTGGGTGCTGTTGGTCGACGACAAGAGTTCGGAGTGCTGGAAAGTCATACCCAGCGACAGCACCTGGAATTCTGAAATCGGAATGCCGTAATCGATGGTGGCGCCCGCGCTCGTGGTGGAGAAGTCGGATGCAGCCGAGGTGAACTGCGTGATGTCACGATAGTTCAGGCTGACGGTACGGCGCAGGCCATCCATGTTCCGGTACGGGTCCGTATGCGAAACGCTGTAGAGCTTCGAGAATCGACCCGAGTTGAGGTTCAGCGCAACGCGATTACCGGAACCGAGAAAGTTGGTATGCACGATCGAGCCGTTCAGCATGATCTTCTGGGCCTCGGAATAACCGACACCGCCGGAGAACTGTCCGGGCATGCGGTATTCGAGTTCGAAATCGACATCGACGAGGTCGGGACTGCCCGGCACCGGTGAGTTTTCGACTTCGACACTTTCGATATACGGCAGGCGCTGCAGCCGGACCTTCGAACGATCGACCAGCGTATTCGACATGAACGCGCCTTCCATCTGGCGCATTTCCCGCCGCAGCACCTCATCGTCAATCTGGTTGACGCCGTTGAAGTTGATGTTGCGTACGTAGACACGGCTCTTGGGGTCGACGTAGAACGTGATCGACGCTTCCTTGGTCTCGTGATCAAGCTCCGGCACAGGCTCGATTTCGGCGTTCGCATAACCCTGGTCGCCGAGCTGGAAGGCCATGAAATCCGCGCTCGCTGTCAGCAGGGCCTGGTTGAAGATTGACCCCGGGCTTGCGAGCACCATCGCGCGCATGCTTGTCTCCGGGAGAACCAGATCGCCGACCAGCTTGATCTCGGAGATCGTGTACACCTCGCCTTCGCTGATATTGATCGTCACGAACATGTCTTCTTTGTTCGGCGAGATCGACACCTGCGTGGACTCGATCCTGAAGTCCGCATAGCCGCGATCCATGTAAAACGAACGCAGCTTTTCGAGATCACCTTCGAGCGCTTCCTTCGAGTAGCGGTCGTCCTGGCGTATCCACGACAGCCAATTGGCCGTATCGAGTTCGAAATCGTCGCGGATTTCTTTCTCGCTGAAAGTCTCGTTGCCGACGATGTTGACCTGGCGAATCTTCGCACGGTCGCCTTCCTTGACCGTGACCAGGATGCGAACTGTATTGTTCGGCCGCTCCTGGATGTCAGAACTGATGTCGACACCGTACTTGCCGCGATCGTAGTACTGTTCGCGCAGGAACATCTCGACGTTGTCGAGCACCGAACGATTGAACGTGCGGCCACGCGCGAGTCCCACGCCACGCAGCGATTCCATCAGGTCTTCGGTCTTGATGTCCTTGTTGCCCTCGATGTCGAAACTTTCGATCGACGGGCGTTCCCTGACGACGACGATCAGGGTGTCGCCGTCGCGACGCATCTCGATGTCGTCGAACATCTCCTGGCTGTACAGGGCGCGAATGGCCTCACCAATACGGTTGTGGTCGATTGTGTCGCCGACATTGATGGGCAGGTAGTTGAATACCGTGCCCTCGGAGATGCGCTGCAGGCCCTCGACACGCATGTCCCTGACAACGAACTCGTTGGCCGCCATCGACGTCAGCGGCAACAGGGCCAGCAATACAAAAAGCGTGTGTCTCATTTGCAGTAAATCCATCCGCCCCGGGATCAGCCCAGGAGCCTTGCTATGTCGTTGTAAAACGCGAAGCTCATTAACAGGAGCAACGCGAGTATGCCAATCTGTTGCCCGAGAATCTGCGTGCGATCCGTCAGCGGGCTGCCTTTAACGCCCTCCGCAAGCTGGTACACGATCTGGCCGCCATCGAGCACCGGAATCGGCAACAGATTCAGTACTCCAAGGCTGATGCTGATAATCGCGAGGAAACCCAGGAAGTAGCTTGGCCCACGTTCGGCCGACTCACCGGCAAACTGGGCAATATTGATCGGGCCGCTGATGTTCTTGATGGACACGTCCCCCGTCACCATGCGGCCGAGCATGCGTATTGTAAACAGAGTGGAGGTCCAGGTCTTGCCAATTGCGGCGCCAAGCGACTCGGTCACCGAGTAAGTCCGCGTCTGGTAATAGGTGTCGGTGAAGTCCGCTACCGCCACGCCGATCTGCCCGCGACGCTGTTCGCCCTCGCCCGTGCCGCCCAGCGTGGCAGTCGTCGTCCACGGCTCGCCATCACGCAGGTATCCGATTTCCACGGTCTGATCGGGCCGCGCACGCACGGCCGTCAGGACGTCGTACCAGGTCGTAATCGAGTCCCCGTCGACACTCGTGATCCTGTCCCCGGGCCGCAGACCGGCCCGCTCGGCCGGGCTGCCGGGCGTGATTTCGCTGGCTACGGCCGGCGGCTGCCAGACCTCGAAGCCCAGGCCGTCGAACAACAGGCCGGGTTCGGTCAGGCGAGATCTGTCGGCACCGACATCGATCGTCGCACGGCGGTGTCCGCCGTTGTCGTTCTCGAGCAGCAGCGGCACCTGGCCGGTGGCAACCATCGTATCGAGTATCGCAACGAGCGCGGTTTCCCAGTCGACCACAGGCTTGCCGTCTACCTCAGCAATCCGATCACCGAATTCCAGGCCGGCGAGATCCGCGTACGAGCCCGGCACCACCTCGCCTACGGCGGGCTTGAGCACTGTAACTCCGGGCATGAAGAGCACCCAGTAGGCCACGATCGCAAACAGGAAATTAAACAACGGCCCGGCGAACAGCACGGCGATGCGTTGCCAGATCGGGCGATGGTTGAAGGCCCGGCCCTCGTCTTCAGGCGCCACGGGGCCTTCGCGACTGTCGAGAAACCGGACATAGCCGCCGAGCGGGATCGACGCGATGCAGTACTCGGTGTCGTCGGGCCCGGAGCGTTTCATCCAGATTGGCTTGCCAAAGCCAATAGAGAAGCGCAGCACCTTCATGCCGCACCAGCGCCCGACAATGTAATGCCCGTACTCGTGAATCGCGACCAGTACGCTGATCGCGACCAGGAAAGCCAGCAAGTTGATCAAACCGCTACCCATGTTGTGACCGCATTTGCAATTGACTCATGCGCTTAGCCGCAGTTCCCGCAGTGTGGCATACGAGCCTAACAGGCACGGAATGAACGGTATCTGAACGCATGCTCATACCAGCTCCAGGAGGGCCAGGCCGAGCGCGAACAAGGGTGCGGCCGCAGCCACGGAATCGATGCGATCGAGGATGCCGCCATGCCCCGGGAACAGCGTACCGCTGTCCTTTACGCCAGCCGTGCGTTTGAACATGCTGACGGTGAGATCGCCGACGACTGAAATCGCCGCCACAGCGAGGCAGAATGGCACCACGACGGCGATACTCGAGCCATGCCAGTGGGCTGCGCCCACTGCGAGTGCCGCGACCAGCAGGAGTCCACCGACAACACCCTCCCAGGTCTTGCCCGGACTGATCGCAGGCGCCAGCTTGACCTTGCCGAAAGCCTTGCCAGCAAAGTATGCGCCGCCGTCAGCAAACCAGACGACCAGCAGCACGAAGATCAGGTACTCCACACCAAGCCGCATCAGGGTATACAACGCGGCATACAGCGGCAGTATGACGAGCGCGCCGCATACCCAGCGCAGGGCGACCGGTATCGGTGTCGGAAATCGCAGGTTCCAGAGGAATGCGAGGACCCACCAGCCGCAGGCGATCGTCAACAGCAACTGCGCATCTGCGGCGTCAAGTGTGTGTACGAATGCAAGCCCGGCGCCCATCAATACGGTATAGACGACGCGCGTGGCCACCTTGTCGCTGCCGAGAAACCCGGACCATTCCCAGGCGCCGCCCAGCAGCAACAGGCCAATTACGAATTCGGCGTACAGCCGCGGAATCGCGAACAGGACGATACCGACCGCAACAAGCGCAAATACTGCCGTGATGATTCTTTTCTTCAGCACTCTGCCGCCTCTACCTGCTCACCTGTCTGGCCATAACGGCGCTGCTTGCTGGCAAACGCCTGCAAGGCACGATCGAATTCGTCCTTGTCGAACTCCGGCCACAAAACGTCCGTGAACCATAATTCGGCATAAGCAATATTCCACAGCAGGAAATTGCTGATGCGTTGCTCGCCGCCGGTACGAATCAGCAAGTCCGGATCCGGCACGCCACCCAGCTGTAACTCGCCCGCCAGCGCGTCGGCCGTAATCGCCTCCGCATCCATCTCACCCTGCGCTACTCTTCCCGCAAGACTGCGAGCCGCATTCGTAATATCCCAACGACCGCCATACGCGACCGCGACATTCAGGACCAGCCCGGTGTTGCCCGAAGTCTTTTGTTCGGCCGCCGCGATCTTGCCGCGCAGGCCCTTGCTTAGCTGACCCAGCGCGCCAATAAAGCGCAGCCTTACGTTATTACGATGCAGGTCCCCGACTTCTCGTCGCAGTGCCTCGACAAACAGGCTCATCAGGCTGCTGACTTCTTCCTCGGGGCGACTCCAGTTTTCACTGCTGAAGGCGAACAACGTGAGGTATTGAACGCCGCGCTCCGCGGCGCGTTCGACGGTCGCGCGAACCGACTTTACGCCGGCGCGATGGCCCGAATGGCGGGGTTTGCCGCGCGCACGCGCCCAGCGCCCGTTCCCATCCATGATGACGGCGACATGAGTCGGTACGTTGGCAGAATCGGCCTGCACGGATACGGGTTAGGAGATCGGTCAGATCTCCATGAGCTCCGCTTCCTTGGCGGCAAGCACTTCATCGATCTCGGCGACGTACTTGTCCGTAATAGTCTGGATATCGCCTTCGGCGCGACGCTCCTCGTCCTCGCCGATCATCTTCTCTTTGAGAAGCTCTTTGACGTCATGCATGGCGTCGCGGCGGATGTTACGCACAGCGATGCGACCACCTTCGGCTTCCTGGCGCACGACGCGGATCATGTCCTTGCGGCGTTCTTCCGTCAGCGGCGGCAGCGGCACGCGGATAACCGTACCCGCCGAGGCCGGGTTAAGACCCAGGTCCGAGCCCATGATGGCCTTCTCGATCACGGGCACCATGTCTTTTTCCCATGGCGTCACAGTCAGCGTACGCGAATCCTCGACGCCGACGTTGGCGACCTGGTTCAGCGGGGTCTGGTTACCGTAGTACTCGACCGTGATGTGATCGAGCAGGCTGGTGTGTGCACGGCCAGTGCGAATCTTGGTCAGTTCCGTTTGCAGCGCGGCGACGCTCTTCGACATGCGACTGCCGGCGTCTTTCATGATTTCGTCCAACACGGTATATGCCCCTCTTGCTTGGATCACCGCCTGAGCACGGCTCAGGCAGAAACGAGTGTGCCGATTTTGTCGCCCGTCATCGCCTGGACCAGGGCATTGGCCCGCGTCAGGTCGAACACGCGAATGGGCAGATGGTTGTCACGGCACATGACGATCGACGTCGCGTCCATGACCTTGAGCTTGTCAGTGATGACCTGGTCATACGAGACCGAATCGTAGCGCTTTGCAGCGGCATTCTTGGCCGGATCCGAATCGTAGACTCCGTCGACTTTGGTCGCTTTCAGCAGGACATCCGCACCGATTTCGATGGCGCGCAGGCTGGCCGCCGTATCGGTTGTAAAGAACGGATTGCCGGTGCCGGCTGCCATGATGACAACGCGCCCCTTCTCGAGATGCCGGATCGCGCGGCGGCGAATGTAGTCCTCGCAGACCGCGTTGATTTCGAGCGCCGACATGACGCGCGCATGCGTGTCGAGCGCTTCGAGGGCGTCCTGAATCGCGAGCGCGTTCATGACGGTGGCGAGCATGCCCATGTGATCGCCGGTGACGCGATCCATACCGGAACGCGCCAGTCCTTCGCCGCGGAAGATGTTGCCACCACCAACCACGATGGCAATTTCGACGCCCGTGTTACGGGCCGTGGCGATCTCGGCCGCGATGCGTTGAATGACGGTCGGCTGAATGCCGTAATCCAGTTCGCCCATCAGCGCTTCACCGCTGAGTTTCAGCAAGATGCGGCGATACGGAACCGGACTGTCACTCATACATTGGCCTCTGGTGGAAAGCGGCCGTTGATTCTAGCGTAAAGCTTCGGTGACAACACCAGAATCAACGGCTTAAGCTGTTTTCCTAGCTGGCGCCCTGAACCTGGGCCATGACTTCCTCGACGAAGTTGTCTTCCTTCTTTTCGATGCCTTCACCGACTTCGAAACGAACAAAAGAAGCAACCGAGGCGTCAGCGCCCTGCAGGAGCTTGCCAACCGACACGTCGGGATCCTTGACGAACGGCTGCCCGACCAGCGTGATCTCTTTCAGGAACTTGGCAACGCGGCCCGTAACCATCTTTTCGATGATCTCAGCCGGCTTGCCCGAGGCTTCAGCCTGCTCCGTGAAGATGCGCTTTTCGGTTTCCAGCGTTTCTGCAGGAACGCCCGACTCATCGATGCAAACCGGGTTGATTGCAGCGACGTGCATGGCGATGTCGCGAGCAAGATCCTCGTCGCCGCCATCCAGAGCGACAACGGCACCGATGCGCGCGCCGTGCGTGTAGAAACCAAGCGGGCCGGCCGCTTCGATGACCTGCGCGCGACGTACCGAGATGTTCTCGCCAACTTTCTGCACGAGCTCAGTCCGGGCTGCTTCTACCGTGGTGTCACCGATCGCCTGCGTTGCAAGCGCCGCAACGTCCGTCTCGCCGCTTGCCAGGACGACGCCTGCGACAGCGTCAGCGAATGCGATGAAGTTTTCATCCTTCGCGACGAAGTCCGTTTCCGAGTTGACCTCGACAATGACGGCCTTGCCGCCATCCTGCTTGACTACCACGCGACCGTCAGCGGCAACGCGGCTGGCCTTCTTGTCGGCCTTGGCGGCGCCAGCTTTACGCAGCGCCTCTGCGGCGGCGTCAAGATCGCCGTCAGCTTCGACGAGTGCCTTCTTGCACTCCATCATGCCGGCGCCGGTGCGCTCGCGCAGTTCTTTCACCATTGATGCAGTGATTGCCATTACTTTTCCTCCGCCTTGTCGTCAGCCTTCTTCTCGGCCTTTTCCTCGACCTTGGCTTCTTCCTTGGCGTCGGCCGCTTCCTCGGCCTTCGCTTCAACCTTCTCCTCGGCCTTCTCTTCGGCCGGGGCTTCTACCTGCGCTTCCGCCTTGGCGTCTGACTTGTCGTCGGCCTGCTTCTCGTCAGCCTTGTCATCAGCCTTGGCTGCCTTCTTGGGCGCTGCCTTCCTGGCCGCCTTCTTTTTAGCGGCCGGCTTCTTGGCGGCTTTCTTCTTCGACGACTTCTTCGGCTTGCCTTCCTCGTCAAGCTCAACGAATTCGTCTTCGCCAAGAGCAACTTCGGGCAGCGAAGCCTTGCCTTCCAGAACCGCGTCAGCGATCAGCGACGTGTACAGCTCGATGGCACGCATCGCGTCGTCGTTACCGGGCACGACGTAATCAACGCCGTCCGGCGAGCAGTTCGTGTCAACGACTGCGACGACCGGGATACCGAGCTTGCGAGCTTCGCGAATCGCGATGTCTTCGTGATCGACATCGATAACGAACATGACGTCCGGCAGGGCACGCATCTTCTTGATGCCGCCGAGGCTGCGCTCCAGCTTCTCCTGCTCGCGATTGAGACCAAGAACTTCCTTCTTGGTCAGACCCTCGAAACCGCCGTCCTCCTGCATTGCTTCCAGGTTCGTCAGGCGTTTCACCGACTGGCGAATGGTCTTGTAGTTGGTCAGCATGCCGCCGAGCCAGCGCTGGCTCACGAACGGCATCTCGCAGCGGGATGCGTGCGTGCGAATCGCTTCGCGCGCAGCGCGCTTCGTGCCAACGAACAGGACTGTGCCGCCGTCAGCTACGGTCGCCTTGACGAATGCGCCGGCTTCCTTCGCGAGCGGCAAGCTCTTTTCGAGGTTGATGATGTGGATTTTGTTACGTTCGCCAAAGATGAACGGTGCCATCTTGGGGTTCCAGTAACGGGTCTGATGACCAAAGTGCACGCCAGCCTCAAGCATCTGGCGCATGGTTACGTCTGCCATGATTATCTCCGGGTTAGGCCTCCGCATACCCCGGCTCGCAACCCCTTTTTCAGTCAGGGCACCCAGCGAGCAGTGTCGATATGCGTGTGATTTATTTACGCCGCAGACAGCTGTTGCCCCCGGCGCGCGCGCTTTATACCATACCCAACCCGCAAGCGGTAACCTTTTTCCGGGGCTGCGCCCTGAATTTGGGGACAGTTACCTTATTTCGATTCCAAGCGCCGAGGCCGGCACGCGAAATAAGTTAACTGTCCCCAATTTTTCGCAGCGTCCTCGCAATCACAATGACAGTCACAATTAAAACACCCGAACAGCAGGACAAGATGCGCGTCGCCGGCCGCCTGGCCGCGGACGTGCTCGATATGATCGGAGATCATGTAAAACCGGGCGTATCGACCGACGAACTCGACCGAATCTGCCACGAATACATTACGAAAGAGCAGGACGCGATCCCTGCCCCGCTCAATTACCGCGGCTTCCCGAAGTCGATCTGCACCTCGGTCAATAACGTGGTCTGTCACGGCATCCCGGGCGACAAGGTCCTGAAGTCGGGCGACGCCGTCAACATTGACATCACCGTTATCAAAGATGGTTTCCATGGCGATACCAGCCGTATGTTCATGGTTGGTAAGGAAAATATCCTGGCCGCGCGGCTGTCGAAGATCGCTCGCGAGGCGATGTGGCTCGGCATCGAGGAACTTGCTCCGGGCAAACGCCTCGGCGACATCGGCGCCGCCGTGCAGCAGCATGTCGAGAAGCACCGTTACTCGGTCGTACGCGAATACTGCGGCCACGGAATCGGCGAGGTGTTCCACGAGGACCCGCAGGTGCTCCATTACGGCAAGCGCGGCACCGGCATGGAACTCAAAGAGGGCATGACCCTGACCGTCGAGCCCATGGTGAACGCGGGCAAGGCCGGGGTGCGGCTGCTGCCGGACGGCTGGACCGTCGTCACGCGCGATCGCAGCCTGTCGGCGCAATGGGAGCATACCTGCCTTGTTACGGCGAACGGTTTCGAGGTCCTGACCCTCGGGGCCGATGAACGCCAATAGCTTTTAGTTCAATGACTTACGCAAACTATCGTGAGTCACTGGCAAAAGCCGGAGACGACCTGCGTGCACGCTTCGCGGCCGGCGACCCCGTCGTCGATCTCGTGCATGCGCGAGCCGCCCACATCGACGAGGTATTGATCGGTCTGTGGCGCGAGCACGTTGAGGCGCTTGGCACCGCCCTGGTCGCCGTCGGCGGCTACGGGCGCGGCGAGCTGCATCCCTGCTCGGATGTGGACATCATGCTGTTGCTGCCCGAGAAACTGCCTGACGACGCGGGAGACGCGCTCTCCGCGTTTTTCACGGCGCTCTGGGACATCGGGCTGGAAATCGGTCATAGCGCGCGGACGGTTGAGCAGTGCCGCGAGGAAGCCGCCGGCGACCTGACGGTCATGACGACCCTGATGGAAGCGCGCCTGCTGGCCGGGCCGGCGGCGCTCTTCGACGCCATGCAGGGCGTCATTGCACCCGACTCCATGTGGCCCTCAGATCGGTTTTTCGAGGAAAAACGCAAGGAACAGATCGCGCGCCATCACCGCTACCACGATACGGCCTACAACCTGGAACCCAACGTCAAGGGCAGTCCGGGCGGCCTGCGCGATATCCAGATGATCGGCTGGGTCGCGAAGCGTCATTTCGGCGCGGCGACGCTGGCCGAACTCGTCGACCACAACTTCCTCACGCCCGGCCAGCTGCAGCGCCTCGAGGACGGCCAGGCCTTCCTGTGGCGCATTCGCTTCGCCCTGCACGTCCTGACTGGTCGCCGCGAAGACCGTTTGCTATTCGATCACCAGAAGAAACTCGCCGAGATGCTCGGCTATGAAGACGCCGTGTACACGCTGGCGGTCGAGCAACTGATGCAGCGCTACTACCGCACGGTCATGGAGCTCAGCCGCCTCAACGAAATGCTGCTGCAGCTGTTCGAAGAAGCGATCCTGATGGACCCGAACGCACCGGCCGAGCCGCTCAACGAACGCTTCCAGGTCAAGAACGGCTTCCTGCAGACCGTGGACGATGACGTCTTCAAACGCGACCCCTCGGCGTTGCTCGAAACCTTCCTGCTGCTGCAACAGAACCTCGAAATTCGCGGCGTCAGCGCTTTTACAGTCGGGCTGATCAAGCGCAACCTGCACCTGATCGATGACGAGTTCCGCCAGAACCCGCGCAATCACCGCCTGTTCCTCGATATCCTGCGCGCGCCCGAAGGCGTCACGCACGAGTTGCGGCGCATGAACCTGTACGGCGTGCTCGGACTCTATATACCCGCGTTCGGGCGCATTGTCGGCCGGATGCAGTACGACCTGTTCCATGCGTATACCGTCGACGAGCACACATTATTCGTCGTGAGCAACCTGCGGCGCTTTGCCCTGAGCCGCTTTGACGACGAGTTCCCGCACTGCTCGGAGATCATGCAATCGCTCGAGCAGCCCGAGATCGCCTACCTCGGTGGCCTGTTCCACGATATCGCCAAGGGGCGCGGCGGAGATCACTCGGAACTCGGCGCGGTCGATGCGGAATCATTCTGTCTCGAACACGGCCTTAGCAAGTACGAAGCCGGGCTCGTCGCCTGGCTGGTGCGCAACCACCTTGCGCTGTCGATGACCGCGCAGAAAAAGGACATCCATGACCCGGACGTCATCAACGAGTTTGCAACGCTCGTTGGGGACCCGCTGCATCTCGACTACCTGTACCTCCTGACCGTTGCCGACGTGCGCGGCACCGACCCGAAACTCTGGAATTCCTGGAAGGCACAGCTCTTCAACGACCTGTACGTGCTCACGCGGCGCGCTTTGCGGCGCGGCCTCGAGAACCCGATCGATCGTGAGTTGTTGTTGTCGGAGAAGCAGGAGAAAGCGCGCGCAATCCTGCTCGAACGCGGCATCTCGGACGAACGCATCGACGAAGTCTGGGCGCTGCTGACGGAAAACTATTTCCTTAAGCATCGCGTCAAGGAAATCACGTGGCACACTGAATGGCTCACCGACTCCGACCCGCATTCCGAGATCGGCCTCGTCGACGTGCGCCGCAGGAAGACCGGCGACGGCATCGAGGCGGCGCTCCTCACGCCGCGTGAGAGACGGACGTTTGCGCATGCCACGGCCGTGCTCGACGAACTCGGCATGACCATCATGGACGCACGCATTGTCCCGCTCGAACATCAGCGCAGCATCATCACCCTGGTATTCATGGAACAGGACGCTCTCGTCGACAGTGATGAGGCTCGCATCAACAAGGTGCGGCGCGCATTAACGCGCATTCTCACTGCGCCAAGCGACAAGGTAGAGTCCGTGACGCGGACGGTGCCGCGCCAGGCCCGCATGTTTACCACGGAAACGATCGTTCACTTTGGCCAGAGGACGTCTGACGACCAAACGGTACTTGAACTGACTGCAGCCGATCGACCCGGCCTGCTCAGCATCATCGGCCAGGTCTTCATCGAACAGGGCATCGATATCGAAGCGGCCAAGATCGTGACTATTGGCGAGAAGGCAGAAGACGTATTCTATATATGTCCGGAGTCCGGTGGCGGCGCCCTGGACGCATCACAACAGGAACAACTGGGTAAGGCGCTGCACGAGCGACTCGGCAGCGGCCCCACTTAATCGAGAGCGAGACACATGCAGGAACTGGAAAACATCATCGAGCACGCGTTCGAGAACCGCGCGCAGGGATTCGACAACCGTGCCGAGGTCGAAGCGGCCGTCAACGAGGCCATCATGCTGCTCGACACGGGCAAAGCGCGCGTCGCCGAGCAACGCGACGGCGACTGGCATGTGAACCAGTGGCTGAAGAAAGCTGTGCTGCTGAGTTTCGGCTTGCGCGACAACACCGTGATCGAAAGCGGCCATAGTCGTTTCTATGACAAGGTGCCGATGAAATATGCAGATTACACCGAAGAACAGTTTCGCGCGGACGGCGTGCGTGTCGTTCCCGACGCTATCGTACGCAAGGGCGCCTACGTCGCTCCTGATGTCGTGCTGATGCCGAGCTACGTCAACATCGGCGCCTATGTCGATTCAGGCACGATGGTCGATACGTGGGCGACGGTCGGCAGCTGCGCCCAGATTGGCAGGAACGTTCACCTGTCCGGAGGCGTCGGTATCGGCGGCGTGCTGGAACCCGTCCAGGCCGGGCCGACGATCATCGAGGATGACTGCTTTATCGGTGCACGCTCCGAAGTTGTCGAAGGCGTGATCGTCGAACAGGGTTCCGTGATTTCGATGGGCGTCTACATCGGCCAGAGCACGCGCATCTACAATCGCGAGACGGGCGAAATCAGCTATGGCCGAGTACCGGCCGGTTCGGTCGTCGTCTCCGGCAACCTGCCATCGGCCGACGGAAAGTACTCGTTGTATTGCGCCGTCATTGTGAAGCAGGTCGATGCAAAGACCCGCGCCAAGACGGGGCTGAATGATTTGTTGAGAAACATCGACTGATGCTGACCGTTTTCGGAATCAAGAGCTGCGATACCTGCCGCAAGGCGCGCAAGTACCTGGCCGAACACAACATCGAGTTCCGCTTTCATGACGTACGCGACGATGGCCTGGACATCCAGATGCTGGAACGCTGGGCTAGTCGCATCGAATGGCAGAAGCTGCTCAACAAGCGGAGCCTGACGTGGCGCAAGATCCCGGAAGTGGACCGCGATGGTATGAGCAAGGACAAGGCATTCGCGCTGCTCCTCGACCACCCCACCCTGGTCAAGCGCCCGGTCCTCGAGTCACCGCAGTTCATGGCGGTGGGCTTTTCCGCAAAGCGCTTTGGCGATTACCTCGACCGCGTAAAGAACTAGCCGATGCGGCCGGTGATGTAGTCTTCGGTCAGCTTGTGCTGCGGGTTGGTGAAGATGCGGTCGGTATCGTCAACCTCGACCAGCAATCCCAGGTGGAAGTAGGCGACGCGTTTTGAAACGCGCGCGGCCTGCTGCATCGAGTGCGTCACGATGACGATGGCATAGTCTTCGCAGAGCTCGTCCATCAGGTCTTCAATGCGCGCCGTCGCGATCGGATCGAGCGCCGAGCACGGCTCATCCATGAGAATGACCTCGGGGTTTACCGCGATCGTGCGCGCGATACACAGGCGCTGCTGCTGACCACCCGACAGGCTCGTGCCGGGCTCGTCCATACGATCCTTCACCTCCTTGAGCAGGCCGGCCCTCTCGAGGCTTGAATGCACGATATCGTCGAGCTCCGCCCGATCGGCCGCGAGGCCATGAATGCGTGGTCCGTAGGCGACGTTGTCGTAGATACTTTTCGGGAACGGATTCGGCTTCTGGAACACCATGCCGACACGCGCGCGCAGCGCCACCGGGTCCTGCTCCTTGCGATAGATATCCTTGCCGTCGAGCGTGATTTCACCCGTCACACGAGCTGTCTCGATCGTGTCATTCATGCGATTCAGGCAACGCAGGAACGTCGACTTGCCGCAGCCCGACGGGCCGATCAGCGCGATTACTTCCTTCTTGCCGATATCGAGCGACACGTTCTGGATCGCATGATTGTCGCCGTAGTACACGTTGACGTTGCGCGCAACCATGAACGGGTTGTCGCAATGGATATTGCCGACCGTATCGCCACCGAGCTCGGTCTCGCGCTTCGGCACCTCCGGCAAAGACAGGGCGACGTCTGCGGACGAATCGGCGGAATCGGCCTGCGGCAGCGTCGGGTTGTCGGTTGAAACCTCAGTCATTGCGGTCATTCTCATACAGGACTCTCAAATGCTCAATCGCCACGTCTACCACTTGCGCTCCATACGCTTGCGCAGGATGACGGCGGCGAGGTTCATGATCAGCAGGAAACCAAGCAATACGATGATTGCGGCTGAAGTGCGCTCGGCGAAGGCGCGTTCCGGGCTGTCCGCCCACAAATAGATCTGCACGGGCAGCGCCGTGGCCGGATCCGTGAAACTTCCGGGCACATCAACGATGAATGCCACCATGCCAATCATCAGCAGCGGCGCCGATTCGCCCAGGGCGCGACTCATGCCGATGATCGTGCCGGTCAGCATGCCGGGCAAGGCCAGCGGCAGTACGTGATGGAACACAACCTGTGTTTGCGAGGCACCCAGGCCGAGCGCCGCCTCACGAATCGACGGCGGCACGGCTTTGATTGCCGCGCGCGACGCGATGATGATCACGGGCAACGTCAGCAACGTCAGCACCAGTCCGCCAACCAGCGGGGCCGAGCGCGGCAGCGCCGCCCAGTTGATGAAAACCGCCAGTCCGAGCAGGCCAAAAACAATCGATGGGACGGCCGCAAGGTTATTGATATTCACCTCGATCAGGTCCGACCAACGATTCCGCGGCGCAAACTCTTCGAGGTAGATCGCGGCGGCAACACCGATCGGGAACGACAGCAGGATCGTTACGACCAGCATGTAGAGCGAACCCATGACCGCGCCCTTGATGCCCGCCAGCTCCGGATCGCGTGAGTCGCCATTCGTAAACAACGCCTTGTTGAAGCGCGTTTCCAGTCGACCCGCATCCTGCAGAACCTGCACCCAGCCAACCTGCTTGTCGGAGATCGGGCGCAATGCCTCATCCAGCTCCGCGTCGATGTTGCCCTTGATGAGCATGTCGACATTCGATGACGCAGGCACCCACAGGGTTTGCGTGGTGCCAACCAGCTCGGGATTCGCCACGACCAGGTCACGTACCTGGTAACCCGCACCGGTACTGACGATACGATTCAGTTCGCGCCGGTCCTGGCGGCCGGATACGCCGGGTACCGCTGCGCGCAAAGCCGCGCGGACAATGCCATCAAAATCCGCGTAGGCAAGATCGAGCTCGCCGCCCGGCGCAAGGACCTCCTCTGACAACTCGATGTCGAGCTTCAGGAACGTCTGCCGGAACGCCGAGGCACCCTCGCCTATCAGCGTCGCAAAGAAGACACCGAGGAACAGGACACCAACCGCCGTCGCCACGAGGCCAACGGACTTGAACATGAACTCCTTGCGGCGGCGGCGCGGCAGGCCGGCTTCGACTTTCTTCCTGGTTTCGTTACCTTGACTCATCACCTGCCCCTAGTCGTACTGCTCGCGGTACTTGCGTACGACGTTCAGGCCAATCACATTGAGGAACAATGTCACGATGAACAGCATGAGGCCGAGAGCAAATGCCGCGAGCGTCTTGGCGCTGTCGAATTCCTGGTCGCCAACGAGCAAGGTTACGATCTGCACAGTCACGGTTGTGACTGCTTCAAACGGATTCGCCGTGAGATTGGCCGCAAGACCCGCGGCCATAACGACGATCATGGTTTCGCCGATCGCCCGCGATACGGCGAGCAGGATACCGCCGACAATGCCGGGCAATGCGGCCGGCAGGATGACCTTGGTCATCGTCTCGGAACGCGTCGAGCCGAGGCCCAGCGCACCGTCTCGCATCGCGGTAGGTACAGCGTTGATTGCATCATCCGACAGGGACGACACCAGGGGAATAATCATGATGCCCATGACGAGCCCGGCCGCCAACGCGCTTTCCGAGGCAACCTCGAGTCCAACGGACTCGCCTGCCTGGCGCACCCATGGCGCAACCGTCAGCGCCGCGAAAAAACCGTACACAACGGTCGGGATACCGGCGAGCACTTCGAGCAACGGCTTGGCCGTGGCACGCACGCGCGCACTCGAATACTCGGCCAGGTAGATCGCTGTCATGAGCCCAACCGGAACGGCGACAACCATTGCGATGGCTGTAATCAGCAATGTGCCCGTGAATAGCGGTACGGCGCCAAAACTGCCGGACGAACCGACCTGGTCCGCACGAATAGCCGTCTGCGGGCTCCAGTTCAGGCCAAACAGGAACTCGGTGACCGGCACCTTCTGGAAAAAGCGGACCGCCTCGAACAAGACCGACAACACGATGCCGATGGTCGTGAAGATAGCGATGCTCGATGCGCCGATCAGGAACCAGCGCACCACGCGTTCGACCCGGTTGCGGGCACGCAGGTCGGGGTGAATCAGCCGCCATGCGAATACGCCACCCAGTCCGGCAAGACCCAGCGCCAGGACCGCAAGCAGTTGCCGGCTTTTCTCTGCGTAAGTCACGAACTGCTGCGCAGCAGCCTGTAGCGTCGCGTCGACCTCCACGGAGACGACGTCACCGGCTGCGAGGTTGCGGATGTTGTTGATCAGCAGGTTGAGTTCGCCCTCGGGCAGGTTCTGCAGCGCTTCGGGCAAACCGCTGACCACCAGCGCAGTGATCAGTCGCGGTTCCAGCGATACCCACGCCAGCAGCAACGCCAGCGCGGGCAGCGCGACCCAGATCGCAACATAGTAGCCGTAGTAGCCCGGCAACGAATGCAGCGCCATACCGTGGCCGGGACCGCCCACCAGTGCAAGCGAGCGCCCGCGCCCAACGAAGAACGCGGCAATCGCCATGAAGCCGAGCAGCAGTATCAGGGTTGTGCTTTGCATTTTTATTCGTCGGAACGGACGGCGGCGACCCGGAATGGATCGCCGCCAGGGACCGCAATTCTAGCGCTTTATTCCGCTGCCATCGAGAGAGGCGTGAGGTCGCGAACAGCTGCCGCAACCGCGCTGCGCTCTTCGTCCGGCATCGGGATCAGGCCGCGATCGGAGAGGTAGCCCTCTTCGCCCCATGCGCGCTCGCTGGTGAACTCGCGGAGGAAGCCACGCAGGCCGGGGATCACATCAACGTGCGCCTTCTTGACGTAGAAGTACAGCGGACGCGACACGGGGTAATCGCCATCGGCAATCGCGTCAAATGTCGGCTCAACGCCATCAACCAACGAGCCTTTGACCTTTTCCATGTTCTGGTCGAGGAAGCTGTAGCCGAAAATGCCAAAGGCATCCGGGTTGGCCTGCAGCTTCTGCACGATCAGGTTGTCGTTCTCGCCAGCTTCGACGAAAACACCATCTTCACGAATCGTGTGACAAATAGCCTTGTAGCGATTCTTGTCAGCGCTCTTCAGCGCAGCAATCCACGGCGTTGCCTTGCAGCCGCCTTCCATCGCCAGCTCGACGAACGCATCGCGCGTACCCGAGGTCGGGGGTGGACCGAGAACTTCGATCCTGGTCGCCGGCAGTGTGGGATTCACGTCCTGCCAGGTCTTGTAAGGGTTCTCAATGAGCTCGCCCTCGGCATCGCCCGGGACTTCCTTCGCCAGCGCAAGGAAGATGTCCTCGCGGCTCAGCGTCATCGTATCGGCGCCAATCGCGTTGGCGAATACGATGCCGTCGTAGCCTATTTTCACTTCGATGATCTCGGTCACACCGTTTGCCGCACAGGTTTCGACTTCGGACGACTTGATCGCACGCGAAGAGTTGGCGACATCGGGGTAATCAACGCCGACGCCGTCGCAGAAGAGTTTCAGGCCGCCGCCCGAGCCGGTCGACTCGATCTTGGGCGTCTTGAAATCGCTGCCGCGACCAAAGCGCTCGGCAACCACGGTGGCAAACGGATAGACTGTCGACGAACCGACCACGTAAACGTAGTCACGCGCGGACTGGGCAAATGCACCGGCCGACGTCGTCAGTGCGAGGGCTGCGGCAAGGGCCAGCGTTTTTCGATTCATGCTCACTTCGGGTTCTCCAGAGTGTTGAATGAGATGCGCAAAGGATAGGCAAGAATTGTTACCGAATTGTTGCAATCAGGCCGCTGAAATGGTCTCATCTCGCGGCGGCTGAAAACCCCGTTTTTTATTAAAATTCATAACGTTATCGCAAGCACTTAAAGCAATGGCAAACGAACTGTCCGAACCTTCGATCGACCTTCTCTGCGAACTCATCAGACGACGCTCCATCACGCCTGATGACGCGGGCTGCCAGGACCTGATGCGCGAGCGCCTGGAAGCCCTAGGCTTCTGCTGCGAGACGCTGCAGTTCAACGACGTCACCAACCTCTGGGCGCGACGCGGCAGCGACGGGCCAGTGCTGTGCCTTGCCGGTCATACGGACGTTGTGCCGCCTGGCAATGAAGACGAATGGAGCAGCGACCCGTTCGAGCCCACCTTCCGCGACGACCGCCTGTATGCGCGCGGCTCCGCCGACATGAAGGCTGGCCTCGCTGCCATGGTTGTCGCCGTCGAGGAGTTTCTCGCAGAACACGACGATGTCGGCGGCAGTATTGCATTCCTGATCACGAGCGACGAGGAAGGCCGCGCGCGTGACGGAACTTTGAAGGTCATGGAAGCGCTGACGGCGCGCGATGAGCATATCGATTGGTGCGTTCTCGGTGAGCCGTCGAGCCAGTCACGCCTTGGGGATATCGTGCGCATTGGACGGCGCGGTTCTCTGAGCGGCATGCTGACCGTCAACGGGATCCAGGGGCATGTCGCCTACCCGCAACTCGCAGACAACCCAATTCGTCGCTTTGCGCCGGTACTCGCAGAACTGCATGAAATCGAGTGGGATAACGGTAACGAGTTCTTCCCTCCGACCAGCTTCCAGGTTGTCGATGTACGCGCCGGCATCGGTGCGCCAAACGTGACGCCCGGTGAACTGACGGCTCGGTTCAACTTCCGTTACTCGACCGAGTGGACGCATGAAGAACTAAGGAAGAAAGTCCACGACGTGTTTGACGCACACGATATCGACTACGAGCTGAACTGGCACCTGTCCGGTGAGCCATTCCTCACGCAGCCCGGCAAGCTGATTAACGCGGTGCACCAGGCAGTCACCGAGTTCACAGGCGAAGCGCCTGAATTATCGACCGGCGGCGGTACGTCCGACGGACGGTTTATCTCGCCCTGCGGCGTTGACGTGGTTGAGCTCGGCCCCGTCAATGAATCGATTCACAAGATCGATGAGTACGTCAACGTTCAGGACGTTGTACAGCTGACGGCAATGTACAAGCGCGTCATGGAGTTGATGCTTTTGTAGGAGGCGGCTTGCCGGCGACTTGTCGCGAGCCCGGGCCCCTAGCGGCCTGACGGCCGCCGCGTTGCGTCGCGGGCAAGCCCGCTCCTACAGTGGTGCCTCCTACGCCTCTCTGAGGTTGTTCCAGACGCCGGCAATCAGCAACCCGCCGAGCCCGATGATGACCCAGCTCGGCATCGACAAACCGAGCATGCGCCAGACGACGTCGGCACATTCACCCGAGCCCTTGAATATCATCGACAAGGCGTCGAACAAGGCGAAGTTGTCCATGATGTACTCGAAACCGGGCCCACATCCCGGCACCTCGTCCGCCGGCATATTCTGCAGGCGCACGTGCCAGGTGGCCACGGCAACACCAAATCCCGCCGTGACGAACACCAGCGTCCCGTAAACACGACTACCGAGCTGGCCGGGATTGTGGCTGGCGGCGGCGAGAAAGACGAGGCCGAGCGCGATCGTTGCAATGCGCTGGAAGACGCACAGCGGGCAAGGATCGAGCAGGAGAACGTGCTGAGCGTAGAGCGCGAAGCCCATCATGCCGGCACAGGCAAGAAAGCCTGCCAGGTTCAGCAGGCGCTTGTTTGGAAGTGTCATTTACTACGAGTCGCTTTCCGTGGGATCGGTGATGCCAGTATGACGGACATCGCGGCCCTGCACCATATAGATCACGTACTCACAGATATTCTTCGCGTGATCGCCGATGCGCTCCAGCGAGCGGGCGCACCATGTCACGTTCATGACGCGCTTGATCGAGCGAGGATCTTCCATCATGAACGTGATGCATTGCCGCTGGATCGCCTCGTACTCTTCGTCAACGCGCTCGTCCTCGCGGACGACTTCAAATGCCTCCTCGACATCGAGACGCGCGAACGCGTTCATCGCGTCGCGCACCATGTGCGAGACATGGTGCCCGAGCGTCTTGAGTTCGCGATAAGAGTCCGACGGCCGATCCATGGCCGCCAGCTTCGAGGCGAGGAAGCCGATCTTCTCGGCTTCATCACCAATGCGTTCCAGATCCGTAATTGTCTTGATGATCGCGACGATCAGGCGCAGATCGCTTGCCGCCGGCGCCCGCGTCGCGAGTATCCGGCCGCACTCCTCGTCGATATTTACTTCGAGGTTGTTGACCTTGTAATCATCGTGCGCGACCTGCAGACCAAGCTCGCTGTCCCCGCTGACAATCGCAGCGATCGCCTGCGACAATTGCGACTCAACCAGGCCACCCATCGTGAGGACATTGTTGCGCAGGTCCTCGATGTCCTTGTTGAAGCGACGCGAAATATGATCTGTCAATTCGGTTGATTGCATGGTGGCCTCCTCCGGGCCTCCGTCAGTTGAACTTGAATTCTACGTCAAGTTGCAGACGGCTGTAATCGTGCTCAATACCCTGGAACCGATCGACCTTGTTCACGAACAGCGTACCGCCCAGCGCGATGTTCTTGCTGTACGAGTACTTGTACTTCAGGATATGGCCGTCCGCGTCAGTGCCGCCACCGCCGAAATCCGAGTCGTTAAAGGTCGCGATCACCGAGTCGGCCTCAACATCCTGGAACGTGTACGTGTATTGCGACTTGCCGGCGCCAAGCTTGGCGCCAAACGCGTAACCCGTATCTTCCGTACTGACCTCGTTGTTCTGCGTCATGTGCGCGTAGACCTGCAGCTTCCAGCCATTCAGCAGCGTATCGAGCTGCGCGAAGACTTCGGTGTTCTTGTAGTCGTAAACATAGTTACCCAATACGTCAACTGTGTTACCGCGCGACTTGCCGTCGAAGAACGGCTCATTGCCGATCGTGTTGGTGTAGGCGAAGTAACCTGCGCCTGCCGTCAGGCTCGTGTCTTCGCCGAGCGGGAACTTGTAACCTGCCTGCAGCGCATACAGCAGGGAGTCGTCGGCGCTGGAGCGCTCCTCAACCGAGAATCCGCCGACCGTGCCAAAGAAACCACCTGACGTGAACTTGACCGCCACGCCCTCCGGGTTGAGGTCGCTGTCCCAGACGAGGGGTACGCCGCCCGCCTTGAACAACGGATTCTTCATCTTGCCGGCATTGACGGTGAAGCTGTCATTGATCTTCCAGTCAACATAGGCGAGATCGACGCCAACATCCTTGCGCGAGAAGCCGCCGTCGAGCGACTGATTGGTCGAGACCGGGTTATTGCCGCCCGTGGCAAGCTGGAAGACGACCTTGACGTCGTCGTTTACTTTCGCCGTCAGTCCCACGCGCGTACGGAAACGCATGCGACTGCGATCCTCTTCCCCTTCCTCGTCGATGGTTTCATGGCGCAGGCGAATGTCGCCCTTGAAGCTGATGCGATCGGCCCACGTATCCTGGGCCACAGCCGGCGCAGACGCGAATGCAAGTGCAGCGATCACCGACGCCGGAAGTACAAATGATTTCATGTTGGATATCCCCAAAAATGGAGGCTTACGCCTCCGTTACTGTCACGTTACGAAAAAGTTAGCGGCAAGTTAACGGCGCTCGATGTCGCTTATATGACAGTAGTGTTGCAGTTTTATGACAGGGCAACAGGCGGGGCAACGACGACGCGATCCAGTGGAAAGCGGCAGCGGAATTCACTGCCCTCGCCAGGCTCACTGGTAATCGTCAGCTCGGCGTCGTGGCGAGCCAATACGTGTTTTACGATAGCGAGTCCGAGACCTGTGCCGCCTGCATCGCGGCTGCGACCTTTGTCGATACGGAAAAAGCGCTCGGTCAGACGCGGGATGAACTCCGGATCGATACCTTCGCCCGTGTCGGCCACGACGATCTCGGCGCTGTCGGCATCCGAGCGCCACGTCATGGTGATGCGACCATCAGGCGGCGTAAAGCGAACCGCGTTGGACAGCAGGTTGACCAGAACCGTTTCAACTTCAGCGGCACTGCCCAGCAGGCGGGCGGTCGACCGGGTGTCGACAACAATCTCTGCAATACCGGCATGCCCCTCAAACGCCAGCTTCACATCCGCCATCAAGCCGGCAACGTCAACCTCCTCTTGCGCGCCGATGCTGCCGGCACTCTCGAGGCGCGAGAGCTCCAGCAGTTCGCCAAGCATGTGGCGCATCCGCGCAGCCTGTCCCTGCATCTGCGCAACGGGCTTTTCCCAGGCCGCGGGCATCTGCTCATCATCGGCGAGGCTGTCGAGGTAGCCACTGATTACGGTCAGCGGCGAACGCAGTTCATGCGACGCATTGGCCACAAAGTCGCGGCGCATCTTGCTAAGGCGAATGCGCTCAGTAATGTCACGCAGCAACAGCAGTTTCTGGTCAGCACCATAAGGCACCACACGACAATTCAGCCAGTGACCGTCGGCAACCGGCGAGGCAATTTCTATGCTGCGGGTCTGGTCGTCTTTCTCGAGGAGCTTGGTCAACTCGGGATCGCGCAGAATATTGTCCACGCGCTGCCCGCGGTCTTTCTTGCGTTTCAGGCCCGCCAACGCCTTCGACGCCCGGTTGCAGGCGATGATCTCGTTCTCCGCATTGAGAATCACCGCGCCATCGGGCATGGCATTGGTCGATTTGCGCACTTCCTTGAGAAGTTGCCGATGGCCTTGCTTGTAACGGGCAGCCTTCTGGTTCTCGAAACGAAACTTCGAGAAGAACTGCTCCCAGATACCTTCGCCGTAGCGGAAGTCGTCGAAATCCCCGGTTCGCAACGCACGATCAAAACTCAGGAGCTGGCGCACCTGCCAAGCGAGAGCGGCCAGTGCAGCGACCAGCAACCCGGTTCCGGGGCGACCGTACAGCCAGCCGATACCGCCGCCAGCGAACAGCAATAACAGGATACCAACGACAAATCTGCGCGCTGCCTCAGACATCTTTCACCGAAAAGCGATAACCCGCGCCGCGTACCGTCTGAATGTATTCGTCGGCCTTCTCTTCCGACAGCGCCTTGCGCAGTCGCCGTACGTGTACATCGACGGTACGTTCCTCCACGTAAACGTTGGTGCCCCACACTCGATCGAGCAGCTGCGCGCGACTGTACACGCGTTCGGTATGGGTCATGAGGAATTGCAGCAGGCGATACTCGGTTGGGCCGAGCTTCACTTCTTTACCCGCAGCCAGCACGCGATGGCCGGCCGTGTCGAGCTCAAGTACGCCGGCGGAGACGACTTCGTCTTCGTCGGCAGTAGCGCGTCGCAGCACCGCCTTGATACGCGCGACGAGCTCACGCGGCGAGAACGGCTTGGTGATGTAATCGTCGGCGCCGCCCTCCAGCCCGGATACCTTGTCACGTTCCTCGGCCCGAGCAGTCAGCATGATGATCGCAAGATCGTCATAGTTCTCGTCGCGCTTGAGCATGCGCGTCAACTCCAGTCCGCTGACGTCAGGCAGCATCCAGTCGACCAGCGCGAGGTCCGGTCGATGGTCGGCAAGTTGCTCGCGCGCCTCGCGGCTGTTGGCAGCCTCGAGCGTCTCGTATCCGGCACGTGACAGGTGAAACGCGATCATCTCACGAATGGGCTGTTCGTCCTCGACGATCAGAATTTTCTTGGCAGACATGCTGGTTCTGTTGTTGAGAAACCACGCATTTGAGCAGCAGTATATTACAGAACTGTTACGGCTTTCCGGCGGCCGGTTGTTCGGCGACCTTGCTGCGCAAATAGGCGGGAACGACATCCTGCGGCGCAACCCAGCCATCCTCACGCGCCGCGCATTCGCCCAGCGGCAGCAGGTAACGCGCACGCGGGTACAGCACTTCGGACGTGTTCGCGATCAGGTCTTCGTTCGCCGCGAGCAGTGCCGGGTAGCGCTGCCAGCCGAAGCCCGCAGCGACGCGCTGGCCGGCGCCGGCCGCATCGAGCTCGTCAATGGGTACCTGGCCGTGCAGACGCTCATCGAACAGGGCCTCCGGCAAATCGTCCACGCCACGGCGAAACGCGCCGAGATACACCTCGTTCATGTGTGCGTCCTGGGTGACGACGACTGCATCTGCATCCGAAGTGGCGAGCACTTCGGCCGCGACCGCGGCGAGTGACGACACAGGCGCTATGCGCAGGCCAGCGCCGTGCGCGAGGCCTTGCGCGACCGCCGCCGCGATGCGCATACCGATGAATGAGCCCGGTCCGTTACCGAGTACGATGCCATCCAGGTCTTCGGCCCTGAGTCCGGCGCCGTCGAGCAATTTACCCAGCATCGGCATCAGCAGGCGGGTGTGCTCGCGCGCCTGCTCTGCGTGACTTTCAATGACCTGCCCATCGAATTGCAGGGCAACGGAACATGCAACTGACGAGGTATCGATGGCGAGCAGCTTCATGCCACTTCTCCCTGGTTTTCACGCGCAGCGAAAAACGCCGCTACGTCATTAAGCTTGTCGGTAGAGGGCATCGGCGCCAGGCACTCGAGAAACTTGCTGCCATAGCGTTTGCCCTTGATGCGCGGGTCGCACAGGACAACGACGCCGAAGTCGGTTTCGTCACGCAGCAGGCGCCCTGCCCCCTGTTTGAGGGACAACGCAGCAAGCGGCAACTGGTGATCCATGAATCCATTACCGCCCTCGCGGCGGATGAATTCAAGACGCGCCATCATCAGCGGATCGGCAGGCGAGGCAAACGGCAGCTTGTCGATCGCGACAACGCTGAGCGCCGGCCCGCGCACGTCGACGCCCTCCCAGAAACTACCCGTACCGAGCAACACGGCATCGCCATATTGGCGAAAACGGCGCAGCAGATCGTCGCGCGGCGCATCGCCCTGGACCAGCAGCCTGCGCGAGCCGAGTACGCTCTTGTGCTTCCCGAACCATTTCTTCGCATTATTGAGCGCGCGGTGGCTGGTGAACAGGCAAAACATCCCGCCGGCCGTCATATCGAGCAACGGGGTCACCTGCTCGAGCATCGCGTCCGTGTGATATTGGTCAGACGGTTGCGGCAGACCGGGTGGCAACCAGATCAGGCCATTGCGATCGACGCTGTAGGGACTTGGAAAGGTCAGGCCCGCGACATCGCCGAGACCCATGCGCGATGAAAAATGTGTGAAGTCTTCACCCACGGCGAGCGTTGCGGACGTGAACACCCAGGACTGGAAGCCATTGTCGATCAGCGCGTTCAGTTTCGACGAGACGTCGAGCGGCGTCAGGTGCAGGCGCAGGCTGCGCGGATTCACTTCGAGCCAGCGCAGTCCGTCCCAGGCGTCTTCGCTCGCCAGGATGCTTAGCCGCTCGCCCATCGCGAGCAGTTGCTCATGCAGTTTCTCGAGCTCAATCGAGGCGTCACCGAGTTCCGCGACAGCGATACGCGTGTCATGCAAGGCATGTGACAGGCCGTCGAGCGCATCGCGAATATCGGTCATGACTTCGCCGAGCTCGTAGCGCCCTTCCTTGCGCGGGGCGTCGGCCCGCAATACGCGCACGGCTGTCTGCAGCTTGTCGACGCGGCGATTCAGCTCATTCTGGGAAAACGGCAAGGTCGCGGCGCGCAGTTCTTCGACGACGCGTTCGAGTTCGCGTGTGCCAAGCGCAACGCCGAAGAATTGCACAGCAAGATCGGGTAGCTGGTGGGCCTCGTCGATGATGATCGCTTCCGCCCCGGGCAGAAACTCGACGAAACCTTCTTCCTTCATCGCGAGATCCGCGAGCAGGAGATGGTGGTTGACGACGACGAGGTCGGCTTCCTGCGCCGCTTTGCGTGCCTTCACAACGTGGCACGTCGAGTATTCGGGACACTGCTGACCGAGGCAGTTGTCCGCGGTCGAGGTAACCAGCGGCCACACCGGAGAATCCTCCGGCACCTCGATGAGCTCGGCCTTGTCGCCGGTTTTCGTACGATGACGCCACGCCTTGACCTCGGCGAGGTCGCCCACAATCGATGGCGCAGGGTCGGTGACCTGTTCGAGACGCTGCAGGCACAGGTAGTTGGCGCGCCCCTTCAACAAGGCCGTCGTTACGGGCCGGCCGACCGCCTTGGCAACCAGCGGCAGGTCACGGTGATACAGCTGATCCTGCAAAGCCTTGGTGCCGGTGCTGATGATGCTCTTGCGGCCGCTGAGCAGCGCAGGAATCAGGTAGGCGAAGGTCTTGCCGGTACCCGTCCCCGCTTCGACCATCAGGCGTTCCGCGCCTGCGACGGCCTCGGCGACGGCCTCCGCCATCCAGGCCTGCCCCGCTCGCGGCTGGAACCCCGGCAGGTGTTCCTTGAGCGGGCTGTTGTCGCCGAAGTATTCAGTCAGTTCAGTCACGGCGCAAGAGTACACGCAAAGGCACAAGACTGCGCGCCGAGAAACGGCGGCTGCAGGCGGGATATGCGCCGACCCGGCAACCGAATCGGGTCAATCTGAAGCGGCATTTTTTGCGCAAAACCGCCGTACGCGACATAAGCCGACCAAATATCCGCTTGACAACGTTGTCAGATGAAATTTACCGCCTCAGGGGTACTGATTCCCCGTCGGCAATAGTTGATAATTGCGCTCCCGTAAATAGTTTCGACTGCATCGATCAGTCGAAACCTCACCAAGCCGAGATTTTCTCAGTAATGACCAGCAAACTTGATGCTCTGCAAACCTGGGTCGACGAAGTTGCAGCCCACACCTCTCCCGAAGCCATTCACTGGTGCACCGGCACCGAAGACGAGTACCAGGATCTGATCGAGCTGATGCTGGCGACGGGCACGCTCACGACCCTGAACAAGGAAACGCACCCGAACTGCTACCTGCACCTGTCGAATCCGAACGACGTGGCGCGTGTCGAGCACCTGACCTTCGTGTGCACCGAGGATGAGGAAGACGCGGGGCCGAATAACCACTGGATGCCGCCCGCAGACGCACACCGCCAGATGGACGCATTGTTCGAGGGCTGCATGAAGGGTCGCGTCATGTACGTGATTCCCTACTGCATGGGTCCGATCGACTCGCCCTACTCGCGCTGCGGTGTTGAGATAACCGACAGCCCTTATGTCGTCGCTAATATGAAGATGATGACGCGCATGGGCAGCAAGGCGCTGGCGCGCATCGAGCGCGAAGGCACGTTTGTGAAGGGCCTGCACTCGACCGGTGAGCTGGATCCCGAGCGACGGTTTATCATGCACTTCCCGAGCGAACTGTCGATCAAGAGCTATGGCTCGGGCTATGGCGGCAACGCCCTGCTTGGCAAGAAGTGCCACGCACTCCGCATCGCGAGCTACCAGGCGCGCCAGGAAGGCTGGCTTGCCGAGCACATGCTGATCGTGGGGCTCGAGAGCCCGGAAGGCGCCGTGCATTACATTGCCTGCGCGTTCCCGTCGGCCTGCGGCAAGACCAATCTGGCAATGCTGATTCCGCCCGACAGCATGAAGGGCTGGAAAGCTTGGACGCTGGGCGACGACATCGCATGGCTGCACCTCGACGAGGACGGCAAGATGCGTGCGATCAACCCGGAGTCGGGTTACTTCGGCGTGGTCCCGGGAACCAACGAGAAGACCAACAAGAACGCGTACGACATGATTACCCACGACGCGATCTTCACCAACGTCGCGACGACCGCAGACAACCAGCCCTGGTGGGAAGGCAAGAAAGACGGCGAACCGGCTCGCGACTGGCAGGGCCGCGCCTACGACAATACGGCCGGACCGGCCGCGCACCCGAATTCACGCTTCACGGTTTCTGCAACGAATAACCCGAGCTACTCAAGCCTCGCCGAAGCGCCCGAAGGCGTGCCAATCTCCGCGATCGTCTTCGGCGGACGCCGCAAGCAGGTAGCGCCGCTGGTGTTTGAAGCGAAGAGCTGGGAGCACGGCGTACTGGTTGGTGCCGGCACAGCGTCCGAAACGACCGCCGCAATGGTCGGCGACGTCGGCGTGGTACGCCGCGACCCGATGGCGATGAAGCCGTTCTGCGGCTACAACTTCGCGGACTACTGGGCGCACTGGCTGACCTTCCCCGAGCGTACGGACCACTTGCCGAAAATCTTCCACGTCAACTGGTTCCGCCAGAACGACGACGGCGACTTCCTGTGGCCGGGCTTCGGCGAAAACATCCGCGTGCTCGAATGGATGATCGAGCGCTGCGAAGGCCGTGCAGGCGCCCACGAGACGCCGATCGGTTTCCTGCCTCACGCCGAGGACATCAACACCAACGGACTCGCCATCGATCCGGCAACGCTCGACGAATTGCTGACCGTGCACACGGACCAGTGGCGCGACGAGATGGAAGCGGTGCTGGATTACCTCGAGTCCTACGGCGACCGCCTGCCCGAGGAACTGCGCGTGCAGCAGCGCATCATCGCCGATGCGCTTGATGCGCAGATAGCCAAAGCCTCGTAGAAACCGGGGACGGACACCTGCGGGGACGGGTACAAATGTACCCGTCCCCGCAGGTGTCCGTCCCCGGTTATTCGATCGTCTTGTAGTAGATCGCGAGATTCGAGCCGGGCTGCTCGGCACGGCCGAGTCCGATGGTGCCTTCGTCGCCAAGCTCGGTCGAATCGCGCCGTACGAACGTCTCCTGGCCCTGCACGTTCTGCAGAAAGGTGCCATTGGTGCTCTGGTCGATAAGCACGAACTTGCCGCGGCGCATTTCAATCTTCGCGTGGATGCGCGAGATCAGGTTACCCTTGATGACTACGTCGTTGTCGTCGGCGCGACCGAGGTTGATCGACTTGCGCTGGTCCGATACCTCGACGGTCGAATCGCGAAAATTCAGCAGCAGTTTCGACGCGCGGCGATCCTTGTTCTCCCACTCGAGCGTCGGTAGCATGCTGGTCGCTTCCTCGGGCTGCCACACGAGCTCGTAGAGCGCGACCTCGTCGAGGCGACCGCGTACGGTGGCGACATCGATCTGGCGTGTTTGCTTCTTGAGTTCGGCGCTCATCTGCTCGACGGTGAAGCCGGATATCACAATCTGTTTCGCCTTGGCTTGCGACGTCATGCGATTCGCGGTGTGCACGGCGGCACCGAAAATATCGTTCTGTTCCTGCACGACGGGGCCATAATGGCAACCAATGCGAATGGTCACCGGGATCCCCGCCTCCCTGGTCTCGGACGTCACACGCGTTTGCATCATGACGGCCGCACCCATGGCGTCGTCGACCGTTTCGAAGGTCGACATTACCTCATCACCGATGGTTTTAATGACCGTGCCATTAAACTGGTAGGTCGCGTCCTTCATGACCTCGAGACACAGGGCAACAGTCTCACTGGCCTGGGTATCGCCGAACTTGTCGTACAGCTGCGTGCTGCCGACGACGTCAGCAAACACGATAGCGACTTCAAGATCTTTTGCCATAACCCGGCTCACAGCTTACTCGCCCAAGCACCTAATAATACTACTATTTTTACGCCTATTTCTCGGCGACGATATACGCGATCCACGCAAGATCGGCCTCACCCTGCGCCTCCGGCGTGAACTCGCCATTGCCCTCGCCGTCCTCGTCCTCACCTTCCCAGTAGACCGTGGCCTTGCGAAAACCCGCTTCCAGCAGAAGTTCGCGGATCTCCGGCGCCGACCATAACCGCCACTCGTACGTAAAGGCCTTCTTCATCTTCGAGCCGTCCTTGAAACGGAAATGGATGTGCGTACGCATGTAATTCGTGACCGGATGAAACTCGGCCTGGTGCCAGATATACGTGAAGCCGTGTTCCTTGTGCTTGGTCTTTTCCTTGGTCTCTTCCTGCGCCTCGGGACCGCCGAACATATCGCAGAAGAACACGCCATCATCCTTGAGCGCATCGTACGCACGCTCGAAATAGCTGCGCATTACATCGCGCGTGTCGAAGATCCAGTAACTGAAATTGAATGCCGCCAGCACATCGACTTTCGGCGTCTCAACCTGCAGTACATCTGACTCGATCAGGCTCACGCGAGTACGATCGGCCGGGTCGAGCCGTCCGACGCGATTTTCGCGCCCCCACTCAAGCACTGACGGATCGATGTCGACCCCGATTGCCTGGAAGTCCTCGCCCTGGCGAACCCATTGGCAAGACGCGCTGGCCGTGCCGCAGAAGTCTTCACGGAACAGGTAGGCAGTGCGACCCGCCAATGAACTGAACGTCGTCTGCAGGAACTCGATCTCGTTCTCCACATTCTGCACGGACAATTCATACAGTTCGTGCTTGTCGGCCTGCTCGGCCATCGTCGGCCGTTTGCTCGCGGATTTGACGCTCATATTCGCTTTGATTTCCTGAATGGGTGGCCCGAGCATTGTAGCCGCCTAGGCAGCTACAGGCATAGCGTTAAGTGCGTTGACGAGTACTTCGCTGCCAGCACCCTCCCGTTGCGCATGCTCGCTGATGTAGCGTCGCCAGGCGCGCGCACCGGGCTGGCCCGCGAACAGGCCGAGCATGTGGCGCGTAATGCTGTTCAGGGATACGCCCTCGCCTGACTGCCGATCAATATATGGCAGCATGCTCTCGACGACCTCGACTCTCGATGGCGGCGTCAAGCCACTGCCGACGTGTTGCTCCAGTTCCGCCAGGAAATAGGGCTGGTGATACGCCTGCCGGCCGATCATGGCGCCATCGACATATTCAAGAACCTCGTCAACAAGAGCGCTGCTCGTCAGTCCGCCATTGATGACGATCTCGAGATCGGGAAAGTCACGCTTGAGCCTGTATACGCGTTCGTAGTTCAGCGGCGGAATACTGCGATTTTCCTTCGGGCTCAGGCCTTCAAGTATGGCAATACGGGCATGCACTACGAACTTGCGACATCCAGCCTCGATCAACGGTTCGACAAAGGCACGCAGAAACGCTTCACTGTCCTGCTCGTTGATGCCAATGCGCGACTTGATGGTTATTGGTATGTCGGTCTCGGCCTGCATCGCGCGAAAACACTCGGCAACGAGCCCCGGATTCGCCATCAGGCATGCGCCGAACGAACCGCTTTGCACACGGTCGCTCGGGCAGCCAACGTTGATATTGATCTCGTCGTAGCCGTAGCTTGCGGCACGCGCCGTCGCCTGTGCCATCCAGTCCGGATTTGACCCACCCAGCTGCAATGCGACCGGGTGTTCTTCCTTGTTGAAACGCAGGAAACGGTCTGCATCTCCATGCACGATCGCCGCTGCTGTCACCATTTCCGTGTACAGCAATGCGCTGGGGCTCAGCAGACGCATGAAGTAGCGGCAATGCCGGTCGGTCCAGTCCATCATGGGGGCGACGGATATTGGCGAACATATTTGCACATCCCGTTTGTCAGTCATATTCTACTTTTAAATCAACAACTTAATTTCGACCGTTTTGTACTCATTGCGAACTCATTGTCGCCCTTTTTGTTTGGGAAATCGCGCAAGTCGCACTTTGTCGCACCAATTTGGGCAGTCATGTCGCACCGAAACTCGACGATTTGAAGGAGATTTATGGCTACGATCCGAACACGGCGGCGAAAAGACGGCAGTCTAGCCTACCTGAGCGAAATTCGCGTAAAGCGCGACGGCGTGTTGATTCATCGCGAATCCAAGACGTTCGATCGTCTTGGACAGGCAAGAACCTGGGCGGCGACACGCGAGAAGAGACTGGCAAGGGTAGAGCCAGTTCGACGACCCACGAGAACGCTGGCGAACACGCGGCTGGCAAAGATCCTGCAAAGGTACAGACGGGAAGTGTCCGAGTTGCGCCCAATGGGTCGCTCCAAGGTCAGCCACATCCGCTTTCTCGAGAAGACCGAAATTGCCAAGATGCAAGTTTGCGATATCGAGATTGCAGACATCATTGAGCACATTCGCTCAAGGCGGCAATCGGGCGCGGGCCCGTCAACAGCCAACAACGACATAACCTGGCTACGCGTTATCCTTCGTTACGCGCGCGCCGCCTGGGGTCTGCCGTTCGAACTCGCGATCATCGACGACGCGGCCGAGGTCCTCAAGGCCGAAAAGTTGATTGGCAAGGCGAAAAGTCGATCTCGGCGTCCAACGGCAGAAGAGCTGGAAGCCTTGACGGGCTTCTTCGAGAAGCGAGACCGGCGCCGGTCCAATATCCCGATGAATGACATCATGTGGTTTGCGATTCACTCGGCGAGGCGCCAGGGCGAGATCACCGAACTGCTGTTTAGCGACAATGACAGCTAGCACCAGACCGGCGTTGTCCGAGACTTGAAGCACCCGACGGAACAGGACCAGGTCCGCCGCTTCAAGTACACGCCTGAAGCGTGGGAAGTCATCTGCCGGCAGGACCACGATGACGATCGCATTTTCCCCTTCGAGCCCCGCTCAATCGGCAGTGCCTTTCGTCAGGCCTGCAGGATGTTGGACATTGAAGATTTGCACTTTCACGACCTCCGACACGAGGCCACCAGTCGACTATTCGAGGCCGGTTACTCGATTGTCGAAGTCCAATAGTTCACGCTACACGACAGCTGGGGCGCGCTGAGCCGGTCCACACACCTCAAACCGGAACTGGTAACGATCCGCAGCAAGAAGCCGGAAGGCAACACTACCCAGCGAAGGTAGTAGTGCCGGTATGTACGCGTCTGCTGACCACGGGTAGCGGTCGCTCGAATGTCGTAGGGAAACTAGCGTGTTGGGACGGGACCCGGCCAGAAGCCGACTGTCACTAGTCGTAGTAAAAGGCATCATTCACGAGAAACTTACAGATCGCGTCGACCGCCTCTTTAGTAAGAAGAGAACGCTGTGTTTCTGCATGAGAGCTTGGGGAGTCACGTATGATCATAGATTGCGGTAACAATTCAAGAAGCCTTAGGGCAAGGGATCTAACCAATAGCGGCAAGTCCGGACCGGCGGCGCTCTACTAGATTGGCGCCTTGCGCTTATCGGTAGATGTACATTCTGAGTCTCGCCTTATCCGACTACGCTGAGAGTATTTAGTATGTTTGCGAAAAAGCACATTTCGAGTTTTATTGTTGCTGTTCTTCTTATGTCTGCTGTCACAGAAGCTGAGGCTCTTGACTGCGTCAACATTCTTTTTTCGGAGCACGCCTGCGTAACGCTGGCCGACCCATTACCTGCGGACGAATTGAACCAGATCGGTTTTCGGGGGCCTTTTGGTTGATCCGAGTTCTATTGGAATGATTTTGGTAGTGGCGCTTGGCAAGACCCCTGGGCCGCGAATGGATTTAACCTGTATGTCTGCTCGCCCGGTGTTGAGCAATCGGTAATCCTAATGGTGAATTACTACTTAGATCCAAATTTCATGACAATCGAGACTGCAAACGCGCAGTGCAACGCAATCGATTTTGGATTTTAGCTCTAGGATTAGGATGTTAAGGGTTCTGCTCTTGGTTTGTTGCGCTTTTCTCGCAGCCCTTACAGCATTCGTCATGCCAAACAGTGATCGGGACCGGAACCAATCGATCGCGTTAACGCCAGCGAAGCCCGAGCAACGGGCATTATCAGACTTGGCCGATACTCGCCGCGAGCAGTTGGCCGCGATGAAGTTGGTCGAAATTGAGACGAATCAGGGAAAGGTAACTCGTGAAATATCGGACGTCTTGCCGAGGCTGGACGTTGATCTACGACCATCTTATCCGTTGGACCTAAATGACTTTCCTGACGATTATGACGAGCTTGAAATCATGGCGGAAGGAGGAAATGCGAACGCCGCATTTGTTTTGAGCAAGAAGCTGCAGAACTGCTTGTCGGCGCCGCCCCCTCAGTCGGAAGACGAGCTAAATCAATCTATTTCCGATATTCAGACTCTCTATCGCATCCCATATTATCGCGATGACGATCTTGCTTATGTTGATATTGATACTTCTAGGCCAGATGCAATTGATGAGGCGGTGGCGTTTTACGCTAGGAGGTTTCGAGACTGCAATAGATACACGGTGCGACAACGAAAAAGTCACGGATCATGGCTAAGAAAAAGTATTGAGCTTGATAACCCGCCTCCAGAAGCAATAAGGACGCACGTCACTTCGCTTCCATTTGAGGAAGCAACTATTGTCGCCCAATCTGGTTGGAAGAAAGGAAACGCCGAGTATTTGATGGTAATCGCAGCACTAGAGCGCCGTGGCTTTCGCTCCGGCAGGAGCTTGGATGGCAATGTAGATTCAGCCGCAGCCATCTTTGCCTACGCAATGATTGTTAGCGAGGCGATTTGGCGCGGTGACAAGTCACCTGATAAGAACAAATGGCATTCAAGGGCTGCCGGTTACTTGGAGAGCCTGACACCTCTCACAGCGTCGCTTTCACCGGATCAGATTGATTTAGCTCTACTGCGAGCAAGAGCTCTTGTGCACGACAACTCGGCCTGCTGTTCCCTTCGAATAGTAACGCCCGGTGCCACAAGACCAGGTACTTAAATGCAATTGTCGCGACCCGATCTGACAGTAATTGAGCCTGACAGTCGTGCAGTTTGTTGATTTGCACGCAAAATTGACCCAGATCAGTGCCATTGACCTTGCCAATCACATCGATCAGCAACGGACCATAGCGACACGCCAGTGGTCGAATATGAAATAGCGCTTCCTACCGTCGACATTTGCGCAAATTGGATTCGCACCTGTTCGAGCGACTCGGTGCGACACGAAAAAGTCGCCATATCTAAACTTTTGAATAACCAGCCTTATCCAGAAAACGGCGCCAGTGCTCCATCATGGGGGCGACGCTGATCATCGGCACACTATATCGCGCTGGCGGCCGATCAAGAATACAATAGGCGCCGAGAGGTGCGCCCTGTGGCTTACAAGAACGTCATCGCAGAGATCGAAAAACTCCCGGACGGCCCCGAGATAGGGGCATTGTTCGATTTCGACGGCACCATCATCTCTGGTTACTCGGCGGTCGCGTTTTTCCAGGAACAGCTGAAACGCGGCCATATATCGCCCCGCGACATGGTCGAGTTGCTCAGCGTTATGGCGAGTTTTGGCATCGGCGTGCTTGGCTTTCCGGCGCTGATGCTGACTGCGTCGCAATTTCTCACCGGCATTCGCGAAGACAGCTATGCGAATTTTGGCGAGGACGTGTTCAAGTCCGCCCTGGCCCAGCAGATCTACCCGGAAACACGGGCGCTGATCAAGGCGCACCAGCGCAAGGGCCACACGGTCGCGATCATTTCGTCGGCGACGCCCTACCAGGTTGCGCCGGCCGCGCGCAGTCTCGATATCGACAACGTCCTGTGCACGCGCCTCCAGGTCGAGGATGGCGTTTTCACTGGTGCTGTCGTTCGCCCCATCTGCTTTGGTGAGGGCAAGGTTATCGCCGCCGAGTCGCTGGTCGAGCAGTTCGGTGTCGACCTCGACCAGAGCTTCTTCTATTCCGACAGCACCGATGACCTCGCTTTGCTCGAACGCGTCGGCAACCCGCGACCGCTGAATCCGAGCAGCCGCCTTCTCGGCATTGCCGAGGAACGCGGCTGGCCCGTGCGCCGCTTTGCCAGCCGGGGCCGTCCGACGCCCGTCGGCTGGCTGCGGACGGCCATGGTTCCCGCGAGCCTCATGGGAGCGTTCGTCGCCGGCCTGCCCATCTGGGCGCTAACGGGTTCCAGGCGCGACGCGATCAACTTCTCGATGTCCGTGTTCGCCGATACGGCAAGTGCGCTGATCGGGCTGAACCTGACGATCAAGGGCGAGCACCACCTGTGGTCGCGCAGACCGGCTGTGTTTATCTTCAACCACCAGAGCAACGTTGACATGGTCATCGTCGCGCGCCTGTTGCGGCGCGACATCAGCGGCGTCGGCAAGAAGGAGATCGGCGACATTCCGCTGATCGGACGAATCCTCGAATACTCCGGCGTCGTGCTGATCGACCGCAAGGACACGGAGAAAGCTATCGACGCGATGGACAGCCTGATCGACACGATGAAAATCGAAGGTAAATCGGTGTGCATGTCCCCTGAAGGCACGCGCTCGACGACGCCCAAGCTTGCGCCGTTCAAGAAAGGCGCATTCCACCTGGCCCTCAAGGCCGGCGTCCCAATCGTACCCATCGTCATTCACAACTCGGGCGACGTCATGCCCAAGGGTTCGGCGATCTACCACCCCGCGACGGTCGAAGTAGAGGTCCTCAAACCAATCAGTACTGCACGATGGTCCGTCGATACGATCGATGAACACATTGAGACGGTGCATAACCTGTACCTCGATGCGCTCGGCCAGGGACGCCGACAGAAAGCCGCACGAAAACTGCGCGTGGTGAAGAAGTAATGGATCAGCTCAGCCCACAAGACGCCCAGTTCCTGTACATGGAAACCGAGGACAATCACATCCAGATTACGGGTGTTGCCGTGTTCGATCCCTCGACCGTACCGGGCGGCAAGACCGTACGTTTCAAGCAGATCCTCGCGCATATCGAAAACCGCCTGCACATGAGTCCCTTGTTCCGGCGCCGCCTGAACCGCGTCCCGCTGGAACTCGACTTCCCTTACTGGGTCGATGACGAGCGTTTCGATCTCGAATATCACGTTCAGCACAGCCGATTACCAAAACCAGGCGACTGGCGCCAGTTCTGCATCCACTTGTCACGCTTCCATGCGCGGCCGCTGAACATGACCCGTCCTTTATGGGAAATGCTCGTCATCGAGGGACTCGACAAGATCGAGGGATACCCGAAAGGCAGTTACGCGATCGCCACCAAGTTGCACCATGCGGCGGTGGACGGGGCGTCGATCGTCAACTTCTATCGCGCATTGATGGACGTCGACGCCAAGGGCACGCCGGCGGTACCGCTCGATACGATCGTACCGACGCACAGCCCGAACCCCGGCCTCATCACCATGGCCAACCGGGCTATCTGGAACACGATTCGGTCACCGATCGGCATGGTGGACGCGGTCATGCGATCCGCACCGTCGCTGTACCGCTGGGCACAGGATGCAATGACGACACAACGCGAAGCCAGCGACCCGGTCCCCGATACGCGCTTCAATTGCAACGCGTCACCGCACAAGATGTTCGACGCCACCACGGTGCCGCTCGCGGACCTGAAGGCCATCCGCAAACTCGTGCCCGGCAGCACGATCAATGACGTGGTCCTGTGTATCTGCGGCGGCGCCTTGCGCAAGTACCTGCAAAAACACAGGGAATTGCCAAAAGAGTCGCTGATCGCATGGGTGCCGATCAATGCGCGGCCTGGTCCGGTCACCGAAGGCGAAGACCCGGGCAACCGCATTACGTCCATGACGTCGCGCATATTCACGAATATCGAGGACGCCGGCGAACGCCTCGCGCAAATTCACGCGTCAACGACAAAGAGCAAGGAAGCGCGCGCAGGGGTCTCAGCGCGACTGATGACCGACCTGAGCCAGCACGTGCCTGCGGCCACGCTTGTGACCGCAGGACGCCTGGTGCTGCGTGCCGGCATGGCCGCCAACATGTGCAACCTGTTTATCTCGAACGTACCGGGGCCGCAGGTGCCGATGTACATGAACGGCGCCCAGCAAATCGGCACGTTTGGCATCGCCCCGCTCGCCGACGGCATGGGACTGTTTATCGCCACACCAAGCTACAACGGCATGATGTCATTCAATGTGACGTCTACGCGTGAGACGCTGCCCGACATCCACTATTTCGTCGAATGCATTGATGCATCGCTCGACGAACTGCGCAAAGCTGCAAAGAAGAAATCCGGTACGCGTAGCGCCGCCGGCTGAAAACTCAGCCGACTGCGGTCAGGTAGATGCCCGAAGCCACGGTAAAGTAGACCAGCACGCCGAGAATATCGTTGGCGGTGGTTATGAAGACGCCCGTCGCCACAGCAGGGTCTATGTCGAAGTGGTCGAGAACGAGCGGAATCGTGGAACCAAGCGTGGCTGCGATCATCGTCACCAGCAGAACGGATAACCCGGCCGCCACCGCAAGTCGTACGGGCGCGTCAAACGCGATGAAGTTCGAGACGAGAACAACAAGCAAACCCAGCGCGATCGCGATAAGTGCGCCGTTGATCATCGAGCCCAGCAGTTCTTTGACAATACGGCGCCCAAGATCGCCGATCCAGAGATTGCCTGCGGCGAGGCCCTGCACGGTCACCGTCGATGCCTGGATGCCGGCGTTGCCGGCCATGGCCATGACCACGGGAATGAAACTTGCGAGGATGGCCGCTTGCTTGAGTTGCTCCTCGAACGAGCCTACGACCGCGCCCGCCAGGGCGGCACCGATCAGTCCACCTGCCAGCCACGGCAAACGGCCGCGGATAATCCGCCCGACCGAGTCGTCGGGCAGGGCGTCGGGTGCCAGGCCGCTCATGAGCATCATGTCTTCCTCGGCCTCGTCGCGAACGATCTCCTGCAGCTCTTCGACCGTAAGACGCCCGATAACGTGATGTTCATCGTCAACAACCGGGATACTCTGCACGTCGTAGCTGCGCGCCAGCTCAATGACGTCTTCCTGGTCCGTATCCGGGCGAACATAGACCTCGGCTTCACGCATGATGTCGCCAATGCGCGCCTTCTTCTTGTTCAGGAGCAGGTCGCGAAGCTGTAGTCGGCCGACGAGCTGCCGCTCCTCGTTGACGACATATACGTCATAGAATGCCTCGATCTCGCCCGCCATCTTGCGCACGGCTCGCGTCGCGGTGCGGACATCCCAGTCCTCATGCACGGCGACAAACTTGGTGGTCATCGCCTCGCCGGCCGTGTCTTCGTCGAAATCGAGGCGCTCCCTCAATTCGGCGCTGTCCGGCAAGCGCTGGAGCAGCTGTTCCACGACTGGTTCAGGCAGGTCGTCGAGGAGTTCTACAACATCGTCTTCCTCGAGTTCTTCCGTGATCTCGACGATGCGCTCGATATCGGCATGCTCGACCAGGTTGGAGCGAAGATCGGGGCTGAGCTCTTCAAGTACGTCGGCAGCGAGCCCTGGCGGCAGGCCGTGATGCAGGCGCCGCGCATACTTGATGGGCAGGTGCAGCAAGAGCTCCTGGACGTCGGTCGGGTCCCAGGCACTGACCAGCTCAACGACGGCATCGCTTGAGCTGTCGCGTAACAGGTCTTCGATGTGCTCCAGCAGGTCGCGATTCTCGGGCGCGAGCTCGCCCGGCTCGCCGCGGACCCATTGGGTTTCCTGCTGCTTGTGGTCAAGGCTGTTGGCCATGCCCGGCTCCCGATACGCGTGCCACGGCACGCTCCCCTGTTGGGGGCAGACCATACTGTATTGGCGGGCTCAGCGGAACCCGGGACAAGCCACTAGTGCGGCTGGCGCTCGTCGTCGGGCATCGCGAAGAACTGCAATTCGCGTAGATCGCCGGTGAGTTCTGCGAGCTTCGCCTGCGGCTCGTTCCGTAACTGCTCGGCAATTTTCCGTGCTTCCGTCATGTAGTGACGGTAGAGCTGCTGACGTAGTTGCAGTGACAGGGTCGCCGGTTCGCCCTGGTCGATTTGCAGAGCGGCATTGAGCGAGAACTCCGGCAATGTCCCGGCGGCATACTTGTGTACCCAGGTCCCCGTCGCGAGGTCAAAATCGTACAGGTTCAGGAAATGGTGGCCTTCACGCGCCAGGAAATGTACAGCTTCGATGACATAGTTCGCCTCGGCATCATCCATTACCCAGTGCAGGCCGACACGGCACCAACCCGGCTTGAGTCCGCAATGACCCTGCTGGACCGCCGAGCGATACTTCTCCGACGTTGCGTCGTCGATATCCAGCAGACGATGACCGTATGGGCCGGCGCATGAACAACCCGCGCGCGACTGGATACCGAACAGGTCATTCAGCAACACAGTCAGGAATTTGTGATGCAGATACTGGCCCGATGGTCCCTTGATGTTGAAAGAGATGATGCCGACGCGGCTGTCCGGATCGGGGTTACCCAGCAGTTCGATGCCGTCGTTATCGCCCCAGCTCCGCAATGCCCGCGCTGCGTACTCGTGCTCACGCGCATGAATCACGTCAGCGCCAACCGCGTCCTTGATCTGAAACACCAGGCCTGCCTTCAGGGTTTGCAGGACGCCCGGCGTACCGGCCTTCTCGCGCTCTTCGATGTTGGCGATGAAATCCTGGTCGTTCATGCCGACATAGTCGACGGTACCGCCGGCGCTCACACTGGGCGGTAATTCCCGGTCGTAAATGCGTTCGTTGAAGACCAGGACGCCACTCGACCCGGGACCACCGAGGAACTTGTGTGGAGAGATGAAAATCGCGTCAATGCTCGGGTCTTCGCCCTCGAATTCAGGCTCCGGGTTCATGTCGATGTCAACGTAGGGCGCACACGCAGCGTAGTCGAAACAGGCGATAGCGCCGTACTTGTGCAACAGGCTGCTGATCTTGCGGACATCCGACTTCATGCCCGTAACGTTGGATGCCGCCGAGAATGAACCAATCCGCTCGCGACCTTCGTAACGCGGATCCTGGAGCAGCTCTTCGAGATGCGCGAGATCAATCTGACCCGATGCATCGAGGCGAACCTGCACTGTCGTTGCGATCGACTGGCGCCAGGACAATTCGTTGGAGTGATGCTCGTAGGGACCGATGAACACGACGGGCTGGGTTTTCGCAATTTCCTCGGCATCGAGCATATCGCCAAGATTGCGGCGTGTAGCCGGGGCCAGAGTGACGCCGATGATTTGCTGCAGCTTGTCAATCGCGCCGGTAGCGCCGGTGCCACAGGCAATGATCCGACCTTGCGGACCCGCATTGACCGAGCTTTTGATCGCCTCTTCCGCCTCGTGCAGCAGCTGGCTCATGCTGCGCCCGGTAATGTCGTCCTCGGTGTGCGTGTTCGCATATACCCGCTGCAGGCTTTGCAGGTACGACTCCACGAAACGCAGGCAGCGCCCCGAGGCCGTGTAGTCGCAATACACCATCAGACGCTCGCCGAACGGCGTCTCGAAGGTCGAGTCAACGCCAACGATCTGCTGGCGGAGGTAGGCTGGGTCGAGTTTGTTCTGGTCCATGGAGCGCTTCCGTTACTGGCTACCTGTATATTACGCACGAGGGACGATAAACCTCCTGCCTTGCAGGAAGCTGACCGTCCCCGGTGATTATGCCACTTAGAAGCGGTACGAGAATTCGAACTCGAACTGGCTCATCTCCAGCTGAATCGACTGGGTCGGATCAAACGTGCTCGTGCCCGTGACCGTCTTCGGCGGCGCATACATGAGCGAGATCGACATTACGTTGCCGCTCGGACGCACGCGCGTCCAGCCGACGGTCATGTGACTCTCCATGACGCCCGGCGCCAGGATATTGAACAGGACTTCGCTGTCCGGAATCGGCTGCTCACCATAGCTGTAACCAAACCGCAAAGTGTTGTTCTCATCGGCATACACGGCCAGGCCAGCCTTGTAGACCGTCATGTCCTGCCAGCCAAAACCGGCGCCATTCGGGCCGCCGAGGCAACCTGCGGTCGCCGGAACGACTTGCGGGTTTGCCGTGAAGCAACCCATCAGCAGGTTCATGATCGAGTTATGCACAGAGTCGACGTCGCTGTACGCAATGTGTTCAACGTCGAGGTTAACGCGCAGTTTCTCGGCGGGCGTGAACGAGAAGCCGGCCTTGATCGTCGACGGGATATCGAAGCCGCCCGCGCCGGCGAACAGGTCCGCGTACTTGTCGAACTCGCTCATCGATAACTTCGACTGGTAGGCAAGACCAAAGCTGATGCTGTCGTTACCGGCCCACAGTCCGATTGCGCCGCCGACGCCGGTCGACGTATCGCTGCCATTATTGGACAGGTTGTTAACGGGAGCGCCCATACCATTTTGCAGAAACGCGTCGGCAAAGGTCTGCGTATAGCCGGCAAAATTCGAGACGCCAGTGGCTTCGAACATCTGCACTGCCGCCACGGGGCCGCCGCCGATTGCCAGGTTGTCATTGATCCTGAACGTGTAATTGACGCCCAGGAAAGCCTGCATCAGGTCGACGCCCGCCTTGCCGGCGCCATAGACACCCGGCAACGTAACTGGTGTACCCGCCATGCCGGTCGGGTCAAAGGACGCTGAGGCGCCACTGTCCCATTCTGTATTCATGCCGCCGCGGCCGTACATGAACACAGTCAGTGCGTTGCCGCTGTCCATCGTCCAGTTCTTGGCGACGAAAGGAATCGGAAAAGCTTCGTTCTTGCTGTCGTGCTCGCCAGCGCTCAACGTGAATGCGCCGAAGTTGCCCTGGGCGAGACTGTCGGAGGCCTTGTAAGAACGCATCGGGCTGAAAACCGCGAGGCCGAGCTGCCACTTGTCGTCAGCGAACACAGTGAGTGCCGGGTTGGTCGCAACGCCGATACCGCCAAGATTTTCGGAGCTGCCGACGCCTGCGCCGGCCATTGCCTTGGAGTCGGTGCCGACGCCATGCGTGAAATAGCCATTGGTGGCCATAGCGGCACTGCTGAAGGCGAATAATCCCGTCGCCAGCAATGCGGTTGTAACTTGTTTCCTGGTACTTCTCATCATTATTCTCCCTGCGAGTCGCAGAATACGTCGTGCAGCGCGTGCATCACCTTGGGCGCTTCGTCGCCCGCCAGCGAGTAGCTGACAGACTGTGCGTGTTTACGCGCCGTGACGATGCGCTCGCGCCTCAATACAGCAAGATGTTGTGACAATGCGGACTGGCTCAGACCGAGGAGCTGCTGCAGCTCGCTGACCGTTTTCTCGCCTTCAGCAAGCTGGCACAGGATCATCAGCCGCCATTCGTTGGCCATAGCCTTGAGCAATTCGACAGCGTGAACTGCCATGTCCTGCAGCTCGCCGGCTTTCTGCACATCTTTGACAGAAACCGCACTGTCGTCGTTCATTACTCGCAGCCCCCGAATCCCTCGGCGTCCATCTTCGCCTCATAGGGTGCGGTAACATCGGCGCCGATGACCAGGCTGCCCTTGACGCTGTCCCAGTCTTCGGGTTTGAGGACGATCAACCAACCCTTCTCATAAGGGTCGTCATTCGCGATGCTGGGGTCCTCGACGAGGGCCTGGTTAACTTCGATGACTTCGCCCCCGGCCGCAGACTTTGCGGGCCCGACCCATTTGCCGGATTCGAGCGTGCCGCAGGACTTGCCGGCGCGAACGCTGCGGCCGACGCGCTTGGGAGTGAACGCAACGAGCTTGCCGGACATGGCGGTCGCGACCGCGGTCATGCCGATCTTGACGTTGCCGTCGCCCATCTCGGTAAACCAGATGTGATTGTCGACGTCGTAGAGCAGGTCGTCAGGAAGGTTACATCCCCGTACAGATGGCATCGTTATGCCTCCTTGTGATTTTTTACGTCCGAGTCGCTCGCAGTTCGGATACCCTTCGACGAACAACAGAATTCGCCTAGCCCCGCCACCTGCAACTTCCCGGATATGAATAGATACAGGTGCTTGGATACCAAAGCCATCATATATAAGCGATCCGTAATATCCGAATGCTCGGGCTGCATCGTGACCAGGTTGTAGTGATACGCGACCTCGCGGCAGGTTTCGCGGCAAGCGTTGAAGCTGGGGTCACCGCTGGCACCCTGACGATGCAGCGCCAGCAGCCGAAAGCCCTCACGGGTAGCGTCCGTCGGCGTATCACCCTTCGCCAGGACCCAGTGCTCGAGTACTTCCTCGCTGGCTCGCAACAGGTTCTCTGCCGCGGCCTGGATATCCGGGGTCGGCGGCGGCGCGTCGAACACCGCCTCGAGTTCCTCGAGCGATCTCATCCGAGACCTTTTTCCTTGAGGAACCGAATCGAATCCGAAATGTTCTCGTGGACGCCGACCTTGCGCGGCTTGAGGCCAAGCGCCATGCCAAGCAACTGGGTGAAATACAGGATCTTGATGTCAACTTTTTCGCCAAGCACCTTCTCGGCGCGAATCTGGTGCATCTCGAGGCCCGAGTGACAGGTCGGGCACTCGGTCGCAATGACCTCGGCGCCCGAGAGTTTTGCTGCCTTGAGAATATTCAGGACCAGCTTGGTCGACGTATCGCTGTCGGACATCGTGTGGGCGCCGCCGCAACAGGCTGTCTTCAACGGGAAGTCGACGTTCTCGGCACCGGCTGCCGCGAGCAGGTCGTCCATGAAATGCGGCTTCGAGGTCGACTCGCTACCCGGGCCCTGATCCTTTTCAGGGAAGATGTGGCGCGGGCGTGTGTACATGCAGCCATAGTAGTTGGCGACCTTGATGCCCTCGAGCGACTTGCTGACGCGTTCCCTGAGGCCGTCTTCGCCAATCGCCTCCTTGATCCAGTCAAGTGCGTGAATGGTCTCGACCTGGCCGGCCTCGTAGGTCTTGTGGCCGGCCTTCTTCGACAGGCGATCGACCACAGCGACGGATTCGTCATCGTTGGCGAGATCGTATTCCGCTTTCTTGAGGTTGTGGTAGCAGCCATTACATGGCGCCATCACCACGTCCATGTCCATCTCGTTCGCCGTCGTCGACATGACGCGCGACGACAGGTAGGTCTGCACCTTCGGGTCGATATTCTTGACTTCCATCGCGCCGCAGCAGTTCCAGTTCTTCACTTCGACGAGATCAAGGCCGAGCGCCTTGCCCACCGCCCGCGTGGAACGATCATAGGAGTGGGCGGAGCCCTCGAGCGCGCAGCCCGGGTAGTACGCCACTTTCTTGTATTTGTCTGAACCAGTGCTCATGCAGTGTCCTCGTCAGGCGGCAACGTCGTGCTTGGCCGTTTCTACCAGCTCGGCGAGACTCAGCGCCTGCTCCTGTTTTTCGTGTTGTTCGTCGATGTATTCCTGGATGGCGGCGGAGGCCTTCGACCAGTCGCTGGTTCGCGGCGCGACCAACGTGGCGAGCCCCATGCGCGTAAGCATTGTGACCGGCAGGCCGCGCAACATGCGCTTGACCATCTCGATGAGCCACGGCTGCAGCAGCGCCTGTCCCGTACGTGCCATGAAACGACTCAGGGTTCGACCTTCTTCGATCTTGCCGGTCTTCAACACCTGTTCCGTGAACACTTCGTCAAAGTGCATCGACGGAGACTTCTCCGTATGGCCTTTGCGTTCCAGCCAGTGCGCCGTCGCCTTCATGACGCCCTCGGGAAATACGTCCCGCGGACAGGCATAAGTGCACTTATTGCACGACACGCACTGCCAGATAATGTCCTTGTCGCGCAGCAGCTCGGACTCGTAGCCCATGCGGATCAGGTAGATCCAGTAACGCGGGTTGAAGTCGTTGTTGATCGCATTGACCGTGCAGGCATTGGTGCAGGAACCGCACTGCCAGCATCGATGAATATGCTCACCGCCGGGCAACGCGGCGATCTCGTCCTGGAGATTCTCGTTGTAGTCGTTGACGACGCGCGTCTCGATGAACGTGCTCCAGTGTCCCGAAACATCGACACCATCGAGGATGAGTTCCTCATGCTCCTTGATGTTCTCCGGGCGGATCAGCGATTTTTCATGAATTGGCATTAGTGTTTTGTCTCATTTGCTGATGTGTCATCGAGGACGAAAGCCTCGCCGTCGATCGACTTGAGTCGAGTGCGTCCGTCGCCCGCCTGCACGCCGTCGAGGCCAAGCAGGCGGCGCGTGTGTTGCATCGGGTCTTCAGGCGCAGAAAAGTCGGCACGCAGGTAAGAGCCGCCCTGCTCGCAGATGTATTGCGCGTATACCTGCGCGCACAATACGTCGACGTAGTACAGGACGTCGCGAAATATGCCGTTGTCACTGAGGAACTGGGACAACTCCTCGCGCAGCATGATATAGGTGCCGTAACCGTCTGCGACGCGGATGGTCATGCGATCCACGTCCTCGCCATGCCAGATCTCGCGCAATACGCCGGTGTTTGCTTTCGCATCCCAGATCCAGCGGTTCATCATCGGCACACGTTCGGGGTCCGCGTTATGCAACAACTCGGTTGCCAGGTCACGCACCCAGCGATGCTTCTTGTCCTGCGGAAAGTGATCGCAGAAACGGCCGATGCGATCGTCGACGCTCTCGGCGGCATCGAACAGTTCGACGATGTGGCCGCGCAGTTTCGAGAACGAGTCCTCATTGAGCCATGGCGCGATACGCCGCCGCACCGTCGCCATGAACGTACACAACCCTTTGAACGTCTCGAGGTCGAGCTCGTTGATGTCGTTGTCGACCAGCGCCTGCCGGAACATGGCGCTCTTCAGCTTCACCGCATCGATGTAACGCTCGATACCGCCGGTTTCTTCACTGCGCTGCACCATGTCCTGCAACGCGGCCCGCAATGCCGGGCCGTGGAGTTCGAGCACGGGGCGCTCGAACTCATGCGGCTGCATTGCGGAAGTCATGGCCAGCACGCCTTACGCGGTCTTCAGCTCTTTGGTGCTGGACAGCACGGCCATCGCAGCGGCGTGGCCCTGTGCAATCGAATCATCGATGGTCTCGGGACCCGTCGCCGATCCAGCGACGAATACGCCCGGCCGCGACGTCGCACCCATGGCGCCGTAACGATTGGCGACATCGATGTACCCATGTTGCTCGAGGTCGACGCCGAAGGTATCGGAGATCTCGGGGTTATCGACGTTGGGATCCATACCGATCGCATGCACGACCATGTCAAACGGGATCGTGATCGGCCGTTTGACCAGCGTATCCTCGCCCTTGACGATCAGCTGCTCGCCGTCGGACGTCACTTCGGCAATACGCGCCTTGATGTACTTGACCTTGAACTCTTCCTGGCTCTTCCAGTAGTACTTGGTTTCGTACAGGCCGAAGGTGCGGATGTCCATGTAATAGATGTAGACGTGGCAGTCCGGCAGCTCTTCGCGAATTTCCATCGCGATGTTCGACGATACCGTGCAGCAGATCTTCGAGCACCATTCGCGACCGATCTGGCGATCACGCGAGCCCACACACAGCAGGATGGCCACGCGCTGCGGCTTGCGGCCGTCGGACGGACAACGAACGCCGTTGCCCGACGAGATCATCTGTTCGACCTGGGTCGTGGTGACAACATCTTCATGGGTACCAAAGCCCCATTCCGGTTTGTTCACCGAATCGAAATGCGTAAACCCGCTGCACAGGACCACAGCTTCTGCTTCGAGCGTGTCGCCATTCGACAGCTTCGCTGTGAAGTTGCCCGGCGTGCCGTCGAAGTCGGTCACCGTCGCGCCGGTGACAACCGAAACCTGGTCCTCTGCTTCGACGCGCGCCACCATTCCGCCGATAGCATCCTTGGCCCACTCGCCCGTCGGCACAAGCTTGGCATAGCCCGACAGGATGGGGGCGCCGCCGAGGCGATCTTCCTTTTCGACGATGACACATTCCTTGCCGACGGTGGCAAGACTGTGTGCTGCAGCGAGCCCGGCCGGGCCGCCGCCGATTATCAGTACGGGTTTAGTCATTGTGTGTTACTGCCTTGTAGCCAGGGCCGGACGTGATCATCAGGCGCGGGTCATAGAGGTTCTCGCCCTTGCCTGCTTCGACGTCCTTGAGGTAATCCTCGAATTCTTTCTTCTTCGCCTGCCAGTCGATGCCGAGCTTCTCGAACAGCGTCTCGGTCGGCGACGCGTGCCAGTGCGACTGCACGATCTTGTAGGGATGTGCGCCGCAGGCAAGCGCAGCCAGCTGGCAGTCCGCCAGTACAGGCAATTCGACCGGCTTGCCAGCCGCCGCGCCGATCCACTGGTTCTTGTCGAGCGTCGTAATGCAGCCCGTGTCGTGACCGACCATGACATCGGCGCGTGCCTCTTCCTGGGCCACGCGCAATTTGCGATCGATGGCAAACGAACGCGTGAACTCGCGCTCGGAAATGATGTGGCGGAAACCGAAACCGCAGCAGTCGTACCAAGTCGAGTAGTCGATGACCTGCGCGCCCAGCGTCTCGAGAACGCCCGTCGTCACTGCGACGCGGTTGCCATCGAGGATGTCGTCGTCGTAGATCGCGTCCTGCGGCACCATTTTGTAAACGTGACAGGCCGGATGCACGGTTGCGCGAATAGGCGACAGATCGATCGTCTGGTGCTCCTTGATGCGCTCGCGCATCACGTGGACCCACTCGGAGTAATGCACGACCTCTTCAGGTATCAGGAGTTTGCCGTCGACGAGGCGACCAAGCTTGCCGAGAATCGTGCGGACACGATCGCGCAACTTGGCCGAGTGAACCAGGTATTCGCGCACTTCCTTGTAATTGCCGAACGACGTGCCGCAATGCACGAGCGGGTAGTAGTAACCCTCTGGCAAACCCTGCGCTTTCGCCGATACGTAGGCCTGGTGGAAGTTACGCAGGAACACGGCCGCGAGGCTCTCGATATTGCCGATGCCGGAGCCGTGGTAATTCCACGCCGTGCACGAGGTCTGGTCGGTTTCATCGAGGTAGCGGATATCCATCTTGTTCATGAGCCACAAGAGGGACGCCGGGTAACCCGGAATGTTGCCGCACTGGCCGCAGGACTTGTGATGCCAGAGCTGATTGGTGGGAATTCGCTTATCCCAGCCGTAAAGCGTCTTGGCAATGACGGGCTCATGCTCATCGGTAACGCGATGCACGATAATCTCGCCGTCTTTCTCGAGCTCCCACATCGCATCCCGTACGTCTTCCACGCGATCCTTGTTGGTCAGCATCGAGCGCTTGTTGACGATCTGGTCGACCCAGACTGTTGCCGTGTGCGCGTCTTCCTTCGACAGGTTGGAATCCACCCACTCCGAACCGTGTCCCGTGAATCGTTCTCCGCTATTGCTCATCCAGCCAGTCCTCGTAGTCGTCCCTCTTCTCATCCATGATGTCCAGAATCACGTCGAAGAGGTTTTCGTCGATGGTTTCCAGGCTGTCGAGCACACCGGTCTCTTCCCAGATCGTGTACAGCTCGACAGATGTCTTGAGATTTACTTCCCACGCGGTCTTGGTCGTGTGCAGCGTGGGCATCGGAATGGCCTTGCGCAACGTCGTGAGCGGCGCTTCGACCTTGGAAATATTGGGGCCCCAGTCGGCAAAGCCTTCCGGGTTGATCATGTCGGGCGAGAGCTGATTGCCCGTCGAGATCAGCTTGAGCATAACGCGACTGAACGGTCGCAGTACGCTCTTGGCCGACTCCATGCCGTGCTTGATCGCCGTCTCGCGCATCAGCATGACGAGCCCGCCCGGCGAATTGCCGAAGGGGCAGCGCGCCGCGCAGGTGTAGCACTGAGCGCAGGACCAGATCTTTTCCTGCATCGCGTCATGAATGCCTTCGAGATTCTCCGTCCACAGGAGCTGCACGATTTCACGCGGCGAAAAATCGTAGTAATGCGCGGCCGGACAGGTCGCGGTACAGATGCCGCAGTTCAGGCAGCCGTTCAGCTCGTGGTCGTAGCGGAGGTCTGCCTGGATGTCCTGGAAGATCTCTTCGAGCTTTTCGCGCTCGACGGGCGGCGAGTCGGAAACCGGATCGCCGATGTATTCCTGTACGCGTGACGCGGACGAATGGGACATAGAGCCGCCTCTTTTCGATTAGTAAGAAAGAACCCTGCAGTCGCCTTCCATGACTTCTTCGATAAGGTGTGCGCCACCGACGATGCCCTCACACTCGGGTATGAGGTCCTCTTTCGTCATGTCGAAGAGATCGAGATTCGGTGAGCAACAGTAGAACTTGGCGCCCGCTTCATGTGCGTCCTGGATGAAGCTGTATACGGACTTGGGCGAACCTTCCTTGACGAACAGTTGCTCGGCGACGCCTTTTTTCATGAGGCGACCGGAGGTTGCTGTGCAAATAACGTCGACCTCGTAATCCATCGCGGCCGCGACGGTAGCCTGGAAAATCGGGGCGCCGAGTTCCTCGCCGTTGCGCGGGTCGGTGTTCGCCATAACGATGATTAGTTTTTCAGCCATTTTCTTTCCCCTGCGGTTTGACGCTGCCGTGAGCAGCACCCAAACAGTTAATTAGCATATCCTAAATTATTGATGTTTCCAATCCGGCCGCGGCGCGTGGCGCCGCCATCAGCGACGTGCATTGCACAAGGCCGGTCATGATCGGTACGAGTTCGTCCTCGAGAGTCGCTTGCAACTCTCGCAACTGCCCAAGCTTGTCGCCGGTGTCAGCCGGCACCTCCTCGAACTCCATGACGAGGTCTTCAACCATGCCGAGCTTGATGCCCGGGTTGCCGCTGAAGCCAAAGGCGTTGTCGCCGACCTGCCATACGGCAGGCCGGCCGTGCTCGTCTTCGGCGAGGATCGACGCTGTGGCAGGCGGTACAGGCCAGTCACGCATGTAGATGGCCTGGTGAAAGGTCTCAGGCAGGTAGCCATGCAGCGCTCGCGCGTCAGTGCGTGTCGCCGTCACCAGTTCGAGCACGAGGTCGCGCGGCTCGCTGCGGCCGCCCGCAGCCAGCGCCAGTATTTGTGCGCCAAGGCCGAAGCCAATCACGGGCGTTCCCTCTTCCAGCCGCTGCTGCGCGAGCTCCACTTCCTGTTCGAGCGTCGGCAGGTCGCGCGTGCCCGCACTTCCCCACGGACCACCACCGAGCAGAATCAGGGCATCGGCGGGCAGCTCAGGATCCGGCAACTTGCCCGCGGCAAACGGCCGGTAATACTGAAAGCGGATGCGCCGGCCTTCGAGGTGGTCTTCGATGAGTCCGAGGTACTCACCCGCGGTGTGCTGCAAGACCGCGACGACGTTCATCGGGTCCGCCTCGCGCGAAGCGAGCACGAACGCGTCGTCAGGATTCTTGCACTGGGCCATCAGGCTCCTTTGCGCTTCGACAATGCGTCGTTCACGGCATTGATGAAGTCGTCAGCGCCGGCGCTCAGCATGCCGATGTCCGTGCTGGCGAAGAAGTTAGTAATCGTCTCTTCGACGTCCTCGATTCGCGTTCCCATCAACGCTGCCTCGAGGTCGAACACAACGCGCGGCGGCGTGACGAAGAAATCGCCAGTAATCAGCGCGCGTTGCACGATACCCAGGGTCGGACCCTCGAGTTTGACGAAGGTATTGATCGTGCCGCCGAGGCCCGTGAACGTGCCTTCAAGTAACTGGTCCGCGCCCCCGGGATTGTCGATCTCGCGCAGGAACTCGTCGGCTCCGATCTCCTCATCAAAGTACTGTTGCGCCAGCTTCTCTTCGGCCGCTGTGATCTCGCCTGGCTCTGCTTCTATGCCGAGTCCCTCGGTGAAGCCCTTGATGAGAGCTGCCTTGATGGTGTCCATATCGGGCAGGTCATCACCCAGCAACTCCTTCAGCGTGACGACGCGTTGCTCGGCGGAATCGAGATCGTGTTTTGCGACCTTTGCCTCCGGGATATTCAGTGCACGCACCATCTGCGCCGGGTTCATGTCGACGAGCACAGTGCCCTGGTAGATCAGGATGTCGCCATCGAAAAAACCGCCAGTGCCGCTGATCTTGCGCCCGTCTACTTCGATGTCGTTGCGGGGCCGGAACTTCGCCTTGACGCCGAGTTCGCGCAGCCCTTTTGCCGCCGCGTTGCAGATCGCGGCCGCGAGATCCGGCAGGTTGGCGATGCCGAGCGAGGAGCGATGAAACACGAGTTCCCAACCGAGCTGGCCCTCGTCGAGATAGATGGCGCCACCACCCGTGACGCGGCGCACGATGCCGACGCCGTCTTCGGCGCAGTAACCAAGATTGATCTCGCGACTCAGGTCCTGGTGCCGACCGATCAGCGCGGTCGGCGGAAAGCGCATGAAGCGAATCGTGTCCGGCACCCTGTCCTGCTGGCGCAATTCGATCAGCGCCGGGTCGAACGCAATGTTGGCGCGTCCCTCGCGGACACCCGTATCGATGATGCGAAATGCGCTCATTCGACAGCCACCGGAATATCCAGCTGCTTGCGGATCTTCTTCAGGTCTTTCTTTTTCGGCTGGAACGGGTAGCTCGCGATGTTGCTTGGCGGCGAATCGCCATAAGGGCGATCGCAGGCCGAAATATCGTCCTGGAACTTGCCGGGGCAACCCGAGGTACGGAATGCGATGCCCGCATCGATGACGTCGTTGAGCTCGGCGTCGGAAATGCCATAGCTCTTCACCCTGCCCTCTTCGTCGAAGCTCATGTGATCGATGCGCACATCGCGGTAGTCGATCAGGTAACGCGCCAGCTGCACGCGTCGCCACTGGTCGCGTGGCGTGGCCGGCAGGTGATCCATGAGCGAACCTTCTTCGGGGAAGAAGCAGAACATGTGACTGTGGCCGCCGAGATCGACGAGATCCTGCACGAGCTTCAGAACCTCGTACTCGGTCTCGCCCATGCCGACGATGATATGTGCGCCGAATTTTTCAGGGCCGAAAATATCTTTCGCCTCGAGCAGCGTATCCCAGTACTTCTTCCACTTGTGGGGAGACTGCACACCCTTGCCACGCGTGCGGTCGAACAGTTCGGGTGTCGCCGCGTCCAGCGCCACTGTAAAGATGTCGGCGCCGAGGTCCTTGCACTGTTGCACATCGGCACGTGTCATCGTCGTCGGGTTGGACAGGATGGAAACCGGGATTGCATCCGGATCGATGCGATCCGTCCACTGTTTCAAGACCGTGAACGTGTCTTCTTCGGAACGCGGGTGCGTAATCATCGAGATGCACATGCGATGGAACGGACTGGCCTCGGGGTCCTGCGCAACGATGTCGATGATGTCGGCCATCGGCACCGCCGGCCAGTCAACGCGAATGAAATTGCGATCCGCGTAGTCGCGCTCGGCTTCGCGATGGCGCGCGAGACCGCAATAGGCGCAATTGGCGCGGCAGCCTTCCGGATAGGTCAGCAACAGGTTGAGGCAGCGTGTGCATTCGCAGCCGTACATGCGCCCGCTCATGATACCGAGCGTTATCGCCGCCGCGTTCGACAGCTGCACGTATTCCGGCGACTTCATGTGCGGTGCAAGAATGTTGTTGTTCGGCAGGTAGACGCCTTCGGGCGGTATGTCGTTCGCCTTGACGTGTTTGCCATTGCGGCGCTCTGCCGGCGTCTTGCCCGGCAGCCGCGGCTCCATCTCGTCATACGCGTTGAAATCGCGGAGTTTGGGGACAGTTACCTTAATTCCGCCGGAATCCGAGCCAGCATCCTTTCTCTCGGCAGGAGAATTAAGGTAACTGTCCCCAAACTCCGCCGGCGCTTTTTTGTTTTCTATGCAACCCATGCTTTCAGTCCTTATGCAGCGAACGACGCCTGCAACCGTGATTTGATGTCCCCAACCTTGATCGAGCAGCACGAATGCGCCTGCTCGAACGGCCTGCCTATGGTGTGCGCGACGGCAACTGCGCCGTCGGCCGGGAACGCTATTCCGTCAAGGCCGGCCATGATGGCGTATGCATCCGTTACGCGCTTGTGCATGCCGGGCGGACGGGCGCAACCAAGCAGGACTTGCTGGTCGGCCAGGCGCTCGCGCGCTTCAAGAAATATCCGGCCAACGTCGCCTGTCTCCGGTGTCACAAAAGTGCCGGGCTTGGCGTAGAACGGCATGATCACAACCAGCACCAGCGCATTTACGTCGTAGCGAGATACCATCTCGAGCGCATTGGCCTCGCCGAGAATTTGCCCGTAATGCAGACCGATGACGATATGCGGTGTGACCTCCATCGAGGTCGAACACAGGGCTGCGAGCGTCTCCTCAAAATCTTCGACCGGGCGCTTGAGCTTGTAGACCTGCTCAATCGTTTCCTGGGCGCCGATGACGTCCATCATCACCGTGTCGACCCCAGCGGCCTCCATGTCGCGAGCCCGCCGCTCATCCAGCAATGCCGTGTGCAACGCAACCTTGAGCTCCGGGAAGTCGTTTTTCAGGCCCTCGATGACTGGCATGTAGCGACCGTAAGGAATCTCGTTCTTCCTGTTAGAACCACCCGACAGCAGGAAGCCGCTGAGCTGCTGCGACTCGACCAGGTGGCGGACCTTCTGATCGAGCATCTCCGGACTTGTTGCCGGAATCATCGGTTCGAGAATCTTCTTCTGGCAGTGATCACAGTTCAGACCGCATTCACCGGCCGTGATCGAGAACGCGGGAAAACTGTTCTTGCCGCAGCCTTCGAGCTCCGAACTTTCGTACTCCTTGAAAGTCGGCGTTGAAAAGCGGATCGGTCGTTCTCGCGCGACGTTGGCGCGGCGCTCGAACTCGGCGACGAGAGCCGCATCGAATTCGGCGTCTTCGAGATCTTCGATTGTTGTCAGCGCATCAAGCCAGCTCATGGGTTCATCCTTCATGCCGCAGTGGCCAGCGATCGTATCTCGTCGCGAATCGGCCCGGTATTGGGGGAATCCGCGAGTGTCGTCAGCCATTTTTCCTCGACGTCTTCCTCGTCAATGAGATCGCATTCCAGCGTGCGCAGGTAGGCGATCGCCACGTCGGGCAAGCGGTCCGGGAATGTCCTGCCGCTGATGCGGCCCCACATGCCGGCCCAGTACCTCGTCACCGTCCACGGATTATAGCCGCCACCACCGAGAATCACCGTCGGCAAGCCTTTGGCGATCAGTGCGTCGACAGCATCCCACAGCACAACGTTGCTCAGCTCCATGCTCGACAGGGGATCGCCGGCCAGGCAATCGGCGCCACAACACAATACCAGCGCGTCTGCCTGTAACGAATCGACAAGCGGCATGACCGCCTCCGCCAGCAGGTAACTGAACTCGCTATCGTTGATGTGACGCGGCACCGCGAAATTGTAACTGCCGCTGGCGGGTCTCGAACGCGTACCGCTGAACGGCCAGCGCTCCGCTTCATGTACCGAAATCGTGGCAACGCGGGCTTCGTCGAGGAACGCCTCTTCGACACCGTCACCGTGATGCGCATCGAGATCAATGTAGACGACGCTGCGACTGCCCTCGCGCAACAGCGTCAGGATCGAGAACACCGGGTCATTGAAATAGCAAAAACCGCTGGCCCGATCGGCGCGGCCATGATGCGTGCCGCCCGTCGGGTGGAACACGACGTGCCCCTGGCTGGCGAGCTCCGCTGACAGGATCGAGCCGCCCACGGTCATCGAGGCGCGCTCGAACAAACCGGGAAACAGGGGATTTTCGAATGTGCCGACCTGGTAACGCTGACGCGTCTCGGGATCGACCCTCCCTGTGGCGTTTGCGTATTGCAGTGCTCGCACGTACGCCCGACTATGAAACGCGACCATCTCGTCGACACTCGCTGCCCGGCTCTCACGAAACTGTGTTTCGTCCAGCCAGTCGAGCATCTCGAGGAGATCGACGACGGCCGCGTGACGAACAATGTTGAGCGGGTGATTGGAACCAAAAGCGGGGTTCCGGTAGATCTCGCTACCAATGTAGAACGGCGCGGTGCCTTGCATCGAGCCACAATATTACATTTCACTAATAAAGACAATTCTGATAGTCTAATATGGTTTGAGGCCAGCGCCCTCCCCGCATCAACGAGGTGAAAAAGCAATGTCCGCTGAAGAAAAAAATATGACGATCATCGTCACCAAGGGATCTCTCGACTGGGCTTATCCCCCGTTCATCCTGGCCACGACGGCCGCCGCCATGGGACTGAACGTCACACTGTTCTTTACGTTTTACGGCCTGCCCCTGCTGCTCAAGGATCTGAAACTGCAGGTCACCGCTGCGGGCAACCCCGCAATGAAAATGCCGATGGCCGGCATGCACATGGGTCTGCCAAATATTCTGACCGCGGTCCCGGGCATCGACGCCGCCTGCTCGGTCATGATGAAGAATCTGATCAAGAAAAAAGGCGTTGCATCGATTGACGAGCTACGCGAGATGGCGGTCGAGTCCGACGTGCGCATGATCGCGTGCCAGATGACCATGGACCTGTTCGAGTACGACAAGGAAGACATGATCGAGGGCATCGACATCGGCGGCGCGGCCACGTACATCGAGTGCGCCACGCAATCCGACATCAACCTCTTCATCTAAGCATTCAACCAATTGCCAGAACGGAGACTTATCCATGGCTGACGCAACACTCGACGCAAAGGGCCTGAACTGCCCCTTGCCCATTCTCAAAGCACGCAAAGCACTCAAAGACGTCGCCGCAGACGGCACGCTTGAAATTCTGGCCACCGATCCCGGATCGGTCGCCGACTTCGAGGCCTTCTGTCGCCAGACCGGCAACGAACTCCTTGAACACTCTGAGGACGACGGCATCTACCGTTTCCTGATCAAGAAAGTCGCTTAGCAAGACTCAGGGCGTGCAGACGAAAGTCTCCACGCCCTTTTTCCTGCCCCTTGGGGTGAGGCCCAGCACATGACTGTATTACCTGGACTGCTGCTCGCGCTGGTCCTGGCATTTGCCGGCCAGTACCTGTCTGTTTTGATCGGTATAGACCTGATGGGCCTGCCGAAGAGCCCGATCAGCGCAATCATGATGGCGATCATTCTCGGCATCATCATTCGCAACACCATTGCCCTGCCGGCCTCATTCCAGCCCGGCATTCGCTTCGGCCTCGTGCGCGTGTTGCGCTTCGGCATCGTGCTGCTCGGCATTCGCCTGAGCCTGAGCCAGGCGGGCGCCATCGGCCTGCAGGCACTGCCCGTAATCATCGGTGCGGTTGCAGCGGCGCTGATCGTCGTGACGTTCCTGGCCAAACGGCTGGGCCTGTCGGGCAAGCTCGGCACTCTGATCGCGGTCGGCACCAGCATCTGCGGCGCTACCGCAATTGTGGCGACGGCGCCGACCATTGCGGCCAAGGACGACGAGGTCGCCTACTCGGTCGCCTGCATCACGCTTTTCGGCGTGATTGCCATGTTGCTGTACCCGTTTGCAGGGCATCTCATCTTCGACGGTGATGCGTTCAAAGCTGGCCTGTTCCTCGGAACCTCGGTGCACGAAACCGCACAGGTCGCGGGTGCCGGACTCGTCTACCAGCAGTACTACAACGAACCGCAGGCACTGGATGTCGCCACGGTCACCAAGCTCGTGCGCAATCTCGGCATGCTGCTCGTGATTCCCCTCATGAGCATCCTGTACCACCGCAATCATGCGGACGGAACAGAGGCACCGAAGTGGTACACGATGATCCCGCTGTTCGTCATCGGCTTCGCCATGATGAGCCTGATCCGCACCGTCGGTGACATGGGCGACAAGGCGTTTGGCGTGCTCGATCCGGAACAGTGGCAGATGATCGTCGGCCACACGAAACATGCTGCCGAGCTCTGCCTCGGCGTCGCGATGGCGGCAGTCGGCCTCGGCACCAGCATCAAGGGTCTCCGGGACATCGGACTGAAACCGCTTGGCGCAGGCCTGGTCGCGGCGGTCCTGGTCGGCGGCGTCAGCATTTCACTGATTTCATTGCTCTACTGATTCGCAGGGGGAGATCCCGTGACGGACAAGAAACGCGGTATTCATGCGCTTTATGGCGAAGATCCGGCGGCTGCAGACGAGAAGGTATGGGGTCGCAAGACTGACCCGATTACTCGCCGCGGCTTCCTGACCAAAGGTAGTGTCGCCGCAATGTCGGCCGCAGTCGGCGCGTCAATCCCGTTCGCGCATCTGATGCCCGAGGGACTGATTCCTGCCGCACTGGCGCAAAGCGATGAGCCGTTCACAATCCCCGGCAAGGACGGTCTCGTGATCCTCAACGACCGACCTGTGAACGCAGAGACGCCCGCGCATCTGCTCGACGACAAGGTCACGCCCGCGAGCCGCCTGTTCGTGCGCAACAATGGCATCCCTCCGATCACGGACAATATTGACGTCGACGCCTGGGAGTTGTCCTTCGGCGGTGAATCCGTCGAACGCGAACTGACGCTGACCATTGCGGATCTCAAGGCCAACTTCGAACATCATACCTATCAGCTGCAGCTCGAATGCGGGGGCAACGGGCGCAGCGAATTCGTGCCACCGGCCTCGGGCAACCAATGGTCGACGGGCGCGGTTGGTTGCCCGGAGTGGACGGGGGTACGTCTGCGCGACGTGCTCGAGCACGTCGGCTACAAGGACGACGCTGTTTACGTTGCCTACTACGGCTCGGACACGCACCTCAGTGGCGATCCGAACAAGGTACCGATCTCGCGCGGCGTCCCCATCGAGAAAGCGCTCGAAGACGAATGCCTGATCGCCTGGGCCATGAATGGCGAGGACATTCCTGTCATGAACGGCCACCCGCTGCGACTCGTTATCGCCGGCTGGCCGGGCTCAGTTGCCGGTAAGTGGCTGAGCAAGATCGTCGTGCGCAACCAGGTGCATGACGGTCCGAAGATGACCGGCACGTCCTACCGCGTTCCCTGCGAACCCGTGGCACCGGGCAGCACCGTTCCCGAAGAGGAAATGTGCATCATCGAATCGATGCCCGTGAAGTCGCTGATCACATTCCCCCGCTCCGGCATTCAACACGATCTCGTGCAGGGGCTGCCGCTGCGCGGCCATGCCTGGGCCGGTGATCACGCCGTTCGTGACGTCCACGTGTCGATCGACTTCGGTGCGACGTGGCAGGCCACGCGCCTGCTCGACCCGGCCAATCGCTTCGCGTGGCAGCACTGGAACGGCGAAGTTAATTTCCCCGAGGCCGGCTACTACGAGGTGTGGGTCCGCGCGACGGACGATCGCGGTCGCTCGCAGCCAATGGTCCTGCCGGGCTGGAATCCCAAGGGTTATCTCAACAATGCGTGCCACCGCATCGCAGTACAGGTCGTCTGATGCGATCGGCGTGTATGCCCGCCGTGCTCGTCTGCAGCTTGCTTGCCGCGGGCTGTGGTCGCGAAGAAGCGCCGGATTCGGCTCCCGTGCCGGTGGCCGATGTTCCACTCGCGGAAATTCAGCTGGACCCCGTAACCGGCCTCAAGATGGCCGAAAACTGGGAGCTCGTACGCGCCAACTGCACACCCTGCCATTCCGCCAAACTCGTGACCCAGCAACGCGGTTCGGCGAGCCAGTGGCTGACGATGATTCGCTGGATGCAGGAAAAACAAAACCTGTGGCAGTTCGACCCGGTGACCGAAGAAAAGATTATTGCTTACCTTGCCGATAACTATGCGCCCAGCGCCGCGCGACGACGCGCCGCGTTGCCGCCGGACCTGATGCCACCCAACCCTTACAGCACCACCAGCCAATAGTGGAGATTCCCACATGCTCGTCTCGCCTCCTGAAGTAGTCGCCAAGGCCAAAGCCACGATCAAGGAATGCTCGGTTGCCGACGTTCACAATGCGCCCGGTCCTGCTCCCTTAGTGATCGACGTGCGCGAGCCAGCCGAGTTTCAGCGCGGCCACCTCCCCGGTGCGATCCCTATTCCGCGCGGCATGCTCGAGTTCGACATCCTGCCGACACTCGAGAAACTGGGCGGCGAAGTTGCGGCTGAGGACCGGGACATCGTGCTTTATTGCGGTACCGGCGGCCGTTCGGCCCTTGCCGCGCAGTCACTCGATGCCATGGGATTCAGGAACGTCCGCTCCATGGACGGCGGCATTGTTGCCTGGGCGGAGGCCCGCTTTCCGCTGGAGACGCCTGCGGCCTAGGTTCTCCGCGCCCGGCAGACGCGAAACACCCTTGATGAAAGTGCGTATTGTTCGAGCTACGCGCAACGCGTATTCGTATTAACCGGTATACAGTACAGCTGCACCTTTTATTAGGCTTTCCTAATAGAGGAATAGAGCTTGACCAGCAACGCGCAATCCATCGCCGTCGTTGGGATCGGCAACAGCCTGCTTACAGATGATGGCGCCGGTATCCACACGCTCGAGCGATTTGCCGCAAACAATGCGGACGAAGACATCCACTGTCTCGACGGCGGCACCGTAGGTCTTGCGCTCCTCGATCGCATAGCTCACCACGACGGCTTCGTCGCGCTCGACGCGATGATACTCGGCAAGCCGCCGGGTACCGTGACAGTGTTGCGCGGCGAGGACATGGATGCGCACCTGCGCCGACAGAACGGCAGCGTGCATGAACTCGGTCTCTCCGACTTGCTGGACGCGCTGCGCCTGCGCGGCGAACTCCCTGAGAATCGCGCACTTGTCGGCATCGAGCCGGCTGACATGAATTGGGGTACCGAACCCACGGACGTGGTCGCGGCCGCGATCCCCGACGCCGCTGAATGCGTCGCCGACCTCGTGCGCGAATGGCGCGCCGCAGATACTGATGAGGCTCGGGCATGACACAGCTTGAAGAACCCAGGGTGTCGAACTCACCATTCTATGGAAACGTGCGCCCGCTGCTCAGCGAAGTAGCCCACGCACTCGATCGCCTGATCGAGAATGGCGAGTCCACCGTCATCGACCTGGCCAGCCTGCCCTTTGGACCCGGCGAACTCGAACACCTCGAGGCCCAGCTCGGCACAGGAGAGATCAGCGCCACGCTCGACGCGCTTGGCGCCAGCCAGATTCGCGAAACAGCATTCCCTGGTGTGTGGTGGCTCGAGCATCGCAACGTCCATGACGAAGTCACGGGCCGCTACCTCGAGATAACCCACGCACCGGACATTCTTTCATCACAGGACGCCGACATCGTTGCCGGCCGCGCTCGCCTGGGGGACCAACTCGACTGACAAGAAAAACCGGGAGGACGACAGCATGAAACGAACCCCGACGGTAGGTGAAATTCTGCAAGCGAAGGGGGTTTCGCGGCGCGGATTTCTCAAGTATTGCGCGACGACCGCGTCACTGCTGGCTTTACCGCCGGCAATGATCCCGAGGATTGCCCACGCTATCGAAAATGCCCGCCGGCCCAGCGTGATCTGGCTGTCCTTCCAGGAGTGCACTGGCTGCACCGAATCGCTGACGCGTTCGGCATCGCCGACGGTCGAAGGACTGATCTTCGATGCCATTTCTCTCGACTATCACCATACGCTACAGGCGGCTGCCGGCGACCAGGCCGAAGCAGCGCGGCATGCGGCGATGGAAGAGAACGACGGCAGCTATCTCGTTCTCGTCGACGGCTCGATTCCATTGGCCAATCCCGGCTACTCGACGATTGCCGGTATCAGCAATGTCGAGATGCTGAAAGAAACGGTTGCCGGCGCTGCAGCTGTCGTTGCAATCGGCTCGTGCGCCGCATTCGGCGGCATTCCGGGCGCTGACCCCAATCCGACCGGTGCGGTATCCGTCATGGATCTCGTGACCGACAAGCCGGTCATCAACGTACCGGGCTGCCCGCCAATCCCAATGGTCATGACTGCTGTTCTTACACAGTTCCTGACGTTCGGCACGCTGCCGGAACTCGATCACCTCGGTCGCCCGCTCGCCTTCTACGGGCAGACGATTCACGACCGCTGTTATCGGCGACCGTTCTACGAGCAGGGCAAGTTTGCCGAGACCTTCGATGACGAAGGCGCCAAGGCAGGCTGGTGCCTGTACAAGCTCGGCTGCAAGGGACCGATCACGTACAACGCATGTGCGACGACCAAGTGGAATTCGGGAACCAGCTTCCCGATCGAAGCGGGTCACCCATGCCTCGGTTGCTCGGAACCGAGATTCTGGGACAAGGGCGGGTTCTACAACGCACTCTCGACCGGTCAGTTCGAAGACGGCAACAAGCTAGCCGCCGCAGCTGCGGCCGGCGTAGCCATGGGCGCTGTCGCCGCCGCAGCCGGCCGACGTCGCCAGTCAAAGATCATTAAGGAGGGATGACATGGACCTTCTGGAATTTGCACGCGGCCCTGCTCTCCAGGTAGGCGCATGGATACTCGTAGCCGGATCGCTCTGGCGCTTCTTCGGCATCCTGCTGCTCAAGGCAAAGCCGGACTACTCGGAAGCGCGAGGATCGTCAGGTCTGGGCGCGGCATTCAAAACGATCTACTCGCGCAGCTTCACCGCGGCGCCGTTCAAAGCGGCGACAATGTACCCGAAAATGCTGGCCTACGTCATGCACATCGGCCTGTTCATGACGATATTCCTGTTCGTGCCGCACATCATGTTCTTCGACGGCTTCCTGGGACTTAGTTGGCCGGGGCTGCCGAATGACATCATCTATCTTGCCGGCGTTGCAACAGTCGTATCCGGCATTGCGCTCCTGGTCCGGCGGCTGACACACCCGGTCCTGCGGCTGATCTCGAATTTCGACGATTACTTCAGCTGGTTCGTAACCCTGCTCCCCGTCGTGACCGGCCTGTTACTCCCGGTGCGGCTCGGTATTCGCTTCGAAACGCTATTAGCTATTCACATATTGAGCGTTGTCGTGCTCATGATCTGGCTTCCGTTCGGCAAGCTTGGACACACGTTCCTCGTTTTCATTACGCGCGGTACGACAGGCATGGTATTTGAACGCAAGGGGGCGCGGACATGACCACCGTAGATGGAAGACACAACATCGATCGCGAAGCGGAACGACTCGCCTACAAACCGCCCGAGATCACGTACGATCGCCAGGGCGATTTGGATGACGACACGCGCGTCACGAAGGCGATGCATCACTTCGTCAAGAACTTCAATACACAGACTGCCTCGTACCTCGACGGCTGCCTGCACTGCGGCATGTGTGCGGACGCCTGCCACTTCCACGTGCGTACCGGCGATGCGCGCTACACGCCGATCTGGAAAATCGAGCTCTTCAAGCGCACGTACAAGCGACAAGTGGGACCATTTGCGTTGTTCTATCGGCTGCTCGGCCTGAAACGCAAGGTGACGATCGAAGACCTTGAAGAGTGGCAACATCTGATCTACGACAGCTGCACCGTCTGCGGACGTTGTTCGCTTGTATGCCCGATGGGTATCGACATCGCAGGCCTCGTCAGCATGGCCCGTCATGGCATGAACAAAGCCGGGCTGGTTCCCCAGGAGTTGTATGACGCGGCCAGCCGTGCCAACGAAACTGGCAGCCCACTGGGCATCACTCCTGCGACTTTTGAAGACCGTTGCGACTGGATGGCCGACGAACACGACGTCGACATCCCGGTCAACAAGGAACAGGCCGATGTCCTGGCCCTGATGTCCTCCATTGAGATCAACAAGTATCCGCAGTCGATCGCCGCTACGGCAAAGATCCTCAACGCCGCGGGCGAGAACTGGACGTTCCACCTCGATGGATTCGAAGCCACCAACTTCGGCATGATTTCCGGCAATGTTGAATGGCAGAAGAAAGCGTCGATGCGCATCATCGATACCGCGATCAAGGTCGGCGCCAAGACAGTCATCCTGCCGGAATGCGGTCACGCCTACATGGCGTTACGCTGGCAAGGCGCGAACATGTACGGCAAGCCCCTGCCGTTCAAGGTCATGCACATTTCCGAATACATGGCTGAGGCGCTCAATACGGGCAAGATCAAGGTCAAGCCCGTCAATACCAGTGTCACCTATCACGACCCGTGCCAGGTATCGAGGCGCGGCGGCGCGACGCAGGCGGCACGCGACGTCATCAAGCACCTCGGTGTGGATTTCCGCGAGATGGAATACGGCGGCGACTACAACTGGTGCTGCGGCGGTGGTGGCGGCGTCATCACGATCAAGCGCGCGGACGGACTCCGACACCGCGTTTTCAAGTTGAAGATGGACCAGGTTGAGGCAACTGAGGCAGACGAGTTGCTATCCGCCTGTTCCAACTGCCGACAAAACTTCGACGAGTCCCAGGAACATTTCAATTGGGACTACAAAATGGGCAGCCTCATGGAAATGGTTGCCGACAACCTTGAGGAGGCTGCGTCATGAGCGAAAGAATCGTAGTCGACCCCATCACACGCATCGAAGGACACCTCCGCATCGAAGCGCAGATGGACGGCAACAATATTGGCCAGGCCTATTCGTCCGGCACCATGGTGCGCGGCATCGAGGTCATCCTGCAGGGTCGCGATCCACGTGATGCCTGGGCGTTCACGCAACGCATCTGCGGCGTGTGCACGCTCGTGCATGGCATGGCATCGATTCGCTCGGTCGAGAACGCGATCGGCGCAAAGATTCCTGCCAATGCCGAACTGATCCGCAACCTGATGATCGGCGCGCAGTATATCCACGACCATGTCATGCATTTCTACCATCTGCATGCGCTGGACTGGGTTGACGTCGTGTCGGCGCTGAGCGCAGACCCGAAAGCCACGGCCGCTCTCGCGCAATCCCTGTCGAGTTATCCGCGCTCCTCGGAAGGCTACTTCCGCGACGTGCAGAAGAAAGTCAGGGACTTCGTCGAAGCCGGCCAGCTCGGTATCTTCGCCAAGGCTTACTGGGGTCACCCCGAGTACAAGCTGCCGGCGGAAGCGAACCTGATGGCCGTAGCGCACTATCTCGATGCGCTCGAGTGGCAACGAGACGTTGCTCGCCTGCATGCGATCTTCGGCGGCAAGAACCCGCATCCGAATTTCGTGGTTGGCGGCGCGCCCTGCCCGATCGACCTGAATTCCGATTCGGCGATCAACTCGAAGCGCCTCTCTGAGGTCCAGGACATCATCAACAAGATGAAGGTCTTCGTGGAACAGGTCTACGTGCCCGATACGCTGGCCGTGGCGAGCTTCTACAAGGACTGGTTCTACCGCGGTGAAGGCCTCGGTAACTTCCTGTGTTTCGGCGACCTGCCGGGCACGAGCATGGACGACCCGGATTCGTTCCTGTTCCCGCGTGGTGCGATCCTGAATCGCGACATTTCGACGATTCACGAGATCGACTTCACGGACGAAAACGGCATCCAGGAATTCGTTTCCAGCTCCTGGTACGACTATTCGGGCGGCAAGGAAGTGGGGCTGCACCCCTGGGTTGGCGAAACCAACCTGAATTACACGGGACCGCAACCGCCTTACACGCAACTCGACGTCGAAGCCGGTTATTCATGGCTGAAATCACCACGCTGGAAAGGCCATTCGATGGAAGTCGGTCCGCTCGCCCGGGTCCTGATGCTGTATGCCAAGGGCCACGAGCAGACGCAGCATCTCGTCAACAGCACGCTGGCACAGCTCGAACTGCCGACGCGCGCCCTGTTCTCGACGCTTGGCCGGACCGCGGCCCGGACGCTCGAGACGGTCGTGCTCGCCGACGGTATGCAGATGTGGCTCGATTCACTGATCGGCAACATCAAGAGCGGCGACACGAAGACGTTCGATGAGACGCTCTGGCAACCGTCCAGTTGGCCGAAAGAGTGCAAGGGCGTCGGCGTCATGGAAGCGCCACGTGGAGCACTGTCGCACTGGATCGTTATAGAAGACGGCAAGATCGCCAATTATCAGGCAATCGTGCCGAGCACATGGAACGCCGGACCGCGTGATCCGAATGGCAAACCGGGTGCGTACGAGGCTGCGCTGGAAGATGCGCACGCCATGCACGATCCCGAGCAGCCGCTCGAGATTTTACGCACGATTCACAGTTTCGACCCGTGTATCGCCTGCGCAGTGCATGTGACCGATCCGGCCGGCGAGGAATTGGTACAGGTCGCAGTTCGTTAGCAAAAGCGTATTGCGACTAGACCTTGTGCGGAGCCGGGCGCTGGATGCGCCCGGCTTCGCACGTTTGTATTTGGGGACAGTTAACCTATCTCCCGCGTTTGTTCTGAATTCGAGATTGGGGACAGTTTACTTGTCTTTGGCACGAGGGCCCGGGGCCAGTTTGTGCAGTCGTCTCCCTGTCAGCGCCTCGAGTCGATCGACAAACGCTTTGCCACCGAGCGGGCGGCCGGTTCCCGTATGCTCGCGGATCGCTTTGATATCTTCTTCTGAATTACCCTCAGCCAGATACGCGTCCCAATCAGAAACTCTCTGCAGCATGGGCAATACCGAAACCACCGCATCATCTGCACCAGTCCTATGTGCATGCACGCTAGACCAGGGCCATTCGCCGGGACTATCACAGAGCCCCGCCCTCACCGGATTCAATTCGATGTACCGGACCGCTGCAATCAGATGAGCTTCGTCCATTGGCACTGAGTAGAAGCGTTCTTGCCAAAGGTGTCCCTTCCAACCTTCACGACGATTCACACGCCAAGCGTGTCGCCGATGTACGCTCTGAAAGAGGGCCGCCAAGCCATCGGTAGATTGTGGGACAACGGCGAGATGGACATGATTTGGCATCAGACAATAGGCCCAGACGTCCACCTCGACCTCCAGCCGCCGCTCAGCCAGCATATTCAAGTAGCACGCGTAGTCTGACCGACGATAGAACGTCCGCATTCGGCGGCATCCACGTTGCGTAACGTGATGCGGGTAACCTGGTGCAACAACTCGCGCCAATCGGGCCATGCGCCCTCCCAACCTCTGGACCAGGAGAAATCGTCCAATAGTTAGACGACTTCTACCCGCGCCAAATTGGCCGAATTCATTGAGATAAGTTACCTGTCCCTAATCTCGATCCGCTTCACGCAACCGAGAGTTAGGTTAACTGTCCCCGATCCGCGTAGTGCATCGGGCCGCCGCGCCATGCCGGGAAGCCGTAGCCGAAGACGTACACGACATCGATGTCGCTGGAACGCTGTGCAATGCCCTCGTCGAGGATCTTGCGGCCTTCGTCGACCAGCGCGCCGACGAGGCGATCGACGATCTCGTCGTCCGCAATTACGCGGCGTTCGATGCCGAATTCCGCTGCGGCCGACTCGATGATCGCCGTCACTGCAGGGTCCGGCATCGGTTTGCGATTCTCATCATACGAGTAAAAGCCTGCACCGGATTTCTGACCGAGACGTCCTGCTTCGACGATCAAGTCCATGATGCGGTAGTTCCTCGGGTCGCCTTTCTGCTCATCACCGAGCGCCTCACGCGCCTTGTAACCTACATCGAGCCCGGCGAGGTCAAAGACACGCAGTGGCCCCATCGCCATTCCAAACGATTCCATCGCAGTATCGATCTGCTCGGGCGATGCGCCTTCCAGCAGCAACCGATGAGTCTGTGCCCCGTAAGGCTGCAACATGCGGTTGCCAATGAAGCCATAGCAGACGCCAGAGACTACCGGCACCTTGCGGATACGTTTGGCAAGCTTCATGCAGGTAGCGAGGACGTCGTCGGCAGTCTCGTCACCACGTACGACCTCCAGCAGCTTCATGATGTGCGCCGGGCTGAAGAAGTGCAGACCGATAACATCCTGAGGACGATCAGTCGCTGCGGCAATCGCATTCACATCCTGGTACGAAGTATTGGTCGCGAGAATCGCGCCTTCTTTGCAGACGCCGTCGAGCTTCACAAAGATTTCTTTCTTCAGGTCGGGATTCTCGAAAACGGCCTCAATAACAAGATCGACATCGGCCAGGTCGGCATAGTCGGTCGACCCGGAAATCAGCGACCGATTGGCCGCCGCCCGATCCTCGCTGAGCTTGCCGCGCTTGACGCTGCCCGCGTAGTTTTTCTCGATGATGTCCAGACCACGTCCGAGCGCTTCATCATTGATCTCGACTAACGTCACCGGAATTCCGGCATTGGCAAAACTCATCGCAATGCCGCCGCCCATCGTGCCACCGCCGACGATGCCGACATTCTCAATCGAACGCAGTGCCACGTCATTCGCGAGACCATCAACCTTCGCGGCCGCACGCTCGGCGAAGAAAATATGCCGCAGTGCGTCTGATTGCTCTCCGGCCATCAACTCCGAAAATTTCTCGCGCTCGAGCTTCATCCCGTCGGCCAGGTCCAACTGCGTCGCGCCCTCGACGCAATCGACAATCGCCTGCGGCGCCAGCAAGCCGCGCGCCTTCTTCGCGAGGCCTGCGCGGAAGGCATCGAAGACGCCTGCATCGAATTCAGGAATCGTCTGCTCACTCGTCCTGCGCGGCGATACACCCTGCGCGACCATTTCCTCCGTCCACGCCAGCGCGCCCGCATACAGGTCACCATCGATGATCTTGTCGACCAGCCCGTACTCGAGCGCCATGGCGGCAGGAATCGGCGCACCCGAAGTCATGAGCTCCAACGACGCCTGCACGCCAGCAAGACGAGGCGTACGCTGTGTACCGCCCGCGCCTGGCAACAAGCCGAGCTTCACCTCGGGTAGACCCACTTTCGCAGATGCCACGGCGCAGCGGTAATGAGCGCCAAGCGCGATCTCGAATCCGCCGCCCAGGGCCGTGCCATGCAGGGCCGCCACAACGGGCTTTCCGAAGGCTTCGAGGGCGTCGACCACCGCCGGCAGCCACGGATCCGCGGGCGGCTTGCCGAACTCCGAAATGTCGGCGCCCGCACAGAACGTGCGTCCCTCGCAGATGACCAGCACGGCATCAACCCCGTCGGCCGCAGCGCTCTCGAGCGCATCGACGATGCCCTGGCGCACGGCCAGCGACAGCGCATTTACCGGCGGGTTGTCGATCCGGACGACGCCGATATTGCCTGTAAGTGTGTAATTCACGGGGGATGTCATGCGGGGCTCCTTTGCAAATGCCGACTCTCTAGGTATCGTTGGGCGCGCAATGTACCAGAAACTCACAGACCAGGCCGACCGCTACCTGCGCTCGCTGTACCAGCAGGACGACATCGCCGGACAGCTGAAGCGCAAGCTGGGCGACCTGCTCGCCCGCGGCGAAGCGAATGCCGATGCAGCCTGTCGTGCCATGCGCCTGAGTCGCCGCACCTTGCAGCGCCGCCTCAAGGCCGAGAAGACGAGTTTCCAGAAAGTCCTTAACGAGGTTCGCGCGGAACTCGCCGTGAAATATCTCGAGGACGCCCGCCTCAAGTCGCTTGAAATCGCAATGCTGCTTGGCTATTCGAACCTGAGTTCGTTCACCACGGCGTTCAAGTCCTGGTACAACATGCCCCCTGCCGCCTACCGGCAGAAGTTTCTGCTTATTTCCTGAGCGAAATTCTACCCCTGCCGGGCAGCTTTACCATGCCATCAGAAAGGTAGCGACTCCGCCACCGTGCTCCACTTCTGATCCACTACCTGGTAGAGGTTCAGGTAGTTGCCCGCCACGTGCTTGGTCGCACTGAACGACAACGGCGGCCCGCCGAACTCGTCCTGGTAGTGCTCGATGCTCTCCAGCCCGGCCACGAGCTTCTCGACCGTCAGGTCCGGTCCTGCCTTCTGCAGCGCGATTGCAACGAGGTCGGCATAGATGTAGCCCATCACGGACTGCGAGGCCGGTTCGTCACCGAAGCGCTCGACATAGGCTGCTCGCCAGCGTCCGGCCCAGGAATCAGGATCAACAGTCTCAAAGTCCGGCACATAGAATGGCGCAGCCGCATACAGGCCGTTCATACCGCCGTCGGCCGAACCCGGAATCTCGGGGAGGTATGGCACCATGTTGGTAACGACGGTACCGTCCCAGCCGGCGTCGCGCACGGCCGTGTACAGAAGGATCGTATCCTTGATGAAGGCGCCGAGGAACAACATCTCGCAGCCCGAATTCTTGATGCTCGTCGCGGTGCCGACAAAATCGGTTTCCGAGCCCTTATGGCGGCCGACGTAAACGCTTTCGAGGCCGAGCTCATCCACCGCAATCTCGTAGCCCTCGACGGACTCCGCACCGTAATCCGTCGCCGGGGCCTGCAGGCAGACGCGCTCGTAACCGTGCTCTTCAACGAGGTACCGCATAGCCCCACGCACCTGGTCCTGGTAGCTGACAAAGTACGAGAATTTCAGCGGGTGCAGCGGCTCGTACATCGACTTCGCAGCCGTCAGCGGAAACAGGCTGGGCACATTGGCCTCGAACAGGCGTTCGAATGTCGCATGATTCTGCGGCGTCCCCATCGCGCCAACCATGGCAAATATTTCATCGACGTTCAGGAGCTTGTTAACCGCCTTGACCGCAACCGGCACCTGGTACTGGCTGTCTTCCACAACATATTCGATTGTCCTGCCATGAATCCCGCCGGCCGCGTTCGCCTCATCAAAACGCATGCGCAACCCGTTCGACAGTGGCACACCCCAGATCGCGAGGGGACCTGACAGGTCGGTGTGTGCGCCCAGCTTGATCGTGGTTGCTGTCACACCGCGCGGAAAGTCTCCGCCAGCGTCGCCCGAATCGCTCCCGCCGCAAGCGGCAAGTGTTGCAGTCACCATAAACAGGAATAGTTTTCTCATCGGTGTCACCCGTTGTACATGCTTTCAATCAGTTTACTGTACTTCTCGTTCACGAAGCTGCGCTTGAGCTTCATCGTCGGCGTCAATTCGTCGTCTTCCGCAGTCAGCAAGACGTCGATCAGGCGAAACTTCTTGATCGATTCGACCGACGAAAAACCCTCATTGGTCCTGGCCACCTGCTCGTCAATCAACGCCACGATCTCCCGGCGCGCGCACAGCGACTTGTAATCAGTGAACGGAATCGCGTGCGTCTGCGCATAGTGCTCGACGTTCTCCTGGTCGATCATGATCAGGCACGTGAGGTACTTGCGGCGGTCCCCGATGACCACCGCGTCCGAGATGTATGGCGAGAACTTGAGTTCGTTCTCGATGACTGAGGGCGTAATGTTTTTGCCGCCCGCCGTAATGATGATGTCCTTGAGACGATCCGTGATGCGAATATTGCCCTCGGCATCGATCTCACCGACATCGCCCGTATGCACCCAGCCGTCTATGACCGTCTCGGCCGTCTTCTCCGGCTGGTTCAGGTAGCCGCTGAACTGGCCCGCCGAGCGCACCAGAATTTCACCCGTGTCTTCGTCCAGGCGAACCTCGCTGCCCGCAAACGCTCGTCCAACCGTGCCGATTCGGTACTCACCCGGGCGCGTCGCGGTAACGATGCCGGTCTCCGTCTGGCCATAGGCCTCGGCACACGGCAGGCCAAGCGCGAGGTACCAGCGCAACAAGGCTTCGGAGATTGGTGCGGCACCGGAAAGCAGCGTGTGGGCGCGGTCAAGGCCCAGCAACTTCTTTACATTGCGCAGGACGAATCGATCCGTAACCTGGTAGAGAAACTCGTCCATGCGGCCGGGCGTTTCACCCGCCAGTAACTTGTCCGCCCGGCGGTAACCAACCCGCAGTGCTGCACAGTAGGCATTGCGTCCGACCCAGGTCGCCTCGGCCATCGCCGTCGTAACGCGCGAATAGAACTTCTCCCATACGCGCGGCACGGCGAACAGGTAGGTCGGCGACAGTTCAACGAGATTTTGCGCCACAGTCTCCGGACTCTCGGCGAAATTAATCGTCGCGCCACTGGCAATCGGCAGCCAGCCGGAGAAAATACGTTCCGCGACGTGACACAGCGGCAGATACGTCAACAATTCGTCGTTGTCGTCCATCGTGAAGTAGTCGGGTACCAGGGTCAGCTGATACATCGCATAACGTTGCGACAGCATCGCGCCCTTGGGCAGGCCGGTCGTTCCGGACGTGTACACGAGCGCGGCGATATCCTGCGGTCGGCCGTCGTCGACAATTCGATCGATGCGGCCCGGGTATTGCTCAGCGTATTCGCGACCGAGCTCGTAAAGGTCCTCGATTGGCGCGACCATGTCGTGTTCGAAATCGCGCAGGCCTTTCCAGTCGTACACCCAGACACGCTCGATGCCTGGCAACTGCGCCTCGATTTCCAGGTACTTGTCGAGCTGCTCCTCATCCTCGACAAACAGGAACCGTGTGCCCGAGTCAGCTAATGCATGTTCGACCTGGCGTGCCTGGTAGGTCGGGTAGACACCGTTAGTGATGCCGCCAGCCAGCTGTGCCCCCATATCAGAGAACACCCACTCCTTGCAGTCTTCACTCAGGATCGAGACCACGTCGCCGCGTTGCATTCCATAAGCCAGCAGGCCATTGGCAATACGCTGCGCATATTCACGATAGTCATCCCACGAAAAGCTCTGCCAGATGCCAAAGTCCTTTTCGCGCATCGCGATGCGCGCGCCGCGCTCCCGGCTGTTCTTCAGGAACAGTTTGGGCAGCGTGTCGCAGCCGTCGATAACGAGCGAATCTGCGCTCATCGCCACGTCTTCCTCTTCTTCCAGCGGCGCCGGCCACGCACGCCTTCCTCTTTCTTGCCGAGATAGAACTCCTTGATGTCCTCACTCTCGAGCAGGTGGTCGCTCGGACCGTCCATGACCATGCCACCGACCTCCATGACATAACCCCGCTGCGACGCCTGCAATGCCACATTCGCGTTCTGTTCAACGAGCAGAATGGTCAGACCCTGCTCGCGGTTCAGGCGCTCGATAATGGCGAAGATCTCGGCGCACAAAGCCGGCGACAGGCCAAGCGACGGCTCGTCCAGCAATAGCAGTCGTGGACGTGCGACGAAGCCGCGCCCGATGGCGAGCATCTGCTGCTGCCCACCGGACAGGTAGCCCGCGAGCTTGCGGCGCAATTCATGCAAAACCGGGAAGTAGCCGTACACCGTTTCGATATCCGCGCGTACCGCCGCCTTATCGCGCCGGTTGTAGGCGCCCATGGCGAGGTTTTCCTCAACCGTCAGGAACGGAAACACTTCGCGACCTTCCGGGACGTGCGCCATTCCACGTCGCGCGACCCAGTCCGGATCCCGATTCTGAATTTCGTCGCCATCAAGCAGCACCTGGCCCTTGCGACAATCGAGCGCGCCGGTCGCGGTCTTGAGCAATGTCGTCTTGCCTGCCCCGTTGGCGCCCAGCACGGCGACGATCTCGCCTTCATCAACGCGCAGGCTGACGCCGCGAATAGCCATTATCGGACCGTAGAAGGTCTCGACGTTGCGCATCTCCAGGAGTGGCGCGCTCATGTCGCCACCCCGAGGTAGGCTTCCTGTACCTCTTGATTCTCACGCACCTCATCCGGCGTGCCGATGGCCAGCAAGCGACCGTCGTTAATCGCCATGACGCGGTCGGCGACCTGCCCCACCAGCCCCATGTCGTGCTCGACCATGACCAGCGTAACGCCGAGGTCGTGCTTGATGTCCTCGAGCCAGAAACCCACGTCGTCGGTTTCCTCGTTGTTGAGCCCCGACGCCGGTTCGTCCAGCAACAGCATCGACGGCTCCGCGCATAACGCTCTCGCGAGCTCGACGTTCTTGCGGGCGCCATAGGGCAGGTCCGCAATGCGTTCGTCGCGATACTGTGCGATTTCGAGCAAATCGATGATGTCCTCGACCTTGCGGCGATGCGCCAACTCATCACGTTTGACCGCCGGCAGGAAGGCGATGTCCCGGAACGGGTTACGGCGCGTCCGGCTGTGCCGCCCGACCAGCAGGTTCTGCAGCACGGTTGCCTTCTCGAACAGCTCGATGTTCTGGAAGGTCCGCGCAATACCGGTCTCGACAACCTTGTGTGCCGGCATCCTGAGCAGGTCGTGATCGCCGTAGCGAATCGATCCCGCCGACGGCTCATACAGTCGGCTGATCAGGTTGAAGATCGTGCTCTTGCCCGCGCCATTGGGGCCGATAATCGCGAAGGTCTCGCCCGGTTCGACCGTGAACGATACGTCTTCGACCGCGTGCACACCGCCGAACATGATCGACAGGTTCTCGACCACGAGTCGTTGCGCGGCGCTCATCGCATACGCTCCGTCTTCAGGTAGCTCTTCTGCCGGACGAATGACGACCTCCGGTAGTACGGGAAGGTCTCGAAGAAATAGCGAATCTTCATCCAGCGACCATAAATACCGTCGGGCTCGAAGACGATAAAGATGACGATGATCAGGCCGAACAGCAGCGGCTCGAGGCCGGCCTGCTGGCCGATTGCCGCGGGCAGAACGTCCTTGAGAAATGCCAGCGCAACCGGCAGCAACGACACGAGGATCGCACCGAAGATTGCGCCGAGGATGCTGCCAAGCCCACCCACGACAATCATCAGCATGAGCTTGAGTGACTCGAGCACGCCGAACACGTCGGGCGCGAGATACATGAGGTGATGCGCCAACAGTACGCCGGCCAGGCCCGTGATCGCAGCGCTGATGCCAAACGACTGGATCTTGACCCACTCGACGTTAACGCCAAGGCAACGCGCAGAGAGCTCCGAGTCGCGTACCGCGAGGAACGACCGACCGGTTGGCGTGCGAAACAGGTTTGCCGCGCCCCACACCACCAGGAGGGTGAAGAACAGGTCGACATAGTACTGCTGCCAGGCCTTGCCGAGCGACACGCCGAATATTTCGAGCCGCGGCACCTGCAGGCCCGCATATCCCGCGGTCATCGACTCCCATTCGCCGAGCAGTGTCTCCACCAGCATCAGGAAAGCCAGCGTTGCAATCGCGAGGTAGAAGCCGTGCATCTTCGACGCAGAACGACCCAGCGCCATGCCAACGAGACCGGACAATGCCATCGTCAGGACGACCGAGATGATGAACGGCACGCCATGCGACATCAGGATCGTATGACAGTAGGCGCCGATACCCAGAAACGCAGCATGCCCGAAACTGACCTGGCCGGTATGCCCGGTCAGGATCATCAGCCCGATGCCCGCAATCGCGTAGACAAGCAACAGGCCGAGCTCGCCCAGGTAATACGTACCGAGAAACAGCGGTGCCGCGAGCAGGAATGCAATCACCAGGCCGACCCGGATCTTCTCGCCGGTCTTGGCCAGGAACCGGATGTCATCTTCATAGCGCGTCTTGAAAAGAACTTGCATCGCTGGCGCCCCTAGACTTTCTTCTGGTAGGTCTGCGAGATCAGCCCTTCGGGCTTCACGAACAACACCAGCAGCATGACGATATAGGGCGAGACGCCCTTGATTTCGGGCACCAGGTAGTCGGCGAATGGTTCAATGACGCCGATCAACAGGCAGCCGAGCAAGGCGCCGGGAATGGAGCCGAACCCACCGACGATGGCGCCGGCCAGCGCCTTGATGCCGAGAAACCCTATCGTCGTATCGATCTGCGTTATCGGCGCCAGTAGCGCACCGGCCATCGCTGCGATGATCGCGCCAATGGCCCAGGTGATGGAGACCAGGCGCTTGACCGGGATACCCATGTAATAGGCGGCTAGCTGGTTCTGCGAAGCCGCCTGCATCGCAATGCCATAGCGCGTCTTTGAGAAAAACAGGTACAACAAGACGCACAGAAGGATCGTCGCGATCACGATTGCCGCCCGATCTGCGCTGATCGTGATGCTGCCGAGTTCCACGTGGCCATCGAACGGCGTGTTCAGCGACAGCGTGTTCCAGCCCCAGATCATTCCCGCGAGAGAGCGGAAAATGAAACCGAAGGCGACAGTCAGGATGAAAATACTGGCAGCCGACTGGCCGATGATGCGACGCATGATCCGGGCATCGATCAGGTAACCGACGACGCCGATCGACAGGCAACCCAGGACGAACGCCGGCCAGAAACTGCCGCCGGTCGCCTCGGTCCATGCGAGCACGGCAAACGCCCCGAGCATCATGAACTCGCCATGGGCGAAATTGACCACCTCGGTAGCCTTGTAGATCAGGACGAAGCCGAGCGCGATCAGGCCGTACGCGCAGCCTTGCGCCAGCCCGGTGATCGCCAGATGGATAATGTCATCCAGTGGCAGCATCCACTACCCCCCCCGTTTATTGATTCTTATTCGCAAACCTACGGCTACGAGAATACCTGAATCAGCCCACGAAATGAGACTAAAGTCAGCAAGCCGGGAGTACCGAATTAGGCTATTATTCGCGGCTTGCTCAATTGAGGATACCTGATGCTTGAAAAGCTCCAGTTCTATATCGGCGGACAGTGGGTTGACCCTGTCGAACCGCGCACGCTAGACGTCGTCAATCCGGCGACCGAAGAAGCCTATGGCCGCATCAGCCTGGGCTCAGCTGCCGACGTCGACAAGGCCGTGGCGGCGGCCCGGGACGCATTTGACGCATTTGCACAGACCAGCCGGGCACAGCGCATTGAATTGCTGTCGGCCATTCTCGAAGAATTCAAGAAGCGCCACGACGATGTCGCCGAGGCGATCATGGACGAAATGGGCGCGCCATGGTCGCTGGCCAGGGGCGCCCAGGCGCTGAGCGGACCGCAGCACTTCAAGGCCGCGCTCAAGGCACTGGAGAGCTACGAATTCGAAGAACGCATCGGTACCACCAACATCGTGCGCGAGCCTATCGGTGTCTGTGGATTGATCACGCCGTGGAACTGGCCCATGAACCAGATCGCGGTCAAGGTCGCGCCGGCCCTTGCCGCCGGCTGCACCATGGTTCTGAAACCGAGCGAGATTGCGCCGTTCGACGCCATCGTATTCGCCGAGATCCTGGATGCCGCGGGTGTTCCGGCCGGCGTGTTCAATCTCGTGAATGGCGACGGTCCCGGTGTCGGCACGGCACTGTCCGAGCACCCCGATATTGCGATGGTCTCGTTCACGGGATCGACGCGTGCCGGTGTACTGGTGGCGCAGAATGCGGCGCCAACCGTGAAACGCGTGGCCCAGGAACTGGGCGGCAAGTCGGCCAACATTCTGTGTGATGACGAAACGTTCGCGGCCGCTGTAAAAGAAGGCGCGGAAGAATTGTTCGACAACACGGGCCAGTCCTGTAACGCGCCGTCTCGCATGTTCGTGCCACGTCACCGCATGGATGACGCGGCCGCCATCGCAGCCGAGGTTGCCAACAGCATCAAGGTGGGCGACCCGCGCGCCGATGACACGACGATGGGCCCCGCTGTATCGGACGTGCAGTGGCAAAAAATCCAGGACCTGATCCGGGCAGGCATCGACGAGGGTGCGACGCTGGCCGCAGGCGGCACCGGCCGCCCGGATGGGCTCGAGCGCGGCTACTACGTGAAACCTACGGTGTTTGCGGATGTCTCTAATGACATGACGATCGCTCGCGAGGAAATTTTTGGACCGGTGTTGTCCATCATCCCTTACGACGACGAAGATGACGCCATCCGCATGGCCAACGATACGCTGTACGGGCTGTCCGGTTACGTGTCCTGCGCGGACCTCGACAAGGCCCGCAAGATTGCGTCACGCCTGCGCACGGGTATGGTTCACATCAATGGTGCATGGCTTGATTCCGCGGCACCCTTTGGGGGCTACAAGCAATCCGGTAACGGTCGTGAATGGGGCCATCACGGGATTGACGAATTCCTCGAACTGAAGTCGGTATACGGCTACGAGAAGAGACAGAAGTAATGAAACGGATTTTCGTATTCACGGCCTGCGTTGCCACGCTGGCCCTCGCATCCTGCAGCAATGAGCAGCGTCTGCCCGACCCGACCGGCAAGGGCGAGATTCGAGCAATCAACGCGATCCCGAACTCGCCGACGATCAGCTTCAAGATCGAAGAACGCAACCTCGAGGGTGTCGCCTATAAGGCATCTTCAACCCCGGCTCGCTATGACGATTTCGAATATAACTTCAATTTCGATATCAACGATCCGACGGCCGATGACGAGCAACGCATTGCGAGCATTGCTACCAAAATAGATGCTGACCGCTCGTATGCATTCGTCCTGACAGGCGACCTGAACAATCCGACGGTCACGACCTGGGCGAGCGACGTGCGCAGCTGGGAGGACTCCGAGACTGTCTTTGAAGGCCGTATCGCACATCTCAGCGTCTCGCTCGGCGACGTCGACGTATACCTCGATGACGTCGCGAACCCGACGGTCCCCGGCAACCTGGTTGCGTCGTTGTCGTATGGCGAGATCATGGATCCAGCCGAAATCGAGGGAGGCACGTACGTACTGACAGTAACGGCAGCGGGCGACCCCGCGGTCGTGCATTTCTCATCGAACGACATCACGTTTACGGCGCGTACCTCATACCTGATGTCGATTTTCGACGGGGATGAAAATGATACGAGCCCCTACATCGTGACGGCCATGACGGATTTGGGCCAGCCCATTCGAATCGCGGACTCGTCGTATCTCTCCACGGTCCGCGTCATTCATGCAGCACGCACGCTGCAAAATGTCGACGTGTATGACGATGAACTACTGACCAACCGTATCGCGACCGACCTCGCGATCGGCGCCACCACAGGCGACCTGCTATTGCCGGAAGATGGTGCGACGTATTACTTCACGCCCGTAAACAGCATCGCGACGACCCTGTTCAGCCAGGATCTCTTGCTGACATCGCTGTCGCGGCCGGCCGAGCTGTACCTCGTCGGTGATACCGACGCATGGGACGGTGCCATCCTGATCCAGGATCGCTCCGCCGCTTCAAATGCCGCCAAACTGACGGTCTTTCATGCTTCGCTCAATCAGCCGGTTGTCGACATTTACATCAAGCCGCGGGATGAGGCCATCGACGAACTCGATCCGCCGGACGTGTTCAACCTGAGCTATACCAATCCCGCGCCGCCCCTGAACCTCGCTGACGGAAGTTTCGATTTGTACCTGACGGCGTCAGGTACGAAGGACCAAGTCGCCGGTCCGTATGCGCTGGACGTGGCCAGCGGTGACGTGATTTTCCTGGTGGCGGTCGACGCAGTCGACCCGGCCGCCGCGGAGATTCGTGACGTTTCGCCGCCCTGATCGGCTAAACCCCTTGCCTGTGAATTCGCTCGAGCGCAGCCTTGCGCTCGGGCGGCTCCATGCGCTCGAGTGGCAGCGTGAGCATAGCCTCGACTCGACTGCGTAAACGCGCATAGGCGGTGTCGAAGTCGCCATCCTCGGCGGGATCTGCAATACCCCAGTGAACCGTCACCGGCGCGCCATACCAGACCGGGCAGGTCTCTCCCGCCGCGTTGTCGCACACGGTGATCACGATATCCATTGGCGGCGCCCCGGGCTCGCTGAAGCGATCCCAGGACTTGGATGCCAGGCCTTCGGTAGCATGACCCGCCCTCTCAAGCCTGGCGATCGCACCCGGGTTGACCTGCCCAACCGGCTTGCTGCCGGCGCTGAAGGCGCGCACGGCGTCGCCGCCAAGTTCGTTGATCAGCACTTCACCGAGAATACTGCGCGCCGAATTGCCGGTGCACAGAACCAGAACGTTAATCGTCATTCCGCAATAGTATCCTGTAGGAGGCCGCTTGCGGGCGACCCCCGAAGTAATTGTAGGAGGCCGCTTGCGGGCGACCCCCGAAGTGATTGTAGGAGGCCGCTTGCGGGCGACCCCCGAAGTGATTGTAGGAGGCCGCTTGCGGGCGACCCCCCTCACAACCAGATAGCATCCCATAACGGATAGTCTCGCAGCGATCGAACCAATCCGGCGCGCAACGGATTAGCGACGAGGTACCTCGCGAAACTCACCAACTCCTCGTCTTGTCGCAGTGCATGGTCATGAAAGCCGTCTTGCCAGAATCTACCCCGTTGGCCGACAAGAGTATTCACTGACCTGGCCGTTAAGGACTTCACCCGTCCGATCGCAGTCGAAAGATCCGCGCCTTCGCGGAGCTGCAGCAGCCAATGAAAATGATCTGGCATTACGACGTAGGCAAGCGACTCCAGGGTGCCCCGCTCATTCTCTGCCATCATCTCCTTTACCAGCAGTCGGCCCGAGTAGAAGCTTTCGAATGCGGGCCGGCGGTTCGCTGTGACCGAGGTGATGAAGTAGATGCGGCCGGACTCGCTGTACCGACCCTTGCGCAGTTGGGATGAGCCCCTGTTGTGCATGGACTCAAATGTCTGTCATGGCGCAGGTCTTGGGAATCGGGGTTTCTTGCCTGAATCTTCAGATTGGCTGTCGCCCGCAAGCGGCCTCCTACATGTGTAGCGTCGCCCGCGAGCGGCCTCCTACGAGGCGGTGGCTGCGTCGACGTACGATGCGCGATCGTTTGCGGCTTCCTCTTCAGGAATCGCTTTCGCCCCGTACATCGCCTGGTCGGCAACGCTGAGGAGGTGCCAAAGCTCTTCGCCATGCTTGGGCATCAGCGCAATTCCGACACTTGCGGTGCACGTAATTTCCTGCCCCTGGATGATGTAGGCCTCGGACGCAGTTTGAATCAGTCGCTCGGCGATGTGCTTCACGTCGTCCATGCCAACGCCGGGCAGGACAATGGCAAACTCATCACCACCGAGACGCCCAAGAACGTCTTCCGGCCGCAGGCAGAACTCGAGGCGATGCCCGAACGCTTTGAGCAAGGCGTCGCCGGCCTGGTGACCGAAGCGGTCGTTGATGCTCTTGAACTGGTTAAGGTCGAGGTACAGGACGGCGCCCTGGCTGTTGCGGCGAATGCAGGCCGCGCCCTGCTGTTCAAAGCCGCGTCGATTCAGCACGCCGGTCAGCGGATCGCGCAATGCATCAGCCAGCATCTTGTCCTCGGTACGCTTGCGCTGCGTAATATCGATCACCGTTACCGAGAAATCCTCGCCAACCGGCTCGGCGACAACGCGCAACCAGGACTCGCCCCGGTCTGATTCGCTCGCCACCTCGAAACTGAACTGTCCGCCAGCGGGCTCATCAGCGGCAAAAAATTCGCGCAGCCTCTCGGGATCCAGCTTCTCGAGTTCTTCGAGCGGCGTGCCGACCAGCGTACTGCTGCCATCGCCGGCCAGTGATTCGGCGGAGCGATTGGCAAAGATGCAACGGAAGCGACGTTCCGGGTCATTGGGATCGCGTGAGAATCTCAGGATGCCGTTCGATGACGTTTCGATGAGCGTACGCACCAGGTGCTCGCTGTCTGCGAGCTGCGCCAGCGCCGTACGGCGTTCCGTGACATCGCGACAGACGACAACCATGCCGAGGTTTTCGCCGCGGCTGCCGGTAAGCGGGCCAACGCTGACTTCGTAAATGTTGTTGGTGTCCATGCGCAGCGTCTGCGTCAGGTCGAGTTCCTTTGCCTGCTCAAGGATGGCGCGCGCGGCCGGAAAGTCCTCCCACAAACCGTGACCGATGAGCTCATGCTCGGGCGCACCGAGCAGTTGCTGTGCTGCCTTGTTGGCGCACACGATCTGTTGCGCGCTATCCGTCACGATGACCGGATCGCGTACATGATCGAACAGCGTCTTGTAAGCCAGCGGGCTGAAGTCATGGACGCGCAGCTTGAGACTCGCCCACGCGAAAAACGGCCACATCAGAGCAATCGTGGATGCCGTAAACGGATACTCCGGCGGTCCCATACCAAGGAAGGTATTGGCGATGCTGACGCCATACGGCAACAACGCACAAGTCAGCAACATGACGACTGTCCTGCGATGCGCCACGGCGATCGTCGGCAGCCTGAGGATCAGCGCCAGCGCCGTATAGCCCATCAGGCCATACACGAACGGTGCATAAATCCGGTTGTACCAGTAGTGGTCAGTGATGTCGGAGAACGCCAGCCCGGCCTCGGTTTCGTAGGCCGTCCAGATCATATTGTGCAAAGGGTTGGTAAGCGCGAGGCCCGCAGTCGCCATCGGCACGATCGCTAGAACCAGGATGATGGGCCAGGTGACAGGCCCCACCGTATATTCCCGGTAGAAGGCGTAGAACACGATTCCCGCAAAGCCAGCCGACGTGAAGCTCAGGACACGGCCGATGCCGTACATGAGCGGATCCGTTGCCCCGTATGAGAATGCGGCGCCGGCCAGCAGGCCGGCCATCAGGAACAGAAAGAAGCTCACCAGGTTATTCGGATTGTTCAGAGCCGAGCGCGCCACGCGCACCGCCAGCACGGCGTATGCGACCGCAGCGACCGCGAGAAACGGCGGCACGATGTCAACCAGCGAGAACATGAGAGAAATGTTAGCGAGCTATCGCACAACATAATGCGACCTGTGCCGCATTCCTTGCGGCACCCTGAGAATCAGGTCACATTTTTCGCCCGAATCGGCCTGAATCCGGCTTATCTAAAGGCCTTCGGCCGTATCCGCGATCAGTGTATCGACAACGGACTTGAGCGCATCTTCCTGGCTCGCACCGGAAGCTCGCTCGAGTTCGTAATCCTTGAGCTGCCGATGCGCGCTGGTGCCGCGCGACATGATGTCGTGAATGCCCTTGATCTCTTTCTCGCAGCCGAGCGCCTTCGCATCTTCCGAAATTAGCGAGCACAGCTCGTCCATCAGTTCGAAGAACGGGACGACCCGCCCTTTGGCGAGATCTATCAGCCCTTCGTCGAAGCTGTATCGCATCGCACGCCAGCGGTTCTCCTTGATCAGCATTGGTGTGTACAAACGCCAGCGCTGGTTACGCGTGCGCAACCGCCACAACATGCGCATGATACAGGCGAGCAACGCCGCCAACGCGACCGTGTCGTCAAGACGCGTGCAGACGTCCATGATGCGCGTCTCGAGAGTCGGGAAGCGCCCGCTCGGTCGCAGGTCCCACCAGACCCGGGTCGAGTCCTCGATCAGGCCCGCGTTCTGCAGAATCGCGACGTGACGCAGGTACTCGGCCCAGCTCGCGAAGCGCTCCGGCACGCCCGTTCGCGGCAGCGCATCGAAAATAGTCAGCCGGTAGCTTTTGAGCCCCGTGTCCTGACCGAGCCAGAACGGCGACGAGCACGACAGCGCCAGCAGGTGCGGCAGGAAATACGACATCTGGTTCATCAGGTCGATGCGCAATTCGTCATCATCAATGCCGACATGCACGTGCATGCCGCAGATGACGAGCCGCCGGGCCGCACCCTGCATCTCGTGGGTCAGCTGGTCGTAGCGGTCTTTCTCAGTGTGCTTCTGGTCCGTCCAGGCAGAGAACGGGTGCGTCGATGCGGCGATCGGCGCGAGGCCGTGGTTATTCGCCACTTCGATAATGTTGCTGCGCAGACGCGCGAGATCCTCGTGCGCTTCCTGGATGTTGTTGCAGACCTTGGTGCCGATTTCGATCTGGCTGCGCAGCAATTCGGACGTCACCTGTGCGCCGCATTTCTCCTCCGCCTCCTTCATCAAGGTCTCGGGAGGATCGATAACGAGACCGCGCGTCTCCCGGTCGACCAGCAGGTATTCCTCTTCGACGCCGAGCGTGAACGACGGTTCCTTATTCCGCATGCCCTGCCCCTCTTGTTGTTGTAGTGCTTAGGCGCGTTAACTCTTGATCAGGCGGTGACGCGCTGGTTTTCCCAGCCCAGCTTCTCCGGGATCGACGCTATGACATCCTTCATCACCGCCACAATCTCTGCAACGCCTTCCTCATCGTCAATAAGATCCTGCCGAATCTCGATGCCGACATGCGGCAGATCCAGTTCCTCGGCGTGATGATCGATCGTAAAGTCCTGCGGCGCCTTGCCCGAATATGGCTCATTGTCGCCAACGTGATAACCGGCCCCGCGCAGTCCGTCGAGGAAGATCTCACGCATCTTCTCATCCTTGTCCCACAGGATACCCATCTGCCACTCACGTGACTCGCCATTGAGGACCGGCGTGAAACTGTGAATGGACACGAATGCGGGCAACGGGCCGGCCTTGCGCAGGCGCTCGACCTGGTCGCTGATCGCGACGTGATACGGCCAGTACAGCGCGCTGGCGCGCAGGTCCTTGTCCGCCCAACGCAGATTGCGATTTCCCGGTACGAGGATGCCATCGCCGTATTCCAGGAATGCGCCCGGATCCATGAGCTGGCGATTGCAGTCAACCACGAGGCGCGAGTAGTTATGCAACACGGCAGTCACGCCCAGCTCCTTGGCAACTCCCTCGGTAACGGCGCCGGCGCCGATATCGATAGCGAGATGACAGCGCCGTGCAAACGGGTCGAGGCCCATATCACCCAGCGATTTCGGGAAACGGCAACTGGCATGGTCGCAGACCAGCAGAATTGGCTGGTCTGCCAGGGGATTCAGCACACGGTATGGCCCGGGTTCGTCCGGGGCCAGCAGTGAATGAATTACGCCGGGGTGCTGTTCTCGTGTCATTCCTTCGGACCGCAACCGTAGGAGCCCGCCTTGCGGGCGACAGTCTCAGAAAGGTCCGCTCCAACAATGCCTAATATGCAGACCAGTGTACCGTAACCAGACCGTTACGCCACCCGTGGCAAATGCGGATTTGGCTCAGGCCAGCAGCTGCGCACCGCGCTCGTCCCAGGGCTCAAACGATGCGACGGATGTCGGCCTGGCTATGTAATAGCCCTGCGCAAACTCAACGCCCAGGGAACCGAGCTTCTCGAGCACCTGTTTTGATTCCACGCGCTCGGCAATCGTCTCGATGCCCATGGCGTTGCCCACCTCGTGAATCGCCTTGACCATACTTTCATCCACATTGTCTTCGGCGACGTTGCTGATGAACTGGCCGTCGATTTTAAGGTAGTCCACCGGCAGGTTTTTGAGATAGGTGAACGATGACAGGCCGCTGCCAAAGTCGTCGAGCGAAAACTTGCAACCGAGCTTCTTGAGCGTCTGCATAAAGTGCACGACGCGCGACAGGTTGGAGATGGCGGCCGTCTCGGTAATCTCAAAACAGATTGCACCGGCGGGAAGGTCCTGTTTCTGCAGTTCATCAATGACGAAATCGAGGAAACGGTCTTCACTCAGCGAGGTGCCCGACAGGTTAATCGCAATCGTGTAACGCGCCTCGCCGTTGCTACTGCGATCGGCCAATTCCGAAAGCGCCTCATGAATCACCCACCGATCGAGCGTCGACATCAGGTTATAGCGTTCGGCGGCCGGAATGAACTGGTCCGGTCCGACCAGCTTGCCTTCCTCGTCACGCATGCGCAGCAGCAATTCGTAATGCCGGCGGCGTGCCCCGTTTTGCGCACCGATCCCGATGATCGGCTGGAAGAACAATTCGAAACGGTCTTCTTCGACAGCGCTCGTGATCTTCGATACCCACTTCATTTCTTCGTGGCGCAGCGATGCATCGCTATCGCGATAGAAGTGAACCTGGTTGCGGCCCATATCCTTCGCGGAGTAACAGGCCACATCAGCCGAACTCATTACGCTCGCAACATCGTCGCTGTTTTCGCTGTTCACCAGCACCACGCCGATCGAACAGCGCACGGTCGTGAACGAATCCTGCCATTCAAAGCGGTAGCCTTCGATCTCGCCGCGAATCGCTTCGGCCACCTCGATCGCGCGCTCCTTGCTGCAGCGCTCGAGCAGGATGCCGAACTCGTCGCCGCCCAGGCGGGCCAGCACATCGGTGGAGCGAATCTGCGTCTGAATGGTCTCCGAAAGCTGCCGCAGCAGTGCATCACCCGCGGTATGACCGAAAGTGTCGTTGACGACCTTGAACTGGTCGAGGTCGACATACAGCAGGGCATGCGTGTCTTCAGCATTACCCCTGATCGCGTCGAGTGCGCCAGCGAGACGATTCTCAAACTCGCGGCGATTGATCAGTCCGGTCAGCGTGTCATGCGACGCCTGGTAGCTGAGCTGCCGGAACAGACGCGATTCCTTCGAGACGTCGTGGAAAACCATGACGGAACCGATGATGTTGCCAATGCGATCACGAATCGGCGCGGCTGAGTCCTGGATCGGCACCTCTTCGCCATTCTTCGTAATCAGCACGGAGTTCTCGAGCAACGTGATGACGCGGCCTTCCTTCAGGCAGCGAATGACCGGATTCTCGCAAGTAGCGCGCGTATGCTCGTTGACGATCATCATGAGTTCGGTGACGGGCGTGCCACGCGCGCTGCGCATATCCCAGCCCGTCAGGTCCTGGGCTACCGGATTGATGTAATCGACGTTGCCGTCCGCATCCGTCGTGATGACGCCGTCGCCGATCGACTGCAACGTCACCTGCGCGCGTTCCTTTTCCTCGAAGACGCGTGTCTCCGCACGTTTGCGGTCGGAGATATCCGTGATCGTGCCCTCGTGCGCAATGATCCGGTCATCGTCGTCATAAATGGCGCGCGAGTTCTCCAGAACGACGATCTCAGTGCCGTCCTTGCGCCGCAGGCGGTATTCGAAGTTGCGAACGTAACCCTGCGCCTCGAGGCGTGCGAAGACACGTTCGCGATCTATTGGGTTCACGTAGAGGACCGTGGTCTGGCCCGCTGCCTTGAGGTCCTCGACGCTGTCATAGCCGAGCATCTCCACGAGCGCCGGGTTGGCAGTGATGATGTCGCCCTCGCGCGATGCGATGTAGACGCCATCGACGGTGTTTTCGAACAGGCCACGATAGCGCGCTTCGCTGGTGCGCAGACGCTGCTCGTCGAGTTGACGTTTGATCGCTATACCCGCAAGACGCGTCATCCGGCCAATCCGATCGAGTTCGTCGGTGGTTGGTGCGCGGGCCTCATCGGCATAAACATCCAGCGTGCCAATAATCCGCCCTGCAGCGCCGTGCAACAGGAACGACCATGCCGCGTGAATGCCGTGTTGCGCCGCCACCTTGCACCCTCGCGACCAGCCGGGCTCCTGGTCGAGACTCGCCGTGATGCGATCCTTTGCATGGTGAACCGCAAAGCCGCAGGTCAGGCTATCCGGTCCGACGTCGACAAAATCGAGACACAGCTTGAAGTCCTCGGGCAGGCTCGGCGCCTGTTCGACGGAAAGCTGCCCGGTCTTCGCATCGAGGTGCATGATCGCCGCCCTGAGCCCGTCTCCGATCCGTTCGACGAAACGACAGATCGCCCGCAGCGTGCGGTCATGCGGAGCGCTTGCAGCGATCATCTCGAGGACCTTGTTCTGCGCGTGTGATAACGCCTCGGCGCGTTTGCGCACCTCGATGTCCGTGATGCTGACGCGAATCAGGCGCCGCTCATCCGATGGCAGGCGGCTGAAGCGCACCTCGCAGGGAATCTCGCGACCGTTTGAATCCTTGTGCAGCCATTCGAAGGTCGGGTGTTCGCCACCCAGCGCCGCGTCGATGTAGCCGCGCCGAACGCCGAATGACGGCGAGCCGTCCGGCTGGGTCTTTGGACTGATCGCCTCAGGTCCGACAGTCAACAAGCGTGCTCGTGACAAGTTGAACAACGTACAGGCGTTGTCGTTGACATCGACAAAGCGATTCTCATCAACGTCGAAAACGATAATTGCTTCGGGCGCATTCTCGACCAGCGCGCGATAGCGTTCCTCGTTTTCGCGCAAAGCGATCTCGGCCTTCCGGCGATCGGAAATGTCGCGCAAGCTGACGACAAAGATCTCGCCCACGACGGCCTCGATCGTGCTTGCGTTAATTCGCGCATGGAAGGTGCTGCCGTCAGCGCGTTGTGCGACGACCTCACCGCCCGTGGAATCGAAATGGGTATCTTCGAGATTGGCCATGAAAGGCGACAGGTAATCGCCGAGGTCCTGGTCGCCAAGCCCGGGGAGAATTTCGCTGATGTGGGTCCCGATCAGTGCGCGCCGTTCGCGAGCGAAGTAGCGCGAGCAGACCTTGTTGCAGTTGCGAATCACACCGTCTCTGCCGACCGACAGGAACGGGTCGGTAATGCTGTCGAAGATCGCCTCGATCGGGGTCTGGGTGTGGGTCTGGAGCGACTGCGTGATGGTCGCTTCCATCTTGTCATAATGCTCGTCGATCAGGCGCAGCAACTCAATGAAGTCCGGTCGGGTAATACCCGACTCTTCTGTTGCGGCTTTTATCTTTTCCCTTAGATCGCGATGCATTGGCCAGTGTTCCTGCAGCCTGGCCTTAACTCTAGAGGGATTGGACCTTGTCTATCTGTGACGTATATCCAATTCTGGAAAAAATTTTGGGAAATTTTTCCCTCTTTCGCGGGTAGGAGGCCCTCGCTCACCTGTGGGAGGCCCTCGCTCACCTGTGGGAGGCCCCTTGAACTGTGGGAGGCCCCTTGGGGGCGACTGTCGCCGGCAAGCCGCCTCCTACTGTGAGAGCCCCGTTGGGACCAACTGTCGCCGGCAAGCCGCCTCCTACTGTGGGAGGCCCCTTGGAGGCGACGCATCAGTCTGAGGTAAGAACCCTGGTCGTCTCGCCTTCCTCGTTGGTCTGCAGCTCACCGTGCTCCCGAATCGACGTATCGACATTGCCAACATGAATCGGAATCGAGATGACCGACGACATCGACCCCGTGTTGCTGGCCCGGACGGCGCTGACGTTGATGTACAACCGGCCCTCGCGTTGCGGAATGACCGTTACGCGCTCGCGAATGCTGCGCTCGCCCGCTAATGGCGTGCGCGTCAATGTACGCGGTTGCGCCGCGTCCATGGCGAGCGCGGTCGAGTCCGGAATCTGGTAACCGACCTCGATCGCCTCGTCGCCGAAAGCGGACTGGATCTGCAAATCGATCGACACGGGACTGCCGACGATTGGTGTACCGACGATTTCGTAGCTGAACTCGAATACTGTGCCCGGGCTGCCCGGCGTTTCCGTCGCCGCTGGTCGATCTTCGGGCAATGGCTTGTCCGCCGCGGTGAGCGTATCGCCGGCGTCCTGTCCACCACATGCCACCAGCAGCATCGCGACGGGAAGCGTCAGTAAAGACCTGGTTTCTCGATTCATAACAGCCAACCTAATTCAAAGTGAAGTCGAAGCAGACGCGTTCGGGATAATCGTTGGCGCGCACTTCATCGACGTGTCGCCAGTCGTGGAATTCGACCACGTAGGTGCCGGCCGCGAGATTCGCCAGCGTCAGGCTCTCCTGATCACTGTCTCCCGACCTGCCTTCAGCTACAACCCGACCCTCCTGCAGCACCCAGAAGTCAGGATCGGAGCGGTCGCGCACACCGGACGTGGTATCCGAAGTCGGCGGCGGCACCGGGTTCGCCTGGGTCGTCAACGTGACGGTCCGCGTCGCGTCCAGTGTGAAATAGAGATAACGCCACTTGCCCGGATTGTTGTGCGAATCGGCCTCGCGCGTCTCGATGTTCACGCATCGATTGACCGGCGGATTGCCGGGCGCGAGCTGCGTGAATACGGGCAACAGGTCGTTCACCGGCTGCCCGCTGCGCCAGTTCACGGGAATGGTCGTCTGACCGGTCGCGAACTCGTTGAGGTTGGCCGTATCGACGTTTTCCCGTTCAAGCTGGGCGTCGATAAACGCGATATCCACGGGGTCGACGACCTGCCGCAGGTAGGTCGCAAATGAGAATACCGTCGTCATCGCCGGCGTATCCTTTTGCATGCCGTCGCGCGTCATGGCCTCGTAAATTGGCGCAAACCCGATTGAGTCGTTATCGGCACCATCGTTATTGGTGTCGTAGAGATCCCACAGGAACGTGGCCATGGACATCTCGTTATAGAAGCCCTGCTCCGAGGCATACAGGTCAAACGATTCCATGTCCCAGTCACTGCCGCTCGTGGTGGGATGCCCGGTATCGCAGCCCGTCGGGTCGTTCGGCGCAATCGCCCCGATCGCATGGCCCCAGCCTTCCCCAAAAGCGACGAGCGGATCGACCGTGCCGGGAACGATGTGATAACCACCGCGACTGTCACTGCGGGATAACTGGGCCTCGAAATAGTGTCCCCACTCATGCAGCACGACGTACTCGTCGAACTCGTCCGTATTGATGGTTGACTCGGCGAGGCGCCCGATCGCGTCACCGCGCAGGAACAATGAAGGGTTGTCGATGCCGTCGAACTCGGGATCGGTTACGTAATACGCGGTCACCAGTTCACCGTTGTCCGGATCGTCGAGCCGGTCGTTCCTGCTGTAGGTGTTGTTGACGCTCCAGAACGCATCGAGCCGACCCATATCGACTACCGGGTCAACGTCGGTGACCAACAGCACGCCTTCCAGCAGCGAATCGAGAATCGCCAACGGCGCTGCCGCCCGGTTGCCTGTATAGGACCCGCTGGCACCACCAGACCACCCTGTGCGCGCCGTGAAGTCCTGGACGTTGCGGGTATTCGAGCCGCTGTTGAACAGCGCCCACTGGATCTCGTACGGTGGGCGATTCGGGAGGCTGCGGGTCGTGTCAGACGTATTGTCGCGCACGTACACTTCCCAGGTCTGGTCGCCGGTCGGCTGCGTCGATTCTGCGCGCACGCGCACCCGTACGTTCGTATTGGCAGGAATGTTGCTGAACGAGTAATTGCCATCGATGTCGGTTGCGCCATTGGCCAGCACTGTGTCCGACGAGTCGAGAAGGAATACCTTCGCCAGGCGCACAGGCTTGATTTGTAACGCGGAGAAATCGTAGCCGCGGCACAGGAAGTTCTCGTTGGGCCGTTCGTAGGTCAGGCGGCCCTCGATCGTCACCTGCGACGCACCACCGCCACCGGTGCCACCACCACCCGCAGCACTACCGCCACCGCCGCCACCACAGGCGGTCAGTGTCAGAGCAATTGCCGGGAGAACTAACGACCTCAAACTGAAGTCCACTGCCATACGGTTCTGTCCAAATCGAACAGACTGAATAGTAACGTGCGTAACCTGAACGGACTACAACCTGAGGCGTGCGTTGTGTCGACATGTCCGACCGTTACATCACACGCCACAGTGCGACCCAGGTCCGCAACTATGACCACCAGTATTGATAGACTTTGTCCTTTGAACGACCCAAGGGTTCACAGTTCCCGCGCAGGACGCGGGGGAAAAGACAAAAACCAATGGAAAACAAGAAGATACTGGTAACTGGTGGCGCGGGCTATATCGGCAGCCATGTCGTACGACAGCTCGGCGCCGCGGGTGAAGACGTGATCGCGCTCGATAACCTGTCGACAGGCTTCGAGGCCGCAGTAACCGCCGGCGAGCTCGTCAGAGGCGATACCGGCGATGCGGCGCTGCTGGAGCGCCTCTTCAGTGAGCATGAGATCGACACGGTCATGCATTTCGCCGCGCATACGATCGTGCCCGAATCGGTCGCGGACCCGCTCAAGTACTACGCCAATAACACGGCATCGAGCCGGACTTTGCTGGAGGCGGCCAACCGCCATGGCGTGAAGCACTTTGTGTTCAGCTCAACAGCCGCTGTGTACGGCATTCCGGACGGTGGCAAGGCGGCAGAGGACTCGCCAACCCAACCCATCAACCCTTACGGCACCTCCAAACTCATGACCGAGTGGATGCTGCGCGATCTCGCGTTCGCCGGCGGACCGCGTTACGTCGCCCTGCGCTATTTCAACGTCGCGGGATGCGAACCGACCGGCACGATCGGTCAATCGACGCCGAAGGCGACCTTGCTGGTCAAGGTTGCGTGCGAGGCAGCTACGGGCAAGCGCCCCGGGGTCGCAATTTACGGTACAGATTATGCGACGCCGGACGGCACCGGGCTGCGCGATTACATTCACGTTGACGACCTGGCAACAGCACACCTCGACGCCCTCACCTATCTGCGCGCCGGCGGCGAGTCGACGACGCTCAACTGCGGTTACGGCCATGGCTACTCCGTGCGCGACGTGCTGGCCGCGGTCGAGCGCGCAAATGGCGCTCCGCTGAACATCTCTGAAGAGCCGCGCCGAGCCGGCGACCCGCCCGAGCTGATTGCGGTGGCGGAGCGCGTGCGCAAGGTACTCGGGTGGACGCCAAAGTACGACGATCTGGATACAATAGTGCGCACCAGCCTCGAATGGGAACGCAAGATCGCCGCCGGCGATCCGTCTGCCTACTGGGCTGCCTGAGACCACGATGAAACTGCGACGCCCACGCTCACTGAACCAACTGATCCTGGTCGGATTCGGTCTCGTGGCGTTGCCGTTGCTGTTGGCGGTCATCTGGGCGCTGGTCAATCTCGATCGCGTCGCCGAACAGAGCGAGCGACTCGTGTCCGCGGGTGTCTCGGCGGCCGAAAACAACCGGCTGCTGGTTGAACAGCTCGGCGCACTGCAACGTGTCGCGTTGCAATACCAGGTCCTGCGCAACCCCGACAGTGTGCAGATCATGCAGGAAGATCTCGCTACTCTCGAGCAGATCCTGCAGTCGATGGCGCCGCTGGTTGAAGAAGCGAATGCGGCGGACCTCGCCGCATCCCTGGCTCGCAGCACACGCGGCGTCGTGAACCAGCTGTCCGATCCGGAGATTAGCGATGAGCAGCTCGTGGCGGCTATCGAACAGTTCGGTCCGCTGACCGAACGGGTCGAACGTCTGACGACCATTCTGTCCGATTACGTGGACTCGGAGCTTTCCAGCCTGCAGGAAACTGCGCGCGATGCCCAGAAGGTCTCCGCGTGGCAGGTTGCGGCACTGGTACCTGGCACGATCATCCTGGTGCTGATCTTTACGTTCCTGGTCGCACGGCCGCTGTCGCAAATCGACAAGGCGATCAGCCAGCTCGGCCAGAGCGGCTTCTCCAAGCCGATCGAAGTACGCGGCCCGACCGATCTCGAACGACTGGGCCGCCAGCTCGAATGGCTGCGCGTGCGGCTGCTCGAACTGGCGCAGGAAAAGAACAAGTTCCTGCGCCACATGTCGCATGAACTCAAGACGCCGCTCGCGAACATTCGCGAAGGCACGGAGCTCCTGCTCGACGGCTCGGTCGGCGAACTCGAGGCGCCGCAACGCGAAGTGACGGACATCCTGCGCATGAACGGGCTCAAGTTGCAGCAGTTGATTGAGAACCTGCTGCGCTTCAGCGCGTGGCAGACCAAGAGCGAGGTGCTGACGCTCAGCGATTTCGCGATCCGCGCGCAGGTCATTTCGGTCGCCAAAGCGCACCGGCTGGCGTTAAAAGCGGCAAATATTCAACTTAAACTGGAAGTTGAAGACATTATTGTGAACGCGGATCAGGACAAAATTCGCACAGTCATTGATAATCTGCTGTCGAATGCGATCAAGTTCACGCCGCGTGGCGGCCTGATCACGATTCGGGCCAGTCGCGAAACGACCAGTTTTGTCATCGAGTTTGGCGATACCGGTCCGGGCATTCCCGAAGAAGAGAGCCCGCGTATTTTTGACGCCTTTTTCCAGGGACGTCGCGAACAGGGCGGCCAGGTGGGCGGGACCGGCATTGGCCTGTCGGTCGTGCTGGAGTGCATCCAGGCGCACGATGGCTCGGTTGAACTGATCGACTCGGATGAGTTTCCGGGCGCGCATTTCAGGGTTCACATCCCGCAGAAGCGGGCCATGTCCGAACAGAAGCTGGCAGCAAATGGATAGAGGCAATACCGCACGTCGTTTGGTAATCGCAGTCGCTGCGACCAGTCTCTTGTTGTCCGGCTGCGGTACAACGGGGAAGGTTGGCGAATGGCTGCGCGGCGGTGACGAAGATCCGGGCGAAGTCGTGATTATCGGCGCCCCGGACGCCGACAGCTACCTCAGCGAACTCTTCGAACTCAGTGCCGGTGACGAACGCAAGCAGGCCAATATCGTGGAGGACGCTGAAGCGGCTGCACGCCTGACCCCGGGTCCGAGCTCGAACCTGCGCCTTGCCCTGGTTCTCGGCACGCCCGGGCACGCGGGATTCGACCCGGTGCGCAGCACCGCGCTGCTGCGCGCGGTGCTTGACCAGCAACCCTTGCTCACGTCCGCCGAAACCTCGCTGGCGACCATCTACCTCAATAATGTTGAAGGTCTCGGTGCTGCCAGCCGCGAGGCATCGCGCGTTCGCTCTGCCAGCGATCGCGCCGCGCGCGCAACCGCCCAGGCTACCACCGCGCGCATCTCGGATCTCGAGTCCGAGAACGAGCGCCTGCGCCAGGAACTCGCGGATGCCGAGCAGAAGCTCGAGGCCATCACCTCCATCGAACGCTCGATCCGCCAGCAGGAATAGCTTGAGGAGTTCGGGGACAGTTAACCTATCTCCTCGGAGATAGGTTAACTGTCCCCGATTTCGCCGAACTAATGTCCGCGATTTTTTGCTACCCTTCGCCCATGGCCGCCAATCAATCCCAGCGCGAGGGCAAAATCCTCCTCGTTGACGACGATCCGGGCCTCCTGAGGCTCCTGAGCATCCGGCTGCGCGCCGAAGGCTATGAGGTCGAGGCCGTCGAATCTGCCCACAAGGCGCTCAGCACCCTGCACCGGTTCAGCCCGGATCTTGTGATTACCGATCTGCGCATGGACAAGATGGACGGCATCGGGCTGCTCAAGGAACTGCAGACCAGGTCGCCGGGACTGCGGGTCGTCATCATCACGGCCCATGGCACGATTCCGGATGCCGTAACCGCGACACAACATGGCGCATTCGGCTTCCTGACCAAGCCGATCGACAAAGACGAGCTCATGTCGCTGGTCGACCGCGCGCTCAAGGTGTCCGGTACGACCGAGGTCGAGGAAGGCTGGGCCGGCGATATCATCACGCGCAATGCCGCGATGAAGGAAATCCTCCAGCAGGCCAAGATGGTTGCGGCGACTGATGCGCGTGTCCTGATCAACGGCGAGAGCGGTACGGGCAAGGAACTGCTGGCGCAGGCGATTCACACGGCCAGCGAAAGGCGTAACAAGCCATTCACGGCAATCAACTGTTCGGCGATGGCCGAGAACCTGCTCGAGTCCGAGTTGTTTGGCCATGAAAAAGGTGCCTTCACAGGCGCCACGCGTTCACATGAAGGCCTGTTCCAGGCGGCCGAGGGCGGTACCCTGCTCCTCGACGAGATCGGCGACATGCCGATGCGCCTGCAGGTCAAATTGCTGCGCGTTTTGCAGGAAAACCAGGTGCGTCCTGTGGGCAGTACCGAGGCGAAGCATATCGATGTGCGCGTGATTTCTGCAACGCACCGCGACTTGCAGCAGCAGATGACGGAGGGCCACTTTCGCGAGGACCTCTATTACCGGCTGAACGTCGTCAACATCAAGCTGCCGACGCTCGACGAGCGGCGCGAGGACATTCCACTGCTGGTCGCGCACTTCCTGCAGACGATCGCAGCCGAAGCCGACCAGGAACGCAAGGTGTACGCGCCGGAGGCCGTCGAAATGCTGGTTACGGCCGAATGGCCCGGCAATATTCGCCAGCTCTATAACGTGGTGCGCCAGAACGTGGCGCTATCCCGTTCGCCCGTGATCAGCGGCGAACTTGTGCAGCAGTCGCTTGGCGAGCATGCGGGCAAGCTGATGTCGTTCTCGGATGCCCGCGAGGAATTCACTCGCAATTACCTGTCGCAGATTCTGCAGATCACGATGGGCAACGTCAGCCAGGCCGCGCGTCTTGCGAAACGCAACCGCACGGACTTCTACAAACTATTGGCCCGCCACGACCTGAACCCGGACTCGTTCAAGGGCCGCTAGCTGCAGGAGGCCCCTTGGGGGCGACAGGCGGCAGTCGCCGGCAAGCCGCCTCCTACTGCGGGAGCCCCCCTTGCGGGCGACAATTCAGGTAAACCTCACCACATCCTGGTTGGATAGCACCTGAGCATCAGTCTCTGCCTGCATCAAAGCCTCTTCAGGGCTTGCTCCAAGACACGCTACCGTCTGCCCGTGACGATCGCGACCCTTAACCTGCCAGTAGCCGGTTGGCAGTTCTTCCACCCTGAAAAACCACCCCCTGATCCGACCTCGGACCGGGAATGACTGCTGGATCTCGCGATCCGGATGCGTTGCGCCAATATAGTCCATCGCCCTCTCTCGCACTCGCGTCCTGCGACGCTGACGCAAGCAGTATCGATGCGTACGTATTACAGCGAGATGAATCGCAGTGATTCCGATGCATAAACTTAAAGTGGCGTCTCAGCTTTTGACGACACGAGTCTGAAATTTCGCATAACGCAGAAAATTGACCAGATATGGAGTTTTTCACCCAGATTCGCGTTTTCGGGCGCAAACGCGCGAACCAGTTGGACAATTTTGCGCCCAGTAGGAGCCCGCCTTGCGGGCGACAATACCCAACCTGTGGGAGCCCGCCTTGCGGGCGACAATTTCTGGACGGACCAGTGAATTATCCAGAAGCACCAAAGACCAAATGTGCCGCAAACTTACCCAATGCAAACCGCCGCAATTCCCTCCAAAGGTTACGAAGAACTCCGTAAAGGCCGGTATTCAGAGCGCAATCGAATCTATCACGTGACCACCAAAACCCATCAGCGGCAGAGAATTTTCAGCCACTTCGGCGACGCACGCATTCTTATCAACGCATTCCGCGTACAACACGAAGCCGGGCATCTGGCATCTCTTGCTTTCGTCGTAATGCCCGACCACATGCACTGGATGGTTCAGCTCCTTGGCGAGCGATCGCTGTCGACGTGCGTCAATCTCGTAAAGTCGCTGGCAACGCGGGAGATTCATCGGGATGGTTTTCATCGCGGCAATATCTGGCAACGAGGGTTTCATGAACGTGCATTGCGAAAGGACGATGACCTGGTTGCGGTGGCGCGATACATCGTCGCGAATCCGGTTCGAGCGGGGTTAGTGCGATCGGTGCGAGAGTATCCGCATTGGTATGCAAAGTGGGTCTGAGCGCGTCGCCCGCAAGGCGGGCTCCCACAGGGGTCCTGCCGCACTGTCGCCCGCAAGGCGGGCTCCCACACGGCGGGTTCCCACAGGGCGGTTCTCAGGTTACGAGGCGGCTTTCTTGGAGTAACTGTCGGCGCTGAGGCCGTATTTATTCAGAAGGTCGTAGAGCGTCGGGCGAGTGATGCCGAGCAGCTCGGCGGCTTTCGAGATATTGCCGTAGCTGCGCGTCAACGCCACGCGGATGGCTTTGGATTCGGCGACCTGGCGAACCTCGCGCAGATTCAATGTATCGCCGTCGTCTTCGCCTTCCGTGAGGCCGAGGTCCATGGCCGTGACCATCTTGCCATCCGCCATGATGACCGCACCCTTGATCTTGTTCTCGAGTTCACGCACGTTGCCGGGCCACGAGTAAGACTCAATCGCGGCAACCGCATCATCGGCAAAACCATTAATCGCGCGCTTTTGCAGCTTGGCGTACTTCTGCAACAGCGTGCGCGCGAGTATCAGGCGACCTTCCTCGCGATCGCGCAGCGGCGGGATGTTAATCGTGATCTCGCTGACCCGGTAGAACAGGTCTTCGCGGAAGCGCCCTTCCTGGATCAGGATCTCGGGATTCTGGTTGGTCGCGCACACAACGCGCACATCAACGGGAATCTCCTTGCGGCCACCAACACGTTCGATCACGCGTTCTTGCAGGAAGCGCAGCATCTTGGCCTGCAACGGCATGGGCATGTCGCCGATTTCGTCGAGGAACAGCGTGCCACCGTTGGCGACCTCCACCTTGCCGATGGTCTGCTTGTGAGCGCCGGTAAATGCGCCCTTTTCATGGCCAAACAACTCGGACTCGAGCAGGTTTTCAGGAATCGCCGCGCAGTTGATCGCGACGAAGTTACCGTCACCGCGCGGACTCAGTCGATGCAACGCGCGAGACAGGAGCTCCTTACCGGTGCCGCTCTCACCGAGCAAGAGTGTCGTCACGTCCGTGGGCGCGACCTTCTCAATCATGCGGCAGACCGCCAGCATGCCTTCGCTTGCCGCAACGATGCCGTCCAGCGGCGACTCGGCAACCTTGTTTTGCAGGCGGCGGTTCTCGGCCTCGAGTTCGGCAATATTGAACGCCCGGTCAACCAACAATTTGAGGGTGTCAGTATCGACGGGCTTCTCGTAGAAATCGTAAGCGCCCTGGGCGATGGCCGTCAGGGCATTCTCCTGGTCGCCGTTGCCGGTAACGACGATGACCTTGGTGTAGGGCGCCAGCTTGAGTGTCTCATTGAGCGTCGCGAGGCCTTCTTCGACACCTTCGGGATTGGGCGGCAACCCAAGGTCCTGGAGCACGACGGTCGGCTCATGCCGACGCAATTCCGCGATCGCATCGTCGCGGCTTTCCGCCGTAAATACGTCGTAGCCCTCGAAGCACCATTTGAGTTGCTTCAGGAGCCCGGGATCGTCCTCGACGATGAGTAGTTTGCGTGCCTGTTCAACCATGTTTGATACGGTGCGCCGGCAACCCCAATACGAAAACAGGTGGTAATGGTGCCACGATCAGTGACTGGATTGCAGTAGCTGGTTCACACGCGCAGGTGCGATGCAGTTACCGATTTTACCTATTGTCCGTCGCGCCGCTTGCCGCCGTTCTCGCGGCGATTGCGCGATATCGACAAATACAGCCCGGACAGGCCGAGAAGGATCATGCAAATCGCAACGAGGTCCATGAACAGCGTGCCTGGCAGCGAGAACAAGCGACCGCTGTGCAGGTCGAGCAGGACGCGTTCGACGGTGACTCCACGACCGCGATACGCCGCCGTCAGCACAGCCAGATCTTCGGTATCCGGCTGCGACGCTTCGGACCAGGAGACGTCCGCAACATCGCCAATCGCAAATCCCGCCAGTTCCGAATCGCTGACGAGCGTGACATTGCCGCTTTGCAGAACGGCGCTGCTGCCGCTGCGTCCGACCCGCTCAATCGGGCCCGGCAACTGCGCAGCGAGATCGACGACCTCGACCAGTTCCCCCGTGTTCATCAGCACGATTGCAGACCTGTCCCCGCCCACGAGCACCAGCGGCTCCAGGGAGGCCACCCCTGCCAGGTCGTCGACCTGTTGCCCGGTGTCGGCAGCCCCGAGGAAGAGGTGCCCGCCAATGGTCGATGCGCGGATATCGGCATCGGCATAACTGGTGACGTCCTGCGGCGCGTCGATGCCGTAGGCGTCCAGCAACCACGACCAACTGACGTAACGGCGGTCAAGATTGAGATCAGTCGCGTGATTGAGCAGCAGGCCGGAAACGGCGAGAAACAGTATGAACACGAGCGCGGAGACGCCCAGCCAGCGATGCCAGCGCCGGTACCATCGCCTTGGGCGCTTGCTGTTAGCCGGCCTGCGCGACGTGTTCATGCAGTTGCAGGGCGACCCGGGCTACGCGCGTCACGGCGCGAACCGACAGGGTTGCGCCCGTGATATTGTCGATACGCCGATCGAGCTTCCTGCCCGAAGCGAGCCGCGCGTCGTTGAACTGGTCCGTGAAAAACGGATAGCGCACTTCCCAGCCACGGCTCTCCCGAAACTCGAGAACGCGAACGTTGTCGATCGCGCCGTCATGCACGGCGACGCCGATGGTGATGGGCAGGTCTTTGCCGATTTCGTCGAGAATCCAGGCGCTGCGTTCGCCGTCGCGCCAATAGCGCACGCGCAGCAGCCCGAATTTATGGCCAAGCGTGTCCTCGACCGCATCGCGCAGCTCGCCGGTGACCCACAAAGTCTTTGGTGCCGGCAACGCGCCCGGAAAGACGCTGTTCAGGTACTCGTTGGTCTCGATATAGCGCCCGGACTCGTCACCGGACCCGGCGATAGCCGAGCCCGTGACGAGTACGAGAATGAGCGCTAAACGTTGCAACATCGTTGGCAGACGTTCCTCAGAAGTTGTAACCGAAGCCGAGGTCGACGGCGTCAAAGTCGGACGGCCGCAGCGCCGGCAGGGTGAATTCGCGTTTACGCAGGTCCATCTTCAATACGACGCGGTCGGTCGGCCAGTAATTGAAACCGATCTGGCTCTGCGTGAACTTGTCCTGGTCGCGCGCGGCGTCGAGATCCTGGTAGCGTGCGTAGACGCCCCACTGCTCGTTAAAACGGAAGCTCGGCTCGATGTACCAGCCCGACTGCTTGTCGGCCCCGGCTGCCTCCACAGCGGCGCCGTCGAACTTCCAGTTGCCGTAGAGCGCGCGCAAACCGAAGCGCTCGTAGTTGTACGCCACATGGGCGGTGAACAGCTGTCCCTTGTCGAGGCCGTCGCCGGAGACCTGGCTCGGGTTGGACTGGTAGTTGTAGCTCGCCGCCAACTCGAGGCCCGGCACGCCCGTGTACTTCAGCCGGAATGTCGCTGCGGGGTCGTTCGCCAACGCTTCGGCGACCTTCTGGCGACCGCTGCGAACGCGGAATGCACTGCCGCCAGTCGTCGGGATCGCGAGACCCGAATGGAGCGATGCATCCCAGCTCAGGCCGGCGTTGAAATTGCCACGCATGCCGGCGCCGGCTTCCCACCAGGTTGCGGGGATAATGATGCTTTCGACGTCATTACGCTCGACGCCGTAAAAAGTCGGCGGCTCGTGCGTTTCATTGATGATGCCGACCGGCACAAGGAACAGACCGGTGCGCGCGTAGAGATCTTCGTTGAACATGTATTCGACGTACGCCTGCTCGAGCTCGACTTCGCCGGGTTTGCCGTCGCCGGCCAGCGAGTGCTCGAGCTCGAACTCGGAGAAAAACCGCATGCGGTCGTTGAATTCGTGGCCGAAGAACAGCACGAAACGATGGAAGTCGATTTCGGCTGAATCACCCGAGTCGTTCTCGAAGCGGTTGTAATGCAGCTCGCCGTAACCGCCGATGGACGTACGGCTGCCACCGCTTTCATTGGCCGCCAGCGACTCGACAACGTCGCCCGTGGCTTCGATACGCGCCTCGGTCTCGGCAACCTTCTCGCTGGTCTCGTCGACGTCCTGCCTGGCGGCGTTCAGCTCGGCGCGCAGCGCCTCGATTTCGGCCTGTTGCGCCTGCACGATCTTCCACATCTCTTCCATGCTGGGCGTGCCCTCCTGGGCCAGCGCGGATGATACGGAAAACAGCAATGCCCCAGCGATCAGGGCGATTCGAAGGTTCATGATTTGTAGCTCCCCAGAGAATTGTTGGAAGGATAAGTCATCATCCTGCAAATGACAATCATTCTCATTCGTATTTGTACGTACTCTGGTTGGCTATTGCGCAAGAACCCCCTATCGCTCGGCGTAGTTGCTCTCGATCCAGTCGCGGTAACTGTCGTCGAGGATGCTGCGCCACCATGGCTCATTGGCCAGCATCCAGTCGACCGTGCTTCTCAGGCCAGACGCAAAATCATGCGCGGGCTCGAAACCAAGCTCGTCGCGACTACGACTCGCATCGATGGCGTAGCGCCAGTCGTGACCCGGCCGGTCGCTTACCATTTCGATCAGGGACTCGGTCGCCATTCCCGACGCAGCCGGCGCGTTCGGGAAACGCCGCGCAAGTTGCTCATCAGACGAAAACACCTCGTCGATGCACGCACACAACGATTTCACAATCTCCAGGTTGGCGTGCTCCTCGTTGCCGCCAATGTTGTACGTCGCACCGTCCCTGCCCCGCTTCATCACGAGATCGATACCACGCACGTGATCCTCGACGTACAGCCAGTCGCGGATGTTGCTGCCATCGCCATACACCGGTAGCGCCTTGCCTTCCAGCGCGTTCACGATCATCAGCGGGATGAGCTTCTCCGGAAACTGGTACGGACCGTAGTTGTTCGAGCAATTACTCGTCGTAACGCTCATTCCATAGGTGTGGTGGTACGCGCGCACGAGGTGATCCGATCCCGCCTTGCTCGCGGAGTACGGCGAATTCGGCGCGTACGCTGTCGCTTCCGTGAACGCCGGGGCTTCCGCCGTCAGCGAACCGTAGACCTCATCGGTAGAAACGTGATGGAAGCGATGCTCGCGACCGTTGCCAAGCCAGTACTGGCGCGCCGCCTCAAGCAGCGTGTAGGTGCCGACAATATTGGTCTGGATAAACGCGCCGGGACCTGAAATGGAACGATCGACATGCGACTCGGCCGCAAAGTGAACGATTGTGTCGATCTCTTCTTCGGCGAGCAGGCCGGCAACCAGTTGCGCATCACAAATATCGCCGCGAACAAACCGGAACTGCTCATTCTCCAGGACGCTCTCGAGACTCGCGAGATTGCCCGCGTAAGTCAGCGCATCAAGTACGACGACACGGTCATCCGGGTACTTCCGCACCCAGTAGTGAACGAAATTCGCACCGATGAATCCGGCGCCGCCAGTAACAAGCAAACGGCTCATGGTGTTCCTTCCTTGAGCATTGCCCTGAGATTATAGCGCCACGGCGCCTGCTCGAGGCCGAGCGCCTCGGCAGTCGACGCACAATCGAGGACGCTGTAGGCAGGTCGCCGTGCTGCGACCGGGTATTCCGAAGACGGGATCGGTCGAATATCTATCTCTTTGTCTAGCTGCCCCAATGCAATCGCCTCTGCCTGAATCGCACACGCAAATTCATGCCAGCTCGCCTGCCCGCCGTCGGTCCAGTGGTACACACCGGCGAGCGCAGGACGCGCGATCATCGCGAATATGGCATCGGCGACAGATCGTGCCCATGTCGGCGAACCGACCTGGTCGTTGACGACCGCGAGCTCATCGCGTTCGTGCATCAGGCGCAACATCGTCGCAACGAAGTTGCCACCGTATTCGGAGTACAGCCAGGCGGTGCGCAGAATCGCGGCACGATCGCCCAGCGCCTCGAGAACCGCATACTCGCCTTCGAGCTTGGTCTGCGCATAAACGCCAAGCGGCCCGGTTGCCGCGTCCGGCGCATACGCTTCGCTTGCCGCACCATCGAAGACGAAATCAGTCGATACCTGGATCATGCGCACGCCGTACCTGGCGAGATTTGCCGCACCATCGACGTTAACCCGGCGCGCGAGTTCCGGCTCGGACTCGGCAAGATCCACGGCTGTATAGGCGGCAGCATTGACGATCACATCCGGCTGCTCTGCGGCGACGAACGCACCAATCGCATCTGCGTCGCAAACATCGACGTCGTCCTTATCGATACCAACGCAGACGATACCGTCGGGGCAGCGAGCAAGGAGCGTGCGTCCCAGCTGCCCTTGCGATCCCGTGACAAGAACCTTCATGGGTACTTTTGTACTTCGCTGAACAGCGGCGCAGCGGCGTCGCGTTCGGACAGGACCGGTTCGACGCCGTCAGGCAACGGCCAATCGATGCCGACATCCGGGTCGTTCCAGCGAATCACACGCTCGTGCTGTGGTGCGTAGAAGTCGGTGCACTTGTAGGAAAAGCCGACGAAGTCGCTAAGTGCGAGGAAGCCATGCGCGAAGCCCGGTGGAATCCAAAGCGCTTCGTGATTGTCAGCCGTCAGATGACGCCCCACCCACCGGCCAAACGTGGCCGACATGCGACGCACATCTACGGCCACGTCGAAAGCCTCGCCTTCGACCACGCGCACGAGTTTGCCCTGCGCCTGTTCCACCTGGTAATGCAGGCCGCGCAAGGTGTTGCGCGCGGAGCGACTGTAGTTGTCCTGCACGAAACGCGCCTCGATGCCGACGTCGGCAAAGCTCCGCTCGTTCCAGGATTCCATGAAAAAGCCGCGGCCGTCACCGTGCACATCGACCTTTACGACGAGCACCTCGGGAATCGCTGTTGCTTCGATTTTCACGTCAGGACAGATTCGTCGAGTATGCGCAACAGGTAGCGTCCGTACTCATTCTGATTCAGCTTCTCGGCTGTCGTGCGCACCTGGTCAGCATCGATGAAGCCGGCTAGGTAAGCAATCTCTTCCGGACAACAAATTTTCAAGCCCTGGCGTTGCTCGACAATCTCGATGAACTTGGCCGCCGCAAGTAACGACTCATGTGTGCCCGTATCGAGCCAGGCAGACCCGCGGCCGATTACTTCGACATTCAAGGTGCCAGCCTCAAGATAGGCGCGATTGAGATCGGTGATCTCGAGTTCGCCGCGTGCTGAAGGCTTCAGCGCCTTGGCAATATCGACAACCTTGTCGTCGTAGAAGTACACGCCGGTCACGGCATAGTTCGACTTCGGCTGTGCCGGTTTCTCTTCAATGCCCAACGCCTTGCGCTCGCCGTCGAAATGCACCACGCCGTAACGCTCGGGATCTGTCACGTGATACGCGAACACCGTTGCGCCTGACTCGCGCGACGCAGCCGCGCGCAACTGGTCCGGCAGACCGTGGCCGAAGAAGATGTTGTCGCCGAGAATCAGCGCGACAGGGTCGCCGGCGATGAAGTCCTCGCCGATCAGGAATGCCTGTGCGATACCGGCCGGTTCGGGCTGCGCGGCGTAGTCGATGCTGATGCCCCACTGCGAGCCATCGCCGAGCAATTTCTGGAACTGCGCCTGATCGTCCGGCGTCGTTATGATGAGTATGTCGCGAATACCCGCCAGCATCAGCGATGCGATCGGGTAATACACCATCGGCTTGTCATACACGGGCATCAGTTGCTTGCTGACCGACAGGGTCAGCGGGTGCAGCCGCGATCCCGTGCCGCCAGCGAGTACGATTCCTTTTGTGCAGACCTGCGCCATATGCGCTCCCGGTGCCTTAACTCGCTTCAGCGATGGTTGCCGCGTTGATAGCAGCGACGTACTCGGGCTTCGGATCCAGGCGGCGCGTGGCTTTCTTGATCATGCCTTCGAGGTTCGGGCGCTTTTCTTCCGGGCCGCCAGAGCCGATACCGCCACCGAACTCGTAAACCTTGCCCACACCTCCACCAAAAGCCGTCGTCAGGTTCGCGTCCCACATGACCGGATGTTTGAGCTGCAGGTAGAGGCGTTCCTTGATTTCGGCCACATCGTCGCCGTGGAAACCGCCCGTGTAATTCGATAGAACCTTGAGCTGCGGTGTTTGCATCTCGGCGCCATCGAGGGCATCGCGGAACAGGTCGGCGGCTTTGTCCATGTAGTAGGTATGAAACGCGCCCTCGGTCTTGAGGCGAATCGCCTTCTTGCGCGGGAACGCTTCGGCCACGTGCGCCTCAAGCGCCTCGAGGTCCGCCGACGAACCGCCGACAACTGTCTGCATCGGCTGGTTGCAGGCGGATACCGCACACTTGAACTGTTCGGCTAACGGCTGAATCTCATCGACAGTCATCATGAACGCCGTCATCTCGCCCTCGCCGTGTTCACCCATGAGCGCGCCGCGCGTCTGCACAAGCTTCAGCGCCGTCTCGAAGGTCAGTGCGTTCGCCGCGACCAGCGCCGAATACTCACCAAGGCTATGCCCGGCTGCCATCGTCGGCTGCACGCTGCCGCCGGTCTTGTCCTTGAAGACCTCAAGGCAGGCAATGTGATGCGTCAGCAGTGCGGGCTGCGTGTTGCGCGTGAGATTCAGTTCGTCACCCGGGTTGTTGAACGACATGTCCTGAATGTCGTAGCCAAGGACTTCATTGGCCTGTTCGTAAACCTGGCGCGCCACCTCGTGTGCGTCGCAGATGTCCCTGCCCATGCCCTCGTACTGCGAGCCCTGGCCCGGGAAGACGTACAATATATTCATGCAAGCTCCTCGATCACTTCGGGCGGCGCCTGGACGAGCTCGATAAGCACGCCTTCACCCCCGATCGGAAATTCTTCATTGCCCTTCGGGTGCACGAAGCAAATGTCGTACCCCGACGCCCCCTTGCGAATGCCGCCCGGCGCAAAGCGCATGCCCTGCCCGGCCAGCCATTCGACCGCGGCGGGCAGGTCATCGACCCATAGCCCGACATGGTTGAGCGGCGGCGAGTGTACCCGCGGTGCTTTCTCGGGATCAATGGGCTGCATCAGGTCGACCTCGACGCGGTGTGCGCCAGAGCCCAGGAACGCAATGTCCTCGTCGACGTTTTCCTTCTCGCTGACATAGTTGCCGTCCAGCGTCAGGCCCAGCGTGTCCACCCACAGACGGCGCAGGCGCTCCTTGTCGGTGCCGCCCACGGCGATCTGCTGGATGCCCAGCACCTTGAATGGTCTGTCACTCATCTCGATTCTTCTTCAGGTAAATCGCAAGCAGTTGCTCGGCCGCCGCAGCCGCCGGCAGGCGCCCTTCAACGGCCGCCTTTTCGAGTTCGGGTATGTGTTGCCGCACCCCGGGATCGTCGCGCAGATCGGCGATCAGGCTGTCCTGCACCTCGCTCCACAGCCACGTGCGGGCCTGTTCGGCGCGGACATCACCCAGCGCGCCTGAATCCTCGAGCGCGGCCTGGTGGCGGGTCACTATGTCCCATGCGGCATCAATGCCGACGTGGTCGCGGGCGGAACACGTGGCCACTTCGACCTTCCAGTCGGCCAGCCGCGGACGCAGCAATTGCAGCGCGTGGCGATACTCGTTGGCCGACTTCTGCGCCAGTTCTTCGCGGCCGTCATCGGCCTGGTTCACCAGGATCAAATCGGCGAGCTCCATGATGCCGCGCTTGATGCCCTGCAGCTGGTCGCCAGCCCCGGGCTGCAACAGCAGAACGAACATGTCTGTCATGTCCGCAACGCGCGTTTCCGACTGCCCTACGCCGACGGTCTCGACAAGAATCACGTCGAAACCAGCTGCTTCGCATAACAGCAAGGTCTCGCGGCTGCGGCGTGTGACGCCGCCGAGCGTTGTGCCGGATGGCGACGGACGAATGAAAGCCTCGGGGCGCCGCGCGAGCGTTTCCATGCGTGTCTTATCACCAAGGATCGAACCGCCGCTGATCGCGGACGACGGATCGACGGTCAGGACCGCGGGCTTAAGGCTGTTATCGATGAGGTGATTGCCGAGCGCCTCAATGAACGTCGACTTGCCCACGCCGGGCGCGCCGGAGATACCGACGCGAATGGCTTTGCCCGTGTGTGGCATGAGCTGCTCGAGCAGCTCGGAGGCTTCGCGACGATGATCGCGGCGGGTCGATTCGATCAGGGTAATAGCACGCGCGAGCGCACGCCGATCACCGCTCCGAATCGCCCTGGCGGTGTCCGACACTGGCTACTCGAGCTCCATGATGATCTGGTCGACCTCGACGCTTTCGCCGGCTTTGTAGTTGACCTTGGCCACAACACCGTTGCGCTCTGCCCGCAGCGCATTCTCCATCTTCATGGCCTCGAGCACTGCAAGCTCGTCGCCCGCCTTAACTTCGTCGCCTTCCGCAACGGACACTGACACGATCAGCCCCGGCATCGGCGCGATGATCTGGCCAGAGGTATCAGGCGGTACCTTGACCGGCATGAGCTTGTGCAGCTCTGCCGAGCGCGGGCTCAATACGAGTACGTCGGCCTGCGCGCCGCGCCGGACCAGCGAATACACCTGGCCGTTGCGCGCGACCTGCGTGTGCACGTCTTTGCCATTCACTGTGCCGCTAAAAAGATGCTCGCCGAAGTCCCAGTCCGTGCAAACTTCGTAGTCGCTGCCTTCATAGGACACGACGTAGCAGACCCCGGGCCCGCAGCATTCCTTGCGCGCGACCGAAATCGCGTAATGATCATCGCCATCGACGACCACCCAGTCGGTGGGTACTTCGCGACGATGGCCCGGCAGCTGGCCGTCGATTTCGGCGGCACGGTCGCGGTACTTGCGCACCATCGTGCCAACCACGGCGATTGCGACAGCCGGGTCGTCCTGCGGTGCGTCGCTCGGGTTGAAGCCTTCCGGGTATTCCTCGGCGATCGTGTTCGTGCTGATATCACCGCTGATGTACTTGTCATGCGTGATCAACGCGGACAAAAACGAGATGTTGCTCTGGATGCCGCGCACGACAAACTGGTCGAGCGCCGTGCTCATGCGCGCGATCGCGTCGTCGCGATCCTTGCCCCAGGTAATCAGCTTGGCGACCATCGGGTCGTAGAACATCGACACCTCGCCGCCTTCGTACACGCCCGTATCGACGCGCACGTGACCGTCTTCGGCCGGCGGCCGGTAATAAACGAGCCGACCCGTCGACGGCAGGAAGTTGCGGAACGGGTCTTCGGCATAGACGCGAGCTTCGATCGACCAGCCGTCGATGCCGACGTCCTTCTGCGCCAGCGGCAGCTTTTCGCCCGCCGCAACCTTGATCATCAGTTCGACGAGGTCGACACCCGTCGTCAGCTCCGTGACCGGGTGTTCGACCTGCAGACGCGTATTCATCTCGAGGAAGTAGAAGTTCTTGTCCTTGTCGACGATGAACTCGACGGTGCCCACCGACTCGTAATCGACCGCCTTCGCCAGCGCGACCGCCTGCTCGCCCATGGCCTTGCGGGTCTTTGCGTCAAGAAACGGCGACGGCGCCTCCTCGATCACTTTTTGGTGTCGACGCTGCAGCGAGCACTCACGCTCGTTGAGGTAGATGCAGTTGCCATGGCTATCGGCGAGCACCTGGATTTCGATGTGGCGCGGCTCCTCGATGAACTTCTCGATGAAGACGCGATCGTCTCCAAAGCTCGACTTCGCTTCATTGGTCGCGCGCCCGAACCCGTCACGACATTCCTCGTCGTTGCGCGCCACGCGCATGCCCTTGCCGCCACCACCGGCCGAGGCTTTGAGCATGACGGGGTAGCCAATGCCTTGCGAGATATCGACCGCATGGTCGGCGTCTTTCACGACGTCGGTGTAGCCGGGGATCGTGTTGACCTGCGCATCATCGGCGAGCTTCTTCGACGTGATCTTGTCGCCCATTGCCTCGATGGCCTTGGTCTTCGGGCCGATGAATGCGATGTCCTTCTTCGCGAGCGCCTCGCAAAACGCCGAGTTCTCGGACAGGAAGCCGTAACCGGGATGCACCGCCTGCGCGCCCGTGTCGAGACAGGCCTGAACGATGCGATCGATGACCAGATAGGACTCGGCCGACGGCGCGGCACCGATGTGCACGGCCTCATCGGCGAGCTGCACATGCAGCGCGTCGCGGTCGGCGTCCGAGTACACGGCGACTGCCTTGATGCCCATCTTCTGCGCGGACTTGATGACGCGGCAGGCAATCTCGCCGCGGTTTGCTACCAGGATCTTCTCAAACAAGTCGATGCTTCCTCAGAGCGGGATGTTGTCGTGCTTGCGCCAGGGGTTCTCGAGCTTCTTGTCGCGCAGCATCGCGAGCGAACGGCAAATGCGTTTGCGCGTTGCGTGCGGCGCGATAACGTCGTCGATGTAGCCGCGGCTTGCCGCGATGAACGGGTTGGCGAATTTCTCGCGGTATTCCTCGGTGCGAGCCGCGATCTTTTCATCGTCGCCAATGTCCTTGCGGAAGATAATCTCCACCGCGCCCTTCGGCCCCATGACCGCGATCTCGGCGCTCGGCCAGGCGAGATTCACATCGCCGCGCAGGTGCTTCGACGCCATGACGTCGTAAGCACCGCCGTAAGCTTTGCGCGTGATGACCGTAACTTTGGGTACCGTCGCTTCGGCGTACGCAAACAGCAGCTTGGCGCCGTGCTTAATGATGCCGCCGTATTCCTGCGCCGTGCCCGGCATAAAGCCCGGAACGTCGACGAGCGTGATGATCGGGATGTTGAACGCATCGCAGAAACGCACGAAACGCCCCGCCTTGATCGACGACTTGATGTCGAGGCAACCAGCCTGCACGAGCGGCTGGTTGGCGACGATGCCGACCGGATGGCCTTCCATGCGCGCGAAACCGATCACGATATTCTTGGCATGGTCCGGCTGCAGCTCGCTGAACTCAGCGTCATCGACGATCTTCAGGATCGCCTCTTTAATGTCGTAGGGCTTGTTCGGATTGTCGGGTACAAGCGTGTCGAGCGACATCTCCATGCGATCAGCCACATCCGGCGTCGGCCGGTACGGCGCCTTCTCACGATTATTCGCCGGCAGGTAGTTGATGAAGCGGCGCACCATGTTGAGCGCTTCGACATCGTTCTCGAACGCGCCATCGCAGACACCGGAGATCGTCGAGTGCGTGGACGCGCCGCCGAGCTCTTCGGCCGTGACCTGCTCGTGCGTCACAGTCTTCACAACATCGGGACCGGTTACGAACATGTAGGACGTGTCTTTCACCATGAAGATGAAGTCAGTCATCGCGGGCGAGTACACAGCACCACCGGCGCACGGCCCCATGACGACGGAAATCTGCGGCACGACGCCGGAGGCCAGCATGTTGCGCTGGAATACCTCGGCATAGCCACCGAGCGAGACGACGCCTTCCTGGATGCGTGCACCACCGGAGTCGTTAATACCGATGACCGGAGCGCCGACCTTCATCGCCTGGTCCATGATCTTGCAGATCTTCTCGGCGTGTGTCTCTGAGAGCGAGCCACCGAAGACGGTGAAGTCCTGGCTGTAGACGAACACCATCCGGCCGTTGACTGTGCCATAGCCGATCACGACGCCATCGCCGAGGACCTTGTTGTCCTCCATGCCGAAGTCGGTGCAGCGGTGTTCGACGAACGTGTCCCATTCCTCGAAGCTGCCTTCGTCGAGCAATAGCTCGATGCGTTCGCGCGCGGTCAGCTTGCCGCGTTCGTGTTGCTTGTCGATGCGCGCCTGGCCGCCGCCAAGGGCCGCCGCAGCGCGTTTTTCGGCGAGTTGATCAACGATGTCTTTCATGCGCCCTGCTTCTCACTGATTTTGTCGAGGACTTCGCGTGCCGCGGAGACGATGTTGGTGCCGGGACCATAGATGGCCGCGACGCCCGCCTCGAACAGCGTGTCGTAGTCCTGCGGCGGAATCACGCCGCCACAGATTACGATGATATCGGAGGCGCCGGCATCCTTCAGTCCGTTAATAACGTGTGGCACGAGCGTTTTGTGGCCGGCAGCCTGCGAGGAGATGCCGACGACGTGGACGTCGTTCTCGATCGCTTCGCGCACCGCCTCGTCCGGAGTCTGGAACAACGGACCGATGTCGACGTCGAAGCCAAGGTCCGCGAAACCGGTCGCGATAACCTTGGCGCCGCGGTCGTGGCCGTCCTGGCCAAGCTTGCAAACCAGCATACGCGGCCGGCGGCCGTGCTGGTCGGCAAAGCCTTTGACATCGCTCCAGATGGCCTGGAAATCCTCGTCATTTTCGTAAGCGGCGCCATACACGCCCGAGATCGATCGCGTCATGGCGCGGTACCTTCCGTAGACATCCTCGAGTGCGTCGGAGATTTCCCCGACGGTGGCGCGCTCGCGCGCTGCGTCAATGGCGAGCGCGAGCAGGTTACCCGTACCCTCTTTAGCTGCGTCGGTGAGCTTGCTAAGCGCTGCGCGGCAGGCGTCTTCGTCGCGACCGTCGCGGACCTTCTGCAAACGTGCGATCTGCGCATCGCGCACCGCCGTATTGTCGATGTCACGAATCTCAACCGGCGTTTCGTCTTTCGCGCGGTACTTGTTGACGCCAATGATGACTTCCTCACCGCGGTCGATGCGCGACTGCTTGATCGCGGCCGCTTCCTCGATGCGCAGCTTCGGCATGCCGGACTCGACCGCCTTGGTCATGCCGCCCATCTCTTCTACTTCGTCGATGAGTTTGCGGGCTTCCTCGGCGAGATCGGCCGTGAGCTTCTCGACGTAGTAGGAACCGGCGAGCGGATCGACGACGTCGGTGATGCGCGATTCCTCCTGCAGGACGAGCTGCGTATTGCGCGCGATGCCGGCCGAGAAGTCGGTGGGCAACGCGAGCGCTTCGTCGAACGAATTGGTGTGCAGCGACTGGGTGCCGCCGAGCGCGGCAGCGAGCGCCTGCAGCGTGACACGCATGATGTTGTTGTAGGGCCCGTCTGCGGTGAGGCTGACGCCCGATGTCTGGCAGTGCGTGCGCAGCATCAGCGACTTCGGGTTCTCGGGAGAGAACTTCTCGGCCATGAGTGTCGACCAGAGCAGGCGCGCGGCGCGCAGCTTGGCGACCTCCATGAAGAAGTTGCTGCCGATCGCGAAGAAGAAGCTGAGACGCGGCGCGAACTTATCGACGTCGAGGCCCGAGGCGATGGCCGTGCGGACATACTCGATGCCGTCGGCGATCGTGTAGGCGAGCTCCTGGGCGCAGGTCGCCCCGGCTTCCTGCATGTGGTAGCCAGAAATCGAGATCGAGTTGTAGCGCGGCATGCTCTCCGCCGTGAACGCGATGATGTCGGAGACGATGCGCATCGACGGCTCGGGCGGATAGATATAGGTGTTGCGGACCATGAACTCCTTGAGGATGTCGTTCTGCAGGGTGCCGGCGAGCTGGTCGGGCGCGACGCCCTGCTCTTCGGCAGCAACGACGTACATGGCCATGATCGGGAGCGCCGCGCCATTCATCGTCATCGAGACCGACATCTTGTCCAGCGGGATGCCGTCGAACAGGATCTTCATATCCTCGACGGAATCGATCGCGACACCCGCTTTGCCGACGTCGCCGACGACGCGGGGGTGGTCCGAGTCGTAGCCGCGGTGGGTCGCGAGGTCGAAGGCGACCGACAGGCCGGTCTGCCCGGCTTCGAGGTTGCGACGGTAGAAGGCGTTCGATTCTTCGGCGGTCGAGAAGCCTGCGTATTGACGGACGGTCCAGGGACGGCCGGCGTACATCGTGGCGCGCGGGCCGCGAACGAACGGTGCGGTGCCGGGCATCGAGCCGATGTGGTCGAGGCCTTCGAGGTCGGCCGCCGTGTACAGCGGTTTGACGGGGATGCCTTCGGGAGTTTCCACGGTCAGATCGTCGAGGGGCTTGTCGCGGCATTCCTTCTGCGCGAGCGCCGCCCAATCGTCGAGGGATTTCTTCGGGAAATCGGTCATAAAGCTCTGGTTTTATGGGTTTTTATGAGCCCGATGGGCGAGCTACCCATGATATCGGAATTCGGGCGGCAGGGGTGATACCACTTTGGTGGCAAGTGGGACGGCCTGTAGGAGGCGGCTTGGGGCGACCGTGGCCATGTGGGAGGCGGCTTGCCGGCGATGGTCGCCCCCAAGGGGCCTCCTACAGGGCGACCGTCGCTGGCAAGCCGCCTCCTACAGGTATAGTGGATTATACGTAATGCTATTGACAATCATTCTCATTTGCGTTCAGATGACCCTGGACCCGCTGATATGCACGAGATTCCATGTACGTCTGCATCTGTAACGCGATAACCGACAAGGAAATCCGGACTGCCGCTGAAAACGGCACGACGGATGTGGGGGGCCTCCGGGCCGAGCTCGGGGTCGCGTCTGGCTGCGGATCGTGCGAGGAACAGGCGTCGAAGATACTGGCTGAGTATCGTGCGGGAGTCCGCCGCGGGAGGAAGCTCGCGGGCGACTTCACCGGCGTCAAACCAAAGGTTTATGTTCCCGCCTTCGCCTGAAGCTCAAGAGTTGGTTTGACTGAAAGAATAGCCCCGCGATGGAGGCCGTGTAAAAACCAGAGGCCATCTCAGTTGAGGTGGCCTCTTTTTGTTTGGGCTTAGGTTGCCAGTGCCTGGCAGAGTCGCTGCGCACCAAGCACGTTGATGGCGCGGGTCAGGTTGTAAGCAGTAACGGCAAGCGCCATTTCCGCTTTCACCTTCTGTATTCCTCTAACCAGGAACCGCCCGCCGTCCATGCGTCGCTTTAGCGTGCCGAACGGGTGCTCCACCATCGCTTTGCGTCGCCGCATCATCAACGGGTTGGCCTCGGTTCGATCGGCGACTTCGTTGAGCACGTCCTCCTCGAAGTGGCGGGATACCCAACGCTGTTTACCCGTGGTGCACTGCGCCCTGAGCCGGCAGTTGCCACAAGCCTTGCTCGTGTAGAGGTACAAGCGATCCGCCTTCGAACGGGTCTTCTTCGGTAGGCGCTGACCCGCCGGACACGCATAGTAGTCGCCGTCTGCGTGATAGGTGAACGCCGACTTGTCGAACAGCTGGCCGTTACCCTGGTTGTTGATGCCGCGGTTAACCGGTACGTACGGCGTCATGCCATGCGCCTGGCAGCGCTTGAGGTGCCGGCCACTGGAGTAACCGGCATCGGCCAGCACCTGTAGCTTCTTCTCTTTGAGCTGCCACTGGCTGCGCCGCGCCATGCGATACAGCTGGTCCTGGTCGACCGGGCTCTGCACCACGTCCACATCCACGATCAGGTGGTGTTTACTGTCCACTGACGTCTGCACGTTGTAGCCGATCTTGTGCTTCATCACCCGCGCATCAGGGTCCGTGGCCGGCTGGACCGCCAGGCGCTTGGCATCCAGCGATTGGATCTGCTCGGTCAGGTTCTCGCGCTCAGCCTCAAGGGCCTCGAGCGCCGCCTTGGTGTTGCCGCCGCCGGGTGGCTCATCCTCGTCATCGTCATCCAGCTCGTCCAGCCAGGCTCCGATCCTGGCATCCAGGCGGCTAAGCTCGTTCGCCAGGTCCTTCTTGCGCAGTACGCGTGACGGGGCATTGTCAGCAGCGAACTTGCTGCCATCGATCGCTACCGTGTCACCGCCATACAACGACTGCGACCGGCAGAACTGCACGAAGGCTGCGCATACGTTCAACAGCGCCTTGCGGTTATCCACCCGGAAGTTGGCGATGGTCTTGAAGTCCGGGGCCAAGCGGTTCAACAGCCACAGTACCTCGATGTTCTTGTGGCACTCGCGCTCCAGGCGCCGGCAGCTGCGAATGCGGTACATGTAGCCGTACAGGTACAGCTTTAGAAGGTCTCCCGGATGGTACGGCGGTCGCCCTGTCGCCTTGGTCTCGATGCGCGCAAAGCCCAAGGCCTTCAGGTCCAGCGAGTCGACAAAGGCGTCAATCACCCGTACCGCGTTATCCTCGCCGATCAGATCGTCCAGTCGTTCCGGAAACAGCGTCGCCTGGTCCCGGTTCTGTCCCTGTACATGCATAAAAAAATACCCGCAGCGAACTGCGGGTATTCTCTCAAAGGGCCCAGACTATTTACACAGTCTCCGATGCGGGGCTTTTTTTTGCGCACCTTCCAGGAAACACAGCGCTGCGCGCCGACGCGTGACCTGCCCCACTGAGCCGGCGTCAGTGTGTCCGGACTCTAGTGAAGGACTCACGCAAATTGAATCTCCTGCAATTGATCAAGGACGCCGGTGGGCAGGACAGCCTGCGCCGGATAAGCGATCTCGCTGCCATGGCAGACCACGAACTCAGCGAACTATTGGATGCTGCTTCGCCACTTCTGATTCGAAAGCTCCAGGACCGCATGAGTGATGCCGCCGGCCGCAACTGGATTCGGCGCCTGGCGGATAGTGGCGGGCCTCAACAGTTTATCGTTCGTCCGAGCCTCATCGCTTCAAATGCGATTCAAATCGAGGGTAATCGAATCCTGGATGCGTTGGTCGGAGGTCACGCGAGCGCGGAGCGCCTGAGTCTTGGCCTGGCTCACCAGACCCGGCTGAACGTGCGACAGGTCGAGTCGGCGGTGCCTGCCGTCACTGCGCTGTTCATGGGCGCGATCTGCAAAGCGTTGGCAAGGTAGCTGCAAGCCGCCTCCTACTGTGGGAGGCCCCTTGGGGTGCGCCTGTCGCCGGCAAGCCGCCTCCTACCGTGGGAGGCCCCTTGGGGGCGACTGTCGCCGGCAAGCCGCCTCCTACAGGGCGCTTCGCCGACAGCGTGCCAGTCCGAGCATTGCCAGAAACAGGAGGCCCATACCGCCGCCACCGCCGTCGCTGCTCGAATCATCGCTGCGAGGCTCGGTCACACTGAGCGTAGCCGTGACAGAGTTATCACTCGATTCAACATCGGCCTCGGCCGACGAGACGGATGCCTCAATGGTCTTTGAACTCGGCGTGGTTGGTGTGGCGCGCACATCCAGCGTCACGCTGGATTGGGCGGCAATCAGGCCGATTGGGCAGACAATGCTGCCGCCTGTGATGGCGCACGTGCCGCCGGACCAGCTCGCACTGTCGACGGTAACTCCCGTGCCAAAATCGATTGTCAGTTCTACGTCCGTCGCCTCGTAGTCCGAGACATTCTCGACACGGGGCGCGAGGGACAGACCGGTGTTCAGCGTTACTGACCGGTTGCCGACATTCGTGACACGTAGATCGGTGGCCGGGTCTACCGTGATATCCAACGACGTACTGTTGTCGCCGAGATCGGCGTCACCATCGGCGCCGACTGACGCGACGAGCGTGTTGGTGTCGACGATGGCGCCTGTAACCGACAGCGCGACGTCTGCGCTGGCACCAGCGGAGACCGTGCCGACCGAGCAGGTTGCTGTTCCGGCCCCGCTGCTGCATGACCCGCCCGCCGTTGCCACGGAATCAACCGCGAGATTGGGAGGGACGGTGAAGTCGACAGATACATTTAGCGCATCTTGCGTGCCGGCATTGAACACCTCGAAAACGAGATCGGACGTGCCGCCGACAAGGACCTGGGGCAGTGAGCCGGACAGCGAGATACTCACGTCGGTCTCGGGCAAGGGATTGACGCAGGAAGCCCGGTCGATATTCGGGCGCATCGTATTGATACTGCAGGTCGAAAACTGGTCGACGCTGGAGACACGTGGGCTCATGATCCAGTCGCCCGTCGTGGCTTCGCAAGGCGAGTCAGCTTCGCCGTCGTGCTCGGCACCGAAATTGTGGCCAATTTCATGGGCCGCGATCAGGCTGTCAGTTGTGACGCCGCGGCGCCCCTCGCCGAGACTGGCGGCCACGCGCGAATTACAAACCGTGCCGAGGTAAGCGATGCCGACTGTAGAACCATCGAGCGTGCGGCCCGTGAACATGTAGGTAAGGCCCAATGAATTCTGCTCGGGCGTAACGCGACGATACTCGACCAGTTCGTCAAGCAACTCGCCGGCCTCGGATAAGGTGAACGGATCGTCGGCCTCGTCGAACACATCGACGTGATCGACCGTAATCTGCAGGTCGAGCTGCTCACTGAAAATACCATCGACGTTGTTGATACGCGTCAGCATGTCGGCCTCGACACTATCGCCCATGCTTTGCGTGAATTCGAAGTCGGCAACGAGACCGATCCGGATTTCGTCGATCGCGCCTTCTGCGCGCGCAACGATGGGAGAGATCTCATCGGTGATCGTGGCGTAAGCCGCGGCCAGGGTAGTCGCCTCCCCGCCCGTTCCACAGCTCATGGTTCCGGGCTCAACCCACGTGTCGCGCAAACGATAGATCTCAGGCTGGGCTGATCCGTCTGCCAACTCCAGAGCGAGCATTTCCTGCCCGTCCCAGATCATGCCGGTCGGCACTCCGTCGGCGATTACGATGCGAGCCCATGAGCCGCGCTGGCCGACGAGCTGGCCGCGGTAGATGCTGACGTTGCTTGGCAGCTCGCCGTTATCCATGTGCTGCAGGAGGCGCTGGTTGGGCTCGAGCTCGAGCTCGAAGCGCTGTCCGAGGGCATCGAAAGACAACGTGGAGTGCGGATCCTGCTCGCTATCCGCAATCCCCTGGTTGTCGACACGCCCGAGCTCAATGCTCTGTAGCGGCTCGGAATGGGAGATGACGACGTCGCGCGCGTGCACTGCCGGCGAGGAGCAGATCAACGAAGCAACAATAATCCAGGGAGCTATTCTCACAGCGTTCACACGGGGTTGGCGGCAATAAAGCCGAGAAGATCAGACCAAGTGTGGTGCGACAAGGAACTGGCGCAGCTCGTCGCAGATCACACGTGAAAGTGTGACCCAGTTCTCGTTTTCAGGTTCCCGCAGGCTGGCGCTGCAGGGCACAGCGAGGGATCTCGCCGGAGGACTCGTATGCGGTGTTTTCGCTGGCCGTCAGCAGGTAGATCGAGTTGCCGGCTTTGGCAATAGAGAAGGCTGCGGTGGTGCCGTCGGTAGCAGTCAGGGTGAGTTTGTTACCGCTAGCCTTGTAGCCGCCCTCACGCGGAAATCCAGGGTACGGGTCGACCTTGTTCCCGGACTTGTCGATTTTGACGACGTCCGTGAACTTTCTCCAGACGAAACTCGAATCGGCGAGGGTGATCTCGGAACCGGCGAAGGACGGGCAGGATGGAGCATAAACGCCATCAATTGTGGCGCATCCGACCAGCACCAGGAAGACAAACAAGATTGTCGCAAGCCTCGCCGTCACGAAGTCGATCCCCTTTAGCCGCTGGTTCGCAATTTCTTAAGTTTCCATGTATCCGCGTCCGGGTCGGCAACATCGTCGTTTGCACTAATTTCTTTTTTCGCCGGACCGCGAAGGTCCTGTATGAATCCCGCGAGACCCGGTGCGTCGCATGGCTCACAGAAGTAGTTGCCCTGAATCTCACAGCAACCGGCCTTCTTCAGGAAACGAAACTGCGCCGCTGTTTCGACTCCTTCGGCAGCGACGTCCAGCCCGAGTTGCAGGCCGATCATAATCATTGACTTACAAAGACCTGCCCCATCACCTTTGCGCTCGATCTCCTGAACGAACACGTTGTCGATCTTGAGCTTGTCGAGCGACAAGAAGCGCAGTTTTTCCAGGGACAGCTGGCCGGTACCGAAGTCGTCTATCGCTACGCTAACCCCGCGATCGCGTAGACGCTGCAATTGGGAAAACGCCGTGTCGCGCGCAGCGACGAACGCCCGTTCCGACACCTCGATTTCGAAACACGATGGTGACACTCCTGTTTGCACGCAGGTTTCCAGCAGCGCTGTCGAGAAGCCCATCAACTCGAATTCGCGCGCGGAGATGTTCAGCGAGATTCGCAGATTTTCAAGACCCGTACCTTGCCAGACTTTAGCCTGATCGCAGGCAGCGTGGGTCACCCACTGCCCAAGCATTTCGACGAGCCCGGTGTCCTCGGCAACTCGCACGATTTTCGCCGGCGGCACTTCGCCGAGCTCCGCCTGATTCCAGCGCAGAAATGCCTCGACGCCGGTAACGCGCCCGCTCTTGAGATTGAATTTGGGCTGGTAGACCAGATGCAAATCATCGTTCTCGATGGCACGCCGCAGCTCGCGTTCAATATGCAGGCGCTCCATCGACCTTACGCTCATCGTTCCCGTAAAAAATCGATAGGCGTTGCGGCCGCTCTCCTTCGCCTGGTACATCGCCAGGTCAGCATTGTCGAGCAACTCGTCGAAACTGGTGCCGTGCTCGGGGAACATTGCGATTCCAATACTTGGTGTAACGCGGCATTGACGATTCTCGTGAACAAATGGTTCCGAAAGATCTTTCAGAATCCGTTCCGATGCTGCGCGGGCAGAATCATGCGTAACTTTGTCAGTGAGCAACAGTGCGAATTCATCGCCGCCGAGGCGTGCGATTTGACAACTGCAGTCGGCTCCGTTCGACGCTCCGTTGCGCCCCTGTGCCCGGCTGGAGTTTCTGAGTCGGCGTGCAACCGACTTCAACAATTCGTCACCGGCCGAATGGCCAAAGCTGTCGTTGACTCTCTTGAAATGATCAAGGTCGACGTACAAGAGAGCGGCGCGCTCGTTATCGCCGCCTGCCCGCTCGAGACGGCTGCGGGCGTCGTTGATGAACGAGTCGCGGCTCGGCAGGCCGGTCAAGGCGTCGTAAAAGGCAAGGTGCTTGATTTCGTCGCGGGATTCGTCGATATCACCCAACGGCCGAACCACGACGAACACGCGGTCACCATCGAACGGCAAGATATGTACGCCGACAGGATCTTCTCCCTTGGCAGCGGAAAGCTCAAGATGCTGTTCTTTGCCGTCATTTAACGCGCGCCCGACAGAGCGCACGACGACAGGCCACCATGGTTCCTCGACGTCGCGAGCGTCCTCATTGAGTTCGCGAAACTCGAGCCCTGCGTCAAACACGAACACCCGGTCGCCCAGTCGCCGGAATAAAGACGCGAGATCCTCAGCAGAATTCTTTTTCGAATGGAAAAATAACATCAAAACAATCCGTTAGCCGCAATGATTTGCGGTAATCGCGGACCCTGCAATGCTGGCGGGGTGAGACTGGAACCGGCGTCACAGTTTGCGCCTGCCCATCCGCATCCTGTGTTCGCTTTCTTGACATAGTGCACCTGGACTGTGACCCGCGCTTGCGACCGACCGTCTACTCTCTTGCCGACTTATGTAAGGGAGGATCGGCATGGGGGTGGCTATCGGTGGAAAATCGCATCTGGATATCTGGCGCAGCGCGCTGCCAGGACGGTTGTTCTCGAAACTCGGCGGCTGGGCTGTCGAGGGCGTATCTTTGCATCCGGCCCGTTTCGTCGGGTCTGTCACGAGCATCGGAATAGGTCGGTCCCGGGTCACTGAACTGCGTATATCAAGCGAATGCCTGGTCCGATTCAGGGTACCTGCGCGGCGAAGTGGCATAGTCTTGTGCCGCGGCGTTGAGGACGCCGGCATTACAGGCAATGGTTTTGATTTCGATGCCGACTCAATTTGGGTCGGTCGATCCGGCGCGGAACTTATATCGTCCATCCCTGGCAACACCAGCGTACTTGCAATCAGCTGGCCGGACAGTACCGAGTCGGACGTCGCGCTGTCAGGCACATTGGGGCGATCATCAGAGGTCGAAGCCTTGCGGGCCGCCATAACACCGTTGTTTGAAGCACGGCCGGAGAGATCGTTCGCAGTAGTTTCGTCGCAGCGCGAAAACCTCGCCGAGAAACTGGAGTTGGCGATGATTGGCGCACTGAAATCGACGCGCAGCGACCGGATGAATCGGCACGCACCAGCCGCGAAATTTGAACAGTTTCGTCTCGCCTTCAATGCATTGATCGAACAACCCGACACGGGAAACCTGACCTCCCGGGAAATCGCAGATCGCGCGTCCATTGGGCTTCGCGCGTTGCAACTTGCGTTTCGAGCATGTTGCAACGTGTCGCCCGTCCGGCTGTCGCGGCTCATTCACTTACAACGTATCCACGATACGCTGACGCACTCGACTGACAGGTCGGAAGCGCTGGCGGATATTGCGAAAAGGAATGGATTTTCGTCCCCGAGCCATCTTGCCTCGGCGTATCGATCTGTTTACGGCGTGCCGCCGTCCGACACACGCCGGCGCGCAGTCGAGGAACACTCTGCAGGTAATCGCCCATGAATCTGATGCAGTTGATCAAGGATGCCGGTGGCGAAGCCAGCCTGTCGGCCGCAGGCGAGATCGCCGATATCAGCGACAGAGACTTGTCCGAAATCGTCCACAGCGCGTCGCCTTTATTGATCCGCAAGCTACAGGAACGTCTACAAACTACAGAGGGACGAAACTGGCTGCGGCGGCAAGCCGAAAGCGGTGGCCCCCAACAATTCGTCGACCGTCCGTCATTGATCTCGGCGAGCGCCGTCGAAATCGATGGCAACCGCCTGCTCGACAAACTGGTCGGCGGCCACAACGTGGCAGAACAAGTTGCGCTGCATATCGCGCACTCGGCCGAACTCAAGGTTGACAAAGTTGCGGCAGTTTTGCCCGCGATCGCGGCGCTGTTTGTGGGGGCGGTTTGTAAGGGGATAGGGTCTTAGCCGACTAGAGCGTCCTGCTCGAAGCGACAATTCCGCCGTCGACAGGGATCACCGCTCCCGATACATATGCCCCTGCCCGGCTGGCGAGGTAGATAGCGATACCGGCCATGTCCTCCGGCTCGCCCCAGCGCTTGAGCGGCACATGCTTGCGAATTTCCTCGCCCATGGCCTCGGCAATACCGGCCGTCATCTTGCTCGGGAACGGTCCCGGGGCAATAGCGTTGGCCGTAATATTGCGTTCAGCCAGGTGGGATGCGAACGTGCGGGTCAGGTGGTGGATGGCCGCCTTGCTCGGGCCGTAGGAATAGGTACCCATCTTATTGACGTTGAGGCCGTCGATCGAGCCAACGTTGATGATGCGGGCCGGATCTTCGGCGCTGGCGGAATTTTCGAGCAACGGAAGCAACGCCTGCGTCAGGAAGAACGGCCCCTTGACGTTGATGTCCATGACCTTGTCCCAGCCACTTTCGGGAAACTCCTCAATTGAGGCGCCCCAGGTCGCGCCCGCGTTGTTGACGAGAATGTCCAGCTTGCCCTCGCGGGCCCTGATCTCTCCGGCGAGCTGCTCAATGCCTTTCGTCGTTGAGAGATCGGCCGGGATGGAGATGCACTCTCCTTCTGCGCCGAGCCGTTCGGCCGTCTCGTTGCAAACCTCGGCTTTGCGGGCGGAAATGTAAGTCTTGACGCCGTTGGCTACGAAGCCCGCCGCAATCATCTCGCCGATGCCCCGCGACCCACCGGTCACGAGCGCGACCTTTCCGAATACGTCAAATAGATTCTTCATGGCCGGGATTCGCCACTAACCACCAAAATGGCGGCCAACTACAACATCTATTCCGTACCGGAGCAAGTCAGAGCATCTTAGAACGCCTGGTAACGGATTCTGTCACTGGCGAGGCCCGCGTCACCGTGCGACCACACAACTACCGAAGTTCTCGAATAGCTGCAGAGGGCGAATGCACATAAAAAAGCCCCGCTGTTCAAGCGGGGCTTCGGGATCTTACGATTTGCGCTTGGGCTTAAGCTTTGCGTCGGCGCCGTATGCCCATGCCAAGCAAGCCAATTCCGAGCAAGCCCAACGTCATCGGCTCTGGAACCTCGTTGACCCACAGCTTGATGTTCGAAAGTCCACCACCTGTGCAATCATTGCAGCTTCCGTCATAACCCCAAGTTCCCGATGTCCCGTCAGCCGACGTCAACGTCCAAAGGAAGTGGTCCGGCGTGGTGCCTTCGCCGCCGCCACCAACGTGAATCGACACTACGGCGATCGAGTATGTATCCCAGAAATCATCCGGGAGTGTCCATGTGCCTTCCATCGGCCCCGTACCACCCCATTCGCCGGAAAGGAGATTGATGGTCAAGGGCCCATCGGTCGTCTCACCCGTCGTACCGTCCGGAAACGCGTGTTCGCTGATTTCCATCCAGTCACTGGCATCACCGCCGCCTTCGCCCGCGACATCCGCGGCATCAGGGTTACCTAAGCCGTAGCTGCACGCACCAGTGGCCGAGTCCCAATAAGCCGTACGATCGTGGTCACCGATTGGGTCCGGGCAATCAACACGACCTGCGCTTGCCTGACCAGCTGAGAACAGGACCAGGAGGCCCGCCAATCCAATTAGACTAATTTTATTCTTCATCGCGACAATCCCTGTGTAAAAGACTTTGTTTTCAATGCCTGTATTGCTGCAAGTGGTGTGCCAACTTCATCATTTTCATAGTTTTCATACGGTTATACAATCTCTCTGCCCGCCATGGGCCAGAAGCTGTAAAACTTACCGACACTGCTAAGTACTTGATTCATGTTGATTCGACCGCGGGCCACGCTATGATACGGCGACTCGAACGTATTCGTACCCATTCCTCCCGGAGCACCCCAAATGAAAGGCGACGCCACCGTCATCGAGCACCTCAACAAGGTCCTGAAGAACGAACTCACCGCAATCAACCAGTATTTCCTGCACTCGCGCATGCTAAAAGATTGGGGGCTCACCAAGCTGGGCGATCATGAATACGAGGAATCGATCGACGAAATGAAGCACGCCGACGAGATCATCGAGCGAACCCTGTTCCTCGAAGGTCTGCCCAACCTGCAGGACCTCGGCAAGCTGCGAATTGGCGAGAATGTGCCTGAGATCCTGCAGTGCGATCTCGATATGGAGCTCGATGCGATTCCTGACCTGCGGGCCGCCATCGCCTACTGCGAGGCCCACAAAGACTACGTCAGCCGCGATCTATTCGACAGCATCCTCAAATCTGAGGAAGAACACGTCGACTGGCTGGAGACCCAGCTGGGTCTTATCGAGAAAGTCGGCCTGGAGAATTATCAGCAGAGCCAGGCGTAGTATCCCGCGGATTTGTGGCATAGCCCTTTCCGGGCGACCTCACATCTCTCGACACCCAGGCGCCAGTACCCTGGACACCGTGGCGAAAATCACGAGCAAAAAAAGACCCCGCCGAGGCGGGGTCTTCCGAACTGCTGTAGCTACGATTAGATCAGGCGGTGCGGCGACGGCGCGCTGCGCCGATGCCCATGAGCCCAAGACCGAGCAGTGCGAGCGTTGCCGGCTCCGGAACATACACAGTCATGCCGCTGACATAGAACTGCTCGTTGACGAAGTAAACGTCAATCGTGCATCCGTCGCAGACGGTGAATGGGCCGATACCATTCGCGCCGCCTACGTAGCCTTCCATCATGGCGTACGACGTATCGGTCGTACCGTCATCGATTCCCACTACGTCGCCTGCGCCGAGGCCATCATCATGGTTATTGTTAAACCAGAACATCACGGTCGCGTCGCCCTGACCATTCGTATCGAAGGTGAAATGCAGAATTTCGTAGTGGTCGTCTCCACCAGTCACATTGTCATCACTCGACGGACTACACTCATTCGCCGATGATCCTGTATGCGTATCGTCTGCGCTCGCGCCATCAATCAGGTCCCGGCATACACCAAGGCCAGCATTATTCCAATCGAGGTACGCGTATGCGTCTGTTTCGATTTCTCCACTTATATCACCCGCGGTGATCGTGACATCGACACCGTTGGCCAGATTGACCACGAGCTCGGTCCAGGCGCTCTCACCAAGGCCGGTGGCGCCGTTCTCGGTCAGATCGATGAAGTCGATCTCATCCGCCATGGCCGACGTGCCAAAACCGAGTGCAGCGACGGTAATAAATACTTTGCGTAGCATATTCATAATCAGTTCCTTTGCAAAAAAGCAGTTCTAAATAATGTTGCTGCTTGTATTTAAGCAAGCTCCGTGCCAAGTACTGACTTTTCATTATTTTCAGTTAGTTACGGAACTCCCTAGCTGGCTGTTTTTCCGGTGTGTAAGCAAATTCGACAGTCACTCAGTATACGTAGACGGCCCCTGAACTCTCGGCCGAATTGTTCGACTGGTCGCCATTCGATGTCGATGTCGAGTCTTCTCCGGGCGCGCCGACAGCCAGTGTCTGCCCATCGTCGGCTATGACCAGCCCGAGGCCAAATTGGTCATCAACGTCATTATTCGGCGCCTTTATGTACGACTCCTGGGCCCATACTGCGACACCGTCGCGGCTAAACAGGTAGACAGCGCCACTGGCGGAACTGAGATCGTTCGAGCCGTCGCCTCCCAGACCGGCGGCACCGCTGTCCTCGAAATAGGCAGATACTGCCAGGCTCCCGCCATTGCCGGCGAACGAAAGTGTCGCGCCGAAGCCGTCGTTCGGACCTACGTTTGACGCTTTGATATAGGCCTCCTCGGCCCAGGTCCCCATACCATCGGACGAAAATACAAATACCGCGCCGCTGAGAGGCGCCGAGTTATCCGTCGGATCGCCGCCGATTCCTGATGACCCGCTTGCTTCGTTGGGAACGCCCACAGCCAGTACCTGGCCATCGTTTGAGATCGAAAGTGCCCAGCCAAATATATCGCTGACCCCCGGATCTCGAGACTTCAGGTAGCCCTCCTGCTGCCACCCGCCCATGCCGTCCGCCCCGAAGACATAAGCCGAGCCCGCCTGCACGATCGTGTTATCCGACTGGTCGCCATTTACGCCGCTCGCGCCACTATCCTCGTCTACCGCACCGACAGCGAATGCGCCACCATCCTGGTTAATTGCGACAGGAACGCCAAAGTGGTCGTTGATGTCCGGGTTTGACGCTTTGACGTAAGCCGACTGACTCCAGACGCCCATTCCATCGTTCGCGAACAGATACGCCGCTCCAGCTGACGAAACGGAATTGTCGGCAGGATTGCCACCCAAGCCGGTCGATCCACCGTCCTCGCCCGGCGCGCCAACGAGCAGCGCAAGGCCATCGCCCGAAAGGGCGACAGAGCGTCCAAATACGTCGAGAATGTCCGGATGGCTTGCCTTTATATAGGCCTGCTGCGACCACGTAGTGCCACTGCGCGCGAAGACATAGACTGCACCGCTGTCAGACACTGTGTTGTCCGTCTCATCGCCGCCGACACCCGTCGCCCCACTGTCTTCCCGCTCGGCGGATACGGCCAAGAGATTGCCATCGTCCGAGAGCGACACTGATGTTCCGAACAGATCGCCAGCCTCGGCATTCGACGCCTTGAGATAGGCTTGTGTTTCCCAGTTCCCAGGTGCCGTTTTTGCGAATACGAAAACAGCGCCGCTTTGCGCCGCATCGTTGTTGGTCGCATCACCATCAATGCCATTGGCGTTGCTATCTTCGCCCGGAACACCAACCGCCAGAGTCGCGCCATCCGCGGAAATTGTCATGCTATTAAGTCGCGATAGCCCGGTGTCCAAACTACCGAACTGATCATCAACGTCCGGATGGCTGGCCTTCAGATAGCCTATTGCTGCGGTCAAAATGCCGTCGACCGTCACCGTATTCGAATCGAAGCAATCGCTTGCGTTACAAGCCTGGAGTTTGTAGCTCGCATTGAGCGCTTCAGGCAAGAAGACTTCGACGCTCGCCTCGGTTGAGTCCACGGCCACCATTTCGAGCACTGTGAAGCCGCTGGCGCCGGTCGGGTCAACCAACAGGCGATACTCGGTTTCACCTCCTACGTCGGACCAGGTGAAATGCAGAAGGCGTGCTGCCTCGGAACTGATCGAAATCGAGGGCCCTTCCGGCCTGCACCGAATATCGACCGACGTAACATTGGAACCTGACACGGTTCCTGATCCGGAGTTGACAGTGCATATCTGGCCGGTCGGCTGAGTCCCTACAGTGATGGAATATGACGAACCATTGTTCAGCCTGCTTGAAAAAGTAAAGCTGCCGTCCGCCGAAATACTGAGATTATCACCGCCATTATTTTGCAGTACCAGCGTACCCTCGAGTCCCTGAACCGTCCCGCCGACCGAGAATGTGGCCACTGGAGGCTCGTCCGACCCTCCTCCGCCTCCGCCTCCGCCCCCGCAGGATGCGACCGCGACGGCTGCCATGATCAGGCACACAACGTTATTGCGTCTCGGTCGATTCATGGAGTGCTGCCTGCTTTCTCTCACTGTATCGGACATTAAGGAATCCCTCCCAGAGCGAATTTGCCGAACAAGTTGCCGACAGAGTATTCGACTATCGACAAGGCTTAAAGGTCACGGGTAATCGCCTCGGTTCATTCTTGCTCATACAATTTCACATAAACACGGTCGCCAGCTGTCCCCAATTACCGACATCGCGGAAACTGCTTATTCTGCTGGGACAAAAACGTGACCAGCATCACGCCCCGTTGATGAACAACTGGTAAATTCTGAAAGCCTGAAAAGGGCAAACCCGTCGAAAGACGGGGACGCAAAGCTTCCGGTCTAAAGGGATTCCTATGACAGCGGGGTTACCAGGTCGTCCAGCCGGGCAATATCGCCTGAGGCGTCTTGTTAGTACCATTCGGTTGAAACCGTTCTCACTGCTGGCAGCAATGCCAGCACTATTGTTGGCTGGCTGCCTTTCGGAGGAAGAACCGGGCGGCGTGACAGACGTCGGGTCCGGATTTGTTGGTCAGCCGCCCCAACCAATTACACCTTCCAATACGCCCCCAGAAATTTCGGGTACGCCGCACGACGCCGTCATGATGGAGGAATGGTACGAGTTTCGCCCCGATGCTAGTGACGCAGATGGTGACGAACTCACGTTCTCCGTGGAAAATGCCCCGGCGTGGACAATCTTCGACTTCGGCACCGGCGAAATTTCGGGCAGACCTACTCTCGCAGACGTCGGCGTTTATGAAGGAATCCAAATTTCCGTGTCCGATGGCAAGGACTCAACTGCCATGGCCAGTTTTTCAATTACAGTGTCGCAGTCCGAACTTGGTACTGTGACGCTGCAATGGACCCCACCATTGACAACGGAAGACGGCTCTGCACTAACGGACCTGGCCGGCTACAGGATCTACTATGGCAAGGAAGAGGGTGACTATCCGTACGTCATCGAGATCGACACGCCCGGGCTGTCGACGTACGTGGTCGAAAACCTGTTGCCGAGGACCTACTATTTCGTCGCCACGTCGATACGGGCGAACGGCGCGGAGAGCAAGTTTACCGAAGTCGCGGTAAAGACAGTCCTGTGACTACAACCTGCCTACTCCGCGATCAACGGATCGGGCGCGACACCGCATTTCGGGCACTCGAGACGAAACCCTTCTTCATTGGCATTGCCTTCGCCGTCCACGACGTACAGGTACATTGGCATTTCCGGGTCGAGAGATCCGAATCTCAGCATCACTTCGATTCGACCGTCGTCCCAGGTTGTTGGAATCTGTATTTCGGAATCCCTCACGTCGCGCCAGGTCCGTGAAGACGAAAGCAATACGCGGTGCCAGGAATCGTCTATGTAGAGTGAGTCATAGTAAACGTACGAACCGAGCTGCGCCCCGTTCGATACCTGGGATTGATAAATGCGTCGGTGCGGGTGCGGGTATTGAAGGTTTCTGGTAACAATGCCGGAATTGATGAACCACTTTCCGTCAACGGCAAAACTGAACTCTCCGTCGGCTGCGCCTAGACCCGTATTTTCCGCAAAAACAATCTCCTCGATCACCCATTGTCGCGGCTTCGCCAAGTGGGTCGTCTTTTGCCCGGTTCCCGATATTCCTTCGACAAACCATCGATAATCGTTCTGACGATACTGTGCCGACACGATAGCAGACGGACCTACTTGGCGCCCGAACTCATCTTCTGACCAAATCCTGATGGTCTTGAAATTGAAGGTCCGATAAGTCCCGGCTGTCTCTGTATTTAGCCCGGAACCGCCCGGCCAAGACATCGTTTCGCCTTTGACGAAGTCGATTCCGCTACCGTCCGCCACGGAACCATGATTGTTGTCGTAATAGATTTCCCACAGCCCGCTAACTCCTTCTGCATTGGGTCCGTTCACACGCTGTACTTTTCCTGTGGCCCCTGAAGCTCCGCCGGACACAATATCCCCGGCAGCAGGAGAATCTCCCGACACGTTATTTACACGAGTTCGCAGACCGAATTCAGAATTTAGATCGAAGTCATCGTACTTCTTTCGCCAGACGTATAATTTGGGGCCATTGAAATCAACACGCCCCAGTGCGGCCGCCCCGCTCAACCCGTGATCAAATCGAAATGAACTGCTAGATCCGGGTGCGGTCTTTGCGCTTTGTTGTACGTCGTCGCCATCAAAGCCGCCCGACCACTGAGTCATCCGACCTAACTTCGATGGAGTCTCCCCATTGTCTGCATACCAGAAAAATAATGGGGACTGATTCTTCTTGGCACCGAACTGAGCGCCTGCAATTGACATATTGCACTCGTCGCAGACTTCCCCCTCCACAACGAAGATTTCGGGTTCGGCCAAAACCGTTGACGGACCAAGGATTGCAAAAAAATACAATAGTTGAACTTCAAACCTTTTGAGCCGGTAGAACAGGCGGATACGTACTGAAACTACAGATTCCATAATGACCCTCGATCGATGGCAGTAATGCGCCACCTGATTTGCCCTCAAACTGGTTAACGACCAACTGAAGTGTCAAACTCAGGTCGTGTTGCAGCTGGTCCAGGGCATAAAAATTTAGGCATCGCTTTGATAACGATAACTTTCGACTCTTGTGGATAATGTGACCTAGTTATCAATCAAGAATTTCGAATTAGATTATGAGAATAGCAGGCTGCAACCGCGAAAAGACCAATGGAATAGCGCTTGATGACGACAAGTACCAGACTGAAATTCATAGACGGATTGCGTGGATTGGCCGCAATGGCCGTAGTGATCTATCACTTACGACTCGCTGTGGACGAGTTCTCTCCGAACTTCGCGGGGCTACTCGATCCGATATTCCGCTACGGCTACTTAGGTGTAGATGTCTTCTTCGTTATCAGCGGAATCGTTATTTCGTATAGCGTCTCCAAGTTCAAGCCATCAATTCAGTTCCTGGGACGATTTGCGCTGCGACGATCGATCAGACTCGACCCGCCCTACTGGTCGATAATCGTGGCGGAAATCGTCTTGATAGCGCTTGCGACGCGATATTTTGCTGATCAGGTATCAGTTGGTATCCCAGATTGGCAACAAGTCTTGGCTCACCTGATTTACGCTCAAGACTTGCTTCGGCAAGGCAACATATTGTCAGTGTTTTGGACTCTTTGTTACGAAATTCAGTTTTACTTGTTCTTTGTCTTAGGTGCACTCGCACTTGACAAGCTATCGCTCGATGGTCACGCGCGAAGAATTGTCGTGGCCGCTGTATTCGTGACGTCATTATTCGTATTCTTCTTTTTACCCGAGAACCCGGTTTTTGGGCTCTTTATCGATCGTTGGTATCAGTTTTTTGTCGGCGTTCTTGCTATGCGCTGCTTGGCAGAAAGGAAAATCTCAATCGACTTCGTCGTTGCGGTAACGGCGATTCTGGCTTGCGCCCTGCTGAGCGACTCGGGACTGGACAATGGGGTTTCAGCCATTTTGATCGCCATCCTTGTAGTATGGGCGGGACTTGCCGGAAAAATGGGGGCTTGGCTATCCGGAACATCTATTCAATTCTTGGGCGCGATTTCGTATAGCCTGTACTTAGTTCATCTGGTCGTGGGATGGAGAATTGCGAAGTTCATCGGAGTGATATCGGACGACACGAATCCATGGCCAATATTCCTATTTTCCATAGTATCCAGCATATTCGCCGCTTGGCTCCTGTACCATTTCATAGAGCGGCCGTCGCTAAACATGGCAAAAACTATTCAGCTTGATAGGACGATTCGCGAAAGCCTCGCCGACGGTCGAATACGCCGACAGGTCTGATAAGTAATTGTCAGTTTAGTTTGGCACTATCGCAATTCCGCTGTGGCGCTTCGATGTCCCAGCAACTATCAATGTACATGTTGGAGCCTTATGATCTCGCCAATCGTTCGATGAACCTGAATCGAAGACGCATGTCGCACCAAGCCTAACTAAAGAAAACCGAGAAATCTCTTCACCATATTTGTCTCGCACAGAAAGAAAATCAAGTGCGCCTCAAGTTGCGCGCTTCGCACATTATAGTGCGTACAGTACTTACTCGGATGCGGTATCGATTGAGCGAAATTCGAGACCCTTAATTCAACGCTGTAGCCGTTAAAGCGGGCGCAATTCGCGAAATGATAATTGTCGAGAAATGAACCAACGAGGGCGGGCGACCAAGCGCTGAATGGCGACGACCCCAAATGCATACTTCGCGTGTTTGAGAAAACACCAGATCGAGATCGCCAGGTCGTCCGTGCACCGGATATTGGTCAAGAATGGCATGGGACGGCTACCTGCCAACCAGAAGCACAGGCCGCACCGTAAGCGCTGGAAGCGCTATGAGAAGGCCAAGCCCGGTCACCGCCTGCAGATGGACCTGAAGTTCCTTGAGCGTATCCCAGGGACCAAGAAGCGCCTTTATCAGTTCACCGCCATCGATGACTGCACCCGGATACGCGTTCTCAAGGTCTACGACCGGTGTAATCAGCGCACCGCTATTCGGTTCTTGGACGAAGTCCGAAAGCGACTCCCATTCCGCATCATGGTGCTGCAAACCGATAACGGCGCTGAGTTCCAATCTCGGTTCCACTGGCATGCAGAGTCGTTGGACATCAACCACGTTTACATCCGCCCGGCATCGCCGAATCTCAACGGCAAGGTCGGAACGATCACACCGGATCGACGAGCAGGAGTTCTATCAAATCATCGACCAGGACGGCGTCTCAGACGATATCCACCTATTCGATAAGAAACTGCGTGAATGGGAGGACTACTACAACTATGATCGTCCTCACGGGGGACCGCAGGGCCGGACCCCGTATGAACGACTGATCGAAAAATGGAGAGCTGTCGTGTCACCGGGGTCATGAGACCCTACACTAAGAAAATGGCGTCCCCAAGGCGCTGCAGTAACTGGCCTCAAATCCGCCGAAAGGTGGATTTTGTAGCAAGCACGTGATGTTCAAGTCAATGTAGTCCCTGGTCTTGGAGTCGGGCGGAGGCATGCCCAAACGCAACTTCACCACGATCTGACGGTCAGCTTTTGTCAACTGCGGACGCGCGAACGACAACCTTCTTGACCATCAGGAAGACGGGACCCGGCCAAGAGCGGCCGTACGAAATGCTACGTAGCAACTCAGTTAGACGCCGCTTTTGGGCTCCTCTGGGTACTTCTTGAACCAGTATCTGTAGGCAGAGTAAAGGCCTTGTGCAACAAAGACGATGCCTAGCAGCGAGATTGCTTGAATCTTCTCGGACGTTAAGCCCAAGTACAGGAATACGCCGCCCGCAGCCAAGCTAAAGACGATTCCGCCAACAGGGCTGGCGACGTTGATCATCTTCTCGCTCTTTGTTTTTACGCTATCCGCTCGATGAATGAGAGAGTTCAAATACCTCACTTCATCCTCGCAGGAATCTCGACAAGCTATCCCGTTCTCGACATCGACAGCACACTCGATACAGATTCCCTTGCTGCATGCTTTGCAGGTTCCTACAGCAGGTGTAGACGTGTGATTGAAGCAGTGCATCCTTTCCCTCTCGTCCCTGTCAGTTGCGAGATTCTCAACTTCTACCCGCCATCGCCGAACGGCTGGTTGGGGTCAACTCCGGAGATTGTAACGCAATCCTAGCCAACGGCGGCTATGCAGCGCTTATGAGTCACTCGCAGTCAAGTCGACTAAAACCCGCTCCTGGACGACAGCGTTTTCGAAAAGCAGCCAGTCGATAACTATCCTGGAGAACTTCGCTTCTCGGCCAAAACCAGCCGTTCCTAGAACCTCGTTATCGGCCCGTTGGGCACCCCGTCTTCTACTATCTTCGCGGCCTCGTCGGTCTGAGACCACTCGCGCAATGCACTCCGAGCAGACGACGACTCGATAGTGGCGATCTTCTCGTATCCATAGCGTTTAAGGTCTTTTGCCCTGAGCTTGTATGCGATTGACACAAAATAGATATACCCGGTCGCGAAACTCGCAAACCCAACGAGACCCCAAACTGCGGAGTCCGTGCCGGTACTCCCAATGATGAAAAGCGGAATCGAGAAGACCGCCATGATGGCGAAAAACTCTACAAACAGTCCGTTCGCAAATACCCAGAGCGGGGCGAGGAAAAATACTATTTCAGAAAAGCCCTCTGGGATGATTTCGTACTTCCCAGACGGCTTTGCATATAGGTGATATGTGCGCATCGTTCCGATTTGGTGAACGGCTGCTCCGGGTCACGAACCGTAGTTCGATAAAGGAAAAAGCATACCACTTGAACGGTCAGTTTACGCGGCATAGCTGCCGACCGAACGGCGGCTCTCGACTCCCCAACATAGTGGCGACAGATCATGCATGCCAGGACCCACCGCTATCATTGGAGCGGTCCTGGTCCGTAACGATGCTCCTGCAGGCATGCGGTAACAGCGAGGCGCCTCTGCGGTCGCCGGTCGTTCGCAGAGGATTCCCGTTCGTTTTCGACTATGCACCGACTACTGGATCGAGCTGAGCGCCTTCCCGGCGCTCGGCTTGATGCCAGGTTCCAGGCTGGAAACATGATTGATCGCCGCGTCACTGCAGTGCGAAGCGCTGTAGTGACGCGGCACGAAATCCCCACAATGACGCGATCTGCGTAGGCAAATCCGCAGGTGGCCCGCGAGTGATTGCGCATTTCGGATAGCAAACGCAACGCTTGGCGATGTTCGACGCAAGAAATTGCAGGACGTTCTCGGATCGGTCCAGCGCCGTTAGGATCAGTTCGGCAAAACTCCGCCAGCTGACCGTCCGGCTTCTCGCTTTACAGGGTGGTGGGCCTGTACTAGGGTCACTGGCATGAAACGCGGCCACTGCGATAAGTGTGGCACCCGGCTCCCCAAGGGTCCGCATCGGGAGCAGCGATCATCGATCTCGATAAGTGATTGCAGGATCCATTTTCACACATAGCTGAATCTTCGAGATCAGCATTCTCAAACGAGCTGTTCAGCCGGCCACGCCAGCGTCAGCACGATCCCAGTCAAGCGGGGAATTTGGGCCCCGCACGGTCACCTGGACCGGACACGTTGTCCGGCAACCCAGGTTGGTTCGCCTATGGCGTTTCACTCACTCAGTAACGAAAGGAGGTAGTCATCCACAGCAACGGGTCGCAGAGACCGACAACAGGTAGTCGCCGACGGCGCTCGATAGAGGGCCCCGGCGAACCGGATCACGGCTTCAGGCCGAACGGGACTGGTGTCCCTGGACCTTATCCGATCTCGAATCGGGCTTCGTTCGCTTAACAGGCGGCGAGGTGGTCATCAAAACTAACCGAACGAGAACTGCACCATGAAGGACCTGAACTATCAGTTGATGAAACTCTGCAAGGCAAACCGGGATGGAAGCTACTCCACCCAAGCGACGAGGAAAAGGATTCTCGATCGCATTGCCAACCAATTGCACGCGCTGGGTTACAAACACATGCAAGCGAAATCCTTGAAGCCAAAGCACGTTGACGCCCTGGTCTCCCTGTGGAAAGACCAGGGCCTGAGCATTGGCACGTTCAAGAACCGGCTCTCAGCCCTTCGCTGGTGGGCCAGGAAGGTCGGCAAGGACGACATCATCCCGAAGGATAACGACGCGCTCGATATAGGCAGGCGCAGCCAAGTGGGCACGGAGTCGAAGGCCTGGGTTCTCAAAACGGCGCAGCTTGAGAAGGTCTCGGACCCCTACGTCCGATTGAGCCTCCGGCTGCAGGCCGAGTTTGGCCTGCGGCGCGAGGAAGCCATCAAGTTCCGACCCAACTACGCGATCAAGGCCGATCACATCAAGCTGAAGGCGAGCTGGACCAAAGGTGGTCGGACGCGAACCGTGCCGATCCGAACCGACGAGCAACGCCAGCTCCTCGAGGACATCCGGCAACTCGCCAGGGGCGGCGCACTGATCCCGCCGAACAAGAATTACGAAGAGCAGCTCCACCGCTACGAGCGCCAGGTCCGTACAGCAGGCATCAAAAACCCACACGGCCTACGGCATGCCTACGCCCAGCGCCGGTACGCGGAGCTCACAGGCTGGAAGTCCCCGCTTGCCGGTGGCCCAGCGACGAAATCTCTCACGATCGAACAACGCGCGCTTAATGAGGGAGCGCGCGTGACTGTTTCACGAGAGCTGGGCCACAGTCGCGAGCAGATAACCGCGACGTATCTCGGTCGATGACGCGGACACCAGGACAAACCGCGGGCAGGATGCCGACCAAGTGAAGCGACGGCGCATAGAAATCAAGATGCTCCCTTCCGTGGGCTCGCCCGACCCAAAGGCTGTGCTAAGGTGCCTGCAGCTTCAGGAGCACGACAATGACAAACGCCGCAATCTACTTGCGCTCGTCAAAGGATCGCCACGACGTAAGCATCGCCAGTCAGAAGAGGGAGCTGAAGAAGCTCGCCAAGTCCAAGGACCTACAGATCGTCCGTGAGTACGTCGACGTCGTTGAATCGGCCAAGACTGAATTCAGGCCTGCTTTCCAAGAACTCATGCGCGACATCCGCTCGCCGGCGAGAGGCTGGGATACCCTACTGACTCTGGACACCAGCCGCCTGTCGCGGCGCCGGTACGTCTCTCTCGTCTTCAAACACGACGCCAAGAAGAACGGCGTGCACATCCTCTACGCCAAAATGCCCGAGGTTGACCCAATCACCAACGTGCTTCTCGAATCGGTCATGGAAGCGCTCGATGAGTATCACTCCCTGGTTAGCCGCGAAAAAGGCCTGGCCGGAATGGCAGAGAACATCCGCCAAGGCTTCCGGGCTGGCGGTCGCGCGCCGAAAGGATACGAGCTGGAGCACATCGAAACCGGCGCCATTCGAGATGGGCAGCCTGTTACCAAGTCGCGGCTCAAGCCTTCATCCGACGCGCGCTGGGTGTCAACGTACCTGAGCCGCCGGGCGGGCGGCGAACCCCGCGCCTGTGTGCGGCGCGACATGGGTCTCAAGATATCGGCCAGCTCGCTCATCAGCATGGAATGGAATGCCCTCACCTACGCCGGACATACGGTCTGGAACGTGCACGCCGAACGCGACGGTGGCGGCTATGTCGGCGGTCACAAGCGGCGGCCCAGAGATGACTGGCACATTTGTCGCGATACCCACAAGGCACTGATCAGCGAAGAGGAGGCTGAAGGGCTGATTGAAGCTCTCGAGAACAGCAACTTCAGCAAAGCGGTCTCGCGCGCCAAAGCAAGCGGCTCCCCGTATCTGCTGACGCCCCTACTCCAGACTCCCGACGGCCTCCAGTGGACTGGGGACAGGCGTCGCTACTATCGACTGAAAAAGAACCGAGGCGAACGCAGTGCCTCCGTTCCTCTGGAGCCGCTTCAAAACGCCGTGTTGGATCAAATCATGGCTGATGCCCAGTCACCCGAATTCGTACATGAACTGGCCGAAGAGGCCCGCAGAGTCGCTCACATGGAAGATCCGGCTCGGCCGCTTCGACGCGAGATCAAGGAGATCGAGAAGAAGGTCGACAAGGCGGGCGAGTTGGCACTGAAGATGGACGACGCCGAGCCCATGCTTCGCCAGATCGAGAAACTCAGGCGCCAACAGGAGCTGCTTGATAAGGAGATCCGGTCGCTGGACAAAGAGTCGGCGGTTCGAGAAGCCCTGGCTAGCATCACTGACGAGCAGGTCGCGACGATTCTGAGAGACGCCGTTGAACCGACCGCACTGCTCAAGACAGTGGTCAGCAAAATAACGCTGGATCCGGACACTCACGAGTGCCAGATCCACTACGAGCTGCCAATGTGGCTAAGTGTGGCGTCCCCAAGGGGATTCGAACCCCTGTTGCCGCCGTGAAAGGGCGGAGTCCTAGGCCTCTAGACGATGGGGACACAGGACGTTGATCCGTAAGGATTTTGGTGGAGCTAGGCGGGATCGAACCGCCGACCTCTTGCATGCCATGCAAGCGCTCTCCCAGCTGAGCTATAGCCCCACGGAGCCGCGCACTATAGGGAGCCGCATGCGGCCTGTCAAGCTCGGAAAATCTGCCTAGTTTCCAGCAGCTTGGGCGCGCTCCTCAATCACGCGAATCGCAGCATCCAGCCGCTTCAGCGCTCGCTCTCGCCCGACGAGCCAAACGGTGACATCGATCGGCGGCGACACCGGGCCGCCCGTCACCGCCACCCTGATTGGCTGTCCGAGCTTGCCCATATTGAGTCCAAACCGTGCGGCAATGTTCTCGATCGCGGCCGCAATGCTCTCTTTCGTCCAGTCAGTCAGGTCTGCTAATGCCTCGCGGGAGGCCTTCATCGGCTCGAGGATCACCGGCCTCAAGTTCTTTTTAGCGGCCTTGGTATCTATCTCGTCAAAATCCTCGTAGCAATACCGAGAGGTCGCGACCATTTCTACGAGCGTTTCAGCCCGCTCCCGGAATCCGTCGGCGAGATCCACCTGCGCAGGACCGTCGGTCGTGTCAATCCGTTCCGCATCGAAGTAAGGCTGTAAGCCATCAGCCAGCCGCTCCGCCGGAGCGTTTATGATGTGCTGCTGATTCAACCACCGCAGCTTCTCTGGGTTAAATGACGAGGCAGATTGATTGACATCCGCAATATCGAACAGTCGAATCATATCGTCGACGCTGAAGATCTCCTGATCACCGGAAGACCAGCCGAGTCGAACCAGGTAATTGAGCATTGCCTCAGGCAGATATCCCTGCTCGCGGTAGTCGCGGATATCGACCGCTCCGTGCCTCTTCGAGAGCTTCGCACCGTCCGGACCAAGAATCATCGGCAAATGAGCAAAGAACGGCGAGTCCACTCCCAATGCCGCAAACATATTCATTTGACGCGGCGTGTTGTTAAGATGGTCGTCGCCACGGATCACGTGCGTGATTTGCATGTCATGATCATCAATGACAACGCAGAAATTGTAGGTGGGCGTGCCGTCCGATCGGGCAATAATCAGGTCGTCGAGTTCGGCGTTATCGAACACAACTGTCCCTCGCACGAGATCGGTGACGATAACTTCTCCATTCTGCGGATTTCGAAAGCGAACCACGGGGTCTACGCTGACTCTCGGGTTCTTTCTGCCCCGGCAACGGCCATCGTACCGGGTCTTCTCACCCCGCTCCATCTGCGCAGACCGCATCTCTTCCAGCTCTTCCTTGCTGCAATAGCAATGGTAAGCCTTACCCTCGGCTAGCCACTGATCAATAACTTCACCGTAGCGATCAAATCGGTCGGTCTGAAAGAACGGGCCCGCGTCCGCGTTGAGACCGAGCCAGGCCATGCCATCTGTAATCGCCTCAACATTTTCGGGGGTTGATCGCTCCCGATCAGTGTCTTCGATTCGCAGTATAAACTGGCCACCGCAATGGCGGGCGTAGAGCCAGCTGAAGAGCGCCGTGCGAACACTGCCAAGGTGGAGAACGCCCGTTGGGCTTGGAGCAAAGCGGGTTCTTACGGTCATATGCGGAGTTGTTATGTGGCGTAGAAAGCGCGAAATTCTAGCAGAAAGCCCACGATAAACAGAAACAACTGCGGGCGCTCCAGAAAACGGAAAACTCACTTGTTAAATGTTAAATAAATCACGGGTTTAGATGCCTTTTTTCGCGTAAAATTCCTAGCATGAACGTTGTCCCGTACGTCGCAGGAACGCATAAGGACGGCATCCTGCGCCTTTTGGGCAACGGAGCCTACAAGCGTCACGTTATCGATTGGCAGTTCGCTCGTTGTACCGATAAGGTGCCGCTGGTCGCCGTCGACACGAGAAACTCGGTTGTCGGCTTCAATGGCGTCATGCCTGTAACTGTCTATTCACGTGGCAGGCATATACATGCCGCATGGTCCTGCGACTTCATCGTCAGCCCCGAATCCCGACGACAAGGCGTCGGAAAAGACATCAAGAAAGAATTAGACGAGCAGTGGCCGCTTATCATGGCACTCGGAATCAGCGCAGTCGGGCAGCGAGCGTTACGGCGAGCGGGTTGGACCGAGTTGGCGGGCCCGCAAAGGTTTGTCTTGTCCCGGCCAACATCGTCCCCGCCCGTCGCTGGGAAGGGCTACGCCGGCATAGTTCTTGAAAAGGCCGTAACCGACGTCTGGCAATCGCACGAGTTGGTGCTCACATTTACGCGCGCCGCAAACTTTTCAAACGAATCCGCTGTAAACGAACTTCTCGAGAACCATTTGCACGAGTATGAGACGTGCATACTGCGAGATTTCGAATACCTGCACTGGCGCTACGGCGGTGCTCCTGATGGCACCTACTCAATCCTCGAGCTGGCCAATCGGGATGGCGACCTTTGCGCCCTGGCCGTCCTTCAAGACTTGGGCGACACCGTTGCTATTGTCGACTACATTGGACCTCGCTACAGCGTGGACATCAAGCGTGCCATCGTTGATACAACGATTCACCTGTCGGCTGGCAAGAAACAGATCGAATGTACGACCAACGACGGCGAGTTCCATAGCTGCTTGAAGAAATATGGGTTCGTTGCCCCCCGTTGGTCACAGACAGCATTTTTCCAGCGCGACAATAGAATTGATGAATCGCCGTGCCCCGATGACTGGTTCCTGATGGGCGGCGATTCGGACGGTCGCATCCTTGCAGGTGCCCGGTTCCGATGGGCACGGTTGAGCATCGCTCATCGAGGAGACGCGGACGGGTTTCCATCAAATGAGACGTGGAGCGAATTGCAATCGCGTGCGGCTGGCGACCCGCTTTTTCTTGGCTGGCAATGGCAGACAAACTGGTGGTTGCACTTTGCCCAAGCCAATGAGCTAAAACTGGACATTATAGAGATGCGAAGCCAGGAGAATCTGCTGGTCGCGGTTTTTCCCTTTTTCCGACGCTCGACTCGGGTATTCGGGCTGCCAACGAATCGACTGGAGATGATTGGCAATATCTGGCAGGGGCCAGCAACAATGCGGTCCGAGTACATCAAACCAATTACCGATCCCGAATGGTCGGCGGTGGCATGCGATGAACTGGCGACGATACTCGCCAAAGACCAGTCCTACGACGAACTCGTACTTGCGGATTTCCCGGTTGATGACCTCGACGGAGCGGCAATTCTCAGTGCGCTCACACAGCTCGGATACGTACGCAACATTGAGCGCAATGCGCGAGATGAAACTCGCTTTATAGTATTGCCGGGTTCATTCTCGGAGTACCTAGCTGAATTGAGTCGTTCGACCCGCCTCCGCCTGTTCGGGCGGAGAAAACACCTCGGCAAGATGGGAGACGTTCAGTATCGAATTGCCGATATCGGCGAACACGATCAGTTTTTCGAACAATTGAATCGGTTTCATTGTAAACGCTGGGGGAAGCCGGCATTCGGCGAACAGAGCTTGTTATTTCACAAGAGCCTTGTTGAAAAACTTTCACGATCGCAACAGGTTCGCTCTTCGATTCTAACGGTTAGCGGAAAAGTCGTTTCCGTCGGCTACAACCTGGTCGCGGGCCGCCGCGTCTACAATCTTCAGCTAGGGTTCGACGAGTCGTTTGGCAAGGGCAAGCTTTCGCTGGGAATGCTCCACCTGGGATACGACATCGAAGCCGCGATTCGCGACGGATACGAAGAATTCGACCTGCTCGCCGGAGCCGGGAAATCGACGCTCTACAAGAATTCAATAACTAATGCCGGTACGCAACTCGGCACGGCGCACATAATACATTCGCGCTGGCGGAGGGAACTATATAGAGTTAGGGATGAAATTCTGCGCCGCTACCGGCGCATCGCTGGGAATACCAGATCATGATGCGTCCATGGCCTAGCCGGTCGGCGGGGACTACTGACGACCAATCGAATCATATTTCGACCGGAGCATGTTTTGCACTAGGCGTCTTGGCCCTGCTGACCTTCCTGGCATACTTGGACTTCGTTGACCCGTCCGGCGACGTTTCCTATTACGCAAATATCATCGAATCCAGATCCTTCGACCAACTGACCTTGCATCAAGGTTACTACGTCATAGGGCACCTAGTATCTGCGGCCATTGGAAGCGTATTTGGAACGGAGCTCTATTTCAATCTCACTGTATTAGCGGCGATCTTCGGAGCACTCGCAACGGTTGTCGCCTACCTACTTTTCCTGCGGTGGTTCGATACAACAATTCCCGCAGTAGTCGCCCTCCTACTGCTGTTGACGTCTCAGCGGTTTTTCAACAACGCCACATCGCCAGAGATCTATATGGTTCAGGCGTTCTTCATTTGGTCCGCATTTCTAGCTTATGACCTTCGCAAGCCAGTTGCTGCGGGTTTCCTTTTCGCTCTCGCAATCTGGGTTACGCCATTGACGGTGTTCTTCGGCCTATATTTCCCCGCTGTGTCTTTCTTCCGCAGACGCGATATACGCCAATTTCTTCTATTCGTCTTCGCAACCTGTTTGGCCTACACTCCATTTTTCTATGTCTACTATCCGGAGCTGTTGTGGGGAACTCGTGGAATCCTCGTTATTGATGCCGCCAAGTCGTTTGAATTACTCCCGGCATTCAAGAGTTTCGTTAAATTTCAGTTCTATCATTATTCGTTCGCGTTGTTCCTCGCCGCCCCTGCCCTTGTGGCTATCTGGAGGCACAAGGAACTCGCATGGCTGACCTCCGTAGTATTCGTCCCAAATATCTATGTGCTCGCTCAGATTCGCTCGGAATACAACGTATTTGCGTTGCCTCTCGATATATTTTTTGCGTTTTGGCTGGCCGCCGGATTCGCTTGGCTCGCGGACCGGAATCTGACGTGGGTTGCGTCGTTGGCGATCGTATCCCAACTAGGAATCTTCGCAGCGGATGAACTCGTCCCGCCGGGTTGGAAAAACCGGGAATACCCAACACTCATGCGTCATGTTGGAACTGAAGTCCGTGATCACGACTCGGCCATCTTTGTTGGAGACTGGGCCGACCGAATTGCTTTCGTGTACTTCAACCGTCGCAACGCGAGTTTCCCGATCGAGGAAGGCACGTGGTATGCCAGAACAGTCGATATCGATGAACTCGACGACCGCTCGATCTCTATTCTCCGGGACGCGGATAAACTAACTGTCTCAGAGTCGTATGAATCATCATTTCACGCTCGTCTGTTTCTGCCGGAAGAGGAGTTGGTACGTCGACACGAGGCCCTATCGTCAAAGCGTAGAATTGAGAACATATTGCAGACTGAATGTATACCGCTCGCATTGGCGCCGACAAAGCTCTTCGAATGCAAAACTCATTGAAATCGATCTTCGGCGCACAACTCAACGACCGACCGAAGTTGTTTCGAGAAGCTCTCATCCTATCAGGACTTGTTGCACTTCTTGTTGTATTCCTCGTGCGTTCGGAACAATTCGATGTACGTGAAGCAATCAGCAACCTGTCCGAGCTGTCTACGTCGTTGATCGGGTATCTTCTTGTTCTGTCGGCTGCAAATTTCATCGCCCGCGCCTATCGCTGGAATCGGTTCGAAGTATCCTCCCGAATCCCGATCAGGTTTCGTACCTCCTGCGTTTTTTACTGGTCTGGTTTCGCGTTCGGTGTTTCTCCGGCAAGAGTCGGCGAGTTGGTCCGCCTTTGGTTTCTGAGCAGGGCGTACGACGTTAGAATTCATGTGGGACTCGGATTTACTTATCGAGACCGGGTGTTTGACTTGCTTGCCATACTTACGTTGATTGTGGTTTTTTCGATCAACCCCGGATCGTTACGAGTACCCGTAGAGTTAGTAGCAGCTCTCATCGTCATAGGTATCCTAGTGACGATAGCGACGAACGCAAACTTGATGCTGTCTGTCTTATCAATTGCCTATCGAGCGGTAGGAAAGTGGCCTCGCCTATTCGCGCACCTGCGTCGAGTTGTTCGCCTGGCGGTAAGAAGATCCAGTGGTCTTGAGAATGTAATGGCGCTTTGTTTATCCGTCATGGCCTGGCTATTCGAGTGCGCGGCATTTGCTTTGTTAGTGACTTCGTTCTTGCCGGACTTCTCCCCGGTTTCGGCAATGCAGATTTATGCAGTTGCGACGATAGCAGGTGCAGTCCTGTTGCTACCCGGTGGATTGGCCGGGTTTGAAGCCATGGCCGTGTTCATGCTTTCGACGCACGGCGTATCACTAAATCTGGCGGTTTTTGTGACGCTGATAATTCGTTTGACCACGCTCTGGTTTTCAGTTTTGGTCGGCTTGGCATCGCTCGCGCCTGCGATGGTGTTGGCAAGGCGAATCACCGCAGAAGGTCCATCATGAGAAGCGGGAATCGGTGTCAAACCAAGGTTTTGTCTGGATGGGGGCGAACTCACCGCGCCGAATGCGCGGTATTGCAGCCAACTCAATTGGACGAGGCGGCAAAAATTATCTCGGGAACGGATCAGATGGGAATAATTCCCCGCGGCCTCGGGCGGAGCTACGGCGACGTTGCGACCTCAGGTGGCAACGGCGTCCTGAGAACAGCCGCGCTCAACAAAGTTGGATGTATTGACGAGTCGAACGGCCTGCTAATTTGCGAGGCGGGCGCCAGCCTCAATCAGATCCTCGATGAGATTTTCCTACAAGGATTCGGCATTCCAGTGTGCCCTGGTACCGCACACATAACCGTAGGAGGCGCGATCGCAAACGACGTCCACGGGAAAAGTCACCATCGGAACGGGAGTTTTGGCGAACACGTCGAGTGGATCGAACTGTTGACACCAGCAGAGGGACCTATCCGCGTCTCGCGTAACAGTCGGCCAGACGTCTTTTTCGCCACAGTTGGCGGAATCGGCCTGACAGGACTAATCACCCGTGCCGCAATTCGCATGACGGCCATGCCCAGCTACTTCGTCAGCGTTAATCGGGTAACTGTAACCACTCTTGGTGAGGTGCTTGAAACACTACGCGATGCTGACCAGAACTCCGCACATACAGTTGCATGGCTCGATGTTTCCAAGACCTCGGGGAACTCTTTGCGAGGCATTGTCCAGAGTGCAAACCTGGTCGAAAATCATTCTCCGTCCAGCGATGTGAAGCCAAGCCTTGCCCTTCCCACACGCCTGCGACTGCCGCTTGTTAACAGGCTGACATCGTCACTTCTAAATGGACTCTACTATTTCCTCAATCGATCGAAAGGCACCAGCCTGGAACCGTTTCGCAGCTTCAATTTTCCGTTGGACCGAGTTTCGAACTGGAACGTGCTTTTTCCTCTGAATGGCTTTCTCCAGTTTCAGTGCGTGGTACCCAACAGCGTTGCCAACTCGGCAATCGACGAGTTTCTACAATGCATGGCTCGCGAGAACGTTTACTCGCCGCTCGCAGTTCTCAAGAGTTTCGGCGCAGAAAGCGGCGGATTATTGTCGTTTCCGGCTCCCGGAATTACACTAGCCGTCGATATGCCGAATTCCTCGGCCAACAGGCAGTTGATACGAGGACTGTATGATCGCGTCATCGACTTTGGGGGACGTATATATCTCGCGAAAGATGCGCTGCTATCGGCATCGCAGTTCCGCGCGATGTATCCCAGGTACCTGGAATTCCTCGAAGTCAAACACCGTCTGGACCCCAACAACGTGCTGCGCTCCGATATGAGCGATCGACTTGGGCTGACAAGCTAGGAGATTTCATTGACAGAAACTGCTGGTAGTGAAATTCCGCTGTGTGTCGATCTCGACGGAACGATCACAAAGACGGATACGCTTGTGGAAGGTTTCATCGTCGCCATGCGCACACGGCCATTATCTACCTTGGCGTCGTTTCTCGAGATGCGCCACGGTATCAGCGCATGGAAACACCGGATCGCCGAGTTGGCCCACCCGGATTTCTCCCTGTTACCCTACGATTCGAAAGTTGTCGAACTGATATCCAGGGCGCGCCTCGAGAACCGCCCAACATTCCTGGTTTCTGCGGCAAACGAGTCTTACGCAAGGCGCGCGGCGAAACACTTGGGTATTTTTGACCGGGTCTTCGCTTCAACTCAGGATGTAAATCTCAAGGCACAGGCAAAAGCGGATTTTTTACTTACCCGGTTCGGAGAAGGACGGTACGATTTCGTTGGAGACAGCAATGCCGATTTGCCGGCGCTTGCAAACGCCCGAATAGCCTACGTTGTTCGTCGGTCGCCAAAGGTACAACGTAAACTGGCGAAGCAGCGCGACTACGAAATCGTCGGGGAGTCCCGCCGGAACGGCTTACTTCGAGCGATAGTCAGTCAAATTCGCGCTTATCAGTGGGCTAAGAACCTCCTTGTGTTCCTACCCCTTTTAGCGGCGCAATTGGTGACCGACAATGATGCCATAAAGGCCAGTATATTGGCGTTCTTCGCCTTTTCATTCGTCGCTTCGGCTATGTATATCATTAACGACATTGCCGACATCAAGCATGACCGGTCCCATCCATCCAAGCGATTCCGACCTTTCGCCGCCGGAGACCTTTCTCTCGGCCTCGGTTTTGTGGTCGGTATTGCACTGCTCGCTGGCAGCATGGCACTTACCGTTACGCTCCCGTCCCTTTTTGGAGCCGCACTCCTGTTGTATTTCCTTACCGCTCTAAGTTATACGTTGTGGGCGAAGAACATAGCGGTGCTTGATACGATTTTTCTTGCCGGACTTTATACGACACGCATTCTCGCCGGCGCGGCGGCAATTCAGGTAGTTCCATCATTTTGGCTGCTGGCGTTCTCGATGTTCCTGTTCCTGAGCATCGCCCTGGCAAAACGCTACTCCGAGTTGCTCCGAAGCGATATCCAGGATAACAAGAGCACACCGGGCCGCCAATACCGCCGCTCGGACATGCCGACGATCCTGGCGGAAGGTACCGCAAGCGGAATTGCGGCAATTGTCGTATTCGCGCTGTACATAAACAACGAGACCATTGCCGGTTCGTTTGAGAGACCGGTTGCACTATGGCTGCTCTGTCCGTTGCTGCTCTACTGGGTCAACAAGCTGTGGCTGAATACGCTTCGCGACGAAGTTCATGATGACCCCCTGGTATGGGCCCTGACCAATCGCGTAAGCCGCGGGATTACCGTATGCGCCGCGGTGTTGTTTCTCGTCGCTATCTGGTAGCGGATTCGTTCATTTGATATTCCCCAGGCCCGCAAGTTTGGCGAGCCGAAGCCGGTCTTCCTTGTTCATGGATATGAAGAATGCGGCGACGATAAACACCGAAGCCAGGAGAGCGGCCGCGGCCATTACGGAAATAAGCGACGTCAACTCGTAATGCGATCCGACAATATGCGCCGCCCCGAATAGGGCCAGTACAGGGGGAATTAGCGGCGAAAGACCTTTTAAAAGGTATGTCGTCACCCTAATTTCAAGGCAGCGACAAGTATAGATCAGGAGCACCGGCATCATTGATGACTCCGTCAGGATCATTGCGATCAACATCCCTTCTACATTGCGCCAGTGTAGAGCCGGGACGATCAGACTCAATAGAACCACCAATTTGATCCAGCGTACCCAGGCGAGCAAACCATGCTTGTTGATCGCCGTCAGATACCTGACAACCAGTGGGTTGATCAGCGATACGCCGTAGTAAATCACGAGCAATAGAATGATGTTCGAGTTGGATGTGCCGTATTTCGGATCAATCCACGCATCGATGAAATTCGAGCCGATTACCGCTATGCCCGACAATAACAAGGCTGTGACCAACAGTAATGCCCTGGAACCCGAGATGAACAAATCCCGAACCCCGTCCTGATCGTCAAGGCTGTTCAATCGGCTGAATTCCGGCGTGAAGACCTCCGCCACGCTGCGCACGACATTCTGCGAATGTCGCAGCAGCGCATTCGGGATCGCAAAAAATATGACTGAAGCGGGTCCCGCAACTATTCCCAGGAGCACGATTGGCAATCCCGCCTCAAGCTGCAGGGCCGTCCCCTGCATGAAACTCTTGGCGCCGAAGGAAATAAGTTCGCAAACCTTACGAACTTCAAAACTCATGCGCCGACCTGTCGCAATAACGCCTTTCGAACGAAGAGCTATCTCCGTGATCACAAGTCGAAATAAGGCAACAATAACGGCAATGGACGCAAGCACGACGAGCGGATCGTGGACCGGCATCAAAAAATATGCGCAAGCAGCCCCGCCGATCGCAAGCCCCCCCTGGACAAGGTTGCGAAACCTAAATTGCTGGTCCCCTTCCAGCAAACTGAGCGATACCAAACCCGGAATAGCCAGGAAGAAGTTAGCGGCGATCAATACAGCGAAAGTCGTATATCGACCACTTCCCGACTCATTGACAACAGGATCGAAGAACCAGTTACTCCAGCCGAGCCAGCCTACCGCTCCGACTACGCCAATTACGGTGAATAGAACAAGCGATGTCGAATAGAGCTGTCGAACCTCGTCAGTTTCATTCCGCGCCAACGACGTCGACGAATATACAATCAGCGCTTGCCGCATTCCGAGATCAAGGAGTCCGAGGTATCCAAATACGACAATTGCGATCTCCCAAACACCGTAATCATAGTCACCCAGGAATTGTACGTAGACGGGCGTCATAACAAATGTGATGATCAACTGAATGATCATCAGGATCAGGTTGGAAAACGCGTTGGATACGATCATGGCATCCGTGGAAACTATCGACCAATCTCATGACCGGAAAGAAATCGCCTGAGACGTCGAAGCAACGACTCCTCGTCCTTCTTGATACTTCTTATCCTGGCAATTACCTCTGTCGAAACGACACGCCGGTCTTTCGTTCTGAGCATTTCAGCAACACCATCTCGCAACCCCTTCCACCACCACGACAGGTATTTGTCTCGTAACGCGAACAAGAATACCGCAGCGGTTTGTTGCACCACGTATTTTGCACCGAACCAAAATGGAAGATTTCGTCCCGCCAGGAGAAACGTATTGCGCGTGTCGTAGTAGTAGTTTCGCCAACTCGTTCGTGCGACGTCGCTGTGACTGTGCCTGACAACCACATGTGGTGTATAGGTTATGCGAAAGCCGTCGTTCATCATTCGTAATGCGAGGTCAGGACCTTCATGGCTGATGAAAAACTCCTCCGGATACATTCCCGCAGAGATCGCAGCAGAACGACGCAGCGCTACCGCCCCCTCGGTAATCTCGTACGTCTCGAAAGACCTGTTCGAGTACTTTTCCACATCGCGATGATGAACCCAGTTCATCAGTTCGTCAGTTTTGGCATCATGCACACGAAAACAAAGCCCGCCCAAACTTGGGTCCGCTTCGAAATTTTCGCGTATCACGGCTATGTGGTCGGCTCGGAGTCCGGACACGTCGTCGTCCAGACAAACAACTATGTTGCCCTGAGATACCTGTATTCCTTCGTTTCGTCCGGCGACTCCTCTGTTCTCGTCAAGTCGAATTACCTCTACGCCAGAAACGTCCTTCAGAACTTCGCTTGCTGAAATACTCGATGCGTTGTCGACAACGAGGATCTGGATTTTCTTATCTGCAAGATGACGAATATCGGCTACTGTGGCCGCCAGATCATCAGGCCTATTGTATGTAAGTATGACAATTGAAACGTCCACTTCAATATTACCTGCGCGCGCGGCCAATCCAAACCGATTCGAAACATTCGCGCCGCCAAAGGACATACATGACAATTCGAAACAGCAGTTTGCGATGATCTTCGACGCCGCTCATGTGCTGATCCAAAATCCTCAAAATGGCTGCCTTGTTTAGACTCGCGTCACTATTAAGGCGAAAGTACTCATCAATCAACCCAGACGCCCACGTGCCGAACTCACCTCGGGCCCACTGCCCTACCGGACTCTGGAACCCCTGCTTCTTTCCATTGGCAATCTCCGGCACCAAACGCCCAATCAACTCCCTGAGTATTGGCTTGCTCCTGCGAAGAGAAACTTTTTTCTCAATTGGAACCATTTGTGACATCGTTGCGACCTTTGGATCGACGAAAGGCACTCGTAGCTCAAGTGAATGCCACATTGCGATCCGGTCGGACAATGCAAGGATGTCCTCGGGCAAATACGTCCGCATATCGGTATACATTGCGCGCGTGGCACTATCAGCCTCCTCAAGTTCGTTGAACGGCTCCAGGATCAATGCTTCCGTGACGGCTTGGTCAACCTCGCTAGCAAACTCATCCGAATAGATCTGTGTTCGATCCCCGGACGACAAAGCAGATACCATCGATAGATACGCTTTGTCCGGCGGTAATGGAACTGCATCCGCGAATCTTCGCAGCCTCGTCGCCGCTCTGCCGACCCCCGGAATATGGCCAGCCATCCAAGCCAGGATCTTCGGCAGCCATGGTCCCAGTTTTCGAACCTCTTGGTGCAATGCCATGCCTTCGTAGCGACTATACCCGCCGAAAAACTCGTCGCCGCCCAAACCAGTTAATGCGACCTTGTATCGGCTAGCCACTTCTTTCGAAATCAGGTACGTAGGAATAATCGAGTCGTCGCCGAAAGGTTCGTCGAACGCCAGTGCGGCCTCCGCCAGAATCTTGCGCGCATCTGGCGTCACCAGTATACGTTTGTTGCGGATCCCTAATTTGTCGGTCAGTTTCCTGGCAAGCACACTTTCATCCGCGAGATCTCCGGGATCCGAGAACGCGATGGTAAACACCGTTGAGTCATCCCCCGACTCGTGCCCGGCCAGGTAGCTCGTCACAAGGCTGCTGTCGATTCCCCCGGACAAGAACGCAGATACGGGTACATCACTTTCCAGGTGCGCGGCAACCGAATCCTGCAAGCAATCGTCAACCGACTCCGCCAATCGTTCGTTGAGCCGTTTTCCGGACGTAACGATCGACCGCAGATCAAAATATGACTTTTGGCTAAGCTTGTTTTGCTCAAATTTAGCGATCGTACCCGGGGGAAGCTTCGCGACATTCCGATATATCGTGTGCGGAACGGGAATGTATCCGTATGCAAAAAAGGCGTCCAACCCAACAGGGTCGATATCCGGTTCGACAAAGCCGCCGGCGACGAGCGCCTTGATTTCAGACGCAAACGCGACCCCGGAATCGGAATCTGAATAAAACAATGGTTTGATACCGAAAGGGTCGCGAACCAGGTAGCCGATTTCGGTGCGCCCGTCCCAGATTGCGATCGAGAACATACCGCGCAGGCGGCGCGGGAATTGCTCACCATCCCTCAAGTAGAGATTCAATATCACCTCCGTGTCGGAGTGGCTGTCGAACGAAAACCCTCCCTCCACTAGTTCAGCGCGCAATTCACGATAATTGTAAATCTCACCGTTAAAGACAATCGCGACGGACCCGTCAGCGCTCCGAAACGGTTGATCCCCTGCCTCCAGGTCAATGATGCTGAGGCGCCGCATCGCCAGTGACGCGTGGTCGTTTTGGAAGTAGCCTTCCGAGTCCGGCCCGCGTCGAACCAGCGTGGTGTTCATTTCCTCGAGGACGCGGCGCTCGAGGGTCTGTCCGAATACACCGCAAATACCGCACATTTCCTAGAGCACCTCGACAGAACTTTTCGCTGGAACCGCCGGGCTCCAGCGGTCAAACCAACTCAGGTACATAAGCACCCCCCAGAGCGCGAGCCCGCGTGAAACCTGGCCGGATTTTTGCCAGTTCCATTCTCGCTCGACGACTTCGGGTCTAAGGATGCCGGCTGCGAGCATGCGATCACGGTCGATCAGGCGATCCGCCCACTCCCTTAGCGGCCCGCGCAACCAGTCATCCAAAGGTACGGCAAAGCCCTGCTTTTTGCGCTCAATCAGGTGGCGCGGCAGGTAACGGCCCAGCAATTGCCTCAACATCCATTTTCCCTTGCCGTCATACCGGTGAATACTCGACGGTATTGATTGTGCCAACTCTACGACTGAATGATCCAGCAACGGAACCCGAGTCTCCAGCGAAACACTCATCGCGGCTCGATCGACCTTCGTAAGGATGTCGTCGGGCAGATAATTCAGGGCGTCGTGAATCATCATTGCGCGATGCGGATCGGATTCCCAAACCGAGTCTGGCGCGGATTCGAGCGGTTGTGGCGCAAACCTTTCGCCGGCCGGGTTCATACTTTCCAACCAGAATTGCAGGTATCGTTCGTAGCGCTGCCTCGGCGCACGGTCTGCCCGCTGTTCAACGACCGAACGGAGCTTTCGATGCAACACGCCCTGGTCAAGTCCAAACTGTTCTCGTAACCAGTGTCGCGCCGTAACCGGCAAACCGGACAACGCCGCGGCGCCCAGCGCTAGCCGGGCCCGCCGCAATGATCGGCCCAGGGGCGCAGTAGCTGATTCTCGCTGCGCCGCAACTGCAAACCGCTCATATCCCGAGAACAGTTCGTCTCCCCCATCGCCCCCGAGCACAGCCGTCACGTGCCTGCGGGCTTCACGGCAGACCAAAAAAGTCGGTAGCTGCGACGCATCGCCAAACGGTTCGTCGTACATATCGGGCAGTCGATCAACGATCTGCAACGCGTCGTTTTCGTCCAAAACGATTTCAGTGTGGTTCGTACCCAGCAATTCGGCAACCTCGCGCGCGTAACGCGACTCGTCGAACTTCTCCGAATCGAAGCCGACGGTATAGGTCTTGATTGTCACGGGACTGGCTTCCTGCGCCAGTGCTGATACCAGACTGGAATCGATGCCGCCAGACAGGAAAATCCCGACGGGCACGTCAGCAATCAGTTGGCGCCCAATGCTGGTTTTCAAGCGCAATCCGAGCTCACTTACCAACTGCTCCTCGCTCGCCCCTCCAATATCCGCCTCGGGACCGCAAGTACTGACCGCCCAATAGGATTCCTGTAATGGCAGCACATCGCCGTCGTTCGTCGAAATGACAAGCTTGTGACCGGGAAGAACCTTCCACGTATCCTGAAAGATGCAAGTGGTCGCCGGGACGTAATTCAATCGAAAATAGGCGTTCAATGCGTCACTGCGCAACTCGGGCTTCCAATCCAAAATTGTATGAAACGCTTTTAGTTCGGACGCGAATGCGAAACCATCGCTTGTACGTGTGACATACAGCGGCTTCTCGCCCAATCGGTCCCGCACAAGCGTCAGAGTCTCGTCCGCTTTGTCCCAAAGAGCGAATGCATACATTCCGTGGATCCGCTGCAGCGAATTCGACAGCCCCCATGACTCGATTGCGGCAAGAAGTACTTCGGTGTCTGAAGTCCCCAGAAACTTGCAGCCCAGTGACTCGAGTTCGCGACGAAGCCCGCGAAAATTGTAGATCTCGCCGTTAAGCGTAATGACGTACCGGCCGCTCGAACTATGCATCGGCTGGTGACCCGATTCCGTCAGGTCAACAATAGCCAGCCGTGCATGACCCAATCCCACACCCCGGTTCTCATCGGCCCAAACACCGCTCGAATCGGGCCCCCTGTGGTTAAGAGCTCGCGTCATCCGCGCCGCGGTGATTTCCACCGGCCCAACACGGGCCGCACCGGCACGGGTTCGAAGGATCCCGACGATTCCGCACACTAGTCCAGCGCCCTCTCGTAGATTTTCTGTATTCCGGCTTGCGTATGCGTCACATCAAAACGTTCCGCGGCTATCGGAACATACTCCTCAAATTCACGGGCGCGGTCGTCGTCCATCCAGTCAAGAATTGCTACCGCCAACGCCTCCGAGGAGTTCGGCTCGAATGAAAATGTCGGTGTATCCTGAATGACTTCCCGTAAGCCAATTGACCGAGACGCAAGTAATGGAATGCCCAACAGCAAAGATTCCATAGCGAGCAGACCTACCGCCTCCGACTTCGAAGGCATTGCGATGCCATCCATTGCTTTCATGAGGCTGGCGGGATTTGCAACGAATGGCTCGAACCGGAAAAATTGTGTCAGACCACGGTCGGCAATATCTCGCTTCTCCCGATTCAGGAACCCGCCGCTGCCAACGCACACTACGATCGGCATTGGGCGATCCGGATTCATCACTCGAATCTTTTCAATGGCGTCAACCAACAATCCGAAGCCTTTCGGTGCCATGAAACGCCCAAAGAATCCCAAAATCTTCCCTTTTGAGTCAGACAGTGATGAGTCCGGTTCGACATTTCGAAACCGCTCGATTTCGACCCCCGATTTGACAACGGAAATCCTGTTCGCCAACGCGGCGCACTCACTCGGAAAAAATCTGCGGAGGTTATCGTACTGATCGTCACTGATCACATGTAGGAGCTGAATTCGCCTAAGCATGAAACGGACTGCTGCGCGCTGTGCCACTCCCTTGAGCCCAGAAAAATGAGACGGAAAAAACATGTCATGCAATGTGGCGATGTGCGGAATTCTTCTCCCCAACAGACCGATAGATGAGCAGATCGAGGCACCCAAGCCGTGCGAGTGAACTAGACGATACCGCCCAGACTGTGCTTGTCGTCTAACTGCCAACGCAATGTCCACAGCGTTCAATTCACACTCGATAATTTCAGTCAGAGATTTTCCAATATCTTCTTTAAGATATGGCGTTTCCGGCGTTCGTGTAGCGATCGCATCGAAAGTCCACTCAGAACTTGCGAACAATCGGTACACATACCTTAGATAGGTACGAATTCCACCGACGGGCCACCGTACAACAAGTAGAATTCGACTCTTCATAGCCTTGCCTTTTCAAGTGTTAGGCTTTGAGTATCTGGACGGCCTTCCAATCCACCGCCGATGTGATTGGCTATCACTAGTCCCGTGAGAACATACCAGTGGTATTCCGTAAGACCATACTGCGCGAGATGAAATACTACCCACGAAACGAAAAGAACCCATAGGGCTGTCGCCAGACGGCGATGAAGATCAGCTGTTAACTCGGTTTCGCCTGGACAAGATTTCCGTGGCTCTCTGAGTTGCCGATAAGTCGAATAGAGAAACGACAAGAAAAGAATCATTCCCGGTATTCCGATCTCTATCATCGATTCCGTATACATGTTGTGCGACTTAAGCCCCGAGCGCTGGACATTGAACAAAGCCTCGCGGGACGTCCCCACTCCGTGACCAAATACTGGCCTTTCCAATCCTACCTGTAGTTCTTGACCCCAACCCCTGATCCGTCCCTGTGCGGTAGCCGCATTTTGGGTCTCCGAGTTAAATATCGAAACAAACCGATCACGCTGAAGGTCATCGAGCTGTCCTACAAGAACCAACGCAACCACCACTCCCAGGGACGCCATCGCAGCCCTGTGCCGAGACGTCCATACCAGCCCAACAAATACCATAACCAATGCGACCATTCCGCTACGCGACCCTGTGAGCGCCAATACCCATACAGCTATAGGAAGGCCACCCAGGTAGACAAGCTGGTACGACTTCCTGCCGGACCGAAACATGAGAACATGTCCAAGCGCCAGAACCATTACAACAACAAACGCCAAACCGTTCGGATTCACTACATCTGAAGGAGCTCCGGAGAGGCGATTCATGAATTCGCCTCCCGCTATGTGGGCCTGGTCACCCCAGTAACCGGTAGACAAGTGCAGAGTGAGCGGCTCAACAACACGAATGAATTGACAGATCATGAAGACCGCGACGAAACGAACCAATCGCTCGGGAGACGTTACCGAAAGAACAATCGCAAAAAAGAATATCACTGACTTCGCGAAGGGCTTCCACGTCTCCCGCATTACGCTTCCCGGCCACTCGACAAATGGTAGAGAAATGACCACCCAGGCGATGAGTAATAGCAGCAGCTGCCCCGGCCGATTTTGGGTAACGCGCTGCCAATCCGCACGAGTGAGGCTTAGCGCAAGGAGTACCAACAGAATCAGATCGAGGCGAATCACGCCGAGGGCCGGTATCCGCGCCGGCAAGTGCAGCAGGAAACTCACCGTATAAACAATGAGCATGGCAAATGCGAAGCCATTTGGTTCCCGCTCGGCCTGATCGATTACGCGCATGCCGCCTCACGATAAACCAAACCATAAAGCTGACTTACATTGGCCACTGTATGATTCCGTAAGAATGCCGCCTGCGCAGCATCCGCTACACGGCGCGCGAATTCATTTGAGGCCAACAAGCGTCCGATAGATTCAGCAAACCTTGCGACGGTAGCAGGTTCAACAAGCATACCCGTTTCTCCTTCTCGCAAGATTTCCGGGAGTCCTCCAACCCGCGTAGCAACCACAGGAACGCCGGCTCTCATGGCCTCAAGCACAACGATAGGCACGCCTTCGGTATCCGAGGTAACGAGAAGCGCGTCCGCACCGGCAATCAAAGCCGGGATTGAGTTACTGAATCCAAACAGCCCGACGCTGCCCTCAATGCCTAATTCGTCGATAAGTGACTGGAGGTTTTCTCGTTCCGGTCCTTCGCCGTAAATTGCAAGCACAACGTCCTGCCCTGCGGCTCGCAGGGCAGTCAAAGCCCGAATGGCCAATTCGACGTTTTTCTCGACGCTGAGCCGGGTGGCCATGAACAGGACCGGCCGGTCCTGCGCAAACTCCTGCAGCGCAGCCAGATCATCCTCATCTCCGGGCTGAGAAGTCTCCGAAATGCCGTTATGGATGACATGCAGGCGCTGGCCGAGACGACGGGAAAACAGCGTACCGGACGTCATCTCCCTGCAGACGGCGACGACACGATCCAGGCGTGGCAACAGTAAGCACTCGAGCCACATGTACACGCGCAACTTTGAAATGCCCCTGCGGGCCGTCCAGCCATGTAAGGTAGATACAACCGGCGCGCCACGTGACTGGCGCGACGTAAGCGCCAGCAATATGTTCGGCTTGTATCCGTGGGAATGGATGACGGATACCTCGTTCTGTTTTACGTATCGCGTGAGCTCTCTTAATCCTTGAAAATCCAGACCTTTCGAAACCTCAAACCGCCGCCATCTTAGTCCGCGCCTGTTTGCCTCGGTCTCAATAGCCTTCTCGGGCGCGCCCGGTTCCGCCAGGCTGGCAAGTTCTGTTTTGTTTCCCTCACGCTGCTGCTCGCCCATCAGATTGAGCAATACGCTTTCCGCACCATAGAGACCATCGCTATCGATTACGTGCAATATGTGAAGTCCGGACATCAGAGAAACCTGCTTCCGGACACCGACTTGGTAAATTCGAACCGGGCATTGCCCACGCCCAGCCTCCGCAGGGAAAATCGACCTCCCAACTTGCCATCGTGATGCGCCGCAACAGAGCTCAGGTATCCGGCCTGTTCGACCGCTCGCTCAACCCGCTCGTCGTAATCGTCAGGAGCACCGTTGGGAAAGCAAAAACTGGATACCGGCCCGCCGAGGCGCGACTCGATGTCCGCTTTCGAGCCGGCTACTTCGTGCTCGAGCAACGCATCGCTAAGGTTGGTCAGCCGCGGATGAACTCGGGTGTGCGCCCCTATCTCCACACCCGACTCGCTCGCCTCTCGAATCTGCTCCCAACTACATGCCGCGTAGTCGTCTGTCGGAGTATCCGGAACAACGATCTTTTCCCGCCTCGCAAAATCCTCGAGCCATCTGTCCCGCTCCGGAGGCGTCATGTCGAGCAGTAGATCCACATAAGCGCTCCACTTCTCACACCGCACCGATGGGTCAGAAATGCAGCGATCAAGCACAAACTCCAGCTTATCGGGCCACAGCCAGATCTCGCCATCGACAAATCTCGTAGTAACGAAAAACGTTGCGGGGACGTCTTCTTCGACCAACACGGGAAGTGCCAATTCGCAAAAATCCGCATAGCCGTCGTCCACAGTGATTGCCGCCTGGCGCGGTTTTATGCCGCCGGATTGCAACTGCAGACCCAGCTCTCTCATTGTGACAAGTTCGAAGCGACTCTTCAGGTATCGGACCTGCTCGCGAAACCGCTCCACCGACACCTTGTTCCATTTCTCCGCTTTCGAGAATCGGTGATACATCAGGATTCGCGGTCTGTCGCGCGTCATAAACCGCAATGCCGCGAACAAACCAGCCGGCCCTGCCGTGCGGGCAACAAGGTTTCGAGCTTTGTAAGCGATCCGCGACATACTGGAATTACTCATGCCGCCAGCCTCGCATACAGTTCTTCGTGCGCCTCAACCATCCGTACAGTGGAAAACTTCCGTTGCGCCTTCGCGCGACCCGCCTGGCCCAGCGATCTGCGCAGCTCGCCGCTGCGCAGCAGCTGATCCAACCGGTCCGCCATCGCCGACACATCGCCGACCTCCACCAGGAATCCGTTGACGCCTTCCTCCACAAGCTCCGGATTGCCACCCGCCGAAGTGCAAACCACAGGCAGTCCTGCCAACATGTACTCGATAATCGAGTTTGACAGCCCTTCGGACTCCGACGTAAGCATTCCGACAGAGAAATTGGTAAGTTCGTCTCCCGGGGATTCGATACGACCGGTGAATTGCACTCGACCTGCCACATTCATTCTCGACGCAACCTGCACGAGCCCTGCCTCGTCGCCTCCGCCGACAATTCGTAATATCGCTTCGGGATGCTTTTCAGCAATTTTCGCAAATGCCCGAATGGCATCGCCGATCCGTTTGATCGGCCGCAGATTTGCAACTATTCCAATGACGGGGCCCGCATTTGTAGACGCGGCCGGTAAGTTGCCCGGCACATCGACACCGTTGTAGACGACCGCTACTTCGTCAGGACGGTATCCCTCCGCATCGCGAACCGATCTTGCGACTGCATAGCTGTTCGCAACGACGAGGCCAACGAAACGACGCACAAAGCGAAGCGCCAATCGATTTGCCGGCGTATACCAGAAACCCATGTCCCGCCTCGAAACAACAATGCGGATTCCCAAAGATCGAAACACCGGCGGCACAATGATCGACGTGTCATTGAAGTAACAGTGCGCGACCCTGGTTTCTCTGCCTCGTTCCGCCCTGGCAACGCGTAGCAAGCGTAACCACGATAGCGGTGAGGAAAGCCTGCTCGCCGCCACAACCTCGACATTACAAGGCCATTCGCCGGATTGAGCCGCATCCGATGCGGTGAGGACGTAAAGCGGCACGTCCCAACCACGCCGGGCCAACCCACGAGCCAGCATCAGCATTTGCCGTTCGGTTCCGGCATTCCAATGGGCCACGTGATCCGCAAAAAACGCGACTCGGCGCTTCATATCAAGCACCTACCCGCGGCTGCCAAATCACTTGTTTTTGGCCCCTTAGAAACTTCCAAAGCGCCATACCGGACGCCAGGTTTACCAGCGTGAAGTACCACGGCAATTTTTGTATCAAGAACGGCTCTCGCATCGCGGCCGCGGACGCGGCGACCGCGTAGAATATGAGCTGTGCTACGAATCCCGCCAGGTATACCCAGTGTGTCGTTGCCAGCGCGGCACTCGTGACCAGCAAGAATACGAGCGGCACAACAGCGAGGTAGCGAAGAACCTTGTGCGACCACAGCTGCAAGGAAAACAGCCCGTAACGCAATGGGTTCAGTAGTGCTCCCATGTCTTTGAGCGCCCACAGCGCTCGCAGTGACACGCGCACTCGCATACGAAACTCCGAATCACTACCGGCAAGCGCATCTTCTACCAGCCGGGCCTCCGGCTCATAAATAACCCGATATCCTGCCTTGCGCACCTTGAGCGGCAAGACGAAATCCGGAAGCTGATCAGCATTCATGCGATCGTACAGCGATGTCCTTGCGGCATCGATACCACCATCAACGCCGACGACTGACCCCATGCGCGTTTCATTGCCACGCATCCAGTTCTCGAATCGCATATAAGCCGAGCAGCCGTCACCTACGATGCTGCCATCCGGCGCCGCATAAATCATTTTACCCGTGACATAACCTACTGACTCGTCCGCAAAATTCCGAACCAGTTGCCGAATCGCGCCCGGCTCGTATCGCGAATTCGCGTCCGAAAAGATTACGATTTCGGAGTCGACTTCCCGCATCGCAAGGTTAAGGGCCGCCGTCTTCCCCTGGCGCGGGCTCTGCCTAAGCAGGTGTACCCGATCGCTCTCAATTCCTTGCACTAACTTGTCCGTACCATCGTCTGACTCATCCGATACGACAACGACACGAAGTTTGTCACTTGGATAGTCCTGATCCAGTTTGTTCAGGACGGTCCCGACTATATGCTCAGCTTCATTATAGGCAGCTGTAACAACCGTCACCGTGGGCAAGACTTCATCCGCCCTGACAGGTTTGTCGAGCAGCCGCGCCATCAGGTACGAAAGAACAGGATAGCCCGCGAAAACATAGGCTACCCAGATAGCGCTGATCCAGAATGCGAGTTCCATTCGCTCAGAATCCTTAGCAGCTTGGTGGAGACACTTGCTCTCGGCCAAGCAATACTCCGAAAGAACGGGCAGGATCCAGAATCGCTGCGGTGAACAGGTGGGGAACCGCACCCAAATATCGCTTTTGAGAAAGCCTGCATTGAGCAAGCCTGAAATGCAGGAGCGCGCGCCGCTTGCGCAAAACGCGTCTTGGATACGCGAAACGCTCATTTGCTGACGCAAGAATTTTGAAACCGTTATTCCAGCGAGTCTCCGTTCCGTTCTTGCTAATACTATCGTCGTGCCTACGGTAGCAGAACAAGATATCCGGTATGTAGCCGAGCTTGGTGACCTCAGCAATACGCACCGCCATATCATGGTCCTGTGCCGCGCGATAAGACTCGTTAAACTTGCCTGCCAAATCTATAACTTCATGGCGTACAAGCGAGTTATTCGGAAGCAGAAAATAGCAGTCAAGCAATACGCTTCCCGGCACATTGCGCTCCGCGTAGTCATCTCCATACAAGCGGTAAAGAATTTCGCCCTTCGCATCCACGTAGTAACAGTTGCCATAGACCAACCCAATGTCCGGATTACTCTCGAGAAACACTACCTGCTTTTCGAGCTTGTCCAGCATCCAATAGTCATCGCTGTCCAGAATCGCGACGAATTCGCCTGTAGCTGCGTCGAGCCCACGATTTATCGATGCAGACTGCCCCCTGTTCTCGCCATTTGGGTGCTGCAATACGAACAGGCGATTCCCATAGCTGCGCGCGATATCGAGCGAGTCGTCCGTTGACCCATCATCGACTACAAACAACTCCACGTCCGGGTACGTCTGGTCCAGCACCGATTCGATCGTCTGCCGCAGGTACTTGCCGCGGTTGTAACTCGGAATAATGACGCTTACGCGCCCTGTTACGTACTCACTCATGCTGATTCTCTGAGTTGCAGACGGCCATCGACGGCTTGAACGTCGATCAGTGAAACCGACTCGAGCACATCCGTCATCGTAGAAAACCTGAAATCTTTGAGCAAACGATGCAGGCGCGCCTCGCAGCGGCGAAGATTTGTACGATGCCTGAAATTCGACAACCAACCGGCATCGTGTAACGGCTGGTCGGGATCGACTTCCCACGGATGCGCGTAGAAGACGAACGGTTCGCCGGACTTCTCACGCGATTTCAAGGCAGCATGAGTCAAAGCGTAAGGGTAGATCCGAAAATAGCCGCCGCCCGACACCGGCATTCGCCAGCCCGCGATGTTCACTGTTGTCATTGGAAACTCCACGATTTCACTGCCGCTGGCTGTCTTGATGCGAAATGGCTGGTGCGGTGCACCGGGAATTCCGTAGCGATCATGGCGCACTGGAAAAATACTCGAGTCGTACTCGAAACCGAGTTCAGCGAGTTCGTCGAGTGCCCACAACGACGACTGCGTGATGGAAAAGCTCGCGCCGCGATAACCGCTGACCTGCGCCCCGATGATGTCCTCGAGAAGTGCTTTCGACTCACGCGTCTCGCTGCGAAAGTTCTCCCTTCCCTGGACGTAAATTAGTTTGTGGCTCATGCCATGGCACGCCACTTCGTGGCCTTCCCCCGCAATTTTCCTAACGAGTGCGGGATGTCTTTCAGCTACCCACCCGAGAACGAAAAACGTACCCACGGTGTCGTGCTGGTCGAGTATCTCAAGGACCTTATGCGTGTTTTGCTCGACCCGCGACGGCAATGCATCCCAATCACCACGGTCGATAACGGAGTTGTACGCCGACACGTGAAAGTAGTCTTCCACGTCAATCGAAAACGCATTGGTCGGTGCCGGGCGCATTCAGTACCTGCTGTCGATTGGTACGAAGTGGAGCGTCAGGCCAATTCGATTTTCGTCGTAATCAGCGCCAAAACCGGTCGCGTCACGCTGGCGATGTTCGCCAGACAGCCTCAGGGAAACTGTGCGACTCGCGTTCCAGTTCAATGACAATCCAACAGTAATGTTGTCGTCGCTACCGTTCGAATTACTGTAGTTACGCGTCGTAAACCGACCGAAAGCCGATCCGGACATGTTCGGCGTCAGTTCGCGGCGCGCATTGAAAAATAGCCCTCCAATCTCGCGATCAAATGCCGTGAAGCTCTCGTAGCGCTCTTGATCGAAGTGCAAGCCGAAATTGAGCGTCGTTCTCGATCCCTTGTATATGTAGCCAAGCCTGACATAGTCGTGACGAAACGGGTCATCGATGTCTTGCACGTCCTGAGTACCGCGGTCGACGCCATCGAGCCGCTGATTCAGGCGAAAAATGTCACCGTTCGTCGAATACTTCGAGCCGAGATTCAGGTTGACTGTCGTCGAACCCGTCAGTATCCGGCGCCAATCGAGTTCCAGCAACATGCCGTCAGCGGTCTCCCCGTCGCGCTCGAGTTCACTCCACCCAAATTTGGCTGAGAAAGTATTGCGGGAGTCGTCGACAGAATAACCCAAGTAGGCGTTGATCCGATCAATGGGCGTAAACAGCGCCGCCAGATCGTACTCGACTTCGCTGACGCCGACGTTCAGCGACAGCGACTTGGTCGGCGCAATATCCCGCCGAATACCGATCCGACCGCCCAAACGCTCGTTATCGAACGGCCTGAACTCGTAGCGAATATCGCTCCACGTTGCACTGGCGGTAATTGCCGTCCTTGCGCCGACCGGAAGGGTAAGCTGAGGCCCGGTCGTCACATACGTCACGTCCTCGCGGTTCAACGGCGTAACAGGCTGAAACGGGTCAATCAATTGCTGACCATGGTTCGCCCGGAGATTCCAATTGAGCTTTTCGTCGATCACTACAAAATTGGCCGAGCCGTTAACGGTCGCCAATGTCTCGTCGTCGAAAGTATTGTCTTGGTAGCTATGCCGCAGCGCAGATCCACGAAAATCGGCATTCCAGCGTCTGGCATCCCGGTTAAGATGAAAATTCAAGCCGCCGGTCAGGATAGTTTCGTCTACCGCCGGATCAAGTGCAGTGTCCGGCGCACGACTGATGTTATCTGTCGTCGCCGCGCCAAGCTCGAGCCCGAGCCGATATTCGTTCTGCTGAGCGAAGACAGTGGGCGAAACCGCCAACGCCAGGACAAAGCATGCCATCTGCTGCCGCTTGTTATTCATCGCTTGCCTCCCGCGTCCCGTAGGCATATCCATAACCGTAGTATCCGGCGCCGTTCGAGTGCCTCGCCTGGTTGAGCACCAGGTTCACGGCCTTGCCCTCGTCAACCGTCGCGATCGCGTCCAGTACCGCCTGTTGCGGCGTAATCTCCGCGGACACTACCAGCACAACCTGGCCCACAAGGCTCGTCAGGACACGCGACTCACTAGTCGCGAGTAGTGGTGACGAATCGAACAATACGATCCTGTTGGGATCTTGCGCACTCAATGCACGAATCAGACTTTCCATACGCTCGCTCGCGAGCAGTTCCGTCGAGTGGGTACGCATATCACCGGCGGTCATCAGTGAAAGTCCTGCTATATCCGTTTGCAGTATCGTGCTGTTCAGGTCCAGACCCGAATCACCTTCCAGCAAATCGAGCAACCCGGGGTGCTCATCCGCTCCGAAGAGCCTGGAAACGTGTGCTTTGGCAACATCGGCATCCACCAGCAGCACCGACCGGTCCTGTTCGCGGGCCAGGCTCAATGCAAGATTAATGCAGGTAAAGGTCTTGCCGTCTCCCGCCATTGCGCTCGAGACCAGAATGAGATGGCCATCCTCGATTTTTGTCGCTCGTTTGCCGAACGCGTGCGCTATTAGCGGACGCTTGATCTGGCGATACTGATCGACCAATACTCGCTCTTCATCTTCGGGCGCAAAAAATCCGGCACGACGCAATGCCTCGCGATCGATCTCGATGGAGTGCCGAATGCCTCCCTGTTGCAAAGCCGCGATTTGCTGCGTCTCATCACCGAGTTCTACTTGCTCTTCGTGTTGTCGCGCAATGACTTTGCCGAGGACCTGGGAGTTTTCCTTGCCCTGCGTCGAGCCCTGGTTCTTTTCGATATCGCGAATTGCTTTCTGGATCTTACTCACAGCGTCGCCATCCTCCGAATGTTTTCGCCCGCCTGAACGCCCAAATCCTCGAACAGCAGTACCAGTGCAAGGCCAAGCAACATCAACGCGGTTGCGCCGACCAGTCCGGTCAATTCTTTGCGGCGTTGCGCCCTGTGCCTGACCTTGAATGCCATATTTACACTGCCGAGAATTGGCAGTCCGGTCACGCGCCGCAACGATTTCGCATCAATAAAGACAGGGTTCAATTGCTGCAACAGGTAAGCGAGTCCCGCGCCGCAAATAAGTCCACCTATCAACACCAGGATCAACAGCCGGGTTCGATTGGGCGAAACGGGCTCAAAATCAACTTTCGGCGGATCGATTATGCGGAAAGTAACACCGTCCCAGCCAATACGTTTGCGGCGTAATTCCTCCTGCTCCAGGCGCTCGCGTAGCTCGCCGTAAACCGCCCTGATCTGGTCGTAGTCGCGTGTCAATTGGGCAAGGTTGGCTTCCACCTCGGGCACGACGTCTACACGGGCCTGCAAATCTGCAATCTGCGCTCGATGGTCCGCAACGCTACGTTCGAGCGCCGCGATCTCGATGTTGGTTTCGTTGAGCGCGATCTGGATTTGTTGAAAAACCGGGTTGTTCGAGGCGATTCCTACGCGGCTCGCACCGTCATTTTGGACGTCGGCAAGCATCTCTTCCTTTCGCTGCCTCAGCTGCTCAAGCTGGCTGCGCGCGGCTATAACATCCGGCCACTTCTCGGTATACGTCGTCAGCAGCTCCTCGATACGGTCCTCGAGTTCTTTGATATCGGCGTCAATCTGGGCCGTCGGCGACGCAATCCCGGTCCCGTCTTCACCCGGCATCACGGGATTCTCCCCGCTAAGCTGGGACAGCAGCGCCGCACGCCGATCGCGAAGCACGCTCATTTGGGCTTCGAGCGATCGCGTATCGGACATCAACTGCTGCATGCGCTCGAAATAGCCACCGGAGTCGCTCGGTAACAGACCAACATTGTTCTTTTTAAACTCGGCAATCGTCTGCTCCTTCTCGCGCAGTTCCTCAGAATATTGCGCGATCTCGCGAGTCAGAAACTCGACGGTTTCGTCGGAGCCCTCAGAACGCCCGCTGATTACGTCTTCCCGAAAAGTGTCCAGGAGTTGAGCCACGACCTCCAGGCTCTTGTTTTGCTGGCGATCACGGTAGGTAATGGAATAGATTCCCTCGTCGCGACCGCGCTGGATCGTCGTACTGCGAATCTTGATGCGTTCCTGCAACGCTTCGATCAATTCCTGCTTTTCTTCTGGCGTTTTCGCGCGAAGATCGAGGTCGGTCTCCCGGGCAACGGCATCCAGGACAGGGCCTGACAACATGGCCTGGCGGACGAGTTCGATTTGCGAGAAGTCGTCCGCATCGATAATTACGCCTCCCATGACTTCGTCAAGACGCGTCGTCGTATCGACAAAAAAACGTGACTCCGCTTCATACTGGTCCGGCAGCATGAACACCGTCGGCCAGCCGATCAGGCAGATCAGCCATGCCACACCCATCGCAAGCCAGCGAAATCGCCAGGCGCCGCGAATTTCGGTCAGAATTTGTTGCAAGATTTCCTGCATCGCCCTAGAACCTCGCCTGCGGAACAATAATGACGTCGCCCGGGAACAAAGCGATGTTCTGACTGACGTCACCGTCGGTCAGCAGATCTTTGAGGCGGACAGGACACTCGATGCTTCTACCGTCGGCCTGGCGAACGACCTTAGCTCTGTTGCCAGCCGCGAAATCGTCGAGTCCTCCCACGGCAATCATTGCATCCAGCACCGTCACGCCTTCGCGATACAGTATGGCTTTCGGGTCCGATACGTTTCCGACGATCTGGATCTGGTTGGTAATGCCCTGCTGCGTGACTATGATATTCACCTTCGGGGTACGCAGGTACTCGGCAAGTTCCGACTCAATATCGCGGGCCAAAACTGTCGGCGTCTTATCGACCGCGATCATGTCTTCTACAAGAGGAATGGATATCTTTCCGTCCGGGCGTACCGGGACCGTAGTCGTCAATTCGTCGTGACGCCAGACGAAGATCTGCAATACGTCTCCGGCACCGATCGTATAATCCGGTCCGGATGTCGACGGTGTCGGGCAAGCGGCGACACCGGTAGGCGTGCTTCCGCATGCAGCCAAACCCAGAGAAATACCAATCAGCAATAGAATCCGAACAATCATCTGAGCTCCTCGAGCAGTGCCTCGGCCTCCGCACGGTCGTCAAACTGAGTATCATCGGCAAGAATCGTTTCAAGGATCTGAATGCTGCGCGAAGGATTCCCCAGTACGTTGGATGCGACCGCCAGGTGATACTGGATTCCGCGCGAATCGGGATTGGCTGCTGCCGCCCTTTCGAGCAGCTCGTAGCCTTCGGCAGTCTCGCCGTTTTCCACGAGAATCCAGGCCAACGTATCCATCACGCTGGGTGAATCCGGCATTTGTTCCAGCGCCCGCCTCGCAAGACCTTCCGCGCGATCGTCACCCTGTACGTGGTAAATCCAGGCCAGGTTGTTTAGCGCGACTGCATTTTCCGGGTTTGACGAAATTGCCTGGTCGTAGTACCTGACCGCTTTGTCGCGTTCCCCGTCGCGTTCATAGTGCTGCGCAAGTATGAGAGTCGCCGTGTCATCATCGGGAGCCTGGCTCACCCATTGTTCCAGAACAGCCTCGGCTTCCGAACTGCCAGCGCGAAGCTTGGCACGATACAGATTTATCGCGACCTGCCCCGACGGATTTTGTTCGAAAACCGAAGCATAGACCGCGGCGGCATCGTCGGAGCGCCCAAGACGAGCCAGAATATCTGCCTCGAGCACCAGCGGCGCGACGCTGTCTGGACTGGCGGTCTTGAGTCGCTCGACGATTGCCAGGGCCGTATCCTCATTACCATCCCGCAATTCAGCCCACGCCAGCGCCGACGATGCACGCAGCGACCCCGGATTCAGACGTACTGCTTCTTCTAGCGCCCGCCGCGATTCCAGTGATTCGCCTAGCGCCGACTGCGCCCTTGCGAGCGCAAACCAGTAGGCCGAAACATCCGGGGCAAGTTCGACGGCATCGCTGAGATAAACCTGCGCCTCGCGGGCCTTGCCGACGTCCAGCAATACATTTGCCGCGGAACCGAGTATGGCGGCATTATCCGGCGCCAGTTCAACCGCACGGTGCGCCGACCGCTCTGCCGAAACGGAATCGCCGGCCCGCAATTGCGCCTGCGCCAGCATCAGCCGCGGCGTTTCCGCATCCGGCTGCGCCGCAACCGCCTGGTTCAGCAGCTCCAGGCTACGCCCCAGGTTCCCGTCACGCGCCTCATAGTCTGCAAGCGCAGACAGCGAACGAACATGGCCGGCGTCTTGCGCAATAACTCGTTCATACAGGGATTTCGCGGCCATAGATTCGCCATCAAGTCGTTCAGCACGTGCCAGCGCGTAAAGTGCGGAAACGTCATTCGGCGCTTCATCCACCGCGCGTCGCAAGAGATCTTTGCCCGTTACGTTGTCGCCACGACGCTCGTAGTAACTTGCAGCCACCAACTTCACCGCAGTTTGATCGCCAGAGGTCGCCAGGACTTCACTCATTGCCGCGTCCGCTTCCGAAAGCCGATCCAGCGCCGCTAGCGCAAATGCCAGGACAACGCCACGCTGGAAGCTCGCGTCAGCAGGAACGGATTCCGCCATCGCGTGAGCATCGGCAGCACGGTCTACGGAAAGATACGACGCCGCCAATCTAAGCTTGATATCGTTGTTCTGTGGATCATTTGCGAGACTGGCCTCGAGCAATTCGACCGCTCGCTGCGGATCCCCAGCCTGAATCATCACCTGGCTGGACAGAATGGAAAGCTGCGGACCGCCGTCGTCAAGTTCGAGCGCGGGCGCTAGTGTCGCCGCCGCGGCTTCCGGGTCATCCATTTCGACCTGGGCAGCAGCCAGCAACCGCCGTGCTGCAAGATTGTCGGGAAACAGTGCCATCACTCGTTCGAGCAGTGCCCTGGCCTGTGCGAAATTCTTTTGTTGGACGTGCACCGACGCCAGCAGCAACGACGCCTGCAGATTGTTGGGGTTGGTGCTGAGAATCCTGTCCAGTTCGCCCGAAGCTTCCGTCAGGTTGCCCTGCGCCATAGCAAGCCGCGCTGCGAGCAAACTCGTCACCGGTGTCGGCCCCGTGTACGAGGCGAGGCGGCGAATCGTCACCTCGGCATCGTCTACGTTCCTCAAGCCAAGTTGTGCGTCGCCCAGCGCGGATAACGCCACGATTTCGACGAGCCGATTCGGAGTCGCGGCCGCCTTGTCAGCCGCGACCTGCAGATTGCGGACTGCGTTTTCCAATTGACCGGTTCGCAAAGCCATTCGTCCTTTGATCAGCCAACCGCGCGCAAAATCGGGATAGTTGTCGGCCAAATGCGCTCCGATTTCCGCAACTTCGTCCGTGGCGCCCTGCGCCGCCTTCGACGCCGCCAGGCCCCAAAGCGCATAAGGGTCCTCTCCTGACTCGAGGATTTGCTCGAACGAACGTGCCGCTTCCAGAGAACTGCCAAGGCCCAACAAGGCCTCGCCCCGAAACTGCAGTTCCTCGTTCTTGCTCAGCCCTTTCGTCCCCTCATCGATTGCCAGCAACTCAAGAACCTTGGTATTGCGCCCCAGTGTCAACTGCGTCCGATAATGCAATGCCAAGAACCGTGGGCCCTGTTCGCCAAGTTCGGCCGCTTTTTCGAGTTCCTTCTCGGCCGACAGGGGGTCGCCCATAGCAAGCGACGACTCGGCCAATAACAAACGACCCTCGATATTGTCCGGCTCAACCTGGAGCAGATTTTTGAGCGTGACTATTGCCGTAGGATGATCTTTGGCAGCGATGCTTTCATTGGCGCTCGCGATTAGTTGCTCAGGGCTCTTGGTGCAACCACCAACAACCAGCACGACTGCCAGCACAAGCGCTGTCGGTAAGTGGCGCATTCCTCGCCCCCTTTGATTCTTGCTATTCATTGCGCTCTCTCCGTCGATACGATGGACGGTCCAAACTGACCATCGTGTCACTTAGCTCATGTTCCAGATCTGCAAATCCGCGCGACAAAATCTCGCGCGCGTGGCGGCAGTCCTGTTCGGTCGACCTGCAAGGCACCGCCAATGCGACAACGCCCGAGCCAGACTGTCCGATCATACTCGCCACGGCTTGCTTCAGCTTGGCTCGCAGCGGTTGACTCTCTGCTTCCCCGCCGACGATAAACCGATACCAGACCAGGCGCCGCTCACCCGTGCTGGAAGTCATCATTATCTCACGTAAATCCAGCAACTTGGGATCGATTTCTCCAGCGCTATCGATGACTTCGCGGTCGTAATATTGCCGCGCGTTCGTGCCAGCCAGATTGTTGCCGTAGCCAATCAACTCGCGACCTTGTGACTGGGTACGGTACCAGTTGACATAAACCTCGAAATCGTCGCCGCCAGCCCTATACACGCCTAGTGCTTCGCCGTCGCAACCGTTATAGAGGGGCGTCCAATTACCGGACGCGTCCGTCGGCCCCTCGAAGCCGGCGATTTCCGGTAGTTGAATTTCGACTGGCTGCGGCCCGTACTGGATCAGACGCCCCCAAACGAGTGCGGGCAGCAGCCCCATGACGCAAACCACGGCGACCGCGACAGACGAAATATTTCTGCTAGCGTGCACTCGGGCATAAGCGGTGTCGTCATCGAGACCCGATTCCCGGCGCTCCAGCCATCGGGCAAATAGGAAAAACGGCACTAGCAGGATCGCGAACAGGAACCAGCCGAAATAGTAGTGATCGACCTGAACAAGATAGCTCTGCATTTCGGACAGATGGCCAGCCGTAATAATGGTCGCGACGCGAAACCAGTTCATTACGACCGACATGGCTGCCGCCGCGACGAGTAAGGCCACCCGGTTCTCGTTAGACCGCAAGTGCCGGTGTGCATATACGGCGGCAAGGGTAATCGCGACTACGAAGAAATGCAGGCCGCTGCAGCCACCTGCAATCTCGAACCAACCAGCTGGAACCTGTACAAGGTTGCCTTCGATGAACGCCGGCACCTGAATGATTCTTAGGATGATCGAGACGGCCTTCGTCGTCAGCGTTTGTAAATAGACGTTTATGTAGTCCCAGACCGGAATTGCGGAGTACAGCAACAAGACAGGGAAAGCGGCAAGCCTGGATATCCGCCATCCCGCGACCAACAGTACTGCGGACAAGAGAATAAGCGGCATCGTAGCCGAGGTGCCGATCTCAATGCTGGCCGCAAATGCAAGTGTCCATGCAAGCAGCAGCGCACCAAGTATCGGAATACTCCACCAGGCAGGCTCAGCCGGTTCCGCGTCGATGCATACTCGCTGTTCCCACAGGAGCCAGGCCGATAAAGGCAAGATCAGTAGCCCATGCGAGTAGGTAAAACTGTCTGACCAGTAAGGCCACAAGAGCCAGAACGTCGGCGCGATGCCGATAGCGGCAACCACAAGCGCCAATAGGACCAGTAGAAAGCTGCTAGAACGAGCGTGCATCCATGCCTCCTTCATGATCGCCATTCTCCGTTGGCAACCGAATCGTCACCGTCGTTCCCTCGCCCGGTTCGCTTTCGATATCCAGATACCCTTTCAGCTCGCGCACATACTCACGCACCTGGTAGGCGCCAATCCCCATGCCGTCCACACCCTTGGTGCTTTCGAACGGCCGAAACAGGCTCTTGCGGATGAATGACTCGTCCATGCCGACGCCCGTATCCTTTACAGTCAGAGCCACCATCGTGTCGGAGCAATCCAGCTCGACATCGACCGAGCCATGCTCGCTGGTAGCATCCTGCGCGTTACGCAACACGTGGGTGATGATCGCCGAGAGTTTTTCCGGGTCTGCCAGGACAGTGGCATCGCAATTGTCAACGTTGGCGGTTGGCACCGGCTTGCGGTCTGAGACGCGCTCCACTACATCGCCGATCGCGCGTGCGATGGGGATGCGCGCCCGCTTCTCCCTGCGATTGCGCTCCGCCAGCTGTGCAATCAATCGATTCATGCGCTTGACGGAGTTGTCGATCGTCTCGAAAGCGTCGTCGATGAACTCCGGATTGTCACGAAACTTCTCGGCATTCTGCACAACCAGCGCCTGCTGTGCCGCAACGTTTTTCAGGTCGTGCATCAGAAAAGCGGTCAGGCGACTATAGGCCTCGAACTGCCGTCCTTCGGCAAGACGTTCAGAGGCCTGTTGCTGCGCCAGAACGCCGGCTACCTGGCGACCGACGATTTTGAGCAGGTCGGTGTCCTCGTAAGTCAGTTCAAGGGGCGTGTCCTGGGTCAGCACGATCATCCCGGTGAGCCGTGTATCTTCGAGCAACGGTGCCACGATCTGCTGCCCTTCGGCCTCGGCCAGCCAGTCGGGCAGCTCAAGTCCCTCGTAGAACCCGGGGTTCTCAGTGTACTGCCGGGTATCCACTACCCATTGCCGCTGTTCGAGGAAACGATATAACGACCCGTCAGGTTCTTCACTGATTCCTGCGGGCAACTCTGTGTTCCAAGCTGCAACTGCGTCGAGGGGCGAGTTACGGCCTTCACGCTGGAACAGCAACAGGCCGGATTTGGATTCGTAAATTCGAGCCAGCGCCTCGATTCCGCGTTCCGCGAGAGTGCCTTCGGCGCCGGGATCGTAAAGCGTGTGGCTCAGCCGCTTCCACTCCTCACGGTAGTCGAAACGATTGCGAAAAAAGTGCTTGCTGAAGAATACTTTTGCCCGGCGCCGCAACCGATCCGACAGCAGCAAAGTAACGAGCAATACAAACGCGCCGAAGACCAGGATCGCTGCCAACGCGGCGCCCCAGTCCCCACCGAACTCCTTGACGTAATAACCGCCGACGGCCATTAGCAGCAGGTAGATACCCGCACCGAAGAAGGTGAATCCGAAATAGGCAACCTGGCGCGAGACGAACATGTCGACCGGCCAGTCGCGGTTGCGCCTTGCCGCCACCGCGATAAATGGAACCACCACTGCGTTCGCCATGCCGCGGGCGATCCACAGTCCGCCTTCGATCTGCCCGGACAGAACCGCGGACGAGAACATCACGAGATCGTAGCCAAACATGCCCACCATGGCGACGACGAGATAGTTGATCGGGCGGCGGTTGACAGGATCCGACCCGCCGTAGATTCGCTCGGTGAGCGCGAGCCCGAGCAGGCACATGACGATACTGCCAGAGACAAACACGGCTGCCGGATCGCCGAATCCGGGGATTGGAATTACACCGAGGACAAAGATTCCCAGCGGCGCGAGGTAGGCTGAGAAGCGCAGTGTGGGCGAGAGGATTTCGCCGCTGGCTTTGCCGAGAACTGCCACGAGAAACGCGAGCCAACTGGCATCGCGAGCGACCTCCATCAAGAACAGAAATTCTGTCGTGAAAATACCCGTAACAGACTGGACGCCCAGCTGCAGCGCCCAAGCTGCGCTGATCAACGACGCAAGCAAGAGAAGACCGCTTTGCAGCCGCTTGCGCCAACCCGTGGCGACCAGAATCGCGAGGATCAGGAATAGCAACGCCGCGATGGCGTAGCTGACCGGTGCAAGAACCGCGCTCACCGCGCGCCTTTACCCCACAGGATCACTTCCGCCGTCTGCAGGATGATCATCAGATCGAGCAGCAGGCTGTGATTCTTGACGTAGTAAAGGTCGTAGCGCAGCTTCTCTTCGGCATCCTCCACTGATGCACCGTAAGAATATTTGAGTTGTGCCCAACCCGTAACGCCCGGTTTAACTGTATGGCGCTCAGAGTAATAGGCGATTTCCTCGGCGAGCTGATCGACAAACTCCGGTCGTTCGGGACGCGGGCCTACGACGCTCATGTTCCCGGCAATCACGTTGAAGATTTGAGGTAGCTCGTCAAACCGGACCTTGCGGATAAACGCACCGACGCGTGTTACCCGATCGTCGTTCTCGCTTGCCCAGACTGCTTTGCCGTCTGCTTCGGCATCGACAATCATGCTACGGAATTTCAAAACATCGAAGACTTCGCCGCGATAGCCTACCCGGCGCTGCCGATAGATGACAGGAGCTGCCCGCCCGTCTTCAACCTTGATGGCCAGCGCCACGAGAATCATGAACGGCCAGGCGAACAGCAGAGCCGTTAGTCCGACACCGAGATCCAGCACCCGTTTCAATACCCGGCGCAAGCGGCTCGAACGGAAACCCGGCGTGAATATCAGCCAACCGGGATTGACGAGATCGATATGAATCTTGCCCGTCTCTCGCTCAAGAAACTCGAGCAGGTCAATGACGTCGATACCGTGCAGTTTGCAGTCGAGCAAATCCCGAATGGGCAGATTGCCTCGGCGATCGTCCATCGCAACGACTATTTCGTCCGCTTTGTTCTCTGTAGCGATATGAATTATCGAGCGGTCGGGATTTATGAGGTCCAGGCGATCCTCGCGAATCGTGTCGCCCGGTGCGGCTAGTGTACCGACGACCTTGAATCCGCGACGATCCGACTTGCGCTTGAGATCGGAGATCGCAGCCGCACGCTGACCGGCGCCAAAAACGAGCGATCGGCGGCGAAAGATATTTTCGTCAACGTGACGAACGAAGGCGTAGCGCAGAATCAAAAGCACAACCAAAGCGCTCAGAACTGCAAGCGATGCAACACGCGGCTCCAGCGTCACCGACGGCAACACGTAGTAAAGGATCGCCAGGACAAGCGAGCCGATCGCAACGCCGACCACGATGCGAACCATCACTTCATGGAAATAGACCCGTTGGTGGAACTGGTAGAGACCCATCGCGATAAGTGACAGCAGCATGACGATCGAGACAGCTGCTGCTCGCGGCGCCACGGGACCCAGGATCTGCTCGGTCGACTCGATCGTGCCGAAGTCGATAACGCAGGCGAAGTACACCGAGACGAACAGAATTGACGCCTCCGCCAAAGCCAACAGCAGGAGCGGCGTCCGGGCAAAGTTTTTTGACCAGATGGGCATATTAACCTATTGATTTCCCAAGCATGCTGCGTAAATGCAGACAGAGTCATTGTGCCAAAAATTCCGACAGTTGGCAGTCTACAGACTTGGTAAGCGGGCCTCTCTCACATGCGTCGCGGCATGAAATGTGAACCACGTCACAGTATCCGAAGGGACGGCGTCGGTCGCGGCAAACCCGCTCCCTCGACTAGTCTGGGCACATGAAGAAAGGATTCTCCATACTCATCATCGCCCTTGCCCTTGGATCGCTCTCAACCCCCACATTCGCCGGCGGTGTCAACGCCGTCCTCAACGGCAAGTCTTATCACCTGGACTCTAGTTATGACTGGAATGAAAACAATACCGGTCTGGGCGTCGAGTACGAGTTTGCTCAGAAAAGCGCCTGGAAGAAGATTCTTATGGCCAACGGCTTTCGTGACAGCACCGACAATATGTCCTACATGGCCGGCGCCGGGCTGCACCGCCGCATATACGAAACCGAGAAACTGGCTGGCTTCTATGTCTATGCGGGGCTAAACGCTTTCCTGATGACGCGCGAGGACGTCAATGGCAGCAAGCCGTTTCCCGGTGTCCTGCCAAGCGTGTCGGTCGGCACCAAGAACTTCGGCCTGAACCTGACCTACCTGCCGCGCAAGGCCGTTGAGGAAACGACGAACTCGCATGTTGTTGACCCAACGCTTAGCGGTATTGTCTTTTTGCAGTTCAAGGTCAGTTTGGAACAGTTGCTCCCGTAGGAGGCGGCTTGCCGGCGACCAGTCGCGGCCACGGCCCCTCCTGCAATGCGATAGTCGCCCGCAAGCGGCCTCCTACAAGTACTGCAGGATTTCCTCGACCTTCTCTTCCAGCAGCGCCTGGTCTGCACGCGTTTCGATATTCAGCCGCACAACCGGCTCCGTATTCGACATGCGGATGTTGAAGCGCCAGTTCTCGAACTCGAAGCTGTAGCCGTCGGTATCGTCAACATCAATAGCGTTACCTGAATAGACATCGTGCAACTTTTGCAGCGTCGCGGATGCATCCTCAACTATGCGATTAATCTCGCCACTCGCGGGATACATCGCCATTCGCTCACCTACGAGTTCCGACAATGACTTGCCGCTCGTCGAAATCAGCTCAGCGACCAGCAGCCAGGGGATCATGCCGCTGTCGGCGTAGGAGAACTCGCGGAAGTAGTGATGCGCACTCATCTCGCCGCCGTAGATTGCGTCAACCTCGCGCATCTTTTCCTTGATGAAGGAATGACCGGACTTACTCTTCACCGCTTCCCCACCGTCGCGCGCGACGATGTCTAACGTGTTCCAGGTCATGCGCGGGTCGTGCACGATCTTGCCGCCCGGGTTCTTGGGCAACAGCGCCTCAGACAGTAGACCAACGATGTAGTAGCCCTCGATAAAGGTCGCCTTCTCGTCGAACAGGAAGCAACGGTCGAAATCGCCATCCCAGGCGATACCCATGTCGGCGCCGTGCGCAAGCACTGCCTCTGACGTAACGGCCTGGTTCTCCGAAAGCATCGGATTCGGGATGCCGTTTGGGAATGTGCCATCCGGTTCGTTGTGAACTTTGATCAGCTCAAATGGCAAATGGGGCTCTAGCGCGTCAGAACCAATACCGGCGCAGCCGTTACCTGCGTTTACGACCAGTTTCAGCGGCTTCAGCGCTGCGACATCGACGTAGGTCAGCATGTGCTCTGTGTAGGCCTCGAGAACATCGTCGTGCTCACGCGATCCGCCATCGCGCCCCAGTCGGTCGTCGCCTTCCGCCAATGCTCGGATATCCGCCAGACCGGTGTCAGCGCTGATCGGACGCGCTTCCTCGCGAACGAGTTTCAGGCCATTGTAGTCGGCCGGATTGTGACTCGCCGTGACCATGATGCCGCCATCGGCATTCAGGTGACTTGTGGCGAAGTACACCATCTCGGTGCCGCACAGACCGATGTCGATGACTTCGACGCCCGCATCGATCAGGCCGGCGATTACGGCGTCAGCAAACTCGAGGCTCGTGAGCCGCATGTCGCGACCGACGACCATCTTGCGCGCGTTCAGAAACTCGCCCGTCGCATTACCGATGCGATAGCAAATGTCGGCGTTGAGTTCGTTCGGGATCTGCCCACGAATGTCGTAGGCCTTGAAGCAGGTTATTTGCATTCTCTTTCGCTCTTTGTTGTGACCTACTCTAATGTGGGAGCCCGCCTTTCGGGCGACTATGCGTCTTGATTTGGCGGGAGAGTTAGGAGCCTCTCTGTACGCCAAACCCGGACAACCGAAACTTTGTTTGGCTCTCGGCGGTAGACAACGCGAAATGGCCGATGAATTAGTTCTCTTATCGCCGGCTGATCAAACTCGGGGACTATCCTACCTATATCAGGATTTCTTCCGAGCGACTCGACTTTGTCCAGAATATCCTTAACGAATTTCTTTCCGACGTCCGGCGCTCCCTGCTCCGTATACCAGTCCTTGAGGGCTTCAAGGTCCGATATTGCTGACTCGGAGAATGAAACTACGGCTACGGACACTTGGCTAATCTAGATTCAACTGCGCCTTGACTTCTGCCAGCGATTTCTCGCGACCAGCCTCCAGATCGGATAAGCCCACCACAACCGCACGCATAAACGCGAGTTCTTCTGCCATTTTTTCAAAGTCAGTCAATGACTGGACAACCGCCACGCCTCGTCCCCGACTCGTTAGGAACACCGGTCGGTGAGCGTCCGCTGCATGCTTGACCACCCGACCTGGATTGATTTTCAAATCCGTCATCGGGATGACGTCTTCCGAGAATTTGATGGTCATGGCACCACCTTAATAAGCAGTTGAGTGGTCCGATAATAGCACCAATTAAAAGCGCTCTCTATAGCTAACTGTCGCCCGCAAGCGGCCTCCTACAGGGAGCTCACTTCGTCACCCGCAAGGCGGGCTCCCACGGGGATCTGGCGCGGTCGCCGGCAAGCCGCCTCCTACGGGTCGCCCGCAAGCGGCCTCCTACGTCCTTCCTCGGCCAATTGCGTAGTACTTGAGCCCCAGGGATTCAACCGTCTCGGGCTCGTAGAGATTGCGGCCGTCGACGATCACATTGTCGGCAAGCATACTTTCAATCTTCTGGAAGTCTGGGCTGCGGAACTCCTGCCACTCCGTGACGATCACCAGGGCGTCAGCGCCTTCGAGCGCTTCGTAGGAGGAATCGCACAGAGTCAGGCCGTCCTGGTCCGGGTAGATGCGCTTCGTCTCCTCCATCGCCTCAGGATCGTACGCACGTACCGTCGCGCCGGCCTCCCACAACGCTTCCATCAATACCCGGCTCGGCGCTTCGCGCATGTCGTCCGTGTTCGGTTTGAACGACAAGCCCCAAACAGCGACCGTCTTGCCGTCGAAATTGCCATCGTAGTGCGAGCTCAACTTCTCGAACAGACGTTGCTTCTGCCGGTAGTTCACGGACTCCACCGCGTTCAGCAGTTCCGCATCGTAGCCAACCATTCCGGCGGAACGCGCCAGCGCCTGTACGTCCTTCGGAAAACACGAGCCGCCATACCCGGCGCCCGGATAGATGAAGTGGTAGCCGATGCGCGGGTCCGAACCGATGCCAACTCGGACCTGCTCGATATCTGCGCCAAATTTTTCGGCCAGGTTGGCAAGCTCGTTCATGAAACTGATCTTCGTAGCCAGCATCGCGTTGGCTGCGTACTTGGTCAGTTCCGCAGAACGAATATCCATCGCAATCAGGCGATCATGATTACGATTGAACGGCTCATACAAGGACTTCAGCAGTTCCGTCGTGCGCGGGTTGTCGGTACCGACGATGATGCGATCCGGCTTCATGAAGTCGCTGATCGCCGCACCTTCTTTCAGAAATTCGGGATTGGAAACAACGTCGAACTCGATGGACTTACCGCGTTCGGCCAGGACCCTTTCGATCTCCGCCTTGACCTTGTCGGCCGTGCCGACCGGCACCGTCGACTTATCGACGACGATTCGATACTCCTCCATGTTCTCGCCGATCGAACGCGCGACAGCCAGGACATGCTTGAGATCGGCGGAGCCGTCCTCATCCGGCGGCGTACCTACCGCGATGAACTGGAAGAGGCCGTGCTCGACAGCTTTATTGACGTCTGTGGTGAACTCGAGGCGCCCGGCCTCGACATTACGCTCAACATAGGCCGCTAGCCCGGGTTCATATATGGGAATTTCTCCCCTATTAAGGCGCTCGATCTTGTCGGCGTCGATGTCGTAGCAAACGACGTGATTGCCCATCTCGGCCATGCACGCACCCTGGACCAGGCCGACGTAGCCGGAACCGAAAATTGTTAGACGCATTTCTTGAGATATTTCCGAAAGTTAGAGAAAGTACGGACTGGGCGAATTATACAGTGCTGTGTGACGGGACTGTTAAGGGCACCGGTCGCATTTTGATCGGAGAAATTTTGGATGGTTCGACCTTCGCTGGGGCCAGTCTGATGACACGAATTCTGCAGAGCGCTGCACTCTTATTCCTGATTTTCTTTTTCGGGGCAGCAGCTTACGCCCAGGAAGACTGGCATGTTGCCGGCTCCATCGTCTGGAACGACGACGATGGCGACCGCAATATCAATGACGAAGTCTCGGGTATCCAGATCAATGCCGGCAAGGTCTGGAACGACAAGATCTCGTTTGAAGGCGTTCTCGGCTACTCAAATATTTCCGGATGGAAGCGAGGCGGCCTCGAAATAGCTGACGAACGGCACATCGACATTGCCTTCAACGCCCTGTTCTTCTACGACCGAGATGCGCGCATTTCGCCGTACGGCCTGTTTGGCCTCGGCTATATGGGCGTCAAATACGAGGGCGGAACCGACCCGATTCTCGACTACAAACCGGGTCCGGATGGCGGAACGCCGACGTTGACCGCCGGCCTCGGCGCGAAGATCAGGCTGGGCAATTCCGACAGGTGGTCGTTGCGCACGGAATACCGCTGGCGCACGGCCTCGAAACCTACGTCCCTCACCGACGCGGTCGCGACAATTGGCATCCAGTACAACTTCGGCCGCGGCGCACCGATGTCCGACCCGATGGCAGAACCGGACCTGCCAAAGGACTCCGATGGCGATGGCGTGCTCGACATGTGGGACGCCTGCCCCGACACGCCTGCGGGCGTCGACGTCACGGCCCGCGGCTGCGAGATCAGGAATATCGACAGTGATGCGGATAACGATCGCGTACCTGACAGCCGGGATGAGTGCCCGAACACGCCGATGGGCGCCCCAGTTGACGACCGCGGTTGCTCACTCGACTCCGACATGGACGGCGTCCTGACCGGCCAGGATCGTTGCCCGGGCACGCGCCCAGGCGCGCAGGTTGACGCGTTTGGCTGCGAGGTGAGTTCGGACCGCGATGCAGATGGCGTGCTGAATGCGTACGATCGCTGCCCGAGCACGGTGCCGGGTGCCCGAGTCGACGTCTACGGTTGCGAGATTCGCGATGTGATCCAGCTGCCAGGCGTAAACTTCACATCAGGTTCCGACCTGCTACTGCCGGGCTCCGAGCAGCTGCTCCGCGACGCGGCCCGCACCCTGAACAATTACCCAAGCCTGATCGTCGAGGTCGCGGGACACTCCGACAATGTCGGCAACCCGGAACTAAACCGCGGTCTTTCGGACCGCCGCGCCAAGACGGTACTCGATCATCTTGTGAAGTTTGGCGTAGATCCGTCGCGTCTGACCTTCCGCGGTTACGGCGACACGCAGCCGATCGCTGACAACTCTACGGAGGAAGGTCGCGCGATCAACCGCCGCGTAGAGCTGAGAATCCGGGAAGCCGACTAGCGACTAATTTGGTTCAGGCGTTCTTCAGCGTATTCGTCTGCCGGTTGCGCCTGCGGCGCAGCCACAGGCGATGGTGTTTGCTGATATAGCGGACAACCAGCAACTGCGTGAAGCCTAGTACAGACCAGGCTGCAAACATTACGACATCAGGAACTGCTGCGAAATAACCGGCAAGACCGAGTAACGCGTACAGCGCCTGCAGGCCCATGAGGATGCCGAGAGTCTGGCGCACACCGAAGCGGCCGCGCATCAGGATGTGATGGAAGTGGTCGCGACCCGGCGTAAACGGAGAGTTTCCGTTTCGGACACGCCTTACAAAGCACGTGAAGAAGTCGAAAATCGGAATTGCCGCGAACCAGAGGCAGTGAACCGGCGAAATCAGCTTGCTCGGTCCCGTACTGATACTGAGAACGACCCAGGCAAGCGTAAAGCCGAGCAGCGTGCTACCGGCGTCGCCCATGAAGGCGCGCACCGGGCGGTTGTAGACCGTCGGGAAGTTGAACAGCAGGAAACCCACGACGGCTGAGGCCGACGCCAGCGCGAAAGCGCCAGACGGATGGAAGACGCCTGCCACGACCGTTACGGAAAGAAGCCCGATCAGCGACAGCGATCCGGCCAACCCGTCGGCGCCGTCGACAAAATTGTAGGCGTTGATCATCGACACGAAGATCAACATCGTGACGACGAGACCGGCGCGGCCCGTTTCAATAACCCCGAATCCGAATGGGTCGCCAATATCGCTTAGACCCAGGCCTGCGCCGAAGTACATGAGTAGCACGGCAACGATTTGTGAAAGCAGCCGCTCGGCAGCAGATAGATGAAAGCGGTCGTCGAGCATGCCGACGACGACAAGAATGAAAGAGGCTACAAAAAAGCTCGGCAAAAACGCGTCGGGCAGCATGAGAAAGCTCGTGGCGATGAAGATCGCCGCGAACATGGCGAGTCCGCCCGTGATCGGGATGTCACCGGCGTGGAATTTGCGGCCGCCCGGCGCATCGATGAGACCGATAGCAAACGCCACCGGTCGCAATGCCAGCATGAAAATAGTCGCAACGATGAACGCTATCGTTGCGGAGGCCAGGATGAGCCCAAGATCCAAAATGCCTTACCCGTTATTGCCCAGAAGCGATACGCTTACCGCTTCGCGGTCTTCGTAGGCGCGATACTAGCAACTTTCCATAGATGGTCAAAATTGCTCAATAGTTGTTCGATTGGACAGAGATTCGGCGATCTTTGTGGGCAATTGCGCTGTCCAGAACGGCTTTGAGCGTTGCTGCCTGGCCCTCGATAGAGAACCGCTCGACAACCGTCTGGCGAGCTGCTTGTCCAACACGTTTGCGCAAATCGGGAGAGTCGACGAGCTTGCGAAGCGTTCCCAGCCATTCTTCGGGTTTCTCGACGAGAAACCCAGTGTTCTCGTGATCGATCAACTCGAGGTTGTAACCGATGGCCGTGCAGACGGGTACAACGCCTGCGGCCATATAGGTGCGCGCCTTGCCGCCTGACTTGCCCTTCGACCACTCTTCCAACGGGAGCGGCATCAAGCCGATGTCGATCTGCAGCAGGTTCTCAACCTCAGTGTCCATCCGCCAGGGAATATGAACGACTTCCGTGTTCGACAGTTCGAATCGACCACCGCCGATGATGCGAAACTCGAGATCCGGTTTTTCTTTGAAGAGCTCTTCCAGCGCGGGCTTAATCAGCTCGAGATACTTTTCAGTGCTGGGCGACCCCAGCCATCCGACAACAACGGGTCCATTGTCCGAGAAATCGCGCATTGGAATTCTCGCTGTGTCCTCCGCAACTTCTACGCAGATCGCATTGTCGCAGTACGGCTTGGCGCAGTCGGCGAGATACTGATTACCGGCAGCCACTGCATCAACCAGCGAGAAGACTTCGGTCGTCTTGTTTGCCCGCCGCATCTTGCTCGCCAGCGGGTTGTGCGTGCTGTCCTTGTGGATGAATAACGCGTCGTCATAATCGAATACTGTGGCGATGCCGCGCCGACGCAACAGCTTCTCGAGAACAGGCGGGCCGAAAGGCAGTAGCTCTCGCTGCATGACAACAACGTCGTAGCGCCTAGCTGTCAGGACGACAGCAACTCGTCTGATCGCGGCCCAAAGCGTGTACAGGCCCTTCTTCAAAGTAGACGAAGAGCTAAAGACCGCGCGGTACATAGTGGAGCTCATGAAGCTGGACACGTGAGCGTCCACCCCCAACTCTTGCAAGGCGGGCAAGTACTGGTAGACGCGATAGCGACTGCTTGCGCCTTCGACGGGATAACGTGTAAGGAACAAGACTCTCATGAAGTCAGTTCCCGGTAGATGCGGTCGTACTCGGCGATACCCTTTTCCAGGGAAAAGTACTTTTCCGCCGTTTCACGACATCGAGTCGTCAGGTCTTGATCGGCGAGCAAGCTTCTCATGCGCTCAAATGCGTCGTCGTAGGCCTCGGCGGAGAATTCGTCGATACAGATTCCCGTGTTGCTCGATTGCAGGATACTGTCCATGTCGCCTACGCCGGTATTGGTTAGGCATGGGACGCCGCAACCGAGAAACTCACCCAGCTTGGTCGGAGCCGACGCCTTCTTGGAGAAGACTGGTTTTATGAAGAATAGTCCGAAATCCATGCGTCCAACGTATCTTGCTACCTCGTCGTAGTTCGCGGAGACGATTTGGTAGCGATCTGAGGCGATTCCCGCGTCGGCGAGTTTCTTTTCGATCAACACGTGATCGGACTTGTTAACGACGAGCAACTTCGCGCTCTTATTCAATGCAAACATCCGCGAGACACACTCCAACATCTCGTCAAACAGGTACCAGGTCCCGACTGACCCGACCATTCCAATCGTTGGGCCAGATTCCTTCCCTTTATCAGTCGGAGGCCGGAACAGGGAAAGATTCGTGCATGTCGATATAACAGCCTTTGGCAGATTTACGCCCTCCATGTAACGAAACGTCTCGATCTCTTCAACGCCGGCTTGCGTAAGGGAAACCAGGTAATCAGCATTGCGCAGCAGCCATCGTTCCACTCGCTTGGCTACGCGATAAAGAAGTCCACCTGCTTTCCAGATTCCTCCGTCGACACGCTCGTCGGCCCAGAATCCACGCATATCAAAGATGAACCGTGTTCCGCGACGCTTCTTCAGATGGGCGCCAGCGATGCCGGCAACGTAACTGCGACAATGAACGATGTCGAATGGGTTCCGACCATCGAGATGCAGTGCTTTGCGGCGCATGCAGAATACATCGTAAACAGTTGCGAGAATTGAGAAGCGTTTGTGGTAACGGAGTGGGTGCCATTCGATCCCGGCGTCTGCAAGTTGTTGCTCCAGTGCCGACCTACGCTCGGTTTCCGCGAACTGCGCGGGCTTCTCAAACGAGACGAGCTCTAATTCGTGTCTTTCGCTGAGACCGACGAGATATTGGAGAACCTGGGATTGGCCCAGCGGTTCCAGAAGTCCGGTGTAGGAGATGTAGAGAATCCTGGCCACGTAGTTATGAATACTAAGATTACTTTGGCTTGGCGCTTTATGGAGTCTGGCTAGTCAACTTTGCAGTTGTTCGATCAATTGCCGCATGCTTGGTCGGTGCACCAGCATGATATTCCTATCTGTGAATTCTCTATCCCTCGACAGGTCTAATTCGGATAGGTCAGACATATCCAAAGCGGCATACTGGTTCGAATCGAGCAATCTGATCGCTTCGTCATGTGACTCTGACTCACCTAACCATTCACACAAAAACACGCACTTCCCTCTACCAAGCAATTCTTTAGCGCCGCAGATCACCTCGCCCTCGTAGCCTTCAACGTCCAACTTTATCGCGACCGGATCAAGTTTGTTTGTCGTGCAGTATTCATCGAGAGACTCGACCGGGACGGCGTAACTTTCCTTCTCGCCATCCAAGAAGTTTGGATCCAACGACGCGCTGTACGCGTTTTCGCCACCCGGGTCGTAGATTGGAAGTTCACCCTTCTTACGGCCTAGCGCCGCACAAACCACCTCCACATCTACGCCAGCGACCTTTACGTTATGCCGCGCTTTCTCAGCTATTCGCTTGACCGGCTCAAAAGCGATCACCCGACTATCAGGAGCAAGGGCCTTGGCTGTAATGGCAAAAGTTGCGGTGTTGGCACCTATATCCAGAATATCGCCACCGTACCGAACGATCTTCGCCCATCGCTGCCGCTCCTCCTGCTCGTGCCCATCCCACCCGCGCCAGGCCAATTCGTTCTCCACTCGATTGCCCCACGAGAACATGTTGAGCGTGCGCCCGTTCGGAAACGTGATTTCGAAGGGGCCAGAAAAGTGAAGATGTCGAAAAACGCGCTCAGACGGAACGAATCCCGTCAGTTTCTTGAGTATTTGAAAAAACCAAGTAGCAATATGTCGGACGTATTGCTTCATAAACACAGCTCTTTGAGCCGCGATTTCAGGAGAAGAAGCGGCCCAAGTTCATCAATAATCCTAAAGATCCTAAGGCAAACATCCGACATACGCATCGACTACTTCTCTCTCATCAAATTTCGATTCAACGTTGCGACGCGCAGCCTCACCAATTTGTTGCAAATCAGTTAAGGGAATCTCCGCAACTCTCGCCATCTGTTGGGCAAGAGATCTTGCATTCTTGACTTTACAGAACCACCCCGTCGAATTCTCAACGATGGCTTGCCGGCATCCAGGCACATCCGAAACAATTGCTGGTCGACCCATAGCTGCAGCCTCAAGGACCGTGCGTGGCATCCCTTCCCGGTAAGACGGCAGAACAAGCACATGGGACTCTGAAATCATAGGCCGAACATCGTCGGCCTGCCCTAGATACTCGATCGCACCGCACTCCTCCCAATCGGCAATTTCTCCATCCCGGATCGCCGTCCGATTGCTAGTGCCGAGGGGACCGAGCAGTAGACATCGCACATCGACACCTTGCGTTCTTAGAATCTCCGCGGCTTGAGCATATTCTCTGACACCTTTGTCCCCCAGCAGCCTGCCAATCAGGATAAAGGTCGTCGGCTTCCCCTCCGGCATCGGTACAAGCCGAAATCGATTCAGGTCAACTCCTGAACCCGGCAATAGGGTGTGTGCAGTATCACCCAGTAAGCCTCTTCTCCGAAACTCCGCCAGGTCCTCTTCATTCTGAAAAAAAAGATGCTGCGCTCGGCGATTGACGAAGCCATACAGTTGCCGAACACGCCTGAATAACCAGGACTCATGAAGAAACGCCGTCCCCAATCCCGATACGTTATTTGCGAACGGGATGCTGCGTATCGCGCAGACCAGGCCGCAATAGACGTTCATCTTCACTGTGAAGTTAAAGACCATGTCAGGCATTTCTTGTCGAATGACTCGCCATGCATGCAGAAAACTGCGCATTTCAGCCACTAGCGAGGTGCTCTTCCCTTCCAGCCCTAGTGATCGATGTTTGGCACCTAACTCCGATTCCAAGCGTTTGCTGTATAAGTCAGCGGGAGACAGGCACACAACCTCATGTCCTTCGTCGATCAAACGACGAATCGTCGATGCCCGAAAGTTAAATAGATACCAGGATGTATTTGACGAAAGAACTACTTTCACAGGCGAACGTCTCTGTACGTACTTAGTTCAAATCCGAGTTCCTCGGCAATACTCGCGAGTTTACCAGTACGCAGGTAGCGCCATTCTGCCTCGGATACCTCTCCTATTCCTGTAAATCCAGACATCGCGGAACCATCCGACACAGGATGAACCATGAGCTCGAACACATCACCCTCTGCCGCAGACAGGATTGCTCGATAATGCTTGTCGTCCGGGGGCATTCCCAGATTCGTAACGTCAAACAGGCTACCCAGCCCATCGTTCCAAGCGACTCTGCCCCGCCAGGCATTTGTCGCCCGACTGACCAGTCCCGTCAGCAAACCACGACGTAGCCATCGAAATAAACCAGCACCCTTTTCAGTAGCTACCCATGGCACCCGCATTGGCAGCTCTTCGTTCTCGCATTGCTCGGCGATAACTGAGAATACTGATCCGAATGCGTGAATATGCTGATGACTATCAATGTGAGTAGGCCGAATTCCTGTCGAGCGTATTCGAGCCAGTTGCGCGTTAAGCTCCATCATAATCTGTTCGCTTGGAACTCTGCCAAACCAAAGACGCCGAGCGATCTCATTGCGCCCAAGAAAACCGCCCTTGCTATTGACAAGTGCAGGCACATCGACGGCGGCCGAAATCGGACTACCCCAGGTCAAATTGAAGTGCAGGCCAACGCCGAGCTCAGGATTCTGAATCGCAAACTCGGCAGCTCGATCAAATGCCGGTGCGTTGGCCATTAACGTGGCACTAGTGACGATTCCCCGGCTAAAGCAGTCTGCAATGCCGTCAGTAGCGGAGTCGTTCAGGCCAAAGTCGTCGGCGTTGACAATTAGTTTCCTCATCGGAGCCGCGCCAATAGTTTCCTCAAGTAGCCAAGCGGTTCATAGAGAGATGGCCGAACATCATCCCAAGCAAAGACCGGCCACGAGCGCTTCCGGGTACCACTCATAGAACTACTATCAGGCCTTGGCAAAACGAAAGAGCTACCCTTCCGAATATAGAATAATGCCGAGAACGCGTCCTTGAGCGCATAGCGCCAACGAACCTGTGGGTCCTGCTGCTCATCATCGGGCTGTTCGCCTTGCGTTAGGTCGGCAATCAACGCCTCAACAATGCGCTTGCCCGAGTCGTGAGCAATTTGGAACCAGAGCGTCGGGCGCGGATTGATCTCGATAATCTTCAGTACTCCGTCTCGAAGATCGCGCTTGAACTCAGCGCCGCAGATTCCTTTGAAACCAATGTTTGCAAGGAAACCCAAAGTTTTCTCAACAGTTTCCTCGCATGGAGAACTCGCGACGAGCGACGCGGAACCGAATCCCGGCGGGTACTGGCGGACCTTCCGAGCAGAGAATACCTGACGCTGTTGTCCGGACGAGCCAATGCACCCGCCGAATAGAGTAATCTCCGACTCAGGTCCTGGGACAATCTCCTGAACCAACCAATTATCGAGTTCATCAGGAGTAGCCTCGACTATGTCTATGAATTCCTCGCGGCTGCGGGCGATTAGGACCTTTCTCCCGCTCAAAAAGTCGCGTGCGCGGTGAATCAACGCAGGTTTCAGAAGACAGGGAAAAGGTAGATCATCTGCCAGAGCCAAAAGCGCGCGACGACCGTCGACCGACCAGACCCCGGGCGTAGCAACGCCATGCTCTAAACAAATTTTGTGAAACTGTTTCTTATCGAGAAGCTTTGCCGCCAAGCCAGAGTACGCTGCCGGCATGCGAAACCGATCTTGAAGTCTTTCGAAATGCTCGACCAAATATTCAATGAAGACGTCGTTCGTTGGAATCAGCACTGGTTTGTCTTGCGCATCTGACGCCAATTTCGACAACCAAGCCTCTATCTCGTCGAGCGATCCGCGGAATCGCCGTCGACTAGCTCGAACATATTTGGAGTGAAACGCACATCCAACGTCTATGTCAGCAACGGCTACGTCAAACCCGGATTTCGAAGCTTCACGAATCGCGTACAACCCGGTTGGGGATGCTCCCAGGACGACAACGGTCCTTTTGCTGTTGGCATCGCTCAAAACAGCCAACTTTGGTAAGGGACGTAGCAAGATGCGGCCCGACGCGAGAAACTGAACCAAACCGAAATATATGCGCCGTATATGACGAAAGGCACAAGGCGAATCAGTCGCTCGCGCCAGATGACCGCGAGCGTCTCGGCAACAGCGAGAAGAGTGATGATGCTCACAGGCATGACGTAGAACACAAGTCTGTGTAGCACGACACTCGACAAGATTCCGATCGGCGCCATAACGAACGTGATCAGCATGAACAGACGCATCAACTCGATGGTATCCGGATAGCGTTCCTCAATGCGTCTGTACCATAGAGCAAGCATCGCGAAGGGCAGAAGAACCAAGGCGTATCGAAACCACGCGCCGGAAGCGGAGTTCTCACCGTAGATCTGCTCAATGTAACGGTCACTGTAAACACCCAGTCGGTCTTGCAGCAAGAACATAACAACTGGTCCAAGTATGACCAGCGCCCCGACGATTCTCTTCGTGGAAATTCTTCGGCCAACGAGGAATACAATCGGTAGAAAGATTATTGCCGTAGAGTGAAACTGTGCAGCGACTAATACCCAGGCTCCTAATTTCACTTTTTCATTCTTCGAAAACGCGACGTGAGCCAACATCAGGAAGCTCAGGGCCATAGCCTGCCTTAGTCCGGACATACCGAGCTGTACGACCAGAACGGGAAAGGCCAGGACCAAGAATGCGAAAGGCGTTCGCGCCAATGCCGCGAATCGTGAAGCGCAAGAAATGTATGTACAAGACGCTACAAGAATTAGAGCATGGTAGCCAAACCCCAGGTCTTTGATCGCCAAGACCAAACCGTTAAATCCCGGCTCCTCATTGAAGAGCAGCGTGCTCCAAGACGTCAGTCTTCCGGCGTCACCGAATCGGAGCAAGTATCCAACATAGTCACATCCAACTTGATATCGGGTGCCAGAAAAGTAGATAAGGAATGCGGCGAAGGATACAGCCAGAAACCAACTAAGTTGACGGCTACGCACCGACCAGGCAAGCGTCGCAGAAACGAAGAATACGCCTAAGTAGAGCGCCATCTAACTACCATCGCCCTGAGTTCGCTGTCCGTCCTCTTTCGAACGCCCCACCGTTGGAAACAACATAGCAAGATATTTTCGCGCGACAGAATCGGACGCAAAGTCTTGCGCCCTTGCGCGAAGTTCATTCCGATCTACGTCCTCGCCAAGGGCAGAAAGGATCGCTTCGGCCAGTCTGCTTGGGTCATTTGGGGGCACCAGTTTTCCATACTTACCCCCCTCCAAAATTTCTCGTGGGCCGACTGGGCAATCCGTACTAACGACCGGCGTACCATAGTCCATTGCCTCCACTATCACGTTCCCGAAGCCCTCATAGTCGGAACTCAGTACGAAGACATCGGCGTGCGCATACCAAGGCCCCGGGTCCGCGACAAACCCGGGCATCACCACCCTTTTTTGAATGCCCAACCTTTGTGCTTTGTCCACAATCGCCTCCCGACACTCTCCATCGCCGACTAACCACAATTCGGCACCAAGAGTGTCGGGAAGACGTGCGAAAGCTTCCAGAAGAAGGTCATGTCGCTTAACCGCTTTCAACGTACCCACCGACAGAATTGCGGGACCATTCTGTTCTTTGAGTGAGATTGGCCTCGGTGCAGAAGTATCCGCATGTCCACTGGCAGCTGGGTTATAGATCACATCAAAGAAGTCTTCCGCAAGTCCGGACGAACTTGAGATATCCTCGGAAACGCCGTTAGAAACCGCGATACGGGCATTGGCCAGCGGATACGCGACTCGCTGCGAACATCCCATCACTTTCTTATGCAGACTCCCACGATTCGCGTAAGCGACTGAGAGTGGAGAATGTTCGCTGATGATCACTCGTCCCTTAAATCCCGCTAACTTGGCAGCGATCGGGGCTATAACAGTTAATGGCCACATGGCCGCAATAAGAGCATGAGGTTTTCGAACTTTTAGGTATCGAATTAATGGAAGTAGTGCATTTCGAACTCTCGGTGCCCCCAAACTGAATACCGTAGACGACTGAGGCAGTTGGTCCAGCAGTTCTCCGCGTTCTTGACGAACAACGAACTCGGTAATGACACCATCTTTCTGCCAGGACTTAGCAAGCTCCAGATGAACGCGCTCGGCGCCACCCGCTCGAAGGTCGGGCAACAAGACGGCGACTCTGCGCGCGGACCGTTCAACCAATGCCATTCTGTTTCGACCCTCAATTAAAGGAGAATACCCGCGCAACCGGAAACTGCCGTCTAATAGTTCCGTTCAGCACTAGCGGTCACTCCAATGCGATAAGTCTCGACCGGTTAGATTGGCAAGAATCTCAGTATCGGGCGCTAATCGTTTAACTATCTCACCCTTCACGTGATCGGAAATTCTATCCCTGTCACGAAATCTAGTATTCCATCTCCTGAGGTCTGACAAGATTCGAAATCGTCGCTTGATTCCAAGAACGGCTTTTAGTCTCGCAAGCTTTAACACTAAGCTGTCTACGACGAAAGACTTCCGTTCTTTCGCCGAATTAACCTTGGTAAACGATGAAGGAGGTCGATAGGCAAGTTCAAGAAAGTCCAAAAGATTCTTGAACGCTCCGTTGGGGTTCTCTTCTATATCCTCCAAAAACACGAAATGGATCTGACTGCGGTGCACGAGGTCGAGAAGTCTCTCAACTTGCCAACCGAGCGCGCAGCTCTTGTAATACGCGAGATGTTGAATTCCTCGATAACTATCGCGCGCGCCATCTGGAACGCCCATTTCTCTCGAATTGTTTTTTGAAAGCGCTTGTGACAAATCCTCCAGAAGTTCGTTTCCGTTGAATCTCTGTTGCTCGAACAATGACGGAATCATTTCGTCGGGGCGACGTAGCATGACGACAAACTTCGCGGACGGAGCGTATTTCAGAATGTTCGGTACAGCTGAATCCGAAAAGAGGTACCAAACTGATGCCTCGCAACTCCAAGGCACGTCGACAGGCGCATCTGCAAACAACGCCTCGTATTCATCAAGTCCGGGAGTCAATTGATACTCTTCACAAAAGTAATGAGGCTCTTTGACCGGAGAAACAAACACATCCGGATGCTCGGCCAGCCATTGAGCCATCGCCGTTGTGCCGCACTTGGGCGCGCCGAGAATAAATAGATTAGGCCGCTTCAATCTTTTGGTATCCGAGCAAGGAAAACACGCTGCCATCAACACCAAGCGCCCTCTTAGCTGATACCCAAAACGCCAGGTTCCAGAGAATCACACTTGTGGCGGACGCCCAAGCAGCACCAGAAATACCGAAGGACGGAATTAGTGCAACAGCGAGGATCACATTGACAAGCGCAGCAACCGCGAGCCACTTAGCTGCAATTTTTTCATGGCCGGTCATATTCAGAAGCACGCCTGTCGATCCGAATGCCGTGTTTACTAATTGTGCGCCCGCCAATACGACCAATGGAACAAATGCCCCTGAGTATTCGCTACCGTAGATCATCGAAAGTAGTCGCTCACCAGCTATCGCGAAGATGAGGAATAGAGGTAGAGAAATAATGGTACCGCCAAGTGCGCCAAGCCCTGCCAACTTGGCCAGGCGCCTACTATCCTTGAGTTCATGCAAACGTGCCACATGCGGTGAAACTATCAAGTTTGTGACTTGCAAACCGAATGTCATCAACGCCGCTGCGGATACCGCGACTTTGAAATAGGCTACATCTTCCTGCGGACCAAGCATGCCGAGCAAGACCAATCCGATTTGATTGCTCACGACCTGCAAACCAGAAATTAGCGCCAACGGGACGGCCGCGCGGCGCCAGGATACAGACATCGAAAGATCTGAAGTTGCTACGGCCACCTCATGGGGGCGCGCTCTCCACAGCATAACGGTGCCGATCACAAAAGCCACTGTGGCTGCGCCGACGTGCCAGTACATCGCAGCACTGGCCGACACCTCACCCGATAGCCGCCAACTTGCGAAGACAAATAAGACGAGCAACAGAGGCCGAATCACGGAGTCTGGAAGCTGTCCTCTGACGATCAGCCGCAGTCCGCGCAACGCGGCGGAGCGCGCATTACCCAGAGCTACTAACGGTACAAGCAATATACCCGCGAACAGCGCCACGCGAGTCTCCGATGACAGAACGTCCGATAGTGACCACACGACCAGAATCGCTAGCAGCGAGATGCCCAAAGACGTCACGAGGATAATCTTGCTCGCCCAAGCCCAAAGTCCCTTTAGCCGACCCCATTCCTTTTCAACTTGCGCTTTCGCTGTCTCTCGAACCAACAATGTCGGAATCCCGACCTGTGCAGGAAGAGCCAGTAAGGTAGTTATTGCGAAGACGAAGGAGTAAGTGCCAAACGCTGAGGCGCCAAGCGCGCGAGCTAACACCACCGAGCCGACAAAAGTACTCGCCAAAGAGACAACTCGCAGCACAACTGTGCCACTGAAAGCTCTCAGCAGTTGATCACGAAGATCCGATGAACCGGTCAATTGCCCGTCTCGTGGTTAGATCGGCATATCAACTGCATTTCCTGGTAAAACGCCTGTATCAATGTTGGGTGTGATGGGCCGTCGGAGACGGTACCGTAGAAGTCTCGTAGAATACCGTACTTAAGCATCCTGATAACGGTGGCGGTTCCACTTTGACATTCAGATGAACGACAAGGCTAGTGACATTTCATCGCGCGCGCTCAAATCTGTTTTTGAGCGAAGTAAGGCGGGGATATGCATCGCGTTGGGAATCCTTGCGTCCGCTACAGAAATCGCCGCCGCACTCGCTCTAATTCCAATCCTCGCTACGCTCGGCGTAGATGCTGGCGACGAGCTAAAGGGGGCGCTTGGCGACGTCTCCCCTGCTTTCTGGCTCACGGCATTCGCCGTACTCGCCGTCGCCAGAACCGCCCTCAACTGGCTGACTGCACTACAGGAAGAAAGAGGCACCCAAGTCCTAATAGTCTCGCTGCAGTCCAAGCTTTACCGCGCTGTTGCCGGAGCTCATTGGGACGCTGTGCGTCGAATCTCGCCCCCGAAACTAACTAGCGCCCTGCAAACCCAGGCCTACGACGCCGGATTCGGCTTCTCAAGCCTCGTTGGATTGGTCTCTTCCACAGTGCTGATCATCGGCTACCTGATCTCATCCGCCGCCGTGTTCCCGCTGATTCTCCCGGTTCTTATCGTCATCCTTGTCTTCATGTGGCGACTCAACGCCCGTAACAGCGCCCAGGTCCTCGCGCGTGCCGAGGACTATCATGAGTCCCAGACCGATCTTCACCAGCGTTATGAAGACTGGGTGTCGATCAGCCGCATCGCCGCACTGGGCGTCGATGCGGTCAAGCTGTCCGACCGATTCGAGAACGACGCGCGAAGTGCCGCCGAACACGCCGTAGGCTTTACGCGCTCTTACGCCGCCACGCGCGCCAGCTACGAAGTCGCAGTCGTCGTCGCGGTTCTCATTGGCGTACCGATCGCCTGGTCGCTGGAGACGCCACCCGCGCTGCTCGCATTCGGGCTCGTGCTGCTTGTTCGGGTGCTTCCCCAAGCAGCCGTAATCCACAACAGCTACCTCGGACTGGTCAACGCAATCGCGCCGATGCGCAACATCGACCGGCTTGTAGAACAGCTGGAAGCGGATCCAGCGCGACACGCCGACAACACTGAAGAGCTGTGCTGGAAACAACTCTCGCTCTCCAACGTCGGCATTGCGGACCAACTACGCGACGAAGGCGACAATTGGATTCTTAAGAGCATCTCGCTCGATCTTGCTCACGGTGAATGGCTCGCTCTCACCGGCCCGACGGGCGCCGGCAAGACAACGCTGGCCGACGTCATGCTGACGCTGCTGCGGCCCGATGACGGTGAGTTACGGATCGACGACCAGCCGGTCACCGAAGAAACCGCCAGCCGCTGGCGCGCGCAAGCCGCATACGTTCCGCAGGATGTGGTTCTTTTCGATGCGTCGATTCGGGACAACTTGCGCCTTTATGCGCCCGACGCTTCTGACGACGAGTTGGAAACTGCGCTCCGCCAAGCTGCCGCTGACTTTGTCATCGACCGACTTCCTGAGGGCCTCGATACCAAAGCTGGACCCGGTGGCCGCTGGCTTTCAGGCGGTGAACGTCAGCGCATCGGTATCGCGCGTGCACTCCTCAAAAAGCCGGGATTCCTGGTGCTGGATGAGCCGACAGCGGCTCTGGATTCGGGCACGCAGGCGAAGCTCATGGATGCGCTGGGCAAGCTTGAACATACGATGAGCGTCGTGATCATCACGCATCGGCCGGAGTTGTTGGGGTTGGTGGATAAGGTGATTGAGATTGAGGATGGGAGAGTCAAATAGCCGACATCTCTGTGTAGCGCTCGAGCTCCTCGCCGCCGACGACCACTGTGTCCCCACAGGTCACCCAAGCGTGGCCCGCCAGTTCACGCTCTCCAACGCGATCGACGCCCAGATGTACCGTCGACGCATAGCCATACCCGGCAAGCAGTGAGCGCGCGGCCAGCGCCTGCGGAAAACAATCCGATCGCCACGGTACGTTGGCTCCCGCAGAGCTCACAGCAAAGCCCACGCGCTGCAGGATCTCTGGGTCCGGGTCCTCGCGATCATGTATGGCCCCGGTCGCCAGTCGCTCCAGCGACGTCGTTGCCAGTCGCACCCGGGCCACCGCCAACCAGAACACTGCCCGCACGAACAACCACTTATCGCCAGCGCTCAACGCGCCGAATCGCCGCAATTTGTGCCCGAGGCCTCGATTCCGCATGGTCCGATTATGCCCCCCGAGGCATAATCCAGCCATGCCAGCCACTCTCGATGAGCACTACAGCTACCTGACCGACAAGGTCAAACTCGCGCGCTATGAGGCCGCAATCGCGCAGGTCGTTGAGCCCGGTCAGACTGTCATGGACCTCGGCTGCGGCAGCGGCCTCCTCGGCCTGATGGCACTGCGGGCCGGTGCGGGCCAAGTCCTGTTCGTCGAGGAAGGCCCGATCATCGAGGTCGCGCGACGCGCTGTCGATGAAGCGGGCTTTTCCGATAGAACCGAGTACCACAACGTCAACTCCTTCGAGTTGTCGCTTGCCGAAACGGTAGATGTCGTCGTTTGCGATCACATCGGCTACTTCGGCTTTGACTACAGCGTCCTGTCACTGCTCGAAGACGCCAGGCGGCGCTTCCTGAAACCCGGCGGCTCATTGATCCCCAGCAAAATCGATCTCGAGTTGGCCCCGGTCGAGTCCGAGGACAGCCGCAAACTCGTACAACGCTGGCGCAACGATGACGTGCACGCGGATTTTCACTGGGTTCACGCGCCAGCCGCCAACGCCAAGCATGGCGTCGACCAGACTGCTGAAAACCTGCTCGCAAAGCCCGCTGACATCGCATCGCTCGTACTCGGCGAACCTGCTGACGACTTCCTCACCTGGGAGTCTTCGTTCAACGCCGCCCGCGCGGGCACGCTCGACGGACTCCTCGGCTGGTTCGACTGCACGTTGGCGGACGACATTCGCATGACCAACTCACCGACGGCCGACGAAGCGCTCGACCGTCCGCAAGCATTCTTCCCGCTCGAGGAACCGGTTGAAGTCGCGGCCGGCGAGACTATTAACGCTAAAGTCATGGCTCGGCACCTCGACCACATCATTGCGTGGATCGTCGAACTCCCGGAGCAAAACAAGCGCTTCAGCCTCACGACCTTCAATAGCCTATTCATAGACAACACGGCGATGGATCAGGGCCGGCCTGATCGAATCGCGCAACTCAATTCGCGCGGCCTCGCACGCCAGATCGTGCTGTCCTACTGCGATGGCCGACGTACGGTCGCCGAGGTCGAGGCGCTCGTCATGCAGGCCCACCCGGACCTGTTTCCGTCTCCGCTCGCCACGCGCGCGTTCGTGCGCAGTGTGCTTACCTCGGACACGGGCGCGTGATCGACTACTCGGTCGGCCCGGCACGTCCGCAGCAGGCGATCGATGCGGTGCCATTCCATCAATATGTATTCGATGACGGCACCGTCTGGACCGAGTTCTATCGATCGGGCGAGGGTTACGTCCTGCGTTTTCCGGAACTAGCCGATTTCGAGGTCTCTGCGGACGGCACTCGCGTGGTGGCGCGTCCTGCGCCCGAGTCCGATGACGTAACCGTTGAGCACCTCTATATCAACCAACTTGTGCCGCTCGCACTTAGTCGGCAGGGGCAGCCAGCTTTTCACGCCAGCGTCGTCGCCGTCGATGGCGGCGCGATTGCGTTTCTGGGAACGACCGGAATGGGCAAGTCGACGCTGGCGGCATCGTTTGCGTTGGAAGGGACGGCGTTCTTGACGGATGATGCGCTCATCATTGAGGAGAAGGAGTCGCCCGCAAGCGGCCTCCCACAATTCGGGCCTGAAGGCCCTCCCACAGCAAGCGGCCTCCCACAGGGATGCTATGCCCTGCCCAGCCACGCTTCGGTGAGGCTTTGGGAGGATAGCGTGGAGGCATTGGCGCGAGGTCGCCCGCAAGGCGCGTCCTACAGTCGCGGGCAAGCCCCCTCCTACACGGACAAAGCACGCTTACTCGCAGGAGGTGTGCTGAAGTTCCATGACCGGCCTGCGCGACTGCTGGCCGCCTACCTGCTCCAGGACGAAGAGGCAAACGAAACCACGATCGCTCCGCTGGACGGCTCCGCTCGCCACATGGCCTGGGTAGAGAACTCCTTCCTTCTCGATATTGAAGACCGTGACCTCCTTGCCCGCCACTTCGACTGGACGCACCGCATTTCATCGCGCGTCCCGACCTTCTCGCTGGACTATCCGCGCGACTATGGCATGCTCCCCGAAGTACGCCGATCTATCCAGGAACACGCGGCCACACTCAGATGAATCTCGACACCAAGCTCACCGTCCCACCGCAAGTCATGTCGCGCCTCGTAGGTGACGAAACCGTTTTGCTGAATCTCGAAAGCGGTCTCTACTTCGGCCTGGACGGCGTCGGTCAATTGATCTGGGACGCAGCATCGGAAGGCCGGCCACTGTCCTCCGCGGTTGATAAGATTGTCTCTGCCTACGAGGTTGATGAGGTGCAGGCGGCCGCGGACGTTGCTGAATTCGCCGCGCAACTGGTGGAGAAAGGCCTACTCGTCGAGTAGCTTCCGGATCTCCGCGAGATCTGCGCCGCTGCGCCGTTTCGCTGCCCGTCGCCCCCGCAACGCGCGCAGCGCATCGCCCGGCGTATCGTGCAGGAACGCAGAGAACCCCAACAGCCGTAAGGGCCGCCATGAGGCTGTCCGCGACGACCAGTCATCTGCAAGCCACTTCTCGATCCACTTCCGTCGACGTGGGCCTGGTTCCAGGTCGGGAAGGATGTGCATCAGCACGTCCGGCGCGTTCTCTCCTGCCAGCATCTCTACCCAGCGCAGGGTCGCCCACGCCGCGTTCGCAACGCCTGCCTCGCGCAGCATCTCGCGCACGCGCCGCCAGTCGAATCCCTGGCTGCGCAGGAAAGCCAAAACATCCCAAACGCGATGCAAACCCATTTCGTAGCCGTCGAGGTGCTTGGCAAATGCGGGGTGTACCAGCAACGTGAACAACGTGTCTTCGGGCGACAGCATCCAAACGCCATCTACCTGCCTGCGACGTTCGAGGAACTCGCTCGTCGCGTCACGCCGCAGGCGTCCCTCGCGTAACAACGACCAGTGCAGGTCGATATCGACATGCTTGCCTTCAAGAACGACGACTCGACTGATGTTGCGCGCCTCGGGCGCCGGCATAAAGCCGACGTCTTGTAGCGCCTTTGCTGCTCCAATGCGATCTTCGCGCCGCACGAGCAGATCGATATCGTGGCAGGCTCGCAGCGACGGCTGCGCGTAAAACAAGAGCCGGTTTGCTGCGCCCTTGATGACGACGTGATCGATGGTATCGAGTGCCCGCGTAACATTCTGCAGCGCCCGTTCGTGCACTGCGAACAAGACCTCCGCCGCCATCCGGCTCTCATGGAGTGCCTCGGAACCGGTTCGCTCTCGCCATAGCGGCCCCAGGCCATGATCCACAACGAACGACACGAATGCATCGTCGCGCGCATCCAATTCGCGTCGCAACTCCTCGTCGCTCACCTGCTCGAACGTAGCGAGCAATGCCGCGCGGTAATCATCCAGCCGTGACATGTGGTAATAGTAGCCGACTTATGAGCGGCATCTTCGGCGTATTCAGATTCGACGGCGGACCAGCGTCCGCGCCGGGGCGCGCGGTGTTTGCCGATGCGCGCCTCGACTACAGAGACGAACTCGAGTCGCAGCTCGGGCTGGAAGCCGGGCAAAGCGACGAAGAGCTGTTGCTCGCCGCATGGCGGCGCTGGGACAAGAGCTGCGTCGACCATCTGTATGGCGACTTCGTGTTCGCAATCTGGGACGAGGAGTCGCGCTCCCTGTTCTGCGCGCGCGACCATTTCGGTATGCGTCCGTTCTACTACCACCATGCGCCGGGGGAATTTGTCGTTATCGCGTCGGACGCCCGCGAAATTTTCGCGGTGCCTGAAGTCCCCTACTCGATCAACAAGGGACGCATCGCCGACTTCATCGTCCCCGAACTCGAGTGGAACGGTTATAAGAGCACCTTCTTCGAGAGCGTGTATCGCCTGCCGCCCGGTCATCGCATGATGGTCACGCCCGAGCGACTCGAGCTCGACGACTACGGAGATAGGTTAACTGTCCCCGAACTCGGGTCGATGTCGGACGACGACTGGCGCGATGGATTTGTCGAGGTGTTCGAGCGCGCGGTTGCCGAGCGAGTGGGCGGGGATGTCGGGGCGATGCTGAGCGGCGGCATGGACTCGGGTTCCGTCGCGGCTGTCGCACAGCGCATCCTCGGCCGGGCCGGCAAAACGCTGCGCGCCTATTCGGCCGCTCGGCCGTTGGGAACGGATTGCGACGAGTCGAGCCGCATCCGTGCAACGGCTGGTTTCATTGGTGCGAACAGCATCACCGTCGAGCCTGACGCGATTGACGCACTGGATGCCGATCTTGCGTCCTCGCTTGCAGAACCTTTCGACGGCGAATTCCTGTTCATGAAGGCCATCTACATGCGCGCTGCACAGGATGGCATCGCTGCTCTCCTCGACGGCGGCGCCGGTGATGTGATCTTCAACGAGGGCACCTACATCCCGCGACTGATGCGGCGCGGCAAGCTGGCCACGGCATGGCGCGAGATTGCTGCCGAATCCCGTAACTGGGGAGGCAGCGTCCTCACCAACTCAGCCCGCTACTTGGGCAAAGCGCTCGGACCCGCCGCCCTCAAAAACTGGTTCCGACCCCAAAAGCAAGAGCTGCTATCCCGGAAGTACGTCGGGCGTTCGCTGATAGATCCGGAGTTTGCGCGCGACGTGGACATCGAGGCTCGATGCCGAAACATGTACACAGTGTTTCCGAGCGAGTGGACCAGCGACTATGCGTTAGAGCGCGTCAGGAAGATTCGACCCAACGTCTGCGCCGGGCGTGAACGCTATGCGCGCCTCGCCCACTTCGCCGGGATTGAGGCTCGAGACCCCTTCCTTGATCGCCGTGTCGTCGATTTCTGCTCGCGACTGCCCGGGCGCATGCTACTGCGCGATGGTTGGTACAAGGCCATCCTGCGCGATGTCATGGCCGAGCGGCTACCCGATGAGGTACGGTGGGGCCTCGGTAAGCCCCATATCGGCTGGACTTTCAATGATTCTTTTATCAAGCGGGAAATATCCCGGGGCCATTTGTCACAGGATGCGCTTCTGAGCTCAACCCAGGGCTATCTGGAGCCCGTCAAACTGCGCCGTGCGTGGCAGGATTTCGAGGCCGGCGGTGACCACGAACCCGTCCATTCGGCTTATGTCCTGTCGCTCTGGCTGCAGCAGAACATGAACCGTCCCGTTGTGAAAAATCAGGGGTTTAGCTACAGTAGCGGCACTGGGCACTGATTGGGCAATGGAATGGCAAAGGACGAGCGAAATTCGCAGTCGAATGACTCGCGGGAAACGCCCCGACGTGCCTACGTTACGCCCAAACTCCGTGAATTCGGGCCGGTTGGCTCATTGACCCAGGCCGGAACCGGCGCGAACTTCGAAATGGGCGGCGGAATGATGGGCGGAATATCGGGCATCATGCGACGCCCGTGAGAATCCGATGGATCAGGACAAGCAGAAAACAGACAAGACCGACGCTCGCCGCACCCGGCGAGAGTACGTTGCGCCTCGCCTGCGCGAATTCGGCCCGGTTGGGATTCTGACCCAGGCTGGAACGGGGCCGAACTTCGAAAACCCGATGAACGCCATGAACCCTATGCAGCGCCCCTGACGCTGTAACCCTTCTACTCTTCCTTGTACGAATACTGGTAGTTGTACTTGCCGGCGCCGTAGCTTCGGCCGCGTGACATGATGTCGTTGAACAGGATGCCGCGCAGGTTCACGTTGGCTTGCTGAAGGCGCTTCACGGACAGCTCGATTTCGCGCATCGGATGTTCACCCGCTTTCAGTACCATCAATGTGCCGCCCGCCATCTGGCCGATGATCGTCGCGTCCGTGACCGCCAGGATCGGCGGCGAATCGATGATGATGTGATCGTAACGCGGCGCCAGCACGCTCAGGCAATTCGAGAACCGTCTATGCAGCAGCAGCTCGGCCGGGTTTGGCGGCAGCTCGCCCGTCGGAATCAGCGTGAGGCCCGGTACCGTTGTCTGGTGCAACACCTGCCCTATCGGGATGTCGCCGCTGATGAACTCGGACAGACCGTTTGAACGCTCAATCCCGAGGTATTCGTTGAGATGCCCCCGGCGCAGGTCGCCGTCGATCAACAACACTTTCTTCTCGTTCGTCGCGAGAACGGCCGCAAGATTAACGCTGACAAACGACTTGCCGACGCCAGGCGACGGACCGGCAATCATGACCGTGTTGTTTTTCACGTTCATCATGCCGAAGTGCAGCGCAGTGCGCAGATTCCTGATGCTCTCGATCGCCGGATCGTCAGGTGAATCGGCCGCCAGGATCGCGCGCTTGGCAGTCTCGTCCTTGAGCTTCTTGTAGATCCTGTCCTGGCGCTTGCTGTGCAGGATCGTCGCGTAGATTGGAACGTTGACCTGCTTTTCGATCAGGTCCGGGTCGTCCACACCGGACTTCAGCACCTTGCGCAAGAACGCGACCGCCACGCCCGCGACCAGCCCCAGCAGCGTCGCTATCATCAGCATCATCGACCGGTTCGGCCTGATCGGGCCTGACGGCTGAACCGCCTCATCGATTATTCGCACGTTGCCGACGGTGCCGGCCTTAACAACGCGCAATTCCTGCATCGTTGAGAGCAAAGAAGTATAGAGGTTGGTATTCACTTCAACGTCGCGAATCAGGCCCAGCAGTTCCTGCTGTGTTTCAGGCAGGTCACGCACACGCTCGTTGAGCATGGCGAGTTCCGCATTGAGCTGATTGATCTGGCGATCCAGCGCCACGACAGTCGGGTGGAGCTCGGTGAAAGCCAACGTGACCTTCTCGCGTTCCTGGCGAATCTGGTTAATCTGCTGCTCAAGCGAGACGATCGTGTTCAGGACCGACTGCGTCTCCATCGGCAGGTCGATCGAACCCTTCTCGAGACGGAACGAGTTGAGCGCCAGCTCGGCTGCTTCCATGTCGGCTCGCACGAGCGGCAGGTGTTCATCGAGAAAGTCCAGCGTCTTTTCCGCCTCTTCGGACTTCAGCTCGACGTTTTGTGTTACGTAGACATTGGCAACTTCATTGACCTGTTCCGTGATGGCAGCAGGGTCAGCACCTTCGACGCTGATCTCAAGGACGCCAGACCACTGCGTGCGTTCGCGCACGCTGAGACGGCCCTGCAACCCGCGAACGCTGCTGAGCTTCGGCATACGCGCTATGTTGAAAGCCTGTTCCGTCTCACCCTGCAATTGCGAAACGAATATCTGCAGCTCCCCGCCGGGGACTTCCGCCGTTTCCGAATTGCCGACTGTACCGCGCAGAATGAGAGAATCGTCGGCCGCAAACAGCTCGTAGCCGCGTGCAGTCGTCATGACCAACTGCATCCACGAACCACGCAAGCTATCCGGGACATCGAGCGACTCCACCTTGATCGATGGCCGTTCACTCGCAGGCAAACTGCGCGCCAGCGCCGCGCCGATGTAGGGCGCGTACTCGGGATAGGCACGAATGTCCAGCTTGAGGTTGTCCACGACCTTGCCGACGACCGAGCGCGAGCGAATGATTTCCATCTCGGCTGCGACGGGCACGTAGTCCGAGTAGTAGGTACTCATCTCGAGACTCGGCATACCACCCTGGGACTTCTCCTCGACCTGGAGAATCGCGTCCGCGCGATAGATTGGCGTCGCCGTCCACGCCTTGTAGCCGCCGATCAGCATCGCCGCCAACGTGATCGCGAGAATCAGCCAGCGATTCTCGATCAGTACGCCAATCAGATCGCTGAGATCGATATCGTCGTCGTCGATGTCAGGCGTGGGCTGATACATGTGGATTTCCTTGGGCGCGCCTGTCACTACCGGGTCCCGATACTGCTAACGACATTGAACGACGGCAGCAACTGGCTGATGACGCGGTTCCACTGCGAGATGCCGGCGGTGTCGACAAAGATCACGTCCTGCGCGCGCAAGTCGAATTGCTCGGCGAGGAGCATGCCGGTCGCGAACGTCGAGTCGAGATGGAAAATCTCCGGCTTGTCCTTGTCCTGGCCGCGAATGATATAGATCCCGCCGGAATCAGCCGATGTTTGGTTGACGCCGCCGACCTCGCCGATCGCCGCGGATAGCGACAGCTCACCATTGAGAATCTCCACGGAGCCGGGATTGCGGACTTCGCCCATGACGAAGACTTTCTGCTGGCTGCGATCGAGGACGTTGACGATGTCGCCGTGTTGCAGCATGAGGTTTTGACTCGCGTCGGCGTGATCGTACAGCGCCTTCATGTCGATCTCGTAGACCTTGCCATCGCGTGAGATGTTGACGCCGCTCTTGTCTGCATCGCTCGTCAGGCCGCCCGACAGGCTGATCGCATGCGCAACTGTCATCGGGATGTCCTTGATAGGCAGCACACCCGGCGCGGCAACTTCGCCCACGACGAACACGCGCTTGCTACGGAACGCGACGACCTTGACGTCAAGCTGCGGATTCTGAATGTAGGTACTGAGTTTTTCGGTGAGGATGTCTCGCAACGCCGCGACATTCAGTCCGGCTGCTTTGACCATGCCGACGTACGGGTAAAACATGTAACCGTCTTCGCCGACCTTCTGACCCGAGGATTCGGGGTCGCGGAAGGAACCAGCCGGGATTGTGAGTTCCGGATGATCCCAGACGATAACCTGCAGCACGTCACCAACACCGATCGTGTAACCCGTCGACTTCGCGCCGAATTCCTCGGCAACTTCGCGCACGGATTTCTCGTAACGGGCGTCGAGTTGCTCGAGCAGTGCGGGCGTAATCTGCTGCACTCGCAAGACCGGACCGCCGGGCACCTCGGCCGGCTCGTCCATCTTCATGCCGGGCGCGAGCGCGCAGCCGCTTAGCGCTAGCGTCGCAATCAGAATCCCCGCTGTCCTCGCAATCCCCACGTTCATCCCTTGATCTTCTCAACCCAGCTCGCGACACCGGCGTCGATGTCCGCGAGGGCAATTTCGTACGCGGACATCGACCGCCTATACGGATCGTCGATATCCCTGCCCTGCCACTCGCCGAGCCGATGAACCTTACCGCGAGCCGTTGGGTCCGCGTCGTCGATCGCTCGTTTGTGGCCGGCTTCCATAACAAGCACGAGGTCGGCATCACGCACCATGTCCGGGTGAATCTGGCGCGCACGATGTGCGCTGATATCGATTCCCCGCCCGGCCATGAGCTCGACCGAATGCTCCGATGCCGGATACCCGACCAGGGCACCCAGCCCGGCCGATTCCACCGTTACGTCGTCTTCCTCTCTCAGCTCGTGCTTGAGCAGTGCCTCAGCCATCGGGCTGCGGCAGATATTGCCTACGCAAACGACGAGTATGTGCCTGATCATTATCGTTTTTTCAGGCACTCATTATGATTTCATCGCGTAGATTGAACATAATAATGCCTAAGTCATTGATTCCTGTCTACGAGCGCCACCAAGCCACTCTCAGCGCCCCCATGACGGGCTGGTCCAGCGCAGAAAACCGCGTGTTTCGCGAGTATTGTCGCCTGACGCCTTATCCTCGCGGCGTTCGAAGCCGAGCCCGACGTCGAAACGGCCATAGCGCGTGTCACGGGTGTGCTGAATATCGAGACTCGCTATGTCCTGCGGCGTGGTGGCCGTTGCGTGGTTCGGGTCGCTGCCCACGTAGTTGAGCTCGCCGGCACGCGCCAGTACCTGCCAGTTATTACCTGCTGATGTCACGACGATGATGCCGGCGCTGAACATGCGCGCATCGTTGTCGAAGGCGTGCCCGATGACACGCGTGTGGTACTTGTAACCCGATCGGTAGATGGCGTTGCGATACGCGCAGTTGGTTCGCACGACGCTCTTCACAGCATCGCAGCTCGTCGCCGCCCCCTCCACAAACCAGCGCCACGAATTCGAGTCGCGCGCAACATAGCTGCCTTCAATTCCGACCTGCCCCAGGTAGCGGCTCGGGAATCCGCCTGCCTCGTCTTCGCCAATCGCCTGCGCGTAGATCGACAGCGGGTGGCCGGTCCACATGTTGGTCCAGCGCATGTCAAAACCGGCGAGCTGGTTGCCGGGTTCGTTCTCGGGCGTAATACCGTCGTCGCCGACATTGTCTTTGCCGAGGAGCAGGTCGAGAAACGTGTCGAAGTCGCAGGGCCTGCCCTCGCCACACCATTGTGCCGAACGCGAAATACCAAACTCGAGGTTGCGGTGCGGCCGAAAGTTGAAACGCATGGCAAAGAACTGCGCGTCGGGCACGAAGCGGTCGCGCTCGAGCTGGCCGAACATCACTTGCAGGTCCCACGGGCCGATCCAGTTCAGCCAACGAGGATTGGGCGCGTGTGTCAGGTTGCGGCCGATCACAAGCGACGGAATCGGGCGCGCGTTGTTTGACAGGATCAGGCTGCCGTCCCAGCCCGGGCCCCACCACCGATCGAGTGTACTCGCGCCGATCGACCAGTTGCCGATGTCGACCGCGACCTGGCTGCCGTCCAGGCGAACTTCGTCAGTGTCGTTCGATTGCTGTGGATTGACCGGCGGTTGTGGGAGGCGGCTTGCCGGCGACTCCACGCCCGAGACATTCAGGTCAACGGTAACCCACTTGTTCGCCCAGGCGACGCCGGCTCGAACCTCAGCCTCGTCGCGCGGCACATCGGAAAAGCCACGAATGTTGAGCGGCTTTTCCGCGCCCGATACGCGGGCACTGAAGCTCGCTTTCTTGCGCCCTGCTTCCCGCTGGGCGCGTGCATGCACCCGCACGAAGGTCGCACGAACGCGATTTGGCAAGACGTAGTTGTCGGCCTTGGCCTGCTCGAGTTCGTAGAAAACCGCGTCCCAGGAAATGGGCCAGGTGGTTACGGGGCCAGTTAACGCCCCGTACTCGGCCAGCACTTGCAGGTCATGGCGCAGCCCGATGTCGCCCGACTCGGCCTGTGGCGCGGCATTGGCAGCGGATGCGAGTAGAGCGAGTGCGGCCGCGGCGAGCCACTTCTGGGCGGATTTACGCATGGGCGGCATTGTCGCAAGAAAATGGGGTCGGAGCACATTTTTGCATGAACCACCCGGATTCAAAGGTAGTGCCTGTGCGATCGCGCTGCGCACTCTAACTTGAATGAGTCCAACGGTATTCAGGGAACGCGGCTACAGGTTCTTCTTCTTTTCGAGAGAGGAAGACCGAATGCACATACACGTTATCTCTCAAGATGGTGAGGCAAAGTTCTGGATTGAGCCAACAATTGAGCTGGCCCGCAGTACGCGGATTTCGCCGGTGGAATTGTCTAGAATCAGGGGAATTGTTGAAGCGCACGAGTCAGAAATTCGAGATGCATGGCAAACACACTTCCGACGTTGAGGTCACAAACGTTTCCGCACACGGATTGTGGCTGTTCACGGGCGAACGAGAGCTATTTCTCTCGTTCGACGATTTCCCATGGTTCCGGGACGCAGCGATTGGCGAGATCTCTGCGGTGGTAGAGGAGCGCCCCGGCCACTTTCGCTGGCCAAAGCTGGACATCGACCTTGATATCAAGTCGATTGAGGATCCCGAAGCCTATCCATTGGTCGCACGTTAGCGTCGTTCGGGCCTGAAGGCCCTCCTACGGTCGCCCGCAAGCGGCCCCTACATTTCTTTGGCGAGTTTTTTGCCGAGCTCCACGCCCCACTGGTCGAACGAGTCGATCCCCCAGAGTACGCCTTCGACAAAGACCTTGTGCTCGTAGAGTGCGATGAGCTGGCCGAGGGTTTCGGGTGTGAGCTTTTTGAAGTGGATGGTGTTGCTGGGGCGGTTGCCTTCGTGAACGCGATGGGGCTCGGTCGCCGGCAAGCCGCCTCCTACAGGAGGTGTGCCCTGCATCAGCGCCAGCGCCTGCGCCTTGCAGTTCTGCGTCGCGAGCTTCGACTCGTTAGTGAGGATGAAATCTGCCGGGATCAGGCGCGTGCCCTGGTGCAGCAGCTGCATGAACGAGTGCTGCGCGTTATTGCCCGCCTCGCCCCAGATGATCTGGCCGGTCTTGCAGCGCACGGGCTTGCCGTCCATGCGCACGCTCTTGCCGCTCGACTCCATCTGCATCTGCTGCAGGTAAGCGGGGAAGCGATCCAGCCGGTTCGTATACGGCAGGATTACATGGCTGTCGGCGCCAAAGAAGTTGTTATACCAGTTGCCGAGCATCGCCAGCAGCACGGGCAGATTCTCGTCCATGGGAGCCTGACGGAAATGCAGGTCCATGCGGCGGCCGCCAGCGAGGATTTTGCGGAAGTTGTCCATGCCGATGACGATCGCGAGTGACAGGCCCACAGCGGACCACATCGAGTAGCGACCGCCAACCCAGTCCCAGAAGCCGAAGCGATAGTCGCTACGAATCCCGAAATCGTCGAGCGCCTCATGGTTCGTAGAAGCGGCGACGAAGTGGTACTGCACGGCAACGGCGTCCAGCTTGTCGACGATCCACTGCCGTGCGAGGTTCGCGTTGAACATCGTTTCCTGCGTCGTAAACGTCTTCGAGCAAACGACGAACAGTGTGCGTTCGGGATCGAGCTCGTCGGCCAGATCCTCGAATTGCGTGCCGTCAACATTCGAGACCGCATGGAAGCGCAGCTTGGGACTCCAGTAGCGGCGCAGCGCTTTGCTCGCCATCACCGGGCCAAGGTCCGAACCACCGATGCCGATATTGACGATGTCGGTGATTTTCTTGCGCGTGCTGCCGCGGATCTTGCCGCTCTGCACGCCCTCGACAAAGCCTTCCATGCGCGTCAGTACTTCCCAGATTTCGCGAACGCCTGGCGTATCGAGCGCAACCATGTCCGAGATTTTCGAGCGTAGCGCCACGTGCAGGACCGAGCGCCCTTCCGTCTTGTTAATCACATCGCCCGAGAACATCGCCTCGATCGCGGCCGGCACGTCGGCCTGCTTGGCGAGCTGAGCGAAGCGCTTCACCGTATTCGCATTGACATGCGTCTTCGAGAAATCAAGCGTCAGGTCGCTGGCCCTGACGCTGAAGCGCTCGGCGCGCTTCTTGTCGCGCGCGTGCAGGTCACGCAGGTGCTTGTCCCGCATGTCCTCCGCGTAGTGCTTGGCCAGCGCCTTCCACGCCGGCAGGTCCGTCGGATAGCGCGCCGACAGCTTTCGCTCGGTGTACTTGTTGCCCATGGCCATTCCCAGGCTTTTATAGTTCGATTTTGTAGAAGTCGAGGTACCACTCCACGAAGCTCTTCACTCCAACCTCGATCGGCGTGCTCGGCTGGTAGCCGACATCGTTCGCCAGATCTTCGGTGTCGGCCCAGGTATCAGGCACGTCACCCTGCTGCAAAGGTAGCAGGTTTTTCTCGGCCTCCCTGCCAAGGTGCGTCTCAATCGCGCCGATGTAGTCCATGAGCTCGACCGGCTGCTGGTTGCCGATGTTGTAGATGCGGTACGGGGCGCGGCTGGTGCCAGGGTCCGGCTGTGCCGAGTCCCAGTCATCGTTCGGCTGCGCCGTGTGATCGCTGGTGCGAATCACACCTTCGACGATATCGTCGACGTAAGTGAAGTCGCGCTTGTGCTTGCCGTAGTTGAACACATCGATGGGCTTGCCCTCGATGATGTTGCGCGTGAACAGGAACAGCGCCATGTCGGGCCGGCCCCATGGGCCGTACACGGTAAAGAACCGGAGGCCCGTCGTCGGCAGGTTGTAGAGGTTCGAGTACGTATGCGCCATAAGCTCGTTGGCTTTCTTGGTCGCGCCGTACAGCGCCAGCGGGTGGTCGACGTTCTGGTGGATCGAGAACGGCATCGTCGTGTTCGCGCCGTAGACTGAACTCGATGATGCGTAAGTCAGGTGCTCGACCTTATGATGCCGGCAACCTTCGAGGATGTGCATCGTGCCGACGATGTTGCTCTCGATGTAGGAATGCGGGTTCTCGATCGAGTAACGCACGCCAGCCTGGGCAGCGAGGTGAATGACCTTGTCGAAGCCCTCATTCGCAAATAGCGCTTCGATCGCTTCGCGGTCTGCCAGGTCGGCACGCACCATCGTGAACGCGTCGTAATCGGCAAGAATCGCCGCGCGGGCTTCCTTCAGCCGCACGTCGTAGTAGTCATTAAAATTATCGAGACCAACAACGGTGTCGCCGCGCTCAAGCAGGCGTTTGGAGGTATGGAAGCCGATGAATCCGGCAGCGCCAGTAACGAGTATTTTCATCTACGCATTTTCCCGGTAGGAGGCGGCTTGCCGGCGACTTGTGGAGGTTGCTGGCAAGCCGCCTCCCACACTGTCGCGCGCAAGCGCCCTCCTACATCAAAGCCTGTCGTCGACCGCGTCAGCCGGCAGCAGGTACTTGATGTCGTACACGACAGAAACGTCTTTGCCGAAAGCCTTGATGCCTGCTTCGCCGAGCTCGTGGAACTTGTCATGCGCCACGGCAACAATGACAACATCATACGCGCCCTGTTGCGGGTCGGCGACGATGTCGATGCCATACTCATCCTGCGCCTCCTGTGCGTCGACCCAGGGGTCATGCACATCGACGTTGACGCCATAGGACTGCAGTTCACTGTATACGTCCACAACCTTGGTGTTGCGCAGGTCGGGGCAGTTCTCCTTGAACGTCAGCCCGAGAATGAGCGCGCGTGCACCGCTCGGCTGGATCGCCTTCTTGAGCATCAGCTTGACGATCCGCGAGGAAACGTACAGCGACATGTTGTCGTTGATGCGGCGACCCGCGAGGATCATCTGCGGATGGTAGCCAAGCTGCTCGGCCTTGTAGGTCAGGTAGTACGGATCGATGCCGATGCAATGTCCGCCCACGAGGCCCGGCCGAAACGACAGGAAGTTCCACTTCGTGCCGGCAGCCTCCAGCACTTCCTCCGTGTCGATGCCGACGCGCTCGAAGATCATGGCGAGTTCATTGATAAGGGCAATGTTGACGTCGCGCTGCGTGTTCTCGATGACCTTCGCCGCCTCCGCAACCTTGACGCTCGACGCGAGGTGAGTACCGGCCGTGATGATCGTAGCGTACACCTCGTCGATGAACTTGGCCGACTCAGGCGTCGAACCCGACGTGACCTTGGCAATCGTCGGCAGGCGATGTTCCTTGTCGCCCGGGTTGATACGTTCCGGGCTGTAGCCGATAAAGAAGTCCTCGTTCATCTTAAGACCCGAGCCCTGCTCGAGCAGCGGCACGCAGAACTCTTCCGTACAACCCGGGTATACCGTCGATTCGTAAACGACGATATCGCCTTTCTTCAGGACCCGCCCGAGCGTGTCGCTGGCGCCGCGCAGCGGCGTCAGGAGCGGCCGGTGGCCATCGCCGATCGGTGTCGGCACGGTCACGATGTAGAAATTGCAGTCGCGAATCGCCTCGAGGTCGGTCGTGTAGCTCAGCTGCGTCGCACTCGCGAGTTCTTCGTCCGAGCACTCGAGCGTTGAGTCGCTGCCACCCTCGAGTTCAGCGACGCGCGCAGCGCTGATGTCAAAGCCGACGGTTGGGTACTTGCGGCCGAACTCGACGGCCAGCGGGAGACCGACATAGCCGAGTCCGACGATGCCGATTTTGAGGTTTTTGAGGTCGAAGTTGAACATGGCCGCAAGGGTACCAGTTACCTTGACTTAATAAAGATAACTGGTACCGATTTTCACTGTGACGAATTCGATCTTTCGGGGACGGGTACAGATGTACCCGTCCCCGGTCATTTTTCGCGCTACCCCAGGAAGGCCGGCAGATACCAGAGTGCCAGCAGGCCCGTGATGCTCATCGTGATGGTGTACGGCAGGGCCATGATGACCATCTTGCCGTAGGACAGGCGAATCAGCGGCGCCAGTGCCGAGGTCAGCAGGAACAGGAACGCGGCCTGGCCGTTCGGCGTGGCAACGGACGGGATGTTTGTACCGGTGTTGATCGCTACCGCCAGTGCATCAAACTGCGCGCGCGTGATCTCACCCGACTTGAACAGTTCCTCGACTTCCTGGATGTATACCGTCGCAACGAAGACGTTGTCGCTGATCATCGAGAGGAAACCATTCGCCAGGTAGAACAGCGCTTCCTGGGTCTTGCCCTCGAACGTGCGCACCCAGTCGATCACCGGCGAGAACAGATGCTGCGACTCAATCACGGCCACAATGGCGAAGAACACGACCAGCAGCGCGGTAAATGGCAGCGCCTCTTCAAACGCGTGCCCGATGCGGTGCTCCTCCGTGATGCCGTTAAACGCCGTCGCGAGAACGATGACCATGAGACCAACGATGCCCGGCTCGGCGAGGTGGAAACCCAGGGCGATAATCAGGCAGATGGCGACGATACCCTGCATGATGATTGTCATGCTTTCCTGCTTGGTGCGTTTCGCCGTCTGGTCGAGGTCGAACTCTTCGAGCACCTCGCGCACGCGCGGCGATAGCTTGGTGCCGTAACCAAATTTTCCGGTCAATTCCAGCAATGCGCAGGTGATCAGGCCGACCACGAGCACCGGCATCGAGATGTGCATCATGCGTTTGAAGAACTCGACGAATTCCCAATCCATGATTTCCGCAATCAGCAGATTCTGCGGCTCGCCAACGAGCGTGGTGACGCCGCCGAGTGCGGTACCGACCGCACCGTGCATCATCAGGCTGCGCAGGAACGCCCGGAAGTTCTCGAGGTCGTCACGGCTCGTTTCAACGACCTTGTCGTCGGTCGTGGGATCGTGGTCGTGATCGAACGACAGGCCCGACGCGACCTTGTGATAAATGCCATAGAAGCCGGCCGCAACCGTAATGATGACGGCAGTGACCGTCAGCGCATCGAGGAAGGCCGACAGGAACGCCGCCGTAAACGAGAACAGCAGCGACAGCAGCACCTTCGAACGGATGCCGAGCAGGATCTTGGTGAAGATGTACAGCAGCATCTCGCGCAGAAAGTAGATGCCGGCCACCATGAACATGAGCAGCATGATCACGGGGAAATTCTTCTCAGCTTCGTGGAAGACCATCTCCGGCGTCGCAAGTCCGAGCAGGATGGCCTGAACCGCCAGCAAACCGCCGGGCTGCAGCGGATAACACTTCAGCGCCATGGCCAGCGTAAAGATGAACTCGATGACGAGTATCCAGCCGGCGACGAACGGGTCGTACAAGGCAACGATCGGGTTCAGGATCAGGAACCCGATGATTGTCATCTTGTACCAGACTGGCGAATTGCCTAAGAAGTTCTGCCGAAAGGCATCGGCCATCGTGTGCACCATGAAGCGCTAATCCTTATAGTTGGCGCCGTTCCCCCCAGCGCGGAACGGTCAATACTAGTCAAAATCCCAGACGCAGGCACCCGATTTACGGATTTTCTCCAGCATGGCGTCGTGTGCGGCGACTTCTTCCTTAGTGGCTTCGATGACCTTCAGATCGTACGCAGCGCCATTGTTGGAGGCCGCTTGCGGGCGACTGCGGTCTGAGCCAGCTTCATCGCCGGTCGCCGGCAAGCCGCCTCCCACATCCTCCTCATCCAGCATCAGGCTCGACTGTCCGCCCGTCATCGCGAGATACACGCGCGCCAAAAGCTCGGAGTCAATCAGGGCGCCATGCACATCGCGCTTGGACGCGTCGACCTCGTAACGCTTGCACAGTGCGTCGAGGCTGTTGCGCTGGCCCGGGTGCATCTCACGCGCGACTTTCAGCGTGTCGAGGATTTCGCAGTGATCCGAGATCCTCGGTTGCGGGTGCTGCATCAGGCGCAGCTCGTGATCGAGAAAGCCAACATCGAAGTCGGCGTTGTGGATGACAAGTTCGGCGCCGCTGATGAACTCGAGGAATTCGTCCGCGATCTCCTGGAAGTACGGCTCGTTCTCGAGCTGAGCGCGGCTGATGCCATGCACGGCCTCGGCGCCTTCGTCGATGTCGCGCTCGGGATTCAGGAAACGATGAAACTCGCGTCCCGTGATGCGCCGGTTGATCATCTCCACCGCACCAATTTCGATGATGCGATGACCCTGGGCCGTGGACAGGCCGGTTGTTTCAGTGTCTAAGGCAATCTGTCGCATTCTACTTTCTCTGTGGGAGGCGCCTTGCCGGCGGCTGTGGTAGGCGGCTTGCCGGCGACCAGTCGCGCGCAAGCGCCCTCCTACTTAAGTTCATCGATGCCAAGGTTCGCCAGGCGATCCGCCTCTTCGTTACCCGCGTTGCCGTCGTGGCCCTTGACCCACTTCCACGTAATTTCGTGTCGTTGCGTCGCCTCGTCGAGCGCCTGCCAAAGGTCCTGGTTCTTAACCGGCTTCTTGCCGGCTGTCTTCCAGTTGCGTTTCTTCCAGTTCGCCAGCCACTCGGTGATGCCCTTCATGACATACGTGGAGTCGGTGTGCAGCGTGACCGCGCTCGGGCGCTTCAGCTTGTTGAGCGCTTCAATAGCCGCAGTCAGCTCCATGCGATTGTTGGTCGTCTCATGCTCGCCGCCGTGCAGGGTCTTGCGATGGTGCCCCGCAATCAGCAGTGCGCCCCAACCGCCCGGACCCGGGTTCCCCCTGCAAGCCCCGTCGGTATAAATCTCGATCTTTCTGGTCAAACTGATTTCTTGCTGAAACGGATTCTGGAAACTCTCGTGGATGGCTCGGCCAGTCCCGCGACAACTTTCGGCTTGCGGCGCCACAACGGCCGCACCGGTGTCATCGTGCTGACCCGCTTTTGCGCCGTGAGCATATAGCAAGCCGCGAGCTCCGGCCACAGCGCCTGGCCACGCTGCTCCCACTTCTGCGACGGGTTCACGCGGCGCCGCGGCAACGGCCAACGGAAGAAATAGCGCTGCCCGGCCTGAATCCGCATGTCCAGCAGCTTGAGCCAGTCCCTGAGGCGTCTTTCGGAGATCAGGTTGTCCGCGCCCGGTGGCATGCCAGCGCCCGGTATGAGGCGCCTGAGGCCCCACAGGCCGGTCGGCTTGAAGCCAAGGATGACGATGTGGCCGTGGGCCGTGAGGACGCGGTCGACCTCGCGCAGGATCTCGTGCGGCCGCTCGCTGAAATCGAGGGTGTGCGGCAGCAGGACCGCGTCGATGGAATTGCTCTCGACGGGCAGGCGGTGCGGCTCACCGACGGCACAGGGTTCGCCGAGCGCAGCGGCGGCAATCAGGGCGCAACGCTGGGTGCGCGTGAAGCGCATGAACGTGCGGCGCTCGCCCCACATGCCAAGCTGCAGACACTGCTCGCCGAAGATTCCGTCGAGCGCCTCTTCGACGACCCGGGCCTCCCGCTGCAGGAGCGCCTCGCCGAGCGGCGTTTCCAGCCACTCCCTGACCAATTGTGACCGATCTACTTGCACTGGCGGTTTCCCTCAGTAGGATAGCCCGATGTATTACATATTCCCCCGATTATCGCAGAGATTTCGCGACTTTGGCGTCGCTTTCGTCACCTTTTTCGCATTTGTTGTGGGAGGCAGCTTGCTGGCGACCCCTGCGTTCGCCCGCCCGGATGGCGGGGGGGCATTCGCGGCTGAAGTCGCTCCCACGCTTACCCTGTTTTCGCCCGTGCATGGCATCGAGCTGCCGTCGACGCCTGCGGGTCCCGAGGACATTCTTGCTAAGCTCCGCGCCGGCTTCGAGCTGACCTACAACGACAATCACCGCACCACGGCCGAGCGCAACTGGTACCTGCGTCATCCGGACTACCTTACGCGCGTCTTCAATCGCTCGCAGCGCTACTTGCCGCACATCGTTGCCGAGCTCGAGCGCCGTGGTCTGCCGCTGGAGCTTGCCCTGCTGCCCATCGTCGAAAGCGCCTACGACCCGTTCGCCTACTCGCACGGCCGCGCGGCCGGCCTCTGGCAGATGATCCCGGGCACGGCGAGCCGCTTTGGCATCAAGCAGAACTGGTGGTACGACGGCCGCCGCGACATCGTCGACTCGACGCGTGCCGCGCTCGACTATCTCGAGTACCTGGAGGAGATCAACAGCGGCGACTGGCTCAATGCGATCGCCTCCTACAACTCGGGTGAAGGCAACGTGCTGCGCTCTGTGCGCCGCAACCGCAAGGCGGGCAAACCGGTCGATTTCTGGAACCTGCGCCTGCCGAAAGAAACGAGCATGTATGTACCGAAGCTGCTCGCGCTGGTCGAGATCGTCGCCGATCCGGACAAGTATGGCGTGACGCTGCCCGAGGTATACAACGTACCGCAGTTTGTTGTTGCGGACATCGACACACAGCTCGACCTCGCGCTGGCCGCCGAGCTGGCCGGCGTCGATGTCGATACGATCTACGCTTATAACCCCGGCTACAATCGCTGGTCGACGGACCCGGCGGGACCGCACCAGCTCGTCATGCCGGTGGACGTGGCCGATACGTTTGCCGCGGCGCTGGACCAGGTGCCAGCCGGCGAGCGCGTGCGCTGGAAGCGCCACAAGGTGAAGAGCGGCGAGGCGATCTCGCAGATTGCGGACAAGTACAACACGACGGTGTCGGCGTTGCGGGCGTCCAACAACCTGCGTAACAACACGATTCGCGCGGGCCACTACCTATTGATTCCTGTCGCGACCAAGCCGCTGTCGGCGTACAGCCAGAGTGCGGACGCGCGTCTTGCGAAGACGCAGAACCGCAAGCGGGCGGCCAACAAGCTCGAGCACATCGTGCGCAGCGGCGAGAGCTTCTGGTCGATCTCGCAGAAGTACGGCGTGACCCACCGGTCGCTGGCGAAGTGGAATGGCATGGCGCCGGGTGACCCGCTGTCGATTGGCAAAAAGCTGGTCGTGTGGACGAATGGCAAGGCTGTGGGCAGCAGCATGCCGGCGACCTCGCCCATCAATTCAGCAAATACCACGCGCAAGCTGCGCTACACGGTGCGCAATGGCGATTCGCTGTATCTCATCGCCCGGAAATTCCGTGTCGGTATCGACCAGATCGCGCGCTGGAACGGCATCGATAAGAACAAGATCCTGCGCCCTGGCCAGAAGCTGACGATGTACGTCGACGTCACGGCGCAATCCTCATAATTCAATAATTCGGGGACAGTTAACCCAACTGAATTAGGTTAACTGTCACCAACTTTTGCCCCTTTAGATTCAGCCTCTTATTTCGGGGACAGTTAACCTATCTGAGATAAGTTAACTGTCCCCGAATTCGATGTAGAATAGCCGGCTTTCGGATCTCCAACGGGGAAGAATTATGGGCTTCATGGCCGGCAAAAAGGCGCTGATCGTCGGCGTCGCCAGCGACCGTTCCATCGCCACGGGTATCGCCGAGGCATTTGCGCGCGAAGGCGCCGAGGTCGCGTTTACCTATCAGAATGAAAAGCTGCGCAGTCGCGTCGAGAAGCTCTCGGCTCGCCTCGGCCAGAACACCGACCTGCTGTTTCCCTGTGACGTCACGAGCGACGAGGAAATCGACGCCGTGTTCGCCGAGCTCGGCAAGCACTGGGACGGTCTCGACATTCTCGTGCACTCGGTAGGCTTTGCGCCGCGCGACCAACTTGCCGGTGGCTTCACCGAGTCAATCACGCGTGAGGGCTACGCGATCTCCCATGACATCTCGGCCTACAGCCTCGCGGCGCTGGCGAAGGCGGGCGTTTCGATGATGGAAGGCCGTGACGCCGCCATCCTCGCCCTGACCTACGACGCAGCGACCAAGGTTGTTCCCAACTACAACGTCATGGGCCTTGCCAAAGCCAGCCTGGAGTCCTGTGTGCGCTTCCTGGCGGCCGATCTCGGCCCGAAAGGTATACGCGTCAACCAGATTTCCGCAGGCGCTGTGAAGACGCTGGCGGCGGCGGGCATCGGCGGTTTCCGCAAGATGCAGAATTACGCGGTCAAGGCCTCCCCACTACGTCGTACGGTGACAATTGAAGAGATCGGCAACACGGCCGCATTCCTGTGCTCCGACCTCGCCTCCGGCATCACCGGCGAGACAACCTTCGTCGACGCAGGCGTCAACATCATGGGCATGGTCTTCGAAGAAGACGAGTAGGAACCCAAAAACCGGGGACAGTGCCCCTAATTCAGCGTTGAATTAGGGGCACTGTCCCCTTTTTTATGCGGGGGCTTCAGCGGGGTCGTCGTCGCCCTCGATCCCGACCTTTGTCTTCTCGCCCGAGAGACGCGCGACGATCGTGGCGCAGCAGATGTCGCCCCAGATGTTGATGCTGGTGCGGCACATGTCGAGGACTCGGTCGAAGACCATGAGCACGCCGATGGCTTCGATCGGCAAGCCAATGGCCGTCAGGATGATCGCAATGGCAACCAGCGATGCCGACGGCACGCCGGCCACGCCGATCGACGTCATCAGCGCGATCGCGACGATCGTGAACTGTACGCCGAAAGTCAATTCCAGGCCGTAAGCCTGGGCGAGGAACAACGCAGCAGCGCATTCGTACAGTGCCGTGCCGTTCATATTGACGGTCGCACCCAGCGGCAGCACGAAACTCGATACCTTGTTCGAGACGCCGATGTTCTCTTCCACGCACTCCATGGTCACGGGCAGGGTCGCCGACGACGACGCCGTCGAGAATGCCGTCAACATGGCCTTCGACGCGCCTGCAATAGTCTTGATCGGGTTGACGCGACCGACCAGTCGCAACAGCGTCGGCAGGGTGCCAAACGCATGCAACAGGAGCGCTGTCAGCGTCGCTATGGCGAACATCGCGAGCGGGCCGGTGGCCTTCAATCCAGCCTCGGCTATCACGGACCCGACCAGGCCGAATACGCCGATCGGCGCAAACTTCATGATGAACTCGGTCATGCTCATCATCACGTGGAAGACGCCGTTCCAGAAGTTGAACAAGGGCTCCGCATACTGGTGGTTCAGATGCGTCATGAAATAGCCGAACAGGATCGAGAAGAAGATCAGCCCGAGCATCTGGCCGTCGGCCGCAGCCTTGACAATATTCGGCGGGATCATGCGCAGGAAGACCTCGGCCACGTCCCCCGCGCCCTTGCCCCCGACCTTGGCTTCGACTTCTTCGATAGAGGCTGACAGCTCGAGCGCGTCGCGCGCCGGCTGACCGTCGATGTAGCCCGGCTGGATCGTGTTGATCACAAACAGACCGATCAGAATTGCTGCAAGCGTCGTCGACGCGTAGAACAACAGCGTCTTGCCGCCCAAAGCACCGAGATTGCCGCCAGAGCCAATACCGGCAACACCAACAATGATCGATGAGGAGATCAGCGGCACGATGATCATCTTCAGCGCGTTCAGGAACAGCGTGCCGATGTAATCAAAACCGGCAATGAAGTTGATACCGAAAGGTTGTTGCCCCGTCGACTCGACCGTGTAGAAAATCCAGAGACCAACGGTGAACGCCAACAGGATGGCGATCAGGATCTGCCAGTGCAGAGCCAGCTTGCGCATATTCCCCCCTTTGATTGTTATTGTGGGAGCCCGCACCTTACCGCCAGGGCACATGGCGGGCGACCGCAGCGGCTAGTCTACCTCATATTGTCGCCCGCAAGCGGCCTCCTACAACTGGTCTGTGGCAGCCAACACGTCTTCGTTGATGATGACTTCGGCGGTGTTGCGCAGCTCCTGGATGAACGCGTTCATCTCGCCGCGTCCGGCCTGATCGGTCAGCTGCAGCTTGCCCGCATCGCGCTGGTCAACGGGGATCGCTTCCGGGCGGCCCGGAATGACGGCCTGGATGCTGTACACGGTGTATCCGCCCTCGCCATTGCGCGTCCTGCCCACCGTCGGGTTGTCCTGGGTCGGCTTCTGCGCCGTGAATACGGCGACAGATATAAACTGGTCTGCCTGCTGGTCACCGCGCGACATGACGACGGGGTCACCCCCAACCGCGCCCGCGGCTGCTGCCGCCGTCGCGAATTCCGTGCCGGCCTCAAGCGCCGCGATCATGCCGTCCGCTTTCTCGGCCATAAGTGCTTCCGACTGCTGAATCGTCAGTGACGAAACAATCTGCTCCCGGACGGCGTCGAGCGGCTGACGCTGCGCCTCGTTGTGTTGTGCAACATGCACCACCACCGAACGACCCGAGTCGACCTCGATAATCCCCGACAACTGGCCGCCTGACAATACGGCATCGTCGAACACTGCATCGATGATCGAGGCATCGGTACCGAGTTCGCCACCGCCGGCGCGCGTGAAACCATCCTGGGATTTCACCTCCACGCCGACTGTCACGGCAAGGTCTTCGATCGAGGTCGCATCAAACAGCGCATCCGACAGGCTGCGCTCGAGCTCGCGGAACAGGCTTTCTGCCTGCTGGTCCTGCAAATCGCTCGTAATTTCCGCGCGCACCTGCTCGAGCGGCATCGGGCCCGCCTCCTCGATGTTGTCGAGGCGGACGATATGGAAACCAAAATCCGTCCGGATCGGGCCGGCGACGCCGCCCTCTTCCAGGCTGAAGATCGCATCGCCGAGATCGTCAGGCAGCTGCGACCTCGGCGCAGCGCCGAGGTCGCCGCCCTGCGCGGCCGTCAGCGTATCGTCCGAGTTAGTACGCGCAAGATCTTCAAACGGCTCGCCAGCGTTAATGCGTGCCAGCAGTCCCGTTGCCTTTTCTTCTGCCGCCGCTTCGTCGTCATTGAGCGCAATCAGGATATGACGCGCCTGGCGCAGCTCTTCGCGCTGGTACAACTCACCGTTCGATTCGTAATAGTTCAGGATGTCGTCTTCGCTGACATCAACGGACAACGCAACATCGCGGTGGAGGATTTCGACGTACCGAACGTCGGCCGACTCTTCAAGTTGGTACAGGGTCGGGTTGTCATCGTAATAAGCCGTAACCATTTCATCGGTGACCGACACCTGGTCTGCGACCGACTCAGGGTCGATCTTTGCCAGCGCAACAATACGCTGCTCGCCGGCAAGGTTGAGGAATCGGCGATAGTCGGCAGGCGACACAATCGCTGTGCCACGCACAGCGCGTTCCATCTGGTTGCGGCGCAGGAACAAACGCTGCTCGCGTTCGAAAATGCTCGGGTCCTGCCCGGTTCGCGCCAGCGTTTCTACATACAGATCCATGTCGAAGGCGCCATCAACCTGGAACTCAGGCACACCCTGGATCAGCAGCGTCACCTGCTCATCCGGAATCTGGTAGCCCTGCTGCGCCAGGTAGGTATCGATGACACGCTGCTGGATCAACTGCTCGAGAATGTTGCTACGCAGGGTCGTGCGCAGGTCCTCAGGCAGCGTCGCGAACTGCGGGTTTTGCTGCAGAACATTGCGATACGTATTCTCGAACTCAATGACACTGATGTCGACGCCATTCACGCGGGCTGCGTAGCTATTGCCCACAAAGGCGAAGTTGGCGCCGCCGACAAAAACAAAGGTCAGGGCGATTAGGCCAAGGATGCCAATGGCGATCCAGCCGGTGAATTTCTCACGAATGTTTTGCAGCATATTCTTTCTATCTAGTGTGGGAGCCCGGGATGCGGACGACATGCAAGGCGGGGGATTCTACTTGAATTTGCTGAGTTTGGGGACAGTTAACTTATCTCCCCTTAGCCTACGTAAGTGCTTGAATCATGGATTCGGCAAAGAGATAAGTTAACTGTCCCCAAACTCGGTTCCCAAACACATCCCCGAACAAATAAAAAAAGCCCCCGGGCCCGGAGGGCCCGAGAGCTTTCTATCAGTGGCGGAGCGGACGGGACTCGAACCCGCGACCCCCGGCGTGACAGGCCGGTATTCTAACCAACTGAACTACCGCTCCGAATCTGGTGGGTGCTGACGGGATCGAACCGCCGACCCTCGCCTTGTAAGGGCGATGCTCTACCAGCTGAGCTAAGCACCCTGCATCTTTCGGTGGCGCATTATGCGTATTTCGGCCCGCGCCCACAAGTGTTTTTACACCCGGGTTTGAACCAAAGAAAAAGCCCCGTAAAGGGGCTTTTTCGTACCCTGTGCCCCGAAAGGGCGCGCTAGTTTACGGCATCCTTCAGGCCTTTGCCAGCCTTAAATCCGGGAACATTCGATGCCGGAATCTGGATGGTTTCACCCGTGCGCGGGTTGCGTCCAGCGCGAGCCGCGCGAGCCTTCACCGAGAACGTACCGAAGCCAACCAGCGACACCGAGCCGCCATTGGACAACGTACCCGTGATGCTATCGAGGACCGCGTCTACCGCTTTCGTCGCATCGGCGCGCGACAAACCTGCGCTGCCTGCTACCGCGTCTATGAGTTCACCTTTGTTCATGCTTTCACCCTTAGATTGATTAGAAATGTTTATCAATCCAGCGAGCTCCCCAAGAGTCGCAATCCGCTGAATCGCCGTACGCGTCTCCGTGCTAGTCAAAACTAATCGCGCATGGCTGCGATGTTTATACCCACTGGCATAAATACCGTCAAATTTCCTTTAACCACGCGGGTTTCAGCGATTTAGTGGGGCCGGACCACATCCTCGGATTTTGCCTCGTCGGCGGGCTTTTTCGACTCCGCTTCAGCGTCCTTTTTCGAGCCATCCGGAACCGGCTGATGAGCGAGGGCATGCTCCATGACCTCGTCTATCCATTTCACTGGAACAATCGTCAGCTTGTCCTTGATGTTCTTCGGAATTTCGGCGAGGTCCTTCTCATTCTCTTCGGGTATCAACACCTTGGTTATGCCGCCCCGATGAGCCGCCAGAAGCTTCTCTTTCAGGCCGCCAATCGGCAGTACTTCGCCACGCAGCGTGATCTCGCCGGTCATGGCCACATCGCTCTTTACGGGGATGTCAGTCAATGCCGACACCAGCGCAGTACACATGCCAACTCCCGCAGACGGACCGTCCTTCGGCGTGGCGCCTTCGGGCACGTGAATGTGCACATCGAGCTTCTGGTGGAAGTCCTCATCGATGCCCAGGACGCCCGCGCGGCTGCGCACAACCGTCATCGCGGCCTGGATCGATTCGGTCATGACTTCGCCCAGCTGACCCGTGTGAATCAGCTTGCCCTTGCCCGAAACCGTCGTCGCTTCGATGGTCAGGAGTTCGCCGCCAACCTCGGTCCAGGCGAGACCCGTGACCTGCCCGACTTGATCGTTCTCTTCGGCCTGGCCGAAGCGGAACCGGCGTACGCCGAGGTATTTTTCCATGCTCTTCGGCGTAACCAGCACCTTCTTGTCGCGCGGCTTCAGCAGCAGCGACTTCACGACCTTGCGGCAGATCTTCGAAATCTCGCGCTCGAGGTTGCGCACGCCCGATTCACGCGTGTAATGACGAATGATGTCACGCACGGCCGACTCGGTGATCTTGAGTTCTTCGTCCTTGAGGCCGTTTTCTTTCATCTGCTTCGGCACGAGGTACCTGAGTGCAATGTTGGTCTTCTCGTCCTCGGTGTAACCCGGGATGCGAATGACCTCCATGCGATCGAGCAACGGCGCCGGAATGTTCAGGCTGTTGGCCGTGCACACGAACATCGTGTCAGAGAGATCGAAGTCGACCTCGAGGTAGTGATCGGCAAAGGTCGAGTTCTGCTCGGGGTCGAGCACCTCGAGCAGTGCCGACGACGGATCACCACGGAAGTCCATAGCCATCTTGTCGATCTCGTCGAGCAGGAACAGCGGATTGCGCACGCCCGTCTTCGACAGGTTCTGGATGATCTTGCCCGGCATCGAGCCAATGTAAGTACGCCGGTGACCGCGAATCTCGGCCTCGTCACGCACACCGCCAAGGCTCATGCGCACGAACTTGCGATTCACGGACCGCGCGATGCTCTGCCCGAGCGAGGTCTTGCCCACGCCCGGCGGTCCAACGAGACACAGGATCGGGCCCTTGAGTTTCTTCACGCGCTGCTGCACGGCGAGATACTCAAGGATGCGTTCCTTCACCTTCTCAAGCCCGTAGTGATCCGCCTCGAGCACCTCCTCGGCCTTTTTCAAATCCTTGAGGACCTTCGAACGCTTCTTCCACGGCGCCTTGACGAGCCAGTCCACGTAGTTGCGCACCACGGTGGCCTCGGCCGACATCGGCGACATGAGTTTCAACTTGTTGAGCTCGGAAACGGCCTTTTCCTTGGCCTCCTTCGGCATGCCAGCTTCCTCGATCTTGTTCTCGAGGTCGGCCAGCTCGTTCGGCGCGTCTTCCATTTCGCCGAGTTCTTTCTGAATGGCCTTCATCTGCTCATTCAGGTAGTACTCGCGCTGGCTCTTCTCCATCTGCTGCTTGACGCGGCCGCGGATGCGCTTTTCGATCTGCAGCACGTCGATCTCGCCCTCGATCATGCCGAGCACCTGCTCGAGACGGCTCTTGATGTCCTGGATCTCGAGAATGCGCTGCTTCTCGGAGAGCTTCAGCGCCATGTGTGCAGCAACCGTGTCGGCCAGACGACCCGGCTCGTCGATGCCGGACAGCGAGGTCAGGACCTCGGGCGGCACCTTCTTGTTCAACTTCACGTACTGCTCGAACTGCGTGACGATCGAGCGCACCAGCACGTCAATCTCGCGCTCGTCGTGGCGATCCTCGTCCGCCAGAGCCGTAATCTCGGCCGAGAAATGGTCGCCGACATTGAAGCGATCGATGAGCGCACGCTCACCGCCTTCGACCAGCACCTTGACCGTGCCGTCCGGCAACTTCAACAACTGCAGGATCGTCGCCAGCGTGCCGACCTCGTAGAGGTCGTTCGGCTGCGGATCGTCGAGATCGGCCTGCTTCTGCGCCACAAGCAGGATGCGCTTGCCCGCGTCCATGGCCTTGTTGAGCGCCACGATGGACTTCTCGCGTCCCACGAACAGCGGAATCACCATGTGCGGGTAGACCACGACATCGCGCAGCGGCAATACGGGAACGCCGGACGAGTCGTCGATGACCGAGTCGTCGTCGATCGCAGAAATCAGGTCTTGTTCGGACATACTATCCTCTAGGCGCCGTCGGACCCGGTGGGCCTCGGCGGCTGCTCGATGTTGACGGTCGGCGTCTCGTCCGACTCGTAAATAACATAGGGTTTGGTCTCGCCGGTTACGACGGCCTCATCCACGACAACCTTCTTCGCGTTTGTCGCGGAAGGAAGGTCATACATGGTATCGAGCAATACATTTTCAAGGATGGTGCGCAGACCGCGGGCGCCTGTTTTGCGTTCCATCGCCTTTTTGGCCACGGCACGCAGCGCATCTTCCCGGAATTCCAGTTCCACGCCCTCCATTTCGAAGAGCTTGCGGTACTGCTTGGTCAGTGCATTCTTCGGCTCGAGCAGAATCTGCACGAGCGCGTCTTCGTCCAGTTCCTCGAGGGTCGCGACGACCGGCAGGCGGCCGACGAACTCGGGAATCAGTCCGTAACGAATCAGGTCTTCAGGCTCAACCTCGTGGAGCAGCTCGCCAATCGACTGGTCTTCCTCGTCAGTCTTGACCTCGGCCACGAAGCCGATGCCGCTCTTGGTCGAGCGGTCCATGATGATCTTTTCCAGCCCTGCAAACGCGCCGCCACAGACGAACAGGATGTTGCCCGTGTCGACCTGCAGGAATTCCTGCTGCGGGTGCTTGCGGCCGCCCTGCGGCGGCACCGAGGCGATCGTGCCTTCGATGAGCTTGAGCAGCGCCTGCTGGACGCCTTCACCCGACACGTCGCGGGTGATTGACGGGTTGTCCGACTTGCGCGAGATCTTGTCAATCTCGTCGATGTAGACGATGCCCGTCTGGGCCTTGTCGACGTCGTAATCGCACTTCTGCAGGAGCTTCTGGATGATGTTCTCGACGTCCTCGCCCACGTAACCGGCCTCGGTCAGCGTGGTGGCGTCGGCGATCGTGAACGGCACGTTGAGCAGACGCGCGAGCGTCTCGGCCAGCAGCGTCTTGCCGCAGCCGGTCGGGCCGATCAGGAGAATGTTCGATTTGGCGAGCTCGATGTCGTCCTTGTTGCGCTCGTCCAGGCGGTCGTTGAGCCGCTTGTAGTGGTTGTATACGGCGACTGACAGGACTTTCTTCGCGCGCTGCTGCCCGATGACGTACTCATCGAGTACATCCTTGATTTCCATGGGTTTTGGCAGCTTATCGTGGCCGGTTTCGCCACTGTCCTCGAGCTCTTCGCGGATGATGTCGTTGCAAAGCTCGACGCACTCGTCACAGATGAAGACCGACGGGCCAGCAATCAGTTTGCGAACCTCGTGCTGGGATTTGCCGCAAAAAGAACAGTAGAGGAGTTTGCCGTCCTCGTTCTTACCGCGGGAATCATCGCTCATAAAACATGCCTTCGTGACTTCGGAAAATCAGTCGTTTACGACCTTGGGCCGTAGTTTACATGGGCGATACACAGGTTCATAGCTACTCCTCACATAAGTGAGTTGTGGCTATATAACCGTTTGATATTAAAGGCTTTGCGTTCGAGCTAGTCGTCCGACTTGCCACCCATCTCGGTGCGCTGGGCGAGGACCGTGTCGATAATGCCGTATTCGACGGCCTTCGTCGCGCTCATGAAGTTGTCGCGCTCGAGATCGCGCTCGATCGTCTCGATATCCTGACCCGTGTGCTTGGCCATGATTTTGTTCAGGCGACGCTTCAGCTCCAGCACCTCTTCGGCGTGAATGCTGATGTCCGTTGCCTGGCCCTGGTAGCCCGCGCTCGGCTGATGCACCATGACGCGCGAGTGCGGCAGCGCAAAGCGCTTGCCCTTGGTCCCGCCGGCGAGCAGCAAGGCACCCATGCTGGCGGCCTGGCCGACGCAGATCGTCGAGACGTCGCAATTGATGAACTGCATCGTGTCGTAGATCGAGAGACCGGCCGAGACCACGCCGCCCGGCGAGTTGATGTAGAGATGGATATCCTTGTTCGGGTTCTCCGACTCGAGGAACAGCAACTGGGCGACGATCAGGTTGGCCATGTGATCCTCGACGGGACCCACGATGAAAACGAGGCGATCCTTTAAGAGCCTCGAGTAGATGTCGTATGCGCGTTCGCCGCGTGCCGTCTGTTCGACGACCATCGGGACGAGATTCAGTGCCGTTGCGCTCATTGTCTGTTTATCTCCAACTGGATCCGTACTGCCAATGTTCTCATAAATTCTGTCGCCGGCAAGCCGCCTCCTACTGGGCAGGCGCGTTCATGTAATCCTTGAACGAGACCTTTTTCTTCTTCGACTTGCTCTGCTCCAGCAGCCAGTCGACCGCCTTCTGTTCGACCACCATCGGCTCGATCTGTTGCATCAGCTGCGGGTTGCTCATGTACATGTTTACCATGTCTTCCGCGTTCTCGTAGCCGGCGCACATCTCTTCGACTCGTTCGCGCAGGTCCTTCTCGCCGACCTTGATGTCGTTTTCCGAGATGACCTGGCGCAGCAGCAGCCCGAGACGCACACGCTTACCGGCCGCTTCCTCGAAGTTCGACATTGGCGGCGCCTGGTCGTGATCCTCGATGCCCATGCGCTGCATGGCTTCGTGCTGCATGGCGTGCATCTCGTCATGAACCATCGCGTGCGGCACATCGAGCGGATTGTTTTCAAGCAGGCCATTCATGACCTGTTCGCGAATGTCCGACGTAACCTTCTGCTTCGCCTCGCGCTCCATGTTTTCGCGCACATCCTTCTTGAACTGCTCGAGTCCGCCCTCGGCGACATTGAATGCCGCAGCGAATTCGTCATCGAGCTCAGGCAGAACCTCCTCGTTGACCGAGTGCACCTTGATCGCAAAGTCGGCTTTCTTGCCCGCGAGATCTTCGGCCGGGTAATCCTTCGGGAAGCTGACCTTGATGGTCTTCTCGTCGTCAGCCTTCAGGCCTTTGATGCCCTTCTCGAAATCCTCGAGCATCTGGCCGCCGCCGAGCACGACGGGAATCTCGGTGCCCGAACCGCCCTGGAATTCCTCACCGTCGATCGAACCCGTGAAGTCGACGATCACCTGGTCACCGTCCTTCGACTTGCGATCAACCGCTTCCCAGGTCGCACGCTGCTTGCGCAGCGAGGTCAGCATGTCGTCAAGATCCTCGTCGCGAATATCAACCTCGGGCAACTCGACCTTGATCTTGTCGATGCCCTTGAGCTCGACCTCCGGCAGTACCTCGAAGGTCGCGACGTAGGTGAAGCTCTTGTCGTCTTCACCCTCGGTTTCGATCTTCGGGCCGCCGGCGGGCTGCAGCTTCTCCTGCACCACGGCGTCGGTGTAGCTCTTCTGCATGATTTCGCCGAGGACTTCCTGGCGAACCTGCTTGCCGTAATGCTGGCGCACAACGCGCGCCGGCACCTTGCCGGGACGAAAGCCCTTGATCTTGGCCGTTTTGCCCACGGACTTGAGACGCGTGGAAACCTCGTTCTCGATGCGCTCGATCGGAACTTCGACGCGCATACGGCGCTCCAGAGCACCGGTCGATTCGACAGTGACGTTCATTCTGTAATTCTCTTAAATTTGTTTAATCGCGGCCTGACGGCCTTCCTGTAACTGGCTGGTGCGAAAGGGGAGACTCGAACTCCCACGGGTTGCCCCACTGGAACCTAAATCCAGCGCGTCTACCAATTCCGCCACTTTCGCTAAACGGTGCGACCCGCCCTTTCATGCCAGCCGGGCATTATAGCGTCAGGAAATCGGGGACGGACACCCTTTTTTCTTCTCGCGACAGGCCCGGGGAGAAAAAGGGTGTCCGTCCCCGGTTATTTTCGCCGTGCTGCAATCAGCAAGGCCGCGAGCAACCAGAACCCGGTGCCGCCACCGCCACCGGATTCGTCTCCGGCTCCACCGCCGTCGCGCACGGTCACATCGAAGAATAGCCGGTCATTGTTGATGTTCGTGTCGTTGAGCCGATCGGACTCGACAAGACCCTCGATCCGGAATCCATAGGCGTCCGCCCCGAGGCTGCGGGTCATCACCAGGTCGACCGTTTGCCCTGGCTCAAGGCGTTCGATCAGGCAGTCGCGTGTCCGCGGCTGAAACAGATCATCCCTGGGCTCGCACGCGATGCCATCGATGGTCTTGGTGCCCTCGGCATGCGACACGCCGGACGGATACCACGCCGTGACATCAAGGTAGACGCCGACCTTCTCGACGGGTTCCGGCCCGTGGTTGGTGATCTCGATCACGAACTGCGAGGTCGACGGCGAGATAGCGCCCTGGACTGGCGTGGGGCTGCGCATGCTTATGCCTACATCGGTATTGGCCGTGACGAGCGATCCGCCACTGCCGGTATCCCCGTAGGCGGTCCAGGTCATACCTGAATCATAGGACTGAAAACCGCCTTCGTCGGTGGCGATAACAACTCTGAAAGCTTCTCCAGGATCACCGCAACCGCCACTCTTGAAGCTGTTTACACCAGTGGTAACCGGCAGCGGGACTTCCAGCCAGGTAGCGCCCAGGTCGCAGCTATAGATCATTCGTTGCGGATCGGTCGACGTAATCGCGCCAATACCAGGCCCGGCAGAAGCAATTGTCTCGACCCTCAGCGCAGCACCGTCGAGGCTCATGCGAACCGGTCGATCCGGGAAGTTTGGACTGACATCGGCCGTGTACAGCGCCTGGCTGCCATCGGCCAGTTCGACGACGTAGTAGCCTCTGCCATTTTCGTGAACAATGTCGCGCACTGCACCCGGCATCGGGCCGGGACGACCATCCAGGCCGTCATTCATATTGACCACACCATCGAAGCCCCGGGCGAACACCTCGCCATTCGCTGTGCCTACCACCGTACCGTCACTGATAGAGACGGACGTCGCCGTCAGCGGGTAGTCATAGGCCTGCCCGAAGGTCGTTGAGAACTGCTGTTCCAGCGCCATGAACAGCGCACCATCCTCGGTGATGACGGCGAGCTTACCGACTGCAGCCTGCGTCATGTACCGAATACCGACGTCAGCCTCATTCCACTTCTCCCAGCTGCGGCCGTCGGTGGTCCGGAAGACGCCTTCGCCGTCGGTGCCAACATAGACATGATCCCAACCATGCATCATGCCGGTTATCGAGGACGGCATGATCTCGTTGACTGGGACCGGCGTCGTCGCATCCCAGGTCTCCCCACGGTCGGTGCTCATGTAAATAACCGGTTGCTGGCCGGGGACCTGGTCCGATGGCTCGGCCCAGAAGTGCCTGCTCAGGCCGTCCTCAGAAAGCGTCTCGTGGACAGATTCGATGCTCGACGCGGCGATTGCCTGCGATGCCAACGCCATTGCAAAGACGATCAGTGCATATTGGTAAGATTTCATGACCTGCTCCCATACAGAATTTCACAACGCTTGTAGAGTGCGGGTCTGGGCCTGAGAGAGCCTGATCACCACCTGATCGTGAGGTGATGAATTCCTGTATATTCGCGCCATGACAGACGACCACCAACACTACGGTATGAACGTCGGGGCGCTCCGGCGCTCGGCGACCGGCTTTGCTCTCGATCGGGAAGATCTCGATGACGATCCGATCGTGCAGTTCGAGGACTGGTTCCGCTATGCGTGCGACACGGTCCCGATGGACCCGAATGCGGTGACCCTGTCGACCGTCGATAGCCGGATGCGGCCCTCCAGCCGCACCGTGCTACTCAAATCCTTCGATGAGGAAGGCTTCGTGTTCTACACGAACTACGAGAGCCGCAAGGCGGCAGACATCGATGCCAACCCGAACGTCTCACTGCTGTTCTTCTGGTCGGACTCCGCGCGCCAGGTGAAGATCCGGGGCAAGGCCGAACGCATCCCGACCAGCGAGTCGCTCAAATACTTCCTGTCGCGCCCGCGTGGCAGCCAGATCGGCGCCTGGGTGTCGGCGCAGTCGAGCGTCATCTCGTCACGCTCGCTGCTCGAGTCGAAGTTCCAGGAGATCAAGCAGAAGTTTCGCGACAATGACGTTCCGCTGCCCTCCTTCTGGGGCGGCTATCGTGTGATCCCAGAAGAAATCGAGTTCTGGCAGGGCCGCCGCAACCGGCTGCACGATCGCTTCCAGTACACCAGGCAGGATGACGGTAGCTGGGCCATCGAGAGATTGGCGCCGTAGACCCGAAAAATCGCCCATTACGGAGGTGGCCACTGACATCTATAAACCTCAAGGCGCATGGAAACTGGAGCCGAATTTCACGACCGCAGTCAATTCAGACGGTCAACAGGAAACGATTGAGTACGCGCGTCCAATCGACGTGCCACACTTGATGGGGCGATTCATAGAGGAACTCAACGCCGTTGATCTCGCAACAGTCAATCCTGCCAATGCGCATCTCGTCTACGCGCGGTTCCATATGGCGTTCGTACACATCCATCCCTTTTGGGACGGCAACGGTCGTCGCGCCCGCCTGGTTGCGAATTTCCCGATCTTGCGTGCGGGGCTGCCGCCGCTGACTATTCCGAACGAACGACGTCGGCAATACATTGAAATCCTCGCCGACTACCAGCTCAAAGTGGGACGCCTCACGGCCACAACAGGCCTGATTCCGGAGCCCACCCTGCTGCATCCATTCGCAGAATTCTGCGACGAGTGCTTCACGGACATTCGAGATCTTGTTGCGGCAGCACGCGACATGTAGATACAGGCTGGTGCGTTGCCACCCGGGCCGCCACGCATACAAAAAGGCCGGGAGATTGCTCTCCCGGCCTCAGTCATTGTTACTTCTTATAGTTTATTTAGCAGCGTCGATGATCGTCTGACGACCTTCCTCGAACGCCTGCGGTTCCCAGCTGTTCTGGTAAGCGTGGCCCCGCGCCGCGCCGTCGGCGTGGCAGGTTACGCATGCAGTTGTCGCCGCACCCTGGAGTACGTCGTCATTCTGGTTTTCCCAAACTAAGGGGTCACCAGCTTCAACTGTCGTCGCCATTGCTTCCCTCTGGTCAGGCTGGAAGTCCGTGCCATCAACGTGGCAGGCCGCGCAGTCATACAGTCCACGCGGATACGTCGGTGCGTGGAAGTTATGGTTGACTACGAAGGTTCCCGGCGAGCCATCATTGGCAATCGTCGAACCGAAGACAGGCTGCGAGCCCGTACCCGGCCAGTTCGGCAGCAGTGATTCGTCTGCCGCGAAGCCGTAGATACCGCGACCGCGATAGATCACGTACGGATTGTCGCTTTCACCCGCGGAGTGGATCCGATGGATCATCGTCTTCAGTTCGAAGGTCTCGCCAGCCTTGCCGTCATAGGCATCGGCCGCCGCCAGGCCCATCCGGTCCGTACGAACGGACTGTTCGTTGGACGCAGCGTTGTGGCAAACGAGGCAGTAGTCGACGTTGTCGACACGATCGCCGCCGTGCTGATAGAGCGAGCCAACGTGGCAGTCGAGACACAGGTTCGTATCGACGATATCGCGACGTGCAGTCTGTACGTCTGTACCGATCTGCCAGTCGAACGTCGGCGACGGTACGCGTGCTTCAACGATCAGACCCGGAACGTCGGGGCTTTCAACGAGGGGTTTGCCGCCGAGGGCGATGCGGCCTTTCTCGGCCAGGATGCCTTCGACCGGGATTACAGTCGTTGCGACCATACCCGAGCAAGTCGTGTTCACGTCATCCAGGTTGGCCCGTGAAGGCTGACCCGGTGCGCTCGTCGACGTACCGCGGATAAAGTCATCACCCTGCGAGTAGCTGCGGTAGGTGCGCAGGCCGCCGTTGCCAAGATGGAACGTCGGGGCGCCGACACCAACTGTCGCGTTACATGGATCGACGGTATTGCCGTCATAGGAAGCTGTCCACGTGAACGTCAGGTTCGCGCCGTCATCCGACATGCTGGTGATTGCCCAGTCGAACTTGTCGCCTTCAACGATGGATGTATCAACACCACCGAAGATGAAGCCACCTCGATCCGTTTCCCAACCATCATGGAAGTTGTCGACGGTAATAAAGTTACCGGCAACGCCACCATTGGTATGGCAGGCCGTCTGGCAGTCATGCGTGTTCGGATCAGGAATGTTGGTCAGGTGGAATTCAAGACCGGTGAAGTCCCAACTCGGATCGTCCATGCCGGTGTGGCAAGTGAAGCATGCCGGACCATCAACTTGCATGGAATTCGCTGCGGCGAGCTCAGCCGGTTCGGCGTGGCAGACGCTGCAGTTCGTCATGTAAGTTGGGTACGTTGTATGGACGGGTTCACCGTCGTCGAGCCAGTTACCGTTGTGGAAACCGTGACTAACGGCTGCGAGGCTCGGAACGCCGCCTACGCCATGGCAGACCAGGCACGGCTCGCCGCCGTCTTCAGCCTGGAAGTAACCGCCGTGGACGCCAATACCTTCCGGGCCATGGCAGTTGGTGCAAGCAGGTGCGCTTACGACTGTCGGCGGGAACGGAGCAACCGGTGTGTCGCCGTAGAAGTAGACACGCGTCTCCCGGTCGTCGCCGGCCGCAACGCGGAACAGGTAGCGATTGTCGTTCAATGCCTCTGCGGCACCGCCGATTACCGTCAGCGTGTAGTTGCCGCCGCCATTATCGGTCAGCGTCAGGCTGCCGGTGTCGCAGGGAGCACTGCGACTGGGCGCATTACAAATATTGACTCGCGCCGTACCGTCGGTCCGATAGCCACGCTGGATCGTGTCGTAACCGAGACCCGGCGAGCCATCGACCATGATGTCGAAGGTTACGTCGAGATCGAGGCCGTCTACCGCGAACGAGATACCGCTGACCATTTCGATCGGCGGAACTGCGTGGTAATCGGGCGCCGCTGCAAACGAACCATCATCATGACAGACGCCGCAGCTTTCGAGCGGCGTGACCGTAGCTGACGGTCCCGGCGGTCCGGAGGGTCCGGCAGGTCCGGCCGTACCCGGTGGTCCAGCTGGTCCCTGGGCGCCGTCAACGCCATCCCTGCCGTCCTTGCCATCACAGCCAGCCGTCGCGAACGCGAGCGAAACGACTACGATGACAGACCAGGCCCAGCGAAAGAGTTTGTGGAACTGGTTCATAAATGTACTCCCCTTAAGAGTGGTTGATATAGCCCGGGTACAGCCGCTTAAGGATTGGGGGGAGCGGTGGTCCGGAACAAATGGAACTTTAGAAGTTGCCAATATCCGAAACACTGACATTCGTCAGTTTCGGCCGGTGGATAACCACTACCAGCAGCGCGAATTTTGCGGCTATCCCCTAGTGGAAAGCCGACCGCAAAACCGCTTGGCTAAGCCATTTTGGGCTAGGTAAAAACCGACGCTTCCGAGACGAAATCCACGATGGAGGGTCAGAACCCCGGTTGCTATAAATGGGAGCAGGATTGGGGAGAAGATTGAATGAGCTGTGGCAACGGCGTTTGCCCATTCAGTGAGCTACAGGCTGGCAACGGCGAGTTGTCGGTTGCGGACCTGAATTGCCTGGTCGAAGATGCTGTGAAGCAGGTGAATTTCGACCGGGGCGAGATTCTGTTTGCCCAGGGCGAGCCCTCCACCAGTCTCTTCTCCCTGTCCCGTGGTCTGGTCAAGATCACCCACCACGCGGCCAATGGCCGCGAGCAAATCGTCGGTATCTCGACGCCCGGTAAGTTGCTCGTGGGCCTCCAATCATTGAACGATGAGACCTACCGCTATTCTGCAGTTGCGGAAACACGTGTATCCGCCTGCAAGATTCGGCATCGCGCCTTGCTGAAGGCGGCTTCCGATCGCGGCGACGTCGCAATGCGGCTGATCGAATCCCTCAACGCGCAGCTCGCCCACAGCCGTCACCTGATGCGAGTCATGGGGCACAAGTGTGCGGCGGCCAAGATCGCCTCTTTCATCACCCTGCTCGTTCCGGAATCCCAGCAGAACGGCCACGCCATACGCCTGCCTTTTTCCCGCGGCGAAATGGCCAGCCTGCTCGGGCTGAGTGAGGAAACCGTGTGCCGGCAAATGGCCAGCCTGAAGCGCCGCGGCATTCTGTACGCTCCACGCGGCAAGATCGAAGTCCTTGACTGGGATGAGCTACGCGCCGTCGCCGACGAGGCGGGTTCGGGTCAGTCCTGAAGACTTTGCGCCGGGCCCGGGCGTTGCTGCTCGTACATCTCGATGTAGTTGCGGTAGTGACCCGTGTACAACTCGAAATGTGCCTCCAGTGCTGAGAGTTGCGGCTCGTCGCCGGCGAAGTACCTGGACAGATCCTCCTGCTGGAAGTCCATCAGACGACCAAGATTTGGCGCAACATCCACGACGTTGTACAGATCCATGTCCGAGTACTCGAGGATCGGCCGGTTATCGGTATGAATCGGCGCGCCGGCAACCATCGCGTCAACGTCGCTCTCGCCGAGCAGCAACATGCTGCCGAGTTCATAGACATTATCGACGGCAAGGCTCCGCAGGTCTGCTTCGACCCTTCCCATCCTCTGCTCCAGCTCCACCAGATCGACGTGCGTTGACTCCGACGTACCGACGAGGACGATGAAGTGGGTCGGGAACTGCGTGAAGTACCATACGGTGGTGTGCGAGAAGACGTCGTCGAAGGTCGCGATCAGTATCCGCAGATCTTCGAATGACAGCCCACCGACGGGTAGCCATGCGCCTGCGACACCGTCATCCGTCAGCGCGTCGCGCATGATCTCGAAATACTCACGTGTATAGAGATAGGGATTGCGCTTGTACTTGAGATTTGTCACGTCGGTGACTATCACCGAGAAATCGCGATCGGTCGTCGCGATATAGTTGCGGGCATCGTCGAGCACAATATTGATGTCCGGGTCCGCATACGACGCGTAGTTGACCTTCTCAAACAGCGGGGCCGCCTCGATGATCTTCTTTTCGATCTCGACAGCGAAGACATCTACGTCATAGAGCAGCATGCTGCCCGACGTCGTCCCGGTGCCATAGCCGACAGTCAACGCAGATTCCGGCTGCTCCGCGAGCAGCAAGGGGATATGGGCCAGCATTTTCGAATCCGCCAGGAGAACCGGATCCGTGCCGGAGACGTTCTGCCCGTCGACGAACAGCCCGCGGTAATTGCCATTCTCGACAGCCGTTACGGTTCCCGACAGACCCTCTGAATAGTAGATGACGTCAAATCCCTCGGCCGCGGTGCGCAGGTCGCGCCCTTTCAGTTCCGCATGGAATGTCTTGCTGTCTGCGAACACGAGCAGGTTGCCGAAGATCGCGACGAGAACGAGAGCAATCCATTGGGCCCTTGCTTGTCTGCCGCCGCGTAACAGGAACGCGAGAGCGATCACGAGGCTGAGATTGATGAGGAGGAGCGTCGTGTTCCACATACCGAGGAACGGAATCAGTACGAAGCCGGTGAGCAGGCTGCCGAGCACACAGCCGAGCGTATTTGAGAAAAACGTGTTGCCGGCCTTGGCGCCAATGCGATCGATATCGTGCGCGTACATGCGTACGCCGAGCGGGAACAGGATGCCCATGAACACCGCGGGAATGAACGACACGACGAAGGCCATGCCCATGCCGGCCGACATCTGGCTGAGCGACGTCGCGTCGGCGAGCACCAGCGTGATCGTTTCAAACTGACGGAACAGCAACAGTACGGCGGCACCGCTTAACGCAGTAACGATCGAGATGGCGCTGAACCAGGCTTCGAGATCGCGGTGGCCGTCTACCTTGCGCGCCACCACCCATGCTCCGACTGAGAAGCCGAGCAGGAAGCCGGCGAGAATCAGTGCGAATGCCTGGGAGGTCGACAACCCATAGGTCGAGAGGATGCGAACCCAGAGCATTTCGTACGCGAGACTGATGAAGCCGCTCAGGAACAGGAACAGGAGCATGTACGAATAAGGCGACTTCTCGCCCCGCTCGGGCTGGGCCTCGACCGCGCCGCGCTTGCTGAGCGCGATGATCAGCGCAACCAGCAGATTGCCGCCGACCGCTATCATCAGCGTGCCGATGACGCCGAACCAGCGCACCAGCACGTAACCGGTCAGCAGCGCGCCAGCACACGCGCCGAGCGTGTTCAGGTAGTAGATCTTGCTGAAGCTGGAGCCGAGGTTGGCGGAGTCGCGCATGAAGTACTTAGCGAGCAGCGGCATGGTGCCACCGATCAGAACGACGGGCGGCAGGAGCACGATGGTCGAGAGCAGCAATCGGGCAATCGACAAGCCATAGAAGCCGAGGTTGTTATAGGCGTACTCGTACAGGTAACGATAGATCGGCACCATCTCGATCACGGCATAGGCCAGCAGCGAGGTCGCCGCGATGCCGAGCTCGACATACATATAGATTCGCATCGGGTCGCGCGCGCGCTCAGAGATGCGACCAAAGAGGTAGCTGCCAAGACCGAGCCCGAGCAGGAAGACGGCAACCACCGTCGCGACGGCAAAACTACTGACGCCGAACACGAGACCGAGCAGACGAACCCAGATCAGCTGGTAGATCAGCGCGGAAGCGCCGGAGATGAAGATGGCCGCGAACAGCAGCCGGTTACTCAGGGTCCAAACCATCGAGACCTCACACCAGGTACGATTTGCCAAAAATCATACCAACGCGCGAGCGGCGCTTATATTGCGTAAAAGCGCAGTTGTATACGTGGGAAATGGGTGGTGGGCCCCCGGGGGCTCGAACCCCGGACCAGCGGATTAAGAGTCCGATGCTCTACCAACTGAGCTAGAGGCCCACCGTTCCGCGAGTATATCGCGGCCTTCCAAAAAGAGTGGGGTGGACGATGGGACTCGAACCCACGACGACCGGGATCACAACCCGGGGCTCTACCAACTGAGCTACGCCCACCACGGTATTCAAATTGTAACGTGGCTTTCGCCACTGTCCACCACCCTGGGGTGATGGCGCGCACGGCAGGATTAGCGACCGCTGCGCGGTCCGCTTGTCGTCGCGCTGCGCACTCCTCGGTGCGAACCTAAGGTTCTCATCCTGCCTGTCGCGTAAAACTGGCGCGCCCGGCAGGATTCGAACCTGCGACCGCCGGCTTAGCTTACCAACTACCGCTTTCGCGGCCTCAGGCCCGGCCTGGGTTTGTGGTCTGGACTATCTCTTCGCCATCTCAGGCGCCGCACGTATAGTCTCTACGGATCCCTTTGAGCAGTGAGCCCTCAGGTTTCCACGGGATTGCCATCAGCACTACCTGTTAAGGGTTCCCCGTTACAGTGCGGTCCACTGTACCGGTTCTGTTTCCCGGCACAGGCTCCTCACTCAAAGGCCGATGCTCTATCCAGCTGAGCTACGGGCGCACAGTTCATGAAGCGATCTCAGCAATATACGCGAGGCGCGTTTTTGCGGCCACTGGCCATTCTGCGCGGCGCGCGCCGCAACGAAAGCCGGTGGCCTTTGGTAAGGCACGCAACAAAGCAGTATGGCCAGTGGCGCAAAACCCGAAGGGCAGCACCTTTGCGGACATGCCGCTTTGTCGCTCGTCGCTCATGTGGAATAACCACACAGCGCTCCTCGCTTCGCGCAGCACATCCGCAAAGGCTGCTGCGCGACCGCGTCTATTGCTGAGATCGCTTCCTGTCTAACCGGAATCCCGGCTGGTCGGGGCAGACGGATTCGAACCGCCGACCCACTGCTCCCAAAGCAGTTGCGCTACCAGACTGCGCCATGCCCCGATTTGCCAGGTGTTCCGCCCGCGCAACCGGCCTGCCGGCTCTCGCGGGGCTGCGATAATACGGGTACAGGGGTGCTCAATCAAGCACTTATATCGCCCTGTCCTGTGCTGTGCAGGCCCCTCTCAGCTTCGGTATATTGCCGTTCTCGACCCCGCCTCGTGAAATGAGCGAAACCATGAAAAAGACCTTGATTTCCCTGCTGTTCGTCCTGCCACTGGCTGTCGCCTGCACCGCCGAACAGACGGACACACCGCCCGCGGAAACCACTTTGATTACCGAGGGCTCGGCACCGCCCGTCGCGTTCGTCGAAGTAACCACCTCGGCCGGCGTTTTCACGCTGCAGCTCGACGGCCGCAATGCGCCGCTGACGGTGGCCCACTTCCTCAAGAACGTCGACTCCGGCTTCTACACGGGCACCGTCTTTCACCGCATCATCCCCGGATTCATGATCCAGGGCGGCGGCTACGACCAGGAATTCAACCTGCGTGAGACCGGCGAAACCATCCCGAACGAATCCGGCAATGGCCTGGCCAATCTTCGTTCAACGATCGCGATGGCGCGGACGCAGGACCCCCACTCTGCCGGCACGCAGTTCTACATCAACGTCGTCAACAACGTGAATGAAGACCCGAACACGGCCAACCTGGACCCTGTCAAGCACACGACGAATGCGCGCTGGGGCTACACGGTGTTTGGCTATGTCGTTGAGGGCATGGAAACCGTCGATCTGATCGCCCAGTATGAAACCGAAAACAATGGACCGGGCGGCGCGCCGGCACCGATCATCCCGGTCATTATTGAAGGCATGAAGCGCGTCGAGCAAAACTGATATGGCAACGCTGTTTATCTCCGACCTGCACCTCGAAGCTGCGCGCCCCGAGATCGGCGAGCAATTCCTGGCCTTCCTCGAGGGTCCGGCTCGCGCAGCTGACGCTCTGTACATCCTCGGCGATCTGTTTGAGTCCTGGATCGGCGACGACGACCCGAACCCCTACTACGCGCATATGAAGACTGCGCTGCGTGCGCTGTCGGACAGTGGCGTACCCGTGTTCTTCATGCATGGCAATCGCGACTTCATGATCGGCGACCAGTTTGCCGAAGAGACCGGGGTTACCTTGCTGGCCGATCCGTCGCTGGTCGAATTGCACGGCGAGCGGCTTTTGCTGAGTCATGGCGATGCCATGTGCACCGACGATGTCGAGTACCAGCAGGTTCGCGCGATGACGCGCAACCCCGAGTGGCAGGCCATGATGATGGCGAAGTCGGTCGACGAACGCATCGCGTTCGCGATGGCCGCGAGAGAGCAGAGCCAGGCGCGTTACAACTCGATCGACGAGGAGATTACGGACGTCAACCAGGACGCCGTTGAGGCGACCATTCGTGAGCACGGCTGCGACATCCTGCTGCATGGCCATACCCACCGCCCCGCTGTGCATCCGTTCCACGTCGACGACCGGCCTGTACACCGGATCGTGCTGGGCGACTGGTACGAGCAAGGCTCGATGGTGGAATGGGACAAGGATGGGCCGCGGCTGGAAGAGCTGCCCAGGTAGGTCGCCGGCAAGCCGCCTCCCACAGTCGCCCGCAAAGCGGGCTCCTACAGCGGCTTTCCCGAATGGAACCGGAACTCGTCGTCCGGTTCCTCGATCAGCCTTGCCTCCAGCGCCTTGAGTTCCTCGAGGCGCTGATCGATTTCGTCCTCAGCTACGCCGCACTCGGACTTCGCGAAAGCGATGTAGTGCTCGAAGTGGCGCGCCTCTGAGGCCAGCAGTCCGCCGTAGAACTTGCCGAGTTTTTCGGGCAGGCGGGGCGCGATCTTGGCAAATCGCTCGCACGAGCGCGCCTCGATCAACGCGCCAACCAACAGCATGTCCAGCAGCTTGTAGGGCTCTTCCTGGCGCACGGCCTCGCGCAACCCGCCTGCATACCGCGACGCCGACAGGCGCTCGAAACCGATGCCCATGTCGTCCATGATCGAGCGCACCTGCTCGAAATGCCGCAGCTCCTCGCGCGCCAGGCGCGACATGCGTTGTGCAAGCGCCGTGCGCTCCGGATAGCGATACAGAAACCCGAGTGCAGTCGAGGCCGCCTTCAGTTCGCAATTCGCATGATCCAGGAGCATCTCGGGCAGACGCTCGCAGGCTTCGTCGAGCCATTCCGCAGGCGTCGGCGTTGTGAAGAATCGCTCTATATTCTCGGGCACCGCTACGTTCACAGCCATTCGTCAATCTCCGCCGCAGATTGCAGCCGGTCGGCCGGGGCTTTGGCCAACATCATATTGAGCAATGCCTGGTACTGGCTGGCGCGTGTCGGCAGCAGCGGTATCGGCGCATTGCCATGCAGGTAGATGATGCCCATGGCCGTGTCAGCCCGGAACGGTTTCTGCCCCGTCAGCATCTCGTAGAAGATGACGCCAAGGCTGTATATGTCACTGCGTTCATCGACCCCGGTACCGTGGCCCTGCTCCGGGCTCATGTAGTATGGCGTGCCGAAGATCTCGCCCTTGTCGGTAATCTCCGCCTCCAGCTTCGCGCTCTTTGCGAGCCCGAAGTCGATCAGGGCAATCGAACCATCCTTGCGCAGCATGATGTTGCCCGGCTTCAGGTCGCGATGCAGGACGCCTTTCGCATGCACGGCCGACAATGCGCTCGCAATCTGCCGCAGATACTGCACCGACTGTCGCTCGGAGATGTCGTTTTCGATCCGGGCCCTCAAATCACCGCCGCCGAGATACTCCATCGCAATGTGCGCGTGATCGTCGCCGACGCCAAGGTCGTAGATGCGGACTATGTTCGGGTGATCCATCGCCGCGATCGTTTCGTATTCCTGCAGGAAGCGATCGAACGCGCCAATGCTGTCTTCCTGGCCCGGCATCTGTCGCAGGACCTTGAGTACAACCTGCAGGTGGGTCGATTCGCGCTCGGCAAGGTATACGCCCGAGTGCTCGGTCGAGCCAAGCTTGCGCATGAACCGATAACCCTTGATCAGGGGATGAATGCCCGTGCGCATGTCGCCGACGAACAATGAGCTCGTGGATGCGACACGCTGACGCGCGACCAGCACGTCACTGAGCCCGACAATTAGTGAGTCGTGATTGATGTGATCACGAATAAAATGCGCATCCGGCCGCAGCTGGTGCGCTTCATCCTGGTCGTCCTCGGTGCCGAAGTAGACCACGGGAGGAAACTTGTCACGACTCATGAACTGGCGCAGCACGTCGACGCCGTCCCGGTCTTCGCCGTGCCGACTGCCTAGCAGAATCAGGTCATTCCCGGCCCCGGAGAACTCCGCGGGCAAGTGCCCCGCCGTCACCGGGTCATAGGCAGAGATGATCGCATCAGGCCAGTGCGTGGTGACGTGATGCATGAGCAGGGTACGAAAGTCCGCCTGCTCATCGATGATCATGACCTTGATGCTCATTGCTATTCGGGGACAGTTAACCTAATTGAGATAAGTAACCAGATAGCGAAATTCGCCCCAATAGATTCAATAACTTAGTTCGGGGACAGTTAACTTATCTGAGATAGGTTAACTGTCCCCGAATTGGGAAACTAGAGGGAGACAACTTTGGCGTCGGCGTGGCTGCGCTTCTTTTTCTTGCGCTGCTTCGCCGCGTCGTTACGGCGCGACTCAAGCTCGCTCAGGTAGGCTGCCGTCACGTCGCCCGTGACGTATTCGCCCGAAAAACACGACGTATCGAACTCGGTGATCGCCGAATTATCATGCTTGACCGAGCGAATCAGGCCGTGCAGGTCCTGGTAGATCAGGCGGTCGGCGCCGATCAGTTCCTGGATCTCTTCGATTTCGCGGCCGTTGGCAATCAGTTCCGATGCAGCCGGCATGTCGATGCCATACACGTTCGGGTAACGCACGGGCGGCGCCGCCGACGCGAAGTACACCTTCGCAGCGCCGGCTTCGCGCGCCAGCTTGATGATCTGCTTCGAGGTCGTACCGCGCACAATTGAATCATCGATCAATAAGACGTTCTTGCCGCGGAATTCGAGATCGATCGCATTCAGCTTGCGGCGTACGGACTCAACGCGCTCGGCCTGGCCCGGCATGATAAACGTGCGTCCGATATAGCGGTTCTTGATAAAGCCTTCGCGATACTTCACGCCAAGGTGGTAGGCAACCTGCAGCGCGGAGGTGCGGCTCGTGTCGGGAATCGGAATCACGACGTCGATATCATGATCCGGAAAGTCGCGTACGATTTTGCCTGCGAGCTGCTCACCCATGCGCAGGCGCGCCTTGTAGACGGACAAGTCGTCCAGGATCGAATCCGGGCGCGCAAAGTACACATGCTCGAAAATACACGGCGTGTGACGCGTCTCGCCGTTGTAATCACGTGCGTTGAGTACACCGTCGTTTTCGATGTAGACACATTCGCCCGGCCGCACGTCGCGCAGCCGCTCGAATTGCAGTGCGTCCAGCGCGACGCTCTCCGAAGCGACCATGTATTCCTTGTGTCCATCCGTTTCGCGCTCGCCGAGAACCAGCGGACGAATACCATTCGGGTCACGGAAGGCAACAATGCCGAAGCCGATGATCATCGCGACCACGGCGTAGCCACCGCGGCAACGCGCATGCACCGCGTCGATCGCATCGAAGACGTTTTCAGGCGTTGGCTCGCCATTGACGCGCATCTGTAACTCGTGCGCGAAGACGTTGAGCAGCACTTCCGAATCAGAGTTGGTCGCAAGGTGGCGACGGTCCTCACGAATCAGCAGTTCGGCAAGTTCATCAAAGTTGGTGAGATTGCCGTTATGCGCAAGGCAAATGCCATATGGCGAATTGACGTAGAACGGCTGGGCTTCGGAAGACTTGGCGCCACCCGCCGTCGGGTACCGCACATGGCCGATGCCAACGTTGCCCTGCATGCGCATCATGTGACGATGGCGGAATACGTCGCGCACGAGACCGTTGCTCTTACGCTGCTTCAGCCCATGCTCTTCGCTCCAGGTTACGATGCCTGCTGCGTCCTGACCGCGGTGCTGCAGCACCGTCAACGCGTTGTACAGCGCCTGGTTAACCGGTTGTGTACTGACTATTCCTACAACGCCACACATGAATAAGTTTCTCTGTTCAAACTTCCAAAGGAAGCGTCGCCGCTTCCTTGTCCGGGACAATCAGGTCGAGCCCTTCAGGCGCCATTACCTTGATCCATTCAGCCACCACTTCGAAATGCGGCAGCAGCTGTGACTCAACCCACCATTCATCGTTATCGAAGCCGGCGAACTGGCCGCCAATAACCGCAACGCCAACGAGCAAAACGCCACGCAACGTTCCAAACAACGCTCCGAGGAAGCGATCCACACCACTCAGCGGCGACATTTGCACCAGCTTTGAAATACCCCAGCCAAGCAACCCGCCGACCAGCAGGATGGCCGAAAACACGAGAATCCGACCGAACCACATTTGCAGCTCTTCAGAACTGAACCAGTTCTGCGAGACATCACCCACCTCGGGGCCGAAATAGAGGGCCGCCCAGATAGCGATGACAAGGGAACCGATCGATATCGCTTCCTTGATGAATCCGCGGAATATACCGACGCCTATGGAGATCACGATGGCTACGGCGATGATAATGTCGATGATCGGCATCTACGATGTCGGCTCAGATCGGCACGCTCAGGGTAAGATGGAACGGGATGATATCACGGGTGCGGGACGACCTGTCCCTTGATATCGACCTTCAGCAGGCGCGCCGCCATCTGCTCCGCGCCTGCTCGATCCTTCTGCGGACCGATACGTACCCGGTGCAGGACGCCGGAGCCGGTCTGGTGCTGGCTCACGAACGCTGTATAGCCCTGCCTGCGCAGGTCCGCCGCCAGTTTTTCAGCGTTTTCCTTGCTGGAGAAGCTACCCAGCTGCACGGCCCACATGCCGGTGGCGGAGGTCACGGACTGGTCCTGCTCCGGCGCTTGCTCGACCGGCTGCGGCGCCGGTTTCGGCGGCGTCTTCTCGGGGTCCTGCATAACTCGTACCACGGGTTCCTGCGTTGCCTCTACAGGGGTGGTCTCCGGCTCGGTCGCGGGCGGTTCCGGTTCCTTTGCCCGCTCATTACTCGAGGTCGGGACGGGTTCGGTACGGTCGTTATTCAGAATGACCGTCCTGGTATCGTCCGCGTCCTGCCCCGGCAGCAAGACGCGCTCGGTAACGACCTCGCCATCCTGCGGCGGGCCGTCGAGAAACACGGGTACAACGAGGACAACGAAAACCACGAGTACTACGGCACCAATAATGCGTTCTTTCAAAGCACGTTCCATCATGACTGAGACAGGGACTCCAGGTATTGCAGCACGGGCCCGACGACATAGAAGGAACCCGTGACCAGTATTTTGTCATTTCTTGCCGCTGCGCGCCGCGCAGATTGCAACGCCGCTTCGAGATCGTCCGCGACCAGGCACGGACGCCCACTCGTATTGGCGATCCGACGCGCCAGCTCACGTGGCGGGATCGAGCGGTGGCTGTCCGCTGCGGTCGCGATCCACAGATCGACGTGCGAATCGAGGCTCGCGGCGATGCCCTCGACGTCCTTGTCAGCGAGCATCGCGACGATGGCAATCGACGCAGCGCCGTCGGTATCGGCTTGCAGCGTCGTCGCGAGAACTTTCGCAGCTGCAGGATTGTGCGCAACATCCAGTAGCCACTGGTTGCCACCCGCCTTTATATATTGACCGCGCCCGGCAAGCCCAACTAACGGCAAAACCGCTTGCACCAGGTCCTCATCGGCCGCTCTGCCGAGGCCCGCGGCCCGCAACAGGGCCAGCACGGCCGCCGCATTCTCGACCTGGAACGCCCCGGCGAGTCCGGGTTGCGGGACGCCATCGCGCGTGAAATCGCGGCCAGCCAGCAATAGTTGCGCGCCGGTTTCTTCCGCATGCGACGCAATTGTCGATGGTACGTCCGCGCTGCCGAAAACGGCCGGCACGCCGGAACGCATGACGCCGGCTTTCTCGCGCGCGATCGTCTCGACGTCGTCGCCCAGCCATTCGCAATGGTCGAGCGCGACGTTAGTGATCAGTACGCCGGTCGGGTCGATTACGTTGGTCGCATCGAGCCGGCCGCCCATGCCGACCTCGAGGATCCAGACATCGAGTCCGGCCCTGGCGAATACGACGAAGGCGGCCAGGGTGCCATGCTCGAAGTAGGTCAGGGGAACATCGTTGCGGACGGATTCAATGGTCGCGAATGCCTCGATGATTTCGCTGTCGCCGGCAAGCCGCCTCCCACAAGCCAGATCACTGAGGGCAATACGCTCGTTGTAGTCGATGATATGCGGCGAGGTGTAAACGCCAACCGTGTAGCCTGCCGCGCGCAGCAGTGCATCGGCCATGGCGACGCTCGATCCTTTGCCGTTGGTTCCCGCAACGATCAGGACGTGCTCCGGCAGCGACAGGTCGAGTCGTCCAAGGACCTCCTCGACCCGTTCGAGGCCCATATCGATTTCGTGCGGGGACAGGGACTCCAGCCACGTCAGCCAGTCAGACAGCGGCGCACCAGCGGGTAGCATCGGCTTAATCAGGCAGTGACCGGGCTCGGGCGATTCTCGAACTTCGCGAGCAGGTCGGCGACTTCGTCACGCATGTTGCGACGATCGATGATCATGTCGATGGCGCCGTGGTCGAGCAGGAACTCGCTGCGCTGGAAGCCTTCAGGCAGGCGTTCGCGAACTGTCTGTTCGATCACGCGCGGCCCGGCAAAACCGATCAATGCACCCGGCTCGCCAATATTCACATCACCCAGCATCGCGAGACTCGCGGACACGCCGCCCGTGGTCGGGTCGGTAAGAACGGATACATACGGCACGCCCTTGGCGCCGAGATTGGCCAGCGCGGCCGACGTCTTGGCCATCTGCAGCAGCGAGAACAACGCTTCCTGCATGCGTGCACCACCGCTCGCCGAGAACGAGATCAACGGCATGCCGTTTTCCGCTGCATGGTTCGCCGCACGCGCGAATCGTTCACCCACGACCGAACCCATCGAGCCACCCATGAAGGAGAACTCGAATGCGCATGCAACCACCGGACGGCCATGCAAAGTACCCGTTACAGAGACCAGGGCATCCTTCTCGCCGGTCTTCTTCTGCGCCTGCACGATGCGGTCGCGGTACTTCTTGCTGTCGCGGAACTTGAGCGGATCTTCCGGCTCAAGCTGGGCCGACAGTTCCTGCTGCGACTCCGGGTCGAGGAAGAAATCGAGGCGCCGCCGGGCGCCGATGCGCATATGGAAGTTGCACTTCGGGCAAACGTGGAGATTGCGTTCGAGTTCGTTGCGGTACAGCTGCGCGTCACACGACGTGCACTTGATCCATACGCCCTCGGGCACGGACTTCGTCCGATTCTCGGTGCTGATACGCGACGGCATCAATTTTTCAAACCAGCTCATGCGGGAATGATATCCGTAACGCCTAGTAACGGCCAGCCGACGGGATGCCGAATTGCGCCGGGTAGTCGACATCCACGAGCGTCAGGCCATGTGGAGGCGCCGTAACGCCGCCAATCGTCCGATCGCGGCTCTCGAGCACCTCGGTCACCCACTCCTGCGGCTGCTCGCCCTGCCCGACTGCGGCCAGGGTGCCGGTGATATTGCGCACCATGTGCATGAGGAAGGCGTTGGCAGACACATCGAGATACACCCAGTCCCCTTCCCGCGTGACGGAAATCGCGGTGAGCTCACGCAGCGCCGTTTGCGCCTGGCAGCCGGCGGCCCTGAAGGCCGAGAAGTCGTGTTCGCCGAGCAAACGCTGGCCCGCCTCGTGCATGCGCGCCGCGTCGAGCGGCTGGTGCACCCACCATGCGCGTCTGCGATGCAGGGCCGAGCGCTGCAGGCGATTCAGGATGACATAGCGATAGCTGCGGCCCGTGGCCGAAAAACGGGCGTGGAATTCGGGATCGACCTTGCGCGCCCAGGCGACGCTGACATCGGCAGGAAGATTGGTGTTGGTGCCAAGCAGCCAACCGCGTTCGCTGCGCTCCGCGTTGGTATCGAAGTGCACGACCTGACCCGTTGCATGAACGCCCGTGTCGGTGCGACCGGCGCAGGTAACCTCGACCGCTTCATCGGCCACTACTGCGAGCGCCTCCTCGAGACGCTGCTGGACTCCAATGCCGTTTTTCTGGCGCTGCCAGCCGTTGTACGACGTGCCGTCGTACTCGATACCGAGCGCAATGCGCACGTCGGCTGGCCCGGCTTAGCCCGGCAGCGAGTCGAGCAGCTGCTGTGCCTGTTGACGCTGCCCCTCGTCACCCTCGTCGAGCACTTCTTCGAGAATGCTGCGAGCGCCGGCAGGGTCGCCCATATCCACGTAGGCCCGGGCCAGGTCGAGCTTGGTACCAACCTCGGTCATCGTCCGTGCCTCATGGAGGTCCTCGCTCAGGTCGTCTGGCGACAGCGACATCGTCGGAACTTCGGCGGTTTCTTCGGACAAGGACGGACGCGGCTGCTCGACCGTCTCATCGTCACGCAACTGCTGAACCGTATCGCCCGCTTCACTGACCTGCAGCGCGGCCGTGAGGTCGTCAAGATCGAGATCTACATCGGTGCCTGCGACGCCCGGCATTTCGCCGGTCTCATCGAGGCTGTTGTTGCCCGTGAAGGCATCAGCCGGCAGTGCCTCGGTCTTGGCGAAGTCGAAATCGTCCTCATCGTCCAGCGGCGCCAGCAAGGTCTCCGCATCACTCGCGATCCCGGTGTCCTCATCATCGTCCTGGGGCGCCAGCATCGTGGCGTCTTCGTCGCCGAGATCGGCGACGTCGGTCGCGGTGTCAACCGCGAAGTCCTCGCTCAGGACCTGGGTACGGCCGGTCGCCTCGAGCAGATCCATATCGAGCGCGTCACTTGACTCCTCTTCCGCATCGAGGGTCGGCATACGGCCGGTCTCATCCGCGGCCAGGTGCAGGCCGGTCCCGGTGTCCTGGATCAGGTCATCGAGGTCGAGCGCCTCGCCGATTCCCGTGGCGTCGGTATCAAGCGCTTCGCGCACGCCGGTTTCATCCGGGTCGATCTCGGGATTCTTGCCCGTAATGTCGCCGGCCTCCGTGAGCGCTTCGTTCGTTCCGGTTGCGTCCAAATCGTCCAAAGAGGCAAGTTCGGTTTCCGCCAGATCGTCGACATCGAGATCGAGCTCATCGAGGTTAATCTCGGCGGTCGCTTCGGAATCCTGCCCGGCATCGGCAATCGCCTCGCCAATCGAATCATCGAGCGACGGCAGCTCGGACGTGCCTACGTCCAGTTCTCCAAACTGCTCCTCGATCGTCGGCGTCTCGACCGTCGGCTCCACCGCTACCGGCATTTCTGCCGTCACGTCGAAGGTCGTGTCCTCTTCCTCCGCAGCCGGCATCTCTGCCGTCGGCTCTGCAGCTACATCATCACCGAACAGGAAATCGACGTTGTCGTCAGCGCCGCCGGTCTCCTCGGCACCGAGGTCAACGATGTCGGACGCGTCGGCTGCGTCGCTGCCAAAGTCCATATCAAGTTCGGCGTCCTCGTCCATCTCCGACTCGAACGACAAATCGACCGCCTTGGTCGCGCCGGCTACGCCGGCACCCTCGAACAGCTCGTGATCGGCAGCAATCTGCTGACCCATGATCACGATCTTGTCCCACTCCGCCGAATCGCCGTCACCGACCGCAGCCTTGAGATTGGTGGCCGCATCGACGAATGCGTCGCGGTTGCCCCACACAAAGTAAATCTCGCAGAGCTTCGACATCAGGGCCTGGTCGCCCGGGTCGGATTCCAGTGCGCCATTGATCAGATCGGCTGCCTGGTCGTAAAGACCGTAGGCCATATGGAAGTCCGCTTCCGCCAGCGGGTCGGTCTGATCGAGGTTGACCGCCGTTTCACTGCTGAAGGTATCTTCGAGCGAATCGAACTGGCCGGTATTGCCGGTAGCGGCCGTTTCGTCCGCCGTCGCGTCGGAAGGGAAGTCGATGCTGTCATCACTACCGATATCAGGCGCCGGCGCTTCGAAGGTATCGTCGTCCATCGGACGCACGCCGGAATCCTGTTCGACCACCACAAATGATTCTTCCGGAGAGGGCGCCTGCAAGGTTTCAGTGGCCGACAACGCGCCCGCCGCGATCTCATCGCTGTCGAGCGTTTCCCAGGGCTGGTCGTCTTCGTCGCCTCCGCTGCTGCGGCGCAGGAACCACAGGACGAGTCCGGCAAGCAGCACGGCGCCCGCAACAATCTTGACCCACAGGCTACCAAGGACCCCCATGATGGTATCCATGAGACCCGGGTCGTCGCGCCGCGTCGTAACCACGGTCGTGGGGTCCGGTTGCGGTTCGGCTGCCACATCGGCCGCCGCGTCATCCACTGCATCCGCGGCGCCATCCTCGGCCACGAGTTCATCGTCAGCAGCGAGGTCGTCCACAAACGGCTCGGCGTCCGCAGCATCCATGTCCGCCAGCTCCTGCCGGAGTGCTGCGAGCTCATTGTCCCGAATCTCGATCAGCGATTGCTGGTCCGGTACATCAGCCGCCTCGAGTTCCGCGATCCGATCGAGAACCTCCTGGCGACGCGTCGTATCGGTCGCGGCTTCCAGGTCGTCCGTATAGTCGATGCCGGCCGGCTCTTCATCGGGCGGTACCAGCGTCAGGCTTGTTTCAGTCTCCGGTTCGGCCGGTGCGGCCTCGCCATCGTACGGCTCATAAGTCGTGTCGGCAGAGGTCGTGTCGGCGTCGTCCGCGACTGCTTCCGTCGTGTCGTCGAAGGCCGCATCGTAGTCGTAGGTCGAGTCGTCGACGGCATCGTCAGTCGGCGTGTCCGCATAGCTCGTATCGTCATCGACGACGCCGCTGTCGTAGGTCGGCTCGGGGAGACCGGCGTCCGAACGCCACGCATCGTTCTGGCGCTTCACTTCGGAGAATGCATCGCCGCGCGCGATCTGGAAGACGTCGTCTGCGCTCGGGATACGCAGGCTGGCGCCCGCTTTCAATCGGTTGATGTTGCCGGAAAATGCCTGCGGGTTGGCTGCGAAAATCGCCAACATGGTCTGGTTCATCGTCAGGCGGCTGTCCGGACGCATGCGCTGCGCAATACCCCACAGGGTATCGCCCCGATTCACGTAGACATCGCCACCCGGGGTCGTCGAATAACTCGAGTCCTGCTGGTAGCTCGGCGCCTCGTCGTACGACGGCGTATCGTCATAGCTCGGCACAGGCGCAGGCTCCGGCTCGCTCGTCGTCGGTGGCGTGTAAGTGGGTTGTGGCTCGGGCTCCGGTTGCGGCTGCGGCGCGGGCTGCTGGCGTTCGATACGGCCGCTGTCTGTCGGCGTGGCGCGGCGCGGCGCCTGCACGGCTGGCGTTTCCTGCACGGCCGGCGGCGCATAGGTCGGCGGGTCGAGCAGAACCGTGTACTCGCGCAGCAGGCGTCCGGCCGACCACTCTGCCTCAACCAGGAACGTCAGGAATGGTTCGGTGATAGGCGAGCGCGAACGTACCTGTACGACCGGGCCGTTCGGACCGGTAGTAACGTTGAAAGCGATGTCCTGCAGGTAGAAGGGTCGATCGATGCCATAGCGCTGGAAGGTCTCCGCCGAGGCCAGTGAGACTTTCAGGCTGCCAAGCTCCTCCTGGGTAGCAGACAGCAATTCGATTTCCGCGCGCAGTGGCTCGTTCAGCGCCGAATCGAGATTGATGTCACCGAGTCCAATGGCCCAGACCTCGCTGGACAGGAACAGGACGAGTGCCAGCGAGATACGCGTGAGGCTTCGCGACATAATGTTTTTCTCCAAACCCACAAGGCCCCTTAAAATGACATCCAGTCAGGGCCGGTAATTGCCTGCGAACTATAGCTTATAGATGGTTTTTTGCCAATTTTTCAGCAATTTGGACGCTATTTAGAGCCGCGCCCTTACGTATGTTGTCGGCCACCACCCAGAGGTTGATTCCACGCGGGTGAGAGATGTCTTCGCGGATCCTGCCGACGAATACCGGGTCCGCACCCGAGCTTTCCGTGACGGCAGTCGGGTATTCCCCGGTATCGACCCCGTCAAGCACCTCGACACCCGGTGCAGCGGACAGGAGATCGCTTACCTCGGCGGCTGAAATCTTGTCGCGCGTCTCGATATGCACGGCCTCGGAATGGCCGAAGAACGCAGGTATGCGAACGGCCGTCGGATTCACGAGAATCTCATCATCGCCGAGAATCTTGCGCGTCTCCCACACCATCTTCATTTCTTCCTTGGTGTAACGATTTTCCTGGAAGACGTCGATGTGCGGAATCGCATTGAACGCAATCTGCTTCGCATCGCCCTCGATTTCGAGCGGGCGACCGTTCAACAGGGTCGTTGTCTGGCGCACCAGCTCCTCGACGGCGCTGCGGCCGGCACCGGAAACCGCCTGGTAGGTACAGACATTGACGCGCTCGATGCCGACGGCATCGTAGATTGGCTTGAGCGCGACGACCATCTGAATCGTGGAGCAATTCGGATTGGCGATGATGCCACGTGTTGTGTAGTCGGCAATCGCCTCGGCATTGACTTCGGGCACGACGAGCGGGATATCGTCGTCGTAACGAAAGTGCGAGGTGTTATCGATGGCCACGCAACCGGCGGCCGCGGCGCGCGGCGCAAACTCTGCGGAAATCGAACCGCCGGCCGAGAACAGGCCGATCTGGACTTTCGAGAAGTCGAACTCTGCCAGGTCTTCGACCACGAGTTCGGCGCTGCCGAAAGCGACCGTCTTGCCGACCGAGCGCTCGCTCGCAAGCGCGTAAATCCTGCCGACCGGAAACTTGCGCTCGCTCAGGATCTCGAGCATCGATTCGCCGACGACGCCCGTGGCGCCGACGACAGCTACGTCATAAGTATTGGACATTGGGGGTTGTTTACCTGGTGTTTATCGCCCGCAACGCGGACTCCTGCGTTAAATCTCGGGGGTGTCTGTTCGTACGTCCGCGTTCTGGGCGCGATGGCGTAACAAGTGATCGATTAGTACAAGGGCAACCATGGCTTCTGCGATCGGCGTGGCCCGTAAGCCGACGCAGGGATCGTGACGGCCCCTGGTTACAATCTCGGTCTCCGCGCCGGCTTTGTCGATGGTCTTGCCCGCCCTGGTAATGCTCGAGGTCGGCTTGAGCGCGATACTGACGAGCAGGTCCTGTCCCGACGAGATGCCGCCCAGCGTTCCGCCCGCATCGTTCTTGCTGAAACCCGCCCCGGAGAGTTCGTCGCGATGCTGGCTGCCACGTTGCTCAACCGCGGCAAAACCGGCGCCAATTTCGACACCTTTCACTGCGTTGATGCTCATGAGGCCATGCGCCAGGTCGGCCTCGAGCTTGTCGAAGACAGGCTCGCCGAGACCAACGGGCATGCCTTTGACCAGCACGCTGATCCTGGCGCCAATCGAATCGCCCTCCTCGCGCAGTGCGGTCATGAAGCCATCGAGCTCATCGAGCTTGTCGGGATCTGCGCAGAAGAACGCATTGTCGTCGACAATCGACAGGTCCTTCGGTTCGAGGTGGATTGGCCCAAGCTGCGAGACGAAACCGCGAATATCGATAGCGGCGCTCTCCTGCAGGTACTTGCGCGCGATCGCTCCGGCCGCAACCCGCATCGCCGTCTCGCGTGCGGATGAACGCCCGCCGCCACGGTAGTCGCGGATGCCATATTTCTGGTGATACGTGTAGTCGGCATGTCCGGGCCGGAACTTGTCCTTGATATCGCCGTAGTCCTTCGAGCGCTGATCGGTGTTCTCGATCAGCAGCCCGATGGGAGTCCCGGTCGTCCTGCCCTCGAATACGCCGGACAGGATCCTGACCTGGTCAGGCTCATTGCGCTGGGTGGTGTGCTTGTTGCGACCCGGGCGGCGGCGCTCCAGATCGCCCTGGATGTCCGCTTCCGACAGTTCCATACCCGGCGGGCAGCCGTCCACGATGCAGCCCAGCGCACGCCCATGGCTCTCGCCAAAGGTCGTGACGACAAAGGATTTGCCGAAGCTGTTACCTGACACCTGTTACTTCCCTAAATTCGCGACGAGTTCCAAATCACTGCGGGTCAGCAGGAACACACCTGCCCCGCCCTGCTCGAATTCGAGCCAGACAAAAGGCAGTTGCGGGTAAGCAGCTTCCAGCGCCGCCTGGCTGTTGCCGACCTCGCAGACGAGTATTCCATTGTCTGCAAGAAATCGCGAGGCATCTTGCAGAATCTTGTGTACGCATTCCAGGCCGTCGTCGCCTGCAGCGAGACCGAGCTCCGGCTCGTGCCGAAATTCGTCCGGCCGCGAGTCCATATCGTCCCGGTCGACGTACGGCGGATTGCTCAGGATAAGGTCATAGCGGTCGTCGTCGAGTGCGGCGAAGAAGTCCGAGCGCACAAGGCGCACGCGACTCTCCAGCCCGTACTGCTGCACGTTGATTGCGGCGACGGCCAGCGCGTCGTCAGAGATGTCGACGGCGTCAACTGTGGCATCCGGGAACGCGTACGCGGCCGCAATGGCGATGCAGCCGCTGCCCGTACCGAGATCGACGGCGCGGCGCACGGTCTCCGGATCTATCCACGGCTGGAAACGATTGAGGATCAGCTCGGCAAACGGGGAACGCGGAACGAGAACGCGCTCGTCCACGTAGAACTGCAAACCGCAGAACCAGGCCTCGTTGATGAGATAGGCCAGCGGCACCCGCTCCGCGATCCGGCGCACCGCCAACGCATCGAGCGCCTGCCACTCGTTTTCGGCCAGCTCGCGTGCATAGGCGGCCTCTGCGTCATCGTGGGACAGACCGAGGCGAGCAAATACCAGCCACGCGGCCTCGTCCACGGCATTGTCGGTGCCGTGGCCATAGGTCAGCCCGGCGTTCTCAAAACGGGCCGCGAATTCGCGAATTGCCTGCTCGACGTTCATGCCGCGCGAATCTATCACCTAAAGGCCGCGTCTGCCTGTAGAATTGCCGCCTCACAAAATCAGCAAGAGATCTATGAGCGCCAGGAATTTCATCATTGCTTTCGCGGTCGGCGTTGCTGTCGCCGCGGGAATCTTTGTCGCGTTACGGTCGCAGCAACCCATCGAGCCAATGGCTGCGCTCATCCTGCCCGACCCGAATCCGGTGCCGGAGTTTGCGCTGCTGGACCAGCGCGGCGCGGCGATCGACCGGTCGTTCTTCGCGGGCCAGTGGGACCTCGTGTTCTTCGGTTTCACGCATTGCCCGGATATCTGCCCGGCTACATTGCAAATACTGGCGGCGGCAAGGACGGCACTCGAGGAGCAAGGTTTCGATCCCTTGCCGCGCATCGTGCTCGTCAGCGTCGACCCGGAGCGCGACACGCCTGAATCCATCGGCCAGTACGTCGATTACTTCGGCGCTGGCAATGTCGGCATAACCGGCTCGCTCGATGAAATTCGCAAGCTGACCGGCGGACTGGGCATTTATTTCGAAAGGCAGGCGACGAAGAACGACAACTATGTTGTCGATCACTCGGCCGCCGTGCTTGTCATCAATCCGCAGGGCGAGTTCAGCGCCCTGTTTGGCGGGCCGCACGTTGCGGAAAACTACGTGCATGACCTGCCGATTATCATGGGAAGTCGATGAAACACCTGTTAGCTATAGTTATCGCGACGACTGTTTTCGCCTGCAGCGCGCCGCAGCCGCCGTTGGTCGCAAACGATGTCGAAGTCACCAAGCCAATGCCCGGACGTCATATGAGTGCGGGATTCATGACGCTCATGAACAATACCTCCGCAGATATCCGCATTACGAAAGTGACGAGCCCGCAATACGGACTCGTCGAGATTCATGAGACCCGCATCGAGGATGGCGTTGCGCGAATGCGGGAACTGGACGCGCTCGTCGTGCCAGCCAACGGCAGCGTCACGCTCGAGCGTGGCGGCAAGCACCTGATGCTGATGAAGGCCGGCGATATCGGGGACCAGGTTTCGCTGCAGTTGTTCAGCGACGACGCGCCCGTGCTGTCGGTCGACTTCTCATTCGGTAGCGAATGATGCTGGCGCGCGCTTTCGTCATCCTGCAATACCTGCTGCCGCGGCACTGGCTCACGGCCGTCACCTGGCGCGTAGCCCGGATCCGGCATGTGCCCACCAAGAATTTCCTGATCAATCGATTTGCCAAGGCTTTCGATGTTGATCTCGAAGAAGTAGCGCTCGACGTACCGGTCGGCTTCGCGACATTTAACGAGTTCTTCATCCGCGAGTTGCAGGATGGCGCGCGTCCCGTCGATGACGACGCCAACGCAATCGTATCGCCTGTCGATGGCACAGTCAGCGTTGCCGGCCCCATCCGCGGCGACACGATTTTCCAGGCCAAGGGCATCGACTACTCGCTTGGCGACCTGCTTGCCACGGACCTCGATGAGGCAGAGCGATTCGTTGCTGGCAGCTTTGCCACGATTTATCTCGCGCCGTACAACTATCATCGCGTGCATGCGCCGCTTGCCGGCGAACTGGTCGCCGCTCGTTACGTGCCGGGCGACCTGTTCAGCGTGAACGAGGCGACCGTCTCGAAGCTCGACGGCCTGTTTCGCCGCAATGAAAGGCTGGTCATGCATTTCCGCACCGACGTCGGTCCGGCCGTACTGATTTTTGTTGGCGCACTCAACGTCGGCAGCATTTCGACGCCCTGGAGCGGCGAGATTCGTCCGCGCAAGGCCGGCGTCGTCGATGTACTCGACCTGTCGTCGCACCCGACCGCCGTCGACAAGGGCGACCTGCTCGGCTGGTTCAACATGGGTTCGACCGTCATCCTGCTGCTGCCTGAGGGCGCGTGTGAGTGGGACGATGACCTGCAGCCCGGAGAAACGCTGCACATGGGCGAGGAAATCGGCGAGCTGCAGGGACTGGCCGGGTGAGCGACTGGCGGCCCTCGTCGGGGCCTGATGCCGCGGCGCGCCGTGCCGCGATCACGCAGCGCATCCGCGCGTACTTTAATACGCACAACGTTCTCGAGGTGGACACGCCGGCGCTGTCGCAACACGCCGTTTCCGACGTCCAGATCGAAAGCTTCTGTATTGAGGCGAGCGCGTTAAGTCGGGCACCCCTTTTCCTGCACACCTCCCCCGAATTCCATATGAAGCGCCTGCTCGCGGCGGGCTACCCGGATACCTGGTCGCTGTGTCGCGTGTTTCGCGACGGTGAAGCCGGGCGCAAGCACCAGCCGGAGTTCACGATGCTCGAGTGGTACCGGTTGGGCATGGGACTCGAGGACATTATCGCCGACACGCTGCGAGTGATCATCGCGGCGCTCGATAACGCGGCGCCCACCGGCGCAGCGCGGGTCAGGAATTACGCCGATCTCGTCAGGGAACACTGTGATCTTGACGTGCACGAGGCCGATTGTGCGGCTCTTGCCGCCGCCGTGAATGCGGACAACGGGCTGCGCACTGCCATCGGCGACGAACGCGATGACTGGCTGGACCTCGTCATGGCGACGCGCATTGTGCCAGGCTTCGAGCAAGATCGATTGACGGTCGTACAGCACTTTCCGGCCAGCCAGGCCGCGCTGGCTCGATTGAGTCCGAGCGACGCGCGCGTTGCCGAGCGCTTCGAAGTGTTTCTCGGCCCGGTCGAACTCGCGAACGGCTACGTCGAACTCACGGACGCGGATGAACAGGCAGAGCGCATGGCGGCGGATAACAGGCAACGTGCGCGCCGCGGCCGCACGCTACGACCGCCGGACATGAACCTGCTCGCCGCGCTGCAGCATGGGCTGCCGCAATGCGCGGGCGTCGCAATGGGGCTGGAGCGCTTGCAAATGGTCCACGACAGGACCGACGATATACGCGATGTAATTACTTTCGCCTGGACGAATGACTGACTACAAACTACTGGATTCGCAGCTCCATGCGCTGCTGGATGACGAACCCGATGCGCTCGCGGCTGCAAGCAATTTCGTGGGCTTGTTGTACAACGCACTCGAACAGGTGAACTGGCTGGGGATCTATGTCCTGCGCGGCGACGAGCTTGTGCTCGGCCCGTTCCAGGGCAAACCTGCCTGCGTCCATATCGCGCTCGATGCGGGCGTCTGCGGCGCGGCTGCGTCGACCCTGCAAACGCAGCGCGTCGCGGACGTGCATGCGTTTCCAGGCCATATCGTCTGCGATCCGGACTCGCGCTCGGAGCTCGTCGTGCCGCTCGTGGCGCACGGCCAGCTGATCGGCGTGCTCGACATAGACAGCCCGGTTACACACCGCTTTTCTGCAGCCGACCAGGAAGGCGTTGAGAAATTGTGCGAGTCGTTCTGCGCGTTACAGGAAACGCGCCAGACCTTTATTTGACGCGCGAGACGTATTCGCGCGAGCGCGTATCGACGCGGATGACTTCGTTCTGATCGACGAACAACGGCACACGCACGACAGCGCCCGTTGACAAGGTCGCCGGCTTGACACCGCCGCTTGCGGTATCCCCTTTCACGCCCGGATCGGTTTCCGTGATCTCGAGCTCGACGAAGTTCGGTGCGGTGACGATCAGCGGGCTGTTATTCCACAAGGTGATGCCACAAACATCACCGTCCGTGATCCAGTCCCTGGCATCGCCGACCGCAGAAGCGTCCGCTGCGAACTGCTCGAACGTGTCCGGCTCCATGAAGTGCCAGAACTCGCCATCCGCATACAAAAACTGCATTTCGGTATCAAGCACATCGGCGGCCTCGACCGACTCTCCGGACTTGAAGGTCTTGTCGACGGTCTTGCCGGTCTTCAGGTTCTTGATGCGAACGCGATTGAAGGCCTGGCCCTTGCCCGGCTTTACGAATTCGTTCTCGACGATGACGCAGGGATCGTTGTCGATAATGATCCGCAGACCGGACCGGAACTCGTTGGTGCTGTAATTTGCCATGGTTTTCGCTCTGTTGCGATGACGTGCCGGCTCGCGGCGAGGCGCTATCATACCGGTTTGGCGCGGCGGTTCCAGCCGAATTTTGCGCCCAAATACGTGCTCGCCTGCCCCGGAACTTGACCCAGGTCACGGTTTTGGACTCCGCCTCGGGACACCCCGCCCGGCAATGTCTAGACTCCGTGGTTGTTAACAAAATATGGATATATCGGGGATCTGCCCGACCTGCCGGGGACAAGGATTTGAACGGTCGTCACAGTATTTCTATTGCCGTCCTGAGCGCTAATCAGGACGACGTCGAACTCATAAACGGCGCACTGCGCGACGCGGGACACGCGGCGCACTGCCACTGGATCGCCAATCCCCGGAAACTCGCCGATACGCTCGCGTCCGAGCAGGTCGAACTGCTGATCCTGAACTGCGATAACTATGCCGACCCGATCCGCGAGGTTGTCAAGCAGAAGGATCGTTACAACCCCGAAGTACCTGTCATCGCGATGCAGGAAAATGCCGAGGAAGCGGCCATTGAATCGGCGATGCGGGCAGGCGCGTGCGACCTGGTTTCGCTGGGTCTGAAGACCCGCCTGCAGTCCGTCGTCACGCGTGAGTTGCGCGCCCTGCGCGTCGAACGCGCGCTCAATTCGACCCTGCAATCCGCCACCGAATACAAGAAACAGCTCAAGGACCACATGGAAGTCTCGGCGAGTTCCTACGCCCTGGTCCAGGAAGGCATCTTCACGGACGTTAATGACGCGTGGTTGCAGACATTCAAGATCGGCAGCCGGGATGAACTGATCGGCCTGCCATTTATGGACACGTTTGAACCCGAAAGCCAGGCGGCGCTGAAAGGCGCACTGGTCGCTACGATCGCCGGCAAATGGCAAAAGAACGAGAAGCTGGTGGTCAAGGCACACATCGATTCGGGCGACGCCGAGGAACTACACCTCGAATTTCGCCGCATCGATCTCGACGACGGCCCGATCGTCCAGGCACGCATTGCGCCACAGCTCAAGATCGCCGAAGAACCGACCAAGCTCGTACATGATGCATTGAAGCGTGACCCGACGATGCTGTTTTTCCATCGCGCGCAGTTCCTCGAACGCGTTGCGAAGCGCCTCAAACGCAAGCCCGCATCGGGTACGCACTGCCTCGTCTACATCAAGCCCGATAACTTCAAAGCCGTGCGCGACAAGGTCGGCATCGTCCAGTCGGAGGAGATTCTTGCGCAATTCGCAGAATTCGTCCGCAAGCGCCTGCACCCGCGCGACGTCGCCGGCCGCTTCGAAGGTACGTCCATCATGGCGCTGCTGGAACGTGGCAGCGCCCGGGACGCGCAGGTCTGGGGCACGCAGCTGATCAAGCAGCTCGAAAAAGCAACCTTCGAGGTTGGCGACACGTCAACGCACATGACCTGTACGGTCGGCGCGTGCGGCGCCAGCGAGTTATTTGCCGACCTCGAACAGTTCATCGCGGCGACCGTGCGCGCCTGTGAACTCGGCAGGGCAGACGGCGGCAATGTCTCGTTCCTCGACGAAAGCTCGGACAAGGACACCAAACAGCGTGAATTTGACGCTATTTGGGCCAAGCACCTGAAGTCGGCGCTCATGGACAATCGCTTCCGCCTGGCGCAACAGCCGATCGCCGGTCTGCGCAGTGACTCGATCCAGATGTACGACCTGCTCGTGCGTATGCTGGACAAACAGGGCAACTCCGTGCTGCCATCCGAGTTCATTCCAGCGGCCGAGCGCAACAATATGATGAAGACCATCGATCGCTGGATGCTTACAGCGGCCATGGACTTCTGTCTGAAAAGCGAGGCCGACCGCGTATTCGTGCGTCTATCGCGTCAGTCGATTACAGACTCCACAACGGCATCCTGGATGGAGCAGAAGCTGGACGAAGATGGCTTCGACTGTTCGCGTCTCGTCGTCCAGGTCCCGGAACGCGATGCGGCCAAGCACATCAAGCACACCAGGGAACTGGTGGGCCAATTGCGCAAACTGGGCATCGGATTTGCGCTCGAACACTACGGCGCCGATCAGGATCGTTTCCAGATTCTGGACATGCTGAGGCCCGATTACATCAAGGTCGACGGCGAACTCATGCACACGCTGATGACCGACGATTCCATGCAGGCAGCTGTCAGAAAGATCGTCAGCGCCGCAGGCGAGAGAAATATCAAGACCATTGCCGAACGGGTCGAAAACGCCAATGCGATGGCGGTACTGTTCCAGCTCGGACTCGACTTCATGCAGGGCCATTATGTTCATGAGCCGGAAGTCGTTCTCGAGGACCGGGACAGTGGCATCACCAATACTCTCGACGAGTTGACAGCAGCGCAGGCCACCTAGCGGCCGCGAAGTGTGACGCAGGTCACACTCCCTCTGTGGAACCATCCGTTAGCGGCATTACTGCAGTAAAACCTAGAATAAGGACGTCGCTTGAGAGCCGCGCAAATTTTACTGTGCGAGGTGCGGGAACAAAGGGTGCATTCTGTGACTAAGGCAAAACACGACGACGCGAAGGATCGCGCGAAGAACCTTTCTCTCCTTCCATTGGTTGCCCTTGGCGGCGGCCTCGCCGCGGCGCCCGCTGGCGCGCTCGAACTCGGGGACGTAACACTACAATCCAATCTCGGCCAGCCGCTGCGCGCCAGCATCGCGTATGCGCTCGCGCCGAATGAAATGGTGGCGGATACGTGCATCACCGTCAGCCCGCATTCGACCAGCGGCGTGCCCGGTCCTGGCGTTACGTCGGTACAAATTACCGAGCGCGCCATCGTGATCACGGGACAGTCCGTCGTACGCGAACCGATGCTGGCCGCACGTGTGACGGTGAGTTGTCCATACGCGCCGCATCTCAGCCGTGAGTACACGCTGTTCGTGGATCCGGCGCCGGTTGCCGAGGCCGCAGCGGCTGCCGCTGCGATGCAGGCTGCGCGTCCTGAGGCCGAGCCCGTAGCTCAACGTGAAGCATCGCCGACACCTGCGTACCGCGCACCCGTCGACACAAAGCCGATCGGCCAGTCGTCGCGTTACCAGGTCAGGCCGGGAGAGAGCCTTGGCGAGATTGTGCAGCGCATTGAGAATCGCGGCATGAGCTTGTGGCCGGCCGTCAACATGATCTTTGCCGCAAATCCCGATGCATTCGTTGACAACGACCCCAACAGGCTCAAAGCCGGCAGCTGGCTGACGATACCGAGTCTCGATGGCAGCGCGCCGGTCGTGGCAGCGGCAGACGTTACGCCGCAAGTAGTGCCGGACTCGACCGCATCAGCCTACGAGCCTGAAGCGACACAGGCTGTACCAGCCGAGGCGCCCGCAGCCACTGAGGCAGCGCCGGAAGAGACGCTGGCACCTGTTGAAGAAGTTGCCGATGAGGCTGCCGTAACAACCCCCAATGATGTCGCAGGCGACAGCACCGACGATCTCAAGCCGGGCGATGTCGTGTATGACTACGAGCTCGTCGACAACGGCGAAACGATCGTCATTCCCGATACCGAGCTCGATGCCCCGCAGACGACAGCAACCTCGCCGAATGTCCCGACCGCTGTAATCAGCACCGGTGCCCGCAGCGAATCAACATCACTGATCGCATGGTTGATTGGCGGTGGCCTCGCGATCATTGCCGCATTGGTCCTGTTTGGCCGCCGCGCACGGCGCCGTTTCGGTAGGTCACCGGCCGCACCGGAGGCAGCCGCCGTCCCCTCATCCCTTGAGCGCGATACAGAGACAGTCGCGACATTCGATGACTATGACATCGAGGACGATTCGCCAACCGAAGAAAATCTTGCCCTCGACGCCGACCTCGGGATTGGCACCGGCCTCGAGGAAGGTACCGATATGGAGATCGCCCACGACTTCGCGTTCGCCTCGACGACTGAACTCGACATCGAGCTGCCGTTCGAGCCGGAAGCCGAAGCTAACGATACGGATATCATTGCGCCGATGCAGATGAACGTTGAGTCGATTCTCGAGAGCGAAATACTGCCTGAGGACGACGACTACGACATGTCGGTGATTGTAGACGCCACCAAGATGCCGCAGCCCGAAGACGTCACCGAACGTGATTTACGCGCTGTCGAAGTCGGCCTGGATGAGGAGACCCTGATCGCGGATAACTACACCATCAGCAAGGAAGTCGACTACGACATCCTCGAACAGGACTACGAGGACGAACTCACAGCGACCCAGGCACTGAACCAGGAAATCGAGCGCGCCGCGGCCGATCTGGCGGCCGAACTCGATGCCACAGCCGAACTTCCGATTGATCCCGATGACGAGAAGACCGCCGAGTTCGAGGCGTCCTACGATCCGAACGACACCAACGCCGTGACCGTCAACATGTCGGCCGAAGACAAGACAGCCGAGATGCCGGTGGCCAATGACGATGATACGGCTGAAATGGAAATCTCCGGCGGAACGGTCGACACCAAACGCCTGGGTTGATATCCGGGGACGGACACCAATAAAAAACGGGCCTTGTGGCCCGTTTTTTATTGGTGTCCGTCCCCGGTTTCTATTCGCTTCCGGCGAGGCGATCGACTTTCCGCCAACCTTTTGGCAGCAGGCTGCCGCGCAAGGCCCGATCACCGTAGTAATCGTCAAGATCGTTCCACTTGAGCGTCATCTTGCGGCTGGCCGTGTAGACCTCGAGGCGGCCGTCTTCCGGAACCACTGCCGCCGCAACCATCTTCTCTTCGCCGTTCTTGTACTTCGGTCCGGGAATGTTAATGAGCTTGTTGCCTTTGCCTTTCGCAAGTTCGGGCAGTTCGTCCATCTCGAACAGCAGCAGCCGGCCAATCGAGCTGACGGCAGCAATCAGGCATTCCTTGTCTTTCGGCACTGGCGCCGGGACGACGGCCTTGCCGCCCTGGGGAACACGCAGGATTGCTTTGCCCGCCTTGTTGCGCGACACGAGATCGCTGAGCGTCGCGACGAAACCGTATCCTGCATCGCTGGCGAGCAGGTATTTCTGCTCATTGTCACCGATCATGGCGCCGCAGAAGCCCGCCCCATCGGGCGGCTTGAAGCGACTTGATAAGGGCTCGCCCTGCCCGCGCGCCGACGGCAGTGTGCCCGCCATGACGCTGTAGACCCGGCCCGTGCTGTCGATGAACATCGCCAGCTGGTTGCTGCGCCCCTGGGCCGATGCGAGATAGTTGTCGCCCGAGCGGTAATTAAGCGAGGTCGCGTCGATGTCATGACCTTTTGCGGCCCGCACATAACCGGCTTGCGACAGCACAACCGTAACCGGCTCGCTCGCGACCAGCTGCGTCTCATCGAGCGCCTGCGCTGCCTCGCGTTCGACGATCTCGGTGCGCCGTTCGTCGCCGTAGGCGTCGGCGTCTTCGAGGATTTCTTTCTTGATCAGGGTTTTCAGGCGCGCCGCGGAATTCAGCGTCTTTTCGAGCAGGTCGCGCTCTGCTGCGAGCTCTTCCTGCTCGCCCTTGATCTTGAATTCCTCGAGCTTGGCAAGATTCCTGAGACGCAGGTTGAGGATCGCTTCGGCCTGCACGTCCGACAGCTTGAAGCGCTTCATCAGGACGGGCTTCGGCTCATCCTCCTCACGGATAATCCTGATGACCTCGTCGATATTGAGGTACGCAACCAGCAGGCCATCGAGGATATGCAGACGATCCTTGACGATCTGCAGGCGATGGCCGAGACGGTTCTTGACCGTCTCCTTGCGGAACCTGAGCCACTCTTTGAGCAGTTCCTGCAGGTTGAACATGCGCGGCCGGCCGTCGAGGCCGATGACGTTCATGTTGACGCGCAGCGTACGTTCGAGCGAGGTGGTCGAGAACAGGTGCGACATCAACTGGTCGACATCGACGCCACGCTTCTTGCTGATGACGATGCGCGTCGGCTCTTCATGATCTGACTCGTCGCGCAGGTCATCGACCTGCGGCAACTTCTTGTTGCGCATCTGCGTGGCTATCTGTTCCTGGATCTTGGCGCCCGAAATCTGGTACGGCAGCGACGTGATGACAATGTCCGTGCCCTCCATCTTGTAGGAGGCGCGCAAACGCAGCGTGCCACTGCCCGTCTCGTAGATATCCCTGATGTCCGCGCCTGGTGAAACCAACTCGCCGCCAGTCGGGAAATCCGGACCCCGGATGTGCTTCATGAGCTGCGCAACTGTGGCCTTCGGGTTGTCGATCAGGTGTACGAGTGCGCTCGCAACTTCGTTGAGGTTGTGCGGCGGCACGTCTGTCGACATACCGACGGCAATACCGGTCGTGCCGTTCAACAGCAGGTTCGGCAGGCGCGCCGGCAGTACAACGGGCTCCTTCAAGGTGCCGTCGAAGTTCGGCACCCAGTCGACCGTACCCTGGCCGAGTTCCTGCAACAGGCTCTTCGCGTAAGGCGCGAGCCGCGACTCCGTGTAGCGCATGGCGGCAAAGGATTTGGGATCGTCGGTCGAACCCCAGTTACCCTGCCCGATCACAACCGGGTAGCGGTACGAGAAGTCCTGCGCCATCAGGACCATGGCCTCGTAACAGGCCGAGTCGCCATGCGGGTGGAACTTGCCGATCACATCGCCGACCGTGCGCGCCGATTTCTTCGGCTTTGAAGTCGAAGACAAGCCAAGTTCGCTCATCGCGTAGATGATGCGGCGCTGCACGGGCTTCAGTCCGTCACCGACCTGTGGCAGCGCGCGATCGAGGATGACGTACATCGAGTAGTCGAGGTAGGCCCGCTCGGTGTAGTCCTTCAGCGGTTGTTGCTCGACGCCTTCGAGGTTGAGGCTGTTTTGCATTGAAGTCATGTCACACCTCCGCCAGGTTGCCCTTGGTCTCTAACCAGGTTCGGCGGTCTTTCGATCGTTTCTTCGCGAGCAGCATGTCCATGAGCTGGTCGGTCTTGTCGCGGCCGCTGACGGTCAGCTGCACGAGGCGGCGCGTATCGCGGTTCATCGTGGTCTCGCGCAGCTGCTCGGGGTCCATCTCGCCGAGGCCCTTGAAGCGCGTGACTGTAACTTTGCCTTTCTTCTTGTCGGCCTCGATCCGGTCGAGGATGCCCTTGCGCTCGCCTTCATCGAGCGCATAGAAGACTTCCTTGCCCACATCGATGCGATACAGCGGCGGCATCGCCACGTACACATGGCCCGCAAGAATCAGTTCACGGAAGTGGCGCAGGAACAGCGCACACAGCAGCGTCGCAATGTGCAAACCATCCGAGTCGGCGTCGGCAAGAATGCAGATCTTGTGGTAGCGCAGGCCATCGATGTCTTCGCTACCCGGATCAACGCCGAGCGCGACCGAAATATCGTGCACCTCCTGCGAGGCGAGAATTTCATTGGTATCGACTTCCCACGTGTTCAGGATCTTGCCGCGCAACGGCATGATCGCCTGGGTATTGCGGTCGCGCGCTTGTTTGGCGGAGCCGCCTGCCGAATCGCCCTCGACAAGAAACAGCTCGCACAGCTCAGGTTCCTGCGACGTGCAGTCGGCCAGCTTGCCGGGCAGCGCCGGCCCCTGAACGACCTTTTTGCGCACGACTTTTTTGGCCGACTTGAGGCGTTTTTGCGCCTTCGAGATAGCGAGCTGCGCGATCTGGTCGCCGGTCTCGGGGTGCTGGTTGAGCCACAAGGCGAAATTGTCCTTGACGACGCCCGACACGAACGCCGCGGCCTCGCGAGACGACAAACGCTCCTTGGTCTGGCCGGAAAACTGCGGGTCCTCGAGCTTGGTGCTCAATACGAAACTGAGGCCGTCCCACACGTCTTCCGGCGTCAGGCTGACGCCGCGCGGCAGCAGGTTGCGGAAATCGCAAAACTCGCGCAATGCGTTGGTCAGCCCGGTGCGCAGACCGTTGACGTGGGTGCCGCCCTGCGCCGTGGGAATCAGGTTGACGTAGCTTTCCTGCACACTCGCGCCGCCATCCGTCGTCCAGGCCAGGGCCCAGTCGACGGCTTCGTTATTGCCGGCAAGGTTGCCCGAGAACGGATCCGATGGCAGCGTCTCGGCGCCGTCGATGGCTTCAAGCAGGTACTCCTCGAGGCCGCCCTGGTACTGCCACTCGATCTTCTCTTGTGGCTTTTCGACCTTGAGCGTGACCTTGAGACCGGGGCAAAGAACGGCCTTCGCCCGCAGCGCGTGCTTGAGTGCCTTTAGTCCGATCCTGGTCGTATCGAAGTACTGCTCGTCGGGCCAGAAACGGATTGTCGTGCCGGTATTTGCCTTGCCGACCGTGCCCACGACTTCGAGCTTGCCGCGCTTCTTGCCGCCGACAAAGCTCATGTTGTATTCCTTGCCGCCGCGGCGAATCCACACTTCGAGGTTCTTCGACAGCGCGTTCACAACCGAGACACCGACGCCGTGCAAACCGCCGGAGTACTGGTAGTTCTTGTTCGAGAACTTGCCGCCCGCATGCAGGCGCGTAAGGATCAGCTCGACACCCGGGATTTTTTCCTTCGGGTGCTTGTCGACGGGCATGCCGCGGCCGTCGTCGTTAACCTCGAGCGAGCCGTCCTTGTAGATCGTTACATCGATCTTCTTGCAGTGCCCTGCGAGTGCCTCGTCGACAGAGTTGTCGACGACCTCGTGCGCCAGGTGATTCGGCCGCGAGGTATCGGTGTACATGCCCGGTCTACGCCGGACAGGTTCAAGACCGCTGAGGACTTCGATGTCCGCAGCATCGTATCGCTTAGTCATTCAATCCTTTAGCCAGAGTTCGGATTGTTGGAAAATTGCCCGGCGGCATTCTAGCCCGAAAACCCTGGCCCGTGCACACAGATATAGGGGACAGTGCCCCTAATTCAGCGTTGAATTAGGGGCACTGTCCCCTATGCCGGGTTTCAGGCGAGATCGCCGAGGAGCGAGGCGCGGATATTGTCTGGAACGGGATTTACGTCGACGATGTAGTTGGCGTGATCAATGCCCGCAACGAGCGGCGCACCGCCCTTGAGGGCTGCGACCTGCTCGGCCGGCAGCTCGAAGCGCAGGAAATGAACGGCCGAGGTCTTGGTTTCGTCCGCCCGCTCGAGATCTTCATCCGCAATCGCGAAGACGCGGTCAAACCCGTCGGCGTGCACGAACACCCGGTCCTCGATGCCGACCAGCTGCGCCAGCATGCGCTGGCGTTCGGCGACTTCGGGGAACTCGATCATGAACGTCGCCTTGAAGTTGCTGCCGTCGGGAATCAGGGGATTGTAGGCGTCGAGTTCTTCCTCGATTCCGTCCGCCTCAAAAATCTTCTCGATGCGCAGCATTTCCTGCACCTGGTATTGCATCGTCAGGCGGTCCTCGAAATAGAGGGCTGCATTCGTGCCGAGCTCGAGGCGGCGATTCTTTTTGTGCTCGAGCACTTTCTCGCGGAACGCGGCACGCGCTTCGGAATACTGCTCGAGACTGAAAAGATCTTCGCGGGCCAGTTTGTTCATCATATTCCGTATGCCTTCCTGAGCAGGCTCATCGGGTTGTTGGCATCGTGATCGTCGACGTCCTGGACGATCTGCTCCGCCGCCATCGGGCAGTCGCTCGTAAAGTGATCCGCCTCGGCTTTCTTCAGCTTGTTCACGACCGGCCGGGCAATCTTCTTCGAAATGTCGTGGAATTCCTTTTTCACGGCATAGGTACCGTCGTGGCCCGAGCAGCGCTCGATGACGTCGACACTGGTATCAGGGACGAGTTGCAGCGCATCGCGCGTCTTGAGACCGATATTCTGCACGCGCAAGTGGCACGGCACCTGGTAAGTCACTTTACCAAGCGAGGTCTGGAACTCGGTCTTGAGGGCGCCATCGCGATGCCTGAGCATCAGGTACTCAAACGGATCGAACATCGCATCTCGTACCTTGATGACGTCGGCATCGTCCGGGAACATGAGCGGCAGTTCCTGCTTGAACATCAGTGTGCAGGACGGAATCGGCGTGACGATATCCCAACCCTCGTCAACAAGTTTCGCGAGCACCGGGATGTTTTCTTCTTTCGCTTTCGCGACCGCGTCGAGGTCGCCCAGCTCGAGTTTCGGCATGCCGCAGCACACCTCCTTCGACGCCAGCGTCACTGCGATGTCGTTGTGTTCGAAGACCGCAACGAGGTCTTCATTCACTGCAGGATGATTGCGGTTGCAGTAGCAGGTCGTGAACAGCGCGACCTTGCCCGACGTCGACTCCGTCGCCTTTGCCTCGATTGCTGCCCTGCCCGCCAGGCGCTTGCGCGCCGTCGTCGCATGATACTCGGGCACTGGCGCGTCACGATGCACGCCGAGCGTCGACTCGAGCAGCTTGCGCCCGGTCTTGCTGCGATTGACCGCATTCACCGCGTTCACGACAACCGGGATGCCGGCGAGACTACCGACTTTGTCGGTTGCGCTGAGGATGCGGTCGCGCTTCGACGCACCTTCCTTGCGGAACCGGGCGGCCTTGGCGCGCAGCATCAGGTGCGGGAAATCGACGTTCCACTCATGCGGCGGCACGTACGGACACTTGGTCATGTAGCACATGTCGCACAGGTAGCAGTGGTCGACAACCTGCCAGTAGTCATCTTTGGCGACACCGTCGACTTCCATCGTGTCCGACTCATCGACGAGATCGAACAGCACCGGGAAGGAGTTGCACAGGTTGAAACAGCGACGGCAGCCATGGCAGATGTCGAATACACGTTCGAGTTCGTCGAACAGGGACTTGTCGTCGTAGAAGTCGTCAGACCGCCAATCCAGCGGGTGACGTGTGGGCGCCTCGAGGCTGCCTTCTCGTTGGGTCATTGAAGGTAAGCCGGGCCTTGCGGCCCGGCTGTCCGAATGGGATTAGTCGTCGAGTGTATCCAGGGCTTTCTGGAAACGATTGGCGTGCGAACGTTCTGCCTTCGCCAGCGTCTCGAACCAGTCGGCGATCTCGTCGTGCCCTTCGTCGCGGGCGGTCTTTGCCATGCCCGGGTACATGTCGGTGTACTCGTGCGTCTCACCGGCGATAGCTGCTGCCAGGTTGTTGGCCGTCGAACCGATTGGCAAACCCGTCGCCGGATCGCCCGTCTCTTCGAGGTACTCGAGATGGCCATGCGCATGGCCGGTCTCGCCTTCCGCCGTCGAGCGGAAAACAGCGGCCACGTCGTTGTAGCCTTCGACGTCAGCCTTGGCTGCGAAATACAGGTAGCGACGATTGGCCTGGGATTCGCCGGCAAATGCATCTTTAAGGTTTTGTTCGGTTTTGCTGCCTTTCAGGGACATTGTTTTTCCTCTCGCGGATTGGCTTATTAGCTGATTAGAATAAATCCATCGAGGAGCTACTGTATTGGCCACCCGAATGGCTGTCAATTGTGGCCATTACGGCGATGCAGATCATTACAGACGTTGAATGTTGCGGGCCGCACAGGTAGCGTTACAGCGCACGATTCGAGTGGACAATCCAGTGACATCAGCCAAGAAACTCAACCTCGAAAAAGCCCTCGCGGACCTCGAAAATCTCGTCGAAGAACTCGAGTCCGGCGACCTGCCGCTCGAAAAGGCCATGAAGAAGTTTGAGGACGGCATCAAGCTGACGCGCAGCTGCCAGGCAGCGCTCAAGGAAGCCGAACAGAAGGTCGAGATCCTGCTGAAAAGTGCTGGCGGCGAGACGATGGACGACTTCGACGTCGATACGGACTAGCCGGGGACGGTAACCTGCGGGGACGGGAACACAAGTTCCCGTCCCCGCAGGTTACCGTCCCCGGTTATTTACCCATTAGCTCCATCAGAGCAATGATCGTCGATTCCGTGCCTGCCGTGACGGAAGGTTCGGGCGAGATTTTGAACAGCGGCGAGTGATGGCTTGCCACGGGCGGTCCCCCGGCTGCCGCGGCATCGAATGCCTCCTGCGGTGTGCCGCCAATCGACCAGTAGACCGACATGATGTCGGGATCGACTGTGAAGAACGGGAAGTCCTCGGCGCCCATACCTTTCGATAGCAGGTTCGTCACGCGCTCCTCGCCAAGTTCGCTGATCCACGCCGCGCGCAGGCGTTGTGCCAGCCCCGCATTGTTGATCGTTGGCGGCACGCTCTCGTTCGAGACGATGACTTCCGGCAGCTTGTCCTCGGGCAGGCCCGCCACGCGCCCCATGTTTTCCGCGATGCGGCGGATACCATCGAGCAGGATCGTACGCGTCTCTGCGCTCGTGTTACGAACCGTCAGTTGCAGGTGGGCGCGATCCGAGATGATGTTGTGCTTGGTGCCGGAGTGGAAGGAACCCACCGTCACGACACCCGGCGAACGCGGCGGCAGCTCGCGCGCCACCAGCGTCTGCAGCGCCAGCACGATCTGGCTGCCCAGCACGATCGGGTCTTTGCCCGCGTGCGGGTGCGCGCCGTGCGCGCCAACGCCGTGGATAATAATGTCGACGGTGTCGGCGCCCGCGTAGGGACTGGTATCCACGACATTGACCTTGCCCGCAACGCCCTGAGCGCTCACATGAAAGGCCAGCGCATAATCGGGCTGACCGAAACGACCCCAGATGTCATCGTCGCGCATTGCCCGGGCGCCAAGCACCCGTTCCTCCGCCGGCTGCACGACCAGCATCAGGGTGCCCGCCCATTTATCCTTGTTGGCCGCCATGTAACGGGCCGTACCAACCAGGCTCGTGATATGCACGTCGTGACCACAGGCATGCATCGTGAAGACTTCATTGCCCGTGATCGGATCGATCTGTTTGGCGCGCGACGCATTCTCGAGGCCCGATTTTTCCTCCACGGGCAGCCCGTCCATATCGGCACGCATCATGACCAGCGGCCCCTCACCATTCTCGAGCATCGCCACGACGCCGGTGCCGCCAACCCCTTCGGTAACGTCGAAATCGGCAAGACTCAACTCAAGAGCCATGCGCCGCGCCGTCTCATGTTCGACCGTTGACAGTTCCGGGTTGCGGTGAAAATGGTCGAATAGTGCAGCCAGGTGATCGTCGTAATCCGCTTGCACGGCATCGCTGAGTTCATTGGCGAACGCTGGCAGGCTGATCAGGACTGCCAGCAGGCAGGCAATGCGCTTGGTCATGAGGCCCCCTCAAAAATGCGAGGGCCGAGTGTAACCCTAAATCAGCGCGTATAGCGACGAATCGACAGGTGCGCCGCGAAATCGGGCGCCGCGTCCGCCGCAATATCCTCGGCAATCGCAAAGCGCAACAGGTAGCCGGCGCTCGCAAAACGATAATCACCGCCAAACGCCAGCTGTACCGTCGTTCCGCCAAGTTCGACAAGGCGGGCATCGAAATACGAGCCCTGTGCATATAACTGCGTGAGCAACGAAAAATTCTCGGTCGCCTGCCAGCGCAAAGCCCCACCCGCATACGGCACAGTACTGCGCTGCAGCTCAGGCAGGACCTCGCCGTCGCCGAGCGCGAGAATGCCAACGAACCCGGAATAACCGAGTGTCCGGCCGAACAATTGCCGTTCGCCATCGGCGTAGATGCCCAGTGACACATCCGCAGCCCCGCTGCCCGTCATCTTGCCGGCATCGCCCGTCGGGAGTTTTACCCCGCCCCGCAACGTAAGCTTGCCGAGACGTGCCGCACCAGACAACTGTACGTCGCCGATTCCGGAGACCGGCTCGGAGAGATCTAACAGGGTCGTGCCAGCCTGGCCGAATTGCAGGTGAAACTGATCGTTCGGCCCTTCACGGGTAGAGTTGGACAGTCCGACCAGGTCGTGAAACTCGTAGATGACACTGTCGAGAAAACCGCCCGAGTGGCGAATGTAGGGAATATCCAGCCCAAGTTCGAAACGCTTGCCGACCCGACGCCGCAGCGACAGGCTCAGTGAGCGCGTTTCGGCATCGATAATCAGCGTCTCGCCAAGGCGATCGGCCTCATCCATGTCATTGGCGATGTCAATCGACAAATTAACGTCGATGCCGCCCGGCGCAACGAGGTCGGCCGTCTGGAACGTCGGCAGGCCAAAGACTTGCAGGAACGGATTATGGTTGCGTAGCGGAAACGCGTCGGTGACGTCGTCGTCGGCAATTGCGACCGAAAAGCCGCAACAAATGAGCAAAGCAGAGATCAGCCAGCGTGACACCGGGGCATGATCGCCCGGCGGCTGAATCGATTTAATTGGAGAATATACCTAGGTCGTCGGCAAGCCGCCTCCCACAAAACAGTACCGTCGCCGGCAAGCCGCCTCCCACAAAACAGTGCCGTCGCCGGCAAGCCGCCTGCCCGGCCATTAACTGGCCACCTTGGCGAACAGGACTGTTTGCACCAACTCTTTCGATGCGACGTCGACACCATCCACCGTTGCCGGCAAGTATCGACAGCGCTGCATGTACTTCCTGGCTTCAATTTCGAACTTCCGCATCTCGCTGTCCAAAGGTGGCGCCCTGAAGTGAGCGTGCGTTCCGCGAACGGGTGAAGTCTCTTCCACGCCGCTGCCTTCAACCACGGGTTCCATTACATTCCCGTTCTCGTCGACGGTGAACCTGACTCGCACCCAGATTGCGTGCTCCGAGTACTCCACGCCAGGGGGCCACACTATATCGGGAGCCCAAATCCGCAATGGCTTCTGGGCGCCGCTGGACGCACGCAATTCCTTGATCTTCGCCAGGTGCTGATCAGCCCGCGCCGTCCTGCCGGTGCTCGATAGCAGTTCGAATAATTCCCTGTGTACAGCAAGCAACTCCCGGTCTGTCGTGTCACCGGAATTCTCGAAACCCTCCAGCGCCGTTTCATAGGCGGATATTGCCCAATCACGCTTGCGCCAGCCCTTGTATTCCCTTCCCAGCTCTTGCGCAGTACGCGCGGCCATTATGTCGACATGCCCTGCGAAATCGGTCCGTGCTTTGAGCGCTTTCTTGAGATAGCTCTCCTTGGGCCTGCGCAACAGCGGGCTTTTCATCTCTCTCGCCGCGTACTCGAGCGACGCCGCGTACTCCGCGCTTTCTTTGCCGTAGGTGCGGCTGTTCAACTGGATGATTCGATCAAGGTACTTGCGCTGGCGCTTGCTATCCGAGAAGGGGTCGGTGATTTCCACCAGTTTTTCGAGTATGGGAACCAGTGCGACCGATTGCTTGCCGTAGACGTCCTCCCCGATCTTCAATGTTTTCTCTAACTGAAGGCGCGCAGCATCGACTTGCATGGTATTTGCGAGCAGCACGGCGAGATTCATTGACAGACTGATGCGCCGCGGGTCCGACTTTTCGAAATAATCCTCGCCAAGATCGAACGACCGTTGAGCTGCGTCTAACTGCGCAACGACGGATCCTTCTGCCGTCGCCTGCTTAAAGTCGGCTATCGCCTGGTTCAGTTTCTTGGCATCTGATGCATGCCCCACTCCGGCCACAAGGGTCAGGGCGAGAATGGATAACAGGACGAATCGATCGAATGTCATGTTCACTACTCGCAGTAACTTTGCGCGTAGCCTACAACACGAATAGTTGCCTGTCTTAGACCGGGTCTGGCAGTGCCTACGTGTTGGCGCCGCCGTTGCCCTGCAAGCGCCTGATCAGCGAGCGCAGGAAGACCTTGTTGAAGCGCAGCTGGCATGCCGAGGAAACCTGTTCCATAAGCGTCGATGACACGCGCAGTATCGTCACCTGGCCATCAGCCCTGATCGATGCCTGGCGCTTGGCGCCGCGCACATAACTCGTCTCGCCGAAGCAATCGCCATCGGCGAGGTTGCCGATCGTGTTGCCGTTGGCCTGCACTTCGACTTTGCCTGCGACGATGATGTAGAAGCGATCGTCGACTTCACCTTCGCGCACGATGTCCTCACCATCCTTGTACTCGTGCCAATCGGACGCGCGCAACACTTCCCAGATCTCGGCATGCGAAAACTCATGGAAGAAATGCAGCGAACGCAGCAGGTCGAAATGCTCCTGGTTATCGAGCGAGTCGTACTTCTGGCGCAGGTCCTTGTAAACGCGCGTCAGCTCGGCAGCCATCGCATTGCCGGTCGGCTGGCGCTTGCCCGGCTCCTTCTGCATCGTCGTCATGACAACATGCTCCAGTTCCTCGGGCAGGTCGTCGCGATACGTGTGAATCGGGGGTGGCGTTGCGTAGACGATCTGGTGCAACAACTTGGAAAGATTATCGGCTCGGAACGGGCGGAAGCCGGTCAGCAACTCATACATGACAGCGCCCAGTGAGTACAGGTCGGAACGCGGCGTCAGTTCCTCGGACTGCACCTGTTCGGGCGACATGTAGCTCGGCGATCCCGCGATGCCCTCGATGCGCGAGACTTCCGAATCGCTGACGATGGCGATGCCGAAATCGATGATGCGCACGTCGTTGTCGATCGTGAGCATGACATTGGACGGTTTGATATCGCGGTGAATAACGCCACGACCGTGTGCGTAATGCAGGGCCTTGGCGCACTTGTAGATAATCTCCACGACATCATCGACGCGCAGCAGGTTATCGGGGCGGCAGTAAGCGGCGAGCGTTCGCGCGCCCTGGATATGCTCGGTCACGACGTAGTAGCTACCGTCTTCCTCGCCGGCATCGTAGATCGGCATGATGTTCGGGTGCTGCAGCATCCCGACCATGTGCGCTTCGTTGAAGAACATCTTGCGCGAGACTTTCGCGCGCTCAGCATCGACGTCTTCTTCGAGGTTGTACACCTTGATGGCGACGTCGCGTCGATAATAGGGGTCGTGAGACAGGTAAACGGTGCCGGTACTACCCTTGCCGATCTTGTTGATGATGACGTATTTGCCGATTTTCTCGGGCACGTCACTCGGGCGCTGGATTTCAGAAACCTTGCTGGCCATGTTGTCTCACAATCTAAGTCATCAGCCACCCATACAAAGCCAGTAATAATGCGGCATACAGGGCGGCCACGAGGTCATCCAGCATAATTCCCGAGCCCCCGTGGATTCTGTGATCCAAGTCGCGAATCGGCCACGGTTTAACAATATCCATCACCCGAAACAATGCAAAAGCCAGGACAAACCCCACCACGCTGACCGGGGCCACGACGAGCGTGATGTACATCCCGACGATCTCATCCCAGACGATGCCGCCGTGATCGTGTACGCCTATACGCCGCGCGCTCTCGCCGCAGATCCAGATGCCCGCGAGCGCCATTGCCGCTGCCAGACCTAATTGAACATAAAGCCCGAGATCCAGGGTCAGCCAGAACAGCAACACGCCGGGCAATGACCCGAAGGTGCCCGGCGCGACCGGCGCCAGCCCGGTGCCGAAGCCAAAGGCGAGAAAATGCACAGGATCGGTGAAAACCGTCTTGGCCGCGACCTTGCTGCTCTTGCTCATGTGAAGTGACGGTACCCGCGGTCGTCGACGTCGACAAGCTTGCCGCCGCGGACGCACTCGAGTTGATTGCCCTCGATGACCGTGCCGATTGGCGTAATGCCGTCGATGCCATTGACGGCGCCCGGCGGCGCCGTAAAACACAGCTCGTAGTCATCACCACCGGTCAGCGCGAAATTGAGCGCCGCGCCGTGGTCGAAGCGTCGCCGCAAGGCGTCCGACAGCGGTACCGCGTCGATCTCCAGCCGCGCTCCCAGGTTGCTGGCGTCGAGCAGTTTGCGCAGATCGGCAACCAGGCCATCGGAAATATCAATGGCCGCATGCGCAGAGCCGCGCAGCTGGCGACCCAACTCAACGCGTGGCGACGGGCGCAGAAATCGTCGTACCAGCGGATCGTCGAGGATGCCCTCAGTAAGCAAGGCAAGTCCGGCCGCCGCATCGCCCGGCGTACCCGACACGTAGACGGTGTCGCCGACCTGCGCGCCGCTGCGCAACAAGGCGCTGCCCTCCTCGACTTCGCCGGTGACATTAAGGCTGACGACGACCGAATCGCCCCGCGTCGTATCACCGCCAACGAGTTGCACGCCGAATTCATCGGCCGCGGCAAAGAGTCCGCGGGCAAATGACCCGACCCATGACTCATCCTTGTCCCACAAGGTGAGCGCCAGGGTCATGAAGCGCGGCAGCGCGCCCATGGCGGCGATATCCGAGAGGTTTACTGCGACGCAGCGATAGCCAATATCCGCAGCACGGACGTTGGACGGAAAATGCACGCCTTCCACGAGCGTATCGACGACCTGTACCTGGGAATAGCCGGGGGTTGCAGCGAGCACCGCGCCATCATCGCCGACGCCCTCGATCACACCGTCGCCCTGCGCGTGATGCGCGAAGTAACGGCGGATCAGGTCGAATTCATCCACCGGTCTTTGCCTGGACCTCTACAGCGCGAAGCGATTGCGCCGCAACATCGAGGCAGGCATTGATGTACTTGTGACTTTCAACGGCGCCGAAGCGCTTGGCAAGATTGACGCCTTCGTTGATAACGACCTTGTAAGGGATGTCGATGCGGGCTTCGAGTTCGTGGACGCCGATCATTAGGATCGACAACTCAATCGGGTCGAGCTGCTCGAGCGGCCTGTCGATCAGTTCATCGATCTTCTTTTCGAGCTCCGGCTGGGCATTGCTGATCTGCGGGAACAACTCGTTGAAGAATTCCTGGTCGACACGCTCGTAGGCGTTATCTTCATGGTACTGGCTGACCAGCTCGGCCGTCGTATGACCCGCGATCTGCTTCTGGTACAGCGCCTGCACCATGAGTTCGCGGGCACGCGTGCGCGCGCCTGCACCTTTGCTTTCCTTGTTGCCCATCAGTCGATGCGACGGAGAAGATTGACCATTTCGATCACGGCGAGCGCGGCTTCCTCGCCCTTGTTGCCCGCTTTCGTGCCGGCACGCTCGATCGCCTGTTCGATCGTATCCACTGTCAGGACGCCGAAACCGACGGGTACGCCATGCTTCATTGACGCCGAGGCAGTTCCCTTGACGCATTCGCCCGCAACGTAATCGAAGTGCGGCGTACCACCGCGAATGACCGCGCCGAGCGCGATGATGCCATCCACGCGGCGCGTCGCGGCCAGCTTGTCGACGGCCAGCGGCATTTCGAAGGCGCCCGGCACGCGCACGATCTCGATATCGGCATCGACGGCGCCATGCTGACGCAGGCAATGCAGCGCGCCCTTGATGAGCGACTCAACGATAAACTCATTGAAGCGCGAGGCGACGATCGCAAAACGCGCGTCGCGGACGACGAGGTCGCCTTCGGTAGTCTTGATCCTGTCCATGTTATCGAGTGCCTAGACGTATTCGGTGATTTCGAGGTCGAAGCCCGAGATCGCGTACATTTGCTTGGGTGCCGATAATACACGGATTTTGCTGAGCCCGAGGTCGCGCAGGATCTGCGCGCCGACGCCGTAAGTGCGCAGCACACCTTCCTCAAACCTGCGCTCCTCGATGTCATTCGTCTGCTTGTCCAGGTTTTCGACCGATTCCATGAAGCCGCGCGACGATTCCTGCTCGCGGATCAATACGACGACGCCGACGTCTTCTTTCGCAATGCGCTCGATGGCGCTGTGCAGCGGCCAGCCCAGGGTGTGGCTCTTGACGCCGACGACATCACCGAGCGTGTCCTGGATGTGCACACGCACCAGCGGTGCGTCGACCGAAGCAAGATCGCCCTTGACGAGCGCAAGATGCACCGAGCGATTGATGTGGTCGTCGTAACACACCATCGAAAATTTGCCGTACTCAGTCTCAACCGTCTTCTCGAGAATACGCTCGACATTGCGTTCCTTCTCAAGCCGGTAGCGGATCAGGTCGGCGATCGTACCGATGCGAATCCCGTGCTTGAGGGCAAATTTCTCGAGGTCGGGGCGTCGAGCCATGGTGCCATCGTCGTTGAGAATCTCGACAATCGCCGCGGCAGGCTCGAGGCCGGCCAGGCGCGCGAGGTCGCAACCCGCTTCGGTATGGCCGGCGCGCGTCAGCACACCGCCGGGCTGCGCCATGACCGGGAAAATATGGCCCGGCTGACTCAGATCTTCGGGTTTGGCGTCCTTCGCAACCGCCGCCTGGATCGTCTTGGCGCGGTCATGCGCCGAGATACCCGTCGTAATTCCCTTGGCCGCCTCGATCGAGATCGTGAAGTTCGTAGCATGGTGCTGGTCGGTTTCGCTGACCATGAGCGGCAGGCGCAACTGCTTGCAGCGCTCGCGCGACATCGTCAGACAGATCAGGCCGCGGCCATGGATCGCCATGTAGTTGATGTCTTCGGGGCGCACCTTGCTGGCTGCCATGATGAGATCGCCTTCGTTCTCGCGATTCTCGTCATCGACCATGATGACCATCTTGCCGGCTGCAATGTCGGCAATGATGTCCTCTATGTCGCTGAACATGTCCGCGTGCGGATGGGGTGTTGTATTGTCAGGCATAGCCGTGCGCCTTCAGAAATTCCATGGAAATACCGCTGCTGTCGCCAGCCAGCAGGCGCTCAAGATAGCGCGCCAGGAGATCGACCTCGACGTTGACGACGGTACCTGTGGCGTAGCTGTCGATGATCGTGACTTCAGCGGTGTGCGGGATGATATTCAATTCGAAGGTGTTTCCCGATACTTCGTTTACGGTAAGGCTGACGCCGTCAACGCAGACCGAGCCTTTCTTCGCGACGTAGCGCGCATACTCAGCCGGAATCTCGATCCCGAGCCGAATCGAGCGCGCATCGGCGCTTCGTGACACGACCTTGCCCGTGCAATCAACGTGGCCGCTGACAAGGTGGCCGCCAAGGCGTTCGCCGAGGCTCAGGGCCGGCTCGAGATTGACTTCGGAACCCACGGACAGGGCACTCAGGCCGGTAACGTCGAGCGTCTCCACCGATACGTCGGTGTCGAAGCCGTCTTCGTGCAGCGCAACCGCGGTCAGGCACACGCCGTTGACTGCGATGCTTTCACCGAGCTCATAGTCGGACCACGGCAGGCCATCCGAGCGAACGCACAGGCGCACATCGCCGCCGCGCTTCTCCATCGCGCCAATCGTTCCTTTCGCCTTGATAATGCCGGTAAACATCAGCCCTGAATCCTTGCCGTAATACGTGTGTCCTGCCCGACGCGACGCATGTCCGTGACTTCCAGCGTCCGGCGATCGCCGAGCGCCTGCCAGGCCGGGGTCGCGAACATGCCGCGCGTTGCGGAGCCCATTATGTGGGGTGACTGGTAAATCACAAGCTCATCGACGAGGTCTTTTTCGAGCAGGTAACCGGCAACGCGCTGGCCTGCCTCGACGAGCACATCGTTAATCTCGCGCCTTGCGAGCTCCTGCAACACGGCGACGACATCAACAGAATCGCCGGCAGAGCCGCCTCCCGCAGCAGTGGGAAAAACCTGCACGATGGCGCCGGCGGCCTCGAGCGCCGCCCCGTCCCCTCCTGCCGCGCAGCACACCAGGGTGGTTCCCGGCAGGGTCAGCATGTGGGCATCCGCCGGCGTCCTCAGCTTGCTGTCGAGCACGACGCGCAAAGGCTGGCGCCCCTTGGTATCGATACCTTCGTCACGCACCGTGAGTGAGGGGTCGTCGGCCAGCACCGTGCCGATGCCGGTCAGGATCGCGCCACTTGCCGCACGTAGTATCTGCACATCGCGGCGCGCTTCCGGACCTGTTATCCACTGGCTCTCGCCGCTGGCCATTGCCGTAGCGCCGTCGAGGCTCGCCGCAATCTTCAGGCGCACAAATGGTCCATCGCCACTGACGCGTTTCACGAACCCACGATTCAACGCGGCGGCCGCCGACTCCATCAGCCCGACTTCAACCTCGATGCCGGCGGCGCGCAGCTTGTCGAAACCGCGGCCCGCAACTTCCGCGTACGGATCCTGCATCGCGGCGACGACCTTGCCGACGCCAGCTGCAATCAACGCATCGCTGCAAGGCGGCGTTCGGCCTTTGTGAGCGCAGGGTTCAAGCGTGACGTACGCCGTCGCGCCCTGTGTGCGTTCGCCCGCAGCCCGAAGCGCGACAACCTCGGCATGCGCTTCGCCGGCCTGCTCGTGCCAGCCTTCGCCGACGATGTCGCCGTCGTTGACCAGCACGCAGCCGACCATGGGGTTCGGATGCGCCGTGAAGCGACCGCGGGCTGCAAGCTGCAGCGCGCGTGCCATATGCGCACTGTCGACCGGAGTCGCCACGCTCAGGGCTTCTTCTTGCCGAGGAGTTCGGGCAGCAGGGACATCTGCTCGCGGCTGGCCGCGGTTTCCGAGATACGCTGCAGGCGCTTGATCTCGTCCTCGAATTCCGTGATGTCCTGGAAACGTCGGTAGACGGAGGCGAAACGCACATAGGCCACTTCGTCGAGGGCCCGCAGTTCTTCCATAACGAGTTCGCCGACAAGGCGGGACGGCACTTCGCGCTCGCCCATCGTGCGCAGCTTGTGAATCAGGTGGCCGATCGCCTGTTCGAGTTCGTCGGACGGCACCGGACGCTTCTCCAGTGCACGCACCATGCTGTTGCGCAGCTTGTTCTCATCGAAAGGCTGGCGGCTGTTGTCGTTCTTGATCAGCCGCGGCATGACCAGCTCGGCCGTCTCGAAGGTGGTGAAACGTTCGTTGCACGCCAGACACTGCCTGCGCCGGCGAATCTGCCGGCCCTCACCCGCGAGACGCGAGTCTATAACCTTGGTTTCCTCGTGGCCGCAGAACGGACAATGCATGCAATCTCAACGATCAGGCCGGAGCGTTATACACCGGGAACCTCGCGCAAAGCTCGAGCACCTGGTTACGAACCTTTTCGATCGTCTCCTCGTTTTCCAAGTCGTCGAGTATATCCGCTATCCAGCCCGTGAGCTGGCGCGTTTCCTCTTCCTTGAAGCCGCGCGTCGTGATTGCAGGTGTGCCAAGGCGCAGGCCCGAGGTAACAAATGGCGACTGCGGATCGTTCGGCACAGAATTCTTGTTAACCGTAATGTAGGCGCGGCCGAGCGCAGCGTCAGCATCCTTGCCCGTGATGCCGTGCTCGATCAGGCTCACCAGCATCAGGTGGTTCTCGGTGCCGCCCGAGACGATCGGGTAGCCGCGCTCGGTGAGGACCTCGGCCATGACCTTGGCGTTTTTCAGAACCTGCGCCTGGTAGTCCCTGAAGTCGGGCTCAAGCGCTTCCTTGAGCGCCACGGCCTTGGCTGCGATGACATGCATCAGCGGGCCGCCCTGGGTACCCGGGAAAACCAGCGAGTTGAAACGCTTGGTGAGTTCCGGGTTTTCCTTGGCGAGGATCAGGCCGCCGCGCGGGCCGCGCAATGTCTTGTGCGTCGTGGTCGTGCAGACGTCGGCATGCGGTATCGGGCTCGGGTACAGGCCGGCCGCCACGAGTCCGGCCACGTGGGCCATGTCCACGAACAGGTACGCGCCCACGCTCTTTGCGATCTCGGCGAAACGCGCCCAGTCGGCAAGCTGCGAGTAGGCGGAGAAGCCGGCCACGATCATCTTCGGTTGATGTTCTTTGGCGAGACGCTCGACTTCGTCGTAATCGATCAGGCCCGTCTCGGAGTCGATGCCGTAGGGCACGATGTTGAACAGCTTGCCCGAGAAGTTGACCGGCGAACCATGCGTCAGGTGGCCACCCTCGTTGAGGTTCATGCCCATGATCGTGTCGCCAGGCTCGCACAGTGCGTGATACACGGCTGCATTGGCCTGTGACCCGGAGTGCGGCTGGACATTCGCGTAGGCGCAGCCGAACAGCTCTTTCGCCCGTTCGATGGCCAGCGTCTCGACGTCGTCGACGAACTCACAACCACCGTAGTAGCGCTTGCCCGGGTAGCCCTCGGCGTACTTGTTCGTCAGACGCGAACCCTGCGCCTTCATGACCAGTGGGCTCGTGTAGTTCTCGGAAGCGATCAGCTCGATGTGTTCTTCCTGGCGCTGGTGCTCAAGAACAATGGCTTTGGCTACTTCAGGATCGAAGGACTCGATCAGGGTCGAGGTGTCGAACATCTTGGGGATTTCTCCGCGGACAGGGGGGCGTGGCAAAGCCGGGATATTATGGGGACGGAGACCTTATTTCCAGTCCGGCAACGCCGGACTGGAAATAAGGTCTCCGTCCCCGGTCAGGTTTCCACAAACGACTGGACGACGCGGGTCCATGCCCGCGCGAGGTTGCGGCGGTTGTAGCCACCGCCGCCGGTGCCGATGATACGGCCGTTGCTGTGCTTGTCCGCGAGCCGGCACAGAGCCGCCGCAGCATGGGCGTGCGCCTCCTCGGTCCAGGCCAGGTGCGTGATCGGGTCGCCCGCAAGACTGTCGGCGCCGCACTGCATCAGGATGAACTCGGGCTTCTGCGCATCGATGTAAGCTTCGACCCGTTCCCAGGCGCGGTAGAACTCGGCATCGTCCGCGCCCGGTGCTACCGGGATATTCAGCTTGGTTCCCCTGGCCCTGCCCCGCCCTGTTTCATGCGCGTGGCCGGTTCCGGGGTACAGGAAGCGACCATCCTCGTGAATGTCGGCAAAAATCAGGTCGGGGTCGTCGTCGAAGCCGTAGAACACACCGTCCCCATGATGCGCATCGATGTCGACATAAGCGATGCGCCTGAAGCCATAATTCTTGCGCAGGTATTCGGCCGCGATGCCGCAATCGTTGAACACGCAGAACCCGGCGGCTCGATCGCGCGCCGCGTGATGCAGGCCGGCAATCGGCACGAAGGCGCGGCGATAGTGATCGTGCATGATCTCGTCGACCGCGCAGAGGACTGCCCCGACGACATTGGAAGCCGCCTCGAAGATACCCTTGACGGCGGGCGTGTCGCCGTCGTCGAGGTAGCCGTAACCCTGCGCCGACAGGCGCGAGACCTTGTCGATGTAATCCGCGGTGTGGAACAGGGCAAGTTCGTCGATCAGCGCCGGGCGCGCATGGCCGTAGCCGATCGAGTCGCCAAGACCGGCGGCCTCAAGCTCGGCGTGGAAGACGTCGTGGCGGTCCGTACCGAACGGGTGTGGGTCGCCGAACCCGTAAGCGGCGATCTCCTTCCCCCTGTAAACCAGCACCGACTCGCTCATTCACGCGCCCGAGTATTTGCTTGTGCGGCAGCATACCGGATAATGCGCGCTTTTCTACTCCCGGCAGCACCATGGCCCAGTACATCTACACCATGAACCGCGTCGCGAAGGTCGTGCCCCCGAAGCGCTACCTCATTCGCGACATCTCTCTCTCGTTCTTCCCGGGCGCCAAGATCGGCGTGCTCGGCCTGAATGGCTCGGGTAAATCGACCCTCATGCGCATCATGGCCGGACTCGACACCGAGATCGACGGCGAGGCCCGCCCGCAGCCCGGCATCAAGATCGGCTACCTGCCGCAGGAGCCCGACCTGGATCCGGAGAAAGACGTGCGCGGTAATGTCGAGGAAGGCCTCGGCGAGACCATTGAGCAGCTAAACCGGTTCAACGAGATCAGCATGCGGTTCGCTGAGCCGATGTCCGACGACGAGATGAATGCGCTGCTCGAAGAGCAGGGCAAGCTGCAGGACGCCATCGACTCGGCCGGCGGCTGGGAGATCGACCGCAAGCTGGAAGTCGCTGCGGACGCGCTGCGCCTGCCGCCGTGGGATGCGGACGTTACCAAGCTGTCTGGCGGTGAGCGCCGCCGCGTGGCCCTGTGTCGCCTGCTGCTGTCGCAGCCCGACATGTTGCTGCTCGACGAGCCGACCAACCACCTGGACGCGGAATCCGTTGCCTGGCTCGAACGCTTTCTCGACGAGTATCCGAGCACCGTTATCGCGGTGACGCATGATCGCTACTTCCTCGACAATGTCGCGGGCTGGATCCTCGAGCTGGACCGCGGCCACGGAATTCCGTGGGAAGGCAACTATTCGTCGTGGCTCGAGCAGAAAGAAGCGCGCCTCAAGATCGAGGAAGCGAGCGAGAAGGCGCGCAAACGTGCGATGGAGCATGAGCTCGAATGGGTGCGCAGCAACCCGAAAGGCCGCCAGGCCAAGTCGAAAGCGCGTCTCAAGCAGTTCGAGGAGCTGGCGTCGGCCGATTACCAGAAGCGGAACGAGACGAACGAGATCTACATTCCGCCCGGGCCGCGGCTTGGCGATGTCGTGCTCGAGGCCGAGAATCTGAAGAAAGGCTTTGGCGACAAGCTGCTGATCGATGGCCTGAACTTCCAGCTGCCGCCGGGCGGCATTGTCGGCGTCATCGGCGCCAACGGCGCGGGCAAGACGACGTTCTTCCGCATGATCACGGGCGAGCAGGAACCGGATGAAGGCACGCTGCGCCTTGGCGACACCGTACAGGTTGCTGCAGTCGATCAGTCGCGCGACGCGCTCGACGACAACAAGACGGTCTGGGAGGAAATTTCGGACGGTCTCGACATGATAACGGTCGGTAACTATGAAACGTCGTCACGCGCGTACGTCGGCCGTTTCAACTTCCGCGGCCAGGACCAGCAGAAGAAAATCGGGCTATTGTCGGGTGGCGAGCGCAATCGTGTGCACCTCGCCAAGACGCTCAAGTCCGGTGGCAACCTGTTGCTACTCGACGAGCCAACCAACGATCTGGATGTCGAGACATTGCGCGCCCTCGAAGAAGCGCTGCTCGAGTTCCCGGGCTCGGCGATCGTGATCTCACATGATCGCTGGTTCCTGGATCGCATAGCCACACATATTCTCGCCTTCGAGGGCAACTCAGAGGTGGTCTGGTTCGCGGGCAATTATGCGGACTACGAGGAAGATCGGAAGCGTCGCCTCGGCGCGGACGCCAACAACCCGCACCGCATCAAGTACAAACGCCTCGACGCCTGATCATTCACGAACTGCCGGGCACTTCAGCGCACGTCGCTGTCTGTAAAAAGTGACACTAATCTTTTTAGTATTATGTCAACCTCAGACGGCGGCGCTGGCGCGAAGGTGCATACTGAAGTCGCTGATCTATAAAAAATAGTACCGAGCGATATGGCAATCGTAATTGATAGAGATCAGGGGATAAAAAGCGAGCTCGAGGACCGCGTCGGCCTCGAGTGCCCCTACTGTGGCGTGTTCGCACATATGCAGCCACAGTCCGTTCCGGAAGCAAGCTCGCTGCTGCGCGACAAGCCCAAGCACGTCGGTCTCGTGTACAAGTGCGACGCCTGCAACGCGCCCGTGTTCCTGCGCTTCGCGGTGCGTGAGTATCGAGATAACAAGGTCGAGCTGTATCGCAACTTCGTCGAACTCGAGCGGCCGAAGGAGCGCTTTGCCTTCTCCTACCTGCCGAAGCACACCGAAGTGCTGTTCCGCGAAGCGCTGGCTTGTTACTCGAACAACAACTTCAACGCGTTCGCGTCAATGTGTCGCCGTGCGTCCGTCAGCGCTTTCCACGCACTTGGCGACGGCGGCAAGTTGCGCGCGTTCGAAGAGGTCATGACGGCACAGGAAATTGCCGGGATCGAAGACGAGGCGTTTGCGCCGATCAAGTCAGTGCTGTTTGGCGCCGGCTCGCACGAGGATCTGCCGCTCCTGAACCGGGCTCAGGCTGGAGTCCTTCTCGAAGTACTGAAGGACATGTTCTACCAGTGCTTCGTGCGTCGCGGCAAACTCACGCGCGCCATCAAGGTGCGCCGCTTCTTCGTCACGGAAGCCGACAACGACAACCTGGCTTCGGCCTAGTCCGGGGACGGTAACCTGCAGGGACGGGAACCGACGTTCCCGTCCCCGAAGGTTACCGTCCCCGGTTAATCAGCCTGGAAGGAAATCGCGTGAATGCTCTCAAGCGGGTGGATATCCACGCGCTCGGTCATGTGGTCGTAGAGAAACACGAATTGGCTGGTCGTACCGAGCAGGAGTGTGCTTTCCGTCGGTCGGTCATCTGCGAACGTAACATCGACGATCTTCCCCTCGCCTTTGCGCGTATCGGCCGCCTGGAAGGTCGCGTAGACAAAGATAAAAGACAACACAACGTAGACCGCCGCAAAGTTGTTAATAAATCGGTAGCGCGGCGTGCCGTACCAGCGGAACCAGCGTGCCTTGCCGCGACGCTCGACGCGGCGGCTGCAGGCGTTGTCGCCCATGATGAGCAGAACGGCGAATACGACGATTAACCACGTAAACGGCTCTTTGAGAGAAGCCAGGAGAAAATCGCTGAGCTGCGCGTAATTGAAGACATTCAACCCGAATTCGCGAAGATAGGCCCACGCATAGAACATGCCGATAACGGACGCGGCAATATAGAACGCCGAAAAAATCAGTGCCGGGTGGTCGCGAAAGACGGCCATCAGGCGCGAATTAGATTCATCGTGCATGCGGAGAGTATACCGGGGACGGGAACAGATGTTCCCGTCCCCGGTTTAGCCGATGGCGACGCGGGCGTTGCGGAACATCCGCATCCATGGGCCGTCTTCGCCCCAGTCCGCGGGGTGCCAGGAATTCTGGCGCGTCAGTGCAACACGTTCCGGGTGCGGCATCATGATGGTCACGCGGCCGCTGTCGTTCGACAGCCCGCAAATGCCGTCGGTCGACCCGTTCGGGTTGGCCGGGTACCTGTCCGCGACTTCACCGTAGTTATCGATATAGCGCATTGCGATCGTGTAGGACGCCGAGTAACGAGCCGTGTCATCGTCAAAGACGGCCCTGCCCTCGCCATGTGACGTGGCGATCGGCAGACGCGAACCCGCCATGCCCTCGAGGAACAGCGACGGACTTTCCAGTACCTCGACGAGACTCAGGCGTGCCTCAAACTGCTCGGACTTGTTACGCAAAAAACGTGGCCAATGCCCGGCGCCGGGGATCAGGTCCTTGAGCTGCGCAAGCATCTGACAACCATTGCAAACGCCGAGTGCGAACGTGTCACTGCGCTCGAAGAAAGCCTGGAACTGGTCGCGCGTACGTGAGTGATACAACACCGACTTGGCCCAGCCCCCGCCGGCGCCCAGAACGTCGCCAAAGGAGAACCCGCCGCAGGCAACGACGCCCTGGTAGTCATCAAGCTGGTCCCGTCCCTCGAGCAGGTCGCTCATGTGCACATCGACTGCGGCAAAGCCTGCTTTCATGAAGGCTGCCGCCATTTCGTACTGACTGTTGACGCCCTGCTCGCGCAGAATCGCGACGCGCGGCTTGCCAGCACCACGATAGGCTCGCGACACGTCATCAGACGGATCAAAGGCCAACGCGACATTGAGGCCCGGATCCTTGTCGTCAAGGACCCGCTCAAACTCTTCTTTTGCAGTCGCCGGGTTATCGCGCAGCGCCTGGATGCGATAACTCATCTCGGACCATTCGCGCTGCATCGTCGCACGATCGAGTTCGAGCACTTTCTCGTCATCGCTCCTGATCACGAGCCGCGCATCGTTAGTAACGAGGCCGACCGCTTCGGCCTTGATGCCGTTGCGATCCAGAACCATCTGCACCTGCGGCAGCTTGCTCTTCGCAACCTGGACAACCGCACCCGGCTCTTCGCTGAAGAGCTGACCCAGCAATGCTCTGCGCGAGCCCGACAACGTCAGTGTGACGCCGAGCCGACCGGCAAAAATCATCTCGGCGACTGTTGCCAGCAGGCCGCCATCACTGCGGTCGTGATACGCAAGCAACATGTCACGTTGATTAAGTTCCTGGACCGCGGCGAACATGCCGGTCAACTGACTCGCATCATCCAGGTCGGCCGTCTTGCCACCCGCCCTCTTGTAGGCCTGCGCCAGGCAAGAACCACCGAGGCGATTACGCCCGCCACCGAGATCGAACAGCAACAGGTAGCTCGGTTCATCGGTCGTGCGCAGCTGTGGCGTCAGGTGCCTCGTAACGTCAGTAACCGGGGCAAATGCCGATACGATCAGCGACACCGGCGCGACGACATTGTGCTCGCCCTGTTCGTCTTCCCAGCGCGTGCGCATCGACATAGAGTCCTTGCCAACCGGGATCGCGACACCGATCTCGCGGCACAGCTCGTCACCAACCGCCTTGACGGTCTCGAACAGGTTCGCGTCCTCACCCGGATGACCCGCAGCGGCCATCCAGTTGGCGGACAGGCGCACCTTGCTCAGCGACTCAATCGGCGCCGCGGCGATATTCGTGATCGCTTCCGCCACGGCCAGGCGCCCCGATGCCGGCGCATTCGTTGCGGCCAGGGGCGTGCGCTCACCCATCGACATCGCCTCGCCACTCGTGTTGTGGAATCCGGACGACGTGATCGCGACATCGCTGACCGGCACCTGCCACGGACCAACCAGCTGGTCGCGCGCGCTCAGACCGCCGACCGTGCGGTCACCAATATGGATCAGGAAGGACTTGTCAGCAACGGCCGGGAAACGCAGCACGCGCAGAGCAGCTTCTTCGAGCTCGATGCCATCGAGGTCCAGCGCGTCGACCGGCAGCGGCGCACGCTGTACATCGCGCTCCATCTTCGGCGGATTGCCCAGCAACATCTGCATCGGCATGTCGACGATACGATTACCAAAATCGCGGTCGTTGACGACGAGATTGCCGTCATCAGTCAGCGTACCGATAACCGAAACCGGGCAGCGCTCGCGCTCGCACAGCGCTTTGAATTCGTCGATGCGATCGTCGCCGACGATCAGCACATAGCGCTCCTGCGCCTCGTTACACCAGATGCCCATCGGTGACATGCCGGGTTCGGCATTATCGACTTCGCGCAGCTCGATAGCAGCGCCATGGCCGGAATGATCGACCGCCTCGGGCACAGCATTGGACAGGCCGCCGGCACCAACGTCATGAATCAGCAGGATCGGGTTGTCGTTGCCCATCTGCCAGCAGCGATCGATGACTTCCTGTGCGCGACGCTCGATTTCCGGGTTGCCACGCTGCACGGATGCAAAATCAAGCTCTGCGCTGGAGGTGCCACTGGCGAGCGACGATGCAGCGCCGCCACCGAGACCGATCAGCATTGCCGGGCCACCCAGCACGACGACCTTGGCGCCGACGGGCACGTCAATCTTGTTGGCATGCTCGGCGCGCACGTTGCCGACACCGCCCGCGATCATGATCGGCTTGTGATAGCCGCGAATTTCGGTCTCCGGAAGACCGGGAAGCGCCGCTTCGTAGGTGCGGAAATAGCCCAGCAGGTTGGGACGTCCGAACTCGTTGTTGAACGCAGCGCCGCCTATCGGCCCCTCGATCATGATCTCGAGCGGCGTCGCGAGATGATCCGGAATCGGGAAGTCGATTTCCCACGGTTGCGACCAATTGGGAATTCGCAGGTGCGATACCGTGAAGCCGGTCAGGCCCGCCTTTGGGCGCGCGCCAAGACCGGTCGCGCCCTCGTCGCGAATCTCACCGCCGGAGCCCGTGGCTGCACCGGGGAATGGCGAAATCGCCGTCGGGTGATTGTGCGTCTCGACCTTGCATAGGACGTGAATCGGTTCGTTGACGAATTCGTACTCACGCGATCCCGCACGCGGCATCAGGCGCTCGCCCGTCCAGCCCTCAAATACGGCGGCATTGTCACTGTACGCCGAGATCACCCCGTCGGGCGTCTTCTCGGTGGTCGACTTGATCATGCCGAACAGGCGTTTGTCCTGCGGCACGCCATCGATCACCCAGCTCGCATTGAAGATCTTGTGCCGGCAATGCTCGGAGTTCGCCTGCGCAAACATCATGAGCTCGGCGTCGGTCGGGTCGCGGCCGAGGTCGTTGTAGCAGTCGACGAGGTAGTCGATTTCCTGGTCAGACAGCGCAAGCCCGAGGTCTGTGTTGGCCGCAACCAGCGCGTCACGACCCTCACTCGTCAGCGCGATGGTGCCGACCGGCGCGGGTTCATGCTCCTCGAACAGGGCCTCAACATCCGCGGCGTCGGCGAAGACCGCCTCGGTCATGCGATCACACAGCAAGTGCGCGAGTTTCTGCGCGTCCTCGTCGCTGGCCTTGCCCTTGAAGCGCAGGCCATAACAGATGCCACGCTCGACGCGGTCGACCGCGTTGATGTCACAGGCCTTGACGATGTCCGTGGCTTTCGACGACCACGGCGAGATGGTTCCGGGACGCGGCACGACATACAGCGTCTTCGCGCCGTGGCTCAGCCTGGCCGGCTGGTCGCCGGACATGAGCAGCGCATCGAGCCGGCTCTCATCATCATTAGTCAGGCTTGCGTTGGTCGCGACGAAGTAAGCGAAACGAGCTTCGACACCCTCTACTCGGTCGTCAGCGCGTTGCAGTGATCGGGTCAGTTTTGCCAGGCGAAAATCCGAAAGCGCCGCCTGTCCTGGCAGTTCCAGCATGTGGGTCGAGGACCTTTATCGGGTGGGTGGAAAGCGAGACGGGATGATACTGGAACGCCCCAGCCCGGACCAACTACTTGTTGCGCTCTACTTGTTGGTATCGCCCGGCGTATACACGGGCAGCGGAAACTGAGCGACGTTGCCACCCTCGAGCTTGGTGATCTTCGCGGTTCCCTCACGATCGACTTCATCGATGCGAATGATCGAGTGCATCGGCAGATAGGTCCGGCGCACGTCCCTGAACTCCGATTTGATCTTTTCCTCGGAGGGATCGACGACGACGCTCGACCGCTCGCCGAAGACCAGTTCCTCAACTTCGACGAAACCGAACAGTTCCCCGTGGCCGACAGAGCGGGCGTAAATCTCGTACACCTGCCCCTGGCTCATGAAAACGACTTTGAATAGCGGTTCTTTACCCATGATTGCCGTTGAGTCTAGCGAAAACACCGATCTGGAGCCCGTTTTACTGCAAATCAAGGGCTTATCAATCCGTGCAAGCCCTGATTATGTGAACTGAGTACCAGTCTAAATCCTTGATTCGGCGCAGAATTGGTTGATATTCGAGAGGATAGCCATGCCGCTGACGTTAACAATCATTTCCGAGCACCGCGACCTGGTCGGCGACGATCATGTCCGCGAGTACCACGAGGAAGGCGGGACCATCGGCCGGTCGCTGCAAAACGACTGGATTCTCCCGGATCCGGACCGCTATATCTCGGGCCGCCATGCAACCATCGATTTTCGGGGTGGCATGTACTACCTCGCCGATACGAGCAGCAACGGCGTTTACATGAATGGTGATTGTGAGCCGGTCGGCAAGGGCAATCCGCGCCGCCTGTTCGACGGCGACCAGATTCGCATGGGCGACTTCGAGTTCCAGGTCCGCATCGACAAGGGCGAAAGCCTCGTCATGCCGCTCGAACCGGAGGACAACTCGATCCAGACCGGCGATTTCGAACAGTTTGTTGACGAGGAGCTGCTCGAGACCGGCATGCAACTCCTGGACGAAGAGGAAATCACGGGCGACGACGAATTCCAGAATGCCCTCTTCGGTTCCGAGCCGCAGAAAGCGGAAGAACCCGACCCGGAACCGCAAATACTCGACGAGCCTGCCAACGACGACTCGGCCGGCGACAAGGCTGTCGGTGTCACGGCCGAGGACCTGTTTGACTCCTTCCTCGACGGCCTCGGCATCAGTCGCGTCGAACTGCATCCGGCGGTGAATCGCCCGGAAGTGATGATGACTGCGGGTCTCGTCCTGCGCGAATTCGTGGAAGGTACGATCAAGCTGCTGTCCAGCCGGGCGAATCTCAAGAACGCGTTCCGCCTGGACCAGACGACTCTGCTGCCGCGCCACAACAACCCGATGAAGTTCTCCGAAAATACGGGCGACCTGATCAAGCAATTACTGGTGGGCGGCGAGGGCGAATACCTCGGCGCGCGCGACGCCGTGCGCGAGGCCAACCAGGACCTCCTGAATCACCAGAACGCGTTTCTCGATGCGATGAACAGTGCGTTCATCGAATTTTCCGACAGGTTCGACCCGGATGAGCTGCAGGAAGGTTTCGATCGTACGATCGACAGCAAGCTGTTTGCCTTCCTCAACAAGTCGAAGTACTGGGACCTGTACCGTGACCTCTACCCGATCATGACCGAGAAGGGCGGTGGCCGCTTCCCGCAGATGTTCGGCGAGGAATTCGTCAAGGCTTACGAGCGCCAGATTGCCGAGTACCGTCGCCACGATCGCGAAGGTACAGGCGAACCCGGCGCCTCAGTTGCACAGAACGTCGACGATCCCGGCCTGCTCGCTACGCAGAAACTCGATGGCCCGGTCATCGCCGAATCCGTCGGCGCCGACCAGGCCTTCAACGAGGACAGTATTGTCGAAGCAATGCCGGCCGAGAATGCCGCCGAGCTCGATCAGGGCTTCCTGGACGAACTCGACGACAGCATGGCCAAAGAGATCAAACGAGACCAGCTAAACGGCTAGGAGCGGTTCTGCCGGTTCTCGATCAGGTCATCGACTACTGACGGATCGGCCAGCGTGGACGTATCGCCCAGCTCACCGTAGTCGTCCGCAGCCACTTTCCTGAGAATGCGACGCATGATCTTGCCGGAACGTGTCTTCGGCAGGCCCGGCGCCCACTGGATCAGGTCCGGCTTGGCGATCGGTCCGATCTCCTTACGCACCCACTGTTGCAGTTCAGCGCGCAGTTCGTCGGTTGCCTCGACGCCCTCCATGAGCGTGACGTAAGCATAGATACCCTGCCCCTTGATCTCGTGGGGGTAGCCAACGACGGCCGCCTCGGCAACATGGTCATGTGAAACGAGCGCGCTCTCGACTTCCGCCGTGCCCATGCGATGGCCCGAGACGTTGATGACGTCGTCGGTACGACCGGTAATCCAGTAGTAGCCGTCTTCATCGCGGCGGGCGCCGTCGCCCGTCGTGTAATAGCCGTCGTAGGTCGAGAAGTAGGTTTCGATGAAGCGCTGGTGATCGCCGTACACCGTACGCATCTGGCCGGGCCAGCTATCGCAGATCACGAGGTTGCCGGAGATGGCGCCATCGAGCGTCTTGCCGTCTGCATCGAGCAGCGCCGGCTTGATGCCGAAGAACGGCCGCGTCGCAGAACCCGGCTTCAAATCGATCGCGCCCGGCAGCGGCGTAATCAGGATGCCGCCGGTCTCCGTTTGCCACCACGTATCGACGATCGGGCAACGGCCTTCACCAACTACCTGGTAGTACCACTCCCAGGCTTCGGGATTGATCGGCTCACCGACCGAACCGAGCGTACGCAGGTCTTTGCGCGAGGTCTTCTTCACCGGTTCGTCGCCTTCGCGCATCAACGCGCGAATTGCCGTGGGAGCCGTGTAGCAGATATTGACGTTGTGCTTGTCGCAAACCTCCCAGAAACGCGATGAATCCGGGTAGTTGGGCACGCCTTCGAACATCAGCGTGATCGCGCCGTTCGCCAGCGGACCGTACACGATGTAGCTGTGCCCCGTTACCCAACCGACGTCCGCCGTGCACCAGTAGACGTCGCCCGGGTGATAGTCGAACACGTACTCGTGCGTGAGCGACGCATAGACCATGTAGCCGCCGGTCGTGTGCAGCACGCCTTTTGGTTTACCTGTCGAACCCGAGGTGTACAGGATGAACAACGGATCTTCGGCCTTCATTTCCTCGCACGGGCAGTCGGCGTCGACGCCCGCCTCAACCTCGTGCAGCCACTCGTCGCGGCCATCAACCCATCCGACGTCATTACCGGTATTGCGGACGACGAGGACCTTCTCGAGCGTCGTCACTTCCGGATTCTCCAGCGCTGCGTCGACGTTGGCCTTGAGGGGCACGATCTTGCCGCCGCGCAGACCTTCGTCCGCCGTCACGACGATGTTCGATTCACAGTCGACAATGCGGCCCGCCAATGCGTCGGGGGAGAAACCGCCAAAGACGACGGAATGCACGGCGCCGATACGGGCGCATGCGAGCATCGAGATCGCGGCTTCCGGAATCATCGGCATGTACAGCGTAATGCGATCGCCTTTCTTGGCGCCGAGCGCTTTCAAGGCATTCGCAAACTTGCAGACGCGCTCATGCAATTCACTGTAGGAAATCTTGAGATCGTTGGCCGGGTCGTCGCCTTCCCAGATGATGGCGACGTCATCGCCCTTGGTTTCGAGGTGCCGATCAACGCAGTTGTAGCAGGCGTTGAGCGTACCGTCTTCGTACCAACGGATGTGCAGGTCATCCTTCGCGTAGGAAACGTCCTTGACCTTCGTAAACGGTTTTATCCAGTCGATGCGCTGCGCCTGATCGGCCCAGAACGCCTCGTTGTCATCGATGGAACGAGCGTACATTTCTTCGTAGCCCGCCTTGTCGATCAGGGCGCGGTCCTTGACCGCCGCGGGAACCGGATAAATTGTGTCCATGGTAATTACCTTTGTTTCAGTAAGCGCTGTGCCTGCACCAGGTGTGGCCTGTCGATCATCCTGCCATCCAGTCCGACCGTACCCGCACCCGGGTTCTGTTCGAATAATTCGACGATCCGTTCAGCCCGCTCGATCTCCTCCGCCGTCGGTTCGAAGGCCTGGTTGATGGCCTCGACCTGCGCCGGGTGAATCGCGAGCATGCCGCTGAAACCATCACGCCGAGCATTCGCGGCATAGCGTACCAACCCGTCCATATCGCGGAAGTCCGTAAACACCGTATCGATGGCAGGAACTTCCGCAGCGGCTGCCGCAAACAGGCATAACGATCTTGCCATTTCATACGGCGGCAGCCATTCACCTTTAGTCGAACGGTTGGCGCTGGCCCCGACGGCGGCAGACAAATCCTCTGCGCCCCAGGAAAGGCCGGCCAGGCGCGGCACCGTGCCGACGTAGCCGTGCAGCGTGAACAGCGCTTCCGGGTGCTCGGTGCAAAGCGCCAGGATGCGGGTGCTGCCATGCCGGATGCCGTGCTGGTTCTCAAGTACGTCCAGACGTTCCGAGAGTTTCACGGCGTCGTGCGCGCGACGGGGTTTGGGCAGGACAATGCCGGCCGGCGCACCCGCGATGACAGCCTCGACATCGGCTTCCCACAGGTCGGTATCGACCGGGTTGATACGTACCCAGACATTGTCTTTGCCAGGCAGGAATGCGGCCGCCAACTCCCGCGCCTCGGGCTTCGCTTCAGGCGCAACTGCGTCCTCGAGATCGACAATCAGCGCGTCGGCCCCTGCGCCACGCGCCTTTTCGAGCTTGCGCTCCGAGTCGCCCGGGACAAACAGGAAGCTGCGGCTCACCCGGGCCTCCGTAACATCAGCGCTGAGCGTTTGCACTCGCCGACGAGCTCGTCATGCTGGTTGTAGGCGCGATGGGCGAAGACGACGATGCCGTTGGTGGGACGCGACTTGCTTGCGCGTGTCTCCAGCACTTCGGTCTCGATCCGGATCGTGTCGCCGCAAAACAGCGGTTTCGGAAACCGAACCTCGTCCCAGCCGAGATTGGCGACCGTCGTCCCGTGGGTCGTGTCGTTTACCGAAATACCCACCATCAGGCCCAGGGTCAGACAGCTGTTTACAAGCGGCTGGCCGAATTCGGTGTTCTTCATGTATTCGGCGTCGAGGTGTAGCGCCGCTGGATTGTGCGTCATCGTCGTGATCAGAACATTGTCTGTTTCTGTGACGGTCCGTCGAATCGCATGATCGAAGGTCTGGCCGACCTCGAATTCCTCGAAATAGAGTCCGGGCATTGGCTGCTCTTGTTGTCGCCTGCGAGGCACTTATTGTGCCAGTGCCGTGCACATCAATACAGGGCCGTGCATAATGGCGCGTCCAATAAAAACAAGGGGATACCGGTGACCGACGGATCGAGCGCCTCGCAACACACGCTGTACATCATCGTCATCAGCTGCATCGCCACGATCGGCGGCTTTTTGTTCGGCTTCGACAGTGGTGTCATCAACGGCACGGTTGACGGACTCCGACTTGCGTTCAACTCCGACAGCATCGGCACCGGCTTCAACGTTGCCTCGATGCTGCTCGGCTGTGCCGTCGGCGCGTTTTTCGCCGGGCGACTCGCCGACCGCTTTGGACGGCGCACCATCATGCGCGTCGCGGCAGCCTTCTTTATCGTCAGCGCCTGGGGGTCGGGTATTGCGGGCGGTTCGTTCGAGTTCGTTGTGTATCGCTTCCTCGGCGGCCTGGCGGTCGGCGCGGCCAGTATTCTCGCCCCCGCCTACATCAGCGAGGTCACACCTGCTCACTACCGCGGCCGGCTCTCCAGCGTCCAGCAGGTGGCAATCATTACGGGCCTGTTTGTCGCATTCATCAGCAACTACCTGATCGCGAACGCAGCCGGTTCATCCATGACCGAATTCTGGCTCGGCTTCGAAGCCTGGCGCTGGATGTTCTGGGTCGAGATCGTGCCGGCCACGATCTTTCTGTTGGCCTTGTTCCTGATTCCCGAGAGCCCGCGATTTCTTGTCCTGCAGCGCCAGCGCGACAAGGCCGTCGAGGTTCTGACGAAACTTGGCGGTCGTGAAGCCGCGCTGGCGAAAGCCGACGAAATTGACGCGTCATTAGCCGAGGACCATCACAATCCGCGCCTCGCTGACCTCAAGGATCCAAAGACCGGCAAGATCCGGCGCCTGGTCTGGGTCGGCATCGGTCTCGCCACGTTCCAGCAGCTCGTGGGCATCAACGTCGTGTTCTACTACGGCGCCGTGCTGTGGCAATCGGTCGGGTTTACCGAAAGCGACGCGTTGCTGATCAATATTGTCAGCGGCGGGCTCAGCATCGGCGCGGTCATCGTCTCACTGCTGCTGATCGATCGCATCGGGCGTAAACCGATTCTGCTCATCGGATCGATAGGCATGGCAATTATGCTCGGCCTGGTCGCGTTCGCATTTATGAACGCTACGCTGACCGCAAGCGGTCTGCAGCTCGAGGGAGTCTACGGACCGCTGGCGCTCGTTGCGGCCAACGTCTACGTGATGTTCTTTAACTTCTCCTGGGGGCCGGTCATGTGGGTCATGCTCGGCGAGATGTTCCCGAACCAGATTCGGGGAACAGGACTCGCCGTATCCGGCCTGGCGCAGTGGGGATCGAATTTCGCCATCACGATGACGTTCCCGATCATGCTGGCGGGTATCGGTCTCGCAGGCGCTTATGGCTTCTATACGGTTTGTGCCGTGATTTCGATATTCTTCGTCGTCAGGATGGTGCACGAAACCAAGGGCATCGAACTCGAGAACATGCAGGGTTGAGGAGGCAGCAATGAAGATTTCTCGTCGCGAATTCAACAAGGCTGGGTTAGGCGCCCTGTCAATCGCCGCATTCGGCGGTTCAGCGCTGGCTGGCCCGAAACAAGTGCTAAAGAAGGCGATTCCGTCGTCCGGGGAAGAGCTGCCGATTATCGGGCTCGGCACGAATCGCTATGGCGTCGGCGACGACACCGACAAACGCGCGCTACTGACCCGGGCATTGCAGCGTTTCCATCAACTGGGCGGCACTGTCATCGATACGGCGCCAATGTATCGCTCCTCCGAGGAAGTGTTGGGCGACCTGATTGCCGATCTGGGCATCCGCGACGACCTGTTCATCGCGACCAAGGTCGACGAGAAAGCCGGCGGCGATGCGACGCATGCGCAGATCAGGGAATCGATGCGCCGCCTCCAGACGGACAGGTTCGAACTCCTCCAGGTGCACAACCTGATCGCATGGCGGGAGGCCCTGCCCGTCCTGCGGGAATGGAAGCAGGAGGGCAAGGTGCGCTACATCGGTATTACGACGTCACGCTCCAGCCAGTACGAGGAATTTGAGAAGGTCATGCGAGCCGAAGAGCTCGACTTCATCCAGATCAACTACTCACTCGAGCAGCGCGAGGCCGGCGAGCGCATCCTGCCGCTGGCGGCGGAACGCGGCATGGCCGTGATCATCAACCGCGCGTTCGGCGGCGGCAGGATCTTCAACAAGGTTGGCGATCAGCCGCTACCTGCGTGGGCGCAAGAGTTCGGTTGCGATTCGTGGGCGCAGTTCCTGCTCAACTACGCGATCGGTCACCCGGCAGCGACGCTGAGTATTCCGGGCATGACCAAGCTGCATCACGTTGATGACAACTTCGGCGCCGCGCACAGCGAACTGCCGAACGCCGAGCAGCGCAAGCAACAGGAAGCGTTCTACGACTCGCTGTAACCCCCGCCACACATGAAAAAAAGCTCCCGACCAGTTGGGTCGGGAGCTATCTCTTCATTGCCGCAAGACGCTATTCTGTTGCCGCTGCCGCATCGACAATGCCGTGGCCGAAGTCCTGTCGGCTGCCGACCTGCTGCGCGGTACGCTTCAGAATCGCGCGCACCTTTTTCGGGCTGATGCCCGGGTTCTGGTCGATGATGAGCGCCGCGACACCCGCAACATGCGGGGTCGCCATGCTGGTGCCACCTTTCCACCCATAGCCGACCAGGCAGGTGCCGGACTGCTCACAGTCCGGAACATAAAGAGGATGCGCCGGATTGGAGAACACGATTGTGCTCAGGATCAGGTACTGGAACCAGTCGGCCGGCCGATCGGCGTTGCACGTATCGATTTGTCCGCAATCCCCGCCGGGCGCCGATAGCGTAATCGGTGCGCCGTAGTTGCTGTAGAACGCACGAATATCGAACGAGCCCGGATATGGGTATCGAGGCGCGGGCTGAACGCCGGTCGCCCCGACGTTGGTAATGCTCTCTACGTCGCCCGGGACGTGGATCAACCGCCCGTTCAGGTCAGCGCCGCCGTTTCCTGCCGATGCGATCACCGCGGTACCGGCTTGTTCTATTGCCTGAGCGACTCGCTGCTCTGCCGCCACGTACGTGGCGAGACCGCTACTCCGACCACCACCGTAGACGCCATAACCGCCCAGGCTCATGGTGATGACATCAAATCCCCGCGAGGTGGCATCAAGCATCGCGATCCAGCGCGAGTCGGTATAGGCACAGTGGCCGCATCCTGGAATGTTCTCGAAGACGTTGTAGCTGGCGATAGCGACATTTGGTGCTACACCGACCGCCCTGCCACCGCCAAATGCCGCTGCGACAGTACCGGCCACATGCGTGCCGTGATCAGATACCGTTGGATACGGGTTACAGCCCGGCGCAAATGTTACGCAGGCGGCAAAGATCACGTTCGGTCCGAGATCCGGGTGATTCCATGCCACGCCCGAGTCGATTACCGCTACGACCGTGTCGTGCGATCCCGTCGCACCCGATGCCCAGGCAGCGGGTGCATTGACGCGTTCGATGCCCCAAAGCCACCCGATGTTCAGGTAGACATCGTCCGCGGTCGGTCCATCCTCCTCCATCGTGCGCTCGGCAACCATCTCCGGCGCGGCGTGGTACACAGATGGTCCAACCAGGTGGACACGCGAATCCGCGGCCATCAGGTTTTCGAACTCAACGTCATCGGAAATCGCCACGGCGATTCCCACTGAATCGATGGTGCGTACGAGCTGTCCGCCGGCCGATTCAACGGCAGCCGCAAAGTTCTTCGGCACGGAATTGTTCTTGAGCAGAATGGTGTATCGGCTCGACTCGGCATTAGCCGCAGAGGCGCCGAAAGCCGCAATCATCGCAACTAACAGCACTCGCCTCAGGTAAGTCCTGATTCTTGTCATGTGATTCCCCTTAACTATCGAATGCGACACCGTGCACGCCTTTCTGGCGTTGTTGTTTCTGGTGAAAGTGTCGCGGTCATCACAACATAAACAATTCGCTCGGCGGACACCAGAGCGATTTAGATCGCGTTTCCATGCACGAGTTTTCTTATGTCAAATGAGCTCGCTTACTGCGCCTTCGCCCGCTCGATCGCCTCAACGACCAGCTGCTTGGCGTCTTCAACACCGTGCCAGTCACCGATCTTCACCCACTTGCCAGGCTCGAGATCCTTGTAGTGCTCGAAGAAGTGCTCGATCTGGTGCAGCGTAATGTCCGGCAGATCGGAATGCGTCCTGACGCCGTCATAGCGCTTGGTCAGCGAGTGCGACGGCACCGCGATGATCTTCTCGTCCTGTCCGGCGTTGTCCTCCATGATCAGAACGCCAACGGGGCGTACGTTGATCACGCAACCGGGCACCAGCTCGCGCGTATTGATTACGAGCACGTCAATCGGGTCGCCATCCTCCGATAGCGTGTGCGGGACAAAGCCGTAGTTGCCCGGGTAGGACATCGGCGTGTACAGGAAACGGTCGACGACAAGCGTGCCGGCCTCTTTATCAAGTTCATACTTGATTGGCTGGCCGCCCAGCGGGACCTCAATGATGACGTTGACGTCCTCCGGCGGATTGTTGCCGATGGTGATCGCATCGATGCGCATGAATAGAGCTCCAGTGACTGGATTCGGAAACTGGCGCTATTCTAACGCGGCGCGGGCGCGTTGCACCTGCACAAATCAGGTATTGAGCAACAGCGCAGCAGCGAGTAACAGGACAACAACGAGGCCCTGGAGGGCAACGCGTTCCCACATGAATTTTTCAGCGTGTTCTGCGTCATAGGTACCGCCCTTGGCCATGGAACGCAGGCCAAGGCCGAGAACGACCAGGGTAGCGAGTAACGCGGCAATTACCAGGAAGTTGGCGACAGGCATTAGACCCTCCTATGCAAAGTCGGGAAACCCCCATTCAGCCTACGCGATGCGCTCGCCCGTGCAATCTTGGCAAATACGGACCCGGGTGCCGGATGCCCGCGTTAGTCGACGGCCGGCACAGCCTTGAGATAGGCGGCGATCGCGGCGCGGTCCTCGGCGCTCAGCTTCGCCATGTTCTCCTGCACGGCGACCATTGTGCCGCCGACCGAGTCAAAGTCCGGCGTGAACCCGGTCTCGAGGTAGTACGCGATATCGCTCAGCGACCAGTCGTTGAAGCTCCTGTTGCCGGGCGTGAGGTTGGGGACTGTCCCTTTCCCCTCGGGATTCGGCGCGCCGCCGAGCCAGTTACCGGTATTCATGCCACCGATCAGGTTGCGCGGCGTATGGCACTCGCCGCAATGGCCGGCGCCCTCAACCAGGTAGCGACCGCGCTCGACGGCCTCATCGGAGTTGGCGACGACCGGCTCGTCGCTGACGTATAAGCGTTTCCAGGCGCCCAGGCCGCGCCGCAGGTTCCATGGAAAACCCAGTTCGTGATCCCGCGTTATACCGGGGACCGGTTCGAGCGTATCGAGGTAGGCTTTCAGATCGATGACGTCTTCGACCCGCATTTTTGCGTAACTTGCGTACGGGAAGGACGGGTAGTAGTGACGGCCATCGGGCGCCACGCCGCGTTGCATCGCATTGACAAAATCGAGCACCGACCAGCCGCCAATGCCGTCTGCATGCGGCGAGATATTCGGCACATGAAACGTCCCGTAGGGCGAATGCAGTTCCATGCCGCCACCGAGCACAAGCTTCGCGTCGCCGCGCGCGCGTTGACCCTCGACTGGCGTCGCATGGCAAGATGCACAGCCGCCTGCCCAGAACATGCGCTCTCCTGCGGCTGCATTGGGCGCATGTTCGGGCAGGTCGTCCGGGGCCAGGACAGTCGGTGACGTCGCCCACAACGCTGCTACGAGGAGCAGCGCCAGGACTGCGGCGACTATGCGCCCCCTGGACACTGCGACTTACTCTTTGTCGATGCGGTAGTTGTCGTGGCAGCCTTTGCAGTTTTTGAATGCTGCGCCCAGCAGCGGTTCCGCGTCTTCAATCGTTGCCGGGGCTGCGGCCAGTGCGGCCGCCGTGTCATCGGCCCACTTGGCGAGCGACTCATCGAAGCCCGCACGCTCTGTCCAGATCGCAGGCGCCGCTTCCGTCTCGGCGCCGTTCTCGCTGCCTTCCGGGAACAGGTCGCCGAATTTGGCCGCAACGTCGCTCCAGGTCGTTAGCGCAGTTTCTGCCGCCACCCAGTCGTAATCGGTTTCGCGCTTGAGCATACCGCCGAGAACCTTGGCTGCATCGCCGACGCTTTCCATGGCCTCATGACGTTCCTGGACCGCGGGATGTTCCTGCATGTCTTCGGCAGGTTTCGAACAGGCAGCGGCAAAGGCGGCAAGGATAAGCAACAAGATCGTTCTGGACATGGGTACTGAGCTCCGTGATATCGGTTTGGCGAGCGGGCAACTATAGCTTGAATCGAAGCCGTCGCAACAGCTGCGGCCGAACTAGCCCCAGCCGATCTCGTCGAGATGGTCGTCGTCGATGCCGAAATAGTGGGCGACTTCGTGGATAACCGTGGTCTCGATCTCAAACAGCAGCTGGTCCCGCGACAGGCCGAGTTCGAGATGGGGAATCCGGAAGAGGTAGATGACGTCGGGCAGTTCGCCGGCGTGGTTGGCCTCGCGCTCGGGGAGCGGCACTCCGGTATACAAGCCGAGCAGTCGTTCATTATGGGGATCAAGGTCGGCGTCCGGCTCATCGAGTATCTGGATATCGACGTTGTGCATGGCCTCCTGTGCCCAATCCGGGAGACGGGACAGGGTCTTGCGGACGACAGTTGCGAATTCCTCGAGGTTCATTACTTGCCTTTTAACTTGCCGCTGATCATTATTTCACGCTAACACCTCTGGAGACCGGCTTATCCTTATCCTTGAACGAAGCGCCAAGCTGCGTCTCCTGACTGTATTTCTTTTCTACTTCACCCAAGGCGTGCCGGTCGGGCTGTTTTTCTACGCCATCCCCGCCTGGCTCGCCTCGAACGGCGCTTCTACCGCCGCCGTCGCCGGTGTGGTCAGTGCCTCGATCCTGCCCTGGACACTGAAATTCTTCCTCGGCTTCTTCATGGATCGTTACACCTATCTGCCGATGGGGCGCCGGCGCATCTGGATAATAGGTGCGCAGTCGATCATTGTTGTCATGCTGCTGATTTCCGCCCTAATTGCGCCGGGACCGAAGGATATCTGGCTGCTTTCCATGCTGGCGTTTCTTGTCAATTCGGGAACCGCATTCCAGGATGTTTCCATTGACAGTCTTGCCGTCGACATCATGCCCGAAGACGAACGCGCCAAGGCAGCCGGCGTCATGTTCGGCGGACAAGTGCTGGGTATTTCCGCGTTCACTTTTTTCGGCGGCCAGCTGATCGCAGGTTTAGGAACCGTGGCGGGCTATTTGACCGCGGCCCTGGTTGTGACATGCGTTCTTGTCTTCGGAATCTGCATTTACGAACGAGAGGGCGAAAGGCGGTTTCCCTGGAGCGACGGCGCAGCCCATCCCCGGAACGTCCACTTGCAGGTCGAGGCCTGGAAGCCGCTGTTGATCAACAGCTGGAAAGCAATGCTCGCCCCGCTCAGCCTGGTTGCTCTCATCATCTTCTTTGTCCGCACGATGCCAGCCGGAATCGCCGAGGCCTATCATCCAGGTCTTGCAACCAACATAGGTGGCTGGACCCAGACAGGTTATACCAACACGATTTCTGCAGCCCAATTCGCTGTCGGCGTGTTCGCCCTGGCATTCGGCGGCTGGGCGGTCGCAAAAATCGGGGCGCAGCGGGCCGCCCTGATCATGTGTTTAATGGTGAGTCTCTTCGCGTTCAGCTTTGGCCTGGCGCGCGACTATTGGTCCAATGCCTCGCTTCTTACTTTCTATTTCTGGCAGATCGAGTTTTTGGCCGTGATGCTGACCGTGGCCTTCATTCCGATTGCCATGCGGCTTTGCGACCCGCGAGTTGCGGCGACGCAATTCACGCTTTACATGGCCGCGTCGAATGTCGGACGTCCATTAGGTAACTCGGTCGCGGCGGCGACGGATCAAATGGGCGCGCCGCATGTCATGTACTTTATCCTGGCGGGCGTTTTCGTATTCCTGTCGCTGATCCTCTGGTTCGCGCGCTTCCCGAGGCGAGCGCCTGAAGTCGTGAAGATAATCGAAGAACATGAACCAATTGTGGAGGGAGAACCGGCGCCCAAGATCGACTAGTGGCTGTCCGGCACGAATAGGACAAAAAAAACGGGGACGGTAACCCTAATTCGTTGAATTAGGGTTACCGTCCCCGTTTGATATTGGCGGAGAGGGTGGGATGGCCGCTGCGCGGCGCCGGTGGCGGCTGCGCCGCTGCCCGGCTCGAACAGGGTTCGAATGCCGGTACCGCACTCGACCGAAAAACAAAATGGGCCCCGCACGGGGGCCCATTTCTGTTTTCTGGCGGAGAGGGTGGGATTCGAACCCACGGTACGGTGTAACCGTACACCTGATTTCGAATCAGGCCCGTTCGACCACTCCGGCACCTCTCCTTAAGGTCGCAATTCCACGAAAAAGTCGGCCTGCGGCCGACAGTACACCTGATTTGACTCGTCGCTACGCTCCTCGCCCTGCGGGCGCACTACGTGCGTCCAAATGGCTACGCCATTTGTCGAATCAGGCCCGTTCGATAACGAAGGCACCTCTCCGTGGGGGCCGGATTGTATAGAAAGCGATGGCGGGTGACCAGCTGATTTTTGGGTGTACTGTGCGGTAGCCTTGGACTGTGCGTATAGGCCTCATCATCACACTGGCGTTGTTGATCGGGACGTGTTCCTCGCCGCCGCCACTTCTCGACCAGGTCCTCGAAATTGGCGAGCTGCGGGTCGTCACGCGCAACAGCCCGACCTCGTACTCGATCAGTCCCGACGGACCGACCGGGCCCGAGTACGATCTCGTGCAGGCCTTTGCCGACGACCTTGGCGTATCGCTGGTGATCCAGTCGGTCAACTCCGTGTCCGAGATTATGCCGTTGATCCTGTCCGGCGAAGTGCATATGGCGGCAGCAGGCCTGTCGATTACAGACTCGCGCCGCGAGTACCTGCACTTCGGCCATCCGTACGAATCGGTCGATGTGCACCTGATCTATAAACTCGGCACCGGCAGGCCGCGCGAGATAGAAGATATTCTCGATCGCTCGCTCGAGGTGCTCGCATCAACCAGTCATGTCGATATTCTCGAGAACCTGAAAGAGGACCATCCGACGCTGGCGTGGTCCGAAAACGCCGATCTCGAGGCGGCCGACCTGTTGACGCGCGTCGCCATGGGCGAGATCGACCTGACGGTTGCTGACAGTCCCGACTTCAATATTCAGCGGCACTTCTACCCTGATTTGCGGGTCGCGCTGGACCTGTACGTCGACGACCCGATCGCCTGGGCATTCCCCAAGGGCAGCGGCGATTCACTGCTGGCGCGTGCCGACGAGTTCATCATCGCCGCGGACCGCTCGGGGATGCTGGCGCGAGTGCATGACCGCTACTACGGGCACACAAAGAAGTACGACTATGTCGGTACGCGCAACTTCATTCGCCATTACCAGAGCCGCTTGCCGCGCTACCGCGCCATGTTCGAACAGGCCGGTGAGGAATACGACGTTGACTGGCGGCTGCTCGCGGCGATCGGCTACCAGGAATCGCACTGGCGCAAGAATGCCGTATCGCCGACGGGCGTACGCGGGATCATGATGCTGACCCAGGCGACCGCAGACTACCTGGGTATCGAAGATCGGGAAGACCCGGAAATGAGTATCTTTGGTGGTGCCCGATATTTCGCGCGCATGACCGAGCGCGTAGCTGACACCGTGGATGAACCCGACCGAACCTGGATGGCGCTCGCCGCGTATAACGTCGGTTTCAACCACCTGAAGGACGCGCGCACGATCGTCGAGTGGCAGGGTGGCGATCCTGACTCCTGGATTGATATCAGCGTAGCGCTGCCGCTAAAGGCCCAGTACAAGTGGTATTCGAAGCTGCCCTTCGGCTACGCCCGCGGCTGGGAGCCGGTGCTGTATGTCAACAATATCCGCGCCTACTACAACATCCTGTTGTGGCTGACCGAACAGGAAGAGACCGAGGAAGCCGAGCCGATTGAGGGCGACGGTCCGGCGGAGATCGCCTGGCAATTACCGGGCCCGCTTGCTGGCGAAGAAAGATCTCAACGGGGCAAGGCAATCATCGGCCAGCAGACCGCCGTTGACCTCGAAGCGGTGATTCAGCGCACGCGAATCCGACAGGTCCTCGACGCTACCCAGAGCGCCGGCCTTCTTGTCGTATGCGCCGAAAACAACGCGTGATACGCGTGCCTGCGTTAGCGCTCCGACACACATCACGCAAGGTTCCAGCGTGACATAGAGCGTGGCATTCGCGAGTCGATGATTGGCTTGTTGCGCCGCCGCGGCGCGCAATGCCAGCACCTCGGCATGGCCGCTCGGGTCACTGTCCCTGACTGTGCGGTTATGCGCGCTCGCAACGACGTAGCCGTCAACCACGACGACGGCCCCAACAGGCACTTCGCCCGCCGCGGCGGCGAGATGTGCCTGTTCCAGGGCGGCCAGCATAAAATTGATGTCTTCGGGAGACCAGCTCATGGCGACAGTCTACTCGAGCTCGCCCGGCTCGCGCCCTACTCCCACTCGATGGTTGCGGGAGGCTTACCGGAGATGTCGTAGGTTACGCGGGAAATACCGTCCACCTCGTTGATGATGCGCAGACTGACATGCTCGAGAAACTCGTATGGCAAGCGCGCCCAGCGCGCCGTCATGAAGTCGATCGTCTCGACCGCACGCAACGCGACCACGTAGTCGTATTTCCGGCCGTCGCCCATGACACCCACCGACTTCACGGGCAGAAACACCGCGAAGGCTTGGCTGGTCTCGTCGTAAAGCTTTTGCTTGTGCAGCTCTTCGATGAAGATGTGGTCGGCAAGCTGCAGTAGCTCTGCGTACTCGGGTTTGACTTCGCCCAGGATACGGACGCCAAGGCCCGGTCCCGGGAACGGGTGCCGATAGACCATCTCGCGCGGCAGGCCGAGCTCGAGACCAATCTTGCGCACCTCATCCTTGAACAGTTCGCGCAGCGGCTCGACGAGCTTCATACGCATCTTCTCGGGCAGACCGCCGACGTTGTGGTGCGACTTGATCACATGCGCCTTGCCCGTCTTCGAGCCCGCCGATTCGATGACGTCGGGGTAGATCGTGCCCTGCGCCAGCCAGTCGATGCCCTCGAGCTTGTGCGCCTCCTCGTCGAACACCTCGATAAACAGGCCGCCGATGATCTTGCGCTTTTCTTCGGGATCCGTGACGCCCTCGAGCGCACCGAAAAAGCGCTCCGCCGCGTTCACGCGAATCACGTTGATGTGCATGTGCTCGGCGAAGGTCTGCATGACCTGGTCGCCTTCGTTGTGGCGCAACAGCCCATGGTCGACGAACACGCAGACCAACTGGTCGCCGATCGCCTCGTGCAGCAGCGCCGCCACCACTGACGAATCGACGCCGCCCGACAAGCCCAGCAGAACCTTGCCGTCGCCGACCTGTTCACGCACCTGCTCGATGGCATCCCTGACGATGTTGCTGGCCGTCCAGTCACCCGGACAACCACAGATCTCGTGCACGAAGCGGCGCAGAATCTTGAGACCCTGCGGCGTGTGCGTCACTTCCGGGTGGAACTGCACTCCGAAGAAATTGCGGTCGGTGTCTTCCATCGCGGCCAACGGCGAATTAGCGCTCGACGCTGTTGCGGCAAAGCCTTCGGGCAGCGCCTCCACACGGTCACCATGGCTCATCCAGACCTGCAGCATCGAATGGCTGGCTTCATCCGACAGCCCATGCAGCAGCCGACACTCGAGCGGCTCGATTTCCGCATAGCCGAATTCGCGGTGCGACGACGCTTCAACCTTGCCGCCCAGCTGTGCGGCCATCGTCTGCATCCCGTAGCAGATGCCGAGCACGGGTACGCCAAGCTCAAATACGGCCTGCGGCGCACGCGGCGGCTCGTCCAGATTCACCGACTCCGGGCCGCCCGACAGGATGATGCCGTCTGGCGCGAAGTTCCGAACGTCTTCGTCGGACATGTCCCACGGGTGAATCTCGGAGTAGACCCCAACCTCGCGGACGCGGCGGGCAATCAATTGGGTGTACTGGCTGCCGAAGTCGATGATCAGCAGCTTATGGGCATGGATGTCGAGGCTCATGGAGTCCTGCGGTTCAGTTTTGCGAACGGTAGTTCGGTGCTTCCTTGGTGATCGTCACGTCGTGGACGTGGCTCTCTTTGATTCCCGCGCCGGTCATCCGCACGAATTGCGGCTTGGTGCGCATCTCATCGATGCTGGCACAGCCCGTGTAGCCCATCGAGGCGCGTACGCCGCCGACGAGCTGGTGAACGATAGCGACGAGGCTGCCTTTGTAGGCGACGCGACCTTCAATGCCTTCGGGCACGAGTTTCTCGAGTTCCTCGGTCGCGTCCTGGAAGTAGCGATCCGATGAGCCCTGGTCCTGGCCCATGGCGCCAACTGAGCCCATGCCGCGATACGACTTGTAGGAGCGGCCCTGGTAGAGCTCCACCTCACCGGGCGATTCCTCGGTACCGGCGAAAAGGCCGCCGATCATGCAGCTGTACGCGCCTGCGACCAGCGCCTTGGCGATGTCGCCCGAGTAACGTATACCGCCATCGGCAATCAGAGGTACACCTGATTTGGCGAGCGCCTCGGCGACTTCCGCCACTGCCGAGACCTGTGGAACGCCAACCCCGGCAACGACACGTGTTGTACAAATCGAGCCTGGGCCGATACCGACCTTGACGCCGTCGGCGCCAGCTTCGACCAGCGCTGCGGCGGCCGCGCCAGTGGCGATGTTGCCGCCAATGACCTGCAAGTCCGGATATCGGGTCTTGATGCCGCGCACCCGGTCGAGTACGCCTTTCGAATGGCCATGCGCAGTATCGACGACAACCACGTCAACGCCCGCATTCACGAGTGCCTCGACACGATCGTCCGTATCAGCGCCAGTGCCGACAGCGGCGCCAACGCGCAGCGCACCAGCTGAATCTTTACAGGCCAGGGGGAAGTCCTTGGCCTTCTGGAAGTCCTTGGCGGTGATCATGCCTTCGAGCTTGAAGTCGTCGCCGACGACCAGCACTTTCTCGATGCGATGTTTGTGCAACAGGCCGAGCACCTCTTCGTCCGCTGCGCCCTCGCGCACGGTGACGAGACGATCCTGTGGCGTCATGACAGTCGATACCGGCGCATCCAGCTGGGTTTCGAAGCGAGTGTCGCGGCCGGTGACGATGCCGACCGTGACGCCATCGTCGACGACCGGCATGCCTGATATGCCCATGGCGCGGGTCAGGTCGATGACCTCGCGGATCGTCATGTCCGACGAAACAGTAATCGGGTTGCGCACCATGCCCGACTCGAACTTCTTGACCATCAGCACTTCGCGCGCCTGTTCCTCGATGGTCATGTTCTTGTGCACGATGCCGAGGCCGCCTTCCTGGGCGATGGCGATTGCCAGCCGCGCCTCGGTAACGGTGTCCATGGCTGCGGACAGCAGCGGTATGCTCAGGCGAATCTCACGGGTCAGGGAGGTACTGAGGTCGACGTCGCGCGGCAGGATTTCGGAGTACCCTGGCTGCAGCAGAACGTCGTCAAATGTCAGGGCTTCCTTGGCGATTCGCATGGCGGGGACACTGGCTTGGCTTCTGGGTAGCGGGCGATTGTACGCGTGCGGCGGTACAGCGTAAACGGCCTTTTGCTGTGGGAGCCCGCCTTGCGGGCGACTGTGGGAGGCGGCTTGCCGGCGTTTGTGGGAGGCGGCTTGCCGGCGATTGTCGGATGCAAGCCGCCTCCCACAGGACTTTGCTATCCTCTCAATTGTGTCAACCAAACCCGCCATCACCGTCTCCCAGCTGAACCGCCGCGCCAGGACCCTGCTCGAACAGGGTATCGCGAGACTGTGGGTCGAGGGCGAGATCTCCAACATGGCCCGCCCTGCTTCGGGCCACATCTATTTCAGCCTCAAAGATGAAAAGGCCCAGGTCCGAGGTGCGTGGTTCCGGCAACGCCAGCGCGGCCCGGCGATTGGCTTCAAGAACGGCGACAAGGTGCTCGCCTTCGGGCGCGTCAGTCTCTACGAGCCGCGTGGCGACTACCAGCTGATCGTCGAGCAGCTCGAGCCGGCCGGCGAAGGCGTGCTCAAGCAGCGCTACGAGGCGCTCAAGAAGAAGCTGCTGGCCGAAGGCCTGTTCGACGAGGAGCGCAAGCAGGCATTGCCCCCGGTTCCCGAACGTATCGGCGTGATTACCTCGCCAAGCGGCGCGGCCATACGTGACATCATCACGGTTCTGGGCCGGCGCTTCCCGGCCGCCCCGGTTGTCATCTACCCTGCCGCCGTGCAGGGCGACGCGGCGCCCGGTGAACTCATCGCAGCGCTCGAAACCGCGATCGAGCGCGACGAGTGCGACGTCCTGATCATTGGTCGTGGCGGCGGCTCGCTCGAGGATCTGTGGGCCTTCAACGACGAGGCCCTGGCGCGCGTAATTGCCGACTGCCCAATTCCGATCGTTAGCGCCGTCGGCCACGAGGTCGATTTCACGATTGCGGACTTCGTCGCGGATCTACGCGCGCCGACGCCGTCGGGCGCCGCAGAAATCGTCGTACCCGACCAGCGGGAATGGCAACGACGCATCAATTCGCTTGCAGCCAGGCTCGCGATGGTCGGCGAACGCACGGTTGAGGATCGCGCCCAGCAGGTCGACTGGTACAGCGCTCGTATGGCGAGTGCGATTCGGCAACAACTGCTGCGCCGCCGGGGCGAAGTGCAGGCACTGCGTGGCGAACTGGTGCAGAGATCGCCGGCCGTATCCGTGCAGCGCTCGATCGGCCGGCTCACCTCGTTGCGCGACCGCCTTGCCGGCTCGGCTCACGATGCCTTATCCGACCTGAATCATCGCGTCGCCCTGCTTGGCCGCACGCTGCATTCCGTCAGCCCGCTGGCTACGCTCGACCGGGGTTACGCCATCGTCCTCGACAGCGACGGCAAGGCAATGACAGATGCCTCCAGCGCAAATAGCGGGGACGAAATTCGCGCCCGACTGGCCAAGGGAGAACTGGTGGCTAATGTGACGAAGGTGATCAAGGAATGATGCGTTGGAGCCTGCTGGTTGCCTTCTTTATCTGTGGCGCGGCCTGTGCCGCACCCGAGCATGCGCCGCGACCGGGCGGCATCCTGATCGTCGATGTTGGGCCGGCCAGCGACGCAGCGCCCAGCATCCGGTTTGATTCGAAGCCAGTCCTCGTGATGCGCAGCGGCGCACGCTGGCAAGCGGTCGTCGGTGTGCCACTGGACACCGACCCCGGGGCTTTATCAATCACGGTCAACGGCGATCGGAAATCGCTCGAGATTGCCGAGCATGCCTATGCCGAACAGCGACTCACGGTGAAGAACCAGAGCTACGTCAGTCCGGACCAGGAACAACTCGACCGCATCGGCCGCGAACGCAAGATCATCGACGCGGCGCTCAATAACTTCCGTGACGTTGCCGTTGACGGCATTACGCTGCAGGCCCCGGTCGATGGGCGGCGCAGCTCCAGCTTCGGGTTACGGCGATTCTTCAACGACCAGCCACGCTCACCGCACAAGGGCATGGACATTGCGGCACCGACAGGCACGCCGATTCTCGCGCCGAGAAATGGTCTGGTTACCGCAACCGGCAACTACTTCTTCAACGGCAACACCGTCATCGTCGATCACGGCCAGGGCTACGTCACCATGTACTGCCACCTGAGCGAGATCAACGTCGAAGAAGGCCAGCACGTGGCCGCAGGAGAAGTCCTCGGAGCGGTCGGCGCGACGGGTCGCGTTACCGGTCCTCACCTGCACTTTGGCACCTACCTGAACGGCACGGCCGTCGATCCGGCCATCGTCCTTGCTACGCCATAAAATCCCAGATCACCGGGCGAAATGCATCCATATCCACGAGGAAGGAATCGTGGCCGCGAATGCAGTCGAGCTCCACCAGCTGCGCATCCGTGCAGCCGACCTTGAAGCCGTCGGCGAGCTCGCGCTGCTGCTCAATCGGAAACAGGATGTCGGTCGTGACCCCGATGATCAGCGCGCGCTCGAGTTGCAGGCGCTTGAATCCGGATGCGAGCGAACCGCCATACTCGGCGAGATCAAACAGGTCAGAGGCGTGTGACAGGTACAGGTAGCAGTTCGGGTCAAACGCTCCCGTGAACTTGCGCGCATGATTCTCGAGGTAGGACTCGACCGAGAACTCGGCGACAAACTGATCTTCGATGCGCTCATGTGAAGTCGATCTCTCGCGACCGAAGCGCTGCACCCACTCCTCGGGCGAGCGATACGTAATCATGCCCAGCTTACGTGCAAGTCGCTGGCCAGTGATGGGCGGGTCGCCGACCTTGTAATTGCCCTTTTTCCACTTCGGATCCGAGCGAATCAATTCACGCTGCAACGATCGCACAGCGATGGAAAACGGCTGCGCACGTGCCGCCGAGGAAATCGAAATGAAATTTCGCACTCGGTCGGGATGCCGAACGCAGAGGGCCATGCCGCTCATACCGCCCATCGAGCAACCAACGACCGTGTGCAGAACATCAATACCAAGGTGCTGAACGACACACAGCGCAGACTCCGCGACGTCCTCGAGTGTCAGGACCGGAAACGTCAGGCGATAACGCTCGCCGGTTTCCGGATTGATCGATGCAGGGCCCGTTGTGCCGAAGCAGCTACCGAGCGAGTTGACGCAGATGACAAAGTAGCGATCAGTATCGATCGGCAACTCCGTGCCGATCATGTCTTCCCACCATCCAGGGGTGGGATCCTCGGCACACGACGTCGCGTGAGCCGACGGCGAGAGTCCCGTAAAAATCAGGACGGCATTGTCGCGCGCCTCGTTGAGCTCGCCCCAGGTCTCATACGCAAACGTCGGGGACTCGAGGTAACCCGCACGATGCATGCGAAACCGACCGTCGTATGTAATGCCTCTGCGCGCCGAACTCATGACCCCTCCAATACGTGCAGTATAGCCGCCTGTAAAGCCTTACTTCTTGACGCGTTTCATAAGTCGCGCACGTTTGCGTTCCTGGCGCGGAGTGAGCTTGTTGCGGCGTCCCTTGTAGGGATTCTCGCCGGTTTTGAACGACAGGCGCACGGGCGTGCCCTTCAACCTGAATGCCTTGCGGAAGCGATTAATCAGGTAACGCCGATACGCCTCGGGCAGCTTGTCCGTCTGGTTGCCATGAATAACGATCACAGGCGGATTGCGGCCGCCCTGGTGCGCATAGCGCAGACGGATACGGCGACCGCGCACGAGCGGTGGCGGGTGCTCCATGACCGCGCTTTCAAGCTCGCGGGTCAGTTCCGTCGTCGACAGGTCCGAGGTGGCGGCTTTGTAAGCGCGCTCTACCGCAGGCAACAAATCGCCAACCGCGGTACCGTGCTTGGCGGATATGGTCATGCGCTCAGCGAAGTCGAGGAACGGCAGGCGCCGCTCCAGGTCGTCGCGGACCTTCTTGCGCTTTTCGGGCGACAAGCCGTCCCACTTGTTGGTTACGACGACCAGCGCGCGACCGCGTTCGCAGATCAGGCCGAGCAGGCTCACGTCCTGCTCCGTAACACCCTCCTGGGCATCGAGTACGGCGATCACAACATGCGCCTTCTCGATGGCCTGCAACGCCTTGACGATACTGAATTTCTCGATCGCCTCGTTGACGCGCGCCTTGCGCCGAATGCCAGCCGTATCGATCAGCATGTACTTCCGATCGTCGCGCTCGAACGGTACCTCGACCGTATCGCGGGTCGTGCCCGGCATGTCGTAGACAACCAGGCGCTCCTCCCCCAGCAAGCGATTTGCGAGCGTCGACTTGCCAACGTTAGGGCGACCGACAATTGCGATACGCAATTCGTGGTCGTCATCGGCGTCGGGGCCTTTGGCTTCCTCCTCGTAACCTGCAAGCACGGCATCCATGAGCGCACTGATGCGATCGCCATGAGCGGCCGATACGGCGACCGGTTCGCCGAGGCCCAGCGCATAGAAATCGGCGTTGGCGATGGCCGCCTCAAGGCCTTCCGCCTTGTTGACGGCAAGCCAGGTCGTTTTCGCATGGCGACGCGCAAGCTCCGCCACGTGTTCGTCGGCCGCGGTTATGCCGGAGCGGCCGTCGACCATGATGATGGCCGCATCCGCCTCCTGCAGCGCCTTGACGGTCTGGTCCGCCATGGCCTCGTCGATACCTTCTTCACCACCGGCGACGCCGCCCGTATCAATAACGATGTAAGGAACCGGACCAAGCCGGCCAAAGCCGAACTTGCGGTCGCGCGTCAGGCCCGGGTAATCGGCGACGAGCGCATCACGCGAACGCGTGAGTCGATTGAAGAGCGTCGATTTTCCGACGTTAGGCCGGCCAACAAGCGCGATGACAGGGAGCATCGGAAGGCACCTTCAATGCCCGGACTCAGGAATCGTCCGCAACGTCAGGCTGCGAGCGCCTCGGCCGGTCATTGACAATCTCGTAGGCAGCCAGCTGACCGCTATCGCTTTGCACCAGCAAGCGATTGCCGACGACGAGCGGATCGCTCGTAATCGCCTTATTGCCGAGGCGTACACGCGCCACCGGCCTGCCGTCGATCGTATTGAAGAAATGTATATAGCCTTCGAGATCGCCAGCCGCGACGGTCGTGCCAAACGGCATCGGCAACGTCGGGTGACGGCGCAACAGGGAATCATTGCGCCAGACCTCTGCACCACTATTGCGCGTCAGCGCAATCAACTCGCCATCGTCACGCGTCGTGTACAGGCTGTTCCAGTCGGCGGCAACGCCAACGTATGAGGAAATATCACGGCTCCACAGCACCTGGCCGGACTCCGCGGCAACGGCAGCAAGCCGTCCCTGGTAACCCGATGCATACAGGTCCTGGCCGACAACAGCGAGCGCGCCATCAATGTCTGACAGGCGATCCAGGTCCGAGCGGCCCTGGGGCGGCGACAACATCGACTCCCACAGGACTGCCCCGGTATCGACTTCGGCGGCGACCAGCCGACCTGCATCAAAACCTGCAACCACCGTCGACCCGATCGTGACCGGATGCGAAGAGCCGCGCATCGTAAGGGCCGGCGTCGACTGCTGAATCTGCCAGCGGCTCTGGCCATCGAATATCGACAGCGCCTGGAGACGGTTGTCGATGGTCTGGACAAGTATCGTCTCGTCCTTGATCAGCGGCCGCGCGAGCGACTCGCCGTCGACAGCGGTGCGCCAGCGTTCGCTGCCGTCACTCGCGTCCAGCGCTATGGCATAGCCATCCTTCGACATGACGACGACGACACCTTCGCCCGAGCCGGGCCCGGCCGACAATTCCAGCTTGAGATCGTTGCGCCACACCTGGCGACCGGACTCCGGATCATAGGCCGACACCTTGCCGTCCTGGCTCGCGGCATAAATCCGGGCGCCGTCCGTCGCGGGGCGCAACGCGACGCGCAGGTATTGCGAATCACCGCCGAGCTTGACGTTCCAGGCGCGCCTGACGTTTACGGACGCATCAAAGTCGATGAGTTCCTTGGGCTCGAGCTTCTCGTCCTCGTCATCGCCAAATATTCCGCAGCCGGCGACCAGGGCCGCCATCGCTACGAGCGTCGCTGTGCGCAACAGTGTCTTCACTCGCCATCCTCTTGCGCCGGTTCTGCGGCGGCATCATCCGCAGCGGATTCTTCGGCGACCGGTTCCTCTGCGCTGGCAGGCTCAGTCGCGATATCGAGCGACTTCCACTGTACGAACTCCTGGTCCACGGTCGCCTGCGCAACAGGGTCGAGCATCACAGCCTGGTAAGCCGCTGCCGCCTCGTCCGCGCGGCCGAGGGCGACATAGGCATCGCCAAGAAGATCGTTATACATGGCGTCAAAGGCCTCGGAATTCTGGCCGTCAAGAAGCTCGACGACCGCCTCGGCATTGCCCTGGTACAGCAGAATCCGCGCCAGGCGCGTGCGCGCAAGGTGCTTGATCTCGTCTCCGGCATCGCTGTCGAGGACTTCCCGCAGGGCATCGGCCGCATCCTGATCGCGGTTCTTGTCCATGTACAGGCGTGCGAGCGCCAGCTTTGCCTGCGGCGCGTAAACCGTGTCGGCATGGTTCTCGCCGAGATCCGCCACCACGGCTTCCGCTTCGTCGAGATCGCCGCTGACCACATGACCGGCCAGCGACTCGTAGAGCGCCGAGCCGGCGAGCTGCGCTTCAAGCTTGCTGCTCTGGTAGAAATTGAATCCGACCAGGGAGGCGATGCCGATCGCCAGGCCGCCAATCACGTAGCCGCCGTACTCCGACCACCACTGGCGAATTTGATCAATTTGTTCTTTTTCCGAAAGTAAATCGTCCACGAGACTGCCTTCTTGCTTGGGCGGCGCTCAGCCGCTGAGTTTGTCCTGCAACACCGCCGCCAGTTGGGCCAGTGCGATGCTTTCCTGTTCGTCGTCGCTGCGCAGCGGCTTAAGGCCGATACGCTCTTCAGCCAGCTCCTGCTCTCCCAGCACCAGCGCAAATGCCGCGCCGCTCTTGTCGGCTCGCTTCATCTGCGCCTTGAAGCTGCCGCCGCCGAGATTCGTCTCGACACGAACGCCGTCGACCTTGTCGCGCAACTCCTCGGCCAGCGCAAACGCTCGTTCGCGCGTGCCATCGCCGACCGCCGCGAGATAGACATCCGGTGCAACGTCCGGAAACGCGCCGCCGCACGCCTCGTACAACGAGACGAATCGCTCGACACCCATGGCCCAGCCGATCGCCGGCGTCGCACGCCCACCGAGTTTCTCGACCAGGCCGTCGTAGCGGCCGCCCGCACACACGGCATTCTGCGAGCCCAGCGCGTCGGTGATCCATTCGAACACCGTGCGCGAGTAGTAATCGAGCCCCCGTACCAGCCGCGGATTCACCTCGAACTCGACGCCAGCCGCATTCAGCAACGCCTGGAGCTCCTCGAAATGCGCGGCCGACTCCTCATCGAGAAAGTCGAGCATGACCGGCGCTCCGGCCACGATATCCTGCATTTCCGGGTTCTTGGTGTCGAGAATCCGCAGCGGGTTCTTGTCGAGCCGGCGAATACTATCTTCATCGAGCTGACTTTTCACGCCCGAGAAGTATTCGACCAGCGCCGCGCGATAGCGCTCCCGCGATTCGGCGAGACCCAGCGAGTTGATCTCGAGGCGAATCTTGTCAATACCGAGGCGCTGCCACAGGCGCGCACTCATGATGATGAGCTCGGCATCGATGTCCGGCCCCTCGTAGCCCATGGCCTCGACGTCAAACTGGTGGAACTGGCGATAGCGACCGGCCTGCGGGCGTTCACGACGGAACATCGGGCCGACGGTCCAGAGCTTCTGCTTCTGATTGTGGAACAGGCCGTGCGTGATGCCCGCGCGGACCATGCTCGCGGTCGCCTCGGGCCGCAGCGTCAGGCTGTCACCGTCATCGTCAAACGTGTACATCTCCTTTTCGACGATATCGGTAACCTCGCCAATCGAACGGCGAAACACTTCCGTGTGTTCGAGCAACGGCAGGCGCACCTGGCGATAGCCATACATCTCGATGATGTCCTCGACTTCGGTTTCGAGGTACTGCCACTTCGCGGCAACGTCGGGCAGGATGTCGTTCATCCCGCGTACAGTCTTGGGTTTCTTGCTCATGATCCGGACAGGGTGAGTCGCAACGGTCGGTCGGGACGCGCCGTTGCCGGTAATGTGAAATCTTCGCCATTGACGACAACGCTGACGTTGCCCGGGTTACCGAACAGCACGTTCAGCGGTTCGGCGCCGGTCATCTCGACCTCGCGCCCGTCCTTGCCGAGCGCAAAGAACAGGCGGCGCCCGTTGGCGTCTGTGATCTCGGTCCAGCAGTCGCCTGTGTAGGTCAACAGCACGCGCACCTGCCCTGCGGCGATATCGGGTGTCGACGTCTCCTCAACAGGTTCATCAACGGCGGCAGGCTGCGGTGACGGCGGTATGTCCGTCTCGTCGCCGGTTTCCGCTGCATCAACCACCATGTCCTCATCGGTAGCCGGCGGTACGACAATACTGGCATCCGCATCCGACTCGACGGCTGGCTCCGCCGGCGCCTCCTCGACCGCGGTGTCCGGCAGCGAGAACCACCAGTAAGTGGAGGCGGCGATGATCGCGATAACGATGACGGCGATCCACGGACCCGGCGACAGTTCCTGCCGTGGTCGCGGGCGCTCCGATACAACCGGCGGCGGCGTCGCCGTGGCACGGTTCATCGCATAGTAATCTGCCAGCATGTCATCGGGATCGATATTGACGAGTTGCGCGTACTTCTTCAGGTGTCCCTTGGCAAATACCGGGGCTCCCAGTTCATCGAACTCATTGCGTTCGATCGCGCGCACTTTGTGCTCGTCGAGGTGTAATTCCTTCGCGATCTCATGGACAGAGATCTGCAGCTCGCGCCGCGCTTCAGCCAGGCGCTCGCCACCGGCCGGCGCCCGCGGCTCATCGGTATGCTCTTCAGATTCCTGCTTGTCGGTCTCGTCGCTCATGTTTATCCGCTACCGAGCACCTTGCGGGCTTCTTTCGATTCGGGGAATTCACGCAGCAACTGGTTGACGAATTCCGTGCGCCCGCGCTCGTTGCCGAGCTTGCCTTCGATCTCGGCGGCCAGGAACAGTACGCCGGCCGTCGTGCGGCTCGACCCCATGAAGCGCTGCAGGAAGGCGCGCGCGCCGAGATAGTCCTGCTGCTGATATTTCATCAGGCACAGCTGCAACAGCGCCTCGCCGTAGGTCGGTTTGTGTTCGAGCGCCTCGCGGAAAAACGCTTCGGCGGCATCCGCGTCAGGTTTCTGCGCCATGCACAGTCCGGCATTGGTCAGCGTGCGCTCGGCGTCGTCGTTTTCGGGGTGGTTTGCCGCCTTCGTGAAGTTTTTCTGCGCGCCATCGAAGTCGCGCTGCCGGCACAGGAACACTGCGTAAGCGTTCAGGATATTGAAGTCGCGCGGCGCGGATTTAACGGCCGCCTCGTAAGACGCCGTCGCCAGGCGGAGATTATCGAGCGCTTCATAGGTCATACCGAGCGCCATGTGCGCCTTCGCCATCCGCGGGTTGATATCGACCGCGCGCTGCAAACGATCTTCGGCGAGTTCGTACTTTTCGGCCTGCAGGTAATTGCGCCCGAGCTCGTAATTGTACTCGGCAGCATCGCCGGTCGGTTCACGCTCCAGCGACCCGGTCGTCGTGGACACGCAGCCGGTCGCAAGGAAACCGGACAGGAAAATTACTGCAATGAGTTCGCTCTTGTTCACGCTGACGCCACCTTTGTGTTTCGTTCACCGATCTTCTTCTCACCTAACCGGTTGCGCACCCGGTTGCTGACTTCGCCCGCCAGTTGGCCGCAGGCCGCATCGATGTCGTCACCGCGCGTCCTGCGCGTCGTGGCAACGAGGCCGCCCTGGCGAAGTCGGTTCTGGAAGTGCTGGATTGTGTCGGTCGAGGAACGCTTGAACTCCGTGCCCGGGAACGGGTTGAACGGAATCAGGTTGACCTTGGCCGGCTTGCCGCGCAGCAGGCCGAGTAGCTCATCGGCATGCGCAATTGAATCATTGACGCCGCGCAGCATCACATATTCGAAGGTGATGAAGCGATTCGAGTGCGCCGCCGCATAGTCCCAGCATGCACGGAGCAAGCTGTCGATCGGGTGCAGCTTGTTGATCGGCACGATGCGATCGCGCAGCTCGTCGTTGGTCGCATGCAGGGATACGGCAAGCGAGACATTGCAGTCTTCACTGAGCTTCTCGATGTGCGGCACGATGCCCGAGGTGCTCACCGTGACCCGGCGGCGCGACAGGCCGTAACCCCAGTCGGAGATCAGGATCTTGAGCACCGGCACCACGTTGCGATAGTTCGCGAGCGGCTCGCCCATGCCCATGAATACAACATTGGTCACTGCCGGCTCACCATTCTCGCGGCACGGCAGTTCGCTGTTGGCAACAAAGACCTGGCCGATAATCTCGGCAGCGGTCAGGTTGCGATTGAAGCCCTGGGCCCCGGTCGCGCAGAACGCGCAGTCGAGAGCACAGCCAACCTGCGACGAAATGCACAGGGTGCCGCGCCCGGGCTCAGGGATAAATACGGTTTCGACGGCCTGGCCGCAGTCCGTGGCAAACAGCCACTTGACGGTGCCGTCCTTCGAATCGAAGCGTGCCTGCACGGTCGGCAGCACGACCTCAGTGTCCTTGACCAGCTGTTCGCGCAGTTTCTTCGACAGGTCCGTCATCTCGTCGAAGTCGAGGACGTTGCGCTGGTAAATCCACTGCATGACCTGCCGGGCGCGGAACGGTTTTTCGCCGCGGTCGGCAAAGTACTGCTCGAGCATGTCTTGCGACATGCCGAGCAGATTGGTCTTTGCAGCGACTGCGGTCATGCGCTGATTAACGCGTCCGCGGGCAGACGCCGTCGTCACCGAAGAAGAAAGCGATTTCGACAGCAGCCGTCTCGGCAGCGTCGGAACCGTGGCAGATGTTCTCTTCGATGCTTTCTGCGAAGTCCGCGCGAATCGTGCCCGGATCGGCTTCCGCCGGATTCGTGGCGCCCATGATTTCGCGGTGCTTGAGGATCGCGCCTTCGCCACTCAGTGCCGAAACGACTACCGGACCCGACGTCATGTACTTGACGAGGTCATTGAAGAAGGGGCGTTCCTTGTGCACGGCGTAGAAGCCCTGGGCCTGCTCCTCGGTGAGGTGCAACATGCGTGCGCCAACAATTTCCAGGCCCGCTTTTTCGAAACGGCTGTAGATCTCTCCGATCAGGTTTTTCTGCACGCCATCCGGCTTGATGATGGAGAGCGTCTGCTCAACGGCCATGTGATATTTCCTTTATTCCTTGAGATTGATGATGAGCGCCCGGCCATGGGCCGGGCGCGGAAGACGTAAACAAGCGATTTTACTACCTAAAGTAGCGTCGAAACTAGAGCGCCGGGGTCGCCACGGCGTCCTGATTTCAGACGTTGAAGCTCTCGCCGCAGCCGCATTCGCCCTTGATGTTGGGGTTACGGAAGCTGAAAGCCTCGTTGAGCCCGCTCTTGACGAAATCGACCTCGGTGCCATCGATCAGCTGCAAGGCCTCGGGATCGACCACGACCTTGATGCCCTTGTCCTCGAAGACGACGTCGTCGGCCTCGATTTCCTCGGCATAGTTGATGACGTAGGAGTACCCCGAACAGCCCGTTGACGTGACCCCGAGGCGCAAGCCGAGCGCCGCGTCGCGCTTGTCGATATAGGACCGGACGCGCTCAGCAGCCGCGTCCGTGAGTGAAATTGCCATGCAGAATCTACCTTTACAGTTCAGCGTCCGTCGCGAATCGCTTGCCCAAGCGACCGAACCGCATCCTCGAGCACAAGTATACGTCCGGTTTTCTCCACCGGTACAGAAAGTTCCTGCATAAGGCCTTGCGCCGAGAATTCAAGGAGGTCAGCCAGCGGCTGCCCTTCGAGCACTGCGCAGGCCGCTTCCGCAGTCGCTATGACATGCGGGCAGCCCCAGACCAGGAAACGCATGGTCCCTACCCTGTCACCATCGGCCGTCGCCGCCAGCTCGACCTGGACGTCGGGAGCGTCGATTCGCACGGACTGCGCGTTATCGAGCTTGCCGGCGTGCGCCGGTGCCGCGAACAAGGCGCGCACCTGCGCGCTGTACACATTCACGGCGCAACCCCCGGCGCAATGCCGCGCAGGTGTGCGACGGCCTCACGGTAGCGCCCGGCTGCGAACTCGACCTCATCGCGCGTGGTCGGCCGACCGATGCTGAAGCGAATTGCGCTTTGCGCCTGCAGGTCGCTGCGACCGAGTGCACGCAGCACGTACGATGGCTCGGCGCTTTTTGAGTTACAGGCGCTGCCCGTTGCGACGAGCAATGGCTCGAGCGCCAGCAACAGGCTTTCCCCTTCCACGCCGGCGACGCTGACATTGAGAATGCCCGGGAAACCGTTGGGCGCGCCGTTCAGCATCAGGCTGTCGATGTCGCTGATGCCGTCCCACAATATCTCGCGCAGCGTGGCGAGGTGCGCGAGATCGGCATCGATCCGACCTGCGGCTATTTCGGCAGCGCGGCCAAAGCCCGCAATCAACTCGGTTTGCAGCGTTCCCGGGCGAATGCGTCGCTGCTGGCCACCGCCAAACAGGATTGGCTCAACATGGCAGCCCGGGCGATCGGCAATGTACAAAGCGCCGACTCCCTTGGGACCGTAAAACTTGTGGGCCGTGACCGACATCAGGTCGACGGGGAGCGCCGCGAGGTCGATATGCACCTTGCCCACGGCCTGGGCTGCATCGACATGGAACAGTATGTCGCGCTCACGACAGATGGTGCCGAGTGTCTCGATGTCCTGGATCACGCCAGTCTCGTTGTTGACGAACATGATCGAGGCGAACTGGGTGTCGTCACGGAGCGCGGCCTCGAACGCGGTCGGATCGAGAACGCCATCGGCAGCAGGCTCGACATAGCTCACGTCGAAGCCTTCCTTCGCCAGCATCGCGAACACATCGGTCACCGCCTTGTGCTCGGTCTTCATCGTAATGACGTGCTTGCCTTTGTGCGCCCGGTAGCGCGCGCCACCAGCGATCGCGAGGTTGTCTGATTCGGTTGCCCCGGAGGTCCAGATCAGCGTCTTCGGATCGGCGTTAAGGAGTAGCCCGAGTTGGCGGCCCGCATCGGCAATGATGTCCTGCGCAAGCAAGCCCAGCGCATGCGTCGACGAGGGGTTGGCGCAGGTCAGCTTGCTGACCTCGCGCATATAGTCCCAGACCTCGGCATCGACCGGCGTCGATGCCGCGTAGTCGAGGTAAATGAACTTATCCGTCATCGTCTTGGCGCGTCTTGTCGATCGCAGTGAGGATCCCGCGCAGGATGTTGATCTCGTTCTTGTCCGGCCGTGCGCGAATGAACAGCCGCCGCATGCGACGCATCAGGTGTCGCGGGTTGTCCGGATCGAGAAAATGAATGTCGGTCAGTACCCGTTCGAGATGCGTGTAAAAGTGTTCCATCTCGTCGCTCGTGGCCGGTGGCGCCTCGACCTCAAAAGTCGGGCCTGCATCGAGCATGCCGGCGACGCGCAGCTCGTAAGTGATGACCTGCACGGCCATGGCCAGGTTCAGCGAACTGAAGCCGGGATCGGTCGGGATCGTCAGCAGCGTGTGGCAGAGATCGAGGTCGTCGTTGTGCAGGCCGGTCTTCTCCGGGCCAAACACGCAGGCAACGGTGCCATGGGCGCTTTCCTGGATCATGCGCTCGGCACAGTCCCGCGGCCCCATGCACGGCCAGTTGATCGTGCGCGAACGGGCGCTCGCGCCGGCAACGTAGACGCAACCGTCGAGCGCTTCGGCCAGCGTGTCGGTTACTACCGCACGATCGAGAATATCGGACGCGCCCGACGCCCGGGCGGTGGCATCCTCGTGCGGGAAGACCTTGGGGTTGACGAGGCGCAGGTCGCTGAGCCCCATGTTCTTCATGGCACGGGCGACCGCCCCGATATTACCGGGATGGGTGGTTCCTACGAGCACGATACGAATCGACATTAGCTATGGGACATGGCCGGAAAGTCGGGTATTCTACCGCCCCGGCGGCCCGGACGGACAGGTCGCGAAGCTCTTTCATACTGACGGAATCGTTCATGAACGCATTACAGAATGTGGCCGTGATGGCTGCGCGTCGAGGCGGCGCTATCCTGATTCGCCATCTCAACAAGCTCGACAAGATCAAAGTCGAGAAAAAAGGTCACAACGATTTCGTCAGTGAGGCGGACCGCGCTGCGGAAGCCGCCATCATCGAAGTTATTCAGAAGCACTATCCCGACCACGCAATCCATGCCGAGGAATCCGGCGTGCAAGGCGAGTCGGATACCGTATGGATCATCGATCCGCTCGACGGCACGACCAACTTCCTGCATGGCTTCCCGCAGTTCTGCGTATCGATTGGCGTGCAGGTAAGGGGCCGCATGGAGGCTGCAGCCGTTTACGACCCGATGCGCCAGGAACTGTTCGCCGCAGCTCGTGGGAGTGGCGCAACCCTCGACGATCGCAAGATCCGCGTCAGCGGCCGCAGGGAACTCGAGCATGCGTTGATCGGCACGGGCTTCCCGTTCCGTCAGCAGGAAATGGACACGGGCCCGTATCTCAACATGCTCGGCAAGGTCGTAACCAATACCGCCGGTGTGCGCCGCCCGGGCGCTGCGGCCCTCGATCTCTGCTATGTCGCGGCAGGCCGCCTCGACGCATTCTGGGAATCGGGACTGAAGCCCTGGGATCTCGCCGCGGGCGCCCTGATCATTCGCGAAGCAGGCGGCATCGTCAGCGGTCTCGACGGTAGCGAGAATTTTCTCGATAGCGGCCACATTCTCTGCGGCACGCCGAAGATCTACGCCGGCCTCGCCCGCCTCTGCGCGCGCGACATCAAGGCGATCCTCAACAATTAGGTGTCAGTCACCGTAAATCGTTATGGGAGGTCGTCGATCAGCGACGGATCCTTGATCGGTTCGATCAGGTCCTGCGGGTTCACGTCGAGCACCAGGGCTGTTGCGCTCGCCGTGTAGATTGACGAGTAGGTGCCGATGATGATGCCTACGATCAGCGCGATCGAGAACGGGGCGATCGATTCGCCACCCAGCATCAGCAGCGCGACCAGCACGAGCAGCGTCGTCAGGCCCGTGATCAGTGTACGCGCGAGCATCTCGTTGATCGAAATATTCATCGCCTCTTCCGCCGCCACGCCGCGCAGTCCCAGGAAGTTCTCGCGAATTCGATCGAACGCCACAACGGTATCGTTGAGCGAGTAACCGATCACGGCAAGAACGGCCGCGACCACGGTCAGGTCAAACGGCAGCCCAAATACCGAAAAGAATCCAACCGTCACGATCACGTCATGGGCAAGTGCCGCAACGGCACCGGCCGAGAATTTCCACTGGAAGCGAACCATGACGTAGACAAAGATCATGAGCAGCGCCACGACCATCGCGAGTGCGCCCTTCTCCGCCAGCTCACTACCAACCTGCGCGCTCACCGTTTCGACGCGCCGCAGTTCGATCTGCTGGCCGTTCGCCGACAAGGTTGCCGTCAATTGCCTGCGCACTTCCTCGGCAGTGTCACCCTGCGGCGGCAGACGCACGAGCACATCGGTTTCGCGACCGAACAATTGCACCTGCGCATCCTCGAAACCCGCAGAAGCCAGGTCACTGCGAATCTCCTCGAGATCGGCAGCTTCCGGGTAGGCCACCTCGAGCAGTACGCCACCCGTAAAGTCGATGCCGAACTCCAGGCCCCGCGTCGCGAGCGACGTCAATGACACGATGACAAACACCACCGACAGCGCCAGCGCGATCCTGCGACGACCCGGCGACAGGAAATCGATACTGGTCTTTTCTTTAATCAGTCTCATCTCGATCTCCTAAACCGGCAGCGAATCGAGCTTGCGCCCGCCGAATACGAGGTTGACGATCGCGCGCGTTCCAACAATCGCCGTGAACATCGATGTAATGATGCCGAGCAGCAACGTAATGGCGAAGCCCTTGATTGGCCCCGTACCGAGCGCGAACAACACTACCGCGGCAATCAGGGTCGTCACGTTGGCATCCGTAATCGAACTCAGCGCCTTCCCGTAACCGGAGTCAATGGCCGCCTGCGGCGACGCCCCGGCCGACAGCTCCTCGCGTATTCGCTCGAAGATCAGCACGTTCGCATCCACCGCCATACCGACAGTGAGTACGATGCCCGCGATGCCGGGCAAGGTCAGCGACGCGCCCAGGACCGACAACATGGCCACGATGAAGATAAGGTTCGACAACAGCGCCACGTCAGCGACGATGCCGAACGCCCGGTAGTAAACCGCCATGAAGATAATCACGGCGAGGAAACCGATCTGGATAGCATTGAAACCGCGATCGATGTTGTCCTGGCCAAGGCTCGGGCCGATCGTGCGGCTATCAACCTTGTATACCGGTGCCGCGAGCGCGCCAGCACGCAACAGCAATGCCAGGTCGCGCGCCTCGACTGGCGTCAGGCCCGAGATCTGGAAACTGTTCTTGAACACGCCGCGAATGGTCGCGGTATTAATGACCTCTTCCCGGGTGACGAAGCGGACTTGCTCGACGCCGTTGATCGTCTCGACCACGCGTTCCGACTCGATGAATACCGTGGACATCGGCTTGTTGAGGTTGTTCATCGTCGTCTCGAGCATGCGCTCGCCGCCCGACGAGTCAAGCGTGATGAACACGGCCGGCTGACCGTCCTGCGAGTAACCGGAACTGGCATCGATAATCTGGTCGCCCGAGGCAATCACGGAGCGCTTCAGGATGACCGAGGGCTCCGTGCCGCGTCCCGGGTAGCGCCGCGAACCGGGCTCGTCCCCCGTCGTGTCGACAAGGCGAAATTCCAGCGTTGCAGTGGCCGTAAGAATTTCGTCGAGTTTGTTCGGGTCGCTCACGCCCGGCAGCTGCACGACGATACGATCCGCACCCTGGCGCTGCACGAGCGGCTCGGCAACGCCAAGCTGGTTCACACGATTACGCAGCGTTGTCAGGTTCTGCTCGATCGCGAAGTCCTCGCGCGCCTGGATCTGCGCTTCGCTCATACGCACGACCAGGGATTTGCCGTCAGCGCCATCCGTGACGAGCAGATCCGCGTCCGCGTCGGCGACCACGTCGCGCGCAGCCTGCATGTCGTCGGCGCCGGTCAGCCGAATCCTGATCGACGATCCATCCAGCCGGACCTGGTTGCGAATTCTCGCCTTGACCAGGCGGTCGGCGATGTCCTGCTCATAGCCCGCGAGACGACTCTGAATCGCCTTCGCCATGTCCACTTCGAGCAGCACGTAGACGCCGCCACGCAGGTCCAGCCCGAGACTCATCGGCTTCAGACCAAGTGTCCGCACCCAGTCCGGCAACTTCGGCGCCAGCGTCTGCGCGACACTCATGCTGCTGCCAGCCAAGGGGCTGAGTTGCGCCAGTGCCGATTCCTGGTCTTCGACGTCGACAAAACGCATGACGATCCGGCCGTCCTGCAGGAACGCGGCCTCGGGCGTAACGCCAGCCGCGCCAACCGTCTCGACAAAGCCGTCGAGTTCCTGCTGCGTATATTCGCCGCCACCGGTCTGTGCAATCTGCACCGCCGGGACGCTGCCGTAGATGTTGGGTAACGCGAACAGGCAGCCCGCAAGCAGGATGACCAGGACGAGCGCGTTCAGCCAGGCTGGGAATTTATTCATGCTTCGTCGAACGTGCCTTTCGGTACCACGGCCGAGACGCTTTGCTTCTGGACCTTGATCTCGGTGTTCTCACTGACGGCGATAACCGCGTAGTGCTCGCTGACACCGGTGATCTTGCCGAGGATGCCCCCGGCCGTCATGACTTCGTCGCCAACCTGCAGCCCGCTCACCAGTTCCTGGTGCTGCTTCTGCTTCTTTTGTTGCGGACGAATAAGAAGGAAATAGAACGCGGCGAACATCAGCACCATCATGATGATGAAGCTGGTGCCGCCACCCTGTGGTTGTGCGCCCTGCGCGTGGGCGGTCTGAATAAAGAAATCCATGAAGGGTCCCCGGAAAAAACAGCGGCGTATTATGGCACAAGCAATTCAGGTAAGGGCGAGATTCAATAACGCAAGTGCACGCGGCGAAATCAGCCGTCTTTGGCGTAGGCCGCGCGCAGTTTCGCGACGAATTCAGGCAATGTCCCGGCACTGATTGCCTCGCGGATACCCTTCATAAGTGACTGATAATAATGAAGGTTATGGATAGTCGCGAGACGCGGCCCGAGGATCTCGCCGCATTTCACGAGATGTCGCAGGTACGCCAGGCTGTAGTTGGCACAGGTGTAGCAGCCGCACTCGGGATCCGGCGGCGAGGTGTCATCCGCGTAGCGGGCGTGGCGAAACTTGACGTTGCCGCGTGACGTGAACAGCTGGCCGTTACGTGCATGCCGCGTCGGAATGACGCAGTCGAACATGTCAACGCCGCGCACGACCGCCTCGGCGATGTCGACCGGCGTACCGAGTCCCATCAGGTAGCGCGGCGGCGCATCTGGCATGTGCGGCAGCAGCCCGTCAAGCACTTCGAGGCGTTCGCCGATTGGCTCACCGACGGACAAGCCGCCGATCGCGTAGCCATCGAAACCAATATCGACGAGTCCGTCGAGCGACTCCCGACGCAGGTTGTCATACATGCCGCCCTGGACGATGCCAAACAATGCTTCGCCGCGATCGGGTTCATCGTTCTTGAGTTCATGGAAACGCGTGCGGCTGCGTGCCGCCCAGCGCAGCGACAACGCCATCGACTCGCGTGCCTGCTGCTCGCTTGCCGGGTACGGCGTGCACTCGTCGAAGATCATCGTGACGTCAGAATTCAGGTCGTGCTGCACTTCCATCGACAATTCGGGCGTCAGGAACACCGTGTCGCCGTTGACCGGCGACTGGAACTCCACGCCTTCCTCGGACAGCTTGCGCATCGCCGCCAGCGAGAACACCTGGAAACCGCCCGAGTCCGTCAGGATCGGACCATGCCAGTTCATGAATTCGTGCAAGCCGCCATGCTTGCGGATGATGTTGCGTCCGGGACGCAGCATCAGGTGAAAGGTGTTGCCGAGAATGATCTCGGCGCCGTCGGCCGCCACCTCGTCCGGTGTGACGCTCTTGACCGTCCCGTAGGTACCGACCGGCATGAACGCCGGCGTCTGCACGGTGCCGCGACGAAACGTGAGCTCGCCGCGGCGCGCGGCGCCCGAGGTCTCGTGAATTGTCAGTTGCATGCGGCCGTGTCCGGGGTCAGGAACATCGCGTCACCGTAACTGAAGAAGCGGTATTTCTCACGCACGGCATGCGCGTATGCGTCGCGGATGCGTTCGCGTCCGGCGAACGCCGACACCAGCATCAACAGTGAGGACTGCGGCAGGTGAAAATTTGTAATCATCGCGTCGACTGAGCGGAACGTATACCCGGGCGTGATGAACAGGTCGGTCTCTCCTCTGAAAGGCTGCAGTTCGCCCGTGGTCGAGGCGCACTCCAGCGACCGCACGGACGTCGTGCCGACGGCAACCACGCGGCCGCCCGCAGCTCGTGTCTCACGCACAGCATCGACACATGCCTGCCCGACTTCCACGCGCTCGGCATGCAGCCGATTTTGCTCGATGTGCTCCTCGCGCAGGTTCTGGAACGTCCCGGCGCCAACGTGCAGCGTGACATGCGCATGGCGGACGCCGAGGGCCTGCGTTTCTGCAAGCATTGCCGCGTCGAAATGCAGCCCGGCCGTCGGGGCCGCAACCGCACCCGGCTCTTTCGCATACACGGTCTGGTAGCGCTCGATGTCGTCCTCATCGGCTGCGCGTTCCAGGTAGGGCGGCAACGGCACCTCGCCATGAGCGTCGAGGTAGGAAAGGATCTCGTGCGAGAACTCGAGCAGGAACAGGTCATCGTCGCGCGCGATGACATTGGCTGCCGCGCCACCATCCAGTAGCAGGCGAGATCCCGGCTTCGGCGTCTTGCTCGCGCGTACCATGGCGAGAGCAACGCGTTCACTTTCGATGCGCTCGATCAGGATTTCCGCCTTGCCGCCCGTCTCTTTGCGGGCCGCCAGTCGTGCCTTGATGACGCGCGTGTCATTGAAAACCAGCAGGTCGCCAGGGCGCAATAGCGAGGGCAACTCGGCAAAGCCGAGATCCTGCACGCCATCAACGACCGCCAACAGGCGGCTGCCACGGCGGTCGGTGGCCGGATACCGTGCGATGAGCTCGTCCGGGAGCTCGAAGTCGAAGTCGGAAATCAACATGGGCGCGCATGGTAGCAAAGCCATGCGCGCCCATGGTGTGGGTTTGCGATAAGAATCAGGTCGTGATGTCGATGACGATCACGCGCTCCTCATCGGGCAGCGGCGCTACCCCAGGAACGGGTGCAGCGGCCGGCGTCGGCCCGGGGGCCGGAACTGGCGCCATTGCAGGCCGCACCTCGAACTCCATCTCCGGCGCCAGGCTGCCCTGGTGATCGGTCGGGATCACGACATCGATTGTGCGTTCCTGCTTGTCGCGCATGATGCCGAGTTCGAGACGCTCACCCGCTTTGTACGAGGCCAGGATACGCATCGCGTGCCGCACATCCTTCGGTTCGCGGCCGTCGATACTCTGGATCACGTCGCCGTCTCGCAGCTCAAAGGCCTCGGACTGCGGCGCCTTGACGACGAGCAAGCCCTTATCGGTGCCAAAATAGCGGCCCAGACCGTCGTTGAGCTCGACGAGTTCGAGGTCACCGAGGCCGGTGCCGGCCCATGGGAATCCGAACTGCATCTTGAAACGCTCCACGACTTCCGGCGCAACCGGCATTGGCGGAATCTCGACATGCATCGGCGCGCCCTCGCCGGACCACACGAAAGCATTGCTCTCCGGGATCCGCGGTTCGACCTCGACCGAGCCGGCTTTGCCGTCGCGCAGGAACTCGATCTTGAGTACATCGCCTTCCTCGACACCCTTCATGAAGTCGAGCAGGCGCATGTTGGAGACCTTGCAGCTCTCTGCGCTCAGCGCCTCATCGTTCACGGACGTCAGAATGTCGCCCGAACGCAGGCCCGCATCGGCCGCCGCGCTGCCCGGCGAGACCCCCAGTACCGTCACGCCCTCCACGGGGCCGCCGTCATCGAGAGTCTCGATCGTTACGCCCAACCGCGGCTTGCTCGACCATGCGAAGCGCTTTTCAATCTCCGCGATGCGCGGCAGACGCTCTTTCGTGATTTCGGCAATCTCGCGCGCAGCCTCGGCCATCTTCGCTTCAGCTGCTCTCAGCTTCTCCTCCATCTCCAGTTCCCTGGCTTCGATCTCGCGCAGGCGTTCGTTCTCTGCGTCCGTCTGCGCAACCGCCTGGCCCGCGAATAACAGGATCGCTGCTGCCGGCAAAATGACTTTCCACTTGTTCATGCAGTACTACTCCTCAACTAGAAAGCTGCCCGTTGCGCCTGCGCATAGCGCAACTGCAGCAGCGATTTCATCAATCTGACGCGCTCGCGCCAGAAAAGCTCTCGATCGGCATCGGACATCTGTACCGACGGATCATTTAACTGGTAATCGATGGCCGCGATCCGGTCTTCGAGATCGGTGATCGAGGCCAGCGTGCTGGCGCGCTGTACGGACGGGGCGTCCGGCAGAGCGCGCAGCGACGATTCGAGTTCGCGTGATTCACCCATGAGCGTTTGCAGGGTCGTCAGGCGAACCTCCTGGGAGTTCGTCATCGTCGTCGGCACCGTCGTCGAGTCCGGCGTCTGCCCCGGCCACACACCCGGCAGAATCACGGCGGCAAGCACCGCGGCAGCCGCAACGCCCATGCCGGCGTACCACGAAGATCGGCGTTGCATGACCGGGCGCTGCCCGATCAGCCCTTCCGCTTCGGCCTGCTCGCGAATACGCAGCCACACATCGCGCGGCGGCATCGTATCGGGCAACGCCCCGAGGCCATCCTGCAGTGCTGCATGTTCTTCTGCGGTCAGTGCGCAAATCATTTCGTCGTCCTTCTTGTTACCGCTCATCGCGTGGCAACTCCTCGCTTAGTAACTTACGGCTGCGCCTTCCGGCTGCTTGCCATCCTCCTGCACCTCGAGCATCGGCCGCAGCCGCTGGTAGGCGCGCGAGAGCTGCGATTTCGAAAAGCTCTCCGTCTTGCCCATCAGCCCGGCGATCTCCTTGTGCGTAAATCCTTCGACGTCATGCAACCAGACAACGGCCCGACTTACGTCCGACAGGCTGTCCAGCGCCGCGTCCAGGTCGAGCGCGTCGTCCGGATGCCGCGATATACCGTGACTCAACGCATCGCCCTCGGTGACATCGCTCCAGTCATCGGCGAGTGACTGACCGCGCTTGGTCCAGGCCGAGCGCAGGAACATCAGCGACTTGGTCACCGCGATCCGCCGGATCCAGCTGCCGAGGGCGGCCTCGCCCCGGAACTTCGCGATCGAGCGCATGATCTCGATAAAGGTCTCCTGGGTGAGATCCTCGGCATGCGCCGGCGTTCTCGTAAATCGCAGGCAGATCGAATACACCGGCGTCGAAAACGCCCGGTAGATGATCTCGTGGGCCTTCGCATCACCATTCGCAGCACGCCGGATGATCCCCGGATCAATAGCAATATCGGCAAATTTGCTCATACCTGCCATCTTAGATGCTTATAGGCCACAAAGGGTCGCAAGGAGCGAAAACCGCGCATATACTGTGCGCCCCACGCATGGCCGGGATGGCGGAACTGGTAGACGCGCCGGATTCAAAATCCGGTTCTGGAAACAGAGTGAGGGTTCGATTCCCTCTCCCGGCACCATACTCAGGCAACCAGTATTTACGGACCAATAACAAAGTACTGCGCCAGTTGCGGCAGCACAGTTTCCTACCGCGTTCCGGCGGACGACAATCGCGAACGCGCGATCTGCGACGAATGCGGCCATATTCATTACCGGAACCCGCTGGTCGTCGTCGGCTGCATTCCGGAGCAGGATGGGCGCGTACTGTTATGCAAGCGAGCGATCGAGCCGCGTTATGGCAAATGGACGCTGCCGGCCGGCTTCATGGAGCTGGGCGAGACGGTCGCCGGTGGCGCCGCCCGCGAAACGCTCGAAGAGGCCATGGCTACGGTCGAACTCGGCCACCTGCTCGCGATGGTCGACGTCGTCGACGCGGGCCAGGTACACCTCTTCTACACGGGCAAACTGGCGAGCGGCTTTGGCGCCGGCGAGGAAACGCTGGAAGCCGAGCTGTTCAGCGAGGATGAGATCCCGTGGGACGAGATCGCATTTCAGAGCGTCGAGTTCGCCCTACGGAAGTACTTCGAAGATCGCGGCGGCGCCGTGCACGTACACGAGCTGCGCCGCAGGAATCACTGAGCGCTACCGGACGTTGCGTGCGCGAGTCGCATGCTGAGCTGAGCCGGCGGCAGGTAGCCACTGACCAGCGTGCCGTCCTCGAGGATGATCGCTGGCGTTCCCGTCAGCCCGATGTCCTGGCCCAGCTGGTAGTGCTTGGCAATCATGGACGCGTCACACGACGTTGTCGTGAACTTGCGATCCGCCTTGGCTGCGGTTAGCGCCCCATTGCGATCCTTCGCACACCAGACATTCTCGGACGTGTTCCAGGCGCGCGACCGCTGCCCATTGCGCGGATACAGCACGTAGCGCACGGCGATGCCGCGGTCCATGTAACCCTGGATCTCGTTGTGCAGCTTGCGGCAGTAGGTACAGTCGATATCGGTAAACACGGTGACGGAGTGCCTGGTTTCCTCTGGCGCAAACAGGATCGACTCGTCGTCCCTGAGCGCTGCAACCAGTTCGCGACGCACCGTGTTGCGGCTGGCCTCGGTCAGGTTGGTGCTCGTATCGAGGTCGATCAGATCACCCTGCATCAGGAAGCGGCCGTCGGCAGACACGTAGGCGATGATCTGTCCTTTCTGGACCGTGTACCAGCCGTCAACCGGGCTCGTGCTGATGTCCTCGGGATCGATTGCGTCGAACATCGCGGCGATCTTGGCCTGCACCTCGGCAAAGGTGGGGTCGGTATCGGCGGCGTTGACAGGCGTCAGGCTCGATAACGAAAGCGCAGCAAAGACGCTGACAGCAAAGGAAAAAATTCGGTTCATTGACTTCAGGGCCCTTCGAAATTGGCGCGGATTGTAACAAAGAGACCCTGGAACAGGGTGTTTTGTTGCACCAGGCCCTGCGATCAACCGCGCGGGTGGTGTTCCCCGTGCAGGTCCTTGAGCCGCTCGCGAGCTACGTGCGTATAAATCTGCGTCGTGCTGAGGTCACTGTGGCCCAGCAACATCTGCACCACCCGAAGATCCGCGCCGCGGTTCAGCAGGTGCGTCGCGAACGCGTGGCGCAGGCTGTGCGGCGACATCTTCTGGCGCACGCCGGCCTTTTCGGCGTAGCGCTTGATGATGTGCCAGAACGCCTGGCGCGTCATGCGATCGCCGCGACGTGTCGGGAACAGGTAGTCGGTCTGGCGCTCGAGCAGGATTTCCATGCGCGGGCCGTTGATAAATTCCTGGATCCAGCGCACCGACTCTTCGCCGAGCGGGATCAGGCGCTCGCGATCGCCCTTGCCGACGATGCGCAGGACGCCCTGGTTGAAGTTGATTTGCGACTGCTTGATGTTGATCAGTTCGGTGACGCGCAAGCCGGTCGCATACAGCAACTCGAGCATGGTGCGATCGCGATGACCGAGAGGCTCGTCGGTATTCGGCGCGTCGAGCAGTGCATCGACCTCCTCCTCCGAGAGGGTCTTGGGCAGCGAGCGACCGATACGCGGCATCTCGATATCCGCGGTCGGATCCGTGTCGCGCATGCCTTCGCGCATGATGTAGCGGAAGAAACGCCGGAAGCTGGACAGCTGACGAGCCGTCGAGCGCGGCTTGGCACCGGACTCTACGCGCTTGGCGATGAAATCCAGGAGGTCGGCCTTGTCAGCCTGCTCGATCGACTTGTTGGTCTCGGACAGGCCGCGACCGAGCGTCATCAGGTCGGCCCGGTAGGCGCCCAGCGTGTTCTTCGACAGGCCGCGTTCCATCCAGATGGCGTCGAGAAAGCGGTCCACGAGCTCCTCTGAGCGCTGCACCATTTGCGATTCCGGCGTATTCGGTTTGTTACTGCTGCCCATATGCTTCCATCTCAGTCGTCGCGCAGTCCATTTTGCGACCTCTGCCTGTTGAAACCCGGGTAGCTCTTGGTAGCATACCGGCACGCAGACATCGCCAAGCGACGGATTTTTCAAGGTTTATGAGTATGCTGGGGAAGCTCATAGCCGGGCGTGACCGCTGTCACATAATGGGGAAGGCATTGACATAAAGTGAACTGGGTCACGCGAATGCTCAACGTGCTGTGGGGACTCTGGGCCTGGCTGTGTTTCAGCCTGGTCGTACTGCTGTCGCTGCTTGTAGTACTGATCGTACCCTCAGCCGAGAAACGCCAGAAATTCGTCACCTGGTCATCGCGCATGGCCTTCGTCTGGCCGCTGGTCAAGGTCGAGGTTCGCGGCAGGGAAAACCTGCCGGCCGGAGACTGTGTCGTGGTCGCCAATCATGCGAGCTACATTGACGGCCCCCTGCTCAAGGGCTACCTGCCGTGGCGCTTCAACTTCGTCATCAAGGGCGAAATGCGAAATTTCGCGCCAGCGCACTTTCTCTTGCGACGCGGCGGCTCCAAGTTCGTTGAGCGCAGCGATATCCAGGGCAGCACGCGCGACGCACGCCAGATCGTCAAGGCGGCGCTGGCCGGCGAGTCACTCGGCTTCTTTCCCGAAGGCACGTTTCGCGAGGAGCCCGGCGTTGGCCGGTTTCGCCCCGGGGCATTCGTGGCGGCGCGCAAAGGCGAAATACCCGTGGTACCGATCGCCATCAGCGGTTCCCGCCACATTCTGCCCGCGGGAGCCGTGCTGCCGAAACGCGGTCCGCTGACCATTGACATCCTGCCCGCCATCGGCCCGGGCGATGAAGATTACGAGTCCAATCGTGGCCTCGCCGAGGCCGCTCGCCAACGTATCCTCGCGGTCATTGACGAACCCGATCTGCTCGAGGACGGGGCCGATCCCGACTAACAGATAAGTAGTATTGCGCCACACCCGGAATTGGCCGAAAGTAGCAGCCCGCCTGCAAATCCGTAATCGGAGCAAAATCAATGAGTTCAGATACCGTCGTCATCGTTGCGGCCAAACGCACGCCGATTGGCGCCTTCCAGGGCGCGCTCAGCGGCACTACCGCCGTCGACCTTGGCGCCGTCGCAATTGAAGCCGCCATCGCCCAAAGCAGCGTTCCGGGAGGCGATATCGACCGCGTATTCATGGGCTGCGTCCTGCCGGCAGGGCTCGGCCAGGCGCCGGCGCGTTACGCGGCCATCGGCGCCGGAATTCCCGACGGCGTGCCTGCCGTTACCGTCAACAAGATGTGCGGCTCCGGCATGGAGACCATCATCATGGCGCACGACGCAATCAAGGCGGGCAGCGCGGCGATCGTCGTTGCGGGCGGTCTCGAGTCGATGAGCAACGCGCCCTACCTCCTGCCGAAGGCCCGCGGCGGCTATCGCATGGGTCACCAGCAGGCGCTCGATCACATGTTCTACGACGGTCTGCAGGACACGAAGACCGGCGACATGATGGGGCACTTCGCGCAGGAAACCGCCGACAAGTACGGCTTCACGCGTGAGGAGATGGATGCGTTCGCCACGGAATCCGCAAAGCGTGCTCAGGCCGCCGTTGCGAACGGCGCATTCACCGACGAAATTGCGCCGGTTACGATCAGTTCACGTCGCGGCGATGTCACCATCAGCGAAGACGAGACGCCGGGGACCGTGAGTATCGACAAGATCCCGCAGCTGCGCCCGGCGTTCCGCAAGGATGGCACGGTGACCGCTGCGACTTCATCGTCGATCTCGGATGGTGCCGCTGCGGTCGTCATGATGACGGCTGCAGAGGCCGAGAAGCGCGGCTTGCAGCCGATCGCAAAAGTCGTGGCGCACTCCGGTTTCGCGCACGAACCGGCCTGGTTCACTACAGCGCCGGTGTTTGCGCTGAAAAAGCTTCATGACAACCTGGGGTGGACGCCGGACGACGTCGACCTGTACGAAGTCAACGAAGCTTTCGCCTGCGTCGCAATGGCAGCGATGCAGGACGTTGGTATCAGTCACGACAAGATCAACGTCAATGGCGGCGCCTGCGCCCTCGGGCACCCGATCGGCGCCACGGGTTGCCGCATCTCGGTAACGTTGTTGCACGCATTGAAAGCGCGCGGCCTGAAGCGCGGCATCGCATCCCAGTGCATCGGCGGCGGCGAAGCCACGGCCGTTGCCTTCGAATTGCTGTAAGGAGTCTCACGTGAATCTTTCTGAAGCGAAAGCCGTTATCACGGGCGGCGCATCCGGTCTCGGGTTCGCCACCGCAGAACGCGTCGTGGCCGCGGGCGGCCAGGTCATGTTGCTCGACCTCAACGAAGAACTCGGCAACGAGGCCGCCGCGAAACTCGGCGAACGCGCCGGCTTTGTCGCAACGGACGTGGCCGACGAGGATTCGGTCAAAGCGGCAATGCAGGCCGCGCAGGAATTCATGGGCGGCATCACGCTGGCGGTCAATTGCGCCGGCATCGCAACGGCGGGCCGCGCGCTCGGCCGTGAAGGAACCTGGCCGAGCGAGATGTTCAGTCGCGTCATCCAGGTCAACCTGGTCGGCACCTTCAACGTCACGAAGGAAGCCGCCGCGATTATGAACCTGAATGAACCCAATGAAGATGGCGAACGTGGCGTAGTCATCAGCACCGCATCGATCGCGGCCTTCGAAGGCCAAATTGGCCAGGCTGCTTACTCGGCCTCAAAGGGTGGCGTCCACGCAATGATGCTGCCACTGGCGCGTGAGTTCGCGTCGTTCGGTATTCGCGTCAACACGATCGCACCGGGCATCATGCTCACGCCGATGATGGCCGGGTTCACGCAGGAAGTGCAGGATTCACTGGCAGCGCAGGTGCCGTTCCCGCGCCGCCTCGGTCAGCCCGGGGAATACGCGAAGACCGTCGAATTCATCTACGAGACCACTTACGTCAACGCGGAAACGATCCGCTGCGACGGCGCGATTCGGATGCAGGCTAAATAATTCGCCAAAAAGCCGCCTCCAACAACCGGAAACAGGGCGCGGTGCGCCCTGTTCATCACATATTTGCGTAGTTGGGGCCGCCCGCGCCTTCCGGGACCGTCCAGACGATATTCTGTCGCGGGTCCTTGATCTCGCAAGTCTTGCAATGCACGCAGTTCGTCGCGTTGATCTGGAACACCTTCTCGCCGCCCTCTTCCACGATTTCGTAGACGCCGGCCGGGCAATAGCGCTGCGCCGGCTCGTTGTATTCGGGCAGGTTGAACGCAACCGGTATCGATTCGTCCTTCAACTTCAGGTGCGAGGGCTGGTCCTCTTCGTGGTTGGTGCTCGACAGGAATACCGACGACAGCTTGTCGAACGTGATCACGCCATCCGGTTTCGGATACTCAATGACTTTCGCCTCGGACGCTTTTTGCAGCGACTCGTGATCGGGGTCCGGGTTGCGCCAGGTGAACGGCAGCTTGCCGAAGAAGATGTTCTGTTCGATAAACGTGAACGCGGCACCCCAGAACGGCCCCAGCTTGTGCAGCGCCGGGTTGAAGTTGCGGCCCTTGTGCAATTCCTTGTAAGCCCACGATGCCTTCACGCTTTCTTCGAAGTCGGCCAGTTCCGACTGCCCCTGGTCGCCCGACGACAGTGCCTTGTGGATACTCTCCGCAGCCAGCATGCCGGTCTTGATCGCTGTATGCGCGCCCTTGATCTTGACGCCATTCAGGAAGCCGGCGCCGCAGCCCGTCAACATGCCGCCCGGAAATGCGAGCTTGGGCAACGACTGCATGCCGCCCTTGTTGACGGCGCGCGCGCCGTAAGCAACGCGCTTGCCGCCCTCGAGATAGCGGCGAATCTGTGGATGCGTCTTCCAGCGCTGGAACTCGTCGAAGGTCGACAGGTGTGGGTTGCGGTAATTGAGCGCGATGATCAGGCCCAGATACACCTTGTTGTTGGCGGCGTGGTACAGGAAGCCACCGCCCTCGGTGTGCTTGTCGAGCGGCCAGCCCGTCGTGTGCACGACCAGGCCTTCCTCGTGCTTCTCCGGGTCGACTTCCCAGACCTCTTTGATGCCAATGCCGTAGTGCTGCGGGTCCGCATCGGCGCGCAGATCGAACTTGCGCATGACCTCTTCCGAGAGATTGCCGCGCACACCCTCGGCAAGAATCGTGTACTTGCCGAGCAACTCATAGCCCGGCGTGAACGAATCCTTCTTCTGGCCGTCCTTGCCGATACCCATGTCGCTCGTCGCAACGCCGGTCACGCGACCCTCGTCGTCGTACAGGACTTCGGAGGCGGCGAAGCCCGGGAACACATTGACGCCCATCGCTTCTGCCTGTTCCGCCAGCCACTGGCACAACTGCCCGAGGCTGATGATGTAATTGCCGTGATTGTGCATCGGACGCGGCAAAAACAAGCCCGGCACCGGGATCGCGCCCGTCGCGCTGGTCAGGTAGTGCACGCGGTCGCCCGAGCACTCGGTCCTGACCGGGGCGCCCTTGTCCTGCCAGTCCGGAATCAGTTCATCCAGGCCGGTGGGTTCGAACACGTTGCCCGACAGGATATGGGCGCCGATTTCCGAGCCTTTCTCGACCACGACGACAGACAGGCTCTCGTCCAGTTGCATGAGGCGGATCGCCGCCGACAATCCGGCCGGACCGCCGCCGACAATAACGACATCGAATTCCATCGACTCGCGTTCGTATTCGTCAGACATATTCCCCGTGCCTCCCTGTTAATTATTGGCCGCATGGTAGCAGCCATGTAATCTTGCCGTGCGCGAGCATGACCGGGAATACATGGAACGGGGTAGATTGAACATTCGCGAGGCCTACGAACAGAGCCTGCACCACGAAGGACACGTCAGGGATCCGGCCCAGCTCGACCTGATCGAGCGTTTCGAGGACCTGCAGGCACGCCTCACCGCGCGGCCGCCGCAAACCGGACTAAGGTCGATGTTTCGTCGCGGTTCGGTGCCCGTCAGCGTGCGCGGCCTGTACATCTGGGGTGGTGTCGGGCGCGGCAAGACCTTTCTCATGGACCTGTTCTTCAGCAGCCTGGATGTGCCCGACAAGCGGCGGATCCACTTCCATCGCATGATGCATGAAGTCCATGATCGCCTCGCTGCCCTCGGCGATGTCCGCGACCCGCTCGATCGCGTCGCTGCCGATATTGCCCGCGCAACCCGCGTCCTGTGTTTCGACGAGTTCTTTGTCTCGGACATCGGCGACGCCATGATCCTCGGCCGCCTGCTCGATGGCCTGTTCTCGCGCGGCGTCACGCTCGTCACGACGTCGAACTCGGCGCCTGACAACCTCTACAAGGATGGCCTGCAGCGGCAGCGGTTCGTGCCCGCGATCGAACTGCTCAACCAGTATTGCGAGGTCGTGAACATGGATGGCGGCACCGACTACCGCCTGCGCCTGCTGCAGAAGGCCGGGACATACCAGAGCCCCGACAACGAAGCCGCGCGCCAGCAGCTACAGTATTTCTTCGACGAATCCGCAGCGGTTGGTGTGGTGGAAGAGCAGGACCTCGATATCAATGGCCGCGCCATCCGCGCGCGCCGCTGCGCCAAGGGCGTCGCGTGGTTTCGCTTCACCGACATCTGCGATGGGCCGCGCAGCCCGGCGGACTACATCGAAATCGCACGCTGGTATCCGTCGGTGATCGTCTCGGGCGTGCCACAATTCGATGCACTGAAGGAAGACCAGGCCCGCCGCTTTGTTTCGCTCGTCGACGAATTCTACGATCGGCGCGTCAAGCTGATCCTGTCAGCCGAGGTGCCCGTCGACGAGCTGTACGCTGGCAGGCGCCTGAGCTTCGAATTCGAGCGCACCGTCAGTCGCCTGATCGAGATGCAGTCCACCGAGTACCTCGCCCTGCCGCACCTCGCATGATAAATTTTCAGCATGAGTGACGAACTGAGACTCGAGAATTTTCTCCCCTACCGCCTTGCGGTCCTGTCGAACACGGTCAGCACGACCGTGGCGCGCGCCTACGACAAGCGCTTCAAAGTATCGATCCCGGAGTGGCGCGTGATAGCAATCCTCGGCCGTTTCCCGGGTCTGTCGGCCGTCGAGGTCGCCGAGCGCACGATGATGGACAAGGTCGCTGTCAGCCGTGCCGTGACCAAGCTGATCAAGAAGGGCCGCATCGACCGCGAGTTCGCCGACGCGGACAAGCGCCGTTCGATCCTCAACCTGTCGGAGGACGGCCGCAAGCTGCACGATGAGATTGCCGAACTCGCCCTGGCGTTCGAGCAGGACCTGCTTGAAGGGCTGTCCGAGGAAGAGCTCGGCCAGCTCAACAACATCATGGAGCGGTTGATGGCGCGGGCGCGCCTGATCGGCAACCCTTAAGTTCCCATCTCCGTCCGTACGCGCAGTAGTTCGGGGAAGAACTCGATATCGATTGCCTTCTTCAGGAAGTTCACGCCCGAGGACCCACCGGTTCCCGGCTTGTGGCCGATGATGCGCTCGACCGTCTTGAGGTGATGGAACCGCCAGAACTGGAAATTGTTGGCGATATCCATGAGCGCCTCGCAGGTCTCGTAATGCGACCAGTACTCGGCCCGGTTTTCATAGATCGTGCGTAGTACGGCTACGACCTCGTCGTCTTCGCCGCGCGTTTCGCTGAAGTCGCGCTCCAGGACCCGGTCAGGCACCGGCAGGCCGCAGCGCGCCAGGAAGATCAGGAATTCCTCGTACAGGCTCGGCGCGTGCAATGCTTCCTCGAGCTGCCGATACCACTCGGGCTGGTGCTCGTAATAGCCCATCATCCTGGCGTTCTTGTTACCAAGGCGAAATTCGAGAATTCGGTACTGCGCCGACTGGAATCCCGATGCCCTGCCGAACACCTCACGAAACTCGGCGTACTCGCTCGGCGTCAGCGTATCGAGCACCTTCCACATGTTGTAGAGCTGGTTCTGCACATGGCGCACTCGCGCGAGATTCTTGACCGCCTGCTGCAACTGGTCCTCGCGCAGAAAATGAATTGCGCTGCCGACCTCGTGGATGATCAGCTTGATCCACAGCTCAGCCACCTGGTGCTGGATGATGAACAGCATCTCGTCGTGATGCGGCGGATCGCTGAGCGGAATCTGCGCGGACAACAGCCGGTCCAGCTGCAAGTAGCCGGTGTAGTCATTGTCGCGCGACAGGTCCGCATGGATCGAACTTTCGAGTTCTCTTTTTTTCATCAATCTAGGTGTTCTTACGGTGTATCAGGCCAAGCATTGTAGGCTAAAATCCCGGCTTTCGGGCCGCTGTACCCACCGGGGCATTCGCAGTGACAACAAAAACAAACCGGCGTAGCGGCGATGCGCGACAAGGCATCGTCGACGCCATCCTCGCGGCGCGCGTTACCTCCCGTGCCATCAAGAAAAAAGCCGATCTGAAGCGCTTCCTGCGGCAGTATTTCGCGGACGTGCCCTTCGAGGATCTCGACGGCCGCTCTGCGGACATCATGGCGCAGATTGCAGTCGACCATCTCGACTTCGGCGCCACGCGCAGCAAGGACCAGACCCTGCTGCGCGTATTCAACCCGACCGTCAAGGAACACGGCTACGAGTCGAACTTCACGTTCGTCGAAATGATCAACGACGATATGCCGTTCCTCGTCGACTCGGTGGCCGCGGCAATCAATCGGCACAACCTCGCCGTGCACATCACCGTGCACCCGATCGTGGCGCTGCGCCGTGATGCGCGTGGCAAGCTGACCGGCATCGCGCAGCACGACGACGACGACGCGCGCCTCGAATCTTTTGTTCGTTTCGCCATTTCACGCGAGACCGACCCGCAGGCGCTTGAAGTACTACGCCGCGAGATCAACAAGGTGCTGTCCGACGTGCGCGTCGCCGTGCGCGACTGGGGCACGATGCGGCAGCGCATGCGCGAAACGCGCGACCTGCTCGACAACGGCCCGAAAGGCGTCGACCCGCTGTTACGCACCGAGAGCCAGGCGCTGCTGGACTGGATGGCCGACGATCATTTCACGTTCCTCGGCTATCGTGAGTACAAGCTTGCGAAGAAAGGCAAACGTACCTTCCTGAACGCGGTCCCGGGCACGGGTCTTGGCATCCTCAGTCACGCGGACAGTGCACAGTCCTCGATCGAACTGACCTCGGAAATGCAACGCCTGACGCGCTCGCGCGACTGGCTCATTCTGACCAAGGCGAACTCGCGTTCGACCGTGCATCGCTCGGCATTTCTCGACTACGTGGGCGTTAAGGTCTACGACGAGAACGGCAAGGCCATTGGCGAACGCCGTTTTCTCGGCCTGCTTACCTCGATCGCCTATAGCGAGAGCCCGACCAAGATCCCGCTGTTGCGCCACAAGGTCCGCAAGGTCTTCGAGCGCGCCAGGGTCGAAGTAACGGGGCACCGCGCCAAGACGCTCCTGCACATCATCGAAACCTACCCGCGCGAGGAACTGTTCCAGAGCTCGGTGCAGGACCTGACCCGCACCATGGTAGGCATCCTGAACCTGCAGGATCGACAGCGCGTGCGGCTGTTCCTGCGCCGTGACACGTTCAGGCGCTTCTTCTCCTGCCTCGTCTTTGTGCCGCGCGAGAAATACACCACGGCCGTGCGCCGCAAAATCGAGGCATTGCTGACCGAAGCCTTTGGCGGCATCTCGGTCGACTCGGCGGTGCAGATTTCCGACTCGGCGCTGGCGCGCGTGCATATCATCGTGCGCACGCCGGAAGGCGAGCGTCCGCGCATCAGCATCCACAAGATCGAGGAACAGCTCGTCAATCTCGTGGTCACGTGGGCCGATCGGCTGCAAACCGAACTCCTCGAAGCCTACGGCGCCGACGAAGGCGAGCATTTGTTCCGCGCCTACGGCCGGATATTCCCGATCGGCTACGAAGAGGAGACCACGCCAAAAGAGGCCTGCGGCGACCTGCGTGTCGTGGACGAGATGGTGCGCAACGACGTTCCGCGCAGCGTCGACCTGTACGCCGCCGAGAACCTCGAACCGGGCGATATGCGTTTCATCGTCTACAGCGTCGATGAGCCGATTGCGTTGTCACACGCCCTGCCAATCCTCGAAAACATGGGTGCCGAGGTGTACACCGAGCATCCCTACGAGGCGACGCTACCGGATGGACGCTCGTTCTGGCTGCAGGACTTCCACCTGCGTCACGAGAGCGGCGCCGCGGTCGATGCCCAGGCTGTCTCCGAACGCTTTGAAGAATGCTTCATGGCCGCATTGCGCGGCGACGCTGAGAACGACGGGCTGAATCGCCTGATCGTCAGCGCCGACCTCGACTGGCGCCAGGTGGCGCTGTTGCGCACGTATGCCAAGCATATTCTGCAACTCGGCGTCCCGTTCAGCCAGAATTACATGGAAGACGTGCTGGTTGCCCACTCCGGGCTCGCGCGCACGCTGGTCGAGCAGTTCGAAAACCAGTTCGATCCGGCGCTGGCGCAGTCGCGCCGTACTCGCGAGCGCAAGGAGATCCTGAGACGCGTCAAGCGCGGACTCGCGAAGGCACATAATGTCGACGAGGACCGTATCCTCAATGCATTCGCAGGCGGCATCGAAGCGACGCTGCGTACCAATTTCTACCTGAGCACCGACGGCAAGCCGCGCAGCTACATCTCGATCAAGCTCGATCCGGCGAAGTTGCCGGAAATCCCCTTGCCAAGGCCACGCTACGAAGTCTTCGTCTACTCGACCGAGGTTGAGGGCGTTCACTTGCGCGGCGGCGAGATCGCACGCGGTGGCCTGCGCTGGTCCGACCGGCGTGAGGACTTCCGCACCGAAGTCCTCGGCCTGATGAAAGCCCAGGTCGTCAAGAACACGGTTATCGTGCCCACCGGCGCCAAGGGCGGTTTCTATCCGAAGAAAGCGCCCAAAGACGATCGCGACGCGATCTTTGCCAATGGCGTGCACTGCTACAAAACCTTTATCCGCGGTCTGCTCGACCTGACCGACAATGTCATCGAGGGCGAGGTCGTCACGCCCGACGGAATCGTGCGTCGCGATGGCGATGACCCATATCTCGTGGTTGCTGCCGACAAGGGCACGGCGACGTTCTCGGATATCGCCAATAGCCTGTCCGCCGAGTACAACTTCTGGCTGGACGATGCGTTTGCGTCGGGCGGTTCGGCCGGCTATGACCACAAGAAGATGGGCATCACGGCGCGCGGCGCCTGGGAGGCTGTCAAGCGCCACTTCCACGAGATGGGCGTCAACACGCAGAAAGACCCGTTTACGGTGGCCGGCATTGGCGACATGAGCGGTGACGTGTTTGGCAACGGCATGCTGTTGTCGAAGAAGATCAGGCTGGTTGCGGCATTCAATCACCGCCGCATCTTCCTCGATCCTGATCCGGACATCGCGGCAAGCTACAAGGAACGCCGGCGCCTCTTCCGCAAGGCCGGCTCGACCTGGGACGACTACGACGAGTCGCTGATCTCGAAGGGCGGCGGCGTGTTCTCGCGTCAGGCCAAGACGATTCGCCTGAGCAACGAGGCACGTGCCCTGCTCGATATCGACAAGGTCTCCGTGCAGCCCGACCAACTCATCAACGCCATTCTCAAGATGGAAGTCGACCTGTTGTGGAATGGCGGCATTGGCACCTACGTCAAGTCGAGTAATGAAGGCCACTCGGATGCCGGCGATCGCAGCAATGACGCCGTCCGCGTCAACGCAGATGAATTGCACTGCAAAGTTATCGGTGAAGGCGGCAACCTCGGCCTGACGCAACGGGCGCGTATCGAGTACAGCCTGCGCGGCGGCCGCATCAATACCGACTTTATCGACAACTCGGGTGGCGTTGACTCATCGGACCGCGAGGTCAATATCAAGATCCTGCTCAGCGACGTGGTCAAACAACAGAACATGTCACGGGAACGGCGTGACGAATTGCTCGCGTCGATGACGGATGACGTTGCCAACCTAGTCCTGCGCAACAACTACCTGCAGACCCAGTCGATCAGTATCAGCGAGATGCTATCGGCTGACCGTCTCGACGAACTCGCCCGCCTGATCGCGGACCTCGAGCACACTGGCGAACTGGATCGCGCACTCGAGTTTCTGCCGGATGACTCGGAAATCGAGGATCGGCGCAATCGCAACCAGGGCCTGACCCGCCCCGAACTCGCCGTCGTACTCAGTTACGCCAAGATCAATCTGTACAACGGACTGATCGACTCGGACGAGACGCTGGAAGAGTTCCTGCAGATCGATCCGCAGCGTTACTTCCCCGACACGCTGCGCAAGCGCTACGTCGACCTGATCCCGCATCATCGCCTGAGTCGCCAGATTCTCGCGACGCTGATTGCGAACGACATCGTCAATCGCATGGGACCGGCATTCGTCAAACGCACGCAGGCAGATACGGGCGCCAGCGTGATTACGGTCGCCCGCGCCTACGAAACGGCCCGCATCATCTGTCGCGCGCGGCCGTTGCTGAAGGCGATCGAAGCGCTGGACCACCAGATCCCGGCACGCGCACAGATGCTCATGATGTACGAAATCAGTCGCACCTTGCGGCATGCCTGCTTCTGGCTGATCGAGCAATACGGAGAAGACCTCGACATCGTGCAGTCCGTCGAGCGGCTCAAGGACGGCATGCACAAGGTTTACTCGCGCTCCAGCAGCTACGTATCGCGCGCCAGTAATGCGCGTATGCAACAGGAGGAGCAACGGTGGCTCGACATGGGCGTGCCCGAGAAGCTGGCGCATTCTGTCGCCCTGCTCGTCCTGACTCGTGCGGCGCTCGATATTGTCGACGTCGCCGCCGAGAAACGGCGTGACGTCATCGAGTCGGCACGTCTGTATTCAAAGTTCAACGATGCACTCGCGCTCCACTGGCTGCACAACTCGGCTGAGGACCTGCGCGTATCCGGGCGCTGGCAGGCGCAGGCGCGCAGCAACCTGCGCGACGAGATCTACCGTCTGCGACGCGAACTGGCGCTCAGGCTGATTTCGCCGCGCAGCAAACGCGACCCGCGCAAAGTCGCGGAAGCGTGGCTGAAGAAGCATGCTGCGGAAGTCGCGCAATACCATGCGACCATCGAAGAAATGCAGCTTCGCGGTAAAATCGATTTTGCTACGTTGTCGGTCGCTGCGCAGGAACTCAAGAAACTGATAGCGATCTGACGCGGTAACCACTACGAACTGGAGAAGACATGGCTGGCAAGCTCGTCCTGTGCCGTCACGGCCAGAGTGACTGGAACCTGAAAAACCTTTTCACCGGCTGGAAAGACGTTGACCTGACCGACAAGGGCAACCAGGAAGCAATTGCAGCGGGCAAGCTGCTGCGCGAACTCGGCTACGAGTTCGATATCGCCTATACGTCAGTGTTGAAGCGTGCAATTCGCACTTTGTGGCACGTGCTCGACCAGATGGACCTGATGTGGATTCCCGTCGAGCGCGACTGGCGCCTCAACGAGCGCCACTACGGTGCATTGCAGGGCCTCAACAAGGCCGAGACAGCCGCCAAATACGGCGACGAACAGGTACACATCTGGCGCCGTAGCTATGATATTCCGCCGCCCGAACTCGACGCGGACGACGAACGCCACCCGAAGTTCGATCCGCGTTATGCCGGCATCGACGGCCTGCCCGGCGCCGAGTCGCTGAAGCTCACGCTGGAGCGCGTACTGCCCTGCTGGGAAGACGTTATCGCGCCCGATCTGAAGGCTGGCAAGGACGTCCTGATCGCGGCGCACGGCAACAGCCTGCGCGCCCTCGTAAAAATGCTCGACGACGTTTCCGACGAGGAAATTACCGGTTTCAATATTCCGACTGGCGTACCACTTGCCTACGAACTCGACGACGATTTGAAACCGCTGTCGCGCGAGTTCCTTGGCGACGCTGAAGAGATCGCCAAGGCGGCGGCGGCTGTGGCCGCGCAAGGCAAGGCGCAGTGATGCAAGCGCTGGGTGACCGCAAGCCCGAACTCGAAGGCGGCGGTCACTTCATCGCGGATAACGCCACCATCGTCGGCAGCGTCCGGCTCAAAGACCGCGCCAGCGTCTGGTTCAACTGCGTCTTGCGCGGTGACAACGACTGGCTGATCGTTGGTGAGCGCAGCAACATCCAGGATGGCTGTGTGCTGCATACCGACCCGGGTATCGAACTCGTCATCGGTGGCGGCGTCACCGTCGGCCACAAGGTCATGTTGCACGGTTGCACGATTGGCGATAACTCGCTGATCGGTATCGGGAGCACGGTTCTCAACGGTGCGAAAATCGGCAGCAACTGCATCGTCGGCGCGAACTCGCTGATTACCGAGAATAAGGAATTTCCTGACGGTTCACTAATCCTCGGCGCGCCCGCGCGCGTGGCGCGCGAACTCAGCGACGAAGAGATTGCGCATATCGGCTATTCGGCGCAGGTCTACGTCGCTAACGCGCAACGGTTTAACGAGGAACTGACGACGCTCTAACCGGTCGCCGGCAAGCCGCCTCCTACACCTGGTCTTTCGGATTCGAGCGCTTGCGAGCCCGATCCGGATCCACGACCCGCACCAGCCCTTCCTGGGAAGACGAAGCAACCAGCGTCCCGTCACGGCGGAAGAACTGGCCACGCGTGTAGCCGCGCGCGCCCGAGGCATTCGGGCTTTCCATCGAATACAGCAACCACTCGTCCATGCGGAATTCGCGGTGAAACCACAATGCATGGTCAAGGCTCGCGAGGATGACATTACCGCGCGTAAACGAGAGCGCATGCGGCAACGTCGAAGTCGCCAGCAATTCGAAGTCGGACACGTAGGCCATCAGGTTCTGGTGCAGCGCCGTCTCGTCGGGCAGCGTGTCGACCGCACGGATCCAGACATGCTTCACGGGCGGCCGCTTTTCCTGGTTATCCAGAGGCGTTTGTTCGACAGGCCGGAACTCGAACGGCCGGTCATCGGTCATGAAACGACGCAACTTGACCGGGATCTTGTCGAGAACATCAGCCGCCAGGTGGGTCAGGTCCTTCAGTCCCTCCGGCGCCGGCACTGCGGGCATATCGACCCTGTGATCGAGGCCCTCTTCGGGATTCTGGAAGGATGCGGCGAGGTTCAGGATCGGGCGACCGTGCTGTATCGCCACGACACGCCGGTTGGAGAAACTGCCGCCGTCGCGCGAGCGATCGACCTCGTAGACGATGGGCGCTTCCATGTCACCGCGGCGCAGGAAGTAGGCGTGCAGCGAGTGGGCCACGCGATCTTCGACGGTGTGCTGCGCGGCCGACAGGGCCTGGCCGAGCACCTGCCCGCCGAATACCTGGGGTGAACCAATGTCGCGGCTGTCGCCACGAAAGATGTTGTCCTCGATACGTTCGAGGCGCAGGAGTGCGATGAGGTCGTCGAGAACCGGGTGCATCAGTCGGACAGGCGGCCGCCGTCCACGGCAATACCGGTACCGCTGACGAACACGGCGTCGTCGCTCGCGAGGAACAACGCTACCTTGGCGACATCGACGGGCTCACCCAGTCGTTTCGCTGCAGAAGACCTGATGCAGCTGTCGCGCAGGCCTTCATTCTTGCGGAAGGTCTCGCGACTCTCCGGCGTCATGATGCCGCCTGGCTGAATGTAATTCGCGGTAACGCCGAAGTCGCCCGTCTCGGCAGCAAGCGCACGCGTCAGGTTGGCCAGGTCGCGCTCCGCGCGCGCTGCCGCATCAGTGCCATCAGGGGCGAAGAAGCTGCGCAGGAAACCGAGGTTGATGATGCGTCCCGCCGGGCTGCGCTTGAGGTGCGGCAAGGCGGCGCGGCACACGGTCATGATGAGCGCGGCACGCAGCTTCAGGAGCTTTTCGAACGACTCGTCGGCCCTGGCAACCGGCGCCTCCTGGCGCAGCAGGAAATCGATAACGACGATATCGAGACCGCCGAGCTGGTCGGCGCTTTCCTCGACCAGGGCTGCGAGGCTGTTGGTGTCCGTCAGGTTGGCGACGACACCCGTCACACCCTTGACCCGGCTGAAGTGCTGCTCGACGCCGCTGTTGCCAGTATCTGCTGCAATCACGGACGCGCCATGCTTGATGAACGTCCTCGCCACCGCCTCACCGATGCCATCGGCGGCATTAAGTACCAGCGCTTTGAGCCCGTAGAGGCGCAGCGGATCAGCCATCAGTTGTCCTTAGCCAGCGAAGCTATTCAGGAACCGCATACTCCGTGAAAACCCGGCGTAATTCAATGTCCTTCGCTGCAACACTATGCGGTCGGACCGATCGCGTGAACGCTGCAGGCAGCCGCTTTGGCACGTGCCCCGGCACCACCCGATAACCGCCAATTTTTCATAAGCTTAAGCGAGATTTCTTCGGTCAAAACCATGCTATGCTAGCGGGCGATAACAAGCCAATTCCCAAAAGGGGGGAGTCATGAAACCGATTGGTAGAAACTTACTCAATCTCGGTCGCGTTGCCGCATTACCTCTGCTTGGTCTTTCGCTGGCTGCTCCAGCCGCCGCCCAGCAAGAGTCCATACTCGAAGAAGTCGTGGTCGTGGCGCAGAAACGCGAACAGAACATCATGGATGTACCCGTCGCCATCACGGCGGTCAGCGGTGCGCAGATCGAACAATCCGGCATCAAGGACATGATCGACCTGCAACAAAACGTGCCGGGCCTGATCGTCGGCGGCAGCCAGACCACCACTACGTCGAATTTCAGTATTCGCGGTATTGGCTCGACGTCGAACAACTTCGGCGTCGAAAGCTCGGTTGGCCTGTATGTGGACGGCGTATACCGATCGCGCCAGAGTTCACTGATCAACGACCTCGTCGATGTCGAGGCCGTCGAAGTCCTGCGTGGCCCGCAGGGCACACTGTTCGGCAAGAATACGGCTGCGGGCGCGATCCAGGTGCGCACCGTCGCACCGAGCCCGGATAGCGTGGACGCCTTCCTGGAACTGTCTGCAGGCGATTACGATCTGCAGCGCATTTCGGGCGCAGCGAACATTCCCCTGACTGACAATCTCGCCTTCCGCGGCACGATCTTCGCGACGCAGCGCGATGGTTACGTGGACCGCGCCAACTACGATCTGTCGGCCCCGTCGCTTTCCGTCGACGAGAATGTCTTCAATAACCGCGACCGGATGGGCCTGCGCCTGCAACTCGGCTACGACAATGGTGACGATTTCAGCCTGCGCATCATCGGCGACTACTCGGAGATCGACGAGATTTGCTGCATCGGTACCCCACGCGTCGATAGCGTGATCTCGCGTGCGGCGACAAACCCGCAATTCGGTGATTTCGGCCCGGACTTTGCGCGCCTCCTGTTGGGTACTTCCTCGAACAGCGTCGTACTGACGGATATCGATTACCCTGCTGCGCTACCGACCTCGCTGTTATTTGCGCAGCTGAATGCTGCCTTCGGCCCGCTCGGCTTCCCGCCGTTCCCGGTCGCCGACCTTCCTTTCCCGAACCTCATTACGGGCTACCAGTGGGAAGACTACATCACGGCAACCAACCACCTGCCGATTTCGAAGAACGAAGATCGCGGCCTGTCGGTTGAGTTCAACAAGGACTTCGCGAATGCCACCCTGACGTCGGTTACGGCGTACCGCGAGTTCGATACCTATGACTTTATCGACGTCGATTTCAGCAATACCGACATTGCGACCCGCGAAAACATCGCCGAGCAGAATTCGCTCTCGCAGGAGCTACGCCTTGCTGGCACCTTCGGCGACAGCAGCAACTGGGTCGTCGGTGCTTACTACTTCACGCAGGAAGTGAAGAACAATACGACGACGACGGCGGGCAACGACCTGCCGGCATTCTATGACCTGGACTTCATGCTGCAGGGCGAGATTCCCCCGGGGTTTGTGACCAACGCGACCAACCTGGTCTCGGGTGCACTGAACCAGATGGGCATTCCCTTCCCGCCGGCTGCCGCAGGGTTCCCACCTGGCGCGTTCGCCAATGACATCGTCACGCAGAACCATGACGGCTACGCTGTGTTCGGGCAGGTCGATTGGTCCGTGAGCGATGCCGTAACGTTTACGCTCGGCGCCCGCTATACGGACGAGTCCAAGGACATGGACGCGCTCTACACGCAAACGAATCCAGGCACCAACCCGCCCAATCTCGACCTTATCGGGCAGACTCTGCTTGGTTTCCTTGCGTACCTGAACGGCCAGATTCCTGCCCCGCCGGATCCGACGCCGCTCCTCGCCGTGTCCGCGCCGAACGAAGGCTGGGCCGCCTACGCCATCCCGGCCTTCTCGCCACGCCCGAACGTGACGGAGAAGCTCGAGGATGACCAGGTTACCGGTACTGCCAAGGTCACCTGGTTCCCGAATGACAGCACCATGGTCTATGCCTCCTACGCTACGGGCTTCAAGTCGGGCGGCACCAATACGGACCGGCTCGAATACAACCCGGTCAATCCGATTCCCCAGACCTTCGATCCGGAGAAATCGAAGTCTTTCGAAATCGGTTTCAAGGGCGACCTCGGCGACCGGCTGCGTGTTTCGCTGTCGCTGTACCAGACGGACTTCGAAGACTTCCAGTCCAACACGTTCGAAGGTCAGGGCTTCATTCTGCGAAATGCAGGTGATATGGAAATCAAGGGCGTCGAGCTCGAGTGGCTCTGGCAGCTGTTCGACAACACGAGCATTACCGGCTACTACGCGCACAACCAGGGCGAGTACAAGACCTTCGCACGCGGTGTCTGCTGGAAGGCTTCGCCCTTCCATGGCATTCCGAACACCAACGTGAATCCGGACGGCGAGAGCTGCAATCGCAGCGGCGAGTCAATCCCGTACAACCCGGAAAATCGCTTCCAGTTGTCGCTGACGCAGGATTTCCCGATGGGGAGCAACAACCTGTTCGTCCGCGCCGAGTATGCGCATGCGTCATCCACGACGACAGATGGCGACAACGATCCGTTCACGCTCATGGATGACTTCGGCATCCTGAACCTGCGCGTTGGCATGGACATTGACAGCTGGAATTCCACCATCACGCTGTGGGGCCGCAACATCACGGATGAGCGCTACTACAACGGCTCGTTCGATCCGCCCCTGCTGGACCGCGGTTCGATGAATTCGTATCCGTCGGAGGTCGCCACCTACGGCATCACGTTCCGGAAGAACTGGGACTGATACGATTATCAGGGTCGGCCTCGCGCAAATTGCTCCCGCCTGGTTGCAGCGCGAGGCAACCCTTGAAAAGGTAATCGACCAGATAGAGGCCGCAGCTCGCGAGGGCTGCGGCCTCGTTGCGTTTGGCGAGGCGTTGGTACCTGGCTACCCGTTCTGGGTGGAGCGCACGGAAGGGGCGAAATTCGAATCGCCATTGCAGAAAGAACTCTACGCACACTATGTCGACCAGGCCGTCTGCATCGAACAGGGCGACCTGGACCGCGTCTGCGGCGCCGCTCGTCAACATGGCATTGCCGTGTATCTCGGCATCATGGAGCGCGCGGCCAATCGCGGTGGACACAGCCTGTACTGCACCATGGTCTATGTCGACGCCAAAGGCGAGATCGGCTCCGCGCATCGCAAGCTGATGCCGACCTACGAGGAACGCCTTGTCTGGGCGATCGGCGATGGCAACGGCCTGCGCACGCACAAACTCGGCCCGTTCACGGTCGGTGGGCTGAACTGTTGGGAAAACTGGCTGCCGCTGCCACGCGCGGCGCTGTATGCGCAGGGCGAGGACCTGCACGTCGCGATCTGGCCAGGCAACAGACGCAACACCGAGGAAATTACGCGCTTCATCGCGCGTGAAAGCCGCTCCTACGTGGTGTCCGTCTCCGGATTGATGCGCAAATCGGACATCGATTCCGCGCTGCCCCACGCCGAACTGCTGCGCGAGACCGCAGACGAATGGATGGCCAACGGCGGATCCTGTGTCGCCGGACCCGATGGCGACTGGGTGCTCGAGCCCGTTACGAACGAGGAATCACTGCGCGTCGTCGAACTGGACCATCAACGCGTGCTCGAGGAGCGCCACAGCCTCGATGTGGCGGGCCACTACTCGCGGCCCGACGTCGTCCGCCTCAAGGTCAATCGCAAGCGACAAACGACGGCCGAGTTCGACGATTGAGTCGCTACTTTTTGGGGCCGATGAAGTACCACACGATCAGGCCGACCAGCGGGAATACAAGCACGACGAGAATCCAGAGGATCTTCTTGATGTCGTCCGCCTTACTGCCCCAGATCTGGATGGCCGCGTAAACCACGAGGGCCAGGTGAATCAGGCCCAGAATTCCGAGATCGCCCATGATTTTCTCCCCTGTTTTGCTGTTGTCAGTGTCATTGAAGACTATAGTCGAGAAAAAGTCACTAAATGGACATGTCGGGGTCATGTCCTGTGCGCAGCCGCTGCGTACCGTTACGCCATCGAATTACGAACTTACAAGGCGAAACCATGAACAAGCTGTACGATAACATCCTGCAAACCGTCGGCAACACGCCGATCGTCAGGCTGAACAAACTCGCGCCCAAAGACGTCAATGTCTACGTCAAGGTTGAATCCTTCAACCCGATGGGCTCCGTCAAGGACCGCCTGGCGTTGTCGGTTATCGAGCAGGCGGAACGCGACGGCACCCTCCAGCCTGGCCAGACGGTGATCGAAGCGACCAGCGGCAATACCGGTATCGGCCTCGCCATGGTCTGCGCCCAGAAGGGTTACCCGCTGGTCGTCACCATGGCCGAGAGCTTCAGCGTGGAGCGCCGCCGCATGATGCGTTTCCTGGGCGCGAAGGTGGTCATCACGCCGGCAGAACTCAAGGGCAGCGGCATGCTCGCGAAGGCCACCGAACTGGCCGAGAAACACGGCTGGTTCCTTGTCCGCCAATTCGAGAACGAGGCCAACGCCGACGCCCATTCCCGCACCACGGCACCCGAGATCCTCGAGGCTTTCGAAGGCCAGACGCTCGATTACTGGGTTTCAGGATTCGGCACAGGCGGCACGCTCAAGGGGGTCTCGCGCGTGCTGAAGGAGAGAAGCCCGGCTACAAAGATCGTCGTGTGCGAGCCGGATAACTCGCAGATCCTCGGCAGCGGCATTCCCCAGGAACGTCTCGACGATGGCACGCCGAAAGAAAGCCATCCGCTGTTCCGGCCACACCTGATGCAGGGCTGGAGCCCGGACTTCATTCCCAAGCTGACCGAGGACGTGGTCAACGCCGAACACATCGACGACATCGTGCCCATCGATGGCAATGACGCCCTGCGGCTGTCCAAAGCGCTGGCGCAGCAGGAAGGCATCTTTGTCGGTACGTCAGCGGGCGCAACGCTGGCTGGTGCATTACGAGTCGCCGCGCAGGCCGCGCCGGGTTCAAACGTGCTGTGCATGCTGCCCGACACCGGCGAACGCTACCTGAGCACACCCTTGTTCGAAGAGATTCCCGAGGAGATGGACGAGGAAGAAATCGCTATCTCCATGTCGACACCGAACTTCCGTTTTGGCGCCGCGGCGCCTCCTCCTCCAGCCGATGACGAGCCAGCAGAGGAAGACGACGTAACCGCACCCGCCAGGGCAGTCTCGTTCCTCGAGGAAGCGCGTACGGACAGCGACAATCCGGTCGTATTGTTCGCACTCGAGTGGTGCGAATTCTGCTGGTCCGTGCGTAAGATGTTCGCGCACTACAACATCCCGTACCGCTCGGTTGACCTGGACTCAGTGGCGTACCAGGACGACAACTGGGGTGGACAGATTCGCAAGGCGCTCGAAGCCGATACGGGCCTCAAGACGATTCCTCAGATCTATATTGGCGGCCAGCACATTGGCGGCGCGACCGACCTGTTCGACGGTATGAAGGACGGCTCGATTGCGCAGCTGCTGGAAGCAAACAACGTTGCGTGGAATACCGCGGCGGACCAGGATCCGTACTCGTTCCTGCCGAAATGGCTGCACAAGCGCTAGGGACTACTCGCCGAAAAAATACATCCCCAGGGTCTCGGCAACGCAGGCCGGTTTGCGCTCGCCTTCGACTTCGAGTCGGACCTCCGATGTCAGCATCAGCGCGCCGGCCCTGCGGCGCGCCTGCAGTACCGTTGCGCGGGCACGGATTTTCGAGCCCACCGGGACTGGCGTGTAGAAGCGCACTTTATTGAGGCCGAAGTTGATGGCGCGCTCGAGATTTTGCACTTCAACGAAGTTGCCGGTCAGTGCAGGAATCAGCGCCAGGGTCAGGTAGCCATGCGCGATCGTCTTGCCGCCTGGCATTTCCCGGGCAGCGCGCTCGGTATCCACGTGGATCCACTGGTGATCGTTCGTCGCCTCGGCGAACTGATCGATGCGGTGCTGGTCGACGACGACCCACTCGGACACGCCGACCTCGACGCCTTCGAGGGCTTTCGCATCGTCTATGGACTGGATCTTGTGCATGTGGCTCCCGCGCCAAAAAAAAACCAACGGCGCCTAGTCTTACCTAAGCTGCGTCAGTCCGCAATGCCGTGACTGGCGCAGCGTTCGCAATTGACCCAACCAGAGTCACCACCAACGTAGTGTTCCTTCTTCCAGATTGGTAACCGCACCTTGATTTGGTCGATGATGTAGCGACAGGCCTTGAACGCCTCGTCGCGGTGCCTGGAGGCAACACCAATCCATACTGCAACCTCGCCGAGTTCGAGCAAGCCGACGCGGTGCACGCAGCGCGCCTCGAGGTAGGGAAACTTTTGCATCGCCTCGGCCAGAACCTTCTCGCCCTCGGAAATAGCGAGCGGCGCATAGGCTTCGTACTCGAGGCGCTCGACAACCTGGCCATCGTTTTCATTGCGCACCCAGCCCTCGAACGCACAGTAACCGCCGGCGGCCTGGTTCGCGAGCGTACGCTGCAGGGCCGCTGTATCGATCGGCTGGTCGAAGATCTCGATCATCTCAGCCCCCGGCTACCGGCGGGAACAGCAGCACCGTATCGCCGTCGTTTACGGTCGTATCCCAGTCGGCCATCTGGTCGTTGACGGCCACCTTGCAATGCCCCTGCGGCTCATCAGTGCCAAGTTTGCCGCGTACGGCCGCAAACACGTCCTGCGCCGTATCGGCGTCCAGTTCGAGGACCTCTTCGTCGAGGCCAGTCTGCTCGCGAAACATCGCGAAGTAACGCACCGTGATCTGCTTCACGACGCGGCCTCGAGCACGCTGCGCGCGAGATCGTCAGGCGTATTGACGTTGTCGAGCCAGCGCGGGTCGAGCTGCTCGATAAGGTGCGTGTCGGAGCGGATCAGTATTTTGCGCGGACAGGTACGACCTGCTTCGATGAAGCCGCGAATAATGCTGTCGGTGCCCGCACGCCAGAGCGCGCACAGTGGTTCGGGCAGGCCGTCGTGGCTGCTGATGAAAGCGGTGAACGGGTGCTCATTCGAGCGTTGCTTGAGCAGGTGTTCCAGGGCCGCGTCGCTGACATTGGGCAGGTCGCAGGCAACCACCAGCCAGTCGGCATCCAGGTGCTCGTCCATGGCCGACAGGATCCCGGCCAGCGGACCAAGGTCATCGTAACGATCGACAATCCGATCGAAGCGCGCACGCTGAGCGTCCTGCTCCTGCTCCGCGCGTGTCGATACGAACACTCGTTCGGTATGCCGGCCCAGCAGGTCGACCATGTAGTCGAGAAGGATGCGCCCATCGCGCTCGAGCAGGGCCTTGTCCGTACCCATGCGGCGGCTCTTGCCGCCGGACAGCACGAGACCGTACACGGGTTTAGCTGCCATCGCGGTGGAAGTCCTGTTTGCCGCCGGTCTTCGCCATCAGCTTCGTCTCACCGATCACGATGTCGTGCGACAACGCTTTGAGCATGTCGTAGATCGTCAACGCCGCCACGCTTGCCCCCGTCAGCGCTTCCATTTCAACGCCGGTCTTGTGATGCACGCGACAATGGCAATCGATCACGGCATCGGTGCCGTCGAGGCCGATCCTGATCTTGCAGTTGTCGAGACCCAGAGGGTGACAAAACGGGATCAGCTCGTGCGTCTTCTTGGCCGCCATGACCCCGGCAATGATCGCGGTTGCGAACACCGGACCTTTCTTTGTCGTGATCTCGTCGGCATCGATGTGCTGCGCGACCTCGGCCGGCAGGTGCACCACGCAGCGCGCGTGCGCACTGCGATCAGTCGCGCTCTTGTCCCCGACATCGACCATGGTCGGGCGGTTGTGTTCATCGATATGGCTGAGTTTGCTCACGTTATCCACCGATCCTGTACATCTCGACCTTGCTCAACACATGTGCTTCGGCCAGCTCCGGCCGGCGCAGTTCACTATAGCGGTCGGCGCGCTGCAACCAGATCTGCTCGAGGATTTCGGTCAGCTCCTCGTCATCCGCATTGTTGCGCATCGATTCGCGCAAGTCCGTTCCCCGGCTGGCGAACAGGCAAGTATAGAGCATGCCATCAGCGGACAGGCGTGCGCGGCTACAGTCGCCACAGAACGGCTCGGTCACCGAAGAGATGAAACCGATCTCACCCTGACCGTCCTCATAGGCATAACGGCGGGCCACCTCGCCCGGGTAATTCTGGTCCATACGTTGCAGTGGCCAGCGCTCGCGCACCGCCGCCAGCAACTGTCGCGACGGCACAACCTGGTCGAGTTTCCACCCGTTACGATTGCCAACGTCCATGTACTCGATCAGGCGGACGATATGGCCGCTGCCGCGAAAGTGCTCCAGCAGGTCGAGCACCGTGTGATCGTTAACGCCCTTCTGCACGACCACGTTAATCTTGATCGGGTTGAGACCGGCCGCCTCGGCCGCAGCAATGCCATCCAGCACGCGCGCCACATCGCCGCGACCGCCGCTCATGTGGCGAAACACTTCCTGGTCGAGGCTATCGAGACTGATCGTCACGCGATGCAGGCCGGCCTCCCGGAGTTGCTCCGCGACGGGCGGCAACAGCATGCCATTGGTTGTCAGGGCGAGATCGTCGATGCCCTCGATATCAGCGAGGCCACGCACCAGTTTGTGCAGGCGCTTGTCCAGCAATGGCTCGCCGCCCGTGAGCCGCAGTTTGCTGACGCCGAGACGGGCGGCAACACGCGCAATGCGTGTGATTTCCGCGTAGCTCAGTCGCTGGCTGCGCTTCAGGAACTCGAAGTCTGCGTGAAACTCGTCCTCCGGCATGCAGTACGGGCAGCGGAAATTGCACTGGTCCAGTACCGAAATGCGCAGGTCGTGCAGTGGTCGCTGCAGCGCATCGCGCAGTCCGGGCGTAGCTGATTCGGTGTCGGGTTGCGAGGCCATTCCTGAATCTTGCCGTAATTCGTGACCGATACAAACCGTGACACATGAGCAACAGCCCGTCTGCTAAGCTCCGACGTTCGAATAGCCACGGACTATTGCTCATGCACGTCACTTTCAGCGCCGACGAACTCGAATTCCAGCAGGAAGTCCGCCAGTTTTTCGCGGACAAGTACCCCGCCGACATTCGCGCCGCAATGGACAGTGGCGAGGAACTGTCGCCCGAGATGCAGGTGCGCTGGCAGAAGACCCTGTATGAACAGGGCTGGGCGGCGCCGAACTGGCCGGTCGAGTACGGCGGCACGGGCTGGACCCCGGTCCAGAAGTACATCTTCGCCCGGGAGGAAGGTTTCGCCAACGCCCCGATTTTCATCCCGTTCGGCGTAAATATGGTAGGTCCCGTGATCTATACGTTTGGCAACGAGGAACAAAAGCAGCGCTTCCTGCCCGATATCCTGGCCAGCAACGTGTGGTGGGGCCAGGGCTACTCCGAGCCCGGGGCCGGTTCTGATCTGGCGTCGCTCAAGACGCGCGCCGACCTGGCTGGCGACCACTTTGTCGTCAACGGCACCAAGACCTGGACGACGCTCGGGCAGCATGCGGACTGGATTTTCTGCCTCGTGCGGACGACCTCCGATGTCGCGCGTCGCCAGGAAGGGATCAGCTTCATTCTCGTCGACATGAAGTCGCCGGGGATTTCGGTCAAACCGATCATCCTCATGGACGGCACGCATGAAGTGAACGAGATCCACTTCGACAATGTCGAGGTTCCCGTCGCCAACCTCGTTGGCGAGGAAGGCAAAGGCTGGACCTATGGCAAGGTGCTGCTGCAGCACGAACGCACCAACTCCGCCAATACCTTCCGCTCGGCTTACCGGCTCAAACAGCTGCGCGAGCAGGCTGCCCGGCCGGTGCGCGGCGCGCGGCCGCTGGTTGAGGACCAGAACTTCATGCGGCGGCTTGCGGACATCGAGGTACAGCTCAAGTCGCTCGAATACATCGAATTGCGCACGCTCGCCTCGGTTGCTTCCGGCAAGGCGCCGGGGCCCGAATCCTCCTTCCTCAAACTGATCGGCACCGAGATCGGCCAGGCTATCGACGCGCTGTATGTCGACGCAGCCGGCTACTACTCCCTGCCCTATCGACCCGATCAACCCGTCGGCGAGGACAATGAAACCAACAGCGCGCTGCGCTACTTCAATCATCGCAAGACGACGATTTACGCTGGCTCGAACGAGATACAGCGCAACATCATCGCCAAGCACGTACTCGGGCTGTAACCATGGATTTTTCGCTCAACGAATTGCAGACCATGCTCGCCGACAGCGTCGGCAAGTTCATCGAGAACGAATACGACTTCGATACGCGCCAGGACTATGCGGCCAGTGACCGGGGTTTCAGTGACGCAGTCTGGTCGACCTTCGCGGAACTAGGCTGGACCGCGGTGCCGTTTGCCGAGGAAGACGGTGGCATAGGCGGCGGACCCGTAGACATCATGGTCATGCTGCAGAGTCTTGCCCGCGGCCTCTTCGTCGAACCCTATCTTGCCAACGTCATGCTCGCCGGTGGCGTGCTTGCGCGCTGCGCCGACAAGGCGCAGAAGGAGCGCTGGCTGCAGCCGATTATCGGTGGCGAATTGCAGGCGACACTTGCGTTCACGGAACCGCAGTCGCGCTACGAACTCGCGAACATCGCAACAACAGCAGCGCAGGATGGCGATGCGTGGCTGCTTAACGGCAGTAAGGGCGTGGTGCCAAATGGCGGCACCGCCGACGTCATCATCGTCCCCGCTCGCACCGCTGGCGATGCGACTGACGAGGCAGGAATCGGCCTGTTCGTGGTGCCAGCAGACGCTGCCGGGGTGTCAATCAACAGCTATGCGACCATCGATGGATTGCGGGCCGCGGAAGTCACGCTCGACAACGTGCGCGTACCAGCCGATCACGCGCTCGGGGACACTGGCAACGGCTTCGCTGCGCTCGACGCCACAATCGACGACGCAACGCTTGCAGTGTGCGCCGAAGCTGTCGGCATCATGCAGGCGCTCAAGGACAAGACCGTCGAGTACTCGAAACAGCGTCAGCAGTTTGGCGTCCCGATCGGTACGTTCCAGGCATTGCAGCATCGCATGGTCGACATGCTCATGGCCTGCGAAAAAGCGCAATCCGTGTTGATGTGGGCCGTCATGCAGCGTGCCGAAGGAAACGACGTCAAGCGCGCGGTCAGTTCAATCAAGTATCTCGTTGGCAGCGCCGGGCAAAAACTGGGCGAAGAAGCCGTGCAGATTCATGGCGGCATGGGGGTGACGTGGGAACTCGATGTTGCGCACCTGTTCAAGCGGCTGACTGCGATCAATCACATCTTCGGCAACGCGGACTGGCATCTCGACCGCCTCGCGCAATAGTACTGGTTTCCACAAGCCGCCGGCGCGCGGCAGCCGGGACCGCCTGATAGAATGCCTCCAGGTTCGGGAGGCACATAATGAACTACAAAATGCTGTACCTGATGCTGGCCGTTGTCGGCTGCATCGTCCCTTATGTTTTCGCGCTGCAGTTCGTGAGTGAAGGCGGCCTGAGCGCGGCCGCATACCTTGACGCCGTCACGGCCAACGGACTCGCCGCGGGCTATACCAGCGACTCGTTCATCGCAGCGCTCGCGTTCTGGGCGTTCACCTTCGAAATGCACCGCCGCGAAGACGGCCCCATGCCGTGGCTGTTCGTGTTGCTAACGCTGTTTGCAGGTATCGGCTTTGCGTTGCCGTTGTACCTGTTCGTTCGGCACGTGACCCGCGATACGCAAGCCACTTGATGCAGCCGTCGGGCGTCATCACGATTACGACCGACTTCGGCCACAAGGGGCCGTTCGCCGCGGTCATGAAAGGCGTAATCCTGGGTCGCTTCCCCGATGCCAAAGTCGTCGACCTCGCCCACGAGATTCCGGCGCAGTGGCCGCCCGAGGCCGGTTTCTGGGTCAGCCGCTCCTACCAATATTTCCCGCGTGGCACGGTGCATCTCGCGATCGTCGATCCCGGCGTCGGCACCGAGCGCGATATTCTGGTCGCCGAATGCGACGGTCATGTATTCATGGCGCCGGACAACGGCCTGCTGGCGCAGCTGCTTGACCGCCATGCTGATGCATCCGTCCATAAGCTGAACCAAGACAAGCTGGACCGCCTCGACCTGCCCCAGGCAAGCGCGACTTTTCACGGCCGCGACATTTTTGCGCCGCTTGCCGCGGAGCTTGCCGCAGGCCGCCTTGCAGTCGAGGACATTGCAACGGCGACGCAGGACTGGACGCCGGGATGGCTTGACGATCCTGACGCATCACCTGACAGGGTCACCGGCACGATCGTCACGATCGACACCTTCGGCAACCTGATCAGCAATATCGATGCGGACCTCATCATATCCCTCGATACACCGGTCGCCGAGATCGGCGGCCACACGATCCCTATGCGGACGACTTACGGCCGCGCCAGTCCAGGCGAATATCTCGCGCTCGTGAATTCATTCGGCGTCGTCGAGGTAGCGCGCGCCGAAGGCCATGCAGCCGACGGGCTCGGCTGCGCGCGCGGCGCACCGCTCGTTATCCGCAATGGCGCCTAATTGCCGAGGGCCTGTTTTTCCAGCTTCGCCCAGGAGTCGCGCAGCGTGACGATGCGGTTGAACACCGGCTTTGCGGCACTATCGTCGACGCGGTCCTTGCAGAAGTAGCCCACGCGCTCGAACTGCACGTCCTCGTCGCTGCCGAGTTCCGCCAGTGACGGCTCGAGCTTGGCATCGACGACCTCAAGCGAGTTCGGGTTGAGCACCGCATGCACATCCTCGGCCACGTTCGGGTTGGCCTCGTTGAACAGGCGATCGTACAGGCGCACCTCGGCATCGACCGCGTGCGCGCTCGATACCCAGTGAATCGTACCCTTGACCTTACGGTCCGACGTGCCCGTACCGCTGCGCGTTTCCGGGTCATAGGTGCAGCGCAGCTCGACGACATTGCCATCGTCGTCCTTGATCACGTCCTCGCACTTGATGATATAGCCAAAGCGCAGCCGCACTTCCCCGCCCGGCTTCAGGCGGAAGAATTTGCGTGGCGCCTCTTCCATGAAGTCGTCCTGTTCGATCCAGAGCTCGCGCGAGAACGGCAGCTCGCGGGTGCCGAAATCCGGGTTGCCCGGATGATTCATGGCCTCCATGTGCTCGACCTGATCCTCAGGATAATTGGTCAGCACGACCTTGAGCGGTTTGAGGACGGCCATGCGCCGCGGCGCAACCTCACCGAGCACGTCGCGCACGCAGGTTTCCAGCGCGCCCATCTCGATAAGCTTGTCCTTCTTGGTCACGCCGGCGCGCTTCACGAACTCGCGCAGCGCCGCGGGCGGATAACCACGCCGCCGCATACCGGAAATCGTCGGCATGCGTGGGTCGTCCCAGCCCGCCACGATGCCTTCGTCGACCAGCGCCTTGAGCTTGCGCTTGCTCGTGATCGTGTACGCGAGGTTGAGGCGCGAGAACTCGATCTGGCGCGGCCGGTGCGCAGGCTGAAGCTGGTCAAGGAACCAGTCGTACAGCGGACGGTGATCCTCGAATTCGAGCGTGCAGAGCGAATGCGTGATGCCCTCATAGGCGTCCGACAGACCGTGCGCGTAGTCGTACATCGGGTAGATGCACCACTTGTCGCCCGCATTCTGATGCGGGATGTGCCGAATGCGGTAAATGGCCGGATCGCGCATGTTCATGTTCGGCGACGCCATATCGATCTTGGCGCGCAGGACATGCTCGCCATCCGCAAACTCGCCTTCATACATGCGCCGGAACAGGTCGAGATTTTCTTCCACGCTGCGGTCGCGATACGGGCTGTTCCTGCCCGCCTCGGTCAGTGTGCCACGGTACTCGCGGATTTCGTCGGCCGACAACGAGTCAACATAGGCGACGCCCTTCTCGATCAGCGTGACGGCTGACTCATGCAGACGGTCGAAGTAGTCGGAGGCATGCGTCAGCCGGTCACCCCAGTCGAAACCGAGCCAGTGAACATCGTCCTTGATGGCCTGCACGTACTCGGGACTCTCCTTGCCCGGATTCGTGTCATCCAGTCTCAGGAAGGTTCGCCCGCCGGTTTCCTCGGCCACGCCGAAGTCCAGGCAGATCGCCATGACGTGCCCGATATGCAGGTAGCCGTTCGGCTCGGGCGGGAAGCGCGTGACGATTTCGTCGTGCTTGCCCGACTCGAGGTCCTCGTAAATGATCTTGCGGATAAAATCCCGCGGTTCCGTCTCACTCATGTCGGCGGATTGTACGCGAACTTGTTGAACCGGAAAGGGGCATTTCGCGTACAATACCGCGCCTTGCAAACCAGCAGAATTGAGAATGCCGACAATCACCCTGCCTGACGGGACCACACGTCAGTATGACAATGCCGTAACCGGCTTCGATATCGCCTCCGGCATCGGCGAGGGTCTCGCCCGCGCCGCCGTCGCCGTGCGCGTCAATGGCGACATGTGGGACCTGACCCGGGACATCGACTCCGACGCCACGGTCGAGATCGTCGTGCGCGACTCCGATGACGGAGTCGAACTGCTGCGTCACGACGCCGCGCATGTCCTCGCCGAGGCCGTCAAGGAACTCTGGCCGGAGACCCAGGTAACCATCGGCCCGGCGATCGAGAACGGCTTCTACTACGATTTCTCGCGCGCAGAGCCTTTTACCGAGGCAGACCTCGAAACGATCGAGAAGCGCATGAAGGAAATTGTCGATCGTGACGAGAACATCGAGCGCGAGGTCTGGAATCGCGACAAGGCCGTCGATTTCTTCCGTGACATGGGCGAAGAGTACAAAGCCGAGATCATTGCCAGCATTCCGTCGGAGGAAGACATCACGCTGTACCGCCAGGGCGAGTTCATCGACCTCTGCCGCGGCCCGCACCTGCCCTCGACCGGCAAGCTCGGCAAGGCCTTCAAACTGACGCATGTTTCCGGCGCCTATTGGCGGGGCGACTCCAGCAACGAGATGCTGCAGCGCATCTACGGCACCGCCTGGTCGAATGACAAGGCGCTGCGCAAGTACCTGCACATGCTCGAGGAGGCCGAGAAACGCGACCATCGCCGCCTCGGCAAGGTCATGGACCTGTTCCACTTCCAGGAAGAGGCCCCGGGGGCCGTGTTCTGGCACGCCAATGGCTGGGCCGTGTTCCAGTCGCTGGTCGCTTACACCCGCCAACGCAATACCGAGGCCGGTTACCAGGAAGTCAACACGCCCGAGATGGTGTCGCGCACCTTGTGGGAGCGCTCGGGACACTGGGACACCTTCGGCGAGAACATGTTCACGTCGGAGACTGTCGACGGCCGCATGTTCGCCATTAAACCGATGAACTGCCCCGGCCACGTCCAGGTGTACAACCAGGGCATCAAGAGCTACCGCGACCTGCCGCTGCGCATCGCCGAGTTCGGCAAATGCCATCGCTATGAGCCGTCGGGTGCCCTGCACGGCATGATGCGCGTGCGCGCATTCACCCAGGACGACGCCCATATCTTCTGCACGCCCGAGCAGATCACGGCTGAGTCGATTGCCGTCTGCGACCTGATCCTGTCGATTTACCGGGACTTCGGATTCGAGGACGTGCGCATCAAGTTTGCCGATCGCCCGGAAGTGCGCGTCGGGGAAGACGCCGTCTGGGACCAGGCCGAGCAGGCCCTGCTCAAGGCGCTCGAGGCCAGCGGGCTCGACTACACCCATAACCCGGGCGAAGGCGCGTTCTACGGACCGAAGCTCGAGTTCGTCCTGCGCGATGCCATCGGCCGCGACTGGCAGTGCGGCACCCTGCAGGTCGATCTCAACATGCCGGGGCGACTCGGCGCGACTTATATCGGCGAGGACGGCGAAAAGCATACGCCCGTCATGCTGCATCGCGCCATGCTCGGCTCGCTCGAACGCTTCATGGGTATCCTGATCGAACACCACGCGGGCAACCTGCCGCTGTGGCTCGCGCCGCAGCAGGTGAAGGTGCTGACCATCACTTCGGATGCGGATGAGTACGCCGCCGAGATCGTCGCCGAGCTGCGCGCGGCAGGTCTGCGCGCCGACATGGACCTGCGCAACGAGAAGATCTCGTACAAGGTGCGCGAGCACAGTGTCGCAAAGGTGCCCGTCCTGTTCGCGGTCGGTCAGCGTGAGATCGAAAATCGCACGGTCGCGATCCGCCGCCTCGGCTCGAAGAAACAGTCCGTCGTCAACCTCGACGAGGCCATCGCGGCTCTTCGAAACGAAGTCGAAACACGCGGCCAGAACGGCTAGCCCGGCACCCGGCTGACGTTTCCGGGCGGGCACCCCGTGGTACCCGAAAACCCTTTATTTGCAATGCCTGTCGCGTTTCGCGAAGGCCCGGCTGCGGGCGAACGTGACGCAACCTGCACTTCCACTGTGCGGCGCGTCACAGATTTGTTATTCGCTCCTTGCCGACCGGCATTTGACCTAAATCCTCGGCATATACTCATCTGAAGCAAGGACCGCGTGCGTGACTGAACATAATGCTTTGGAGGAAACAAAGTGCCGCTGGACCAATTCAAAACACAGGTATTGTTACTGCATAGTGAGCAGAGCGCCCTGGACTCGCTGAGTTCGGGCTTCGGCGATAGCTATACAGTGCATTGCGCGACCAGCGGCAGCGAAGCGCTGACCACTCTCGGCGAAACCCCGATCAACGTCATTATCTCGGCACAGAAGCTCCCCGGAATGAGTGGCGTCGAAGCGCTGCGTGAAGCCAAGAAGCGTTCTCCGGAGACCATCGGTATCCTGCTCGCCAGCAATGAAGACAGGGACGTACAGGCGCTGGTGGGCGAAAAAGAAGTGTTCCAGGTCGTGCAGGGCGACGTCACCGGCGACGGCCTGAAAAAGCTGGTCGATGGCGCCACCCGGCAGATGCGCCTGATGGCATTGGCAGAGTCGGCCAACGACATGGCCGCAGCTCCGGACGAGCCCGCCGAGCACATTATCATGGAGACCTCGGAGAACGGTTCTACGATCATCAGCGACGCCACAGGCCGAATGCCGGCGCTGAACCCCGAGAAGTTCTCGGCGGCTGCCGCGGTCGGCTCTCAGTCTGTCGACGTACTCGTACTGACCAAGGACCAGGAATTCCTGACGACGATCAAGGAATCGTCGCGCGGCATGCACACGGTGCACTATGCCAACACGCTCAAGCAGGCCGATGAGCTGATTCGCAAACACAAGGTGGGCGTCGCAGTAGTCGACGCCGCCATGGTTGGTCAGAAAGTCGAACAACTCACGCTGCACCTGCGCAAGGGTTCGCCGCGTCTTGTCTCGATCGTGGCCGGTCGCCGCGACGATGGCGAAATGCTCATGGACCTGATCAATCGCGGCAAGGTTTATCGCTTCCTGCTGAAGCCGGTCTCGCCGGGGCGCGCACGCCTCGCTGTGGAAGCCTCGGTCAAGCACCACCTCGAGGCGCCTGATGCCGCATTCAAAGTAAAAGGTGGGGCCGCCGCCCCGCAACCGACAGCGAAGGCCAGGGCGAAGCCCGAAGCGAAAGCCAAACCGGCGCCAAAGCCTGCGCCGAAGGCCGAAGCCGAACCACAGCCAAAGCGAATAGCGCAGCCGGGGCCAACAGCGCAGCCCAGGGTTGAGCCGCAGCCACAAAAGAAGGCCGCCAAACCTGCCCGGCCCGCACCGGTCGATCCGCCGCTCGGCAACCCCGGCACGGACACGCTGATCGACGACGGACTGAGCGCCGCATTTGGTGGCGATGACAACAGTTTCACCGAGACTGTCACCGGCCTCGTCAGTGGCCTCGGCAAGAAAATCAAGAGCGATAAGAAGTCGAAAACCGGGCCCGATGTGAAGTCGGGCGATACGCTTGCCGGGCTTGACACCCCCGCCGCTGTTACCAGCGGCGATGGTACCTCGAGCAGCTTCAGTCCGAAGATCATTGGCGGCGTAGCCGCCGCGGTCGTCGTGGTTGCCGGCGCTCTCTGGTTCTTCATGAGCGGGGGCGATGAACCTGCGCAAGTCGCAGAGTCGGTCACAGCAACTACTACAACGCCATCGATTACGGAATCGGACGTCGACTTTGCTGCGCTTGAAGAACCAACGATCGACATCGATGCCGCGGTAACGTCGGCCGAAACGGCGTTGCTCGAAGCGCGCCTCGATGATGCAGAGGATGCCCTGCAGCAGATCGCCGTCGCTGACCCGCAGAATCCGCGCCTGACATTCCTCTCAGCCCAGCTGGCGCAGATGCGCCTGCGCGACTTCCTTGCGAATGCGCGCGCTGCAATTCGTGACACGCGCTTCGAAGATGCTGCTAATTCACTGTCCTCAGCACGTGCCCTCGGTGTGAACGACACCACGGAAATTGATGCCGTTGCAGAGGAACTGCAATCTGCGCGTAGCGAGCAGCAAGCCGACGAAGTCCTCGCGCTGGCCAACGCCAGGCTCGAGGAAGGCAATCTGCTGTCACCGTCTAACGACAATGCGCGTTACTACTACAACCTCGTGCTATCGAACGATCCGAGTAACACTGCCGCGCTGCAGGGACTCAATGTGATCGCGAGCAGACTGGTCCTGCAAGCCCGCACCGAGATCGACGCGGGTCGGCTAAGCGCGGCACAGGCACTGCTTGCCGATGCGCGCGCTATCGATGCATCGAGTACCGAGCTTACATCGACCGAAGCAGCACTCCAGACTGCGCGCGATGCAATTGTCGCGCGCGAGCGCCGCGCTGCTGAAGCGCGCCGCCAGGCCGAAGCTGAACGCGCCGCTGCCGCGCAGCGCGAGGAAGCGGAACGCCAGGCCGCCGCCGAGGCCGCGGCAGTTGAGCCGCAAGAGACTGCCGACGCCGTCGAAGATACCGCGGTCGCTGAGCAGCAAGCGGAGCCTGTCGAAGAGCCGCGTCAGGCCGCCGTTACAGAGCCGCCACCCGAGCCGACTGACGTTCTCGACCAGAAGCCGGTGACGGCCAGCTCGCTGACGCGCACCAGGTACGTCGCGCCGAAGTACCCGCGTGCCGCACAGCGCCGTGGCGAATCAGGCTGGGTAGACGTCGTGTTTACCGTCTCGCTCGACGGCAGTGTCAGAGACGTTGAAGTCCGCGAGTCGCAGCCCGAACGCACGTTCGACAGCGCCGCGATCCGCGCCGTCGAGAAGTGGGAATTCGAGCCGGTTGTCGAGAACGGCGAAGTCGTGGAGAAGCGCGCCGCCGTGCGCATGATGTTCGCACTCGAGTAGACCAACTCGACGGAAATCGTTTCCAAACTGGATAAAAATGAAAAATCCCGCTACTCTGAGCGGGATTTTTCATTTCCGGGAAAAAACCGTGACAGAACAAGCGACCCCGATGAGCGACAAACCGGCGCGCAAGCAGCAGCAGCGCAGCCTTGTCACCCAGCAAAAACTGCTCGACGCCGCCATCGAGGCGTTCTCCGAAAACGGCTTCAAAGGTACGTCGACGCGTGACATCGCGGAGCGCGCCGGTGTTCACCATCCGTTGATTACCTATCACTTCAAGAACAAGGACAAGCTGTGGCGTGCCGCAGCCGATCGCGTGTTTCGGGATTTCCGGCGCTCGCTGGCGCATTCACTCGAGGAATTGCAGGACGAATGTCCGAAGAAGCGCTTTGCATCGCTGGTCCGGGCCTACGTGCGCTACGCCAAGAGCCAGCCCGCGTTGCACAAGGTCATGGTGCAGGAAGCAAGCTATCCGAACCCCCGCCTTGACTGGCTTATCGAAACGCACCTCAAGCCGTTTTTCGATGCAACGTTCACGATGCTCGCAGACCTGCAACGGCTCGGTGTCGCACCGCAGGGCGATCCGAAGCTGTTGTTCAACATGATTCGCCTGTCGTCAGGCGGTCTGCTGGCGCTTGGCAACGAGCTCAAGGCGTCGAGCGGCATCGATGTCGACGATGATGCAACACTCGACGCGATCGCCGACATGGTCGTGACCGTGTTCCTGCCCGGTGAAGTTCCGCAGTCAGCCTGATTCCGGCCGGCACGCGTACAGGTACAGCATCTCCATCGCGAGATGAGTTGCCGCGAGCGCGGTAATCTCGGCGACGTCGTAGGCCGGTGCTACCTCGACGATATCCATGCCGACAACATTAATGCCGGCCAGGCCGCGCAGCACTGACATCGCCTGGTGGGATGTGAGCCCACCGCAGACTGGCGTACCCGTTCCCGGCGCATAGCTCGGGTCGAGGCAATCGATATCGAACGTGATATAGACCGGCGTATCGCCGACACACTTACGCGCCTCGGCAATCATGCCTTTGATACCAATCTCGTGCGCACGCGGCGCATCGATGATATTGAAACCCAGCGTATCCGGATTGGTCGTGCGCAGCCCGATCTGCACCGAGGTCGCCGGATTGACGATGCCCTCTTTCGCCGCCCAGTAGAACATGGTGCCGTGATCGATCCGATTATCCTCGTCGGCCCAGGTATCGCTGTGCGCATCGAAGTGCAGTAGGGACAGCGGCGCACCGTGTTTTTTCGCATGCGCTTTCAGAAGCGGGTAGGAGACAAAGTGATCACCGCCGAGCGTCAGCAATGCGGGCCCCTTGTCGATGATGGCCGCCGCATGCGCCTCGATCGCCGCAGGGACCGTTTCGGGCTTACCCGCATCAAACACGCAATCGCCGACATCGGCCACCGCGAGTCGATCGAACGGATCGAACTCCATGCCGTATGGTCTCTCCCACGCGATCATCGTCGACGCAGTGCGAATCGCGCGCGGCCCATAGCGGGCACCGGGACGCCCCGTCGTTGCCGTGTCCAGCGGCACGCCGGTCACCGCAACGTCAACGCCGTCGAGGCTCGTGACATACTTGCGGCGCATGAACGATGTGACGCCACTAAATGTCGGCTCCACGGTCGTTCCGTACAGGCTCTCGCGATTGATCGCGAAATCGCCGCCTTCCATTTCCGACGTCATGCGCCGAGCGCCGCCTGCGTCTGGTCAAGGGCGGCGATGGCCTTGTCGATCAATTCGTCCGCTTCGGCATGGCTGAGCGTGAACGGCGGTGCGCAAATGATCGTATCGCCGCTCGCCCGCAGGCAGACACCGTTGTCCAGGGCCGCATCGCGGAAGGTCGCGCCCGCGCCCTGTTTCTCGGCGAAACGTTCCATCGGTTCCTTGTTTTTCACCAGCTCGAACGCGCCCATCAGGCCAACCATCCGTGTCTCACCAACCAGCGGATGCTCGGCGAGTGCGCTCCACCTGGCCTGCAGGTACGGACCGATGTCGTCGCGCACGCGCTCGACCAGGTTCTCTTCGTGCAGGATCTTCAGGTTGGCGATCGCCACGGCACAGGCGGCAGGATGGCCGGAGTACGTGTATCCATGCGCAAACTCGCCGGCCTTGTCGACCAGCACATCGGCGACCCGGTCGCTGACGAACACGCCGCCGAGCGGCAGATAGCCCGAGGTCACACCCTTGGCAAACGGCATGAAGTCGGGGCGTGTACCGTAATAGTCGGCGCCAAACCATTGGCCGAGACGGCCAAAGCCCGTGATGACTTCGTCCGAGATCAGCAGGATCCCGTATTCGTCACAGATACGCTGCACTTCGGGCCAGTAAGTGTCCGGCGGAATGATCACGCCACCCGCGCCCTGGATCGGCTCACCGATAAATGCGGCCACCTTGTCCGCACCGATCTCGTTGATCTTGTCCTCGATTGATCGCGCCGCCGCGAGACCGAGCTCGTCGGGTGTCATGCTGCGATCCGAGCCGAACCAGTATGGCTGGTCCACGTGCACGATACCGGGAATCGGCAAACCGCTTTGCTTGTGCATGGGTTTCATGCCGCCAAGACTCGCAGCCGCCACGGTCGAGCCGTGGTAGGCATTGTGGCGGCTGATAATGGTATGGCGATCGGGCTGCCCGACCAGGTCCCAGTAGGTGCGCACCATGCGTACGATTGTATCGTTCGACTCCGAGCCGGAACCCGTGAAAAACACGCGGTTGAATTGCGGCTGGCTGACTTCCTTCAACATCGCAGCGAGTTCGATCGAGGGCGGATGCGCGCACTGGAAGAAGTTGTTGTAGTACGGCAACTCGCGCATTTGTGCGGCCGCAGCGTCAATAATTTCTTCGCGCCCGTAGCCGGCATTGACGCACCACAGTCCGGACATGCCGTCGAGGATCTTCTGGCCGTCGGCTTCATAGATGTACACGCCTTCTGCTCGCGTAATGATGCGCGAGCTCTTTGCATGCAGGTCCTTGTGGTCGGTGAATGGGTGCAGGTGATGCTGGCGATCAAGCGCCTGCCAATCCTCGCGCGAGCGATTTTCGATAGCTGCCATAGCGGTTCTGCCTATACGTTAAACATGAGAATCTCACGCTCGTACGGCGTGATGATTTCCTGGAATTCGCGGTACTCCTGTTCCTTGAGTCCCGTGTACAAAGTGACGAACGAGTCGCCCAGCATGCTGCGCATCGCCTCGCTGCCGCGCATCGCATCGATCGCCGCGTAGATATGCCGGTGCAGGCTGTGATCCTCGCCGTAGGCGCTGCCTTCGATCGGGTCGGTCGGCTGCAGGCCTTCGGTCATGCCGAGGTAGCCACAGGCCAGCGAAGCGGCCACAACCAGGTAGGGGTTGACGTCGGACCCTGCCAGGCGATTCTCCACGCGCCGCGCCTGCGGCGGTGAATCGGGCACGCGCAGGCCCACCGTACGGTTGTCGATGGCCCACGACAGGTTGGTTGGCGACGCCCACGGATCAGCCAGGCGACGGTAGGAATTCACGTACGGCGCGAACACCAGCAGCGCCTCGTTCATGTACTTCTGCAACCCGGCCAGGAAACCGTAGAACAGGTCGGTGGGCTCGCCGTCCGCGTCCGAGAACACGTTGTTGCCCTGCTTGTCGACCACGCTCTGGTGGATGTGCAATGCGCTGCCTGCCTCTTCGCCGATTGGCTTGGCAAGAAACGTCGTATGCATGTTGTGGCCGATGGCCGCCTCGCGCACCGTGCGCTTGAACAGGAACACCTGGTCGGCAAGATCGATGGGGTTGCCGTGCAGAAAGTTCAGCTCGAACTGCGCGGGTCCCATTTCCTGCGAAATCGTGTCGATGTTGATGCCCTGCGCTTCGCAGTAGGCGTATACGTCGTTGATGAACGGCTCGAAGTCATTCATCGTGTCGATGCTGTAAGGCTGCTTGGCGCCTTCCGTCCAGCCGAGGCGCCCTTCCGGCGGCTCGGCCTCTTCATTCGGATCCGAGTGCGGGCTGAGCAGGTAGAACTCGACTTCCGGCGCCACGATCGGCACCCAGCCGCGCGCCTCGTACTTCGCGAGTACGTTACGCAGCACACTGCGCGGCGACTTCGCGACCGGTGAGCCATCGCGGTGATAGCAGTCCATGAAAACGGACGCCGTGGGATCGTCGAGCCATGGAACCGGGCGCAGCGTATTCGGATCGGCCACGAGCCACATGTCGCGGTCTTCTACGTTATCCGGATCATCGATGTAGTCACCGGAAATCGTTTGCGCGAACACGCCCTCCGGCATCTTCATGCGGCCGTCGTGAAACTTCTCTGCCGGTACTACTTTGCCGCGCGCGGTGCCTGCCATGTCGGGCACGATGGCCTCGACATCCTCAATCTTGCGCTCGTCAAACCACGTTTCGAATACGTTGTCGTTACTCACACTACACCTGTCGCCGGCTGGCGCGCTCGCGGCACGCGTCACCAAACGCTCCATACATTGCCATCGATAATTCGTTGTGCGTCACCTGCCACTCCGGGTGCCACTGGACGGCGAGGTTGAACCCCGGCGCATCGACCACCCGGAACGCCTCCACGAGGCCATCGTCCGCGACGGCCTCTACCTCCAGTCCGTCGGCAAGCCTGTCGACACCCTGCGAATGCAGGGAGTTCACCATAGCGGTAGCGCTGCCCGCCAGCTCCTGCAACAAGCCGCCGTCGGTAAAACTGACGCTGTGCGACGGGCCGTACTGGACGTCGAGCGGATCAGCATCATTCTCACGATGATTGTGGTAACCATTGACCTGCGATACGTCCTGGTGCAGCGAGCCACCCAACGCGACATTCAGCTCCTGGAACCCGCGACACACGGCGAACAACGGGACGCCGGCCTCCAGTGTGCGGATCGCGAGCGGCAACGTGACTGCATCGCGATAGGTGTCGTGCAGGCTGGCATCGAGGCTTGCAGAGCCCCCATAGTGCCGCGGTTCGACGTTGGACAAGCTACCGGTCAGCATGATCCCGTCGAAGTGCTCCAGCAATGATTCGTTATTCAGATCTTCTGCCAGAACAGGTAACACCATTGGCAATGCGCCCGCGCCGTCAATGACGGCGCGCAGGTACTTTTCGCCGACCATATGGAAATAATGCTTGCCCCAGACATTTCTGTCCGCCGGCACGGCGACGAGCGGACGCATTGTCACGCAACCTCCTCCGCACGCTTGCCCAGCAGCTTCAGGGCAACCACAAGGGCAGCAGCGCCCGCAACCAGCGAGATCCACGGCGGCAGTCCAAAGCCACCCGGAATCGTGCCGAGGCCGAGCGCCACGACACCGACCAACAACGCGTACGGCAACTGCGTGCGCACGTGCTCGATATGGTCGCAACCGCTCGCGACGGACGACAGCACCGTCGTGTCCGAAATCGGCGAGCAGTGATCGCCCCATACGGCGCCGCCGAGGCAGCACGCGACTGCCGAGTACATGATGTGCATGCCGGAATCGTCGGCGATGCCGTTCACGCCCATGACCGCCCACGACAGCGGGATGATCAGCGGCATCAGGATCGCCATGGCGCCCCAGCTCGTGCCCGTCGTAAATGCCGTAACGGCGGCGAGTATGAACACGATGGCCGGGATCAATGCCACGGGCAGTGAATCGGCGAGCAGCGTCACGAGGTACTGCGAGGTATTGAGCGTCGCGGTCAGGTCCGACATCGACCAGGCCAGCACCAGCACAATCATGCCGAACAACGTCGCGCGCAGGCCGCCGTACCATGCATCCACGGTCTCATGAATCGAAAGGATACGCTGGAAGATCGACATCGCGGCGGCCACGAGCACGCCGACGAACGATGCATACATCATCGCAACGTACGGACTCGTCGTCTCCAGCACCGCGATCATCGTGTCGCCATCACCGAGCATGTAAAGGCTCACCAGGAGCGCCATGACCAGCGCAATGATCGGGACGAACGCATTGATCGCCCGCAGCGGAATACGCTCCTTCGGCTCGAGCTCGTCGCCATGCATGGCCGGCAGCTCCTCGGCCGTTTCCGGTTTTACCTGGCCGTTGCGGGCACGGATCTCCGCCTTGAGCATAGGACCGAAGTCCTTGCCGCTCGCCGAAATCATCAGGACGAACAAAATGGCGAGAATCGGGTAGAAACTGTAGGGGATCGAGTAGATGAACACCGAGTACGCCTGCACATGCCGCAGTTCGTCGATCTGCCCGAGCGCCTGGTCGACGAGGCCGATCTGGTAACCGATCCAGGTCGTGATCAGCGCGATACACGCAACCGGCGCGGCCGTCGAATCGACGATGTAAGCCAGCTTCTCGCGCGACACCTTGAGGTGATCGGTCAGCGAGCGCGCGGTATTGCCAACGACGAGCGTATTGCTGTAATCGTCGAAGAAGATCATCAGCCCCATGAGCCATACCGCCACCTGGCCGCCAATCGCTGTCTTCGCGCGACTGACGATCGCCGCAACTACACTCGCCATGCCGCCGTTACGCGTGATGATCCCGACCATGCCGCCAATCATCATGGTGAACAGGATGATCGAGGCCCGATCGAAGTCGGCGATCGCCCCCGTGACGAATTTCTGAAAGGCATCGAGCAGGCCTACGCCGACGCCCTTGACCGTGAAGGACTGCAGCGCCGTCGCCCCGACCCAGAGGCCCAGCAGCAGCGCCGGGATCACGTTACGTATGGTCAGCGCCACCGCGATTGCCAGCAGCGGCGGCAGGATCGAGATCCAGCCAGCGATGACGCGCACATCGGCGCTCGCAGACGCCTCGCCCGACATTGCCGTTACCGTCGCGATGCCCGCGTCCGCGATCACGATACCGTCAAAGACGGCATTGCCGTCCTGGTCTGCGATGCCCGTCAGGCGCGCGCCCGGCACCTCGAGGATGACGGTCTGTGCCGGTTCAGCTCCTGATACCGCGTAGTCGAGACCGACGCCCGCCAGGCCAACGGCCGGCGTCTCAATCTCGAGCGCAAAGGTCGCAAAAGGAAATGCAGTCGCCGCGAGGGCCAAAGCAAGACGGCGGATCAGGTTCCGCGGGACCAGCGTGCGAGTATTAATATGGTTATTCCTGCAGCCGTTTGTCGTTGCGGATTCTAGCATGCGGCTCACATTCCCGACTGCAGCTGGCCTGCCGCTGCACACAGTGTCGCGCCAAGACTCGCACGCCGGCTCTCGGTCAGCCGCTGGGTCGGTCCACAAATCGACATCGCGGCGAGAATCTCGCCGCCGGCACCGCGTACGATCGTGCCGACGCCCGTAAACCCATCTTCGAGTTCGTCCACGGTTTCGGCAAAACCACGCCGGCGAATTTCGCCGAGTTGCGCCGCCAGGCGCTCATGGTCGGTGATCGTGTTCGCCGTCAACGGCACCAGCCGCTCGCCCAGGCGATGCATGCCCGTTTCGCTGAATGCGATGACGGCCTTGCCCGTCGAGGTCGCGTGCATGGCCCAGCGCGTGCCCACATTGCCGCCCGCCGCAATACGGTGCCCGCCTTTGACCTCGTCGAGTATCAGCATCGTATCCTCGACCTGAATCTCGAGCGTCGCCGTCTCACCAGTTTCCGCCGCGAGGCTTTTCAGCAACGGCCGCGCCCGGACCCGCAGTCCGTCGCTCGAGATTGCCTGCATGCCAAGTGCGGCGACAGCACCGCCCAGGTAATAAGCCCCTGTCCTCTCGCTGCGTTCGAGCATGGACTCGGCAACCAGCGCCTGCAGCAAGCGGTGCGTCGTGGTCTTGTTCAGGCCCGACGCAGCGGCCAGCTCGGCCAGTTGCAGGCGAGGCCTGTCCGCCGTGAATAACTTGAGCAGGCGAATCGCCCGAACCGCGGACTGCGCTCCCTGCGGTGACTGTACTTTTTGAGATTTCATATTATGAATTACTATTTCATATTACAGTAGCACAGGTCCGGTTGCGGCGGCACTCGAAATTGCGGATGCTAGGCAGCGCAAGGACTTGCGAGAACAACAACATGGCCAAAGCTCCCCCTCTGCTGTCCGAAATCCGGGCACTCGAACGCAAACACGGGCGATTCGATTCTGTCGACCTGCTCATCCCTGACCTCTCCGGCCTGCTCAGGGGTAAGCGGGTCCGGCGCAGCGAATTCGAGAAATGCGCCAAGGGCGGTTTCGTGTTCTGTGCCGGCGCCACGCTGCTGAACACGCTGGGCGAAGTCACAACCGGCGTCCCCTACGGTGCCGATGACGGCGACCCGGACCTGCCGGCGGCGCTCGTGCCCGGCTCGGTCGTACCCGTGCCCTGGTCCAGTCGACCCATGGCCCAGGCCTTTTTCCGCATGCGCAATGAGGAAGGCGGCGACTTCTTCGGCGACCCACGGACGGTGCTCGAGAACGCACTGAAGCCGCTCAAGAGACGCGGCATCAAGCCGGTCGTGGCCACAGAGCTGGAGTTCTACCTGTTGTCCGCCGACAGCGAGCAAGCTGCAGTGGGCGCGCCATTGATCCCCGGCACCAACCGCCCCCAGCCCGGCACCCAGGTCTACAACCCCGACGACCTGTTCGAGGTCGAGGGTTTTCTCGACGACGTTTACGCCTGGTGCGAGGCCCAGGAGGTTCCGGCTGATGCCGCGATTTCCGAGTACTCGCCCGGCCAGTTCGAGATCAACCTGCACCACGTCGACGATGCCGTGCTCGCCTGCGACCACGCCGTCATGCTCAAGCGCATCATCAAGGCCGCGGCGCGCAAGCATGGGCTGATCGCGTGCTTCATGGCCAAGCCATTTGCGGAGGATTCCGGCAGCGGCCTGCACATTCACATGAGTCTCGTTGACAGGAATGGCAGGAACTACTTTTCGCAGGGCAAGGAAAAGATGGCCCTGCCGCCCTTCTCCGCCCGCCTGCGGCAAGCGGTGGGCGGTTTGCTGAAACTGATGCCCGACTCGACCGCGATCTTCGCACCCAACGCCAACTCCTACCGACGCCTGCGCCCGGACATGTTCGCGCCGGTCGAGCCCAACTGGGGCGTCAATCATCGGGTGGTTGCCGTGCGCATACCCGAATCGGACGAAAAGAATCTGCGCTTCGAGCACCGTGTTGCCGGCGCCGATGCGAATCCTTACCTGGTCATGGCGGCCGTCGTCGCTGGTGTGGACTATGGACTCAGGAACAAGCTCGATCCCGGCAAGATGGTCGAGCAAGGCGCGGAGATCGTGCCGCAGCTCAAGATCCCGAATCGCTGGGATGCGGCGCTCGATCGCTTCGCACGCAACAAGGTGCTGCCCGACTATCTTGGCGCGGATTACTGCAGGCACTACACAACGGTGCGCCGTGCCGAAAGCGAGCAGTACCACAACCACGTGGCCCAGCTCGACTTTGACTGGTACCTGAGGTCGGTCTAGAGCATGAACTGGGATGCCGTCAGCGCGATCCCGCCGCGTTCGAGGTGTTTCGCGGCGGCGTTGCAGGCTTTGACAATCTGCCGCCGCAAGAACAGGCGCATTTCCATTCGCTCATTGTCGATCTCGCCTTTTATCTCGAGATGATTCGCAATCTCGCGCAATACGGGCTGGTCGATCCGGAGGCGTTCAGGACCAATGAACGCTTCATCACATAAGTCCTGATCACGCCCGGCGGCCGCGAATGGCTCGAATTCGCCCGTGAAACTGTGCCCATGCCGCAACATGCGATGGACTATCTCGCGGGGCTCGTGGAAAACGCCGCCGACACGCCGCCAATTACCGAGCTGCAACGCTGGTTCGGCGCTGACTGACCGGCTATTTCTCTATTAAAAACAGCTATTTGAAATCGATTTCGGGTGATTGGCTGTATATAATACGAGATTATATACATGACAAACCCAAGTGATAATGCGTTATCCAATCTGATACTTGCCGCTAGCTATATCGAGGACGATTGTATACATGACAAACCCAGATGTATTTGATCTGCAGATCACGCCTGAACTCGTCCGAGTCGGGGGTCAGTACATTGCTAGTTCTGGTCTTTTGAGTACTTCGCGTATGGAAGGCCCCGATGCAGAAGAATGCGCACTGTTTCTTGAAGAGGTTCTGCGTGTTCTTCGTAGCAGCGAAAAAGAGACTTTACGAGGCCGCGAGTGATGGGAACTGCTTGCTGTACTTGGCTGACCTGTTCGCCGAGAGTCTTCAGGTCCCAGATTTCGGTGGGGCGTACTGTGCTGGCCGGGGTCCCAAAGTTGTCTGCGATGGCCTTGTACCGGTGTTCCACTCCGTAAATGTAGTAAGGGGAGAAGCAGAATCCATCGGACTCTCTTGATTTGATAACCGCACCGTGCGCGATCTTGTTTCGCTTTTCAGAAAGTTTCTGGAGCCGCCGGAGGTTGTTTTTTGTGGTCGCACGAAACTCGTTGAAGATGTTTCGGTAAAGAACCTGGTTAAGGCATTTCATGATAATGTTTCTTCGCTCGTCGAACGATCTAAGCGTGGCGAATGTTGTTAGCGCCCCCTCTATGGGCGATAGCTCCCCGCAAACCAGCAGCACGTAAAAGTGGCATAGATGGTTCTCGGCGATGGTCCAGTCAGATACGGCTTTGCCGATAGCGGCGTGAAATAACTCAACTTGGTTAGACATGACAGACCCCAAGAAAGACAAAAAGCGAGATGACGTGTTGAAGCGTATGCTTCAAACACCACCTGATCCCCATAAGTCTAAGAAAAACAAAGAAAAGGGCAAAGCGAAACGCTAACCTATCTGCCAAAATAAAAAAGGCCCGTCAAGTAGACGGGCCTAAGCGAAGTGTGACAAATTTCGTGTTGTTCTTATCGTCTATATGAGAACTTAAATCTGCCGAACAGGGGCGGTGGCTGAACCTTTAACCAAGCTGATCGCATGCAGGCAATCTTGCTTGTTGTAATAGCCCTCTCCTGAGTTGGCGATTTTTCGGTTGTTGGCGGCTGTGAGATACCACCGCCAATGACCGTTCTTATCAACGTACAAGTAGTAAGTCATAGAAGTATTCCTTATGAAAAATGACTTAAGAACATACCTGTTCAGCTACAACCACGAAGGCCAGAGTTGGTTACTTGAGATACAGGCGTCCAGCCCGGAAGACGCGAAGGCTCGCGTTTCCAGATTGGCTTTCGCTAGCTACGATGGTGAGCTAAAAGCGAAAGTGCCCGCATCCCTCGGTCCCCTCGCCAAGCTATTCGTGGTGGTACGGAACAGGCTCCAAGGGCTGCTCAACCAGACGGCCTAACAGCCCAAAAACCACTGTACGCTTCCACAGTGGCGTGTCAAGCTCAATTACTCGTCATTTTGGTGCCAAATCCAGTCGATTTCACGCAGCAGGTCCAACACCTGTTTGTAAGCATCGCGGGAGCGAGAAGCTTTAGTGTGTGACGTTAGGCCGCCGATAGGTCAGGCGCTTGCCCCAGATCGCTTTCAGGGCAGCGTCACAACGCTCTGCATCGCTTACATCTAACGCGGTGCGATGGTTGTAGCGGAAGTCGAACTCAGCTAGATAGCGGTGCAGATGTTCTTTTGAGCAATGCTGGTAAACGCCTTTCATGCCGCGCTTGAAAATTGAGAAGTAGCCTTCAATCGTGTTGGTGTAGATGTCGCCACGAACGTACTCACCTTCGTAGTGATTAACAACGTCATGGCTGGCGAAGTTCTCGCCGATCTTTTTGTAGTGACCGGCACCATCAGTTAGTAACTGAGCGTCCTTGTTGATCTGTTCTAGCAGGATCGGCTTCAAAGTAGCAGCAGTTACTTTTGGCAGAGCGAAGGAACGGACACGACCCTTGCGCTCAACGAGTGACAAAACCTTTTTCTTGTCTTTCGTGTGTGAGCCCTTGCCCTTACCGCGAGTGCGACCACCAAGGAATGTCTCATCAGCTTCAACCTGCCCACTGGAATCGGGACCGCCCAACTGGTCGGTATCGGTGGATTCCATTGCGTGACGGATACGATGGGCAATGAACCACGCAGTTTTATAGGTAACGCCCAAAGAGCGGTGCAACTGGTGGCTGGAAATTCCTTTCTTGCTTGAGGTCATCAGGTGAACGGCTAGCAGCCACTTGTTCAGCGGCACCTTGGAGCGTTCAAACACAGTACCGACAGTCACGGTGAACTGCTTGCGGCAGTCCTTGCATTTGAACAGGCCAGGACGAGCCGACTTGCCAGTAATGGCGTAAGCGGTGCCCTCTACACCACAGTGCGGGCAGATCGGACCATTAGGCCAGCGGATCGCCTCAAGGTGTTCACGGGCTTTGTCTTTGTCGTGATAGATCGGATTGGAAAGATTACACATGACGATTTCCTCAATTGAGAAACAACTGTACTCCCGTACAGTAGGTTTGTCAAGTATATAATCGTCATATAATAACAGTATCCCTTTCCGGCCCTTTTCTCCCCTGGAGGCGCCCATGAATGCTGTTATTTCAACCACTCCCAGCCGCGATACGATCGCACAACTCGAGCAGGATATTCTGCGGACCTGTGTCGGGATCAATGCCTTTACCTACGAGTTGCTGGTGCAGATTCGTCAGTTCGAAGAGCTTGGCGGACACATAAAATGGGGCTTTGATGACTGCGTCGGCTGGCTCGCGTGGCGCTGTGATTTCTCGACTGGAACGGCCCGGGAGAAGCTGCGGGTGGCTCGGGCGCTGAAGGTCTTGCCATTGGTATCTGAAAAATTCAGGACGGGTGAACTGTCCTACACCAAGGTGCGCGAGTTGACGCGCGTAGCGAATCCGTCCAACGAGGACGAGCTCGTTACCTTTGCCCTGAAGCACACCAGCGCCCAGGTCACTGAGCGCTGCTTCGAACTGCGCATGGGACAGCCCGACTCTCTATCGGTCGCCGAGCGTGCATTTGCCAATCGATCGCTGCGCGTTAGTCGCAATGCCAACCGCGGCATGATGACGGTCACGGTCGAACTACCGCTCGAAGCGGGCGAGCTCATCGAGAAGGCACTCGACAAGGCACGGGACGACGTCGCTCTGCAGCACCCCGACATCATGGACACGACCTGGTCGAAGCGGCAGGCGGATGCGTTCGTCACGATGGTGAAGTCGTTCCTTTGTGGAGACAGTGAAAACCAGTCCTCGGACCAGTACCTCGTTAACGTCCACGTCGACCAGAAAGCACTCGCCGGGGAAGTCGGTCGTTCATCATTGCCGATCGAGACAGTCAAGCGTCTTGCTTGTGACTCCCCGGTGGTGACGATCGTTGAGGACGACAACGGACAGCCGCTGGCCGTCGGAAGAAAATCGCGCTCTGCGACGACGGCGCAGAGGCGTGCAATCCATGCCCGGGACAATCACGCTTGCCGTTTCCCCGGTTGCAAGAACAAACGCTTTGTGGACATCCATCATGTGGATCACTGGGCGCATGGTGGTGAGACGGACATCGATAAGATGCTGTTGCTCTGCACCCGGCATCACACGCTGGTCCACGAAGGTGGTTTCCGTATCGAGAAAAACTTTAAGGACGAGTGGTACTTCGTGCGGCCGGACGGAATCGCTGTGCCGGAAGTCGGCTACAACACGCAGGATATGATCGATGCGGATATCGGTGGCACGCCCGGAGAAGATTACGATCCACCGCGCGGTGCGTTATTGAGCATGGCGGAAAAACTGGTGCTGGAGCCGCCGCCGCCGAGATTTCTCTTTTAGCTGCCGCGAATTCTCGCAATACATTTACCAGAAATCGCTGATCCGTTAGAAACGGAGGGAAAAGCTGGGTCCGGAAAAGACTCTGCGGCGTTGACCGTCAGCTTTCAACGAAAGCAGTCGCTTGAAAGGCAAGTCTTGACAAAGGGAAGCGGTCGCTTCACGGCCAACACCAGTCACTCGGGAATGCCGGTGTAAGGAACGATGACACCGTTGCGCTCCATGTAGTGCAGAAGCGAGCCCTCCGGCGCATCAACGTCGTAACATAGAGGCGACCCGGAGTGATTAACTTGCGCCTGATAAATCGGATGCTCTTCGAACCCATCCTCAATCACGCTTATCCACTTTGATTTGGGAAGATCATAGATCTCGTCGATTTGCTTTCTTGAGTACGCTCGAACTACGTATCCAGTAGACCCGGTTCCGTAGTCCACCAGTACGAAGAACTCCTTCTTGTCATTCGTCATGGTCGCACAGAGTGGAAATCTCGAAAAAGTCGAACGACCGCAACGGGTCATTTGCAGAATTCGATTGTAGCCCGAAAGCTGCCGGTCGAGGGGCCGGTTTGAATGCAAGAGCAGAAATGCGGGGACACGTTCAGACTCGAACTCCTCCCCGACTCATCAATGCATCAACTGTTCACGCATACGAAGCCGGTCATTCAATCGTGCTCCGTCGCCTTCTCCAGGTCCGAGTCAATCGTGCGCCCGGCCAGAACATAGTGCAACGCAGCCCACGGCAGCACGACGCTGGTCACCAGCAACAATGCGTACCGCATCGACTCCTCGCCATAGTTCGCAGCAAGCACGTCACTAATCAAACCGGTCAGCGGTGGTCCCAGTGCCAAACCAATGACGTTGATGATCAGCAGTGCCAGTGCCGAAGCCATAGCACGCATCTTCAGTGACACGAGGCCCTGTGCCTGCGCCAGTACGGGCGCGAGATAGACGTTCGCCGTCAACGCGGGAACCAGGAAGAACAGGAGCGCGACCTGCCACGAGTCCGACAGAAACATGGCGGCATACGGCAGCGCGGACAGGAACACCATCAGGCCGATAAAGCGCAATGCGCGCCGATGGCTCCTCTGGCCGAGGTGATCGGCGAAGTAGCCGCCGAGGAAGAAACCGGCACCGCCGATGATGCCGATGATGAGCCCGAGGTACAGTCCGCTGACATCCTCTTGTATACCAAAGGTGCGCTCGAGAAAACTCGGCATGAAAGTGATCACCGAGTAACCGACCCACGACGACAGTCCTGCGGCAATCGTCATGTGCGCGAAAGACTTGCGGCGCCACAGGAAACGCAGGGTGCGGAAGAATGGCGGCTGGTCGCTGACGGCGGCCCTGCCCTCCGAGTGTCCGCGCGGCGGCTCGACGACAGTGAAGCGAACCACGAGCGCCAGCAGGATCCCGGGCAGGCCGACCACGAAGAACGCCTCGCGCCAGCCGATGTTCTGCACGACCCAGCCACCCAGGAGGTAAGCCAGCATGATGCCAGCCGAGATGCCGATCGTGTACACGCCCATCGCGGTAGAGCGTTGTTCGGGTGGATACAGGTCGGAAATCATGGAATGCGCCGGCGGGCTGCAGCCAGCCTCGCCGACGCCAACACCCACGCGTGCCAGCGCCAGGTGCCAGAAATTGGCAGCGACGCCACACAAAGCGGTCATGCCGCTCCAGACCGCGAGTGCGAGGGCAATCAGGTTACGCCGGTTGTGTCGATCTGCGTAACGCGCGACCGGGATGCCAAGAAAAATATAAAACATCGCAAAGGCAGTACCGGACAACAGGCCGAGCCAGACGTCAGAGACCCCGAACTCCTCGCGGATCGCCGGCAACAGGATCGCGAGTATCTGCCGGTCGATGAAGTTGAACATGTAGACGATGGCGAGAATCACCAGCGCGTAGCGGCGCGCGGCCACCGATATTGAATTTGAATCGTTCATTACTGGGTCTGGCTGTTATCGGGAGCGACGCTACCGGCGTTGGGGCGGCGCGTGTCGGACGCGCCACGGAAGGCGCCGTCGCGGAAACCGACGGTCTGCAGGCTGCCCATCATATTGCGGGATGCCGAGACCGTGTGACCGCGGGCTTCGAGCAGTTTGATGGTGTCGGGGCTGAATCCGGACTCGAGATAGATCGTGTCCGGATACCATTGGTGATGCATGCGTGGCGCAATCGTCGCCTCGGCGATGTTCATGCCATGGTCGATCACGTTGACGATGAGTTGCAGGACCGAGGTGATGATCACGGAACCACCGGGACCACCGGTCGCGAGGCGCAGCTCGCCGTCCTTGAACACCATGATCGGCGTCATCGAACTCAGCGGTCGCTTGTCGGGCGCCACCGCATTGGCTTCGCCGCCGATTAGCCCAAACGCATTCGGAACGCCGGGCTTCGCAACGAAATCGTTCATCTCGTTGTTCAATACAAAGCCGGCGCCGGGAACGGAAACGCCCGAGCCAAAGGAGAAGTTCACGGTGTAGGTGACGAGCGCGGTATTGCCGTCCTTGTCGACGATCGAGTAGTGCGTGGTATCAATGCCCTCGGGCACCGGTACGGCACCGGGTGCAACGTCCTCCGACTTTTTTGCAGCCGTCATGTCGATTGTCGCGGCGAGTTCTTTCGCGTAGTCCTTGCTCGTCAACCACTCAACGGGTACATCGTAATGGTCGGGGTCGCCAAGATGTTGCGATCGATCGGCGTAGGCAAGGCGCATGACTTCTGCGAGCAGGTGCACGGCGTCGGCGCTTTCATTGCCGTACTCCGACATTGGGAAGTGCTCGAGGATATTCAGCATCTGCACGATGTGGACGCCACCCGAACTCGGTGGCGGCATGGCAACGATGTCATGGCCCCGATAGGTGCCCCGAACCACTTCGCGTTCGATGGCGCAGTAAGCCGCAAGAGATTCAGCATCGATCAGGCCGCCGCCGCGCTCCATTTCGGCAACGATTTTAGCGGCGATATCGCCCTTGTAGAAAGCGTCGGCGCCCTGCTCCGCAATCAGTTCGAGCGAGTCGGCGAGGTCCGACTGGACCAACAGTTCACCCGGCTCGTAGGGGGTACCGCCATCCTTGTAGAAATAACCGCAGGTGGCTTCATTGCGGCAATAGCGTTGCTGATTCTTCTGCAACAGCTCGGCCATGTCATAGCTGATGCGAATACCATCGCGCGCCTGGAGAATCGCCGGCTGCAGGACCTGTGCCCAGGTCAGGCGGCCGTGTTTCTGATGGGCATGCCAGAGACCGGCGACCGTACCGGGAACGCCGGACGCCGCATGGCTGAAGCGCGCTTTCTCGCGGTCCACTTCGCCGTTCTCGTCGAGGTACATGTCGCGGGTGGCCTTGAGCGGTGCCGACTCACGAAAATCGATCGCGATATCCCGGCCTGTTTCGCTGTCATGAATTAGCATGAAGCCGCCGCCGCCGATGTTGCCGGCGCGCGGCAGGGTGACCGCCAGCGAAAAACCGACGGCAACCGCCGCGTCTACCGCATTTCCGCCCTGCGCAAGGATTGCCGCGCCGACGGCAGACGACCAGCGATTTTGCGCCGCGACCATGCCATTGCGCGAACTCTCAGGGTGAATGAGGTTGTCGTAGCGATAAACCGGCTGTTGGGCGCTCGCGAGCGGCGCCAGCAGCGAACAGATCGCCGCCAGCGCTACTGCCAGGCACCACTCCCTACGGCAGGACCGCACGGAACAGGAAGAAGAAGATAATCGCGAGAATCGCGCCTGCCGGAATGGTGACAACCCAGGACACGAGGATTCTGCCCACGACGCGCAGGTCGATAGCCTCGATACCACGTGCCATACCGACGCCAAGCACCGCGCCAACGAGCGTGTGTGTCGTCGAGATAGGGATACCGGTACCGGACGCGATAACGATCGTTGTTGCGGCGGCCAACTCGGCAGCGAAGCCGCGACTCGGGGTGAGCTGCGTGATCTTCTTGCCGACTGTCGCAATCACATGACGACCGAAAGTCGCCAGACCGATGACGATGCCGCCGCCGCCGAGTCCGAGCACCCAAAGTGGCAAACCGGCTTTGGCCGCAATCTCACCTGACTGGGCGACCGAGATGACCGCCGCCAGCGGGCCGATTGCGTTAGCGACATCGTTGGAGCCGTGTGCGAATGCCATGCCGCAGGCGGTAACGACCATGAGAACACCGAAAACTTTCTCGACCGTGACAAAGTGCTGTTTCTTCTCGGCCTTCGGATCCGCCTCAATCTTATTGATGAAGAATGAACCGACCAGGGCGATGCCGATCGCGATGACAATCGCGAGTATGTAACTGTCCCGCAGGCTGATGGCCAGGCCGACATGCTTCAGCCCCTTGAGGATCGTGACCAGCGTAATCGTGAAGGCCGCGAGAAAAATATAAACCGGCACATATCGGCGGGCCCGTGCCAGCGGATCTTCGTGCGTCAGAATGAGTTTCTGCACGCTGCGGTAGATCAGGTAAGCGATAAAGCCGGCCGTAAGCGGCGAAACGACCCAGCTCATGACAATGGTGCCAACCTTGCCCCACTGCACGGCATCGACGCCGATACCAACTGCGGCAAAACCGACGATGGCGCCGACGATCGAATGCGTGGTGGACACCGGCCAACCGTTCTTCGAGGCGACCAGCAGCCAGGTACCCGCAGCGAGCAGCGCCGCAAGCATGCCGTAAACGAGGAGCTCAGGCGTTCCTGACAGGAGATCGGCGTCGACGATGCCTTTGCGAATCGTCGAGGTCACTTCACCACCAGCCAGCACGGCGCCCGCAAACTCGAAAATTGCCGCGACGAGAATTGCTTGCTTGATTGTCAGGGCTCTCGAACCAACTGACGTGGCCATGGCGTTGGCAACGTCGTTCGCGCCAATGCCCCAGGCCATGAACAAGCCGAAAGCGGCGGCCAGGCCGATGTAGATATATTGTGCTTCCATCAATGATCTCCCGGGATTGCAGGCATTCCCGTGTTGTTATTGTTTGCCGTCAGGAGAGCAGCAGCTCGAGACGGCGACCGACGCGCTCAGCCATGTCGGCGATTTCGCCGGTGATCTCGATAACCTCGTAGAGAAACATCGCGTCGATCGGGTCCAGCGTCTTTTCGATTTCGAACAGCGCAGAACGAATTTCGGTCTGCTGTCCATCGGTGTGCGTCTCGATGGCGTCCAGTTCTTCAATCAATTCGGAGACGAGCTCGACTTCGGCGCCTTTGAAGCCGGCTGTAAACAACTCTTCGAGCTCACGCACGCTCTTGCGCGCCTGCTTGGCGGCATCGATGTTGCTCTCCACAAACTCGATGAACTTCGCGGAGATGGCATCGGGGATTACCATCTTGCGGCCCATGATCACGCCCGATACGTCCTTGGTGCGATTGGCGATCTTGTCCTGCACCAGCAACAGCTCGAGCAGATCCTCACGCGGCACTGGCATGAACAGGCTCTTGGGCATATGCAGGCGGATCTCTTTCTTGAGATCGTCGGCCTCGTTCTCGAGCGCTTCAATTTGCGCACGAACCTCCGCCATACGCTCGTGGTCCTTGGCAACGACGGCATCAAAAAACGGCCGCAGCTTCTTGGCACAGCGATAGGCGATATCCATGTGCTTTTCGAGTGGCCCGACCGGTGACGAGCCGAAGATATTAGCGAGCACGTTGGCCATTTCTTATTGTCCTCCCAGGATCGCGTTCGGATGCGCGAGGCGCAATCGTATCACGCGATTTCCCGTCTGTGGCGCTTGACAAGCGTGCTAAACTGCGCGCCTTTTCCACCCCGGACAATCCGTAAAATTACGACATGGCATATTGGTTGATGAAGTCGGAACCCGATGCTTACAGCATCGATGATCTCGAGCGCGATGGCCGCGAACCCTGGGACGGCATCCGCAATTACCAGGCGCGCAACATGATGCGCGACGACATGACGATCGGCGACGACGTGTTTTTCTATCATTCGAACTGCAAGGAGGTCGGCATCGTCGGGCTGATGAAGGTCGCGAGCGAGCCCTATCCCGACCCGACACAGTTCGACAAAAAGTCGAAGTACTACGATCCCAAGAGCGATCCTGACAACCCACGCTGGTGTCTCGTCGACGTCGAGTTCGTCAGGAAGCTCGAGCGCACCATAACACTTGCGGAAATCAAGGAAGCGAAGGGGCTCGACGGCCTGATCCTGACGCGCAAAGGCAATCGCCTGTCGATCATGCCTATCGAGAAGAAGCACTGGGACAAGCTGCTGCGCCTTGAGTGAGCTTTGAGTAAACGCTGGCCCTGGCTGATCCTGTTGGTTGCTCTTGTGGCCCTGCTCTGGGCCACAATGCCGCCGCGCCTGTCATTGCAGGGCGAGGCGCCGCCTGCTCTGCCCGTGCCCGACCTGGTGCCGGGAACCGAAGCGCGCGAATTCAAGCGCCGGGCACGCAGCGACCTCGTCGTCGTCGCCATTCACGGTTTTTCGGCATCGCGCCAGGAAACCGCCCCGCTCGCCGCGCTGGTTGCGGGACATCTCGACGCCAACCTGCTGGAAGTTCGCCTCACAGGACACGGGCATCTGCTGTTCCCGATGGAAGACGTGCGCGCGGAGCACTGGCTGGAAGATGCGCGACAGGCTCTTGCACGGGCCGCCGAGATTGGCGATCGGGTGGTCGTCATCGGCACGAGCACGGGTGCGACACTGGCGACGCTGATGTTGCAGCTCGAAGGAGCCGATGCGATCGACTCGGTGGTCATGATCTCGCCCAATTTTGCGCCACGGGATCCGCAAGCCGCGTGGGCAACGAAACCGCTGGGGCCCCAGCTTGCCCGATTGCTGATTGGCGAAACGCGCTGCTTTGAGCCGTATAACGCGTTGCAGGCAGAGTACTGGTCGACCTGTTACCCGACGGCGGCGGCAATTGAGATGATGCGGCTCGTTGATGCTGCAAACCGCACTCTGCCGGCCAGCGTCACGCAGCGCTTGTTGATGTTCTATTCGGCGGCCGACGAAGTGGTTTCGCCGCAGGCCGCATTGCGCGCTTTCGAGAATTTTGATGCGCCGCTCAAAGAGGTGGTTGAAATTACTAAATCGGGCGACCCGAGCAATCACGTGCTCGTGGGCGACATCCTGTCGCCGCAAAACACGCAGGATATCGCCAATACGATTGCCAAATTTATTCGGCGCCCAATTCCTTGAGCAGCTCATGGACGGGCTTGGCCCCGCCGAGCGCGAGCATGATGACGAGGTCGCCTGGCTCTGCCCAGTCGAGGGCCTCCCTGAGTGAGTCGAGTTCTTCGTCGTTGTGCGATACCCGTGCGTCGGTCGCGCCACACTTCAGCAACTCGTCCCGAATAATGCCGTAGACCTCGCCGTGTTCGCGGCCGCGGTGGTACTTCGGCAGCTCCGACACAACGACGCGCTCGAGGCCGATTGCCCAGGCGTCTCGCGCGAGCTCGCGAATCAACTCATCGGTGCGGTCGCCGGCCTGCCCAAAGCACAGCGCCCGCCGCCTGGCATCGACGCCCCTTGCCATATCGAACAACGCCGCCATCGCGGCCGGATTGTGAGCGAAATCAATCAGAACCTTGCGGCCATCCAGGTCGTAGATGTTGCAGCGACCGGGGTTCTCGTCCTGGCGCATCGTCGTCAGTCCGGTGCCAATGTGCTCGAGCGACACCCCGAGGCACGACGATAGCGCCGCGGCGGCCAGGGCATTGGCGATGTTGTGGCGCGCGGCACCGCCCATGGCGAGAGGTATGTCGGCGGCGCGGCAAATCTGCTCGCGCGCATCGCGTTCAATTCTGAACAGGTGGTCGCCGTCGAGAACGAAGGCTTCGCCACCGTCTGCGACATGCCGTTCGATCAGCCTGTTGCCGGCATCGAGGCTGAACCAGACGATCGTGCCGTCGAAGCTCTGCGATTTCTCGACGAGCATCGCGTCGTCGGCATTCAGCACCAGTTTGCCGGACTCCCGGACGGCATGACTCAGGACCCACTTGATGTCGAGCAGTTCCTCGAGATTACGCGAGCCGAAGTCACCGAGGTGGTCCTCGCTGATGTTGGTGATCAATGCGGCGTCGGCGCGCTCGACGCCAAGGCCGCGGCGCAGCAATCCGCCGCGTGCGGTCTCGAGTATGGCCGCATCGACTTCCTGCTCCCGCAACACTGCGCGCGCGCCGCCCGGCCCGGACCAGTCATCGCGGTCAATGATGCGCTCGTTAACAGCGATCCAGTCGGTCGAACTGACGCCGACGTTGTGCCCGGCCTCGCGCAGGATGTGCTTGGCGAAACGCACCGTGGTCGTCTTGCCATTAGTGCCCGTAACAATTCCGACCGGGATATCGTGAAAGCTGTCCCAGTCGAACTCGTCGGGAATCTCGCGCACGGGCCACGTCTGCGAGCCTTTGCCGAGCCCAACCGACACCTCGTCGTCGTCCCACAGCAATGTCTTTCCACGAGCTTCGGCCTCGTCGATGAGCCACATGAGTTCGACGTTGGCTTCCTCAGCTGCTGACTTCTCGATTGCCGCAAGCGCCTCGTCGAAGTCGGGTTCGTCTGCGCTGGCGCCCAGCTCAAATGCGCTGGCAGCCCAGGCCCACTCATTAATCTCCGAGGCCGCGTACAGCTGGTCGATCGGCGCAGTGAACGCAAGACTGATACCGCCTTCCAGGCGCCGGTAGGCAAACTCGCTCGACGGCCAGTCGAGCGCTTCGAACATGCGCCCGACGTTGTCGGCCCAGACCGGAATCAGCTCGTTAGCTTCGTCCGCGCTGCACGCGACATCGAGAATCGAGCCAATGCCACCGAAAACGGCATTCGCCCCGGTCAGCCTGCGTGCATCGACGAATTCCATGCTCGGCTAGTCGCCCTCGTCGCGCGCAATGCGCACGCCGCGCTCGTCGCTGATGATCTCGATATCGTTGGAAAGGTCGAAATCGGCGAACTGCGGCAGGTCGATCGTTGTTGCCGACTTCTTGCCACTGTTGTCCACGCGCGAACCCGAGTTGAAATAAACGATCTGCTTCCAGGTGCGCTTGATGTTATCGCCGAGGACCAGGATCAGGTCGCCCGTCTCCGCCATCTCGAGCGCTCGCGTATTGGCCTCCTGCTCATCGGGAATGACTTCGATCTGGTCGGTCGAGATACCCAGCTCCAGCAGCTTGTTCTTGAGCATCACCGCAACTTCGTCGTCCCCGCGTCCACGACGATGGTCATCGCAACGACAGATAAAGTGATCGAAGTGTCCGGCGGCGACCTCGGCAATTTCGCGAATGTCCTCATCGCGTCGATCGCCCGGTCCGGACAGGACCACGATGCGCTTGCCCTCGACCTCGAAGCGGTCAACGAGGTCGCACATGGCTCGAACAGCAGCGGGATTGTGCGCGTAGTCGAGGATCACGCGGAACGGATGCTCGTCGTAGATGTTCATACGACCCGGCGCCTGGAAGAAGGTCGAGTCAAAGGTGCGCAGACCCTGGCGGATATCCTCGAGACTGATCTCCATGTTGTAGGCCAGCGCAGCCGCGAACATCGCGTTCTGCACGTTGTGTAGCGCGCGGCCTTCGATGGTGGCAGGAATCAGGTGCGTCCAGACGAGCGGCGTATGCGTCTCGTTGTCGTAAATCGTGATCATGTGGCCGTTCATGCCCTGCTCAAGCACGAAGGCCTGTCCGCCCGCCTGGATATGGCGCTTCACAAGTGGGTGGCCCGGATTCATCGTCACGTAGCAAATGGCGGCGGCATCGGTGTGATCTGCCATCTGCAGGCACAGCGGATCGTCGGCATTCAATACGGCTGCATCCTTGGCAATCTCGATCGGGATGCGCTTGATTTCGGCCAGCTGCTCGAGCGTGTCGATACCGCGCAGACCGAGGTGATCGGCCGACACGTTGAGACACGCCGAGACATTGCACTCCTGGAAGCCGAGGCCACTGCGCAGCATGCCGCCGCGGGCAGTTTCCATGACCGCCGCGTCAACCGATGGGTCACGCAGAATCATCTTGGCCGAAACCGGGCCGGTCATGTCGCCGGACACCGAGAGTTTGCCGTCGATATAGACGCCGTCCGTCGAGGTCAGGCCGACCGTACGCCCGGCCATCTTGAGGATATGCGCCAACATGCGCGAAGTTGTCGTCTTGCCGTTCGTGCCCGTGACTGCGGCGATCGGAATGCGGCGCGGCGTGTCGGGAGGAAACAGCATGTCGATGACGGGACCAGCAACGTCGCGCGGTGTGCCTTCGCTGGGCGCCACGTGCATGCGAAAGCCAGGGCCTGCATTGACTTCGCAGATGCCGCCGCCAGCCTCGCGGTAGGACTCGGAAATGTCCCTGGTCAGAAAATCGACGCCGCCAATGTCGAGGCCGATGGCCTTGATCGCACGAATCGCCATCTCGCGGTTATCGGGATGGATAATGTCGGTGACGTCGATCGCCGTGCCGCCGGTCGACAGGTTGGCCGTCGAACGCAGGTACACGACCTCGTCTTGCGCCGGAACCGTGCTGTGGTCGTAGCCGAGCTTCGCCAACAGGCGCTCGGCCTGGTGGTCGAATTCGAGGCGCGTAAGCACCTTCTCATGACCGACACCACGACGTGGATCCTCGTTGACGATCTCGACGAGCTGCTCGATCGTGTGCTTACCGTCGCCGACCACGTGCCCGGGCACGCGCTTGGCGGCAGCCACAAGCTCGCCATCAATGACCAGCAGGCGATGATCGAAGCCCTCGATATAGCTCTCGACGACGATTGTGCGGCCATGCTCGCTGGCTTTTTCGAAGCCAACTTCGACTTCTTCGCGCGTTCGCAGGTTGATGGCGACACCGCGACCGTGATTGCCCGACAGCGGCTTGAGGACAACCGGGTAGCCGATGCGCTCCGCCGCCCGCACGGCGTCACGCGCCGACCGCACGAGCATCTGCTTCGGCACGGGCAGGCCGAGATCGCGCAGGATCTCATTGGTCTCTTCCTTGTCGGACGCCAGCTCGACCGCAATATTGCTGGTGCGACCGGTCGTCGTAGCCTGGATGCGTTGCTGGTAGCGGCCGTGGCCGAACTGCACGAGCGAATACTTGTTGAGGCGCAGCCACGGGATATCCCGTTCCTCGGCGGCACGTACGAGCGAGGCCGTACTCGGGCCGAATTCGCGGCGCTGGGCGTAGCGAATGAAGCGCTCGCGCTCATAATCGAAGTCCCAGTCTTCGCCAGGAGCGCCGTCGAAGCGCAATTTCTCGGGTAGCAGGCTGCCAATCAGTTCGAGCGCCAGCTTGCTGGCCTCACGCCCGACGGCGGCATCCTTGTACTGGAACACCATGTTGTAGAAGCCGGGCTGGCCTTCAATCGAACGCGTGCGGCCAAAGGTAACGTCAGAGCCGGCAACCACCTGCAGCTCAATCGCGATGTGCTCCATGACGTGGCCAAGCCAGGTACCGTCATCCTCGCGCAGGCGACGTACGAAGCCGCCCGGTTGCTTGTAGGAGCAGCCGTGCTCATTCAGACCGGGCAACGCCTCAAGCAACGCACCGATGAAATCTTCACCCAGGCGACTCGTCGGCCAGTTCTCGAGCTCACCAAGGTCGAGCACATGGCGAATAACGGGAAAGCGGGCGAACTGGTTTGGCCCGACGTATACGTTCGTGCTTTCTATTCTCATTCTGCGAACGCCTCTCGTGTCTCGATATCGAAGCGGCCACCGGAGATCAGGATGTGCAAACGGACGCCGATCAGGCTGACCGGGTCCCCGCGACGCGCTTTGGACATCGAAGAATACTTCAAATCGCTCGGGTCGATAATCGTAATACCGCCGCTGCCGACAACCTCGACCTCGTCGTGGGGGCCGATAAAGGCGGCCGTGTCTTCGTCGAGACCCATGCCGACGGCAAACGGGTTATACGCAAGCGCGGTCAGCAGGCGGCCGAGACGGTCGCGCTGGCGGAAATGCTGGTCGATGATGAAGGCATTGGTCAGCCCAAGGCCGGGCGCCATGTTGACCATGTCCGGGCTCGGGGTACTGCCTTCGTGGCCGCCAGCGATCATGTGCTCGGGCATGAAAGCCGCGCCGGCGGACGTGCCGGCCACGTGCATGCCCTCGGCATTGCGGCGCCGCAGCGCCTGGGCAATGGCGGTACCGCCAATCGTCGTTGACAGGCGCAACTGGTTGCCGCCCGTCATGAATACGCCGTCACATTTCTCTATGTAGCCGAGGTCTTCGTCCGACTGGCAGTCCTCGCGCGTCACGAAGTGCAGGACGCGCGCATGCTTGCAACCGAGCTTGCGGAACAGCTTTTCATAGTTGCGGCCCGTGTCCTCGAGTTCGGACGCGGTCGGAATGATGCCGATCCGGGAATCCTTGCCGCCGCAAACATCGACGAAGCGATCGAGGATTTCAGGGTTATTGAGTTTTTCTTCGGCGCCACCGATCGGGATGATGAAGCCGCGATCAGTGCCGTCCGTTGTCGGGGAGGGGCTCATGGCTGGCTCGGGGGCGAAAAAGGCGGGTATTTTACACGGGATTTACTGCAAAATACTGCCGTGAAAAATGGAAAGTTACCGCTGGGGCGCGATACCGCCTATCCGCAGAACTACGCACCGGAAGCCCTGTTTGCCATTCCGCGGAGCGACAGCCGTGAACCGTTGGGCATCGGCGCGCCACTGCCGTTCCACGGCGTCGACATCTGGAATGCCTGGGAACTGACCTGGCTCAACGCGCATGGCCGGCCCGAGGTCGGCGTCGCCGAAATTCGGGTACCCGCCGATTCGCCTAACCTGGTCGAGTCGAAGTCATTGAAACTCTATCTCGGTTCTTTCGCGATGACGCGAATCGCGCGGGCCGACCTGGCGGCGACGATCGCTCGCGACCTCTCTGACACTTCGGGGGCGACGGTCGAGGTGCTGCTGGACCCGGTTGTGGATATCGACGGCCTGCAAGGCGCATGCATCGATGCATTGAATGTCGCGTGTGAATCGACTGAAGTCGATGCAGGCCTGTTGCGCAGCAATGCCGGCGAAACAGTGAGCGAAGCCCTGCACTCGCACTTATTGAGAAGCCTCTGCCCCGTTACGGGTCAGCCGGATATGGCGAGTATCGAATTTGCGTACGAAGGTCCCAGGATCGACCGGGAATCCCTGCTGCGCTACATCGTCAGTTTTCGCGAGCACCAGGATTTCCACGAGGCCTGCGTGGAACGCATGTTCGTCGACATCATGGCGGGCTGCCGACCGAGCGCGCTCTCGATTCAAGCCCGCTACACGCGGCGCGGCGGGATCGATATCAACCCGGTTCGCAGCACGACTGACGCGCGGCCGCGCAACACGCGGCTGTGGCGGCAATAGCTACTCGTTCCCGATGTCGTCCTCGGACAACTCGTGGCCCCACTTCTGCTTGGCGCTGAGATAACGTCGGTTGTTCTCGGTAACGCCGGTCACGTGCTTGACGCGTGTGATGCCCGTGACGCCATGCTCGCCAAGATCGTTGACCTTTTTCGGGTTGTTGGTCAGCAAACGGAAGGGCTTGCCGGCGATGAAATACTTGAGCAGAGAAGCCGCATCGCTGAAATCGCGTGAGTCCGCTGGCAGGCCGAGCGATTCATTCGCCTGGTAGGTATTCTCGCCGCCGTCCTGCAGCAGATAGGTCGCCGCTTTAGCCCAAAGACCGATGCCGCGTCCCTCGTGACCGGCCATGTATACGAGCATGCCGCCGCCGGCCTCTGTAATGCGTTCGAGCGCCGACTGCATTTGCGGCCCGCATTCGCAGCGTTGCGAACCGAAAACGTCGCCGGTCAGGCAGCTCGAATGCACACGGACGACCGGATTGTCCCAGGTGTCCGGATCGCCTATCAGCATGACGCTGTTGACGGCCATGTAGGAAGCTAGTGTCGCAAAGGAGCGCTGGCCGTCCTGGGCCCGCAGGTCGTCGGCCAGCTCCTGGATCTTGCCAAGCTCGGTATTGCGAACGCAGGCGTACCACTGGACCTTGAACTGTTTGCCGCAGAGTTCGAGCGGCAGCGGAATAGGTCCGAGGACGCTGATCGTGTGGCCACCGGGTGTGACCGCCTGTCCCGGCTCGAGGCGCACACCCTCCCGGTCGACCAGGAACAGCTTGCCCTGCTCCCGGAGCCGCGCGCGCACCGTAGGGTCTATATACGTGAACATGCGGCGAATTATGCCGCAACCCATGAAATATGCGACGCCTGTCACTTGCTGACTGCTCAGTCAGTAACTATACTTACTGACTCGATAGTCAGTAAGGCACCGAAATGGCCGCCCAACCCAAGTACCAGCGCCGCAAGGAAGACCGCCCGCAGGAAATTGCGGACGCCGCATTCGAGGCTTTCGCCGAGAACGGCTATGCCGCGACCCGCATCGACGATGTCGCCAAACGCGCGGGCGTGAGCAAAGGCCTTACCTACCTGTACTACAAGACCAAGGAAGACCTGTTCAAAGCCGTGGTCAGGAACGTGGTCGTGCGCCGCGTTGACGCGTTGCTCGTGACGGTGCAGACAACGGAGCTGTCCTCGGAGGAGTTCATTCGCGGCCCGTTGCTCGATTTCATGAAGCGCGTGCCGGGCTCACCAATTGCAATCGTGATTCGGCTGCTGATTTCCGAAGGGCCGCGTCACCCCGATCTCGTCGATTACTACTACGACAACGTCGTTGCACGCGGTCTCGAGGCGATCCGAGGCTTTGTCGAACGCGGCGTCGAACGCGGTGAGTTCCGACGTAATGCGCTCGAATTGCAACCGCAGCTATTTCTGGCGCCAATGATGCTGTCGATGATCTGGCGGCTGGTTTTTGCCGACAAGGAACTGGACACCGACCGCCTCATGGAAGACCAGGTCGACCTGTTAATCAACTCATTGAAAGCCTGAGTGGTCAATCAAATGAAGAATACCTGTTTGTTGATTGCCGTTTGCGCCGCGCTCGTCGCATGCAGCGGTGCTGAAAATCCCAACGTCGTTGTCGGCGAACTGGCCTCCGATCGCGTCGAACTCGTTGCCGAATCGAACGAACCGATTGTCGCGATACACGTTGCGGAAGGCGACTCGGTGACGACCGGCACCGTGCTGGTTGAGCAGGACAGTCGCCGGGCAGCAGCGCGACTGGCGGAAGCCGAGGCCGCGCTGGCGCAGAACCAGGCTCGTCTCGATGAACTCGTGCGCGGGCCGCGCGCCGAGCAGATTACTGCGGCACGCGCCAATGTCGAAGGCGCCACCCAGGAATTGCAATTTCGCGAGAGCGAGATGGAACGCACACGCGAAGTCCACGCGCGCGGTCTTGCCTCACCGGACGCCCTCGACCGCGCCCAGGCAGCGCTCGATGGGGCGCAGGCCAACCTCAAGCTGCGCCTCGCCCAACTTGAAGAATTGCTCACCGGCACGACCGTCGAGGAACTCGCCCAGGCCGAGAACGCGACCAGGCAGGCCGCCGCGCGCCGCGATGCGGTCGCCGTCGACCTCGAACGCATGGCGCTCGCCGCGCCGGTCGACGGCATCGCCGATACGCGCCTGTTCGAACTCGGCGAGCGCCCGAACCCGGGGCAGCCACTGGTGATCGTATTGGCAGGCGAGCAGCCGTATGCGCGCGTTTATGTTCCCGAGCGCCTGCGCGCGTCTGTCTCTCCCGGCACAACGGCGACCGTAAGGGTGGACGGTATTGACGATCCAATCGCGGGCACCGTGCGCTGGGTTGCGAGCGAGGCTGCATATACACCCTACTTCGCACTAACGGAACGCGATCGCGGACGCCTCAGTTATGTGGCCAAGATCGACCTCGATTACAGCGAGCGCCGCCTGCCCGACGGAGTGCCCGTGGAAGTGGAGTTCGGAAGCAACTGACATGAGCGCCGAATACGCCATTGAAGCGCGCGGCCTGTCGAAACATTTCGGCAACCTGAAGGCCGTCAGCGAGCTCGATCTCAAAGTACCGCGCGGCCAGATCTACGGATTCCTGGGCCCGAACGGCTCGGGCAAATCGACGACGATTCGCATGTTGTGCGGACTGCTGACGCCAACACATGGCACGGCGACTGTGCTCGGAACCGAAATCCCGGGCAAAGCGGCAGAGCTCAAACCAAGGATCGGCTACATGACCCAGAAGTTCTCGCTGTTCGGTGACATGACCGTGCATGAGAATCTGCAGTTCATCGCCGAGATTTACTCGTTCCCGAAGGCGGAACGCAAAGCCCGTATTGAAGAGTTACTGGAGAAATACGACCTCACCGACCAGCGCAAGCAGCTCAGCGGCACGATGAGTGGCGGACAGAAGCAACGCCTCGCCCTTGCGTGCGCCGTCCTGCATCGTCCGGATCTCTTGTTACTCGACGAGCCAACCAGCGCCGTCGACCCGCAAAGTCGTCGCGACTTCTGGGCCAACCTGTTTCGCCTCGCGGAAGCCGGTACGTCGATCATGGTATCGACCCACTACATGGACGAGGCCGAGCGCTGCCATCGGCTCGCCATCCTCGATCGCGGCGTCAAGGTGGCAGATGGCACGCCACAGGAACTGCAGTCCGGCACGGGCATGCACATTGTCGAAGTCTCGGCCGACGATCCCTACCACGCGCAGGAAGCGCTCGACTGCGCCGAACACATCGCGAGCGTCACGCAACTCGGGGTGCGACTGCGTGTGCTCGTTGCGGAGCAGCATGAAAATCCGGAGCAGCTCGTGCGCCGCCACCTCGATGCGCGCGGTGTCAACGCCGACGTCCGCCTGACGACAGCGTCACTCGAAGACGTGTTCGTCGCGGTTACGATGAAGCCAGAGGAGCGCACCACGTGAAGTCGCTCTCTCGCCTGCTGGCCATTACGAAGAAGGAAGTACGGCAGCTCCGCCGTGACCGCCTCACTTTCGGCATGATCGTCGGCATCCCGGTAATCCAGATGCTGCTGTTCGGCTATGCGATCAACACGGACGTGCGCAATTTGCGTACGGTCATCGCCGACCAGGCGAATACACACCTGTCACGCCAGTTCATCGCCGAGCTGCGCGAGACCCAGGTCGTCGATATCATCGGCTACGTCGACACGCCGATGGCTATTGAAGAGCAACTGCGCATGGGAGAGGTCTCCGTCGGCGTCGTCATTCCGCCGGACTTCGACCGGCGCGTCATTGATCCCGAACGCCCGGCCGCACACCTGCTCGTCGACGGCAGTGATCCAACCATTGCCAACGTTGCGATCCAGTTGCGCAACATGCCGATCGCGTTCGGCACCGGCGCAACGCGGCGCCAGGGCAGCAACATCGAGGTGCGGCCGAGCTACAATCCGGAGCGCCGCACGCCGGTCAACATCATCCCGGGGCTCATGGGTGTGATCCTGACGCTGACGATGATGTTGTTCACCGCTGTCGCTATCGTGCGCGAGCGCGAGCGCGGCAATCTCGAACTACTCATCAACACGCCCGTGAGTTCAGCCGAACTCATGATCGGCAAGGTCATTCCTTACATTGTCATCGGCATGATCCAGCTCGCCCTCATCCTGGTCGTTGGCGATGTGCTGTTCCAGGTGCCGATGCGCGGCAGCGTCGTCGACCTGTACCTGGCGTCGGGCGCATTCATTGCGGCGAACCTCGCGCTCGGTCTCGTCATTTCGACCGTTGCCAAGACCCAGTTCCAGGCCATGCAGATGACCTTCTTCGTGCTGATGCCGTCGATCCTGTTGTCGGGCTTCGTATTTCCGTTCGACGGTATGCCGAAATTCGCGCAGTACCTTGGCGAGATCCTGCCGGTCACGCATTACATCCGCCTGACCCGCGGCATCATGCTGCGCGATGCGGCACTGATCGAGCTGTATCCTGAGTTGATTGCCCTCGGAATCTTTACGCTCGTCGCGATGACGGGCGCAGCACTGAGGTTTACGAAGCGGCTGGATTAGCCGGAATCAGGGCGGGTCGACAGGAATCGTCGGCGGCAGCCCCGGCCCGGGAAACAGTTCATCAAGTCGCCACGATGCCATCTGCTCGTCACTCGTCCCCTGCCGTGCCAGCATCTCCGGCAAACGCGGATGATCGTCCAGTCCCGGCAACAGGATGTTCGAGCGCAATGGTGACGGACCAAATTCGCGCGGCGGATTCAAAGTAGCGTCGAGGATGCCCATCGCATCGTCGACCCGACCGAGCCAGGCGTAGGCACTCATCACCAGTAGCGAGTCGGGAGCAGCCTCTTCCAGCTGGGCGAGCGCCGCGTCCCGTTCCGCCGTGTTACCCAGGGCATTGTGCGCAAGCACCAGGCCGTGCAGGCCATGCGCCGATTCGGGTTGCGATTCGCGCCAGACGGTGAATGCGGCCAACGCCGCTTCGGGATCACCATCCAGCAGATGCAAGAGGCCTTTGTTCCAGAACCCGCCAACACTGCCAACGATTGCACTGAGTTGCCCGAAGGCCTCTAGTCCCTCTTTTGGCTTTCCGGCCTGGAGATAGGTCGCCATGAGGCCCCGCCAGTAAGGGGCCGAGAGCGGATCGCGTTCGGTGGCATAAAGATAGTAAGGAATCGCGCGTTCAACAAAGCCGATCGATCGCAGGTAGCCACCGGTCCCCGCATTGAATTCGAGGTCCAGCGGGTCCAGTGACATTGCATATGCCGTCGCCACGGCCTCGCCCTCGAATGTCGACATTGCGGCATACGAAAGACGCGCCAGGTAGGCCTGCGCTTTCCTATGATTCGGGTCGACCTTGAGCGCCATTTCAACGGCGTGCCGGGTTTCGAGCGCCCACTCTGGCCAGGTCCAGCCGTCGAATCCAATCTTCTGGCCGTTGATCCGCCAGTACAACAGCCATGCGGTCGGATTCTGATCGTCAATTGCCAACGATTGCTCCAGGAGCTTCTCCGCCTCCTGCGTCGCGGTCCAGTTCTGCATATTCACGAGGTCCCTGGCTTGCAGATAAAGCGCATAGGCCTCGGGATCGACGACCCTGCTGGTCGGCATGACGCCGGTCAACTCGACCTCGAGCTGATCGACCACCTGCGCCGCGATCTCGTCCTGGATGGCGAAGACATCGCCAAACGGTCGGTCATAGTTCTCTGACCAGAGCGCAGTATCGGTACGTGGATCGATCATCTGTGCCGAGATGCGCAACCGGTCGCCGGCCCGGCGCACCGACCCATCCATGATGTAGCGCACGTCGAGGCGTTCGGCTATTTCGGCGAGGGACACCTGCTTGCCTTTGAAAGCGAATGCCGAGGAACGCGAGATCACGCGAATATCCCGGATTGTCGACAGCAGGTTAATGATCTCTTCAGCTACACCGTCAGCCATGTATGCCTGGTCACCATCGGTCGAGGCATCGACGAATGGGAGCACCGCGATAGATCGGTCGCCGTAAGATTCGAGTAGCGCCTCGTCCCGTGCCTGCTCCACGGCCTCGGACACGAGCTCGGCATCGCGTGCCGGATCGAGAACGAACTTGTCGATCGCGAAGAAGACGACCGCCAGCGAGAGTACCGCGATTACGACCCGGTCGAGCCGCTTCGCGGCACCGCGGCGTTCGGCTGAGTCATGATCGACGTCGCGGTCACGCTTCAGCCCGTCAGGGGTGAGCTCGAACAGCCAGGCAATGACGACAACCGGAATGAACCCGATTGCCAGCAGGATGACAATCGTGCGCGCAGTCGCGTCGCTGACACCAAACATCGGCGCCAGCGAATCGAGCACCTGCACGACCAGCCACGCAAGACCGACGTAGGCGGCAGCCACGCGCAGGACATTTCTTCGCTTGAGCTCCGAAATCAGCGACATGCGCCATATCCTAGTCCATTAAGTCCCAAAGAACACGGTCCGGGGACTCGCAATATCGTGCCCAATCTGGTCCAATCACGGCCCATGGCAACGCAATCCTCCCAGACACCGACCGTTTTCATCGTCGACGACGACGCCGCTATTCGTTTCGCAATGCAGGCGCTAATGGACTCGGTCAATCTCAAGCACGAAATCTTCGAATCAGGCGACGACTTCCTCGAGAAAGTCACCGAGCAGCGACCTGGCTGTCTCGTTCTGGATATTCGCATGCCCGGACTCGGCGGCCTCGAGCTGCAGGAAGAGCTGATCAAGCGCGGTAACACACTGCCGATCATCTTCATTACCGGCCATGGCGACGTCCCGATGGCGGTAGAGGCGATGCAGAAAGGTGCGGTCGACTTCATCCAGAAGCCGTTCCGCGACCAGGAGCTGCTGGACCGCATCCGCGAAGCGCTGGCGACGGATGAAGAACGTCGCGAAGAGCAGCAGCAACATGCCGAAGTTAATGAACGCCTCGGCCGTTTGACGAATCGCGAACGCGAAGTTTTCGACCTTGTCGTCACGGGCAAGCCGAACAAGGTGATTGCGTATGAATTGGGCGTAAGCCAGCGCACGGTTGAGATTCACCGCGCCCGGGTCATGGAGAAGATGCAGGCGAGATCCCTCGCGGACCTCGTCAAGATGCACATGACGGCCTGAGCGGCTGCCTGGTCCTTACTTGATACCTACATGTGCCGGCGACGATGCTCGTCGAACTCGGCGCACTCGATACACTCGTCCGCATAGGGGTAGACCTTGAGTCGGCCTTCGCCGATTTCCCCGCCGCACTCGATGCACAAACCATAGTCGCCGGATTCGAGACGCTGCAGCGCCGTTGAAATCTTGCGCAGCTCGTCGCGGGCTTCATTGCCGAGCGCATCCACAACTTCGTTGTCTTCGAGTTGCTTTGCACGCTCTTTGGAATCCGCCTCGTAGCCACGCCGGAGATTCGCATGAATGCGTTCAAGGCGCGCCGTGAGCTCCTGTTTCTTGAGCTCCAGTGCCTCTCTTGCTTCTGCGTATTCCACGCGCGACGACCTCATCATCGGAACGATTATTAGCCAGAATTTAATCGCACATGCGTCGTTCTGAAATTAGTAGAAGCACTTAGGAAGTTCGTAGGTAAATACCGCTAGATGCTAGGCATGTCGCCTTATTTATCGTCTTGAGACGAGGGTTATTCTTTTGGTGACCTCCGTACAAATGTCCTTCACTCAACCGTCCGGTGCGACCATGAACAAAATCAGTAAAGTTCTTGCTGTAGTCGACCCGACCGTGGCCGAACAACCCGCCGTTCGCCGCGCAGCGTGGTTAGCAAAGAGCACGGATGCCGAGCTGGAATTGCTCGTCTGTTACTACAACGAATACCTGAGCGGTGACCGGCTGTTCGACTCACCGTCCCTGGAAAAAGCGCGCGACGAGGTCATCCAGAACCACGAGAGACACCTGGAGGCGCTGGCCGAACCGCTGCGCGCCGACAACATCGTGGTCAAGACGAGTGCCGTGTGGGACCACCCCCTGTACGAAGGTATCGTCCGCCATGCCATCGAGTGCGGCGCCAGTATTGTCATCAAGGACACGCATCATCACTCGGTCGTAACACGCGCGCTGCTCACCAATACGGACTGGAACCTGATACGCACGTGCCCGGTACCACTGTGGCTCGTGAAGCCGAGCGAGTTCGACGACGCACCGGTTTTTGTCGCTGCGATCGACCCGATGCACCAGCATGACAAGCCGGCAGCGCTCGATGACGAGATCCTGCATGTGTCTCTGGATATCGCAGCAAAAGTCGGCGGCGACGTGCATGCTTTCCATGCCTACGATCCGCGCATCGCAGTCGCGACGGCGACGGCCAACGCCTATATCCCGGTGTCGCTGCCGTTCGACCAGATCGAAGAACAGATGCACGAGGATCACCAGAAGCGCTTCATCGAAATCACCGACTTTCACAAGATTGACAAGGACAAGGCGCACCTGGTCGCGGGCCTGACGCATGAGGAGCTCCCGGCTATCGCCGACAAGCTCAACGCGTCGGTAGTCGTCATGGGCGCAGTCGCGCGCGATCGCTGGAAACGCCTGTTCATTGGCGCGACGGCCGAGCGCACGCTCGAGGATCTCCCCTGCGACATGCTGATCATCAAGCCCGACTGGTTCCAGACGCCGGTCGGCATGGAAGGCCACGAAGCGGCCTGAGCCGTAGACGCCTGGTTTAGTGCTATTCTCCCTGCAGCAACTCGCTGCAGGGGGCCTTCTTGGCGCGCGACGACGTATCGTTTTTTTCCGAGCTGAAACGACGCAATGTATGGCGCGTCGGGATCGCGTATGTCATCTCGTCGTGGCTGTTCCTGCAGGTCCTCGAACTGGTCGCGTCGCTCGCCGGCGCGCCTGAGTGGATCGGCAAATTCTTTCTTGGACTACTGGTCATCGGCCTGCCGATCGCGCTCGTGCTGTCGTGGGTATACGAACTGACGCCCGACGGGGTCAAGCGAGAAAAGGACGTTGTGCGCGATCGCTCTATCACGCACGAAACCGGCGCGAGACTCAACAAGATCACCATTGGCGTCTTTGTGATTGCGGTAGTGTGGGTCGTCGCGGATCGTGTGCTTTTGAATGCCACGCCTGCCAACGAGCCGCCGCCGGCAGTCCGGGAAGAAATCGTCGCGACCGAACCCGCGGACAAGTCGATCGCCGTGCTGCCGTTCATGAACATGAGTGACGACAGCGGCGCCGGACATTTCTCCGATGGGCTTGCAGATACAGTGCTGCACAAGCTGGCGCAGATTCAGACCTTGCGCGTTGTCGCTCGTAATTCGTCGTTCCAGTTCCGCGGGCAGAATGTCGACATCCGCGAGGTTGGCAATCAGCTGAACGTTGCGACGATTCTCGAAGGAAGCGTGCAGGCTGCCGGGAACCAGATTCGGGTGACGGCGCAGCTTATCGACGTCGCTAACGGCTATCACCTGTGGTCGGGCAACTTCGATCGCGAGCTCGACGACGTCTTTGCCATCCAGGACGAAATCGCCGAGGAGGTGGTTGCCGCGCTGCAGGTATCCCTCGGTGACGAGGACGCGGCACGTCTCGCGCGTCGGGACACCGGCAATGTCGATGCGTTTCGCGAGTACTCGATAGCGCTCCGCGCAATGGATGAATTCAGTTTCGAGTCGCTGGATCGTGCCCTGGCCCATCTCGATCGGGCGATTGAAATCGATCCGCAGTACGTAACGGCGTGGGCGTCGAAAGCCAACGCCTACCGGCTCCAAAACCGTCTGGGTTCGATTACCGATGAACAATACGGGGAACTGGCGACACCCGTAGTAGAGCAGGCATTGGAACTGGACGCGGGCCTGCCTCTGGCGCTCGCCTTGCGGGCAGAGCTTGCCTATGAGTCCGGCGACCGGGATATCGCGCTGCTCCAGATCGACGAGGCGGTTGAGCTTGCACCCAACGATGCGACAATTCTGAATGTCTATTCGTCGCTCCTGATTCAGGAATTGCGACCGCAAGAAGCTGCGGAGGTTCGCCTCAAAGCGCTCGAGGTCGACCCGCTATCGATTCCTCTCCACCAGTCTGCCGCGGGGTTGCTCGGGCGACTGGGCCGCGACGACGAGGCACGCGCCCTGATCGAACGCATGCGGCAACTGAACCCCGACGCACCCGTTGCATATTGGGCAATGTCTTACAACGATTCGTACAACGGTCGCTGGGCGCAGGCCGTAATGAATATGGTGAAGGCGCACCAGCTGGACAGCCGCGATCCGATAGGTCCGACGGATATCGGCTATTACATGCTTGCACTTGGGCTCGATGAAGAGGCCGACGCCTGGATGGCCAAGGCGCGAGAAATCAATCCCGAGCATCCCACGTCATTGGCGTCACTGATCGCCAGGCGGCGTGGCGATCCGGATGAGGAGACGATTCAGGTAGCGCGGGAAATGCTGATTGCGGGGGTTCCGGATGAAAACGGTGCTCTCGCGGCTGCGCTTGATGTTCTGCAAATCGAAGCCTATCGCTCCGGGTACTTCGGCGAAATCCTGACGTGGCTCGAGCGAATTCACCCCGAGTTCTTCGACCCTTCCCTCAACATTCTTGATCGCCACGCGGCCCGCGCGACGGACGTCGGCCACCTGATGATTGATGCCGGCCTCGAAGAACAGGGGCACCGACTCAAGGCGCTGGGTCGGGCACGCCTGGACGCGGATGACCAGGCGTACGGCTACCGCGCGGAATACTGGCACTTCTACTTCGCGGCGCGCTCAGGCAATAGAGAACGCGCGCTTGAGGTTCTTGAAGATCTTGTGGAGTCGCCCATTTTCGATACCCTCAACTTCCTGCGCGACACGCGCAACATGCCCTGGATTCAGGCCTACGCGACCGAACCTGCGTTCAGGGCTTTTGAAGAATCGTTTGAGCGTCGAGCAGCAGAGCAGCGCGCCCTGTTACTCGAACTCAACGGCGGCAGCTATCCACTGCCGGAATAGTGCTATTCTCGCGGTTCCGCGAACCTTATGGGGACAGGCTTGGGGAACAGCGAAAGATCGTTCTTTTCTGAACTGAAGCGACGCAATGTCTATCGCGTCGGGCTCGCTTATGGCGTGGCCTCGTGGCTGTTGCTGCAGGTCATTGATGTCGTCGAACCCATTATTGGACTCCCCGAATGGGTAGCAAAATTCGTCCTCGTATTGCTTGCGGTTGGTTTGCCGCTCGCCCTCGTTTTTTCGTGGGCCTACGAGATGACGCCCGAGGGCCTGAAACGCGAACAGGATGTCGACCGTTCCGAGTCGATTACACCGCAAACCGGTCGCCGACTCGACCGCCTGATCGTCATGATCCTGATCGCCGCCGTGGGCATCATGGCGCTGGATCAGTACGTTTTTCGGTCCGAGGAAACCTCTGCAGATAGCCGCTCGACCGCGAGCGCGCAGGCGGATGCTGTCTCGCCAGCCGCGGCCGCCGCAACGAGCAACCCGCCGTCAATTGCCGTTCTGCCGTTCATGAACATGAGCGCCGATGAAAGCAGTGCCTACTTCTCGGACGGGCTCGCGGATACGCTGTTGCACATGCTCGCGCAGATTCGCGAGATTCGCGTCGCCGCGCGCACCTCGTCGTTCCAGTTTCGAGGCCAAAATAGCGATATCACCAAGATCGCCGAGGCGCTCAATGTCGGGACGGTCCTGGAAGGCAGCGTCCAGAAAGCCGGCAACAAGATTCGTATTACCGCACAGCTGATTGAGGCCGAAACGGGCTACCACCTGTGGTCCGGAAATTTCGACCGCGATCTCGACGACGTATTTGCGGTGCAGGACGAAATCGCCAGCGAGGTCGTCTCTGCGCTCAAGGTCTCTCTGCTCGGCGAATCAGCCGAGCAACTCGCGCGACGCGAAACAGACAATATCGATGCGTATACCGAGTTCCTGCTCGGCGTAAATGACATGAACATATTCAGCATCGACTCTTTGCGGCGCGCCGAACAGCACTTCCTGAATGCAGTCCGGCTTGATCCGGAGTTTGCGCTGGCATGGGCGCGGCTTGGTGATCTTTACCTGACCATGCAGAACACCGGCATTGGTGCGTCCGCCGAAATGAACGAAAAGGCCCAGGACGCCGCCACGCGTGCGCTGGACATTGATACCGAATCGTCGTTGGCCGTCGCCGTGCTCGGCGCTATTGAAAATAGCTATGGCAACAGGGAGCAAGCCGAGAAACTGTTCCAACATGCGATCGAACTGGGCCCCAACGACCCTCACGCCCGCGAGCTGTATGCCAATCTGCTGTTTGTGAAGGGCGAGATGCAGCAGTCGCTGGAGTTGCTGCAGGATGCCCTGGAAATTGACCCCTTGTCGGCAAATATTCTCGACCAGTTGCACATTCGAGCCCGCCAGCGGCACGACTATGATGCAGCACGAGACTACGTGAACCGGATTCGCACTGCGCACCCGGATTCTCCGCTTTCGTGGTACCGCGAAGCGGAGTTGTCAATCCGTGAAGGCAATTGGGCAGCCGCGGTCCCGCTTACGGAGCAAGCCTTCGCGCTCGACGCCGATGACCCCGAACTGGCCACCATGCTCGGAGACATTTACCACGCTTTGGGCCAACCCGATGTTGCAAGCAAATGGTATGAGCGCGCCGTCGAAGTCGATCCGACTCACCCTGTATCGCGCAGTGCGCCTGTCCGAGCCTTCCTTGTGAAAGACGACGGCGATCCCGAAGGCCTGGACCTTGCCTGGCGACTGCTTGAAGACAAAATAGAGGAGCGACATGGATCGCGCTTGACCGCGTTGCAGTTAATCTGGCGGCATTCGATAAACAAGGGCAATTTGACTGAGAGCCTCGAGCGGCTGCGCGATTTCTTCCCGGAGCTCTTCGAGGAAGACGGTAACTGGCGTGTCTACGGCGCGTGGACGCAATATTCGATTGGCGCGATGCTCATAAGTGATGGCGACCACGAGCGGGGCATGCGCCTGATCGAGCCATTACTCGAGAACAGCGAATTGCGCAGGGGCCACACTCCGTATTCGCTGGTGCATGCGTGGCACCTCGCCGGGGCGCAACGTCGAGAGCCGCTACTAAAGGAACTGGCCCTGCTACGCGAAGCAGGTTTGGCGTGGACTAACTGGCGTTGGGCCGTCGCCGAATATCCGGCTTTCGATTTCGTGCGCGATGAACCGGAGTTCCGCGAGTACGTGGACTGGCTCGAAAGCAATGCCGAGGAACAGCGTGGCGTATTGCTTGAATTACGGAACTCGGAGCCACAACAAAAACGGGGCCCAATCTGAGACGGGGCCCCGCCGTTACAGCTTCCTACCGCGCTCTAGTAGTTAGCTGTGAACATGGTCCGGGATCGACCAGCCATGACTCTGAGGCCAAAGAGGCTACCGAACCATAAGTAATTGGCCGTATACGACGCCGAAATCCGCATCGCGTTTCTGTGCCACAATGCGCAGCCATGACCTACCTGATTCTGAAATACGCCCACGTCGTCTCGGCAATCGCGACAATCTCGGGCTTCCTGCTGCGCGGGTTCTGGATGCTGACCGAGTCGCCGCTGCTGCAGCATCGAGTTGCACGCATAGCGCCGCATATCGTCGACACCGTGTTCCTGCTCTCCGGCATCGCGATGCTATGGATGCTGCACCTGAACCCTCTGACGCAAGGATGGTTGCTGGCGAAGTTCACCGGCCTGATCGCGTATGTATTACTGGGAACCATCGCCATCAAGCGCGGGCCGACCAAACAGATTCGCACGATCGCCTTCGTCGGGGCCGCCTCAGTATTCGCCTACATTGGCGGCGTCGCGCTCGCGAAGTCCCCGCTCAGCTGGCTCAGCTACTTCGCCAGCTAAGTAACCGATTAATCGAGGGGAACATCGCCAGTGCTGACGGCGTGACGGGCAGCGGCGAGCAGGCGGTTGGTATCGATGGGTTTGCACATAAGCGTGCAGTTATCGAGCAGGCGCGCATCCTTGACGACTTTTGACGTATCACCCGACACGATAAATGCCGGAATCGGCGCGCCGTAGTTCTCGCGAATCAGGCTCACGGCTTCGACCCCGGTCGAACCATCGAGCAAGTGAAAATCCGAGATCAGCAACGCCGGCGTTTCCTCGACATGATTAAGTAAGGCCTTCGCCTCGGTTGCCGAGGCCGCCGTGGCGACGCGGTAGCCTTCCGCTTCAAGCAGCAGCCCCCACGCGTTGGCAACATTGACGTCATCCTCGATCAGGATAACGAGGCCAGAACCTGCAGGATCGGCATGCTGCGCAGTGTCGTCGTCTGCTTCGTCTATCACTGAGACGCCAGTGGCAATCGGGAGCGAAACACTGAACGTCGAGCCTTTGCCCAATTCCGAATCCACGGTCAACTGCAGCCCGAGCAAATCAGACAGGCGCTTGACGATCGCGAGGCCGAGGCCGAATCCTTCCTTGCTGGCGCCGGGCGCCTTGCATTGGTGAAACTCGCGGAAGATCTCTTCAGCCTGGTCCTCCGCGATACCGATGCCCGTATCCGTGACGCTGATAATGCAGCGGCCGTCGCGTTCGTCGCAGGCGAGTTCCACGCTGCCCTTGTCAGTGTAGCGAATCGCATTGGACACGAAGTTCTGGATGACCTCCGCCAGCAGGTTCGGGTCGCTGTTGATCACCGTGTCACAGCCACAGGAAGTAAACTCGAGGCCGTTGTGCTGTGCCTGGCGCGCGAACTCATCCGACAGGCGATCGATCAGGCGATTGATCGGGAAGTCCTCGAGTTCCGGATGCACGGCGCCCGCATCGAGTCGTGAAATATCGAGTAGCGAGTTCAGCAGGTTGGTCATGGCTGTCAGCGAATGCTGCTGGCTGTCGACCATTTGCAGCGCCCGCTCATCGTTGACCGTGCGGCGCAGCGCCCCATTCAGGAGACTCAACGCCTGCACCGGCTGGCGCAGGTCGTGACTCGCGGCGGCAAGGAAAGCGCTGTTGGCTTTGTTGGCGCGTTCCGCCTCGCGTCGCGCCTCGATTATCTCTTCTTCCATGCGCTTGCGCTCGGTCACGTCGCGTATGACGCTCGAGACAAACCTGGTCGTCGCCGACTGTACCGGGCTGAGACTGATTTCGACCGGGAATTCGCTACCGTCCTTGCGCAAGGCGACGAGGTCTTGTCCCTGGCCCATCGGCCGCAGGCGCGGATCGCGCGCATAACCCTCGCGATGACCGACGTGCGCCCCACGGAGGCGCTCCGGCAACAGCATCTCGACATGACGGCCCAGCATCTCATCGCGGCCGTAACCGAACATTGCTTCTGCCTGCCCATTGACGATCGCGATCTTGCCATGGTCATCAATGATGACCATGGCGTCCGGCGCCGCTTCGAGCAGGTGCCTGAAATAGGCATCGGAATCATCGACTTCGCCGATCTCGCGGATCGTGCTCGTGACAATCAAACCATCCTGGGTCTCGATGGGATTCAATGCGATCTCGGCACGAAATATCGTGCCATCCTTGCGTTGCCCATGCAGATCGAGTCCCGCCAGCATTGGGCGGGCGCGCGGCCTGTCGTTGAAACTGCTGCGCATCTCGCGATGCCGCTCGCGAATGTCCTCCGGAATCAGTATTTCTATCGACTGACCCTGCAATTCACCCGGATCATAACCGAACAGTTCCTCGGCCCGCGCATTGGCGATACGCACATAGCCTGCCTCATCCGAAACAATCGTCGCATCGGCTGCAGTATTGAGAATCTCGCCAACGATATCGGCAGGCAGAGGAATTCTGTTCATGGGGTCCCTGGTCAAGTTTTGCAGCCTCGGATTATAGGGAAAGAGGGCTGCGAATCTGGACATTTCTTGCGAATCCGCGTCCATACGTATCGTCCCCTATACGTACATTAGAACCTGCTTGATAGCCTGCCGCTCGGTTCGGTGGGTTATACTCGGCTCAAATAAGAGCCGCGTACTGGAAGGAACCAGAAAAACACTCCGGTACCGCGTCCAAAATTCCAATCAAAACAGGGGTCCTAAGTTGGACACAGCAGCTTCGTATAACGACAAGGTTGTCCGCCAGTTCACCATCATGATCGTGATCTGGGGCATTGTCGGCATGCTCGTGGGTGTTTTTATTGCCGCGCAGCTGATTTGGCCGGCGCTCAATTTTGACCTGCCCTTCCTGACCTACAGCCGGCTGCGGCCGCTGCATACCAATGCCGTGATCTTCGCGTTCGGTGGTTCGGCCTTGTTCGCGACGTCGTACTACGTCGTGCAACGCACCTGCCATGCGCGGCTCGCCTTCGGCAAGCTGGCATCGTTCACGTTCTGGGGCTGGCAGCTCATCATCCTGCTGGCCGCAATTTCCCTGCCGCTGGGCATCACGCAGGGCAAGGAATACGCAGAACTCGAATGGCCAATCGACCTGCTGATCGCCGTCGTCTGGGTGGCCTATGCCATCGTCTTCTTCGGCACGATTTACCAGCGCCGGGTCAAGCATATTTATGTAGCCAACTGGTTCTACGGGGCCTTCATAATTACGGTCGCCGTACTGCACATCTTCAATAACCTGTCAGTTCCGGTCACGCTGACCAAGTCCTACCTTATCTACACCGGCGTCGTCGATGCGATGATGCAGTGGTGGTACGGCCATAACGCGGTAGGCTTCTTCCTGACCGCCGGCTTCCTCGGCATGATGTACTACTTCGTGCCCAAACAGGCCGGACGCCCGGTTTACTCGTATCGGCTCTCGGTCGTGCATTTCTGGTCGCTGATCGCGATCTACATGTGGGCCGGCCCTCATCACCTGCATTACACGTCGCTGCCTGACTGGGCGCAGACGCTCGGCATGGTGTTCTCGGTTGTCCTGCTGGCACCGAGCTGGGGCGGCATGATTAACGGCATCATGACCCTCTCGGGCGCCTGGCATAAGTTGCGCTCCGACCCCATTCTGAAATTCATGATCGTGGCGCTGTCGTTCTACGGTATGTCTACTTTCGAAGGCCCGATGATGTCGATCAAGACGGTCAACGCGCTGTCGCACTACACCAACTGGACCATCGGCCACGTGCATTCCGGCGCGCTCGGCTGGGTTGCCATGATGACGATCGGCGCGACCTATTCGCTGTTGCCACGCCTCTACAATCGCGAGGGCATGTACTCCACCAAGCTCATCGATGTGCATTTCTGGACCTCGACCATCGGTGTAGTCCTGTATGCCGTCTCGATGTGGATCGCAGGCGTCACGGAAGGTCTGATGTGGCGCGCAGTTAATGACGACGGCACGCTGACTTACTCGTTCGTCGAATCGCTCAAGGCGGTCGAGCCATATCATGGCCTGCGTCTCCTGGGTGGTCTCGTGTTCTTCTCCGGCATGTTGATCATGGCCTACAACGTCTACAAGACAGTCAGTGCCCAGAAACCGACAGACGTTGCCGTCATGGATCCGAATGAGAATGTTGCTGCAGCGGCAGGCGGGGAGAATCAGTAATGCGCCACGAAGCAATTGAAAAAAGCCTGAACCTGATGATGGTGCTGATCGTCGTTGCGATCAGTATCGGCGGCCTGGTCGAGATCGTCCCGCTCATGATGAGCTCGGACGCGACTGAGCCCGACGAAGGCATCTCGGTCTACAGCCCGCTGCGCCTCGCCGGACGTGACGTCTACGTGCGCGAAGGCTGCTACAACTGCCACTCGCAGATGATCCGCCCGTTCCGCTCCGAGACCGAACGCTACGGCCCGTATACGACGGCCGGTGAGACGGTTTACGACCGGCCGTTCCAGTTCGGTTCCAAGCGCACCGGACCGGACCTCGCCCGCGTCGGCGGCCGCTACTCGGATGACTGGCAACGCCTGCACCTGATGGACCCGCGCGCGCTCGTGCCCGAGTCCAACATGCCGGGCTATCCATGGCTCGCTGACCGCGAAGTCGATCCGGAACTCGTTACGTCCAAGCTCAAGACACTGCAGCTACTCGGCGATCCGTACACCGACGACATGATCGCCGCCGCTGCGGGTGAAGTCGCCGGCAAGACGGAGCTCGACGCACTGGTCGCGTACCTGCAGGGCCTCGGTACCAACCGGCGCAGTCGCAGGTAAGGCACGTGGATATCAACGACTTCCGCGGCGTCCTCACGGCCATCATCTTCGTTGCCTTCATCGGCATCTGGGTGTGGGCCTGGAGCAGCCGCAGGAAAAAGGACTTTGACGCTTCCGCGGCGCTGCCGCTGGAAGAAGATCAACCCATTACAAATAACAAGCGGGAGAACATCTGATGCCTGCATTCTGGCACTGGTTCGTTGCTGCTGGCACGATTCTTTTCGTAATTTGGTGCATCTGGCTGGTCAGTTGGTCGGCCAAGCAGGGACCGCAAAATGCGTCCGATGATGATCTTGTCGGTCACAAGTGGGATGGCGATCTCGAGGAGTGGAACAACCCTGCTCCGAAGTGGTGGCTCTACCTGTACTTCATCACGATCTTCTGGGCCGTCGGCTACATGGTCGCCTACCCGGGCCTCGGTAATTTCGAAGGCGCGCTGGGCTGGTCGCAAGCCGGTCAGTACGAGGCGGAGATGCAGTACGCCGCCGAGACCTATGAGCCGATCTACGAAGAATTCGCGGCCATGGAATTCGCCGACCTCGTCAGGAACGAGGACGCCCTGGCGCTCGGCAGCAGCCTGTTCGCAAGCTACTGCACGACCTGCCACGGCTCGGACGCGCGTGGCGCGCCCGGCTACCCGAACCTGACCGACAACGACTGGCTCTGGGGTAACAGCGAACAGGCATTGATCACATCGATCAAGCAGGGACGCCGCGGCATCATGACGCCGTGGGCACAGGTCCTCGGCTCCGATGAGGCCGTCACCAATATGGCGAACTACGTGCGCAGCCTGTCCGGTCTCGCCGAGGCAGACGCAGCTGCCCAGGCAATGGCACCGCAATTCCAGACACTATGCGGCGCCTGCCACATGCCGAACGGCACGGGCAACCAGCTGCTCGGCGCGCCGAACCTGACGGACGACGTCTGGCTGTACGGTTCCTCGGTGGACGTCATCAAGGAGACGCTTGAGCAAGGCCGTAACGGCGTGATGCCGGGACATGGTGACCTTCTCGGCGACAACCGCACGAAGATTCTTGCGGCGTACGTCTACAGCCTCTCGCAGTAAGGGATGATCAGCGAAGAATATCGTGGTGCCCGCCAATGGAGCCGTGACAAACAGGCGGTCTTCACCGTCGTGTGGATTTCCTTCCTCGTCGCGGCCATCGGCACCATGGTGTTCTTCGCCCTGTTCGACCCGGTCGACCTGACCGGCATCTTCGACGAAGACCTCGCTATCGGCCGCGACGCAGGATACGCGGCCGGGTTCTTCTTTTTCTGGATCCTGTGCGCCCTGTGTTCGGGTGTCACGGCTTACCTTGTCCGAACCGCACCGAAGCGGGACGCGAAACACAGAAACCAGGCCTCATGAACAAGCCGCAGGGCGCCTCGATGTACGAGAGCGCCACGAAAATCTACCCGCGCGAAATTGGCGGGCGGTTCGACCGGCTGAGCCGCATCGCGACAGTTACGTTGCTGGGTCTTTTCTACCTCGTGCCCTGGCTTTCGATGGAAGGCCGCCAGGCCGTCCTGTTCGACCTGCCTGCACGCAAGTTCTACATCTTCGGCCTGACGCTGTGGCCGCAGGACTTCCCGTACCTGGCGCTACTGCTCATGATCCTCGCTTATTGCCTGTTCTTCTTCACGGCACTGGGCGGGCGACTGTGGTGTGGCTTCGCCTGCCCGCAGACGGTCTGGACCGAGATCTTCATCTGGATGGAACAGGTTACCGAGGGCACGCGCTCGCAGCGCATGAAGCTCGACAAGGCGCCGTGGTCGTGGAACAAGCTGCGCCGCAAGGGCTCGAAGCAGCTCCTGTGGATCACGTTTTCGATGTGGACGGGTTTCACCTTCGTCGGCTATTTCCAGCCGGTGCGCGAACTCGGGCTTGATATCCTCGCTTTCAACGTCGGCGGCTGGACGCTGTTCTGGGGCCTGTTCTATGGCTTTGCCACCTACGGTAATGCCGGCTATATGCGCGAGCAGGTGTGCAAGTACATGTGTCCGTATGCGCGCTTCCAGAGCGCCATGTTCGACAAGGACACGCTGATCATCTCCTATGATGAAGGCCGCGGTGAGCCGCGCGGCAGCCGCAAGCGCTCCGCGGACCCGAAAGAGAAGGGACTCGGCGACTGCATCGACTGCCAACTGTGCGTCCAGGTCTGCCCGACCGGCATCGATATACGCGAGGGGCTGCAATACGAGTGCATCGCCTGCGCCGCGTGCATCGACGCGTGCGATTCGATCATGGACAAGATGGAATACCCGCGCGGGCTGGTCCGCTACACCACGGAGAACGCCCTGAATGGCAAGCCGTCGCGCATGCTGCGGCCGCGCGTGATTATTTACGCAACGCTGCTGTTCATACTCGTCGGCGGGCTGGTTACGTCGATGGTCATGCGCACGCCCGTCATTCTCGACGTCATCCGCGACCGCAATACCCTGTATCGCGAGCTACCCAACGACATCATCGAAAACTCCTACACGCTCAAGATCATCAACCAGGTCAACACGCCGCGTGCGTTCGAGGTTGCTGTCAGCGGCGTGCCGGGCATCGTCCTCGACGGCGTGGCGGAGCTCGTCGAAGTCGACGGCGGGGGCGTGCTGGCGCTGCCGGTCCGCGCGCGGGTCCATCGCGACGACGCCTATGGCATCATGAACATCGAGTTCAGCGTCACGGCAGCGGATGACCCGACGGTCATCATAGTTGAAGACAGCCGTTTCCTCGGCCCGACACCTTAAGACAGACAGTACATGAAACGCGAAGACACCAAGCCCTGGTACCGGCAGTTCTGGCCATGGTTCATCATTGCCCTGCCGGCATCCGCCGTCGTCGCCGGACTGACGACGGTCTGGATCGCGATGCAGACGACCGACTCGCTTGTGCTGCATGCCGACGACGGCGTGCGCAAGGCATCGGACCGGCGCGTGTCTGCGCAGCGCCTCGCGACCGAGCTCGGTCTGGCAGCGCTTGTCGATATCAATGCCGATACCGGTGTCGTATCCGCAACCATGCGCGCCGGCGATCTCGCCGACGTGCCCGATGCACTCGAATTCGACCTCTCGCATCCGGCGTTTGCAGATCGCGACATCAGCATCACGCTCAACAAGGCGTTGCCCGATGCTGACGGTAACCCGGTCTGGGTTGGACATTTGGTTAACATTCCCGACGGCCGTTTCTATGCGGTCCTGCGTGCCGGGGAAACCTGGCGCGTCAGTGGCGAATGGCAGGGTGAGCCAAGCCTGACCCTGAGGCCGGATGGCTCCTGAATCCTGTTTTCACTGCGCCCTTCCCGTCCCCGCCGGCTGTAACCTGACCGTAGACATCGAGGACGCGGCTCGTCCCGTTTGCTGCCCGGGCTGCAAGGCCGTGGCCGAACTGATTCGTGACACCGGTATGGCGCGTTACTACGAACTGCGCGACGTGCCTGACCCCGGCGTTGGACGCCCGGCCGAAGAGACAGCCGAGTGGAGCGTGTTCGACAGCCCGGACATGCTCGAGGCGTTCACACAAACGCACGCTGACGAACGCGAGACCACGATTTATGTCGGCGGCATGTACTGCTCTGCGTGCAGCTGGTTGATCGAAACGACGATGGGGCGACGACCGGGCGTACTTTCTGCTGAAGTTAACCCGATCACGCATCGCCTGCGCCTGCGCATTGACGCGGACGGAGCCAGCCTCGCCGGGCATCTCGCGACACTCGCGGATCTCGGCTACCAGCCGCAGCCGCTGGCGCCCGAAAGTACGACGCGACCTGAAGTCGATGAACAGCGCACGGCGCTGAAACGCCTGCTGGTCGCGTCCCTGGGGATGATGCAGGTCATGATGTTTGCCGTCGGCCTGTATGCAATGGATTACCAGGGCATCGATGCCGAGATGCAGCATTTTCTGCGTCTCGTCAGCTTCTTCGTGACGACGCCTGTCGTGTTCTACTCGGCCAGACCATTTTTCACGAGCGCGTGGCGCGGCGTCATGGGGCGCAAACCCGGCATGGATCTGCCCGTCTCGATCGCGATCGGCGCTGCCTATGCCGCGTCGGTCTACGCGACCTTCGCGCGCGGCGAGGCCGTATGGTTCGACTCCGTCACCATGTTCGTGTTCTTCCTGACGCTCGGCCGCTTCCTGGAAATGCGCGCGCGCCATCGCTCGATCGATCGCAGTGCTGCCTTGTCGACCCTGTTGCCCAACACCGCCACCCGCATCGACGCGGACGTGCATGCGGTGGTCCCGGTCAGCCAGTTGCAGCGCGGCGACTGCGTGCTTGTCCGCGCCGGCGATCCGATTCCGGCGGACGGCGAACTTGTCAAAGGCCGGACCACGGTTGACGAAGCCTTGCTAACCGGTGAGGCGACACCGCAGGATCGACGGTCAGGAGACCCGCTCTCCGCCGGCAGCATCAATCTCGACGGCCTTATCGAGATGCTCGTTACGGAGACCGGCAGTGATACGACGCTCGGCACGATCAGTCGGCTGAGCGAACGGGCGCGCTATGCGCGGCCCGCATTCGTGACGCTGGCCGATCGTATCGCCAGCTACATTGTTGTGGCCCTGTTGGTCGTCGCTGCCGGCGTTGCGACCTTCTGGTACTTCGCGGACCCCGACCGCGCTTTCGTCATTACATTGTCCGTGCTCGTCGTCACCTGTCCCTGCGCACTCGCACTGGCGACACCCGCAGCATTTGCCGCGGCCGGCAGCCGCATGTCCCAGCTCCGCCTGCTGGTGACCAATGGCAACGCGATCGAAGTGCTGTCGCGGGCCACCCTCGCGATGTTCGACAAGACCGGTACGCTGACGGCCGGTCACCCGCGCATTACCGCGGTGTTCGTGACTGACAATGCGTTCACGGAAAAGGACTGCCGCGTCATCGCCGCGGCGCTGGAACACGCCTCGACGCACCCGTTGGCACGGGCGTTTGCATTGCCTGACGAGCTTCCTGTCGTTGCCGAGCCTCAGATCGTCGTCGGCCAGGGCGTGCGCGGCACGATCGACGGCCGCGAGTGGCGGATTGGTACGGGCGAGTTTGCCGGCGGTGGCGCCGTTGCCGAAGACAGCGCGTCGACACACGTTTTTCTCGGCGTTGACGACAATGTTGTCGCCTGGTTTGAACTCGAGGATGAACTGCGGCCCGATGCCCGCGAGACCCTTGGCCATTTGCACAAGCTCGGCCTCGATGCAGCGCTGGTCAGTGGCGACAACCGCGCCTCTGTCGAGCATACCGCGGAGGCGCTCGGCATCGATGAGCGGCATGCAGAGTGCACGCCAGACGACAAACTGCGGGTCATCGAGGAGGCCCAGGCTCGCGGCGAGCGCGTCGTCATGATTGGCGACGGTATCAACGACGCGCCCGTGCTCGCGGGCGCGGACACCTCAATCGCCCCGGCGCATGGCGCCCTGCTCGCACAGACCAGCGCTGACGTCATCATGCTGGGTGAGTCCCTGCAGCCGCTGACGACCGCCATCGAAATGTCGCGCAAGACTATGCGTATTGTCCGTCAGAACCTCGCCTGGGCAATCGTTTACAATGCACTGGCGCTGCCCCTGGCGGCCGCGGGATTCGTTCCGCCTTGGGCCGCTGCGATTGGCATGAGCGCGAGCTCGCTGATTGTCGTACTGAACGCGCTGCGCCTGAACCGTTTCGAATAAACATGTCCGTACTTTACTTCCTGATCCCGCTCGCGCTGCTGCTGCTCGGCCTCGCCGTGTGGGCGTTTTTCTGGGCGGTGGGCAGCGGCCAGTTTGACGATCTCGACACGCCGGCCATGCGCGTGGTCATGGACGACGACACCAAACCCGGGCAGGACGACAAACAGTGACCGAACTCTGGCCCGTACTGGGCGCAGCCCTTGTAACCGGACTCCTGGGAAGCGCGCACTGTTTCGGCATGTGCGCTGGCATATCAGGCCTGTTCGCAGTCAATGCGAACATCGCGTCGCTGCGCGGCCAGCTGTCGATGTCGATCGCCTATAACGTCGGCCGCGTCCTCACCTACGCGTTTCTCGGGGTCGCCGTCGCCGTCCTCGGTAAAGCGGCGGTTTCTTCGATCCCCGACCTCGCCGCCCCCGTACGACTGGCCAGCGGTATCCTGATTATTCTCGTGGGCCTGCAGATCGCATTCAACTGGCGCATTCTCGCGCCACTCGAGAGTGCGGGCGCGAAGGTCTGGCAGAAGATCGCCCCTGCGGCGAAGGGCCTGGTGCCGGTCGAGACCCATGTCCAGGCGCTCGGCCTGGGCCTGATCTGGGGCTGCCTGCCCTGCGGACTGGTTTACAGCGTATTGCTGCTCGCCGCCACGACGGCGGAGCCCGCCGCCGGCGGACTCGTCATGATCGCGTTCGGCCTCGGTACCGTGCCTGCCATGGTCGCTACCGGCTTGAGCGCCTCGAAACTATCGCAGTTCATGAGCCGCCGGCGCGTGGGTATGGGCCTGCTGGTTATCGTCCTGGGCATCGCGACGCTCGCCATGCCAGTCATGAAACTCACCGGCACGCAGAGTCACGATATGCAGCACCACGGTCATTCGATGTAAGTCTCTTTGTGCAGGCCGCTCCGGCCTTCCGCTATAGTAGGCGGCCTCAACAGGAGACACGAATGAAAAGATTCATGCTGTTGCACTACGGCTTCGAGAACCCCACGCCCGAAATCATGGAGGCCTGGAACAAATGGTTTGCGACCGTCGCCGACTGTACGGTCGAACACGGGGGGTTCATGGGCGGCCGCGAGATCAATCGTGACGGCACGACTGAGCTCCCGTGGAGCGCAGATTCGATTACTGGTTTCTCGATAATCGAAGCGGAGTCGCTCGATGCGGCCGAGGCGATCGCGGCGACCAACCCGTTCATCGCGAGTATTCGTGTCTATGAAATGCGCGCTCACGACTGATGAAATTACGTTACAAGATCGGGCTGGGGTTTCTGGCAATCATCGGCATCGCCGTCGTCGCCCTGGGCCTGACAATAAGCTATACGAAAGACTGCCCGGAACTATCCGCGTCCGACATTGACGGACCGTCGATGACCGCGTGGACGTCGCGCTGTTACGGCTCGCCCGATGTCCTCCGGCTCGAAACGCTGGCGCTTCCCGACATCGCTGAGAACGAGGTTCTCGTCAGAGTCAGTGCGGCGGGCGTCAATCCGCTTGACTGGCATTACATGCGCGGTTCCCCTTACCTGATGCGGCTGATGGCGGGTATTGGAGCGCCCGAAGACATCCGGCTTGGCCGCGACTTTGCGGGCACCGTCGCGGCCATAGGGTCGGCGGTAACCGATTTCTCGGTAGGCGACCGTGTATATGGCGGCCGCCCCGGCGCTTTCGGCGAATATGTCGTGGTCCCGCACGACCGTGCTATCGCGAAGCTGCCCGACGAAGTGTCGTTCGAACAGGCTGCGGGAATGCCCATTGCGGCGATCACGGCACTCCAGGCGCTGCGCGACCTCGGCGACGTGCAGGCTGGTGACAAGGTGTTGATCAATGGAGCGTCGGGCGGTGTCGGAACCTACGCCGTGCAACTCGCCAAGACCTTTGGCGCGGATGTCACAGGCGTTTGCAGTACGCGCAACGTAGAGCTCGTGAAGTCGCTCGGCGCTGACCGTGTCATCGACTACAGGACAATCAATTACACCGACGAGGACGCGCAGTACGACCTGATCGTCGACATGGTCGGCAACCACTCGCCCGGTACGAACGTCGATGTTCTCGTCGATGACGGCAAACTCGTCAGTGTCGGCGGGCTCAAAGGAAACTGGATTGCTCCACTGCTGCGGCCTGTACAATCAATGGTCGTCGACGTATTCGTCGATCAGGAATTGCTGGGGATACTGGCGCAGCTCAGGCAGGACGACCTGGCCTTCCTCGCCGAGGAAATGGCGGCAGGCCGACTGCGCACCAACGTCGACAAGACTTTCGGTTTTGCAGAACTGCCCGAGGCGATTCGCTATTCCGAAAGCGGGCGTGCGCGGGGGAAGATTATTCTCGAAATAGGCGACGACAAATAAGGTTGTCGCCGGCAAGCCGCCTCCCACAGCAGGGATTGTCGCCGGCAAGCCGCCTCCCACAGCAGGGATTGTCGCCGGCAAGCCGCCTCCCACAGCAGGGTGGCGCTAGTCCTTGTGGAAAATCTGCTGCTCGGTGTGGCCCTCGACGAGCCCGATCAGCCATTGCTCCGCCTGCCCGACTGTCGCAAACAAGCGCACGGGCATGCCGCGATTGGAAGCGACGGTCTCTGCAAAGTAGGCTGCATCCCCTACCTCGTCGGCGACCAGCGCAACGGCATGATATTCGCCCAGTGAGTTGCGCGCACTTTCCGATGCTACCGCGTAGATTTCATCGATATCCAGTGTGCCGATAAGCCGTTCCTCGATCAGCACACGCGAATGGTGAAGGCGCTTGCACTCCGCGAGGACCTCGTCGAGGAAACCGCGCAGTGCATCGACACTGCTGGTTCCCGTAACGATCGCGTGCACGAACGCAGTGCGCTCTTTTATCGTGACTTCGTAAGACATACCTGCCTTACAGTATAGAAGACGATTACGCCGTTTATCCTACCGGTTGCCCTCGGCCTGCAGGCGTTGCTCGAGCCAGTCGAGCGCGGTCTCGGCGTAAAAGCTGCAGGCAAAGCCGTTGATGAACGGATTACCGTCGTCCATGCGCTCGAGCTTGTCATGCATGCCAAAAAAGAACGGATGCGGCGACAACAGGATATCGCACTCGAGATCGGCGACCTTGCCTGCACTTTCGACCATGGTCGTCGCCGCACCGCTGGCGCCGAATGAAAAACCCGGCGCCGATACTGCCGTCATGCTGTCGGCATAGACGACGTTATAGCAGGTACCCAGCGCGCACGACTCCCAGGTCCAGGTGACGCCGCCCGGCGTGTGCCCTGGCGTATGCACGGCCGTTATCGTCAGCTCTCCGATGGTGATCGACTCCCCGTCCCCAAGCGCGCGAACGTTGGAAACGGGCGGGAAGCTGTCGATATCTGCCGACACAAACTGCGGGTCGTCGGGCTGCAGCCGTCCGGATTCGAGAATCGCCATGCCCGCGGGGCTCGTGTATACGGGCGCGCGGGACAGGCGCTGCAATGCGTTGACGCCGCCGGCATGATCGTAATGCGGGTGCGACACGAAAATTGCCTTGATGTCGAGCGGATCGAAGCCGAGTGCGCGAATGTTCGCGTCGATCAGTGCCGCCGACTGCGTCAGCCCACCATCGAGTAATACCAGTGAGTCACCCGTCTCAACGAGTAGTGCCGACAACCCGTCCGTGCCGACATACCAGGTGTTGCCGTGAATGCGGAAGGGCTCACGCGGCTGGTTCCAGTCGGCACAGCGCTCGCAATCAGCCGGCGCATCCGGTTCGAGCTCGCGAGGCCCGCAGGCGGCAAGCGACAGGACGATTACGATGAGGCTGGCGATGCGTGTCATGTGAAGGCCCGGTAGAAAAGACGCATGGAAGCGATGACGAGAAACGCGCCGAACAACATATTCAGCCGCTTCTCGGAAAAGGCATGCGCGATCTTCGCACCCAGTGGGGCAGCCAGAACCGTCGCCGGCGCAATACAGGCGAAGCCCAGCAGGCTGACGAAGCCGATACTGCCTGCCGGAAGACGCGGGTCGCCCCACCCGGCGGCAACAAAACCGAGCATGCCGGGGAGACTGATGACCAATCCAAACAGCGCTGCCGTCCCGACCGCGCGATGAATCGGCTCATTGAACAGGGTCAGCGTCATGACCGAAAAGGTGCCGCCGCCGATGCCCATCATGCTCGAGAAGCAACCGATAGATGTCGGTATGACAGGGACCAGCGGTCCGCGGGGCACTGCGTCAGTCAGGTTGCGACTCGCGGGCAGGAACAGCATCTTCATGGCAACGAGGAAAGCCAGCGTCGCGAAGACGATCGCCAGAACACGACTGTGCACCATCGACGCGATCCACGCGCCAAGCAGCGCGCCGACCAGTACGAACAGAGCCCAGCGTTTGACAATCTCGACATCGACGGCGTCGCGCCGGTGATGTGCGCGTGCCGACGAGATGGATGTCGGAATGATCGTCGCCAGCGACGTGCCAACCGCAATGTGCATGCGAATGGCCGGGTCTACACCGACGAAGCCGAGCGCCGTCTCAAGTACCGGCACAATGACGATGCCGCCACCAATACCGAACAGGCCCGCCAACACACCGGCGATCGTGCCAGTTGCGAGCATGGCGACGCCCAGTATGAGCCACTGCTCCATATCAGGCTTGCAGGCGCTCCGCGTGAAACTCGAGATGCTCTTCGATGAACGTCGAGATGAAGTAGTAGCCGTGGTCATAGCCGGCATGAATGCGCAGGTCGAGCGGTAAACCACTCTCCTCGCACGCTGCCTTGAGCAGTTCCGGCTTCAGTTGTTCCTGGAGGAATGGATCGTCGGCGCCCTGGTCGACGAGAATGCGGTCATAACGCGCAACGTCACCCGAACGACGCGCTACCTCGCACGCATCATAGTCGGTCCAGGTCGACTGGTCGTCACCCATATAGTAGCCGAGGGCTTTCTGGCCCCAGGGGCTGTGCAGCGTGGTGCAAATCGGGGCGAACGCGGAGAGCGAACGGAACATGCGAGGGTTGCGCAGGCCGATCGTCAGCGCGCCGTGCCCACCCATGGAGTGCCCCGTCAGCCCGTGCCGGTCGGCGTCGCCGGGGAAGTTATCGAAAACGACGCGCTGCAGCTCCTGCGTCACGTAGTCATACATGTGGTAATGCTGCGACCATGGCGCCTGCGTCGCGTTGAGATAAAAGCCCGCTGCCAACCCGAAGTCGTAGTCCTTGTCCGGATCGTCGGGCACGCCCTCGCCGCGCGGACTCGTATCGGGCGACACCAGCATCAGGCCGAGCCTGGCAGCGACGCGCTGCGCGCCGCTTTTCACCATGAAGTTTTCCTCGGTGCAGGTCAGCCCTGACAAGAAGGTAAGAACGGGCACTTTGCCGTCGGCCGCCTGCAGCGGCACGAACACCGAGAACTGCATGTCGCAGTCATTGACGGCAGAGTGATGGCGATAGAAACCGATGCGGCCGCCGAAGCAGCCGGTTTCACTAAGGGTCTCGATAGTCATAGCGGTCGATTATGGCCGACCGCATGCCACAGGACTAGCGCTTCTGCAGCACCAGCGTGGCGTTGGTACCGCCAAAGCCAAAGCTGTTGCTCATCGCCGTGCGAATACCCGCATTCTCGACCAGGCTGGTCACGAGTGGCGTGCCGGCAACCGCCTCATCCGGATTTTCGACATTGATCGACGGCGCGATGAAATCGTCCTGCAGCATCAGCAGGCAGTGAATCGCTTCCTGCGCACCGGTTGCGCCGAGCGAGTGACCGCACATCGACTTGGTCGAGCCGAAGCGTGGCATCGCGTCGCCGAAAACCTCGCGCATGGCCTGCACTTCCTGCACGTCACCGACCGGCGTGCTCGTGCCATGCGTATTGATGTAGTCAATCTCGCCTTCGACCGTGGCCATCGCCTGCTGCATGCAGCGCACGGCGCCCTCGCCCGACGGAGCCACCATGTCATAGCCGTCCGAGGTCGCACCGTAACCGACAATTTCCGCGTAGATCGTCGCTCCGCGGGCCTTCGCATGCTCGAGTTCCTCGACCACGACCATGGCGGAACCCGACGAGCTGACGAAACCGTCGCGGCCAGCGTCATAAGCGCGCGATGCGCGTGCCGGATCATCGTTGTACTGCGTGGACAATGCGCCCATCGCATCGAACAGCGAGGTCAGCGTCCAGTCTTCTTCCTCGCCACCGCCGGCAAAGACGACGTCCTGCTTGCCCAGTGCGATCTGCTCGGCCGCAGCGCCGATGCAGTGGGCACTGGTCGCGCAGGCGGAGGTGATCGAGTAGTTGATGCCCTTGATCCTGAACGGGGTCGCGAGACAAGCGGCTACCGTGCTGCTCATGGTTTTGGTGACACCGTAAGGACCGATCTTGCGAACGCCGCGCGCCCGCGCTGTATCGGCGGCTTTCACGATATTGGCGCTCGATGCGCCACCGGAACCCGCGATCAGGCCGGTACGCACATTGGAAACGTCGCTGTTCTCGAGACCCGCATCATCGATCGCCTGTTGCATGGCGATGTACGCATACGCAGCCGCGTCACCCATGAAGCGCAACGCCTTGCGATCGATATGTTCACGCAGGTCGATATGGCAACTGCCGGAGACCTGGCTGCGGAGCCCCATCTCCCTGAAGGTCTCGTTGGCCACGATTCCCGAACGCCCCTGCTTCAGGGAGTCGAGAATTTCCTGTTTGGTATTACCGATGCACGAGACCGCACCGAGTCCCGTGATGACTGCACGCCGCATGAGGGCTCCTAGAAGTCGTCAGTAGATGTGAACAGGCCGACGCGCAGGTCTTCGGCCGTGTAGATTTCACGGCCATCGACCGACATCGAACCGTCGGCGATCGCCATGTTGAGTTTGCGCGCGATGACGCGCTTGATATCGATCTGGTAGGTCACTTTCTTCGCTTTCGGCAAGACCTGGCCGAAGAATTTGACTTTACCGACACCGAGCGCCCGGCCGCGGCCCTCCAGGCCCTGCCAGACGAGGTGGAAGCCGACGAGTTGCCACATGGCGTCGAGGCCGAGGCAACCGGGCATCACCGGATCGCCTTCGAAATGGCACTCGAAGAACCAAAGGTCCGGGTTGATGTCGAGTTCGGCCTTGATCTCGCCCTTGCCGTATTTGCCGCCGTCTTCGTTGATCGTCGTGATGCGATCGAGCATCAGCATATTCGGCTTGGGCAGGCGGCCATTCGTCGGGCCGAAAAGTTCGCCGTGACCGCTCGCAATCAGGTCATCGTAATCGTAGGAATTCTGCCGCGGGGGCAGCTCCAAATCTGTATCTGAGTTACTCATCCGGGTGATTTTACTCCCGAGGCTTGCGCCGGAGTTTCGAATTCGCGCCACTGTGTGGGCGGCAGGCACTCCCGGGGACGGGTACAGGTGTACCCGTCCCCGTCAGGACTTGTCATAGTCAAGCAGAATATCGTCCGTCAGCGGCGTACTCTGGCAGGCCAGCACGAAGCCCTGTTCGACCTCCCAGGGTTCAAGCCCGTAGTTGACGGCCATATCGACCTCACCCTTGCGGACGTGCGTGCGGCAGGTTGCGCACACGCCACCCTTGCACGAATACGGCAGCTCAACGCCCTGCTCGGCCGCAGCGTCGACGATATTCATGCCGCCACGCGGCATATCGAAGGACTTCTTGTGGCCGTCCATGATGACAGTGACTTGCGCATGTTCCTCGCTGCGAACATCCGGGGACGGAGAACTTCGCGCGTCCCCGCGTGGTGCCCCAAAGCGCTCGGCGTTGACGGCATCCTTGTCGAGACCGAGTTCCAGCAGCGCGCCGGTCACGGAATCGATCATCGAATTCGGGCCGCATACCCACGCCTGGTCGACCGTGTCTCCACTGCAGAATCGCTCATACAGCTCGGCGACCTTGTCTGCGTCGAGTCGCCCGCCCGAGATCTCGAATTCCTGCTCTTCCTGGCTGAAAGCGAAATGCAGCTGCAGGCGCTCGGGGAAGCGGTTCTTCAAGGCGTACAGGTCCTCGATGAACATCGTGGTGTTCTGCTTGCGATTGCCATAAAACAACGCGAAGCGACTATGCGGCTCGCCCTGCAAAATTGACGCCGCGATCGACAGGATCGGCGTAATGCCGCTACCCGCTGCAAAACCGATGTGGAAACGGCCGTCATCGCGCTCTGCGGGCAAGTGGAAGCGCCCCGTCGGTGGCATGACGTCGAGTGTGTCGCCCTCCTGCAGTTCCCGTGCCGCAAATTCGCCGAATGCGCCACCCGGCTGGACGCGCACGCCGATTTCCAGCGGCCAGCTGCCCTCGGGCGAGCAGATGCTGTAGGTCCGGCGCAGCTTGCGTCCGTCGCGTTCGATCTGGATGGGCAGGTGCTGCCCGGGAAGAAACGCGAACTCGTCGCGCAGATTCTCCGGCACGTCGAGCGCAATGCGCAGCGCATCTTTGGATTCGGGGGTCTTGGAAATAACCTTGAGTGGATGAAACTGTCTCATGTCGCCGGCAAGCCGCCTCCTACAATGGTCAGGCCTGAAGCCCTCCTACAGGCACTTGAAGTATTCGAAGGGCTCGCGGCATTCCAGGCAGCGATAGGCAGCCTTGCACGCGGTGGAGCCGAACTCGCTAACGAGTTCCGTGTTGTCCGCGGCACACCGCGGACATGCGATCGGCCGATCGCGTCGCTCGGGCGGCGCGATGCCGTAAATACGCAGCTTGTCGCGGCCTTCCTTGCTGATCCAGTCAGTCGTCCACGGCGGTGACAACACGCGCTTGATGCGCACATCTTCGACGCCGCGATCCTCGAGCGCGGCGACGACCGTCGCTTCGATGACCTCGGTTGCAGGACAGCCTGAATAGGTCGGCGTCAACGATACGGTAACGCCATCGGCACAGTCGACATCCCGTACGATGCCAAGATCGGTGATCGACAGGACCGGGATCTCCGGATCGGGCACCTCGGCCAGCCAGGCCAGGATCTGTTCGCGTGCGACGCCCGTCTCTACCACGACGCCCCCGGGTAGCTGCGCTGCAGGTGCTGGAGTTCGGCCAGCAGGTAGCCCATGTGTTCGCTGTGGCGTCCCTGCTTGCCACCGCTCGCCATCCATTGCTCATCCGGCATGTTCAGCGTCGCCGTCGCAATGTCTGACCCCACATCCTTGCGCCATTCAGCCTCGATGATTTCGAGGTGCGGTCCATTGAACGCTTCGCGGAATGCGTCGTCCAGTCTATCGGCTGCGAACATTTCGCCCGTGAAGCGCCACAGCCCGTCGAGCGAGGCTTGCACCCGTGCATGGCTTTCGTCAGTGCCGTCGCCGAGACGCACGAGCCACATGCGGCTATGACGCAGGTGATAGCGCACTTCTTTCACGGCGCGCGCAGCGATTTCGGACAGACCTTCGTCGCTGCAGCGCGTCAGCGCTTCGAGCAGATGCACATAAAATGCTTCGAACAGGTACTGACGCACGAGCGCATCGCCAAAGTCGCCATTCGGCTGTTCCACCAGCAACAGGTTACGGTACTCATGCTCAGGACGCAGGAATGCAAAATCGTCCTCACTGCGACCGGCGCCTTCGCACTCGCCCGCGTAGGTGTAAAACATGCGCGCCTGGCCGATGTAGTCAAGCGCGAAATTCGCATTCGCCAGTTCTTCCTCGAGTTCCGGGTAAGCGGCAACGTTTTCGATCATGCGCTGGCCGAGTACCAGCGCGTTGTCGCCAAGGCGCGCGGCGTAGCCTGCGATGATGCGCTTGTCGCTCACAGGTTCTCGACCTCGTCGGGAATCTCATAGAACGTCGGGTGGCGGTAGATCTTGTCTTCGGCCGGGTCGAAGAATGCCGAGGTCTCGGCCGGATCAGACGCAACGATGCGATCCGAGCGCACGACCCAGATGCTCACACCCTCGCTGCGGCGCGTGTAGGTGTCACGCGCGTTGTCGAGCGCCATCTCGTCATCCGCGGCATGCACGCTGCCCGCGTGGCGGTGGCTCAGGCCCGACTTCGAGCGAATGAAGACTTCGTAGAGCGGCCATTCCTGTTTCATGCTGCATTCCTCTTGGCTTTCTTCGCCGCGTACGCTGCTGCAGCCTCGCGCACCCAGGTACCATCGTCATGGGCTTTGCGGCGTTTCGCCATGCGTTGCTCGTTGCATGGGCCGTTGCCCGCGATGACCTGGAAGAACTCTTCCCAGTCGATGTCCGAGTGTTCGTAATGCCCGGTCTCGTCGTTGAAGCGCAGGTTGTCGTCGGGGACCTTGAGACCTAGGAACTCGGCCTGCGGCACCGTGACGTCGATGAACTTCTGGCGCAGTTCGTCGTTACTGAAACGCTTGATCTTCCACTTCATCGATTGCGCCGAGTGCTTCGACGCGGCATCGCTGGGGCCGAACATCATCAGGGACGGCCACCAGAAGCGATTCAACGCGTCCTGGGCCATCGCCTTTTGCTCATCCGTACCGCGGCACAGCGTCAGCATGATTTCGTAGCCCTGGCGCTGGTGAAAACTCTCTTCCTTGCAGACGCGGATCATGGCGCGGGAATAAGGACCGTAGGAGCAACGGCACAGCGGAATCTGGTTCATGATCGCAGCGCCATCAACCAGCCAGCCGATGGCGCCGATATCAGCCCAGGTCAGCGTCGGGTAATTGAAGATGCTCGAGTACTTGGCCTTGCCCGACAACAGGTCCGCCACCATTTGATCGCGCGACACGCCCAGGGTTTCAGCGGCGCTGTAAAGGTACAGGCCATGGCCGGCCTCGTCCTGCACCTTTGCCAGCAAAATCGCCTTGCGCTTCAGACTCGGCGCCCGCGTCAGCCAGTTGCCTTCGGGCTGCATGCCAATGATCTCGGAATGCGCGTGCTGCGAGATCTGGCGGACCAGCGTGCGGCGATACGCCTCGGGCATCCAGTCCTTGGCCTCGATTTTCTCCTCGGCGTCGATGCGCGCCTGGAAAGCGTCAAGCTGCGCCGCGGTCTCTTCGCCGCGCGCGCCGGAATCGCCTTTGCCTGCCTGATCAAGGCCCTGGGTATACATGGATTACTCCTCGGGGAATCCGTTCAATGTGTCACTCTTTTGCGCCATTTTCAAGGTTTTCTGTGTCACTTCAGGACAGGGTCACCGTTGCTGACCGACCGTCCCCGAAACAGCGCCACGACTTCGTCACGCTGGTTGCGGACTGTCACGGAGTAATAGCCATTGCGGCGCCCGCGATAGTCCTCGCGTGCCGTCGCTGCAAGCTCATCGCCGAGCAACGCCGGGCGCAGGAATTCAATCTGGGCGGAGGCCGCAAAGGCCTGCTGATCATAAGCGTTGCAGGCGAATGCGAAGGCAGTGTCGGCCAGCGCGAACGTCAGCCCGCCATGCATCACGTTGAAACCATTAACCATGTCCTCGCGTACCCGCATCGTCGCGACGGCGACGCCCGGTTCTGGAATATTGAGCGAAATGCCCATTGAGTCGGACGCGCGGTCGTTGGCCAGCATTGCATCGGCGCAGCGCCGCGCCAGGTCGAGGTCAGCCATTGCTCCCCTCCAGTCCGCCAAAACGTTGCCGGAAACTCCGCGATGGTGGCGGTAGCGGTCCGTCAGCGGTTTCCATATTGTCGTTGAGATAGGCGTCGGCGCTCGCATGCACCGCGCGATAGAGGTTGCGGCAGAGCTGGTACGCGGAGGCGCCATGCCAGTCAGCCGGTAGCAGCTCGACCGGCAGGAGCGGATCGCGCAGGATGACCTTGCGGTACTCCTGGATCAGCAGGGTCCGGATAACAAATGCTGATTTTTCAGTCAGTTGTGCCTTCCCGGACAAGCCCTTGTAGACCGGCCGGAAGCGCTGCACAAACTCCTTGTAACGCGCATCGAGCTCGTCGAGATTCCAGCTGTTACGCGCCAGTTGCCGCATCGCGGCATCCCCGTGCATGGTCTGGCCACGCAGTACAATGAGCTTGTCCTCACCCCCCAGTCGCCGCATCGTGATGTCGAGATCCGCAACGTCCGGCAGCGGATGCGCCAGCACGTTGGCGGACATCGCACCGAAGCCCAGCCAACCACACTCCTTGCGCACCCGGTCTTTCGTCGCGGTGTCGAGATTTGACAGCAACAACAGGCACCATTGACCGTCCCAGTCCTCGAGGGGCTCACCGTAGATGCGATGGGTCGCCTGCAGGAAACGTTCGCGGCCCTCGTCCGTGAGGCTGTAGTAGGACCGTCTACCTACCTGTTGCGACTGCAGCCAGCCGTCCCTGACCAGCCGAAACACGGACGTGCGCACCAGGCGTTCGCTGATGCCGAAGTTCGCCATCGCCCGGATCAGGCTCCCCAGCCAGACCGTACCGCCCCGGGGCGCGATGGCGTCGCCGAACACGGTCGTAATCAGCGAACCGGCACGCAATGTCGGGCGAGCGCGAAATTCGTCGATAAGTTTCTGGCTGGCAGTCTGGACGCTCATATCGAAGCGACCGTACAATCCGATACACTTTTTTTCAAATATGCGTGGAGTTCGTATGACAAGCAAGCTCGGCAACCTGGTCCTCGATCGCTGGGTCGAAGGCGACGGCGACGGCACAACGCTGAACAGCGCGGTCAACGGCAAAGCGATTGCCAGCATTACGAGCGACGGCCTCGATTTCGCCGGCGTAATCACCCACGCACGCCAGGTCGGCGGCGCAAATCTGCGCAGAATGACGTTTCACGAACGCGGCGAAATGCTCAAGGCGCTGGCCAAGTACCTCATGGAGCACAAGCAAGCGCTGTATGACCTGTCGACGGCCACCGGCGCGACGCGCGGCGACAGCTGGATCGATATCGACGGCGGTATCTCGACGTTGTTCGTGTTCTCGAGCAAGGGCCGCCGCGAGATGCCCAATGACTACGTGTACCTGGACGGACCACCCGAGCCCCTCTCTCGGGAAGGCACCTTCATCGGCCAGCACATTTACACTGCCAAGCTCGGTGCGGCTGTGCACATTAACGCATTCAACTTCCCGTGCTGGGGCATGCTCGAGAAACTCGCGCCTACGCTGTTGGCGGGCGTCCCGGCGATCGTAAAGCCCGCGTCGAGCACGGCTTATCTCACCGAGGCCATGGTGCGGCAAATCAACGCGTCCGGCATCCTCCCCGACGGCGCGCTGCAGCTGATCTGCGGCAGCGTCGGCGACCTGTTCGAGCACCTGAACTGCCAGGACACCATTGCGTTCACGGGATCCAAATCGACAGCTGAATATCTGCAGCAACATCCGCGCGTCGTCAGCGAATCCGTCGCATTCACGGCGGAGACCGATTCGCTCAACATGTCGATCCTGGGCCCTGACGCCGTCCCCGGAACGCCCGAGTTCGATCTGTACGTAAAGGAAGTCGTGCGCGAGATGACCGTCAAGGCCGGTCAGAAGTGCACGGCCATCCGCAGGATCATCGCCCCCGCCGCAATCGCCGGCGAACTCACCGCCGCGCTCGGCAATGCGCTCGGCGCAATCCGCATCGGCAACCCGGGCAGCAAAGAGGTCGACATGGGCGCTCTCGCCAGCCATGGCCAGCGCGACGAAGTCCGTGACCGGGTGCGCGAGCTGTCGCAACAGGCGGATGTCGTTTACGGCGGCACCGACGACTTCGAGCTCGTCGACGCCGATGCCACAAAGGGCTCATTCTTCATGCCGACCCTGCTGCACTGCCAGAAACCGCTGTCTTCCGGCGCCGTGCACTCGGTCGAGGCTTTCGGCCCGGTCAGCACAATCCTGCCCTACGAGAATCTCGACGACGCCGTCGAACTCGCACGCCTCGGCGAAGGCAGCCTGGCAGGTTCGATCGTTACCAATGACGACAGTGTCGCCCGCGAACTGGTTCTCGGCACCGCGGCGTATCACGGCCGCATGGTCGTCATTAATCGCCACTGTGCAGCGGAGTCCACGGGCCACGGCTCCCCCCTGCCGCACCTGGTGCATGGCGGACCGGGACGCGCCGGCGGCGGCGAAGAGATGGGCGGCGTACGCGGCGTCAAACACTACATGCAACGCACGGCAATCCAGGGTTCGCCACAGACCATCACATCGATTGGCAACCGCTGGACGCGCGGGGCCGAGCAAAACGACCCGGGCGTGCATCCGTTCCGCAAGACTTTCGAACAACTCGAGATCGGTGACACGGTGCATACTGCTGCACGCGAAATAACGCTCGACGACATTCAGCATTTCGCCGAGTTCACGGGGGACACCTTCTATGCCCACACCGACGAAGAGGCCGCCGCAAAAAACCCGTTCTTTGACGGACGCGTCGCGCACGGCTACCTGATCGTTTCGTTTGCCGCGGGCCTGTTCGTCGATCCGGACTTCGGGCCCGTGCTCGCCAACTACGGCGTTGACGACCTGCGCTTTGCGCAGCCCGTCAACTACGGCGACGCGCTCAAGGTTCGCCTGACCTGCAAACAGAAGACGCTGCGTGCCGGAACCGGCTATGGCGAGGTGCGCTGGGATACCGAGGTCACCAACCAGGACGATGAAGTAGTGGCGCAGTACGATGTGTTGACGATGGTGGCGACTGACGAGCAGTGGGCGTCGGTGCAGTAGACCCTACAGGCTGAGCGAATAGCCGAAGCGCATGAACCAGTTGCGCTGCGGCTCGGCCAACGCCGACATCTCGGCGTCTTTTGCGTAGGCATCCGAGTAACCGAAGTGCAGCTCGGTTTGCGGCGTCAGCTTCCACGCATACACGAACTCTCGCCCGAGCTCGTTGGTATGCGCTTCGACGTCCTGGATATAAGCGTCCGGGTTGCGGGCAATATCCTGCTGCTGCACTGCGAGACTCAGTGAACCGCGCCAGTCGAATTGCCAGGTCAGGCGCGCATCCAGCATATCGGCATCGAGAATCCACTGGCCGTCCCTGGTCTGCAGATCGACGCGCGAACCACTCAGGTGGACGTCGAGTCGCTTGCTCACTTGCCAGTTCAGGTATGGATCGACTCGTTCGTGTTCAGCCAGCCGCGTATTCGCGAAATCGAGCTTTTCACCAAAGTCGGTGCGCACGCCCATCTCAACATCGGGGCGCGGCTTGACGCGACCGTTCACCGACACGCGGTCGAAATCGAACAGCTGCCCGCCCTGGAATTCACGACCACTGCGATACTGTAGTTGCAACTGCGACTGCATTGCGCCTGCGAGACCAAGTTCGGTCGTATGCGTGTCCGAGAGCACCTGGCCGTCATTCAGATGGCGCGTTTGGTAGCTTGTCTTGAGCGTCTTGTTGGTCCACCAGCTGCGGCCGCTGCCACCCCAGGACCGACCGACGACGACCTCACTCTGGCGCGCGCCGACCTGCCTGGAGAACTCGGTGCCGGCTCGCATCGTATCGCCAGTGCGGCCGTAATTCGCAGTCGCAAACCATTTGCCGAGATCGAATGCGTAGCGTACCGACAGCGCATCACCACCAAAGCGCTTGACGACCTGGCCACTGCTATCGAGTAATGGCCACGGGCTATCGCCCTTCCCTTGCAGCTCCGTGACCAGCGAATGACGCTTGCCCAGCTTCCATTTGCCATCGAAAACGTCGAGGTCGTCGATGCCCCAAACGCTGGACGCAGGCGCGGGCGCTGTCACAGACAGCGCAATCAAAGCTGAAATTGCGGTACGAGTGGTCATTCCGGGGCCCAAGGAAGAACGCCGGGAATACTAACGAAAATCAATAGCCTGGCGCAACAATTGAAAGTAATTCTGCGATTACTTCGGCATTCGACTAAAGCCGAGGGAATTTTGCCGCCGTCCTCTATATAATCCCCGCCATTTTGCGGCACCAGAACCACAAGGAAGCCCATGAGTACGATCATCTACACGAAGACCGACGAAGCGCCCGCGCTGGCGACCTACTCGTTCCTGCCGATCGTCAAGGCGTTCACCGATGCCGCCGGCATCAACGTTGAAACGCGTGACATCTCTCTCGCCGGTCGCATCATCGCAAACTTCCCCGAGAACCTGAGCGATGCACAACGCATCGGCGATGCGCTCGCCGAACTCGGCGAGCTGGCCAAGACGCCCGCAGCAAACATCATCAAGCTGCCGAACATCAGTGCTTCAATCCCGCAGCTGCTTGCCGCGATCGAAGAACTGCAGGCACAGGGCTACGACATCCCGAACTATCCGAAAGACCGGGCCAGCGACGCCGAGCAAGAGGTCAGGACTCGTTACGCCAAGGTCCTCGGCAGTGCCGTGAACCCGGTCCTGCGTGAAGGCAACTCGGACCGTCGCGTTGCATTGGCCGTAAAAAACTTTGCGAAGGCCAACCCTCATCGCATGGGGGCATGGTCGTCGGACTCGAAGTCGCACGTTGCGCATATGGACGACAAGGACTTCTTCTCAAGCGAGCAATCCGCCATCGTTGCGAAGGCAGGCGACCTGAAGATCGTGCACACCGACGCCGACGGCAATGAGACCGTTCTGCGCGACGCAGTGCCGGTTCTCGACGGCGAAGTTGTCGACGCTTCCGTTATGGACTGCGCTGCGCTGCAGGTGTTCTTCGCCGAGCAGATCGATGCCGCGAAAGAGGAAGGCGTGTTGTTCTCGCTGCACCTCAAAGCCACGATGATGAAGGTTTCTGACCCCATCATGTTCGGCCACTGCGTACGCGCCTACTACAGTGATGTGTTCGCGAAACATGCGGCGACATTCGAAGAAATCGGCGTCAACGCCAACAACGGCATTGGCGATGCGTACGCAAAGATCGCAAAGCTGCCGGCCGAGCAAAGGGCCGAGATCGAAGCCGATCTCGCTGCCGTCTACGAGACGCGCCCCCCGCAGGCCATGGTCGACTCGGACCGCGGTATCACTAATCTGCATGTGCCGAGCGATATCATTATTGATGCCTCGATGCCCGCCGCGATTCGTTCGTCCGGCCAGATGTGGGGCCCGGATGGGCAACTCGCTGACGCCAAGATGGTCATTCCGGATCGCTGCTACGCAGGCATTTACCAGGAGATCATCCAGAACTGTAAAGACCATGGCGCATTCGACGTTACGACGATGGGCAATGTCTGCAACGTTGGACTCATGGCGAAGAAGGCCGAGGAATACGGCTCGCACGACAAAACCTTCGAGATTGAAGGCGACGGCAAGGTGACCGTTAGCGACGCCAACGGTAACGTGCTTATGCAACACGACGTTGCGAAAGGCGATATCTGGCGCATGTGCCAGACCAAGGACGTCGCAATCCGCGACTGGGTCAAACTCGCAGTAACGCGCGCACGCGCCACGGGTTCGGCAGCCATCTTCTGGCTGGATGAAAATCGCGGCCACGATGCCAACCTGATCAAGCTGGCAATCACGTACCTCGCAGACCATGACACCGAAGGCCTGGATATTCGTATCGCGGCGCCCGTCGATGCCATGCGCCAGACGCTCGAACGCGTCCGCGTTGGCGATGACACGATTTCGGTAACCGGCAACGTTCTGCGTGATTACCTGACCGACCTGTTCCCGATTCTCGAACTCGGCACCAGCGCAAAGATGCTGTCGATCGTGCCGCTGCTGGCAGGCGGCGGCCTGTACGAAACCGGCGCCGGTGGTTCGGCACCGAAACATGTGCAGCAATTTAACAAGGAAGGCCACCTGCGCTGGGATTCGCTGGGTGAGTTCCTCGCACTGGCCGTTTCCATCGAAGATGTCGCGGACAAGACAGGTAGTGCGCCGGCGCGTGTTATTGCCAATGCACTCAACGAGGCCAACAGCCGTTATCTCGAGGAGAACAAAGCACCGTCACGCAAGGTCAACGAACTCGATAACCGCGGCAGCCACTACTACCTCGCCCTGTACTGGGCGCAGGCGATGGCGGCCAACGAGGACGACGCCGAGCTGGCCGCTCGTTTCGCACCGGTCGCAGAGGCACTGGCCGCAAACGAAGACAAGATCGTGGACGAGTTAAACGCGGCCCAGGGCGACGCGGTCGACATCGGTGGCTACTACCAGCCGGACGAAGCGCTGGCTGCCGCCGCGATGCGCCCGAGCCCAACGCTCAACGCCATCATCGATTCAGTCTGATTCCCGCCTGTAGGAGGCCGCTTGCGGGCGACTGCCCGCTATCTGTAGGAGGCCGCTTGCGGGCGACTGCCCGCTATCTGTAGGAGGCCGCTTGCGGGCGACATCTCCAGCGGCAACAATCAGTCAGTCTGCTCGCCGCGCATACCTACCGGCACGGTTTCAAAGCGCTCACCAAACCCCGCGATGAGCGGCCTGCCTCTGGCGATCGCTTGCTGCACTGCATCAAGCGAAAGGGATGCGGCATGGCTGCCCTGGCTATCCCAGACTTCGGTAATCCATAGTGCATTGCTATCCGAAGAGTCTTCGGCAATGACATAGCTGATACAACCGGGCATGTCCCGGGTACCGGCCATCAGGATATCGATCAGCTCACCGCGCTTGCCGTCTTGCGCAACCATTTTTCCAATGATTCCGTACATCAATCGAGATACCTTGCGCTGACGATATCCGCCTCGAGACTGTTGGTTTGCGGAGTTTCGTTCGCATAGCCAATGATCGACGTGAAGTGCTCCTTGTTGTTCTTCAGGTCCAGCACCAGCGTCATGTAAAACGCGTTACTGCAGAGAGTGAGGAACACAAGACAGACCAGGGCTGCTCTGGACGAGATCGCGCGGGCCGGCTTGGGAAAGAACATCAAATCTCCTTTGCCATCCGTTTTATTGGTCGCCATTGAGGACGGCGGCTATGGGTTTCATTGCCAAAATTATAGCGCGGACCAATGCGCAATCATTCTTGCTGATCGAGCCGCCCATCCTGTTCGCGCCGATGGTGTCTGATCACGAAAGCATACGCGATAGCATTGAACACCAGCACGACAACACCCAGCACAATCTGAATTTCGCGCGTAAGTCCCTCGGGATAGAGAATCGGCAAAAGGTAATACTCCACGAAACCGCCGGAGTATCCCTCTTCACCTGCCAGCCGCCTGAGTGACTGCTCCCACGGCGTGAGCGGACAAATCCAGCCCGCGAATTCAATCAGTGCACCCCACGCGACCGCGGGCAAGTGCAGCCAGGCAAGCTTGGGAACCTTGAGAACGGCGAGACCGCCAAGCACGACGAATACCACGAACGCGAGGTGAATGATGAATACAAAGTCAGCAAGGAGTTTGTAAGTCATCTCATCCCATCTACACCACGGTTACTGGTCTTATCTGTCGCCCGCAAGCGGCCTCCTACATCAGGTCGTCCGCAAGCGGCCTCCTACATCAGGTCGCCCGCAAGGCGCCTCCTGCATCGTCTACTCCTCGATGACTTTCTTCGGAACGACCGTGCCATCGAACAGCACGGCAGCGCCGGGGTGACCGCTGATATCGAATACAAACATGCGGAAGCCTGCATCGTTCATGCAACGCCCAAAACGGACCTGCGAGATCTCGGCGTCCTTTGAATGACCGTTTTCAGACAGCCAATTCAGCAAGTGAGTCACCGCCTCGTCGGGCGCCAGCGGGAGCTTGTTCACACCCGGTATCCAGCGCGGCGCGTTGCTAACTGTCGCCGCGGGAATGAACAACTCGATCGTCTGCCTGGTGATCTCACCATTGACGATACGCGTATTCTTGATGCGTGATTTGACGTCAATTTCGCACGCGATTGTGGACACCGAAGCAAGACAAGCAACGACGATCCAGAAAAATTTCCTAAACAAGACTCCTCCCCTGCGAAAGCGCTATTGCCTGAACGGCAACGCCGTGTCCGCCTTGATTTCCTTGAGCACGATATTGGAGCGCACCTGCGATACGCCCGGCAGGCGAAATATGAAGTCGTCGAGAAACGCGTTGTAGGCGTCGATGTCCTCTGCCACGACGCGCAGGTGAAAATCCGCCTCGCCGCTGGTCGCAAAACACTCGAGCACTTCAGGATGTCGCTGCACTTCCTTTACAAACCGCTCGACGTTTTTCTGCTCGTGCCGTGCGAGCGACACGTGCACGACGGCCGAGAAATCAAAGCCGGCCTTACGGGTGTCAACGATGACGGCATAGCGATCGATAATGCCGGCCTCCTCGAGGCTCTTGACCCGGCGCCAGCACGCCGAGCTCGACATGCCGGTGCGCTCTCCCAGCTCCTGCATGGTCAGGCGGCTGTCGCGCTGCAGTTCGGCAAGGATTTTGCGATCGCGAGGCTCTAGACTCAATTCTATTCCACAATTTACTGTTTCTCGGCACAGTATACCGAAAATGACCCCTTAAACGGGATGATTGGTACCCTTTTCCGCGCTGTGTGCGGGATACTGGCGAACTATGCTCGATAACTACGAACTCATTGACCGCTACCGCCGCGAGTCAGGGCGGGTCCTTTTGACCGGCACGCAGGCACTCGTGCGCATCCCGCTGATGCAGCGCACGATGGACCAGGCAGCGGGTCTCAACACAGCCGGCTTCATCTCGGGTTACCGTGGCTCGCCCCTCGGCATGGTCGATCTCGAACTGTGGCGCGCGCAGCGTTTCCTCGAAGAACGCAACATCGAATTCCTGCCCGCCGTCAACGAAGACCTTGCCGCAACCGCGGTGCTCGGCTCGCAACAGGTCGAAACCGATCCGGGCCGTGAAGTCGATGGCGTATTCGGCATCTGGTACGGCAAGGGGCCTGGAGTCGACCGCGCGGGCGACGCGCTCAAGCATGGCAATGCCTACGGCAGCTCGCCGACAGGCGGCGTCCTGGTCGTTGCCGGCGACGACCACGGCTGTATCTCGTCGTCGATGCCGCACCAGTCGGATGTCGCGTTCCTGACATTCATGATGCCGTGGCTGAACCCGGCGAACGTGGCCGAGTATCTCGAGTACGGGCTGTACGGCATCGCGTTATCGCGCTTCTCCGGCATGTGGGTTGGCTTCAAGGCGATCACCGAGACCGTCGAATCGGCGATGTCGGTCGAGCTACCGCCCTACCCTCAGTTCGTTACGCCAGACAACTACACGCCACCGCCCACCGGGTTGCACTACCGCTGGCCCGACTTTCCCGGGCCGCAGATCGAGGAGCGACTCGAACAAAAGAAATACGCCACGCTCGCGTTCGCGGCGGCCAACCCGATTGACCGCAAGATCTTCGATATACCGAACGCGAAGTTCGGCATCGTGACGACGGGCAAAGGCCACCTCGACCTGATGGAGGCGCTGCGTTTGCTCGGCATCGATCGTGAGGTAGCGCAGCGACTCGGCATCGATGTGTACAAGGTCGGTATGGTGTGGCCGCTCGAGCCAAACGGCGCACTCGACTTCGTGCGCGGCAAAAAGGAAGCCCTCGTCGTCGAGGAAAAGCGCGGCATCATCGAAAGCCAGTTCAAGGAATACTTCTACGACTATCCCGGCAACAAGCCGGAGCGCATGGTCGGCAAGGAGGACGAGAACGGCAATCGGCTGGTGCCATGGATTGGCGAACTCTCGCCGCTCGAGCTTGCGCCGATTGTCGCGCGTCGCCTCGACCACGTGTTCGGCGGCTCGCGCTTCACGGATCGTGCACAGGAACTCGAACGCCGTGTCTCCGTGATCGAAGTCGAAGGCGCTAATCGCATCCCCTACTTCTGTTCCGGCTGCCCGCATAACACCTCGACGAAGGTTCCCGAAGGCTCGAAGGCGCTGGCCGGCATCGGCTGCCACTTCATGGCGAGCTGGATGAACCGCGACACTGACGGGCTGATCCAGATGGGTGGCGAAGGCGTCAACTGGATCGCGCGTTCGAAATTCAATGGCGACCAGCACGTCTTCCAGAACCTGGGTGATGGCACCTTTTATCACTCGGGGTCGCTGGCGATTCGCCAGGCGATCGCGGCCGGCACCAATATCACGTACAAGATCCTGTTCAACGATGCAGTCGCGATGACGGGCGGCCAGCCTGTCGACGGGCCGCTCAGCGTGGAGGGCATCGCGCATGCCGTGCGCGCGGAAGGCGTGGACCGGATCGCGCTCGTGTCGGACGAGCCGGAGTTGTTCAGTGCAGGCGACTTGCCACCCGGAACGACGATCTCGCACCGCCGCGAGATGGATGCGGTGCAGCGCGAGCTCCGCGATATCCCGGGCGTGACGGTACTGGTCTATGCCCAGACCTGCGCAACCGAGAAGCGGCGGCGCCGCAAACGCGGCAAGCTCGAGGACCCGAACCGCTTTGTCGTCATCAACGATCTCGTGTGCGAGGGCTGTGGCGATTGCTCGGTCGAATCCAATTGCCTGTCGGTGGTCCCAAAGGAAACGCCGCTCGGCCGCAAGCGCCAGATCGACCAGAACAGCTGCAACAAGGACTTCTCCTGCCTGAACGGCTTCTGCCCCAGCTTCGTAACAGTAGAAGGCAATATCCAGCGTGGCCGCCAGGGCGCCCAGTTCGAAAAGGAGTTGGTACAACTCGCGGAGTCGCTACCGTCGGTCGAACTACCGGAGATCAATGGCTGCTACGATCTCCTTGTAACCGGCGTGGGTGGCACGGGCGTGATCACCGTCAGCGCGCTGATCACGATGGCAGCGCACGTCGAGCGCAAGGGCGCAACGGAACTGGACTTCATGGGCTTTGCGCAGAAATTTGGCCCCGTCCTCAGCTACCTGCGCATCGCGAACGAACCCGCGGATATCAACCAGGTGCGTATCGAGAAAGCGCGCGCCGATGCGTTGATTGGCTGCGACCTCGTCGTCAGCTCATCGCCTAAAGCTTCCGTCACCTACCAGCACGCACATACGCGCGCCCTCGTTAATACGGCAGAGATGCCGACCGGCGATTTTGTGCGCCAGCGCGACGCCAACCTGCGCGTCAACGATCGTGTCGCTGCAATCGATAAAGCAGTTGGCAAGGACCGCCTGGCAACGCTTGATGCGAACGAGCTGGCCATCCGCCTGATGGGGGACACGATTTACTCCAACATCCTCATGGTCGGTGCGGCCTGGCAGAGCGGACTCATCCCAATCTCACTTGAGGCGATGCAGCGCGCAATCGAGCTCAACGGCATCAAGATCGAGGAAAACCAGAGAGCGTTCACGTGGGGTCGTCTTGCTGCGCATGACATTGACGCGCTGTATGAACTCCTGGACGGGCCGAGCAGCAACGTCGTCGAAACGCTCGACGCGATAATCGAACGGCGCCGCGCGTTTCTCGCGGACTACCAGGACGAGACGCTTGGCGAGCGCTATGTTGCGCTGGTCGGCAAGGTACGTGAGGCGGAAGCCGCGCTTGGCGGCGACAGTCAGCTCACGACCGCGGCGGCACGCTCCTATTTCAGGCTACTGAGTTACAAGGATGAATACGAGGTTGCGCGCCTGCATTCGCAAAGCGAGTTCCTCGACCAGGTTCGCAGGGACTACGGCAAGGCCGCCAAACTTCGCTTCCACCTGGCGCCGCCGCTGCTCGGCGGCAGGAAAGATGCGCGCGGACGACCGCTGAAACGCGAGTTCGGCGCCTGGATGCTGCCCGTTTTCCGAGTCCTCGCCGCGATGCGTCGATTGCGCGGCACTGCCTTTGATGTCTTCGGTTACACCGGTGAACGCCGCATGGAACGCGCGCTGATTGGCGAGTTCGAGGAAACAGTTGACCGGGTGCTGGACAGCATGAATGCGGCGAACCTCGACGCCGCGGTGGCTGCCCTGGAGGCCTTCTGCGACATGCGTGGCTTCGGCCCGGTCAAGGAAGAAGCGGTCATGAAGTCGCGCGCGCGAATCGCCGAAGCGCTGGCACAACTCGAACAATCCGACGCTGAAGCTGCGTAGAATGGCGTCCGATGGACGCCATTCGCTACGCATTCGATGACCGACCGGACAACGGCAAGACCCAGGAAATTGCTGACGGCACGTTGTGGCTGCGCATGCCGCTGCCGTTCTCCCTGAATCACATCAACCTGTGGCTGCTGCGCGATGCCGGTGGCTGGGTCATTGTCGATACGGGTATCGACACCAACACGAGTCGCGGCCTGTGGCAGGACGTTTTCGCCGACAGCATGGACGGCGAACCCGCGACACATGTCATCGCCACGCACCTGCACCCGGATCACGTCGGCTGTGCGGCGTGGCTGGTGGAACAGTTCGATGCCGACCTCTGGATGACGCGCAGCGAATACCTGTTGTGCCGCACGCTGATTGCGGACACCGGCAAACCGGCGCCACGAGAGGGTATGCAGTTCTACAAAGCGGCCGGATTCTCCGCGGAAAACCTGGCTGTCTACACAGAAAATTTCGGCATGTTCGGCCACTTCGTCAAAGGCATGCCACAAAGTTACCGCCGCATGCAGGATGGTGAGCAACTCATGTTCGCGGGGCACGAATGGGACATTATCGTCGGTCGCGGCCACTCGCCGGAGCACGCCTGCCTGTACGACCCCGAGCGCAACATCCTGATCTCGGGCGACCAGATCCTGCCCACGATTTCACCCAATGTAAGCGTGTGGCCGACCGAACCGGGTGCGGATCCGTTACGCGAATTCTTCGAGTCCATCGACCTGCTCGAGGCAAAGCTGCCGGAGGATGTGCTGGTCCTGCCCGCACATGGCAAACCCTTCCGCGGCGCGCATGTGCGTCTCGAGCAATTGCGCAAGGAACATGCGGAGAAGCTGGACACGCTGCTCGACAACAGCTCCGAACCGCGCCGCGTTGTTGACGTTTTCCCGGACCTGTTCGGGCGGGCGATCAACGACAGCAACCGCATCATGGCGACCGGCGAAGCGCTCGCTCACCTGCACTACCTCGTCAATAAGGGCGAGATGCGCGTCGACCAGCAAGACGGCGTGAATTACTACCAGAGAACCTGAGAAGGACGAAGCATTGAAACGACTCCTTACCCTCCTGCCGCTGCTCCTGCTGCTCGGCGCCTGCGGCGGCGACAAACCGGGCAGCGTTGAACAGGCCGTCGCGGCTGTCGCCATGCCGGACAGTTATGCCGCCGCAGTGGCGGAAACCGTTTTGGAAAACGGAGGCAACGCCGTCGATGCCGCGATTGCGACGGCGTTCTCACTGGCGGTTACGCAAACCGACGCCGGCAATATCGGCGGCGGCGGATTCATGCTCGTGCACTTCGAAGGTGAGGCAAACTTCATCGACTATCGCGAAACGGCGCCGCTGGCCGCGCATCGCGACATGTATCTCGACGAAAACGGCGACGTCATCGAAGACGCCAGCCTGATCGGCCACCTTGCGGCCGGCGTACCCGGCACCGTCGCCGGAATGTGGCTCGCACACGAACGCTACGGTTCGCAACCCTGGGCAGAACTATTGCAACCGGCCATCGAGCTGGCGAGGGAAGGATTCCTCCCGCATGCCAAGCAGGTCGATGCCATGCAGGAAACACTCGAATGGTTCGACGGCAAGGTACCCGCATTTGCTGAGCAATTCGGCGTAATGCAAACGGGCGAAGTTTTCCGACAACCTGACCTCGCACGAACGCTTGAGCGTATCGCCGAGTTCGGCGCCGACGAATTCTACCGCGGCGAAACCGCGAGGCTTATCGTTGCCGAGATGGAACGCGGCGGCGGGCTAATTACGCTCGAGGACCTGGAGAGGTACCAGGCTATCGAACGCGAACCGCTGCGGTCGAACTGGCGCGACCTGGAAATTCTCGCAGCGCCGCCACCCAGTTCCGGTGGCTTCGCTATCGTACAGTTGCTGAAAATGAAGGACTACCTGGCCCCGGCGTTCGAAGGTTTGCCGCATAACTCGCCACGTTACATCCATCTCGTTGCAGAGATTGAAAAGAGGGTCTTTGCCGACCGCGCAGAATACCTCGGCGATCCCGACTACGTGGACGTCCCGATGGAGCGCCTGCTCGACGAAGCCTACCTCCGGCAACGTGCGCGGCAGGTCAACCAGGAGTCCATCTCGACGCTGGAGGCGGTACCGCCCGGACTCGAGTCGCCGGACACCACGCATTACTCGATCATCGACAAGTGGGGTAACGCGGTATCGAACACGTACACGCTCAACTATGACCATGGCAGCGGCATCGCGGTTAGCGGCGCCGGCTTTCTGCTCAACAATCAAATGGACGACTTCAGTGTCAAACCCGGAGTGCCGAATATCTACGGCGTTGTTGGCAACACGGCCAATGAGATTCAGCCGGGTAAGCGCATGCTCTCGTCGATGTCGCCGACGATCCTGTTACGCGATGGCGAGGCAGAGATTGTCGTGGGGACGCCGGGCGGCTCCACGATCTTCACGTCAGTGTTTCAGTCAATCGTGAATATTTACGATTTCGGCATGACGCCGCAACAGGCGACGGCCGCCGCTCGCTTCCACCATCAGCTGTTGCCGCCGGACCTGATCACCTACAGCCCAACGGTCCCGTTGCCCGACGATGTCGTCGGCGCACTCGGGGATGCGGGTTACCGGGTCGAACCGCATTTCTTCAATTTCGGTGACCTGCAGATCATCTATCGCCACGACGACGGCATCGAGGCAGGTTCGGATCCTCGCCACTGGGGAGAGGCGCGCGTGCTGACCGAATAACGCTCTAGGCGTGGAACCCGAAGGCGTTGCCAACATGCATCGAAAGCACCAGGAAGACTGCGGCCAGCGCGAACATCTTCAGTAGCAACGGCCCGACGAACTTGACCCATGCAGCATACGGCACTTTGCCGAGCGCAAGTGCGCCCATGACGAGAGCACTCGTCGGTACGACCATGTTGGTGAAACCGTCGCCGAACTGAAAGGCAAGTACGGCAGTCTGCTGCGGCACGTCGGTCAAAGTCGCGAGCGGCGACATGATCGGCATCGTGACAAATGCCTGGCCGCTGCCTGACGGGATAAAGAAATTGCACACGGTCTGGACGACTAGCATGCCAAGCGCTGACGCCTCGGCGGGCAACCCCTGCAGTAAACCGGCTATCGAGAATACGACCGTGTCGATAATCTGGCCGTCCGTCATGACGACCTCGATGGTTCGCGCCACACCGACAATTAACGCAGCGGCCGTCATCTCGGCGGCGCCTTCAAGGAAAGTCCGACTGGTTTCACCGGCCGGCATCTTCGCAATGATCGCGGCGATCAGGCCGATGGCAAGGAACACGGCATTGAGTTCCGCGATGTACCAACCGTGCTCACGAACGCCGTAGACGAAGCCGACGATGCCAAGTACGAAAATGACGAGGATAGCGACGCGGCGCGGCGTCATGTGGATATCGTCGGGCGCCTCGAACCCCTTGCTGTAGTCGACGTCAGCGACGAGGCTGGCGGCAGGGTCTGCCTGTATACGGCGCGCGTACTTGTAGATATGGTGAAATGCGAGGGCAAGGAAGAACAGCATCATGACAAAGCGTAGCTGCCAGCCGGACGTCAGCGGCACGCCCGCAATATCCTGCGCGATCAATACACCGAAAGGGTTGATTCCGGCGCACGCCCAGCCGATTCCCATAGGAACCCAGACCATGCCCATGGCAACGACGGCGTCCATGCGCATGGCCAGCGTCATTGTGACGATGATCGGCACGAGCGGCACATACTCCTCGCCCATGCCGACCGTGAACGACCCGAGGCTGAACAGGACCAGGCAGCCACCGATCAGTAACCACGGCGTATGGCCGAGTTTCTCAACTGCATTGTGCAGCGCCGCATCGATCGCGCCGGTCTTGCGCAACACGGCGATCACACCGCCGACGAGAAAGATCAGGAAGATAATAGCCTGCGCCGATTCCATGCCCTTGGATATCGCCAGCAGGAAATGCCAGGGCGCCAGCGTCACGGTGTCGTCGGCTGTCGTCGGCGCATACGTGCCATCGACCACAACCATGCGGCCCGGCTGATCAGGCACCGGCTCACGCTCGAACTGCCCGTGCGGGATGACGTAGCTCAGTAACTGCGCCAGCACTACAAACGAGAAAATCAGAACGAGAGAATCTATCGACCAGCTGCGTTTCGTCATTGTTGTTTTCCGGGCTGCGACTTGGAGGCGCAAAGACTAGCGAAGCGGCGGCAGCCGCGCAAAGAAAAAAGACCGGCGGCGCTTCACAGCGGACCGGTATACTGTCAACCAACGTGGAGTAGTAACGTGGGTCGATTCATCAATTTCATCAAGACCACCGCCATTGGCGGGTTACTGGTCATCGTTCCCGTCGCAATCATCCTGTTTGTGCTCGGGCAACTGTTCTACGGGCTGTACTCACTCGCCCAGGACATTACCAGCACGCTGGGAATCAACATTGACGACGCCATCATCATGGTTGGCATCGCGCTCGCGGCGCTGGTTGGCCTGTGCTTCCTGACCGGCCTACTGGTGCGTACCAGGCTTGGTGCGGCATTCGGCAGCTGGTTCAGGACAAACATCGGCAGTCGTATCCCGATGTTCAACGCGATCGCCAATATCACGCGGCGCTTCGCCGGCGTTGAAGGGGTGAATTTCGCGCCGGTCGAAATAGATCTGTACGACTCGGATGCCCGCGCCATGGGGTTCCTGATCGAGGAACTGCCGGATCATCGCTGCATGGTCTATGTGCCTACTGCGCCGGTGGCAACCGTTGGCAATCTGTTCGTTATTGCGCGGGACAAGGTAACGCCAATAGCGGCGTCGATGGCTGATACAGTCGCGGTCATTACCCAATGGGGCGTCGACTCGGCCGACCTGTATGACGGGGATATGGGAACCGGGCCGGCCAGCGGCTCGCGCTAGAGCGCGAACCACGACCGACCCGTCTGCGCGACTAGCTCTGGTCGTCGACCGCTGCGTCCGGCGCGTTCTTGGCAACAGACTTCATGCCGTTCGAACAGCCTGACTCAGAGTCATAGGTCTGGCTCGTGCCAATGCACTGCCCGTTGGCAGCACACAGCGAGAACGTGAAGCGACCGGATGCCGTTTCCTTTTTCTGGAAGCGATCGGGGTTCTGCGAGTTCTTACGGACCGACTCTATGCCGTTCATGCAGCTCGCCTTCTTGCTGTAGCCCTCGCTGCCCAGGATATTCTGGCCATTGGATGCTTTTAGTCGGAAGCGGAATTCACCGGCTTTGTCTTTATAAATTTCGAATTTTCCTGCCATTTGAGATTTCTCCCTGTTTGTTGATTACTTATCGCTGTCTCGCATTACTTGACGATGAAGGTGACCTTCATGGTCACACGGTATTCGTCCACTTCCCCGTCCTTGACGACAACCTTTTGTTCCTTGACCCAGGCGCCCTCGATATTGTCGACGGTCTTGCTCATCTTGCGAATGCCCTCGCGAATCGCATCTTCAAAACTCTTCGACGATGCCGAAGTGATTTCAGAAGTCTTGGCTACACTCATTTTCGCACTCTCCTTCTTTGTTTTCAGGTTTATAAATCTGATCTATCGGTCAATCTTTCAATTCGTCGCCGAACGTTTCGGTGGCGAGTTCCTGCAGTCTCTCGATGGCCCGGTAGAGGCGCATCTTGGTCGCGCTCAAACCAAGATCGGCGGTCTCGGCAATCTCGGCCAGGCTCAGGTCTGCGACGAATCGGAGTGTCAGAATTTCGCGATCGACGGGGGAAAGTTCCTTCAATAAGCCGATCAGGCGATCCTCCTTGTACTCTATCGTCGGTTGCTCACGCGGCTCGTTGGCCAGCGTCTCCGTATGCTGGCGCGTCAGCGCGCGCTTCTTGAGCCAGTCCTTGCAGGCATTTCTTGTCACGCGCACCATCCAGGTCTTGTACGACGATCGCCCTTCAAAGCTCGACAGCTTGGAGAAGAGCTTGAGCATGACGTCCTGCGTTATGTCCTCCGCATCCTGCCTGTTGCCGACCAGGCGCACACAAATACTGAACATCAGCTTGTCATACCGGCGCATGAGCTCCTCGTACGCACGCGTACGATACGGCAGCTCTTCACACGCACGCGCGACAAGCTGCTCATCCGAAAGAGTCTTGTACTCCTTCGGAAGCGGTCTGCGACGCCGGGGGTTCAGATCCGGTCCGTCGTATGAACCTTGCTTTCAACCAGTACGCTGTTCGGCACCGTGTAGGTCGAACCGTCGTCGAGCTCGAGCAGCGTATTGGTCGTACTCACTTCAATGACCCGGCCGGTGATCTCACCGACCGTAATCTTGTCTCCGGGCGGAAACAGCTCACGGGCGTAAAGTCCGGCGATGATATTGCCGGCCGTAGCACGTGTGCCCATTCCGAGTGACAGCGCGACGGCCGCGCCAATTGCAAACAGGATGATCGACACGACCTGGTTGAGCAGATCCGTTTCGATTTCCAGCTGGCCGATCGCGAGCGATACGACGACGATCACGATAAGCGTATAGATAAGCGTGCCCACCGCTTTGCCGTAATCCAGCTGCATGCTCGCGGTCGCGGTTTCGATAGCCGTGCGCACGAGGTGTGCGGCGAACAGGCCGATGATGACGACCAGTAACGCACCGATCAGTTTCGGCAGATACTGCACGAAGCCGTTGATCGTGTCTGACACGCGCGGCAATCCGAGGCTGTCCGCGGCAGCGATCATGAACAGAAGGAAGATCAGCCAGTAGACGATCTTGCCGATGATGGCCGACGCTGACGTATCGAGACCGGTGCTTTGCACAGCCGATGCCACACCCGAGTTTTCGGTGAGCTTGTCGAGGCCGATCTTCGTCAGCAGCTTCGCAATTGCAATGCCGATGCCTTTCGCGACCAGGTAGCCGACGATCAGCAGCAGGAGCGCACCGGCCAGGTTCGGCAGGAACTCGGCCACCTTCGTCCACAGGCTAACCATTGGCTGCCATAGGGTTTGCTGGACTTCATCAATCATATTTTTCCCCTCTTGGTGAAGCGGCCGGCGTCGTCACTGACAACGGCCTGATTATTCCTTTTCGTCAGGTTCACGACGCGTATGCACTTGCGCGGTTGACTGCGGATGGGCCGCTCTCGCTTGTTTCTCCCCAAGGAGGGCGAACAGCGGCGCCATTAGCCGCGCCAGCACGGCCCAGATCCGGACCAGGGCAAATGCCAGCGTGTCGCGCTGGCCGACCTGGCGGCGGGCACGGCTTACGGCAGACAGGGCGCGCGACGGCGTCTGGTCCTCGTCCATGCCGGTTTGCATCAGGCGGCGGATATCTTGTTCTTTACGCATAGTTTCAGTGCAGGTGCTAGAATCGCGGCAAGCCGCTGGGCGATGGATACGATGATCCTCGTTACAGACGGTCGTGTCAGCCCGGAAGTCACAGAGATTCCAGGAAATAGACGGCCCGGCTGGCAAATTGGGGAGATCACGTGACCAATCCCGATTGCCGTGCGTCTGACACATTGAGCAATTCGGCAGCCAGGGCAATGGCCGTGGCTTACGTAGAAAAAGAGGGAGCAATTTTTATGAGAACTTTGATCTGCGCCGTCGTGGTGACGGCCTTCGGCTTTGCCGCCTCCGAATCCGCACTTGCGGACGCTGAGGCCGGCCAGGGCTACTTCACGGGTTCGGCAACCTATGTCGACGATGACAAGCGTCGCGGCCTTGAAGACGGGATCAATGGCGGCAAGCTTGGCATAGGCTATGCACTGAATGACCGTTGGAACGTCGAAGGATTTGTCAGCTTTGCCTATCCGGATTCGACCCTGTTGCCGTTACCGGATCCCGACGAGGAGCATCGGGGAATCGGCTTTGATCTCCAGCGTGTCTTCCGCCGGTCCGAGCGTTTCAGCCCATTTATCACGGGCGGAGTCGGCCACTTCCAGACCTCCATCGCCGGCGTCAAAGCTGAAGGCGGCATGGCGCAGATTGGCGCAGGTTTTTATCTCGACCTGTTTTCGTCGAACATCGCGCTGCGTGGCGAAGTAAATCGTCGCCGCGAAAATGCGACGACTAACCAACGCATCGACAATCTTGTCAGCCTTGGCATCCATATCCCGTTTGGCGCTGCGACGCCCAGGTGGACCGATTCCGACGGTGACGGCGTTGGCGACGGTACGGACCAGTGCCCCAATACGCCAGCCGGCGTCGCCGTTGACGCGACAGGCTGCGAACGCGACAGCGACGGCGACGGCGTGGTCGACTCCCGGGACCAGTGCCCCGGCACGCCGCGCGGCGTTCCGGTTGACGCCAACGGCTGCCCGATGGACAGCGATGGCGACGGTGTCAGTGATGACCAGGACGCCTGCCCGGGCACAGTTGCCGGCGCAGAGGTCGACGAGAAGGGCTGCGAAAAAGACGATGATGGCGACGGCGTCGTCAATCGCCTCGACGAATGCCCGGGCACGCCGGCAGGCGCGCAGGTCGATATCAAGGGTTGCGAGATCAAGGAAGAGATCCGACTTGAAGGCGTGAACTTCGAGTCGAACTCGGATCGCCTCCTCGATAGCGCGTTCGGCATCCTCAACGACGCCGCGGCGACGCTCGAAAAGAATCCGAGCATCAAGGTTGAAGTCGCCGGCCACACGGACAGCGACGGCACGGCCGAGTACAACGAAGGCCTGTCAGCGCGTCGCGCACAGACGGTTCATGACTACCTGGCGTCGCGTGGCGTGGACGTAGCGCGCATGTCGGTTCGTGGTTACGGTGAGTCGCAGCCGATTGCTGACAACTCAACGGCGGCTGGCAAAGCCCAGAATCGCCGGGTCGTGCTGCGTATCGTGGAGCGCTAGACGACAGTTCCGCAAGGAACAGGAAAGCGGGGCGCGTACAGCCGAGCTGTACGCGCCCTTTTTATTTGCGTGCCTTGTCGAGGTCGACCACGGTCGAGCCGTGGCCGAGGCTCTGCGTGTCCTCATAGCCACCACACCAGCTGCTGAGCTGCCTGGCTGACATCGGCTTCGCAACGAAGAAACCCTGCACGAGGTCGCAGCCAAGCTTGCGCACATTCGCATACTGCTTTGCCGTCTCGACGCCCTCGGCAACGACTTCGAGCCCCATCGCCTTGCCCAATGCAATGATTGCTTCGACGACCTTGGTATTGGCGTCGGGTTCGCCGAGCTTGGAGATGAATACTCGATCGATCTTGAGCGTCTGTACGGGCAGCTGGGCGAGGTAGCTGAGCGACGAATACCCGGTGCCAAAATCGTCGATATGAATACCGACGCCGTAAGCCGCAAGGTCGTCCAGGACTGGCTGCGCAATGGTCAGGTCCTCGAGCAGCACAGTCTCCGTCAGCTCGAGGTTGATAAGATTCTTGTCTACCTGGGTCTGGACCAGGATTCCCTTGATCATACTGACGAGATCGCGATTCCGCAGTTGGTGTGCGGACAGGTTGACGCTCACCGGAATGTCCCAGCCGCCGTTCTCGCGCCAGCTTGAGACGTCGTCGCAAACGCTGCGCATGATCGATTCGAACAACACGTCAGAGATTCCCATCTCCTCGCTGAGCGGTACAAAGTCGGACGGCGGAACGATCGAGCCATCGGGCCTGATCCAGCGCGCCAGCGCTTCGACGCCCGCAACTTCACCGTTGCTGGTCGACTGCTGTGGCTGGTAGTGCGCGATAATCTGCCCGGATTCGATTGCGCCACGTAGCTCCGCCTCGAGGTCGAATTTATGGCGTGCCAGGAAGCGCATTTCGCTGTGGTAGTAAGTAATAGCGTGGTCGATGCTGCGCATCGAGCGATGCAGCGCGGCCTCGGCGCGGCGGAATACGGATTTGGCGTCGCGGCCATGAACGGGATGCCAGGAGACGCCGACCGCTGCTTTCAGAAATAGGTCGCGACCGTTGATCAGGAATGGTTCCTCGACGGTCTGTTTGACTTTCTCGGCGAGCTCACGAATATCATTATCGGAGTCGACGCCGGGCATCAGCACTGCAAACTCGTCGGCGCCAAATCGACCCACAATGGCATGCCGACCGCTGTCCTCGCAGAACGTGCGGGTCAGCCGATTGCCGATCGAACGCAACAGCTCGGTGCCAGAGTCATAACCCATCGTCTCGTTAATGAAACTGAATCGTTCGACATCGAGCAATACGACAACGGTGTCACCCTCGACATCCTCGGCGTGCGCCAGCAGGCTCTTGAGTTCCTCGATCAGGAGCAACTGGTTCGGCAGGCGCGTAACCATGTCGAAATAGGCAATCTTCTGCAGCGCGGCCGTGCGTTCCTCGACGCGACGCTCGAGGTCCTCGTTGGCCAGGCGCAGCGCAAGGTCCGCATGCCATTTGCCACATAACGCAGCCGCGAGCTGGCGACACTCGGCGCCGTGGAACGGCTTCTGGAAGAAGAATACCTTGTCGGCGGGCGGAATCTGCTTGCCAAGGTGGTCGGGATCGATGCTCAGCGAGCCCTCCACGACGACGATGTTGACGTTGGGGTCGAGCGCGCGAATTCGTTTGGCCGCTTCGATCCCGTCGATACCCGGCGGCATGCGAATATCGATGAAGACGATGGCGAACGGCTTGCCCGTTTCCACCGCTTTCCTGACAGCTTCGACCGCCGCCTCGCCCTGGTTGCGGGAATGCACTTCAAAGCGCGCGGAGCCCGTGTCGTCGCTGTCTTCGCCGAGCAACACCTTCTCGAGATCGCCGAGCGTCTGGGTCGCCTCATCAGGCTCGAAGTCCTCGCCAAGACAGCGAACGTACTCGCCGATGAGCTGCTGGTCGTCGTCGACGACCAGCACTCGATTGACAGCATTTTCATTCAGCTCGCTCATGCATTCCGCCAGTCATTGGCCGCACCCGGCCGCTTGACATAAAATTCCCATTTCCGGGCGCTGTATTTGACAATAAGGTGCCCAAGTGTACGAATCGGTCACGCACGATTGCGTGACGCAGTCCCCTTTTCCGGCAACGCCTGTGGTACCTTACGCGGCGTCTTTTTCCCCCAGATTCAAGACCATGCCCCTTTTCAAACGCACCCTCAGTGAATTCCTGTTCCGGCGCTTGATGCTCAAGCACTACGCGTCCAACCTGCTCGTTGACATGAACCTCGAGGCCAAGCGCGACACCTTCGAGTACATCAAGGCGAACATGCCGGATGCGCCCTACTTCGAGAAGCACCCGGCGCTCGTGAAATACACGCTCGGACAAGTCGAGACCGAGGGTTTGTACCTCGAGTTCGGCGTTGGTCGCGGCAAGTCGATGCGCTGGATCGCGCCGCTGGTGGATGGAACCGTGCACGGTTTCGATTCCTTCGAAGGCATCCAGGAACACTGGAACGGCAACCCGATTGGTTCGTTTGCGCAAAAGAAGCGCCCCAAAGTGCCCGACAATGTGCTGTTCCACGTCGGCTATTTTGACGCGACGCTGCCGGGTTTTCTCGAGACCTACGAAGAGCCGGTTGCCTTCCTGCATGTCGACTGCGACCTGTATTCCTCGACCGTGACGATCTTCGACGCGCTGGGTGACCGGCTGCAGCCGAACGCAATCGTCCTGTTCGATGAGTACTACAATTTCCATCGCTGGCAGCAGCACGAGTTCAAGGCCTTCCAGGAATTCGTCGAGAAGAGCGGCGTGCAATACGAGTACATCGGTTTCTCAGTCACGGGCCAGCAGGTGGCGGTGCGCATTCTCGAGAATCCGCTCTACAAGGGCTGACGATGGCGATTCGCTCGTTGTGCGTCACCGAATCGGCCGACAGGCCGACCGTTGCGACGTTTATCGGCATGCATGAGGCGGGTATCGAGGTCACGGTCGTGTGTCCTGCCGATCACCCGAACAATAAGACACTGACCGACGCCGGCGTACCGACGGTCGATATTCCGTTGCCGACCAACTTCAACAAGGAAGGCATCGCCGCGTTGCGCGAGGAACTCGTGCGCGGCGATTACCACATCATGCACACGTTCAATAACAAGGCCGTCAGCAACGGCCTGCGTGCGTGCAAGGGATTACCGGTCAAGGTCGTGTGCTACCGCGGCATCGTTGGTGCCGTCGGCTTTCTCGATCCGATGTCGTGGATGCGTTACCTGAATCCGCGTATTGACCGTATCGTCTGTGTTGCGGACGCGATCCGGCGCCATTTTCTCGAGATGCGGCCGGCTTTCCTGCGCATGCCGGCTGAGCGGCCCGTCACGATTCACAAGGGTCACAAGCTCGAGTGGTACAAGGCGGTCCCGGCGGACCTGACCGAGTCGGGTATTCCGAAGGGCGCGTTCGTCGTCGGCTGCACCGCCAACTATCGGCCGCGTAAAGGAATCGATTACCTGGTCTCGGCGATTGAGCAACTGCCCGACGATGTTCACTTGTTACTTATCGGCCACATGGACGCGGCCAAGTTGACGCAGCGCATCGAGCGAAGCCCGGCGCGGAGCCGGATTCATCGCGTCGGCTACGTCACCAACGCGCCCGAGCTCAGTGCCGCGTGCGACGTGTTCTGCATGCCGTCAACCAAGCGCGAGGGCCTCGCCCGGGCAATTATCGAGGCAATGGCCTACCGCGTACCGCCGGTCGTGACGAGCGCGGGCGGCAGCCCGGAGCTCGTGGTGGACGGGGAATGTGGTTTTGTCGTTCCGCCGAGGGACGCCGACGCGCTGGCAGCAGGTATCGAGAAGCTTTACCGCGACAAGGACTTGCGTATGAAGTTCGGCGAGGCTGCACGCAACCGTATCGGCACGGCATTCCGCAACGAAGACACGGTCAGAAAGACGATCGAACTCTATCGGGAGCTCGTCCCCGACTCAGAATGAATACACGACATTGAACGCGGGTCCGCTGCGTTCGAAGTCGTTACGCAGACTCGACTCTTTCATGTTGCTCGTGTAACTGCGCCAGCCGATGCTGGCATCCCACTTCGAGTTGAAGCGCAGCTTCAGGCGCGCGCTCCAGTCGAGAAAATCGCTGTCGCCGCTCGAGCCGTAATCGACTTCGCCGCTGAGCAGCAGTTGCCAGAACAGCTCGATGTCGAAATCGGCATGGCCGACGAGGTAGAACGCAGACGCGCTGGCGCTGGCCGACTGGCCGCGCATCTCCGGCTGGGTATCGTCGACGACGAAAATTTCGTGCTCGGCGTCCTGGCCGGTCAGGCCGGCACCGAGCCGCAGCTGCGCGCGTTCGGATGAGAGCACCGTGTGGCGGTACTGAACCCCGTAACTCCACAGGAAGTGCGCAATGCGCAACTGCTCGTTCGCCGGGAACAGCTCGCCGGCGAACAACGTCGGCTGCGTGAACTGGCCGAAGCTACGCGATTCCCACGGCGAGAACCGGCCCGCCCAGGCCTGGCGGTCGTTGACGCGATATTCGAACGACACATGCGAGTTCGCCCATGGCTCGTTGGTCTGCTGATCGAATGGCGACTGAAAAACGCCGCCTGAGCCGTCTGGCGCCTGCACGACGTTGCGATCGATATCGTTAAGGGTCATTTCCCATTCGTAGCTGAAGGGTCGTTCGCGATCGAGGTCACGCCAGTGCGCAGCGCGATCGGAATCGTACGGCGGCACGATCGCCCAGGAACTCATCATCGCGATCGACGCACCACTGACGATATCGTTGACGTAGTGCTTGTTGCCGTACACGCGCGACCAACCGACGAGCAACGCGGAGATGTATCCTGGCACGCCCCAGCGCGGCCCGTAACGCTGCTGCATGAATGCAGCGCCGAGAAATGCCGTGTTGGCGTGACCGGACGGGAACGAGGAGCTGCTTTGGTCGCCGGGGCGACGCTGGCCGACGCCATCCTTGAGCCCCTGCATGACACCGGACGAGAATGCGTTGTGAATGCCCATGTAGACGAAGCCACGGTAGTCCCTGGCCGCCAGCGAGGTCAGGTAGCCGGACGCGGTGGGCAGCTGGTAGAGCTCGTCGCCGAGATTGACGACCGGTCCTTTCTCACCGAGTTGTCCACCCAGGCCTTTATAGGGATTGTCGCTCGATGCGCGATCGACGGCGACGCCGATAACGGCCGCGCTGGCAAGACCACTCCATAAGTTGAAGTCGCCCTGCAACCACGGCAGGTCGCGCTCCTTATGCGAAATGCGATTAACTTTCTTCTCGAGCCAGTTGAGGTTGGCCGCTTCCTGCTCGTCCGCAAGACACGGCGTCGCGATAGCAAGGGACGCCAGGATCAGAGCCGGTACCGCACGCTGCATATTGTTATTCCTGTGTCAGCAGTTCTGTGAGGGCGCGCTGGATGCGCTCAGCCCCTTTCCAGCGGAACAACGAACTGCACGAATCGTAGACGCCCTCATGGTACTCGGTTTCGGTCGTGAAATACGACTGGTAGTCATTCGCCAGGCCAAGAAACCAGGCGTCATCGAAGCCGAGCGAGGCCACCATGGCCTGGGTGTCGTACCCTACCTGTGCGGATGCCTCACCCGGCCAGGTCAGGAAGGTTTCACTCCCAATTCGCACCACCGAGACAAATGTCCGCTGTTGCATCAGCCATAACGGAATGCGCACGTCGACACCCCGGTCTTCGCGAGGCGTGTTACTGCCGGTGCAGATGCCTGCAGGATAGCCCGGCAGGCCCAGCCACACTTTCTTGCGGTCGACGCTGATCGGTCCGTCGACCGGTCGCGCATTGTCAAAGATTTTCGCGGCCTCAGCCTGCGCCACGAACATCTCGCCATGTTTTGTCACCGCCTCGACAGAGCGTTCAGCATTGCCAACGTCGCCTTCGGCGCCATTCATATAGAGAACGACGCTGCGCTCGACGCCTGCACCGTTGTGGCGATCGATCATTCGCTCGGCATGAAACGCGAGCGACCCCGGCGTATCCCAGCTGAACCGCAGGTCCGCCACGGGCATGCCATTACCGTGCAGCGCGTAGTTCAGGAAACCGCCGAGCAGGCGGCCGTCACTCGCGGCCCGTGCCAGCAGGAAGCGCGCCCGGTTATCGTAGTGTTCCTTGTCCTTGTGACGCCACTTGTTACGCTGGATGCCGCTGGTACGAAACTCGGTCGCGACCAGTTGCGCCGGTTCGAGGTTGGCGATTGCCATGTGGACACTTTGCGCCACTTTGCTGAGCAGCAACTCGTAGTTCTCCGGGCGAAAGCGATCGACCGCGACCAGCGCCATCGACGCCCGCTTCGAGATTGTGCCCGGGCCGGAGTGGGTGTGCGTCGCGCCGACAATGAGCTGCTCTGCGGCTATGCCGATCGGCGCCAGGCGCCTGGCGAGATCCGCGACGAAACGCTTTTCGACGCCGACGAGATCGAGGCTTATGAACACGACCTGGCTGTCGCCGTCGCGCACCACCATTGCCTTACTGCGAATTGGCGTATGGCGGCCCGTGGAAGGCCGAAACAGCGACGCGTACTCGAGGCGGTCGCCCCAATCGAGAAACGCAGGCAGGCGACGCTCCTTGGCGCCGTAGCCGGCCAGTGGCGTGCCAATTGGCGGCTCGATGTCTACCGAGGCGAGCCCGACTTCAGTCGCACCTGAGGTATCGGCGAGCAGCAGGACCAGCAGGAAAAGGGGTGCAAATTTCACGGTGAGCGAGATTATGGGCATACTAAACGGACCGCAAGGGGGCCGCACAATGACAGAAGAAGCAAAACTCGACGAACTCCCGTTTGCCGCACCGTGTAAGAAATTGTCGCCCTGGGCGCCGTTTCGCTGGGTCAAACGCGGCATAGAAGATCTTATGCAAGCCCCGCAGCAGAGCATGGCCTACGGCCTGTCGGTTGCGCTGATGATCGGCATCGTCTGCCTGCTCGCCTGGTTCCGCGGCAGCCAATGGTTCATGTTTGCCATGCTCGGCGGCTTTGTCTTCCTTGCGCCGCTCACCTGTATTGGCCTGTACGCGATCAGTGCACAACTCGAACGCGGCCAGGAACCGCTCATGACACGCAGCATTCGTGCCGCCTTGCGGCGCCACTTCGGCAATGAAATGGTATTTGCGCTCGCGTTGCTCGTGATCTTCCTGGTGTGGGCGCGCGCCGCGGTCATGGTCAGCGTGTTCTTCCCGACTGACGGCAATCCGAGCGTCCAGGACTGGGTGATGTACCTCGGCTTCGGCTCTATGGTCGGGGCCGTATTCGCGGCCGTCACGTTTTCGGCAAGCGCGTTCTCCCTGCCGATGATCATGCATCGCGATGTCGACAGCATTACGGCTATCGTGACGTCAGTGAATGCGGTCCTGCGCAACAAGCGCGCAATGATCGTCTGGCTGTCCATAATCGTCGGGTCGCTGTTACTCGGCATCGCAACCGCGTTCGTCGGGCTGATCGTGATCATCCCGGTTATCGGTTACGCCGCCTGGCACGGCTACCTGGAAACGATCGATGCCGAGATGTTCCCGCGCCACGAAGTCGGCATCACGTCGATACCGCGTACAGTAGAAGGCGCCTAGCTGCGGCGGGAATCCAGAAGCCCCTGCGCGACGTAGGCGGCCCCGAGCAGGCCGGGTTCGGCGTGCGTGATCAGCAAGGTCGGGATGCTTTCGAGCCAGGGGCGGTGGTGTCCCTTGTTCTCGAACGCGGCGCGGAACGCACTGCCTTGCAGCAATTCGGGGTAGCGCTTGGTAATGCCGCCCGCGATGTACACGCCGTCGGCTGCGCCGAGCTGCATGGCAAGATCGCCCGCCACCTGGCCGAGAATCTCGAAGAACAGCATGGCCGTGTCGACCGCGCGCTGCTCACCCTCCATCGCAGCGGCAAATACCTCCCGGGCCGATAGCGGCTTGCGCGGTTCGTCGTGGATGCGATTCAGCGCGCGATAAATATTCTCTACTCCCGAACCGGACAACAGGCGCTCGACGGACACGCGATCGAAGCGCTCGCGCAGCGCCGCCAGCACATCGATCTGGACCTGGGATTCGGGCGCGAAACCGATATGTCCGCCCTCACCCACAATCGGGACATCGACGCCCGAGCGGCGGTACAGCCCGGCGACACCGAGGCCGGTGCCAGGTCCAAGAATCGCTACGGAGAAGTCGCCCTCCGGCAGCCCGTCGCTTTGCGGCAGTCCGACGGCGACATGATCATTCGTGCCGAGCACCGGGATGGCGCTCGACACGGCCGCGAAGTCATTCAGGAGTTTGACTGGCACGCCACCGAGCGCGGCCGACAGCGACCGGGTCGTCAATGCCCAGTGGTTGTTCGTGATATTGATATTGCCGTCGATGACCGGGCCGGCCGCGGCGAGGCAAACAGCCGCGGGACGTGCGCCACCCGTATCTTCGAGGTACTGCTCGATGGCCGCTTCGGGGCTCGCGTAATCCGCGCATTTCAGCGTCATCTCGTCGTGAAAACCGCGGTCCGCCGCGCTCGCCAGGGCAAAGCGTGCATTCGTGCCGCCAATGTCGCCGATGAGGAGATTCGTGTCGGTCATGGCGGGCGATAGTAAACCATCTTCCCCGGCTTGTGCGCGCATATGTTTCAAGCAGTTAGCGCAATAGCACGCGCCATCTACTACAATGCGTCCATGAAGGTCGTTAACCCGACATCCCGCGATATCGCGGAGCTTGCGGGCGTATCGCAGGCCACGGTCTCACGCGCGTTGCGCAATTCGCCGCTGGTGCGCAAGGAAACTCGCGAAAAGATTCAGAAAATCGCGCGCGACCTGAACTATTTCGTCAATCGCAATGCCGCCGGCTTGCGCACCCACCAGAGCAATACGATTGCCCTGTTGTTGTTCGACGAGACCGAGGGGCAGGACGCACAAATCAACCCGTTCTTCCTGTCGATGTTCGGCTATATCACGCGGGCCGCGTCCGACCTTGGCTATGACGTGCTGATTTCACTCCAGCAACTCAGCGACGACTGGCACATCGAATATCAGGCGAGTAATCGCGCCGACGGCCTGATCCTGCTCGGCTATGGCAATTACGAAGACTATCGCGAAAAGCTCGGCGCTCTCGCCGACGCGAACACACGCTTCATCATCTGGGGACCGATGGTCGATGGCCAGCCTGGTCACTCAATCGGCTGCGACAACGTCAGCGGCGGCTACCAGGCGACGCAACACCTGCTCAGGCAGGGCCGCCGGCGCATTGCACTGCTTGGCACCACCGAGCGCTCGCCCGAACACCGGGCGCGCTATGACGGCTACTGCAATGCCTTACGCGAGGCCGGTATCGAACCGGATGATGCCTTGAAGATTGATGCCAAGAGCTCCGACGGCCAGGGCTATCGCGCGGTACTCGAACTGCTTGAGCGCAAGCGTGATTTTGATGCCGTCTTTGCAGTGACCGACGTGATCGCAATCGATGCGATGCGCGCCCTCGAGGACAACGGTCGATCGATCCCGGGCGATGTGGCCGTCGTCGGTTTCGACGACATTCAGCTCGCGGCACACGTGACTCCGCCGCTGACCACAATTCGACAGGATATTCGCCAGGCCTCCGAGGGCCTGGTCAGGGGTATCGTTGGCCTGATCGAAGGCAACGACGTCGATCCGTCGTCGCTGATGGCCCCGCAGCTTGTGGTCAGGGCGTCTTGCGGCGAACTTTAGCGGCCTGGGCTTCGGCCAGAAGCTGCAGGAATTCCGAGTCCGAAATTTCATCATTATTGATGTAGACGCGCACGCCGTGCGGCGCGACTTCCTCGGCCAGTCCGGCAAAATTGTCGTCAACGTGGATCGTGTGCCCCGTGAATGCATCCGTCCAGGTACCGCGAGCCGGTAACCGACCAAACTCCATCGTCAGCGGCTCGTCATTGCCGTTCAACAGCACCAGTGCCGTTTGCGTCACGCCATCTTTCCGGTAGGCCCGGAAGAAACTCGCAGAACGTCCATTGAAACCCGTGTAGACCTGCAAACCACGCTGCAATGCGACCGAGTTCCGGCGCACATGTGCAATGCGCCTGAGCGCAGCATATATCGTGTGTTGCTTCGCAGCCTCGATGCGGTCCTGTCCGAAATAATTGCGGTTGCCAGTGTGCTCATTGGTACCGGCCTGGAATCCGGATTCCGACCCGTAGTAGACAACCGGAATGCCGCGGCTCGTAAACAGCCAGTTGTTGGCGTCGATAAATCCATCGGTATCCGCAGCCATGCGATCCATATCGTGGTTATCGTAGAACGTCATGAGCTCATAGGGATTCTGGTACAGACCGGTGTCGAGATGCAGGTAATCCTCCAGTTCCCTGTAGGGCGCGCCGTCGGCGAACACTTTGTTCATGGCTTCCTTGCCCGGAAAATCGAGCACACTGATCGCGCCGTTCTCCGGCCAGGTATTGGGAGCAATACCCTCCGCACTGTAATCGAAGTGCTCGGAAAACATGAACAGGCCCGGGCGCTTTTCGCGAACGCGATCGCTGAACTGTTTCCAGAATGCGTGCGGCATGTGCGCGATCGTGTCGATGCGGAATGCAGCCACGCCCTGGTCGAGCCAGTGCGAATAAGCAGCGACAAAATAGTCGAGCACCTCCGGGTTGTTTTCATTCATGTCCGAGAGTTCGCCCAGCCCCGGCTGCACGTTATAAAACGCATGCAGCGGATTGTTCGGATCGAGCTCGGCCGGGTGCAGGTTTTCGTGATCGGCAATCAACGCGCCGTTCGCGTCATATAGCTTGCCGTACTGCGGCTGCATTTCCGGCATCGTGTAGGCGGGCGAGCCATGATTGCAGACGACATCGAGCACGTACTTCAGCCCATGTTCGTCGCGGAGTGCGCGCGTAAAGTCGGCAAAGCTCAGACCTTCTGACTCGAGATGCTCGTCGACTGCGAAGAAATTGACGCCCCAGTAGCCGTGGTAGCCGGTCTTGCCCTGGTCGCCGCCGGGTCCGCGGCCCGGCACATGGCTGCCCGTAAAGGCCTCGTCGGGATTATCGACGATGGGTGTTGTCCAGATCGCCGTAAAACCCATGTCCGCAATGTAGCCGGCATTATCCAGGACACCTTTGAGATCACCGCCGAGATAGCCGATGTTGGCCTCGGCATACCCGGGAACCTGTAGTGGCCGATCGAAGGTCTTGCGCGCCGGGTCCGGCCCGCCCTGTTCGACCTGGTTGTTGGATGGGTCGCCATCGACAAAGCGATCCGTCAACAGGAAATAAACAGCCTCGGATGCGAACGGCTCGAGCGTGCCGTAGTACTCACGTGGGCCGTCCTGCGCGCCCGTGCAAGCCGCGAGCAGGGCCGCGGCGCATATAAAGAGCAAGCGCATCATCCGCTCGGTTCGGCTGACTTGTCGACCAGCAATGTCATGCCACCTGCAATCAGCAGCGAGATGCCGCCGATGACAAGTCCGTAGATGGGCTGCAGGTCGAAGAACTCGCGCAGCAGCAACCCGAGGATGCTCGCCGCAACCAGCTGCGGGATAACGATGAAGAAGTTGAAGATGCCCATGTAGACACCCATCTTGTGCGCCGGCAAATTGTTCGACAGCAGCGCGTACGGTAACGACAGGATCGAGGCCCAGGCGAAACCTACACCGACCATCGAGATCAGCAGCAGCTGCGGGTTGCCGATGAAATAGAAACTGATCAGGCCGATGCCGCCCAGCGACAGGTTGACGAGATGCGACACGCGACAACCGAGCGCGCGCGCCGCGATTGGAATCGCCATCGCGGCAAACGCCGCGAACAGGTTGTAGGACGCGAACAGGACACCGTTCCAGTCAGCGCCGTCGTTATAGGCAGCCGAGGTTACGTCGGTGGCGCCGAAATGAAAGCTCGTCACGGCCGAGGTCCCGTAAATCCACATGGCAAACATCGCGAACCACGAGAAGAACTGCACCACCGCAAGCTGCCGCATGACGCGCGGCATCGCGAAGAGATCATGCATGATTTCGTAGAACCCGTTTTCGGTCCGGCCACCGCCCTGCAACAGGTACGCAATGAGCTGGAAAATGCCGAACGCCGCGATGCCACCGCCAAGTATGTACAGCTCCTTGTCCAAGCCGGCGTTCGCGATCCAGGTCAGCAATGCCGCACCAATCACCAGCCAGGCGATGCCACCGTTGCGATACCTGCGCGCGGGACGCAGAGTCGTCATGTCATCCTCACCCGACTTGTCGCGCGCCGCCTCGAAGGCGGCCAGTTCTTCCGGCAAGTATTCGCGTGTACGGAACACGGTCCATGAAACGGCGAGCAGGAACGCGATGCCGCCGACATAGAATGCAATTTTGACGGACGGCGGAATCTCGCCCGGCGGCGCCGTATTGGCGACATCGAACCAGTTGGTCATTACCCATGGCAGTGCGGACGCGACCACCGCACCAACACCGATGAAGAAGGTTTGCATCGCGAAACCGCTGGTGCGCTGCTTCTCCGGCAGCATGTCGCCGACGAAGGCGCGGAACGGCTCCATCGCCACGTTGATACTGGCGTCCATGATCCACAGCATGCCCGCCGCGAACCACAGGTACGGCGAATTCGGCATGATTAGCAGTGATACCGAAGCCAGGATTGCGCCGACTAGGAAAAACGGCCGCCTGCGGCCGAGCCGGTTCCAGGTACGGTCCGACATATAGCCGATTATCGGTTGTACGATCAGGCCGGTCAGCGGCGCCGCCACCCACAGGATCGGGATTTCATCGACCGATGCGCCGAGCGTCTGGAAAATTCGGCTGACGTTGGCATTCTGCAGTGCGAAGCCCATCTGGATACCCAGGAAGCCGAAGCACATATTCCAGATTTGCCAGAAACTCAGGATTGGCTTTTGTTTCATTCTTGTTCTGCCTTATTGCCCCGCATCCGATTGTATCAATTCGTTGATTTTTAACGAGCTACCTGCAAACGTATTCATCCCCGACCAGCCCGCCAAATCCTTATATTCAGTGCACAAACGACAGGGGCCAGCATGAATCGACAACTCGTTCTCGGCGCAGCGTTGATTGCGCTCGCGGCCTGCTCCCCGGATGACCCACTGGCTGCCAGCCGCGACGGCATTACGCGGGTCGAACCGCCGTTCTGGTGGACCGGCTTCGAGCATTCGGAATTGCAACTGCTCGTCTATGGGCGCGACCTGTCCGAATTCGAACCGAGCGTCTCGGCGGCTGACATATCGATCACCAGGGTTGAGACCGGCGACAGCCCCAACTACCTGTTCGTCTATCTTGACATCGGTGCGGCGGCCGCACCCGGCACCTTTGACATCGTGTTTACAAGAGACGAAGAACGCATCGCCTGGGAGTACGAGTTGCGCGCTCGTGTCGACGGCCACGTCGGGACGTACGATGCCAGCGACGTGATCTACCTGGTAACGCCTGACCGTTTCGCGAATGGCAACCCGTCGAACGATACGGTCGAGGGGTACGACGATGAACTCGACCGCGACGACGACTACGGCCGTCATGGCGGCGACATCGCGGGCCTGCGCGATCGTCTCGATTACATGGCCGACATGGGCTTTACGCAGGTCTGGATCAATCCGCTGCTCGAAAATGCGATGGAGCGGTCGTCGTATCACGGCTATGCAACGACCGACTACTACAAGATTGATCCTCGCTTTGGCAGTAATGCCGATTACCTCGCGCTGGTCGCCGAGGCTAAATCGCAGGATATCGGCGTCATTATGGACATGATCGCCAACCATATTGGCAGCGGGCACTGGTGGATGCGGGATCTGCCGACCGAGACCTGGTTGAACCTGCCGGACACACGTTCGATTACGACGCACGCACGTACGTCCAACCAGGATCCTTACGCATCCGAATACGACAAGGCCGGCCATGCAGATGGCTGGTTTGTCGACAGCATGCCCGACCTCAATCAGCGTGACCCGTTGCTCGCCGACTACCTGATCCAGAATTCGATCTGGTGGGTCGAATATGCCGGCTTGTCCGGCATTCGCCAGGACACCTATCCATATCCGGACAAGCACTTCATGGCGGAGTGGACGCGGCGCATCATGCAGGAGTACCCGGACTTCAATATTGTCGGCGAGGAATGGAGCCCCAGCCCCAACGTCACGTCGTACTGGCAACGCGGCAAGCAGAACGCCGACGGTTACGTGTCCCACTTGCCCGGCGTGTTCGATTTTCCGCTGCAGATAGCCTTCGGCGAAGCGCTAATAAAGGAAGAGCCGTCCTGGGGCAGCGTCTGGACCGACACCTACGAATTACTCGGTCACGACTACCTGTATCCGGAGCCGATGAACCTCGTCATCATGCCGGACAACCACGACATGAGCCGCATCTACACGCAACTCGACGAGGACGACGACCTGTGGCGCATGGCGATGGTGTTCTACGCGACGATGCGCGGCATTCCGCAGATCTATTACGGCACCGAGATCCAGATGTCGCACCCGGGCACCACGAGCCATGGCGCGATCCGTGCAGAGTTCCCGGGCGGCTGGCCCGACCACGACAAGAACGCGTTTACGGGCGATGGTCTCGAAGACCACGAGCGCGCGGCGCAGGAGTTCACGCGCAAGCTGTTCAACTGGCGCAAGGAAAACGAGGTTATCCACAGCGGCAAGCTCATGCAGTTCACGCCGGTCGGCAATGTGTACGTCTATTTTCGCTACAACGACGACAAGGCGATCATGGTGGCGTTCAATCGCGGCGCCGACGATGCCGAGATCGACACGGCACGCTTCGCCGAACGGTTGCATGGCGCGACGCGTGCGCTGAACGTCATGGACGGTTCGAGAGAAGACCTCGATGGCGAACTTGAGATCCCGGCGCGCAGCGTATTGCTGCTCGACGTCGAACATGAATAAGGAATCTCCCTTGAGACAAATTGCACTGCTGATTGTCGCCCTGCTGACGGCGCATGCTTCCTGGGCCGATTTCGGCGCCTATCAATCGCACGCGCTTGATGGCAACAGGCTGACAGTGACGAGCAGCAGCGGCCTGCTGCATGTGACAGCCGTGGATGATGCCGCGTTCGAGGTTCACTACGTCGAGGATGGCGTCAAGCAGCTGCCGGCGTTCGCGCTTGCCGAGCAAAGCGGTTCATTTACGCTCGAAGTTTCCGAGACTGACGAGACGATCACGATCGGGCTCGACGGCATTACGGCCATCGTCGACAAGTCGCCCGTGCGCGTGTCGTTCCTGCGCGATGGGCAGGCGCTGATTGAGGAGGAGTTCGGCTATTTCGCCCACGAAACCCTGCGCGGCTTCCGCTTTGCGCTCGACGATGGCGAAAAGATCATGGGTGGCGGCCAGCGCGTGCTCGGCATGGACCGGCGCGGCCACCGCATGCCGCTCTACAACCGTGCCGACTATGGCTATACGACAGAGTCCGGGCAGATGTACTACAGCCTGCCGGCGGTCATGTCCTCCGACAAGTACATGATCGTGTTCGACAACTCGGCGAAGGGCTGGCTCGATATCGGCAGCACCGAGAAAGACGTGCTGAGTTTCGAGGCCGTCGCGGGCAGGACTTCCTATATCGTTGTCGCGGGCGATTCCTACCCGGAGCTCATCGATAACTACACCGATGTCACGGGTAAGCAGCCGTTGCCGCCGCGTTGGGCCTTCGGCAACTTCGCTTCGCGTTTCGGCTATCACAGCGAAGCAGAGGCGCGCGATGTCGTGCAGCGCTTCCGCGACGACAATATCCCCCTCGACGCGATCGTTCTCGACATCTACTGGTTCGGGCCTGATATCCAGGGACACATGGGCAATCTCGACTGGGACCGCGACGCCTGGCCAAATGCCGAGGACATGATTGCCGACTTTGCGGCCGGTGGCGTGAAGACGATCGCAATTACGGAGCCTTTCGTTCTGACCACATCCGGCAACTGGCAGGACGCTGTCGATAATGGCGCCATGGCTATGTCTCCGGCGGGCAGGCCCAAGACCTTCGATTTCTATTTCGGCAACACGGGCCTTGTGGATGTGTTCGATGAAAAGGCCGCCGACTGGTTCTGGCAGTTCCATGCCCGCCTGTTCGAACAGGGCGCCGCTGCTACCTGGGGAGACCTGGGTGAACCCGAAGTGCATCCCGGCGACACCATCCACATGCTGTCCGCTGCCGGTATCGAGGCGACAGCCGACGAGATTCATAATGCTTACGGTCATATATGGGCAAAGATGGTGTTCGAACGCCAGGTCGACACCTATCCCGACATGCGGCCGCTGATCATGATGCGTGCAGGTTTCGCCGGGTCGCAACGCTATGGCTTCGTGCCCTGGACCGGCGACGTTGCGCGCGAATGGGGCGGCCTGAAGCCGCAGGTCGAACTGGCGCTGCAGGGCGGCCTCTTCGGACTCGCTTACATGCACTCCGACCTCGGCGGATTCGCGGGCGGCGAAGAATTCGACAAGGAGATGTACATTCGCTGGCTGCAGTACGGCGCATTCCAGCCGGTATATCGGCCGCACGCACAGGAACACATCGCACCCGAACCCGTCTTCCACGACAGCGAGACGCGCGCCATCGTGCGCGACTTTATCGACCTGCGCTACCGCATGCTGCCGTACAACTACACGCTTGCATGGGAAAACAGCACGACCGGCATGCCGCTGATGCGGCCGGTGTTTTTCGAAGCGGAGAACGTGCCGTGGCTCATCGATGTCAAGGACGCCTTCTTCTGGGGCGACGCATTCTTTGTCGCACCGATTACCGATCCCGGCGTCGAGAATTTCGAGATGCTGGTACCGCCGGGCGCCTGGTTCGATTTTTGGACCGACGAGCGCTACGAAGGCAACCAGTTCGCCGACATTCCCGTAGCGCTGGAGACTATCCCGGTGCTGGTGCGTGCGGGCTCATTCGTGCCGATGGTCGATACCGTGCAGACAACGCGCGACTACTCGAGCGAGAAGCTCATCCTGCACTACTACGCCGACGCCAGCGTGACCGAGGCAAGCGGCCGGATGTACGAGGACGATGGCAAGAGTCGAACGAGCATCGAGGACGGCGCGTTCGAGATTCTCGAGTTCAAGGCGCAGCAGGACGGCGATCTGCTGCAGATTCACCTGTCGCACAACGGCGGCAGTTACGACGGCGCGCCGGAATCGCGCGAGGTACAACTCGTGGTGCATAACTGGACAGGCCCGGTCGATGCCGCGACCTTTGGCGGCGAGCCGGTCGGCTTCTCACGGGACGGCTCGACACTGACCGTAAATGTCGACTGGCGGCACGACACGGCGATGCTGCAGATCAACGAACCGGCGCAACCGGCGATGAACGGCAAGCCCGTCGTCTACCAGGTATTCACGCGCCTGTTCGGCAACCAGCAAACGACCAACAAGCCCTGGGGCACGATCGAGGAAAACGGCGTCGGCAAGTTCAGCGATTTCACAGATGCGGCATTGCAGGGTATTCGCGATCTCGGCACCACGCATGTCTGGTATACGGGCGTGCCGCATCATGCCGTTGTGCGTGACTACACGGCCTATGGCATCAGCGACGACGATCCTGATGTTGTCAAAGGTCGGGCGGGTTCACCGTATGCGGTCAAGGACTACTACAACGTCAATCCGGACCTCGCCGAGGACCCGGCAAAACGTCTCGAGGAGTTCGACGCCCTTATCGAACGCACGCATGCCAACGGCATGCAGGTCGTTATCGACATCGTACCGAACCACGTAGCCCGCAGGTATGAATCAACGAACCGGCCCGATGGTGTCGAGGATTTCGGCGCCAGCGATGACACGTCGGTGGCGTGGGCTCGCGATAACAATTTCTACTATGTGCCCGGCCAGGACTTCGCGGTGCCAGAGGGCTACGTGCCGCTGAACGGTGAAGCGCACTACCTCGCGGACGGCGAGTTCGATGAATCCCCGGCGAAGTGGACCGGCAATGGCGCCCGCGACCCGCAACCGAACATCGGGGACTGGTTCGAGACCGTCAAGATCAACTTTGGCGTGCGGCCGGACGGCAGCAAGGCCTTCGACGAGCTCCCGGAAGAGGCACGCAGCTGGAGCAATCAACAGATCGTCGATTTCTGGGCCGAGCGCGATGTGCCGGACAGCTGGAAGAAATTCCACGACATCGTGCATTTCTGGATGGACCGCGGCGTCGACGGTTTCCGCTACGACATGGCGCAGATGGTGCCGGTCGAGTTCTGGAGTTACCTGAACGCGTCGATCAAGGTGCGCAACCCTGACGCGTTCCTGCTCTCCGAGATCTATGTACCTGAGATGTACCGCGACTATATCGAGCTCGGTCGCATGGACTACCTGTATGACAAGGTTGGCTTCTACGATGCGATCAAGCCGGTCATGCAAGGTCTGGCTGACGCCGGGACTATTGCGGCCGCGCATGCCGATGTGCTCGATATCGAGGAGCACATGCTGCACTTCCTCGAGAATCATGACGAGCAACGCATCGCAAGCGACGAATTTGCCGGCGACGCGCGCAGGGGCATGCCCGGCATGGTCGTCTCAACATTGATAAGCCGCGCGCCAACGATGCTGTACTTTGCCCAGGATGTTGGCGAACCCGGCGACGGCGACGCCGGCTTCGGCAGCGCAACGCGCACGACGATCTTCGATTACTGGGGCGTGCCATCGCACCAGCGCTGGATGAATGGCGGCAAGTTCGATGGTGGGGCACTCAGCGACGACGAGAAAGCGTTACGGGACTTCTACGTGCGACTCATGCTGTTCAGCGCTACCGACGCAACGATGCTGGGCGACTACGCTCATATCCCGTCAGGCAACGAGAGTGTATTCGCTTTCGCCCGCCGGACCGGTGATGAGCAGCTCATCGTCATTAGCAATTTCAGTGATGCGCCGCAGGAGCTTGTTATCGAAGTACCGGCAGAAACGATCGCAGCACTCGGTCTCGACAACGGCCGCCGTGCGCTTGACGAGCAGTTGTACAGCAGGGCGCAGAACGCGATCGTCGTCGACCACGGCGTCGGCAAGATTCACGTGCGCCTCGACGGAATCGAGTCGCACGTCTATCGCATCGGTGGCGGGATGTTCAAGGCGCCGGACAATGCGCCGTTCATGGCCGACCTGCCCGGCTCCGGCGTGATCGGCAGGCTGGTCTACTGGTATGACGTTGCATCGGAGCACGTCAGCGAGAAACGCAATGTCGCGATCTGGCTGCCGCCCGGATATGACGAAAATCCGGAGCGGCGCTACAAGGTCATCTACATGACCGACGGAGAAAACCTGTTCGACCCGCGCATTGCGAGCTGGGGCGTCGACTGGGGTGTCGACGAAGCCATGATGCGGGGTGCGGAGAACGGCGAATTCGAACCGGCGATTGTCGTCGGCGCGTGGAGTACGGCCATGCGCGGCCCCGAGTACTCGCCCTGGCACAACGCATCAGGTTACGCACGGTTCCTGGTCGAGGAGCTCATGCCGCGCATCAACGCTGAGTTCAGAACAAAGACGGGCCCGGACAACACCTTCGCCATGGGCTCGTCGATGGGCGGCCTGTTCTCCTTTTACCTCGTCAAAAATCACCATGACGTCTTCAGCGCCTGTGGCTGCGTATCAAGCCACTTCGCTCTGACGCCGCAGGACTTTGCGATGTACACCGGAAACGACCCGCGGCAGGCAGATCCAACCCGATACATCGTCCTGGATATCGAGAACGGCGACACCCTTTCGGGCGGCCGGTTCTTCTTCGACTACGGCACTGAGTCGCTCGACTCGACTTATCACGAGGATCACAAGCCGGTCCTCAAATGGCTGCAGAAGCAAGGCCTTAGAGAGGGCCGCGACTACCTGATGCGCAGGTACGATGGCGCCGATCACAGCGAACGCGCCTGGCGCGCCCGCGTGGGCGACCAGCTCAGGTGGTTGCTCGGGGATTGACGCCAACACGAGCACCGGCAAATTCGCTGCGGATAACACGTATTTGGCCTGAAATCGCGTTGAATACGATTGCAATTCATTGCTTTGGGAATGGCCTGCTGCCTACCATAAACGCAGCCAGAAACAGTCCTCGTTACAGACAGTAAAGGCTGCCACGGCCGCCACAAATTAAAGCTCATCTAGGGGAGCACAACTATGAAGAAATTACTCCGACCGACCTTTTCGGCGGTCAGCGTCATGCTGGCTGCGACATTGGGCGCCGGGACGGTTAACGCGCAGTCGCAGGGTGCGGATGACGAAGTCATCGAGGAAATCGTATCCGTCGGTATTCGCGGCAGTATTCAGCGCGCCATCGACCTTAAAGCGTCATCCAACAGCATCGTCGAGGCAGTCTCGGCCGAGGATCTCGGCAAATTGCCCGACACCAGTATCGCCGACGCCATTTCTCGCCTGCCGGGCCTGACCTCGCAGCGCGCGGAAGGCCGCGCTTCGGCAATCAGCCTGCGCGGCACGGACCCGGGCTTCACGACCGCCCTGTTGAATGGTCGTGAGCAGGTCAGCACCGGCGACAACCGCAGCGTCGAGTTCGACCAGTACCCATCGGAGCTGCTGAACTCGGTACTCGTGTACAAGACACCGGATTCCGGCCTCGTTGGCCAGGGCCTGGCCGGCACGATTAACCTGCAGACGGTGCGCCCGCTCAGCTTTGGCGAACGCACCATGGCGCTGAACGTGCGTGGCGAAATGAACGGCAACGACAACATGGGCGCCAGTGCGGATGAATGGGGATCGCGAGTCAGCTTCTCCTACATCGACCAGTTCGCCGACGGCAAGGTCGGCCTGGCATTCGGCATCGCACGCCTCGAGCAGCCGCTGGCTACGCGAGGCTTTGGTACGTACGAGCCCTGGGGCGCTGTCAACAAGAGCCGCGCCGACTGGAATGCCGACGTACCCGCCGGCACGCTGACCACGAATGGTATGAAGGTGCGCGCCGACCTGGGTACGACCGAGCGCACGGGCGTCATGGCCACGCTGCAGTTTGCACCTAACGACAGTTATTCCGGTATCGTCGATGTGTACTACTCGACGATGGACCAGACCAACAACGCGCGCAGCCTGGAAGTGAACCTCGGCGACTACCCCGCAGTTTGCTGCGACGGTCCCTGGGCTCCGGGAACGCAGTTTGGCTACTCCAACGTTACAATTGAGAACAACGTCGTAGTTGCCGGTAACGTGCTGCAGACCGTCCCGCTGGCTCGTAACTTCCTGTTCCTGACCGACGACGAGATTTTGTCGACGGGCTTCAACAACGAGTTCTATCTCAGCGACGACTGGACCCTGATCGCGGATCTCAGCTATTCGAAAGCAACTCGCAAGCAGGACCAGTTCGAGACGCAGGCACAGTATGCGCCGAATACGACGGATCCGCTGTTGCCGTTCAACAGGTATGACACGACGACGTTCAGGCTGAATGGCACGTCCAGCATGCCGAGCCTGTCCTTCACGCAGAACATGGCCGATGCTGACCAGGTGCTGATTGGTCCGACGATCTATGGCGCCGGTTACTCGAAGGCACCGCGGGTCGAAGATGAGATCACTTCATTCCGCGTCGACCTCGTACGCACCGCCGAGTTTGGCTGGTTCGACGAAGTGGCTTTGATGGCCAACTACACGGAACGCGGCAAGGACAAGATCTCCCCGGAAACCGGCCTGAACACGATTGGTGGCGCTCGCGTCCGTGTTGCAGATCGCTTCCTGCTTGCCCCGACGAACCTCGACTACGCGGGTGCCGGACAGGCACTTGCCTGGGACGTCGCTGGCGTTCTGAACGAGTACTTCGATCCCGTGGTGTATGGCGACCCGACAACGCTGCCGTACCTCGCAGGCAAATACTGGGACGTACAGGAAGACGTCTGGACCGTTTCGCTGCGTGGCAACCTGATGCACGAAATTTCCGGCAACGTGACCCTGATGGGTAACGTTGGCGTCCAGGTAGTAGGCACCGACCAGAACTCGGGCTCATTCCTCGTCACGCGTCCGTGGTCTCCGGACCAGGTCGTAACCCCGGTTCGCGACGGCAGGTCCTATGAGCACGTGTTGCCGCAGGTCAACCTGGTATTCGCCATTGGTGATGACCAGGCCGTGCGCGTTGGTCTCGCCAAGGAGATCGCCCGCGCCCGCATGGACCAGCTGAAGGCTACCGAAGAAAGCGGTTACAACTTCCAGACTGGCGAGCCCGGTGGCAGTGGCGGTAACCCGTTGCTGGATCCGTGGGAAGCCTGGGCATTCGACGTGTCGTATGAGCGTTACTTCGGCGACGGCGAAGGGTATGTCTCGATTGCCGGTTTCTACAAAGACCTGGAATCGTACATCTATGACCAGACCGTGGTTAAGGACTTCACGAACCTGCTGGCAAATACGCCTCCGGCACTGTTCCCGCCTGGCGTAACGCCGCAGCTCGAAGGCTTCTTCACTGCGCCGGTCAACGGTCAGGGCGGCTATGTCCAGGGCCTCGAGCTCTCGACGTCATTGCCGTTCCACGTGTTCAGCGAAGCCCTCGACGGTTTCGGCGCACAGTTCAGCTACTCGTACACGGACAGCGACATCGCGATCCAGGGATCGGTTAGCTCTGTTTCGATCAACAGCATTCCGTTGCCCGGCCTCTCGCAAGACGTCTGGAACCTGACGCTGTACTACGAGAATCACGGCTTTGGCGCCCGTATCAACACGCGCTACCGCTCGGAGTACATCGGCGAGGTGACAAACTTTGCTAACGACCGCGGCTTCCGCTTCGTTGACTCGGACCAGATCACGGACGCGCAGTTCAGCTACAGCTTCGAAGGCAATCGCCTCGAAGGCCTGCAGTTGCTGTTCCAGATCAACAACCTGACGAACGAGCCATACGTTGCTTACTCGCAAGAGAAGACGCGAGTTCTCGATTACCAGGAATACGGCACGCAGTACCTGGTTGGTCTGAACTACCGCTTCTAGGCAAGCTGATGTCGTAGAACATCTGCGACCGATCAAGCCCCCGCGAGTGAATCTCGCGGGGGCTTAATTCGAATTGGTTTGATGCTATGAATTCCGAGTCACTCAATAGTTCTCTGCCACCGCGCCGCCAGGCCGGTGTGTGCCTGCACCTGACGTCCCTGCCCGGGCCCTACGGCATCGGTGAAATCGGCGGCGCCGCTCGCGGCTTCATCGATACCATGGTCGCAATGCAGTTGTCAGTCTGGCAGTTCCTGCCGGTCGGACCTACGGCCTATGGCGACTCGCCCTACCAGCCGCTGTCGACCTTTGCCGGCAACGAGATGCTGGTCGACATCGGGGACCTCATTGATCTCGGCTTACTGGGTGAAGACGAAGTCGCTGAGCTCACGACCTTGCCGGAACGGCAGGTGGACTACGGCACCCTGATTCCCGTCAAGACAAGATTGCTGTACCTCGCCGCCGGCCGCTTCGAAGAAACGGTGTCGGCAGACGTGCTGGAGGACTTCCAGCGGTTCCTGGCGCGCAGCGATGATGAGTGGCTGCACGACTATGCGCTGTTCCGCGTGCTGAAAACCCGGCACGGGGAACGACCGTGGCCCGAGTGGAATCCGGAATACGTGCACCGCGACGCGGAGGCGCTGGCCCGCCTGGAGCGGACCGAGGCCGACCGCATTCGCGCGCTGAAGATCATTCAATACCTGTTCTTTCGCCAGTGGTTCCAGTTGCGCGATTACGCCCACGAGCGCGGCATAACGCTGTTCGGTGATATGCCGATTTGCATTGCGCTCGACAGCGCCGATGCGTGGGCCACACGCGATATCCTGCGCGTTGACAGCGACGGCAGGCCCGATTGTGTGGCCGGCGTACCGCCTGACTATTTCAGCGAGGACGGTCAGCTCTGGGGCAACCCGCTGTATGACTGGGACAAGCACGCCGCGGACGGGTACTCATGGTGGGTCGATCGCCTGCGTGCGACTTCCGAATTGACCGACCTCGTGCGCATCGACCACTTCCGCGGCTTCGAGGCGTACTGGTCGATCCCCGCCGATTCCGAAACCGCGCGCACGGGCGCGTGGGAGCCGGGCCCCGGAGATGCCATCTTCGACGCCATGCGCGATGCGCTCGGCAACCTGCCGATCGTGGCCGAGGACCTCGGCGTGATCACGCCCGAAGTCGAGGCCCTGCGCGACCGCCACCGCATCCCGGGCATGCACGTCCTGCAGTTCGATGTCACGGACGCTGGCTTTACGCTGGATGACGTTGCCGAGAACAGCGTCTGCTATACGGGGACGCATGACAATGACACAACCGTAGGCTGGTTCCATGGCAGCCCTGATGACATTCGCGGCCCTGAGGACATCGAGATGGCGCAGAAGGCCGTGCTCGAACTGACCGGCGGTAGCGCGGAATCCATCCACACGGACCTGATCAAGGCTGCCCTGTCGACCCGGGCGAGGCTCATGATTGCCCCGATGCAGGACTTCCTCGGCCTTGGCTCCGAGGCCCGTATCAACACGCCCGGAACCCCCGGTGGTAACTGGCGCTGGCGCGTAACTGCACCACAATTGTGCGACGAAGTCTGCGACAATATCGCATTCTTGGTAAGCGCCTCCGGGCGGGCACCGGCATAGCGGCTGGTCGCCTGGTGTCGGCGGTGCGCCGTCGACATAACAAGAACCGGGATACAGCCGACCATGAACGAGAAGAAACAGCCCGATAGCGCGCGTTTTGTCAGCCGCATGACGCGGCAGACCCTCGCCCTGATCCTGGCCGGTGGCCAGGGCTCCCGCCTGCATGAACTGACGACCTGGCGCGCGAAGCCGGGGCTCTATTTTGGCGGCAAGTTCCGCATTATCGATTTCCCCCTGTCGAACTGCATCAACTCGGGGATTCGACGCATCGGCGTGCTCACCCAGTACAAGGCGCACTCGCTGATACGGCACCTGTTAAACGGCTGGTCATGGTTCCAGTCGGGCGCAGGCGATCGCGAATTCGTCGAGATCCTGCCGGCCTCGCAGCGAGTCGGCGGTGAGTGGTATCGCGGCACGGCAGATGCGATCTACCAGAACCTCGACATCATCCGGACGCACGACCCGGAGTACGTCCTGATCCTTGCCGGCGACCATGTCTACAAGATGGACTACGGCCCGCTCCTCGCCTTCCATAACTCAGAGCAGGCTGACATGACAATCTGCTGTATCGAGGTGCCGATCGAGGAAGCCGCGGGCGAGCTCGGCGTCATGACCGTGGACGAAACCGGACGCATCATCGGCTTCGATGAGAAGCCCGAGAATCCGAACCCGGTGCCGGGTAAACCCGGCGTCTGCCTCGCGTCGATGGGTAACTACCTGTTCAACACCGAATTCCTGTACGAACAGGTGATCCGTGACGCGGACACGCCGGGCACCCAGCACGATTTCGGCAAGAACGTCATCCCGGGCCTGATCGAGCAATACCGGGCCTATGCCTACCCGTTCCGCGATCCGGAAACCGGCGAACAGGCTTACTGGCGCGACGTCGGGACGCTCGATGCGTTCTGGGAAGCCAACATGGAGCTCGTTGCGATGACGCCGCAACTCAACCTGTACGACAAGGTCTGGCCGATCTGGACGCACCAGGTACAGGCGCCGCCCGCCAAGTTCGTGTACGACCACGACGATCGGCGCGGTAGTGCCGTCCAGTCGATGGTTGCGGGGGGCTGCGTAATCTCCGGCTCGACCATACGCAACTCGCTGCTGTTCTCCGACTGCTACGTGCACTCGTACAGCGAGGTATCGGAATCGGTCATCCTGCCGGACGTCGACATCGGCGAAAACTGCCGCATTCACCGCGCCATTATCGATCGCGGCTGCGAAATTCCGGAAGGCACGAGCATTGGCGTCGATCACGACAAGGACCGCGAGCGCGGCTTCCGCGTGACCAAAAAGGGCATCACGCTCGTTACGCCCGACATGCTCGGACAGCAACTCCACTTCACACGTTAGGCACGCACATAGATACGCGCTCCGCAGTCTTCCTCGCATCCGAGAACGGCGCCCTGCCCGGCGGCAAGGTGGGCGGCGTTGGCGATGTCGTGCGCGACCTGCCCGTCGCGCTGGCGCGCAGCGGCTGGCAAGTTACGGTAGCGACGCCCTCTTACGGCTCGCTGCACCGACTCGAGGGCGCGCGCCAGGTCGGCAGCGTCAATGTCACATGGCGCGGCAGCCTGGAGACCCTGGAAGCCTGGGAGGTCCCCGGCAGCGACGACAGCGTTCGCAACCTCGTGTTCGAGCACCCGGAGTTTGGCGCCCACGGGGCAGGACTGATCTACTTCGGCGACGAACCCGAGCGTCCGTTCGCAACCGATGCGAACAAGTTCGCGCTGTTCTGCGCCGCCGCCGCTGCCTGGCTCGAGGAGCCGGAAAACCGGCCGGACGTGGTGCACCTGCATGACTGGCATGCCGCCATGTACCTGTTGTTCGCGCGTTACGGCGACGGCACTTTGAACGATATTCCAACCGTGTTCACGGTCCACAATCTGTCCTACCAGGGTACGCGCCCGCTGCGCGGTGATGAGTCGTCACTCGACGCATGGTTTCCCGCGCTGCGGCCGGACATCGACGCGATTGTCGATCCCGAACATGGCAGCTGCATCAATCCGATGGCGCTGGCGATTCGCCTCGCAGATCGTGTCAGTACCGTGTCTGATACCTACGCAGACGAAATCTGCCGGCCGAGCGACCCGACCACCGGCTTCATTGGCGGCGAAGGCCTCGAAGGCCTGCTCGCCGATGCTCGCGACGAGGGACGCCTTGTCGGCATTTTGAACGGCTGTGAGTACGACCTGCCGAGAGTTCGTCGTCCCGGGTGGATGCGCATTCGCGGCATGATGGAAGCGCAACTGCACGACTGGCAGCAGAAAGACCCGGGCAATGAGGCCCACCAGCTCGCGGTGCAGCGCATTGAGAAGCTGCCAAAGCGCCGCCCGCTGCATGTGCTGACCAGTATCGGACGGCTCGTCGCGCAAAAAGCGACGCTGTTGCTCTGGAAAAGCGAGGACGGCGAGTCGCCGCTCGAACGACTGTCCACAGAGCTCGGCCGCTCGGCCGCAATCATCATTATTGGCAGCGGCGAGCGAGTCTTCGAAGAGCGCATGCTCGACGTCGCACGCCGCTGTCCCAACGTCGTGTTCCTGAACGGGTACTCCGAACTGCTGGCCGATCCCGTGTACCGCGCCGGTGACCTGTTCCTGATGCCTTCGAGCTTCGAGCCCTGCGGCATCAGCCAGATGCTTGCCATGCGTGTCGGCCAGCCCTGCGTCGTGCATGGCGTCGGCGGCCTGCGTGACACCGTCGCCCACAACGTAAGCGGGTTCGTGTTTTCCGGCTCTACGACGGATGCGCAGGCGGACAGCTTCGTGGCGACGACACTGGTCGCATTGCAGCGCCGCAAAGACGACCCGGACGCGTGGAAGAAGCTGTGTGACACAGCCCGCGCGCAACGATTCAGCTGGGAGCTGTCCGCCAGGCGGACGGCCCAGGAACTCTACGGATTCGATCATGCGTAACCACGCCGCTCTCGACGCGCTCGCTGCCGGGCGCCATCCCGACCCATTTGCCATCCTCGGGCCGCATCGCACCTGCAAACGGCGCGTTGTCAGGACGATTCAACCGCAGGCAGCGGCGGTTGAACTGCTGGACGGCAAGGGCAACCTGTTGGCGACGGCCGAAAAGGTCCACGACGACGGCATCTTCGTGGCCGAGTTACCCCCGCGTATTCGCCGGTATTCGTTGCGCATCACGTTGCCCTCAGGCGACTCGTACGTCAGCGAAGATCCTTACCGCTTCCCGTCGACGCTTGGCGAAATGGATCTCTACCTGCTCGGCGAAGGTTCCGACCGCCGCATCTACGACAAGATGGGCGCGCACCTGCGCGAGTATCTCGGCGTCAAGGGCACGCGCTTCGCGGTCTGGGCGCCGAATGCGTCGCGCGTCAGCGTAATCGGCAGCTTCAACGACTGGGACGGTCGGCGCCATCCGATGCGCCTGCACCCCGGTAACGGTATCTGGGAGATCTTCGTTCCCGGGGTCGGCCAGGGCGACACCTACAAGTTCGAAATGCTCGACCAGCAGGGCAAGTTGCTGCCGTTGAAGTCCGACCCCTATGCCGCCGCGCACGAACCGCCACCCGGCAATGCCTCGATCGTGTACGAATCGGACTACGCGTGGCAGGACGGCGACTGGATAGCAGAGCGTCGCGTCGAACTCGACCAACCGATGTCCGTCTATGAAGTTCACCTCGGCTCCTGGCGTCGCGGCGACAACAACCGCTGGCTCAGTTATCGCGAGCTCGCCGAACAACTCGTGGATTACGTCGTCGAGATGGGTTTCACGCATGTCGAGTTCCTGCCGGTCAGCGAACACCCGTTCGATGGTTCCTGGGGCTACCAGCCTATTGGCATGTTCGCGCCGACCTGGCGTTTTGGCCCCCCGGACGATTTCCGCTACCTGGTTGATCGCTGCCATGCCGCCGGCATCGGCGTGATCGTCGACTGGGTGCCCGCACACTTCCCCAAGGATGAGCATGGCCTGCGTCGCTTCGACGGTACCGCACTGTACGAACACGAAGACCCGCGCAAGGGTGAACATGCCGACTGGGGCACGCTGATCTTCAATTACGGCCGCCGCGAGGTGCGCAATTACCTGATCGGCAGCGCGCTGTACTGGATCAACGAGTTCCACATCGATGCACTGCGCGTCGACGCGGTCGCCTCGATGCTGTACCTCGACTACTCGCGCGAAGACGGCGAGTGGGTGCCGAACGAGTTCGGTGGTAATGAGAACCTTGAAGCCGTAGAGTTCCTGAAGCAACTCAATACCGAGGTGCACGCCCACGGCGGCACAACGCATGCCGAGGAGTCCACGGCCTGGCCCGCCGTATCACGGCCGATCGAACATGGCGGCCTTGGCTTCACCTACAAGTGGAACATGGGCTGGATGCACGACACCCTCGCCTACATGTGCGAGGACCCGGTGCATCGCCGCTATCACCACGACAAGATGACCTTCGGTTTGGTGTACGCATTCAACGAGAATTTCGTGCTGCCGCTGTCGCACGACGAAGTCGTGCACGGCAAGCGCTCGATACTCGGACGTATGCCCGGCGACGACTGGCAGCGCTTCGCCAACCTGCGCGCTTACTACACGTCGATGTTCGCGCACCCGGGCAAGAAACTGCTGTTCATGGGCGCCGAGATCGCGCAATCAAGCGAGTGGAATCACGACGCTTCGCTCGACTGGCACCTGCTGGAGTACGCACCGCACCAGGGCGTGCAGGCGCTGCTCAAGGACCTGAACGCCCTCTACCGCGATACGCCGGCGTTGTTTGAAATTGACTTCACCGACGCCGGCTTTGAGTGGATCGATCTCAGCGACAGCGACAACAGCGTGCTGAGCTGGTTGCGGCGTGACGCGTCCGGAGGGTACGTCGTGTGCATCGTCAACCTGACGCCCGTCGTGCGCGAAGGCTATCGCGTCGGCGTACCGGACGCGGGCGAGTATCGCACGCTGCTCAACTCCGACGATTCCCGTTACGGCGGTACCGGCGTCGGCACCGACACCGTCGCGAGCAGCGACCAAGGCCAGCATGGCCGACCACCTTCAATTGAACTGACGTTGCCGCCGCTGGCGATGCTTATCCTGGAGAGGACCTGATGTCTGCAACTACGGACAAACGCACTGGGGATCGCGAACTGCTGCAGACCGGCGCACTGCCGATGACGGCGGACGCCATCCTGAGCGACTTCACCCACTACTTCGGCCGCATGCTCGGCCGCCGCACCGTCCAGGTCGATTCACCATTCCTGTACCAGTCCGTTGTCTACGCGGCGCGCGACCGCATCATGGAGCGCTGGCGTCGCACGCGGAATGCGATCGAGACCGACGACCAGCGCCAGGTAGCTTACCTGTCGCTCGAGTTCCTGATGGGCCGTTTGCTGCGCAACGCGCTGCTCAATCTCGGCATCGAGGATGAAACCTCCGAGGCGCTCGAGCGCATCGGCCTGGATCTCGAGGACGTCTGCGAACGCGAACGCGACACCGGCCTCGGCAACGGCGGTCTCGGCCGCCTCGCCGCGTGTTTCCTCGATAGCTGCGCGACCTTATCCCTCCCCGTACGCGGCTACGGCATTCGCTATCGCTACGGGATGTTCCACCAGCGCATCGAGAACGGCTACCAGGTTGAAGAAGCCGACTCCTGGCTGCGCGAAGGTTTCCCGTGGGAGATCGAGCGCATCGAACATGCGCAGACGATTCACTTCGGCGGCCGCAGCGATGTGCAGACCGATGCCAGGGGTAAAACGCGTCATGTCTGGGTCGATACCCATGACGTACTTGCGATTCCGTTCGATGTACCCGTCCCCGGCTTCGAGAACGACGTCGTCAACACGTTGCGCCTGTGGTCGGCGGCGGCGCGCGACGAGTTCGATCTCGAGGAGTTCAATGCGGGCAGTTACGCGGACTCGGTCGCGTCAAAGAACGCGGCGGAAAACATCACGATGGTGCTGTATCCGAATGCCGAAACCGAGAATGGCCAGGAGTTGCGGCTGCGCCAGCAGTACTTCCTCGCTTCCGCCAGCCTGCAGGACATGCTGCGCAAGTGGCAAAAGCGCCACGGCGATGACTTCACTAATTTTGCCGATAAGAACTGCTTCCAGCTCAATGACACGCACCCCGCGGTCGCGGTCGCGGAACTCATGCGCCTGCTTATCGACGAGCACGACCTCGGCTGGGACGAGGCGTGGGACATCACGACGCGCAGCATGGCGTACACCAATCACACGCTGTTGCCCGAGGCGCTCGAGATGTGGCCGGTCGTCATGTTCCGCCGCCTGCTGCCGCGCCTGCTCGATATCATTTACGAGATCAACGCGCGCTTCATCGCCGAGGTCGGCCAGCGCTGGCCCGGCGATACCGATCGCATACGTCGCATGTCACTGATCCAGGAAGGTAGCGAGCCGATGGTACGCATGGCCTACCTGGCCATCGTCGGCAGTTACTCCGTCAACGGCGTCGCCGCGCTGCACTCGAAGCTGCTACGCGAGGGACTGTTCCGCGATTTCGCCGAACTCTGGCCCGAGCGTTTCAACAACAAGACCAATGGCGTGACCCAACGCCGCTGGCTGGCAGCCTGCAACCCCGGCCTCGCCGCCTTGATCAGTGAGAAGATCGGCGACGGCTGGAAAACCAACCTCGACGAACTCGAAGGGCTGGCTACGTTCGCCGATGACGCAGTATTCCAGCAGCGCTGGCGGGATGTGAAGCTCGCCAACAAGGAACGCCTGGCCGCCGACCTGCACGACAAGACCGGTCTCGACGTGTCGACCGACATGCTGTTCGACGTGCAGGTAAAGCGCATTCACGAGTACAAACGCCAGCTGCTGAACGTGCTGCACGCGATTCATCTGTACGACCGCATTCGCCGCGGCGATGGCGACGACCTGCCACCGCGCATGATCCTGATTGGCGGCAAGGCAGCGCCCGGCTATGTCATGGCCAAGGCCATCATCAAGTGCATCAACAATGTCGCACGCGTGATTAACTCCGACCCGGCCATGCAGGGCCGCCTGCAGCTCATCTTCTACCCGGACTACAACGTCTCGGGCATGGAGAAGATTTGCCCGGCCGCCGAGCTGTCCGAGCAGATTTCGACGGCCGGCAAGGAAGCATCAGGCACTGGCAACATGAAGTTCATGATGAACGGCGCGGTCACGATCGGTACGCTCGACGGCGCCAACGTCGAAATCCGCGAAGCGGTTGGCGCAGAGAACTTCTTCCTGTTCGGCAACACGGTCGAGGATATCGACGCGCTGCGTGGCAACTACGACCCGCAGGCGATCATCGATGGCGATGCGGACTTCAGGCGGGTCATGAACCTGCTGGAGAGCGGTCACTTCAACCACTTCGAGCCGGGCATCTTCGACGCGATCATCCAGTCGATTCGTGAACCGGCCGACCTGTGGATGACGGCCGCGGATTTCCGCAGCTTTGTTGACGCACAGCAGGCCGCCGGCGAAGCCGCACAGGATCTGCAGCGCTGGACGCGCATGAGTATCCTGAACACGGCGTACTCGGGCCGCTTCTCGACCGACCGCACGATGCGTGACTACAACGACGACATCTGGCACCTCGAGACCATTAATCCCGAATGAGCGACACCGGGCCCGTATCCCTGGGTCCGACGCTGGAAGGCGACGGTACCCGCTTTGCGCTGTACTCCTCGATCGCGGAGCGCGTGGAGCTGTGCCTGTTCGATGACGCTGGTGCGGAACAGGCACGCCATGACCTCGAGCGCAACGACGATGCGGTCTGGTCGGTATTCGTTGGCGGCTGCGGCGCAGGCCAGCGTTATGGCTACCGCGTGCATGGACCATTCGACCCGGAGCGCGGATTGCGCTGCAACCCGGCCAAGTTACTGGTGGACCCATGGGCGCGCCGCCTGAGCGGTGAGTTCAGATGGACTGATGCTGTCTTCGACAGCAATGATCTCGATAGCGCCGGCTCAGTACCGTTCAGCGTGGTCACCGCGCTGCCGGGCCCGGCAGAAGAGAAACGCCCGCGAGTTTCCTGGGCCGACACGATCTTCTATGAGACGAACGTGCGCGGCTTCACGATGCGCCATCCGGGTATCGAGGAGCAGCAACGCGGCACGTTCGCCGGCATGAGCAACGGCCAGGTCGTCGATTACATCAAGGCGCTCGGCGTCAGCTCGGTCGAACTCATGCCCGTCTATGCCTTTATTGACGAGCATCATCTCGCGCAGCAGAACCTGCGCAACCTGTGGGGCTACAACACGATTTCGTTCTTTGCGCCCATGCCGCGCTACGCGACAGGCGATGCGGACCTCGAACTGCGCGATATGATCCGCACGCTGCATGATGTGGGCCTCGAAGTCATTCTCGATGTCGCCTACAACCATACGGGCGAAGGCGGTGGCGATGGGCCGACGGTCTCCCTGCGCGGCATCGACAACCTTGTCTATTACCGCACCGAGCCCTACGCACCGGGCAAATACATTAACGACACGGGCTGCGGCAATACGCTTAACGTCGATCACCCGCGCGTGCGGGAACTGATCGTCGAGAGCCTCGCCTATTATGCCGAACGCATGGGCGCGGACGGCTTCCGCTTCGACCTTGCGACCATACTGGGGCGTCGCGCGCATGGTTACTCGAAGGGCCATCCGCTATTGCTCGATATCAGCAACGACCCGCGACTCGCAAATACCAAGCTCGTTGCCGAACCCTGGGACCCGGGCCCCGGCGGGTACCAGCTCGGCAACTTTCCGCCACGCTGGGCCGAGTGGAACGACCTGTATCGCGATACGGCGCGGCAGTTCTGGCGCGGCGACCACGGCAAGAGCGGCGTGTTGGCGCGCCGCCTGCATGGCAGCGCCGATATCTTCGAACACAGCGGCCGCGGCCCCGACGCGAGCGTCAACCTGGTGACGGCGCACGACGGCTTCACGCTCGCGGACTCCGTGAGCTACGTAAACCGTCATAACGAAGCCAACGGCGAAGACAATCGCGACGGTCACTCGCACAACTACAGCTGCAACTACGGCGTCGAAGGCCCGACCGACGACGCCGATATCCAGCAGCAGCGTCGACGCCACCGCCTCAACCTGCTGGCGACCCTGTTGTTCTCACAAGGAACGCCATTGCTGCTCGCCGGCGACGAGTTTGGCAATTCGCAGGGCGGCAATAACAACGCCTACGCACAGGACAATGAGACCGGCTGGCTCGACTGGTCAGGCCTGGAGGCGGAACCCGGTTTCGTCGACCAGGTGCGTGAGCTGGTCTGGTTGCGCCGCGAGATCCCGCTGCTGCGCTTGCAGGAGTACGTGCACGGCAGCACCGACCTGGGCGACAGCCGCGTTACCATCGAATGGATCAACCAGCGCGGCGAAACCAAGCAGGGTGGCGAATGGGCCAGCAGCCGCGCATTTACCAAGATGATTTCGCAGATCGATGGCAATGGTCATGAGCGCGCAATCGCGATCCTTCTCAATGCCCACGACCGCGAAGCAGATATGCGCCTGTCACTGAACGACCACCACCGCAACTGGCGCGCGGTGTTCTGCAGCGCCCTTGAGGGTTTCGACTACGACAGCGGGCGCGCCGTCACGATGCCTGCGCGTTCAGTCGCTCTGCTCGTCTGCGACTAGGGAACCGGCTCGCCATTACGCGCTTCGAGCAGGCGGTACCAGTCTTCGCGAGCGTAGTCGAGCGACAAGGCCTCCACAGCGGCGGCAATGCGGTCCGGGCGAGTTGACCCGACCAAGGGCATGATCGCTGCCGGGTGGCGGAGCAGCCACGCCAGGGCGATCACCCAATCCTCTACCCCGTAGGTGTCCGCCTGGCGCTGCGCCTCGGCTTTGAGGCGCGCCGACTGCTCGGCCGAGAACGTGTTGCCCCACGCATCCCATGCGATTCCCGCAATCGGGCACCAGGCCTGCGGGGTGATGCGTTCCGCCAGGCACTGATCCAGCACGCCGTCATCCAGCGCCTCGATGTTGTGCAGGTTGATCTCGACCTGGTTGGCCTGCAGCCGGTGTTTACACGCCGACTGCAGCGCGCTTAGCTGCGACGGAGAAAAATTGCTGACGCCGAAGTGTAAGACTTTTCCCGACGCATGCAGCGACTCGAACACGGCGGCAACTTCATGAATATCCATGAGGTAATCCGGTCGATGCAGAAGCAGGACATCAACTTGCTCGACCCCAAGGCGTTTGAGAGCGCCTTCGACGGAACCGATGATCCACTCTCTTGAGAAGTCATAGCGTTGCGGTTCATCGAGGCGAATGGCGCACTTGGTCTGGATGACGATGTCGTCGCGCAGATGCGGCGATTCGGCGAGCAATTCACCGAATACGCGCTCGCACTCGCCGTCACCATAAATGTCTGCGTGGTCGAACAGGGTATAACCGTTCTCGAGCGCTGCACGTACTGCAGCTTTGCCGCGCTCGCGATCGTCGGCGATACGCATGCAGCCGTAAGCCAACCGCGATACGTCGAGGTTGCTGCGACCGAACTTGATTGTCTGCATCTTCCCTCCGGGGCTTACAGCGGCAGCGCCGTCGAGTACTTGACGCGCCGCAGCACAAAGGTCGAGCTCGCAGATTGTACGGCAGGGTGGCGCAGGATTTCCGCGTTGAGAAAATCGTTGTAGCTGTCCATGTCGCGCGCGACGACCTGCAACAGGTAATCGCGATCGCCCGAAACGGAAAAGCATTCCATGACTTCGGGCAATATCGAGACCTGGCGCTCGAAACTCTCCCGGTTCTCATCCGAGTGCTCGGTCATCGCGACGAGCAGTAACACTTCGATGGTGAAGCCTGCCAGCTTGGGATTCAGTAACGCGACCTGGCCTTCGATCAGCCCGGCTTCCTCGAAATCCCGGATACGCCGCCAGCAGGACGTGCGCGACATGCCCACGATCTCGGCCAGCTCGCTCTGGTTACGCGTCGCGTCGCGCTGCAGCTCAGTTAACAGGCGGCGGTCGGTTCGGCTCAGCTCCATTCGGACTCCTGATTCGTTTTTCTATATTTTTTGCAACGTTTGTTTCACTTTATCATAAGTTATGGCGCAATCTGGACACCTTTTCCCACCTTTACGCGCATAATGTCGAAAACATTTGCACCAGCAATAATCCGCCAGAGGACGCAACAATGCCCGATCTCTTCGACAATCCCATGGGCCTCGACGGCTTCGAATTCGTCGAGTTTTCCGCGCCTGAGAAAGGCCTGCTCGAAGACGCCTTCAAGCTGCTTGGTTTCACCGAGGTGGCAAAGCATCGCTCCAAGGACGTCACCTTGTGGCGCCAGGGCGATATCAACTTCGTCATCAACTATGAGCCGAAAAGCCGCGCCTGGTACTTCGCACGCGAGCACGGTCCCTGCGCCTGCGGCATGGCCTTCCGCGTGCGCGACGCCCACAAGGCCTACAATCGTGCGCTCGAACAGGGCGCCGAGCCAGTTGAGATCCCGACCGGGCCGATGGAACTGCGTTTGCCCGCAATCAAGGGCATTGGTGGCGCGACGGTATATCTCATCGATCGCTACGAACGCGGTTCGTCGATCTACGACATCGATTTCAATTTCATCGAAGGCGTCGAGCGCCATCCCGAAGGCTGCGGTTTCGAAGTCATCGACCACCTGACGCACAACGTCTACCGCGGCCGCATGGAGTACTGGGCCAGGTATTACGAGGATCTCTTCAACTTCCGTGAGATCCGCTATTTCGACATCAAGGGCGAGTACACGGGCCTGCTGTCGAAAGCGATGACCGCGCCTGACGGCAAAATCCGCATCCCGCTCAACGAGGAAGCCTCGCAGGGCACCGGCCAGATCGAAGAGTACCTCATGGACTTCAATGGCGAAGGCATCCAGCACATCGCTTTCTCCTGCGATGACCTGTACGCCTGCTGGGACAAGCTGAAGAAGAACGGTATCGAGTTCATGACGGCGCCGCCGGCGGCTTACTATGAAATGCTCGAAGAGCGCCTGCCGGGCCACGGCGAACCGGTCGATGAAATGCAATCGCGCGGCATCCTGCTGGACGGCACGACCGAGGGCGGCGAGGCGCGCTTGCTCTTGCAGATTTTCTCGGCAAACATGGTCGGACCGACGTTCTTCGAGTTCATCCAGCGCAAGGATGATGAAGGCTTCGGTGAGGGCAACTTCAAGGCCCTGTTCGAATCGATCGAGCGCGACCAGGTCGCACGCGGCGTCATCAACGCCTGAGGACGAGACATGGAACTCAAACGCATTCATCATGTTGCTTATCGCTGCAAGGACGCCAAGGAAACGGTCGAGTTCTACCAGCGCGTCCTCAATATGGATTTCACGGTCGCCTTTGCCGAGGATCGCGTGCCTTCGACGAAAGAGCCGGACCCTTACATGCACGTGTTTCTCGACTGCGGCATGGGCAATGTTCTCGCGTTTTTCGAACTGCCAACGCAGCCCGACATGGATCGCGACCACAACACGCCGGCCTGGGTCCAGCACATCGCATTCGAGGTAGAAGACTACGAGGCGCTGCTCGCGGCGAAGGAACGCGTCGAGGCCGAGGGTCTCGACGTCGTCGGCCCGACAAATCACGGCATCTTCCAGTCGATCTACTTCTTCGACCCGAACGGCCACCGGCTCGAACTGGTCGCCAACACGCATACGCAGGAGCAGATTGACGAGCTCAAGCGCGTCGCGCCCGCGATGCTCGAAGAATGGAGCCAGACCAAGAAAGCGCCCCGCCACGCGGCGTGGCTGCATGAACTCGAATTCACAGGAATCGAATAAGTGAAACTAGCCTCATTGAAAGGCGGCCGTGACGGCCGTCTCGTTGTCGTCTCGACGGATCTCCAGCGTTACCTGCCCGTGGCAGATGTCGCGGCCAAGGCCCCTCCTACAGTAGGAGGCGGCTTGCCGGCGACCCTTCAAGCCGCCCTTGACGACTGGCAAACTGCCCGCCCTGCCCTCGAAGAACTCTCCGCCCGTGTCAACGCCGGCGAAGGCGAGGCATTCGACCAGGCAGCCTGCCACTCACCGCTACCGCGCGCCTACCAGTGGGCCGACGGCTCGGCGTACGTGAATCATGTGGAGCTGGTGCGCAAGGCGCGCGGCGCCGAGATGCCCGATACCTTCTGGACCGATCCCCTCATGTACCAGGGTGGCTCGGATTCGTTTATCGCGCCGCGCGACAACATCCCGATGGCGGACGAAGCCTGGGGAATCGATTTCGAGGCTGAGATCGTTGTGGTTACCGGCGACGTGCCGATGGGCGTAAGTCCGGAGGCCGCGCTCGATCACATCCAGCTCATCATGCTCGTCAACGACGTATCGCTGCGTAACCTGATCCCGGGCGAACTCGCCAAGGGCTTTGGGTTCTTCCAGTCGAAGCCGTCGAGTGCATTCTCACCAGTCGCGGTCACGCCCGAAGAGCTCGGCGACGCCTGGCGGGAGGGCAAGCTGCACCTGCCGCTGCTGTCGACCCTCAACGGCGAAGCCTTCGGCAAACCCGATGCGGGTGTCGACATGACCTTCCACTTCGGCCAGCTCGTTGCGCATGCCGCGAAAACGCGGCCACTGTGTGCAGGCACGCTGATCGGTTCGGGCACCATTTCCAACAAGCTCGACGACGGGCCCGGCAAGCCAATTGCCGACGGCGGCGTCGGGTACTCGTGCATCGCCGAGATTCGTACAATCGAGACGATCAATGACGGCAAACCGTCCACCTCGTTCATGCAGTTCGGCGATAGCATCCGTATCGAGATGAACGACGCCAATGGAGAGTCAATCTTCGGTACGATCGAGCAAACGGTTGAGAAGTACGAAGCATAGGTGTTGATCAAGCTCTACAGCTACTGGCGCTCGTCCGCCGCCTACCGGGTTCGCATCGCGCTCAACCTGAAGAAGATCGAGCACGAGATCGTGCCCGTGTCGCTGGCGCCCGGCGTATCTGAACACCGCGGCAAAGGCTATCGGGAGAAGAACCCACAGATGCTCGTGCCTTTTCTCGAGGACGGCGAGCTCGGGATCGGGCAATCAATGGCGATTCTCGAGTACCTCGAGGAGGCTTACCCGGAGACTCCGTTACTGCCCGAGGCGCACGACGTACGCGCACACATCCGTTCGTTCTGTAACTCAATCGCCTGCGACATTCACCCGCTCAACAACCTGCGCGTCATGCAGTTCCTGAAAGCCGAACTCGGCCACGATGACGCGGACGTACAGACCTGGTACGCGCACTGGATTCACGAGGGCTTCCGCTCAGCCGAGACGTTTGCGAACGACAGCGACGGCCCGTTTGTATGTGGAGACGCGCCGACCCTGGCCGACGCTTTCCTCGTGCCGCAGATGTACAACGCGCGGCGCTTCAAGGTCGAGCTGGACGACTTCCCGCGCCTGGTCGAGATCGTCGACCACTGCAACGAGCTACCGGCGTTTCGCGACGCCCTGCCCGAGAATCAGTCAGACGCCACAATGTAGGAGGCGGCTTGCCGGCGACCATGTACGCGACCCTGCCTGTAGGAGGCGGCTTGCCGGCGACCTCGCTCGCGCCCCAAAAAGTCGGGCCCGACCATCGCTGGCCGGGCCCGGACTAGTGGGTCTTGGGGGGACCCTCGGGGACTAGAAGTTCATCCTCGCGCCAAACCTGTAAACCGGTCCGTGCTGCTGCGACAGGAACAGCATCTCGGAGTAACGTGCGTGCAGACGCGTCGTCTCGTCGTTGATGTTCTGTGCATCGAGGAAGAAGGTTGTCGAGTCGGTCCAGCGGAACTGGTACGAGAAATCGATCTGGTTACGCTCATCGACGAACAGCGGCGTATCGTAGTCACCAAAGCCGACCACGGTTTCGCCACGATGGTTGTACGCCAGTCGCGCCGTGTGCCTGTCGTTCTCGAAGAACACGGACAGGTTGCCGGAATCACCGAGACCCGGCAGCAGGAACTGGCGCCCGATTACTTCACGATCGACGTCGACGTCACCACCACTGATCCAGGTGTAGTTCATCTGCATGCCGAACGGCGAATCGCCGAAGATATGCTGCCAGGCGATTTCGACACCGCTGACGGAACCCGAGTTCATGTTGTACGGGGTCGTGACCTCGAACTGCGCGACCGGGTCACCTGCCTGACCGTCAATGTAACCAGGATCACAACGCCACCAGCCGGCGTACGCGAGGCAGTTGGCCGTCGCGTTGGGCGGAACCGCACCGAGGCCCGGATCGAGTGCCGGGAAGCCGTTACTCAGGTCGAGCCCCTCGTTGAGCGCCAGCGCGACCCAGCCCATGTGCTGGAAGTCATTCATCCAGCCCTGTGCCCAGAGCGCCTGCTGCGAGACGCAGTCGCCCGTGCCACCGGAATCCGGGAAGCCGGGATCAGGTCGACCGGCCTGAACCCAGGCACGGACACAATCCATCGCCTGCTGAGCGAGTGCCGTGGCCGCCGGGTTGGTCATGCCGTTGATCTCGACGCCGGGAATGGTGCGTGAGCCGATGAAGTTATCGATATCCTTGTAGAAGTAGTTGAGCGCTACGTAGCTCTCACCCTTGTAGTAGTTCTCGTAACTGATATCGAAGTTCGTGGACGTCAGCGGATTCAGGTCCGGGTTGCCGCCCGATGCCGTCGGATTGAAGAAATCCGTATTGCCGATCGTCAGCTCCGAGGTCAGTGCGAACAGGTCCGGACGCGCCATGGTGCGACTCGCCGACAGGCGGACAACCTGGTTGTCCGTGACACCCAGCGAGAACGCGATACTCGGCAGGAACTCCTCGCTGCTGCCGAAGCGCGGCGAATCGACCGCACCGCTACCGTCATTCACGCCAATCAGGCCCTGAATCATGTCCCATCTCAGGACATTCGCGACCGGGTAGAAGCTGATCGATTCCGTTTCGGCCTTCTCATAGCGCAGGCCCGCGACGATATCGAGCGGCATACGGCCAAGTTCGGTAGCCATTTCAACCTGCAGGTAGACCGATTCGAGCGTTTCGTTGACGCGGTCATTGGTCAGCAAGGTCGAGCTCGCGTTGCTGGGATCACCAGCGCCCGGGTTCGCACTCAGGAACGCCGCCAACGCGTCCGCATGGTTGATGTGGTAGTAGTAATCGGTGCCGATCTCGGTATTGAATCCATCCAGGAAACCGCCGAGACCCGTGCGCGGGAACAGGCTGTCATCGTAGTCCGCCGGCGTATTCAGAGACGCGTCGTAGGTCTCTTCATTGCGGATCTTGATGAAGTCGTTCTGGACGCGGGAAACACCGAACGCGATGCTGGAGATAAAGCCTTCGCCACCGGTATCCCAGATGCCGCCAAGCTGCACCTGCTTCATGTCATTTTCCTTGAACCCGTCACGCAGCGTCATGCCATCTGCGTAAAAGTTCTCGGGGTTGAACGCGGTATCAAAAGCGAACGAATTGACGCCGGAGCTGCCGCCGTTGACCATCACCGTATTAACGCCAGTGATGTCCGTCCTGAAGTTGATTGAGTTGGCGCGGTTCGTATTGTTGTCGCCACCGTAGACCGCGGCGGACGAATCGTGCGCATCGAACTGCATGGAAAGCGAGTCCGTTACCTGCCAATCAAGGTTCAGACCTAGTGACTTGTTCTCATTCTCGGTATCGAGCCAGACGATCTCGTGAGCGTAGTCGCTCTCGGTGACGATCACGTCGGTGTATACACCTCTCTCGTTGACGACACCAGCGACGGTATTCCAACCGCCGAGCCACGGACCGAACAGGACACCGCGCGTGCTGAACTCGACGTTCGAGTAGGTGTAATCCGCCGTCGCGCGCAGCCTTTCCGTCAGATCGAACTGGAAGGTCAGCTGAGCGTTCGTGCGCGTGCGTTCGTTGTCCGAAATCAGGTAGCGGCCATTGTCGCCATAAAAGGTCTCGCCATCCGCGCGCTGGTTGTTGTTGATAATGTCCTGACCGCCATTGGACCAGCAACAGCTGACACGGTTGTAGCCGTTCTGTGCCGCCCAGGTGTCGACCGCGTGCCAGTTCGACTCGCGCGTACCGGTCTCACGGTTGTCGCGCTCCTGGAATGCGCCCGATAGCGACACGGCCCAGCGACCCTGGTTGGTCGCGAGCAGCCACGCCGACTCAATGGGCAAGCCGCTCGTCACGGCCGACGTGTCGTCGACAAGACCGAGGCTGATCGAGGCTTTGTTGCCGTCGATGTCCAGCGGCTTCGTCGTAACCATGTTGACCGTCGCACCGATACCGCCTGACGGCAGGATGCTGTTTGCTGACTTGAACACCTCAACAGCGGCAACGCCCGGCGATGCGATGTCGCCGAAGTTGAAGGAGCGGCCACCGACAAAGACCTCGGGTGCCGTCGGCATTTGACGTCCGTTCAGCGTTACAAGGTTGAATTCGGGGCCGAAACCACGCACGGCGATCTTCTGCCCTTCGACGTTGCTGCGATCGATCGCGATGCCCGGGATGCGGGCCAGCGATTCCGCGAGGTTATTGTCCGGGAACTTGCCGAAGTCCTCTGCGGAGATAGCTTCCATCGTACCGACGTAGCTGCGCTTTATCCCGACTGCGTCGCGCAGACTCGAGCGGATGCCCATCACGGTAATCTCTTCGATCGGCTCCGACGAATCGTCCCCTGACTGGATATCCTGCGACCAAGCGGTCGAACACGACATACCGAGTGCGAGACCTGTCAGACCCAGCACGAACCTGTTTCTTGCGTACATTGAGCATCCCCCCTGCTCTGTTTAGATTGATTCTCGACCCCTGATGCTGTCCATAGCACCCGGGCGAGAAAACTTGACAACGCTGTCAATATATTAACGAGCGACATCCGTGTCAAGAAATGATCCCAGCGCTTGACCCGGGTAAACAACCGTCTGATATACTTACTGACAGCGTTGTCATAACTATTAGAGAAACGCGCCTTTTTGTTACTCGTTGGGGGTACGCCCAGTGCATCGTCTTTGTGTCACTGCCGTATTGCTGACCCTGTTCAGCGCATCAGCCATGGCCAGTCACGCCGAATCCCGTTCGGTGTACCACGCACCGCATGCCGAGGAGGCAATCCTCGTCGACGGCGTGGCGTCCGAGTCCGTATGGGCGAACGCCGCATGGCGCGACATCAAGTACAAATGGCTGGGTCCCGACTACACGTCGGAAGACTTCAATGGGCGTTTCAAGATTGCCTGGACCGAAGAGCGGATCTATCTGCTGGTCGAGGTCACCGACGACATCCTGTTCGACTCGCATCGCGACCCGCTCGTGCAATACTGGGATGACGACTGCCTGGAGATCTTCGTGGACGAGGATTATTCCGGCGGCGATCACCAGTACAACCACAACGCATTCGCCTATCATTTCTCGCTGGATAATCGTGCCATCGATATTGGCACTGACCGCAAAGCGAGGGATTACTCGCACCATGTCCAGAGCCACTGGCGCCAGGAAGGCGATAAGGTCATCTGGGAGGTCGCCATCGATCTCTACGACGACTCCTACGTTGACGACTCCGACGACAATCGGCCTGTGTCACTCGAAGCTGGTAAGGTCATCGGGCTAATGGCCGCCTGGTGTGACAACGACGGTAGCGAGCTCAGGGAAAACTTCATTGGCTCGGAATCGGTACCGACAGGCCCGAAAGATCGCGGCTGGATCGATGCCGGGCTGTTTGGAAAGGTAATTCTGGATGAGTAGCGTACTCCACAGCAATCCACGGCCGTCGGAAAACCCCGCGGCGAACAATGTCACTGGCGGTTTCATCGACATGCTGGGCGATCGCTATTACGCGATTCACAATGTGCATGTCATGGAGCCGTTCTTCGTCAGTGTGGTCTCGGCTGACGATCACTGGCTGTTCGTGTCGTCGACTGGCGGCGTCACTGCCGGTCGCGTGTCGCCCGATTCCGCCCTGTTTCCGTATGAAACGGTGGACCGTCTGCACCTGTCGGCAAACGACACAGGACCCAAGACCATCATTCGTGTGAATGGGGCTGGCAAACAACAATGCTGGGAACCGTTCAATACACATCACCTGCATCGCTATGCTATCCGCCGCAATCTCTACAAGAACCTGCTGGGCAACAAGCTGTGCTTCGAAGAGGTCAACGATGACCTTGGGCTCGTGTTTCGCTACACGTGGTCGACCAGTGAAGAATTCGGTTTCATACGCGACTGCGAGCTACTGAACACCGACACGAGTGCCGCGCAGGTTGACGTGCTGGACGGTCTGCAGAACGTTCTGCCCGCCGGCACACCACGCTTCACGCAAACCAACTCGAGTAACCTGGTCAATGCCTACAAATGGGCCGAGATCGACGAGCCGTCAGGGCTGGCTTTCCTCGCTCTGTATTCGGGCATCACCGACCGCGCCGAACCATGCGAGTCCCTGACGGCGACGAGCGTCTTCTCTATCGGGCTAGAGAAGCCGACCTACCTCGTATCGTCGACGCAGCTGGACGCTTTTCGTGCCGGCGCGGAGGTCATTGCGGAAGACCGGCGTCGCGGTATTCGCAGCGCCTACTTCTGTGTGCAGAGCAGCGCGCTTGCAGCCGGTGGCTCGGCGAAGTGGCGACTGGTCCTCGATGCAGAGCGTAGTCAGGCGGACCTGGTCGCCCTGCGACGGCGACTTGGCGACGGTGTTCAGCTCAACAAGGATATTGACGCGTCGGTCGCGGCCGGCAGCGATGCGCTGGCCCGCATCATGGCCGCGTCGGACGGTTTCCAGCTGACGGCTGAGGAGAACGTCTCCGCGCATCACTACGCGAACGTCCTGTTCAACGTCTTGCGCGGCGGAATCTTTGACGACGGCTACAACGTGTCATCGCGCGATTTCCGCAACACGATCGCACTATTCAATGAGCGCGTCGCGTCACGTAATCGTGACCTGCTGGACAATCTGCCGCCGCGTATTCCGTATCAGGAACTGCTGGACAAAATCAACGAGACCGACGATGCGCAACTGCAGCGGCTCGCGCTTGAATACCTGCCGATTACCTTCGGTCGGCGCCACGGCGACCCGAGTCGCCCGTGGAACCAGTTTGCAATTGTTCTGAAAGACGAAGACGGCGAGGACCTGCTGTCCTACCAGGGCAACTGGCGCGACATTTTCCAGAACTGGGAAGCACTGGCGCTCAGCTATCCTTCCTTCATCGAGAGCATGATCGCCAAGTTCGTCAATGCCTCGACCGCGGACGGCTACAACCCGTACCGGATTACCAAGGAAGGCATCGACTGGGAGGTCGAGGAGCCCGATAACCCATGGAGCTATATCGGCTACTGGGGCGATCACCAGATCATCTACCTGCTGAAGCTGCTCGAGCTGTCGCACAGCCTGCACCCGAACAAGCTCAACGCCCTGCTCCGCCAGCCACTGTTCTGCTACGCCAACGTACCGTATCAGATCAAGCCATACGACCTGCTGGTCGAGGACCCCAAGAGCACCGTGGAGTTTGACGAAGATCTCGCGGCAACGCTCGAAGAACGCGTTGCGGCACTGGGTTCCGACGGCAAGTTGCTGCTGGATATGAAAGGCGACGTGCGCCAGGTCAATCTGCTCGAAAAACTGCTGGTGCCGCTGCTTGCCAAGCTGGGCAACCTGATCGTCGACGGTGGTATCTGGCTGAATACGCAGCGCCCCGAATGGAACGATGCCAATAACGCGCTGGTCGGCCAGGGCCTGTCGATGGTGACGCTCTATTACTTGCGTCGCTACCTGCGCTTCCTGCAGGGCCTGCTCGAGCAGGAAACAGACGATCTCGCGGTCTCCGCACCGGTGGTCGAGTGGTTCCACGGCACCGCCAAAGCGCTGCGCGGCCTGCAACCGAAGCTGGCACAAGAGTCGATCAACGATACGGTCCGCCGCGATTCACTTAACCGGCTGGGCCGGGCGGCGTCAGCCTTCCGCGAGACCCTGTACTCGCGCGGCGACCTTGATGCGCCTGCGCCGCTTGCAGTCAGCGATATCCAGGACATGCTTGCCGATGCGCTTGCTGCGGTCGACCACAGTATTGCGACCAACAAACGACCCGATACGCTCTACAACGCTTACAACGTTGCGGAGTTCAATGGCGAGACCCTGGCCACCGAAGAGCTGTACCCGATGCTTGAGGGCCAGGTTGCCGCATTGAGTTCCGGCGCCGTAGACCCTGCCGAGGCTGTCGAGGTACTCGATGCCCTGTATGAGAGCGCCATGTACCGCGCCGATCAGGACAGCTTCATGCTGTATCCCGACCGCGAACTGCCCGGCTTCCTGGCACGCAACTGCGTTCCGGACGACAAGGCCGAGGCCATCCCGCTGCTGCGCAACATGCTGCATACGGGCGACACTCGCATCGTCCTGCGCGACGCGGACGGCAACATCCGCTTCAATGCTGACTTCAAGAACGCAAGCGATGTTCGCGAGGCGCTCAGCGAACTCGAGCCTGAGCTCGCGGACCAGGCGGCGGCAGCGCGCCGTGACGTGCTCGACCTGTATGAAGCCGTGTTTGATCACAAGGCATTCACCGGCCGCTCCGGCACGATGTTCGGCTACGAGGGCCTGGGCTCGATTTACTGGCACATGGTGTCGAAACTGCTGCTCGCAGTTGGGGAAAACTTCCTTGCAGCCAAGGACAGCGGCGCGGATGCGGCGGTTACGGCACGCCTGGGTGAGTTGTATTACCGGATTCGCAGCGGCATCGGTTTCAACAAAACGCCGCTCGAGTACGGCGCCTTCCCGGTCGATCCCTACTCCCATACGCCACGCCACGCAGGAGCGCGGCAGCCGGGCATGACCGGACAGGTAAAAGAGGAAATCATCGCCCGCTTCTTCGAACTGGGTGCGCGCGTCTGCAGTGGTGCAATCTGCATCGATCCGGCCTTGCTGCGACAACGCGAGTTTTCGGCGTCGTCGCGTACCTACTGTTACCTTGATGTCGATAAAAACTGGCAGGACATTGAATTGCCGGCTTACAGCCTGGCATTCACCTGGTGTCAGCTGCCCTTCGTCTACGTTCTCAACGACGCAGCCGGGCCGTCGCTCGATGTCGAGTTCGATGACGGCGAGAGCCAGCGTCTCGAATCGGCAACGCTGGGTACAGAGCTCAGCCAGCACGTGTTCGGACGCACAGGGCGTATTCGCAGGATTACGGTAACGCTGACAACGGACCAGTTGTTCGGCGCCTAGCACGACAAGGACTTAAACATGTCAAACCTCTACACCCGCCGCCTGTCGCTGGCCGGCATGAACGTCGCGGGACTTGGCACTGACGAACTACGCAAGCTCGTACTCAAGATTCTCGAGGCAAAGATTCACGGCCTGTCATTCAGCCCTTATACCGAGGGCCAGGGACCGGGCACTGTGGTCAGCGAGGGCCAGATTCGTGAACGCCTGGCGTTCATCGAACCCTACGTTCGCTGGATCCGGACGTTTTCCTGCACCGACGGTCATGAACTGATTCCCGCGATCGCGCGCGAGAAGGGCCTGCAGACGCTGGTCGGCGTCTGGCTGGACGACGATCACGAACACAACGAACTGGAACTCGAGAATGCCATCCAGCTGGCAAAAGACGGCCAGGTCGACATTCTCGGTGTGGGCAACGAAGTTCTGCTGCGCGGTGATCTCAGTGAAGACGAGTTGCTCGATTACATTCGCCGTGCCAAGGAGGCGCTGCCCGGCATCCACGTCGGCTATGTCGACGCCTATTTCGAGTTTGCGGCCCATCCCCGCATTACCGACGCCTGCGACGTCATCCTCGCCAACTGCTACCCGTTCTGGGAGGGTTGCCCTGCAGAACATGCGCTGCTGTACATGAAAGAGATGTACCGCATTGCGCAGGCCGCAGCCAACGGCAAGCGCGTCGTGATCAGCGAAACCGGCTGGCCAAATATCGGCACCGCGGAAGGCGGCGCCGTCCCGTCCTACGAGAATGCCATCAAGTACTTCGTGGATACATTCCAGTGGGCCGAAGCCGAAGACGTCGAGATCTTCTACTTCTCATCGTTTGACGAGGCGTGGAAGGTCGCTGCCGAGGGTGACGTTGGTGCGTTCTGGGGCTTGTGGGACAAGGACGGCAATCCAAAGTATTGGTAAGAAGTATTGGTAGGTCCAGTCGATTTGACAGCGCTGACAGCGCGGTAATAGGGTTATGCGATGTCTCGACCTACCATCGACGATGTCGCTTCCCTCGCTGGCGTATCGATAAAAACCGTTTCTCGCGTCGTCAACCGTGAACCTAATGTGCGCGAGTCCACTCGCGCCAAAGTCGAAGCGGCGATAGCACAGCTCAAGTACCGGCCCAATCCGTCGGCACAGAATCTCGCCAGCCACCGGGCACACCTGATCGTGCTCGTCTATGACGACCCGAGTGCCTACGAGGTGCCAAGTTCCGGTTACATCATCAAGATGCAACAGGGTGCGCTGAAGGCCTGTCGCAAATCGGGATTCGAGCTGCTGATTCACCCGTGCAATTATCGGAACAAGCACGTCGGCAAAGAGCTCTCGGATCTCATAGGCCAAGTACGACCGGCCGGCATCATTGTCGCGGCACCGCTATCGAACATGGCCAAGATTGTGCGTGCCGTGAAGGCAACCGGCACGCCGTGCGTACGACTCTCGCACGGCGCCGGCAATGGTCGTGAATACTCGGTCGTAACGAACGACCGCGAGTTCAGCGCGCAAATGACGGGCTACCTCGCATCCCTTGGGCATAAACAAATCGGGTTCATCAAAGGTAATACGCTTCACCAGGCGGTCGGCAACCGTTTCGATGGTTACCTGGACGGCCTGAAGGAAGCCGGACTACCTTTACGCGAAGACCTCGTCACTCAGGGTGACAACTCAATTGGCTCGGGCGAGCAGTGTGCAGCTGAACTCCTCAAGCGGAAGCCACGACCCACGGCGATCTTTTGCGCAAACGATGATATGGCGGCGGGCGTCCTGCGCGTCGCGACGAGAATGGGCATCCGCGTACCCGAGGATCTGTCGATTGCCGGCTGCGACGACATTGCGCTTGCACAGCAGCTGTATCCGTCCCTGACGACGATCCGGCAACCACTTGGCAGCATGGCAGAAATTGCTTCGCTGGCACTGATTGATGGCGCCCGCGGCAAGCCGCGCAAACCCGAACTGGAAATCGTCCCGGGCACCATCGAAGTGCGTGAATCGACAGCGCCGCCGTCGGGTAGCTAGCGCTCGAAGCGAATCCCGTCGAGGAAAAATGTGACGGGCCGCCGTCGGCCCTCAACCGTGACGACGAACCCGGTCTTCAGGCTGGTCAGGTCCTCACCGTCGAGGTCAATCTCGAACTTCTGCCACTGATCGGTCAGCGTAATGGTCTTCGTCTTGACGATCGCCGAATCGGGGAACGCCTTGTCACTGCCGTTCAGGCCGACGCCGAAGGTCACTTTCTCGCCACCGTACTCGCCGCGCGCCCACACGACGAGCTTGCTCGCGCCCGTCAGATCAAATCCACCATCCTGGTCGCCCCAGTTGTTAGCCGGATGCTGCCAGGCGATACCCGCCCAACTGAGCGGGCCGGCATAGTCGATGCGAATCGCCTGTACGCCCTCAGCCACGTTCTCGCGGTGGTCGTCTGCCAACGCCAATGCTGCGACGTTGCCCATCCATCCCGATGGTACCCACGGCATGTGCTCGAAGCCGTCCTGGTAGACATCGACTGGCATGCGCGGCCCAACTTCGCCCTTTACGAGCAAGGGAATGTTGGCAACAGCGGCATTGCCGGCGGGATCTGTTGCATAGGCAAACAGGCGATAGCCGCCCGGCTCATCGGGCATGCGGATTGTCGCGGCCGATCCATTCGTTGCGACGACTGCGCCATCCACATCGCCGGGAGCACGACGAAAATCACCGCCCGTCAGGTACTCACCGGACTCGGGGCGCAGGACTCAACGCAGCTCCACAGCCTCGCCTTCCGGATCGGTTGCAGCGGTCTGCGCGTTGATCAGAGTGCCGGGGTCGACCTGGACGTCACCCTCAACCGTGACGGGCTCGATCAGCGGCGACAGGTCTGCCGGCGCCTCGCCCGACCACAATTCGGTCATCGTATCGAGCGCGCCCAGCTTGGTACCGTCGTCAAGCAACATGCCAAACCAGGTCGCGGTGCCTTCCATCTTGTGGCCCCAGAGAAACGCGTAGGAACCGAGGGACTGGCCGCCTGAATCGATGACGGCATTCTGGTGACCCTGTCGATAGAAGTCGGCTTTCTGCGTGCTGGTTTGCTCGTAGGGTGCGCCCCACTCGGTCGTGGGCATTTCCCACGGCCCCACAGGACCGAATTCGGTAATCACGAAGGGCTTGGTACCGCCACCCTCGCGCAGGCGCTCAGCGACGGACAAGGCGCCACCGTAAGAATTGATGCCATGAATATCGATGGCCGGACTGCGTTCGTGCAGGCTCGCGATCCGACCGCCGCCAACTTCCGCGGTCACCGTCATCGTTGGATGATTCGGGTCGAGTTCCTTGATCATCGCCGCGATGTCATTCACGGCCTTCCAGATTTTCGGATCGTCACCGGACTCGAAGCCCTCGGCCTCGTTACCGACACCCCACAGCAGCAGTGCGGGATGATCGCGATACTTGAGAACCGCCTCCCGCGCTTTCTCAAACTGTGCCTGCACCTGCGCCGGATCGTCATAGTCGAAACCATGACGCTCGTGTCCAAGCCAGATGCCCAGAGTGACGGTCAGCCCGTGTTTGTGCGCCTCATCGAGAATGGCGTCGGCACCATCCACGCTCCAGGTGCGAATGGAGTTCGCGCCCGTTGCTGCAAGCCTCTCAAGCGATGCGGTGCCGCCGGCGCCGCGTATCAGGTAAGGCTCACCACCACGTAGCAGTTGCCAGCCGTCGCCTGCCGTTTGCCGCAGCTCAACGGGAACAGCCTCCGCCATCGACGTCATCGGTAGCAAGAGGCTGCAAAGAAGTCCGGCGGTTTTGTAAATCGCTACTATCCCCCGTTAATCGTCACCAGTCCGTCATCATAGTTAGGCGGATTGGCCGGCCGGTAGGTGTAACCCCACTCCGACAGCAACGACAACACGTTGATCGGCGACCCTGGTACCAGGCGCACGAACCCGGTCGCCTCCGTACGGAACAGGTCGTCAGCCGCTTTTTCGTTCAGCGTTGCCGAGAAGGATACACCGCCGCAGCACTCGAAAAAGGTCACCGATCCCCAGAAGTTATCGAGTACCGAACGATAGGCCCTGAGCGCCTGGGTGCGAATCAACTCGTCGCTATTGGCGTCGAAGAGTTCGTGCAGCGCGCGAGCCGTGTACCACTGGTTCTCGCCCGACGGGAAACGCGCGAGCGCGGTCGCCCAAAGATAGAAGCGGGCCTTGGCGCCGGTGGGGCCGGCCGGAATCGAGTTGGCCAGATCGAATTTCGTGCGCGCGTCCGGGTCGTTCACGTTGAACTCCGGCGTCGCAACCAGGGCGAACGGATTCTCCGGATCGTTCAGGACACAGGGCTCGAAGCCGATGCCTGCGTCCGCGCAGGCAAGGTTCAGCAAGGTGTCAGTCGGCAGCAGTACCTGGTTGATCACCACGCCATCCTGATCGCCGGGCGATTCACAACCGGCTACAAACAGCACAGTCGCGAAGAGTGCCGTGATTCTCGCTGCAGCAGTGCCGCCGAAACGTTTCATAGTCTTTTTCATAGTCATATTCCTCAGCTCTGTCAGCCCGGCCATCAGAACTGCCACGTCACGTACAGTACGGTCATGAAGATGTATTCGCCGTCGAGAATCGGGTCGAGATCCGACTCACTATCCCCCGAACGGTAGTGCGCGCGGATACCGATGCGCGTTGCTTCGTTTTCGCTGCGTGCTGAGACAAACGATCCCGTATTGCCACCCAGCAGGAACGAGTAGTCGAGCTTGATCTGTTCCGGGTAGGTCACGTTGAACTGGCGATAGAAATCGTAAGGGCCCCACGCGTCCTTCAGGTAGAAGCCCTGGAACGTGTGTCTGCCACCGAAGATCGCTTTCCAGTGCAGCTGCCAGTAATCTCGCGTACCGCCATCCGGGTTACCGGTCGACTGGTCGAAACCGCGAATCAGGCGCGTGATGTACTTCTGACCCGGTTTCGGATTAAGCACCATGCGGCTCGATACGGTCCAGACGTTCTCCGCAGGGAGACCCTGACCGAACGAAGCGTTGACGCCGAGCGGCTCGAGGAAGAACAGGTTGGCGTCGGTTTGCTTGGGAAACTCGGTGTAGTTGGCGGCAAGATCGATTGCAAATTTCGCATCCTCGCGCCAGTCGTTATCCCAGCGGTAGAACTCGCTGGCACCCGTTGGGTCCCACTTGAACACAACTTCTGCAGAGCGCGCCTCGCGGTTGCCAAGTACGGCGAACGGATCGTTATCACGATCGCGCGGGGTCAGGCCCGGATTAACGACACCGCCCGGTCCTATCGATGCCTCGATGAATGGGTTGGCATCGACCAGGTTGTCGCGGTACATGAGGCGTGGATACACCATCAGGTTGCCGAAGTTCATGATCATGCCGGCTTCGAACTCGTTCTTGTTACCAAGCCCGCTGTACGGGAGGCGGCTCGGGTCATTGATACCGAAGGTCCTGTGTACCTGGCCTCCGTCGGCTACGAGGCCCGCCGTATGCGCCTGCAGGTAGGTTTCCGTTCCAAACAGCGGCATCGTCAACTTCGCCTTGAAGCCGAGCGTGTCTTCAAACTCGATCTGGTCGAGGATGATGTCGCCGTTGGTGCCGAGGCGCGTATAAACGTCGTCGATCTTCTCGTAGGCCGACATGATGCCGCCGAACTCCAGCTTCCAGCCGTTAGCGAATTCCCGCTCGGCAGCGAGCGTGGTCTGTCGCGACTGTCTTTCGGTTGCCTGCGTTGCGCTGGCACCCTGTCCCGACCGTGCGACGTCCTCGGAGTGGATGAACGTCCAGTCGAAATTCATGAGGTTGAAATCGTACTTGATCACGAACTTCGGGTTCGCGCCCCAGTAGACTTCCGGACCAGCGAGTACGCGCAGGTTCTTGAACTTGCCCTTGCCCTGGAACTCGATGCCTTCGGGCGCCTTCGCGTTCCAGATATCCATGCCGTAGATATCGGTTGCCTCGCGCACGAGACCGAACAAGTCGCCCTCGTAGCCCCAGTGGAACCGCGGTGTGTGGTAAAAGCCCGTGATATCGAAGTTCTCACCTTCGTAGGTTGCCTCGAAGTCGTAAATCTCGATGCGCTCACGATCTACCAGGTCAATGGTGCGATCAAACTCGTTGCCATCGAGCGTACCAACCGACTGAACCGGGACGGGCAGACCGCGGTCACCGTAGGTGAACTCGAGTGGGCGCTTGTCGGCCACGTTGCCGAGAACGTTCAGTGAAAACTGGCCTTCGAGCTCCTGCATCGGCTGGAACTCGAAGTCGAGGAACAACATCTGGCCGTCCGAGAAGTCGACGCCGTTCTCGCCGTCAATGCGCACGCTTTCATCGCTGCCGCGAGTCACGAGTTCAGCCTGAACGCGGCCGCCCGTGAAGCTCAGCTTACCCTTCTCTTCCTCATTCTCGGCTTTGAGTTGGCGAACCTCGCCCTTGAGCTCGAGATAGTCCATGTTGATGTTGTTGATCCCCTGGTTGAACGCCGCTTTCTTGTTCAGGTAAGGGTCCATGCCCCAGATCTCAGCCAGCACGTCGTAAGCCATACGGGGGCGAGCGGTCCACACGCCGTCGGCATTCTTCTTGCCGAGGGCCGCGATACCGAACCACTCCTCATTCATGTTGTTCTGGCCTTCGGCCCAGTCGAACATGTAGGCCTGGTTCGACCACGAGGCGTTGTTGTCCTGGGTATCGAGGTTCTCTTCCTGCAGGTACTTCCACCATTCATCGCGCCACTCGAACACGTAGCCACCGATGGAGTTGCCCTCTTCACCGTTGCCCCAAGACTTGTTGTACATCTCCTGCCACTGATCTTTCAGCAACCTGGCCTGTGACAGCTGGTCTTCCCGATACTCACGCGCATTGAACGCGTCAGAACCAAACTCGAAGAAGATCACAGGCAGGTCGAGTTTTTCGTCAACGACTTTCCAGAGATCGGTAAAGCTCGGGCCGCGATATACGTTACTGCCCAGGATATCGAGGTCGGGCATGAGCTCGGCAATCAGGTCGATGTACTGCACGTCACCGTTGACGATCGTGAACGGTACATGCGGTGCAATCTGCTTGCCGTCCTTGATGACCTCGTTGAACAGGCTGTACAGGTAGCGCGCCTTGGCCGTGTTCTGCTCGCCCTCGGGGAGGTTTTCGATCTCGAAGCTGGACCACGACAAGCCGTAGTTGCTCTCGTTACCGAAGGCAAACATCAGGACGCCCGGCGTGTCCTTGTACTGGTTGACGATCTCGAGCATGTCGGCCTTGAGCGTCGCACGCGTCAGAGGATCAGAGTAGTCGGTAAACGGTACCCACTTACCCCCGATCATGTAGCCGTAACGACCCATCAACGGGTTCACGACAAACATGATGCCGTGTTCCTTGTAGATGTAAGTCACCCACTTCGGCGGGATCATGGCGAAGCTGCGAATCGAGTTGACGTTGGCGGCCTTCAGAAGACCCATGTCGTAATCGAGCACCTTGCGGATATGATCGTCCGATTCAGCCCAGAGATTGTAGGAGTAGTTCTGGCCGCGCGGTGAATAGCTCCACACCACGCCCTTGGCGTAAAAGTCCTGGCCGTTGACCTGGAGTCGCCAGCCATTGTCATCCTTGACGGTGGTTACTACATCCGCAGCGTAGGCCTGACTGGCCAGGGCCGCGACGATGAACAGAACTGCCGTCAACAGCGCAAAGCGTTTGCTCGCTCGCTGTTTGTGCTTGGAAACCGCCATAGCGTTCACTCTGTTGTTGGATTTGGTTTCTTTTTGAACGTCGGTAAATTGCATAGTCATACCCGCCTCAGTCGCTGACGACCATCGAGATATCGTCGTAGTAGACATCCGCGAAACTCGCAGCATCCCCACCGGTTGTACCCGTTAACTGCAAGGTGATGCCCCCCGACACATCGGTCGAGATAGCAATCACGTACTCGAAATCGGTCCAGACATTCGGATCAGCGTCGAGCGCCAGCGGCCCACCACCGAGTATCTGCGCACTCGAGACGCCGCCGCCACTCAGCTCCGCAAAGAACTCGGCGAAGGCTACGCCGCCAACACCGAAGCTGCCGCGCGCCGAGAACTTGACCGTTACAGTCTGGCCGATTGCCACCGGCATGCGATTGGCCTGCTTGATGATCGAGGCCGAGCCGGGGTTCGTATTGTTGATACGACCCGCGTACGTTCCGGTCCGCGGATTCGACGTCACGACCGTCTGCTCATTGGGATCGGCGCTGACCGGGAACTGTGCCCAGTCACTCAGGTCGCCCGCCTCGAAACCGCCGTTGATGGCCACTTCGCCAGTCGTTGCGCCGCCGCCGGCATTGGCGTTGTAGAAGTACACGTTGTCGAAGTACAACGCCGTACCATCGTCCGGATCGACCACGATCTGGTTGAGATCGGCAGTGCTACCGAGGCCGTTATCGAGGAAATCCTGCAGCGGAATGTCGAAGCTCACCCAGGTGCCCTGCGCGAGCGCCGGGGTAGACGCGCCGTCAAAGGTCAGCACACCTTCGGTATCGTTACCACCCCCGAAGCCATCGCCACCGAAGTCGACCAGCTTGATCAACAAGCTGGTCGCATCCGGTGTCCAGACGTCGAAGCGCACGTGCGTCATGCTGCTGGCATCGATATCGAACTCGATGCCGAAGAAGCTGACATTGGTCACTTCCTTGACGAGCTGGCCGGCAACAGTGATGTCACTGGTCGTGTCGTTCGGCACGGACCACGGCGTCGGCCATGTGACTGCCTGGTCAGTGTACGCATCGCTGTACAACGAGATCACGTTGGCGGGATCCTGCGTCGGCGTAGCCGCGGCAGTCGTCGGCGACGTGCCGCCGCCTGCATTGTCGTTGTACAAGTACACGTTATCGAAATACAGCGCCGTGCCGTCGTCCGGATCAACCACGATCTGGTTGAGATCCGCGAGGCTGCCAAGGCCGTTGTCCAGGAAGTCCTGCAGCGGAATATCGAAGCTGACCCAAGTGCCCTGCGCCAGCGCCGGCGTCGAGGCGCCGTCGAAGGTCAGCACACCTTCCGTGTCGTTGCCGCCACCGAAACCGTCGCCGCCAAAGTCGACGAGCTTGATCAGCAGGCTCGAGGCATCCGGCGTCCAGACATCGAAATGCAGATGCGTCATGCTGCTGCCGTCAATATCGAACTCGATGCCGAAGAAGCTGACGTTGGTCACTTCCTTGACGAGCTGGCCGTCGACCGTGATGTCACCGGTGGTGTCATTTGGTACGGACCAGGGCGTCGGCCACGTAATCGCCACGTCCGTGTAAGCATCGCTGTACAGCGAAATGACATTGGCGGGGTCCTGTGTCGGCGTCGCTGCGGCCGTCGTCGGCGCGGTACCGCCACTACCGGCATTGGCGTTGTAGAAGAACACGTTATCGAAGTACAACGCCGTGCCATCATCCGGATCGACCACGATCTGGTTGATATCCGCAAGGCTACCGAGGCCGTTGTCGAGAAAATCCTGCAGCGGGATGTCGAAGCTGACCCACGACCCCTGCGTCAGTGCCGGCGTCGAGGCGCCATCAAAGGTCAACACGCCTTCCGTATCGTTACCACCGCCGAAGCCGTCGCCACCAAAGTCAACGAGCTTGACCAGCAGGCTGGAGGCATCCGGCGTCCAGACATCGAAGCGCAGGTGCGTCATCGAGGATGCATCCACGTCGAACTCGATTCCGAAGAAGCTGACGTTCAGGACTTCGCGCGTCGTGTTGCCGTCAATCGTTACGTCGCTGGTCGTGTCATTCGGCACAGACCAAGGCGCCGGCCACGTGATGAGCTCATCCGTGTAGGCGTCGCTGAACAACGAGATCACATCGCCCGCATCCTGGGTCGGCGTCGGCGCCGCCGTAGTTGGCGTGGTTGGGCCGCCGGCATCGGAGTAGAAATACAGGTTATCGATATACAGCGTCGTACCGTCTGGATCCGGGTCGAGCACTACCTGATTGATGTCAGCGATGCTGCCAAGGCCATTGTCGAGGAAATCCTGCAACGGAATATCGAGGCTTACCCACGTGCCTTGTGTAAGCGCCGGCGTCGAAGCGCCGTCGAAGGTCAATACGCCTTCGGTGTCATTACCGCCGCCGAAGCCGTCACCACCAAAATCGACGAGCTTGATCAGCAGGCTGGTCGCATCCGGTGTCCATACATCGACGTGCAAGTGCGTCATCGTCGACGCGTCCACATCGAACTCGATGCCGATGAAGCTGACGTTGAGGTGTTCCTTGGCAAGTTGGCCGTCAATCGTGACGTCGCTCGTCGTGTCATTCGGCACTGACCACGGCGTCGGCCAGGTTACAGCCTGGTCCGTGTACGCATCGCTGTAGAGCGAGATGACGTTGGCCGGGTCCTGCGTGGGAGGAGCCGCACCCGTAGTCGGCGCACTACCACCGCCTCCGCCGCCTGCGTTCGCGTTGTAGAAGATTACATTGTCGATGTAGAGTGCAGAACCATCATCGGCCGGATCGACCACGATCTGGTTGAGGTCGTTGATAGCGGCCAGACCATTGTTGAGGAAGTCCTGCAGCGGAATGTCGAGCGTGACCCACGCGCCCTGCGTGAGCGCGGGCGTCGATGCCGCGTTGAAGGTCAGGACGCCCTCAGTGTCGTTACCGCCACCGAAACCGTCGCCGCCGAAGTCCACGAGCTTGAGCACGAGGTTATTCGCATCCGGCGTCCAGACGTCCATGCGCAGATGCGTCAGGCCAGTCGCATCGAGGTTGAACTCGATGCCGAAGAAGCCGACGTTGAGCACTTCCTTCGTCTGGTTGCCATCGATCGTGACGTCGGACGTGGTGTCGTTGGGCACCGACCAGTCGGTCGGCCACGTCGTTGTAATGTCCGCATAGCCGTCGCTGTAGAGCGAAACCACGTTCACTGCATCCTGCGTCGGCACAGGCGCCGCGGTGGTTGGCGTCGATCCGCCCCCGCCGCCGGCGTCGTTGTAGAAGTAGACATTGTCGATATAGAGCGCGGTCCCGTCATCCGGGTCGACAACGATCTGGGTAATGTCGGCGAGACTGGCCAGGCCATTGTCGAGGAAACTTTGTAGCGGAATATCCAGGCTGACCCAGCCTTCCTGGGTCAGGGCCGGCGTCGATGCACCGTCGAAGGTCACAACACCTTCCGTGTCGTTGCCACCACCGAAGCCATCGCCACCGAAGTCGACGAGCTTCAGCAGCAGGTTGCTTGCGTTCGGCGTCCAGACATCCATGTGCAGGTGTGTCATGCCGGTTGCGTCCGCCGTGAACTCGATGCCGAAGAAGCTGACGTTGAGCGCTTCTTTCACGGTACCGCCGTCAATGGTCACATCGCTGGTCGTATCGTTCGGTACCGACCACTCCGTCGGCCAGGTTACGGCGATGTCAGAATAGGCGTCGCTGAAGAGGGAGATTACGTTGGCCGCATCCTGCGTCGGGGTCGGCGCAGAAGTGGTCGGTGCCGTGACGGGCCCGCCACCACCGCCGGTAACCAGCGTGATGTCGTCGAAATAGAAGGTCCAGTTGCTCGGGTCTGCCTCAAAGTCGCCGAGCGTGCCATTATCAAAGATCAACGTGATGCCTGCGACGGTGCCCGAAAGGCCCGGTAGCGAGAACGTCATGTCCTCCCAGCCAGTGCCACCATGGCTCACTTCAATGCCTGTGCCCGGGCCTTGCGGCTCGGGTTGGAGCAGAACGTTGACGGCCCGATCCGAGTAAACCCGCATCGTGAACGAGCTGCCCGCAGGCACATCGAACGCCGTCGACAGCGCGATAGTACTACCACCGAACGTCGCTCCGGATGTAGCCCGCGCCTTGATCATGCGACCGACGTTGGTGCTGTCATTTCCGGCGGACACACTGGCCGGCAGACTATCAACGGCTTCGATCGTGATTACGCCGCCTTCAAAGTCGGTGAAAGAAACCGTCGGGCATTCAGGCTCGAAGTTGATCGGGTCACAGAATCCCTCCGGAATGTCCGGCGGCGGCGGGGCCGGGGTTCCCGCGATGGGGGTCGGCCCTTCACCAGTGCCAAAACAACCGGTGAGCAACAATGCTGGCAGGATCGTGATAATAGCGCGGCTGGCGCCTTTGCTTGCGAGTGAGAACATAGCTGTCAACTCTTGTTATGTACTTGAGACGTAGCGAGGTACCGGCGCTGACCTGCGCCGGCATCAACAATCGCTAGGGTTCGCCGGAATACACGCGTACCCAGTCGACTTCCATCGATACCGGGAAGACGGTGCCCGTGTTGGGTGCGCCTGGCAGGTTGCCACCCACCGCTACGTTGAAAAGGATGTAGAAGTTCTGGTCGAACGGCGCCGGGAACGGTCCGCCGGTCGACGACCAGTTGTTGCGCATGCCATACAGCACGTCGTCTACATACCAGCGGATCTCATTCACATCCCATTCGATCGCGTAGACGTGAAACTCCGTCTGCGCGTCGGTCGGAACAACGTACTGCTCACCGCTGAATTCGTTGGCCGGGAACTCGCCACCATAATGAATGGTGCCAAGTACCTTGTTGCCGCCCGTTCCGCCGAGGTTTACTGCTTCCATGATGTCGATCTCACCCGAAGCTGCCCAGCCACCATAGGGGCTGTCCTGGGCGAGCATCCAGAATGCCGGCCACAGGCCCTGACCGCCCGGCAGCTTCATGCGCGCCTCGATGCGACCATAGCGGACAGCAACACGATCGCGTGTATTGATGCGCGCGGACGTGTAATTGAATGCGCCGACGGCCTCTTGCTTGGCCTCGATAATCAGGGACCCACCCTCGAGGCGCGCATTATCCGGCAGGTAGTACTGGAGCTCGTTATTGCCCCAGCCCGGGATACCGTACTGGCTGCCATCGCCTTCCTCGAAGAACCACACCTCAGGATCGAGCGCGGTGCCGTCGAACTCGTCGCTCCATACGAGCGTCAGCGTGTCGCCTGGCGAAACCTCGTCGTTATCAAACACCGACAAGGTTGGATTGGTGATATTGACGTTGTTCTGCGGCGCCACATCAATGGGTGGCGCAACATCAACGTCATCGAAAGGAGCCGGCCGGTTGCCGTCTTCGCACGCGACGACGAGTAGACCGGCAGATAGCAGCGCAGCGCCGCCTAAGAGAGTCTGCAAACGCATTCTGAAATTCCCCCGACTTCGTCGGTTTGTTGTTAGAGCACGGATTTATGTCTTTCAACACCGTACTAATTACAGGAATATGACAGCGTTGTCAATTGCGGCTTTTACGTAACAATTTGTAACCGCTTGATCCACTCCCCTAAAACGAGAAGAGCCGGGCAGTGCCCGGCTCTCATAGATCAATCGTTAAAGTTCTCATGTCATGTCGCCCAGCCTGCGCCGCGCACTTCCGGGCCGTGATCCGGCCCGGAAGCAGCTATCTCACGCAGCATCCGGGTTGCGGGCATGCCTGCTCGAGGCAGCACCGTAATACGCGTATCCGGTGACATCAGTGCGACGTTCCCGACCGCGGTCATGAATCCTTCCAGCCTGTCTTTTACTTTGCAAGTCATAGCCTTATCTCCTTAGCCCATGAGGCTTGTCCAAACGACGGCACACCCTGTGCCTGTCGATATGCGCACATTACGGCGGGAAAATCAGTACGACAAACGAAAAAAAATCAGGACGGAGATTAGGAATTCTTACGCTGACGAAAACGCTCGAGGATCCACTGGCGCAGTGCCTCGACGGCACCATCGCCGGCCCGATCTTCCTTGGTGACGAGGTAGTAGGACACGTCGGCGACGAGTTCCTCATCGAACAACTGCACGATCGTTTTTTGCCGAAACCACTGCTCGGCAAGAGGTACCGGTACGAGGGCTGCACCGATGCCCTGCTCCGCCGCACGCACGACGGCGATCATCGAATCGAGACGCGTCACTTTCGCGTTATTCTGCAGCTCGATACCCGTCGCCTTCGACCATTCCTGCCACGCCTTTGGCCGCGTATCGTGCACCACGAGCGGAAAATCGCTGACGATCTTTACGCCCTTCACACGGATCGCTTTCTTGAACGCCGGCGATCCCGCGGGCGTCATCCGCAGGGGAAATAACAAGTCCGCACGTGCGCCTGGCGGCGGTTTTTTGAACAGGCGAATCGAGAGATCAGCATCGGTCGGTAACTTCTCCTCGCCCTCATCGCTGGTACCAACCTGGATGTCGATCTCAACATGCTTTGCAGTGAACTCACTCAAGCGCGGTATGAAATATTCGCTGGCAAAGAATGGCTGTACGGAAATGCGAACACTTTTGCGACGCACCGTGTGTTTGTACTGCGCAACGACCTCGTCCATTTGCTCGACGAGAGGTTGAAGCTCTGCATACAGCGACCGACCGACTTCGGTCAGCGTCAACTCGCGCGTACCGCGCTCGAACAGTTTATGGCCCAGCTCGTCTTCGAGATTCCTGACCTGCTGGCTGACCGCAGAAGGCGTGATAAACAGCGCTTCCGCCGCGGCCTTGAAACTCTCGTAGCGAGCAGCGACGCAAAACGTACGCAGCCCACGCAGCGATGAGCGTGATACGCGGTTCATAGCATGTCTAGTCGCGCTGCATTACCGGTTTCGGCGTGCGATCAACGTAGAAGATACCCCAGTGCTTTTCGGCGCCGTCCGGGTTGTTCGGATTGCCCTTCCATGGTTCGTCAAAGGCTTCGAAGAAGAACACGGTCGTGTTCGTTGCCGTCGCCCACTCCAGTAACTCGTCGTAGTAGCGCACCTGGTTTTCGTCGTTGGCCTGGTCGGGAAATTCGCTGGCGGTCGTTGCCCAGCCTGCCTCTAGAATCACGATCGGTTTGTCCGGCAATGCCGCGTGCACATCCTCAATATTCTCGATCGTATAGGATATTCCTTCGTCGATCGTCTTACCCTCCCACACCGGATAGGTGTGAACGCCGAGGAAATCGACAACCTCAGCCAGCGGCGCGCCGTCATTGATCCACCACAGGTAGTTGTCGGCGACCGTAACAGGCTGCGACGTCGCCGCCTTGACCTGCTCCACGTAGGCGATGACCTTGTCGAGCGGTACCATATGGTCGTTCCACGAGACCAACGCCTCATTGCCGACGTTGATGGCAACGACAATGTCCTCGTACTCATTGGCCAACTCGATCGCGCGCGCGATTTCCTCGCCGTTCGCGACCGTATTCGCGGCGAGCTTCTCTTCCGGAATCGGCTCATCCAGCCACGGGCAACCTTCGTGATTGCTGAACTCGGCATCCAACCAGATCCCCAGCAGCACTTTCACCGGCAGGTCATGTTGGCGAATCAGCTCGAGCGTTGTAACCGTATTTTCCTTGCTGTCATACATGCGGATCAGGTTGAAGTTATGCTCAACGAGAATCTGCAGGTCTTCGAGAATTTCCTCACGACTGGGATTGTTGGCACCAGCGCCCCGATCCGGGTGCTGGCCTTCGCGAAAACCGGAGTACGACATCGCCATGACGACACCCTCCAGCAGCGCGTCCCGCGTCTGTGAGTAAGAAGATGGCATGGCGATCTTGGTCTCTGCTTCACCAGAGCTGGAACAGGCTGAAGTCATAAATATCGCAATCAGGATGACGGAAGAAATCTTGGTGTGTACCGGATGCATAGGTCCTCCAGTTTAGCCTCAGGGATGTTCGACGACGCGCATCGACACGCGGTTATGTGTATCGGAGCTACCGCCGATCCAGAAGTGGAATTCCCCGGGTTCCACCGTTCTGCGTCCGTCGCGACCGAAGAACGCAAGATCATCTGTACTCAGAGTGAAACGCACGACCCGCCTCTCCCCGGGGCGCAGGCGCTCGCGGCGGTAGCTTTTCAGCTCCTTGACCGGACGCGTGATGCTCGCCACGAGATCGCGCGAGTACAGTTGCACGACCTCTTCCGCTTCCCTTTCACCCGTATTCGCAAGGTCAATGCTGACGGTGACCTCGTCGCCGAGCGCCACCTCGTCCTTATCGACCCGCATGTTCGAATACTCGAAACGCGTGTATGACAGCCCGTGACCGAACGGGAACAACGGTGTGAAACAGGTATCGAGGTGGAATGCGCTCATACCGAGCGAAGTTTGCGGTGCAAATGTATCGATATCGTCGATGTGAACGACGTTGTCGCGCGACGGTGGTTTACCACCGTTCTTCTGGCTGTAGTAGATCGGAATCTGGCCGACGACGCGCGGGAATGTGGCCGGCAATTTGCCCGACGGAACAGCAGCACCGAACAGCAGGTCAGTGACCGCCGGCCCGGCCATGGTGCCCGGGTGCCATGCAAACAGGATGGCGTCGACCTCGTCGACAATGTTCGATAGCGTTAGCGGACGGCCCGCCAGGATTACCGCGATGACCGGCTTGCCCTGCGCCCGAACCCGCCGCACCAGTTCGGCCTGGTCGCCGGGCAGGGAGATATCGGCACGCGAGTGTGCCTCGCCCGAGAGAATCGATTCCTCTCCGAGGAACAGGACCGTCGCATCGCATTGGGCGGCGGCGTACGCGGCAACGTCAAACTCGTCGTTGACGCGGCCTCGCGAGTTTTCCATCGCCCGAACATAGCGAATTTCAATGCCGTCGCGTGCCAGGTCACGAATCGACTCCAGCGGCGTAACGCTGAGGGCGGGATCGCCGTCGAATATCCACGTTCCGAGCTGCTCGTATGGCGCGTCGGCGAGCGGCCCGATGACGGCCAGCAAAGACAGAGCATCGCGTTGCAGCGGCAGGACATCATTATCGTTTTTGAGCAAGACGACGCTTTGCTCCGCCGCCTTGCGCGCGGTCGCAAGTGCCTCGTCATCGGCGATTTCCGGAAACGCCCCCGGATCCGTGTAGGGATTCTCGAACAGGCCGAGGTCGAACTTGGTGCGCAGAATGCGCAGCACCGCCGCGTCGATCTGCGCCTCGTCTATCGTTCCCTCGTCGACCAGGGACGCGAGATTACCGCTGTACGCATCGCCAGCCATCTCCATGTCCACGCCCGCGTCCAGGGCCGTGCTGGCCGAATCGCGATCGTTTTCAGTAAGCCCGTGAATCTGCAGCTGCCGGATGGAATCCCAATCGCTGACGACCAAACCTTCATAATTCCACTCGCCGCGCAGCACATCGGACAGAACGTAGCTGTTGCCCGTTGCCGGCACGCCGTTCAGGTCGGAGAAGGACGTCATGAACGTGGCGACGCCCGCATCAACCGCCGCTTCGAAAGGCCGGAAGTAGACGTTACGCAACTTGGTATCCGGGATGTTGGTCGTGGCATAGTCGCGCCCGCTTTCGACCGCACCGTAGCCGACGAAGTGCTTGGCGCAGGCGGCAATCGAACTGCTTTGTGCGAGGTTGTCGCCCTGGAAGCCTTGCACCATTGCGGCACCGAGCGTGCAGGTCAGGTGAACGCATTCGCCGAAGCTCTCCGCGATCCTGCCCCAGCGAGGATCCCGCGAGATATCGATCATTGGCGCGAAGGTCCAGTTGACGCCGCAACTCGATGCTTCGCGAGCTGCGACCCGTGCCCCGTCCCGCACGATCTCGGGATTCCAGGTCGCCGCCTGTCCGAGCGGAATCGGCATGACAGTCTTGAACCCGTGAATCACATCCCTGCCCACGAGCAGCGGTATGCCGAGCCGGCTCTCCTCGACAGCGATGCGTTGCAGCTCGTTCACCACGTCGACGTCAACGATGTTGATTACGGAGCCAATCGCACCGGCGCGGAGTCCATCGCCCAAACGCCAAATGGCGTCAGCCGACTCTGCCTGAACCTGGCTCATCTGGCCGATCTTCTCGGCGAGCGTCATGTTGCTCAGCAAGGCAGACGCCCGCTCCGCGGCGGTCGCGTTGGCAGTGTTGGTATGTGCGGCTGATGTAGTCATTGTTAATCCCAAACTTCGCCCGGCTTTTAGCAATGATTGACAGCGTTGTCAATTTGTTACAGGATGGTTAATCGGTCGCACAAGAATAGACCATGGGGGGCTCCATGAGCGACGCAACACATTTCGAAACGGCACCCGAAGACCGCATACCGTTCCACAAGAAGCTGATCTATGGTGCCGGCGCGTTTGCAAACAACACGTTGGCGGACGCTTACGGCCGTATGCTCATTGTCCTGAACCTCGGCCTCGGCATGAATCCGATCATCGCAGGTGCCGTCGGCGCCCTGCCCCGTCTCACGGACGCGCTGACCGACCCGATCATGGGATACACATCGGATAACACGCGGACGCGATGGGGTCGACGACGTCCATACATGTTTGTCGGTGCAATCGCTGTGGCGGTCATCTTCGCGTTGATGTGGCAGGTGCCACCCGGCAAGAGCGAGGACTGGTACTTCTGGTATTTCCTGACGTTCTCGTTCGTCTTCTTCCTTGGATACACCGTTTTCGCGACACCATGGGTTGCGTTGGGCTATGAGCTCACCCCGGACTATCACGAACGCACGCGTCTCATGGGCGTGCAGAACTTCCTCGGCAACATCGCCTACATGATCTCGCCCTACTTCCTGGCGATCATGTATCTGCCAGTGTTTGGCGATGTCGTGACAGGCGCAGGGTACCTGGCAATGATCATAGGCGGTGTAGTGATCGTCCTGGGCCTGTTGCCGGCCATCTTCCTGCGCGAACGCTTCAAGGACATTGCCGGCGACGAAGGCGACGGCACGATTGGCGGCGGCGTCTGGTACGTCGTAAAAGATTTTTTCAGCGGCTTCGTCAAGGCGCTTTCGTTCAAGCCGTTCTTCAAGCTCTGCGTTGCGACCTTCCTGGTCTTTAACGGCTTTATCCTGATCGCAGCGTTCCAGTCCTACGTCATCATCTACTACGTCTTCGCCGGCGACCAGGAGGCAGGGTCCGTGTTCGTTGGCCATTCGGGCCTGGTGCAGGCCTTCGCCGCGCTCGCCGTTATCGGCTTTGTCACATGGCTCGCAACGAGGATTGGCAAGCGCCGGGCGTTCTTTGTGTCGACCGGCATTTCGATGGTCGGCTACGTCATGAAGTGGTTCTTCTACACGCCTGACAACCCATGGCTGGTCCTGGCTCCCGCCCCGCTGATGGCGTTTGGTCTCGCGGGCCTGTTCACGCTGATGCCGTCGATGGTCGCTGACGTGGTGGATGCCGACGAACTCATCACGCACGAGCGACGCGAAGGCATGTTCGCATCCATCTTCTGGTGGGTCGTGAAACTCGGGCAGTCCGTTGCGATGCTCGGCGGCGGCATACTCCTCGTCTGGACCGGCTTCGACGTCGAACTGGGCAGCAACCAGACCGCGGAAGCCATTCGCCTGATGCGCCTTTGCGATGCGCTGGTCCCCGCGGGCGCGTCGGCGATCGCGATCTGGGCTGTCGCTTCATTCTCGATTACCGAAGCCAAGGCGCACGAGAATCGCGCAGCACTGGAAGCGCGCCGTGGCAAGGTCTGAAACGAATCGGGCCCGACCATCGCTGGCCGGGCCCGGGCACCCTCGGAGAGAGAGAGCAGAGAAGAACTAGTTGTCGGCGAACAGCGCCTCGTGTCCGTTCACCCACGAATCGACTGCGGCACGCGCTTGCGCCAGCTGATCTTCAGTCATGCGCGCCTCGATGAATTCACGCTTGGCTGAACCATCGATATCACCGAGCTTTGCAGCAATGCTGAACCATTTGTAAGCAACGACAGGATCGTAGCTGTCGAGAAAGTCCATCGCGTAGTAGCGACCGAGGGCCATCTGGGCCTCGGTGTTGCCTTTGTCCGCGGCCACCGCGTACCACTCGTTGGCTTTGACCTCATCCATTGGCACGCCCCAGCCGTTCTGGTGCATCACGGCCAGGTTAAAGGCCGCATCGCCGAGACCCTGGTCCGCAGCAATCTTGTAGTACCTGATGGCGAGATCGTCGTTCATGTCGACGCCGAAACCATTGCCGTACAGCAGGCCCATGCCGTAAGCCGCCTCGGCGTCGCCGGAATCAGCCAGCGACTCCCACTCGGATTTCGCGGTCGCGTAATCAAGGGAGTTGTACGCGTCCCATCCCTTCTGGACATCGGCAACAGCGGTCGAGAACAGGAACAGGGAAGCAATTGCAAAAATGCCTGAGAACCTGCGCATATTCATAGACCTCCCGATGTCGGCGCTACTGTCCAGCGCCACCAACATGGTCGCAGCGGCGCTCCGGGAGGCCTATTCGGGGATTTACCTAGTGCCGGGCGTCAGCGCGCCGCGAGTAATGCCTCGAGCTTGACCTGGTCGGCGATGAAGCCGCGAATGCCCTCGGCGAGCTTCTCGGTCGCCATGGCATCGGCGTTCAGCTGCAGCCGGAAATCGGCTTCGCTGGCGAAATCGCAGTCGACGTACTCGCCGCCGGCCTCAAGCCGGCGCGGCAGCTCGCCCTCGTCCGACTCGAGTTCCTCGAGGAAGTTCGGGCCGATGGTCAGGCGATCGCAACCGGCCAGCGCTTCGATCTCGCCCGCATTGCGGAAGCTCGCGCCCATGACGACGGTCGCGTAGCCCTTGTCCTTGAACAGCTTGTAAATGTTACGCACCGACTTCACGCCCGGATCCTCGTCGGCCGGGTAGCCGTCGACGCCCTCAGCTTTCTTGTACCAGTCGAGGATGCGGCCAACGAACGGCGAAATCAGGAACGCACCCGCCTTCGCAGCGGCGACGGCCTGCACATCGCAGAAGAGCAACGTCAGGTTACAGTTGACCCCCTCGGCTTCGAGCACGCGGGCCGCCTCGCAGCCTTCCCAGGTCGAGGCCAGCTTGATCAGCACGCGTTCCCGGCCCACGCCCTTGTCGGCGTACAGGTCGATGAGCTTGCGCGCCTTGGCGACCGAGGCCTCGGCGTCGAACGACAGGCGGGCGTCCACTTCCGTGGAGATGCGACCGGGGATCACTTCGAGGATTTCGCAACCGACGGCCACTGCGTAGCGATCGGCCAGCGCGTCGATCTGCTCATCCGCCGGCAAATTCATCGCCTTTACATGGGCGGCAGCGGCGTCGATGAGCTCCGAGTAATGCGGCAGCGCGGCAGCTTTGAGAAGCAACGACGGGTTGGTCGTCGCGTCAACGGGCTTGTACCTGGCGATCGCTTCGACGTCGCCGGTATCGGCGACAACGTCGGTCATCTGGCGGAGCTGGTCGAGTTTGTTCATGGCGCGGATGATGCCACCTATCGCAGTGGATTTGAACGGTTCGGCCCACTGGTTGTGACCCTGGCGGCAAGGATCGCGTATTGTTTGCATTCAAAGTCGTGGCAACCGGAGCCCGCATGCGACCCGCCATTCTTCCCTGCCTGGTACTGATCTTCGCGGTGGCCACAGCGCGAGCCGGGGAGCCATTGGACATTGTCGTCTACGGCGCCACCGGGGAAGTCGGGACATTCGTTGTGCGCGAGGCGCTGGATCGCGGCCACCGCGTCACCGCCGTGTCACGCCGCCCGGAAACCATCACGCAGAGGCACCCGAGCTTGTCCGCCGTGCAGGGAGACATTCTCGACCGAACGAGCGTGGCCGAGATCGTGGCGGGCAAGGACGTCGTGGTCGTGTCTGTCCGCGGTGTAGTCGGCGATTCGGACGCGCCGGAGAGCGCGTTGCAGTTCCTCGCAGCCGAAATTCTGGTCGATGTTTTGTACGCGATGAGCGACAATGCGCCGCGCCTGATCCACGTCGGTGGGTCAGGATCCCTCGAGGTCGAGCCGGGAGTGCTGTTTGCGGCAAAATTGCCGACAATTCTGCTGCCGAAACACCTCGAGGTTGAAATATTGGGACAGATACTGGCGCTCGAGTTCTTCAGGAAAGTTCACGACGTGCACTGGACGTACATCACGCCCCCAATAAATTTTACAAACGGACCCCGGACCGCCCGCTTTCGCATTGGCGGCGACAAGGCGCTACAGGATAAGAGAGGCCGCACCCGCTTATCCCGTGCGGACTTTGCCGTGGCGTTGCTCGATGAGGCTGAGCAGGTTCGGTATCCGCGACAGAGAATATCGGTAGCGTATTGAGGGCTGCCTGCCTGAACCAGGAGATTGAGAGGAATGACTGAGACTAACCACGACCCGATCCTGAACGACTGGGAGAATTGTGAGCGTGCCGCGGAGGCGATGATCCCGATCATCGGCCAGTTGTACCGTGAGCGCTCGGTGGAGATTTCCGTGTGGGGCCAGCTGCTGGTCAAGCGTAACGTCAATGACATCCTCAAGGCGCACGAAGAAGTGCACCAAATCAAGGAATACGAGCTCAGCCCCGTCGACACGGTACGCATCGTGCAACGCATCAGCGAACTGCCGGTCGAATCGGCGCACATCGATATCGGTAAGCTCTATGTCAAGTACCGCAAGCTGACGGAAGAAAAATCGCGCGTCGACTTTCTCAGGGAAGAACTCGCCACCGCGTTCGTGGACGCTGGCGGCGCCGCGGACCGCAAACCGCAGAAAGACGTCGTCCTGTACGGCTTTGGCCGCATCGGTCGCCTGCTCGCCCGGCTGCTCTGTGATCGCACCGACGGCGGCCGCGGCATTCGACTGCGCGCGATCGTCGTGCGCAAGGGCAAGGGTGACGACCTCGAGAAGCGTGCCAGCCTGTTGCGGCTCGATTCAGTGCACGGACCGTTCGACGGCATCGTCGGCACGGATCACGAAAACTCGACGCTGATCATCAACGGCCAGCGAGTCCGCGTGATCTACGCGAACTCACCCGCCGAAGTGGATTACACCGAGTACGACATTCACGACGCCGTCGTCGTGGACAACACCGGTGTCTGGCGCGACGAAGAGGGCCTGTCGCAGCACACCAATGCCAACGGCGCGACGCATGCGCTGCTGACAGCGCCCGGCAAGGGCAGCATCAAGAACATCGTGCATGGCCTGAACCACGACATGATTTCCGATGACGACACGATCCTGTCGGCGGCCTCATGTACAACGAACGCCATTGCCCCGATTATCAAGGCGATCAACGAGAAGTTCGGTATCGTGAACGGGCACATGGAGACTGTGCACGCGTATACCAACGACCAGAACCTGATCGACAATTACCACAAGGGCGACCGGCGCGGACGCAGTGCGCCGCTCAACATGGTGTTGACGGAAACCGGCGCAGCGACGGCTGTCGCGAAGGCGCTGCCGGAAATGGCAGGCAAGCTGACCGGCAGCTCGGTGCGCGTGCCAACCCCGAACGTGTCGATGGCGATCCTGAGCCTGAACCTCGAGACGTCTGCGACGACCGAAGAGATCAACGATCACATGCGCTACACCGCGTTCCACTCGGACCTGCAAAAACAGGTCGGTTACAGCAACGTGCCGGATGCGGTATCGATGGACTTCGTCGGCTCGCGAGCAGCTGGCGTATTCGATGCGCTGGCCACCAAGACCGCCGACAAGCGCTGCGTGCTGTACGTCTGGTACGACAACGAGTTCGGCTATACCTGCCAGGTCGTGCGCATCCTGCGCCAGATCACGCATTCAACGCTGCCGGTCTACCCGGTCGAGGAGTAATCGTCGGTTCTCATCTCGATTACCTGATCATTGGCGCCGGCGTATCGGGCATCGGCGTCGCCTGTCGCCTTGCCCGGGACTTCCCCGCCAAATCGTTTGCTGTCCTCGAACGACGCTCGGCCATTGGCGGTACCTGGGACCTGTTCCGCTATCCCGGTATTCGCTCCGACTCGGACATGTATACCTATGCGTACGAGTTGCGACCCTGGGAGAAGGCCGAGATTCTCGGCAGTGGCGACCAGATCCTGAATTACCTCGCTGAGACCGTTGATGAATTCGGCGTGCGCGAGAAGGTCCGGTTTGATACCGAGGTGGCTACCGCTGACTGGTCGTCAGATGACAGGTTGTGGTCCGTAACGGCGCGCGATACGGCCTCGAGCGAGACGCGTGTATACCGCGCGCGCTTCCTGATCGCATGCACGGGGTACTACAGCCATGAACGCGGCCACACACCGGACTTTCCGGGCGCCGAGCAATTCGCGGGACAACTGATTCACCCGCAACACTGGAGCCCCGACGTCGACTATGCCGACAAGAATGTCGTGGTCATCGGCAGCGGCGCGACGGCTGTGACGATGGTGCCCGCAATGGCGGACAAGGCCGCGCACATCACGATGCTGCAACGCTCGCCGTCCTACTTTTTCACACTGCCCGAGCGGGACCGGGTCTTCACATTTTTCAACTGGTTCCTGCCAAGCCGTAGCGCCGCGCGTATCGCCCGCGGCCGCAGCCAGCTTCTGCAGTACGTCATGTTCAAGGCCTGCCGACGCTGGCCCAGGTTGATGCGTCGCCTATTGCTGAGTCACGTGCGCAAGGCCGTTAGCCCGGATATCGACATGCGGCATTTCTCGCCGCAGTACGCACCCTGGGACCAACGCCTGTGCGTCCTGCCCGAAGACGACCTGCTCGATGCGCTGAAGACCGGCAGCGCAAGCGTCGTGACCGACACCATCGACACGTTTACGCCCGGCGGCATGCGCCTCGCGAGCGGAGAGGAACTGGAGGCCGACATCATCGTCTCTGCCACCGGGTTTAACCTGGAAGTCTTCGGGGGCATGGAGGTATCGGTCGATGGCGAACCGGTGCGACCGGGCGAGCGCATGATCTACAAAGGCATACTGGTGGAAGAGGCCCCGAATCTCGCCGCGCTGTTTGGCTACATCAATTTCACGTGGACCGCCAAGGTCGATCTCGCGGCGAGCTATCTGTCGCGCCTGTTCCAACATCTCGACGCCACCGGCCAGGAAGTCGCCGTGCCGCGTCGCGGATCAGCATCCTCGACCGGCGACAGCATCATGGATCGTCTGAATTCCGGTTACGTCGCCCGTGGCGCCGATGCGTTGCCGCGCCAGGGCAACACTGCGCCGTGGCAGGTCCGGCATGACTATCGGCACGATCGGCGCCTGCTCCTCAAGGACCCGATCGATGATGGCGTTCTCGAGATGCGCTAGGTTGAGTGACGCACACACTTGGGTGGAATGGGCCTCCCGTTAGTCGGCCTGTCGCGGGCTGCGCCGCGCTCGGGTGAACCACCTTCAACTCGCCGACCCAGGCGCGAGCGTCACCTTCTTAGTTGTCTATGCTAAAAGGACTTTAGACTCAAAAGGGGAGCCATAAGGCTCCCCTTTTTCGTTTGGTGGTGATGGGTACTACCAAACCCCGTGCGTAATTAACTGAAATTAGAGATCTTTCGGCGGAATCTCTATATCAGTTGCCCCCACAGTTGCCCCCGGAAATTTCGGCTCATGCTGGACTTTGTCGATTCCTTTCCGATCACAAGACACGGCACAGGATCTAGCCGAAAACTCTTTCGCAAGTTGCAGCGATTCTCTGTCGAGCTTCCCCAGATTTGCGCATATCTTCGCAGCTCCATTCGAAGTTGGCGGTGAATGTTAGATGGCATCGACTAGAATTAGACGGCTTCCCGAAGTCCTGCGGCAGACTGGTTTATCACGGTCAACAATATACGACATGATCAGCACCGGCGATTTTCCGCGCCAGGTGAAGCTCGGGCGACGCGCTGTCGGCTGGATCGCCGATGAAATCGATCAATGGGTTCGCCAAAGGTCAATCTTGCGAAGTTCCCCTTCGGAAATTTCTGCGCGCGAACTAAGATAATGTCTGCCTTCGGAAGTGTTGAACCTGTCGATTCCGCTAATCGAGACAAGTCGGCGCTCATCGGCATCCTTTTGCTTTCAAACGCGTTATCCCCGAAGTGCGAACTAACTTATCCACGTCGGTTGATCCCACCTGCGTGGATCATCGTCGAAACTGATCACCGCGAGCTTCACGCCGACAAACAATTTATCGCTCATTTCTCCATGCAATTATTCGGAACACAGCGTAAAGGAGCAAGAAGATCGAATAGAGAAATAGTAGTTTGCGACCGATCTTCTCTGCATATTTCGGCAACTCTCGCGCCACCTCGTCACTTCCGCCGCTGATCAGAAGAAGAACGGCCGCGAACATCAAGAGTCCGACAAAAAGGTAGAGGATCGCCAATAGCCACCCAACCGGAACCGGGATAGCTGCGTGAAATCGCTTAATTTCTTCAAAGCTCAGCACCCGCTGTCCTGTCCTTCTCTATCCCTGCCGCTGCATCGGATAAAATCCGACGCTTGGGGAGGGTTTCTCGGTGGGAGTCTCGTCTCGCCCGCGTTTGGATACAGAGGCGTCTCTGACAGATGATTGACAATCGAATTTCCGATCTCCTTAGCGGTCTCAGCTGGCGCAAGTTGCGAACCAACGACTGACCCGACAACACCTTGGGCCGTATCTTGAAGCTCGTCCGCTGCCATCTTTCCGGCGCCAAGGCCGGTCATTGCTGATGCCGCATCGGCTGTTCCTTGTCCCAGTCCGCTACCGGCGGCGCTCGTGTTGGGGTCGCCATCCGTAGCCCCTTCGACGGCTCCGTCAACCGCTCCGAGGGTGAACGCGGTGACACCGACTACAGTTGGATTTCCAGAGGCGCCTGCTACAAACCCTGTCGCAGCACCCTTTCCAGCGCCTTTAAGTCGTTGTCCTTCGTCGGCCGTAGCAGCACCGACAGCAGCACCCAATACGGCACCAACGGCGCCGCGACATCCCGCGTTTGCGAGGCACGCCACAACAGGAATCACCCATGCAAACTCGCCAGTCGGATCGTTAAAATTGACGGGGTCGTTGTTCGTATAAAGGTACAGATTCATATTGTCGCCGTAGCCTATCGGATCGGTTTGCAGATACAAGCCGCCTGCGTGCCGTCCTGACTACAGAACCGCAGAGCCCAACGTGATCAACGTCTTAAAGAGCAGATGCCTCGATGCCGGTTCACTTTATCAAGTTACACCCCCCGACGCATGTTGGCGCTTAGGGACGTTCCGGAGTGTGCGTGCATCCGCAGCCAACATAACGCCGTATTATGCGCAGTGGTGACTGTCCGCTGCGCCGCATAATAGACGCTATGTGTAACTGCGGCCGCGCCGGTATCAGCGAGCAGGGTCGGTTTTGTCGCTGATGACTATGGGGTTGTCGTCGACGCGCTGGCCTCGGATGAGGATTCGGTTTTCGCGGGATGCGTCATGGCATGGATGGCCTGCAGCTTGCGGATCGAGACGTGCGTGTAGATTTGTGTGGCACGGTAATCGCTGTGCCCCAGCATCGCCTGGATGTAGCGCAGTTCCGCGCCGTTTTCCAGCATGTGCGTGGCCATCGCATGGCGCAGCAGGTGGCAGGAACCGGGCGCCGTGATGCCGGCGTTCTTCATCAGGCGCTTCACCCGATCACCGAGCTTGTTGTCACGGAACGGCTCGCCGTAGTCGTTCAGGAACAGCGTCAGCTCATTGGGATCGACCAGCAGGGTCGGCCGTACCGCCAGGAGGTAACGCTGCAGCCAGCTGGCCGCCCGTGCGCCCAGCGGCAGCACCCGATCCTTATTGCCCTTGCCGTGCCGCACGTACAGGGTCTCGCGCGCTACCGAGACATCCGCCACGCTCAGCGCACAGAGCTCCGAGCGGCGGATGCCGGTGCTGTAGAACACCTCGAGGATGGCGCGATCGCGCACCCCGAAGGGTGTCGTGACATCGGGCTGCGCTAGCAAGCGCTCGACTTCGTCCACCGTCAGCACCACCGGCAGGCTCGGCGTCAGGCGCGGCACCACCAGCTCCGAGGCCGGGTTGTACAGCAGGTAGTTCTCCTGCGTCAGCCACTTGAACAACTGCTTCACGCTGGTGATGTAGTGATGGCGACTGGTTGAGGACAAGGCCTCGCCGTTGTCCTGGCGGTAGTAGTACAGGTACTTCTGGTAGCTTTCCAGGATCGGCTTGGTGATCGCCTGCGGTGTCTCCAGGCTACGGGCATCGCACCAGGCAATGAACCGCCGCAGATCGTTCTCGCGCCGGTACAGGGTGCTCTCGGCGTAATTACGGATGCGCATGGCCTCCAGGTAACGCAGCAGGTAGGCATAAAGGCCGTTGTGCTCCACCGCCAACAGCGGGCGCCGATAGCGCATGCGCGGTTTACGTTTCACGGCCACGGTTTACACACCCCCCGAGGTGCGGCTCGCCGGAACCGACCGCCCAACGCCCGAGCCCGCATGGCCATTGGCGGGCAGCGATTTCATCGAGGCCGACCGGGCCCCGACCGACCCCCGACCGGGGGCCGACCGCGGCGCCTCCACCCCCGACCGCGTCGCGTCGTAGTCGCACGCTTCAAGAGCCGTGGTGTCGATCAGCCCCATCAGATGCCGCTCGCCATCGTCACGGGCGTCATACAGCAGCTCATACTCGAACGACTGCCCCCGGCCGCCGCGGTGCACCAGCAGGTACTCGAGATCCTGTAAGCGGTGCAAGTGCACCTTGAGCTGGGTATTGCCCCAACCGGTGGCCGCGCGCACCGTCTTGCGACTAAAACGATACTGCGCAGGCTCGATCCCCTGGGCGGCGCACTCGCGCTGCACCATCGCCTGGATTTTCTTCAGCAGCCGGCGCGTCTGCGGCGGCAGCTCGTCAAGGCTTCGGCCTAAGATCTCGTGTGCTAAGCGATTCGCGGTCTCGATGTCGCTGAGCGCCACCTCGATGTAGTCCACCGTTTCACCGTCGTGCACCACCGTCTTCACGGGCCGCTGGTACTGGTGCAACAGGGCAATGCTGTCGATCAGCGTCAGGTACTTCTCGTGATCGCGGCGTGTGCGCGTCTTGTCGTTCAGGAACGTCAGCCGATCGGCGTACGGGTTGATCACGCACAGGGGCTTCAAGAGGCGCTGGGCGTTACCGTGCAGGGCAATCACCCGCGCCTTGTCCAGGCGATTGCGCAAGCCCTGCAGGGTACGGCTGGATCGCTGCGCCGCGTGGATCGCCTCGGTCTGCTGCCGCGACTCGTTCACCGTCAGCACCAGGCATCGGTTCAGTAACTCCTCATCCAGATCGATCGCCGTGGTCGTCAGGAACAGCATCACCGGGCCTTGCACCGCATAGTCCTTGGTCACCAGGTTGCCACTGCTCTCGTCCTTCCCGGTCGAGGCAATGCGTACCTCGCCCTCACTTTGCAAGAGCTTTAAGGCATAGCTCGCCTGGCTCGCGCCTTCCTCCTCGCTGATCGCGAGGATCTTGTGTTTCAGGTTGGTCTCGCCCATGTAAAAAAGGCTCTGACCCGTCATCGCGCTGTACTGCACGCGCGACTCCTCCGGCATCATCGCCAGGATCGCGTCCATCAGGCTGCTTTTTCCCGCCGCGCTCGAGGACTGGATTAAAAGCGCCAGGGGGCGCGCGAGCTTACGGCTCACGCACGCCAAGTACCCGGCGAGCTTGTTGGTCTCCTCACCCACCACCCCGGCCAGGGTAAAGTCCGCGAGGATGCGCGATAACAGGGCCGGGTCTTCAAGCAACTCAAGGGCCGCCTCACGCTCAGCCCGATCCAGCGACACCGGGGCCGTGTCCGCTACAGGCGTTGCCACCTGCTGAGCCTCCAAGGTCAGCAACACCGCACCAAGATCCTTCTTGATCACCGTGTCCGTCACCCCGAGTTCAACACTCGCCTGGTTAATGAACACCTGGCGTTGCTTGCTGCTGTAAAGGTCCAGGCGGTCCATGTGGAACGCCTCACCCTTGCGCACCAGTAGCTGGATCTTCAGCTGGTCGTGATCGCGGTTCTTCGACAAGCCCCGCACCCGGTACACCCGATCCCCGAGCGTAATAAAAAGCTCCTCGTCACCGACCTGCACCTCGGCGTCCGCGGGTAGTGATGAAGGCGCCGTTGGCACGGGTGCCGGTGGCACCGGCGTCGCCGCCGTGTCCACCGTCACGGTGTCGACCGCGGCGGTATCCGCCATCTCGGCCTCGGTCGTGACCGGCTCGTCGGCACTGACGACCGGTTCGGCAAGGGATTCAGCATCATGCACCGGTGCACACACTCGTGTGCGCTCCGGCTCCGCACCGTCGCCCATCCACTCGGCCTTGCGGATTACCAACGCCAGCGCACGCTGCGCCGGCGACACACTACAGGCATAGGCATTCGCGTCCATGCCCTTCGGGAAGCGCACCCGGTAACAGGCAAGACCGTCGGCCATCAACGTTGTCGCCACGGTGTCAGCCGCCGCATCACCGGCCGCATCCGCGTCATAGGCGATCAGCACGCGCTGCGTGGGCCCGCCCACCAGGCAACGCCGCAGCGCATCAGTAAACCCGTTCACCCCGTAACTCGCCGTTACGTGCCTGAACCCCCAACGCCAGAACGTCAGCGCATCGATCAGCGACTCGCACAAGATCACCTCCTCAGAGCCGTCGATCCCGGCCGGGTTGAAGACACCTGCGTGGGGGCCCGGCAGGTAGGTGTGCTTCGGCGTGCCCTTGCGCAGCTTGTCGCAAAGTTTGCGACCGTACACTTCCCGGATCACACCCGACGCATCGATCACCGGGATCACCAGGGAGCCATTAAAGTGCTCGCGACCCGTCTCGCGATACAGACCGATGCGCTGCAGCTGGCCCCGGATCGCGGCACCGGCCTTGCGGTTTCTCTGCGGCAAGGAAAGCCCCAGGGTGCGGTTGGCGTACCCCAGCTTGAAAGTCTCGATCAGCTCAACATCGTCCAGGCCCCGTTTGGCAAGATACGCTTGCGCCGCCGGGGCCGATTTCAGGACACCATGGTAGTACGCGATCACCTGGCTCAACACCTCCGCGTCCGATACATCCGTCGGCAACAGCGAGGCGGCAGCCGATGCAGAAGGTCGGTCGGCGCCATTCTGCGCTGACGCAGTCGGCGCAGCCAGGTAGCGATCGCGCAACTCCTCCACCGCCGTGCGGAAGTCAACGCCCTCGCGTTTCATCACCCAGTCGATCACGCTGCCGCCTTCACCGCAGGCGCCTAAGCAATGCCACAGGTTGCTTTTGGGGCTCACTACAAAGCTCGGCGTCTTGTCCTCGTGGAACGGGCAATGACCCACCCGGTCCTTGCCGTGGCCCTTCAGCGTGATCCCGGCCGCTGTCACCAGCCGCTCCAGGCTGATCTGCGTCTTCACCCGTTCGATCAGTGCCGCCGGTAGCCTCGCCATCGTTTCCCCTCGCTTTCTAAAATCCTGTCAAGCACAACAGAGTAAAAATAACTCTGTTGCAGAATACTCTATTATCGAGTACTGTCAACTCCGATTCTAGAACAGGGGGTACCCTTATGGCGTCATTACATCTGTGGAACAGCCTGATGGCCCCGAAGGATAAACAGCTCTATCAACAACTCGGCCGGCGCGTCGCCGAGCGACGCAAGGCGATGGGGCTCACGCAAACGCAGCTGGCCGAGCAGCTCGGTATCTCACAGCAAACGCTGGCGCATTACGAAGTCGGGCGGCTGCGCATCGCGGTCTCGACCCTGGTGAAGCTCGCTGTACGGCTGCAGTGCTCCGTCAACGACCTGCTCGAAGGCGACCAGGCAGCTAAAGGAAAAAATAAACGCGGACCCGCCTCAAAGCTTCAGCAGCAGATCGAGCAGGTGCGGCACCTACCCCGCGCCAAGCAAAAGTTCGTCATCGAGATGCTCGATACCGTCATTCAGCAGGGCGTGCATTGACGGAACGCATAACACTACAACTCATGCTCGTGTGAGTGTTTACCACCATCGTTCGGACTGGATAACAGATCGTCTTCCGGTATCTCAAATTCAAAGTTCCCACAGCTACCAGGCTTTTTGCAAGATATCGTTGGCACGACCCTTCTCGTATTCGATGCGTCCTCGGATAGGAGATTTCGCAAGACATTATAGATATCAATGATGCAATTTCGACCTACCTTCTTGCCCATACAAAGATCAATGAACTGGTTCTCGAGCCCCCCTAACTCGCCAGGCACAATTTCGCGCACATGGTACTGTTTAGAATAGTCATCAAGCTCATCTTCAAAGAATGATCGAAAGTAAAACAATGAGCTATTTGATCTCTTTGCGATCCCCTCAATGGGCCCATCGAAATAATCATAGATGTGAATGATTCTCGCCATTCGCTATTTCTTCTGTTATCTGTTCGGATTCGGGAAAGGATCGGAAAAGACGTCTTCAAGATCCGATTCACTACAACCATTAATCAAGCAGTGATTCGGATTGTTTTCGACCGGATCTTTCACTACTTCTCCGCCCTTATCGCGCACCTCGCCAGCAGTTGTAGTTCTGATTTTGCCGTGTGGAATCCCTTCTCCTACTTCCTCTACGTCCCCTTCACCACCATTAACCGAAACGCCATCCAATGTCCCGTCTTCATTCTCTATAACACCGCTCCCATCAGGAAACGGCTTCATGCCGCCTCGCACGATGTTCGCATCATCAGATAATTCGCCTTCATCTCCGTCTTGGTCGCCATCATCGGACTCATTGAAGACGTTGTTCTTCAGCCATTTCGCCCCGTAATATCCTCCCACAGCCAGTACCGCACCGCCGCCAACGATCAAGCACGCAGTGGCTTGCGGCCCGGCGCAGAGTGCCACAGCTTTTGGTGCGCCGACAGCTAGAACACCTGCTCGCCCACTCGGGTCCGACATGTTTAGCGGATCATTCCCGACATAGGCGTACATATTCATGTTGTCGCCGTAGCCGATGGGATCGGTTTGCAGATACAAGCCGCCTGCGTGCCGTCCTGACTACAGAACCGCAGAGCCCAACGTGATCAACGTCTTAAAGAGCAGATGCCTCGGTGCCGGTTCACTTTATCAAGTTACAACCCCCGACGCATGTTGGCGCTTATAGAGTTCCGGATGTGCGTGCATCCGCAGCCAACATAACGCCGTATTATGCGCAGTGGTGACTGTCCGCTGCGCCGCATAATAGACGCTATGTGTAACTGCGGCCGCGCCGGTATCAGCGAGCAGGGTCGGTTTTGTCGCTGATGACTATGGGGTTGTCGTCGACGCGCTGGCCTCGGATGAGGATTCGGTTTTCGCGGGATGCGTCATGGCATGGATGGCCTGCAGCTTGCGGATCGAGACGTGCGTGTAGATTTGTGTGGCACGGTAATCGCTGTGCCCCAGCATCGCCTGGATGTAGCGCAGTTCCGCGCCGTTTTCCAGCATGTGCGTGGCCATCGCATGGCGCAGCAGGTGGCAGGAACCGGGCGCCGTGATGCCGGCGTTCTTCATCAGGCGCTTCACCCGATCACCGAGCTTGTTGTCACGGAACGGCTCGCCGTAGTCGTTCAGGAACAGCGTCAGCTCATTGGGATCGACCAGCAGGGTCGGCCGTACCGCCAGGAGGTAACGCTGCAGCCAGCTGGCCGCCCGTGCGCCCAGCGGCAGCACCCGATCCTTATTGCCCTTGCCGTGCCGCACGTACAGGGTCTCGCGCGCTACCGAGACATCCGCCACGCTCAGCGCACAGAGCTCCGAGCGGCGGATGCCGGTGCTGTAGAACACCTCGAGGATGGCGCGATCGCGCACCCCGAAGGGTGTCGTGACATCGGGCTGCGCTAGCAAGCGCTCGACTTCGTCCACCGTCAGCACCACCGGCAGGCTCGGCGTCAGGCGCGGCACCACCAGCTCCGAGGCCGGGTTGTACAGCAGGTAGTTCTCCTGCGTCAGCCACTTGAACAACTGCTTCACGCTGGTGATGTAGTGATGGCGACTGGTTGAGGACAAGGCCTCGCCGTTGTCCTGGCGGTAGTAGTACAGGTACTTCTGGTAGCTTTCCAGGATCGGCTTGGTGATCGCCTGCGGTGTCTCCAGGCTACGGGCATCGCACCAGGCAATGAACCGCCGCAGATCGTTCTCGCGCCGGTACAGGGTGCTCTCGGCGTAATTACGGATGCGCATGGCCTCCAGGTAACGCAGCAGGTAGGCATAAAGGCCGTTGTGCTCCACCGCCAACAGCGGGCGCCGATAGCGCATGCGCGGTTTACGTTTCACGGCCACGGTTTACACACCCCCCGAGGTGCGGCTCGCCGGAACCGACCGCCCAACGCCCGAGCCCGCATGGCCATTGGCGGGCAGCGATTTCATCGAGGCCGACCGGGCCCCGACCGACCCCCGACCGGGGGCCGACCGCGGCGCCTCCACCCCCGACCGCGTCGCGTCGTAGTCGCACGCTTCAAGAGCCGTGGTGTCGATCAGCCCCATCAGATGCCGCTCGCCATCGTCACGGGCGTCATACAGCAGCTCATACTCGAACGACTGCCCCCGGCCGCCGCGGTGCACCAGCAGGTACTCGAGATCCTGTAAGCGGTGCAAGTGCACCTTGAGCTGGGTATTGCCCCAACCGGTGGCCGCGCGCACCGTCTTGCGACTAAAACGATACTGCGCAGGCTCGATCCCCTGGGCGGCGCACTCGCGCTGCACCATCGCCTGGATTTTCTTCAGCAGCCGGCGCGTCTGCGGCGGCAGCTCGTCAAGGCTTCGGCCTAAGATCTCGTGTGCTAAGCGATTCGCGGTCTCGATGTCGCTGAGCGCCACCTCGATGTAGTCCACCGTTTCACCGTCGTGCACCACCGTCTTCACGGGCCGCTGGTACTGGTGCAACAGGGCAATGCTGTCGATCAGCGTCAGGTACTTCTCGTGATCGCGGCGTGTGCGCGTCTTGTCGTTCAGGAACGTCAGCCGATCGGCGTACGGGTTGATCACGCACAGGGGCTTCAAGAGGCGCTGGGCGTTACCGTGCAGGGCAATCACCCGCGCCTTGTCCAGGCGATTGCGCAAGCCCTGCAGGGTACGGCTGGATCGCTGCGCCGCGTGGATCGCCTCGGTCTGCTGCCGCGACTCGTTCACCGTCAGCACCAGGCATCGGTTCAGTAACTCCTCATCCAGATCGATCGCCGTGGTCGTCAGGAACAGCATCACCGGGCCTTGCACCGCATAGTCCTTGGTCACCAGGTTGCCACTGCTCTCGTCCTTCCCGGTCGAGGCAATGCGTACCTCGCCCTCACTTTGCAAGAGCTTTAAGGCATAGCTCGCCTGGCTCGCGCCTTCCTCCTCGCTGATCGCGAGGATCTTGTGTTTCAGGTTGGTCTCGCCCATGTAAAAAAGGCTCTGACCCGTCATCGCGCTGTACTGCACGCGCGACTCCTCCGGCATCATCGCCAGGATCGCGTCCATCAGGCTGCTTTTTCCCGCCGCGCTCGAGGACTGGATTAAAAGCGCCAGGGGGCGCGCGAGCTTACGGCTCACGCACGCCAAGTACCCGGCGAGCTTGTTGGTCTCCTCACCCACCACCCCGGCCAGGGTAAAGTCCGCGAGGATGCGCGATAACAGGGCCGGGTCTTCAAGCAACTCAAGGGCCGCCTCACGCTCAGCCCGATCCAGCGACACCGGGGCCGTGTCCGCTACAGGCGTTGCCACCTGCTGAGCCTCCAAGGTCAGCAACACCGCACCAAGATCCTTCTTGATCACCGTGTCCGTCACCCCGAGTTCAACACTCGCCTGGTTAATGAACACCTGGCGTTGCTTGCTGCTGTAAAGGTCCAGGCGGTCCATGTGGAACGCCTCACCCTTGCGCACCAGTAGCTGGATCTTCAGCTGGTCGTGATCGCGGTTCTTCGACAAGCCCCGCACCCGGTACACCCGATCCCCGAGCGTAATAAAAAGCTCCTCGTCACCGACCTGCACCTCGGCGTCCGCGGGTAGTGATGAAGGCGCCGTTGGCACGGGTGCCGGTGGCACCGGCGTCGCCGCCGTGTCCACCGTCACGGTGTCGACCGCGGCGGTATCCGCCATCTCGGCCTCGGTCGTGACCGGCTCGTCGGCACTGACGACCGGTTCGGCAAGGGATTCAGCATCATGCACCGGTGCACACACTCGTGTGCGCTCCGGCTCCGCACCGTCGCCCATCCACTCGGCCTTGCGGATTACCAACGCCAGCGCACGCTGCGCCGGCGACACACTACAGGCATAGGCATTCGCGTCCATGCCCTTCGGGAAGCGCACCCGGTAACAGGCAAGACCGTCGGCCATCAACGTTGTCGCCACGGTGTCAGCCGCCGCATCACCGGCCGCATCCGCGTCATAGGCGATCAGCACGCGCTGCGTGGGCCCGCCCACCAGGCAACGCCGCAGCGCATCAGTAAACCCGTTCACCCCGTAACTCGCCGTTACGTGCCTGAACCCCCAACGCCAGAACGTCAGCGCATCGATCAGCGACTCGCACAAGATCACCTCCTCAGAGCCGTCGATCCCGGCCGGGTTGAAGACACCTGCGTGGGGGCCCGGCAGGTAGGTGTGCTTCGGCGTGCCCTTGCGCAGCTTGTCGCAAAGTTTGCGACCGTACACTTCCCGGATCACACCCGACGCATCGATCACCGGGATCACCAGGGAGCCATTAAAGTGCTCGCGACCCGTCTCGCGATACAGACCGATGCGCTGCAGCTGGCCCCGGATCGCGGCACCGGCCTTGCGGTTTCTCTGCGGCAAGGAAAGCCCCAGGGTGCGGTTGGCGTACCCCAGCTTGAAAGTCTCGATCAGCTCAACATCGTCCAGGCCCCGTTTGGCAAGATACGCTTGCGCCGCCGGGGCCGATTTCAGGACACCATGGTAGTACGCGATCACCTGGCTCAACACCTCCGCGTCCGATACATCCGTCGGCAACAGCGAGGCGGCAGCCGATGCAGAAGGTCGGTCGGCGCCATTCTGCGCTGACGCAGTCGGCGCAGCCAGGTAGCGATCGCGCAACTCCTCCACCGCCGTGCGGAAGTCAACGCCCTCGCGTTTCATCACCCAGTCGATCACGCTGCCGCCTTCACCGCAGGCGCCTAAGCAATGCCACAGGTTGCTTTTGGGGCTCACTACAAAGCTCGGCGTCTTGTCCTCGTGGAACGGGCAATGACCCACCCGGTCCTTGCCGTGGCCCTTCAGCGTGATCCCGGCCGCTGTCACCAGCCGCTCCAGGCTGATCTGCGTCTTCACCCGTTCGATCAGTGCCGCCGGTAGCCTCGCCATCGTTTCCCCTCGCTTTCTAAAATCCTGTCAAGCACAACAGAGTAAAAATAACTCTGTTGCAGAATACTCTATTATCGAGTACTGTCAACTCCGATTCTAGAACAGGGGGTACCCTTATGGCGTCATTACATCTGTGGAACAGCCTGATGGCCCCGAAGGATAAACAGCTCTATCAACAACTCGGCCGGCGCGTCGCCGAGCGACGCAAGGCGATGGGGCTCACGCAAACGCAGCTGGCCGAGCAGCTCGGTATCTCACAGCAAACGCTGGCGCATTACGAAGTCGGGCGGCTGCGCATCGCGGTCTCGACCCTGGTGAAGCTCGCTGTACGGCTGCAGTGCTCCGTCAACGACCTGCTCGAAGGCGACCAGGCAGCTAAAGGAAAAAATAAACGCGGACCCGCCTCAAAGCTTCAGCAGCAGATCGAGCAGGTGCGGCACCTACCCCGCGCCAAGCAAAAGTTCGTCATCGAGATGCTCGATACCGTCATTCAGCAGGGCGTGCATTGACGGAACGCATAACACTACAACTCATGCTCGTGTGAGTGTTTACCACCATCGTTCGGACTGGATAACAGATCGTCTTCCGGTATCTCAAATTCAAAGTTCCCACAGCTACCAGGCTTTTTGCAAGATATCGTTGGCACGACCCTTCTCGTATTCGATGCGTCCTCGGATAGGAGATTTCGCAAGACATTATAGATATCAATGATGCAATTTCGACCTACCTTCTTGCCCATACAAAGATCAATGAACTGGTTCTCGAGCCCCCCTAACTCGCCAGGCACAATTTCGCGCACATGGTACTGTTTAGAATAGTCATCAAGCTCATCTTCAAAGAATGATCGAAAGTAAAACAATGAGCTATTTGATCTCTTTGCGATCCCCTCAATGGGCCCATCGAAATAATCATAGATGTGAATGATTCTCGCCATTCGCTATTTCTTCTGTTATCTGTTCGGATTCGGGAAAGGATCGGAAAAGACGTCTTCAAGATCCGATTCACTACAACCATTAATCAAGCAGTGATTCGGATTGTTTTCGACCGGATCTTTCACTACTTCTCCGCCCTTATCGCGCACCTCGCCAGCAGTTGTAGTTCTGATTTTGCCGTGTGGAATCCCTTCTCCTACTTCCTCTACGTCCCCTTCACCACCATTAACCGAAACGCCATCCAATGTCCCGTCTTCATTCTCTATAACACCGCTCCCATCAGGAAACGGCTTCATGCCGCCTCGCACGATGTTCGCATCATCAGATAATTCGCCTTCATCTCCGTCTTGGTCGCCATCATCGGACTCATTGAAGACGTTGTTCTTCAGCCATTTCGCCCCGTAATATCCTCCCACAGCCAGTACCGCACCGCCGCCAACGATCAAGCACGCAGTGGCTTGCGGCCCGGCGCAGAGTGCCACAGCTTTTGGTGCGCCGACAGCTAGAACACCTGCTCGCCCACTCGGGTCCGACATGTTTAGCGGATCATTCCCGACATAGGCGTACATATTCATGTTGTCGCCGTAGCCGATGGGATCGGTTTGCAGGAACCGGCCCAGTTCGGGACTGTACATACGCGCACGGTAGTAATAGAGCCCGGTCTCGGCATCCAGATAACGGCCCGTGTACTTAAACGGCACACCGGTGGTAGCGGCGCCCATGCCAAAAGGAGAATACTTGTAGCGCGTCACCAGGCTGCCACTGCTGTTGCTCACAGCAATCGTGCTGCCCTGGTGATCGCCGTGGAGGCCGTAGCGGGTACTGCCTTCGTACCAGAACAGCCGCTCGTCGATGCCGACACCGTAGATGTATTTGCGCAGCAGGCTGCCTGAGCCGTTGTGCTCGGAGAGCGTCCGGAAGCCGTCATAGTGATACTCGGTGCGCACGCCGTTGACCACCTTGGCGGAGCGGCGCTTCAGCGGGTCGTACTCATAGCTCACCGACATACCGCTTTTCGAAGCGCTGATTAACTGGTTCTCGATGTCGTAGGCGTAGGTCCAGACGCCGTCGCTGGTCAGGTTGCCCTTGCTGTCATGCGTCAGGTTGGTGCCCGCCACAGAGGTGTGCTGGTTCAGACCGTTGTCGCTGTAGGCGTCCGATGCGTAAGAGCCCGGTTTCCAGACGTACGCATTGTTGGACACGGCCATACCGGTGATCTGGTTCCGGGCATTGTGTGAGTAGCCCAGTGTCACGTCGCCCGATGAGCCGCTCAGGTTGTGCACCAGGCTGGTCAGCACATTATCGTCCGCATAGCTATAGCCGGCGGTGATGTTGTTGCTGGCGGTGTATTTCAGTTGTGAGCGCCGCGACTTGTTGTCGTAGCTCAACTGCGCGAGCGTCGTGCCGTTCGGCGCCTTGAGGGATTTCATCTGGCCGTCGGCATTGTAGGTATAGCTGAACGTGTTGCCGTCCGCGTAGGTGAGGCTCTTGCGCTGGTCATCCTCGTAATAGTCATACGACACCACTCGGGTACCAAAAACCATCGAGCCCGAGTCCGTCACGGTCGTGGTCCGACCGAAGACATCAGGGACACCGACGATGGTGTAACTCCCGTCCGTGAACTGCGTCAGCGTCGTGACGCCGTCGTGGTTGTAGCCGTATTTGATGGTCTTGCCGGCACCCAGCGTCTTGGTGTCGATCCCACCAAGATTGTCATACGTGTAGGTGGTGATATCACCGGCCCGGTTGCGGAAGGTTTGCAACCGGCCGAATGCGTCGTAATTATTGTCGGTGTAGTCCGACGTCGAATAAGTCCCGGTCGTTGTCTTGTGCGGGTAGTACACCTTGTCGGGTCGACCGAACGGGTCGTAGGTGTAATAGGTCTTGTTGCCCTCGCCGTCGTACAGGTGCCTGATCGAGCCGTCGATATTGTAGTCCGTCGCTCGCTCAACAATGGCCGAGAAGGTCGAGTCGCCCACTTTAGTTTCGGTGAGCTGCCCAAACAAATCGTAGCTGTAATAAGTGATCCGGTCACCGCCCACTGTTCCGGAGTTACTGACGCATGGGGACGCTGCCGCGGTAACCGCTGGGTCCATCCGGAAAGCAGCGCAGGAGAGCCGACCGAGGCTATCGTAGTCGTTGTCCACTACGGATAACTTGGTAACCCCGGAAGCATCTTTTTGGACGGTCTTTGTCAGGCGGCCGTACACGTCGTAACTGTTGTCGACAATGTCCTCGGTGACAAAGCCGGCCCAGTCCATCGGCGCCGTCAGATAGCCGTTCTCAACCATGTACAGGTTGCCGACATTGTCGTAGCTGTTGCGAACGGCGCTGTACTTTCCCTGATCATTCTTTGCGCCAGCAGCGACGATCACCCGGCCCAGTACATCATACTGCGTGCTGCTGGTATCGTCGGACCCTGGCAGCGGACCATCGACTTTTACCGGTCGCCCGTAGTCGTCCCACGTCGTGGTCACCGTTTTAATCAGGGTATTGTCACCCGATCTTGTTTCAACGGACACCAGGTTCAGATTCTGCCCCTGACCGCTTTCGTAGGTATAGGTCTTGACCCGTTCTCGGGACGTACCTTCGCAGGAATTGTCGCCGCTGATGCAGGTCTTTACGGTCTCAAGAACGTAAATGCTACTGCCATAGCTGTAGGTCGACGGGCCAGTCTTGTAGTTGGCCTGTTTCTGCACATAGGTGTAACGGGTCTGGGCACGATCACCGGTGCCGTATGGGGGCGATCCGATCCTGGACGGTTTAGTTACCGTCAGCACACCACCGTGCACAGGATCGTAGGTGTAATCGGTCCGATAGCCGCGCTCGTCTTCAATCCAGATCGGTTTGTTGCAGTAGACTTTGGGAGTATTTACGCAGTCGTCTGGATACTTGGCCTTCTGCACGATTGTGGCAAGACCCGAATCGACAGCAATGGTTCGCACTTCGATAAGATTTTCGCGGCTATCGTAGTCGTACTCTTTGCGCCGACCATCCTGGTCCTCAGAGCTCGTTAACTTGCCAGACGGAATACGCTTATAATTCGTCTCGCGAACAGGACCGGATTCGGCGCCTTCATTGTCATATTGTTTTGTATAAACGACCCCGATTGAACGGTTCGCCTTGAACCTCCTAATGCCACTGCCAGCCATCGTCGCCTGGGTGCCGTCAAAACCCTGATGGTCGTAATTCGTAACGACCGCGTCATTCAGCCTGGCGGTCTTAACTGAGTGCTCGTTCTCGGGATTAAAGTAATAGGTACGTGCATTGTCGTCGTAGTAGGTGTAGGAGGCGACAACGGTACCAGCGTCGTTCCTGATCGTCTTAAGTCCCGACAAAAAGTTGGATTCTGCACTGCCGAAATAGTATTCGGTGCTCTCGCCAAGCGCGTTGGTCGCGCGAAACGTACCATCTGTCTTGGTGTAGGTCACCGAAGGCCACGGTTTCGTCAGACCGGTGCAACTACTTGCCAGCGGATCACAGTAATCGACGGCGTTGTTAATGGCGGTGACCGTCAGAAAATCATCCGTTTCTCGATATTCAAGATGAAGCTGATAGCCGAAATTGCTAGTAACTGACTTAAGCCGTGGCGGATTCGCCGTCTGATCATAATGATGCGTGATGACTTCACCATTCGGCTTGGTAACGTCCAACAAGTCGTAAGTGGAGAATCGAAGTACCGTTCCGTCCCAAGTCTCGTACGTGAAAAGTCCATTTGAGTCGACTAAGGAGGATTCCTTGGATTTTTGTGGGACGTACACGTCTTCGGTGGGGTTATACCAAAATTGCTCCCGATACTGGCCGTATGCAACATCAACAATTTCTACGTCGATACACAGATAGGCGGGACCGTCATTGGCGTATGGATTGTCGTAGCTAACTTCGCTACTAGGGTCGAAAGGGTGGAACGGAACGTAGGGGACGTCAACGCCATCGTTACACCAATATTCCCAGGGTGTGTTGAGTTCTAGGCTCGGGTCATAGTAAAAAGATTTCAAATGCGCAGTTTCAATTCGCCCGTGAAATGTACCCTCTTGTGCGTGTCTATATGGGTTTCGCGCGTCGGGATCGATTGTGTTATCGGGTTTCCACCACTGGCTGTGAATATTGTTTGACCGTATTTGATAATTGAAATCGAGCCCGCCGATCGACACGCCCGGTGTCCCTACGACCACCTCGCCGGTGGCTAAGTCGACATTGTTGGAGTCCAGGGGCTCGTGCAGTGGTGGAACAAAGGAATTCTTCTCTTCTTCTGCGACGCCGAGGTGCGGCCCCATCAACCCAATTACAGCGACAAGCAGTAACGCGGTTTTCACTTCAAATAATTTCTTCAACATGTTCCCTTTCTCTCAACGTCCCGTGCGTCGTCTTATCGACATTTCAACTGAGCCTTGGTTACGGTTTTCGCCATTGCCGACCTCGGATTTCATTGATTGGTCTTTTTCTTTGCCCCAACACAGAATTCGTCAAGGTCCTCACCGCGCATTGATTTGAACCGTGCCTTGAGCTCAGGCTTTATCGCCTGGATACTGCGGCAATACGCTGCAACATCCCAGACTTTGACCTCGTCTCCGTCCGGACAAGGCACTTCGCGCATCTTTCTCGCCCGCTTGAGAAATTCAATGTCGCCGTCTTTTACCGTAAAGACCGTCGCATTCTCACGTTCCTTGCCTAAGACATAACAAACATCATCTTCTGCCCACGCTGCGGCACAAGTCGCCATCAATACAACCGTCAGTACGACTGCGAACCAATTTATTGTCATTTCAAGATTTCCTCGTTCCGATGATTCTGCCGCAGGGCCAACTTCTCAAAAGTTGATATAAATAAAATCTGAATATGTACCGCCATTCCCGTCAGAGACCTCATACGCCAGTGCCTCGTAGCCGAAAGTAGGTGTCAAAATCGTGAGATGGCAGTGAGTATCCGAATACGTACAGCCATCAACGTCCACCACCGAAAACGGATCGTAGACTGGAATCAGAGTGTCGAGATTCATGGCGTTGCCATCGGGGTCCGTCACGTACCCACTGCCCGGATTGACCCTGTCCCACAACGTGAATGTGATATCCACCTCGAACGACGTCAGGTAAATCGGCGACGAACTGGATATCGGCGGATTGTTTGGCTCGGCAACGTAGCAATCGGCGCTGGTTCCATTGACAATATTGACATTCGACCGATTCCCCGCATCGTCGTAGGAATACCGGATGATCTTGCCGTCGTTCACGTAGACCGCGCAGACCAAACGCCCCAAAGCGTCGTACTTGTAGGTGATGTCGTCCTGGGCCAAAACCGAGCCCACTGACCCGAACAGACCGGCCAAGACCACCCCAGCTAATACACAAATTCGCATCGTTGTTTCCCTGCTCGCAAGCTTTTCTCATCAGGCACGGGGCGACGTTTTGCCGGGGTTATTTGGGATTGTCAACCCATATAGAGTAGTTCTAAACCGTTGCCGACGGCATCATATTTGCGCACTTTGAGCTCTGCAATTCACGATCAGCACACGCCCCGGAAGAGCTAAAGCTCTGGAAAAGCGAACGTTCTAAGGTTCTGGACAATGTCGAATTGGAACCAATCGATATGCAACGCTATTCTGAACGGTTGCCCAATCTCAATGTTTCGTGTTCCTGGGCGTGACGCGAGAGAACGCTGAGTATTTGAGGGATGTAATTTCGTTACGCACTCTGGCAAGAATCGCAACGGAAAATGCGCAAGCCAAATTGTCTCTGGTTCATTTCCACTAATAGTTCAGAGGCCGGTGCATTGACTGGCGCGGTCCCGCAACCTAGGCCTGCCGACCGACAAGGGCCAATGTCTCACTCAGTTTGCACCTGCTATGCGATCACCGTCTGTGTCAAGAATTCGTGACAAAAAGTCGAAGATGTCAAGCAAGAATGCCACCGTGACAAGTCGGCATGACTGACACGAAGTCGGCGCTGCTTGACACTGTCAACAAAAATCCACCCGGAGTCTGCATTGATTGTCAGCAGGATTTGGCGGGGACTACTGGTAGCGTTTCTCGCTCCAAATCGACTCCAAAGAGAGGTGTTAACGGCGGTGGAACTTTCAAACAGAATCCGTAGGTTCCGATTCGACAACGGCGAAATGACGCAGAAGCAGCTCACTGAGCTGGTCGGCGTCAGTCGCCAGACGATGAACGCGATCGAGAATTGCCAGCACGCGCCGAAGATCGACGTGGCAATTCGTATTGCCGATGTGTTCGGTGTGTTGGTCGATGAGGTGTTTGGGTTCGAGTACGACGGTAAGCCAGAGCGCCGCCCGACTGTCACGACATCGACGCCCGTGCAGCCGGAGATAGGAGACAAGCGAGAGCGCAATGCGAACGCGCCGGCAGAATTGATCCAACAAGCAGAGCCGATGGGCCACAGCGCCGTGGAAGTGAAGCCCGACAGAGAGATCACCCTGGCCGATCTGCGCAACCTCGTCGGATAAGCGTTTGACGCTCCGGTGGAGGAGCGTCGAATGCGCATGCAACGCTGGGACAGGGCTTGAGGATGATCGCTTGCCGCGTCACTACCAGGGCGTAGCGCTGTAGTGACGCGGCAAGGAAACCGCGCAATGACGGGGTCTCCACGCAGAATTCCGTGAAGTCTCGGCGAATTATCCGTCGATTCAGGCTGTTCAATCCCACCCAATAATCCCGTCCCTTCGCGACAGGATTTCTCGTATCGAGAGGCGTGCCGCCTCGATAGTGTTGCCCCATTGAGCCCGCACGTCGCAGCGGCAAAACAAAGCGACAACTCACTGCCTTCGGGCATTTCTATTAATCATCAAATCAAGAGGAGGAACTGATCACCAGATAAGAGCTGCAGCTACAGGCTGGCTGGTAGTCATCGATCGATACCGGACAGGGACGGTCGATGAAACCGATCACGGCTTCAGGCTGAACGGGACTGGTGTCCCACGACCGTATTCCAGGCATGCCCTGGACTTCGTATGCCATGAGCAGCGAAGGGTCACATAAAACTCACCATAAATGATCAACGCACCATGAGAACCCTGAACTACCAGTTGAAACAGCTCTGTCACAACAATCGGGACGGCAGTTATGCCACCCAGGCCATGCGCTCGAGAATCTTGAGCCTCGTGGCCAATCAGCTTTTTGAACTGGGATTTCGCCAGATGCAGGCGAAATCCCTCAAGCCCAAGCACATTGTTGCTTTGACCAAGCTCTGGGAAGAGCAAGGTCTCAGCATAGGAACACGCAAGAACCGGCTCTCGGCACTCAGGTGGTGGGCTGGCAAGGTGAACAAGAAGAACGTTATTGCCCGTGAGAATGACCATTATGGTTTGGCGCGCAGGCAGTATGTGACCAACGCATCCCGTGTCACGACAATAAATACCGAGCAACTGGAAAGTATCAGCGATCCGTACACCAAACTAAGCCTGCGCCTTCAGCGGGCGTTTGGGCTAAGACGCGAGGAGGCCATCAAGTTCCAACCGAGCTACGCCATCAAAGACAACCGTCTGCAGCTGAAGTCGAGCTGGTGCAAGGGCGGCAGGGCCAGGGTCGTTCCGATCACGACCGCGGAACAAAGGACGCTGCTCAATGAAGTCCGGGCGTTCGCCAAGGGCGGCTCACTCATTCCACCCGCGCTCAAGTACGTCCAGCAGCTCCACCGTTACGAAGGCCAGACAAGACGCGCTGGCCTCAGTAAGCTGCATGGCCTGCGACACGGCTATGCCCAGCGCCGCTTTCAGGAGATAACCGGCTACCCCTGCCCGGCCGACGGCGGCCCGACTTCGAAGGAACTCACACCTGAACAGCGCGCGCTCAATGAGAAAGCACGTGCCACGATCTCGGCGGAGCTCGGACACGCGCGCGAGAACATCACCGCGGTGTACCTCGGTCGGTAGATAGCGACTTGCGACTTATTTCAGCCGAGATAGGAGCTACTAGGCACAGAACGATCTCAGCCCGCCTTCAGTAGCCGAGGTGCCCTGCGCGGCCAATCGATCCAGGTAGTCTGCCCAGTCCTGCATCATCTTCTTTCTTTCGGCCAAATGCGCCGTTCTGTTGTAAGCGCGACCGTTGGGATCACGAACCTGATGCGCCAATTGGTGTTCAATGAGCTCTGGGCGAAATCCGAGCACTTCATCCAGCATCGTGCGTGCCATGGCCCGAAAACCATGTCCGCTCATTTCTTCTTTGCTGATGCCCATGCTGCGCATGGCGGACAGTATCGCGTTGTCGCTCATTGGTCGGTCGCCTCGTGTGCATCGGTCATTCGGGAAAACATATACGCCGTTTCCAGTTAGCGGCTCGATCTCTTCAAGGATCGCACGAGCTTGGTGGGCGAGCGGGACGATGTGTTCGGTTGTCGTCTTGGACACCGTAAATCGCCATTCGGCCTTGACGAAATCGATGTCTTCCCATCGAGCGCGCCGCAGCTCGCCGGGCCTAACGAAAACCAGAGGCGCCAACTGCAAAGCGGCGCGGACAACGTACGATCCCTCGTAGGCGCCAATCTGTCGGAGCAATCTTCCGACAGCCACGGGCTCCGTCACGGCTGCAAAATGCCTTCGTTTGAACGGGGCCAAAGCGCCGCGCAGGTCTGTCGCGATGTCTCGTTCGGCCCGCCCCGTAGCGATCGCATATCGGAACACTTGTCCGCAGTGGGCCAGTGTTCTATGCGCGGTCTCTACGGCGCCGCGGGATTCTATGCGACGCATGGCCTTGAGGAGCTGCGGCGCCGTTATTTTGTCGATCGGCTTGTTCCCGATCCAGGGGAACGCATCGTTTTCCAAGCGTGCGATCACCTTCGATGCGTGGCTGGGTGCCCACCCAGGTTCCTGGACGGCAAACCATTCTCTGGCGATGACTTCAAACGAGTTCGAGGCGGAGTTTTTTAAGAACTCTTTCTGACTTTGCCGGTATTCACTCGGATCAATCTCATCGTCCAGGAGCCGCCGAGCTACATCACGCCGAGTCCTGGCTTCCTTCAACGAGATATCCGGATAGACACCCAGCGATATTCTCTTCTCTTTGCCGGCATAGCGATATTTGAATCGCCACCATTTGCCGCCTTTCGGTGACACCTCAAGATATAGCCCGAAACCATCGAACATCTTCCGCGATTTGGCAGCCGGTTTGGCATTCTCTACGGCTCGAACTGTCAGCGGCATTTCAGCGTCCTTATGGGGCAAATTGGGGCAACTGCATTTTTGGGAAAGCAAGACTTGCCCCCAAAGTTGCCCCCATTTGAGCGCAGCTGTCAATGGACTAACCCGGACGAGTTCTGACGAGATTTGCCGTAAGGCGCTGTTTTCGTGGTCAAAAAAAGAGCCGTCTCGAATCTCTTCGGACGGCTCTGGATTTGAAAATGGTGGTGATGGGTGGAATTGAACCACCGACCTACGGGTTATGAGTCCGTCGCTCTAACCATCTGAGCTACATCACCGTGTGATCGGTCGGGACCCGGTTGGTCCGCGAGGGCCGCAGATTGTCCCGATGCGGCCCCTTACTGTCAAGCTATTGTACGCCCCCCAGCGGGTTTCAGGTAAAGTTCGCGCATGAATCTGGTCTTCAGCCTCGAGACGGTCGGTATCGCCGCGTTTGCGGTCAGTGGCGCCTTGGCCGCGTGGCGTAAACGCATGGACATATTCGGCTTCATCGTGCTCGCCATTCTGACGTCCGTCGGCGGCGGTACGGTACGAGACATGGTGCTCGACCGCGGCCCGGTTTTTTGGGTTGACGACAACAGTTACCTGGTCGTCGCCATCATCGCGGCTCTGATTGTTTACTTCGCGCCCCAGCCAAAACCCGGCGGACGGCGCCGGGTCCTGGTCTGGACGGACGCCATGGGTCTCGTGCTATTCGCGGCGTTGGGCACGGAAATTTGCCTCAGTGCCGATACCAGCCCGTTGGTCGCGGTGATTCTCGGCGTGACCACGGCCGTCACCGGCGGCATGTTGCGCGACATCATCTGCAATGAGATCCCGCTGGTGCTGTCGCGCGAAATCTATGCCACGGCGGCCTTCGTCGCCAGTTGCGGCTACGTACTCGGCGACAGCCTCGGACTGCCCGCCAACGCTTCGCTGGCTTTCGGCGTACTCGCCGGATTTGTCTTACGGGCTTTGGCGATTCGCTTTGACTGGTCGCTGCCCGCCTTTGGCGCTGATCGACCCTAGATAGTACAGCTCATATCCTCGCCACAGCACAGCGGCGACTTGATCTTGCCATGGCCGTTGGGGCATTGGGAGATTTGCACTTCCCGGCCGTCATCCAGCTTCAGCATGTCATTCTCGAGCGGCGCGTCGCAGTGTCCGCAGGTCGCGTTGACGCTCATTCCGCACTTCGCACATTCGTAAGTAGCCATTCCCCACCCCTTTCTTATCATGAGTTTGGGGACAGTTTACTTAACTCTGGAGGAGTTTGGGGACAGTTAACTTATCTCTGCAGAGATAAGTTAACTGTCCCCAAACTCAGACGTTGAAGCGGAAGTGCATGACGTCGCCTTCCTGGACGATGTAGTCCTTGCCTTCGAGGCGAAGTTTGCCCGCGTCGCGAGCGCCCGACTCACCACCCAATGTGGTGTAGTCGTCGTAGGAAATCGTCTCGGCGCGGATGAAGCCCTTCTCGAAATCCGTGTGAATCTCGCCGGCCGCCTGCGGCGCGGTCGCGCCGACCTTGGTCGTCCACGCACGCGCTTCTTTGGGTCCTGCTGTGAAAAAGGTCTGCAGACCTAGCAGGTTGTAGGCGTGCCGGATGACGCGGTTCAGGCCGGGTTCCTTGGCGCCAAGGTCGGCAAGAAACTCGGCCTTGTCCTCTTCGTCCAGAACGGCGATCTCGGCCTCAATCGCAGCGCAGATCGCGACGACTTCGGCGTTCTCGTCCGCCGCATACGCCTCAACCGCCTGCAGGTGGGGGTTATCGACGAAGCCACCCTCATCGACGTTGGCGACGTACATGACGGGCTTGGCCGTGATCAGGTGCAGCGTCGTCCGCAGGATCTCTTTTTGCTTATCGCTCAGTCCCATCGAGCGAACCGGCAGTCCCTCGTCGAGATGCGCCTTGATGCCCGCGATTGCGTCGCGAATCGCGATGTCTTCTTTCTTGCCCGTCTTCGCGGCACGCGTCGCCTTGTCGAGCTGGCGTTCGACAGACTCGAGGTCGGCCAGCGCGAGCTCTGTATTGATCGTCTCGATGTCGTCGATCGGGTTGATCGTGCCGGACACATGCGTGACGTCGTCGTTCTCGAAGCAGCGCACAACGTGTGCAATCGCGTTCGTCTCACGAATATTCGCCAGGAACTGGTTCCCCAGGCCCTCACCTTTCGAGGCGCCGGCGACAAGGCCCGCGATATCGACAAATTCCATCGTCGTCGGGATGACTTTTTCCGGCTTGACGATATCTGCCAGCGCCGCCAGGCGCAGGTCGGGAACAGGAACGACGCCGACGTTCGGCTCAATCGTGCAGAACGGGTAGTTCTCGGCCGCGATCTCCGCCGCCGTCAGTGCGTTGAAAAGCGTTGATTTGCCGACATTGGGCAAACCGACGATGCCGCAGGTAATAGCCATTTTGGACCTATGCCTTGTCTTTGGTGTGCAGTTTCTTCATCGCGGCATTGAACTCGCCATCGACAAGTTCCGGCAGGACCGCGATGACGTCGTCGATGTTGCGTTCCACGGCGGCTTCAATATCCGCCGAGCCGCGTTTAAGCACGTAGTTCGTTACTTTGTGTTTCTCGCCAGGGTGACCGACGCCAAGCCGCAGCCGCAGAAACTCCGCACCGCAGTGCTTGATGATGTCGCGCAGGCCGTTGTGGCCGCCGTGGCCGCCGCCTTCCTTAAGCCTCACTGTGCCCGGCGGCAGATCAATCTCGTCGTGGGCGACGAGCAGCTCCGTGGCTCGCAGTCGGTAGTAATCGAGCACGCCCCGAATCGGCTGGCCGCTGTGGTTCATATAACTCTGCGGCTTCACGAGCCACACGTCCTCGCCATGCAGATTGATGCGGCAGTAGTCCGCGTCGAACTTCTTCTCATAGCGGAACGACCCGCCAAACTTGCGGGCGAGCGCGTCCACGAACCAGAACCCCGCGTTATGCAGGGTACGTTCGTACTTGTCCTCGGGATTGCCGAGGCCGGCGATGATGCGTACGGGCTTGGCCATGGGGTCGCAATCTTAAACCATACTCAGGGTAAAAAAAGGCCGCCCAGAAGGCGGCCTTTTCTTCGCCTTGAAGCAGGCTCTTACTCTTCGGTCGACTCTTCGCCGCCGTCGGCAGCCGGTGCAGCTTCCTCGCCGGCAACCGGTACTTCCGGCGTCTCCTCGCCGTCGAGCTCTTCCTCGATAACCACTTCCTTGATCACGTGGATAGAAACGACGCCGCGATCGGCTTCCTCGCCCTGAGCAAGGGCAGGGATCGATACGCCTTCCGGCAGCGGAATGTCGGACAGCTTGAGCATGGCATCCAGCTCGAGCTCTGAAACGTCCAGCTCCAGGTACTCCGGCAGGTGTTTCGGCAGACAGACCACTTCAACCTCGGTGATCATGTGCTGCGGCTTACCACCGCCCTGCTTGACGCCCGGTGCGACATCTTCACCAACGAAGTGAATCGGCACCAGCATCTTGATTTCCTCGTCCTCGACGATGCGCTGGAAGTCCATGTGCATCACGACCGGCCGTGACGGATGGCGCTGCACGTCCTTCAGAATCGCGGCCTGGCTCTTCTCGCCGACCTTGATGCTCAGGACGGACGAGTAAAACTTCTCGTTCTCGAGCTGCTGGATTACGCGGTTGTGGTCAAACACGAGTGCCCGAGGCGGACGCCCGGCACCATAGATGATTGCGGGAACTTTCCCTTCATGACGCAGGCGGCGGCTCGCACCTTTCCCCTGGTCCTCACGGATTTCCGCAACCAGATCGAAATCGTCACTCATGACTCTTCTCCATATCTGATTGATTTTGTTGAGATTATCTCAACGATAAACCCGCAGAAATCGCGACCAACACCTGCGGGGCGGCGAATATTAACCGAAGGCAAAGGCGAATACCAGCGGGGACGGTTACCTTCGGGGACGGGAACCGTGGTTCCCGTCCCCGAAGGTAACCGTCCCCGGTTTTCTAGTCGACGTAGAGGGAGCTGACCGATTCCTCGTCCGCGATGCGGCGCATGGTTTCGGCGAGCATCTCGGCGACCGACAGCTGGCGGATCTTGCCGCAGGCCCGGGCTTCCTCGTTCAGCGGGATCGTGTCCGTGACGACAATCTCGTCCAGTTCGGACTCGCTGATACGACCGACGGCCGGGCCGGACAGGACCGGGTGCGTGATGTAAGCGGCGACCGAGGCGGCGCCATGCTCTTTGAGCGCAGAGGCAGCATGGCAAAGCGTGCCGGCCGTGTCGACCATGTCGTCGATCATGACGCAGTTCATGCCTTCAACCTCACCGATGATGTTCATCACCTCGGACTGGTTGGCCTGGGCGCGACGCTTGTCGATGATCGCGAGATCGGCGTCGCCGAGGCGCTTCGCCAGCGCGCGGGCGCGAACCACGCCGCCCACGTCAGGCGAGACGACCATCATATTGGGGTATTTCTGCTTCCAGACGTCGGCCAGCAGGATCGGCGATGCGTAGACATTATCGACGGCAATGTCGAAGAAGCCCTGGATCTGATCGGCGTGCAGGTCGATAGTCAGGACACGGTCGACACCGGCGGTCGCGATCATCTTCGCAACCAGCTTGGCCGTAATTGGCACGCGCGAGGCGCGCGGGCGACGATCCTGGCGCGCAAAACCGAAGTATGGAATCACCGCGGTGATGCGATGCGCCGACGCTCGGCGAGCCGCGTCAACCATGACGAGCAGTTCCATCAGGTTTTCGGCGGACGGCGGCGACGTTGGCTGCACGATGAATGCATCGCGGCCACGAATGTTCTCGAGGATCTCGACGTTGATCTCGCCATCCGAAAAGCGACCCACGTGTGCACGGGCCAGGGGAATTCGCAGGTATCGGGCGATGTCCTGAGCGAGCTGCGGATGGGCATTGCCCGAAAAGACCGCCATGGTTGCGATGTCCACTATTTCTCCCCTGCTGTATGGATGGCTGGGGCGGCAGGATTCGAACCTGCGATACACGGGATCAAAACCCGATGCCTTACCACTTGGCTACGCCCCAAAAGTGAAGTCCGCGTTGCGGCGCAATTGTGAGGGGAGGCCCCGGACCTGTCAACGATCGAAGAACGACCAGCGATCGATCACCATGCGAACGCGCGTGTCCGGATTTTTCGCGGTCAAAACGCGCGGCATTTGCTGGCCGCCGCCCGTCGAGTAACGCGATATTTCGACGTTCCAGTCGCTTTGCGCGAGGCGCTTGAGGCGACCCTCATCGTCAAGCTCGGTTGCGGCCGGTACGGCCGGGTCGGGAATGCCCAGCGCCCAGTAGCGCAGGCTCTCCACCGGGATGGTCCAGCCATAGCGCCAGCGCAACTCGATCTCAGCGTCTTCGAGCCGGGTTTCGACGCCATCCTTGTCGGTCAGCGTCATCGAGCGCCCGTCGCCCTCGATGCGCACCGTACCAATGCCGAGCGGCCCGGACACGGTTGCCTGGAAGGCATCGCCCCGCTGCGCCCAGTTGAATTTCGCGTTGAACCCTTCCTCGCCGGCCTTGACCGCGATGCGCCCCTTGAACTCCCAGTCATCGACGGCGCCGAGAATGGCAGTGCGCGTCTCCCAGGAATCAATCGGGGGAAGATCCACGGCGTTGGGCGTCGTCGCGCATCCGGCAAGCGCGGCCAGGGCCGTCGACAAGATCAGCCGTTGCAGCTTACTCCGCATCGCCAAACAGACGCTCGCGCACAGCCGCCAGCAGGTCGCTGTCCGGCGTCAGCTCTTCGGCCGCCACGAGTCGCTCGAGCGCCTCGTCGCGACGCTCGAGCGCAATCAGCGTCTCAATGATGTGCGCCGCGACTTCGTGGTCCTGCATACGCTCGTAGGCGCGCTCCAGTTCGACCAGCGCTTTCTCATACTCACCGAGCTTGAACAGGACCCAACCCATGCTGTCGATGATTGCGGCGTTATCAGGGTCTTTCTTCAGCGCTATGCGAATCAGCTTCTCCGCCTCGCGATAGCGATCGGTGCGGTCCGCCAGCGTATAGCCGTAAGCGTTCAGCGCCATGGCGCTGTCCGGCCAGCGCTTCACAGCTGCCTTGTATTCCTCTAGCGACTCATCGAGGCGATCCATGCGCAGCAGCAGTTCCGCGCGGCTCAGAACAACGCGTTCGTCGTCGGGCCGATACTCCCTGGCCTTGTCATAGAGCTTGAGCGCCTCGTCGTGCTCGTCGAGTGAGGCCAGCAGGCCGGCCTTGACGCGCACGACATCGACCGCATCAGCCGGCGACGTGCGCGCGAAATCATCCAGCAGATCAAGCGCTGCGTTCAGGTTGTCATTCTTGTGTGCGAGCAGCGCCGCCGCACGTTGCTGCGATGACAGGGCATTGGCGCCGCGCCGTACCTCGCCATAAAAGCGAATCGCACGGTCCGTCTCATCGCGGTAGTCGGCGATTCGCGCAAGGTAGTACAGAGCGTCCATGCGGAAGCTGCCCGTCGCGAGCAGGTCATGGAAGTCGTCCCACGCCGCATCGAGCTGGCCCTTGTGGAAATTGATGATCGCCATGAGGCGCAGCGCATCGGTGCGGCTCGGCTGCTCGAGCAGCACCTGGTTGACCTGGCTCAGCGCATCGTCGGCCCGGTCCGCCATCATGTACATGATCGCGAGCTCCATGCGCGCGTCCGGATCCGGGTCCATGTCATCGCCGACGATCAGCGCCGTGTACTCGATCGCCTTGTCGACATCGCCACTGGCAAGCAATGCGCGGGCATGCAGCAGTTTCGCCTTGAGATCGTCGCCATCGAGGTCGATGGCCTGCCGGGTCCTCTCGAGCGCATGCTCGTAGTCCCCGCTCTGCAATGCCATCTGTGCGACCGCGTACTGCGCCCGGGCCGAATCCGGGTAGGGCTTGGCAAGGGCGCGCACGAGCTTGTCGGCGCCTGCCTTGTCGTCCTCATCGGAAAGGTAGCGAACCAGCAGCAGCAGGCGATCCCCAGGCTCGTCCTCGCTCTTCTTCAGGAGGTGAGTGAAATGGCGGCGTGCCGTTTTCGTGTCGCCCGCGCGGAAACTGAGCTGGGCGAGATACGCACGGGCCTCGTCGCTCTTTTTGGATACCTCGAACCAGCGCTTGGCCGAGCGCAGCGCCTCATCGTTGAACCCGAACGTCATAGCCGTGACTGTCGCCTGGCGGGCGATATCCGGATTGTCGCTGAGTTCGGCCGCCTTGCGGTATTCCCGGGCGGCCTTCAGGTAGTCGGTTCGCTGCAATGCCATTTCCGCCTGCAGAATGTAGGCGTTGACATCGGTGTAATCGGGTTCGTCCGCTGCCGCGGAGGCATTACTCAGGGCAACCAGCGCAGCTGCAAGGAGTGCAGCCGGCCACCGTCGAAAATGTCGCATAAATCGTCGTCCGTCGTCGGATGCGGTGATATCAAACAGACAAGGAACTCGCCGGTCAGTTCGCTTATCATACGCACTCTTTTTAGTTACGAGTGCTGCAAAGCGCCACCACCCTGCGTATGCCGCTGCAAATTCTTGGCCTGAACCATAACACGGCACCTGTCGAAATACGTGAACAAGTCGCCTACTCCGGCGACGAGGTTGCGCGTGCGTTGGGTGAGCTCATGGCCCTGGACGGCGTGGACGAGGCGCTGCTGCTCTCGACCTGCAATCGCACCGAGTTCTACCTGATCGGGCGCGATGACGGCCGCGAGCATCTGCGCGACTGGCTGCGGGACGATCGCAATCTGGGCGGCCAGTTCGAGGAGTCCCTGTTCCTCAAGGACGAGGAAGAAGCGATCCGGCATATCTTCCGCGTTGCCTGTGGCCTGGACTCGATGGTTCTCGGCGAACCGCAGATTCTCGGCCAGCTGAAAGACGCGTTCCGGTTTGCCCAGGAAGCAAATACGCTCGGCAGCAATCTCAGCCGCTTGTTCCAGCACACCTTCGCCGTCGCGAAAAAAATACGCACCGACACGGAGATTGGCGCCAGCCCGGTATCGGTTGCCTCGACGGCGGTGCACCTTGCGCACCAGTTCTTTGCCAGCTTCAAGAAACACACGGCGCTGCTGGTCGGCGCCGGCGTTACGATCGAACTGGTTGCCAAGCATCTCGTCAGCCACGACATCGGGCGCCTGTTCGTCGCCAACCGCAGCATCGAACGCGCACAGGAACTCGCCGGCCAGTTCGGCGGCTTCGCACTGCCGCTTTCGGAAATCGAAGGCACGCTGCCGGAAGCCGATATCCTGATTACGTCGACCGCGGCGACAGAGCCCGTCGTCACCACCGAGCAGATCGCGGCAGCGATCAAGGCTCGCAAGCGCAAACCCGTGTTTGCCGTTGACATTGCGGTGCCGCGGGACATCGAAGCCGGCGCCGCAGATCTCGACGATTTCTACCTGTACACGATCGACGACCTGGACAAGGTCATACTCGAAAGCCAGGGCCACCGCGAAGAAGCGGCGGTCGAGGCGGCCCGATTACTTGATGACGAAATTCGCCGATACGCCGCGATCGAACGCTCGAAACAGGTTGCCCCGATTATTGCGTCGCTGCGCGACGTCAATGAGGAAGTACGCAAGCAGGTCGCCAAGCAGGCGCGCCGGCGGATGGCGCGTGGCGAGTCCGCCGAGGACGCGATCGAGTTCGCGACGGCCTCACTGATGAAGAAAATGCTGCATCGCCCGAGTGTTGCCCTGCGCAAGGCCGGCGAGTCCTCCGACCAGGAACTGATCGCGTCAGCCCGCAAGCTGTTCGGTCTCGACGACAGTTAAGGTCATGAAGGAATCCATCCGCCTCAAACTGGAGTCCGTGCGCGATCGCTTCGAAGAGATCGCGGGACTGCTCGCAGACCCCGACGTCATCGCCGACCAGAACCAGTTTCGTAACCTGTCCATGGAATACTCGCGCGTGGAACCCGTGGTGCAGTCGTTCCGAAAATACGAAGGCATTCTCGACGATATTGCCGCTGCTGAAGAAATGGCGAACGACAGCGATGAGGAAGTTCGACAGATGGGCCAGGAAGAGCTGGCCGGCCTCGAAGAACACCGTGAGTCGCTGCTGCTCGATCTGCAGAAAGCGCTGATCCCGCCAGACCCCTACGACAACAGCAACGTGTATCTCGAGATTCGTGCGGGCACCGGCGGCGACGAGGCGGCAATCTTCGCGGGCGACCTGTTCCGCATGTACACGAAGTTCGCGGAGAACGTTGGCTGGCAGGTCGAGATCCTGTCGGCGCGCGAAGGCGAGCATGGCGGCTACAAGGAAATCATCAGTCGCGTCACGGGCAACAGCACCTACGCCAGGCTCAAGTTCGAGTCGGGCGCACATCGCGTGCAGCGCGTGCCCGCAACCGAGTCACAGGGCCGCATTCATACCTCGGCCTGCACTGTCGCCGTGCTGCCGGAGCCCGATGAAGTCCAGGAAGTCGACATCAATACCGCCGACCTGCGCATCGACACCTACCGCGCATCGGGTGCCGGTGGCCAGCACGTGAACAAGACGGATTCCGCAGTGCGCATTACGCACTTGCCGACCGGTATCGTCGTGGAATGCCAGGACGAACGTTCGCAACATAAAAACAAGGCGCGCGCTTTATCGCTGCTGCAAGCGCGCCTGCTCGACCAGCAGGTTGCCGCGCAGGAGACCGAGCAGGCAGAGAAGCGCAAGCTCCTGGTCGGATCGGGCGATCGTTCGGAACGTATTCGCACGTACAACTACCCGCAGGGCCGCGTCACCGACCATCGCATCAACCTGACCCTGTATAAGCTGGACGAGATTCTGGAAGGCGGCCTTGCGCAGGTCGTCGAACCGCTCATCAACGAGTACCAGGCCGACCAGCTCGCCGCCCTCGGCGACTCGTAACCTCCCCTGTAGGAGGCCGCTTGCGGGCGACCTTGTAGGAGGCCGCTTGCGGGCGACCTTGTAGGAGGCCGCTTGCGGGCGACAGCCTCTAGCTCTCCCCTTCGTACTGAAAAATCTCCTCGATCGGCAGCGCGAATAGCCGCGACGCCTTGAATGCCAGCGGCAGACTCGGATCAAACTTGCCCTTCTCGATCGCGTTCACAGTCTGCCGCGACACCTCGAGATGCTCGGCCAGGTCCGCCTGGGTCCAGTCGCGCTCAGCGCGCAAAACCTTGAGACGATTCTTCACTGGTAGCGCCTGTTGCCGAACAGGATTCCCAGCGCGTAAGCGGCACACACCAGGAACACGAGGAAGCCGATCTCCGCATCGAACGGAATCAGGTCGATGACGTCGGCGGTCGAGTACGCGAGGCCCGCGACCAATGCGGCGCCGAGTGCGAGTGCCATGGCTTCAAGCTGGATCTTGCGCTGCATTTCGTCCAAACAGTTCAGGTGATCCTTGTTGGCGACGATCATGCCGGTGCCGGCTGCCAGGTTGATGATGAGCGCGCCGAGGGAGATGGCTTTGGCCTCCCAGACGAAGACCGGGCCGAAGGTTGCGATCGCGAGGGTTACAACCCAGGCAGCGGTCCACAAGCCTAATCTGATGGTTACTTTCTGGACCTGCTGTGCGCGGCCCGACGTTTGAGTCTGGTTCATTTGTCTCTGTCCTTTGACTATTTGTAAAGCATACTTGACTTATAGTAATGAGAATTATTCCGACTGTCAAGTTTGCTTTACTTAGTGGGGGTCGCCGGCAAGCCGCCTCCTACAAAAGCGCGCGAGTCGCCCGCAAGCGGCCTCCTACAGGGCCTGGCCCAGGTCCGCGATCAGGTCGTCGCAGTCCTCGATACCGACCGACAGCCGAATCAGCGTGTCATCGATGCCCAGCTTGGCGCGCTCCTCGGCGGGCACGCTCGCGTGCGTCATGATCGCAGGGTGATCGACCAGGCTTTCGACGCCGCCCAGGCTTTCGGCCAGCGAGAACACGGCGCAGCGTTCGAGAAAGGTTCGCGCCTCGTCGATGCCGCCCTTGATGAAGAACGTCACGATGCCGCCGTAGCCAGGCATTTGCCGCTGCGCGAGTTCGTGCTGCGGGTGGGATGAGAGTCCCGGGTAGATGACGCGCTCGACCCTGTCGTGTCCTTCCAGCCACCTGGCGATTCGCAGCGCACTTTCACAGTGCCGCTGCATGCGCACATCGAGCGTCTTCACGCCCCGCAGGGCGAGGAAGCTGTCAAACGGCCCGGCGACGGCGCCGATTGAGTTCTGCAGGTAGGCAAGACGCTCCGCCAGACCTGCATCGCGTACGGCGACAATGCCACCGACCATGTCGGAATGGCCGTTGATGAACTTGGTTGCCGAGTGCATCACGATATCTGCGCCAAGCTCAAGCGGCCGCTGCAGGTACGGCGTCGCGAAGGTGTTGTCGACAACCACCAGCGCCCCGCTCTTCCGCGCCAATGCCGCGACTGCTTCCAGGTCGACGAGCTTCAACAACGGATTGGTCGGCGTTTCAATCCAGATCATTGCTGTATCGTCGCCAATGGCCGCGGCAGCCTCGTCCAGATCGCTCAGGTCGGCATACGTGAAGTTGAGGCCTGCACTGCGCTCGCGCACGCCCGAGAACAGGCGCCGTGTGCCGCCGTACAAATCGTCCATGGCAACAATGCGTGCGCCGGTATCAACAAGCTCGAGAATGGTGCCGGTGGCCGCCATCCCCGAAGCGAACGCAAAACCTTGATTGCCAGACTCGAGATCGGCGATACAGCGCTCGTAAGCCATCCGCGTTGGGTTCTGGGTGCGCGAGTATTCGTAACCCTGGTGCACACCAGGACTCTGTTGCACGTAGGTCGAGGTCGCGTAGATCGGCGGCATGATCGCACCCGTGCTCGGGTCCGGTTCCTGGCCGGCATGAATTGTGCGTGTCGCAAACTTTTTCTTGTCGGCCATGGGTTCCCTTACATCTGCCGGCGCAGGTAATTGAGTACGTCGGAGCGCGTGATCAGGCCGAGGAAGTCCTCGCCATCCATGATTGCAGCGTACGGCTGCACCTGCAGCATCGCGACGAGATTATTGAGACTTGCGGATTTGTCGAGCTTGATAAAGGCAGATTCCATTGCGTCGCGCACGGGCGCCGTCATGAGATCAGGATGGCCGTACACGAAGTGGATCAGCGCCTCCTCGGTAACCACGCCGATCAGCTTGCCGTTCTCCATGGCCGGCAACTGCGAAAAGCCGGCATTGCGCAATCGATTGTGTGCCGTTGTCAGCACATCGGTCGGGCCGACCGTGATGGTCGCGCGTTCACCATGCGGACGACCGATCAGGTCCCGCAGGTCGCCGGCCTGATCACGCTGGATGAAGCCCTGGTCCTCCAGCCAGAAGTCGTTATATAGCTTCGACAGGTACTTGTTGCCCGTGTCGCAGGCAAAGGTCACGACGTTTTTTGCTTCAGTTTGCTCGCGGCAGAACCTTAGCGCCGCGGCCAGCAAGGTGCCGGACGACGAGCCAGCCAGCAAGCCTTCCTTGCGCAGCAACTCGCGCGCCGCCTTGAACGACTCCCTGTCCGAGATCGCATACGCCTTGACGATCTTGTCGAAGTCGGCGATGTCGGGAATGAAATCTTCGCCGATCCCTTCGACGAGCCAGCTGCCACCCTCGCCCATCTCACCCTTGTTGATGTAGTCGGTCAGGATCGAACCGACCGGATCAGCGAGAACCAGGTCGACCTGCGGCGCATGCTCTTTCAGGTACTTGCTGATACCCGTCACGGTGCCACTCGAGCCCACACCGAGAACGATGGCGTCGACGTCACCGTTCATCTGTTCAAGAATTTCGGGCGCAGTACCCGTTTCGTGGGCGAGCGGATTGTCGGGATTACCGAACTGGTTTATGAAGTACGCGCCGCGCTCTTCTGCAACAAACTTGCCGAGGTCCTGGTAATACTCAGGATGGCCGCGCCCGACATCCGAGCGCGTCAGGATGACTTCGGCGCCCATCGCGCGCAGGTTGAAGATCTTTTCCTGGCTCATCTTGTCGGGCAGCACGATCACGAGGTGATAGCCTTTCTGCGCCGCGACCAGCGCGAGCCCGAGCCCGGTGTTGCCCGCAGTCGCCTCGACGATCGTGTCACCCGGACTGATGTCGCCGCGTTTCTCGGCCTCCTCGATCATCGACACACCAATGCGGTCCTTGACCGAGCCACCCGGGTTCATGAGTTCGAGCTTGAGGAACAGGCGGCACGGACCGGTGTCGATGTGTGTAACCTCGAGCATCGGCGTTTGGCCGATCATGTCGAGGATGTTGGAATACACGTTCATGAAGAAATTGGTTGCAGCTGAAATTTTGTGCGAGTGTAGCCCACAATGAGACTGGATGCCGCAATAGCGGACGCAACGGCGCGATTGTCGCGTATCAGTGAATCGCCGCGCCTCGACGCCGAGATCCTGTTGTGCCGCACGATCGATATGCCGCGCAGCTACCTGTTCGCCCATCCGGAGGACGAGCTCGACGAAGTCACCCTGGAACGCTTCGAGGAATCGTTGCAACGGCGCGAAGACGGCATGCCGATGGCCTACATCATGGGCCTGAAGGAGTTCTGGTCTCACGAATTCGTGGTCACGCCGGCCACGCTGGTGCCGCGCCCGGAAACCGAGACGCTCGTCAGCCTCGCGCTGTGCGAGATTCCGCGCGCTGCAGAGTGGCAAGTCCTCGACCTCGGCACCGGCAGTGGCGCGATCGCTATATCGATTGCGGCGGAACGGCCGGCGTCGCGTGTCACGGCGGTAGATGTCAGTGAGGCGGCGCTACACGTGGCCCACGAAAACGCCAATGCGCTGGCGCCCGGCAATGTTGAATGCGTCCTCGGCAGCTGGACCGAGCCCGTCCGGGATCGCCGCTTCCATGTCATCGTCTCCAACCCACCCTACGTCCGCGAGGGGGACAGTGCCCTTGAATCCCTGCAGCACGAGCCGCGATCCGCACTGGTTGCCGGTGCAGACGGCCTCGATGCGATCCGGATTCTGGCAGCGGACTGCGTTGAGATTGTCGTCGCCGGAGGCCTGTTGCTGATCGAACATGGCTTTGACCAGGCGGAGGGCGTGGCGGCTCTTCTGGAGCAACACGGCTGGTCGGATATTCAATGCCATAATGACCTGGCCGGCCTGCCGCGCGTGACAGCTGCGCGCCGGGGTGGTAAATAGTCGCGCACATTTCCAGACAAGAGTCATCATGATCACGATCAAGACCAACCACGGCGACATCAGCGTCGAACTGTTCGACGAGAAAGCCCCCATCAGCTGCGAGAACTTTCGCCAGTACGCCAGGGACGGCCACTTCGACGGCACGATTTTCCATCGCGTAATCCCGAACTTCATGATCCAGGGCGGCGGCATGGATGAAAGCATGACGCAGAAGCCAACACGCGACCCGATCAAGAACGAGGCCGACAATGGCGAGTCGAACAAGCGCGGCACGCTCGCGATGGCTCGCACGATGGTTGTCGACAGCGCCACGTCGCAGTTCTTTATAAACCTGAGCGACAACAACTTCCTCGACAACGGCTCCCGCGATTTCGGTTACGCCGTATTTGGCAAGGTCACCGACGGCATGGATGTCGTAGACGCCATCGCAGCCGTGCCCACGGGTAACCGCGGCGGCCACCAGGACGTGCCGGTCGAGGCCGTGCAGATCATCGAGGTCACGATCGACGGATGACGCTCAGCCGCGACGCCCGACACATTGCATTGCCGCAGGTCGGTGCGGAGGGGCAACAACGTATTGCTGCCGGCAAGGTCCTGCTGATTGGCGCGGGCGGCATCGGTTGTGCCGCAGCGCCCTACCTGGCGTCCGCCGGCGTTGGTCGCCTCACCATTGTCGACTTCGACACGGTTGACGAGACCAATCTCGGCCGCCAGGTCCTGTACACCGCCGACGACATCGGCAAGCTCAAAGCCGAGGTCGCTGCGACGCGTCTGCAGGTAGAGGCGATGACGGAGCGCCTGCAGGGAGAGGCGTTAGCGGCGGCCGTGGCAGCAGCGGATGTCGTACTCGATGGCTGCGATAACTTCGCAACGCGATTTGAGGTCAACCGGGCGTGCGTGCAGGCTTCGACGCGGTTGATTTCGGGCTCAGCCATCCGCCTCGAGGGCCAGCTTGCCGTGTTTGGGCCCGATTACAGCGAGTCGCCATGTTACGAGTGCCTGTACGCGGAGGCAGATGAATCTGTCGGCAATTGCGCGGGCAATGGGGTGCTGGCACCGGTGCCTGCCGTGATCGGCACGCTCATGGCTGTCGAAACACTGAAATTTCTCGCCGGGATTGCCGCGCCCGCACCGCTGCTCAGACTCTACGATGCCGCAGCAAGCAGCTTCCGTGAATTGCGCGTTACCAAGCGCGCCGACTGCCAGGCATGCGCGGCGTAAGCCTGGCCGGCCTGATGCGTGCCGCCGGTGCGCTGACCGTCGTGTTTTCGCTGGTCACGCTGCTTTCTACAAATCACTTCGCAGTTCAGCTTTTCACGCACTTTCGGCTGCAGTACTTCGTCGTCTCCGTGCTGCTGGTCATTGTGTTCGCGGTTATGCGAGACCGACGCTATGCGATCACTCTGTTCGCCACCGCTTTCATTAACGGGAACCATGTCCTGCCCTGGTACATGGACACTCCCGAGGCCGTGGTCGGCCGCGAGCTGAAGCTCGTTTACGCGAACGTGCTGTCCCACAACACGGAGCACGAGCGATTGCTGGAGTTTGTTGAAGCCGAACGGCCTGACCTGCTGGTTCTTCAGGAGGTAACGCCGGCATGGGCTGAGGCGCTCAAGCAGGCGGTTGTCGACTATCCTCACAGCATCGTCGAACCACGTGACGGCAATTTTGGAATTGCGCTGTATTCGAAGTACCCGATCATCTCGGGTGCGACTGTCGAAAGCGAACCCTACGGCTACCCGACCATCGTCTCGACACTGGATGTCCGCGGCATGGAGCTGCAGGTCACGTCGACTCACCCGATGATTCCCGTTAGCCGATCGTACTTCGAGGACCGCAATCGCCAGCTTGGCGGTATTGCCCGGATTCTTGCCCGCAATAACAGCCCACAGATTCTCGTCGGCGACCTCAATGCGAGCATGTGGGATTACAACTACCGGCTGCTGGAAGCCAGGAGCGGCCTGCGCAATGCGCGCCGCGGATTTGGCGTTACGCCGACGTGGCCGACCTTCCTGCCGGTCGCGATGATTCCGATCGACCACGTACTGGTCTCAGACGAAATCGGGGTGCAGGACATCCGTACCGGACGGCGCATCGGTTCGGATCACCTCCCGCTGGTCGTCACCTTGCGCCTGTGACGACCAGCGGGACTTCCTGCGTCACCTAGACGCCCGTCTGGCGAATCTTGAAGAACTTGATTTCCGCCTGCTTGTTAATGGCGCAGCTCGACGTGTATTCACGAATCACCGTCTCACCGTCCGCACCAAATACAACCGTATCGATACTGATCTTGTGGCCGGAAACACTGCGCGGCTTCGACGCGACATTGTGCTGGACCTTGCCGGCGGCGTCGTAGTCAGCATTGCTTGATACTTCGGCAACACACGTGTCGACGCTTTTCTCGGGCGCCTCGGCATTCAGTGTTGGTACGGCGAATGCTGCGTTAGCGACAAACAGGCTTGCCAGCGTCAGGGTTACTGCGGTTTTGCGATTCAACATGGTTCTCTCCTCGTGGTTTCTCTATTCCAGAACTATCGTTCTGATTACTTGCTAAAAAAGGCATCCGAAGATGCGATAGTCAAAATCAGAACACCTATTCTGATTCGGTCAAAAAAAATGCTCAGGCGCGGAAAGCGTCCAACGTGCTGTCCACGATGCCATCGAGCGTGTCGCGCGGGAATCCCGTGCGACCCAGCACCGCCAGGCCGAACAACAGGTTCGTAAGCTGCATGCCCGCAGCGTCAACATCGACACGCTCGGCCACCTCGCCGCGCCCCTTGGCGGAATCCAGGCCAATCGCAAAAGCTTTCGCCATGCGTTTCATGAAGCGCTGCAGAACACCCTTCAGTTCCGCATCCTGCGGCGCCAGCTGCATCGCCGTATGGACGAACAGGCAGCCTTTCCTCTCATCGATTTCGCACATATCGGACACGCGCTCCTCGAAGATCCTGCGAATATGATCGAGTGACGCACCCGGCTCCAGCAGGCGCAGGAACGAGCGTTTGCCCATACCTTCGGCATACTGCTCGAGCGCCTGCTCGAACAACTCACGCTTGTTGCCGAAGGTGCCGTATAACCCGTAGCGGCTGACACCCGTGGCCTGCACGATGTCTTCCATCGAGGTCTCCGTGTACCCCTTGGCGGAAAACAGATCCACAACCTGGCCCAATGCCGTGGTCGGATCAAATGCGCGTGCTCTGTTCATGGAAAAACAGAATAGCCATTCTGATTCTGCCTGTCAAGCGATTACTCGTGACTCAGACGCACTTTCAGAACGATCGGTCCGGTAAGGCCGTCCGGCAGGTCGTTATCCTGGTCAAACCGGTTCCAGTGACTGTTGGCGACAAAATAGAAATCATCGCCATGAACAGTACCCAGCGTTGGCTCATCGAACTGCGGCAGGTTCGCCGCCACGGTTCTCGAGCGCGTCGCCATGAAACCACTATGCTCGAGCTGAAACGCCACCACGCGGTGCGGACGGACGCCATTCTGAATGGCTACGAGCTCATCGCCATGCCGGTACAGGCCGTCGATGCCATGGTCGGTCGCATTGGCCGTCACCAACAGTTTTTTCGCTTCAGCCCGCTCGAGGTCAATGTAGTAAAGGCCCGACGCATAATCGGCGACATACAGCATGTCGCCCGCCTCGTTGAGCACCAGGCCCTGCGGCGAGCGCAGTACGCCCGGCTCCACCAGCGTCGTAAACTTGTCCGCCGCAATGTCGTACTCATACACGCCGCCCGTCAGGCTGTCGGTCGTATAGATAAGGTCGCCATGGATGATGAGGTCGCCGAGCACCTGCTCATCGGCGACCTGCGGCAGAATCGCCGCACGCAACAACCGGCCGGTATCGGGGTCTATCTGGAACAGGCCCGTCTTGCCGCGATCCTCTTCGACACCGTCGAGCTGCGGCACCGCCGCGCTGGCGAACCAGAGCGTACCGTCGGCATGAAAGCGCATGCCGAAGACGCTCCAGTGGCCCTGGCGATTGCTGAGCACCTCGTCGCCGCGAACCAGCAGCCCTTTGTGGATGCTGCCGAGATAGATGTCGCCGTCGCTTTCAACGGCAACGCCTTCCGGCACGAAGTCGCCGTCATCGATCGTGAGAACGACTTCTGCATCGCCAACCGGCTCGTGCAGCACCTTGAGCTGCGCCTCGAACTCCGGCCATTCGGGCAGTTCGCGCACGGCGGTAAATTCGTCCATCCCGGCGACGCCAAAATCCACACCGTCATGTAACAACCAGCCGAGGTGTTCCAGCGCAACTTCGGGTTCGCCGTTCAATGCGTGGGCAAGTGCAAGGTTGAATCGCGAACCAGGACGACCAGGACGCGCAGCGAATGCCGCGCGCGCCGCAACCACCATCGCCGGGTAATCCTGGGCCTGGTACGCAGCAAGCATACGCGCGCGCGCCTCGGCGTAAGCTTCCGTTGCAAGCGCGTTGGCAGACCAGAGCAGCAATGCAAGAATCAGGACACGTGCCACAAGCTTCATAGTCGGTACCCCCGTACCCCCGATAACAACCACAACCGTTCCCACCTCATTATTGACCGCGTAGTGATTCCGTTCGTTCCCATCGCGCAGCGCTGCGGACCATATAGGTATAAACCGAAGTTCGATTGCCCGACCCCGGGGCCAGGCATACTATTCGCGTGCACTTACGCGATAAGAATCTATCAGGGGAAATATGATGGTGTCCGTAGCCCGCGCTGCGCTCGCAGCCGCCGTTCTCATACTCGCCAGCCCGTTCGTCGTTGCCGACGACTGCGTCGACTGTCACCGCGAGGAAACGCGCAACATCGTCAATGACTGGCAGATCAGCCGCCACTCGACCGAAAATGTCGGTTGCCGCGACTGCCACAAGGGTCGCCACAAATCCGCGGACGACGTCGCCAAGCTGAAGACCGTGACGGCAGAAACCTGCGCCCGGTGTCACGAAGAGCGCTTCGAGCAGTTCTCGAAGGGCAAGCACGCACTGGCCTGGGCAGCCGTTGAGGCCATGCCGACCACGCATGCTTTGCCGATGTCCCTGTCACATGGCATGAAAGGCTGCGGCGGTTGCCACAAGCTCGGCCTCAAGAGCGACGAAGCGATCGAGCAACTCAAGGCGGAAGGCAGCATGTTTGGTCACGCCTCCTGCGACGCCTGCCATACGCGTCACACGTTCTCGGTCGTGGAAGCCCAGCAACCGCAGGCCTGCCAGACCTGCCACATGGGATTCGACCACCCACAATGGGAAATGTGGTCCTCATCCAAGCATGGCGTCCGCTACCTGCTCGCGCAGAACGGCACTCTGCCTGACAACACACCGGCGCCGACCTGCCAGGACTGCCACATGGTTGATGGCGATCACGAAGTGCGGACCGCCTGGGGCTTCCTCGCCGTGCGTCTGCCGTTGCCGGAAGACGAACAGTGGGCCGCCGACCAGGTCACGATCATGCAGGCCCTCGGCGTGCTCGATCCGGAAGGCAATCCGACCCCACGTCTCGACGTCGTCAAAGCCGCCGATGTTGCGCGCCTGACGCAGGAAGACTTCGATCGCGAACGCAACAAGATGATCGCGGTTTGCGAAGAGTGCCACTCCGGCAACTTCGCGCGCGCCGAACTCGCCAAGGGTGATGACCTGATTCGCGAAGCCGACCACCTGCTGGCCGAGGCGATTCGGGAAATCGCGTCACTTTACGAAGACGGCACCCTCGAGAAGCCGGAAGAGTATGCACACGCGTTCCCCGACCTGCTGACCTTCCACGATGCGCCGACGTCGATCGAATCGCGCCTGTTCGAGATGCACCTGAAACATCGCATGCGCGCCTTCCAGGGCGCGTTCCACGCCAATCCGGACTACGCGCTGTGGTACGGCTGGAGCGAGATGGTTCGCGACCTACAGCACATCCGCGAGGAGGCAAAGGCCTTACGCCGCGAAGCGCAGCACCACCCGGAAGGCTAAACGCCCGGACTCATGCCGCCGGCGTCACTCCGATCTAAGGGGTGGCGCCGCTTTCTCTTTGACCCTGCTCGACCGGAAAGACATGGTCGTAGGCAAGCGTGAACACGTACGTGTACGCGACAACTCCCGCCATCGCGACAACGTCCAGGAGCAGTGCCTCGAGAAACCCGAGTTCGAGCCACCACATCAACAACGGCACAACCGCGATCACCAGCAGGCATTCAAAACCAACAGCATGAATAACGCGCCAGCCGGCAGAGCGCTCCGTAGGGATGCGGCCATTACGCACATCGAGCTTGTCGAACGCATAGTTGTAGACGAAATTCACGGCGAGCGCGATCAGGCTGACCAGCACCGACAGGGCCCCTGTAGACATGACGCCGCTATCGAAGACGAGGACGAGCACCATCGTGAACAGGATGATCAGGATGCCCTCGAACAGCAGTGCATAGCGCAGCCGATCCAGCCCGGACCTGATGACAATATCCGTTGCCATCAGGCTGCGTCCGCCGCACCTGGCTCATAGCCGAGGTTCGGCGCGAGCCAGCGCTCGGCCTCGGCGAGGCTGATCCCCTTGCGCTCCGCGAATGACGCCACCTGGTCGCGATCGATCTTGCCGACCGCGAAGTATTTCGCTTCCGGGTGCGAGAAATAGAAACCACTCACCGCCGCCGTCGGGTACATCGCATATGAGTCGGTCAGCCGCAGACCGATGCTGGCTTCGACATCGAGCAACTCCCAGAGCTTGGCCTTTTCGGTGTGGTCCGGGCACGCCGGGTAACCGGGCGCCGGACGTATGCCGCGATAGGCCTCGTCGATCAACTCATCATTACTGAGCTTTTCGTCCACAGCGTAACCCCAGAATTCCTTGCGCGTCCGCTCATGCAGGTACTCCGCAAGCGCTTCCGCCAGGCGATCCGCGAGCGCTTTCAGAACGATCGCGCTGTAGTCATCGTGGTCCGCTTCGAAGCGTTCGACATGCTCGTCGATCCCGATACCTGCGGTGACGGCAAATGCCCCGACATAGTCCGTGTGCCCGACCGGCGCCACGAAGTCGGCGAGACAGGACTGCGGCATGCCTTCAGCCTTGGAACGCTGCTGGCGCAGGTGCACGAGACGATGCAGCACATCTTCGCGTCCCTCATCCGCATAGACCAGCAGGTCATCCTCCTCGTATGTATTGGCGGGATGGAAGCCGACCACGGCGCGAGCCGTCAGCCATTTCTCCTCAATGATCCGGTCAAGCATCGCCGTTGCATCATGGAACAATGACGACGCCGCCTCACCCACCGTTGCGTCCCCGAGGATCTGCGGGAACTTGCCGTGGAACTCCCAGGCGTTGAAGAACGGCATCCAGTCGATGTAGTCGCGCAGGACGTTGAGATCGATGTCGTCGAACACGCGGTTGCCGAGGAATGTCGGCACAGGCGGCGTATAGTCGCTCCAGTCGATCGCCTGTTTGCGACCGCGCGCCTGCGCGAGCGACAACTGCGGCGCCAGCCGTTTCTTGTTGGCATGCTGATCGCGGCGGCGGGCATTGTCCTTGCGATTCTTCGCGACAATCTCGTCGCGGGTACCCGGCTCGACCAGCGCCTGTGCCACGCCGACCGAACGCGAGGCGTCCTTGACGTAGATGACGGGACCTTCGTAGCGCGGCTCGATCTTGACCGCCGTATGCGCCGGTGAGGTTGTCGCCCCACCAATCAGCAGTGGCAACGCCATGTCCAGGCGCTGCATCTCGCTGGCGACATGCACCATCTCGTCGAGCGATGGCGTAATCAGGCCGGACAGACCAATCATGTTGGCGCCCTCCTGGCGCGCGGCCTCGAGGATACGCTCGCAGGTCACCATGACGCCGAGATCGACAACTTCGAAGTTGTTGCACTGCAGGACCACGCCCACGATGTTTTTACCGATGTCGTGGACGTCGCCTTTGACCGTCGCAAGGACGATCTTGCCGTTCGAACTGCGATCGCCGTCCTGTTCCTCCTCGATGAAGGGCACGAGATGGCTGACGGCTTTTTTCATGACACGCGCTGACTTGACGACCTGCGGCAGGAACATCTTGCCCGCACCGAACAGGTCGCCGACGACGTTCATACCGGCCATCAGCGGACCTTCGATGACGTCAAGCGGACGGGTGGCCCGCACGCGCGCTTCCTCAGTGTCATCGATGACGTATTCGTCGACGCCGTTCACCAGCGCATACTCGAGACGCTTTTCGACATCGAGTTCGCGCCATGACAAATCCTGCCCCCTGGCGGCCGCGCCTGATTTCTGGTCCTTGTACTGCTCGGCAACCTCGAGCAGCTTCTCGGTTGCGTCCGCACTGCGATTGAGGACGACGTCCTCTACCGCTTCGCGAAGTGCCTCAGGCAGGTCTTCGTATATCGCGAGCTGCCCGGCATTGACGATACCCATGTCCATTCCGGCGCGAATTGCGTGGTACAGGAACACGGAGTGAATAGCCTCGCGTACGACGTTATTGCCGCGGAACGAGAACGACACGTTGCTGACGCCACCGCTGACGAGCGCATGCGGTAAGGACGCCTTGATCTTGCGCGTTGCCTCGATGAAGTCGAGGCCGTAATTGGCATGCTCTTCGATGCCGGTCGCGACCGCGAAAATATTCGGATCGAAAATGATATCCGCCGGATCGAAACCGACCTTGTTCACCAGCACGTCGTAAGAGCGTTTACAAATCTCGACCTTGCGCTCAATCGTGTCGGCCTGGCCCTGTTCGTCAAAGGCCATGATGATGACTGCCGCACCGTAGTCCAGACACAGCTGTGCCTGCTCGACGAACAAATCCTCGCCTTCCTTGAGCGAGATTGAGTTGACGACAGCCTTGCCCTGCACGCACTTGAGGCCAGCTTCGATAACCGTCCACTTGGACGAGTCGATCATGATCGGCAGGCGCGCGACATCGGGCTCAGCCGCAATCAGGTTCAGGAACGTGACCATGGTCCGCTCGGAATCGAGCATGCCCTCATCCATATTGACGTCGATGATCTGGGCGCCGTTATCCACCTGCTGGCGCGCGACGGCCACCGCCTGTGCGTAGTCGTCGGCCTCGATCAGGCGGCGGAAAATCGCGGAGCCCGTGACGTTGCAGCGCTCGCCGACATTGACGAACAGGTCGTCGGGACCAATATTGCAGGGCTCTAGGCCAGACAGACGGCAACGCACGGGAATCTCCGGCACCGCGCGCGGCGCATGTTTCTCGACCGCTCCGCCGATAGCCCGGATGTGCTCTGGCGTCGTGCCGCAACAACCGCCTACCATGTTGACGAGACCGCTGGCGGCGAATTCACCGACGATCTCGGCCATGGCGGCAGGCGTCTCGTCGTATTCGCCGAACTCATTCGGCAGACCGGCGTTCGGATAGGCGCTGACGCGCGTGTCCGCGATGCGCGAGAGTTCGGCAATATACGGGCGCAGTTCGCTCGCACCGAGTGCGCAGTTCAGTCCGATCATGAATGGCTTCACGTGCCGGACCGAGTTCCAGAACGCCTCGGTCGTCTGGCCGGAGAGCGTGCGACCCGAGGCGTCGGTGATCGTGCCCGAAATCATGACGGGCAACTCGACGCCGGCTGCCCGAAACGCGCGACGCACGCCCATGATCGCGGCCTTTGCATTCAGCGTGTCGAAGATCGTTTCGATCAACAGGAAATCAACCCCGCCCTCGATGAGCGCGTTGGTCGCTTCCTCATAGGTTTGGGCAAGCGCATCGAACGAGATGTTGCGGAAACCGGGGTCGTTGACGTCAGGCGAGATAGAGGCGGTTCGGTTCGTAGGACCAAGCGCGCCGGCGACGTAGCGCGGACGACCAGTCTGCTCTGCAATGGCATCGGCACATTCACGCGCCAACCGTGCCGCGGTGGCGTTCAGCTCGGTTACGAGCGCTTCCATGCCGTAATCCGCCATCGACGGCGCGTTCGAGTTAAACGTGTTGGTCTCGATGATGTCGGCGCCGGCCTCGAGAAACGCGTTGTGAATCTCCCGAATGACGTCAGGGCGCGTCAGTGACAGCAGGTCGTTGTTGCCTTTGAGGTCGTGACCCCAGTCAGCGAAGCGCTCGCCGCGATAGTCGTCCTCGGTCAGGCCGTAGCCCTGGATCATCGTGCCCATGGCGCCATCGAGCAGCAAAATGCGCTCGCCCAGCGACGCGAGCATCGTCGTTATGCGTTCGTCGCGATTCATGCGGCCACCTCGCTATCCGGGCGCACACCGAGTGCATGGCAGATCGCAAACGCGAGTTCGGAGCGGTTCAGGGTATAGAAATGGAACTCGGCAATGCCTTCGGCCTCGAGGCGGTGCACCTGGTCGATGGCAATACTGGCAGCGATCATCTGCCGCGTCTCCGCGTCCTCATCGAGGCCGGCAAACCACTGGCGCAGCCAGTCCGGTACCGAAGCGCCGCAGGCAGCTGCGAACTTCTCAAGCTGCGGGAAACGCGTGATCGGCAGGATGCCCGGCACGATCGGCGAGTCGATGCCGGCCGTGGCACAGAGATCCCTGAAGCGCAGGAACACGTCGACATCAAAGAAGAACTGCGTAATCGCCCGGTTTGCTCCCGCGTCGAGCTTGCGTTTGAGGTTTTCGAGGTCGAACAACGCGTTCGGCGCTTCGGGATGAACTTCCGGGTACGCCGCCACCGAGATCTCGAAGTCACCAATCTTCTTGAGACCCTCGACGAGATCACTCGCATAGGCATAACCGTCCGGATGAGGCTCGTAGTGAGCGGCGCCTTTTGGCGCATCACCGCGCAGCGCGACGAGATGGCGCACGCCCATGTCCCAGTACTCGCGGGCAATATCGTCGATCTCGCCGCGGCTCGCGCCGACGCAGGTCAGGTGCGGCGCAGTCGTCAGGCTGGTCTCGTCAAGGATGCGCGCGACGGCATTATGCGTGCGCTCCCGCGTCGAGCCATCCGCGCCATAAGTGACGGACACGAACTCGGGCCGCAGGATCTTGAGGCGGTCGATCGACTGCCAGAGCGTGGCCTCCGCCTGTTCCGAATGCGGCGGAAAGAATTCGAAGGAAACCTTCGGCCTGGAATTGGTGATTCTGTTCATATCGTAGCTACGCCGAGCACCCAGCTCGGCCCTGTTTCTGGAATGAGTCGCGGTGGCGCAAGCCGCAAGCCGGTTGCGGCCGCCCACGCGGCGAAGTCGGTTTTGGTCTTGTGGGCGTCACGCTCATTTGCGGTCGCGAGGAACAGCATGCGGCCGCCGCTGCGCAACAGTCGCTTGGCTTCACCGAGGGCGGCGGCCGGATCGTCGGCATCGCGGAGTACGTCGTCGAGGATGATCGTGTCGAACTCGGCGTCCTCGAACGGCAACGAGTACATGCTGCCCTGGCGCAGCGAGCAGTTCGGCAAGCCCGCGAGCAACAACTCGGCACGCGCCAGGCGACGTGCACCGGGATCGATGTCGACGCCGACGACGCGCTGCGCGCGTGATGCGAGAAGTTTGAGCAGGCGTCCCTGCCCGCAGCCGACATCGAGCAGATCGCCCAGCGGCGTCGCGACGGTCAGCTCAACCAGCGCCTTGTGGAGGAAGCGATCTTCCTCCGTCTCCACCGGTTCGATCGCCTCGTCACCGCGCAATTTCCGCAGCTTGTCGAGGTCGCGCGCAAACTGCGGATCATCGTCAGGCAGCAGCGACAGAATCCTGCGGCGCGCTTGCGCGTCACCACCGTTGGCCGGGACACGGTAGTAGACGAAGTGCCCGTCGCGGAAACGTTCGAGCAGATTCGCCCCGATGAGGGCCTTGAGATGCTGGGAGATGCGCGGCTGGCTGAGCCCCGTCACGTACGTAAGCTCCGACACACTGCACTCCGCCGTACCGCACAGCACAACGAGCCGAATCCGCACGGGATCGGCCAGCGCCTTGAGGCACACGATGAACTGCTCGGTATTCATAAATATATAAATATTCTTTTATATTTACAGCCGAACAGTATAACCCATGCGCCAAGGGCACTGTCACCTCTTTTGTGGGGACAGTGCCCTTATTCTATAACCGTATGAAATAATGAGTTTTTTGGGCAACGAAAAAAATACGGGCACTGTCCCCTGAAATAGGGGCACTGTCCCCGTTACCGGTCCCCGTTACTGGACGGAGTCGGGGGCCGGGACGACGTTGTTGGTGAAGATGCGTTCGATGTCGACGGTGTCGTAGTTGCGGCGGCGGCCACAGTATTCGCAGATGATCTCGATCTCACCCTGCTCCCGGAGAGCCGTGCGCGCTTCGTCCTCGCCAATCATCTTGAGGATATCGTCGGTTTTTTGGGCCGAGCAGCGGCAGCGAAATTCCACCGGCCTCGACTCGTAGACGCGCACGTCGTCCTCGGCGAACAGCTTGCCGAGCAGACTCACGCCCGCCTCACCTTCAAAATCCGAAGTCGTCAGGGTCTCAATCAGGAAATGCAGACGATTCCAATCATCCGGGTCGATGGGCTGACCCGGCATCTGCTGCAGCAGGACGCCGGCCGCCACTTCCTCATTCGCAACCAATGCAATGTGGCTGGGCACCTGCACCGAGCGCATGAAGTAGTGCTCGAGGCTCGAGGACAAGGTATCGCCATCCATCGCCACGATGCCCTGGTAGGGGCGCTCACCGGCGTCGACCGTGATCGCGCAATGCGCACCGGCCGCAAGATCGGAAAAACCCGCTGGCGCTGCACCCTCTTCCATCGCGGCCATGCCGCGCATCTCGAGATTCGACGTGCACTGCATGACCAGCATCTGCAACGCAGCACCGCCCTGGATCTGCAAGGTGATCGCGCCATCGAACTTGAGGCTCTGTGCGATCAAACCGGTAGCGGCCGCGGCATGCCCAAGCGCTTCCACGAGCAACGGCGAGTAGTCGTGATCGCGCTGCATGCGCCGCCATGAGCGGCCAAGGTGAATCAGCGCGCCACGCACGGGCAGCGTCTCGAACGAGAACGGTATAACCGAGTCCGCCGACATGTCAGCTACTCAGCTTGTCCTTGAGGACCTGGTTGACCTGCCCGGGGTTCGCCTGACCACCGGTTTCCTTCATGACCTGACCAACGAAGAAACCGACCAGCTTGTCCTTGCCCGCCTTGTACTCGGCGACCTGGGACGGATTCGCTTCAATCACCTTGTCCACGACGGCTTCGATCGCCGCAGAATCGGTAATCTGTTTCAGGCCCCTGGCCTCGATGATCTCGTCGGCCGAGCCCTCGCCTGCCCACATCGCCTCGAACACTTGCTTGGCAAGCTTGCCGGAGATCGTATTGTCATCGATGCGCGTCACCAGACCGGCAAGATCGGCGGCGCCGATCTTGGTCGCGCTGATGTCCAGTCCTTCCTTGTTTAGCGCACCCAGCAAATCGCCTACGACCCAGTTAGCAACAAGTTGCGCTTGCGCCTCGGTCGCGCCAGCCGCTGCCTCGAAGTAATCGGCCAGCGGACGTGACACGGTCAACTGGGCAGCATCGTCATTCTTGAGACCATACTCATCGACAAAGCGCTGTTGCTTCTCGTCGGGTAATTCAGGTAACTGTCCCCGAACTTCGTCGATGTACTCCTGGGTAATCTCGACCGGCAGCAAATCGGGATCGGGGAAATAGCGATAGTCGTTCGCCTCCTCCTTCGAGCGCATTGAGCGCGTCTCGTCCTTGTTGGCGTCGTAGAGTCGCGTCTCCTGGACCACTTCGCCGCCGTCCTCGATTACGTCGATCTGGCGCTCGATCTCGAAGTTGATCGCGCGCTCGACGAAGCGGAACGAGTTCAGGTTCTTGATCTCGGTACGCGTGCCAAACTTTTCCTGCCCCAGCGGTCGCACCGACACGTTCGCGTCACATCGGAACGAGCCCTCCTGCATGTTGCCATCAGAGATGCCGAGATAGCGCACGATCGTGTGGATCTTGCGCATGTACGCGACCGCCTCCTTCGCCGAACGGATGTCAGGCTCGGAGACGATTTCGAGCAGCGGCGTACCCGCACGATTGAGATCGATGCCGGACGACGCGTCGAGACCTTCGTGAATCGACTTGCCCGCATCTTCTTCAAGGTGCGCACGCGTAATGCCGATGCGCTTGTCGTTCCCGTCACCATCCGTGATGAACAGCTCGCCGTGCTCCACGATCGGCAATTCGTACTGGCTGATCTGGTAGCCTTTCGGCAGGTCCGGGTAGAAGTAGTTCTTGCGCGCAAATACCGAGCGCTTCGCGACAGTCGCATTGACGGCGAGGCCGAACATCGCCGCCATGTGCACGACTTCCTTGTTGAGGACCGGCAGGACGCCCGGGTAGCCGAGGTCGACGAGACACGCCTGCGTGTTCGGATCGGCCCCGTAAGCCGTTGAAGCACCAGAGAAAATCTTCGACTTTGTGGCGAGCTGCGTGTGAATCTCGAGCCCAATGACGACTTCCCAGCTCATGCGAAGCCCTCCGGGGACCGCGTGTGCCAGTCCGTCTGTCCCTGGTACTGGTGCGCGCAGCGCAGCAGCTCGCTCTCGCCGAAATGCGGCCCGACGAGATGCAAGCCAACGGGCAGACCGTCGACAAAACCACAAGGCACCGAGATGCCCGGCAGGCCCGCAAGGTTTGCGCCGATCGTGTAAATATCGTTGAGGTACATCTGGATCGGATCGTCGACCTTGTCGCCAAGCCTGAACGCCGGCGCGGGCGCCGTCGGTCCGGCTATCACGTCGACGTCTTTGAACGCCTTGCGGAAGTCATCTGCGATCAGCTGGCGTACCTGTTGCGCCTTCAGGTAGTAGGCATCGTAGTAACCCGCCGACAGCACGTAGGTACCCGTCATGATGCGGCGCTTGACCTCATCGCCGAAGCCCTCGCCGCGACTACGGCAATAGAGATCCAGCAGGTCTTCGGCACCTTCCGCTCGATGTCCGAACCGCACGCCATCAAAGCGCGACAGGTTGGACGAACACTCGGCTGGTGCAACCACGTAATAGGTCGGCACCGACAGGTCGATATTCGGCAGATCGACTTCCTGCGTCGTCGCTCCGAGCGACTCCAGCACTTCGATCGCCTCCTTGACGCGCTCGCCGGTGGGCCCGTCGAGTCCCGCGTCGAAGTGCTGGCGCACGATGCCGATCTTCATGCCTTTGATTGAGTCGCCCAGCGCTGCCACGTAGTCGGGCACAGGCTCGTCGATCGATGTCGAATCGCGCTCGTCAAATCCAGCCATGACACCGAGCAGGCGCGCCGCATCCTCGGCAGTACGCGTGATCGTGCCAGCCTGGTCGAGGCTCGACGCGAACGCGATCATGCCGTAGCGCGACACGCGGCCATAGGTCGGCTTGAGCCCGACCGTGTTGGTCAGCGCCGCCGGCTGGCGAATCGACCCGCCGGTGTCCGTGGCAGTAGCCGCCGGCGCGAAGCGCGCGGCAACCGAAGCCGCCGAACCGCCTGACGAACCGCCCGGGGAACGTTCCAGATCCCAGGGGTTGCGTACCGGGCCGAAGTAGCTCGTCTCGTTCGACGAGCCCATCGCGAACTCGTCCATGTTGGCTTTACCGAGGACGATGGCCCCGGCATCGGCAAGACGCTCCACGATCGTCGCATCGTAAGGCGAGATGAAATTGCCGAGCATCTTCGAGCCGCAGGTCGTCCTGACGCCGCGCGTGCAGAAGATGTCCTTGTGAATAATCGGCACTCCGCAGAGCGGGCCTGCGTTTCCGGCGGCGCGGTCAGCGTCCGCCTGCGCAGCCGCGGCGAGCGCAGCATCGCGCGTGATCGTGATCATTGCGTTGAGTTTGTCGTCTTCCGCGGCGATGCGATCGAGCAGCGCGGTCGTCAGCTCAACCGAGGTGAAGTCGCCAGCCTCGAGACCGCCCAGCAGCTCGCCCAGGGATTGCGTATGCAGCGCCATCACTCGATCACCTTAGGCACGAGGTACAGGCCATCAGTCACGGACGGCGCGTTTTCCTGGTAGCGATCGCGCTCATTGGGCTCGGTGACGGCATCGGCGCGCAGGCGCTGGGCCGCATCGAGCGGGTGCGCCATCGGCACGACGCCAGCGGTGTCTGCCTGGGATAACTGGTCGACGAAATCAACGATTTTCGAGAGCTTTTCGACGCTCTCGGCGTACTCGTCATCCGTCAGCTTCAGCCTGGCCAGCATCGCGATATGCCGGACCTGATCTTTGTCGAGTGACACTGTGTTTTTCCGGTGTTTTCTACGGTTGAATCGGGGCCCGCCACGGCGGGCACGCAATCATACATGAACGCGCCCGGCGATAGCATGCAAACAGCTTAATGATGCGGCTTTCACGCTCCTTGTGGAAAGTCGTGCGCATTGCTAGATTACGCCGTTAATCCTCCTTTGGGCCACACCTGCATGTTCAAGAATATCCTGGGTTATTTTTCCAATGACCTGTCCATCGACCTTGGCACCGCCAATACCCTGATTTACTCGCGGGGACACGGCATCGTGCTCGACGAACCGTCCGTCGTGGCGATTCGCGAAGATTCGGGTCGCGGTGGCCGCATTGTTGAGGCCGTTGGTATGGATGCCAAGAACATGCTGGGACGCACGCCGGGCAATATCACGGCCATTCGCCCCCTGAAGGACGGCGTTATCGCCGACTTCACGGTCACGGAGAAGATGCTGCAGCACTTCATCCGCAAGGCCCACCAGTCGCGCTACTTCCGGCCCAGCCCGCGCGTTTTGATCTGCGTACCCTACGGTTCGACCCAGGTTGAGCGCCGCGCGATCCGCGAATCCGCAGAAGGTGCAGGCGCGCGCAAGGTACACCTTATAGATGAACCCATGGCGGCCGCGATCGGCGCCGGCATGCCCGTGCACGAGGCGCGCGGCTCGATGGTGCTCGACATCGGTGGCGGCACGTCCGAAGTCGCGGTCATCTCGCTCAACGGCATCGTGTATGCGGCCTCGGTCCGCATCGGCGGCGACCGTTTCGACGAGGCGATCACGAACTACGTGCGTCGCAACTACGGCATCCTGATCGGCGAAGCCACGGCAGAGCGCATCAAGCATGAAATCGGCTCGGCGTTCCCGGGCCAGGAAGTGCTCGAGATTTCGGTCAAGGGCCGCAACCTCTCGGAAGGCGTACCGCGCAGCTTCACGCTCAACTCGAATGAAATTCTCGAAGCCTTGCAGGAACCGCTGCAGGGTATTGTTGGGGCAGTCAAGGAAGCCCTCGAGCAGACACCGCCTGAACTCGGCGCCGACGTCGCCGAACGCGGCATCGTGCTGACCGGCGGCGGCGCACTGCTGCGCGACCTCGACAAGCTCCTGATGGAGGAAACCGGACTCCCGGTCGTCATCGCCGACGACCCGCTTACCTGTGTGGCCCGCGGTGGCGGTCGCGTTATCGAATTGATCGACGAGCACGGTCCTGCCGTATTCGGACTGGAGTAGTCGTTCCCGGACGTAAGCATGGTCGCGTCCCGGGGAAATAACAGCAATCCGGCGCGCATCCCGGCGCTGGGTCTGCGTCTCATTATCCTGATCATCGTGAGCATCCTCGTGATGCGCTTCGATCACCAGGAACATCACCTGGACGGTATTCGCCAGGGTATCGGCGCTGCCGTGTACCCGGTGCGCGTTGTCGTGGACGCCCCGCCGCGGTTCTGGCACTGGCTCGGCGAGTCGACCACCTCGCGCAACGAACTCGAGCTCGAGCTTGGCAGGCTCAAGGCCGAGCGACTGCTGACCAACGCGCGCCTGCAACGTCTCACCGCGCTCGAAGCAGAGAACGCGCGCCTGCGCGCCCTGCTAGATGCGCGCAATCGCGTGCGCGACGAGGTGCGGGTCGCCGAAATCATGTCGGTCGACGCCAATCCTTATGAGCACAATCTCGTGATCGGTATTGGCAGTCGCGACGGCGTTTACGACGGCCAGGCGCTCGTCGACGCCGACGGCGTCGTCGGCCAGGTCATTGAGACCGGCATCATGACGGCACAGGCCGTGCTCATCAGCGATGCCGACCATGCATTGCCCGTGGAGGTGAATCGCAACGGGTTGCGCACAATTGCCGTCGGTACGGGCGAAATCGATCGCCTCGATCTGCCATTCCTGCCCAACAACGCCGATATTCGGGCGGGCGACCTGCTGGTCACATCCGGACTCGGCGGCGCGTTTCCTGCCGGCTACCCCGTTGCGGTGGTCGATTCGGTCACGCGAATTCCACAGGAAGCGTTCGCTGAAGTCACGGCCACGCCAGCGGCCGCGCTCGACCAGGTACGCGAAGTCATGCTGATCTGGTCCACGCCGATCGTCACCGAGGAAGCGGAACAATGAGCCGCGAAAACTCACGCCGCCTGCCCGTCATCATCACGCTGGTCGTTGGGCTGATGCTGTCCATCATGCCGTTGCCCGACGTGATTGCGGCGTTCCGTCCGGACTGGCTCGCGCTGCTGCTGATCTTCTGGGCCATGCAGCTGCCCCGCACCTGGAGCGTTGGCTCGGCCTGGGTCGTTGGCGTGATCCTCGATGTTTCCTACGGCACGCTGCTTGGCCAGCATGCGCTTGCCTTGTGCGTCATCGTCTTTGTGACCGTGCGCTTCCACCTGCTCATGCGCGTCTTCCCGCTCTCGCAACTGACGGCCACGGTGTTCGCGCTGCTCGCGCTCTACCAGTTCCTCCTCTTCTGGATCAACGGCGTTGCAGGTGTAACGGCACCTGCGATCGCCTACTGGGGTCCGGTGCTGTCCGGCACGTTGCTGTGGCCGTTCGTGTTCCTGTTCCTGTCCGGAGTCCGGTATCGCTCGCGGTCTCGAACCTGAGTCGCCATGGCCACCCTGCTCTCACCGATCAAGGATATCCATTCGGAACGCCGCCTGTTCCTGGCCCGCGTCGTCCTCGCTGCCGTCGTTTCAATTCTGCTGACCGGCGTCGTCGTCGCCCGCCTCGTGCAGTTGCAGGTCGTCGACCATGAACTCTTTGCCGAGAAGTCGCAGGGCAACCGTGTCCGCATCGAGCCGGCACCGCCGATCCGCGGCCTGATCCTCGATCGCAAGGGCCGCGTAATCGCCGAGAACCTGCCGTCCTACCAGCTCGAACTCATACCCGAGCAGGTCAACGACATCGACGTCACGCTGAATCGCCTGGCGGCGCTCGGCCTCATCGAGGCCGAAGACATTCCCGAATTCGCGGAACTCAGCCGCCGTGGGCCACGCTTCAAGCCCGTGCCGCTCAAGCTGCGCCTGACCGACGAAGAAATCGCCAACTTTGCGATCCAGAGACCGCGCTTCCCGGGTGTCGATTTCCGGCCCCGTCTCGTGCGCCACTATCCCAACGGCGCCGAGGTCGCGCATGCTGTCGGCTACGTCGGCGCACTCAGCACTCGTGACCTGCAGCGCCTCGATGCGGCGGCCTATGCAGGTACGTCGCACACGGGCAAGACCGGTGTGGAGAGCAGTTACGAGTCGGACCTGCATGGCGATGCCGGATTCCGCCATCTCATTACGAACGCGCGCGGTCGCCAGATGCCGAGCGACACCAGCGAATTGCTCGACTCGTTACCGGTCGACCAGGTTCCGACGCCTGGCCACAATGTCTACCTCAGCATCGATCTTGACCTGCAGAAACTCGCAACGCAGGCGTTCGAAGGCCGCCGCGGCGCCCTCGTGGCTCTCGACCCGCACAGCGGTGAGATCCTGGCGCTCGTCAGCGCACCCTCATTCGACCCGAACCTGTTCGCGGTCGGCATGACGACCTCGCAGTATCGCGAGCTGCAGGACAACCCGGACCGACCGCTGTTCAATCGCGCCGTAAATGGCGCCTACCCTCCTGGCTCTACGATCAAGCCGATGCTCGCGCTTGCAGCGCTCGAGACCGGAGCGACCTTCCTCACGCGCAAGAGCCTGTGCCGCGGCTTCTTCCAGCTGCCAGGAGACGACCATCGCTATCGTGACTGGAAACCCGAAGGTCATGGACCGGTTGATCTGCGCGAAGCCATATCGCAGTCCTGCGACGTCTACTTCTACGAAGTCAGCATGGAGCTCGGCATCGACACGATGCATGAGTACCTGACGCGCTTCGGCCTCGGCTACCGCACGGGTGTGGATATTGGCGGCGAGCACGCAGGCATCGTGCCGTCGAGGCAGTGGAAAGAAGACAATTTCCGGGGTGACCACAAACGCTGGTATCACGGCGAGACGGTCATTGCATCGATCGGCCAGGGTTACATGCTGGCGACTCCGTTGCAGCTGGCTGCCGCAACCGCCGCATTGGCCACACGCGGTGAGCGCTACCGCCCCTTCCTCGTCGCCGCAGTTGAAGACGCGTTGACCGGCGAGCGCCGCCTGACCCAACCCGAACGCCTGCCGGATGTCGACATCGAGAACGAGCTCTTCTGGGATGATGTTCTTGGCGCAATGAATGACGTACTCCAGGGTGCGCGGGGTACAGCGCGAGCGGTCGGTACAGGCGCCCCCTACGAGATGGCTGGCAAGAGCGGTACCGCCCAGGTTGTGACGGTCGCGCAGGACGAGAAGTACGACGAACTCGAACTACAGGAACGCCAGCGCGACCACGCCTTGTTTATTTCCTACGCGCCGTTCGACGATCCGCGCATCGTAGTCGCGCTGATCGTCGAGAACGGAGAGAGCGGCAGCTCCGTCGCAGCGCCGATCGCGAAGGCCGTCATGGACGCTTATCTCGGATTCGACGATGCGCCTTAGCGATACGCAACGACTGATCACACCCAAGGCGCAGCCGCTGTCGGATTTCGCATTGCTGATGCGCCGCCTGCACGTCGACGGTCCGCTGCTGATCGGCCTTCTGTTGATCTGCGGCTTTGGTTTGTTTGTCCTGTACAGCGCTGTCGGCGAGAGCAACCGGCTCCTGATGAACCAGGTGATCCGCCTTGGCGTCTCGTTCGTCGCGATGTTCATCGTTGCCCAGCTGCCGCCCGAATTCCTGCGCCGCTGGACGCCGTGGGGCTATCTCGCGGGACTGGTCTTGCTGATTCTCGTGTTGACCAAGGGCGATGTCGGCCAGGGCGCTCGCCGCTGGCTCGATATCGGCATTCGCTTCCAGCCCTCCGAGGCAATGAAGCTCGGCGTCCCGATGATGGCCGCCTGGTTCCTGCACGACCGCCAGATTCCGCCGCGCATCGGCCATATCGCGATCATCGCGGTCATGATCGCCGTGCCCACGGTGCTGATCGCGAAACAGCCGGACCTTGGTACCTCGCTACTGATCGCCGCCTCGGGAGTCATCGTAATCATCCTTGCCGGTATGTCATTCAAGCTGATCTTCGGACTCGGCCTCGCGGCCATTCCTGGCGCGATGGTGCTGTGGCAATTCATGCAGGATTATCAGAAGCAGCGCGTGCTGACCCTGCTCAACCCGGACTCCGACCCGCTGGGCGCCGGCTACAACATCATCCAGTCGAAAATCGCAATCGGCTCCGGTGGCCTGTTCGGCAAGGGCTGGACCAATGGCTCGCAGGCGCAACTCGAGTTCCTGCCGGAGCGCGATACCGATTTCATCTTCGCGGTGCTCGGCGAGGAATTCGGTCTGCTCGGCGTGCTGACGCTGCTCGCCTTATACCTGTTTGTTATCGGTCGCGGGCTGTTTATAGCCGTCCAGGCACACGACACCTACTCGCGCCTGCTTGCCGGTTCGATCAGCCTGACCTTTATGGTCTACGTTTTCGTCAACACCGCCATGGTCACCGGGCTCGTTCCGGTCGTTGGCGTTCCCTTACCACTCGTATCATTCGGCGGAACCTCGATGGTGACGCTCATGGCGGGTTTCGGTATTCTGATGTCCATTCACTCCAACCGGAAATTATTGCCGCACTGATGAACAAACGCCTCGCTGCAGTCGCTGCAATTTTCACCCTCTCCGTATCCTGCTCGAACGCCGAAGACGCTGTGCCGCTCGACGTCACGCGCGACGACGTATCCGCATTCATCGAGGAGATGGTCGAACAGCACGAATTCGAGCGTGACGACCTGGCTGCCACGCTGTCCCGGGCAAATACGCAACCCTCGATCATTCGCAAGATCTCCACGCCTGCCGAGCGCAAGCTAACCTGGGCCGAGTACCGCAAGATCTTCATTACGAAGGAACGCATCAAGGCGGGCACGACCTTCTGGCTCGAGAACCGCGCGATGCTCGAGCGAATTCATAAGGAGACCGGGGTCTCGATCGAGATGATCGTGGGCATCATCGGTGTTGAAACCTACTACGGTCGCATCACGGGCAAGGATCGCGTTATTGACGCACTGACAACGCTCGCGTTCGATTACCCGCCCCGGCAGAAGTTCTTCCGCAAGGAACTGGTCGAGTACCTGGTCCTGACGCGCGAGGAAGACGTCGACCCGCTGGAGCCGCTGGGCTCATACGCCGGCGCGATGGGACGGCCGCAATTCATGCCGTCGAGCTTCCGCGCTTACGCGGTCGACGCGACGGGCGACGGCAAGCGTGACATCTGGAACAACTGGGCAGATGTTGCCGGCAGTGTCGCCAACTACTTCATCGAGCATGGCTGGCGCTCGGGCGAGGAAGTCACGTCACAGGCTACGCTGGGCCACTCCTGGACCGGTCCGAAACCGGAACCAAAGAACACGCTCACACCAACGGACACGGTCGAGTCGCTGAGCAACAAGGGCGTCATGTTCGCCACGGACACCGCCGCAGACGGCAAGGCGCAGCTGCTCGCGTATGAAGGCGCCGACGGCATGGAGTACTGGGTCGGTTTCCACAACTTCTTCGTCATTACGAAATACAACCGCAGCGTCATGTATGCACTGGCTGCACATCAGCTCGGCCAGGAAATCGCCAACAAGGTAACTGCGGATGCCGGCTAGGCTCGCGCTGCTGCTGGTCAGTGCGCTGGTCCTCGCAAGTTGCGGCGGCAACAAGGTCCGCGGCGACGGGCCTCCCTCCGGCAGCAATCGGATCCCCGATCTGCCGCCCGACGCCATACCTCGCAAAGAACCACGCAGCAAGTACGGCAATGGCCCCGTCTACGAAGTGCTGGGCAAGCGCTACACGGTCATGGGCTCGTCATCCGGCTACAAGGAGCGCGGCGTCGCGTCCTGGTACGGCAAGAAGTTCCACGGCAACCTGACCTCGAACCGCGAGGTCTATGACATGTACAAGATGACGGCAGCGCACAAGACCTTGCCGTTGCCGACCTACGTGCGCGTGCGCAACCTGCGCAACAACAAGGAGATCTTGGTGCGCGTCAACGACCGCGGCCCGTTCGTCCATAACCGCATCATCGATCTGTCCTACGCGGCGGCGCTGAAGCTCGACATGGTGCGCGACGGTACGAGCATGGTGGAAGTCACGGCGATCAACTTTGATGAGAAGCCTGTAGGAGGCGGCTTGCCGGCGACTAAACCTGTGGGAGGCAGCTTGCCGGCGACCAACGACGGCGGGGTCGCCGGCAAGCCGCCTCCTGTAAGAGCACCCGTCACAAAGCCGCCTCCTGCGCCCTCCAATATTTACGTCCAGGTCGGCGCTTTCGGCGAGCGCGCCAATGCCGAGCGCCGCCTCGGCGTCCTGTCCAGGGCCGGCATCGGCAATGCCTTCATTCATGAGGAGCGTGCCGCCGGCAGGACGCTGTACCGCGTGCGCATCGGCCCGGTTGCAGATGTTGCGCAGTACGACGTCATCGTCGGTGAGCTCGAGAGTGTCGGTATCACGGATCCGTACCTAATTACCGAATAGCCGCGTACAATACGCGCCCTGAAAACCCCCGATTGCCAGAGGTCCCATGACCAGAGTCCTGCCACGCGCCCTTTTCGTTCTCGTTTTTGCACTTGCATCAAGCGCTTATGCGCAGACGCCGATGCCAGCACCGGCGCCGCCGATTATCGGTGCGAAGAGCTATCTCGTCATCGATGCGACGACGGGCAGCGAAATTGCGTCGCTCGACCCGGACTCCGCCCTCGCACCGGCCAGCCTGACCAAGATCATGACGACCTATGTCGTCTTCAAGGCGCTGCAACAGGGGCAGCTGGCGCTGGAGGACATGGTCACGATCAGCGAGAAAGCCTGGCGCACGCCCGGCTCTAGAATGTTCGTCGAGGTGGGCAAGCAGGTGTCCGTCCAGGACCTGCTGCTCGGACTGATCGTGCAATCGGGCAATGACGCCGGCGTCGCACTGGCGGAACACATCGCCGGCACGGAAGGCGTGTTCGCGCAGATGATGAACCAGTACGCGCAGCAGCTCGGCATGCTGTCGAGCAACTTCGAGAACGCCACCGGTCTGCCGGCGGAGGGGCACATCACAACCGCACGCGATCTGTCGACGCTGGCGCGCGCGCTGGTTAACGAGTTTCCCGACTACTACGCATGGCATGCCGTCAAGGAATTCACGTTCAATGACATCAGGCAGCCGAACCGCAACAAGCTGCTGTGGCGCGACAACTCGGTTGATGGCATCAAGACCGGCCATACCGATGCTGCGGGCTATTGCCTCGTCGCTTCGGCAAAGCGGGATGACATGCGCATCATTTCGGTTGTGCTCGGCATGTCGAGCGAGAAGTCGCGTGCCGATGGCAGCCAGGCGCTGCTTAACTACGGTTTCCGCTTCTTCGAAACGCGGCTGCTCTTCAAGGCAGGCGAGGAAGTAAGCACCGCAAGAGTCTGGAAGTCGGCCAACGAAACGTCCCGACTCGGCGTTCTCGAAGACCTGTACATTACGATTCGGCGCGGATCCTATGACCGCCTGGAATCGAATATCGATATTCCGGCTATCGTCGAGGCGCCGCTGGCATCCGGTCAACCCGTTGCCGACCTGCGCATCAGTCTCGATGGGGAGCAAGTTCTGACCACGCCATTGCGCGCGCTCGAAGACAACCCGGCCGGATCGTTCTGGCAGCGCACGCGTGACAGCATCAGCCTGATGTTCGAGTGATCATGAGCGATGAATCCGCAATTGAGTTTCCCACATCGTTTCCCATCAAGATGATGGGGCGCGATACGCCGGAGTTTCGCACACTGGCAAAAGCGCTCGTAGAGAAACATGCGGGGCCCGTCGATGACGACGCGGTGCAGGCGGCAGTGAGTCGCAATGGCAGCTTCGTGTCAGTCACCGTGACGATTACAGCGACCAGCCAGGAGCAGCTCGACAACATCTACCGTGATGCCACCGATCACGAAGACGTCCTGATGGCGTTGTGAAGAGCAAGTTTCTCGGCAGACAGAACTATGTGCCGTGCTGGCACGCAATGCGCGACCTCACCGATACGCGCGACGAATCAACGCCGGACGAGATCTGGTACTGCGATCACCAGCCGGTGTTCACGCTGGGCATCAACGCGGCAACGGAGCACCTGCTCGATGCCGGCGATATTGACGTCGTACAGATCGACCGTGGCGGCCAGGTGACGTATCACGGCCCCGGGATCCTGATGGTCTACCCCCTTATCGACATACGCCGCGCCAAGATTGGCGTGCGTACGCTCGTAACCGCACTCGAGCAAAGCGTCGTGGATCTCGTCGCCGAGTATGGTGTCAAAGCAGCAGCCGACCCCGAAGCCCCGGGGGTCTACGTCGAAGGCGTGAAGTTCGCGAGCGTTGGCCTGCGCATTCGACGCGGCGCCTCGTTCCACGGCATGGCGCTGAACGTAAACGGCGACCTGTCGCCGTTCCTGCGCATCAATCCCTGCGGTTACGAAGGCCTGCAGATGACCGACCTCAAAGGCCTCGGCATCGACCTGTCCCTTGAAGAAACTGCGCAGAAACTCGAGCCGCATTTCCTGCGGCATCTCGGGATGAGCTAGCTCGCGAAGCCTTCGCCGAGTTCTTCGGCCGTGCAACGAATCAGGCGGCTATCGAGCACACCCGCGGTACGATGCTTCACGGCATCACGGTAATCGGGGTCAGTTACCATTTCGAGAAAGGCGCCGGCCGTCGGGTAACGTGCAACAAAGATAAGATCCCAGTTCTTGTCGGACGGGCCGATCAGCATGTTGACCTGTCTCCCACGCCACACAATCTCACCGCCGACGCGTTTGAAGATCGGGCCGCTTTCTTTGCCGTAGGCCGCGTAGGCTTCCGCGCCCGTGGCTTCCCGTCCATCTTCGTACTCGGCCTGGTCCTTGAAGCGCAGGAAGTTGAGCATCATGATCGGCTCATCGCGGGGCAACGCTTTGAATTCTTCGAATGCTTCCCGTGCGGGATTGATGAAGTGGGTCATGCTTCCTCCGCGCCCGATTTGGCGTTTCAGGTAGGATGAACACATCTGATTCGAAAAGCCACTGAAGTGACCCCAACACTCGGCAACATGCTGCGAACCCAGTTCGCGTTTCTACTGTTTCGTCCGGTTCGGATTTCGCCGACGCGTAATTTTGTGCCCTGGCTCGGTTTCGTTCTGGCAGTTACATGGCTGGCGGGCATCGGCAGATATTGGGACCATCCATCTGCGCACGCCTGGCAATACCTCGGACTCGGCTCGGTCGCCTACATCTTCTGCCTGTCTCTGATCCTGTATCTGATCGTCTGGCCCTTGCGAGTCGCCAGCTGGTCGTTTCGAGGTGTACTGATCTTCGTCGGGCTGACGTCCATGCCAGCCCTGCTTTATGCGATACCGGTCGAGCGCTTTGTTGAATTGGGGACGGCACAGGAGATCAATGCATGGTTCCTTGCTGTCATCGCCACATGGCGGGTCGCGCTGTTATTCCGATACCTGATGACATCAGCGAAACTGCACTGGTTTGCGGTGACAACTGTCACCGTGATGCTGCTTTCGGGAATCGTCGTAACACTGTCAATGCTAAATCTCGAACACGTCGTGTTCGACATCATGGCAGGAGTTCGAGAATCGAACGCCTCGCCAAACGATCAGGCTTACCTTGTGGTGGTCCTGCTGGCTTTTTTTTCGATGTGGGCGTTTCCGGTCGCGTTGCTGCTGTATTTTGGCGCCATCGCACACTCCTATCGAACTGCGAAGTCAGACGATTCTGCGTAGAGCAGCAAGCCTCTCGGGCGTCCCAATGTCAGCCCACTGTCCCTCGTACAGCGAACCTGAAAGCTGTTCGTGATGTGCTGCCTGTCGCAGCATGGGCGCCAGCGGAAAACGGCCAGCCTCACAGCCTGCGAAGAACTCGGGGCGGTAAATCGACACTCCACTGAACGTCAGTTTTTGCTCAGTGGTGTTGCGAATCAATCCATCCTCGATATCGAAGTCACCGCCATCCCGATAGCTGGGTGAAGGCACCATGACGAGATGGCCGGTGTGCTCGTCAGCGAGGTGCACATCCGGCACCGGCATGTCCGTGTACACGTCGGCATTCACCACGAGAAACGGTTCGTCGCCCAGCAGCGGCAGCGCATTGTGAATGCCGCCACCGGTTTCGAGGATATTGTCGCCTTCGTCGCTATAGCGCACATCGAGTCCCAGGGCCGCACCGGTGCCAATCCGCTCAACGATGCGCTGGCCGAGCCAGCCAAGGTTGATCACGACCGCTTCGATACCCGCATCGCGCACATGTTCGAGGTGGCGTTCGAGCAGACTTTGCCCGTCGACCTCGACCAGCGACTTCGGGATTTCATCGGTAAGCGGCCTGAGCCGTTCGCCGCGACCCGCGGCGAGAATCATCGCCTTCATGCCGCCATCCCCGGCAGCACGCGGCCTTCGATGAGCATCTTGAGAAATTCAAGTTCCGGGTAGCGCGGCGCAACGTCAACAACGTAGGACAGGGTTCGCGGCACATCGAGCAGGTAGTCAGGCTTGCCGTCGCGATGATTGAGGCGGGCGAATATGCCGGCAGCCTTGAGGTGTCGTTGCACGCCCATCAATTCGAAGTTGCGCCTGAACTGCGCCTCGTCGATACGTTCACGCAGGTCCGGTTCGAGCCCATTGTAAAAATCGAGCGCCCAGTTCCAGATTCGCTCTGCGGGCCACTTCACGTAGCAGTCTTTCAACAGAGAGACGAGATCGTAAGTCAGCGCGCCCTCGACCGCGTCCTGGAAATCGATAATGCCGGGATTCTGTTCGTCGCTAACCATCAGGTTACGCGAATGATAGTCCCGATGGACGAACACCTGCGGCTGGTCAAGCGCATTCGCGACGAGCAGATCGCAACAGGCCAGCCATGCATTCTCCATATCGTCATCGAACTCGATCCCGAGATGCGTTCCACATAGCCAGTCGTGAAACAGCGATAACTCGAAGCGCAGCAACTCATTGTCGTAAGGAGGCAATGCAGCCTGGAACGCGGCACCGCGTCGCTGCATCGTAAGCAATGCGTCGATTGCATCTCCATAAAGTTCGTTTGCCAGCGCGGGCTCGTAGTCGAGCTTGTCGAGGTACAACTCCGTGCCCAGATCGCTCAGGAGCAGAAAGCCTTCTTCGAGATTGATCTCGAGGACCCGCGGCGCATTCAGGCCCATCGCTTCGAGATGGCCGGCAACGCGCAGGAACGGCAGGCAGTCTTCCTGCTCCGGCGGCGCATCCATAACGATGAAACTATTGGCGCCTTTCTGTAATCGAAAATAGCGACGGAAACTCGCATCGGACGATGCGGGCACGGGGTCGCTGCCGGTGACGGCATCGATACCCGCGATCCAACGTCGCAGGGCGTCGAGGCGCGGGTCTGGCTGCGCGGCTGAAGATTCGATCTCGGTACTCCGTAACACTTTGATGTAGCTGTAGAACTCAGGGAAGGTAACAAATCCCAAAGGCTGATAACATCCCGTTTAACAGGGCCCGTCCCAATCTGAATTCAAACAACGTTTTGTCCGCCAAAAGACTCATCTTTGCCTGCTCATTGCTGGCCGCTACAGGTGCGCATGCCAACGACGATATGGCCTGCCAGACATCCCTTGGTGGTCCCATCGCGGCGGACTCGCCACTGCTTACCGGTGTTCTGGACAACCCCGAGACGATTCAGCTCGAGGCCGGCGCATTCGAGGCCCAGGTCGGCGACGAACCGCGCGCGAGCATGACCGGCGGCGTGTTGCTGCGGCGCGACGACAAACTCGCCGGCGCAGACACGGCGCGTTTCGACCCGGACAACCGCGCGCTGCATCTCGAGGGAGGCGTTCGCTACGAGGACCCGGGCACGCAGATTCTCAGCAACTCGGCCGAATTCAGCTATGACCAGGGTCGTATCCGCTTCGAGGGCGCCGAATTTTCGCTCGGCAGCAGTAACGCGCGCGGTGCAGCTGACGCCCTCGAAATCAACCAGAACGGCACCCTGGCGCTCGACGGCGTCGAGTACACAACCTGCCCGCCCGGATCGGAGGACTGGTTGCTGCAGGGCAAGTCCATCGAACTGGATACGAACGAGGGCGTCGGGACCGCGAAAGGCATGCGGCTGCGTTTCAAAGGCGTGCCGATTCTTTACCTGCCATATATCTCATTCCCGATCGGCGATGCGCGCAAGTCCGGCATCCTGACGCCCGAGATCGGCAGCTCGGGACGCAGCGGCAATGAAATCCGCTTGCCCTACTACTGGAACATCGCACCAAACTACGATGCGACGATCACACCGCGCCTGCTGACCAGCCGCGGCCTGCAACTCGAAACCCAGTTCCGCTACCTGACGAAAAGCAACGCAGGGCAAATAACGGCGGACTACCTTGCCGACGACGACATCCTGAAGACGACGCGCCACCAGGTGCGCTTCAACCACCGGACCCTGTTCGCCAATGGCTGGCGCAACCAGATCGATTTCCGCGAGGTCTCGGACAGCCAGTACTTCGAAGACCTCGGCGGCAGCCTGAGCATGTCCAGTATTACGCATCTCGATCGCCATGTACGCTTCGACTATCACTCTGAGCGTGTCTCGGCGTTGGCGCAGGTACAGGACTACCAGACGATCGACGATGCGATCCTGCCGATTGATGAGCCGTACCGGCGCGTCCCGCAGTTACTGTTCGATGCCAATTTGCCAACGAGTTTTTTCCGCTTTGCCATCGGCAGCGAACTCGTCAATTTTGATCGCGACGTCGGCGTCACCGGTTGGCGCTTCAATGCCGCGCCATCTGTGTCGATCCCGATCAGGCGCCCCGGCTGGTTCATAACCCCGGAGGTCGCACTCGACTACACGCATTACCAGCTCGAGAATACTTTGCCCGGTGAGGATACGGAGCCCACTCGTACGGTGCCAATTTCGAGTATCGATACCGGGCTGGTCCTCGAACGCACGATGGCAAACGCCAATCGAATTCAGACGATCGAACCGCGCCTTCTCTACGTGAGCATCCCGTTCCGTGACCAGGACGGCTTGCCCGTGTTCGACACGATCACGCCGGACATCAACCTCGTGCAGCTGTATCGCAAGAACCGCTTCCTTGGCATCGACCGCATCGGCGATACCGAGCAAGTCAGCATCGGCGTCACCTCGCGCATACTGGATGTCTCCACCGGCCGCGAGCTCATGACGGCGACGATTGGCCAGACGCGCTACTTCGGCGATCGGCTGGTGTCGCTGCCCGGTATGCCGATCTCAACGTTCGAGCGCTCGGACTATGTCGCCCAGCTGCGTTTCCTGTTGTTCAAGAACGTCAATTTCGACTTTGGTCACCAGTGGGGCACCGGCGCCAGTGATACCACCAAGTCGGAAGCACGACTGCAGTACCGCCCGGCCAGTAACAAGATCCTGAACTTCGCTTATCGCTTCCGCCGCGACTCGCTCGAGCAGGGCGATGTGTCGTGGTCATGGCCGGTTGCGAAGCGCTGGAACCTGGTCGGCCGCTATAACTACTCCTTCCGCGACCAGGAGGTGCTAGAGCGCTTTGTCGGCGTCGAGTACGAGAGTTGTTGCTGGGGCCTCAGGCTCGTGTCGCGACGCCACATATCCACGCGTGACGGAACTCGGGATTCGTCCTTCGGTCTGCAATTGGTACTGAAAGGAATGACGAGCGTCGGCACGGCAGCTGACAAACTGCTCGAACGTGGTATTCTTGGCTATTCTTCAGATCTCCGGTAGAAAAACGTGTTAAAAATCAATGCCTTATGCGCAGCAGTCGCATTGGTAGCCGCGCCCGTGACGCTCGCGGACGAGCTCTCCGACCAGGGTGAGTTCCTCGATGGTGTCGCAGCGATCGTCAATGAGGGCGTCGTCCTCAAGAGCCAGCTCAATGAGCAACTGGACACTATTCGTAGCAACGCGGCCCGCCAGCAGATGCAGTTGCCGCCGGACGACATTCTGATCGAGCAGGTGCTCGAGCGCCTGATCCTCAGCGAAATCCAGTTGCAACGCGCGGACCGCATTGGCCTGAGTATTCCCGACGAGTATCTGAATCAGACGATCGCCGGCATCGCCGCCGAGAACGGCGTCGGCATCGAGGATATGCCGCGCCTGCTTGCCGAAGATGGCATCGACTATGGCGACTTCCGGCGTCAGATGCGCGAGGAGATCACGCTTAATCAGTTGCGCCGGATCGAGGTCAGCCAGTCGATCAATGTCACCGAACGCGAGATTTCGCTATGCATCGCCGACCTTGAAGGCAATGTCGTTGCCAACTCGAGTTACCAGGTTTCGCACATCCTGTTGCCGGTGCCGGAGTCGGCAACGACGTCTGACATTGCCGAAGTCGAGACGCTTGCCAACCAGATCTACGCGCAGATCCAGACCGGTGCGGATTTCCGCGAAATGGCGGTCCGCTACTCAAAAGGTCCCACGGCACTTGAAGGTGGGTCGCTCGGCTGGATGGAAGGCAGCCAGGTACCGACGGTATTCACCGACATTCTGCAGGACATGGGCAAGGGCGATGTCTCTGCACCCGTGCGCACAGCCTCCAGCTTCCACATCGTCAAAGTCGACGACCTGCGCAGCGCCATGGAGCGCAGTGAGGTCAACCAGTCGAATGTGCGCCATATCCTGATCATGCCCAACGAAGTGATCGACGATGCCACAGCCAAACAGCGGCTTGAGGAAGCGCTCGAGAAGATTCGTGCTGGCGAAGACTTCGGCGAGCAGGCCAAGTTGCTGTCCGACGATCCGGGTTCGGCCAACCTCGGTGGCGAACTCGGCTGGGCGGGACCCGGCGTCTACGCACCGGAATTTCAGCAGACGATCGATGCCAGCGAAATCGGTGTCGTATCGGAACCGTTCCGCACCCAGTTCGGCTGGCACATCCTCGAAGTCCTGGATCGCCGCGTGTACGACAACACTGAAGACGTGAAACGCCAGAACTGCGACAACCGCATTCGCAACAGCAAGGTCGAAGAAGAGTCGATGCTGTGGATGCAGCGCATGCGCGACGAGGCGTTCGTCGAAAAACGTATCTAGCTGTTTGGTGTGACGTTAAGCAAGCCACTCGTTGTCACTGCCGGCGAACCCGCCGGCATCGGACCCGAGCTGTGCAATGCCCTTGCGGACAGTCGTTTCTGCGCTGACATTGTCGTTGTCGGCGACCGGCGCCAGATAGACTCTCGCCTCGAGGTAATCGATCACCCGTTTCCCGTAGAAGTGGCGCCGGGCAAGCCGGACCCCGCCAATGCCGACGTTCTGCTTGCAGGACTGCGGCACGCGGCCGCAGGGTGCATGCGAGGCGACTACGCGGCGATGGTTACGGCCCCGCTTGCCAAGAGCGTGATTGCGGATAGCGGCGTTGCGTTTACCGGCCACACCGAATTCCTTGCCGAAATTACTGGCGCCGAGCTACCGGTCATGATGCTCGTTGCCGGCGACCTGCGTGTCGCGCTCGCTACGACGCACCTGCCGTTGCGCGACGTCGCCGATGCGTTAACTCCTGAATTACTCGAGCGGGTTATTCGTATTTTGCACGCCGACCTGCAGGGTAAGTTCGGAATCGAGCAGCCGGATATTGTCGTCTGCGGCCTGAACCCGCATGCGGGCGAAGGCGGCCATCTCGGAAATGAAGAGAATGCGTTCATGGCGCCGTTGCTCGAGCGCCTGCGTGACGCCGGGCTCGGCGTGCGCGGCCCGCTGCCTGCGGATACGGCCTTTACGCCGGCGGCAGGCAGCAAAGACGCTATTCTCGCGATGTACCACGACCAGGGACTGCCAGTACTCAAGTTCGCGGGCTTCGGGCACGCAGTCAACGTGACGCTCGGCTTGCCGATCATACGTACATCGGTTGATCACGGTACCGCCTTCGACATCGCAGGCACGGGTAAGGCAGACATGGGCAGCCTGCTCGCCGCGGTCGAGCTCGCCGCGCACATGGCCGGCAGCTAATGGCAAAGCATCGTGCCCGCAAACGCTTTGGACAGCACTTCCTGACCGACCCGGGCGTTATCGATGCAATCGTCAGGGCCATTCATCCTGGCGGCGACGACGTCATCGTCGAGATTGGTCCCGGCCAGGGCGCGATTACCGAACCGCTGCTGCATAGTACCGGACACCTGCATCTCGTCGAGCTCGACCGCGATCTCGTCGCTCGTCTGCGCGAGCGCTATGCGAACAACGAACGCGTGACCGTGCACGAGGGCGATGCGCTCGAATTCGACTTCGCCTCCCTCGGCGAGCAGATTCGAGTTGTCGGCAACCTGCCCTATAACATCTCGACGCCGTTACTGTTTCATCTACTGCGCTTCCGCGACAACATCCTGGACATGCACTTCATGCTGCAGAAGGAAGTCGTTGACCGGATGGCTGCGCAGCCAGGCAGCAAGGCCTATGGCCGGCTCGGCATCATGCTTGGCTGTCACCTGAGTATCGAAGCGCTGTTTGACGTACCGCCCGAGTCGTTCGACCCGCCGCCCGAGGTCAATTCTGCGATTGTGCGACTCGATCCATTGCCACCGGGCACGTTCGAGATACAGGACGAGCCAGGACTGTCATCACTCGTGGCAACAGCCTTCATGCAGCGCCGCAAAACCTTGCGCAATGCGCTGAAGAGCGCAGTCGATGCGTCCGACTTCGATGCCGTCGGCATTGACGCAGGTCTGCGCCCGGAACAGGTATCGATCCACGAGTATGTCCGCCTGAGCAATCATCTGCGCGCCAAATCGCGCTAGAATAGCGCCCATGGAAGACAGAGAGTGCGACATCCACATCCACGTGGACACGAGCTACTTGGATGACCAGTCGGAGCCCGATGCCGATCGCTACGTCTTCTCCTACACGATCACGATCTCGAACAACGGCGACATTCCGGCCACGCTGATGAGCCGCCACTGGGTGATCACCGACGCCAACGGCAAGGTGCAGGAAGTCAGCGGTGACGGCGTCGTCGGCGAGCAGCCGCACCTGCAGCCGGGTGAGCGCTTTCGATACTCAAGTGGGGCAGTCCTCGAAACACCTGTCGGCGCCATGCAGGGGCTGTATCACATGGAAGCCGATAACGGCGCTTCGTTCGAAGCACCGATCGCACCGTTCACGCTGGCCGTCCCGGGCCTGCTTCACTAGGAACGTCGCATGGCGATCTGGGCAATCGGCGATTTGCAGGGTTGCTATGACCCTTTTCGGCGGCTTCTCGACGAGATCCACTTCGATCCCGACAGCGACAAACTGTGGCTGACCGGCGACCTCGTCAATCGCGGGCCTAAATCACTCAAGACCTTGCGCTTTGTTCGCGAGATCAGCGACTCCATAGTTACGGTTCTGGGCAATCACGATCTGCATTTGCTCGCGGTACATGCAGGTGCGGTACGCCATGGCAACCGCTTTCGCACGCTCGACAAGCTACTCGCAGCGCCCGATGCCGACGAGCTGTGCGACTGGCTGCGGCACCAGCCATTGGCGCACTACAGCAAAAAACTCGATACATTGCTGGTCCATGCCGGGACTCACCCGACCTGGAGCGCGAAGAAGACGCTGCGGCGTGCGCGGGAGGTCGAGGAAGCGCTCCAGGGCGAGGACTACGTGCAGGTATTGGGCAAAATGTACGGCAACACGCCAAACAAGTGGTCGGGCAAACTGACGAGTTATCGCAGACTCAGATTCATCATCAATTGCCTGACGCGCATGCGCATGCTGACGGCCGACGACCGCCTGGCACTGAATCTCAGCGGCTCGCCGTGGCGGGCGCGCAAGGGCATGCGTGCCTGGTATGACACGGAGGCGCCGGCATGGGAAGGCACGCGCATCGTGTTCGGCCACTGGTCGGCGCTCGGCCTGATCGTATTGCCCGACCTCATCAGCCTCGACACCGGCTGTGTCTGGGGCCGGCAGCTGACCGCGGTTCGCCTCGACAAGCGCATCCCCCGCGTCGTACAAGTCGAGCCGTAGGAGGCCGCTTGCGGGCGACTGTGGGAGGCGGCTTGCCGGCGACAGCCCTTCATCACCCCTTCATAAGCAATCCATCAGGTCTTCATCCGGACTCAAAAGTCATCCCTCTCTAAGCTGAGAATCATCCACTGCATTAGCGGGATTCATTCAAGAGGGTAATGACATGTTCGGTAAACATCTGATTTTATTGGTATCTGTAATCTCACTCGTCGGCTGCACGTCGATGCGCACCATTGATATGGCCGCCGACAACCCGGCCGATCAGTTCGAGACGGGGGATCACCTCATCGTTTACGAAAAGCACGGCCGCATAATTGATATGAACGTCACACAGGTCGAAAACGGCGTCCTGTACGGCAGCCTCACCAACGATGGACTGACGACCGTCGAGGTTCGTGTCGAGGACATCGAAAAGGTCGAGATGGAGAAGATCTCCGGCGCGAAGACGACCGGCGCCGTCGTTGGCGGCATCGTTCTCCTGCCGCTCGTAGCAGCGGGCGTGGTCCTGGGCGCTGCAGACGGAATGCAATAGTGTGGGAGGCGGCTTGCCGGCGACACCAATCTGCTAGTCGTCGACGAAGTCCGCTTCCCAGGGTCCGATGCCGGTGATCTGTATCTCCGACGCTTCATCAGCCCAGACCGTGTGTACCGCATCGCGGGAATTGACATAGTAGTCGCCCGGACCAAATTGGTTGGCATCGTCGTGCGACGCGTTCGCACCCAAAGCGACTGACATTTGCCCGGATATTACAGTCACGCGTTCGTCTTTCGGGTGAGTGTGCGGCGGCATGACGAAATTCGATCCGACCCTGAAGCGTACCGTGAACAAACCAGGTGCTTGCGGATTGCCCTCAAGTACAGCAAGCTCGCAACCGGACGGCAGGATCGGAGGGCACGGTTGCCATTCGATCTCGCCTGCACGCACCGCATGTTGTAGCTGTCCCTCGGCGAACTCGAATTCACCAATCTGTGGTTGTGCACACCCTGTGAGGTACATTGTGAGTACTAAAGCTGTTATCGGTCGTGCATTCACTACCCTTCCCCCCTTGTCGAGCCTGGTGGCCAGTTAAACCTTCAAACCGCTCCCTTCAAAAGCGTCGCGAACCGCATCCTTCTCTGCATCGGTCAACTCCAGCATCGGCGGGCGCACGCGCCCACCCACCTGTCCAAGCAGTTCCTGCCAGAACTTGCCGAAAGCCTGTGGCTTATCCGACGGCTTGCTACGCGCCATTGCCTCGCGCACTGGCTCGAGGCTGTCGCGGACTTTACGCGCCTCTTCGAACTTGCCGTCGAACGCCAGGCGCGTGTACTCATCCATGCGCTTGTCGTGCTTTGTCTGCAGGTGATACGGCGGCGACGAACACAGGTACAACTGCCAGCCAAGTTCCTCGATATTGTCGAGCCAGTCATCCTCGAGCGAGGTCGACACCTGAATCTTGTCGCCAACCATGTGCGTCAGCTTCACGTACATGTCGCGCGGCACCGAGTACTTGATCGCAACGATGTTCGGGAGCTCTGCAATGCGCGCACACTCCTCCGGCTGCATCAGGTAACCGGAATCGGGGTGACTCCACATGGCAATGCCGATATCGAGTTCATCGCACAGCGCCTTGTAGTACTGGTACAACACCTCGCCGCGATCGTGGACAAAGCTGAGGACCGGTGCGTGCACGACGATGTAGTCGGCGCCGCAATCTTCTGCGTGATGCGCAAGTTCCTTCACGGTATCGAAGTTCTGGTCCGAGACCGAGACGATAACGCCCGCCTCGCCCCCGCACTCCTCGACCGCAATCTCGAAGTTGCGCTTGCGCTCATCGAGACTCATCGAGAAGAACTCGCCCTGCTTGCCCGCGATGAACAGCCCCTTGATATCGAGGTCGTCGATCCAGTGACGAATATTTGACCGCAGGCCCGCCTCGTTCAGCGAGAGGTCGTCATTAAAAGGATTCAGCGCCGCGGCCCAGATGCCGCGCATGTTCTCGCGCGCATAATCTTTCGCGTCGAGCTTCGAGTACTTGGTAGCCATCGCCGAAATATACTTATAATTCGTTTCATGAGCACCTATCCCGATCTTCACCTCTACATTGACGGTGAATGGCGCAAGACCGCGCACGACATCCCTGTCCTCAATCCGTCGACCGAAGAGGAAATCGGGCGCCTGCCCCACGCGGAACGCCGCGACCTCGACGACGCACTGGCCGCGGCTGAGAGAGGCTTCGCACAATGGAGCAAGACCGCACCGGTCGAGCGCGCAAATGTTCTCTACAGGGCTGCTGCGTTGATGCGCGAACGCCAGGAAGAGATCGCTGTTGCAATCACAACCGAGCATGGCAAACCGCTCTCGCAAGCGCGCCTCGAAGTCATTCGCGGCTGCGAGTTTTTCGAGTGGGACGCGGGCGAAGCGACGCGCACGTACGGGCGCGTGATCCCAAGCGCGCCGGGCGCGCGCTACATGGTGCACCACCAGCCGATCGGCATAGTCGCCGCATTTTCTCCGTGGAACTTCCCGATGAGCCAGCCATGCCGCAAGGTGGCTGGTGCGATTGCATCAGGCTGCTCGATCATTCTCAAAGCCGCTGAAGAAACGCCGGCCGGCGCGCTGCATATCGCACGGGCATTGCATGATGCGGGATTGCCGCCTGGCGTGCTCAATCTCGTCTTCGGCACGCCTGCCGAGATTTCCGACCACCTGATCCGGCAGGAACAGGTACGCCTGGTTGCTTTCACAGGTTCGACTGCCGTCGGGCGCCACCTGACCACCCTGGCCTCCGAACACATGACGCCCGTGCTCATGGAACTCGGCGGCCACGCGCCCGTAATCGTCTGCGAAGACACCGACGTACAGAGAGCCGCAATCAGCGGCGCCGTGCGCAAGATGCGCAATGCAGGCCAGGTCTGCACGTCTCCGACTCGATTCTTCGTACACGAGAGTATCTTCGACGAGTATCTCGAGGCGTTCGTAAAGCGGGCCGCCACAACCCGGGTAGGCGACGGATTCGAGGAAGGCGTCGAGATGGGGCCGCTGGCGAACGATCGCCGCATTGGTGCGCTAACGGACCTTGTAGAAGATGCGAGGGACGCAGGCGCGCAATTGATGACGGGCGGCAGCCGCCACGGCGACACGGGTTACTTCTTCCAGCCGACCGTTCTGGCGCATGTACCTGACAACGCGCGCGTCATGCAGGAAGAACCGTTCGGCCCGCTGGCTATAGTGAATCCCGTCGCATCGCTCGACGAGGCGCTTACCGCTGCGAATTCGGTTCCTTATGGATTGGCTGCATATGGGTTCACGAACCGCGCCGACTACGCCGATCGCATCATCGAAGGACTTGAAGCCGGCAACGTATCGATCAATACGCTCGAGGCATCACTGCCCGAAACGCCATTTGGCGGGGTCAAGTCGAGTGGCTACGGACGCGAAGGCGGCACCGAGGGACTGCACAACTACATGATCACGAAGAACGTGATGCACAGCTTCGAGATTATCTGACGATCAGTCAGTCCTTCAATGAGCAGAGGTCATACAACGCCAAAAAGCACGATCCAGGACACGCTCGCTGTCTACGCAAACGCGCATAAATGGCTCCTGATCCCGATGATCGTGATACTCATCGCGTTCACCCCTTTGTATTTCGCGACGTTTGCCAGCGAGCCATGGGCGTACCATACACATGCGTTATCTGCGATTGCCTGGTATGCGTTCATGATCACGCAACCGTACCTCGCGACTCATGGTCGACTCAGAAGCCATAGAAAGTGGGGCATGGTCGGGATACTCGTCGCCGGGGCATTCATTGCGACTGGTCTGTCGATCCAGCCGACGAACGTGTATTTCGGAATAGTCGGAGGGAACCCCCCCGTTTTTCCCGCGGAATTCTTCTATGGCCTGACTTTCACCGAGACGCTTCCGATGATCGGGTTTGCAGTGTCGGTTCTCATGGCAATCGTTAAATCCAAGGTTGCTGATGAACATGCCGTCTGGATGCTCGGTACCGTGTTTTTCGGGTTCATGCCGGCATGGCTTCGGCTGAGTATGTTTCCCGCCTTCGCTTTCGGGATCGAGATCTCCGTAACGGGAGCACTCATGCTGTCGATTCCCATTTTCGTTGCAATGATCCTGTACGTCGGCTACAGGATCGGAAAACTCAGACATCCAGTGATTATTGCGTCGTCATGCGTGACTATTCTGATGATCTCGACATCCTACGTTGGCGGACTCGAGTGGTACCAGGCGTTCATCACAGACTTGATGAAGCCTATGGTTCCCTGGCCTGAGGCCAACTAGTCAGGTCGAAACCGCTGGAGGTAGCTCCGCGCGTGATGCCCGCACCATCGAATGGTTCCGACCTACCGTTCGTCTACATTCGTCTCTGCCGACATCGCTGATCAGGCGCCAGGTTCTCACGGCAGGCCTCTTCGGTTTCAAACCAGGTGGTCCAGTCCGTCTTCCACTCGCCGCCCGGACCCTTTGTATCGATGCGCCAATACTGTTTTTCGAAGGCCGTAAAAATATTTGGTCCGGAACCGCAACCGACCAGGAGAACGAGGAGCGCCAGTGACGTTAGAGTTCGATCAGCCATTATCCATGATCGCTTTTCGTGCCCCCTGGATACCGGTTCCGCAACGGCCGCATAGGATGAAAATACTATAAATTCCCGCAATTCGCTCGACGGGAGGCTAGGGAAGGTGCCCTCGGATCACCGCAGCAGTGTCATGAAGCTCCTCTGCGGAGACCCGTGATCGATGTCGCCGTGCTTCGTCGCCGGACGAGTCGTGCACTACACCTCGCCTTCGACCAACCCCATCAAACGTGGCCAACTGAGGAGGACCGATGCCCCAATCGCTACCCGGCTGCCGGGGTACAACATGGAAATGGTAGTGCGGCACTTCCTGGCCGCTGTAGACACCATTATTCTGAAAAGTGAGTATTCCCAGCGGTTGGTATGCGCCGATTAGCGCGATGGACAGTCGCTTGGCAGCGCCGATGACTTCTTTGGCCTCGTCGTCACTCAATTCAAGCAGTGTTGGGACATGCCGCCTGGTAACGACGCAGCATTGGCCGATCTCATACTGATATGGGTTGATGACCGTGACTGTATGTTCGCCCTCTTCGATTACAGCCCAGGTGGGGTCTCGCCCTGCAAATCCTTCACAGATTTCACAAGGCTTCTGATCGGGGAGTTCAATCATCGCGAGCTGAGATAAAGTCTCCAAGCGGCCAGACTGGGCTTAACAACGACAGTTTATTACAGTCGGCCGATGCGCAACGTTCAAGACGCATCGCAGGACCGGCCTATGGAATGGCCAATGGCTTCACACAAAGACTGCGCTTGATCATGCAATTCGATCAAGCCTTCCTCCGCCACCAGCTGATTTCTTAGCAGCCCGATAGCCTCAAGTATGAAGCCCTCGTCAGACTGCATGGAGCTCCAGTCAAAAGTCGAGAGCAGAATGTCGGAAGTCGTGGCTTCAGGGTTGTAGTCCCACGTGACATGCCGACCATAGAGGCTCTTGTACTGACCAAACAAATCCGTGAACCCACGTCTCTGCTCATTTTGAAACGCCAGCTCAGTATGAAACGTGGCGAGTTGCTCGCGCAGCGCGGCTGAACGAATAAGTTGCATTTGCCCGGAAGACTTCAGTTCCTCATATGCGACAGTGACCGGAATGATCGGCGGGAATATAGCGAGTGTGTTGATACCGATCTTCAACCGCAGCTCGTTGTCCGGCACCGGGGCATCACTGTCGACAAACTGAATCGCATTGCGCCTCATCTGGTTTAGACGAATTGTCTGTTGCACGTAGCCGTCGAGCAGTTGATAGGCACCTTGCGCCTCGAGGAACAGGCGTTCCAGCGCGGCGCGTTCCTGCTTCCTGTCCTGGCGCTCCTGCGCCCATTCATTGGCCTGGAGTCCTGCAAAAATGCCTGCAACTACAACCAGGAACTCGATCAGTACAGCAAACCAGTCTTGCCTGCGGATGGATTCTGAAAGTCGGCGGAGAATCATTGCTGCGGCTCAAGAAGCTCCGTCGCCAGCTCATGCAAGTGCTGCATGACGTCTTCGGAGTCCCATTCTGATTCTATACTCGGCATCGCCATAATCCGGTCCATGACAGCCTTCTGCGCATCGCCAACACGCAAGGCCTCAGCGTAGGGTATCTGCGGCGAAAATGTCACCATCGAATACAGCGGCGTCCATAGCTCAGGGTGTCGCTGGCTGAACTTCGCCTCGATCATCTTGCGCAGCTGAAACATCGGATCGCCCGACAGATCGCTCATCTCGATGAAGTTGCGTTTCGAGAGCTCTGCAATTGCGTCACCATTCGGTTTGCGCGCGTTCTCATAGGCCGGAAAGATTGCGTCCCAGTCGTGATCGTGCCGGGCGATTAAAGTGTTGAGCTCAGCGCAATCCTCGAACCCGCAGTTCATGCCCTGGCCGTAGAAAGGCACGATCGCGTGCGCCGCATCGCCGATCAGGCCAATCCTGCGATTAAACGACCACGGGAACACCTGCACGAGAAACAGCGGCGAGGCCGTCTTTTCGATAAACGTGTCAATCGCGTTTTCGAGCAGATCCATCGCGTCAGGAAAGCTGGACTCAAAGAATGCCTCGACGTCGGCGCGCTCCTGCAACGACTCGAACGAAGGGTCGCCCGAGTAGTTAAGGAACAGGGTACATGTGAACGTGCCGTCGTTATTCGGCAATGCGATCAGCATGTAGTCCTTGCGCGGCCAGATGTGCAGCGCGTTTTTCTCGAGCTTGTGCGAGCCGTCGGCGTTCGCCGGTATGTTCAGCTCGATGTAGCTCTGCGGCATGTAGGTCTGACTGTAGCTGAAACGTGGCAGGTTGTGCGCGAGTCGCCGGACTTTCGAGTGCGCGCCGTCAGCGCCGAACACGAAGTCTGCCTCGACCGTTACGTGATCCTTGCGCGCAACCTGAAACGATGTTGTCGCGGATTCGAAATCGATATCGGTCAGCCAGTGCTCGAAGTGCGTCGTGATGTTCGGTTCGGCGTCCGCTATGTCGAGCAGTGCCTCGTTGATGCCGCCTCGCGACACCGACCAGATCGCATCACCCTCACGTCCATAGGGAAGCTGCGTCACCTCGCCGTCCAGTCCATGCACGGCGCGGTGGTACATCGGGATCGCCTGTTCGCGCGCACCGTCGCCGATGCCGATCTTGGCGAGCGAAGTCCAGCCGCGATCCGACAAGGCGATGTTGATTGACTTACCCTGGTAGATGTCGGTGATACGCGAATCAGGACGTCCCTCGAACAGGCCAACCTTATAGCCATGGCGCGCCAGCAGAATCGCGAGCAGCGCGCCAACCGGCCCGCCCCCGATAACCGTAAATGTCGCGCGCGTCATGCCGCACTTCCCAGCAGTCGGCGCAATACGACACCGAAAGTGTAGACGTCTTCGAAGTTGTTGTAGAGCGGTACCGGCGCCATGCGAATGATGCAGGGCTCGCGGAAATCGGCGATGACACCCGCAGCGATCATGTCGTCGAAGAGCTTGCGCTCCCGCCCCGCTATGTCCATCGACAACTGGCAACCGCGCTGGGTTGGATCGCGCGGCGTAATCATGCTGATGTCCGCGTCGGGAAATTCGGCAGCGAGCTGGTCGATGGTGAACTCGAGGTAGCCCGTGAGTCTTTCGCTTTTCTCGCGCAGTGCCTGCATGCCAGCTTCGTCAAATACATCGAGCGAGGCTTTCATCGCCGCCATCCCCAGAATCGGCACGTTACTGAGCTGCCATCCTTCCGCGCCCTCCATTGGCTGAAAGCCCGACTGCATCTGGAAACGAGTGTCCTTGTCATGACCCCACCATCCGCCAAAACGCGGCAGGTCGAAGCTCTTGCCATGGCGCTCATGCACGAAGATCGCGCCAACATTGCCCGGGCTCGAGTTCAGGTACTTATAGGAACACCAGGCTGCGAAATCGATATCCCAGTCATGCAACTCGAGCTGCACATTGCCCGCCGCGTGCGCGAGATCGAAGCCCGCGATCGCGCCTGCGTCATGCGCGGCTTTCGTCAGCCCCGGCAGATCGAACAGCTGGCCCGTGAAGTAATTGACGCCGCCAAAGAACACGAGCGCGAGTTCGTCAGCGTTCGCTTCAATGGCTGCAAGAATGTCTTCGTGGCGGATCAGGCGCTCGCCCTCACGCGGCCCGACTTCGATAATCGCATCGTCCGGCTCGAAGCCATGAAACTTCGCCTGCGTTTCCAGCAGGTAGCGATCCGATGGGAACATCTTCGCCTCGGCGATGATCTTGTAGCGCGTCGCAGTCGGCCGATAGAACGATACGAACAGCAGGTGGATGTTGGTCGTCAGCGAGTTCATGCAAACGACTTCGGAATCCCGCGCACCCACCACGCGCGCCATCGGCGGCGTTAGCCGCTCGTGGTAGCTGTACCACGGGTTCGTCGAGATGAAGTGGCCCTCGACGCCATATTTCGCCCACTCGTCGAGTTCGAGTTCGACGGCCGGACGCGCAGTCTTCGGCTGCAGACCGAGCGAGTGGCCCGTGAAGTACACCAGCTCGTCGGTGCCGAGCTCCGGAAAACAGAATTGCTCGCGGTACGCCTTGAGCGGGTCCGCCGCGTCCTGTGCACGGGCGAACTCGAGTGTCGATTCGTAGTTCAAAGCGTGACCCAGCCGTCGGGCACGTCCTTGCCCGGGTGCAAGGTGCCGCAATCGGGGCAGGTGCGCGCGTCCTCGTCGGCGTAGAAAGCCTGGTACAGCGGCGGCAAGTCGTCGACGATCGAGTTCAGGATGACTTCGACGCGGTGCACGAGGCCGCCGCACTCGAAGCAGTACCACTCGAAGGCGTCCTTTGCCCCTTCGGGGCGCTTTGGCTCGATCACGAGGCCGACGCTGCCTGCCATCGGGCGCTGCGGAGAATGACGCACGTGCGGCGGCAACATGAAGATCTCGCCTTCACGAATCACGACATCGTAGAAGTCGCCGCCTTCGACAACTTTCAGCACCATGTCGCCTTCAAGCTGGTAGAAGAATTCCTCGACGGGATCGTCGTGATAATCGGTGCGCTTGTTGGGGCCGCCAACCACGAACGCCATCATGTCGGCGTCTTCCCAGATCTGTTTGTTGCCCACCGGCGGCTTCAGGAGATGACGGTGTTCGTCGATCCAGGCCTGGAAATTAAATGCGGCCAATCTCGCCATTGTCGTTATGCCCCAGTAGCGTTCCCGAGGGCAGAAGTGTATCTCAGATAACGATCGGTGAGGTCGGATCGAGGATCTCGCGAACGACGCTCATAGCCGTAATCGCGGACGAGCGCGGGTTGGCCGGCAGGGACTTACCTTCGATACGGAACTCGAACCGCCCAAAGTCGCCGCTGGCGACGATCTCGTGGACATTGCGTTCGGCCGCAGGGTCTGCGATCAGTTCGACCTGGGTCGCATCAAACCCGATACCGGCCAGTGCGACGGATGCCGCGACGTTGGCGTTCTTTGGGTACTCGAGTGCGGCGTTACGTGCCGTCCCGGTAAAATGCACCGTAGCCTTGGCGATAGCATCGAGATCGAGTTTTGACTCGGCGGCCGATCCACGCCACCCCCGCGGCGGTTTGCGGCCGCGATAGGTCACGCTTTCCAGCTTGCCGATGGCGCCAGCTGCCAGCGCATCGAGCGCACCGATTGCACCCGAGACAACGCGCAGCTGCGCATCACCTGCGCGAGCGGCAGCTGCGAGTGCTGCGTACAGTTCCGCGTCTGCGAGGGCGCCCGACGACACGCTGACCAGGTCGATGCCGCGTTTGAGGATCGCCGCGCCATGCGCACGAAGGCCAGGATGGCCCGCACAGTCCGCTGCGAGGTCGAGCGACGTCGTTACAGCGTCGATTGAGTGCGCGACTTCAACGTCGTCGCCGAAGATCTCGCGTGCTTGCGCTTCGAAACCAGGCTCAATGATCGCCGCACCAATACGCACGGCGTTATTGTATTCCAGGTAGTTCGCAACCGCTTCGCCGATGGCGCCGCAGCCGATGATCGCAATACTTTGCATGCTGCGATTATGCAGCAACCTCGGTCATTTGCGAGCGGCCGACGTCGAGCATGCGTTCGACTGACAGGCGCGCGCGGACGGCAACGTCAGCGTCGATCTCGACCGCCGGGCTCAGCGTCTCGAGCGATGCACGGATATTGCCGAGCGTGATGCGCTTCATGTGCGGGCACAGGTTGCACGGGCGAATGAACTCGACGTCGTCGATGCCCGCTGACACGTTATCGCTCATCGAGCACTCCGTGACCATGAGCACCTTGGACGGACGCTTGGTCAGGACGTAATCCTGCATCTGCGCGGTCGAACCGACAAAGTCGGAGGTCGCGAGCACATCTGGCGGGCACTCAGGATGCGCGATGATCGTCAGACCCTCGTGGCCGGCGCGGAACGACTCGAGCTCGGCGGCCGTGAAGCGCTCGTGCACTTCGCAGTGACCCTGCCACGTGATGATCTCGACGTCGGTCTGTTCGGCAACGTAGGACGCCAGGTATTCGTCAGGCAGGAAGATGACGCGATCGCTGCCGAGCGACTCGACGATTGCCAGCGCGTTGCCCGAGGTGCAGCAGATATCGCACTCGGCCTTCACTTCGGCTGACGTATTCACATAGGTCACTACTGGCACGCCGGGATACTGTGCGCGCAGCTTGCGCACGTCTGCAGCCGTAATTGACTCTGCCAGCGAGCAGCCCGCATCGACATCCGGGATCAGGACCGTCTTGTCCGGGTTCAGCAGCTTCGCCGTCTCGGCCATGAAGTGCACCCCGGCCAGCACGATGACGTCAGCATCCGTATCGACGGCGCGCTGCGCCAGCGCGAGCGAGTCGCCCGTGATGTCCGCGACGCAGTGATAGATCTCGGGCGTCTGGTAGTTGTGCGCGAGGATTACGGCGTTCTTTTCTTTTTTGAGCGCGTTGATCGCCGCGATGTCGGGCGCATGGACCGGCCACTCCACTGCGGGAATGACGGATTTGACGCGGTCGTAGAGCGGCGCGACAGCGTCAAGCGTCGCCGCATCGATGGTCGTGGTTGGCATGGTGCACCTGTAAAATTATTAATGCTCGTTACGAGCATATGTATTATGCTCTCTGAGAGCATATAGTCAAGCCCGTGGTGGGGTAGTTTCAGGCCAGGCCACCAGAACAGATGAGCAAACAAAGCGCCAATACCGTTGTCGACCTGCTGGGCGTCATCGTCGCTGTGACCGATGAGGAACCGCGCGTGCTTGTCGTGGACGTGGACGACGACATCGCCCTGCCGCATGGCGCCTTCGACCCGGCCGAACACGACAGCCTCGAAGATGGCTTCCGCAAGATCATCGAGGTGCAGGCTGGCCTCGATCTCTACTACGTCGAGCAGCTCTACACCTTCGGCAATCGTTTCCGGACCCTGGACGAGATCGACGGCGGCCCGCGCAACTTGTCCGTCGCCTATGTTGCGCTGACGAGTGAAGACGCCGCACCGCTTCCGGGCGCGCGCTGGGCCGACTGGTATGAGTTCCTGCCCTGGGAAGACTGGCGTGACGGCCGCCCTGAAGAACTGGACTCAATCGTCGCCCCACGACTGGCCGAGTGGTGCTCGGCGACACGCGCGCAGCAGACCCGTCGCAACCGCGCAGAGCGCGTCAACGTCACCTTCGGCAATCCCGGCGTGCACGAGCTTGACGCGGTATTGACGCTCGAACGACTCGAGCTTCTTTACGATGCCGGCATCCTCGCCGAAGCGCAGCGCGACCAGCGCGCGATCGACAGCGACGGTCCCGCCCTTGCAACGATCAACATCGGCCAGCCGATGGCATCCGACCACCGCCGGGTTCTTGCAACTGCCCTGGGGCGCATTCGCGGCAAGCTGGCCTACCGACCCGTGGTCTTCGAACTGTTGCCCGGTGAGTTCACGTTACTGCAGCTACAGCGCGTCGCGGAAGCGCTTAGCGGTACGCACCTGCATAAGCAGAATTTCCGCCGCCTGGTCATGAACGCGCATCTCGTCGAACCCATCGGCCGCACGACGGCGGTTGGTCGCGGACGCCCCGCGGAGCTGTTCCGCTTCCGGCGCGAGGTATTGGGCGAAAAACTGACCGTCGGCCTGTCGCGGCCGACGCTGCGCGAGGGTTAAACGCGCTCGTAGACCTGGAACGAGACGTCGTACTCGTTCTTCTCATCCGCGGCATGCGGTTCGTCGCTGACGAGATGCCAGTCGTCGTCGGGCGTCGGGAAGAACGCATCACCATCGACTTCAGCATGCACGCGCGTCAGATACAGGCGCCTGGCCGCAGGCAGGAACAGCGCGTAGATTTCGCTGCCGCCGATCACCATGATTTCTTCCGCGTCGTTCGCAACCTCAACAGCCTGCTCGACGGTAGCGACAACATCGCAGCCCGCGGCGCTATAACCCGGCTGGCGCGTGATCACGATATTCTGCCGACCCGGCAGCGGCCGCCCGATCGACTCGTAGGTCTTGCGACCCATGACGATCGGCTTGCCCATCGTGACGGCTTTGAAGCGCTTCAGGTCGTCGGACAGGCGCCATGGCAGATCACCCTGGCGGCCGATTACATTGTTCTCCGAGGCGGCGACAATTATTGAGACAGTCATGGCATCAGCTATCCAGGAACGCCCTGCGGGCGTTCCGCGATGCTTCGGGGGCAAGCCCCCTCCCACAGGCAACCCCCATCTCACAGTGCATATCTATACTGCAACCGCTGCCTTGATATGCGGGTGCGCTTCGTAGTTAAGGATCTCGAAGTCCTCGAACTTGTAATCGAAGATGCTCGGCGGGCGGCGCCTGATCGCCAGTGTCGGCAACGGCAACGGCTCACGCGAGAGCTGTTCATCAGCCTGCTCGAGATGGTTCAGGTACAAGTGGCAGTCGCCGCCCGTCCAGATGAAATCACCGACCTTGAGGTCGGCCTGCTGCGCCAGCATATGCGTCAGGAGCGCGTATGACGCGATGTTGAACGGCACGCCGAGGAAGATGTCGCAGCTGCGCTGGTACAACTGGCAGCTGAGCTTGCCGTCGGCGACGTAGAACTGGAACAGGCAGTGACACGGTGGGAGTGCCATGTTCTCGATCTCAGCCACATTCCAGGCCGACAGGATGATGCGGCGCGAGTCGGGGCTGTTCTTAAGCTGGTCCATGATCTGCGCGATCTGGTCGACCTTGCGGCCATCCGGCGTCGGCCAGCTGCGCCACTGCACGCCATATACCGGCCCAAGATCGCCGTTCTCGTCCGCCCACTCGTCCCAGATCGAGACGCCATTTTCCCTGAGGTAGCGGATGTTGCTGTCGCCCGAGAGAAACCACAACAGCTCGTGGATTATCGAGCGCAGGTGCAGCTTCTTGGTCGTGACCAGCGGGAAACCCTCGCCGAGGTCGAAGCGCATCTGGTGGCCGAAAACGCTGAGCGTACCCGTCCCCGTGCGGTCTTCCTTGCGGGCGCCGGTGTCACGCACAAGGCGCATCATGTCGAGGTATTGCTGCATTCGGTCAGGCCTTCTTGTTGCGGTATGCCATCGCGATCAGTATCGCGCCGCCGATGATCATCGGCAACGTCAGCACCATGCCCATAGTAAGCCAACCACCGGCGAGGTAGCCGATGTGAGCGTCGGGCAGACGCACGAACTCAACGGCACAGCGGAACACGCCGTAAAGCAGGAAGAACAGGCCGGAAATCGACATGGTCGGGCGCTGGCGGCTCGAGAACCACCAGAGAATCGCGAATAACACGAAGCCCTCGAGGACGGCTTCGTACAGCATCGATGCATGCAGAACCTGGCCGTTGACCATGAACCCCCAGGGAACGTCCGTCGGCTTGCCCCACAGCTCGCCATTGATGAAGTTGCCGATGCGACCAAAGCCGAGGCCGAGCGGCACCAGCGGCGCCACGAAATCGAGGATACTCCACATACCGATCCTGAGTTTGCGCGCGTACAGCCACATCGCGAGCATCACGCCCAGCAGCCCGCCGTGGAACGACATGCCGCCCTGGGTGATCTTGAACAGGTACAACGGATCGGACAGGAGCTGCTCGGTACCGTAAAACAAGGCGTAGCCGACGCGGCCACCGAGAATGACGCCAAGCATCGCGTAGAACACGAGATCGTCGACCTGCTCGGGCTTGATGACCGACCACTTTTCCTGGGAACGGCGCCGCGCCAGCCACCATGCCAGGACAAAGCCAACGACGTACATCAGCCCGTACCAGCGGATGGCGAGGGGGCCAAGTGAAAAAATTATCGGATCAATCTCCGGGTATGTCAGCATTGCGGGCCGCTCGACAATTCAGAAGACCGGTATCATAGAGCAAACCATGACCAATCGCCTCGCCAAAGAAACCAGCCCGTACCTCATGCAGCACGCCGACAATCCCGTGGACTGGTACCCATGGGGAGACGAGGCCTTCGCCCTCGCCCGCGAGACCGGCAAGCCGATCCTGTTGTCGGTTGGCTATTCCGCCTGCCACTGGTGCCACGTTATGGCCCATGAGTCATTCGAGGACGAGTCGACGGCAGCGCTCATGAACGAGCTGTTTATCAACGTCAAAGTCGACCGCGAGGAACGGCCCGACGTCGACAAGATCTACCAGGTCGCACACCAGCTGATTACGCAGCGCCCCGGCGGCTGGCCACTGACGATGTTTCTCGATGGTGACGACCAGCGGCCATTCTTCGGCGGGACCTACTTCCCGAAGGAGGCGCGCCATGGCATGCCGCCGTTTGGCGAGCTGTTAAAGAAAGTTGCCGCACACTATGCGGCCAATCGCGAGGACGTGCGTACCCAGGGTGAGCACATGCTAGAGGTATTCCGGCAGCTCGATCCCGCACCAGCGGAGGCCGGGACCGAGTTGTCTCGCGAACCGCTTGCGGCGGTACGCGAATCGCTGGCGCAGAATTTCGACCGCGAACATGGCGGTTTCGGACGGGCGCCGAAGTTTCCGCATCCGACGACAGTCGACCGGCTGCTGCGACACTGGCGCGGCACGGCGGCGGCTACCGAGCCCGATGTCGAGGCCCTGTACATGGCCGCGCTCACGCTGGCGCGCATGGCCGAGGGCGGCCTGTTCGATCACGTGGGCGGCGGATTCTATCGCTACTGCGTGGACCAGTACTGGCAGATCCCGCACTTCGAGAAGATGCTGTATGACAATGGCCCGTTGCTCGCAACGTATGCGCAGGCCGCGATCGCGACGGGCGACAAGCTGTTCGCATATGCGGCCAATGCGACCGCGAACTGGATGCTGGCCGACATGCGTGACGCGAATGGCGGCTTCTACGCCACACGCGACGCCGACTCCGAGGGACACGAGGGGCTCTATTACCTGTGGGAGCCGGACGAGGTGAAAGAGTTGCTGGGCGACGACTATGAAGTATTCGCGCAGCGCTTCGGGCTCGACCAGGCAGCCAATTTCGAGGGCCGCTGGCACCTGACGGTGCGCCAGCAGCTGAGTGACGACGATGCCGAGTCCATCGAACGGGCCAGGAGGATCTTGCTCAAGCGCCGCGCGCAGCGCGTTGCTCCCGCGCGGGACGAAAAACAGCTGACCGCCTGGAACGCGCTTGCGATTCGCGGCCTGGCGATTGCCGGGCGCGCGCTCGAGCGGCCGGATCTCGTCGCGGCAGCCGCCGGGGCAGTCGACTTTATTCGCTCACACCTCGTGCAGGACGGCCGCCTGCTGGCCAGTTACAAGGACGGAGAGGCGCGTTTTTCCGCCTATCTCGACGATCATGCGTTCCTGCTCGACGCCCTGCTGGAACTTCTGCAGTCACGCTGGGATGCGGAGCACCTGGCTTTTGCGCAGGAACTGGCCGAGCTCCTGCTCGAGCACTTCGAGGACCGCGATAGCGGCGGCTTCTGGTTCACGGCCGACGATCACGAGCAACTCATTCATCGCAGCAAACCGTTCGCGGACGAAGCCATCCCGTCCGGCAACGGCGTCGCGGCGCTGGCATTACAGCGACTCGGCTTCCTGCTTGGCGAGACGCGTTATCTCGATGCCGCGGAGCGCACCTTGCGGGCCGCCTGGCGAGCACTGGATGAGTACCCGCACGGCCATGTGACGCTGCTGGCAGCGCTCGAGGAGTACACCGAGCACACTGAGATTGTCGTCATCCGAGGTCCGGAATCTGACTTTTCGAACTGGCGCGACTCGGCAGCCAAGGTATACGCACCCGGCAGGCTCGTTTTTGCGATTCCTGCAGATGCGACCGGCTTGCCCGGGGCGCTTGCCGAACGTGCTCCAATTGACGGAGAGACGGTGGCGTACCGTTGCCTCGGTACGCACTGCGAGTTACCCGTAACGACTTGGGAGGCGCTGGCGGCGCAGCTCTCCAACTAGGGGTAGGCAGTGAGCCGCGCATCCGTCGTGGCGGAAACCGGTTCACCATTGGCGCCGCGGAAGCTGACCGGCACCGAATCGATACGCATGCCCATGTTGCGGTGCACGGCGAAGTGCAGGTGCGGGCCGCTCGAGAAGCCCGTGTTACCTGAGTCAGCGATGTACTGGCCCGCGGCAACACGGTCGCCGGGGTTCACGCGGATCGAGTTCCAGTTGAGGTGTGCGTAGACGGCAATCGTGCCGTCGTCGTGCAGGATGCGCACGATATTGGCGAGATCGGCATACTGGTTCGCATCTGTACCGCCCTTGTAGTTCTTGCTGGCAACGTCAAACACGATACCGTCGCGCGCGGCGACGATGTCGGTGCCGACCGGCATTGCAAAATCGACCGCGTACATCGCGTCGCGCGTCCGGTGCGTGGCGGAGTCCGGGTAGGCCTGGGTGACCGGGTAGCTGGTGCCAACCGAATAGGGAGCGCGATAAGTAACGCCGCTGTCGGGGGTCGCCGCGGGATCACCGGGCACCCAGACGTAGCTGTACTGTACGTTCGGCACGGCAACACTGCCAAGCGCAGGCAGGTCGAGCAGGACCAGGTCCGAGCGCGCCGGTACGACCCAGACGCGGTCCTCGTCAGACGATGGGTACTCAACACCCTCAATCGTGTCGAACACGACGCCAACTTCGATGGGCGCGTGAAAGCGATTGCTGGCAACGATCTGGACGCTGCTCCCAGTGTAGGAGTGGCTTACCGAGACACCGCCCCGCTGCCCTGAGCTGGTCAGCGCGCGCGTTTCGGAATCGCGGCCATCAACGGGCGGACGGTCGGAGTAGATCCATTCGCCGTTCTCGCCTTTGTATTTGTAGAGCGTTTGCGCAGCTGCCGGGAGCGCCAGCAGCAGGCTTGCCGCCAGCAGCAGGGTTTTGATCGCGACTTGACGTCTACGAACCAAGATCCATGCGCCTCCATCCGTCTGCGGTCCGGCGAATCTCGTACGCCGGCCAGTACTGGGTATCAAGCTTCAGTGTAATCACCTCGGCTGTACCATTCCACGACACGGTCTTGAGACGCACCGACTCACGGTGGCCAATGTCCTTGACCGCATCGACAAATGACTGCAGGTCAGGCGTCGGCGTTTCATTGACCTCGACGACGCGGCGACCGGCCCACAGTCCGTGGCGCGTCGCGGGTGAGCCGTAACTGAAATAGGCGATGTACACGCCCTCGGTCGATACGCCGCGCTGCGCTGCCATAGCGCGGTGCGGGTTCTGGATCAGGGCTCCTGCCCACGAAATCGCCCGGTCGATGCCCATACCGTCGAGCGCCGCGGTTTGGACGGGAACCTCCATTACTTCCCCGTCGCGCCAGATAGTCACGTCGACTTCCGGCTTCTGCACGGCTTCCTCGATCTCACGGAACGAGGTCACGACCTCACCATCGATCGCCAGCACCATGTCGCCGTTTTCCAGCACTTCCGACGCCGGTGAATCGGCAACGATGCGAGTGATGGTGAGCGCCCTGCGCCGCACCGGGTTGTTCTCCTCGAGACGCCTTACCCACTCCTCATCGACGCCCTTCTTGCGCGCTGCGAACAACGGCGAATAGACGAACTCCGCTTCGAGTGAGAAGAACGGGCGGCCTTCGCGCACGATCTCGACAAACTGCTTCGCCACTTCGGAGCTGACGCCGCTGTTGAACTGGGCCGAGTCGCCGCCGGACTGGATTGCAAAACTCGACCAGGTCGCGAGTACTTCGCCCGACCTGTTGACGAGAACGCCATCAACGTCGCCGGGCGCGTTGACCAGCGAAATGCCCTCGATGTTCGAGTCACGGAAACGCAGGGTGCGTGACAGCGGCAGCATCAGCGGGTCGACCGATGACACGGTGCTTTGCTGATGGGACAGCTGGTGATCGCCCTTGATGCCGACGACCCAGACCTCGTCGCCGGGGCGTAGCGTGCTCGTGTTAAAGCGCGCGGCCTTGACCGGCGTGTCGCCGATGCTCGCCGGGTCATACGAAACAATTGCGTAATTGTGCAGCGGATGCAGCTGTTCGACCTTGCCATCCACCTCGAGCGAGCCGGCAAACGTGATAGTTACGTCGCCGATTGCGATCGGCACGGTATTGCGATCGACGAGGACGTAACCACGTTCCTTGTCCACGATCAGGCCGGTGCCATAATAGTGACGCTCCCCAACGCCGGACAACGTGTACGGCAGGTCGAACGTGACGACGACGAGCGACGGCGCGATCTTGCGCACGATCGGGTCCTTGTAATTGGTCAGGCGCGTGCTACCGGATGCGGGCGGACTTGGCTCCGGGCCGGCTGCCAGGTCGCGACATGGCCACACGCCGAGCTCGTCATCGCGTGCGCAACGACGGGACGGAAACCACACGCGGTCCATCTCAAAGAGGCGCACGACCGGGTTCTGCGGATTCTCCATCGTGATGTACTGAATCAGCGCGCGGTCGCCGGTCGCGAGCTCATCCAGCGCCGCCTCGAAATCGTTGAGCGTTATGATCGGGTCGCCATCGACTTCGACAATCACGGCGCCGCGCGGAACTCCCGCGCGCGACAACAGGTAGCCGGGATTAGCAACGTACACGCCTTCGGCCGCGCGGTTGTAATGGCGCGCCTGCTGATACGAGAGTCGATTGACGATAGCGTCGCCGAACTCGATGTACTCGTCCGGCGTGATCTGGTGCAGATCATCCACGCGAATCGTCGCGTCGATGCGGCGCCCGCCGCGCTCGACACCGACATTGACTTCGGCGCCTACATTGCTGTCGAGGACTGCGGCGAGGGGTACGAACTCAGTGACAAGCTCGTCATTGACACTGATCAGGATGTCTCCGGGTGCGAGAACGCCGGCGGCGGCGGACCCCGGGATGACGTGTTGCACGGTCAGCATGCCGGTCTGCCGCGGGAATGCGCTCCGGGCAGCGCGCTCGGAATCTTCAGTCAGGCCGAGCCTGCGCAGCTCATCAAAAGGCCGGTTGCGGAATGTCGTCTGTAACGTGCCACGCGTGACGGCCTCGCCGGCCTGCAGGCGCTGCAGCGCGCGCTCGATGCGATCGAGCGGCAGGAAAAAACTTGAAGCAGCCGAGTTGTTAGCGCCCGCATTAAGGGCGACCACCTCACCTTCGATATTGACGACCGGCGAGCCCGACGAGCCGCCCGAGGTACCGGAGGCGGCCTGCAGGTAGAAGGTATTGAAGTCGTTGTACTTGCCGCGACCGTATTCGGGCGCCTTGCGATCGAGGCGCGCGATCGTGCCAGCCAGGATAGAGAGTTGCTCACCGGCATCGTTACCAATCACGCGAATCTCTTTGCCGATACCTGCACCTTCCGGTACGAGCGGCAGCTCGACCGGCTCGATGTACTTGAGGTCTTCGGGGTTGTAGCGGAAGAAGCCGAAGTCATGAACCGGATCTCGATAGACCGGCGTCAGCGCGACTTCCTCGTTATTGCGAAAGACGGCCTCGGCAATTACGGGACCCGGCGTGACGACGTGCCGGTTAGTCAGGATCAGCCCGCGCTCGGCGTCGACCACAAAACCGGTCGCCTGGCTCGACGTGTTCCATTCGGTATCGAATGCGCGCGTGGCGTCAACACGAATGGACACGACTCCGGACGAAATTCGCTCGAGCGTCTCGGTCCAGGCCGGCTCCTCATCAGCAAACGAAACCTGCGAAAAAACCAGCGCGCAGAGCGCTGCAAAAAACCTGCCTTGCGTCATAACCACCCAGCTCTATTCTCACTTTTTGGGGGACAGTGCCCCTATTTCCGGGGACAGTGCCTCTAATTCCCGGAATTGGACAAATTCCGCGGAAACTAGGTCCATACGAAACGGGTTGCCGCCTTGATGGATACTCGGGCCACATTCGCAGCGACCTGTCGTATTTCAACAGAATCAAGCGCATAGCGCGAATACGCACGTCACAATAGGGGCACTGTCCCCGGAAATAGGGGCACTGTCCCCGATGGGGCTGCCTGTGGCGGGTCAGTTGTGTTTGAGGTCGAGCTCGCGGGCCGCTTTGACGTCGTCGAGGCGGCGTACCGGCATCGTGTACGGCGCTTCCTTGTACTCCACGCCATCTTCCTTCGCCGCGCGCGCAACCTCGATCATCGCCGCCACAAAATTGTCCAGCGTCTCCTTGCTCTCGGTCTCCGTCGGCTCGATCAGCAGGCACTCCGGTACCAGCAGCGGGAAGTATGTAGTCGGCGCATGGAAGTTCTTGTCCAGCAGTGCCTTTGCTACATCCATCGCCGTCAGGTTGAACTCCTTCGCCTCGTGTTTCAGCGTTACGATGAACTCGTGACTCGCACGACGATCCGGGTATGCCAGTTCGAAGCCCGCATCGCGCAGCTTCGCCATCAGGTAGTTCGCATTCAGTGTCGCGTACTCGGCAACGCGTTCCATGCCATCGCGCCCAACCATGCGCATGTAAACGTACGCACGCAGCAGCACACCCGAGTTACCCATGAAGCCCGACAAGCGGCCAATCGTCTGCGGGAAATCTTCCTCCGTCGCCCAGTCGTAAAGCGTCTCCCCATCAATTTCGGTTTCCTTCACAACCGGAACCGGAATGAACGGCAGCAAGCGCTTGTTCACGCCCACGGCGCCCGAACCAGGACCACCGCCGCCATGCGGCGTCGAAAAGGTCTTGTGCAGGTTCATGTGGATGACGTCAAAGTCCATATCGCCAGGGCGAACCTTGCCGAGAATCGCGTTCAGGTTGGCGCCGTCGTAGTACAGCAGGCCGCCCGCATCGTGCACGAGATCAGCGATCTCCTTGATGTGGCGCTCAAACACGCCCAGCGTCGACGGGTTCGTCAGCATAATGCCGGCCGTTTTGGGCCCGAGCACAGCCTGCAGCGCTTCCATGTCAACGTCGCCGTCCGGCCCCGTCGGAATCTCCTTCACCGTACAACCGCACATCGTCGCGGTCGCCGGGTTCGTGCCGTGCGCCGCATCCGGGCATATGATCTCGGTGCGCTCCGTGTCGCCGCGTGAATCGTGGTAGGCCTTGATCATCGCAACGCCGGCCAGCTCACCCTGTGCGCCCGCCATCGGCGTCAGCGAAACGCCGACCATGCCCGTCACTTCCTTGAGCATCTGCTGCAGCTCATGCATGCACTGCATGAAGCCCTGGCCATGGCTGACAGGGCCCAACGGATGCCTGCCCGCAAACTCCGGCAACAGCGCCAGCGCGTTACACGCCCGCGGATTGTACTTCATCGTGCACGAACCCAGCGGGTAGAACTGCGTATCGATCGAGAAGTTCTTCTGTGACAGGCGCGTGAAGTGGCGCACGACCTGCAGCTCCGAGGCTTCCGGCAACGCCGGCTTGTCCGTCCGCAGGAACTGCTGAGGGATTGACGGCGCGTCTGCGTCGCCCGGTGCCTGTGCGAATGCGCGACGGCCGCCACGCGATTTTTCGAAAATCAGTTCACTCATAATTTTGTTCGGGCCTGAAGGCCCTCCTACGTTTGTGGGTTGAGCCTGAAGGCCCTCCTACGTGTTTATCTCAATACCGAGCGCCCGGAACGCCGCTTCATAATCCGGCTGCGCAGTAATGTCTTCCAGGTGTTCACGGTGTACGACCGTATTGTTCTCATCGATCACGACGATGGCCGGCGAGAACATGCCCGCCAACGGCCCGTCCAGGATCTGTACGCCGTAGTTCTCGCCAAAGCCCGCATGACGAATCGCCGACAACCCGATCACGTTCTGCAGATCGTGCGCCTGCTGGAAACGCCGATGCGCATACGGCAGGTCATACGAAATCACGAGTACAGCCACGTCTGCGCAACCCGCCGCAAACTCGTCCAGGCGGATCACTGTCTGCGCGCAGACCTCGGAATCGACGCTGATGCCGATATACATGATCTTGCGCACGTTCATGAAGTTCGCGAGCGAGACGTCCTGCAGCTTCGTGTTAACAAGCGACACGTCGGGCGCGTAGCTGCCGATACGCGGCAGCTCGCCATGCGTGCGATAGCTCGCGTTCTCGAAACGGATCTTGGCGACGATCGTTCCCGACATCAGGCCATGGCCTCACGGAACGCGGCGATGCACGCGTCGATATCGGCGTCGGTCTTCGTCTCGGTAGCGCACACGAGCAGCGCATCCGTGCCCGCGTGCTCGCTCAGGTTGTAGCCGCCCAGGATGTTCTGCGCAGCCAGCGCCTCGAGCGCCGGCCCGACCGGGCGATCGAATTTCAGCGCCACTTCGTGGAAGTACGGCCCGTCGTACAGACGCTCGATTCCGTCGATCGCACATAGCCCGGCAACCAGCCGCGTCGTGTTCGCATGCGAACTGCGTGCAACCTGCGCGATGCCTTCATGGCCCAGCAGCGACATGTAAATCGTCGCGGCCGTAACCATCAGGCCCTGGTTCGTGCAGATATTCGACGTCGCCTTCGTGCGGCGAATGTGCTGCTCGCGCGCCTGCAGCGTCAGGGCGAAACCCGGGTTGCCGTCGAGATCCGTCGTGCGACCCACGATACGGCCTGGCATCTGGCGCACGTGCTTCTGTTTGCACGTCATGTAACCGAAGTACGGCCCACCCGACGACAGCGGAACACCGAGCGGCTGCCCTTCACCGCACGCTATGTCGACGCCTTCCGCGCCCCAATGGCCCGGCGCCTTCATCAGCGCCAGCGACGTTGGATTGGCTATGCCGATCGCAAATGCGCCTTCCTCATGCGCCCAATCGGTCAGCCGATCGACATCCTCGAGCGTGCCCGGGAACGTCGGCTGTTGCATCACCACGGCAACCGGATTCTTGCCCTCGGGCAACTCATCGAACGCGACATTGCCGGTCGTCGCATCACGCGGCAGCCATTCGAACGTCAGCCCTTGCCCGCCCGTGATCGCTTCTGCAACTTTCTCGTAAATGGGGTTCACGCCCGGCGCGAGCAGCACGAGGCCCGTCTTGACCTTGCGATTGGCGCGCACGGCCATGAGCGCAGCTTCGGCGAGTCCGGAGGCGCCGTCGTACAACGATGCGTTGCTGACATCGAGCCCGGTCAGCTCGGTGATCATCGACTGGTACTCGTAGATCGTCTGTAGCGTGCCCTGGCTCGCCTCGGCCTGGTACGGCGTGTACGCGCTGTAAAACTCACCACGCGTCGCGATGTCCCAGACGGCCGTCGGGATGTGGTGCTCGTAAGCGCCGGCGCCGATGAAACACGACGGTGAACCATCTTTGGCCGCGCGTTCGCGCATCAGCCGAGCGATCTGCATTTCGCTCAGAGCTTCTGGGATCGCATCGAGGTGCTCGATCCTCAGTTCAGCCGGAATTTCGTCGAACAGGTCTTCGATCGAGTCGGCGCCGATAGCCGCGAGCATTTCCCGAGTGTCTTTCTCGGTATGGGGAATGAAAGGCATTTAGGGGTCCTGTTCTTCCGGTTTAATCGTCCAGTTCGTCGAGCAGCTGCTGGTACGCATCCGGCGTCATCAGCTCGCTCTCATCGAGCGCATCGACGGTCAAACGTACGATCCAGCCGTCGCCATAAGGATCGGCGTTGATTTTCTCGGGGTCGTCGGCAAGGTCTTCGTTGACCGCGGCAACGGTTCCCGCGACCGGCGCATACACGTCGGACGCTGCTTTCACCGACTCGACAACGGCCATTTCGCCGCCCGTCTCGCAGTCCTGGCCTTCTTCCGGCAACTCGACGTAGACGAGGTCGCCCAGCGCGTTCGCCGCGTGCTCGGTGATACCGACCGTCACGCTGCCATCGCCCTCTCGACGCAGCCATTCGTGATCATTGGTGTAGAGGAGATCTCCCGGCAATTCACTCATTGTGTTACTCCCTGGTGGTAATTCCCGCCCGACGTCAGACGTCGATGCGAATTTGTCCATTGCGAACGAACGGCACCTTGACGATACGCACGTTCAACAGCTTGTTGCGCACCTCGACCTGCGCGCGGTCGTAGTCGCCCGCCGGCACCCGCGCCAGCGCGATCGAACGACCGATCGTCGGCGAAAAACCGCCGCTCGTGATTTCGCCGTCGCCAATACCGTCCACGACGACTTTCTGATGGTTGCGCAGCACGCCTTTGTCCTCGAGCAGCAGGCCGACGAAACGGCGCTTGTTCGGGTCGTTGCGTTGTGCCTCGAGCGGGCCGCGCCCGATGAAGTCGCGATCCTCGGGCTCCCAGGCGACGGTCCAGGCAAGACCGGCCTCCAGCGGCGAAATCGTCTCGTCCATGTCCGAACCGTGCAGGTTCATCGCCGCTTCGAGTCGCAGCGTGTCACGTGCACCGAGGCCGCAGGGCACGACGCCACCCGCGATCAGGCGATCCCAGACAGAAGGCGCCTCCGCGGCCGGCAATACCATTTCCCAACCGTCCTCGCCTGTATAGCCCGTGCGCGCGACGAACCAGTCGCCTGCAAACATGCCGGTGAACGGCTTCAGTTCCAAGGCCGCATCACGGTACTCAGCATCGACGCAAGGGGCGGCCAGTTCGCGAGCCTGCGGTCCCTGCACAGCAATCATCGCCAACTCTGCACGCTCGGTGACGGCAACGTCGAACGATTCAGCCTGTTTGCGAATCCAGGCAAGATCTTTCTCGCGCGTCGCGGCGTTAACGACCAGGCGGAAATCCTCATCGCCAACGAAATAGATGATCAGGTCGTCGATGACACCGCCGTCTTCGTTGAGCATGCAGGTGTACAGCGCCTTGCCGTAGCCCTTCAGCTTGGCAACGTCATTAGCGACGAGACGGCGCAGGAAATCGCGCGTAGCCGGACCCTTCAGGTCCACGACTGTCATGTGGGACACGTCGAACATTCCCGCGTGCTGGCGCACGGCGTGGTGCTCTTCCTTCTGCGAGCCGTAGTGCAGCGGCATGTCCCAGCCACCAAAGTCCACGATGCGCGCACCGGCTTCGACATGCTTGTCGTAAAGCGGAGTCTTGGAACCCATAGTTGTACCCCGGTACAAAATAAAAGGGCGGCAGGCACCAGCGCCTGCCGCCCCTCTGTCCTTTGGTACCTGAGAGATGAGTGGTCTTATGGCCACTTTCCCCTTCGGTGGGCCGTACGGCCACTCTCCAGAGCTGATCAGCGTGCACGGTCCCTTTGCCTGAGCGTTTCCGAGCGAGTTGCGCCTTCGGCGCCCCGATTGAACGGGGTCTCTTCCAGGCACGCTATAGATCAATCGCCGCATGATAGCCAATGCCCCGGACGGTTGCCAGCAGCGAGCCGCGCGGTAACAATGCGAGCCACTGTAATTCAGGGGCTTGGGATGAAAACCACGAGAATCGCTTTCACTCTGCTGCTGCTGGGCGCCTGTGGTTTCGCGCTCGCAGACGCTACGTCCGATTTCAAGACGCTGCTCGACGAGCACTGGGAATGGCGACTCGCGAACTCACCGGTGATGGCCTCCATGCTGGGCGACCGGCGGTTCAACCAGGACTGGGGCGACAGCAGCCTCGCCGCGATTGAGCTGCGCCACAGGGAGCGCCGCGAATTCCTGCGCCGCACTTACGCGATTGACAGCGACGCCTTGAGCGAGGAAGACCGGCTCAACCACGAGCTCTTCCGCCGCATGCTGCAGGACGACGTCGATGAGTTTCAGTTCAACGATCACCTGTTGCCGTTCGACCAGCGCGGTGGCGTGCAGTCGCTCGACAGCCTGACCGATCGCCTCCGCATGGTCAGTGTGCGGGACTTCGACGACTGGCTCGCGCGCCTCGGCAAGATCGACGACGTTATCGACCAGACCATCGCGCTGGCCGAGCGAGGCCGCAAAGAAGGCATCATGCCGCCCCGCCCGATCATGCAGCGCCTGCCGGCGCAGATCGCCAAACAGATCGTGGACATGCCGGCTGACAGCCCGTTCTTTAAACCCTTCACGAACCTGCCCGAGCATTTCTCACCCGCGGACCGCGAGCGTCTGCGCGCCGCCGCGACCGAGGTTATCGAAGACACCGTGCTGCCGGCGTACCGCGAGCTCGATAAATACTTCAACGAAAAATACCTGCCGGCGACACGTGACAGCATCGGACTGTCATCACTACCGAACGGCTCGGCCTGGTACGAGCACCGCGCACGCTCATACACGACTACGCGTATGTCACCGGACGAGATTCACCGGGTCGGCCTTGACGAGGTCAAGCGCATACGAGACGAGATGATGCAGATTATCGAGGAAGTCGGATTCGACGGGACCTTCGCCGAGTTTCTCGTCCATTTGCGCACCGATCCGCAGTTCTACTACGACAATCCGGACGACCTCTACGAGGCCTATCTTGCGACCAGCAAGCGCATCGATCCGGAACTCGTAAAGCTGTTCGGCAAACTGCCGCGCATGCCTTATGGCGTCAAACCGATTCCCGACGCGATCGCGCCCGATACGACCACGGCCTACTACAGCCGCCCTGCGGCCGACGGCAGCCGGGCCGGGATCTACTGGGTAAACCTCTACCGTCCCGAAGTTCGGCCAAAGTACGAGATCGAAGTCCTGAGCGTGCACGAAGCGATGCCCGGCCATCACCTGCAGCTCGCGCTGCAACAGGAACTTGGAGAGCTTCCGGCTTTCCGCCGCTTCATGGGCTTTACGGCCTTCGTCGAAGGCTGGGGCCTGTACAGCGAGCGCCTCGGCTACGACCTCGGCCTGTACCTGGACCCATACTCGCGCTTTGGCCAACTGACGTATGACATGTGGCGTGCCGTGCGCCTCGTCGTCGACACAGGCATGCACTACAAGGGTTGGACGCGCCAGCAGGCCATCGACTTCTTCAAGGACAATGCAGCGAAGTCCGAGCACGACATCGTCAACGAGATCGACCGGTACATTTCGTGGCCCGGCCAGGCGCTCGCCTACAAGATCGGTCAGCTCAAGATCCTGCAGATTCGCGAGCGCGCTGAAGTGCAGCTTGGCGAGCGCTTCGACATCCGTGCCTTCCATGATGAGCTGCTCGGCGCCGGCGCCCTGCCGCTCGATCTGCTCGAGCGCCGCATGGACAAGTGGATGGCAAGTCAGTGAATAACGGCAAGCTCAGGGAATGGCTCGAACTGGTCGGCATCGCGGCCGTTGTCGCCTCGCTGGTGTTCGTCGGCATCGAAATCCGGCAGTCGAGTCGCTCGGCACTTGAAGATTCACTCAATGGCGGCCTTGCCAATGCACTGGCAGTCGAGGAAATGGTGGTCGAGAATGCTGACGTGTGGCTGAAGGGCTGTCGCGGCGAGCCGCTCAGCGAGGTCGAGCAAATGCAGTTCACGCACATCTATCATGGCTACGAGTTCATGTACTTCATGATGTGGATGCGCAACCAGGAAGGTGTCGCGTCGGCCAACGACAAACTGAGTATCGACAACCTCGCCTGGAATCTCTATCGCAGCGAGGGACTGCGGCGCGAATGGGACCTGCACGGCGCGTGGCGCCCACATGTGCCAGACAATTTGCCGTTTCAGCGCTGGCGCGCATTGGTGGAAGAACGTGTTGCGGAGTATCCGGAGTTCGAGCCCGTCCCGATCGACAACGTGTTCCGCTGCGGCCTGAATTAGATAGCCGCCGCGTCAGCGATACGGCGAAGCAGCAAGCCATCAATCCATTATGGGTAGCGGATACGGCTTGAAGCGGTAGTGCGACGCGCCAGCGGAAGCCTCGGCCATCAGGCCCTGCGCCGAAAAACTGAAGATCGCGACGTCGGGATTGAAACCGCCTTCAGTGGCTGTGTCGGCCGAACCGGCGGCAGCGCTCGCCGCCGGCGTAAATTCGATGTGGCCGGCCTTGAAAGCGTCCAGCGCGGCCTGCGTCCTGAACACGATGACCTGCGCCTGCGACTTGTAGCCAGCCTGCGCGCCGAGGCTGAAGCGGCGCGCCTTGACGGTGCCGATCGACTCGTCACCCTCGATGACAACGCCGACGCCGGAGGCCCAGCCGAATATCAGCGCACCACGCTTGTACCTGGGGAACACGGCGTAGCCGACCGCCCCGTCGATCCATTCTTTTGCCAACTCCGACGGGTCGTCATGAAATGCCTTGAGCACAGCGGCCGCCTCGATCTCGATCGGCCGATCTGCATTCGGCTGCCAGTCAGCCGATGCAGGCATCGCAATACTCAGCATCAAGACCAGGATCGCAAATCTCATCGCATGCACTCCAGGGAAATACCGCCCCAGTCGGAGCCACCGGCCACATTACCGAGCAGATCAGAGGTGCCGAATATGCCGGAGCGGTGGGTGACGACCGCACCCAGGTAACAGTGCCGCGCCCAGTCGCTGCGCTTCAACAGACGGCTGAGCGGAAAGTCGACGGACCACTCAAGATAGTTGAGCAGGTGCGACGAGTTCTTGCCGCGCTTGTCGAACTTCTGGATCTCCTCCATCGGGATCCTCTCCGCATACGACACGCCGAAGCTGACGCCCCAGCGCAAAGCGACGTCACCCGTCTTGCGGGAATAGGTCTTGATCATCGCGGTCATGTAGGCGTTGTAACTCCAGAAGTCTTCCTGCGCGGGCTCCTCGAAGTGATTGAACAGGCCAAGGCGCGCGTAGAAATCGACGCGATCGCCCGGCTGCACGAGCCGGCTGAATGTAATCCCGAGCTGCGTCGGCGTGAGTTCCGGTGTGCGCTCACTCTTCGGCCAGTAGCCGACCATTGGCAGCGGAAAGATGTTGTGGAACAGCTGGTAGCCGTAGTGCAGACGATAGGCCCAGCGACGCGGGTCCTTGTTGTACGTCGGCTCCGTGGCGCCCCGGAATTTCCGCTGATCGCCAAACAGGTAGGTCGCGCCAACAAACGCGACAGGCGAGTTGTTGGCTTTCACAACCGGGCTGTTCGCGATAGCGCTGTCGAGCCCTTCGAATGCGAAATTGCCGAAGACGAACACCTTGTCGGTCAGGTGGTACGACGTGTTGATGCCATAGGTGGCATTGACGGCCTCGCCCGGTTCGTACGCCGGACGCTCCGGCGTCGCCTCGTCGGGCGAGACGCCGTAGTAGTAACGCGTCAAGGCCGCATCCTGGTAATGCACGCTGAAGAACGGCGTGATGCCGAGGTTGCCCCGCTGTGTCGGGTAGCGATAACTGAGAATGGCTTCAGCGCCATTACTGCGGCCTAGCACGTCATGGACACCCGCCAATTCGAGTTCGCCGAGGCGGCCGCGCAATCCAAACGACAAGCCGGCATCGGCCGACTGTTTACGATAGCGCAGACCCTCGAGCTCCGGGTTGAGTTTCGGGTCGAGGCGATTGAAGCGCGCGCGGCTGAACACGTTGAAGCGGAACAGGTCGTTTTCGAAAACGTGGAAACCGACCTCTGTGCCATGCGCATAAACATGCTTGCCTTCGTAGAGGTACAACGGGATCAGGTCGGTACGCGATTTCTCGCCGATGTAGTTTTCGCTGCCAATGCGAAAGCCCGCGCCGAGGCCGGGCGTACTGTCGGGCGCGTTGATAATCGGGAAGCGCGCGGCATCCTGGGCGATGCCGGTTACCGGTAGCGAAAGCACGAGGGCCGCCAGAAGTGGCAGCCCCCGCTGTTGTCGTCGTGTTGCAGTCAAGCGTCCCTCGCTAGTCTGGCGACCATTCGGGGATCCGCCCCGGCGTCCATGGTGCGCCTTTAAGATCCATTCCATTCTCCAGTGCCCTGACGTCGGCTGCAAGCGCGCGCAGCATCTGCAAGGCGCGCCCGAACTCCGCCGCAGCAACGTCATAGGAATCGGTGAAGTTGCCGCCCGCCGGCGACTGCGAGAACACCAGCGTGGTGTACAGCGAGCCGACGCGGCCGGCAATCGACAACGGTACCGGCTCGTTGCGCGAGGCAATTGTTGCATCGCCATGGATTGCGACACTGATGTCGGCCAGTCGTTCCGTCAGTTGCTGCAGCACGTTGCGCTCGGCATCACCGGCTGACGGCGTTACTACCAGTGCAGCACGCACGTGCTTGAGGCGGTTGTCGAGCTCGCCCATGGCGTTGCCCGCACCGGCAACGGCGCGCTGCAGATTGGCAACCTTGATCTGGAAGTCCTGCAGGGCCTTGCGGTCCGCGGTGATCTCGGGACTCGCGTCGAGCGACTTCACCGTAAAGGTCTGCGCGTCACCCGTTTCCGTCAGGACGCCATCGCGCATGACCGCAAGACGGGCCGAGTATTCGCCCGGCAGCACAAACGGACCAGCCGGGTCGCTCATCCAGTACGGGCGCTCCGCGGCCGGCTGGATGCTGACCGGATCCGGCGGCGGCAGGCGCAGGTCCCACGCGCTGCGGTGCACGCCCTTGCCCGCATTTGCCGGCACCTGGCGCACGAGCTGACCATCGCTGTCGCGCACCATGATGAATATCTCGGGAGCAACCTCGCGGTCTTCAACCCGCAATGCATCCCACGACGGGTACGGCGTATCGCCGCCTTCCTTCTCGATTTCGATCTCGCGGTCGCGGCGCACTTCCTGCCGCGACTTGAGGCCATCCTTGAGATAGTAAGTGAACACTGCGCCCTGCGGCGGATTCGGCGCCGTGAAGAACTCATGACTGAGAAAGCCCTTCTCCATGCCGCCCCACAGGTCGCCCTCCACGTAGATCCAGGGGTCGCGCGGCGCAAACAGGTGCAAGTCCGCAAGGTCCGCGGCATTCGTCCTGAGCGGCGTGTAATCGTCGAGGATATAGATGCCGCGGCCGAAGGTACCGACAACGAGGTCGTTTTCGCGGGCCTGGATTTCGATGTCGCGCACCGCGATCGTCGGGAAGTTTCCCTTCAGCTGGCTCCAGGAGTCGCCAGCGTTCTGAGTGACGAACAGGCCGAACTCGGTGCCGACAAACAGCAGGTTCGGATTGACGTGATCTTCAACGATTGTATGGGCCGAGCCCCACTCAGGCAGGTTGCTCGCGATTGATTTCCAGCTGCGGCCGCGATCGTCGGACTTCAGCACGTACGGTTTATAATCGCCGCGCTTGTGGTTTTCCATGACCGCATAGACAACGTCAATGTCATGCTGCGACGCCATCACGTCATCGATGTACGTCATGTCAGGTACGCCCGGGAATTTCGTCGTGCGCCGCCAGGTCTCGCCGCCATCTTCAGTGACGTTGAGTACGCCATCGTCGGTACCGACATAGATCAGGCCTTCCTGCAGCACGCTTTCGCTGATCATGATGGCGCTGCCATACATCGACGTCGAGTCGTTCTTGGCAATCGTGTCGATGCCCCAGACGCGGCCCATGACATCGAGCTTGTTGCGATCGATTTGCCGCGTCAGGTCCGGACTGACCTTGCGCCAGCTGTCGCCACGGTCATCAGAGCGGAACAGGTACTCGGCCGCATAGTACAGGCGCTTCGGATCGTGCGGGCTGACGAGCAGCGGCGTGTTCCAGTTCCACTTGTAGTCATTCTCGCCGCTTTCAGGGTAAGGCGCGATGTAGACGCGTTCCTGCGTGCGCCGATCGTAACGCGCGAGGCCACCGTACTGGTATTGCGCGTAAATAATATCCGGGTCGGTCGGATCGAACTGTGGCTCATAACCGTCGCCGCCGAGAACCAGATTCCAGTCGGAGTTGGTGATGCCATGGATATTCGTCGTGCGCGACGGGGCACATAACGAGTTGTTGTCCTGGGTACCGCCGCAGACGTTATAGAACGGCTCGGCGTAATCTGGCTGGATGCGGTAGAACTGCGTGATCGACAGGTTCGGCACCATGCGCCAGGTGCTGCCCATATCCCAGCTTTCGTAGATGCCACCGTCACCGCCGATGTAGAGGTGGTCGGAGTTGTCCGGATCGATCCACAGCGCGTGGTCATCGACATGGCGCCATTGGTTCGACAGCGGCGCAAACGTCTTGCCGCCGTCCTCGGATTTCATGGTGAAGGTATTCAGCGCGTACAGGCGCTCCGAGTTGTTCGGATCGACGACGATCTCGTTGTAGTACTGCGGACTCGTGGTCATGTACGAAGACTGCTTCGACCAGTTACTGCCAAAGTCGGTCGTGCGGTACACGCCCTTTTCTTCGTCGTTCGCTTCGATGATCGCGTAGATCATGTCGGGGTTGCTGGCCGCATGCGCAAGGCCGATACGGCCCATGTGATCGCTCGGCAACCCGGACGAGATTTCGGTCCAGGTCTTGCCACGGTCGGTTGACTTGTGGATGCCGCTGCCCGGTCCGCCGTTAATCAGCACCCAGACATGGCGCCGCCGCTGGTAGGACGAGGCGACGATGATGTCGGGGTTGCGCGGATCGACGACGAACTCGTTGACGCCCGTATGCTCATCGATATTCAGGATGCGGTTCCAGGTCGCGCCGCCGTCCAGCGTTCGATACAGGCCACGGTCGCCGCCGTCATTCCACAACGGACCCTGCGATGCCACCAGCACCTCATCCGAATCTTCGGGGTTGATCCAGATCTGGCTGATGTGGCCCGAGTTCTTGAGGCCCACGTGCGTCCAGCTCTTGCCGCCGTCGATCGACTTGTAAACACCGTCGCCGTAACCAACGCTGCGCTGGGCATTGTTTTCGCCGGTGCCGACCCAGATGACTTTCGAGTCGTTCGGATCGAGCTCGACGACGCCGATTGCGTAAGCGCCTTCATTCTCGAAGATCGGCTCCCACGTCGTGCCGCCATTGGTCGTTCGAAACACGTTGCCCGACGCGACCCCCGCAATAAACGCGTGATCGCCGCCCGGATAGAAAGCAAAGTCGGAAATGCGACCGGATGTAATGGCCGGGCCGATGTGACGCAACGGGATCGAGGCGAGCGGATTGCCGTTCTCGTCATCAGCGGCGAAGGCCGGCATGCAAATGGCTGCTCCAAGCAGCACGACAGCGATCAATCGAAGACTAGCGATCATTGCTTCCCCTTTTGTGGAGTTTGAATTCTTGTTTGGCCGCAGTAGCGCGTGCCTGCGGCGATGCAGCTGTATCGTATATCGAATCAATACGACGGACGCGATCGGCAAGCCCCGTGGCGTTGGCGATCTGGATATTGAGGCCCGGCCGAGCGTTCATTTCCAGGATCAGCGGACCGCGTTCGCGATCGATCACCATATCAACACCGAGATAGCCGAGCCCGGTCACTTCATAGCCGCGCGCCGACGATTCGAGAATCGAGTCCCAGTGCGGAATCTTCAGGCCCGCGACCAACGCGCCCGTGTCCGGGTGTTCATCGACGACCTGATCGTCGAGGACACCTGCCAGCGTCGTGCCTGTGCCCATGTCAATGCCGGCACCCACCGCACCCTGGTGCAGGTTTGCCTTGCCGTCGGAGGCGCGCGTCGGTAAACGCACCATCGCCATTGCCGGGTAGCCGCGATACACGATCACGCGTACGTCGGGCACGCCCTGGTAAGAAACCTCGGAGAACACCGGGTCGAAGCGCACACAGTATTCAATCAAAGCCTTGTCCGGGTTGCCGCTCAGGCTGTACTGGCCGCCCACAATGTTCTGCAGGTGGTAGAGAATCTCGCCCTCAGAGATAAGCACGCCGCTCGACAGGCGGAAGTTGTCGCGCTTGCGCGAACTGCGTCCGGTCACGACGAGAATGCCGTCGCCGCCGCTGCCCTGGGCAGGCTTGATCACGAAGCTGTCATGGTTTGCGACGATGCTGCCGAAAGTTCGAACCTCGCCCTGGTTCGCGATGATGCCGTACAGGTCCGGAACCGCCATGCCCGCTTCCAGCGCCAGTTCCTTGGTCAGCGCCTTGTCATCAACGCGCGGATACAGGCGACGCGGATTGAGCCGCATGATGAAGTCGGAATTGCGCTCGTTGAGGCCGAGAACGCCGGCCGCGCGCAGTTGACGGACTGCCGCCAGCATTAGTCCTGCCTCAGCGCCGCAAACCGTCGCAACTCGGTCAGGCGATAACCCGTGTAACGACCGGCAAGGACAACCAGCGCCAGCACGACCAGCAGCAGTTCGGGGAACGTGAAGATCAAATGCTCGAGCCAGGGGATGCCCATGAACACGTAGGCGGCGACCGCGACGATGAGACTGCCAAGGCCCGCGCGCATCGCGTCGGTCGGGCCACGCTCTTCCCAGACCACCGACATGCGCTCGATTGTCATCGCGATGATCACCATCGGGAACAACGCAACCGACAAGCCGGTTTCCATGCCAAGGCGGTGTGAGGTCAGGCTGATGAACAGCATCAACATGACGACGACGATCAGGACGGCGCTCAGGCGCGGCACGAGTAGCAAGCGCAGGCGCTCGAGCAGGAAGCGAATACTCAGGCCGAGCGTCACGAGCAATGTAAACAGGATCACGCCCCATACCAGGCGCGTCTCGCGAAATGCCAGTGCGATCAGCACGGGCATGAAGGTTCCGAACGCATCGATGCCGACAATGTTGCGCATCACGACCATGACGAGCGCGCCAATCGGGATCATCAGCAGAACGCTGTACACGGCCTGCGTCTGGATGGGCAGGCTGTAAAGCGAAAAATCGACGGCGCTGGTGCCACGTTGCGCGGCCTGCGTTCCGGCGATGGCGACGGCGTCGAGATGATTTTCCTGCACGGCGAAATCGACCTCGACGTTGCTGCCACCTTCGAGGCTGACCAGCGGTTCATTGCCGCGCCACCAGACGAAAAAGCGATCCGGCAGCATCTCTTCGCCGGTTGCCGGGTTGAAATACAACCAGCGATCGCCGTCGTGCACTTCCAGCCACGGCGTCAGTTCCGCATTGCGCTGTCTGCCTGCGAGCGCGAAGCCGTGCACGACGCGCGCCGGAATGCGTGCAGCGGCAAGTATCGTGGTTGCAATACCGACGAAGTCGGCGTCCGTGGCGACGCCCGACAGCAACAACTCAACGTTCGGATCCGGCGACGGATCGTTGAGCGTACGCAGTAGTTCGGTCGTGAACGAGGCCGTGTCGGCCGAGCGGTACTGAACGTCGGCAACGAGGACATCGACGGCCGTATTCTGGGGTTCGTTGATGACAGGGCGCGGCGGGAACGGCGGGACCGTATCAGACTCGTCAACGCTGTCGTCTTCGTACACCGAAATGCGGTAGTAAATTGTCTGGCGGCCGTCGGCGCGCCGAATGGTCCATTGCGCCTCGCGACCGCCGCTGCCGTAATTGATGCTGAAGCCGTAACCGCGTGACACCGAATTTTCGTTGAGCATACGAAAACCCGGCGTCAGGGTCGGCACATGCAACTGCGCCTTGATGGTTCCCGGGCCACTGTCGAAATGAATTGCGGACTCGATCGTCCACACGGGCTTTTCCTGGTCCTCGCTGAGCGGGAACCCGAGCACCTGCCATTTGTAGAAAAAGACCGCGAAGCCAACGACGGTCAGCAACGCCGCAAGCACGTAGACATATCGTTGATTCATTGTCCCCCCAGCAGCGGCGTCAGCGGACGCCCAGCGCAACCTTGACGGCGCGTTCTCTTATTGGGCCGCTACGGCTAAAAACCCGCATTCCGGCCGCTCTGATTTCTCCTGCAATGGAGGAGTCTGTCGCAAACAGTCGATTTAGGCCAGTCATGAAATGCAACATCGTACCGTTGGCGCCCTTGCGGGCGCGTTCGTAGCGCCTGAGCACGGGCCGATCGCCAGGGTGGAGCCCTTCTTCGAGCGCGCGGCATACCTGTGTTGCAAGCTCCTGCGCATCCTGTAAGCCAAGATTGGCGCCCTGCCCGGCGAGCGGGTGAATCGCGTGCGCCGCATCACCGATCAGGGCCAGGTTGGGCAGTACATAGTTCCTGGCATGGCGGGCAGTTAGCGGGAATGCGCCCTGCGGACCCGCAATGGTCAGTTTCCCGAGGACGCGATCGGAGACTTCGGTCAATAGCGCCCCTGTCGCCGCGTCATTGGCAGCCAGAGCCTCTTGCGCCTGCTCCGGCGTCGTCGACCAGACCACGGAAACGCGCCCGTCCTGCAGCGGCAGGATGCCCAGGGGGCCGCTTCTCATGAAGCGCTGCCATGCAGTCGCCTGATGCGGACGCTCCGGCTGCAGATGAGTAACGAATGCGGTTTGCTCGTAAGGCCACTCTTCCGTCTCGATGTCGACGGCCGAGCGCACGAACGAGCGTGCGCCGTCGGCTGCGATCACGAGATCAGCGGTAAGCGTCTCGTCGGATTCCAGATCGATCTTGTACTGCTGATCGACGCGTCGTAAGGCCGCGATCGGGCTGTCGAATCGCATGACCGCGTCAGTGCGATCGAGCTGGTACAGCAATACGTCCTGCAGCAGCGCATTCTCGACGATGAATCCGAGTTGCGGTACCGCAAACTCGGCCGCATCGAACCGCAAGCCAGATGCGCCATCGGCCACATCACTTTCGTCCCAGACGCGCATGCTGTCGTATGCGCTGACGCGCGTCGCTGCCGCGTATTCCCAGGCGCCGACGGAGTCGAACAGCGCTGCAGTTCCCGTGGAGATCGCAGAGACCCGCAAAGCAACATCATCGCCTTTCGAGAACACCGCGCGCGGACCCGCCTCAATAAGTGTGATATCCAGGGCTTCACGCTGCTCACCTTGCGCCAGCAGGGTCGCAGCCATGAGCCCGGTAACGCCGCCGCCGACAACAACGATGCTGTAGCGCTGTTTCATTTGACAGGGACACCTCGTGACAGGCGCGGCAGTCGACCAGCAAGTCCCATCGTGTGTCTTGCAAACACCGAACGAACGCCTGGAATGAGATCAAACCCGAGCATGCCAATATTGCGCAATGTCCTGAGTGGTCGCCGCTCACTGCCAAACAACTTCACCAGGCTATCGGTAAAGCGCACCAGCTTCTGCTGGTCCGCGCGACGCCACTCCGCGTAGTGAGCGAGCAACTTCGCAGGGTCAAAAAGATCGGGGACAGTTAACTTATCTGTCTGCAGATAAGTTAACTGTCCCCGATCTTTTTGACCCCAACTTTCATCGATGCAGTCAACGAGCGCGGCGACGTCGCGCATGCCGAGGTTGAAGCCCTGCGCTGATACAGGGTGCAGGCCGTGGGCGGAGTTGCCGACGAGGACGCTGCGTTTGGCTGTCAGGCGCAGAGCCTTGCTAAGCGTTAGTGGATACGATGCGCGTTTGCCGACTTTCGAGAATGTGCCGAGGCGGTAACCGAACTCGCGTTGCAATTCGTCGAGAAACGCCTCGTCATCAAGCGCCATGACACGCTCCGCATCGTGTTCGGAGATCGTCCAGACGAAACCGGCGCGGCCATCAGCCAGCGGCAGGAGCGCGAGCGGACCTTGCTGCGTGAACCGCTCGTACGCCATGTTGTCGATATCTTTCTCGGGCAGCAGGTTGCCGATCACCGCCCGTTGTGCGTAGCTGGTCTTCTGCGCTGTGATGCCCAGCATCGAGCGCACCTGGGAGTTCGCGCCGTCCGCGGCGACCACCAATGCGCAACGCAGCGCTTCCTGCACGCCAGCGTCGTTCCCGATCGTCACGCTTGCATAATCGTCGCCAAGATCGACGGCCACAGTCCGCGCCGGGCACAAAACATCGACACCAACGGCCTGCTCTAGCGCCTCCTGCAGCACTCCGCCCAAGACCCGGTTGATAACGACGTAGCCGAGTGCCTCCACACCCTGCTCTTCGGCATCGATATGTGAGAAACCGAAACGGCCCTGGTCGGAGACGTGAATGCCGCGAATGGGCGTCGACGCCGCGACGATTTCCGGCCACAGGCCCATCGCCTCGAACATCTTCTGTGTGCTGCGCGACAAGGCTGTCGAGCGATCGTCAAAACTCGGTTGTCCTGCTTCCTTGCGTGCAACAGCTTCCACTACAGCCACACGCAAGCCCAGCGGCGCCAGCGCGAGGGCCAGGCTCGTGCCAATCATGCCGCCGCCGGCAATGACAATGTCATACTCGCGTTCGCTCATCCGCTGGCCATCAGCGCCTCAATCTCGTCGGGCTCTTTTTCCAGTCCTTTGCTGAGCACGTCGGGGCCCTTGCTCGTAACGGCGACATCATCCTCGATGCGAATACCGATATTGCGAAAAGCTTTCGGGATGTTGCGTTTGTTCGGAATGTATATGCCAGGCTCGACGGTCATGACCATGCCGTTCTCGAGTACGCGCCACTCGTCGCCAACCTTGTAGTCGCCAACGTCATGCACGTCGATACCGAGCCAATGGCCCGTGCGATGCATATAAAACTGCCGATATTCGCCGTCCTTGATCAACCTGGGCAGGGAGCCCTCGAGCAGCCCGATCTTCTTCAGCCCTTTCGTGATCACTTTCACCGCCGCATCGTGCGGCTCGTTCCAGTGATTGCCCCTGACCGTCTTCTCGATCGCCGCGTACTGGGCCTCGAGGACAATCTCGTAGACAGCGCGTTGCTCTGGCGTAAAGCGCCCGTTGACCGGGAACGTGCGCGTGATATCCGAGGCGTAGTAGTCGAGTTCGCAACCCGCATCGATCAGCAGCAGGTCGCCATCATTCAATACATCGTTGTTTTCGACGTAATGCAGCACGCAGGCATTGGCGCCACCGCCGACTATCGGGCTATATGACGACCAGGCACCGTTGCGTCGGAACTCATGACGAAATTCGGCCTCAACCTCGTACTCGTATATCCCCGGCCGCGTCATGCGCATCGCACGGCGGTGCGCCTCGACCGCAACCCTTGCGGACTTGCGCATCACCGAGATCTCGCTGCGGCTCTTATAGAGGCGCATGTCGTGCAGCAGATGATCGAGCGCGACAAATTCGTGCGGCGTATGCATGCCACGCGAAGTGCCCGAGCGTAGCGAGTTCACCCAGTCGGCAATGTGCGCGTCGAAATCCGTGTACATGCCCATCGTGTAATAGACGCGGTCGCGGCCCTCGATCAGGCCGGGGATAATGTCGTCAATATCGTCGATCGGGAATGCGTCGTCGGCGCCATATTCATCAATGGCGCCGTCCTGGCCCGCACGCGAGCCGTCCCACTGCTCCTTGCCAGGATCGCGTTCGCGACAAAACAGCAGGTACTCGCCCTGCGAACGCCCGGGCACCAGCACGGCCACCGCCTCAGGCTCCGTAAAGCCCGTCAGGTAGTAAAAGTCGCTGTCCTGGCGGTAGCGGTACTCGACATCGCGGCTGCGATTACGTACCGGGGCGGCGGGCAGGATGGCAATACCGCCCGCGCCAACCATGCGCATCAATTGCCTGCGCCGGCGTTCAAATTCTGTGGCTTTCATTTCTCTTCTGCGTGCCGGATATCGGCCAGTTCTTCGTAGGCGAGCTGCGCCGCCACCCGGATGTATTCAACAATCTCAGCATACGCCGCTTCGTTAGTCTCGGCATCGCTTTCTTCATCGACCGCCGCGCGCGTGATCTGCAGCATGTCTCCGATGATTCCGGCCAGCGGTTCGGCGGCAAGACGATCCTTGAGTGCCTGCTGGTGTTTGGCCGACACCAGACCATGCAAGAAACCCTCACACCAATGCGCCATGGCGACTGTGCGTAACTCTGCTTCGTCGGTGTCGTCAGGTAGTAGCGGCATGAACTCGGACAGGCGCTCGGACAGCTGCCAGTAAGTGCCCTGGTACAGCGCATCAAGCATCTTCTGGCACTCCGCGCGAAGCGCATTGTTCTCGTCAGTGCCCTCGAGCACCTGCAGCAACCACTCGGGAGCGCCCGGCACACCCGCAACCGCCAGCTTGCCCGTCAGCAGGCCATGCGCCTGCGCCGCATCCCAGCTCGCGCCGCAGCGACGGAGCGCATCATCGAGGTCGTCATAGGCAACTTTCTCGTCCATCAAAAACCCTGCGCTTTTCAATTTCGCGAAACCCTACTATATTTGACCGTATGGCTGAGAACATCAATGCAACGTTTGAGCACGAGCTCAAACGCCTAGAAAAGCGTGTCGACGCGCTGGTTCGCGTCTGCGACCAGTTGCAGGACGAAAACCGTTCCCTCAGACAGCGCCAGGACGCGCTGACCTCGGAACGCGCGAGCCTGCTGCAGAAGAACGAACAGGTTCGCGCACGCGTAGAAGCCATGATCGGTCGCCTCAAGGCGATGGAACAGGGCGCCTGAGCGGCCCCTTCAAAGCAATAATAAAAGGCTGACGGAGAACGCCGAATGACCGAACAGATTGCGCAGGTGAGCGTCCGAATTCTCGATAAGGAATACCAGGTCGCCTGCCCCGCCAGCGAGCGTACGGACCTGCTCGACTCCGCGGAAATCCTCAACACGAAGATGCGTGAAATCCGCGATTCGGGCCGCATCGTCGGGTTGGACCGCATCGCCGTCATGGCCGCGCTCAATATGGCCAATGACCTGATTCACGCCCAGGCGCGAGACCAGGAGCTCGAAGGCGGTATCAGTGAACGCCTCAAGTCGATTTCTGACCGCGTGGACAGTGTTCTGAGCAACACTCAGCAACTGGATCTGTAAGCCACGACTCGACTTGTAATACCCAAATCGGGCACGATATTCGCATTGGCGCTTCCTGCGGTGTTCGATACCGACCTGGAAACCTTTCGACCCTAAATCTCTACCTCGGGGTCGTGTTCTGTCGGCAGCATTTGAGCAGGGCCGTTTCGACGGTAAGCCTGTTGCGGCCACGGCTGACCCCACCTGTTGCTCCGGTTCGAGAGCGACGGCTCGGTGACGGCACAGGCGGGAAGCGCCTCCTTATCTCCTCGCGAGTATCATGACTGCATCCTCTGCCGAACAACGACAACTGGCACTCGCCGCCAGGCGCGCGCTGAGCGATGCGGAGCGCATGCGGAAGTCGGAGTTGATTTGCGATCGCGTGTGTTCACTGCAAACGTTCTATGCGAGCAAAACCGTTGGCTGTTACCTGCCGACGCATGACGAGGTCGATACGCGCGCGATCATCGAGCGCGCATGGCGCGCAACCAAGCGCGTTTTTGTTCCGGTTTTGCGCAGCGGCGCGCAAATGGTGTTCTGCGAAATCACACCCGAGACGGTGGTCGAACAAAATCGATTCGGCGTTTACGAGCCGGTTCGCGGTGTTCTGATTGACGCAAGAAAACTCGATGTGGTCGTCACACCAACCGTCGCTTTCGACGATGACAACAATCGAATCGGAATGGGCAGCGGCTACTACGATCGCTGTTTTTCCCATTTGCGACATCGCACGACCTGGATAACGCCAAAACTTATTGGCGTTGCGTTCGACTGCCAAAACATCGAGAAAATAATTCCAAGCCCTTGGGATATACGGCTTTATCGCGTTATCACTGAACGCTGACACCCAATTTTCCCCGCAGAAAACACGTGGTTTTCACGTGTGCGCGTTTCCTTTACACAGTCTTCGAGCCGTTCCGCAACTGTTCCGAACATATCGGCGTTTCATTCATGCAGCGCACTCATCAAGGGTTCGCTTCCTCGCGTTCAAATTGCAATGCGCGAACCACAAAATCATCACTCGCAAGTGCGGCCCTCATGCGCACGATTGCATGGCAATTTTTGTGCTGTTTTGGACGCCGCTAACTTTGTGGATTTTTTAGGATTGTTGCGTATACTCAAGCGCGGGTACCCGACACGGAGAAAACTATGGCTACCAAAAAGAAGTCTCGTAAAAAAGCTTCGAAGCGGAAAGTCGCCAAGAAGCGCAAAGTAGTTCGCAAGAAAGCGACCAAGCGCGTCGCGAAGAAGAAAGTCGCGAAGCGTAAGACGAAGAAAAAAGTCGCTAAGAAAAAAGCGAAAAAGAAAGTAGCAAAGAAGAAGGCGAAGAAGAAAGTCGCCAAGCGTAAGACGAAAAAGAAAGCTACGAAGAAAAAGGCTAAGAAGAAGGTAGCCAAGCGCAAGACGAAGAAGAAAGCTGCTAAAAAGAAAGCCAAGAAAAAGGCTAAGAAGAAGGTAGCCAAGCGCAAGACGAAGAAGAAAGCTGCTAAGAAGAAAGCCAAGAAAAAGGCTAAGAAGAAAGTAGCTAAACGGAAAACGAAGAAGAAGGCCAAAAAGAAAGTAGCCAAGCGCAAGGCGAAGAAGAAAGTCGCCAAGCGTAAGACGAAGAAGAAAGCTACGAAGAAAAAGGCTACGAAGCGTAAAGCGAAGAAGAAAGTCGCCAAGCGCAAGACGAAAAAGAAAGCTGCAAAGCGGAAAGCCACGAAGAAAAAGGCCACCCGCAGAAAGAAAAAGTAGCTAGTTCGTAGCTGACGGAAGAGCCTTCTTCCACAGCAAGCAAAAGAGCCCGCTTCGGCGGGCTCTTTTCGTTCCAGGGCGCCAGATTGAGTACTGGCGCACGTGCAATTCGGCGTAATTTGACTATAGTACGCACCTATGGACGCAACCGAGAAGAAGCGCGCTGCCGCCAGGGCAGCACTCGAGTTCATCGAACCGGGCATGAAAGTAGGCATTGGTACCGGTTCCACGGTCAATTGCCTGATCGAAATCCTGTCGGAGAAGCGCGACTTTATCGACAGCGTCGTTTCCAGTTCGAGAGCTTCAACCGCGCTGCTGAAAGAACAGGGTTTTGAAGTGTCCACGCTCAATGAAGTCGGCGATATCGACATCTATATTGACGGCGCAGACGAGAGCAACAAGCGGCTCGAACTCATCAAGGGCGGTGGCGGCGCACTCACGCGCGAGAAAGTGATTGCGGCAGCCGCAAGACGTTTCGTTTGCATCGTCGACGACTCCAAACTGGTCGGCATGCTCGGTCAGTTTCCGCTGCCGATCGAAGTCCTCCCTATGGCCCAGGAAATGGTTGCCAGGCGGATGCTGAAAATGCGCGGCCAGCCGGTCTGGCGCGAAGGCTTCGTTACTGACAATGGCAATCACATTCTCGATGTTCGCAACCTGCAGATCGCCAACCCGCTCGACATGGAGGCGCGTATTAACCGCATTCCGGGCGTGGTTACCGTGGGCATTTTCGCCCACCGGCCGGCAGACGTGCTCCTGATCGCTACCGATACCGGCGTCAGGGAGATGCGCTCCTAACTTGTAGGAGGCGGCTTGCCGGCGACTCTACTCGATTACCCTCTCGTAATCACTGAATTCGACGACATCCTCTTCGTCGAACCGGACCACGAGCATTGCCCTGCCCTTCACCTTCGACCGCACAAGCTTCGGTAACACGGCCGAGCCGTCCGCTTTCGGCGCAAACTCCATCCGAATGTCGAACTCCGCCAGTTTGACGCCCTTGCCAGGCTTGATTGGCCTGGTGTTCTTCATTGCCAGGTAGGCAACGTAGTGACCTTCCTTTTCGACTCGCAGCTCACCGTTCACATGCCGCATGAACTTCGCTTCGTCGTCTGAATCAGTTTTCGGGTTGAAGTCGAACAGCCAGTATGCGTCCGTCTCCTCAATCAGCTCGACGCTTCCGGGCGAGACCATCGACCGACTTTCACCGCCATCCTCATCGTCATCACCGCGGTTGCGCTCGCGATTCTTGTCGGCGAGAAAGTCTTCCCGTTCCTCATCAGTAGGCTCCCGGGCATCAACCGTCAGCAGGTCCCACTTTTCCTCGCGACGGGGGTCGTAAGTTGCAGCGAACAGGCCTACCTCATTGCTGGTCGTCTGCGTGAACGCCCAGTGGTCGCGAACGCGCGTTTCCATGTTGTCGAAAGCGCGCTCGACGATCTCTTCGTGGGTTTCGGCGCTGGCAAAAGACGAAGCGAGCAGCAGGAGCAGGGAAAGCGATTTCATGCGGCGATTGTACGTTATAGTCTCGGCATGAGACCCGAAACAGCATCCGTCCTGTCGCCAATGATTGCCGCTCTTCCGGTTTGGGTCGCCACCCACTTTCTAGCCGCAAGCCATCTGGTTTCCGTCGTTGCCGCCGCCGCACTGACCATCGGCTATCCCGTGGCGGTCGTGTTGGCAGCATTCACGTCGATCTATCTGAGAAGAAAATTGCTCGTTGCGGGCCCGAGGGGCTGGTTGTTGAGTGGAGCCTGGGGCGGCATCCTTGCTACCGTCGTCGCCTTATCGATGCTGGGCGCAAGACCCGTCAGCGTAATGCTGATTGTCTGGGGAATCGCTATCGGACTCGCCTACCGCTGGCTGTGCGGCGTCCTTCCCGTCGAGACTGCCCCCGAAAAATAGGCCAAGTCACGTCCGCGTTCGACCCAGTCGACGACACATTCGCTGCACTGGACCCGTTACGTACAAGCCAGAATTGACGCAGCCAGGGCGTTTCCACATCCTTGCGCCAGTTAAGGGCAAAGCTGGCTAAAGCCAGGGACGCAAAGCCACGGGTCCTCGCTTCCTCCGGAAAACTCCGCTGGACCCAAGATCGCCGGGCTGCCGAGGCAGTTAGCCAAGGCCGCGGTTTAAGCCTCGTACTCCTGAGCGGCTGCAGGCGCGGACCCGTGATTACCAACACGCACACGAGCACGTCCCGGCGCGCGACAGGCGCCGTCGCGGCATTGATCCTGGCCGTGGGGCCGGCTTTCGCTGGCATCACTCTCGACAACAACATCCGGCTGTTTCCTCCGGACGAAGCAGTCATCAACGACCATTTCGGAAGGTTTATTGCCGCGGGCAGCCTCGCCGATGGCACTCCATACATCGTCGCGACCGCGCGCGGTGGCTACTTCATCTTCGACATGTCCGGGCAGAGTGCGTCCGTTCGGCATCCGGATGCCGTGCTTGATACCGACTTGTGCAGGATCTCGGGTAGTTATTCTCGCGGTCCCGTGATTACGGCGGATCTCACCAACGACGGTAGTGACGATGTGATCTGGCTTGGCGGCGATGGAGACGGCGAAGTCAGTGACCAGCATGTTTGCATCGTTACGATGCCGGAAGCGCGCCCGGAGGAACCGGCGGGATGGGCGCCAGACACCGGATTGCGCATCCAGGCGGCTAACAAATGGTTCGAGCACGTTGGCGAGTTCGACGTCTCGCGCGGGAGATTCGGCATCCCGATTACGGCGGGCGACTTCAACGGCGACCAGCAACTCGACCTGGCGGTCGGGGCGGCCTGGGTCGATGGCGGCTACGTCACGATCTTCGAGTTCGGCCCGAACCTGACTTATGAACGTGAAGAGATTTCCCAGGACAGCGAAGGTATCGCCGGCAAACGGGAAGTCGCCGACTGGTTCGGCTGGGCGCTGACGTCGCACGACTACGACGACGACGAATTTGACGATCTTGTCGTTGGCGTGCCCGGCGAAGACCTGAGCGGCGGGACGGAGATCGACGTTGGCATGATCAACGTCATCTATGGTTCGGAGACCGGTCTGACTGCCGCCGATAATCGCGCTATCCACCAGAACACGAGCGGTATTCCGGGAACCGCCGAGTACTACGATACATTCGGCTATGCGCTCGCATCGGGCGATTTTGACGACGATGGCTACGGCGACGTTGCGATTGGCGTGCCCGACGAAGACATTGCCGACAGCGGCTGGCTGGGCATTCCGACGCAGCGGCACGACGCCGGCATGATCGTGGTCATTTACGGCTCTGCGGACGGTCTGCAGTCGCGTGCACAGGGTTGGCACCAGGGCAGCTCGGGCATTCGCGGCGAACTCAATCGCTTCGATTACTTCGGCGAGGTCCTTGCCGCAGGCGACTTCGACCTGGATGGCGTCGATGACCTTGCTGTCGCCGCACCGCATGAGTCCACCGGACTGACGGCACAGCACGGTGCTGTGCATCTCCTGTACGGGAAGAAGTACGTCGGTCTGACGAACCAGGGCGACGAGTACTTCGTCCAGGCATCGGGCATATACTCGTCGCAGGAATCCGGAGACCGGTTCGGACTGGCGCTCGCATCGGCGCTGGTGGACAGATCGCGCCCCGCTCTCGTAATCGGCGTACCGGCCGAGCAGCACGGTGAAAACGATGCGCCGTTTCCGTATTCCGACCAAGACGGCATGGCGCATGTTCTCCTCTCCGACATCTCGGGCAACCAGAATCCGATCGCCGAGGCAGGCGACGATCAGCTGATCTATCTGTCCGACGCCTGCGACACTGAAGTGACACTTGATGCCGGCGCATCGACGGATCCGGATGGTCATTCACTGACGTATCGCTGGTTCATCGACGAGGATTCGTACGACAGCATGGCAATCACCGTGACATTGCCAGTAGGCGTGCATGAAGCGCAGCTGGATGTCTCCGACGGTCTTGGCGGTACGGATCACGACACGGTAAAGGTATCGATTGCGGAGTATCCGCCGACAATCAAGTGCCCCGCTGATGTAACCTCGGAGGCTACTTCAGCGATGTCGACACTCGTCGAACTCGGGCAGCCGACTATGACAGGTGGTCTCTGCAGCGCCGTCGAAGTTATGAACGACGCACCGGATGCCTTTCCGCTCGGCGATACGCCGGTCACATGGACCGTTCGCGACACCGAAGATGTCTACGATCCTGCAACTGGTGAGGTAACGCGACACGAAGATGGCTGCGTACAGACAGTCGAGGTTGTCGATACGACCGCACCGGTCGTCAGCGCACCGCCCGACAAGAAAGTCCGTGAGTACCGACGCGCACAATTTGCTGAGCTTGGCATGGCGACCGCAACCGACGCGGTCGGCGTCGTCGAAATCTACAACGACGCGCCCTTCATGTTCCCGCCCGGCGAGACCATCGTCACCTGGTACGCCATCGACGCGGCCGGCAACGTCGGCTCCGACACCCAAACAGTAACCGGGTTTGGTTTAGGGAGCGGATCGACAGGGCTCATCTGGCTCGTGGCGTTGTTCCTGGTCGGAATACGTCGCAAGGTGCTGCGATAACAACGAGTGTCATGCGGTAGGATTACCGCATGACATCTATCGCGTGATTTCCGAGGCACCGCGGACGATCGAGGTCTTGGAAGATCTGTATAGTGTCTTTCACAGGGCAGATGGAGAATGAGAGCGATTGCACCGCTTCGAGTAGACCCAGTATGCAACGAATCTCGAAACTGCCTTTCATCGTCAAATGGGTGTTCCCGGTATTCTGGTTCGGCATGTTGGCTTTCGCGACTATTGTCGTTTTGACTCACGACCAGACTCACCCGATAACTCTCATAGTGCCCGTCGTAATGCTTGTGATCGGGTTCTTCGTCATGAAGTTCTTCGTTTGGAACCTCGCCGACGAAGTATTCGATGGTGGGGATTACCTGCTGGTCCGGAAAGGAAGCAGGGAGCAACGGATCCCTCTCGATGACATCGTGAACATCGAGCATGTGGGATTTGTGTCGCCGCCCCGCGTGAACATCATGTGCCGGACATCGGGCACTCTTGGCACCGAGCTCTCGTTCATGGCGCCGACGATGCTAAACCCGTTCAAGAAGCCCGAGCTGGTTCGGGACTTGATTGAACGCGTGGACAAGGCGCGAATCCGCCAGGGAGGCTGAGAAGATTGATGGGATGGTTGGGCTTACTTGCTGTGCTAATCATTCTTGGCGCCCTTGCCGGCGGTAACTCGCTGGGCGAGACAATTCGCAAAGGGCTGGGATGTCTGTTGGTGATCATCATCGTGGTGTTCGTCCTTGCTGCGATAGGGGCGAATGGCCCCGGATACGCCTAGCTCCAATTTGATGAACAGAGAAGGACCCAAGCGGAGAGTAACCACGACCTCACTTCGGCGTGAGTCAACCAGGGTTCGACGTCCCGGCTTCCCCCGGACAAAAAAATAGGGGCCCCAATTGGGGCCCCTGATTTTTTTGGCTGGGGGAGAGGGATTCGAACCCCCGTTGGCGGAGTCAGAGTCCGCAGTCCTACCACTAGACGATCCCCCAAAAAGGATCGTTCGCCGCAGGTTCTCTTAGCGTTTCGAGAACTGCGTAGCGCGACGTGCTTTGCGCAGGCCAACCTTCTTGCGTTCGACCTCGCGAGCGTCACGCGTCACGAAACCAGCTTTACGCAGTTCCGGGCGCAGTGCCTCGTCGTACTGCATCAGCGCGCGTGTCAGGCCATGGCGAATGGCGCCTGCCTGGCCCGTCGTGCCGCCGCCTTTCACCGTCACATTGACGTTGAACTTCTCACCGAGCTTCGTCAGCTCAAGCGGCTGGCGGACGATCATCTGTGCCGTCTTGCGGCCGAAGAAAACGTCCAGCGGCTTCTGGTTGACCGTGATGTCACCGGTGCCTGATGTCAGGAATACACGTGCCGTCGAGGTTTTGCGACGACCGGTACCGTAATAAAGCGTGTCACTCATATTCTTCTACTCAATCCTGGCCGGAACTTAAGCGTTCACTTCCAGCGGAATCGGCTGCTGTGCAGCGTGTGTGTGTTCGGGACCTGCAAATACGCGCAGCTTGGACAGCATCTTGCGACCCAGCGGGCCACGCGGAAGCATGCCCTTGACGGCGTACTCGATCGCACGCTCGGGGTGTTCTTCCATCAGCTTCTCGAACGAAACCGACTTCAGGTTGCCGATGTAACCCGTGTGGTGGTGGTACATCTTGTCCGTACGCTTATTGCCCGTTACGCGGACCTTCTCGGCGTTTACAACGACGATGTAGTCGCCCGTGTCAACGTGCGGCGTGTATTCCGGCTTGTGCTTGCCGCGCAGGCGCGACGCGATCTCGGTCGACAGGCGACCCAGGGTCTTGTTCGTGGCATCGACCACGTACCAATCGCGGCGAACTTCTGCCGGCTTCGCAGAAAACGTCTTCATAATTCTGGTTTCCAAATACTTGGGCTTCCGACCGGGCGCACAAAACCGTCGCCCGGATCGGCGAAAGGCGCGAAATTCTACTGTAGCCCCCCGCCTAATGCAAACCTCTGGAAGGCCTTTTTTTGAGCTTCCTCGCTAGAACAGGTACTCGAGCGATAGCGCCGTGTAAGTATCTGTTTTTTCAGTCAAAGGTGGCACGTCCGTATTGTGCTTGATCGTGTACGAGGCCACCAGCGCCAGGTTACCGAATACCTTTGCGGACAATGCCGTGGAGGATTCGAGGTAGGTGTTCTTCTCGCCGCTCTCCGCAAGGAGGTCCTGGCGGAACTCGGCGGTCTCGCTCAAGTGCCACTTGTAGTAGAGGCCTCCGCGGAAGACCGTCTCGTCTTCTTGCACGCCGAGCTGGGTCTCCGACTGCCGCATACCAGCGCCGATTTCGGCGTTGAGCTTGTGCTTGTCAGCATCGATCAGGCGACGTCCGTAACCCACGGTCTGCGAGAACTGGGTGTCGTAGCCGCCGAAACGGTCCTTGCGCCAGTTCAGACGGCCGAACAGGAAGTCATGGTCGGTCAGGTTGCGCTCGCTCTTCCAGCCCACATCGTAGGCCTCGGCGGTGGTGACCTTGTTCTCAGCCGCGTTGACCGCTGCGGCCTCGAACAGGTGCGCCCATTTTTCGGTCTTGTAGCCGAGCTCGAAGCCCGTGTTCAGTGTCGAGTTCTCGGTATTGCCCGAGGTCGCAAGATAGCCAAGCGTGGCCTTGCCTGACCACGGACTTTCGGGCTCCTTGGCGTCCTGCGCCATGAGCGATACGGGTGCGAGCAGAGCCGCAGCCAAAGCAAGCGTTCGCAGATTCATGCGAAATCTCCCTGAAATAGTAGTTTTGCCGCTTCGAAGGGCGGCGCAGTATACATGTGGACCGCGGCGTTTCGCTATAATTCCGCGTATGCAAACCCGGAACCTGACGCCGCTGGACAAACTACTGGCCAGCGCCAACAACGCCCTTCGTACCGTCGCTGCCCCGGCCGGGCGAACCGCTCGCCCGAATCCGGCGAAACATATCCTGGAGACGGAGCTCAGCGACCGTGAAAAGGCACACGCGGCCGGCCTCATGCGCGTGAACCACGCTGGCGAGGTCTGCGCGCAGGCCCTCTACCAGGGCCATGCCGCCGTCGCACGCGATCCGTCCATTGAAGACCAGATGCAGCGCGCGGCAGACGAGGAGTTCGATCACCTGGCCTGGTGCGAGGAACGCCTGCACGAACTCGGCGAGGACGTCAGCAAGCTGAGCCCGTTCTGGTATGCCGGCTCGTTCGCGATCGGCGCCGTCAGCGGCATCCTTGGCGACAAGTGGAGCCTCGGCTTCATCGCGGAGACCGAGCGCCAGGTGTGCGCGCATCTCGACAGCCATCTCGATGAATTGCCGCCCGAAGATGCGAGGAGCCGCGCGATCGTCGAGCAAATGCGTGACGAGGAAGAAGAACACGGGGAAAACGCTATCGATGCCGGCGCGGCCGAACTGCCCGAACCGGTGCGGCGACTCATGCAGATGACCGCAAAAATTATGACAAAAACGGCCTATCGGGTCTGAATTGCGTCAAACGGCAATAATTCTGCGCTAAAACACGGACTTAGCTTGCTAGTAGACTGAATCTGTACTACAAAGTGGGGCGCGACTTGGGCGAGGGAAATTCAATGCAGACAACCGCGAAAAAACTGAGCGATGTACCGGCGATAAACCGCTTTTTGAGCTACTGCCGTGTACGCACGGTTCCGCAGAAGACAGTCATGATTCACGCCGGCGACCTGCCGGACGTTCTTTACTACATCGTCGACGGCTCGGTTGAAGTCATGATCGAGGACGAAGACGGCAACGAGATGGTGCTCGCTTACCTGAACAAGGGACAGTTCTTCGGTGAGATGGGGCTTTTCTACGAACAACCGACGCGCAGTGCGTGGGTGCGTACGCGCACCGAGTGCGAAATCGCGGAAATGACCTATCCCCGCTTCCGCCAGATCGCAAGCGAGAGCCCGGGCCTCGTGTTCGAACTGGCCACGCAGCTGGCCACCCGCCTCGACCGCACCAACCGCAAGCTCGGCGACCTCGCATTCGTCGACGTGACGGGCCGTGTGGCGCACGCGATCATGGATCTCTGCAACGAGCCGGATGCGATGACGCACCCGGACGGCATGCAGATCAAGGTCAGCCGCCAGGAGCTGAGTCGCCTCGTGGGTTGCTCACGCGAAATGGCGGGTCGTGTACTGAAGGTGCTCGAGGAACAGGGCCTCGTGACGGCGAGCGGCAAGACGATAGTCGTGTACGGCGCGCGCCCGAACCGCAAGCTTTGATACTCGGGGACGGACACCCTTTTTCGCAACGCGAAAAAGGGTGTCCGTCCCCGGTTTCTATCCTATCTCCGCCCGCATCGCTGCGATCGTCGCCGCGTAGTCGTCGCTGCCGAAGATCGCCGAGCCTGCGACAAACGTGTCCGCGCCTGCGGCGGCGATTTGACCAATGTTGTCGACCTTAACGCCGCCGTCGATCTCAAGACGGATGTCGAGACCGCTGTCGTCAATAATCCTGCGCGCCTGGCGCAGTTTGTCGAGCGCAGCCGGGATGAATTTCTGGCCGCCGAAGCCCGGGTTTACCGACATCAGTAGCACCATATCGACCTTGTCGAGCACGTACTCGAGCCAGTCCAGCGGCGTCGCCGGGTTGAACACGAGGCCGGCCTTGCAGCCCTCATCACGAATCAGTCCCAGCGTGCGGTCCGGGTGCCTGCTTGCCTCGGGGTGGAACGTGATGTAACTCGCGCCCGCCCTGGCAAAGTCCGGGATGATGCGATCGACGGGTTCAACCATGAGGTGGACATCAATCGGCGCCTCGATGCCATAGTTGCGCAACGCCTCACAAATCATCGGGCCGATCGTCAGATTCGGCACGAAATGATTGTCCATGACGTCGAAATGCACGATGTCGGCGCCGGCGTCGAGCACGGCTTTCACGTCGTCGCCAAGGCGTGCGAAATCTGCGGAGAGTATCGAGGGAGCGATTAAAGGTTTCACATTGGGTCCTTGTCTTTCATTTGTGGGAGGCGGCTTGCCGGCGACTACTTGCCCAGGGTCGCCGGCAAGCCGCATCCTGCATTGTCTCTGGAATGTCTTTTTACCTTATCGAGCGCCGTGCTTTCAGCATTTCGTAGGCGGTACGCACCTCGCGCGTGCGCCGTTCGGCCTCCGCGATAACGTCTGGGTCCGGATTGCTGCTCGCAATCTTGTCGGGGTGGTTGCGATTCATCAGGCGGCGATAGGCCTTTTTGATGTCGTCGTTATTGTCGTCAGGCTTAACGCCGAGCGCCTCGTAGGCCTCGCGCACGCGACGCGCATCCGCATCGCCGGCCGGAGAGCGTTTAAAGCCTTTCTGCGCCCGAATCATCGCCTCGAGCTGCGCCAGCTCCACGCGACCGATATCGAGTTCCGAGCAGATCGTCCAGATCATCGCCCGCTCCTCTTTGCGCAGTGCCGGCTTGGCCAGCACGACCTCGAGCAGCAAGCGGACAAACATCGTGCGTTTCGAGGAGGAGCGTCCGCTGACGCGGCGCACTTCGCGCGCTGTCTGCACCAGCGGGAATCCCGCCCGCTTGCCGTCGTCAAACCAGCCGATCGCACGGCGCACCTGTGCGGGACTCAGGCCGAGCCGGTGCATGATCAGGCGTGCGGCCCGGATCTCTTCCTGGGTTACGCGGCCATCGGATTTCGCGAGATGGCCCATGCAGCCAAATAGCGCGCGTACGTATTCATCCGAGACGCGACCGATTGACTCGCCGTCGCGCTCGAACACGTTCACGCTGTGCTTGAAGCCCCGGTAGAACTGGTAGGCAACCAGCAACAAGACGATCAGGCCAATGGTCTTTCCGAGGAACATATTGAGCCGCATCGTATCGCGAGCCGGCGCCCATTCCCAACACATGGCTTGCGGGACTCTCGCGAAGGCGCGATCATCGCCTCATGAACACTGCTGACGCCCTCTTTGAATCCGCCATTCCCGAGCTGCCGCTACTTGGCCGCGGCAAGGTCCGTGACATCTATGGCATCGACGAAAAGCACCTGCTGATCGTCACGTCGGACCGCCTGTCCGCGTATGACGTCGTGATGCCCGACCCGATCCCCGGCAAGGGCGAGGTGTTGACGAAGATCTCGCTGTTCTGGTTCCGCATGATGACCGACATCATCGACAACCAGCTGACCGACCTGACGGTCGCCGATGTCGTCAAGGACCCCGAGTTGCAGGATCAGCTGCGCACTCGCGCACTGGTCGTCAAGCGCCTCAAACCGCTGCCGATAGAGGCCGTGGTGCGCGGCTACCTGATCGGCTCCGGCTGGAACGACTACCAGGCGACCGGCCAGGTGTGCGGCATCGACCTGCCCGATGGCCTGCGCCAGGCCGAAAAGCTCCCCGCAACCCTGTTCACGCCCGCCTACAAGGCCGAGGCCGGCGAACACGACGAGAACATCAGCTTCGACAAGGTGATTGAACTCGTCGGCGAAAAGCTCGCTGAGCGCGTCCGCGATATCTCGATCCGGATCTACGAACGCGCCGCCGCCTATGCGCTCGAGCGCGGCATCATCATTGCCGACACCAAGTTCGAGTTCGGTACCGATGAGCAGGGCCGTCTGTACATCATCGATGAAGTACTCACGCCTGACTCCTCGCGCTTCTGGCCCGTCGATGGTTACGAGATCGGCATCAGCCCGCCGAGCTTCGACAAACAGTTCGTGCGCGACTACCTCGAAACCCTCGACTGGGACAAGACGGCCCCCGGCCCGGACCTGCCGACCGAGATCCTCGAGAAAACGGCTGAGAAGTACGAGGAAGCCTACGCGCGAATGACTGCAGCGTGATGCGGGAGGCGGCCTGCCAGCAACTGTGGGAGGCGGCTTGCCGGCGACGGCTTGCCAGCAACTGTGGGAGGCGGCTTGCCGGCGACTTGTGTCACGTCCTGCTAGCGCTGTGACCTGTACAATGACCGCATGATCGGCGGCATCAAGCAGCAACTGGACCACTGCATCTGGGGCGACGGGCTCACCCGGTACGGCGCTCCCGGGCGCCTCGGTGCCGGCGTCCTGCGCAACCTGTGGGCCGTCCTGCGCGACATCGCCAGCGGCGAACTCAACCTGCGCGCGATGAGCCTCGTTTACACGACGCTACTCTCAATCGTGCCGCTGATCGCCGTCAGCTTCTCCGCACTCAAGGCATTCGGCGTTCACAAGGATATCGAGCCGCACCTGTACGGGTTCCTCCAACCCCTTGGGCCGAAAGGCGCCGAAATCACGGATTACGTGATGAGCCTCGTCAATAACGTCAACAGCAACGTACTTGGCGGTATCGGCTTTATTTTCTTCATCTATACCGCGATCTCGATGGTGCAGAAAATCGAGGACTCGTTTAACTACGTCTGGTATGTAACCAAGCCGCGCAGCTTTGCCACGCGTCTCGTCGAATACAGCACCGTGCTGATCGTCGGCGCGATTGCGGTCGGCCTGTCGGTCAAGGCCCTGGTCGAGTTCAGCAAGGAACAACTCGTCGTCACGATGCAGGAAAGCACGGCGCTCGCACCCGTCTTCTCGCTCGCCGACCGACTGATGCCGTATGCGATTACGATCGGCATTTTCACGTTCCTGTACAAGTTCATGCCGAACACTCTTGTACGCGTGCGCTCGGCTCTCGTCGGCGGACTCGCGGGCGGTTTCCTGTGGGCAACAACGGCCATGGTATTCGCGTCATTCATCGCCGGCTCATCCAATCGTCAGGCAATCTACGCAAGTTTCGCCGTCGCAATTTCGGCGCTGCTCTGGCTCTACCTCAACTGGCTGATCCTGTTGATCGGTTCGCAGATCGCGTTCTACTACCAGAACCCGGCATACCTGCGCATCGGCCGGCGCGAGCCGCGCCTGTCCAACGAGATGCGCGAGCGCATCGCGCTCAACATCATGTACCTCGTGGGCAAGGAGTTCCGTAACCCGGTGCTCGGCGTCGACCTGCGCTCAATTGGTCGGACGCTGCGTATCCCGACGATCACGCTCGCTCCGATCGCGCTGAGCCTCGAGGCCGCTGGCCTGTTGACCAGCAATGAGAAAGAGAACCTGTTGCCCGGCAAGGATATGTCGCGCATCCCGCTCACCGAAATTCTCTCGGTCGTGCGCATCGACGGCGAAACGGGTTCGCACAAAGTGCCGCAGTGGGCCGAGCCCGTCAGTGCTATCGGTGCAGCGATCGACACCTCGGTTGAGGATGCGCTCGGCGGTCGCACGCTCGCGGACCTGATCGACGACGACTAGCGCACGATCTAGCCAGATCTCGGTTTATCAAACATTCGTGTCGATGGTGACGAATTCTTCGTCTGCCTGCATCGGCTCGTACAGCGCATCGAACTTGTCGAAGGCGGCACGGTCGATCCACAGCGAATCGGGTGGCGGATTTTCGCTCCGCCGCATCGTCCGCTCCAAAGCCAGCTCGCGAGAGCAGGCGATGTCATAGAACCGGGCAACGCCTCCGGCTGCTGCGATCCGGTCACGCGCTACATCTCGTGATTCGCGTGTCCAGAAGCCGAAGTCGATGATCACATCGCCGCCATCGCGGACAATCGCCTCCGCCCGCTTCCAGATCAATTCCTCGACGCGCGAAAAGTTCGCGCGGTATTCGGTTTCCGGGGGTCGCGATCCGTATATCCTGGCCATCCATTCGTCATGCGCGAGCCGAACCGCGCCGATGTCGCGGGCGAGCTTCTTTGCGAACGTCGTCTTGCCACTGCCTATACGTCCACACAACAAGTGGAATGTCGGCTGCGCCAAACTAGGCTCCCGCGATCGTCATCTCCTCGACCAGCAACGAACCGCAACGAATGCCGCTGCGAATATCCTGGTCGCTGCCGATAGCAGCGATACGCTGGTACAGGTCACGCAGGTTGCCTGCGATGGTGATTTCGTGGACCGGAAAGGCGATTTCCCCGTTCTCGATCCAGTGACCAACGGCACCACGCGAGTAGTCGCCAGTCACGCCATTGACACCCTGACCGATGAGTTCCTCGACCAGCAGCCCGCTCCCCATTTCCCTGATCAGCTCGGACTTGTCTGTAGCGCTGCCCGCAACGATCAGATTCTGCGCCCCGCCGGCATTCGCCGTGGTTTGTAGCCCGAGGCGTCGCGCGGAGTAACTGTTCAGTATGTAGCCCTGCAGGACGCCATCGGCAATGATGTCGCGATCCCAGGTGCCCACGCCTTCACTGTCGTACGGTGTGCTGGCCATGCCACGTGGCAGGTGCGGTCGCTCCTCGATGTTTACGAAGTCGGGAAACAGCTTTTCGCCTGCGGCGTCGAGCAGGAACGATGCCTTGCGGTACTGCGCCCCGCCCGCGATCGCGGCAATTGCATGACTAATGAAGCCACGCGCGAGTTCCGGCGCAAACAACACGGGTGCACGTGTCGTTGCGATCTTCCGAGCGCCCAGTCGCGCCACGGTCTTCTCACCCGCGATGCGTCCGATCTCACCAGGCTCCTCCATATCGTCGGCGCAGCGCGCCGCCGCGTAATGGTAGTTGCGCTGCATCACACCGTCCTCGTCGGCAAGCACGATGCACATGATGCTGTGGCTGGTCTTCGTATAGCTGCCGATGAAGCCATGCGTATTGCCATAAGCGCGCGATCCGCGATTGGTCGAAACCGTCGCCCCCTCAGAATTACTGACTTTCGGGTCGCTCGCGAGCCCGGCCGCTTCGCACTCGATCGCCATCGCGATCGCGGTATCCGCGTCGACGTCCCACGGGTGATCGAGATCGAGGTCGACAATCTCCTTGCACATGAACTCGGATTCGGCCAGACCAGCGTACTCATCCTGTGCCGTCATCTTCGCGAACGAAGCGGCCTTGGCGACCGCCTCGCGAATCGCCTCCGGCGACAGGTCCGAGGTACTCGCATTGCCCTTACGCGAGTCCTTGTATACCGTGATTCCGAGCCCGCGGTCGTTGGTGTACTCGAGGCTCTCGACGTCACCGAGTCGAGCCGTTGCCGACAACCCTGTGTCGGCACTCGCGGCCACTTCGGCCTGGTCAACGCCAAGTTTCTTCGCCTCACCCAGTGCCAGCTCGACCAGTCCCTCGAGTTCGTCGCGGCCAAGCGATGCACGTTTAGCAATGTTTCCCATGTTAGACTCCCGGCCCCGGATTGCGGCCTGACGGACGGACTTTAACCAGTGGACGACGCAAAGCCCAGCAAAAGCGCACGCAAGCGCGAGCACCTTGCGCGCCAGAAGCTCGGCGAGGACCTGATTCCACTGCTCGAGGCCGACCTGCGCTCGATGGGTCTCGAGGATGAATTACTCGAAGCGATCCTGGAGGCCAAGCGCATGAAAAAGCACGGTGCGCTGCGTCGACAAAAGCAGTATATCGGCAAATTGATGGGGCGCCTCGACGACGTCGATCCGATCCGGACGGCTCTCGAGCAGATAAGGAACAAGCGGTAGAATTTCGAAAATGAGTACAGACGTCGGCATTATCATGGGCTCGCGCTCCGACTGGGAGACGATGCGTCACGCAACCGAGAAACTCGACGAGCTCGGTGTTAACTACGAAGTCAGGGTCGTGTCCGCGCACCGGACGCCGGACCTGCTGTTTGAGTACGCGGGCTCCGCAGTTGAACGCGGCCTCAAGGTCATTATCGCGGGTGCGGGCGGTGCGGCTCATCTGCCCGGCATGGTTGCATCCAAGACACGTCTGCCAGTCCTTGGTGTCCCGGTACAATCAAAAGCCCTGAATGGCATGGACTCGCTGCTGTCTATCGCGCAGATGCCCGCGGGCATTCCCGTCGGCACGCTGGCTATCGGCAAAGCAGGCGCAGCCAATGCCGCCCTGCTCGCCGCGGCCATCCTCGCGAATCACGATCCGGACATCGCTGCCGCGCTCGACAACTTTCGCCAGAACCAGACCGACAAGGTTCTCGGCGACTCTGACCCGCGTACCTGAACCGTGCGCATCGGCATCATCGGCGCCGGCCAGCTCGGCCAGATGCTGGGCTTTGCAGCCCGCGATCTCGGCGTGGAGTGCCGCTTCGTCGATCCCTCGGATAATCCGCCGGCCAGCGTTTGCGGCGACGTTATCCAGAAGCCGTTCGACGATGCCGAAGCGCTCGCCGAACTCGCGGCAACCTGCGACGTCATCACCTACGAATTCGAGAATGTGCCTGTCGAAGCGCTGGGCAAGATCGATGCAAGCGTTCCGGTCTATCCGCCTGCGGCCGCACTGCGGCACTCGCAGGATCGACTCGCCGAGAAGCGCCTGTTCGACCAGCTCGACATTCCCCTCCCCGGTTATCGTGTCGTCGACACGCGCGAGGATATGGAGGCTGCGGTCGATGCGCTGGGTCTGCCCGTCGTCATCAAGACACGACGTCTCGGCTATGACGGCAAAGGGCAGTTCGTCATCCGTGAACGCAGCGATATCGACACGGCCTGGGCTGAGCTCGGCAATAACGACCTGATCGCGGAGCAATGGGTCAATTTCGATTTCGAAATCTCTTGTATCGGCACGCGGAATGTCGACGGCGACATTGTTATTTACCCGCTGAGTCGCAATGTCCATACGAGCGGCATCCTAAGCACCTCGCGCTCGCCGCTTGACGAACCCGGGCTCGCCGAACGCGCCGAAGCGTACGTGCGCCGGATGCTCGGCCACCTCGACTATGTCGGGACGCTGGCACTCGAGCTGTTCGTTTCCGATGGTGACCTGTTCGCCAATGAATTCGCGCCACGCGTACACAACTCCGGTCACTGGAGCATCGAGGGCTCGGAGACCAGCCAGTTCGAGAACCATATTCGTGCGGTCATGAACCAGCGCCTCGGCTCGACCGCGAGCGTCGGCCACGCCGGCATGGTCAACCTGATCGGGACGATACCCGAGGCCGCTCGCGGACTAGAGCACGGTGTCCTGCATGATTATGGCAAGGCGCCGCGTCCCGGCCGCAAACTCGGGCATATCACCGTTACAGCCGAGACGGCGGAGGCTCGTGACGCGCTGGTCGACATAATTGAGGAAAGTGTGACCGAATCCGCCTAGGCGACTGAGACCGCGGCGTAGCCGGTGCGCCTCAAAAGCAGGTAAACTCGAACAGACATGTCGTATCTCGCGCATTTCAGTCTCAAAGACCAGCCGTTCCGGCTCACGCCGGATCCGGACTTTGTGTACTGGAGCAAGCAACACGCGCGCGCCAAGGCGTACATGGAGTCGACCATCTGGCTGGCCGACGGCTTCGTCGTCATCACGGGCGAAATTGGCTCAGGCAAAACGACCCTGCTGCAGTCCTTCCTGACCGAGCTTGAGGACGATGTCGTGTACGCGGTCGTCTCGCAGACACAGCTTACCGCCACGCAATTCCTGCAGGCCATTCTCACGGAGTTTGGCTTCAAGCCGTTCAACAAACGCAAGGTCGAACTCCTCGACATGCTCAACATGTTCCTGATCGAGCAGTACTCGAATGGCAAGAAGGTTGTCCTGATCGTCGATGAGGCACAGAACCTGTCGCGCAAGGTGCTCGAGGAGGTTCGCCTGCTGTCCGGCATCGAGACCCACAAGGAAAAGGTGCTGCGCATCATCCTGGCCGGCCAGCCGGAACTGAAAGACACGCTGGCGTCACCAAGCCTCAAACAGCTCGTCCAGAGGGTACGGCTGCGTTTCCATCTCGGCCCGCTCGATCGCCGCGAAATGCGCGAGTACATCGAACATCGGTTGCGGGTTGCTGGCTGCGAAAAAGAAGACCTGTTCAGCGACGAAACCTTCGAGACGATTCATCGCTACGCCGGGGGTGTGCCTCGCCTGATCAACACCTTGTGCGATTCCGCGTTGCTGTGCGCGTTCGCCGACGAGAAGGATCGTGTCGATCTCGAGGACGTGATGGCCGCCGTGGCGGAACTCGACTGGCAGGAGCATGAGAGCAACACCGGCATTTTCGACAAGCTGCGCCAGATCGAGAGCCGCCAGCCGCTCGACTCGCACGTCTCGCGTATCGAAGTATGTGCGGACGGTGAGCTCGTCGAGGACCTGACTTTCCCGCCAGGCCGCATCATTGTTGGCCGCTCACCGGACAACGAGATCTACATCAAGAGCAAGTTTGTCAGTCGTCATCATGCGCAGCTGCTTATCGACGAAGACGGCTGCATCATCGAAGATCTCAACAGTACTAATGGCGTCTTCCTCGGCGAGAAGCAGATCAAGAAATACACGCTGCGTGATGGCGACGTCGTGTCACTGGGCGTGCACGAACTCGTCTACCACGATTTGCGCCGTGAAGAGGAAGAACCGTTTGAAGACCAGCTCGACGACGCAGTCGAGGATGATGAAGAGTCCGCGAGTCAGGAAACTGCCTGATCCGGCTTAGTAATCCGGGCGCTGACCCATGCGTCGATCGGTGACCCGGTAGTCGCGCCGTTTCAGTAAAACGACGATCCCTGCCACGAGGCACACGAGCCCGACCACGAAGCAGATCGTCGGCATGTACCAGTAGTTGAGGTACATCGACAGGCCGAGCGAGACGGCACCCAGCACCAGGTAGAGGTACGGCAGGCTTTCGTAAATCGGCTTCGAGACCCACATATCGATGTCGTTATCCGCCTTCGGGCCGATTCATTCTCCATAGCCGGAGCCGCATGTAAAGTCGCCAGAAACACGAAACCCGGCTCGAGGCCGGGCTTCTGTGCAGTGTCGCTCTGCCAAGTGCTTGTTATTGCTACTTATTGCTCATCAGGAGCGACCGACACCGAACATGCTCAGAATGCGTGCGAAGAAACCTCCCGCCATGCCGTCGACATCGAGATCAGGCTCGTAATCGCCGCCATCGGCGCGCAGCCCCTTGAGGTACTGCTGGGTATTCACGTCGAATTCCTGTTCCGTGATTGTGTTATCGAATGCCATTGTCGTATCCCTCCTGGATATGCGAACAACCATACGCCCAAGATATGTTGAATACCTTGAGCTGCCTCACACTGTCGCGCATGAATCCGCCGACCTGGGACTTATGTGAAATGAATTGCGGGCCTAAGCCGTGCCGCCAACGGTCAGTTCGTCAATCTTCAGCGTCGGCTGGCCGACGCCAACCGGCACGGACTGACCTTCCTTGCCACACGTGCCAACGCCCGTATCGAGCGCGAGATCGGTACCGACCATGGATATCTTGTTCAGCGCTTCCGGTCCGTCACCAATAAGCATCGCGCCCTTGACCGGCGTTGTGACCTTGCCGTTTTCGATCAGGTAGGCCTCACTCGCCGAGAACACGAACTTGCCCGACGTGATGTCGACCTGCCCCCCGCCGAAGTTCGGCGCATAGATGCCCTTGTCCACGGACGCAATGATCTCTTCGGGATCATGTTTGCCGGCAAGCATGTAGGTATTGGTCATGCGCGGCATGGGAATATGCGCAAACGATTCGCGGCGCCCATTGCCGGTGGGTTTCACGCCCATCAGTCGCGCATTCAGCTTGTCCTGCATGTATCCCTTCAGGATGCCGTTCTCGATCAAAACCGTGTTCTGCGCCTCTGTGCCTTCGTCATCAACCGACAGCGAGCCGCGACGATTGGCGATGGTGCCATCGTCAACAACCGTGCAATGCTCTGACGCGACTTTCTGACCGACACGGCCGCTGAACGCCGACACCCCTTTGCGGTTGAAGTCACCCTCGAGGCCGTGACCGACGGCCTCGTGCAGGAGGATCCCGGGCCAGCCATTGCCCAGCACCACGGGCATCGTGCCCGCTGGCGCGGGCTGCGCCTCGAACTGCACGACAGCCTGGCGAACCGCTTCCTGCGCATACTCAAGGGGCAGTTCGCCAGCGACGAAGTACGCAAGATCCGAGCGCGCACCGCCACCGGCAAAGCCCTGCTCGCGGCGCCCATCCTGTTCAAGGATGACACTGACATTCAGGCGCACGAGCGGCCGCACGTCCGCCGCCATCGTGCCATCGGATGCTGCGACCAGGACCAGGTCCTGGCTGCTCGACAAACTGATGATGACCTGGTCGACGCGGGTATCAAGCGCGCGCGTTGCCGCGTCGAGCTCGAGCAATAGACGCCTCTTTTGTTCGTCGTCGATGCTCGTGGTCGGGTCCGTGCTCGGGTACAGCGACGGCGCTGCGCTGCGCTGCCACGCCTGCACGGATTGTTCCTGTCCCTGTCGCGCGATTGCGCGGGCTGCCCCCGCCGCGGACTCAAGTGCCGGCAGCACCAGTTCATCCGAGTAGGCAAAGCCCGTCTTCTCACCGCTGTTGGCGCGCACGCCGACACCCTGGTCGAGACTGAAGCTGCCTTCACGAAGGATGCCGTCCTCGAGCGTCCAGCTTTCCTGGCGGCTGACCTGGAAATACAGGTCGGCGTAATCGACGCCGCCACGCATGACGCTGCCAAGCGTCGTCGTCAACTGTTGCTCACTGACGCCAGCTGGCTCAAGCAGGCGGCTCATAACGTCGTCAATGGAATTGTTTTTGCTCATACGTTCTCTGGTTCTACAAGCGGCGATTCGACAGCGCCGGGAATTCGCCGCGCAATTTTGCCGGCAAGTCCGGGTCGATATCAGCCGCGACAAAGCAGTTGCCCTCGGCTTGCTCAGCCAGGACGCGCCCCCACGGATCGCAGATCAGTGAGTGGCCGTAGGTCGAACGATTGTCCGGATGTCGGCCATATTGCCCGGAAGCGATGACGTATGCGAGGTTTTCGATCGCGCGGGCCCTGAGCAGCGTGTGCCAGTGCGCCTCCCCGGTTGTGGCCGTAAACGCGGCCGGAACGGTGAACAGGGTCGCACCGTCATCGACGAGGCGCCGGAACAGTTCCGGGAAGCGCAGGTCGTAGCAGATCGTTAGTCCGAGTCTGCCCGCCGGCGTGTCGACCGCAACCACGTCGTCGCCCGGGTACATGGAATTTGATTCGCGGTAGGACTCGCCCTTCTCCACGAGGTCCACGTCGAACAGGTGAATCTTGCGATACATCGCCTGTTCCGTCCCGGTGTTGTCGTACACCGGGCAGGCGCCATAGACGCGCTCCTCGTCAATACCTGGCGATACCAGGGGCATGCTGCCGGCAACTATCCATACGCCGTGGCGGGACGCCGCATCGGCAAGGAAAGCCTGGATCGGCCCTGCGCCAGACTGTTCCGCATGCTGCGCCTTGTCGCGGCCGCGCAGCGGCATAAGCGCAAAATTTTCGGGTAGCACGGCCAGCTGACAGCCGTCGGCCGCAGCGCCAGCCAGCAGACGATCCGCGAGTTCGAGATTGGCCGAAACATCCGGCCCGCTGTTCATCTGGATAGCGGCTACGCGCATGCTACTGCTGCTCCGTGTTGTCGAGGCAACCGGCGAGTTCGCCGTAACGCACGAACTCGCTCGATGAGACCGAGTCGATCGCGGGCTCGTCCCATGCACCGCCGATACCGTAGTACACCTGCCCGACTTCCTGCAGTGGCTTCTTGAAAATCTGCGAGAAGATCAGCATCGCTGCAGCACCGGGCGGCCCGCCAACCACGGCGCCGACCAGCGGCAATGTGTTACCGACCTGCGCGCTGACGACAGCGCCCTGTTCGTACTCCTTACCGGGCAAATCCACCTGGCCGACCATACCGATGATCGCGGCCGGACCTTCGAGGCGCATGTCACAGGTCGAGGCCATGCCGTCGACGATATCGAACGAGCCTTCAATCTTGTCGTAGCGGAAACCACGGTTGAATACATCGCGGAAGTCGAGCGACAAGCGGCGCGGCAGTTCGACGAAGCTGGCAAGACCCAGCATGCGGCCGGCGCCAGGCTCCACTTCTTCGAGCTGGCCGCGCGAAAACTGCATCGTGACGCGCCCGTCGAGTACGTCAAGGAATTCTGCGCGCGGCCCGCCGCTCCAGCTGATGTCAAATACAGCACCCGCGGAATCGCCGCCCACACCCTGCACGAAATCAAGGCGCTGCAGAGTCTCGGCAACGTCGGTACTGTTGAGCGACGCCGTGATTGTTGTGCGGCTACCCAGTGGGTCCGCATCATCCACCAACCAGCTGCCGGAGCCGACGATTTCGAAGCTCTCGTCCTGTGCCTGCATCCTTTCGGTCTCGAGACCGTCCGCCGTTTTGACAAGGCTGATGTCGACGGTGCCGAAGTAACGATCGCCCAGCGCAAACTCCTCGGCAGTGATGGTAATCGGCGGCAAGTTGCGCGGATCGAGTTCCGACTCCGACTCTGGCGAGACCTCATCACCCGGCAGTCTCAGGCGTTCCATCTCGACAACCAGCGCCCGGTCGGACCCGAAGTCATACGGCACGAAGATCGATCCCGTCACGTCATCACCTTCGACCTGCACCAGCCAGTCGAGCGCGCTGCGATCAAGACGAACGCGATGCCCCTCCAGGTGCTGCCCCAGGGCAAACAGGTCATCGACAATCAGGTCGGCGGAACGGATGCGCGTTGCGGCGCCCGTGGTTTTCTCACCGCCGCGTGACAGGCTCAGCCATTCGTCCAGCCGCACGGTATCGGTGCGACCGCGGAGATGTAGTCCGCGCGTCTCAGCCGGCTGAATCGTGCCGCCGCCTGACCGAACCACACCTCGGTCCAGGTCCCACGCACCTTCAGGTCGGGTAAAAGCCATCTCCCAGGCGATATCGTTGTCAGCCCTGCCAGCTGTTTCGATACGTTCGCCGCCTGGCATGAAACGGATGTCGCCGCGGACAAATAACGAATCGTCCGCGACCTTGCTCAGCGGTGCGGGCAGATTCAGCGCAATGCCGCGCAACGGACTCGCAATGCGCACGGTGAATGGCGGCCGCGGATCCTGCTTGCCGCGCGGAAACAGGATGCGCGCCTCGTACGGCGCAGCGCCCTCGATGAGTCCCTCGAGGGGCACCCCGAGTTCACCGACAATACCCGCCGCCGGTGCAATACCCGTGGCCGTCGCTACGGCGAAATATTGCGGATCGTCGCCGGGGCCGATTCGGAAGTTCACTTCCTCCCCGAGGAAGCGACCGCCCAGCGACTCTGCCGTGATGGATTCGCGAGTGATCGTGACCTCCCCGATCAGGTCGGTCACGGGCGCATTGAGTCCGGCAACGAGCAGGCTGCCATTGTTGCTGCGCAGCAGACCCGTGACTTCGGCTTCCCTGGCGCGCCTCAACGGTACCCTCAGGTTGAGCTGGAAGGACGCATCGCCGCCAACCGTCAGGCGCGACAGGTTGCCGCCCGTGAAGCCGTCGATTGGACTTTGCAGCGCGAACTGGCGCATGGTCTCGAGAGAGCCGGTGACCAGCGCATCAATGGTAAGAACAGGATCGCGCAGGTCCGCTATTTCGACCCTGGCATCGACCGTCTGGTTGCCCGCATTCATCGAGCGGTTCTTCACCGAATACAGCCGCGTGTTATCGAGCACGACTTCTATGTCGGCCTGCTCGGCGGCCGGCCAGTCCGGACGGTACTTGAAGGTCAGGTTGCGCGCCGATCCTTCGAGCAGGAAGCGGCCTTCGCCACCATCAAACGGGAACTTGTTCAGCGGCCCGGTCAGGCGCACGCTGCCACGCTCGATCGAGCCCCCCACGAGCGCGCCCTGGAACCAGTTGTACAGCTTCTCCTTCATGACTCGGCTCGGCATATAGCGCCGCGCCGCCCCAACGTCGGAAATCCGGAAGGTACCATCGAGATCGATTTCGGGTGCACCGCCTTCGTTATCGACCGACAGCTCGAAGCTATTGCGGCTCTCTATGACCGGGTTGGTGATGCGAATACTGTTGGAAAAGAACGTGGTGCGCTGGTCGCTGTTGCGCCACTGGACGGTACCCTGCGCCGTCATCAGGTCGATCGGCCGATCGAAAATTTGCGGCAGTTCGAGCAGCAGGTTCCTGGAGTCGAGCTCCAGCTGGCCACCGTAGCGATCGCCATTGATATAACCTGTAAAGCCGCGCAGTCCGGGGCGTTTGCCATCACCCGCAAACCCGATATCTGCGAACGTCGCCGCAATACGAAACTCGGGCGCGTCGCCGTCCAGGTTTGAAACCGACGCGACCAGATCATGGACCTCGCCGCTTGGCGCAATACTATTCAGCTGCGCGCGCTGCGTTTCCGGCAACAGCGGCTGGATAAGTTGAAAGTCATCGAGATTCAGGTACGAAGCGCTGACGTCGATCAGGGTAATCGTGCCGTCGGGTTCGCTGCTGGCCAGGACGCGCAATGATGACGACGGCCAACTGCGATCCTCCGTGGCCAGTACGAACTGTTCGGCGGCGATCAGCCAGCCGTCGAACGACATATCGAGTTCGAAGCGGCCGCTGAGTTCAAAGACCTCACCGTCGACCATCGATACGTCGAGCAGGTCGACTTCGGCAGTAGCATTGCGCACGCGTCGCTCGGCGATCGCGAGAGAGACATCGATGTCACCTTCGCCGGACAACACTCGACTGTCCAGGGACGGATGCAGGGAAGCCCAACCGGCCAGCAGCAGATCGCTCGCGTCGAGGCTTATATCCCAGCTGCGATCCGAGGTTTCGAGAACCTGGATTGCGGAAACGTCGATAGCGCGGCCAAGGTCCTCGGGCAGGCGAATACTGCCATCAACGGCAATTCGCTTGTCGTCAATGCTGACACTGATACGCGGGACTTCAAATGTGCGCGGACGCGCGTCGCCGGGCTGCAGCAACCGGACCTGGATATCCTCGCCGAGAACCTCGACTTCGCTGAGCTGGGCGCCGCCTCCTTCCGGAGCGCGCGGCAAATCATCAAGCGACATGCCCTGAAACCACCACTCGCCATTGTCGAGCTGGCGTATTTCGACGCTCGACTCGCGAATCGCAAGGTGGTCGACCACAAGACGGCGGTCAAACAGCAGGCTACCGACCGAGATGCCGATACCGACGCGATTCGCGGCAAGCGCGCGGCGCTCTCCGCCGCTGTGAAGCAGCTCGGCATCGTAGAACTCGAGTTCGGGTCCGCTAAGACCCCAACGCGCGTTCATGCCGGAGAACTCCACCTGCATTCCAATTGCCTGGCTGGCCCAGCCCTTGATCTCTTCCTGGTATTCGGGAAGCCGCGGCAGGAACAGTCGGAACAAACCGACAACGATAGCCAGGAAAATGACGAGCGTTGCGGCCGAGTAGCCAAGAATGCTGAAGAGTTTGCGGAAAAATGACTTCATCGGCAGCCCGCTACATCAGCACCACGTCGAACTGGTCCTGCTGGTAGAGCGCCTCGGTCTGCAGGCGAATGGACTTGCCGGTTTCCTCGCCGAGCTCGGCGAGGCTGCGTGCCTGCTCGTCGAGCAGCAGCTCGATCACGTCCTGGTTGGCCAGCACCAGGGCTTCGTCAAACTCGAATTGCCGCGACTGGCGAATGATCTCGCGAAAGATCTCGAACACAACGGTCTCGGCCGTCATAACGAAACCGCGCCCGGCACAGGACGGACAGTCCTCGCACAAGACATGCTGCAGGCTCTCGCGCGTGCGCTTGCGCGTCATCTCTACAAGACCGAGCGGCGATACTGGCGTGATCTGGTGACGCACGTGATCGCGTCCGAGCGCCTCTTCAAGCACGCGCAGCACATTATCGCGATGATCGACCTCTTCCATATCGATGAAGTCGATGATGATGATGCCGCCGAGGTTGCGCAGGCGCAGCTGGCGCGCAATTGCGACGGCAGCTTCGAGATTGGTCCGATAAATCGTCTCTTCGAGATTGCGGTGACCGACATAGCCACCCGTGTTGACGTCGATAGTCGTCATCGCCTCGGTCTGGTCGAAGATCAGGTAGCCACCCGACTTCAGCGGAATACTGCGATCCAGTGATTTGCGAATCTCGTCCTCGATGCCGTGCAGGTCGAAAATCGGCCGGCGCCGGCGATACAGTTCGATCGCAGGCGCTACATCAGGAAGATAGGTGTCGGCAAATTCCTGCATGGCCTCAAAGTCGCTCTCCGAATCGACGAGCACGCGTTCGACATCGACGGTCACCATGTCGCGCAGCACGCGCAGCGGCAATGACAGGTCCTCATGCACCAGTGTTTTTACACTGCGCTTCCTGCACCGCTCCTTAACGATGTTCCAGAGCCTGAGCAAATACTTGAGGTCCGCCTCGAGCGCCTCGGCATCGGTGCCTTCGGCGACTGTGCGCACGATTGCACCACATTCGAGGCCGCGGTCGGCCAGCAGTGTCTCGACCGTAGTGCGCAGGCGCTCACGTTCCTCTTCATCCTCGATGCGCGCGGAGACGCCCACGCTGTGACTGTGAGGCAGCAGCACGAGATGTCGTGAAGGCAGCGTAATGTACGACGTCAGCCGGGCGCCCTTATTGCCGAGCGGGTCCTTGACGACCTGCACCATGATCTCGTCACCCTCGCGCACGAGCTCGCGGATCTCTGGTGCGTCCTCTCCGTTCTCGGCAACACCCGGCCGGGAAATATCGGAGGCATGCAGGAACGCAGTGCGTTCGAGCCCGATATCGACGAAGGCCGCCTGCATGCCGGGCAGTACGCGCAGGACGCGTCCCTTGTAGATATTGCTGATCAGCCCGCGGCGCGCGGCACGCTCGACGTAGACCTCCTGCAGCACGCCATTCTCGAGCAGCGCGGCACGCACCTCGCTTGGCGTAACGTTGATCAGGATTTCTTCTTTTAAGGACTCGTCTGTCATGTCTGTTGTCTGAAAATCTCGATGCCGGCCTGCCGCAGCAGGCTCACCGTCTCGTATACGGGCAATCCGACCACGCCTGAATAACTGCCTTCGATACGCTCTACAAAGGCGCCGCCAAGGCCCTGAATCGCATAGGCGCCGGCTTTGTCATGCGGCTCCCCACTTTGCCAGTAAGCGCGCGCCTCGTCGCGACTGATTTCGCGAAAAAACACCTCGGTAGACGACATCGCGGTCGCGATACCGTCAGGCCCGCGCAGGGCGACACCGGTCATCACCTGGTGAGCGCGCCCGCCGAGCGCCGTGAGCATATCGAGGCAGTCCTGTTCGTCCTGCGGTTTGCCAAGCGCCCGGTCACCAATGACGACCTCGGTATCCGAGCCGAGCACCAGGTCGTCAGTGCCGACTATCGCAGCGGCCGCTTTTGCCGCCGCCAGTCGAACGACCATTTCCGCGGGGGCCTCGCCCTCGAGGCGCGTCTCGTCAATATCCGCCGGAACAATCTCGAACGACAATCCCAGCGCCGCCAGGATTTCGCGACGCCGCGGCGACCGCGAAGCCAGGTGTAATGTCGGGACAGAACTCATGAGCGTCTTTATTCGCGATGATAGGGGTGCCCGGTCTGCAGCGAGTGCGCGCGATACAACTGCTCGGCAAGCAATACCCTGGCGAGTCCATGCGGCAGAGTCAGTTGCGACAACGACCAGGTGAAGTCCGCCCGTTGACGAACACTGTCGGGCACACCGTCCGGCCCACCAATCACAAGACACAGGTTGCGACCATCGGACTGCCAGTTTGCGAGCCTCGATGCCAGTCCCTTGCTATCGAGCTGCCTGCCCCGCTCATCCAGCAAGACGAGCTGCTCGCCCTGTTGCACCTTGTCGAGAATCAGGTCGCCCTCGGCCTGCTTCGCCTTGAACGACTTGTCGTTCTTCTGGCGGCGCACGGTCGGGATGACGTCGAGGCGGAATTTCCACTCACGTGGCAGGCGCCCGGCGTAAGTGGCAAACGCATCGTCTACCCAGGCCGGTTGGCGGTCACCAACAGCCAGCAGTCGAATATGCACGCGTCAGCCGTCGGTGGCCGTCGCATCCCCTGCCGGGGAAATCGACCAGAGCTTCTCCAGGTTATAGAACTCACGCACCTTGGGCAGCATCACGTGCACGAGCGTGTCCTGCAGATCGAGCAGTATCCACTCGCCGCCTTCCTCGCCCTCGACCCCGATGGGCCGGTGTCCTGCCTCTTTCGCCTTCTCGGCGACCTTGTCGATGAGCGCCTTGACGTGGCGGTTCGACGTGCCGCTCGCGACGACCATGTAGTCGGTAACCGTGGTCATGTCGCGAACGTCGAGGCGAACGATGTCCCGAGCCTTGACGTCATCGAGCGCTTCGACGACGAGATCGGTCAGTTGCTCGCTGTTCATGCGTGGTTCTCGCGATTCATCAAATGTCAGTCTCCCTTGTACAATCCCAGATTCAAAATCTCGTCGCGAACCGCATCCGGCATCAGAAAGCGGGGGTCCCGCCCGGCCGCGACCAGTTCACGTATTTCCGTTGACGCAATCTCGAGCTGCGTCACGGCGTGAATGTGTATGCGCCCGTGCGTCGCGCCATGCAGGTCGTCGATCCGGTGCGTGCCATGTTCGGCAACCAGGTCACCCAGCACGCCAATGTCCGGCGCTTTCCAGCCCGGTCGATGCGCAACCACGATATGCGCGATATCGAGCAGCTCGTCCCAGCGGTGCCAGCCCGGCAGGCCGAGAAATGCGTCCATACCTACAATGAGACCCAATGAGCGGTCCGGAAATTCCTCTCTCAATCCGGCCAGCGTGTCGACGGTGTAGGACGGCCCGTCACGCCGCAGTTCACGGTCGTCGGCGACGAAGCCCGGCTGCCCCGCAACGGCCTCCTCGACGAGACGCAGCCGCTGTCCCGCGCTCGCATGCGTCACACCGCGGTGCGGCGGGTCGCTGCAGGGGATGAAGTGCACCCTGTCGAAGTCGAGCGCCTGCAGCATCTCGAAAGCCGAGCGCAGGTGCCCATAATGAATCGGATCGAAAGTGCCGCCGAAAACGCCGATTGGCTTCATGCACGCGCCATCCCGACGACGATGTCGGCCGCCATTTGCCATGGGTCGCCGAAACGTTGTCCTTTGGCCGCTGCGTCGGCCCGGCCACTTGCTTTGAGCATGCGATGAAAGTCGCCATGCTGGTGCCGGCTGATGCAGCCGCGCACCAGCCCCTGGCGATTGTTCCAGACTCGCGCCGCCTGCATTGCGCTGCCCAGGTCCCTGCCCTGGCGCACGGCGTCGTCGAGGGTCGCCAGCGTGCGCAGCTCACGCGTCAAGGCCCACATGACAATCACGGGTTCGACGCCTTCGGCGCGCAGGCCGCCCAGTATCTTGACGGCCCGCCGGGCATCCCCGGCCATGGCCGCATCGGTAAGCTTGTAGACGTCGTAACGGCTACTGTTCGCGACCGCATCATTGACGTCCCTGGCCGAAACCTTCCCTTCACCCAGCAACAGGCGCAGTTTTTCGATCTCCTGGCCCGCTGCGAGCAGATTCCCCTCGACCCGGTCGGCGATCATGGTCACCGCTTCGCGATCGGGCTGCAGGCCGGCCTGGCGCATGCGATTGGCAATCCAGCCCGGCAGCTCGCGCACACTGATCGGCCAGATCGGCAGGTTGATACCGGCCTTGTCGAGTTCCTTGACCCACTTCGACTTTGCGGTGCCCGAATCGAGCTTCGGGCCCGTGACGATGAACAACAGTTCGGGGCCAGCCTGCTGCACGAGCTCCACGATCGCCTGGCTGCCCGCACGCCCTGGCTTGCCAGTGGGCAGGCGCAACTCGACGATTCGTTGCTCTGCGAACAGGGACATGTTGCCGGTCGACGCCGTCAGTTGCCCCCAGTCGAAGCCGGTTGTCGCAACGTGCAATTCGCGGCTGGTGAAGCCGCGGGCACGCGCCGCATCACGAATTTCATCAAGCGCTTCGGCAACAAGCAGATGCTCGTCACCAGTGACGAGATAACAGGGAGCGAGCGAATTCTTGAGGTATGACGAAAGCTGGTTGGCGCGGATCTTCAAACAATCTGCTCCACATGGACCGACTCGCTTTCCAACAGGACCGGAATGCCGTCGTTGACCGGGTACAGGCGCTTGCCATCATCGGTAATCAGCGCCTCGGCGAGCGGTTCCGCCAGCTGCACACCCTCGAGCGTGGCCACCTCGCCGGCAGCGATGGCGTCGTTGAGCTTGGCGAGTTTGTCTTTTTTCAGTACTGACAGGCCCTTATGGGTGACCGGGCAGCGCAGGATCGAAAGCAGGCGTTTGTCCATGGGACGTATTGTAGCGTCTCAGGATCGCCTGAGCACTTCCGCGAGCTCGCTATTGCCAGTCTTTTCAGCCGCAGCGATCGCGGCCGGCATATCCTCGCGGCTGGGCTTGAACTGCGCGTCCACGAGGCGACAGCGCAAAATCACCTTGACCGCCCGCACGTCCTCGCCGTGTCGCAACGCATCGTGGATATAGTGCTGACCGAAAAACAGCGCATGCCTGGGGTTGTCCCACTTGAACATGCCGCCCAGGTACCAGTCCCAGGCGGCAACCGGGTCAGGGTCTTCCTCGAGCGCGCAGAAAATGTGCTCAAAGCCGCCCCTGCGATTGTCGCGGCTGATAAATGCCCACGCATGCCCAAGCACGCCCTCGCGGAACTTCAACAGATCGGCAGCAATTTGCTGCTCATCGGCTTCGAGTCGTTCGTCTATGTAGACATCTTCGACAAGCTGGAACGGGGCGATCAGGGCGCCGGTCAGGGCCGCTGTAGAAAAAGCGAGGAACAGGCCGACCAGGATCGCGATCGACGTCGGCAAGCTCAACTGCATGTAAATGAGCAAGGTAATGAATACATAGATTGGCGCAATCAGAAAGCTCGCGCCCGCACGGTCGTAGATGTTGAACAGCGCAACCGGGTTGAATGCCTGCAGAACCGAATGCGTGATGGCGAGCACGGCGAGTGATGCGGGCACCACCATCGCCGCGATCAGCACCACGAGCCAGGCGCCGGGTTCGCCCCACCATCCGACCGCATATGAACCGGCCGAGGAAATAACGATCGCCAGCAGCAGCGGATGGAGCGACCACATATTGCCGATCCAGTTGAAGTACTCGGCGTCGAACGCTTCGGGCACCTTGCCGTTGGCACAGGCCTCGACGACATGGGTCAGGAAGCGGAATACCGGCGGGACGATCATGAACAGGACCAACACGCCGCCGATGAGCATGCCCATGTTCGGATTGGTGACCGCCCAGACGCCAAAGCTGACCAGGAGCCAGAACAACAGCAACGGAATCAGCAGTGTGAGCTCGATCAGTGGTGCTGCGATGGCGCGGATGACGTCAGTCGGCTGCATGTTCGTCGGTGCCCGGCACAGGGTCGTAGCCGGAGCCGCCCCAGGGGTGGCACCGCCCAATTCGCTTCGCCGCGAGCCAGCTTCCCCTGGCTACGCCATGCACCTGGAGCGCTTCGATCGCGTAGGCGGAACACGTCGGCTGGTAACGGCAGTTGTTGCCAAGCCAGGGCGAAATTGTGACGCGATACAGGCGCACGAGTCCGATCAGCGGGCGCGCGAGAGCGCGGCTGATCGCGCCGGCCATCAGGCGGCGGCCTCCGCTGCGAATCCGCGGATCGCCTTGAGCATCGACGCCAGTCCGTTGCTGCGCGTCGGACTCAGGTGGCTCTGCAGTTCGAGCGCCTCGACGAAATCGGGTGGCGTATCGAGAATATCCTGCGGCTCACGTCCGCTGTAGAGGCGCAGCAACAGTGCGATCAGGCCTGACACGATGGCGGCGTCGCTGATGGCCTGGAAGAACAGGCGGCCATCGCGTTGCTCCGGCACGAACCAGACCTGCGACTGGCAGCCGCGGATGCGGTTGTCGTCGGTACGCAGGTCGTCGGGAAACTCGGGGAGGCGGCGGCCGAGATCGATCAGGTATTGATAGCGATCCATCCAGTCGTCGAACAGGCCGAATTCCTCGATGATATCCTGCTGTGCAGCAGCGACTTCACTCATGTCTAATCCCTGCGCCAGGTCGTGCCGTTCGGCCCGTCCTCGATCGTGATGCGCATTTCCTTGAGCTGGTCGCGCACCTTGTCGGCGGTCGCCCAGTCCTTGTTGGCACGCGCTTCATTACGCTGTGCGATCAACGCTTCAATTTCGTCGCTCGCGACTTCGCCTTCAACGTCTCCGGCAAACCAGGCTTCAGGGTCGCTCGTCAGCAGGCCAAGCAGATCGCCAGCCGCGTACATCTGCGCGGCGAGCGTTTCCATTTCCGCAGGATCATTCGACTTGTTGAGCGCGCGCGCGAGGGCGAAGAACTCGGCCATCGCTTTCGGCGTATTCAGGTCGTCCTCGAGCGCTGCAACAAGAGCCTCGGGCAAGTCAGCCGCGGCGCGCGCTTCGGCGGAGACTTCGATACCGCGTACCGCGCCGTACAGGCGGTCCAGCATGCGGCGCGCCGACGCAATGGTCTCGGCCGACCAGTCGAGCGGCTGGCGGTAGTGTGCGCTCAGCAACGCGAGCCGAATCACTTCGCCCGGAATCGTCTTGATGAGGTCGTGCACGAGCAGGACGTTACCGAGCGACTTCGACATCTTGGTTTCGTCGATGCTGAGAAAGCCGTTGTGCAGCCAGTAGCGCGCGAACGGCGCGCCGCCATGGGCGCAGCGCGACTGCGCGCATTCGTTTTCGTGATGCGGGAAAATCAGGTCCTGGCCGCCGGCGTGGATGTCGATGGTGGGGCCGAGGTGTTTCTCGGCCATGGCCGAGCATTCGATGTGCCAGCCAGGGCGGCCGCGGCCCCAGGGCGAATCCCAACCGGGCTGCTCGTCGCTGGACGGCTTCCACAGAACGAAGTCCTGGGCGGCTTTCTTGTATGGCGCCACTTCCACGCGCGAGCCCGCGATCATCTCGCGAAGATCGCGTTTCGAAAGTTCGCCGTAGTGGTCGTGTGATCCCACGTCGAACAACACGTGACCCTCGGCCGCATAAGCATTGCCCTGCTCGACGAGCTTCTCGATCATCGCGATCATGACGTCGATGTGCTGGGTCGCATATGGCTCGATGTCCGGCGGCTGCACGCCGAGAGCGCCCATGTCGTCGTTGTAAACCTTGGCGTAGCGCGCCGTGATGTCGCTGATGGGCTCACCGGACTCAAGCGACGCGGCAATAATCTTGTCGTCAACATCGGTGATGTTGCGGGCAAAAGTCAGCTTGTAGCGGCGCCGCAGCACGCGCGACAGGAGGTCGAAGACCACAGCGGGGCGCGCGTTCCCGATGTGCGCGTAGTTATAGACCGTCGGCCCGCACAGGTACATTGTCACTTCGCCGTCATGCAGAGGCTCGAAGGGGACTTTCCTGCCCTGGAGCGTGTCGTGTAGCTGTATCGTCATGGTGATCGGGTCCGGCCGGTCAAAAACGTGAATCATAGCAATATTGCCGGGTCAGGCTACGATAGGTATTCTTCCCGACCCGCACAATCTCGAGATAGCAAAATGTCTGGCGCACCAGTCCGATTTCAAGACCGCAAGACCATCGAACAGGTCGAGGAAGGCAACGACCTCGCCCCGAAGTTCGACGACCGCGGACTGATTACCGTAGTCACCACCGACGCCGATAGCGGCGAGCTGCTGATGCAGGGCTACATGAACGCGGAGGCGCTGCGGCTGACCATTGCCACGGGCGAGGCGCACTACTGGAGCCGCAGCCGCCAGGTGTTGTGGCACAAGGGCGCGACCAGCGGCCTGGTACAGACCGTGCGCGAGCTGCTGATCGATGACGACCAGGACTGCATCTGGCTGCGCGTGGACGTGGCTGGCGGCGCCAGCTGCCACGTCGGCTATCGCTCATGCTTCTACCGCAAGGTTCCGGTGGGCCCGGACTTCGAGTCGAAACAGGCCGACGGCCAGGTCGACCTCGAGTGGACCGAAACCGAAAAAGTCTTCGACCCCGAAGAAGTCTACGGCGACGCCCCCAACCCCACCATCCTCTAATAAGGTGACTGACACCTAATAGCGGCGCTTGGAGGCCTGGCGGCGCTGGTCGCGACGGCGGCGCGCGGCGGGCTGGGGGTCGCGGTGGGAAAGCGCGCGGGCCTCGAATGCGTATTCGATCGCGCCGATCATCCACAGGAAGTAGCCGATCAACTCAATGAATTCCTCGATCGCAAGCTTCGTGATGCGCAGGTAGTGCTCACCCAGTAGCGACTGCCAGAGCGGTTCGTGGCCAACGAGGCGCACGAACGCAAACAAGATCACCGCACCCGAGAACAGCAATGCCAGCCCAGGCGACGGCCAGGCGCGGGCGAGCGATATCTGCAGGCGGCGGCGATGTCGGTAGACATACGCGATGACGAGCGCGCCCGAGATTGCGACCAGGACCTGCCAGAGATTGTCGACGAGGTAACGGTCCAGGAAGTAGTCAAGTTCCCGGATCAGGAATGCCAGGGCAAGACCACCGAACGCGATGGCAAGGGGACGCTGTGACGGGCAGTAGCGTGCGACCCAGGCCATGATGCCGCCGCAGGCGAACAGGATGATCGCCTGGATAATCTCGACCGGCGAAAACTCACTGGTGCCGTATACGTCGGTCGGGTTGACCTTGATGTGCAGCTTGAGGCTGCCCGGCGACGTCAGCTCGAGCTGCGTAATCGCCCAGGTGACGAGCGCTATCGCAAGGAAATAGACGAGGTAGCGAATCCAGACCATACGCGACTATACACCCGCGCCCCGAACTCAGTGACGCAGGCGGAATGTAACTGAATCGTCTTCTTTTATAAGCCCATGCTTTTTAAGGAATTCCCGGGCATCCTCTGCGTCATTTTCGAACCAGGATCGCGTATCGCCGAGCCGGAAGCTATAACCCCACGCGTCCATGTCCTGCATGAGCCGCTCACGCCCAACGCCGTCCAGGCAGTCCGCGAGCAAGACCTGCAGGTAGCACACGGCCGATTCCTCGATGTCGTCACCACCGGCGTCTTTGACCAGGTCGGCGCGGCGCGCCGCGTCCATGCAGATCACGTGGCAACTCTCATGCAGGAACGAATGCACGGGCGTATCGGGCCGCACGTAAACGGCGCTTCCCATGACCCCGGCTTCGCTATCTCCCCAGAAGCTGCCCGTAATCGATTCGCCATCGGCCTGTACAACCAGTTCAAGCCCGTAGCGCCGCAACAGGTCGGCAAGTGGTTTCGGCCCGAGGTCCCGGACCCTCAGGACGTCGCTCAAAGCGTCGAAATCTGCTTCAGGACGATGCGGACGAGATCGTCCACGATCGCGTCACGCAACAGGCCTTCTTCCTTGGCTTTACCGAGGACAAGTGTCGAATCGTAGGTGTAGTTGCGCGTAATGGTCAGCTGCTGCAACTCGAGCAGGTTCTGCGCACCACTGTCGAGCGAGTACTCGATCGTGTAGTACACCTCGTACTCGGTCGGTACGTTGCGCGCCGATACCGACAACACGCGCTGCCCCGTATCGTCGAACGCGATATTGAACGTCGCCGTGGCATTGGCCGCGGAATCGACAACATCGACGCCCGCAGCGATCAATGCAGAGCGGAACCGGCGAAAGAAGCCAGAGTGGCGGTCATCCGTTGCGATGAAGGTGCGCTCCATCTCGGCGGGAGTGACGAGCGCGCCCTGCAGATGAAACCCGCAGCCTGCGAGCAGGCAAAGCGACAGGACTGCCGCCAACCTAGACAACGATATTCACCAGGCGCCCGGGCACGACGATCACTTTGCGGATTTCCCGGGCGGCGACGAAGCGCTGCACATTCTCATCCGCGAGCGCCGCCTGCTCGATGGCGTCTTTGGCAGCATCGGCCGCTACCGCAATCTTGCCGCGCAGTTTGCCGTTGACCTGCACGACCAGTTCGACGGTGTCGAGCTCCAACGCAGCATCGTCCACCTGCGGCCACAGCTCGTCGATAAGCGCGCTGTCACGACCCAGCGCCGTCCACAACGCATGGCAAATATGCGGCGTCATCGGCGACAACATCAGCACGACGGCTTCGAGCGCCTCATGTTCGACCGCACGGCCCTGCCCGGACGTGTCCTCGAAACGATTAATCGCGTTGAGCAGCTCCATCGCTGCCGCGACCGCCGTGTTAAAGCTACTGCGCCGACCGAGATCGTCACCGATCTTGCCGATCGTCTGGTGCGTCTTGCGGCGCAGCGCCTTCTGCTCATTATCCAGCGCGGCGACGTCGAGCGCCGGAGCGGGCCCCGCTGCGACGTGATCCATAACCGCATGCCAGAAGCGTTTCAGGAAACGATAGCTGCCCTGCACGCCATCATCGGACCACTCGAGCGACTGCTCGGGCGGCGCGGCAAACATCATGAACAACCGCACGGTATCTGCACCGTACTTACCGATCAGCTCCTGCGGATCGACGACATTGCCCTTGTTCTTGGACATCTTTGCGCCGTCCTTCAGCACCATGCCCTGCGTCAGCAGGTTGGTAAACGGCTCGGAAACGTCCGTCAGCCCCTCATCGCGCATGACGCGCTGGAAGAAACGTGAGTACAAGAGATGCAGGATCGCGTGTTCGATGCCGCCCGTATACTGGTCGACGGGTGTCCAGTAGGCCGCGCGCTCGTCGAGCATTGCCGTGTCGCTGTCTGGACAGGCATAGCGCGCGAAATACCACGACGACTCGACAAACGTATCGAACGTATCGGTCTCGCGGCGCGCATCCTTGCCGCACTTCGGGCAGGCCACGTTGACGAATTCGGGCATATCCTTGAGCGGCGAGCCCGCGCCCGTTACCTGCACGTCCTCCGGCAATACGACCGGCAGGTCCTCTTCGGGCACCGGTACCGCGTCGCAATCGTCGCAGTAGATGATCGGAATCGGTGCGCCCCAGTAGCGCTGGCGCGATACGCCCCAGTCACGCAGACGATAATTGACTGCGCGTTTGCCGCGGCCCGTGTTTTCAAAGTGATCGGCGATCGCGTTGAAAGCGTCCTCGTACTCGAGTCCGTCCCACTCGCCCGAATTCACGAGCACGCCCTTCTCGGTATACACCGCTTCCTGGATGTCGATCTCGGAGCCATCCGCGGGCGCGATAACCTGGCGAATCTCGATGCCGTGTTTCCTGGCAAACTCCCAGTCGCGCTCGTCGTGGCCCGGTACGGCCATCACCGCGCCCGTGCCATAACTCATCAGCACGAAGTTAGCGACCCACAACGGTACCTCATCGCCGGTCAGCGGATGAATTGCGGAGATGCCCAGTGGCATGCCCTTCTTTTCCATCGTCTCGAGCGTCGCTTCGGATGCGTCGGTCTGGACGCATTCCTCGATAAAGGCGGCAACTTCAGGACTGGATTCCGCTGCTTTTTGCGCCAGCGGGTGCTCGGCGGCGACGGCCATGTAAGTCACGCCCATGAGCGTGTCCGGGCGCGTCGTGTAGACGGTCAGGGGCTCGTCCTCGCCCTGCACATCGAAGGACAGCTCGACACCTTCGGAACGACCGATCCAGTTGCGCTGCATCGTCTTGACCGAGTCGGGCCAGCCCGGCATCCGGTCGAGCTCGTCCAGCAACTCGTCGGCGTACGCCGTGATCTTCATGAACCACTGCGGTATCTCACGGCGCTCGACCAGCGCGTCGGAACGCCAGCCGCGGCCGTCGATGACTTGCTCGTTCGCGAGCACCGTCTGGTCAACCGGGTCCCAATTGACCACCGAGTTCTTGCGATAGACGAGACCCTTCTCGAACATCTTCGTAAACAGCCACTGCTCCCAGCGGTAGTACTCGGGCTTGCAGGTCGTGACTTCGCGGGACCAGTCGTAGGCGTAACCAAGCCGATCCATCTGGCCGCGCATCTCGGCGATATTCCGGTAGGTCCACTCAGCGGGCGGCACCTTGTTCTTGATGGCCGCGTTTTCCGCCGGCATGCCGAACGCATCCCACCCCATCGGCTGCAGGACATGCTTGCCGAGCATACGGTGGTAGCGCGCAATCACGTCCGAAATTGTAAGCACGCGCACATGCCCCATGTGCAACTTCCCACTCGGGTAGGGGAACATAGTCAGGCAGTAGAATTTTTCCTTGTCCGGGTTCTCGTCGACTTCGAAACTGCGGGCGTCCTGCCAGTATTGCTGGGCTTCAGTCTCGACGATCTCGGGCTTGTACGGGGTGTTCATCAGTGGCGCTTTATTATGCAGGTGTGAAAACCCGCAAGCGTATCAGAGGCTGGCGCGATTGCGAATCCAGAACACGCCCAGGATGGTCAGGCACAGGCCGATAATCGGCCAGTTGCCGCCACCGGCATATGGCGTCATGCCGCGGCGCGGCTGCACGTCGCGAGTCATCAATTCGGGCACAAACTGACGGCCGGTTGCAGCCAGCGTGCCGTCCGCCTCGATGAAGGCGCTGATACCTGTATTGGTCGAACGAATCGTCTCACGGCCGAACTCCAGCGACCGCATGCGCGCGATCTCGAGATGCTGGGCGGGCGCGATGGAATCGCCGAACCATGCGTCGTTGCTGACGTTGATCAGGAGATCCGCCTCGGGCAGGGCGTAGGCCTGCTCCGATGCGTAGGCGTCTTCGTAGCAGATCGCGACACCGAATTGCACGCCGTCCGGGGTGCTCAGGAGCGGCTGCACGTCGTCGCCCTTGGCCAGGTCCGCATGTGGCAGGTTTTGCATTTTCATCCACTCGCGCACGCTGGGCGGCACCGGGAAGTACTCACCGAAAGGCACCAGGTGGCGTTTGCGATACGACTGTCGCTCCGGGCCGCCGACCGCGATGACACTGTTAAATATGCGCCCGTCAACGCTGCGCTCGAAACTGCGCTCGAGAATTCCGAAGAGCACGGTCTGGCCATTGCTAATGGCATCTTGTTCGACGCGCGCGATGAAAGACTCAACCTGGTCGTCGACTGCCGGTATCGCAACCTCGGGCCAAAGCACAATATCGCTGTCTGCGACGCTCATGGTCTGCGCCAGGTAATGCTCCATGATCGGCCCCAGCTGGTCCCGATTCCATTTCTGGTCCTGAGACACGCCGGCCTGGATGATTGTGGCACGCAGCGAATCGCCGCTGGGTTCGGTCCAGTCCACGACGCTCAGCATACCGCCGACGACCCACGGTGCCAGCACGATACTGATGCCGACAGCGCGCCCCCGCAGCGTCGCCGCCCTGGCCGCCGCAATGACGCCACAAGCACTCAGCAAGACCATGAACGAGACGCCGTATACGCCGAGCACCGGCGCCCAACCTGCGAAGCCCGTGTCGATCTGGCCATAGCCGACCGCCATCCACGGGAAGCCGGTCAGCGCCCAGCCGCGCAACCACTCGACAAACACCCAGGCCGCCGGGGCGACTATGAGTAACTGCCAGGGCTCGCCCTGCGACAGGCGGCTGGTCAACCAGCCTGCGATCGACACAAATCCCGCCATGATCAGGGACAGGCCGATCATCAGCAGCAACGCGATCCAGAGGGCCGCGTTGCCGAAAACGTGTACCGAGATGTAGATCCAGTAGGTGCCTGTGAGGAACAGGCCGAAGCCAAACCAGAAGGCATGCCCGGCCGCATCGCGCGGCGCGACGGTCAGGAATACAAAGAACAGCGGCAACAGCAGCAGCGGCGCAAGAATCGAGTAGCCGAACGGCGCGAACGCCAGGGTCATCGCCGCGCCGAGCAGGAACGCAATCAGGCGGCTCAGCTTCGGCTTGTCAGCGGGTAGCAGGAATATCGGGTTACCGTATTTTGCCAAGGTCAGTCGCCCAGTCGCTGCACTTGCAGCGCATCAATGCGCCGCTTGTCCGCCCTGACCACGGCGAACTCGAAGCCGCCAAACTCCACCTTTTCACCGCGACGCGGCAAGCGTCCGAGTTCATGCATGACGAGGCCCCCGACCGTGTCGTACTCCTCGTCCTGCAACTCGCACTCGAAATAATCGTTGAAGTCTTCGATGCGCGTGAGGGCTCGCACGGCAAAACTGGGTTTGCCATTGCGGTCACCATCGGGCCGGATGAACTCGGCCTCTTCGTCGTCGTGCTCATCCTCGATCTCACCGACGATTTCTTCGAGCACATCCTCGATCGTCAGCAGGCCGGCAACACCACCGTACTCGTCGACCACAATAGCCATGTGATTGTGGCTGGCGCGGAACTCTCGCAGTAACGCATTGAGGCGCTTCGATTCAGGGATAACGGATGCGGTCCGCAGCAATTTGCTGATCTGTACTTCGTCGTCGCTACCGAAGAAACGCAGCAGGTCCTTGGCCAGCAGGATGCCCAATACTTCGTCGCGATCTTCGCCGATCACCGGGAAGCGCGAGTGACCTGACTCGACGATCGTCGCGAGAATCTCATCAAACTCGTCCTCAATATCGATGACGACCATCTGCGAGCGCGGCACCATGACGTCGCGAACCTGCGTCTCGGACACCTCGAGCACGCCTGTGAGCATGCTTTTCTCTTCGGCGTCGAGTTCGACTTCGGATTCGATGAAGGTCTGGATTTCGTCGCGGCTCCAGGGTTCGCCCCTGAATGCGCGTCGGATACGAGCGACCAGGCCGGGAGTGCCCGGTCCGCTGGTACTGGGAGGTTTTTCGTTCATAGTCCTGTGATTCTAGCAGTTCTGGTCCTGCTCTCCATACGGGTCGGCAACGCCATGCGCCGCGAGGACGCGCACTTCCAGCGTCTCCATGTCTGCGGCTTCCTCATCATTCTGGTGATCGTAACCAAGCAGGTGCAAGGTGCCATGCACCAGCATATGCGCCCAGTGGTCGTGCACCGCCTTAGCCTGCTGCATTGCTTCATCGCTCACCACGCTGGCGCAAGCAACAATGTCACCGAGCGGTCGCGCTTCGTCGTCCGGCAATCCCGCGACATCGCCCGCGGGAAACGACAGCACATTGGTTGGCTTGTCCTTGCCGCGGTAATCGCGGTTCAGCGCATGGATTTCAGCGGCGTCCACGATGCGCACGGACACTTCTACGGCGCCGTCTGCGCCCGCCGCCTCGACAGCGCGCACGACCCATGCCGTTACAAAATCGCTTGCGGGAACAGAGTCGTCGTCGGCAGCCTGGTGGACGTCAACCTGAACGGTCATTGTCTTCGTAGGCTTTGACGATGCGTTGCACCAGGTGGTGACGCACAACGTCTTTGCGCGAGAATTCGGTGAATGCAATGCCCTCGACATTGGCAAGCACATCGGTGGCGTTCTTGAGACCCGATAGCTGACCATTCGGCAAGTCGATCTGCGTGATATCGCCGGTCACGACGGCGCGCGACCCGAAGCCGATACGCGTCAGGAACATCTTCATCTGCTCAACGCTGGTGTTCTGTGCTTCGTCGAGAATGACGAACGACTCGTTCAGTGAGCGGCCGCGCATGAACGCGAGCGGTGCGATTTCGATGACGTTGCGCTCGATCAGCCGCGTTACTCGTTCGGCGCCGATCATGTCATACAACGCGTCATACATCGGGCGCAGGTAAGGGTCGACCTTCTGTGTCAGGTCACCCGGCAGAAAGCCGAGTCGTTCGCCGGCCTCGACGGCCGGGCGCACCAACACGATGCGACGGATCTGCTCCGATTCGAGTGCGTCAACGGCACAGGCGACGGCAAGGTAGGTCTTGCCGGTGCCGGCAGGTCCGATGCCGAAGGCAAGATCGTGATCGCGGATGCACTTGACGTACGCCGCCTGGTTGGCGCCGCGTGGTCGAATCAGTTTGCGACGGGTCTGGATTGTGATCTCTTCGATGTCATTAACGGCATCGGGGACATCCGTTTCGATGTCGTCCATAAACGACTCCTGCAACAACATGTGCACGCGTTCCGGATCGAGACGTTCTTCGCCGGTCATCTCGAATAATCTGGACAGGACGTCGCCGCCGACTTCGGTCGCGCCCGGCAAACCGGTAATGCGAAAACGATTACCGCGGCTGGCGATTTCGACATTGAGGCGGCGTTCTATTTGCCGCAGGTGTTCATCAAACTGACCGCAGAGATTGGCAAGGCGGTTGTTATCGGCGGGCTCGAGGACAACGTCCCGAGAAATCTGGACAGCACTCAAAATCTGTATCTGGAACCTCTGTGCAGGAAGCAGTCCGTCGGGACGACGGGTGCGTTGCCGGGAACGGCAATTAATCTATCAAGATAGATCATTGCCAATGAGACTACGCCGCGGCCTCTTCGTTCGCAAGTCGGCCGCGCAGCGAATTTGGTAACGCTTCGGTAATGACCACGTCGACAAACTCACCGATGACAGATGGGGCCGCGTCAAAATTGACCCAACGGTTATTTTCGGTGCGGCCGGAGACCTGGCGATCGCTCTTTTTCGACAGCTTTTCGACGAGAACGCGCTGGGTTGTGCCGACCATTTTGCGACTGATATCCATGGCCTGCTGGTTGATGCGCGCCTGCAGGATCTGCAGGCGCTGCTTCTTGACCTCGAGCGGCGTGTCGTCGGCCAGCGATGCAGCCGGCGTGCCGGGTCGTGCACTGTAGACGAAACTGAACGACTGGTCGAAACCGATATCAGCAACCAGGTCCATGAGCTTTTCGAAGTCCTTATCGGTCTCGCCCGGGAAGCCGATGATGAAATCGGAACTCAACGAGATGTCCGGACGGGCTTCGCGCAGTTTGCGGATCTTCTGCTTGTACTCGAGGATTGTGTGGCCGCGCTTCATCGCCGCGAGCACGCGATCGGAGCCGTGCTGCACCGGCAGGTGCAGGTAACTGGCCAGCTTGGGAACTTCGGCATAGGCCTGGATCAGGCTGTCGGTGAATTCGACCGGGTGTGAGGTCGTGAAGCGAATGCGGTCGATGCCGTCGATGGCGGCGACGTAATAGATGAGTGTCGCGAGATCGGCGATCTGGCCGTCATGCATCGGCCCGCGATAAGCGTTGACGTTCTGGCCGAGCAGGTTGACCTCGCGTACGCCCTGGTCGGCGAGCGCGGCAACTTCGGCGATGACATCGTCGAACGGACGACTGATTTCCTCGCCACGGGTGTACGGCACGACGCAGAAGCTGCAGTACTTGCTGCAACCTTCCATGACGGAAACGAATGCGGTCGGACCTTCGGCGCGCGGCTCGGGCAGCCGATCGAACTTTTCGATCTCGGGGAAGGACACGTCGACGACCGATTTCTTCGCCTCACCGGCACCGTCGATGAGTTCAGGCAGGCGATGCAACGTTTGTGGGCCGAAGACCACATCGACGAAAGGCGCACGCTTGGTGATGCCCTCGCCTTCCTGGCTCGCGACGCAACCGCCGACGCCGATCTTGATATCCGGGTTCTTGTTCTTGAGCTGCTTCCAGCGGCCGAGCTCGGAGAACACCTTTTCCTGCGCTTTCTCACGAATCGAACAGGTGTTGACGAGCAACAGGTCGGCGTCGTCGGGCGTGTCGGTCAGCTCGTAGCCGTGCGACTCGCGCAACACGTCCGCCATTTTCTCCGAGTCGTACTCGTTCATCTGGCAGCCCATTGTTTTGATGTACAACTTCTTGTTCATAGGCCGAAAACTCTAGCAAACCGTGGCGTCACGCGACGGGCGCGCGATCATACACATAATTTGTAGTGATTGGGCAGAAAATCTGCCGTTTTCCGGCTATTTTATAGGGAAAAGCAGAAACCGTAGGGGAAGAGCGATGTACAAGAAAACACTGACGCTGACGCTGGTGATGCTGCCGCTGACCAGCTACGCGGAGTCTGCCGAGAATATTATTGACCGCATGGTCGAAGCGGAAGCCGCCAATATCGCAGGCGTGAATACCTTGTATATTCGGTCCACGACATTGGGGCATGTCGTGCACGAGTTTTTTGAACGGGACGGCGACTACCTGCGGCCGCTCCCAATGGCCGATGTCCTCGAGCGACAACAGCCAAACGAGATGGCCGCTGCTACGCCGGCGGACCTGGAGCGCGCCGCGCTCGAGTTGCGAATGCAAAGCGGCGTGGTCGACGCAGCTTTTCGCGACGAGATCGCCAAGTCGGGCGTTGCCGGGAACATGGGCGGGCTTGTAGCTCTCGCGCAGAACCCGGAAAAGCCGTGGCTGACGACGAGTCCTGGCGGGATGATGAACCTGTACGCCACAATGCTCGAGGGGGGCGCCGCGTCGAAACGGCAGCGCGCGGCCGAGGAAGCCGCCTTCTCAGGGGAAATGGCAGCCAATCAGGAGATGATCGACTCGCTGAAGTCGGACTTGCGCCTTCTGGGACGTCGCGAGGTCGATGGCACTGACGTCATTGAGATTGGTGCCGACGGACTGAACGTCGTACAGGAATCACCGGAAGGTAATTTTGTGATGGAGCAGGTACGCATCCTCGTTGACGCCGACAATTACCTGACGCGGCAATTCAGGATCTCCGGGACCCTGACCCAGGGCAAGGAGTCGCGCCCGATGACCATTGAGCGCATCGACAGTCGTTTCCTGCCAGCATCGAACTGTGCGGGCTTCGTGAAGCCGGTGCGCAGCGTCATGCGCATGGGCGGCGCACTGACGCCGGAACAGGAAGCGCAGATAATCGAAGCACAAGCCCAACTCACAGACCTTAAGAAGCAACTTGCATCGATGCCCAAGGCTCAGCAGGACATGATGAAGAACATGATGGGTCCGCAACTCGAGATGATCGAGAACATGGCGCAAGGCGGCGGGATCGAAATCGTCTCCGAAATCGATGAGCTACGTTGCAATCAGCCATGGCCGACTGCCGAGGAACTGGCTGGGGACGTTTTCTAGAACGGGATATCGTCGTCGAAGTCGTCGGGACCCGGCTGTGGAGGCGCATTGCCACCTCCTTGCTGGCCGCCACCTGACGGTGCACCACCGCCGAAGTTGCCACCACCGCCGCCGGCGCCACCACGTCCACCGAGCATCTGCATCTCGTCAGCGATGATTTCAGTCGTCCAGCGATCGTTGCCGTTCTGGTCCTGCCACTTGCGCGTACGCAATTTGCCTTCGATGTAGACCTGCGAGCCTTTGCGCAGGTACTCGGCGGCGATCTCAGCCAGGCGATTGAACATGGCCACCTTGTGCCATTCGGTACGCTCTTTCTGCTCGCCGGTCTGTTTGTCCTTCCAGGACTCGTTTGTTGCAACGGTCAGGTTGGTTACTGCTGCACCACTCGGCATGTAACGCGTCTCGGGATCGCCCCCGAGGTTACCGACGATGATGACTTTGTTAATTCCGCGGGCCATATACGGATCCCCTGTCTGGTTATGTGTGATTTGAGCTCGCCGCGGTACAGCGAGGGCAGCCTATTGTAGGGCCTGCTCGGGTAAATGCCAGAGCCATTTCCGGCGATTCGAAAAGAAATGCACCCTTCTTCGGGGACAGTGCCCCTATTCCGAGGGACAGTGCCCCTAAAGTGGCCCTTCTGCCCAAATTCGCAGCTACACACAGAGACCCCGAGCCAACAGGATGACAGCCGTAACCGCATGAACTCAAAGGGGATGACGATGCCAAGGATGGCCAGAATCGTTGCGCCAAATTATCCACACCACGTCACACAACGAGGTGGTCGCAAGCAACGGACTTTTTTCAATCGAGGCGACTACGTGACGTACATCGAACTACTCAAGGAGCTGAAGGAAGAGGCCGGAGTCTCGATCTGGGCATACTGCCTCATGCCTAACCACGTCCATTTTGTTGCCGTCCCGAGATATGCAAACAGCCTCGCGCGCTTATTTCGGCAATTGCATAGCCAGCACGCCGTCCGGGTGAACGGTGCCCATGGATGGAGCGGACATCTTTGGCAGGAACGATTCTATTCGGTCGTTATGGACGAGCCCCACACTTACGCAACGATGCGCTACATCGAACTCAATCCAGTCAGGGCGGGTCTTTGCAAGCGTCCGCAAGATTGGCGTTGGTCAAGCGTACACGCGCACTTGTCGGGCAAAGACGATGGGATTGTCGACGTCACCTCCTCTACTTTGTCCATCGATTGCTGGCACAAGTATCTCGAGAACCACGAACCAGGAGTTAGTTATGACGACATTCGAAACCGTACCCGCTGCGGACGGCCAACCGGCAGCGCCGAATTTCTCGACAAGATCGAGGAGGCAACCGGTAGAGACATACGACGCAAGAAGCCCGGACGGAGAAAACTGCATTAGGGGCACTGTCCCCGACAATAGGGGCACTGTCCCGTTTATGGAGGAAGCTACTGGTTGCGGAAGCGCCCGAAGCTCTGCAGCGCCAGCCAGATCCCGGCCATGAGTGCGCACACGAAAAAGACGTCCGTCGGCCTGCCCTGGCCCAGGAAGCGGCCACCGATCAGGCCGCCCACGAAAGCGCCAAAGAACTGCGCGCTCGAATATACGCCCAGCGAGGCGCCACGGACGTCATCATCTGCCAGAATCGACAGGCGCGCCGGCAGGCCCGCCTCGAGGAAATTGAAGCCGCCGAAATAGACCACGAGAGCCAGAAATACCGGTAGCGCTGAAAACCCGAAAAACGTCAGCGCCAGCTGGGCCGTCACGATCAGGGCAACTGCGATACCAATCAGATGTCCCCGTCCCTGATGATGGTCTTTCATGATCATCGGTACCGTGATCGCCAGCGATAACAGAAACGCCCCCAGATACATCTTCCAGTGCTCCGTCATCGACATTTCCAGTCGATCCGTCAGCAGGAATGGCAGGGCAACGAACGTCGCTGTCATGATCGCGTGCAGCAGGAACACGTAGAAATCCATGCGCAGCAGGTCCGCCCGGAACGCTGGCACGATGCTCCAGCTCTCACGCACGACTGGCCGGGGAACCTCCGGCAAGAATCGCAACAGCAGCGCCGCGACTATGGTCAATGCCGCCGCCACCCAGAACAGAGCCTGCACCCCGAACTGCGCCGCGAGCAGCGGCCCCGCCACCATCGCGACCATGAAGCTCATGCCGATACCGACACCGAAAACGGCCATGCTGCGCGTACGCACTTCCTCGCGCGTCGCATCCGTAATCAATGCCGACAGGGTCGCCGAGATCGCGCCCGCACCCTGCAACAGCCGACCAAGCACAACCCCGTGAATCGAATCCGACAACGCCGCGATCACGCTACCCAACGCGAACACAGCCAGCCCGCCGATGATGACCGGCAATCGGCCGATACGGTCCGACAGCGCGCCCAATGGAATCTGGAACGCGGCCTGGGTTAGCCCATAGGCGCCCACCGCGAGGCCGATCAGCAGGGGCGTTGCCCCTTCGAGGTCCTTTGCGTACAGGGACAACACCGGCAGCAACGCAAACAGGCCGAACATGCGAATCATCGCGATGAGCGCGATCACGCCGACCGAGCGGCGCTCCTCGGCGTACATACTGATGCCGTCGGGCTTCCCTGATTCCAAAGTCACGGTTCCTTTGCGCGGTAGTCGCGCGGCGGCGTATATTAGCAGGTTGTTCGCCTTCCAGTAGCCGCCGCATGAAATCCATCGACATCCGTGGAGCGAGGACCCACAACCTCCAGAACCTCGATCTCTCGCTGCCACGCGACCAGCTGATCGTCTTCACGGGCCTGTCCGGCTCGGGCAAGTCCTCGCTCGCTTTCGACACCATCTACGCCGAAGGCCAGCGCCGCTATGTCGAGTCGCTGTCCGCTTACGCACGCCAGTTCCTCTCGATGATGGAAAAGCCCGACATCGATCATATCGACGGCCTCTCCCCCGCCATCTCGATTGAACAGAAGTCGACCTCGCACAACCCGCGCTCGACGGTCGGAACGGTCACCGAGATCTACGACTACCTGCGCCTGCTATTCGCGCGCGCCGGCACGCCGAAGTGCCCCGACCACGATACGACGCTCGAGGCCCAGACCGTCAGCCAGATGGTCGATCACGTACTCGAGTTGCCCGAAGGCAGCAAGCTGATGCTGCTCGCCCCCGTCGTCGCCGAGCGCAAGGGCGAGCATGTCCAGCTCATGGCCGACCTGCAGGCCCAGGGCTTCGTCCGCGCACGCATTAACGGCGAAATCTACGAACTCGACCAGCCGCCGAAGCTTGATCTCAGGAAAAAGCACAACATCGACGCCATTGTTGACCGCTTCCGAGTGAAGGAAGACCTGCGCCTGCGGCTCGCCGAGTCTTTCGAAACCGCATTACGGCTCGCTGACGGGGTCGCTCGCATCGCCTGGATGGATGACCCTGAAGCCGAAGAAATCACGTTCTCCGACCGCTTTGCGTGCAATATCTGCGGCTACAGCCTGACCGAGCTGGAACCGCGCCTGTTCTCGTTCAACAATCCGACCGGCGCCTGCCCGGGCTGCGACGGCCTCGGCGTCAAACAGTTCTTCGATCCGGATCGCGTCGTCGTCAACCCGAGTCTGTCGCTGGCCGGCGGCGCGATTCGCGGCTGGGATCGCCGCACCACTTACTACTATCAGATGATCCAGAGTCTCGCGAAGCACTACGACTTCGATATCGAGACGCCGTTTAACGAGCTACCGGAGAAAATGCAGGAGATCGTCCTGTACGGCAGTGGCAAGGAGAAGATCGACTTTTTCTATGCCAACTCCCGCGGCATGCAGATCCGGAAGACGCACCGCTTCGAAGGCGTGTTGCCCAACCTCGACCGCCGGTATCGTGAAACAGAATCGACCGCCGTAAGAGAAGAGCTTTCCAAGTTCCTCAACAGCCAGGCTTGCCCCGACTGCGGCGGCACGCGCCTCAACGAGGCTGCACGCCATGTGTTCATCAACGACCATTCCCTGCCCGAAATTACGAGCTTATCGGTCGGGCACGTGCGCGAGTTCTTCGACACCATGCATCTCGAAGGTTGGCGCGCAACGATTGCCGAGAAAGTCCTCAAGGAAATCTCGGATCGGGTCGGCTTCCTGTCGGACGTCGGCCTCGACTACCTGTCGCTCGATCGCAGCGCCGAAACCTTGTCCGGCGGCGAGGCCCAGCGCATTCGTCTCGCCAGCCAGATTGGCTCCGGCCTCGTCGGCGTCATGTACATCCTCGACGAACCCTCAATCGGCCTGCACCAGCGCGACAACCAGCGCCTGCTTGGTACCCTCACCCACCTGCGCGACATCGGCAATACGGTCATCGTCGTAGAACATGACGAGGAGGCAATTCTCGCCGCCGACTTCGTCGTCGACCTTGGCCCGGGCGCCGGCGTGCACGGCGGCCGCGTGGTTGCCGCCGGAACCCCGGAAGAAGTTCAGGCGGAATCGCAGTCTCTGACCGGCCAGTACCTGTCGGGCAAGCGTGCAATCGAAGTACCCGCTGAGCGCACTCCGGCCGACCCCGACAAACAGATTCGGGTTCTCGGGGCGTCGGGCAACAACCTGCAGTCCGTCGACGCATCGATCCCCGTCGGCCTGATGACCTGCGTTACGGGCGTGTCGGGCTCGGGCAAGTCGACGCTCGTCAACGACACGCTCTACAAGTCGGTAGCCGAAGAGATCAACCGCGCCAGCCGCAACCCGGCGCCGCACAAAGGCGTCGAGGGCCTCGAGCACATCGACAAGGTCATCGACATCTCGCAGTCCCCGATCGGCCGTACGCCGCGCTCGAACCCGGCCACCTACAGCGGCCTGTTCACGCCGATTCGCGAACTCTTCGCCGGCACGCAGGAAGCGCGCTCACGCGGCTACATGCCGGGCCGCTTCAGCTTCAACGTCAAGGGCGGTCGCTGCGAGGCATGCCAGGGCGATGGCGTAATCAAGGTCGAGATGCACTTCCTGCCGGACGTATATGTCCCTTGCGACGTTTGCCGCGGCCAGCGCTACAACCGCGAAACGCTGGAGATTCGCTACAAGGGCAAAAACATTCACGAGGTCCTCGAGATGACGGTCGAGGACGCAGCGGTGTTCTTTCAGAACGTCCCGGTCGTCGCGCGCAAGCTGCAGACGCTGACCGACGTGGGCCTGACCTACATCCGCCTCGGCCAGAATGCGACGACGCTCTCGGGCGGCGAGGCACAACGCGTCAAACTCGCCAAGGAGCTGTCCAAGCGCGATACCGGCAATACGCTCTATATCCTCGACGAACCTACAACGGGCCTGCACTTTCACGACATCGAGCACCTGCTTGGCGTCCTGCATCGCCTGCGCGATCACGGCAATACCGTCGTTGTCATCGAGCATAACCTCGATGTCATCAAGACCGCCGACTGGATCATTGACCTCGGCCCGGAAGGCGGCGACGGCGGCGGACGCATCATCGCTGCCGGCACGCCCGAAGACGTCGCCAGAACCGATGGATCGTTTACTGGCGAGTTCCTGCAGCCTATGCTGGGCGTGACGAGCAGTAAAAAGACCGCATCCTGACAGGAGTACCTGATATGCGTGAGTTGGCCCTGACAATTGTTGTTGGCTTCGTCTCCGGCGTGGTCGGCGCTTCCGTCGTCGTTTGGCTGGACGAGCCCGAGCCAGAATCGCAAACGGCGAGTGTTGCCCTGCCCATGGACGTCGACAACGTCGGGACGAACCCGTTCAACCGCGAACGCACGCCGGAGCTACAGGCGCAGTCGGTCGCTCGTGCCGAAACAACCGAGGCACAGACCAAGAGCCCGCCTGACCAAACCGTGGCCACTGAACCCTCATCAACGACATCGTCCCTGACGCGCCGCGAACAATGGGAGCAGCGGCGCGCGCAACGCGAGCAGGAAACGCGCGCAAGGTTGCTTGCGGCTGGCTGGAGCGAATTCGAAATTGATCAGCTCGAGGATCTGCGCGTGGAGTCGGCGCTTGAAATGGAAAAGCTGATGTTCGAGCAGATGCGTGAGCAATTCGAAACGAACCCGATAACGAGATCGTTTTACGGCCGCAATAGCCATTTGCGTGAGCAACTCGGCGACGCGCGCTATGAAGACTACCTGGTGGCGCAGGGCCAGCCGACATCCGTGCCGGTACGCGCCGTCCTGGAGGGATCGGCCGGGCAATCAGCGGGACTCCAGGAAGGCGACCAGATCCGGCGCTATGGCGACACACGCGTGTTCGACGAAAGTGACCTGATGATGGCTATGCTCGCGGGCGAACCCGGCGATTCAGTCACGGTCGAGGTTGAGCGAAATGGCACGACCTTTCATATCACGGTACCGCGTGGACCGCTCGGCACGACCATCATGGGGATGCGCTTCCGCTAGCGCAGACGCCGCCACAACGATGGCACCAGCATCGGCACCTTGCGCCGGTATTGGCGGTAATAAGGCAGGCGTTGTTCGAGGTCGCGTTCCTCCAGTCGAATCCCGAACACGATATACGCCGTGAGTCCAACCGCGACCACAAGATGCGACACGGTCATGATTGGCGACGCCCACAAGAGCACCGCCCAGCTGAAGTAGATTGGATGACGCGTGAAGCGGTACGCAGCGGGCGTCTGGAAGGCCGGCTCACGACACGGCGCTCTGCCGTGAAATGCACACCACACCTGGCGCAAGCCGAATAATTCGAAATGATCAAGCAGAAACGTCGCCCAGATCATCATCGCCCAGGCTCCAAAGTAGACGGCCATGATCGCGGCGCGCGCCAGCGCGTTGTCGATCGACCAGACAACGCCTCCCATGGGTTGCCAGAGCGCCATCATCAGTATCAACGCGCCAGACGAGAACAACACATAGGTCGAGCGCTCTGCGACCGGTGCAACGAACCGCGATAACCACAACTTGAACTGCGGTCGAGCCATGCCGCTGTGCTGTAACGCGAATAGCAGCAGCAAGCCGGCATTCACGAGCAACGCCTCACCAACGGAGACACTCGCCGCAGCATCGATGGTGCGGCCGACAAACAGGTTGCCGAAGAAGGCTATTCCGTAGCCGATCGTCACAACGAATAACCCGTAGCTCAGCAACCCGTACAATAAAATCATCCAGCGTTTCAAAAGACTCTTCCTCATCTGTTAGACGCGTTCCAATGTGCAGGACCTGATGGCCTGAGTTGCAGTCTCGGCGTAAACTGTCCAGAGGTCCTGACCTGTCGGCGACCACCGCGTGACCATTTGCTGACAAGCGCTCCCGAGGCAGCAGTGACACAGGAAAAACAAGAAAAATCAGAGATTTATCGTTTCGGAGACTGCGTGCTCGACGCAGATCGCCGCGAGCTCACGATGGGCGGCGAGACGGTCACGACACAACCCAAAGCCTTCGAGCTGCTGCTGTATCTCGTGCGCAATCGCAGCCGAGCCGTCGACAAGGACGAACTGCAGGACGCGTTGTGGCCACGCAGCATCGTTACCGAAACGGCCCTGACCCGCTGCGTCATGAAGGCCCGCCGCGCAGTCGGCGATGACGCGGACAAGCAGGCCGTCATCAAGACCGTACACGGGCATGGCTATCGATTCGTTGCAGACATTCGCGAAGCGCCGCCGCCCGAGCCTGCGGCAAGCGCTGTCACCGGCGCTCCCCCGGCCTCGACACGCAAACCCTGGATCGCGATTGCCGCCGCGGTCGTCGCTGTCGCGGCCGGCGCCTGGTGGTTGCTGGCTCCGCCGGCCGTCAGCGGCGAGGTGAAACTCGCCGTCCTGCCAGTTGCCAACGAAACCGGCGATGCCGAGCTCGACTGGATTCGTACGGGCATGATGAGCCTGACCAATCGCATGCTGGAAGCAAAAGGCGTTGGCGTCGTATCCGAACACAACATTCTTGGGCTGGCCGGCGACAAATCGCTCGAGCAAATGACGCGCAAAGACGGCCCGTTCCTGAGCGCATTGCAAAAGACGACGGGGCATACGCACACACTTGCCGCGGAGGTGCGCTTCGAGCAGGGCCTGTACCGCCTCATCTACACCTTCGAGGGTGGGCAGGCGCGTGCCTTGCGGCGCACGATTGTCGGCAAGGAACCGGCGCGACTCGTCAAGGACGCTGTCGACACGATTGCCAGCCTCGTGCAGACCGGGCCGCCGCCAGACGAACGCATGCGCATCATCTCGGACGATGACTTCCTGAACGAAGCCTATGCACGCGCGATGAGCCTGCAGTTCGAAGGCAATTACGAGGACGCCAAGCAGCTGTTCGCCGTAATCGTCGAGCAGGACCCGGAGCTGTTCTGGCCACGCTACGAGTACGCGTTGTGCGTGCGCAATCTGCGTGACTTCGAAACGGCTGAAAGCCTGCTCACCGGACTCATCGACGAGCAGCGGGAGATCGGCGATCCGATACGCCAGGCAATTGCGACTAACGGCCTCGGTATCCTGTTCATGACCCAGCGCCGCAACGAGGAAGCGGTCGCGGCGTTCAACGATGTTATTCGACTGGCCAACGAGGGTGACAAACCGGCCTACCTGATCAACGCCGCCGTGAACCTCGCAATCGTCGCCCGCAACACCGGCGATCTCGACGGCGCACTGGTGCACATGGCAACCGCGCACCAGGTCTTGCAGTCGCAAGACCGGACCTCATACCCGGGCACATTTCATAACACCTACGCCGGACTGCTGATGCGTACCGGCGATCTCGATGGCGCCGAACAACATGCGCTCGCAGCCATTGATAATTTCAAGCTGACCGGCAAACGGCTGTACGCGTCGTACGCGCAAAGCAGACTGTCGTCCATTTACCGCGCCGCCGGACGCTACGAGGAGGCCCGGGAACTCGCCGAGGAATCGCTGGTTGTACGGCGCGAATTCAAGGACCAGCGAGGCATCTCATCAAGCCTGATGTCGTTGGCCGAACTCAGTGTCGAACTGGGCGACCTGACCCGCTCGCGCCAGTACGCGGAGCAGGTTCTCGATATCGGCAATGAAATTGGCGACGAGGACATCATTGCTGGCGCACTGACGCAGATTGCCCTGGCCGAACGCCTGAGTGGTCAGCCGCGCGCGGCCGCAGAGCGTTATGCCGCGGCCGAAGCCAAATCCCTCGCGATCAACGACACGATCTCTGCAACGAACTCGCGCATAGGCATCGCACGCTCGTGGATCGATATGCGCGAGTTTAGTGGCGCCGAATCGATCGCGCGCGAGATTCTGCAGGCCGCACGCGATGACAACCGCGATCGCCTCGAGGCGCGCGCATTGATCCTGCTCGGCGAGGTCGACCTGGCGAAGGAAGGCTGGAATGACGCAATTGCCGACTTCAGCGAAGCGCTCGATATCGTCGAGCGTATCGGGGACAGCGGCATTGCATTTCCCATCCAGGTCAATCTTGCGCAGGCGTGGCTGGAACTCGGCGATGTGAGCGCCGCGCAGCCGTTTCTCGATGCTGTCGTGGCTTCGCGGCCGGACCATACCGAGGTCCACAAGCTCCAGGCACTCATGGCATGGGCAACCGGAAATGCGGCGCAGGCCGCCGAGTTCATGGCCCTGGCGCGCAACAGCGCCGGCGAAGCCTGGACCGACGAAGACGCAGAGCGATTGAGGAACTATCGGAACGGCGAGTAAGGTCGCCGGCAAGCCGCCTCCCACATACGCACCACCATTCGCCGGCACGCCGCCTCCCACTTGCGCACCACCCTTCGCCGGCATGCCGCCTCCCACATGCCTGCAAATATCAAGACTCGCTGAACGCGCCCGTTTGCAGGAATCGAACGGTCAGCTCGATTGTGCGTCGCATCCGCATCATGAAGGCGTGTGAATGATCGACGATAACGAAATCCGTCATGCCCTCAAGCTTGGTATCTTCGACGGACACCCGACCGTCGTCAGGGTTCTCAAGGACGGCAGACGTAATCGGGTCAATCGTTTTGTTGCCGGCGATAACGCCCAGCTCAAACAAGGCCGGACCAAGACTGAGGGGCACGCTTTCCTCGCCCTTGCCAAGCTGCTTGCCTGCCGGGCCGTTGAGCCAGTCAAAACCCGGCACGCCACCGAGCTCATCGACGGCAGCACTACCCTGGTTCGGCGGCCCGAGCATCACGACTCGTCCCAGCTCCGGAATCTCGTTGCTGCTCAGGTACTGGCGAACCAGGATGCCGCCAAGCGAGTGCGTGACAAAGTGAATACGTTCCAGATCATCGACCTCGCGGCACGCGGCAAGACCCAGAGGTACCGCGATATCGGCGAGCTCCTCAACAGGGTGGTCGCGCGATGGGTAATCGACGTTAGCCGTAAGAAATCCTGCCTCGTCGAGCCCGCGCTGCATGGTCTTCATCGAGGTCGACGTGCGCATGAGTCCGTGCAGCAACACAACACACTCGGCGGCGCTTGCCGTCGCAGGGACAAGCATGACCAGGGCCAGGAGAGTCAATCGCTTCATACTGGTTCAGACCGCGTCGACAAAGCCGCGTTCCGCCAGCTGCCGGTCATGCAACCGCGACAGCACCAGCAGGGCGAGTAACGCGCCGCCCAGCGCCCAGCCCATGTCCGACTGGGTGTCCCAGACATAGCCCTGGGTGCCAAGGAACGAGTCCGCCGCCTCATCCGAAAGCAGCGCCACCCACCACTCGATGAGCTCGTAGAAGGCGCTGAAACCGAGACAGAAACACACGATAAAGAAATCACGCCAGCGTGCCGAGTTAAACACCTGCAAGCGCATCACAACTTCGCGCGCCACGATCGCCGGGACAAAGCCCTGCGCGAAATGCCCCAGCTTGTCGTAGTTGTTACGGCTGCCGTCCGTCAGGTCACGAACCCAGTCGCCCACGGGCACTTCCGCATAGGTGTAGTGACCGCCGACAATCAGAATCACGCAATGTATCAGGATGAGCACGTAGGTGAGTGTGGTCAGCGGGAAACGCTCGCGCGTAAACCAGAGGATCGCTGCGCCTATGACGGCCGGCGCGACTTCCAGGACCCAGGTCAGCGTATCCTTAGGATCGATACCGGACCATACGAGCACAACACTGAAGATTGCTATCCAGGCGATACGCATATCAGTAATGCGGCGGCCGTTCGTCGCCAGGGTCGCCCGCGGGCATCCCCTCACCAAGCGACCGGACCCGATCGATCAGGTTGCGACACAGCTCCTCGAGCTGCATCAATTTCGCCTGCTGATCGGTCACGACCTTGTTCAGTTCGTGTAACAACTGGTCCTGGTGTGCGAGCCGGGACTCGAGTTCGATAAAGCGTTCTTCGCTCATAGGCCTCCCCTGTCGGTGCGAAGTTTATCAGGTAGGATACACGCCTCACTGGCGGAACCACCCATGACTCTCCTGCGCTTCGACGACGTCTCACTCGAATTCGGCGATCAGCTGATCCTGCGCGATGCAGGACTATCGATCGAGGCCGGCGAGCGTGTCTGCCTGATCGGCCGCAACGGCGCCGGGAAGTCCACGACCTTCAAGCTGATCAGCGGCATGCTCGAACCCGACCGCGGCGAGATCATCGCGCGCCAGGATCTGATCGTCAGCCAGCTCGAGCAAACGCTGCCCGAGGCGATGGACCTGCCGGTTACCGATGTTATTCGTTCCGGGCTGACGCAAATCGAGTCACTGCTCGAGGAGTATGCGCGCAAATCGAAGCTCGATCTCGACAAGCATGGCCTGCGCGAACTGGAAGAGCTGCACGCCAAGATCGACTCGCATGATGGCTGGCACCTCGACCAGCGTGTCGAAACGACGATCACTGAGCTCAAGCTGCCGGCTGACAAGAAGATGAACCAGCTCTCCGGCGGCTGGCGACGTCGCGTCGCGCTGGCCAAGGCGCTCGTGCAGAAACCCGACCTGCTGCTGCTGGATGAACCGACGAACCACCTCGACATCGCGACCATTCGCTGGCTTGAGGATCGTATCTTCGGCTACCAGGGCTCCGTACTGTTCATTACGCATGACCGCGCGTTCCTGCAGCGTCTCGCGACGCGTATTATCGAGATCGATCGCGGCAAGCTCACGAGCTGGCCCGGCGACTATCAGAATTTCCTGCGCCGCAAGGAAAAGGCGGTTGAAGACGAGGCAGTCGCCGAAGAGAAATTCGACAAGAAGCTCGCCGAAGAAGAGGCCTGGATTCGTCAAGGCATCAAGGCACGACGCAAGCGCAATGAGGGGCGCGTGCGTGCCCTGCTCAAGATGCGCGAGGAAGTGGAGGAGCGCATCGCGCATGAGGCCACGGCACGCATTCACATCGAAGAGGCCGAACAGTCCGGCCGCAAGGTCATTCGCGCGCGCAACGTCAGCTATGCCTACGGCGACGAACAGGTCATCCAGGACTTTTCGATCAAGGTAATGCGCGGCGACCGTATCGGCCTTATCGGCAACAACGGTGTCGGCAAGACGACCCTTCTGCGACTGCTGCTCGGCGAACTGCAACCGCAAACCGGCACCCTGAAACTCGGTACCGGTCTTGAAATCGGCTACTTCGACCAATTACGCCAGGAGCTGGATCTCGAAAAGTCCGTCGCCTACAACGTCGGTGAAGGAAGAACCTACATCAACCTGAATGGCAAGGATCGCCACGTGGTTGGCTACCTCAAGGGGTTCCTGTTCAGTCCCAAGCGCTCGGCCATGCCGGTCAAGGCACTCTCCGGCGGCGAACGCAATCGCGTGATACTCGCCAAGCTGTTCACGCGCCCGGCCAATCTGCTGGTGCTCGACGAGCCGACCAACGATCTCGATATCGAGACGCTCGAGGTCCTGGAGCAGCGCTTGTGCGACTACACGGGGACATTGATCGTCGTCAGCCACGACCGTGAGTTCCTCGACAACGTAGTGACAAGCACCATCGTGTTCGAAGAGGACGGCAAAGTGCAGGAATACGTCGGCGGCTACAGCGACTGGGCGCGCCGCGGCCTGAAACTGGCCGTCGCGGATAATCCTTACGACCAGGAGCGCCGCAAGCGGGCCGCAGCCGAGCGCCGCCAGAATCGCAAGCCGACCAAGCTCAGCTACAAGGACCAGCGCGAACTGGACCAGCTGCCGGCCGAGATCGAACAGATCGAGACCGACATCGCGTCACTGCAGGAGACGATCGCGGCGCCCGACTTCTACACCCAGGACGCCGAGCTCGTGCAGGAAAAACTGCAGGAGCTCAGCGACATGGAAGCGCATCTCGAGCAGCGCATCGATCGCTGGGGCGAGCTCGAGTCGCTGCAGGAATCGCTCCTACGGTAATCGCGGCTACTCTCTCGTCAGGAAGTAACAAAGCTCCGGCATCGGTGCGTCTTCCGGATAGTCGACAACCGCAAAACCGAGCGACTGGTAACACTGGTACGCCGCAGTATTCCTGCGGTAGACAAATAACGAGTACTCGGCGTACGAAAAACGTGCCTCCAGTGAGGCGATAATCAATTCGATCAGGCGCCGCCCCGAGCCCTGGCGGCGCCGGTCCGGGTTCACAATGAGCCTGGCAAGATGACCGCGCCCTTCACGGTCGTACGTCTGGCCGAATGCTGCCATAGACCCAGCGGAATCGCGCAGCGCATAGGAATCCATGATGTCGACACGGCAATCTTCGAGGAAGGTCTCACGCGTAAAGGGATAACGAAAATTCGGTCCGCTCCAGACATCGACAGCTTCCGCGTTCGGGAACCAGGTCATGAGCTCGTCGAAGTCCGTTTCCGTTGCTGCCGACAGTGTCCAGCCGTCGACTTGCAACGGGTCCATTCTCAGCGCTCCTCGGGCAAGGTAAACCTGAGGACCAGGTACCCCATCAGGCCGGAGGCCAGCGAACCAAGAATGATGCCGAGGCGCTCATCGAAGATCATTTCCTGATCGATAACCTGGTTCTGGAAAGCGAGCGAACCGATGAACAGACTCATCGTGAAGCCGACACCGCACAGAATGGAGACGCCCCACAGCCCGCCCCAACTGGCTCCGGCGGGAAGTCGCGCCAGGCCCAGTCGTATGGCGATGGCGCACAAGACAAAGATGCCGAGCTGCTTGCCAACGAAGAGGCCGGCGGCAATTCCCAGCGGCACTTTATGCAGGAGGTCGGCAATACCAATGCCAGTGAGGTCGATGCCGGCGTTGACGAAAGCGAAGAGCGGCAACACGCCAAAGGCCACTACCTCATGCAGGTCATGCTCCAGCTCACACAGCGGCGAATGACCGGGATTACTCGGGTCGCGCATCGGGATGAACGCCGCCAAGGCTACGCCGGCGAGCGTGGCGTGCACACCGGACTTCAAAACGGCCGTCCACATGATGATGCCGACAAGCACATAAGCCGAAATGCTCATAACGGCGCGCCATTTCATCAGGCCCAGTCCCAGCAGGCAGCCGCCCGCCACCACCAGGGCCGTCATCGACAGCTCGGCAGTGTAGAACAACGCAATTATGACGATGGCGCCCACGTCGTCGAAAATCGCCAGCGAAACGAGGAACACCTTGAGCGAGACCGGTACGCGCGAACCCAGCAGCGCCAGGATGCCGAGCGCGAAGGCAATGTCCGTCGCAGCGGGAATTGCCCAGCCGCTGATGCCAATCGGGTCGCCCTGGTTGATCCAAACGTAGATTGCCGCAGGAACAACCATGCCACCGACCGCGCCGATGGCAGGCAGCAGCACATTTTCAGGCCGCGACAACTCGCCCTCGATGATTTCGCGCTTCAACTCGAGCCCAACGAGGAAGAAGAAGATGGCCATAAGCCCGTCATTGACCCACAGGAACAGTGGCTTGGCGATTTGCAACGCGCCGACGCGCACCTCGACGGGCGTTTCGACGAAGTACTTGTAGAGTTCGGACAAACCAGAGTTCGCGGCGACGATAGCCAGAGCCGCGGCACCCATCAGGACGATACCGCCAGCCGATTCGAGTCTCAGGAAGTCCCGGATGGTCGCACGCAATGTTCTACTCCGGCTGGGTGACGACTTCCTGGAAGCTGACGCTCAGGCCACCCGGCGCCACGGCGAAGTAAATCTTCTCGCCATGCGCTTCCATCGGTCCCTGCACGTCAATGCCGTTGCTCTTCGCCGTCGCGGCTACAGCATCGGCATCGTCGACAACGATCTGTAGCATCATGCCGACCGGCATGTCCGCCGCTTTCTGCCAGATCTCGATCCAGCTGGTGCCGGCCGGAATGACCGCGCCGTGAAAATCTTCGCCGCCGCCCAGGTCGCGCTCGGGCAAGCCAAGCCCCTTGGTGAAGAAGTCAGCCATCTCCTGTGCTTCCTCTGCGACGGCGCAAAACCGGATTCCCAGAACTTTCATATGAGGCTCCCCTTATTCGCCTGGCATCGTTTCCGCAAAATAGCGATCGAATGCCCTGTGAACCGTATCGGGCGAAACCCCGATCGCTTCCATGGCCTCGTTGAACTGCTGCATCTCGCTAAACTCGCGTCGTCCGTCGGCAGCGATGACCTTCAGTCCCATCAGGGCAATGTCTTCCTTATCACCTTCCGACAAGGTATCGCCAAGATCACATAGCAAAGTCGGCAGCGTCGGTTTCTCCGCCATTTCTGTCATCGCGCTGGTAATCAGCTCGAGAGACTCGGCGCCCCGCAAGTGAAAGTGCCGCTCGATCAGCTGAATCATCTCCTGCACTTCCTCGGGATCAATACGGCCATTACCCTTGGCAAGAAACACCAGCAATGCGGCAACAAGGAACTTGGAGTCGTAGCTCTGCTCGCCCTCGCCAGTTTCGATTACCAGTAACGTGCCCTCAAGCCGGGAGCTCAGGATTTCGTCAGTCATAGTCCATTACCAGGTTTCGTAGTTCTTCCGCATGTATTTCACTGACGCATTGATCAGCTTCTCGAGAATCGCCTCATCCACGTCTGCCAGGCGCTTGATATACAGGCAGGACTTGCCCGTCTTGTACTTGCCAAGCTTATTCATAAGTGAGCCGTAGCGGCTGAAGCCCGCCATGATGTAAACGGTGAGTGCCTGCTTGCGCGGCGCATAGCCTGTCACTATGAAGTCGCCTTCGCGGCCACTCGCGTACTTGTAATGGTAGGTACCATAGCCGACGATACTCGGCCCCCACATTTTGGCGCGCTTGCCGGTTGCGCGGCGCATCATTGCAGCGATCTTGCGCGCGTCCGCCCGCTTCTCGGCCGGCTTGATTGCATCAACGAATTCGGTAACGCTCGCCTTGCTGGGTTGGGTCTTATTGGCGGCCACGATGAGGCCTAGTGAGCCGATGTGCCGAACAGACGATCGCCCGCATCACCAAGGCCCGGCACGATGTACATCTTGTCGTTCAAATGATCATCAATGGCCGCAGCGAAGATCGGTACGTCCGGATGCTCCGCCTCGACGGCCGCAACACCTTCGGGGCAAGTCACGATGCAAATGACGACGATGGTCTCAGCGCCCGATTGCTTCAACAGGTCGAGCGCCGCATTCGTGGACCCACCTGTCGCCAGCATCGGGTCGATGACGATACAGGTACCGCCCTTGATCTGCGGTGGGAAGCGTTCGTAATAGGTGACCGGCTGCTTCGTCTCCTCGTCGCGGAACAGGCCAACGAAACCGACACGTGCGGTTGGCACGAGCTCGAGAATACCGTCCAGCATGCCGATACCTGCACGCAGGATCGGTACGACGACGAGATCTGTGTCGATCTTACGGCAAGTTGCCGGAGCAACCGGGGTTTCAACGGTGACTTCCGTGGTCTTGATGTTCTTGAGCGCCTCGTAGCAGACGAACTTGGTTATCTCTTTCGACAGCTCGCGGAACTTCTTGTGCCCGGTCTCGCTGTCGCGAATGATTGCCAGTTTGTGCTGCACGCAGGGGTGATCGATCAGTATTGCCATGCCGCTTCCTCGTTGCCGGGGCCAGGTCCCCTATTTCTTGGTTTCGGGCTTTCGGCCTAGAGTGACACCGTACCAAATTCGCCGCTGATCTCGTAATGGCGATCGTCCGGGACACATGGTCCGGCGCTGCCGAACAACCTGAAAAAAACTATTATTTCAGATAGTTACATACTATCCGAACGTTGCTGCCACCCAAACACCGATGTAGTGCGAGAAGACCAGCACGAGAACTGCGATCCCAAGGTGCTCGCCGATAATGTACAGCGGCGATTCGTTCTGCGCGCGCGCAAGGAAGTAGCTTAGCAATACGATAACGAGCAGCCCCCACAACACCGACACAACGACGGCGGTCCCGAGCGGCAGCAGCAGTAACGGGACGGCGAAACTGATCGAGAATACGAACTTCGTCAGGAAAGTCGTGATCGTGGCGGACCAGACATGCGCATGATCGGTGTTCGGATCAGCTTCTTCGGCAAGGTGAATGCCGAGCGCATCCGACATTGCATCTGCCACCGCAATGACAAGAATGCCGCCAAGAACCGCCGCGATCGACTGCGTTCCGGAATTCAGTCCGACGATCAGACCGATTGTCGTTATTACGCCGGACGTTGCACCGAAGAACAGCCCGGTGCGAGCGCCGTCACTCTTGAGAAACTCCATGTCACTCCTGGTTCAATCGCATACTGTAAAGGCGGATTGCCTCATCGTCCCCGGGCATTGTAATCATTCTCTCGAAACGCAGCCCGAGCTTTTCAATTAATCCAATGGATGGGGCATTGCCTGACGACACAATCGCGGTCAGTTCCGGCAACAGGAGATCGTCGCGCGCATATGCGAGAACCGCGAACGCCGCCTCACCCGCGAGGCCTTTGCCAACATGATCGGGCAGAACAGCGAACCCGATATCCGGGTGCTCAATGTTGTCGCGCTTGAACAGGCCGCAGATGCCGATGCGCTCGCCGGACTCGCGCAGCACCATCGCATACGGGCCGTAGCCATAGTCGGCGTACAGCTTCAGGGCGCCGCCACGCATCGAGTCTTGCGCCTGCTCGACAGTACGCACACCGCGATCGCCGACATTGCGCACAAACGCCGGATCGTTCCAGACGGCCAGCATCAGATCCGCGTCGTCGAGCGAGACGCGACGCAGCACCAGGCGCTCGGTATCGAGTTGCCAGTCAGCCATCCGGATACAACCGATGTTGCGGCAGGTCGTCCCTTATGACACACCATTCAGGCCTGGAGTCGACAAAAATATGCATCTCCGGCTGCGGAACGGGGCCGTCCTCGAATACGCCCAGCGGCAGCATGACGATTTCCGGGAAGTCCTTTGACTCGAACCACAGTGGTGATCCGCAGTTGCTGCAGAAGCAGCGCAGCCCACGACCCGAATCGTATTTCGACACATCGCCGCGTTCGAGATGGCGAACGTCGGCCGCGTTGGCCATGACCCAGGCCGCCGGCGCGGTTCCCGCATACCTGGTGCAGTGCTCGCAGTAGCAGTACCGAGCGGCGCGTAACTCCCCGCCGAGCTCGAATCGATTCGAGTCACAAAGGCAGGAAGCTCTTAACATGCGGGACCTCTCGGTTCTAGATTCCCATGCGGACCAGGGTGTCGATGACCTCGCGTACCACGCGCTCGGCGGTCGGATGGCGCGTTGCGAAACTCGCCTCGAGTTCCTTGGCGCGATCAACAACGTCATCGAGGTCGACAACGGCGTCGATACCGGCGTTCTCGTCGATGACACTGTCGAGATCGTCATCGAGCTTACGCATCATCTGCTCAAGATCGCCGTCGATATCGGTGCGCCGTACTTCCTCGCGCAACTCGGCCAGCAGTTCTTTGATGCGTTCTTTGCTCATGGCGTTACCCCAGCTTGCGAATACCGACCGCCGCACGAATCTGGTCAAGATATGGCGCTGACAATTCGCGCGCCCGCTGCGCACCCTTTTGTAACTCGGCCTCGACAATCGCCGGATCGGCAATCAGGCGGTCGTATTCATCGCGCACGGGTTTGATATGGTCGTTAATGTACTCGAACAGGCGTTGTTTCATCTCGCCCCACGCGATGCCGTCCGCATAGGCCTTTTCGACATCGGTGGTTTCCGCAGGTGTCGCAAAGGCCTTGTAGATATCGAACAGCGTGCTGTCGGTCGGGTCTTTCGGCTGACCGGGCTCCAGGCTGTTGGTCTTGATCTTCATGATCAGCTTGCGCAACCGCTTCTCCGGCGCAAACAGCGGGATCGTATTGTTGTAGCTCTTCGACATCTTGCGACCGTCGAGGCCCTTGAGCACAGCCGTGTCTTCGCCGATCACGGCCTCCGGCAGGACGAAGGTTTCGCCGTAATTGTGGTTAAAGCGCTGAGCAATGTCGCGCGCCATTTCGACATGCTGCTTCTGGTCCTGCCCGACCGGTACCTTGTTGGCCTTGAACATCAGGATGTCCGCCGCCATCAGGATCGGGTAGCTGTAAAGCGCCATCATCACGCCCTTGTCGGGGTCCTTGTTGCCGCCCTCGACATTCGCCTGTACCGACGCTTTGTACGAGTGCGCACGGTTCATCAGGCCTTTGGCTGTCATGCCATGCAGAATCCAGGTCAGCTCCGGAATCTCGGGGATGTCCGACTGGCGATAGAAATACGCGCGCCCGGTATCCAGGCCGAGCGCCATCCACGAGGCCGCGATCTCGAGCGTCGACCGGGCAATCTTGTCAGGATCCTCGTTCTTGGCGAGCGAGTGATAGTCGGCGAGGAAATAGAAATGATCGGTCTCGAGATCTTTACTCGCCTCGATGCCGGGACGGATCGCACCGACGTAGTTGCCGATGTGCGGGGTACCCGTCGTCGTGATACCCGTCAGGAAAACTTCTTTGCTCATGTGGTGCTTAGTAACCGGCTGCCTGGCCGTCCTTTCTCACTTCCGACGCGCCATAATACACGCCCTGTTCCTTGTCGAACATGATGGCCTGGTAACCACCGAAACTGCCGTTCGAGGCACCTAACCGGTGGCCGCGACGCTCGAGCTCGGCCCGCACTGCGGCGCTGAAACCGGATTCCAGGTGGACGGTACCACCATCGGTCATGCGGGTACCGGTCGGCGACGACGAGCCGATGTGATTGACGCGTGCGGCGTCGCCCGCTTCCTGCAGGTTCATGCCAAAGTCCACCATGTTGACGATGACCTGCGCATGGCCCTGAGGCTGCATCGCACCGCCCATCAGCCCGAAACTGATCAGCGGCTCGCCATCCTTCATTACAAAAGCCGGAATAATCGTGTGAAAGGGGCGCTTGCCACCCTCAACCACATTGGCGTGGTTTTCATCGAGCGCGAACAGCTCGGCGCGATTTTGCAGCACGAAGCCAAGGTCACCCGGCGTCATGCCCGAACCCATGCCGCGGTAATTGCTCTGGATCAGAGACACCATGTTGCCATCGGCGTCGGCCACGGTCAGGTAGATCGTGTCGCCTTCTTCGAGCTTGCGCTCACCCGCCGGCAGCGACTGCGATGCCTTTGCGCCGATCAGCTCGCGTCGTTCCGCCGCGTATTCTTTCGAGATCAGCCAGTCGACGGGAACATCCGCAAAGTCCATGTCGACGTAGTACTTTGCGCGATCCTCGAACGCGAGTTTCTTGGCTTCGACGAGCGTATGGATGTAGTCAGCGCTACCGAAGCCCATTGCGGCAATGTCATAGCCTTCAAGGACATTGAGAATCTGCAGCGCGGCGATGCCTTGTCCGTTTGGCGGCAATTCGAACACGTCCCAGCCGCGGTAATTGGTCGAGACGGGTGTCACCCAGTCGGATGAGTGCGCCGCCATGTCCTCATAGGTCAGCAGCCCACCCTGCTCCGCCATGTAGCTGTCGATCGCCCGAGCGATATCGCCCTTGTAGAACTCATTACGTCCCTTATCGGCGATCGCTTCGTAGGTGTTCGCGAGGCGCGGATTGCGGAAGACTTCACCTTTCTTCGGCACGTCGCCGTTGGGCATGAACGTGTCGGCGAAGCCCGGATAATGGCCGATGCGATCTCGATTCGTCGTGAGGTAGTAGGCGATCACCTCGGTGACGGGGAAGCCTTCGCGCGCGTAGCGAATCGCCGGCGCAAGTACGTCGGTCATCGGCAAACGACCATAACGACCGTGCAATTCAAACCAGCCATCAACGGCGCCCGGTACGCTGACGGGCAGCGGACCGAACTTCGGAATCGTATCGATACCGCGCTCGCGGAAATACTCCAGCGTCATCGCCTGGGGCGCTCGACCGGAAGCGTTCAGGCCGGTCAGTTCTTTCTTTTCTGCATCCCAGACGATCGCGTACAGGTCACCGCCGATGCCGCAGCCAGTCGGTTCGACCAGCCCAAGCATGGCATTGGCCGCGATAGCTGCATCGACGGCGCTGCCGCCAGCCTTGAGCACATCGAGGGCGACCTGGGTGGCCAGCGGCTGGCTCGTCGCAGCCATGCCATGGGGCGCGATGACTTCCGAACGCGAGGCATGGGCTCGCCCGGCGACCCGGTCGTATCCGGGTTCAGCGGCCATGACATTGGCCGTTGGCAAGATCGTTGCGGCGAGAATCAGACATACGAGGCGTTTCATCCTGTGCTCCGCTGCGTTGGCGGGAGCCAATAATGGCACTCGCTGGGAGACCGGGCAACAAGGTATCATCGCTTGATGGACAGCGATTACACGGACAAAAATCCGGCACTGGGCGCACTCTACGGCGCTCACCTCGAAACAGTCAAAGCGCGCCACGATCACGCCCTGGAGCAGGCTGGCGCGAGCCATGCGGTAGTCTACTCGGGCAACCCAATGCTCGCGTTCCTTGACGACTACTACCACCCGTTCAAGGCGAACCCGCATTTTGTCAGCTGGGCGCCGCTGACGGCGCTGCCGTATTCCTTCATTGTCTACACGCCGGGCGAGACGCCGATACTCATCTACTACCAGCCGCATGATTACTGGCACGTGGTGCCGGGCACGCCAGACGGCTACTGGACGTCGCACTTCGATGTGCGTGTCGTGCACACAACCGATGATGTCGCTGCGCACCTTCCAGAAGACCGCGAAAAGTGCATTGCAATCGGTGAATTCGAAGATGCAGCGATGGCGTTCGGTATTGAACGTATCAATCCAACCACGGCCGTGAACATCCTGCATTTCGCGCGTGGCGTAAAGACAGAGTACGAGCTTGCGGTCATGCGGCTCGCTGCCGAACGAGGTGCCGCCGGGCACATTGCTGCCGAAAAGGCCTTCCGTGACGGTAAATCGGAATTCGCAATTCATCGCGACTACTGCACCGCCGTCAGCCATACCGACGCCGAACTACCGTATGGCAATATCATTGCGCTGAACGAGCACGGCGCCGTGCTGCACTACACCAATCTCGAACGCGAGGCGCCCGCCGACATGCGCTCGTTCCTGATCGATGCGGGCGCCCAGGTGCATGGCTACGCGTCGGATATCACGCGGACCTACTCGAACGGCGACGCGCGCTTCCAGGCACTGATTGAACGCATGGATGCGATGGAGCTTGAAATCGTCGGCAAAGTTCGAGCAGAGGTCGATTATCGTGAGTTGCACGTGGAGGCTCATTTGATGCTCGCCGACGTCCTCGTTGATGCGGAACTTGCGACCGGTGACCCGGAAACCCTGCTTGAGACGGGCGTAACCTCGGCCTTCTTCCCGCACGGTCTTGGCCACCTGTTGGGCATCCAGGTTCATGATGTTGGCGGTCACCAGGAAAACGAAGCCGGCATGATCATCGATCCGCCGAGCGCTCATCCGTTCCTGCGCCTGACCCGCGTGCTCGAAGAAGATATGGTGGTAACGATCGAGCCAGGGCTCTACGTGATCGATTTGCTCCTCGACAACCTGCGCGGTTCCGCAGCAGAGAGCCACGTCAACTGGGATACGGTCGACTGGTTGCGGCCTTTCGGCGGCGTGCGTATAGAGGACGACGTGCGTGTGCTCGCTACTGGTCATGAGAATCTGACGCGCGACGCGTTCGCCGCTGCTACATAGCGGTGCACCGCACATCGGATTCGCGCCACCTCGGTGCATTCCGTATCGCCAAGGGTTGATATTTCAAGCACTTAGACGGCGTGCGCGATGGCATGCATTGTGCACATACCGTCGGTATGGCTTCCTGGAACCGCAATGTGTCCATGCGCGCGTTGCGCGCATTCAGTGCTGCTGCAAAACGTGAGAGCTTTCGCCTCGCGGCCGATGAACTTTTCATCACGTCGTCTGCTGTCAGTCATCAGATCAAGCAACTGGAGACCGCGCTTGGTGTCCAGTTGTTCCTGCGTCAACCGCGCACGCTGCAGCTGACCGACGCGGGCAAGGCCCTGGCCAACGATCTTGATCCGGTGCTTGAGCAACTCGATCTGATCGTCGACAGGCATGCCGGGAGCGCCGGTCGTAAGATCCTGCGACTGTCGGTGCAGCCGTTTTTCGCCTCCGAACTACTAATCCCACGACTGTCGGAGTTCTTCGCTGAGAATGAAGACATTACGGTATCCGTTGATACGGTCGACAGCAGTGTCGGGCAGCTCGACAAGTCGGCCGATGCATCAATTCGACTACTGAGGAAAGACTCTTCGGATGACGGCAAGGACTTGCTGTTTTCACTCCAATTGATACCGATGGGTTCGCCTGCTCTCTATGATTCAGTGCGAGTTGTCGGCGGTCGGATCACCAGCAACTTCCCGTTGATCGTGCACGATGCAAGACCCAAGGCGTGGCAGCAGTGGCAGCGTAGCTCAGGAATCAGTCTGCCACGGCAGCCGAAAACGACGCGGCTGAACTCGATGATTGCTGTGGCGCGCGCGGCTGAACGCTCCGTAGGGGCAGCGCTAATGCCACTGAAGCTTTGTGCGAACTGGCTTGAGACTGGCTTGCTGGTGCCGCTCTTTGACCACGAGTTGCAGTCCGATGAAGCCTATTTCTTTGTTCACAACGAGTCGTCGGGGGACGACGACAGCATTAACCGGCTGCGCAGTTGGGTGTTACACAATTTCGCTGCTGCGACCTGAATTTTTTTCAGCGCCGCATCGTATTTATGTCGTTTGTCAGAGTGAGCCGCGGAACTTAGATTTTGCGTCACCACAAACCTGATCACGTCTATTTGAATGGAGGCATTGAAAATGATCAATCAGAAGACAGGACGACTCTCGGCATACATATTGGCGGTGGGGCTGGCGGTATCTTCAGCGGCCGGCGCGGAGGAACTAACCAGGAGCGGATATGTGATGACCGTTTATTCGGACATGGCGCATGGCGAAACGATTCTGGATGGCTCGACGGCTGGCGCGATCGAAAAGCTTGCCCGCAAGAGAACCACTTTCGAAACCCAGGTCAACTTGTGCGTTGCATTGGCTCATGAGCGAATGCTCGACAAAGCGGTCCCTGTATGCGACGCAGCGATCGCCCTGTCCAAAAAGCAGGCCGACCGATTACGTCGATCGAACGAGTTTGGACGCTGGTCAAAGCAGATCGGCAACACGGGAGCCGCAATTGCTCTGACTAATCGCGGCGTACTTTACGCGATCGAAGGGAATAGGGAGCAAGCTCGCGCACTGTTTGAACAGGCGATCGGGCTGGGTTCTCGCGAAGAATCGGCCGCTCTCAACCTGAATCGCCTGAATGCGAAAGCCGACGCAGGTCGCGCACCCCAGTAGCACCTCATTTGCCGGTTCGCTCTTCCCCATGAATCCGGCATCTCCGACGGTCCGCCTGTCCCCCCGGGCGGGCCGTCTCTCTATTGGGTGGCCTGCTTTCTGCGCTCCGCTTTGATCCTGGCCTTAACGCGTGCGCCCTTGCGCTCAAGCATCGGGCGCAGGTACCTGCCCATCCAGGGCATCAGGTAGGCCGCAGTCGCCAACAAGCCGCTTGATGTCGGCATCGACTGCTCACGCTGATTATTACCGCAGAGATCGAGTATGGCCTGGCCGACCTCCTCAGCGCTGCTCATCGGTTGCGAGAATACGATGTCGTCGATCTCGTCGACGTTAGTCATGATGAAGCCAGTGTCGACAGGGCCCGGTGATACGACCGCAATTTTGATATCGGACCCTTCCATCTCCTGCGCGAGCGCCAGCGTAAAAATGCGCAGCCCGAACTTGCTCGCGGAGTACGTCGACGCCCCGGCGCTGGCAAGTTTGCCATGCAGGGATGCGACGTTGATGATCGCGCCACCGCCCGCCTCTTCTATGTAAGGCAAGGCGATGCGTGTAAGCATTATCGGCGCTTTGAGGTTAACGTCGATGATTCGGCCGAGGTCATTGGCCTCCACCTTACGCACCGGGCCGCGCGCATGAAAACCGGCATTGTTTACGAGAACATCAACGCGTCCGAACTCGAACGCAGCCTTCTTGAATACATCGACGCAGGCGTCCGCATCGGTGACATCCATCGCAAAAGTTTCGACACGCGTCTTGTCGCGCAGTTCATCTGCAAGCGCTTCGAGGTCTTTCCTGTTACGCGCTACCAGCATCAGGTTGGCGCCAGCCTCGGCAAAAAGGCGTGCGGCGGCAGCGCCGATCCCCTTTGACCCGCCAGTAATGACGACGGTCTTGTCCTTGAAAATCATCCGCGAAGTATACAGGGGACAGTTCCCGTATTTTGGGGGACAGTGCCCCCAATCACATTGGAAATGGCGAAACGAAGCCATTGCATGTCGCGATTTCAGCCGAGTGCATGTGCGGCAATAACTGGGATTGGCTTTGCTAAGCCAGATTTAGTCTATTCAGGTCACTGTCCCCGAGAATAGGGGGACTGTCCCCTTTTAGAGGCCGAGGTAGCCTTTGATTTTTTTCCAGAGGGACGATTCCCATCCGTAGACTTCCAGTCCCTCGGGGTCGAGGGCGACAGTCGGGATTGTCGTGTCGGCTCTCACGGGTTCATTAGCCGCTACGTCCTCAGGACGTAGTTCGAGCTCGCCTTCGCGACCCTCGGCGCTCGTCGTCAGCCCATCCACCTCGAGGCTGAGGTATGGCAATACATCATCATCGACAATGTCGTCGAGGAATACTGCGTCCGGATCGAAAGCTTCCCTGTTCAGGATCACGCAGTCGTCAAATGCTTTGTTGTTATTGCTGATGGTTCTATCCTGATGCTCGGCCAACATCATTACTCTATGCCTGCACGGGCGAATTCGCTGTGAGGCGACTCACAAATGAGCCAATCGGTTAACTTATTGATATTCCCCCGTATTCAGGTCTCTTTTGACATAACTCATGGCGTCGGGAGCGCCGCTTCGGCCGCATCTCTGCCCAGATCGATCATTTCGGCGGCCCGGTGGATGTCGAACGTTCGCGCTGCATTGCGCGGAATCTCGATCACCAGGTCAGGCGGATATGCCGCCAGCTTCTGGCGCGCTATCGTGCTCTGCATCGCATCGAAGGCGAGGTAGGCGACATCGTAGGCCGCGATGTCCCGCCCATCATCGTCCGCCGCATCCTTATCAGGCTTGCCGCCCAGGTTCACCGCAATGGTCAGGTCAGTCTGGTCATCGAAAACCGGCGCAATTGGCACCGGGTTCACAACGCCACCATCAACCAGCATGCGTCCGTTCACCTTGGCTGGCGTGAAGAAAATCGGCAACGAACAAGACGAGCGCACAGCGTCGAACAGCGGCCCCTTGCTCAACCAGACTTCACGGCCACTTTCGAGTTCAGTCGCGACCGCTGTGAACGGAATGCGCAGATCCTCGATGCGCACATCACCAACCAGTTCCTTCATGCGGTTGATGATGCGATCGCCCTTCACCAGCCCACCGCCGAGCCATGAAATATCCATCATCTGCAGCATGTCGAACTTGCTGACATTGCGGACCCAGTCCTCATATTCGGGGAGCTTGCCTGCGGCGTAGATGCCACCAATCAGGGCCCCCACCGAGCAGCCGGACACCGAGGAAATTTCATAGCCGCGCTCCTCCAGGACATGAATAACCCCGATGTGCGTGAGGCCACGCGCGCCACCGCTGCCAAGGACTAGTGAAATACTCTTGTTATCGTCACTCATGAATCAAGCCGCTCCGAATACCGGGCAGATAATTCTGCCAGTAAATGATCGGGCATAAAAAAAGCCGGGCGAAGCCCGGCTTTTACGTATTTGCAGGAACGCACGAAACGCGTGATTCCTCGCCCGCAAGGCGGGCTCCCACATTATTCTTCGGCGACAGCCTCTTCGGCAGCCAGCTCCGTGAGCATGACGATCGCCATCGGCGCCGCGTCACCCGGGCGCGGACCCGTCTTCAGGATGCGCAGGTAACCACCCGGACGCTCCTTGAAACGCGGACCGATTTCCGAGAACAGCTTGCCGACAACTTCCTTGTCACGCAGGCGATCGAATGCCAGGCGACGGTTTGCGACGCTGTCTTCCTTGGCGAGCGTGATGAGCGGCTCGACGACACGGCGCAGTTCCTTGGCTTTGGGCAACGTCGTACGAATCGTCTCGTGCTTCAGCATCGATGCCGCCATGTTGCGGAACATGGCCTTGCGATGAGAGCTGTTACGACCCAGCCGACGACCGGATTTTCTATGACGCATTACAGTATTCCTTCGATTACATCATGAGCTCGTGCTCGGGACGCAGGCTGGCCGGCGGCCAGTTATCCAGGTGCATACCGAGTCCGAGTCCATGACCTTCCAGAACTTCCTTGATCTCCGTAAGAGACTTCTTGCCGAGGTTCGGCGTACGCAGAAGTTCCACTTCGGTGCGCTGTACCAGGTCACCGATGTACATGATGTTCTCTGCCTTGAGGCAGTTTGCCGAGCGAACCGTAAGCTCGAGCTCGTCGACCGGACGCAGGAGGATCGGATCCACCTGGTTCTCAGCCTGCGCGCCCACGCCCTCTTCCTGACCCTGCAGGTCAACGAAGACGGACAGCTGGTCCTTGAGGATGCTGCCAGCGCGACGGATCGCTTCTTCCGGATCGATCGTGCCGTTCGTTTCGATATCGATCAGCAACTTGTCGAGGTCGGTGCGCTGTTCAACACGCGCCGCTTCGACGTTGTAGGTCACGCGAACGATCGGGCTGAACGAGGCATCGAGCTGCAGACGACCAATCGGGCCGGCCTGCTCTTCAAACGCTGGGCGTTGTGTAGCCGGACGGTAACCACGACCGCGCTCGACCTTCAGCAACATGTTCAGCTCACCAGCCTTGGTCAGGTTGGCGATGACGAGTTCCGGGTTCATGATCTCGACGTCATGGTCGAGCTGAATGTCTCCGGCCGTGACCGGGCCCGGGCCTTTCTTCGAAACGCGCAGCTCTGCCGTGTCACGCGTGTTCATCGTGACCGCAACCTGCTTCAGGTTCAGGAGGATGTCGACGACATCTTCCTGCACGCCTTCGATGCTGGTGTACTCGTGGAGTACACCCTCGATCTCGGCTTCGACGATGGCGGCACCCGGCATCGACGAAAGCAGAATACGGCGCAGGGCATTGCCCAGCGTGTGGCCGAAGCCACGCTCGAACGGCTCGATAACAACTTTTGCTAGCAGATCGTTGACCGGCGTTACTTTTACAACGCGCGGTTTCAGAAATTCGTGTACTGATTCCTGCATGGGTAAATACCCTCCGATTACTTCGAGTACAGCTCGACGACGAGGTTTTCGTTGATGTCCGGAAGAATGTCTTCACGATCCGGCAACGACTTGAGTACGCCCGTCATCTTCTTGGCGTCGACGTCTACCCATTCAGGCAGGCCGACCTGGCTCGCGATCTCCATAGCGTTCTGGATACGCAGCTGCTTTTTCGACTTCTCGCGAATGCTGATCGCATCACCGGCCTTGAGCTGAGCAGACGGAATGTTCACGATCTTGCCGTTCACTTCGATGCTCTTGTGGCTCACCAGCTGACGCGCTTCGGCACGCGTAGACGCGAAGCCCATGCGGTACACGGTGTTGTCGAGACGGCCTTCCAGCAGACGCAACAGGTTCTCACCGGTCGAGCCCTTGAGCTGTGCGGCACGCTTGTAGTAGTTGCGGAACTGACGCTCGAGCACGCCGTACATGCGACGGAGCTTCTGTTTTTCGCGAAGCTGCAGGCCGTAGTCCGACATGCGCGGACGACGTTGCGTCGGTCCGCCCGGCGGTACTTCGAGCTTACACTTCGACTCGAGCGGGCGTACGCCGCTCTTGAGAAACAGATCCGTACCTTCGCGGCGGGACAGTTTGCACTTTGGTCCTAGATATCTTGCCATTGTTCAGCCTCTATACGCGGCGTTTCTTGGGCGGACGGCATCCGTTGTGCGGAATAGGCGTCACGTCCTCAATGTTTTGAATTTTGAATCCCAGGGCGTTCAGAGCACGTACCGCCGACTCGCGGCCCGGGCCTGGCCCACGGACTCGCACGTCCAGGTTCTTGACACCGAACTCGAGGGCAACCTTACCCGCCTTGTCCGACGCAACCTGGGCTGCAAACGGGGTCGACTTACGAGAACCACGGAAACCGCAACCGCCGGCCGTTGCCCACGACAGGGCATTACCCTGGCGATCGGTAATCGTGATGATCGTGTTGTTGAAGGAAGCATGGATATGCGCAATCGCATCCACTACATGCTTTTTGACCTTCTTTTTCTTCGCTTCAGCCATTTAAGACTTACCTCTTAATGGGACGCTTCGGGCCCTTGCGGGTCCGGGCATTCGTACGGGTGCGCTGGCCACGCAGCGGCAGACCGCGGCGATGACGGATACCACGGTAGCAACCGAGGTCCATCAGGCGCTTGATGTTCATCGAGGTCTCGCGACGCAGATCGCCTTCGACCGTGAAAGCCGCGACGGCCTTGCGAAGCTTCTCCACCTCAGGCTCAGCCAGGTCCTTGACCTTGGTGTTGCCTGCAATGTCGGCCGCCTCGCAAATCTGCTGCGCGCGCGTGTCTCCAATACCGTAGATCGACGTCAGTGCAATCACGACGTGCTTGTTCAACGGAATATTTATGCCTGCTATACGTGCCATCTAAATTACCCTTGGCGCTGCTTGTGCCGTGCGTCTTTGCAGATCACCCGCACAACACCGTTGCGGCGAATGATTTTGCAGTTTCTGCAGATTTTCTTTACTGATGCTCTGACTTTCATGAGCTTTCTCCAAATTCTGTAGGCGAGGCTCCTGCCCCAACAGGACCCCTGGGTCCTCCTACCTGAGCTGGCCTCCCCGTCCGTAATTACGCAGGTTGGCTTTCTGCATCATGCCGTCGTACTGGTGACTCATTGCATGTGCCTGCATCTGTGACATGAAGTCCATCGTCACTACGACCAGGATCAGGAGCGACGTGCCGCCGAAGTTAAACGGCATGTTCGGGTAGAACATGCGGACGAACTCGGGCAGCAGGCAGACGCCCGCGATGTAGATCGAACCCCAAAACGTCAGACGCGTCAGGACCCGGTCGATGTACTCTGCCGTGTGTGCGCCCGGCCGGATGCCCGGCAGGAACGCGCCTGCTTTCTTCAGGTTGTCCGCTGTGTCCTTCGAGTTGTACATCAGCGCCGTGTAGAAGAAGCAGAAGAAAATGATCATGGCCGCATACAGCAGCACATAAATTGGCTGGCCCGGACCGAGGTTCGCACCGATGACCTGCAACGCGCGTTGCGCTCCGTTCGGATCCTGTGCCTGGCCGAAAAACTGCGCGATCGTCGCCGGGAACATCAGGATGCTCGAGGCAAAAATCGGCGGGATAACGCCTGACATGTTGATCTTGAACGGCAGGTGCGTGCTCTGCGCCTGGAACATCTTGCGGCCTTGCTGGCGGCGCGCATAGTTGACCGTGATACGGCGCTGCGCACGTTCCATGTAGACCACGAAGATAATTGCGGCGACACCACCAACCAGCATCAGGATGGCCGTTATCGGGCTCATCTCGCCCTTGCTGACGAGGTCGGCCGTTCCGGCAATCGCACCCGGCAAGCCGGCAACGATGCCCGCGAGAATGATCATCGAAATACCGTTACCGATACCACGCTCGGTGATCTGCTCACCCAGCCACATCAGGAACACGGTACCCGTGACCAGCGTGATGCATGCCGAGATGACGAATGCCGGACCCGGATTGACCACGAGGCCCGCCTGGCTCTGGAGGAACTGCGCAGCAGCAATCGACTGGAAGCTGGCCAATGCGACCGTTCCCCAGCGCGTGTATTTCACGATCTGGCGACGGCCCTGCTCGCCTTCCTTACGTAATTGCTGCAGCGACGGGACGATATGGCTCGCCATCTGCATGATGATCGACGAGGAGATGTAAGGAATGATGCCGAGTGCAAAGATGCCAAAGCGCTCGAGCGCACCGCCGGAGAACATGTTGAACATGCCCAGCATGCCGCCCGCCTGCTGGTCGAACCATGCAGCAAGCGCAGCCGGGTCCACGCCGGGCACCGGGATAAAGGTGCCAACGCGGTATACGATCAGTGCGCCGATCAGGAACAGGAAACGGGCTTTCAGGTCGCCCAGTTTGCTGGCCTGCTTCGCAAGATCTGCCGGATTTTGTTGGGGCTTCTTCGCCATATCATCCATACGCCCGCACAGCGGGCTCCTACATTAGTCTTCGATCGAGCCGCCGGCCTTCTCGATTGCCTCGCGCGCACCCTTGGTGACCGCCAGACCCTTGAGCTTCACTGCCTTCGTGATTTCACCCGACTTGATGACCTTCACCTTGGTCACAAATGCCGGCACGAGGTTGTCCTTCTTCAGCACGTCAATGTCGATGACGTCAGCCGTCGGCAGCTCGAGCTCGTGCAGACGCAGCTCGGCCGTGTACTTGGCCATGCGCGAACGGAAGCCTACCTTCGGCAGGCGACGCTGCAGCGGCATCTGACCGCCTTCGAAGCCGACCTTGTGGTAACCACCGGAGCGCGCGTGCTGGCCCTTCTGGCCACGACCACTCGTCTTGCCCTGGCCCGCGGAGTGACCGCGACCGAGGCGCTTGCCAACTTTCTTCGCACCCTTTCCGGGCGACAGTTCATTCAGGCGCATGTCAGGCTTCCTCTACCGACAACAGGTACGAAACTTTATTGATCATGCCGCGGTTCTCGGGCGTGTCCGCAACCGTCACCGTGTGGTGCATGCGGCGCAGGCCGAGCCCGGCAACACAGGCCTTGTGGCTCTTCAGCCGCCCGTTCTTGCTCTTGACCAGCGTGACCTTCAACTCTTTTGGCTTCGCCATGATTCTTTCTCTAAAACCTGTTGGAGGGGCTTTTGCCCCGATGCGGGCCTAAAGGCCCTCCTACTGTTGTTGATTCTCGCTACGCGAGAATTTCCTTTACCTTCTTGCCGCGCTTGGCAGCAATTGCCTGCGGCGAGTGAATCTCACTCAGACCCTTGATCGTTGCGCGTACGACGTTAATCGGGTTGCGCGAGCCGTAGCTCTTGGCAAGTACGTTACGCACGCCAGCCGCCTCGAATACCGCACGCATTGCGCCACCGGCGATGACGCCAGTACCTTCGGAGGCCGGCTGCATGTAAACCATCGTGGCGCCGTGGCGACCTTTCTTGGCGTACTGCAGCGTGTCGTTGTTCAGGTTGACCGAGATCATGTTGCGGCGAGCAGCCTGCATCGCCTTCTGGATCGCGATCGGCACTTCACGTGCCTTGCCGTAGCCGAAGCCGACCTGGCCTGCGCCGTCTCCGACGACGGTCAGTGCCGTGAAGCCGAACTGACGGCCACCCTTGACCACCTTGGCGACGCGGTTGACGGTGACCAGCTTTTCAATCAGGTCATCGCCAGCTTGATTCTGTTCGTTTCTTGCCATCTTAAAAGTCTCTTTAGAACTTCAGACCCGCTTCGCGGGCAGCGTCGGCCAGTGCCTTCACACGACCGTGGTAACGGAAACCGGAGCGATCGAACGCAACCGTATCGATGCCGGCAGCTTTCGCCTTCTCGGCGATGCGTGCGCCAACAATGGCCGCAGCCTCGACGTTGCCACCGTATTTGATGCCCTTGCGGACTTCCGCTTCGAGCGTCGATGCAGCAGCTAGCACTTCACCACCCTGCGGACCGATCACCTGCGCGTAAATGTGACGCGGCGTACGGTGAATCGTCAGGCGGTTCGCCTCCAGCTCACTAATCTTTGCGCGACCGCGACGTGCGCGGCGCAAACGACTTTGTTTCTTGTCCAGTTTCATCTCAGTGTCACCTGGTTATTTCTTCTTCGCTTCCTTGAGCTGTACGCGCTCATCGGCATAGCGAACGCCCTTGCCCTTGTAGGGCTCCGGCGGACGGAAGCCGCGAATCTCAGCCGCGGCCTGGCCAACTTTCTGCCTGTCAGCACCCTTGACGACGATCTCGGTCTGGCTCGGCGTCTCGATGCTCACGCCTTCGGGCGCTTCATAGACAACCGGATGCGAGAAGCCCAGCGACAGGTTCAGGCTCTTGCCCTGTGCCTGCGCACGATAGCCGACGCCCTTGAGCTCCAGCTTCTTCTCAAAACCTTCCGACACGCCCTTCGCCATATTGGCGATGATGGCGCGCATCGTGCCGGCGATCGCGGTCGAAAAACGCGAACCCGAACGTGCGCTCAACGTCAGTACGTTTTCTTCCTGCTTGAGCTCAACCTCGGAATTCAGTTCAAGGGACAGCTCGCCGTTACCGCCCTTCAGCGTAACGAGATTGCCGTCCTGCCTGAACTCAACGCCCTGCGGCAGCTCAACCGGTGCATTTGCAACTCTTGACATAGTCCTGTCTCTTTAAAATGAGGGTCGGCGTCTTACTGAACGACGCAGAGAACCTCACCACCAATGCCTTTCTCGCGCGCCTGGCGATCGCTCATCACGCCAGCCGACGTCGAAACAATAGCGACACCCAGGCCGCCCAGTACCTTCGGCAGCTCCGTGTTGCCGCGGTATACACGCAGGCCCGGACGGCTCGCGCGCTGGATCTTCTCAATGACGGGCACGCCTTCGAAATACTTGAGCTCGATCGTGAGCTCCTTCTGGGCGCCTTCGCCGTCAACCGCGAAGCCCGTGATGTAACCCTCGTCCGAGAGTACTTTCGCTACAGCCTCTTTCTGCTTCGAAGCAGGCATGGAGACGGCAACCTTGCGCGCCTTCTGCCCATTACGAATACGTGTCAGCATGTCTGCGATCGGATCGGTCATACTCATGTTCTGTCTCCGCCTACCAGCTGGCTTTCGTCAGGCCGGGGATTTCACCGTTCATGGCAGCTTCGCGCAGCTTGTTACGGCCGAGGCCGAACTTGCGGTACACGCCATGCGGACGGCCAGTGATCGCGCAGCGACGCTGCTGGCGCACCGGGCTGCCATCACGCGGCAACTTGTTCAGCTTCGCCTGGGCTGCAGCACGCTCTTCGTCCGTGCTGTTCACGTTGCGAATGATCGCCTTCAGCGCCTTGCGCTTCTCCGCGTCCCTTGCAACCAGCTTGGCACGCTTCAGTTCGCGCGCAATCATCGATTTCTTAGCCATTTAATAAGCCTTATTTCTTAAAGGGGAAGTTGAACGCCTCAAGCAGCGCCTTGCCTTCCTCTGCGTTACGAGCCGACGTGGTAATGACAATGTCCATACCGCGCAGCGCGTCGATTTCGTCGTAGTTGATCTCCGGGAAGATGATCTGCTCCTGGACACCCATGCTGTAGTTACCCTGCTTATCGAACGACTTGGGGTTCAGACCACGGAAGTCGCGAATACGCGGGATCGCAATGTTGACGAGACGATCGAGAAACTCGTACATGCGCTCGCGACGCAGCGTGACCTTACAGCCGATCGGCATGCCGTCACGAATCTTGAACGCAGCAACCGATTTGCGAGCCAGGCAAGTGACCGGCTTCTGGCCGGCGATCTTTTCCATGTCGCCACGGGCTTTCTCGATGATCTTCTTGTCGGCAACCGCGCCACCAACGCCCATGTTGAGCGTGATCTTGGTGATCTTCGGCACCTCCATCGGGTTTTCCAGACCAAGCTTCTTCTGCAGTTCGCCTGCCAGCTCGTTCTGATATTTTTCTTGAAGTCTTGACATAGTTTTTGTCTCCGCAGTCGCCGGCAAGCCGCCTCCTACGATGCTCTACCTCAGATGTCTACTTTGTCGCCGTTCTTGAAGACGCGCACTTTGCTGCCGTCATCTTCGACACGGAAACCAACGCGCTCACCCTTGTTGGTCTTCGGGTTGAACACGAGTACGTTCGAAATATCCAGCGGCATCGCTTTATCGCGGATACCACCAGGCTCGCCGACATTCGGGTTCGGCTTGATGTGCTTCTTGGCGAGGTTCACGCCCTCGACCAGTACGCGATCGTCAGCGAATACCTGCAGAACCGTGCCACGACGGCCCTTGTCCTTACCGGTCGTGACGATGACTTCATCGCCCTTTCTGATCTTGTTGGCCATTAGAGGACCTCCGGCGCCAGCGAGATAATCTTCATGAACTGGTTGGTGCGCAGCTCACGGGTCACCGGGCCAAAAATACGAGTACCGATCGGCTCGAGACGCGCGTTCAGGAGAACCGCGGCGTTGCCGTCGAAACGAATCAGCGAGCCGTCCTTGCGGCGAACGCCCTTGCGCGTACGGACAACAACGGCGTTGTAGATCTCGCCCTTCTTGACCTTGCCACGCGGAATCGCGTCCTTGACGCTGACCTTGATGATGTCGCCAACGCCGGCATAGCGACGCTTCGAACCACCAAGGACCTTGATGCACTGTACGCGGCGAGCACCTGAGTTATCGGCTGCGTCCAGGACTGTCTGCATCTGAATCATGACTGCTTCCTAAAAAAAGAGTTACCGACCTGCGGCGCGCTCAACGATGTTGACGACTGACCAGGACTTGTTCTTCGAAATCGGGCGGCTCTCGGAAATCGCCACGCGATCGCCGGCCTTGCACTCATTCGCAGCATCGTGCGCCAGCACTTTGGTCGTACGACGGATGTATTTGCCGTAAACCGGGTGCTTGATCTTGCGCTCGATGGCGACCGATACGGTCTTGTCCATCTTGTCGCTGACGACACGACCTACGATCGTGCGCTGTACTTTCTTTTCTTCACTCATTTGTCTTCACCCGCCGCACGCGACAGTTCTGCAATCACCGTCTTGATGCGCGCGATGTCTTTACGAACGCGGCCATGTTCGTGGTTCTGTACCAGCTCATTCGTCGCGCCCTGCATACGCAGGTTGAACTGCTCGCGGCGCAGCGCAACGAGTTCCTCGTTGAGCTCGTCAATCGACTTCGCTCTTAGATCTGCTGCCTTCATCACATCACCTGCCGTTCAACAAACTTGGTCGCAAACGGAAGCTTGCGCGCCGCCAGGCGAAACGCCTCGCGTGCCACTTCTTCCGAGACGCCTTCCATCTCGTACAGAATGCGACCGGGCTGGATCTGGCATACCCAGTAATCCACGTTGCCCTTACCTTTACCCTGGCGAACTTCAAGCGGCTTGGTCGTGATCGGCTTGTCGGGGAACACCCGGATCCAAATCTTGCCGCCACGCTTGATGTAACGCGTCATCGCACGACGAGCGGCCTCGATCTGGCGTGCCGTCAGGCGACCGCGATCGGTTGCCTTCAGGCCGTACTGGCCGAACGACACCGTGCTGCCGCGATGCGCCAGACCGCGGTTGCGGCCCTTCATCTGCTTGCGAAATTTAGTTCTCTTTGGCTGTAACATCGTTTATGCCTCAGCTGGTGCCGCTTCTGCGGGAACCGCTTCGGGCTTGTCAAAGACTTCGCCCTTGAAGATCCAAACCTTTACGCCGATCACACCGTAAGTCGTATGTGCTTCGGCCGTTCCGTAGTCGATATCCGCGCGCAGCGTGTGCAGCGGTACGCGACCCTCGCGGTACCACTCGGAACGCGCGATTTCTGCACCGTTCAGGCGGCCACCAACCTTGACCTTGATGCCCTCGGCGCCAACACGCATCGTGTTCGTCACAGCGCGCTTCATGGCACGGCGGAACATGACGCGACGCTCGAGCTGCTGCGCGATACCTTCGGCAACCAGCTGTGCGTCGAGCTCTGGCTTGCGCACTTCACTGATGTTGATGCGCACATCCTGGATAGCCATGCCGACCATCGCCGCAACCTCAGCGCGCAGCTTCTCGATGTCCTCACCCTTCTTGCCGATGACGATGCCCGGGCGCGCGGTGTGGATCGTGACGTTGACCTTGTTGGCCGGACGCTCGATCGAGATGCGGCTTACCGATGCATCCTTCAGCTTCTTCTTGATGTAGACACGAATGTCATGGTCAGCGCTGATGTACCCGGGGAACGCCTTGGAATCGGCGTACCACTTGGACGCCCAATCCTTGACGATACCGAGGCGAATGCCAGTTGGATGTACTTTCTGACCCATAACTACTCGTCTCCAACGCGGACCGTAATGTGGCTGTTCCGCTTGATAATGCGTGCGCCGCGACCCTTGGCACGAGCGCGGTAACGACGGAACGTCGGCGCTTCGTTAACCTCGATGGTCGAGACCTTCAACTCGTCGATGTCCGCGCCGTGATTGTGCTCTGCGTTGGCAATTGCCGACTCCAGAACTTTCTTGACGATGCGGGCACTCTTCTTCGGCGAAAAGGTCAGCGTACGCAGAGCCTCGTCGACAGACTTGCCACGGATGACGTCAGCCACCAGGCGGCATTTCTGCGGCGAAATACGTGCGTATCGAAGTGTTGCTGCAACTTGCATGTAACTGCTCCTTCGCCTTACTTCGTCTTGCGGTCACCGGAGTGACCTTTGAACGTACGGGTCATCGCAAACTCACCGAGCTTGTGACCAACCATGTTCTCGGAAATCAGAACGGGTACGTGCTGGCGTCCGTTGTGGACGGCAATGGTCAGACCGACCATGTCCGGCAGTACCATCGAGCGACGCGACCAGGTCTTGATCGGGCGACGATCGTTCTTCTTCGCTGCTTCGGTTACCTTCTTCGCCAGATGTTCGTCGACGAATGGGCCTTTTCTTACACTACGCGGCATCGTTCCAAATCCTTAATTAGCGCTTCTTGTTGCGACGGCGAACAATCATGTTGTCCGTACGCTTGTTGGAGCGCGTCTTGGCGCCCTTGGTCGGCGTACCCCACGGGCTGACCGGGTGACGACCGCCCGAGGTGCGGCCTTCACCACCACCATGCGGGTGATCGACCGGGTTCATGGCAACACCACGAACCGTCGGGCGTACACCCCTCCAGCGCTTCGCGCCGGCCTTGCCGAGCTTGCGCAGGTTGTGTTCGCCATGACCGACCTCGCCTACCGTCGCGCGGCAGTCGATATGAATCTTGCGCATCTCGCCCGAACGCAGACGCAGCGTGGCGTACATGCCCTCACGTGCGGCGAGCTGAGCCGAAGCACCGGCCGAGCGTGCCATCTGGCCACCCTTGCCCGGCTTCATCTCGATGTTGTGAACCGTTGTACCAACCGGAATCGCGCGCAGCGGCAGGGCATTGCCCGGCTTGATCGGTGCGTCTTCGCCACTAATGATCTGGCTGCCTGCCCGCAGGCCCTTGGGCGCCAGGATGTAGCGACGCTCACCGTCGGCGTACTTGATCAGCGCGATGTGCGCGCTGCGGTTCGGGTCGTACTCGAGTCGCTCGACAACGCCCGGAATCCCGTCCTTGTTGCGACGGAAATCGATAATCCGGTACCGCTGCTTGTGCCCGCCACCCTGGTGACGAATCGTGATACGGCCTTTGTTATTGCGACCGCCCTTCGACGTCTTCTTGTCGAGCAGCGGCGCATACGGCTTGCCTTTGTGCAGGCCGTCGGTCTTGACCTGGACGACAAAACGGCGACCCGCGGATGTCGGTTTTGATTTATGCAGAGACATGATCTTCTATCCCTTATTCGCCGCCGAAGAACTCTTCGAGGTTGCTGCCCTCGGCGAGTCTTACGTAGGCCTTCTTCCAGTCATTACGGCGACCCTTGGTCATCTGGAAGCGCTTGTTCTTACCCTTGACGTTGACCGTCGTGACCGAATCAACCTCGACCTCGAACAACAGTTCGACAGCCTGCTTGATTTCCTTCTTGGTCGCGTCGGTGCGCACTTTCAGTACCACCTGGTTACGTTCCGCGGCGAAGTGCGCCTTTTCCGAAAGATGCGGACCACGGATGACCGTCATCAGTCTTTCCTGGTGTGCTGCCTGGCTCATGACAGACGCTCCTCAATCAGCTTCAGCGCCGGCAGCGTTACCAGCACCTTCTCGAAGCGAATCAATACAACCGGGTCCATCGAAGCAACATCGCAAATACCAACATCCGGCAGGTTGCGAGCAGCCAGGAACACCTTCTCGTCAAAGGCCTCGTTCAGGATCAGTACGTTGTCCAGCTCGAGCTCTTTGAGCTTCGTGGCGAGCAGCTTCGTCTTCGGCGCTTCCAGTTCGAGCTCCTTGACGATGACCAGGCGGTCCTGGCGAATCAGCTCACCGAATACCGAGCGCAGAGCCGCGCGGTACATTTTCTTGTTGACCTTCTGGTCGTAGTTGCGCGGGCGTGCTGCGAAGGCGCGACCACCGCCGACCCAGATCGGGCTGCGGATCGTGCCGGCGCGGGCGCGGCCCGTGCCTTTCTGGCGCCACGGCTTGGCGCCGCCGCCACGTACGTCGGAACGGTTCTTCTGACGCTTGGTACCAGCACGACTACCTGCGAGATACGCGGTGACGACCTGGTGCACGAGTGCTTCGTTGTATTCGGCGCCGAATGCAGCCTCTGCCACATCCACCGAACCCTTATCCTGAAGTTTCAGTTTCATCTGCAGCGCCCCTTAAGCCTTGACCGCCGGGCGGACAATGACCTTGCCGCCAGCGTGACCCGGGACAGCGCCCTTGATCAGGAGAACATTGCGTTCGGCATCGACACGTACAACCTCGAGGTTCTGTACCGTGCGGCGAACGTTACCCATGTGGCCGGACATCTTCTTGCCCTTGAATACGCGGCCCGGCGTCTGGTTCTGACCAATCGAACCCGGCGCGCGATGCGCGAGCGAGTTGCCGTGCGTGGCGTCCTGCGTGCGGAAGTTATGGCGCTTGACGGTGCCGGCGAAGCCTTTACCGATCGAGGTGCCAATGACGTCGACCTTCTGGCCTTCCTCGAAGACGTCGACCTTGAGCTCACCGCCCTTCTCGAACTCGCCTTCATCGGCGTCGTCCAGGCGGAACTCGGTGATAAGGTCGCCGGCTTCAACCTTCGCCGCTGCAAAGTGGCCGGCTGCAGGTTTACTCACCCGGGACGCTTTGCGATCACCCGCTGCAACCTGCAGCGCACGGTAACCGTCAGTCTCCAGGGTTTTCACCTGTGTAATTCGGTTTGGTTGTGCCTCGATCACGGTGACGGGTATCGAGATACCCTCGTCCGTGAAGACACGTGTCATGCCGCATTTGCGGCCAACAAGACCCATGGTCATCTTCAAAACCTCTCGCCGACTACGATTGGTCAGCGCCATTCTTAAGCAAAATTCTCAGCGCCCCGAATTCGGTTGCCCGGGGCTGTCTGTTTGTGCTGCCTGTAGGAGGCCGCTTGCGGGCGACGCATTTCCTTCAGACACGCGAAAGGGCCAGCCATCGCTGAGAGCTCCGCTCTCTTTGCTCTGGGGCTGACCCTAAGCTCCGTACCGGGCATTCAGCCGGTGCGGCGGTTCCGGGATTTGCCGTGTCGCCCTCGATTGCCTGGCGACTGGTATTCCTTTTGCTGGCGAGGCCGACTCCCGGTCCGGCCCCTCAGCGGGCCCGCAATTATAGAGGGTTGAGCCCCCATTTCAAGCGGTTTTCAGCTTTTTTTGACGGTTTTTTTGACGTCATTAGAAAGCTTGAGAATCAATGACTTACGTCGGCGCGCGGCGGTCTGGTTGTTACATACCGGAAATCAAGCGCAGCGCAGCGAGCCATTCCGGTATGAGACATCCAGACGGTAGCCTGCGCGGCCACCGTAGGTTCTTGTTAATTAAGCTTAATCTGAACGTCGACGCCGGCAGGAAGCTCGAGCTTCATGAGAGCGTCTACCGTCTTGTCCGTCGGATCGACGATGTCCATAAGGCGCTTGTGGGTACGGATCTCGTACTGGTCGCGAGCGTCCTTGTTGACGTGCGGCGAGATCAGGACCGTGTAGCGCTCCTTCTTCATCGGCAGCGGGATCGGACCCTTGACCGTAGCGCCAGTGCGCTTGGCGGTGTCGACGATCTCACGAGCCGAATTGTCGATCAGGCGGTGATCGAACGCTTTCAGGCGGATACGAATATTCTGGTTAGTTGCCATTTCTTTTCTCAGCTTAGGGCGGGGACGGGTACAGGTGTACCCGTCCCCGGTGAATCACTCGATGATCTTGGCGACGACGCCGGCGCCAACGGTACGACCACCTTCGCGAATCGCGAAGCGCAGGCCGTCTTCCATGGCAATCGGGGCAATCAGCTCAACAACCATCTGTACGTTGTCGCCCGGCATGACCATCTCCGTGCCTTCCGGCAACTCGACAGCACCCGTAACGTCCGTCGTACGGAAGTAGAACTGCGGACGGTAACCCTTGAAGAACGGCGTGTGACGACCACCCTCGTCCTTCGTCAGGATGTATACCTCCGCCTCGAACTTCGTGTGCGGCGTGATCGAACCCGGCTTCGCCAGTACCTGGCCTCGCTCAACTTCTTCACGCTTCGTGCCACGCAGCAGGACACCAACGTTGTCACCCGCCTGACCTTCGTCAAGCAGCTTGCGGAACATCTCGACGCCCGTGCACGTCGTCTTCTCTGTGTCCTTGATGCCAACGATCTCGATCTCGTCACCAACGTGAACCACGCCACGCTCGATACGACCCGTTACCACCGTGCCGCGACCCGAAATCGAGAACACGTCCTCAACCGGCATCAAAAAGTCACCGTCAACCGCACGCTCCGGCTCCGGAATGTAAGAGTCCATCTGCTCGATCAGCTTCAGGATCGACGGAACACCAATGTCCGAAGAATCGCCTTCGAAGGCCTTCAGCGCAGAACCCGTGACGATCGGCGTGTCATCACCCGGGAACTCATACGTCGACAGGAGATCACGAATCTCCATCTCGACCAGCTCCAGCAGCTCTTCGTCGTCAACCTGGTCGGCCTTGTTCATGTACACAACGATGTACGGAACGCCTACCTGGCGCGCCAGCAGGATGTGCTCGCGCGTCTGCGGCATCGGGCCGTCAGCGGCCGAACATACCAGGATCGCACCGTCCATCTGCGCCGCACCCGTGATCATGTTCTTCACGTAGTCAGCGTGTCCCGGGCAGTCAACGTGCGCGTAGTGACGGTTGTCACTCTCGTACTCAACGTGCGCCGTCGCAATCGTGATACCACGCTCGCGCTCTTCCGGGGCGTTATCAATCTGGTCGTAACCCTTGACTTCACCACCGTGCTGCTCAGCCATCACCTTCGTCAGGGCCGCCGTCAGCGTCGTCTTGCCGTGGTCAACGTGACCAATCGTGCCAACGTTAACGTGGGGTTTTGTTCTCTCAAATTTTTCCTTGGACATAGCTCTCAGCTCGCTTTCATCAGGACAGTATCAGCCACGTTCTGCGGCACCTCTGCGTATTTTTGAAATTCCATCGAGTACACGGCACGACCCTGGCTCATCGACCTGAGGTCCGTGGCATAGCCGAACATCTCGGCCAGCGGTACTTCGGCACGGATGACCTTGCCCGCCGGCGTGTCATCCATACCCTGCGGCAGACCGCGACGGCGATTGAGGTCACCCATCACGTCGCCCATGTATTCCTCGGGCGTCACGACCTCGACCTTCATGATCGGCTCGAGCAGCACGGCGTTGGCCTTTGCTGCACCCTCGCGGAAACACATGGAGCCCGCGATCTTGAACGCCATCTCGCTCGAATCGACGTCATGGTACGAACCGTCGTAGAGCGTGACCTTGACGTCGACCACGGGGTAGCCCGCGACGACACCGTTTTCCATCTGGTCCTGGACGCCCTTGTCGACGGCCGGGATGTATTCCTTCGGCACTGCACCACCAACAATCTCGTTGGCAAATTCGTAACCGGCACCTGGCTCGAGCGGCTCCAGGCGCAGGTAGACGTGACCGTACTGGCCGCGACCACCCGACTGACGCACGAACTTGTGCTCGTACTCAACTGCCGAGCGAATCGTCTCGCGATACGCCACCTGCGGTTTGCCGACGTTGGCATCGACGCGAAACTCGCGCTTCATACGGTCGACAATAATGTCCAGGTGCAACTCGCCCATGCCCGAGATGATCGTCTGGTTCGACTCTTCGTCCGTGTGCACGCGGAACGAGGGGTCTTCCTTGGCCAGCTTCATCAGCGCCACGCCCATCTTGTCCTGGTCGGCCTTGGTTTTCGGCTCGACCGCGACCGAGATCACGGGCTCCGGGAACTCCATGCGCTCGAGCGTGATCGGGCTCTTGATGTCGCACAGCGTATCGCCGGTTGTTACGTCCTTGAGGCCCACCGCTGCGGCGATATCACCGGCGCGGACCTCTTTGATTTCCTGCCTGTCGTTCGAGTGCATCTGCAGGATGCGCCCGATACGTTCCTTCTTGCCCTTCACCGGGTTGAAGATCGTGTCACCCGAGTTCAGCACGCCAGAATAGACGCGGAAGAAAGTCAGGTTACCGACGAACGGGTCGGTCGCGATCTTGAACGCCAGCGCCGCAAACGGCTCATTGTCATCTGCCGGGCGCTCACCGTCGGTGTCATCGTCGATGTGGCCCTTGATCGCGGGCACGTCAACCGGCGACGGCATCAGCTCGATAACGGCATCCAGCATTGCCTGGACACCCTTGTTCTTGAACGCCGAGCCGCACATGGTCACGACCAGTTCGCCGGATAAGGTCCGGGCGCGCAGGCCCTTGCGAATCTCGTCCTCGCTCAGCTCGCCGTCTTCGAGAAACTTGTCCAAAAGGTCCTCGCCACCTTCGGCGGCCGCCTCGACCATCTTCTCGCGCCAGGCTTCGGCCTCCGCCAGCATGTCTTCCGGGATATCGCGCGCTTCATAGGTTGTCCCCATGTTGCTCTCGTCCCAGTAGATCGCCTGCATACGAATCAGGTCGATGACACCGGCAAAGTGCTCTTCCGCACCAATGGGCAGCTGGATCGGGACCGGGTTCGCGCCCAGACGCTCGCGAACCTGTTCGACCACACGCAGGTAGTCAGCGCCGGCACGATCCATCTTGTTGACGAAGATCATGCGCGGCACGGCGTACTTGTTGCCCTGGCGCCAGACTGTCTCGGTCTGCGGCTCGACACCGCCTACCGAGCAGAGAACAGTGATGGCGCCGTCGAGGACACGCAAACTGCGCTCGACCTCGATGGTGAAATCGACGTGCCCCGGCGTGTCAATAATATTGACGCGGTGCTCGTCGAACTGGCCGTCCATGCCACTCCAGAAACACGTGGTCGCGGCAGACGTAATGGTGATGCCGCGTTCCTGTTCCTGCTCCATCCAGTCCATCACGGCTGCGCCGTCATGAACCTCACCCATCTTGTGGCTTACGCCCGTATAAAAGAGGACGCGTTCCGTCGTGGTCGTCTTGCCCGCGTCAATATGGGCCATGATGCCGATATTGCGATAGCGTTCAATGGGTGTGTTACGGGCCACGACAAGGTTCTGGTCAAAACGGTTGTTAGCCGATTACCAGCGATAGTGAGAGAACGCCTTGTTGGCTTCCGCCATACGATGCGTGTCTTCTTTCTTCTTGACGGCTGTACCGCGGTTCTCCGCAGCATCCAGCAGCTCGTGAGCAAGGCGATGTGCCATCGACTTCTCACTGCGCTTGCGTGCAGCGTCGATTACCCAGCGCATGGCAAGCGTCTGGCGACGAGCCGGGCGCACTTCGACCGGCACCTGGTAAGTGGCACCACCAACACGGCGCGACTTGACCTCGACAACCGGCTTGACGTTCTCGAGTGCCGTTTCGAGCAACTCGAGTGCCTTGTCGTCACTGTTCGTCTCGCGCTCGGAGATGCGATCGAGGGCACCGTAAATGATGCGCTCTGCAACGGACTTCTTGCCGTCGTTCATGATCATGTTCATGAACTTGGCGAGCAGCTCGCTCTTGTATTTAGGGTCCGGCAGGATGACGCGCTTCGGCGCCTGTGTTCGTCTGGACATTAGTCTTTCTCAATAGTGTTTGGTTAGGACTTCGGACGCTTGGTGCCGTACTTGGAACGGCCCTGGCGACGGTCCGAAACGCCGGCGCAATCAAGCGTGCCGCGAACGGTGTGGTAGCGCACACCCGGCAGGTCCTTGACACGACCGCCACGAATCAGCACAACGCTGTGCTCCTGGAGGTTGTGACCTTCGCCGCCGATGTAGCTCGTCACTTCGAAACCATTGGTCAGGCGCACACGAGCGACCTTACGCATGGCCGAGTTCGGCTTTTTCGGGGTCGTCGTGTAAACGCGTGTGCACACGCCGCGCTTCTGCGGGCTGGCTTCAAGTGCCGGTACAGCACTCTTCACGCGCTTCGTAGCGCGCGGCTTACGTACTAGCTGGTTAACTGTGGCCATGGGCCTTCACTCTTCTTTTGTCTGGTTAAAATTGTCTTGCATATTCACGCATTTACAAACGCGCGCACCCGACCTCTGGACGTCTCTGGCGCCAGTGATCGGGGGAATTGTCGAGCTCGCCGTACCGGCCGGTCTCGTGAATTTCAAGGCCCGCCTAACGGCGGGCCCTGGGGTTAAGGGCGGGCATTGTATTGATGCCCGCGGTTTTAATCAAGCCTCGGTAGACGCCTCGCCATCCGTTGCCGCATCGGCATCCGCCGCTGCAACCACCTCGGCTGGCGCCTCCTCGCCTTCTTCAGCCGCCGCAGCTTCAGCCTGCGAGGCTTCCAGCTCCTGCAGCTGCTCGGCGAGGTCCTGTTCGCGCGTCCGGCGCCGTTCCGCGTGATGCGCGAAACCGGTTCCGGCCGGGATCAGGCGACCTACGATGACGTTTTCCTTCAGGCCACGGAGCTCATCGCGCAGGCCACGAACCGCCGCTTCCGTAAGAACGCGGGTCGTCTCCTGGAACGAAGCCGCCGAAATGAACGACTCGGTCGCGAGCGAGGCCTTCGTGATACCCAGCAGAACCGGATCCGCCGTAAGCGCTTCCTTGCCTTGGGCCTCGAGCTGCTCGGCCACTTCGAGGAAGCGGGCACGATCGATCTGCTCACCACGCAGGTAGTTGCTCTCACCTGCCGCGGCAACAATGACCTTACGCAGCATCTGGCGAATGATCACCTCGATGTGCTTGTCATTGATCTTAACGCCCTGCAGGCGGTAGACGTCCTGAATCTCGCGAACGAGGTAGTCGGCCAGGTTCTCGATACCCTGCAAGCGCAGAATGTCGTGCGGGTTCGGCTCGCCGTCGGCGATGATTTCGCCGCGAACCACCTGCTCACCCTCGAACACGTTGAGGTGACGCCACTTCGGAATCAGCTCCTCGTAGCTCTCACCGGTCTCGTCCGTAATGACCAGGCGACGCTTGCCCTTGGTTTCCTTACCGAAGCTGACAGTACCCGTATGCTCGGCCATGATCGCCGGATCCTTCGGCTTGCGAGCCTCGAAGAGGTCGGCGACACGCGGCAGACCACCCGTGATATCACGAGTCTTCGACGACTCCTGCGGGATACGTGCAATGACGTCACCCACGGCCACATCGGCACCGTCGGCCATCGAGATGATGGCACCGACCGGCAACGCGTAGACCGCCGGAATCTCGGTATTGGCGAAGCAGACGTCGTTGCCGTCCGCATCAACCAGCTTCGCGACCGGACGCAGGTCCTTGCCCGCACCGCCGCGGCTCTTCGGATCGAGCACTACGATGCTGGTCAGACCGGTGAACTCGTCCACCTGCTCGGCGACCGTGACGCCGTCGATGAAGTCCTCGAACTTGATCTTGCCCTCTACCTCGGTGACAACCGGGTGAGTATGCGGATCCCAGTTCGCGACGATCTGGCCCTGTTTAACCTCTTCGCCGTCTTCGATCGTGATTGTTGCACCGTACGGCACCTTGTAGCGCTCACGCTCACGGCCGAGTTCGTTGACAACAGAAATCTCACCGGAGCGCGACACAGCAACGAGGTAGCCCTTGTGGTGGGCAACCGTCTTGATGTTGACGAGCTTGGCGACACCGTTCGACTTGATCTCGATGTTGTTGATTGCGGCCGAACGGGATGCGGCACCACCGATGTGGAAGGTACGCATCGTCAGCTGCGTGCCCGGCTCACCAATCGACTGGGCTGCGATTACGCCGACGGCCTCGCCGATGTTGATGCGGTGACCGCGCGCGAGGTCGCGGCCGTAGCACTGCGAGCACACGCCGTAGCGCACGTCACAGGTAATCGGCGAGCGCACCAGCACCTGGTCGATCGACAGCTCTTCGAGGCGCTGCACGGTTGCTTCGTCGAGCATCGTGCCCGCATCGAAAGCGACCTTGTCACTGCCCGGAATCATGACCGGCTCGGCGAGGACACGGCCGAGCACGCGCTCAGCCAGCGGCTCAACAATATCGCCACCCTCAACCAGCGGCGTCATCACGATACCGTTGCGGGTCTCGCAGTCCGTCTCCGTGACGACGAGATCCTGGGCGACGTCGACGAGACGACGTGTCAGGTAACCCGAGTTGGCGGTTTTGAGCGCCGTATCGGCCAGACCCTTGCGAGCGCCGTGAGTCGAGATGAAGTACTGCAGTACGTCGAGACCTTCGCGGAAGTTCGCCGTAATCGGCGTCTCGATGATCGAGCCGTCCGGCTTGGCCATCAGACCACGCATACCGGCAAGCTGGCGAATCTGCGCGGCGGAACCACGAGCGCCCGAGTCGGCCATCATGTAAATCGAGTTGAACGATTCCTGCTTGACCTTCTTGCCGTCCGCGTCCTTGACCGTGTCGGTACCGAGCTTGTCCATCATCGCCTTCGCGACCTGCTCGTTGGTGCGCGACCAGATATCGACGACCTTGTTGTAACGCTCGCCGTCGGTCACGAGACCCGAACCGTACTGGTCCTGGATTTCCTTGACCTCGGCTTCCGCCACGTCGAGGATTTCCTGCTTGTTCTCGGGCACGACCATGTCGTTCACGCCGATCGAGACACCCGCCATCGTGGCATTACGGAAGCCCGTGTACATCAGGCGGTCAGCAAAGACGACCGTCTTCTTCAGGCCGAGCTGGCGATAACAGGCATTGATGACGTTCGAAATGGCTTTCTTGGCCATCGGGCGGTTGATGTGCTTGAACTCCAGGCCCTTCGGCAGGATGCTCGAGAGCAGCGCACGACCGACCGTCGTATCGACGATCTTCGTGACTTCCTCGACTTCGCCGTCCTCGTTCGCTTCACTGACCGTGACACGAACCTTGACGTTGGCCTGCAGATCCGCGGCGCCCGTCTCGTAGGCGCGACGCGCCTCGTCGAGGCTGGCCAGGATCATGCCCTCACCTTTCGCGTTTACGCGGTCGCGGGTCATGTAGTAGAGGCCGAGTACGACGTCCTGCGACGGGACGATGATCGGATCGCCGTTGGCCGGCGACAGGATGTTGTTCGACGACATCATGAGGGCGCGCGCTTCGAGCTGTGCCTCGATCGAGAGCGGCACGTGAACCGCCATCTGGTCACCGTCGAAGTCAGCGTTGAACGCGGTACATACGAGCGGGTGCAACTGGATAGCCTTGCCTTCAATCAGTACCGGCTCGAACGCCTGGATACCGAGTCGATGCAGCGTCGGCGCGCGGTTCAGCATGACCGGGTGCTCGCGAATGACCTCTTCGAGAATATCCCAGACTTCCGCGCCTTCGCGTTCGACGAGGCGCTTCGCCGCCTTGATCGTCGTTGCTTCGCCACGCAGTTGCAGCTTCGAGAAGATGAACGGCTTGAACAGTTCGAGCGCCATCTTCTTTGGCAGGCCGCACTGGTGCAGCTTGAGCGTCGGGCCGACCACGATGACCGAACGGCCGGAGTAGTCGACGCGCTTGCCGAGGAGGTTCTGGCGGAAACGACCCTGCTTGCCCTTGATCATATCGGCGAGCGACTTCAGCGGGCGCTTGTTGGTGCCCGTGATGGCGCGGCCGCGACGACCGTTGTCGAGCAGTGCGTCAACCGACTCCTGCAGCATGCGCTTCTCGTTGCGAACGATGATGTCCGGAGCGTTCAGCTCGAGCAGACGACGCAGGCGATTGTTGCGGTTGATAACGCGACGGTACAGGTCGTTCAGGTCCGAGGTCGCGAAACGGCCACCATCCAGTGGTACGAGCGGACGCAGGTCCGGCGGCAGCACGGGCAGTACCGTCAATACCATCCACTCAGGCTTATTGCCGGACTCGATGAACGACTCCAGCAGCTTGAGGCGCTTTGACAGGCGCTTGATCTTGGTTTCCGAACGCGTCGCGTCGATGTCCTCGCGAACCTTCAGCACTTCGCGCTGCAGGTCGATCGTCATGAGCATTTCGCGTACGGCCTCGGCACCCATGCGGGCATCGAACTCGTCGCCATACTGCTCCAGCGCCTCGAGGTACATGTCGTCGGTCATGAGCTGACCGCGCTCGAGCTCGGTCATGCCCGGCTCGACAACCACGAAGGCCTCGAAGTACAGGACACGCTCGATCTCGCGCAACGTCATGTCGAGCATAAGGCCGATGCGGCTCGGCAGCGACTTGAGGAACCAGATGTGCGCAACCGGGCTGGCCAGCTCAATGTGCGCCATGCGCTCACGGCGCACCTTCGTCTGGGTGACCTCGACGCCACACTTCTCGCAGACCACACCGCGGTGCTTGAGGCGCTTGTACTTGCCGCACAGGCACTCATAGTCCTTAATCGGGCCGAATATCTTGGCGCAGAACAGGCCATCACGCTCGGGTTTGAACGTACGGTAGTTAATCGTCTCGGGCTTCTTGACCTCGCCGAACGACCACGACCGGACCATGTCCGGAGACGCCAGACCGATGCGGATCGCATCGAAGTCGTCGACGGGGTTCTGGTATTTGAAAAGCTTCAGGAGATCTTTCATTAGTCCGTCTCCAGCTCAATGTTGATGCCCAAGGAACGGATTTCCTTGACCAGTACGTTGAACGATTCCGGCATGCCGGCATCCATGTAGTGCTCGCCGTCCACGATGTTCTTGTACATCTTGGTACGACCCTGCACGTCGTCCGATTTGACCGTCAGCATTTCCTGCAGCGTATAGGAGGCGCCATAAGCTTCGAGAGCCCAGACCTCCATTTCACCGAAGCGCTGGCCGCCGAACTGCGCCTTACCACCCAGCGGCTGCTGCGTGACCAGGCTGTAAGGTCCGGTCGAGCGCGCGTGCATCTTGTCGTCGACGAGGTGATTCAGCTTCAACATGTACATGTAGCCAACCGTGACGTCGCGGTCGAACTTATCGCCGGTACGACCGTCGTACAGCGTCGACTGACCGGACTCATCGAGGTCAGCCAGTTCCAGCAGACCCTTGATTTCCGCTTCCGTCGCACCATCGAAGACTGGCGTTGCCGTCGGCACGCCGCTCGTCAGGTTGCTAGCAAGCTCAAGAACTTCCTCGTCATTCAACGACTTCAGATCTTCAACCTTGCCGCCGGTCTTGTTGTAAACATCGCCGAGGAAGCTGCGAATCCTGGCTACCGATTCCTGCGACTTCAACATGCGGTTGATCTTCTGGCCAACGCCCATAGCTGCCCAGCCAAGATGCGTTTCCAGGACCTGGCCGACGTTCATTCGCGACGGTACGCCCAGCGGGTTCAGGACGATATCGACAGGCTCGCCATCTTCAAGGAATGGCATATCCTCGACCGGAACGATCGTCGAAATAACACCCTTGTTTCCGTGGCGGCCAGCCATCTTGTCGCCCGGCTGAATGCGCCGCTTGACGGCCAGGTAAACCTTGACCATCTTGAGCACGCCCGGGGCGAGGTCGTCGCCCGCCGTGATCTTCGTCTTCTTCTCTTCGAAGCGACGGTCGAACTCGTCACGCTGGGCCTTCAGGCGCTCAAACGCCTTCTGCAGCTGCTCGTTGGCGTCGTCGTTCTTGAGACGAATCTCGAACCACTGCTCACGCGGCACCTCTTCGAGGTAGCCCTTCGTGATCTTGGCGCCGGACTTGAGCTTGTTCGGGCCGCCCTGGGCCACCTTGTTCGTGAGCATGCGCTCGACGCGCTCGTAGATGTCTTCCTCGAGAATGCGCAGCGTGTCGTCGAGGTCCTTGCGAACCGCTTCGAGCTCTGCCTTTTCAATCGACAGTGCACGAGCGTCTTTCTCGACGCCGTCGCGCGTGAAGACGCGCACGTCGATAACGGTACCGTCCATGCCCGGCGGTACGCGCAGCGACGTGTCCTTCACGTCGGAGGCCTTCTCACCGAAGATCGCACGCAGCAGCTTCTCTTCCGGTGTCAGCTGGGTCTCGCCCTTCGGCGTGACCTTGCCGACGAGGATGTCGCCCGCCTTCACTTCGGCGCCGATGAACGCGATGCCTGATTCGTCGAGCTTGGCCAGCGCAGCATCACCGACGTTCGGAATATCCGACGTGATGTCTTCGGAGCCCAGCTTCGTGTCTCGAGCGACACACTGCAGTTCCTCGATGTGAATGGTCGTGAAGCGGTCTTCCTTGACAACACGCTCCGAAATCAGGATCGAGTCCTCAAAGTTGTAGCCGTTCCACGGCATGAACGCGACCTTCAGGTTCTGGCCGAGCGCGAGCTCGCCCATATCCGTCGACGGGCCGTCAGCCATGACGTCGCCGGCCGAGATAATGTCACCATTCTTGACGAGCGGGCGCTGGTTAATACACGTGTTCTGGTTCGAACGCGTGTACTTCGTCAGGTTGTAGATGTCTACGCCCGGCTCGGCTGCCGTCGTCTCGTCATCGTTGACGCGCACCACGATGCGCGATGCGTCGACCGAGTCAACGTAGCCACCGCGGCGTGCAACAACCGTAACACCCGAGTCGATCGCCACCGAACGCTCGATGCCGGTGCCGACCAGCGGCGCCTCGGCGCGCAGCGTCGGCACAGCCTGGCGTTGCATGTTCGAGCCCATCAGGGCGCGGTTAGCGTCATCGTGCTCGAGGAACGGAATCAGCGCTGCGGCGACCGATACGATCTGGCGCGGGCTGACGTCCATGTAATTGACGTCTTCCGGGCTCGCGAGCGTGAACTCGTTCTTGTGGCGGACGGCAACCAGCTCTTCGACGAACTTGTTGTTCTTGTCGAGCTCCGAGTTGGCCTGCGCAATGATGTATTGGCTCTCCTCGATCGCCGACAGGTAGTCGATGTCACTACTGACCTTGCCATTCACGACCCGACGGTACGGCGTCTCCAGGAAACCGTACTCGTTGGTGCGCGCATAGACAGCCAGCGAATTGATCAGGCCGATATTCGGGCCTTCAGGCGTCTCAATCGGGCAGACACGACCGTAGTGCGTCGGGTGAACGTCGCGCACTTCGAAGCCGGCGCGCTCACGCGTCAGGCCGCCTGGCCCAAGCGCGGAAACGCGACGCTTGTGCGTCACTTCCGACAGCGGGTTGTTCTGGTCCATGAACTGCGAGAGCTGGCTCGAGCCGAAGAATTCCTTCACGGCGGCGGCAACCGGCTTCGCGTTGATCATCTCCTGCGGCATTAGCCCATCGGCCTCTGCCTGCGTCAGGCGCTCCTTGACGGCACGCTCGACACGCACCAGGCCGACGCGGAAAGCGTTCTCGGCCATCTCGCCAACCGAGCGTACGCGACGGTTGCCAAGGTGGTCGATATCGTCGACCGTTCCGTAACCGTTACGAATGTTAATCAGCGTCGACAGCACGTCGAGGATGTCGTCATTGTTGAGGACGCCATCGCCTTCCGAGTTATCGCGACCAACGCGACGGTTGAACTTCATGCGGCCAACCGCCGACAGGTCATAGCGCTCGGGGTTGAAAAACAGGTTCTGGAACAGGTTCTCAGCCGCTTCCTTGGTGGGCGGCTCACCCGGACGCATCATGCGGTAGATCTCAACGAGCGCTTCGAGGCGCGTCGTCGACGGATCGATGTTCAGCGTATTCGAGATGAACGGACCGCGGTCGAGATCGTTCACGTACAAGGTACGGATGTGCTCGATACCTGCCCCGATGAGCTGCTCAACGAGTTCTTCGGTGAGCTCCGCATTCGCCGCAGCCAGCAGTTCGCCGGTTTCGGTATCGACGATGTCGTGCGCGAGGATCTTGCCGATCAGGTAATCATTCGGCACCACCAGCTTGTCGACAGTCGACTTCGACATGTCGCGAACGTGCTTCGCGGTAATGCGCTTGCCTTCCTCGACGATGAGCTTGCGGCCCAGCTTGATGTCGAAGGTAGCCGTCTCGCCACGCCAACGCTCCGGGACAAGGCCCATCTTGACGTCTTTGTCGGAGAGGTAGAAATCGTTGTTCTCGAAGAACAGGTCGAGCATTTCCTCGTTGTTCATGCCGAGCGCGCGCAGGATGATCGTCACCGGCAGTTTGCGGCGACGGTCGATACGCGCGAACACACAATCCTTCGGGTCGAACTCCATGTCGAGCCATGAACCACGGTAGGGAATCACGCGCGCCGAGAACAGCAGTTTGCCCGAGCTATGCGTCTTGCCCTTGTCGTGATCGAAGAACACGCCCGGGGAACGGTGCAGCTGGGACACGATGACACGCTCGGTACCGTTGATAACAAAGGTGCCGTGATCGGTCATCAACGGCATTTCGCCGAGATAAACTTCCTGCTCGCGAATATCCTTGACGGGCTTCGGCGTGCCGCTGGCTTCCTTGTCATAAATGACGAGGCGCACCAGCACGCGAATCGGCGCCGCGTACGTCAGGCCACGCATCTGGCATTCCTTGACGTCGAATACGGGCGCGCCGAGGCGATAGCTCACGTACTCGAGGGCAGCGTTGCCAGAGTAGCTGACGATCGGGAACACCGACTTGAATGCAGCGTGCAGACCAATGTCATCACGCTCTTCAATCGTCTTTTCCGTCTGCAGGAACTTGTTGTACGAGTCCACCTGGATCGACAACAGGTACGGCACGTCCAGGATGGTCGGACGCTTACCGAAGTTCTTGCGGATACGTTTTTTCTCAGTGAATGAGTATGCCATTCGAGAAATCCTCGCAGGATTCAAAATTCAGACGCGGGAAAGCAGCCAGCCGCAATCGCGACTGGCTGCTCGCCCGACTTTTGACCCGTAGCCCTGATGGGCGCAAAAGCGGGGTCGTGCACTTTGCAGTGCAACAGCCTTATTTCAGCTCGACGCTCGCGCCGGCTTCTTCAAGCTGCTTCTTGACGTCTTCTGCTTCGTCTTTGGCAACGCCTTCCTTGATGGTCGACGGTGCGCCTTCGACAGCGTCCTTCGCTTCCTTCAGGCCGAGACCGGTGATTGCGCGAACAGCCTTGATGACAGCAACCTTGTTGCCGCCGAAGCTGGTCATTACAACGTCGAACTCGTCCTTCTCGGCAGCAGCTTCGCCTGCGTCACCAGCGGCCGGGCCGGCAGCGACTGCGACGGGAGCAGCAGCGGATACGCCCCACTCTTCTTCGAGCATCTTGACGAGCTCGACTACTTCCATGATGGGCTTTGCGCTCAGTTCTTTGAGCAGGTCTTCGTTTGAGAGTGCCATTTATCTATTCCTCTGTACTGTATTCCTGAGTCAGGAAAAATTTGGTTTTCCAGTTGATCCTTATGCAGCGTCCTGCTCGCCACGCGCGGACAGCGTCCGTGCGAGCATCGCAGGCGGTTCTGCAAGCGTGCGTACCAGTTGGCTCATCGGTGCCTGGAACACGCCGAGCAGCATTGCGCGCGCCTGATCCAGCGTTGGCAGATCGGCCAACTTAGCGAGATCAGAGCCCGGCATCAGTTGCCCGCCGGCCGACAGTGATACCGCCTGCAGAGCGTCATGCTCCTTGGCGAAATCCTTGATGACCCTGGCAGCGGCACCTGGATCGTCTTTAGCAAACGCGAGCAGAATCGGACCTTTGAGCGTGTCCTGCATACACTCAAATTCCGTGCCTTCGACAGCGCGGCGCGCCAGCGTGTTTTTGACCACACGCATGTATACGCCGGCGTTGCGCGCTTCTTTGCGCAACTCCGTCATCTGGGACACAGTCAGTCCTCTGTACTCGGCCGCAACGGCCGTTACAGAATCACCCGCAACCGCGTTTACCTCTTTGACAAGTGCTTTCTTGTCTTCGAGTCTCAGTGCCATTGTTACTCCTGGCTAAACGGTTACATAAATACGCAGGAGCGGTAGCAACCGCCAAGTCGGGCCCAAGGGCCTTCCCACCGGGCCATGCGGCCCTCCTGCACCCACAGGGATTCCATCCCTTGTCGAATGGGTAACCGTCGCCAGATATCTCCGACTCAGGTAACACCATCTGCACAGGCGGTTATTAAGACCATGAATCAACACGGTCGCCTGTGGTCTTCGACGATCGCCACTTCCGTGTGGCTAAACCGGGGACGGGAACCTGGGTTCCCGTCCCCCGTATTTCTTACGAATCGACCGTACCGCGATCGACTGCCACACCCGGACCCATGGTCGAGGAGACAGTGACCTTCTTGAAGTACGAACCCTTTGCCGATGCGGGCTTGGCCTTCTTGAGGTCCGCCAGCAGAGCGTTGAGGTTTTCCTTCAGTGCGTCGACTTCAAAATCAGCGCGGCCGATGGCGCAATGAATAATGCCGGCCTTGTCCGTGCGATAACGAACCTGGCCCGCCTTTGCATTCTTGACGGCGCCTTCGACGTCCGCCGTGACCGTGCCAACCTTCGGGTTCGGCATCAGGCCGCGCGGGCCGAGAATCTGACCAAGCTGGCCGACGACGCGCATGGCATCCGGCGTAGCGATAACGACATCGAAGTCCATATTGCCCTTCTTGACGTCTTCGGCGAGATCTTCGAAGCCAACGATGTCAGCGCCTGCTGCAGTCGCCTTCTCCGCGTTTTCGCCCTGGGCGAATACGGCAACACGAATCGACTTGCCCGTGCCGTTCGGCAGTACGGTCGAGCCGCGCACAACCTGGTCCGACTTACGCGGGTCAACGCCGAGGTTCACCGACACATCGACGCTCTCCGGGAACTTGGCCGTAGCCAGTTCCTTTACAAGGCCCAGGGCTTCGTCGATTACGTATACCCTGGTCGAATCGACCTTGTCGCGCGCCGCCTGCTTCTTTTTGCTGATACGTGCCATTACTCCACTCCCTCCGTCTCGATGCCCATGCTCCGGGCCGTTCCGGCAACCGTGCGCACGGCAGCGTCCATATCGGCCGCCGTCAGGTCGGGCATCTTGGTCGTGGCGATCTCTTCGAGCTGCGCACGATTCACCTTGCCGACCTTGTCCGTGTTCGGCGTGCCAGAACCCTTGGGAATACCAGCTGCCTTACGCAGCAATACCGCAGCGGGCGGGGTCTTCGAAATGAACGTGAAGCTACGATCCGCATAGACCGTAATGATCACGGGGATGGGCAGTCCGGGCTCAGTACCCTGGGTCTGCGCGTTGAACGCCTTGCAGAACTCCATGATATTGACACCGTGCTGACCGAGAGCGGGACCAACGGGCGGCGAGGGATTCGCCTGGCCGGCCGGCACCTGCAGCTTGATGTAGCTGGCGACTTTCTTAGCCATGTTGTATTACCTCTTCGAGTTCAAGCGCTCTTTCGAGCTCCTCGTATATGTTTAACTGTGGGAGGCGGCTTGCCGGCGACCTCTCACAATTTCAAACAACGTAGTCGCGGCCAGGGCCCCTCCCACGCTGCTTCGTCAAATCTCTTAGCTCTTCTCGACCTGACCGAAGTCAAGTTCGACGGGCGTCGAGCGGCCCAGAATCTGTACTGCAACCTGCAGCTTGCTCTTCTCGTAGTTGACGGTTTCGACAACGCCCGAGAAGTCATTGAACGGCCCATCGGTAACGCGTACAACCTCGCCCGGCTCGAACAGTACCTTCGGCCGCGGCTTGTCGACGCCTTCCTGGACGCGTTGCAGAATACGATCTGCTTCCTTTTCGGTGATCGGCGCAGGACGGTCGCTTGAACCGCCAATGAAGCCGAGTACCTTGGGTACTTCCTTGACGAGATGCCAGGTCTCGTCATCCATTTCCATCTGCACGAGCACGTAGCCCGGGAAGAACTTGCGTTCACTCCGGCGCTTCTGTCCTTCGCGCATCTCAACCACTTCTTCGGTCGGCACGAGGATCTCGCCGAACTTGTCTTGCAGCCCCATGCGCTCAATGCGCTCTTCGAGCGCCGCTTTTACGCGATGCTCGAAATTCGAGTAGGCATGCACGATGTACCAACGCTGGGCCACTGTTCGTATCCTGGTGTCTAGCCGACGAGGGTCCGGGTCACCCAAAGCAGACCCGAATCCAGCGCCCAGAAGAACAACATCATGACCAGCGTGAACACAAACACGGCGATGGCCGTCTGCGTTGTCTCGCTCCGTGTCGGCCATACGACCTTGCGAATTTCGACGCGCGAACCCTGGATGAAGTGCCAGAGACGCTGCCCCTGGGTGCTCGTCATCGCAATGCCGATGCCAGCCGCAGTACCGCCCAGCACCATGAGAACACGCAGCGCCTGCGCCACGGTCGTCTCATAGTAGTAGTAGGCATACAACCCGCCGATCAACGCAGCTGCCGCAATCAGCAACTTGATGATGTCGAGTACGCCGCTCTGACTTGTTTCCGTCTGTGTTGACATTGTCTTCTTAAAAAGTGGCAGGCCAGGAGGGAATCGAACCCCCAACCTGCGGTTTTGGAGACCGCCGCTCTGCCAATTGAGCTACTGGCCTGTCGCTTGTTTCTCGGGAAAGTATCGGGGACGGGTACAGGTGTACCCGTCCCCGGTGAATCACTCGATGATCTTGGCGACGACGCCGGCGCCAACGGTACGACCACCTTCGCGAATCGCGAAGCGCAGGCCGTCTTCCATGGCAATCGGGGCAATCAGCTCAACAACCATCTGTACGTTGTCGCCCGGCATGACCATCTCCGTGCCTTCCGGCAACTCGACAGCACCCGTAACGTCCGTCGTACGGAAGTAGAACTGCGGACGGTAACCCTTGAAGAACGGCGTGTGACGACCACCCTCGTCCTTCGTCAGGATGTACACCTCCGCCTCGAACTTCGTGTGCGGCGTGATCGAACCCGGCTTCGCCAGTACCTGGCCTCGCTCAACTTCTTCACGCTTCGTGCCACGCAGCAGGACACCAACGTTGTCACCCGCCTGACCTTCGTCAAGCAGCTTGCGGAACATCTCGACGCCCGTGCACGTCGTCTTCTCTGTGTCCTTGATGCCAACGATCTCGATCTCGTCACCAACGTGAACCACGCCACGCTCGATACGACCCGTTACCACCGTGCCGCGACCCGAAATCGAGAACACGTCCTCAACCGGCATCAAAAAGTCACCGTCAACCGCACGCTCCGGCTCCGGAATGTAAGAGTCCATCTGCTCGATCAGCTTCAGGATCGACGGAACACCAATGTCCGAAGAATCGCCTTCGAAGGCCTTCAGCGCAGAACCCGTGACGATCGGCGTGTCATCACCCGGGAACTCATACGTCGACAGGAGATCACGAATCTCCATCTCGACCAGCTCCAGCAGCTCTTCGTCATCTACCTGGTCGGCCTTGTTCATGTACACAACGATGTACGGAACGCCTACCTGGCGCGCCAGCAGGATGTGCTCGCGCGTCTGCGGCATCGGGCCGTCAGCGGCCGAACATACCAGGATCGCACCGTCCATCTGCGCCGCACCCGTGATCATGTTCTTCACGTAGTCAGCGTGTCCCGGGCAGTCAACGTGCGCGTAGTGACGGTTGTCACTCTCGTACTCAACGTGCGCCGTCGCAATCGTGATACCACGCTCGCGCTCTTCCGGGGCGTTATCAATCTGGTCGTAACCCTTGACTTCACCACCGTGCTGCTCAGCCATCACCTTCGTCAGGGCCGCCGTCAGCGTCGTCTTGCCGTGGTCAACGTGACCAATCGTGCCAACGTTAACGTGGGGTTTTGTTCTCTCAAATTTTTCTTTTGACATTGTCTTGATCTCTCAAGGGTTGATCCAAAAAATTCGCGGCTAAAGCCGCTCCTACTGTCTTCTATCTGGAGCTGACACCGGGATTTGAACCCGGGACCTCTTCCTTACCAAGGAAGTGCTCTACCCCTGAGCTATGTCAGCCAAATTCCTGCAGCGACAAGGGCCAGCGCACTTCCTCGCAGATGGAGCGGGTGATGGGAATCGAACCCACATCATCAGCTTGGAAGGCTGAGGTTCTACCGTTGAACTACACCCGCCTTGTCGAACCCCCTCCCCTATATAAGGAGTGAAGCTCCTAAATTTCGCCTCGCGTCGTCCAGCAGACTCGCGCCGCCCATCGCGATTTACCGTTTATTGGGCGTGCAAAAATCCTGACAGTCCTGTTCAGCCAACCGTCCGGATTTCGTATTCATTCTGTCTGTATCGCCGCGCTGCCGGACCAGTCTGAACCCTCAGCCGGACCACCAATATGGTGGAGGGGGTAGGATTCGAACCTACGTAGGCATAGCCAGCAGATTTACAGTCTGCCCTCGTTGACCGCTTGAGTACCCCTCCGGTACGCAAGCGGCGCATTTTCTAACCAGACACGCCCACTGTCAACAGCTAAACGGCTGTTTTTTTGTATTTCTCCCGGGCCGGGCATTGTACCCGAAAGCGTTGGCGCGTGGGGGATTCGTGACGACCTAGCCGTGATGAGCCCAATGCCAGGGCTCATATATGAACCCGGCGGGGTTGCCGCGCGGGTAAGACATCGAGAAACCGTACTTTTTGGCATTATTTGTCAGCCACCGGAAGGCGGGCGACTCCTCGAACTCCTCGGTCAGGGGCCGCGACCCGGGCGACGCAATATCGATCGCGCGCCCGGTATGGTGCTCGCTGTGACCGGGTGCCGCATTGACCGCCAGAATCTCGCCAAGTGATTGACCTGCATTGATTTTCTTTCGGATCAGGCGCGCCTGGTAGTCGATACTGCGATAGCCCGAAACGATCAATAGCGTAATGCCCTCTGCCGCGGCGGCAGCCTGCATGTCCGCCCAGGCGCGGGCCGTAGCCGGCGTCAGGCGTTGCATTCGGCCGACCAGGTTGGGCCCAACATCAACGAGCTCCCCGGCCTCGTCGAAAGCCGGCCTGGAACCGTCCTGCCCGTAATCCTCGGGAATGCCGAGTTCTTCATGAAGTTCGCGTAGCATAGGCGCGATTGTCCCACAGGATACGGAATTGGGCGAAGACAGGATCTACAGAACAGACAGCGGCAGCGAACCCTTCCGCTTCGACGACACGGTTGCGCGGGTCTTTCCCGACATGCTGCAGCGCTCGATTCCGGGCTATGCCGCCTCAATCGAGGCCATCGGGTCGCTGGCAGCGCGCTATGTGCGCGCGGGCACCAACTGCTATGACCTCGGTTGCTCGCTTGGCGCCGCAACAATCGCGATGCGCCAGGGTATTCGCGAGCCCGCCTGCCGCATCGTAGCCGTTGACGTCGCTCCGGCGATGATCAGTCGTTGTCGCGAGATTCTTGCCGCCGACGAACAACGCAATGGCCTCGAGACCGAGGTCGATGTGGTCGAGGACGATATCCGCAACATCGAGATCGCGAACGCGTCGATGGTCGTCCTCAACTACACACTGCAATTTCTCGAACGCGACGACCGCGACGCAATGATGCAGCGCATCCATGACGGCATGAACGACGGCGGGCTCCTGGTCCTGTCCGAAAAAGTCGTCGACGAAAACCGGCACATGGAAGAGCTGCTGATCGACCTGCACCACGAGCACAAGCGCCGCAACCACTACAGCGCGCTCGAGATTGCGCGCAAACGTGCCGCGCTCGAAAACGTGCTCGTGCCCGAAACCGTTGCGGCGCACCGTGCCCGGCTTGAATGCGCGGGTTTCGCTCATACCGCTGTGTGGCTCCGCTATTTCAACTTTGTCTCGATCATCGCGTTACGCTAACCCCGGATGTTTGATTTCGACGCACTTCGCGGCGCCCTGGGCGACCTCGGTCTCGATCGCTGGAACGACGAACTCGTGCCCGTCGTCCGCGAGCGGCTGGAGGGCCGCACGCATGGCGACTGGGCGCGCTGGAACGCTGCCATCGAGGAATTGCCTGCGGCACGGGGCGACCATGAGCGCGTGACCTCCCTGCTGCGTGAATTACACCCCTGGCGCAAAGGCCCGTTGCAGCTCGACGATATTCTCATTGATACCGAATGGCGCAGTGACTGGAAATGGGAGCGCGTGCGCGAGGCGATTGCGCCATTGGCCGGACGGCGAGTTCTCGACGTCGGTTCGGGTAACGGTTTTTATGCGTTGGAAATGCGCAAGTCAGGCGCCGATCTCGTCATCGGCGTAGACCCGACCCTGTTGTTCGCGTTGCAGTTCCAGGCCATCAACGTGTTCGCCGCCGACCCTCGCATCTTCATCCTGCCGTGTCGGCTCGAAGAAACGCCGCCAGCGCACGGCGCGTTTGATACCACATTTTCGATGGGCGTTTTGTATCACCAGCGCGATCCGCACAAGCACCTTGCCGATCTCGCATCGACATTGCGCCACGGCGGGCAACTCGTGCTCGAAACGCTGTATCTCCCCGGCGACGACCTGCGCGCCGAGACGCCACCGGATCGCTACGCGCGCATGCGCAATGTGTGGTCATTGCCCACCGTGCCGCAGCTGGTCGCGTGGACTGAAGCGTCGGGGTATTCGGACGTGCAAGTCGTCGACACCTCTGTGACTACAACGGACGAGCAGCGCAGCACGGCATGGATGACCTTCGAATCCCTGCGCGAAGCGCTCGACCCGAACGACCCGGGCAAAACAATTGAAGGCTGGCCTGCGCCTCGCCGGGTAGTAATTACTGCGACTGCGCCTCGCAGGCCTTGACGATTTGGGTGCCGCCCTCTGCGCTTTCGCGCAGGAACCAGACGGCGTCGTCAAGCCCGCCCGACAGTGGCCCGCCATTGATGGCGTCGGCAGGTCGATGGAAGTAGCCGCCCGCCGTGTACTGACCCGTAACAACTTCACCGCTAATGCATTCGCTGTGCTGGTAGTTGCCCTTGACGAGGTATCCCTCGCGCGGTGTTGCTGATTTCTCCCACGGCAGTTCCGTACCCGCATCAACGCGCATCAACCAGGTTGCCGAACCGTTGCCGGGATCGCGGCGCAGCTCCCGGGTCCAGACGCCCGGGACGAGATCAGGCTGCCACTCGAGCAGGCCCGCATCGATGATGATCGGCGCACGAATGACCGACTCCGGGTCCGCGTCATTGACGAAGTACAGGATACGCGCGCCGTCGTATGCGCTGATGTTGAATCCCAGGGAACCGGCAGGGAGGAACACGTAGCCACCCGGTCCCAGGTCGATATCCGCCAGCGAGATCCTGCCCTGGAGCACGAAGATTTCCATCGACCGCCCGGGCTCGCCGCCGCTGGTACCCTGCCACGCGACCGGCAGGTCGATGCGATTGCTGGTACGGCGTGTCTGCAGGTCTCCCCCCAGCAACTTGGCGCGAACGCCGGGCATGCTGGCAAGGAATACATCGGGGACTTCATCAACCTGGATGAAAGCGGGGTACGGGGCTTTGGGCGGCGCACTCGCACAGGCACCGAGCACGGCCAAACAAAGACAAAGGAAAGTCCGATTAATCATTGCCTTACCTGACAGACGCCGCTCTCATGCAGCCATGCACAAAATAAAAAAGGCCGCCCAGAAACTGGGCGGCACAGTAAGCAGAAGATGTATCGGGCAGGGATCGATCGCGGTCAAATGATCTAACGTCTTGTTGTCGCATTCGGCGCTTTCGGCTCCCGGCTTGCAATCCGCTTCACCAAAGACACGACCGGTTGCAGGATTCCGGTCATACGGGTGGCGTGTTGAGAGGTGTCACGCGAAGCCCGCCTTTGATTCACGCATCCGGCATGGCGGTCCGCCCACTTTGCCTTCTTACATCTCATCTCCGTGCGTACCGGATTGGTACGCGCGGAATGCTACTACATCTAGTATGGAAAGGCGAGTTATACACTATATCTAGGCTGGTTCCGCAAAACCGGCGACGATCGCGCCGGAAACAGGTAGGCTTTTCGCTCGCACCAGCACCGACGAGGAATCTTGCTTGAACGACTTGCACCCGGAAGGCCGCGCCCGGCACCAAATCATCGGCCTGTTGCTCGGCCCGCTTCTCGCTATCGCAATGATTCTGTCGGGCGCGCCCGAGGGCCTGTCGGAAGCGGGATGGATGACAGCAGCAGTGGGTATTCTGCTGGCGGTCTGGTGGGCTACCGAAGCCGTACCCATAGCGGCCACTGCACTGCTACCGATCATCCTGTTTCCGCTACTCGACGTCGCATCGATCCAGGACACGACGGCCCCGTATGCAAACAAGGTCATCTTCCTGTTCCTGGGCGGCTTCATCGTCGCGTTTGCCATGCAGCGCTGGAATCTTCACAAGCGCATCGCTTTGTCGGTGTTGCAGCATGTAGGCGGCAATGGCCGCTCGCTCGTCGGCGGTTTCATGCTCGCCGCTGCGCTCGTCAGCATGTGGGTCATGAACACGTCGACGACAATGATGATGTTGCCGATCGCCGTATCAATCATCGGCGTCATTCACGCAACAGTCACAAGCCTCGATGAGGAGGCAAGAGACAACTTCCAGTATGCGCTGCTGCTCGGCGTAGCCTACGGCGCGACGATCGGCGGCATGGCGACGCTTGTCGGCACTGCGCCGAATGCCATCATGGTCGGCTTCATGGAAGAGACGTATGGCACGGAGATCGATTTCTCGAGCTGGATGCTCGTCGGCCTGCCGCTCACCGCGTTGATGCTGCCGTTGGCCTGGCTCATCCTGACGCGCGTCGCATTTAAGGTTGACTTCGAGACCTCGGGTGAAGGGCGCGCCGAGCTCGCGCGCATGAAAGAAGAGCTCGGACCGATGTCGACGCCGGAGAAGCGTGTTGCCGCCGTATTCCTCGCAATGGCAGCGACCTGGGTCTTCCGGCCGCTGCTCGTGCAGGTCCCCGGTCTGGCAGCGCTCGACGACTCGGCCATTGCGGTCGCGGGGGCTGTCGCACTGTTCGTTGTTCCCAGCGGCGATCGCAAGGACCCGCTGTTGCTGCGCTGGCAGTACGCCGAACAACTGCCGTTCGGCGTGCTGCTGTTGTTTGGCGGTGGCCTCTCGCTGGCACGGCGGGTCGCCGATACCGGCCTCGCACACTGGATCGGCAGTAGCCTTGAGGCCGTGGGCGCTTTGCCCCTGGCCGTTATCGTCATTATCGCGGCGACGATGATCATTTTCCTGACGGAGCTGACCAGCAACATCGCGACCACGACGACCTTCCTCCCGGTCGTCGGCGCCATTGCGATTGAATCGGGCTTTGACCCGATCGTATTGACAGTGCCGGTCACCTTTGCCGCCAGTTGCGCCTTCATGCTACCGGTCGCAACTCCCCCGAACGCAATCGTGTTTGGTTCCGGCATGCTCACGATTCCGAAGATGGTACGTGCAGGCATCATGCTCAATATTGTCGGCATCTTTGTCGTATCACTGGCGGCGCTCTACCTCGCGCCCAAGTTCCTGTAGGAGTTCCTGCGTTGTCCGATGAGTACGAAGTCAGCAAACAGAACAAGTTTCGCCAACTGCGCGAGAAGGGCCATTACGACAAGGAGACGGTGCATGCGGTTCTCGACGCAGGCCTCGTCGCGCATGTTGCTGTCGTACAGGACGGGCAGCCGGTCGTAGTGCCGATGCTGTACGGCCGTGACGGAGAGACCGTGTTTCTGCATGGCGCCCGTAAAGCGCGCATAGTGCGCATGCTCGAAGGCACGGGCACGGCTTGTGTGAACGTCACGCTCCTCGACGGTCTCGTCTTCGCGCGCTCGGCGTTTGCATCATCGATGAACTACCGCTCGGTGACTGTGTTTGGCGCAGCCCGTCTCGTCGACGACATGGACGCCAAGAGACATGCACTGCACGTAATCAGCGAGCACGCAATGCCCGGACGACGCGCCGAACTACGGAAGTCACTTGAGAACGAGCTGAAGATGACCGGTGTCATCGCCGTCGAAATCGAGTCGGCTTCCGCCAAGATATCCGACAAGATGCCGGAAGATGAGGATTGCGACCTTGACACCCCGGTCTGGGGTGGTGTGCTACCGCTCGAGTCGCGCTTCACGACCCTGCAGGCGGACGAGCGGGTTCAAGACGGCATCGAACCGTCGGATGCACTCAAGGCGATGGAAAGAACCAAACTGTAGGAGGCGGCTTGCCGGCGACTTGTGGGAGGCGGCTTGCCGGCGACTTGTGGGAGGCGGCTTGCCGGCGACTTGTCGCGCGCTACCTGCCCTTGGGGTGCAAGGCGGGCTCCCAAAGGGACGCTCTTACAAGAGGTCGCGCGTGTTCTCCGCCTCGTGTCGCAACAGCGCTTCCTTAGTATCGAGCCCGCCGCCGAATCCGGTTAGATCGCCGCCGCTGCCAATAACGCGGTGACATGGAACGACGATGGGAATCGGGTTTCGGCCATTCGCGGCGCCCACCGCTCGTACGGCTTTCGGCCGTCCAATGCGCCTTGCGATGTCGCCATAGCTGACCGTCTTGCCGTAGGGAATTTCCTGCAGCGCGTTCAATACCTTGACCTGGAATTCGGTGCCCGTCAGTTTGAGCGGCAGATCAAACTCCCGACGCGCACCGTCGAAGTACTCGGTTAATTGCCTGCGCGCAGCGCGCAGTGGTTTCTCATTGAAAATCCAGTCGGACTCCGGCTCGCGCCGCATCTTGCCTTTCGGGAAGCCGATCATGAACAAGCCGTCCGCATCTCCGGCAAGCAACAACTCGCCGATTGGCGTATCGAGATAACAGTAATACACACTCATCCTCCCGACCCGGGGTCGGCGCCCCAGATCAACAATGCCGCATAGGAGCGCCACGGCCGCCAGGCCTCGGCCCGCGCGGCCAGCTCTGCCGGTCGCAAGCGCCGCCCGCTCTCCTCATCGAACGCCCGCAGAAGCCCAAGGTCCGCTGCAGGAAAGGCGTCCGGATCCTTGAGGCCGCGCATCGCCAGGTATTGCGTCGTCCACTCGCCGATGCCGCGAATCGAGTGCAACGCGCCGAACAGGTCGGTGCTGGACTGGCCGGCGGCGAAGTTAATAGCGCCCCGATCCACCGCTCGCGCCAGATCCCGTATGGTCTGCGCGCGACTGCGGATGATGCCAAGACTCTCCAGCCGGGCCCGCCGCAAACAATCCGGACGCGGAAACAGGCGCGTCGGCGCGCCGGCAACGCCATCCGTCTCGATCGGTTTACCGTATCGCTCGGCAATGCGCCCTGCGAAGGTCGTCGCGGCTTTGACCGATACCTGCTGCCCCAGGATGGCGCGCACAGCCAGCTCCCAGTTGTCCCAGGCGCCGGGAACACGAATTCCGGGTCGGCCGCGAAGACAGCGACGCAGAAACGGATCGCATTCCAGCGTCGCAGCGATATCGTCGATCGGCGCGTCCAGATCAAACATGCCACGTACGCGCTGCACCAGCGGCAGCAAAGCTTCAGTATCGATGCCGTGAATGGTCAGCGCGAGCGCCTGGCCGGTGTCGTAAGCCTCAATGACCCCATGCGAGTCGCCAAGCTCAACGCTGCGCAGGTACCGCCCATCGCGAACCGCTTCAACCCCCGGAGTCACCCGCGCGGCAAAAAATGCGGTCAATGACGGCCAGTCATACGGCTTGCTATAGGGCAACAGCACGCTCAAGCCGCCGGAGCCCGGCTCCTTATCTCGCCGGCGCCGCAACTCGCGTGGCGTCTTGCCATACGTCTTGCGAAACGTATCGTTGAAGCGGCGCGTGCTGCCAAAACCCGAGGCCACGGCAATGTCCTGCATCGGCAGGCTGGTCTGGTCGATCAGGCGTTTCGCAAAATGCAGGCGCTGCGTATGCGCAACGGCAAGCGGGCTGGCGCCGACATGGCGCGTAAACAGGCGGCGCAGGTGTCGACTCGTCACGCCGAGGCGATCGGCAAGTGCCTCAACGGTACCGTTATCGAGCGCACCTTCGGCAATCAGGCGCAAACCACGCCGCACCGTCGTCGAGGTGCCAGCCCAGGCAGGCGTGCCCGGCGCACACTCCGGACGGCAGCGCAGGCATGGCCGAAAGCCAGCCTCGCTTGCGGCCGCCGCCGATCTGAAGAACGTGACATTTTCGCTGCGCGGCGGGTTGGCCGGACAGATCGGCCGGCAATAGATGCCCGTCGTCCGTACGCCGATGTAGAAATGGCCGTCGAAACGCGCATCGCGTGCGAGGCGCGCTCGTTCCCAGACGTCTTTTTCGATGGCCGCTTGCATGTCCGGCAGTATACGCCCGCCACGGCTTTAAACTGGCCAGAACCGGACCTGAAAGAAAAAGGGCCCGACAGGCTTGCGCCTGCCGGGCCCGAGGGTTGCGGCCCTATATCAGGGGGAGTGTCAGGCCGCCAGGGAAGTCTTGCGCTCGTCCAGCCAGGCTTCGAGGTCGTCGGATCCGCCGATCAGCTGACCGTTGACGAAGACCTGCGGGAAGGTCGTGTTGGTCGTGACCGCGCGCAGCGTGCGATCCGTGTAATCGCGGTTCAGCACCAGTTCCTCGAACTCGATGCCCGCATCGTTCAGCAGGCCTTTGGCGCGCACGCAGAAGGTGCAGCCATCGCGTGAGAAGACAGTAACGTCGTAAGGGAGCTGACCGTCGGGATCGAGATACTTGATCATCGTGTCCGCGTCCGAGACATGGAAGGGATCGCCCGGCTCTTCCGGCTCGATGAACATCTTTTCGATGACACCGTCGCGGACGAGCATGGAGTAGCGCCAGGAACGACGGCCGAAACCGAGGTCTTCCTTGCCAACCAGCAGGCCCATCGCCTCGGTGAACTCGCCATTGCCATCAGGCAGGAAGGTCACGCGATCAGCCTTCTGCGCAGTCTTCCACTCATTCATTACGAATGCGTCGTTGACCGATACGCAGATTACGTCGTCAATGCCGTTTTCGCGGAACTTCGGTACAAGCTGGTTGTAACGCGGCACATGCGACGACGAGCAAGTCGGCGTGAACGCACCGGGCAGCGAGAAGATGACGACGCTCTTGCCGGCGAAGATCTCTTCGCTCGTAACGTCAATCCAGTCATGGTCCTTGCGCGTGCGGAACGTGACGTCCGGAATGCGCTTACCTTCGAGGTTGTTAAGCATGTTTAATATCTCCTGGTAGTGATTGATCAGGCCAGCATGCTGCGCAGCATCCAGGCGTTCTTTTCGTGAATCTGCATCCGCTGCGTCAGCAGGTCGGCAGTCGGCTCGTCATTTGCCTTGTCCGCCGCCGGGAACGATTCGCGTGCCGTGCGGACGACCGTCTCCTGGCCGAGCGCAAGCTGGCGAATCATTTCTTCAGCCGACTCGTCACCGCTGCCCTCTTCGATGGATGTCAGCGCTGTAAACTCGCCGTACGAGCCCGGCGCCCTGACGCCCAGTGCACGGATTCGCTCGGCGATCTCGTCAACGGCGGTCGCGAGCTCCGTGTACTGGTCTTCGAACATCTGGTGCAGCGTGTTGAACTGCGGTCCGGTAACGTTCCAGTGGTAGTTGTGCGTCTTCAGGTAGAGCGTGTAACTGTCAGCCAGCAGGCGCGACAGACCGTCAGCGATAGCCGTGCGATCCGCTGCATTGATTCCTGTGTTGAGTTCCATGAGGACCTCCGTCGTCGTTGCTGTGGACGTATACTCGCAGCTGATGATTAATTAATAAATTGGTTTATTTCGCACGTAATATGCTATTTTATCGAACATGCGTTCGCCGACCCTGAAACAGCTGCAATACTTCCTCGCTCTGACCGAGACCAGCCACTTTGGCCGCGCCGCGGAACGCTGTTTCGTCTCGCAGTCCGCATTCAGCAACGCTATCCGGGAACTCGAGCTGGCGCTCGATGCCCAGCTCGTCGACCGCACCAACCGCAACGTAACCATTACGTCGACGGGTCAGGACGTCGCCGTCCAGGCAAGACTGGTCATGCAGGATGTCGAGGCCCTCGTCGACTCGGCCAAGGGTGATCGAAAACCACTGACCGGTGAACTCCGCCTGGGAGTGATTCCAACCATCGCACCCTTTGTCCTGCCGAAGACGCTTCCCAGGCTGCGGCGACGCTACCCGGAACTCGAATTGCTGCTGGCGGAGGATCAGACCGAGCGCATTTATGCGCGTCTCATGGACGGCGAACTCGACGCGCTGCTCCTGGCGCTCCCCTGGCAATTGCGCGGCGTTGACGAAATGCCCCTGTACGACGACGCATTCTGCCTCGCCTGTCGGGCCGATACCGAACGCGTCGATCCGGACAATTACCGTTTCAGCCGCCTGGACTCGGACAGCATCCTGCTGCTCGAGGACGGCCATTGCCTGCGCGATCATGCACTCGCCGCGTGTCGCATAAGACATACGCACAAGGTACGGCGCTTCGGCGCCAGTAGTTTGCTCACCCTGATCGAAATGGTCGATGCGGATCTCGGCATCACGTTCCTGCCCGAGATGACGCGCGGCTCGGCACTGTTGCGCAATACCCGCGTGCGGCTCTATCCGCTTGGCGAAAGCAGCTTCAGAACCATCGGCCTGGTCTGGCGCAAGGGCAGTCGGCGTGTCGACGAGTTTCGCTTGCTGGGTGAGTTCCTGCGCGACAACCGTTAACGCGAATCGCGGTAGGCAGGAATGCGTATTGTTGGCAAGTTACGCAAATACCAGCATAGTGTGAGTAGAGGTGACCCTATGAAACTGACCACTGTGATCGCCATGCTCTGCGCTGCGGGACTGCTACTCGCGGCCTGCGCGCACCATGACGACGACGCGCCGAGGATGGCTGCCGCGGACCAGCCAGTCAGTGGCGAAGAGGCCTATCGTGAGCACTGTGCCGATTGCCATGAGACGGGCAAGATGGGCGCGCCACGTGAGGGCCGACCGGAAGACTGGGCCGGGCGCTCCAGCCTGTGGCAAGCCGTCCTGATGGAGCATGCCAAAGACGGCTACTTCGAAATGCCCGCGCGTGGCGGCAATACCGAGTTGCCCGACGAGGTGGTCAATGCCGCGGCCGAGTACATGCTCGAGATCACGTTCCAGGATCGGCCACAGGACTAGCGAACTGAACGACAAAGGCCCCGCGGTGCGGGGCCTTTTCTTGTCTGGTGCCGGCAGCAAGAATCGAACTCGCGACCTGATGATTACAAATTGTTATTAGGTACTAGCATATACTAGTTATCGAACATCTCTCTAGGTCGATAAGAGGATCAGAGACCAACGTTGGCAGACGATGTGGCTTGACCGAGTAGTGAGCCTTATCGGGTCAGGAGTTGCCCACCTATTCCTAACCGGCAGCTTTGTCGATTAGCAGCCATTCGTTCATCTTGCTGGTGACCGTCTCAGTACGGCCAAGAGCGGACCTCGGTTGAACTCTGCGGCTGGCGGATATTAGACTGGATATACATCTGGGCGAAGAGGTCGGTTCACATGGTTCGCATTAGCATTTTTTCGTTGCTGGCACTGACAGTTGGAATTTCCGCTGGTCCAGTATTTGCCCTCGAAATCCAGAATTTCCGCGCCGGGCTCGTGTGTGAGCTGGAACTTGAAATATCAGATGATGTCGATTTGCCTGTCGAGTGGATCTGTTTTGAAACTGAAACGGTCTACATCACAGGTCAAGGACGGTGTGTATACAACCAAGAAGACAAGCACTGCACGTGGTACGGATTTGAATTCGACTATACGGGCGCTGTTGAAGGTGACGAAATTTCTTGTACATCAACTTCGGTATTACCAGCAAATTTGGGGTCCCCGAAAGGAATCGATGAGGAAGATGTAACCGTTTCTGAGTGGTCGTATTCTTTACCACCCGGTGACGGCCACCATTACAACCCGCAATACAGCGTATTCGGTATGCAAGACGAAACCGAAACGGTGGACTCAGACGAAACAGTCTGTACATATGATGGCAAAGAGCTGTATCGATTCCGGTTCACAAAGATATATCCAGCTCTGCGCGAAAAGAACGCAAGAGATTCTCTCCGCCGAATACTCCCAGACGCCGAGGAAACGAATGACCGGTAAGGGTCAGAACTGGACTCCGAGGCGGGGGCGTCAGCTCTCAGCAATAGCGGTCGTTTGAATGGCAAGTTTCGGTGGTGGCAAACAGTCGCTTCGCGGCCAGAAGCAATGGGATGGACTCCTCCTCAACCTTAACGGCATCGCAATGTGCCAGACTGAAAGAAGCGTGTTTTTTTCAGTGACAGGAATAAGAAGGAGTCCGTTATGAAGCTTAGTAGAGTTGGCGTGGATTTGGCAAAGAACGTGTACCAGTTGCACGGTGTGGATCGTCACGGCAAGACCGTCTGGAAGCGCCGGCTGCGGCGCGGCCAGTGGCTCCGAGTATTAATCGAGAACGTTGAACCGGGTTGTGAGATTGGCATGGAAGCCTGCACCGGCGCGCACCACTGGGCACGAGAGCTCCAGTCTCGAGGCTACACGGTCCGACTGATCGCCCCGCAGTTCGTGAAGCCCTTTGTAAAGAGCAACAAGAACGACGCCAACGATGCCGAAGCGATCTGCGAAGCAATGAGTCGGCCGCACATGCGCTTTGTCACGGTGAAGACGGTGGAACAGCAGGACATCCAGGCGACGCACCGAGTACGTGAGGAGCTCAAGGCGCACCGTAATGCGAAGGCGAACCAGATACGTGGCCTGGTGGCCGAGTACGGGCTGGTTGCCCCGCAGGGAATACTGTCACTGCGGCGCGCGATCCCGGAGTGGCTCGAAGATGCCGAGAATGGCCTGACCGATAGCTTCCGATCACTGTTGCACGGACTGTGGAACGACCTGCTAACGCTCGAGGAGCGGATCAAGGAACTCGACAAGGAGATCGAGAAGTTGGCGCGCAGCAACGAGGTCACTAAACGACTGCAGCAGCTGCGCGGTGTTGGACCACTGGTGGCAACGGCGCTGGTCGCGACAGTCGGTGACGGCAAGCAGTACGCCAAGGGTCTACAGATGGCATCCGCCCTGGGACTAACGCCCAGGCAGAGTAGCTCCGGCGACAAGTACCGGTTGTTCGGCATCAGCAAGCGCGGTGATGCCTACTTGCGCACACAGATGATCCATGGTGCCAGGGCAGTCGTCTCACAAGCCAAGCACCGGGACGACCCGCTCAGTCGGTGGGTAACAGACATCGCCAAGCGACGACATCCCAATGTTGCTGCTGTGGCACTGGCTAACAAGACCGCTCGCATGGCCTGGGCCATGCTGCAGAACGACACTGATTACGAACCGAGCCTGGCAACAGGCTAGCTCGACAGAAGAAGGAGATCCTCAACAACGATTGCAGAAGCAAACTGCTTGATGGCAAACAGGTCGAACCGGCGTCGGCCCACCCCGTGAACGTCCGAGTAACTTGATTACGTAGAAGCGATTGGGAGCTGACGCGCGAATAACCCATTATGGCCCGGCATCAACGTATGCCGACTACAGAGGCCGGATATACGTACGCAGTCGTGCCATGCCTGCCTTCAGCAATTTGCTTGCAATGAGGAGGAGTCCATATACGGTCGCTCAGCTTTGATTCGGCGATCCATTCTTAGAGATGATCGCAATAAGCATCATGACAAAATAGATGGTCGCAAATATAGCCGACATCCAGATCGCAACCTTGAGGTTGCAGTTACAGCCCTTCGGCACACCTACAGCGGATATTGCCCATCCAAAACAGAACCCCACTGCCGCAGATGCGATCCCGAACAGAAACGCTTTTGGCCAGTCCGGGCGCTTATTCATATCCGTCAATCCAATTGATCTATTTACTATCGCCGAGCGTCTGCTACGGGTCAGAGGCTGACAGTTTACAACAGTTCGACCGAGGGTCAGCTAAGCAAACCATTGCGGCCTGTCGGACGCGTTACCGCGGTAACGTCGGTCACGAGCGACCGCTGTTGCAGCAAGCCGCCGCTCAATCTGACTCCTAGAAAATCTCTGCTCTCGGCCAGGAGCCGCCGTCCGTCGCTATTCAACTTTCGCCAGTTTGTCTTCTTCGAAAACGAACCTGACACCTTCAAAGTGCAAGGTGTTGTCTTCCTCGACAATGAAGGCGTCGTTGTTCGCTTGTCGCAGCAAATGAAGAACGTCCGCTTGCGTATAGTCATCTGCTCCGGCGATGACGAGATCGCCTAACGCGCTGAATCGCCTTGACTCTTCCTCGTACGAGTCATGGAGATAGCTGTACGAAATCCCGCCATCGACGAGGAGATAGAACAAATATCCGTTGGAGGCGAGACCGAGAATCAGAACAACAAAGAACGCCACTTTCCACTTGTTCATAAGTTCTCCGATGTGCTGACGACGCCAAAATATCAGCGATATTTGCTTTGAGATGACCGGCAGAAAAGGGTCAGAGGCTGACAGTTTACAACAGTTCGACCGAGGGTCAGCTAAGCAAACCATTGCGGCCTGTCGGACGCGTTACCGCGGTAACGTCGATCACGAGCGACCGCTGTTGCAGCAAGCCGCCGCTCAATCTGACTCCTAGAAAATCTCTGCTCTCGGCCAAAAGCGGCCGCCTACGAACCACCATTCTTGCTCGTAATGCTTATCAATCTGATTAACTCGTCAAATTGATCTTTGCCGATCACGTTTCTATCGAACCCAGCCCCAGTTCTTCCCTGTTTCATCACGATTCCGTAGTTCCCCACCGAAAAATCAATCGGACGGGACAAATCAAATTGTTTCCGAACCCCGAACCAGCTGTATACGTCTATCTTATTCTCATGGATCTCTACAACGGGAAAGCGTGTGACGGCAACGAATCTGCCGACAAAAGACACCATAGTAATTACGAAAATCACGCTAACGTAGACGGGCAATCTTCCGATTTTCCAAAGCCAAATCGACCCAAGTGAAAAAAGCAGCGCAAATGTGGCGCAGTAAAAGATTAGTATCTTTTGGCCCTTTACTGCTCGAAACATTTTTGTCGAATTTGCATCCATGCTAGTACAGAGTAGATTTCTCGCTAAGAAATTGCGAAGTTTCTGACAGGCTGCTTCGGGTCAGTAGGAGAAATCATAGCTCAAACCAGCCGACCGTCTCAGTACGGCCGATTCTGTTGAAAAACTCGTTATTGAAGCCGCCATTGTTGTCGCGATTTCATCGATTCGAGTTCTTTGATCCGGCGTAGCCGGATTTTTTGTTTTCTATTCGGTATTTTCGCTCAAGTTACTGCCATTTGGCTGATTTTGGGCGGACCTGTCCCTAGGCATTTCGCCATGCGTCTTAAGTTCTGTGCCGTCGCGGTGAGCAGGAACTCGTCCTGAGCACCACTCATGCCGCGTAATCGCAAGCGGTCCACCTTCAGGATGCGCTTCATGTGGGCAAAGAGCATCTCGACCTGCTTTCTCTGCCTTCGTGTTCGTCGATAGGCCGGCGTCTTCCTGATCGCGCGAGCAACATCCCGCGCCGGCTCGTACACGCTGCGCGTGACCTTGCGGATCTCGGTGTTGGGACAGCACTGTTCCTTCATCGGGCAGGCATCGCAGTCCTGCTTCCTGGACCGGTACTTGATCTCCTTGGCCTTGGTCACGCCGGTGCGCGGCTTGTTGAAGTTGCGCCAGAAGCGACGTAGCTCGTTGCCGTTGGGGCAGGTGTAGATGTCGGTCTCCGCATCATAGGTAAAGTCGGAACGGCCGAAGCGATCTTCTTTCTCGTTGCCGCGATCCCAGACCGGCACATGCGGTTCGATCTCTGCGTCATTCACCATCCAGTCAAGGAACTCGGCCGTGCCATAGGCCGTGTCACCGATCAGCTTCTTCACTTCTATGCCGAAGCGATCCTTCACCCTCTCGATCATGGTCTTGGTCGACCACACCTCCGGCGTTCTGAGTGCCGGCGTTGCTTCAACGTCAACGATGATGCCGTTGTCGATGTCCACCAGGTAGTTGGTCGAGTACGCATAGTACGCCGGGCCACCCAGCACGGCGGTCCAGCGCGCCATCGGGTCGGTCTGCGAGACCTTCTTCGGCGGTGTTGCCGGCGCACCGTCGGCCTCGATCGAGTCCAGGTACTCGTTGATGGCGCGGCTGCCGCCGCCCCAGTCATCGTCGTCGTCCTCGTGATGCTTTTGCTTGCTGGCATCGGCCTTCACCACCGAGGCATCGACGGCAAAGCCTTCGGCACCGATCAGGCCTTCTTCCATACAGCGCTTCAGGACCTCTTCGAAGACGAAGCGGAACACCTCCGAGTCGCGGAACCGGCCATGCCGGTTCTTCGAGAAGGTCGAGTGATCCGGCACCTTGTCAGTAATGCTGAGCTTGCAGAACCAGCGGTACGCCAGGTTCATCGTCACTTCGTAGCACAGCTGCCGTTCTGAGCGGATCCCGCAGCAGTAGCCGATCAACAGCATACGGATCATCAGCTCGGGGTCGATCGACGGACGGCCCGTGTGGCTGTAGAACGGTGCGAGATGTTCTCTCAGGTTAGAAAGGTCGAGTACGCGATCGATATCACGAAGCAGGTGATCCTGCGGGACTATCTCGTCGAGATTGAACGCGTAGAACAGTTCGTCCTGCGCCTTGTCGTTGCTTCCCATCATCCGGGATCGCTCCGGCAATCAACACGCAGCAATTATCTCATTGACGTAAGATCAGTAGGAGTTTTTCAACAGAATCGGCCACAACCGGACGGTCATTACCCATCAATTCCGCACAGATAGAAGGCCCGTCACTCGCCGAAGTCTTCATGCCTGTACCCATTCATGAGTGGCATGATCTTCAACAACCATCTGGGCAAAAAGTAGGTAGCGATTGCAGGGCCGACTGTCATCCAAAGAAATCCGATGAGTAAGAATCCTTTGTTTGTATTCGCTATTTCCTGTCGAGGAACTATCAAAACGAACACTACGGACCAGAACAGGAACGCCGACACAATAATCGAAGTGCGGTGGCGTCGAAGAAACTCACTGGCCAAGTATGACTGGCGATAGACCTGTTGATTGAATTGAGAGATGCGCATTATTAAATTTGATCAATGGCGCCTTTGGGTCATCTACTGACCTTGAGTCTATCACCGATTGACAGACAGCTAAGCGAAGTGAACCGGACAGTCAAAGACGCTTTCGCGGAAACGTCGGCGCGACCGTCAGCTTTTGCAGCCACAGCGGAAGTCATTTCTCGACTTGGGTGAATGCGTACTCTCGGCCATGAGCGGTCATCGAAGTACGGCCCACAGAATTGCCAACGCTATCAGCCAACTCAAAACGCCTATCCATTCGACCGACTCGCGGTACAAGTATCGCCGACCATTGTTGACGTAATGGAAGCCGAAGTTCTGCCAAAGATAGGGGTTGGAACGGACCTTTCCTCGATCTTGTACTCGAAAAAACGGATACAACAGGAGGCACGTAATCCGTCCTGAAAAATAGGCCATGCGATCTGCATTGATGATGCTGAGCCAATCAAACATCGGTTTAGCGCTAAGAATCGAACGACTGCTCCGGGTCAAAGTCAGAAGTTTACATCAACTTGAGAGCAGACGGTGGAGCGACGGGAAAGCGACCGTCAGCAGACGGTCGCCACTTCACTAAATGTCAATTTTCTCTGACATATCCAGCGCGTCATCAATCTCGATACCGAGATAACGAACCGTGCTATCCAGACTCGAGTGGCCAAGCAATAGCTGAACCGCACGAAGGTTCTTCGTGCGTCGATAGATGAGTGTCGCTTTCGTCCGTCTCATTGAGTGCGACCCATACGCCGTGGGGTCCAGGCCAATCGACGTTACCCAGGACTCCACGATTCGCGCGTACTGCCGCGTCGACAAGTGTTTCGAGTCTCGAATCCGGCTTGGGAAGAGATAGTCGGAATCCGACAGGTCTCCTATTTTGATCCATTCTCGGATGGATGTCTGAGTTCGGGGTGTGATCTCGAAACGAACAGGCCGGTTTGTCTTGCTTTGGCGGATGGTCGCGCGCGACACAACTTCGTCACCGCTGACAATGTCCGAGACACGAAGGTTCAGCAGGTCGCATCCCCTGAGTTTGCTGTCGATTGCCAGGTTGAAGAGCGCGAGGTCTCGTCGGTTTCCGATGTTCTGCAGGCGCATACGAATCGACCAGATTTCCTGCATGGATAGCGGTGCTTTCTGCCCAATGAGTTTCCCTTTGTTCCACGGGGTACTGCGAGGTTTGGAGTTGGCTCGGTTGAACATAACTATCTCCTATTCTTGTTGTCAGGAGACCGTATTCTGGTACCTAAAGCGTCTGGTTTTTCGGGGTTATCCGACGTTCGAACGACGGCTTTCAAGTTGAGGTAAACTTCTGACTTTGACCCGAAGCCGCCGTTCGCAATTCTTGCAAAGGAACGCAAATTCGTGAGCAAAACGAATGTATCTCCGTTGAATGATTCAGTCGTTATCCGGCACGAACTGGAGTCAGCGGCGCGATCCAACGTGGCGATACGGATTCACCGAGACGATATCGAAGACGGATATATAAGCGGATTTGTTACCGCTATCGGACAGAGCTTCTTCGTCATCCAAATCGTCTCCGATGCGATCTACCTTGATGGGTTTGTCTGTTTACGGCTCGAAGATGTGAGTCGCGTGGAACGTCCTGCGCCTTGCTGGAAGTTTCTGGAACAGGCGCTATTGCTGCGAAATCAGCAGCGTGCCGACGATCTGAGCATTGACTGTAAGACAGTGTCTACGTTGCTTGGCTCGATTCCTAAGGGCGTCGAACTAGTAACGGTTCATTCTGAGATGGTTGATCCAGAAGTCTGCTTCATCGGCAGAATCGCGAGTGTTGGTAAAGAGATTCTTACGTTAGATACCGTCTCTCCGGATGCGGAATGGCATACGCAAGGGATGGAGTTTCGGCTGTCCGACATCACTCAGATCAGCTTCGGTAGTGCTTACGAAGATGCACTTTTTCAGGTGATCTCCAATTGAAAACCCTTATTGGCGACCGGCTGCTCATGGCCGGGTGCTGAAGTTTTTCCACGTGCGGGTCGAGTGACAGCTCTCTGCATGAGCCGACGTTCGGAACACGCGTTACCGCGGAAACGCATCTGACCGACCGGAATACCCTGGTTAGCTGCCCGTCGATCGAACTGATGTAAACTGTCGTTCTTTGACCCTTACCGGTCATTCACAAATTGCCCGCTAGCCGATGAATAGAGGGACTGATTTGGCTGAAAAGCTGGACACAGAGTTCGATCGGTTCAATTCGTTGTACGAGATGCTTATCTCCAGAACCGCTTTTCTAATTCTCGGCGTACTCTTGGCGTTCGCGGTACTTGCGGTGACCTCTTTCTTCACGCGAGGCAATGACCTTCTTTTGAGTCCGTTCAACAAGACGTCGCAGGAAGTCCTTTTTCTCGAAGTCGCTTTGCCGGACTTGACTGTGAGAATCCCCGGCTCGCGTATTCACTGGGATGGTGGAGATACGATCCGTCTGCCTGTTGACGAGCCGACGACCTATACATTGACGGTGCAGCTGGAAGATGGTCGCCAGATTGAAGCCAGCAGCCGCTCCGTTAATCCCGGTTGTCGCGTCTACGAGAAGATCTACGAGGATCGAATCGAGCATCTGCTCCGGTCATGTTACTGACGAGCTGCTCCGGCGTGACCGGCTGGTTTTGGCCGAGAGCAGAGATTCTCTAGGAGTCAGATTGAGCGGCGGCTTGCTGCAACAGCGGTCGCTCGTGACCGACGTTACCGCGGTAACGCGTCCGACAGGCCGCAATGGTTTGCTTAGCTGACCCTCGGTCGAACTGTTGTAAACTGTCAGCCTCTGACCCGTTGCAGCCGTTCGTTGATCAGATAAATGGAAGCCGCTTTGCTCCCCAATTGGCTAGTGCCGACAGTTTTCTTGACCGGAACAGGGCTGATTGTGGTGGGCCAGATTCTGGCGTTCGTTTATCGGAAACCGGGAGTCAAAGCAGACTACTTTTGGAATGGTCGCCCGGAAGACCCCTCGCCACCAGCGTTTTTTCGTATGACTTACGTCAAGACGCTTATTCAACCTTCTAAATTTCGGTTGGTCTATGGAGTGACATTTGCCGGTGCCGCAATGGTGTTTGCGATTGTCTTGCTCATGGTGGTGGGCGCGATCTCTCGGTTCTGGTGAGTGACCGTATATGGACTCCTCCTCATTGCAAGCAAATTGCTGAAGGCAGGCATGGCACGACTGCGTACGTATATCCGGCCTCTGTAGTCGGCATACGTTGATGCCGGGCCATAATGGGTTATTCGCGCGTCAGCTCCCAATCGCTTCTACGTAATCAAGTTACTCGGACGTTCACGGGGTGGGCCGACGCCGGTTCGACCTGTTTGCCATCAAGCAGTTTGCTTCTGCAATCGTTGTTGAGGATCTCCTTCTTCTGTCGAGCTAGCCTGTTGCCAGGCTCGGTTCGTAATCAGTGTCGTTCTGCAGCATGGCCCAGGCCATGCGAGCGGTCTTGTTAGCCAGTGCCACAGCAGCAACATTGGGATGTCGTCGCTTGGCGATGTCTGTTACCCACCGACTGAGCGGGTCGTCCCGGTGCTTGGCTTGTGAGACGACTGCCCTGGCACCATGGATCATCTGTGTGCGCAAGTAGGCATCACCGCGCTTGCTGATGCCGAACAACCGGTACTTGTCGCCGGAGCTACTCTGCCTGGGCGTTAGTCCCAGGGCGGATGCCATCTGTAGACCCTTGGCGTACTGCTTGCCGTCACCGACTGTCGCGACCAGCGCCGTTGCCACCAGTGGTCCAACACCGCGCAGCTGCTGCAGTCGTTTAGTGACCTCGTTGCTGCGCGCCAACTTCTCGATCTCCTTGTCGAGTTCCTTGATCCGCTCCTCGAGCGTTAGCAGGTCGTTCCACAGTCCGTGCAACAGTGATCGGAAGCTATCGGTCAGGCCATTCTCGGCATCTTCGAGCCACTCCGGGATCGCGCGCCGCAGTGACAGTATTCCCTGCGGGGCAACCAGCCCGTACTCGGCCACCAGGCCACGTATCTGGTTCGCCTTCGCATTACGGTGCGCCTTGAGCTCCTCACGTACTCGGTGCGTCGCCTGGATGTCCTGCTGTTCCACCGTCTTCACCGTGACAAAGCGCATGTGCGGCCGACTCATTGCTTCGCAGATCGCTTCGGCATCGTTGGCGTCGTTCTTGTTGCTCTTTACAAAGGGCTTCACGAACTGCGGGGCGATCAGTCGGACCGTGTAGCCTCGAGACTGGAGCTCTCGTGCCCAGTGGTGCGCGCCGGTGCAGGCTTCCATGCCAATCTCACAACCCGGTTCAACGTTCTCGATTAATACTCGGAGCCACTGGCCGCGCCGCAGCCGGCGCTTCCAGACGGTCTTGCCGTGACGATCCACACCGTGCAACTGGTACACGTTCTTTGCCAAATCCACGCCAACTCTACTAAGCTTCATAACGGACTCCTTCTTATTCCTGTCACTGAAAAAAACACGCTTCTTTCAGTCTGGCACATTGCGATGCCGTTAAGGTTGAGGAGGAGTCCATCCCATTGCTTATGGCCGTACTCGGAAGTCTTCCCAATTTCAACTTGAGCGGCAGCTCTCAGCCACAGCAGACGCTTGCGTCAGACGTTTCCGCGGACTAGGTGCCCTCGGGGTAAACGCATCTGACCGACCGGAATGCCCTGGTTAGCTGACCGTCGATTGAACTGTTGTAAACTGTCGTTCTTTGACCCGATCCGGCCGTTCGCTAATTTCTGGCGAAACCGTCAAAACCCAAGAAGACCAAAGCTACTCAAGATTGACCGACTTCGCTGACACACCCCTTCCTACCTGTCTCGACTCCGATTCTTCAGCTTGGGAGTATGTATACCGCCTGCATGATGTTGAGGGGGTATTCACAGTAAATACAGGTCATTTGCGGGATAGTGTTGAGGCGCCCAGCGTCCACAAATACCTGCTCGCTTGCTGCCGAAGGATTTGGTCGCTCATCCCCGATTCGGGAAGTCGAATGGGCGTCGAAGCGGGCGAAAAATACTGCCGCGGGGAGATTGCTTGGGAGGAGGCACGAAAAACCGATTGGCATTCAGAGGCTTCCGCATTCCTCTTTGAGTACAACGACGAAAACCACCCGGAGGTGGCTTCGTTTGTAGCTCAAGTAACTCAAGATCATGACAAGATCGAACGCTTACTGGTTCCCACTTCCTCGTATCACGAGCAGTCGGTAAGAGAACTTCTCAAGGACGCCGCCTATTTCGCGAACTTTGCGCTGTGCTACCCCGCAATCCGGTTTGGAAAAACCACCAAACGCCAACTGGAGGCGTACGGTAAGTTCATGCCACTGAAATTATTCGAGGCGATGGTACAGGGATAGTTGACTGAGAGATCAACCTCGGCGGTACTGCGAGCGGCTGGTCATGGCCGCGAAGCGACTGTTTGTCTCCACCGAAACTTGCCATTCAAACGACCGCTATTGCTGAGAGCTGACGCCCCCGCCTCGGAGTCCAGTTCTGACCCGAATTGGCATGTCTAGGGGACTTCAGAGGGTCAATACAAGCCTCTCCGACTTCTGCTTTTGCAGGTATTCCAGCCGCTTGAACGGCAGGTTTCGGGTTACAATCGACTTCTGAGTTTGACATTCCAGCCGCTCGGGTTTCGACCTAATCGCATCCATTTTCGACTTGAGGATCGTGTTTGCCATCGCTTGAAGACGACATCAGAGAGTTGGAAAACACTCGCTCGCCAAAGCGTAGATCAGCAGCCAAACGCCTCAGAAAACGTGGCGACATGTCTGCCGGTCCTGCGCTACTCGCGGCGCTGCGCAAAGAAGTCGAAGATGCCAGAACTTGGGAAACTCAGTACCAGATGATCATGGCAATTGGTGAGTGCGGCTATTCCGAAGCACTCCCGTTATTGGACGAACTTGCCCTCAGAGACTTCGAAGCCACGATGGTCTACATGGCGATAGGCGACGCCCTTGTCAGACTCAAAATTCAGGGACTTAATGACGGCGGTCCTGTTGTCGAGCATCTCGACTCAGGCAACGTGTCCCTGATAGCCGGGGCATTACGAGCGATGGCGATGTTGAAGATGATCCCGAGCGATGAACATGTCGAGAAACTTCTGGATTTCGGGTTACGCTTGCCGGCCGATCGCGGCGACGTAGTTTGGATTCTGGCGGCGGCGCCGGGTTGGTCCGGTCGCAAGGTTGAAGCGTTTGTCGCGAAGCATATGACCTCTCCGCGTAGGGAAATTAGGGAAGCAGCGGAGTTGGCGGAAGCAAAGAAGTATCGGAAGTGGTATCCGCTATAGCAGGCGAGCGCTCTTGGCCGAGAGCGGAGATTTTTTGGGAATCGAACTGAACGACAGCTCTTCGCAACAGCCGTCCCTCATTTAAGACGTTGCCGCGGAAACGCGCTTTATCGGCAGGAATACCCTGGTTAGCTGACCGTCGGTCGAACTGTTGTAAACTGTCAGCCTCTGACTGCGAAGGAGCCGTTCGTCGTAAGGCGAAAATAGCCATGCTCAAGCTGTACAAGATGGACGATCAACCGCCTCGTTACTGGGAAACGTGGGACAACGATGACGGTTCGCACACTGTGCATTGGGGTGTGTTAGGGGAAACCGGAGAAACCAAGACCGTCAAGTCATCCTTGCTAAAGAAGGCGACCGACAAGATTCAATCTGAAATAGACGGCTTCGTATCGAAGGGTTATAGGCCAATTGAAATGGGTGATCACCGCATCCTACTGATCGAGTATGCCGTTGATGGATTTGGAAATAGTGATGATCTGGACAAGCGGCACAAACTCGAATCGAAAATGAATGAGACGCTTGGGTGGACAGGTCTGGGACATTGCGATGGCGGAAGCATTGGTTCGGATACGATGGAAGCTTGCTGTTTCGTAGTTGATTTCGGCATAGCGAAATCTGTCATCGAGGCAGACCTAAAAGGAACTGCGTTCGAGAACTACACGCGCATTTACGACGAAAGTGCCGAGTAGCGAAGAGCAGGGTCTGCTTGATCGTCTGAACGCCCGGTTTTGGCCGATACTGTTGAAAACTGTCGCTCTTTGACCCCAAGCCGCCAATGGGAAAAATACATGACCGAAGAAGAATACCGAGAGTTAGGTCGATTTATCTGGAAGAACTTTGTGCCGAAAAGCGGCCAGTCAGACACCGTCCAAGGTGAGTTGCTTCGGGCCAATGAGAAGCTACGTGACGAAGCGCATCGAAACGGAAATGGGAACTGGGATGACGGGCATGAGTTGCTTGCAAATTTCATCAAGGAAACGCTTTCGGAATCCAGCGACTTATCGTGGCTCCAGAAAAGACGGCTCAATGCCGACATCGAAATAGTCTTGAACTACGATGAGCCCTACCTTAAAGACGATCTGTTCGATCGGATCGAGAAAGCAATTCTGGACTGGTACGTTCAGAATCGCGATCCGATTCCACGAGAGCACAATCCAAACCTTCATCGCTAAGGTCGCTATTGGCCGCGAGCGGAGATTTTCAGTGTGTCGAGCTGAACGTCAGCTCTCGGCTGCAGGAGCTGACGTTCGCAACACGCGTTTATGCGGAAACGCATCTGAGCGACCGGATTGCCCTGGTTGGCTGCCCGTCGGTCGAACTGTTGTAAACTGTCGCTCTTTGACCCGAAGCAGCCGTTCGTAAACTCGGGTCACATCGCTCGAAACTCGTGACTGAGGAAGCCAAGACTAAGGATGGCAAAGCTCCTATATCCCTTCGTCGCTCTCGCACTGCTGGCTATTATCGGGCTGGTCATTCTGCATCGTATGGAGAATCCCAAGAGCAGGTATGACGACTATCAAGCAGTCGTCGCGGACGATGCGATTGGTCGCGGTTGGGTGCCGCCTTTTCTTCCCCGCTCAGCAACAGAAATCACCGAGCAGCACTCGATAGACACCAATATCGGCTTCGTATCGTTCAAGGCGAATGCCGCCGAAATTAAGCGAATGAAAGACGACTGCGCTGCGATGCAGTATACGGAGGTGAAGTACTTCTCCTCATATCCGAATTGGTGGCCAGACGAGCTAACCGGGTCAAATGAAGTGTCGGCAAACTTGGACTTTTACCTGTGCTCGGAGTACGGCGTTCTCACCTCGCTCGACGGCGAAACAATGTACTACTCATACATTTCCGAGTGACTGGTTTTGGCCGAGAGCAGAGATTTTCTAGGAGTCAGATTGAGCGGCGGCTTGCTGCAACAGCGGTCGCTCGTGATCGACGTTACCGCGGTAACGCGTCCGACAGGCCGCAATGGTTTGCTTAGCTGACCCTCGGTCGAACTGTTGTAAACTGTCAGCCTCTGACCCATTGCGGCCATCCAGATTCATGGCGGGAAAAGGCATATCTGAGGAGATTTCGTGATGAGAAATCTGACTTTGGTGATCGGTCTGCTCGCCATACCAACTGCCGCGGGGTCGGTTACCTGCGCCCCACAATCATGGCCAGCCGATACGACTTCGCTCGACGAAGCATACGCAGCGCATAGCCTAGTCTTCGTAGCCAACGTAAGTACGATCGTCGATCCCGAAACCACGGAAGCGACATGGTCCTATCGTCTGTTGCCACCCGCGCTTAAGGGCGACATTCCGAGCGAAGGCAGTTTGAACGTTGAGAATCGCTTCTGCCTCAGACCACATATAGCGCTCGAAGCAACGGTGCTGGTTTTCCTCGATAACCTTGACGAAGCCGCTAGCGCGGATAACTCTGTTGCAGTGGTTTACGGTGACGGCAACGTGGTCGAACAATGGATTATCGAGTGGGCCGCCGACAAACTCAGTCACCGCTGATGGCGAGAGCGAGCGGTCGCCAGGAAGCTGAGCGAACGACCGGTTCACTTCGCATAGCAGCCGGTCGAACAGTGATAAACTCGAAGGCTGTTGATGACCCTTAGCGGTCGCTCGCGTTTCTGAGTTTGAGAGACCAAATCGTTGATCAAATCTTCTTTCGTTTCGCTGCTGTTTCTTGTTGCCTCGAACGAATCGCTGTCTGGAGCACCGTTCCTGAGCTGTATCGTTGATGAGAATGTCAGCGAGCCCAAAGTTTCAGTCGAGATTCACACTCCTCACCCGAAAGAGATGCTCATTCGGCGTCCCGACGGTTCGTTTGTTTACCTTCAGGGGGGCTTCGTACCTTTCAAGTTCCCGGTAGACGACGGTTTCGAGAACTTGGGCTCATTCGTAATAGATTCTTCGTCTACTGGAACTGAATTTGTCGATGGCAACGAGAGACGCGCGGCTTTGCTCAATGGAGCCGGAACATATTGGTTGCTGGTGGTCGAGAATACTGAAACGGAATTAGAGAACACCCTCTACTTCGATTGCGAATTTGAAGTTCGCGATTTTGGGCCATAGGTTAGGGGTCGTGATCGTTGATCGGACAGCTGCTTTTGGCCGAAAGAAGAAGTCGCCCTGATTTGAGTTATGATTTCTGCTTCTGACCCAAAGCGGACACTTGTGTTCACGGTTTTTTTGAAGCGATTCCAGACAATATCTAAGACTGAGTTGCCACTCGCTTATGTGATGCTTGTGCATCTTCTATTGGCCCTTGTCGGTTGCGCGGATCGAGCGACTCCGACTGAGTGGCCTGCGGATTCGCTCGAAATCAAAGAGAACTTTGTCGCAGAGCAACGAACCTTCTCGGACTTGAAAGCTGAGATGAACCGACTGAGTTACTCAATTGTCTATCTGGACTACAACGGACAACCAAATGCAGCCGCGATAAAGGGCGGCGAGCCGTCTTGGGAGATTCCGGCGGAAGCAAATGATTGGTCGACCAATATGACGAGGATTGACGTCCAGACAGCCCATCTAGATGAAAATTCGTTCCATCTGATTGGGTCTCCTCGTGAGACCGATAAATCAACGCTCCAGATGACATTCTACCTGCAAGGATCGGACGTCTCGCTTCGGCGATGTTCAGACAGTTTCCGATCAATTGGTTGTGGGGTATGCGAACGTTTCAGCTTGGACGGCTGGGTTGTTGGTCTTGTTTGGGCGTCGCTAGATCTCGATGCCGACATTGGAGAGCTTAACGAGTGTTATGCAGAGGGGTTTCGAGAACTCGGTTACGACGAGAATGTTCTTGGACTAATTCAGTGACCGCTAATGGCCGAGAGCAGAGATTTTCTAGGAGTCAGATTGAGCGGCGGCTTGCTGCAACAGCGGTCGCTCGTGATCGACGTTACCGCGGTAACGCGTCCGACAGGCCGCAATGGTTTGCTTAGCTGACCCTCGGTCGAACTGTTGTAAACTGTCAGCCTCTGACCCCAACCAGCCGTTCGGCGATGGCGGGTAGAAGTTGAGAATCTCGCAACTGACAGGGACGAGAGGGAAAGGATGCACTGCTTCAATCACACGTCTACACCTGCTGTAGGAACCTGCAAAGCATGCAGCAAGGGAATCTGTATCGAGTGTGCTGTCGATGTCGAGAACGGGATAGCTTGTCGAGATTCCTGCGAGGATGAAGTGAGGTATTTGAACTCTCTCATTCATCGAGCGGATAGCGTAAAAACAAAGAGCGAGAAGATGATCAACGTCGCCAGCCCTGTTGGCGGAATCGTCTTTAGCTTGGCTGCGGGCGGCGTATTCCTGTACTTGGGCTTAACGTCCGAGAAGATTCAAGCAATCTCGCTGCTAGGCATCGTCTTTGTTGCACAAGGCCTTTACTCTGCCTACAGATACTGGTTCAAGAAGTACCCAGAGGAGCCCAAAAGCGGCGTCTAACTGAGTTGCTACGTAGCATTTCGTACGGCCGCTCTTGGCCGGGTGCTGAAGTTTTTCCACGTGCGGGTCGAGTGACAGCTCTCTGCATGAGCCGACGTTCGGAACACACGTTACCGCGGAAACGCATCTGACCGACCGGAATACCCTGGTTAGCTGCCCGTCGATCGAACTGATGTAAACTGTCGTTCTTTGACCCAATCCGGTCGGTCGTGACATCAAGGAAAGAGGCTCGGAGTACGCCTGTTATGGATTCACAATTTGTACTTCTTTGGGTCGGTCTTGTCGTGGTATCGGCTGTATTTTCGCTTGCGGCGGGCGAGCCTCCTTTGGTTTCTGACGACGGAAAGCGAACCGTTGCCGTTTATGGACGACTTATTCGACGTTTCTCCGTCGCAATTACGATCCTAGTGCTTGCAGCGTCAATCTATGCTGCTCGGAAGCCAAACGTCGAGCAATTTGACGCGGTCTTCTTCGTCGTTTTTGCAGTTGTTATTGGGACTTACCTTCTGTGCGAAGTCTTCCGTACTCGGTTTGAGTACGACAATGACACTGTTCTCGCTACTTCTGCTTTAAGCAAGGAACGAGCGATTCCGTGGGAAGGCGTCATAGATATTTCTTACTCCCACTGGACGTCGCAATACGTGTTGCACCTTAGAGGTGGCAAGAAGCTCCGCGTATCTGAATATTTAACTGGTGGTGATGCGCTAATGGACTTTGCGCGGAAATGGAAGAAATTCAACAAGAAAAATTGACGATGGCGACCGACCGGTTTTGGCCGCGAAGCGACTGTTTGCCACCACCAAAACTTGCCGTTCAAACGACCGCTATTGCTGAGAGCTGACGCCTCCGCCTCGGAGTCCAGTTGTGACCCTTAGTTGCCCCCTACCCCGTCGGCAAGATCTTAACTTTTCCGTAGAAGTTGGTGCCCTACTCCCCCTAGCCAAACGCGTAGTGCTCCCGGCTGGCCGGTCTGTACGGAAAGGAGTCACTCGAACTACCGTTAAAGGGCGACTGCAGCAGGCTGCTATCGGCCAGAAGCAATGGGATGGACTCCTCCTCAACCTTAACGGCATCGCAATGTGCCAGACTGAAAGAAGCGTGTTTTTTTCAGTGACAGGAATAAGAAGGAGTCCGTTATGAAGCTTAGTAGAGTTGGCGTGGATTTGGCAAAGAACGTGTACCAGTTGCACGGTGTGGATCGTCACGGCAAGACCGTCTGGAAGCGCCGGCTGCGGCGCGGCCAGTGGCTCCGAGTATTAATCGAGAACGTTGAACCGGGTTGTGAGATTGGCATGGAAGCCTGCACCGGCGCGCACCACTGGGCACGAGAGCTCCAGTCTCGAGGCTACACGGTCCGACTGATCGCCCCGCAGTTCGTGAAGCCCTTTGTAAAGAGCAACAAGAACGACGCCAACGATGCCGAAGCGATCTGCGAAGCAATGAGTCGGCCGCACATGCGCTTTGTCACGGTGAAGACGGTGGAACAGCAGGACATCCAGGCGACGCACCGAGTACGTGAGGAGCTCAAGGCGCACCGTAATGCGAAGGCGAACCAGATACGTGGCCTGGTGGCCGAGTACGGGCTGGTTGCCCCGCAGGGAATACTGTCACTGCGGCGCGCGATCCCGGAGTGGCTCGAAGATGCCGAGAATGGCCTGACCGATAGCTTCCGATCACTGTTGCACGGACTGTGGAACGACCTGCTAACGCTCGAGGAGCGGATCAAGGAACTCGACAAGGAGATCGAGAAGTTGGCGCGCAGCAACGAGGTCACTAAACGACTGCAGCAGCTGCGCGGTGTTGGACCACTGGTGGCAACGGCGCTGGTCGCGACAGTCGGTGACGGCAAGCAGTACGCCAAGGGTCTACAGATGGCATCCGCCCTGGGACTAACGCCCAGGCAGAGTAGCTCCGGCGACAAGTACCGGTTGTTCGGCATCAGCAAGCGCGGTGATGCCTACTTGCGCACACAGATGATCCATGGTGCCAGGGCAGTCGTCTCACAAGCCAAGCACCGGGACGACCCGCTCAGTCGGTGGGTAACAGACATCGCCAAGCGACGACATCCCAATGTTGCTGCTGTGGCACTGGCTAACAAGACCGCTCGCATGGCCTGGGCCATGCTGCAGAACGACACTGATTACGAACCGAGCCTGGCAACAGGCTAGCTCGACAGAAGAAGGAGATCCTCAACAACGATTGCAGAAGCAAACTGCTTGATGGCAAACAGGTCGAACCGGCGTCGGCCCACCCCGTGAACGTCCGAGTAACTTGATTACGTAGAAGCGATTGGGAGCTGACGCGCGAATAACCCATTATGGCCCGGCATCAACGTATGCCGACTACAGAGGCCGGATATACGTACGCAGTCGTGCCATGCCTGCCTTCAGCAATTTGCTTGCAATGAGGAGGAGTCCATATACGGACGGTCATTCTCGGATTTCGATTGGCGTATTCACCGCGACTGAGTTCCAGATTTGATCCATCTCGCCGTTGGTGACGGCGATACATCCGTCAGTCCAATTAAATTTCTGAGTGATAAACGAAAGCCAGCCAAGCCGGTTCCGTTGGCCATGAATCATTATCAGTCCGCCGGGATCGACGCCTTTGGCCGCTGCCGCTTGCTTGTCCGCGTCATTCGGATAGGAAATATGGATTGCTTTGTAAAAGGAGCTATCGGACTTTTTGTAATCAAGGAGATAGTGACCTTCAGGCGTTCGCTCATCTCCTTCCTGCTGCTTGTGACCGACAGGATTCGCACCAAAGGCCACCGAAAATTCGGCGATGGTAGTTCCGTCCTTCAGCAGATAGAGTTTTTCGTCGGACTTGTCTACCAAGACTTTATCCGCCGACTCAGACACCACGATTTCCTCTGACCCCGCAATCAAAAAGACCGCCAAAAGAAGCGCGGCCAAAGCAAACAGTGAGTATCGAATCAATGCAAATCTCGGCATTCTGCGAACGGCGGCTTGGGGTCAGAGGCTGACAGTTTACAACAGTTCGACCGAGGGTCAGCTAAGCAAACCATTGCGGCCTGTCGGACGCGTTACCGCGGTAACGTCGATCACGAGCGACCGCTGTTGCAGCAAGCCGCCGCTCAATCTGACTCCTAGAAAATCTCTGCTCTCGGCCAGAACCAGACGTTCGATAACACTTAGTTACCGATTCCGTTCGCCCTTGTCAGCTTCGAGCGCATCCGCAATTCGCTCAATTGCTCCACGCTGCTTTTCGATCATCTCGTTTTGCTTTTCTATCAGGTCCAACGAGCGATTTTGAGGAGAGCTTTTTCCAGAGTATCGCCTCATGAAGAAGATCCATACTGCGATCAGCAACAGAATCGGAAACGATGATATCAGCAGCTTTTTGATTAGCTCGAAGTTTGAGTTCGAGCCGCCGCCTGAGGACTGCGGACAAGGTCTGCTCTCACTTGCCGAAATCAGCCTGACTTGATGCGATACGTAGTCCGCTTGCCCCGCTAGAGCTAGCGATTGAAGACGGAACGCGACCGTTTCGGCAGGCGGCACCCGGATCGAGTAGAGCCTCTCAACCGTCACGTCGATTAGCTCCCCATCGCCATCGAAGAACCGTGCTTCGACAACTATGTCTTCTAGCGTCGCGGCACTATTATTCTGAATTTCTCCAATTGTGAAAACGTAATCACCGGAATCCCAAGCCTTGATGCTGAACCGGTCATTCACAATCTCACCTGAGTAGGCTGACTGAGCAGGGGCGGTACAAGGGAAAAACGTCAAGACGGGTAACACAATCAGAATCCATGCGCGTTTCATGAGCTATCCCTTTCAATTATTCAGTGAGATTGACCGGCTGGATAGTATATGGACTCCCCCAGTCTAGCAGACAGATATTTCGATCAGAGTTAAGACGCGTTTGTATATTCGGCCTCTGTTTGGAGACGCTATCTCCGGGCCCTCTATGTATGCGCACCCCGGTTCCTCTTTGGGTCAGTGGGCTCTAGGCCTCATTCCGGTGTAGGTTTTCCCAGGGCAGATATCTTTATCTGATACTCGGTTTCTATCTGCAGGACGTTCTAGGCGGCCATCTCCAGTTGCGGTCGACGTTGGTATTCAGTTCCCTGGGCGATTAACGCCCAGGCCGTTCTTACATTCTTGTTGGCGAGCGCGACCGCCGCACGGCGGGGTCCCGCTCGCTCGATGAGTTCCGTTAACCAGCAGTCCTTCGAGGACTTTGGTTCCTTCATACGATACACGTAGGCCAGTGCGCCCTGGATCAGTACTGAGCGCAACTTGCGGTTGCCGACGTACTTGCTGAGGCCCACGATGTTGGCCTTGCCGCCGCTACTGTACTGTCTCGGAGTGAGACCAACGTAGGCCGAGGCCTCGCGACCGTTGGCGAACGCAGCACCCGAGCCAAGCGACGCATACAGTGCCGTCGCACCGATCGGGCCGATGCCCTCGATGTCAGTGAGCCTGCTACAGACCGGGTGGTTCTTTACCAGCTCGCCGACTTCCTTGGTCATCGCGTCGATGTCTTCGCGGAGCTCGAGCATGCGGCGATACATACGATGCAGCGTTGGCCGGTAGAAGTCGGGCAGCTCGTTGTCGCCGTCTTCGAGCACTTCAGGCAACGTGCGCAGGAGGGCAGCGAAGCCCAGCGGGATCGCGATGCCGAACTCGAGCAGGATGCCGCGCATGTGGTTCGACTGCGCGATGCACTCCTGGATCAGCCGGTCGCGTGCACGCAGCATCGCCTGCAGACCCTGTTGCTCAACCGTCTTGATCGGTGCGTCCTTGATGTTCGGTCGTCTCGCGGCCTCAGCAACGGCAAGCGCATCGTTGCTATCTGTCTTGTGGCCCTGCCGGAACGGCGCCACGGCCTTGGCCGGGATGATGCGTGCTTCGTGCCCGTGCCGCTCTGCGGCACGCGCCCAGTAGTGCGCTGTCGCGCATGTCTCAAAGGCAACGAGTGATGGCTTTTGCTTGCCAAGGAACTCAGCGAACTTCTTGCGAGAAAGTGAGCGGTTCAACGTCTCTTTGCCTCGGCCATTGACGACCGAGATCTGGATGACGTTCTTTGCTAAGTCGACCCCGACTGTTGTTGAATATGACATGTATGGACTCTCTTTATGGTTTTGGTCGACCTCCAACCTAGGCAACTGGGTTGGGGGAGTCCATACATAGGGTCAACAGGCGACAATTCTACCAACTCCTGGCGACCGTCTCAGTACGGCCAGAAGCGGTCACCTAGATCACATCCTCAAACAGTCTCTTCGCCAGTTTCGGTGTGCTTCTTCAGCTTGCATGAGAACCAAAAGATGTATAGACCGGCTAACAGGCCGAACCCTCCAAGATAAGGCATCAATCGTTGATCGCTCATCCACTCGTCTGAGATTTCCGGATACGACCGGACAATTTTGTCGTCGATCCGAATTTCGAAAACCGTGAAGTAGACTTCGTCGCTGTAGAACGGAGAATGTGACCTGCCCGGATCGATCAGGACAGCCGTCTTTGAGCCAGATGACGACTCTAGTGATCTCCTTACGAGCCCCAGCTCACGCGCTTTCGATGGATAGTTAAACCCTCTTCCATCGTTTCTAAAACCAAACCTCACGCCGTAGCGATGCTTTTGCACCCATGCAATCTCGCCTTCAACCTTGCTAAGTGTTTCGTACGCGGGAAAATCGTCTGACGGGTCCTCGAAGTAGATAACCAGCATGGCCGCGCCACCAAAGAATGACAAAGCGGCAATCAGCCAATAGAAGAATCTCACAGGGATAATTCCTTTTCGTGGGCTGTCAATTTCCTCAGGCCGACTGTCGCGAGTTGCCAAAAAAAACGGTGAATAGCGAGCGTCCGCAACGGGTCAAAGAACGACAGTTTACATCAGTTCGATCGACGGGCAGCTAACCAGGGTATTCCGGTCGGTCAGATGCGTTTCCGCGGTAACGCGTGTTCCGAACGTCGGCTCATGCAGAGAGCTGTCACTCGACCCGCACGTGGAAAAACTTCAGCACCCGGCCATGAGTAGCCACTGGCCGATTGGTTTTCGTCACCGGACGCCAAGTAATTCATTTGATGCCGAGAAAATCAGATTCCATATCTGTCTTCGACATTTGGATTGCTACCCAATTTTGTACGGCTGGTGAAAACAATTCCTTTGTGTCGACCCACCAATCCTTCATGCCACTGTATGGCATCAATCTGGTCCGAATGTAATGCGCAAAACCGTCCGGCTGTTGATCGTCCATCAGCCCCATATCGTTTGAATTAAGTGCCGATTCAATTACCGTGATTAGGCCGATCATCAAGTGGTCGAATGCAATCTTTTCACTACCCTTGAGGTTGTCATAGTCGATCAATCCCTTGATGACTATGTCACGATTATCTCCTTCAACCATACCTCGAATATGGTCCAAGGTGATTGAGAAGACGCCCTGGAATGCTGAATCTTGGGCAACACGATTTCCTTGGTGTACCTGTAGTCCCAGATACCCAATCGAAACAATCAACCCTATGACGCCGACTACCTCGGCTATCGCGCTAATCGCATCCCAGTTCATACCTAAGAATCTCTGTATTTGCTTTCGATTTTCACAGTCCGCTTCGGGTCAGAGGCTGACAGTTTACAACAGTTCGACCGAGGGTCAGCTAAGCAAACCATTGCGGCCTGTCGGACGCGTTACCGCGGTAACGTCGGTCACGAGCGACCGCTGTTGCAGCAAGCCGCCGCTCAATCTGACTCCTAGAAAATCTCTGCTCTCGGCCAGAACCAGCCATTGACGACCAGCCTAATCCGGTTCATAGGTACCAGACTTAATCTTACGCTTGTAGCACGACGGGCAGACCGGAATTGTATCGTGCATCCTCCATCCGGCAACCTCGAATTTGAACGCAGTTTTGCTGCGCGAAGTGCCAGATAGTTTCGCCGCAATGCGATGACTGTCAGTGCAGTACTTACATACAAGAACGTACCAACTGTCGCCACCGGTGCCAGAGTGACGCGCGAGCATCGGTTCAAGATGTTCGGATTTCGCTATGGGCAATTTCATGTTTCTTCTCCGTGACCGACTGCGGCCGATATCTTTCGTTCGCTAGGGCCATTCGTCATCGTTTTTTTTGTGCCCGGAGTTTTCCCAAATTCCATCAATCCGCTCGTAAAAATAATCAGTTCTGTATCCCATTCCAGCATGAATGATGCGAAACCGACTGTTGCTATCGAACTTGACAATGAAGTGCCTACCTTCGTAGTGGTCAATGAACAGGTGCACTTCATTGGCTACACGGTCAATGACCCAAGCGTTTCTCTCGTGGTGGCGATTACCGACGAAAACCACCGCTGTCTTGCCATCTGGAGAGTGAACACTCCATATTTCATTGCACTCAGGACAATCAGGGCGAACATTCTGGAAATCAATGTTTGCCTGTACTTCGATGTCACCGATTCGGATTCTTCTCTCTGCCACGCACTCCCGTGCCATCAGCAACTTTTCGTTACGAATTGGAAATTCTTCCGACCAATCACAATCGGCAATAGCTAGAATCGGCGTGAATACGCCGAGAATGAGGAGCAAAAACTTCATAATTGCGAAATCGGTGGCCGTCCGGAAAGTATATGGACTCCCCCAGTCTAGCAGACAGATATTTCGATCAGAGTTAAGACGCGTTTGTATATTCGGCCTCTGTTTGGAGACGCTATCTCCGGGCCCTCTATGTATGCGCACCCCGGTTCCTCTTTGGGTCAGTGGGCTCTAGGCCTCATTCCGGTGTAGGTTTTCCCAGGGCAGATATCTTTATCTGATACTCGGTTTCTATCTGCAGGACGTTCTAGGCGGCCATCTCCAGTTGCGGTCGACGTTGGTATTCAGTTCCCTGGGCGATTAACGCCCAGGCCGTTCTTACATTCTTGTTGGCGAGCGCGACCGCCGCACGGCGGGGTCCCGCTCGCTCGATGAGTTCCGTTAACCAGCAGTCCTTCGAGGACTTTGGTTCCTTCATACGATACACGTAGGCCAGTGCGCCCTGGATCAGTACTGAGCGCAACTTGCGGTTGCCGACGTACTTGCTGAGGCCCACGATGTTGGCCTTGCCGCCGCTACTGTACTGTCTCGGAGTGAGACCAACGTAGGCCGAGGCCTCGCGACCGTTGGCGAACGCAGCACCCGAGCCAAGCGACGCATACAGTGCCGTCGCACCGATCGGGCCGATGCCCTCGATGTCAGTGAGCCTGCTACAGACCGGGTGGTTCTTTACCAGCTCGCCGACTTCCTTGGTCATCGCGTCGATGTCTTCGCGGAGCTCGAGCATGCGGCGATACATACGATGCAGCGTTGGCCGGTAGAAGTCGGGCAGCTCGTTGTCGCCGTCTTCGAGCACTTCAGGCAACGTGCGCAGGAGGGCAGCGAAGCCCAGCGGGATCGCGATGCCGAACTCGAGCAGGATGCCGCGCATGTGGTTCGACTGCGCGATGCACTCCTGGATCAGCCGGTCGCGTGCACGCAGCATCGCCTGCAGACCCTGTTGCTCAACCGTCTTGATCGGTGCGTCCTTGATGTTCGGTCGTCTCGCGGCCTCAGCAACGGCAAGCGCATCGTTGCTATCTGTCTTGTGGCCCTGCCGGAACGGCGCCACGGCCTTGGCCGGGATGATGCGTGCTTCGTGCCCGTGCCGCTCTGCGGCACGCGCCCAGTAGTGCGCTGTCGCGCATGTCTCAAAGGCAACGAGTGATGGCTTTTGCTTGCCAAGGAACTCAGCGAACTTCTTGCGAGAAAGTGAGCGGTTCAACGTCTCTTTGCCTCGGCCATTGACGACCGAGATCTGGATGACGTTCTTTGCTAAGTCGACCCCGACTGTTGTTGAATATGACATGTATGGACTCTCTTTATGGTTTTGGTCGACCTCCAACCTAGGCAACTGGGTTGGGGGAGTCCATACATAGGGTCAGAGGCTGACAGTTTACAACAGTTCGACCGAGGGTCAGCTAAGCAAACCATTGCGGCCTGTCGGACGCGTTACCGCGGTAACGTCGATCACGAGCGACCGCTGTTGCAGCAAGCCGCCGCTCAATCTGACTCCTAGAAAATCTCTGCTCTCGGCCAAAACCAGCCGCTGAATCCTAGTATCTACGGATCACATATGCCTCCAAGACCGCATAGTGCGAACCAATAGGTCGGCGCGAATAAAATCCCAGCCGCTAGCGAGACGACTATGGCCACGGCCAGTACACGGTGCAGTGGCCACTTGTTGGTCAAGCTCCAGATCGGAATCGCGACAACAAACAGAACAAGCGTCACCGCCATTAAGACTGCGGCGTCCCATTTCGTAGTCAACGAGCGACCACCAAGATACTCAGGTGCAGGATCGCGGACAATGAACCACGTAGCGAGAGCAACGGCCCAGATCAGGACCATCGAAATAGGGACAACCCTCCGCCCCCTAATATTCGCTACGTACGAAACCGCTATCGCGATTGTTGAAGCCAAGACCATGGGCAACCCATAAACAACTAAGAAAAGGACGTGCGTGTTGGTCATCAGCAGGGCGATCTTGGCATCGACATCAGGGTGAATCTAGTCTGGAAGCTAACGGCCGATTAGGGTCAAAGAACGACAGTTTACATCAGTTCGATCGACGGGCAGCTAACCAGGGTATTCCGGTCGGTCAGATGCGTTTCCGCGGTAACGCGTGTTCCGAACGTCGGCTCATGCAGAGAGCTGTCACTCGACCCGCACGTGGAAAAACTTCAGCACCCGGCCAGAAGCAATGGGATGGACTCCTCCTCAACCTTAACGGCATCGCAATGTGCCAGACTGAAAGAAGCGTGTTTTTTTCAGTGACAGGAATAAGAAGGAGTCCATTATGAAGCTTAGTAGAGTTGGCGTGGATTTGGCAAAGAACGTGTACCAGTTGCACGGTGTGGATCGTCACGGCAAGACCGTCTGGAAGCGCCGGCTGCGGCGCGGCCAGTGGCTCCGAGTATTAATCGAGAACGTTGAACCGGGTTGTGAGATTGGCATGGAAGCCTGCACCGGCGCGCACCACTGGGCACGAGAGCTCCAGTCTCGAGGCTACACGGTCCGACTGATCGCCCCGCAGTTCGTGAAGCCCTTTGTAAAGAGCAACAAGAACGACGCCAACGATGCCGAAGCGATCTGCGAAGCAATGAGTCGGCCGCACATGCGCTTTGTCACGGTGAAGACGGTGGAACAGCAGGACATCCAGGCGACGCACCGAGTACGTGAGGAGCTCAAGGCGCACCGTAATGCGAAGGCGAACCAGATACGTGGCCTGGTGGCCGAGTACGGGCTGGTTGCCCCGCAGGGAATACTGTCACTGCGGCGCGCGATCCCGGAGTGGCTCGAAGATGCCGAGAATGGCCTGACCGATAGCTTCCGATCACTGTTGCACGGACTGTGGAACGACCTGCTAACGCTCGAGGAGCGGATCAAGGAACTCGACAAGGAGATCGAGAAGTTGGCGCGCAGCAACGAGGTCACTAAACGACTGCAGCAGCTGCGCGGTGTTGGACCACTGGTGGCAACGGCGCTGGTCGCGACAGTCGGTGACGGCAAGCAGTACGCCAAGGGTCTACAGATGGCATCCGCCCTGGGACTAACGCCCAGGCAGAGTAGCTCCGGCGACAAGTACCGGTTGTTCGGCATCAGCAAGCGCGGTGATGCCTACTTGCGCACACAGATGATCCATGGTGCCAGGGCAGTCGTCTCACAAGCCAAGCACCGGGACGACCCGCTCAGTCGGTGGGTAACAGACATCGCCAAGCGACGACATCCCAATGTTGCTGCTGTGGCACTGGCTAACAAGACCGCTCGCATGGCCTGGGCCATGCTGCAGAACGACACTGATTACGAACCGAGCCTGGCAACAGGCTAGCTCGACAGAAGAAGGAGATCCTCAACAACGATTGCAGAAGCAAACTGCTTGATGGCAAACAGGTCGAACCGGCGTCGGCCCACCCCGTGAACGTCCGAGTAACTTGATTACGTAGAAGCGATTGGGAGCTGACGCGCGAATAACCCATTATGGCCCGGCATCAACGTATGCCGACTACAGAGGCCGGATATACGTACGCAGTCGTGCCATGCCTGCCTTCAGCAATTTGCTTGCAATGAGGAGGAGTCCATATACGGACGCTCGATCGCGCTTCTTGGTTCGCTGTCAGGTGTTGGAAGCAAACCATTGGGTCAGTTCATGCTTCGGGCCAAGCACACGGGTCAGATCATCGACATATTTTTCAACTCGAACACCCAGTAAAACCAGACTCAACTGCCTCGATGATTCGCTAGACGAAATCCATAGGTATCGAACACCTTGATATTGCGTCTGTACTACGCCTGTGACGGAACCTGATGGAAAGCGGGTTTTGAATCCCCAATAGCTTCGCCCAGCCATTTCTTCTGGAGTTACGCGTAGCCCAGTGAATCGTGTAATGCCGTACAAGAGTCCAGCGAAACCGACAATGCCTAGGCTTCCCCAACCGACAACTTGAAGCGCAAATAGAATCATCTCGGCACTCGTCATTTGCGACCCAGAAGAGTTCCGACTCCCAAACCAAGCCGCTATGAGAATTAGAACGGCGAAGCCCAATGCGAACACTGTTGTCCAGCGGAGAATCGGGAGGAACTCTGCCTTGATATCGACACGCTGCATACTATCCATTTGGAAGCCGAATCACTTTGTATTTGCGGTCAATAACTGGAGATTAAGTAGATAAATTCGAGCGGCCGCTACGGGTCAAAGAACGACAGTTTACATCAGTTCGATCGGCGGGCAGCTAACCAGGGTATTCCGGTCAGTCAGATGCGTTTCCGCGGTAACGTGTGTTCCGAACGTCGGCTCATGCAGAGAGCTGTCACTCGACCCGCACGTGGAAAAACTTCAGCACCCGGCCATAAGGAGGCATTCGTGAGTAGCGAATACGCAGTCAATTCTTGCCTCTGGCGGTCAGCTAGGCTGACACCAGCTCGTAAAGATCGAATCGATAAGGCTCTGCGAGAAGAATGAAGTTCCCACATTTTGAAAACGATGCTTGAAACCAGTCGCCGGAGAATGTTTGAAATTTCAGATTTTCTTCAACTTCATCGATTGTGACCCGAACTATCACGAAATTCTCCTTTGGATCAAACTTGTAAGAAAGGCTGTTGTTGCCGGATTCGTGAATTGGCGCATTGTCGTATACGCCCAGTGAATGCGGTTGCTCTGCGTGGAATTCGTAGGGATTGTCGTCGAGCACGTCGACGGTAGCTGGATCATTTAGGCAGATTCGGAAAACTTCGTCATAGTCGATAACATACATCTCGCCATCTTGAGGTAACGTGATACCTCGAATGCGCTCTGAGGTGCGCGGGAGATCAATCTTCCTTAGCTGCTTCTTTACCAACTTGATTCATCCAAACAAAAAAGCACAGTTGCTAAGAGCAAAAATACTATCAGCGAACCACAAGTCTTGGCCCAAATATGCCGCTTTGACGAACGGCAGAAAAGGGTCAGAGGCTGACAGTTTACAACAGTTCGACCGAGGGTCAGCTAAGCAAACCATTGCGGCCTGTCGGACGCGTTACCGCGGTAACGTCGATCACGAGCGACCGCTGTTGCAGCAAGCCGCCGCTCAATCTGACTCCTAGAAAATCTCTGCTCTCGGCCACAACCAGTCATTCGTCTGTAGCAAAAAGGCGTCGTGACCAGATCCGATTTGCCTTCTGATACTCGGCATACGTGTCGGCTGCGCTGTATCGTGTTGCGTTCGGCGATTCACCGGAAAACCACGCGCTGATTGCCGCCTCCAACGTGTACGCCTCCGGGGCCATCAGTCCGTTAGTGGTCAATAGGCTATGCGACTGCTTGAAACTCAATAACTCCGCAAAGTAGTCGCGACTCCGGCACGCAAGCACCACTGAGCTGCGGGGGCCAGCTTCCAGTTCCGGCTCGGATACCGCTGGCGAGGAGAAGTCCATCAGTCCGTTGTGGCCGACGTAAGCGATGAGATGGGACGATCCGCCGGCATCAACGGTAATCCCGTTGGCAGCGTCTCCGAGGACGTATGTTTCTACCGGTTCACCTCCGACCAACTGCAAGAAACGTGTTGTCGCAGCTCGGATTTCCTTGCCCTGCCACGCTTCTGCGATCAAATAAGCATCTACGCTATTGCCGTCGCGCTCAATCGTCGAATGGAACGCGACACGATCTAGTACCGCACTGTTTGATGGTGCGCTAATCGCCACGCGCGTCCAATCTGCATGTCGAGAAAAGTGAGTCTTCACCCCATACAACGCACCCCAATAGAGGTTTGACTTGGGGTCGTCGCCGTCGCCGAGATGAGCCGGAACTGGAACGATTCCCTGAAACTTGTTGTCGCACAACGCGACTAGAACATGAGCAACCAGTGGCTTTCCGTCAGCTATGTCATTCGACATCCGTTCCTGCACAGAATCGCCCGACACACTCTCCGCCGTCGCAGAAATTGCGGTCAAAATGACGATGCAAGACGCGAGTATTCGGCGAATCAAGCTGGTCAATCCTCCTTGAAACGGCTGAAACCTGAACTGCTGGTTCGGGTCAAAGAACGACAGTTTACATCAGTTCGATCGACGGGCAGCTAACCAGGGTATTCCGGTCGGTCAGATGCGTTTCCGCGGTAACGCGTGTTCCGAACGTCGGCTCATGCAGAGAGCTGTCACTCGACCCGCACGTGGAAAAACTTCAGCACCCGGCCATAACCGGACCGTCATTCTCGGATTTCAATTGGCGTATTTACCGCGACCGAGTTCCAGATTTGATCCATCTCGCCATTGGTGACCGCGATACATCCGTCAGTCCAGTTGAATCGCTGAGTGATAAACGACAACCAGCCAATCCGGTTGCGCTGGCCATGAATCATGATCAATCCGCCGGGATCGACACCTTTGGCCGCTGCCGCTTGCTTGTCTGCGTCATTCGGATAGGAAATGTGAATCGCTTTGTAGAAGGAGCTGTCAGCCTTTTTGTAATCAAGGAGATAGTGACCTTCAGGCGTTCGCTCATCCCCTTCCTGCTTCTTATGACCGACAGGATTCGCACCAAAGGCTACCGAGAACTCAGCGATAGTAGTTCCGTCTTTCAGCAGATAGAGTTTTTCGTCGGACTTGTCTACCAAGACTTTGTCTGCCGACTCAGACAGCACGATTTCTTCTGACCCCTCGATCACAAATGCAGCCAACAGAAGTGCGGCCAAAGCTAACAATGCGTATCGAATCAACGTATTTCTCGGGGTTCTGCGAACGGCGGCTTCGGGTCAAAGTCAGAAGTTTACCTCAACTTGAAAGCCGTCGTTCGAACGTCGGATAACCCCGAAAAACCAGACGCTTTAGGTACCAGAATACGGTCTCCTGACAACAAGAATAGGAGATAGTTATGTTCAACCGAGCCAACTCCAAACCTCGCAGTACCCCGTGGAACAAAGGGAAACTCATTGGGTAGAAAGCACCGCTATCCATGCAGGAAATCTGGTCGATTCGTATGCGCCTGCAGAACATCGGAAACCGACGAGACCTCGCGCTCTTCAACCTGGCAATCGACAGCAAACTCAGGGGATGCGACCTGCTGAACCTTCGTGTCTCGGACATTGTCAGCGGTGACGAAGTTGTGTCGCGCGCGACCATCCGCCAAAGCAAGACAAACCGGCCTGTTCGTTTCGAGATCACACCCCGAACTCAGACATCCATCCGAGAATGGATCAAAATAGGAGACCTGTCGGATTCCGACTATCTCTTCCCAAGCCGGATTCGAGACTCGAAACACTTGTCGACGCGGCAGTACGCGCGAATCGTGGAGTCCTGGGTAACGTCGATTGGCCTGGACCCCACGGCATATGGGACGCACTCAATGAGACGGACGAAAGCGACACTCATCTATCGACGCACGAAGAACCTTCGTGCGGTTCAGCTATTGCTTGGCCACTCGAGTCTGGATAGCACGGTTCGTTATCTCGGTATCGAGATTGATGACGCGCTGGATATGTCAGAGAAAATTGACATTTAGTGAAGTGGCGACCGTCTGCTGACGGTCGCTTTCCCGTCGCTCCACCGTCTGCTCTCAAGTTGATGTAAACTTCTGACTTTGACCCAAAGCAGCCCGTCGCAGTTGCGAGTAATTCGTGAGTTCTTTTCGCTTAAGTCGTACGCTGAGTTCATGAAGAGATCGTTCACAGTAGTTTGCTTGGCACTCGTCTCGGAGTGCGCATTGGCGTGCATGTACAACCCCCTCTCGGGGGTCGCCGAAGATGCCGTCAAGCACATGAACCAGAGCGAGTTTGTGTTTGTCGGGCAGGTGCTGATCTATGAACCACTTGAAGTATCCGACGAATTCATTGCCGTTATCCGTAGCGAAAGCGGGGAAGAGGCTGCCGAGTACTTCCTCCAGCACAGCCGTGGATATATGGCCGTCAAGTTCGCCGTCGAGGATGTTTGGAAGGGTAATTCTACTGACCACTTCGTCGCTTTGAACGACGTTTCACATAGTTGCTCGTTTTCACTGACTGCGGGTGATAGGTACGTTGTGTTCGGTAGCCGAACGGATTTGGGCAACGTTATTTCCGTTGTCGTCCTTGAGGACGAAATAGAATTAGCTCGCGAAACGCTCGGCCTTTGAACGGCTGGTTGTGGCCGAGAGCAGAGATTTTCTAGGAGTCAGATTGAGCGGCGGCTTGCTGCAACAGCGGTCGCTCGTGATCGACGTTACCGCGGTAACGCGTCCGACAGGCCGCAATGGTTTGCTTAGCTGACCCTCGGTCGAACTGTTGTAAACTGTCAGCCTCTGACCCTTAGCGGTCGCTCGCGTTTCTGAGTTTGAGAGACCAAATCGTTGATCAAATCTTCTTTCGTTTCGCTGCTGTTTCTTGTTGCCTCGAACGAATCGCTGTCTGGAGCACCGTTCCTGAGCTGTATCGTTGATGAGAATGTCAGCGAGCCCAAAGTTTCAGTCGAGATTCACACTCCTCACCCGAAAGAGATGCTCATTCGGCGTCCCGACGGTTCGTTTGTTTACCTTCAGGGGGGCTTCGTACCTTTCAAGTTCCCGGTAGACGACGGTTTCGAGAACTTGGGCTCATTCGTAATAGATTCTTCGTCTACTGGAACTGAATTTGTCGATGGCAACGAGAGACGCGCGGCTTTGCTCAATGGAGCCGGAACATATTGGTTGCTGGTGGCCGAGAATACTGAAACGGAATTAGAGAACACCCTCTACTTCGATTGCGAATTTGAAGTTCGCGATTTTGGGCCATAGGTTAGGGGTCGTGATCGTTGATCGGACAGCTGCTTTTGGCCGAGAGCAGAGATTTTCTAGGAGTCAGATTGAGCGGCGGCTTGCTGCAACAGCGGTCGCTCGTGATCGACGTTACCGCGGTAACGCGTCCGACAGGCCGCAATGGTTTGCTTAGCTGACCCTCGGTCGAACTGTTGTAAACTGTCAGCCTCTGACCCATACCAGCCTGTCGCGTAATCACCAAAATGTCCGAGACTCGCGAAGAAATTGTCAGAGTTGAAGTTCTCAAGACGAACGAGTTACAGGTCGTGCTTGAAGGTGGCGGCGACGCTGACTACCAATACGTCTACCGTGAAGCGAAAGGCGTGTATTGGAACAACGAAGTGGGCGCGTTTCGGGGCACGGAACGAATCGAGTGGACGGTTGCAGCGTGGTTCGCCCATATCGTCGCGGTTTGTCGAGACATCGGCGTAATTCTTCGTCTAGGTGATGCTGTTGAATGGACAGGTGTTCCCGAGGCAGACAAGAAAGAAATCCTGAGTAAACATACGACGTAGTGGGCGAACGAAGGAGGCTCGGTGGGGATTCGCGTAAAACAATACCGTGTCACTATGGTCGTCATTTCGTGGGCCGTGACTACTAGCTTCATCGGAATCCTGCTGGCGCGACTTGTACTCGAAGACGGATCAATCGTTCAGAGCCTCGTTGAGTCGCTTTCAGTCATCGTCTTTATCGCTTGTATTCCGGCGACATTTCTTTTCGGGTGCGGAAATTGTGGATCGGGTTGGTACAGATTTCCGTCTGGTTCGTTTCGCAAAGAGATGCAACGTCGAAAAAAAGGCGAATCAAATGTCCGATATCAACCGACAGATGTGCCTGAACGATGCCCGGTATGCGATTTTGAACTTTGATGCTTTTCCTTCACGAATGACCGTCCGCTTTTGGCCGCGAAGCGACTGTTTGCCACCACCAAAACTTGCCGTTCAAACGACCGCTATTGCTGAGAGCTGACGCCTCCGCCTCGGAGTCCAGTTGTGACCCAGAATCGACGTACCTGGCGGCCTGACGGGGTCAGGAGTTGCCCTTCGACTTTTCGTCGAATGGCTGCGGGACCTTTAGGAAACGGCTTGCTGATGGCGAGTATCCGCGAGATTCGTAGAATCGATGAGCTGCATCTCGATGTTCGCCACTTGTGACTTCAAATCGTAGGCAGCTATTCGCGAGAAACCAGGCCTCCAGTTCTATTACCAATCGGGAGGCGATTCCCTTCGATCTGTACTCCTTGGCAACAACCAATGAAGTGATTCGACCGATATTCCCTAGCTGATGAATCGCTGGTATCAGGTGCCCGCTAATCAGGCCAACCGGCTTCGCGCCACAGAGCGCAACTAGGACCTTCGATCGGTCGGAAGAGCTGTATTCCTTGAGCTGGGTCTTGAGCGTGCTCGGTGAAACGTCATAGCCAAGCTCACACATTAACGGAACAAGCTCGCTTGCGTGCTCAGCAGCGGCCGGCAGAATTTCGTGTTCGACAGGTGCGGAAGACATCATCGACAATTCTAGCAGCGCGTGGGACATCTCGGTCCGGCCGGGTCGCGAAATATGTCGAGTACGGGTCAGGAGTGGGTGTTGACGGCTGTGGAGCTGTTGGGTGCGCTGAGCCTGAAACTCACCGCCGAGATTTCGTTACTGACCAGAGGCTGGACGAATAACGAGGCTGTTCAGCGGAAAATCGACACAGACAATTTTGTCTGAGAAGAACCAATATCCTAGTAGAGCATTCAGGTCGGGGGGTAGGACCGGAATATCCCAGACATTCATTCTGACCGGACCAAATTCATGCCCATTGATCTCGAATCGCTCAGTCCTAAACTGGTCGCGCGCCACCAGTCCCAGTTCAGCTCGGTCTGTAGTCTTCTTTAGCATAACGTTGCCACGCGCCCCTGTATCCCAGACGACGAAAAGTTCGCCGATATCAGTCTGCACTTTGGTGGTCAATCCTAGGCTTTGTTTGTCGGTTTCCAACGGGATACGTATGCCGCTGCAAGTTGACTGATGTTCTGGCGGTGCATCAAGTGGAATGAACGTCAGCGTTTCACTTTGGTAATCGATGACCAGTTTTCCGTTCTCAAATAATCCTCGGCCAGCGCGCCCGTAAGTGCCTCTGTACTCAATTGTCTCGGTTCGGTGCTCCTGCGTGTGATCATCCTCGCGAATGATAAGGTCCTGAAACTCAAGATCTCCCAGACTCACCCGCTCAATCAGGAATTCCGTGTTGTACATCGGCACTCCTTCGATTCCCATGCTTTCGTGAACGTCTCCCGTCGCCCTCACATCGATGTTCTCAAGGGCCTCCGGAAAGAGCGTCAGAGTGGTGCCGCTACCTAGGTCTAGCTGGAGGCGAATGATCTGATTCTGAATCCAGAAATCGAGTACCGGCGTTCGATTCACGATCTTCATAGGAACCTGAATTGGTCCTGGCGTCGGTTGGGGCGTCGAATTCGTTGAGCATGATGCGAGCAGCATTGCCACTACCGCAACACACCTCGGGAGCATACTTCTATGTCGGATTGGCAATTCTCACTGCTCGTTGTTAGGGGCCCAGTGGCCAGGTTGAGAACATGGGTGCCTGCTTCCAGTCTAGCAAGCAACGGCAAGTCCTGACCCGAAAAAAAACGTACCTGGAGGCCTGACCGGGTCAGAACTGGACTCCGAGGCGGGGGCGTCAGCTCTCAGCAATAGCGGTCGTTTGAATGGCAAGTTTCGGTGGAGACAAACAGTCGCTTCGCGGCCAATAGGAGACGTTCGATCCGGCAAGAAATCCGCAATCGGCGGCGGCGATCAGCCAGACAGACTTGCTGTGTTCTTTGCGCCTAGTCTGTACGCTGTATAGATCAGCTCTGCCAGCAAATACACTGCAACGATTGACGGCGCAAAAAGCGCAATCCAATCGCTACTGAGCCACAGCGAAGCGTATGAACGCGGAAACACCGCAGGCATCAGCAGATTCGCTGCGATACCAATGATTAAGCCCACATATCGAAGAGGCGTAGGAAATCCGAGGCTTATGGCCCAAAGAGAAAGTGTCCCAAATACTCCTGCTGCCCCCCAGATTCCCATTGCAAGGCTCAGCCATCCGTCACCAGAAATGAACCCGAACACACCGGAAAACGCTAGTGGAAATGCGAAATAGCACAGAATCGTTGCAGGTATGCATCCAAGCAAGACCAGCAACGTAGTTCGAGCCCACGCAATGTATTTGCGATGATTAGGATTCATCTTCGGTCAACGCATTTTCTTTGGCGAGGGTCCGGAAAAGGGTCAACAGCGGTCATCGTACCTCAATACGCCTGGGCGGCAGGAATCGGCCAGGAGGAGACGTTCTGATCGCCGCTACTACTCGTAGTGCAGGCTCTCGTTGACCACAATACACAGTCGTCTTAGCTCTGCGGGTGACATGTCGTTAGCCTCATTGAAGTCCTCTAGAAATCCCGACATTGCAGAAATAAATTCCAGCGACTCCGGATAGAGATTCCTACGATCCGTGGTTTCGGTTGATAGATCCTCCAGGAACGCTATAGCGTCCCGCAAAGTCGAGACGTTGTCGGCGCGATTTTGCCATGCGTCACTCATATTCAATCATCCATATTTCAAGCAGCGAGAGCTGCTATCGGCCGCTCGCCGTTTCCCGCTTTTCACGCAAGTTCCTTCGAAATGCTATTGGGTCCGTGTTGTCAGTCTTTAGTGGTGCAAACAGTACGGCTATCCAGACCAAGGCTCCTACAATTACACCTGCGGAAACTGAACTAGATACGAGTCCTGCCCAAAGTCCGGCAACGAATGCGGCCGTTGACAGTACGCCGCAATTACACCTGCGGAAACTGAACTAGATACGAGTCCTGCCCAAAGTCCGGCAACGAATGCGGCCGTTGACAGTACGCCGCTAACCCAATTGAATTTCAGACCGCAACCACATGCGGAGCACCTACTCGTGGATCGAACCGCCGCTGCTACTAGAGCGGCAATACGCACACCTTTCGAACCGCAAGCAGGACAAATTCTCATCGTTTGGGGTGCCTCAACCGACCGGCTGGTATGGGTCAGAGGCTGACAGTTTACAACAGTTCGACCGAGGGTCAGCTAAGCAAACCATTGCGGCCTGTCGGACGCGTTACCGCGGTAACGTCGATCACGAGCGACCGCTGTTGCAGCAAGCCGCCGCTCAATCTGACTCCTAGAAAATCTCTGCTCTCGGCCAAGAGCGGTCGCCCAAAACCAACTCTACAAACATGGAATCACCGAACTTTGAAAAGCCGTTTGCCGAGTTGGGCACCAACGAGTATTACCAATCCGATAAAGAGCGAAATAACTGACATGACTCCCGCAATCTGGCCAGTAAGAAGCATCTTGTCCATCAGGTCACGATAGTCAAATAAGAGTCCCGCATCTGTTTCGAGATTTAGCAATTCCAACTCGACGCCACGATCATTTGAGTTGCGTGCCACGTAGTGCGCTTTGACGTAGGTGCCCTCTTCCAAGTCGAGCAAGATGTTTTTGAGATCAGTTTCGTGATCACGCCTAACATAAAGACGGATGCCAGAATCCAAGTAGATAGCCAAATCCCAAGCCCGAAATCGCCCAAACCCAATCTGCTCGACGCTTTTCTCGGTCACCCGGCCATACGTTAGTGGGTACTCGGACAACGAGTGCTTCTCGTAACGAGGTAATGCGACGACTAGTGCCAGTGCAATCGCTACGACTACCAGCCTCCAGCCGAGCTTAGGATTGAGTATCCTATTGAGTGAATGAGTCACCTCGTAAAAGTGCTCCGAAACGGACGAACAACTGAATGGGCTGACCCGTTTTCTATCAAGGAAGCTATTGTCCGTGCTCTGCCTAGATGACGTGTCAGTACTGTTAGCAAAATCACGAATATGTATTGAAAAGTCGTGCTGTAGCCAATCAACCCGAAACTTTAGGCAGCAGCTTCAGGTCAAAGAACGACAGTTTACAACAGTTCGAGCGAAGGACGGCTATCCAGGGTATTGCGGTCGGTCAGCCGCGTTTCCGCTGAAACATCGAGCGCGACCGTCTGCTCCTGCTGAAATCTGCCGCTCAAGTCGTGCCCTTGAAAATCTCTGCTCTCGGCCACAACCGGTCGTTGCTTTCGCGTCACCTCTTGGTCCAGCCGCAAATCTTCGCGACCGTGTCGATCACGTCAGCACCCCAAAGGTCGTTCATGGAGTAGTCCGTTCGGGGGAAGAAGGTGTAGGCATCACCGGACTCGGCTTTCGACCGAACTCGCAAGATCATGAAGGGTCCGATTGCGGCGTTCTCCACGTCGAAGACTTCGCTCGCAGGTATGACCAACTCCCGGTGATTCTTACGGATTGTGAACGACTTGCCATCGGTGAAGATGCGAACCGTTAACGCAGCAATCAGCAGATTGGCGAGTGCCATCCACAACGGGACAATGGCAATTATCCATCCAACTCCGATCCAATACTCCACCACGATCCCAAATAGGAATACGATCCCCAGCGGCACCCATGGAATTAATGGGAATCTGGATATCTCTTGTTCCACCGATATCGGCTCCCAATGCGACCAATCCCGACCGACTGATGTGGATAATCAGCCGTCATTGTACTCCGAAATGCCTGGACGGCTGGAGACGGCCAGAACCGGACAGTCACTCTTGCTCGGAAGCCACTTTGGTCGCCAGAACAAGCTCATCAAATTCTGTCGCCGTCATCTGCTTGATTTCTTCGTAGGCTGCCGCTGAATATTCTTTCGAGCCATTCCCTTCCCCGACAATCTTGGGCGATTCCTCATTGCGTTGAACCATAAAATAGAACGGCATCGCCGGGTTTCCCTTTGCAGTCACGAAAACAAGTGAACGTCCGTCGCTGCACGACAGAACATTCCACTCGGCGCCGCCAAGGTTCCTAGCAACTGGCCCAACATTACACTGCATCGGCTCAGCCAATACCGGGGCGGCTAGGGACAGCAAGAGAATTGTTGTAAGTGATGTTCGCATTCGCTACGCCTACTCAATCTTTGAAGGTCCGCAAAGGGTCAGAGGCTGACAGTTTACAACAGTTCGACCGAGGGTCAGCTAAGCAAACCATTGCGGCCTGTCGGACGCGTTACCGCGGTAACGTCGATCACGAGCGACCGCTGTTGCAGCAAGCCGCCGCTCAATCTGACTCCTAGAAAATCTCTGCTCTCGGCCAAGACCAGCCATTCGATTAGATGAGTTCCCAACGAATTTCCGTCTTCTGGGATCGCGCATCTGCCGTTTTCTCAAAGGCGGAAGACGCGAGCACCCGCTCGCGAAATTCCCCTGATTCTTCGACTGAGTGACACCAGAGTTCCGAGGGTGAAATGTCGGAGAACGCGCTTGGCTCAAAGTACGCGGTTGTATGAAGCTGACTCAAGACGGGATCGCCAAACAGTTGTCGCTTCGCAAACTGGCGCACCATATCGACTTCGAAGTGTTCGCCTTCTCCCCAGTCATAGGTACCCCACTGGAACAACAACATATCCGAATCCGGACCAGACGAGAGTCCGGAGGCTCGCTGCGATTGATAGAAGCCAATAACCGTGTCTACCAACTCGCGCACGGTAAATGCTGTGGGGTCAATTTGTGCCTTTTTGAAATGCCGACGCAGAGCATTTTGCGACGCGGAAGGCTTCAATTTAGGTCAACTCCGAGGGGCCGGAAAGGGTCATCGACTGACCTTGAGTCTATCACCGATTGACAGACAGCTAAGCGAAGTGAACCGGACAGTCAAAGACGCTTTCGCGGAAACGTCGGCGCGACCGTCAGCTTTTGCAGCCACAGCGGAAGTCATTTCTCGACTTGGGTGAATGCGTACTCTCGGCCATGAGCGGTCATCGAAGTACGGCCCACAGAATTGCCAACGCTATCAGCCAACTCAAAACGCCTATCCATTCGACCGACTCGCGGTACAAGTATCGCCGACCATTGTTGACGTAATGGAAGCCGAAGTTCTGCCAAAGATAGGGGTTGGAACGGACCTTTCCTCGATCTTGTACTCGAAAAAACGGATACAACAGGAGGCACGTAATCCGTCCTGAAAAATAGGCCATACGATCTGCATTGATGATGCTGAGCCAATCAAACATCGGTTTAGCGCTAAGAATCGAACGACTGCTCCGGGTCAAAGAACGACAGTTTACAACAGTTCAATCGACGGTCAGCTAACCAGGGCATTCCGGTCGGTCAGATGCGTTTACCCCGAGGGCACCTAGTCCGCGGAAACGTCTGACGCGAGCGTCTGCTGTGGCTGAGAGCTGCCGCTCAAGTTGAAATTGGGAAGACTTCCGAGTACGGCCAGAAGGAGCCGCTCGCCTTGGGCTGGACCTCTAGTTTTGAGACACCCGCTTACCGATGAACCAGATCACCGCGAAGAACAAGTTAGTAATCAGAGTTAGCACGAGAAACGAGAATTGAAAGTCGTGGTTACTCATCGCGATGCCCATCTTATCCAGAACAGGAATCGTGTCCGATGAATCTGCGACACCTTTGACGAGTCCGACTAACAGCCCGGCAAGAATCACAAGATTTGCTATGACAAGGTAATGACTCAATTTCGTCATGCGCTTCATCAGCAAATCTCAGCGTCCGGTTCGGGTCAACAGGCGACAATTCTACCAACTCCTGGCGACCGTCTCAGTACGGCCGATTCTGTTGAAAAACTCCTACTGATCTTACGTCAATGAGATAATTGCTGCGTGTTGATTGCCGGAGCGATCCCGGATGATGGGAAGCAACGACAAGGCGCAGGACGAACTGTTCTACGCGTTCAATCTCGACGAGATAGTCCCGCAGGATCACCTGCTTCGTGATATCGATCGCGTACTCGACCTTTCTAACCTGAGAGAACATCTCGCACCGTTCTACAGCCACACGGGCCGTCCGTCGATCGACCCCGAGCTGATGATCCGTATGCTGTTGATCGGCTACTGCTGCGGGATCCGCTCAGAACGGCAGCTGTGCTACGAAGTGACGATGAACCTGGCGTACCGCTGGTTCTGCAAGCTCAGCATTACTGACAAGGTGCCGGATCACTCGACCTTCTCGAAGAACCGGCATGGCCGGTTCCGCGACTCGGAGGTGTTCCGCTTCGTCTTCGAAGAGGTCCTGAAGCGCTGTATGGAAGAAGGCCTGATCGGTGCCGAAGGCTTTGCCGTCGATGCCTCGGTGGTGAAGGCCGATGCCAGCAAGCAAAAGCATCACGAGGACGACGACGATGACTGGGGCGGCGGCAGCCGCGCCATCAACGAGTACCTGGACTCGATCGAGGCCGACGGTGCGCCGGCAACACCGCCGAAGAAGGTCTCGCAGACCGACCCGATGGCGCGCTGGACCGCCGTGCTGGGTGGCCCGGCGTACTATGCGTACTCGACCAACTACCTGGTGGACATCGACAACGGCATCATCGTTGACGTTGAAGCAACGCCGGCACTCAGAACGCCGGAGGTGTGGTCGACCAAGACCATGATCGAGAGGGTGAAGGATCGCTTCGGCATAGAAGTGAAGAAGCTGATCGGTGACACGGCCTATGGCACGGCCGAGTTCCTTGACTGGATGGTGAATGACGCAGAGATCGAACCGCATGTGCCGGTCTGGGATCGCGGCAACGAGAAAGAAGATCGCTTCGGCCGTTCCGACTTTACCTATGATGCGGAGACCGACATCTACACCTGCCCCAACGGCAACGAGCTACGTCGCTTCTGGCGCAACTTCAACAAGCCGCGCACCGGCGTGACCAAGGCCAAGGAGATCAAGTACCGGTCCAGGAAGCAGGACTGCGATGCCTGCCCGATGAAGGAACAGTGCTGTCCCAACACCGAGATCCGCAAGGTCACGCGCAGCGTGTACGAGCCGGCGCGGGATGTTGCTCGCGCGATCAGGAAGACGCCGGCCTATCGACGAACACGAAGGCAGAGAAAGCAGGTCGAGATGCTCTTTGCCCACATGAAGCGCATCCTGAAGGTGGACCGCTTGCGATTACGCGGCATGAGTGGTGCTCAGGACGAGTTCCTGCTCACCGCGACGGCACAGAACTTAAGACGCATGGCGAAATGCCTAGGGACAGGTCCGCCCAAAATCAGCCAAATGGCAGTAACTTGAGCGAAAATACCGAATAGAAAACAAAAAATCCGGCTACGCCGGATCAAAGAACTCGAATCGATGAAATCGCGACAACAATGGCGGCTTCAATAACGAGTTTTTCAACAGAATCGGCCACAACCGGACGGTCATTACCCATCAATTCCGCACAGATAGAAGGCCCGTCACTCGCCGAAGTCTTCATGCCTGTACCCATTCATGAGTGGCATGATCTTCAACAACCATCTGGGCAAAAAGTAGGTAGCGATTGCAGGGCCGACTGTCATCCAAAGAAATCCGATGAGTAAGAATCCTTTGTTTGTATTCGCTATTTCCTGTCGAGGAACTATCAAAACGAACACTACGGACCAGAACAGGAACGCCGACACAATAATCGAAGTGCGGTGGCGTCGAAGAAACTCACTGGCCAAGTATGACTGGCGATAGACCTGTTGATTGAATTGAGAGATGCGCATTATTAAATTTGATCAATGGCGCCTTTGGGTCATTTGCGGACCTCAATGATACACCGAAAGCAGTCGTTCAAGTGACTGGTATAGAGGGTGAAGTGGAAGTCGCCGTTGGCGAATCCTGGCATGGAGTGGAAAGGGTTTTGCGCGGACCTAGCGAATTCGGGAGTAAATTTACAGATGAGACTGGGTTCGAATCATCTCAATACATAATCTGTGATAACTCAGACCTGACCGTTCAGCCGTCGTCAGATTCGATCGAGACCATAGGCCATGGAGATACGGCCGTGATCCTGATCGTGGGGGCTAGGAAGAGAGAGTGCGTCAATTGGAACGGTCGAATAACCGACTGCGGGCCGTGCTCAAGAATCTACATCCGGACTCGTTCGATATAGTAGCGGCGGACAATGGCAGCATGATGTTGGCCGAAAAAAAGCCTAACGCGGTACTCGCGCCGATAGAATTACTTTCGTACATAGAACGCGAGTCCATTCGGGCCTTCTTGCGGCCATCAACACTTCACCAATTCGGACTCGATTTTGACGAACGGCGCAGAATTGTCGAAGGTCGCACCGTTCTAATGGAGAGCGCAGCTGTGGCTGCTTTGGAGCGGTTAGCTGGAACTGACGTTGGGCAGGACAGCCAACCGTGAAGGAGCGCAAGGCCCCTTTTTGGCTTCTAGCGGTTTGATTGCCGGACAACAGTGTTGGGAGGAGACTTCTCGAGGAGGACGAAATGGTGCCGCAACGAGGAGTCGAACCCCGGACCTACGCATTACAAGTGCGTTGCTCTACCAGCTGAGCTATTGCGGCATTTTCGTTTGATTACCTATCCTAGCTTGCCAGCATTCACAGGTATCTCGAATTCATGTGCATCGATCTCAAGAATTTAACCAGGCACCCAGTTCGACGTCTAAGTTCTTATTTCTAAAAAGAAAGTCTTGGGCATCCAGCTTCGTCCTTTCTTCCTAGTATGGCATACTAAGTATAACCCTCTGATTTAATTGTACTAGTACACTAGTTGCCCTCGACTCTTGTAATCAACTGCTCTACCAACTGAGCTATGCCGGCGTTGGGCGGCGAATTATTCGCTTTTCGGGGCCTTCTGACAAGGGCCACCGTCCAGATTACTGCGGGCAGGTGGCCGCTTCGCGCAACGCGACCTGTTCCTCACCGTAACGCTCCACGATCGAGCCCGCGCCTTTGCCGGGCGGCAAACCGATATCCACGAAATACACTGCCTGATCGCGCATCATCGGCGTAATCTCAACATCGAACCCCGCGGCACGGGCCTGCAGTTCGACTTTTTCGGCGTTCTCAATCTGTCCGAATATGCCCAACGCGATCGCATAACCGATTTCTTCATTCCCCACGATGAATGCATCGGTAAGACCCTGCTCGCCGAGCCGCGCAATCATTTCGCGACCAACGGCACGGCTTTCGACGTCTTCGACCCGCACGGAATGCCCGATGAACACCTGGGCCTGTCCCTGGCGATCCACTGCTTTCATGCCTTCGCCGTTGTACAGAAGCACGGCTGAGTCGGCATCCGACTTCACCTTGAACGGACCTATCGTGACGCAGGAACGACCGACAACCGCCTGCAAATCCGACGGCTCGCCGGAACCGAGCACGGCACCCACGCTGGCGATGGATTCGTCGTCTCGACCCGTCCGGACCTCGAGCGGCGGACCGAGGTCCGATTCTTCCACTACAGCAACGCCCGGCTGAGGGTCATCCGCCTGGAACATCCCCCACATCAGGTACAGGATGTTTGCCAGGATCAGTAGCAACAGCAGGTTCTTCATCGATCGTGGTCCAGCATGTGCGCGAGGCCCTGCAATACAAGATGCGGGCGATGCAGCGCGGTCTCGCCAAGCGCGCCTAGGATGCGCGACGCATCACCACCGGTCAAGACAATGGTTGGCTCGTAAGCATTTGATTGCAAAGTTCGAACGGCGCGCTCGATGGCGCCGGCCACGGCATTCTGTGCGCCCTCGCGAACCGCGGCCGCAGTATTCTTCGCGAACATGCCAAGATCGCCGCCGGCACGGCCTGGCGCTGGTTTGACTTCAGGGATATCGCTGGTTGCGCCAGCCAGCGCGCTGGCCATGGTCGCCACCCCGGCGATAATCTGGCCGCCAAGGTGCTGACCGTTGGCATTGATCGCATCGATGGTCAGTGCCGTTCCGGCATCGACGACGAGGCAGGCCGACTGTAGTTCTGCCCACGCGCCAATCATCGCGACCCAGCGGTCAACACCCATGCGTCGGGGCTGCGTATAGCCACTAGTCACGCCCCAGCCGTTGCGTTCGGAGCGGGCGAAGTGCACATCGCATTCGCAATGCGCGCCGACGACACCCGATAAACGCGTCGCAAAACTGGCGCCGGCGACGTTACTGACGAATACCCTGTCGACACGACGCGGAATCTTCGTGGTCAGGACCTGCAGGCCGGTCTTGGAAATACGCTCCTGCGAAATATGCCCCGTGCGACGAATCTCACCGGCATCACTGACACCCCACTTGATGCGGGAATTACCAACGTCCATGAGCAGCGCGGTCATAATCGCGCGCCCCGCTGGCCGACCATGACTACCGACCCTGACGTGATGCGTTGTAAATCGGCATCGCCGACATCAACCAGCAACGCACCATCTTCGGCGACGCCTGCCCCGACGCCGGAAAGCCGAGCCTGGGCCGTGTCGACCGTGACATCCCTGCCCCGCAGCCAGTCGCGTGCCGACCAGCGCTCGGCAAATGCACCGAATCCGCCCAACGCATAGTCGGCAAACACGGCACACAGGCGGTCGACAAGACATGCCGCCAGCGCATCACGATCAGGCAGACTGACCGTGAGCCCGGCGATATCGCTTGCACGTCGCGCCCAGTCCGTTTCTTCGCCGAAGTCGAGATCCTCGTTCAACTCGACGTTGATGCCGACCCCGGTCACAACTTTGATCGCCCCGCCCGGCAGGGTCTGCGTCTCGGTCAGAATTCCACCGAGCTTGCCGTCGAGCGCAACCAGGTCATTTGGCCACTTGAGTTCGACGCCACCAATGCCGAGGTCCAACAGGGCGTCGGTGACACCCAGGCCGATCGCAAGCGTCAATGCCGGCAAATTGGTCGGCGCTTCGTGATATGTCCAGGCCAGCGACAGGCAGAGGCCCGAGCCTGGCGGCGACTGCCATGTACGGCCATGCCTGCCTCGACCGGCCGTCTGGTTATCAGTAATGGCAACGCGCAACTCGTCCGGCGGCGGCGCAGCCGCCTGCATCAGGTACGTATTGGTCGATTCGATTGCTTCAAAAGCCTCGAGCGCCGCGAGGCGCGCAATCGTTGATTCGGCAAGCGACGCTCGAATCGAGTCAGCATCAAGCCCCGTCATCACTGCCCGTCACGCTCTTTGGTTTGAACAGCATCACTTTGACGTTGCGGTGCTCGTCACCCGCGCGCATACGCTGGATGTTCGAGCGATGCCAGAAAATCACGCACCCGGCCATGACCACGAGATAGATGAGCAATGGCTGGCGCTCAAGCGTCAGCCCGGTGGCGGCAATCCAGACCGGCAAGGCGCTGGCCGCAGTCATCGTGGCCAGTCCAACATAGCCAGTCGCGACGAGCACCGCCCCCCATACCAGCAAGACAACGATGATTAACTGCGGCGCAATCACGATAAGCGTGCCGACCAGGGTTCCGGCGCCCTTGCCGCCTTTGAAACCGTGATAGATCGGCCAGACGTGCCCGAACACCGTGGCGGCGGCACAACTCAGCATCAGCCAGTGCCGCGATATGTCCGGGTCCTCGGGTACAAACGGAATTTCGAGCCCGGGAATAACGCCCGCACCGATCACGCCCTTGCCGATATCAACGACAATGACACCCAGCGCAAACAGCGCGCCCTGTGTACGCAGGGCATTGGTGCCGCCCGCATTGCCACTCCCCATTGTGCGAATGTCGACACCGCCGCGCAGTCTGCCGACGATCATCGCGCCCATCAGGGAACCGATGAAATAGCTGATCAGGAATTTGACGCCAAGCTCGAGCATGGAGGTTCATTTTGCGGCCATCGAGGCGCGCATTGTAGCATCGGGACATGCAAGCCGATGGCGTCCACCTGTTTCTGAATCCGACTGCCGGACGCGGCCGTGCGGGCAAGCGCCGCGACAGGATCGTCGAATTGTTCACCGCGTGTGACCGCCCCCTGGAAGTGCACTTGAGCTGCGCAGTCGGCGACATCGAGGAACAGGTTCGGTGTGCGGTCGACGCGGGCGCTCGGGATATCGTCGTGGTCGGCGGCGATGGCAGCGTCCACGAAGCGTGCAACGGAATCATGCGGGCCGAGGGCGATGCCGCCCTCGGAGTCGTGCCGTCCGGAACCGGCAATGATTTTGCCAAAGCCTGCGATGTACCGCTCGACTGGGAACATGCGACCCGCCTGCTGGCGGACCGCCTGGCCTCCGGCAAAAGCGGGCGACGCATTGACGTCGGCACGATGAATGGACGCTACTTCGCGAATGGCGCAGGCATCGGTTTCGACGCGAAAGTGACACGAATCGCTCGCTCCTACCGGATGCCGATCGGTGACCTCGTCTACCTGCTCGCCATCTTCCGTGGCATGGCGGACGGCATTGCGACGCCGCGAGTCTCAATTCGTGCCGGCGAGTCGATCTGGGACGGCCCGATGACGCTCGCAAATATAGCGAATGGGCCCTGGGTGGGCGGCATGTTCCACATCGTGCCGCCGGCAAACAACGGCGATGGCCGATTCGACCTCATGATCGCGGCACCCGTGACCCGTCGCCGAATCCTGTCGTTACTGCCGCAGTTAATGTCCGGGAGACACATGGATGAGGAAGAGATCACGCACGTACCAGTCACGGATCTCGTGGTGGAAGCCGAAGCCCCGGTGTTGTCTCATCTCGACGGCGAAATGCAGGCACCGCAGACACACTTCGAGATCGCGCTGCTACCCGGCGCGCTGCGTCTTCTCTGAACGGGCTACGGAGCCGAGGTAGATTGCGGTAAGCGCTATCATTGCACCGGCCAACTCCCTGGCTGTCATCGGCCGCGCAAAGAACAGCACGTCCCAGGCGAAGCTGAGCGTCGGCTGCAGCAACAGCGCGACGCCGGCCTGGGTCGTGGTGACATGCGGCAAACTGCTGGCAATAAATAACATGCCGATACCGTGCGACAACACGCCATAGCAAGCCAGCCACACGAGGTCCCCGTTCGTCACAACCGCCAGCGTCTCACCCTCGACCAGCGCGGCGCCACCGAGCATGGCGGCGCCAAGAAGCGAAATAATGGCAATTTCACGGCTTGGCACAGGGTTGCTCGCATCGCGTCGCGCACTGCGCATGCTGAGCAGGTAAGCCGCGTAAGTCACCGCCGCGCCGAAGCCGAAAATAACGCCTGCCCGGTACTCGGCGGGCAGGTTGGTCCAGTCGATTCCGACAATCAAGGTCAGTCCGATAAACGCCATCGGAATTGATACCAGTTGCAGTTTCGTCGGGGCCTGGCGCAACACGACAAATCCTGCCGCCGCCATAACGAATACCTGGAAATTGGCCAGCAAGGTTGCGAGGCCAGGGCCGATGATCTGGATGCTGCGGTGATAAAACCAGAGGTCGGCCGCAAGGAACAGCGCAGCGAAGACCAACAGGTACCAGATGCGCGCACCAAACTGCAGGCGCCTGCGGGTTAGCAGCAGCCAACCGGCAATGACCGCGCCACCGATTGCGAGACGCCAGAACGCGCTGGCCGTTGGCGATACATCGACAAGCTTCACCCAGACGGGAGACAGGCTGATCAGCGCCGCGCCGATAAACAGGCGCAGCGTTGGACTTGCCAGCGCCCGGCTCAACTCCCGAGCCAGGCTTTGCGCAATGCCACCGCGGAATCGTCGGCGTCGCGGCTCATGCCGAGGAAGCACGTATCCTGCGGCGCTTCTTCCCACTGCAGTTGCAGCGTGATCAGTTCGTCACCACGAAACACGGTCACGTCTGAACAATCACCATGCTTGTAGCGGCGCGTGCGCGCCTCCGCGCCGGCAAGATTGATACGCAGACCATCCAGGGCCACGAGTTCATCGCCCGGCGAGATGCCGGCGCTCTCGGCCGGCCCACCGTTGTGCACGACACGAAACACCGTCTTGCTGTCGACCTGCCCCAGGTCAGCGCCAAGCCAGACGTCGGGCAGGTTGGTATCCGGCGCAGGTTTTCCGCCTTTGTCCTTGCCACCCGCAGAGCGTCGCAGGATGAAATCGATACCGTGGGAACCGAGGAGCGTCTCCAGCGGCAGCTCGCCGGTACCGCGCAAGACGGCGTTGAAGAAATCTTCGAGGTCGAGGCCGGAAATCTCGGCGCACAGTATTTCCAGGCCATCCTCGGGCATGCCCGCGCCGGTCTCGCCCCAGCGATCCCATGCCGCTTTCATAATGTCATCGAGCGCCAGTTTGCCGGAGGTCTCGGCACGCAGTTTCAGGTCCAGCGCCAGGGCAATCAGCGCGCCCTTGGCGTAGTAGCTGACGATGGCATTAGCAGCATTGGCATCCTGCTTGTAGAACTTCGTCCATGCATCGAAGCTCGATTCCGTGACGCTCTGGCGCTTGCGTCCGGCGCCACGCAGCACGCGCGTTATCGTCTGCCCGACCAGCTCGAGATAACTCGTCGCATCGATCAGGCCACTGCGCACGAGACCGAGGTCGTCGTAGTATGACGTGATACCTTCGAACACCCACAACAGGTCCGTGTGCACCTCCTGCGACAGGTCGTAGGGAGTGAACGCAGCCGGCTTCATGCGTTTCACGTTCCACAAATGGAAATACTCGTGGCTGACAAGGCCCAGGAAAGTCCGATACTCGTCGGAAACGCCTTCGTCACCACGCGCCGGGAGAGTGTCGCGCGAGCAAATGTTTGCAGAAGACCAACGGTGCTCCAGCCCCCCGTAGCCGGTGCCCGGCGCATTCAGCAGGAACAGGTAGCGATCGAGATCGGATGGCACACCGAGCAACGACATGTGCTGCTCGCAGATGGTCTGCAAGTCATGGCACAGCCGTCCCATGTCAACACGCGTGTTGCCGCGAATCGCGATCGCGTGAGGTACGCCGCTGGCCTCGAATTCACCGATTGTCAGTTCACCGATCTCGACGGGATGATCGATGAGTTCCGCGTAGTCGGCCGCAATGTAGGTGCCGAACGCATACTGGTCCGCGCCGGCGCGATTCATGGACGTCGCGACGCGCCACTTGCGGCCGATGGGTTTGTCCGGCGCCCGGATATCAAGTTCGCAGGCAAGATTCTCCTGCCCTGCGACCGCCGGAAAAACACAGGTGCCGTTGAAAAACGCATGCGTCTGGTCGAGATGCGCGCCGCGGACGCTTTCGTCATGCGCATAGACGTCCAGTACCAGGGTCAGTTCGCGCTCGACGGGGGCGGCCTGCCAGGTGCTCTTGTCCAGCTTGCGCAGCGGCACGTCGCGGCCATCGGACTCGGCGCGCGCGCCAACGACATGACGAGCGTAGTCGCGCACCATGTAGCTGCCCGGAATCCAGGCCGGCATCACGAACACCTGGCCGTCGGCGTCCGGCGCCGCAACGGTCAGGCGCACTTCGAACAGGTGTGCGGACGGGTTGGCCGGCTTGATGCTGTACCGGTGCGGGGCGCTCACGACCGTTGCTTCACTGGCTCTGTCAGCTTCAACGTCAGGCACTTGGACGATCCTCCGGCCTTCAGGAACTCGCTGAGTTCAACCTCGTGAACGCGGAAGCCGGCCAGCATCAGGCGCGCCTTGAGCGGCTCCGACGCCTTGTTGAGTATGACCCGGTCACCAATGTTCACGGCATTGCAGGCGAAATTGCCGGCGTCCATCGTGTCGACGATGATGCGCTTGTGCGGCGGGATGCGGCTCTCAATCGCGATGCGCGATTCGTAGTCGAACGCCGGCGGATGATACATGAGGAAGCCGTCTGTCAACGGACAGAAGCATGTGTCGATATGGTAGAAACGTGCATCGGTAAGGCGAATCGACACCACTTCAATATCGAAAAAGTCGCGAATTTCGGCGTGTGCCTCGATCTCCGTCCTGAAACCATGGCCGGTCCAGAGCCATGGCCCGCGCCGATCGAGAAGACAATCCCCTGCTCCTTCAAAGCCGATGTTGTCGTCGAGGTCCAGCAGGTCGAAGCCGTTTTCTCTGAACCACTTCTTGAAGAACATCTCCTCGGGGCGACGCTCGTGCGGCATGAAGTGGCTGGCGATTGCCTTATCGCCGTAAACAACGCCGGCGTTCGCCGTGAAGACCATGTCCGGTAGTTCAGGCTGCGGCTCGATCGTCACCACCTCCGCGAACTCCGCAATCTGGTCGCGCAGCGCCTCCCATTGCTGCTTGGCGCGCTCAAGGCTCAGCGAGTCTTCATGCCCGGCCATCCAGGGGTTAATTACGTAGTCCACCGTGAAATAATCCGGCGGACACATCAGGATCTTGTCTTGGCTCATAGCTACTGGCTTCCTTCCACCGGCAGATGAATTTCGGCCAGCATGCAGCGCACGCTGCCGCCGGCGGATGCTTCTATGTTATTGATACTGGCGCTCACGACCCGTGCGTTTGCCGCGAGTTTGTCGAGTTGTTCCGGGTCAAGCGAATCGTACGCCTGCTGTGACATGGCGAGGATGCGCTCGCCGTCGCTGTTCCGAAGTTCGAGCATGTTGCCGGCAAATGCGTCGAGTTGTGCAAAACTCAGGTTGATGACCTCATGCCCCGTATCGCGCAGACGAGCGAGTACAGCCTCGCGCTGCTCTTCACGGGGAATGGCCGCGGCGCAGATCACTGCCAGTTGCTCACCGACATTCATCAGGACATTGGTGTGGTAAATCGGCACGCCACCGCTGTCTACCGCTTCGAATGCAACGACCTCGTACCCCATGCGCTGGGCGAAATCGCCAAGTGGGTCGAGGTGCGTACGTGAGGACACGCACGCATAGGCGACGCGATTGGCGCGATCGAGGACCATGCTGCCGGTGCCTTCGAGGTAACTGCCCGCTTGTTCATGCTCGCTGAGATCGACGAGTTCGCTCACCTGGAAGCCGCATTCCCCGGCCAGGGAATTGACTACATCCATGCGTCGCTCCGTTCTGCGATTTGCGGCTTCCATCGGATACAGGACGATCCGCCCATCGGCATGCGTGCTGATCCAGTTATTGGGAAATATTGCGTCCGGCGTATGCGGTTCCGGCGTGTCGTCGACGACGATGACGTCTATTCCGGCGTCCCGCAACATAGAGACGAGCCCATCGAACTCCTGCAGGGCGGCGGCCTGCTGTTCGACGGGTGAAGAACTCGTCTTACCCTGGAAGCGATTCGATGCCGCAGTCAGCGGATTGCTTTCGAATCCGGCCGGCCGAATCATCATTACCGTAGACGCTAATTGAGATTCGTTGGCGCTGGTCATGCTGATATTCGTTTTTGGGTCGTGCATTATATTCCGGTGATGACCCAAATGCGCAATGCTTTACTCAATCCGGCATGGATTTGTTTTACCTGGATCGGCCTGACGGTCGGCATTTCCATGCTCGCGACACCGGTCCGGTTCTCCGCGGAATCCGTTTCCCGGCCAGTGGCGCTGGACGTCAGCCGCGTCGTGTTCGCGGCGCTCAACAAGGCCGAACTGCTGGCCCTGGTCATCCTGTTGATTGTCGTGCGCGTCAGCGGCCGCAGCAGCAACCTGTGGGCGTGGTGCAGCCTGCTTGCGCTGATCGTCGTTGCGCAGGGTGCCTGGCTGATTCCCGAGCTCAGCGCGCGCACTGACGTCATACTTTCCGGCAGCGAGCCCTCGCCCTCCTACGCGCACGCGATCTACTCAACGCTCGAACTCGCGAAAATCGGCATTCTCGGGTTTCTTGGCTTTCGCTCGCTCTTGCGGTGAGCTAAGCCTTTGCGGACGGCCGCTGCGATACCCTGTCGTACCAGCGCGCGAGATTGGCCGCTGATTCCGGTACCTGGAGCTTGATCCAGCGCGCAAAATCGACGACGACCATCGCTGAAATATCGGCGATCGAATAGAAATCGCCTGCAAGATAAGGGCTATTGGCAAGAGCGGCATCGAGCCGCCCGAAGAACCGGGCCACGCGCACTCGACCGCGTTCCGCAAGTTCGGGCACCTGCTCATAGCTATCCGGACCGGTCAGCGCCTTGCCTTGCAGACCCCTGGCGCTATTGCGGAACGCTTCGGCCATCGCCAGGAGGCCCTGCTGCTCAACCTTGGCGTTCCACATCGTTACCCGGGCACGCTCGAACGGATTGCGACCAAGCAGGTTCGGCTCGGGGTGCAGGTCTTCGAGGTACTGGCAAATCGCCGTCACTTCGGAAAGACAAGCGCCATCATCGAGCTCGAGCGCCGGGACGACGCAGTCCGGGTTGATACGGCGAAACGTCTCGCTGAATTGCTCGCCCGCGCCCAGGTCGACCTGGACAGTCTCGACCTCGATACCTTTCTCGGCAAGGAAAATTCGAACACGTCGCGGACTCGGCGCGGTCTTGCAGTCATAAAACTTCATATCAATCGTCCACGAGGCCATGCGCCCGAAATATGGTGTCGGCATTCTGGCCAAACATGAGCGCGCGGGCCCTTTCGTTACGCGCCTCGTCACGTTTCCAGTTCCTGCCGAGGTTGACGCCCTCCTGGAGACCGGGTCGCACCTTGAGCGTGTCGAACCAGCGACGCAAACCGGTGAAACGATCGAGGTCCGTGCCATATCGCCGATAGGGCATTACCCACGGGAAGCAGGCCATGTCAGCAATCGAGTAATCGCCGGCGAGAAACTCACGCTCACGCAACTGCACATCCATAACCGCAAGCAGGCGATCATACTCATTGGCGTGGCGACTGTGGGCGTAGGGCACAGCTTCCTGCGCGTAATTTACGTAATGACTAAGTTGGCCGGCCGCGGGTCCGAGATTCGCCATCTGCCAGAACAGCCACTGCACCACATCGTATCGCCCCGCCGTATCGGTCGGCATGAACCTGCCCGACTTCTCGGCGAGATACATCAGGATGGCGCCGCTCTCGAACACCGACACGCCCGTGTCGCGGTCAACGATGGCAGGCATCCGGTTGTTTGGGCTGATAACGAGGAACCCGGGATCGAACTGGTCACCTGCACCGATATCACAACGGACGACTTTGTACTCGAGGCCGCATTCCTCGAGCATGATCGAAACTTTCTGGCCATTGGGTGTCGGCCAGTAGTGCAGTTCGATCATCCCTCCGCCTGGTTGCGGGACGGCAGCCAGGTGGGCAGGTAGAAGGCGAGATAGGTTCGGCACAGCGTCTCCGCCTCCGTAACCCGCTGCTCGCTGATACGCCCTTCAAGCCGGACGGCGTCAGAGAACGTGATGTCACAGAGCTGGATAAAGAATGCCAGCTTCGAGAACCAGTTCGGAACTTCCGGCACCACGAAATAGCGATTGAAGATTTCCGCGACGCATTCGCTAAGCGCGCGAACTGCGAGACTGTAGCTGGCCGGCGCATTTGATCGAATGCGCGGCAACACTTTCAGGGTATCCGCCGTATCACGCCAGTAGGCCGCACCCTGACTCACGATGAAATCGGACAACTCAGCCCAGTTTTCGGGAGGAGCGGAAAGTTCGCTGGTCTTGAGAAAGACCACGAAGTTGTTGATCCACTCGGTTGCGAGGTCCTGGAGCAAATCATCAATGCCGATGTAGATACGATATGCGGAACCACGCGATACGCCGGCAGCTTCAAACACGTCGCTGAACTTCAGCGGACCGCCGTCATCCTCGAGCAACAGTCGCTCTGCCTCGGCGAGCAAACGGCGGCGATTTTCGCGACCACGCGTACGAAGCTTCGGAATTCTTTGTTCTGAACGACTGGTCTTGGTCATATATATATCGCTACTTTAATCTAGCTTTCTGTTTTCGCGCGGATCACATTCAGATCTGATCGTCTCGACTGAAACGATCGTAACGCCGCAGCAATGTGTTGCTTAAGCCCATGTATTTAATGTCGTTTTTTCCAGAATCCGTTGAGCTGCGGAGCGAATCCTCACCGGGGAAAGACATTAGTTAGTGGACAATTGTACTGAACCTGCGAATCCAGTCCAAGAGAAACGGGACTATAGCCGATCATCTGTTACATTTGGTCGGTTCTGCCCGCGCCTCGTCCGGGCAAAAAAAAGCCGCACCCCGAAAACGGGATGCGGCTCTTCGAATTAAGATCCTGGCGGTGTCCTACTCTCACATGGGGAGACCCCACACTACCATCGGCGCTGAACGTTTTCACTTCCGAGTTCGAAATGGGATCGGGTGGTTCCCGCTCGCTATTGCCGCCAGGAAAACTGGTTTTGGAAGATAAGGGACAGTTACCTTATCTCAAGGCACTAATCCGAGTCTTCCGTCGGAGATAAGGTAACTGTCCCCTATCTCCCAAAATAAACACAATCTGGAAAATTTCTGACATCTGAGAATTTGTTTCAAGCGTCGCATGCCATGTCACGCGCCCACGTTCTCTCCAGAACGCTTTGGCGTTATATGATCAAGCCTCACGTGCAATTAGTACTGGTTAGCTTCACACATTACTGCGCTTCCACACCCAGCCTATCAACCTCGTAGTCTTCGAGGGCACTTCAGGGACCTCAGGGGTCCAGGGAAATCTAATCTTGAAGGGGGCTTCCCGCTTAGATGCTTTCAGCGGTTATCCCGTCCGTATATAGCTACCCGGCAATGCCACTGGCGTGACAACCGGAACACCAGAGATACGTCCACTCCGGTCCTCTCGTACTAGGAGCAGCTCTTCTCAAATTTCCAACGCCCACGGCAGATAGGGACCGAACTGTCTCACGACGTTCTAAACCCAGCTCGCGTACCACTTTAAATGGCGAACAGCCATACCCTTGGGACCTGCTACAGCCCCAGGATGTGATGAGCCGACATCGAGGTGCCAAACTCCTCCGTCGATGTGGACTCTTGGGAGGAATCAGCCTGTTATCCCCGGCGTACCTTTTATCCGTTGAGCGATGGCCCTTCCATACAGAACCACCGGATCACTAAGACCGGCTTTCGCCCCTGCTCGACGTGTCTGTCTCGCAGTCAAGCACTCTTATGCCTTTGCACGCAACGTACGATGTCCGACCGTACTGAGAGTACCTTTGCGCTCCTCCGTTACTCTTTGGGAGGAGACCGCCCCAGTCAAACTACCCACCATACACGGTCCCCGATCCGGATAACGGACCTGGGTTAGAACTCCAAACATATCAGGGTGGTATTTCAAGGATGGCTCCACGCAATCTAGCGATCACGCTTCAAAGCCTCCCACCTATCCTACACAAATATGTTCAAAATTCAGTGTAAAGCTGTAGTAAAGGTGCACGGGGTCTTTCCGTCTAGCCGCGGGTACACTGCATCTTCACAGCGATTTCAATTTCACTGAGTCTCTGGTGGAGACAGTGTGGCCATCGTTACGCCATTCGTGCAGGTCGGAACTTACCCGACAAGGAATTTCGCTACCTTAGGACCGTTATAGTTACGGCCGCCGTTTACCGGGGCTTCGATCAAGAGCTTCGCGCGAACGCTAACCCCATCAATTAACCTTCCGGCACCGGGCAGGCGTCACACCCTATACGTCCACTTTCGTGTTTGCAGAGTGCTGTGTTTTTAGTAAACAGTCGCAGCCACCTGGTCACTGCAACCCCCACTAGCTTAGAGAGCAAGTCTCATCACCGGCAGGGGCGTACCTTCTCCCGAAGTTACGGTACCAATTTGCCTAGTTCCTTCACCAGAGTTTTCTCAAGCGCCTTAGGATTCTCTCCCCACCCACCTGTGTCGGTTTACGGTACGGTTCCGTGTTGCCTGAAGCTTAGAAGATTTTCCTGGAAGCATGGCATCAACCACTTTCCGATACAAAGATCGGTCGTCTCGTATCTCAGCCTTAAGAACCCGGATTTGCCTAAGTTCTCAGCCTACATACTTTCCCCGGGACAACCAACGCCCGGTAGATTTAGCCTTCTCCGTCCCTCCATCGCAGCAACACGAAGTACTGGAATGTTAACCAGTTTCCCATCGACTACACCTCTCGGTCTCGCCTTAGGGGCCGACTCACCCTGCGCCGATTAACGTTGCGCAGGAACCCTTGGGTTTTCGGCGTGCGGGTTTTTCACCCGCATTATCGTTACTCATGTCAGCATTCGCACTTCTGATACCTCCAGCATGCCTCACGACACACCTTCACAGGCTTACAGAACGCTCCTCTACCATGCAGATAAATCTGCATCCGCAGCTTCGGTGTATAGCTTGAGCCCCGTTAAATCTTCCGCGCGGGCCGACTAGACCAGTGAGCTATTACGCTTTCTTTAAAGGGTGGCTGCTTCTAAGCCAACCTCCTGGCTGTCTGTGCCTTCCCACTTCGTTTCCCACTTAGCTATAACTTTGGGACCTTAGCTGGCGGTCTGGGTTGTTTCCCTTTCCACGACGGACGTTAGCACCCGCCGTGTGTCTCCCGTGATTGAACTTCGGGGTATTCGGAGTTTGCATCGGTTTGGTAAGCCGGGATGGCCCCCTAGCCGAAACAGTGCTCTACCCCCCCGAGTTAAACACGAGGCGCTACCTAAATAGCTTTCGAGGAGAACCAGCTATCTCCGGACTTGATTAGCCTTTCACTCCTATCCACAACTCATCCGATAATTTTTCAACATTACCCGGTTCGGGCCTCCAGCAAGTATTACCTTGCCTTCACCCTGGCCATGGATAGATCGTCCGGTTTCGGGTCTGCTCCCAGCTACTAAATCGCCCTATTCAGACTCGGTTTCCCTACGCCTCCCCTAAGTGGTTAAGCTTGCAACTGAAAACAACTCGCTGACCCATTATACAAAAGGTACGCAGTCACCCCGAAGGGCTCCCACTGCTTGTACGCACACGGTTTCAGGTTCTATTTCACTCCCCTCTCCGGGGTTCTTTTCGCCTTTCCCTCACGGTACTAGTTCACTATCGGTCAGTAAGGAGTATTTAGCCTTGGAGGATGGTCCCCCCATGTTCAGTCAAAGTTTCACGTGCTCCGACCTACTCTTTGTTGCTCCACAAACTCGTCTTTCGCGTACGGGGCTATCACCGTCTATGGCCGAACTTTCCAGATCGTTCCGCTAGAGTTGTTTGCTTGATGGCAACTGGGCTGGTCCCCGTTCGCTCGCCGCTACTGAGGGAATCTCGGTTGATTTCTATTCCTACGGTTACTTAGATGTTTCAGTTCACCGCGTTCGCCTCCATAACCTATGTATTCAGTTATGGATACTCTGTAAACAGAGTGGGTTTCCCCATTCGGAAATCCCCGGGTAAGTATGTTTGTCGACTAACCGGGGCTTATCGCAGACTACCACGTCCTTCATCGCCTCTTACTGCCTAGGCATCCACCATGTGCGCTTAGTCACTTGACCATATAACCCAAAACATTCTGGCCAAAACCAAAAAGCTTAGAGATTGGGCGCGTCCCCATTCCACTGTGTTCCTTTTGTGCTCACAGCTTCCAGGATCTGCTGCTCGGCTGTGCAAGCCGAACCGTGTCACGTGACATGTGCAAATGCGACACTTGATTGAATAAATCGATTAAACGATCGATTTACCCACTCAAGACGTCAGAAATATTCCAAATTGTTAAAGAGCAATCAGAAAGAGGCTCCGCCTCTTTCGAAAAACTTGTTTCCATGCAACAGCGCGACCAAAAAAGTGGTGGAGCCAGGCGGGATCGAACCGCCGACCTCCTGCGTGCAAAGCAGGCGCTCTCCCAGCTGAGCTATGGCCCCTCCTGTTTGGGTGTCTCATTTCCGGCAGGTCAAGGCGGAGTGTCGCGACGTTTAGCCTGCTAAACGAGCGGCGCTCCAACGCCGAGATGCCTGAAATGGTGGGTCTGGGAAGATTTGAACTTCCGACCTCACCCTTATCAGGGGTGCGCTCTAACCAACTGAGCTACAGACCCAAAGCTTCGCCTGTTGCAATAGTCAGATAACTTGTGAGGGTGCTCGCGCCTTCGTAATGAAGGCTTTGCTTACTCTTTAAAGGAGGTGATCCAGCCGCACGTTCCCGTACGGCTACCTTGTTACGACTTCACCCCAGTCATAAGCCACACCGTGGTAAGCGTCCTCCCGAGGGTTAGACTACCTACTTCTGGTGCAACCTACTTCCATGGTGTGACGGGCGGTGTGTACAAGACCCGGGAACGTATTCACCGCGACATTCTGATTCGCGATTACTAGCGATTCCGACTTCACGGAGTCGAGTTGCAGACTCCGATCCGGACTACGAGAGGCTTTAAGGGATTGGCTCACCATCGCTGGTTGGCGGCCCTCTGTACCCCCCATTGTAGCACGTGTGTAGCCCTGCCCATAAGGGCCATGATGACTTGACGTCGTCCCCACCTTCCTCCGGTTTGTCACCGGCAGTCTCCCTAGAGTTCCCACCATTACGTGCTGGCAACTAAGGACAAGGGTTGCGCTCGTTGCGGGACTTAACCCAACATCTCACGACACGAGCTGACGACAGCCATGCAGCACCTGTTTTCCAGGCCGAAGCACCCCTCTATCTCTAGAAGGTTCTGTCAATGTCAAGGGCAGGTAAGGTTCTTCGCGTTGCATCGAATTAAACCACATGCTCCACCGCTTGTGCGGGTCCCCGTCAATTCCTTTGAGTTTTACCGTTGCCGGCGTACTCCCCAGGCGGAGAACTTAACGCGTTAGCTGCGACACCGAAAGCCAATTGCTCCCGACATCTAGTTCTCATCGTTTACGGCGTGGACTACCAGGGTATCTAATCCTGTTTGCTCCCCACGCTTTCGCACCTCAGCGTCAGTATTGGCCCAGGAAGTCGCCTTCGCCACTGGTGTTCCTTCCGATATCTACGCATTTCACCGCTACACCGGAAATTCCACTTCCCTCTACCATACTCTAGTTATGCAGTATCGAATGCAGTTCCCAGGTTAAGCCCGGGGATTTCACATCCGACTTACAAAACCGCCTACGCGCGCTTTACGCCCAGTAATTCCGATTAACGCTTGCACCCTCCGTATTACCGCGGCTGCTGGCACGGAGTTAGCCGGTGCTTCTTCTGTAGGTTACGTCAAGACTCAGGGTTATTAACCCTAGGCTTTTCTTCTCTACTGAAAGTGCTTTACAACCCGCAGGCCTTCTTCACACACGCGGCATTGCTGGATCAGGCTTGCGCCCATTGTCCAATATTCCCCACTGCTGCCTCCCGTAGGAGTCTGGGCCGTGTCTCAGTCCCAGTGTGGCTGATCGTCCTCTCAGACCAGCTACGGATCGTCGCCTTGGTGAGCCATTACCTCACCAACAAGCTAATCCGACTTAGGCTCATCCAATAGCGTGAGGCCCGAAGGTCCCCCACTTTCCACCGTAGTGCGTATGCGGTATTAGCATCCGTTTCCGAATGTTGTCCCCCACTACTGGGTAGATTCCTAAGCGTTACTCACCCGTCCGCCACTCGACGCCTGGGAGCAAGCTCCCATCGTTTCCGTTCGACTTGCATGTGTTAGGCATGCCGCCAGCGTTCAATCTGAGCCAGGATCAAACTCTTCAGTTCAAAGCTTTGAGCTTTACTAAAGAACGTAATCCCCACTCCAAATTACTTGATTAAGTGAATTTAGGTTGGTTCTTACGTCGTATTTTGCCTTCGCAAACTCCAACGCAAGCACCCACACAAATTATCTGAACTAACTGTTAAAGAGCGTTCCCCATGAATTTGGGGCAGACCATCAAGTATACAGGCCGAGCGAGGCTGCTGACCAGCCCTACGGCCTATTCTGTATCTTCTTGGAGGTCCGCTGCGGGACACCGTTCCCGAAGCGAGGCGCGCATTATAGACCCCAATTCCGAGCCGTCAACACTTTTTTTCACTTTTTTTTCAAATAGCCGGAAGCCGCTGCGGGCGCGGCCTGCAGCTTGGCGAAAAGCTGCTGTTTTCCACGTGAAAAACCGGGGATTCAGTCCTTCGGAGCAGTTTTTCGATAGACCATGAAGACGTCCGCCCGCTCGTAATCCGAGGGCTCCGGGCGCGCTTCGTGGACGAATCCCGCAGACTCGTACATTGCCAGCGCCACACTCAGCCGGCTATTCGATTCGAGATACAGGCGCGACCCGGCGATTTCCTCGAATCGCGCAATGGCTGCGCACAGCAATTCGCGCCCCAGCCCCTGTCCCTGGCGGCCCTCGGTGACCGCCATCTTGGTCAATTCGAAGACCCCGCCCCCCTGGTGCTTCAGGGCCACGGTACCCACAGCCTCGCCGTCGACCACGGCATACAGGATATGCCCGCCTTGCGCGAGAATGCCCGCCTGCGGGTCGTCGAGCACCGGGACGTCGACGTCCTCGACCCGAAAAAACTTGTCCAACCACTCCCGGTTAAGCCGACCAAAGGCGTCGCCATAGGCAGGCGACCAGTCGACGACACAGACCTCAGGCCTGGTCGCGCTCGGCACGCCAGTCCTTATATTCCTGCTGGTCAATGAGCACCCTGAGGAAGCGGTCGCGGCGCAGCTTTTGCGGAATCAGCAAATGACCAAAACGATCTTCGAGCTGCGTCAGGGCCTCAACGGCGCCCGCGTAATTCTCCGCGGCCGTGCGCGTGCGCAGCAGGGTCCACCAGCTAAGCTCCAGTGTCGGCTCAACCTGTGCGGCGCTCGCGGCAAAAGCCTGGGCGCGTTCGAAGTCGCCGAGCGCCATTGCAGACGTTGCTTTCAAAGACTCGAGTACGCCGTCTTTCATGCCGAGACCTCCTTCAAGTCGATCGAGCTCGACGATGGCGTCTTCGAAGCGGCCGCGCTGAATAAAGTATTCGGCGAGCCCGAGGCTATGGCGCGCATCCCCGGGGAATGTCGCTACCACGTTACCGGCGGCGCCCTGCAGACGCCCCGGATCGCCAATCGCACGCCAGTAATGGAAATTCTGCACGACGATGACGGGCTCGTTCTTTAGCACGTCTTCGAGTCCGTCATATATCTGCGCATAGCGTCGCGGATTGCCGTCGCGGACAGCCTTGAACAGCTCACCGACCTGGAACAGTTGCCCCTCGGTCGGGCCCGGGTTCTCGAGCAGGCTCGCGATCGCCCGGGGGCCCGGCATCATTCTCACCAGGGAGTTCCCGGCGACCACGCTGAACCACTCCGACTGGTAGTAATCGAACCAGTCGACGATCTGTATGCGCCCACCCCTGCCAGGCGCGACGTCGTAGAGGTGATAACTGAAGCGGAAACCGGCGCCTTCGAAGCGCACGATCGCCCGCGCCTGGCTGCCATCGCTCTCGAAAGACACGACGGTGCCGATGATTGCCGAGCCGACTTCTTCTTGTGTGCGAGGTGCCGGAAACGTAGACGCATACCAGGTTTCGATCATTTCCCTGAAATTGTCCAGCAGTGCGCGGCGTGCGTCCGGATCAATAACCCGCGTGCCGAGAATTCGGCCCGCGTAGACATCCTCATCTATGGCATCGTGAAATTTGCGGAAAGAGTTGGCATTGAGATCGTCAATGATGGCCTGGAACTGGGCCTCTAGACTGTCGTCGCCCTGGGCCAGCGCCGTAACCGGCATCACGACAAACATGAGCGTCGCCGCAGCGAGTGCCAAAATCCTGTTCACTACTTCCACCTCCAGACGGGGAAAGGCGCTCACCGCCGCCCGCGTATCAGGCGAGCGTGACGCGTGCGAACTTGCGCTTGCCCACCTGGTATATATGTGTGCTGCCAGCGTCAACCTCGAGTCCGCGGTCTTCCACCCGTTCGCCGTCTATCTTTACAGCACCCTGCTTGATCATACGAAACGCCTCGGATGTGCTGGACACGAGACCGGCCCCTTTTAAAAGGTGCGCAATCCCGAGCTTGCCGTCCTGGCTGTCGAGCGACTTCTCCGGGATCTCATCGGGCAGCGCTCCTTTCTGGAACCGCGCGATGAACTCCTGGCGTGCGCCCTCAGCCGCAGCGTCATCATGGAATCTGGCAACGATTTCCATGCCAAGTTCAAATTTTGCGTCGCGCGGATTCATGCCGGCTGCGACCGACTGCTTCAATTTGGCGATGTCCTCGAGAGTACGAAAGCTCAGCACCTCGAAGTAGCGCCACATCAGGTCATCCGAGATCGACATGAGCTTGCCAAACATTTCGCCGGGCGATTCCGTGATGCCAATGTAGTTATTGAGCGACTTCGACATCTTTTGCACGCCGTCCAGGCCTTCCAGCAGCGGCGTCGTCATGACAATCTGCGGTTCCTGGCCGAAGTCCTGTTGCAGCTGTCGACCCACGAGCAGATTGAACTTCTGGTCGGTGCCGCCGAGCTCGACATCCGCCTTGAGGGCAACCGAGTCATAGCCCTGCACCAGCGGATACAGGAATTCGTGAATCGAGATCGACTGGCCGCCCTTGTAACGCTTGTTGAAATCGTCGCGCTCGAGCATGCGGGCCACCGTATGACGGGCGGCCAGCTTGATCAGGCCGGCGGCATCCATCTGGCCCATCCAGTTCGAGTTGAACTCTACGCGGGTCCTGTCCGGATCCAGGATTTTGAAGATCTGCTCCTCGTAGGTTGCCGCGTTCGCCTTGATGTCTTCGGGTGACAGCGGCGGCCGCGTCGCATTCTTCCCGGACGGGTCGCCAATCATGCCCGTAAAATCACCGATCAGGAACACGACCTCGTGCCCCAGCTGCTGGAACTGGCGCATCTTGTTGATGAGGACCGTGTGACCGATGTGCAGGTCGGGCGCCGTCGGGTCGAAACCGGCCTTCACTACCAGCGGCCTGCCCTGTTTGAGTTTCGCCTCGAGGCCGTCCTCCGGAAGGACTTCGTCCGTTCCGCGCGTCAGCTCGGCGATCTGTTCCTGAATGTTGCTCATGGCGCGAACTGTAGCATTGTCTTGCTTTCTTTTGACCCTAAAACGAGCAGCCGGTAAAGTTGCGGCATCCTAAGACCTCGGGGACGCAGACTTGAATCGTCAGGCTAGCCCACTACTCCACGATTACAAGCCATCTGCAGCTGCAAAGCCCGCGAAATCCAAAGCCCTCCAGTGGTTCGCGGTAGGCCTCGGCATCCCGCTTCTCGGCGTCGCGCTATTCAACATCCTGGGCGATGGCAGCCAACAGCCGCCGGTTCCCGAAGAGGCTGTCATGACGGCCTCCGGCGATTCGAATATCGACATCGATGATCTCGCAGCGGTAGATCTCACTGAGTCAGCGGTCGAACCGGAACCGGTCGTACCGCCCGAACCCGAGTACGACCAGCTCACGCTCAAGGTCGGCCGCGGCGACACGATGGAAAAGATGTTCCGCCGTAACCAGCTCGACATTGGTCAACTCATGGCCATAGCGCAGCTGGACGCGGCGAAGCGCCAGTTCCGGCGCATCAAACCGGGCGATGAGTTCGTCATCGAGCATGACGAAGGAAAGATCGTCAGCCTGTACTCCAAGATCGACCTCACGAACGCTCTGCAGGTGCGCCGTAACGACGAAGGTTTTGATGCCGAGATCATCGACCGGCCTATCGAAAAGAAGAAGCGCTTTGCGTACGGAGTCATCGAAACCTCGCTGTATGAAAGCGCCGCTGCGGCAGGAATCTCGGACAAGACGGTGATGAACATCGCCGGCATCTTCGCGTGGGATGTCGACTTCGTGCTCGACATACGCGAAGGCGACAATTACTACGTGCAGTGGGAAGAGATCTGGCAGGATGGCGAGTATGTCACCGACGGCGAGATCATCGCGGCTGAATTCAATAATGACGGCGAGCAACACCACGCAATACGGTTTATCGACGATGATGGTCGCACCGACTACTTCACGCCGTCGGGCGAAAGTGTCCGCAAGGCCTTCCTGCGCTCGCCGGTCGACTTTCGCGTCAGTTCGTCATTCAATCCGAACCGACTGCACCCCGTCCTGAAAACCAGGCGGCCGCACCGCGGTGTCGACTATGCGGCCCCGCACGGCACGCCCATCAAGGCAACCGGCGATGGCAAGGTCATATTCCGTGGCACGCAGACCGGCTATGGCAATGTCGTCATCCTGCAGCACGGCGGCAATATTACGACGCTGTACGCGCACATGTCCGCGTTCAACAAGACGGCGCGACTGGGTACGCGGGTGCGCCAGGGACAGACGATTGGCTACGTCGGCAAAACTGGCCTGGTTACGGGTGTTCATCTGCACTACGAATACCGGCTCAATGGTGTGCACCGCAATCCGCGCACCGTTGCTCTCCCCGACGCCGAGCCGATTTCGAGCAAGTACCGAGAGCGTTTCCTGGCCCAGGCCGGGCCGATTCTCGAGGAGCTCGAAAACTACAAGCGCACGCGGCTGGCGACGGTCGCCCTTAATACCGAAACCTCCAGCGCCGAATAGAGCCCCGTGTATTACATCGGCCTGATGTCCGGCACGAGCATGGACGGCATCGATGCCGCGCTGGTGCGCTTCGGCGACCCAGGGGTCGAACTGATCGCCACGCACAACCAACCCTACGCCGAGACGCTGCAACATGCAGTCCGCAAAGCGGCAATGACGCCGGTGGAAGAGCCAATCGCAAACCTCGGCAGTATCGACCGCCAGGTTGGCGAAGCGTTTTGCGACGCGGCGCTCGCGCTGCTCGATAAGAGCGGGATTCCACCCGGCGAAGTGCATGCGATAGGCAGCCACGGACAAACCGTGCGCCATCAGCCTGATGCGACACATCCCTACACGCTGCAAATCGGTAATGCCGACCTGATCGCTCAGGGTACCGGCATCACGACAGTCGCCGATTTTCGTAGCGCGGATATCGCGGCTGGCGGCCAGGGCGCGCCATTGGTTCCGCCATTTCATGCCTGGCTGTTCGGGCAGATGGATAAGGCACGCGTAATTCTGAACATCGGCGGGATAGCGAATATCACGATTCTCGATGGCGGCGACGTCCGCGGCTTCGACACGGGCCCGGGAAATACCTTGATGGACGCCTGGGTGCGCAAGCATCGCAAGCAGGCGTTTGACGCGGGCGGAGAATGGGCGGCCACGGGCACGGTAAACGAGGACTTGCTGGCACGTTTCCTCGACTACCATTATTTCACCATGCAGCCGCCGAAAAGCACTGGCCTCGAGGAGTTCAATACCACCTGGCTCGCGCATTTCAACATTGATGCGCTCGATCCGGCGGATGTGCAGGCCACGCTGGCCGAGCTGACGGCGCGCAGCATTGCCCTCCACATTGACCGGCATGCGCCGGGGACTGGCGACATATTCATTTGTGGTGGCGGCACACACAATACCAATCTGTTCGCCAGGCTGGCTCGCAATATTCCCGGCGCGAACATCGCCTCGACGCAATCCGCCGGCCTGCACCCCGACTGGGTCGAGGCGACGGCTTTTGCGTGGCTGGCAAGGCGCGCACTCGCCGGCAAGACCGGCAATCTGCCAAGTGTGACGGGTGCAAGGCGCAAAGTGGTGCTCGGCGCGATACACTCTCCCGTGTAGATCAGAAACCCACGCAGACGGGTCGGGTCGAGAGGATGGATACCCCCTTTTTCAACAGGGAACTCAGCCTGCTGGAGTTCCACAAACGTGTGCTGGCCATGGCAGCCGATCCCGAGGTGCCATTGCTCGAGCGCCTGCGGTTCCTGTGCATCAGCTGCACCAACCTTGATGAGTTCTTCGAAATCCGCATCGCGGGCCTCAAGCAGCGTATGGAGATCGGCGCGCCCGCACAGGGGCCGGAGAAGATACCGGCTCACGAGGTCTTCGCTGAAGTCCAGGAGGAAGTCGCCAGGCTGATTAGCGACCAGTACGAACTGCTTAACAATGAGCTGTTCCCGGCGCTTGCCGACGCGGGTGTGCGTTTCGTGCAGAGCCATGAATGGAATGATGCCCAGCGCGACTGGTTGAGCACCTATTTTGACGAGCAGGTTGTTCCGGTGCTCACCCCGCTCACATTCGATCCGTCGCGGCCGTTCCCGAAAATCCTCAACAAGAGCCTGAACTTCATTGTCCGGCTGCATGGTCGGGACGCTTTTGGTCGTCGACGCCATCGTGGCATGGTGCAGGCGCCACGTTCACTGCCGCGCATCATCGAATTGCCGGACCACCTGAGCAAGGAAGGCGAACACAATTATGTCTTCCTGTCGTCGGTTATACGGGTTCATGTCGATCGCCTGTTCCCCGGGCTGGAAGTGGACGGCTGCTACCAGTTCCGCGTGACCCGCAACAGCGACCTCTATATTGACGAGGAAGAAGTCAGCGACCTGGTGCGTGCACTCGAGGGTCAGCTGGAGGCCAGCCGTTATGGTGCGGCCGTTCGCATTGAGATTGGCCATGAATGCCCCGAGGACCTGCAGCAGTTCCTGCTGGATCACTTCAACCTGCAGCAGCAGGACATGTATCTCGTCGAAGGGCCCGTTAACGTCAATCGCATGAGCACTGTCTGCGACATCGCCGATCGGCCCGACCTGCTCTACGAACCGTTCGCGCAGGGTATGCCGGATGCTTTGCTGACAGATGAGGATATCTTCGAAGTCCTGTCGCAGCAGAACATCCTCCTGCATCACCCGTACCAGTCGTTCGCGCCGGTAATCGACTTCATTGCGGTTGCGGCAACCGATCCCGACGTGCTGGCGATCAAGCAGACCCTGTATCGCACTGGCGCCGATTCGCCGATCGTCGATCATCTCGTGACTGCCGCTCGCTCCGGCAAGGAAGTCACGGTTGTTGTCGAACTGATGGCGCGTTTCGATGAGGCCGCCAACATTGCGCTTGCCAACCGGCTGCAAGAGGCCGGCGCCCACGTCGTCTATGGCCTGGTCGGCTTCAAGACGCACGCCAAGATGCTGCTGGTCGTGCGACGCGAAGAAGGCGAACTCGTGCGCTACGTCCATCTCGGCACCGGCAACTACCATCACGCGACAACGAGCGTCTACACCGACTACGGCTATCTCTCGAGTGGCCGACCGCTTGGCGAGGATGTGCACAAGTTATTCCTGCAGCTGACCAGCCTGACCGAGGCCAAGGACATGACGCGCATGCTGGCGTCACCGTTCAGCCTGTTTCCCGCCCTCATGGACAAGATCCGGCGCGAAACGGAGAACGCCGAGGCAGGGAAGGACGCGCGCATCATCGCCAAGATCAATTCGCTCAATGAGCCGCAGATAATTGGCGCTCTGTACGAGGCGTCGCAGGCCGGCGTGAAGATCGACCTGATCGTGCGCGGCATCTGTACGCTGCGACCCGGCATAAAAGGGCTCTCCGAGAACATTCATGTCCGCTCGATTGTCGGCCGCTTCCTCGAGCACTCCCGCGTCTATTACTTCCTGAACGACGGCGCCGAGGAGTTCTACTGCTCCAGCGCCGACTGGATGGAGCGCAACCTGTTCCGGCGTAACGAATCGTGCTTCGAGATTCGACAGAAGGCGATGAAAGAGAAACTGCGGGCCCACCTCGAATTGTTCCTGGCCGACAACTGCCAGGCATGGGTCCTAGGTAGCGATGGCACATATGAGAAGCAATCTCCGGGCGGTGCCGAGAGAATCTCAGCGCAGGAGACATTCCTCGAACAACTGTCAACATGGCTCTAGCGACTTTAGCGAGAACCGCAATGAACAAGGGCCCCGATGGGGCCCTTGCTTTTAGCGCTGCTCCGACGAACTACTCGTAACGCAATGCCAGCACGGGGTTGGCGCGTGCGATACGAATCGCATGTCCGGCGATTGTCCCCCAGGCCAGAAGCACGGCGATAAAGCCTGCCACGGCGAGGATCACGATCTGTGAATCGACCCTGTCTGCGAAGAAGTTCAGGTACAGGCTTGACGCGAAATACGCGGCGGGCAAAGCCACCAGCAGCGCCCACATGACCGGCCGCGAGAACTGCCATACCAGCAGGCGGGCAATCTGTGCCGTGCTCGCACCGAGAACCTTGCGTACACCGATCTCCTTCGTGCGCAATGCCGCCATGAACGCAGCCAGTCCGAACAGGCCGATCATCGCAAGCGACAGCGCAAGAAACGCGAAGCCCGCCAGCGCAGCATTCATGTAAGCAAGAATGTTGTAGACGTCATTGAATACGTCATCCAGGAAACGGCCCTGAATGGGGTAATCCGGTACTACCCTTTCCCATACGTTTTCAATGTCATCGACCGTATCCAGCATGTTGCCGCCGGTGATGCGTACGGAACCGAGGCGCAGAAAATCGTCAGAGTACTGGTAGAACCACGGCTTGAGTTCATTGAACAGCCCTACGATATTTTGCGTCGGAACGACACCCACAATCACAAACTCGCGAACCGTGGCCTCCGGATTCATCGAATAGAACCGCTTGCCGATAGCTTCATCAGCGGTAGCAACACCTAGCCTCGACAGCGCCATTTCGTTGACGATCACGTTCAGGGATTCAGAATCTTCCCGGCGAAAATCGTTGGCCATGTCCCTGTTCAAACCTCGTCCCGCCAGGATAGGTATATCGTAGGTTTCGAGAAAGTCCGGCGTCATGCTCAGATACATCAGCGTGAACTCGCCTGCCTCGTCTCCCGGAACTGTTGTGAACGAACTCGAAGAGTTGTTCTGCTCGTAAGGAACCTGCGACGAGAAAGATACGCTGTCGACGTTGGGCAGCGCCTCCAGTTCGTTCTTGAGCGTGTCGAGCTTGACGCGAATATCATCAATATTCAGCCGGCCAAGCGTATATATCTCGGAGCGCGGAAACTCGTAGCTGGCTTCCTTCACTTGCTCATTCTGCATATACACGATGCTGACGATGGCCAGCATGAATGCGGAAATCGCGAACTGCAGACCAATCATGACGGAGCGCATTGCCGATCCTTTCTTGCCCTTGCGCGCGATATCTCGCAGCGCCTCGATAGGGTTGGTGCGCGTGATTAACCAGGCCGGGTAGAGGCCCGCAAACAGTCCGACAAACACGGTCGTCACGAAGAGCCAGGGAAGCGTCTCGATGTAGTTCAGCGCAAGCGACTTGCCGGTTGCGTTGTTAAACAGCGGAATGATTATCTCGAGCGCTGCAACCGCGATTACCATTGCGATCGTCGTGATCACAAGGCTCTCCACCAGGAACTGGCGCAACAACTGGACCTGGGACGCACCCATGGTCTTGCGCAATCCGACCTCGCGGGTGCGGCCAAGCGACTGCGCAGTGGCGAGATTTGTGTAATTGACGCAAGCGACGATAAGCACCAGGAAGCTCAGCAGCGCGACTGCCTCGAGGACGGGAATCCCGATCATGTCCCAGATACCGGAATTCGCCTGCGAGATATGGTTTACCGTGTACCCGGCAATGCCATCCTTCTGATCTTCAGGCGTCATGCGTTCATACACACCATCGATCTGCGCTTGCAGCCACTCGCCATCGAGCGAATCCGGCAGCAACACGTAGGTCATGTTGCCCATCGACAGGTTGTTCCAGTTACCTGCCATATCCCAGTCACGCATGCGATTCAGGGCCAGCAGCGGCGCAAGAATATCGAGGCTTTGATCGACGACCAGGGTGGAATTGAAATGCGAGTTCAGCGGCACGTCGCGAATCACTGCCCTTACGTAGTAATCAAATTCATTATCAAATGTAATGATCCGACCCACTACGTCGATCTCGCCGAAATACTTGATCGCGGCGCTCTCTGTAATCAGGAGGCCCGATGGGTCGTCGAGCGCCGTGATGTCGCCGTGAATATAGTCGAAATCAAATATTCGCAGGAGCGCCGGATCGGCGAAACGCAGGTACTCGTAGAAGCCCCGGTCCTCTACCGACAGCAGGAACTCGCGATTGATCGTTCGCGCAACTGCCTCAACGTCGGCAAGCTCTGCCTCGACCAGCGGACCGACCGCCGGGTAGACGGCCCCAAACTCGCTAAAAGGCAGGCCCGCGTTTGGCGCGGACAGCGACCCCAGCGTGTAGATATTGCGCGACTCCTCAAAGAACAGGTCGTGCGTCTTCTCGTAGTCGTAGATCAGGCTGCCGCAAACGAAGGTCGTCAGGCCGAGCGCGAGACCCAGCACGTTGATGGCCGCATATAACTTGTTCTTGCGCAGGTTTCTGAGCGCGATCTTGATGTTGTTCCAGAACATATTATTTCCCCTGGCTGGCAGCCTAGGCGGCGCGGGTGTTGTCGGTGACGATATGGCCGTCGAACAGGTTGACCGTGCGATGGGCGTAATCGGCATGCGCCGGCGAGTGCGTCACCATTACGATCGTCGTGCCTTCATTGTTCAGGGAGCGCAGCAGGTCCATGACCTCCTGGCCATGTACGGAATCGAGGTTGCCGGTCGGCTCATCCGCCAGGATCAGCGGTTGATCACCAACGACGGCGCGGGCAACTGCCACGCGCTGCTGCTGGCCGCCCGAGAGCTGGCCCGGCATGTGGTTGGCGCGATGCGCAATACCCATGCGGTCCATGACGTTGGCGACGCGCTGCTTGCGCTCGGCCGCAGGCATGTTGTGATACAGCAGCGCGAGCTCGATATTTTCGGCGACCGTGAGCTCATCAATAAGATTGAAGCTCTGGAAGATGAAGCCGATATTCTGCTTGCGGATCGCAGAGCGTTGTCCCTCGCTGTACGGCGCGACATTTTCGTCAAAGAAGAAATAGTCGCCATCGCTGGGGTTATCCAGCATGCCGATGATATTGAGCAAGGTCGATTTACCGCAGCCTGACGGCCCCATGATAGCGACGAAATCGCCTTGTTCGATCTCCAGGTTGACGCCGTTCAGGGCGACAGTCTCGACTTCGTCGGTGCGGTAAACCTTAAACAGGTTGTGCAGTTTGAGCATGGTTATTCCCCTTGATGTGCCTAGTCGCTGTCGAGCGCAAGGCGGTCCATTCCGGTGTAACTGGTATACGGCGATGTGATGACGCGCTCGCCGGGTTCGAGCCCGTCGCGCACCTCGATGAAATCGGTGTTGCGGCGACCGAGCTGCACGCTACGGCGCACGGCCTCGGATCCATCCGGCGATACGACAAAGATCCAGTTGCCGCCCGTGTCCTGGTAGAACGAGCCGTTCGGGATCAGGATCGCCGAACTGTTGTCGCCCAGGGTCAGCTGCAGCGGCATCGTCTGGCCGCGGCGCAGGCCGGTTGCATCGCTGTCGAGCATCATGTCGACCTCGAACTGGCCTTCATTGACCTGCGGGTAGATCTTGGACACGGTCAGCTGCAGGTCACGTCCGTTATGCGTTGCGACCGCTTCCTGTTGCAGGTCGACGCGGCCGAGGTAGTACTCGTCGATGCGTACGTTCAGCTTGTAGCCATCGGGATCGTCAATTTGACCCAGCCGACCGCCGCGCGCGATCGACTGCCCGATCTCGATATTGAATCCGGACAGCTTGCCCGCCAGCGGTGCGCGCACATTCAGGTCGTCGAGGTTCTTGCGGGCGAACTTGAGGCCCTCCTCGAGCTGCGCGCCCGCAACACGCAGTTGTTCGAGCTGCTGCTCCTGCATGCGCGCGTCGGTTGCCTGGCTCTCGATCGTTACTTCGCGCCGCGCTTCGTAGTAGGCGAGCTCGTCTTCGAGGTCCTGGACTTCCGACTCGGACACAAGGTTGCGCGCCAACAGGTCGCGCTGACGCTCGATCGCGCGATTCAATCGCGTGATCTGGTAGTCGATCTCAACCAGGTTTCGTTTATGCGCAAGCCGGTTCTGTTCGAGTTGCAGCTCGATCGTGCGCATGTTGTTGAGCTGCTCAGTGACCGCGGCCTCTCGGCCGAGGACCTCGAGCTGCAGGTTCGTGTTCGACAGGACGGCAATCAGGTCCCCCGCCTCTACGATGGCGCCGTCCTCGACGAGGATCTCCTCGACGCGTCCGCCTTCGATCGCGTCGAGATAGACGGTACTGCTCGGTACCAGGCGACCGCGCAGCGGGATGAAATCTTCGTACACGCCCGTGGTCACGGTCGAGACCGTGATGCGCTGCGAGTTGACGCTTAGTGTGCGCCCGCCCAACAGCGTATCGATGAACCACCAGGCAAAAGCGAGAATGGCCAGGCCGCCCAGGGCGTATGCAATCTTGCGATGCGGCGGGGTTGTGCGTGCGACCTTGCGGTCCATCCCGGCGCCGGAGACGCCGGGGCCGCTTGCGTAGGAGTCGCTCTTGAGCTTTGTAATCTTGTCCATGCCCCATAGTTAGCAAGAGGCGTGCCAATATTTAAGTCATTGATTTATATCAGTAAGGACCCTGCATGAGGCGCTCAAACTGTACGCAAGCGGACACCCGGTGTACGATTCCGAACAGTTTGAAGCACCGGAATGCTCCATGAGCAAGCTACTTATCGTCGACGATGACCAGGACATCCTGACCGCGGCTCGCCTGTTGCTGCGCCGGGAATTCGGTGAGGTCGTCATCGAGCAAGACCCCGAACGCATTCCCGAGCTGTTGGAGCACCAGGAGTTCGATGCCATCCTGCTCGACATGAACTTCGGCCCTGCCGAATCGACCGGCGCAGAGGGCCTCCAGTGGCTGGAACGCATCCTGGCCATCGATGCGCAGGCCGTCGTCGTCATGATTACGGCGCATGGCAGCCTCAACACTGCCGTGGAGGCAATGAAGCGCGGGGCTACCGACTTCATCGCCAAGCCCTGGCAGAACGAGAAAGTCGTCGCCACCGTGTCGGCCGCGATCGGGCTCAGTTCCAGCCGGCGCGAAACACGCGAGCTGCGCCAGGCCAACCGTCTGCTCAGCGAAAGCTCGGGAAGCGGTGATCTCATCGTCGCATCAGATGAAATGCGCAACGTGATGAACGTCGTGGAGCGGGCCGGCCCTACCGAAGCCAACGTACTCGTACTCGGCGAGAACGGGACGGGCAAGGAGCTCGTCGCGCGTGAACTGCATCGCCGCTCGGCCCGCGCCGCCAAGGTCTTTCTCACGATTGATATGGGCTCGCTGAGCGCGGGCCTGTTCGAATCGGAGTTATTCGGCCATACCCGGGGTGCCTTCACCGACGCCAGCGATGATCGCCTGGGCCGCTTCCAGGCGGCCAATGGCGGCACGCTGTTTCTCGATGAGATCGGCAACCTGCCCCTCAACCTGCAGGCGAAACTGCTGCGCGCGCTCGAAGAGCGCAAGGTCACGCCCGTCGGCTCGGACCGCGCAGAAAATATTGATGTGCGCATTATTGCCGCGACCAATATCGCGCCGACCATGCTGCGGGATGCGGATTATTTCCGGCAGGACCTGCTGTTTCGCTTAAACACAGTCGAAATTGCGTTGCCGCCATTGCGCGAGCGTCGCGACGATATTCTCCCGCTCGCCGAACACTTCCTCGGTATCTACGCCCAGAAGTACGGCGGCAAGCCACGCCGTTTCTCCCCGGCAGCCGAGGAAGCGCTGCTCGAGTACGACTGGCCAGGCAATGTCCGCGCCCTGCGCCACGCCATTGAGCGCGCCGTGATCCTGGCGCGCGACGAGCGCATCGATCCGACCGACCTGCAGCTGGACTACGGCAGGCCGCCGGCGTCCGCCGAGATCGCTGTGGCGCCGACAATCTTCAACCTGGACCATCTCGAGCGCGACACGATCCAGAAGGCCTTGCGCAAGCATGGCTTCAACATCTCGCGCGCCGCCAGGGAACTGGGGCTGACCCGGGCCTCGCTCTACCGACGTATGGAAAAGCATGATCTTTAAGCGCTTCACCGTTTTGCTGATCGCACGACTCGTCATCGTGGTTGCCCTCATGGCCGGCGTCGTCTGGCTGGCGTTGAGGCCCGGCTATCTTGGCTCTCTGCTCATCGCAGTGGCCGCCCTCGCTGTTGCGACGGGGGAGCTCTGGCATTTCATCAGTCGTACCAATCGGGAAGTCGCGCGCTTCCTCGACGCTGCCCGTTACGCCGATTACTCGCAGCGCTTCGAGCTCAAGAAATACGGCGCAGGGTTTGGGCTGCTTGGCGAAACCTTCACTGACATCCTCGCGCGTATGCGTGAACGCAGCAGCGGCCGGGAAAGCGAAATGCGGCGACTGCGCGCGCTGATCGAGCACGTGCCGGTCCCGCTCATGACCTTGCACGACGATGGCGCAATTACGTTGCAGAACAACGCGGCGCGTCGCCTGTTTGGCGCGGAGCATGTGACGCAACTGCGTGACTTGCGCAAATTCGGGCCTGGCTTTGCGGAGTCCGTCGAAACGGCTGTGCCTGGCATGCGCCAACTGGTTACCTTCGATGTCGACGGCATCGAGTACAACCTGACCCTTGCGACCACGGAACTCATTATCGAGGGACGTAGCGAGCGGCTGGTGTCGCTGCAGGACATCCAGTCGGAATTGGACGCGACGCAGGCAGAAGCATGGGAAGATCTCGTCAAGGTGCTCACGCACGAGATCATGAATTCCATTACGCCCGTAACGTCACTGGCGCGCACTTCCGCGGACCTCGTGCGCGATGTCATCGACAAGGAAGGACGCAATGAGCCGTTAGGCGACGACCTCGCCGACCTGGACGATGCGATCAGCACCGTCGCGAGGCGTTCCGACAGCCTCACGCAGTTTGTCGACAGCTATCGGCAGATCACGCGGCTGGCGCCGCCGGAGAAAAAGCGCACACGCCTCGCCGACCTGTTTGAATCCGCGCTGCGGCTCGCGCGCGCGGAATGCCCTCGTGACGAAGTGCGTTTCGAGTCCGGCGTGGAACCGCGAGAACTCGACGTCTACATGGACCGCGACCTGATCGAGCCCGTCCTGATCAACCTGTTGCGCAACAGCTGGCAGGCCTGCTCTGGTCAGGCCAACCCCGAAGTCCGACTGTCTGCGCGCCTGAATCGACGCAATAATGTGACGATCGAAGTTGCGGACAACGGCGAGGGCATTCCCGAAAGCATCGCAAAGAAGGTTTTCGTGCCATTCTTTACCACCAAGGAAGGCGGGTCCGGTGTCGGGCTTGCGCTGGCGCGGCAAGTCATGATCGCACACGGGGGCTTCATTCGGCTACGCGACAACGAGGCCGGGGGCGCCACGTTCACGCTCACTTTCTGAGTCGCGCCAGCCTACTGCCAGACGATTTCCAGGCGGTAACCGACCTGCTCCAGCAAACCCTGCTCGCGCTCGAGGTCGGCAACTGTCAGCGGATTAGCCTCGAGCCAATCGGCATCAAACCGTAACGACAGATGATCATTGGCGACATCCAGCCGGACCGGGATCGCCAGGCCCTCCTTGCGACTGCGGTTCAGTAACACGGCAAGACGCAGAATCATGAGCAGGCGCAACCCCGGCTCACGCCAGCCGGCCGGCAGGACATCAAAACTCTTGCGGTTGATTCGATGACGATGTCCGCCAATCAGGACGGCAAGGAAGCGTTGCTCAGCGCGCGGGAAACCCGGCATGTCAGCATGCTCAGCGATATAAGCGCCGTGCCGCTGGTAGCCGTCGTGCGAAATATCGAGGCCGATTTCATGCAGGCGTGCCGCCCAGTCGAGAACCTTGCCCGCGATTCGCCTCGAGAACCCCCATTGTTCTTTGCACTGCCCATAGAGCTCGGCAGCTGTCTGCGCGACGCGCTCGGCCTGGGCCTCATCAACGTGATAGCGCGAAACCATGGCGCGAACCGTGCGCTCGCGCGCGTCTTCGTGCTGCAAGCGCCCCAGCAGGTCGTACAGCAGACCTTCGCGCATCGCGCCGTCCGACACGGCCAGCTCATCGATGTTCAACACCTTGAGCAATTCGGCAAGAATCGCGAGACCGCCGGGCCACACCTGGGCACGCCGTTCAGAAAGCCCGTTCAACGACAACTGCTGAACCGATTCGAACTCGAGCACGGTCTCGATCAGCCTCTCAACGACCGCCAGCGTCAGCTTTTCTTCCGCAAAGCCGAGTTCGCGTGCGACAGCCAGGGTTGCGCGAATCGTTCCCGAAGTGCCGATTGCCTCGACGTCGGCCGCATCGCGGAAGAACGCCTTCACCGGTCTGAGTTCCAGCTGCGCAGCGACTCGCGCTTTGTTGAATCCTGAGCGGCTTATCTGGCCATCAGAGAAAAAGCGCTCGGTCATCGAGACACAACCCATGTGCAGGCTCTCGAGCGCGCGTGGCTGCGGGCCCTGGCCGAGAATGAGTTCGGTGCTGCCGCCGCCGATATCCATGACCAGGCGCAGACCGTCGGTTGGTGGCAGGCTGTGCGTAACACCGTTGTAAATGAGACGCGCCTCTTCAATACCCGAAACGATTTCGATCGGGTGACCGAGGGCGGCTTCGGCCTCGGCGAAGAAATTCGTGTCCTCACGCGCGCGACGAATGGTGCTGGTCCCGGCCGCCCGGACACTGTTCGCATGTATGTCGCTGAGGCGCTCACCGAAGCGTGACAGGCAATCGAGGGCACGCTGGCGTGCATCGGGCGAGATGTCGCCCTCGTCCGAAAGTCCTTCGGCCAGGCGAACCGTTTCGCGAATGCGATCGAGAACCGCGAGCTGTCCATGACGCAGCTCGCCGACGATCATGTGAAAACTGTTCGAGCCGAGATCGACGGCCGCAATGATTTCCGGCTGGGAGGCTTCAGACGGAGACTGAATGCTCTCAGGCGGTGAAGGACTGCCCGCAGCCGCAGGTGGTTTTCGCATTCGGATTCCGGATGATGAACTGGGCTCCCTGCAGGTCTTCCTTGTAGTCGATCTCTGCGCCCATGAGGTACTGAACGCTCATGGGGTCTACGAGCAACGTGACGCCCTGGTTCTCGACTTGCGCGTCGCCGTCTTCAATGTCCTCGTCGAACGTGAAGCCGTACTGGAATCCCGAGCAGCCGCCGCCCGAAATAAACACGCGCAGCTTGAGGTCCGGGTTGGATTCCTCGGCAATGAGTTCGCTTACCTTGGTAGCCGCCGCATCGGTGAACACGATACCGGTCGGGGCCTGGGGTGCAATGTCAGTCGCTGTCGTCATAAGTCCTGTTGTCGGCACGAGCCTATTCGTTAACTGCGGCCGCTTCGTCTATCCGGTTAGTCTGCTCGAGCAATGGTACCTGACCTTCAGGTTGGTGCACGAGCTTGCCATTTATTTCGGCGCCAATCGCCATTTCGATCAGATTGTAATACACATTGCCAATGACCCGCGCCGTCGGCCCAAGTTCCACGCGCTGACTGGCGAAAACATCGCCCCTGACAATGCCGTTCAGGACGACATACGGCACCGTGACGCCGCCGTCAACGCTGCCAATATCACTAACCGACAAAGCCGACTCTGTATCCGGATCCGCGCTGACGCTGCCATTGACCGTACCGTCGATATGGCAACCGCCCTGGAAATGCACGTCACCGCTCACCTTGCTGTTAGCGCCGATCAGCGTTTCCACGCGGTTATGTGAGCGCTGCTTTTTGTTTCCGAACATCTGGTTCTCCCATCATCCCTGGCCAGTGGCCCAGGCAAAACTTTCTTCAATGCTCGAGATCGACTTCGTCCTCGAGCGAACTTCGACACGCACGCGCTCTGGCGTGAACCCATCCGGCAGTACGATCAACCGGTCAAAATCCTGGAAATAGCGGAACGAGAACGGCCATGCCTTGTCCGCGTCCGCCGGTAACAACTCCGTCAGTGCGTAGCTGCGGGTTTCGCCCCCTTCGCTGCCTTCAACGGTCAGCGCCACGTTGCCGGAAACCTTGCGATCATGCTTCATCGCCTGCACCAGGACGAGGCGCAGGTTGAACTCGCGCTCTTCGACGCCGCGCGTCAGGCGAAAATCCTGCACCCGCAGACCAGGCTTGCCGTCCGCGGGCGACACGATGCCACGATAGAACGCAATGGCGTCCCGCTGCTCCTGGATCTTGGCCTGCAAATCAAGCAGGCTTCCTTCAACCTCCTTGTAGGCCTCGCGATCGATCTCGCGATGCGTCTCGTGCATTGCGACTTCCTGTTCAAGCTCGGCAATGCGCTGATCCAGCGAGTCGATATGTTGCTCCAATGCTGCCCGTTCATTTGCAGCGTCAACGACGTTATAACCGGCGCTGATGCGCCCGTACTCGAACACCAGGAAGGCGACGACAAGAACGAGCACCGCGAACAGGGCGCGCAATAAGACATTACGTACCGTGCTGTGCGATTGCAGATGAGTTTTCGCCAAGGGTGGGGTCTCGATTACGTAAAAAAGCTTATGTTACGTGGCCTGCGCGGCCGGCAGAAGTGCGCCAGGTCACGATTTCACGTCCCCGAGCGCTTTTTTAGCCCGTTTGATGTCCTTGTCGAAGACGGCGCGCCAGCGTCTTGGCCACCAACGCGGCTGCCTGGGCAGGCCATCCGGGTGGACATGCGGACCGAGCTCATACAATGCCCTCGCATAGACCCGGCGCTTGAAGTAAATGACTTCGTTGACCGGTTTCCAGAACGGCACCCAGCGAACCCGGTCGAACTCCGGCTTGTCGCCCCTGTCGAAGCGCAGCTTCTCTTCGCCCGCAACCAACCGCAGCATGAACCAGCGCTGTTTCTGGCCGATACACAGGGGCTTGGAATGTTTCCGGATATAGCGATCCGGCAGACGATAGCGGATCCAGTCACTGGTGACCCCGAGCAACTCGACGTCGCCGGGCTCGAGCCCGACTTCCTCATGCAACTCGCGATACATGGCCTCCTCGGGCTCCTCGCCCTCCGCCACGCCACCCTGGGGAAACTGCCAGCCTTTCGCACCCACGCGACCGCCCAGCAACAATTTGTTCTCGGCGTTCACGAGGATAATGCCGACATTGGCCCGAAAGCCCTCGGCGTCAATCCAATCGTTGCTCATAGCAACCGCACTAAAACTCTAACTGCCGTTTACTTTACACTATCCGCTCGCCTCGGGGGATCACGACTCATAGGAAATCGCTTTGCACGCAGGTCGCTACGGAATCCTGTTTCTTGCGCTCGTCGTCGCGGTTGCGGCGTCCTTCGTGCTGGCGCTCGCTTCGGGCAGCGCCGATATCGGCTTTGCCGATGCGATGCGTGCCCTGCGTGGCGCCGCGCCCGAACACATTCAGTCACTGGTCAATGATCTGCGCCTGCCACGCGCGCTGACTGCGTTCGGCGTTGGCGGATTGCTGGCGATCGCCGGCGTGCTGATGCAGGTACTGTTGCGCAATCCCCTGGCGGAACCTTACATCCTGGGTAGCTCTGGCGGCGCGGCCGTTGCCGCCCTGACGGCGATGAGCCTCGGCCTCGGTTCTCTCGTCGTGGACGCGTCGGCATTTGGTGGCGCAATGGCCGCCACCTTGCTGGTGTTCGCCATCGCCCAGGGAACTGGCAGCTGGACGCCTACCCGCCTGCTGCTGACCGGTGTTGTGCTGGCCGCCGGCTTCAGTGCTGCAACCACCCTGATTCTCGCGCTGAGCCCGGACCAGAATCTGCGTGGCATGTTGTTCTGGCTAATGGGTGACCTGAGCTTTGCGTTCGATCCGGGCCGACCGCTGGCGTTGTTGCTGCTGCTTGTTATCGCCGCGTCACTCAACGCGCGGCATCTGAACGTCCTCGCCAGAGGCGAGTTGCAGGCGGCGATCGTCGGCCTGCCCGTACGCGCATTTCGTTACCTGATCTTCGCGGCCGCGGCGCTCGCAACGGCACTGTCGGTTACGACCGTGGGTGTCATCGGATTTATCGGGCTCGTCGTGCCGCACCTGGTTCGGCTTGTGGCAGGCTCGGACCACCGTATTGTCGTGCCCGCGTCAGCCCTTGCGGGCGGCGCATTACTCGTGGTCGCCGATACGCTGGCCCGCACCATCATGGCGCCGCGCCAACTGCCGGTCGGCGCACTGACTGCGGCAATCGGCGTCCCGCTGTTCCTCGTCCTGATGAGCCGGGTAAGGGCGGAGCGTTACCGGTAGCCGGCGCGATCGGCCAGCAACCTCGCCTCCTCGTCCCGCCAACCAGCGATCCCGGCCTGCGGCAAATCTGCGTACGACGGTATGCGCACAGACGCGTTGCGCAGCAACCAATCTGCCAGCGCCTGGGCGGCCACCGGGTTAGCCGCGTGGCGGCCGACCCCAACAGCGGTTGCCGCATATATAGGTGGCGACGGCATCTTTTCCCAATTGGCGAACACCAGGTGAGCGCTGCTGACTACCGCATACTCGCAGGCGCCGGACTGCAGCGCATTACGCAACCCGGACTCGCTCGCATACGGTACAGTTGCGAGGTTGCGAACCCAGCGACGGACCAGGCGCTCGGTATCGCGCACGCCCATCGTTTCAATCAGGTGCGCGAGAATGATGCGACTGTTGCCCAGCGTCGCCGACGCCAGGCAGACCTTGCCGGCAAACGGCGGATTGCCGAGGTCGTAGTAGGAAACTGCTGCCGCTTCACCATTACCTGTCGCAATAACGAACGGCCGTATCGCGAGGACGAACCAGCTGCCGTCCGGGTCTCGTAGCGATACGTGGTGCTCGGCCATCGCCCTCGACGCAACCGGACGTAAGGCGCCGCGGTCACCTGCCCTCCAGATATCGGCCACCTGGTCGGTAACAAAAACATCGGCGGGATCGCCGGTCTTGTCGATCAATGCGGCGGTGAGCTCGCCCGATTCGCCGGCGTGCAGCTCGACCGGAATGCCCGTGTCGGCCGTAAACTCGTCGAGCGCTGCACCGAGGCGTTCATCATCCGCCACCGCGGCGTGCACGACCACCGGCAGCGCAGGCGCCGGGGGTGGGTCGGCAGAGCCGCAAGCGGCGAGAGCCAATAGCAACGGGAAGAAATGCGCGAGTCGCGTCATGCTGCTTCCACCATGACGCGGTCGCGGCCGGCTGACTTCGCCGCGTACAGCGCTACATCGGCGCGCGCGATCAACGAGTCACCAAGCGTCTTGAGATCGGTGGAATCCGCATCGGGCGCGACTTCGGCGATACCGATCGAGGCTGTAACCGTGACCGACTCACCGCAGGGCAAGGCGATCGATGCCGCGGCGATCTCCGTACGAATGCGCTCGGCAAGTTTTTGTGCTGCATCGACGTTGGTATTGGGCAGCAGGACAACGAATTCTTCGCCGCCATAGCGCGCCGCCACATCGCTGGCGCGCACCTGGCCCTCGATGCGCTGCGCCAGTTCGCGCAGCACTGCATCGCCTGCGGCATGTCCCCACGTGTCGTTGACGCGTTTGAAATGGTCGATGTCGAGCATCAGGCAGACCAGTCGGCTTCGATCGCGGCGCGCTCGCGCCAGTTCCTCGCCGATACGAACGGTGAGGTAACGACGGTTATTCCAACCCGTCAGTACATCCGTGAAGCCGCTGCGCAGCAGGCGCGCCCGGTTGATCGTGTTCTCAATGCAGAACGAGGCGATGATGCCCATGTGGGCGAGAAAGTCGCTCGCGTGGTCGCGCGTGAACCGCAACGGGTCGGTACTGCAAAGGTTGATGCTACCGAGCAGTTTGCCGCGATGGGTCAGCGGGATCATTGCAATGCTCTTCATACCTGCGGCGTCGGGACAGATCAGCTGATGGTCACAGGCCGCAAACATGCCCAGCCACGGCTGCGACAGCGCGATGTACTGTGGCGCGAGCCCGGACATCGACTCGACCATGATGAGATTCGCGAAGCCCTCGGCCGGCGTACCGTTGGCCAGCAACAGGTGGCGGATATCATGGTCGGCATCGCAGATCACCAGGGTGACGTACTCAACGCCGTAGCAGGTACGCAGTCCGTCGGTCAGGGCAGCTATTAATGTATCCAGGGTCTCGGCTTGCAGGAGACGCAGCTCGCGGCTTTGGGTACGCCGCATCTTTTCGTCGTTGCGCGCCACTTCGGCAGTCAGCTCCTCGAGCTGTCGTCGAGTCGCTTCCAGTTGCGCCTCGAGCTCTTCCCTGGACGTCATGTCACCCCCTCATTGCGAGATAGTCGCGGCCCCTTTCCATGAGTTCGACGAAGGCGGTTTCGTCTCCGTCCGCGACCGTTTCCCGGATCCGCCGCGCCGCATCACAAAGCGCGTCGAGCGGCCCGAGTCCAAACTTGTTGAGATTCTGAATCTCAAAATACAGGTGAGGATTATCCTGCGCGACAGCGCCCGAAACCAGTAACTGGTTATCAAATGTGGTCGAAGACATTTGCGCCAGCTTCGGGGCCGCCTCACCGCTTTCCGCGAGCGCGGTGAAGAAGGCGATATTGAGCGCGTGCGACAGGCCAAGCACGTAGGCGATCAGGCGATCATGGTCATCAAGCCCCATGTCCAGTTGCTCGACCATTGTCGCTGCGAACAGCTCTTTCGCGTCCTGCGTCGCCTGCGCATCGCCGGCATCGCAGAAAATCAGGTGGCGGCCTGACAGCAGGCGCGTATCCGGCCCAAACATCGGGTGCAGCGAGGTTACCCGGCACCCAGCGGATCGCAGCTCCTCGAGTCCGTCGATGAGTGGCGACTTCAGCGAGCCGATATCGAAGATGAGTCCCCGTGGCTTCAGCACGGCGAGCTGCGCCAGGATACGTCCCGACACTGCCAGCGGCGCAGCTACGACGATGACGTCGAAATCCACGCCCGCGTCGGTCCAGCTGCGATAACGGTTCGGTCCATCCTCAATCGTGACGTCGGCGACCGTCGTCGTGAATCCCTGCGACGTAAAGAAGTCGGCGAACCAGCGACCCATCTTGCCCGCACCGCCAATGACAAGCGCCTTGCGGCCATCGCCCTTGGCTTCGGCGGCGACGCGATCACGCTCCTGGCTTTCCAGCGACGTCAGGATCAGTTGCTGGAGAACATTTTCGACGAGGTCGGGATCCACGCCGAGTTCCGCAGCCTGGGCGCGCCCCATGTCGAGCACGTCCTTCTCGCGTTTGTAGTCGCGCGTGCCGGTGCCGGCCGTGCGCTTGGTTTTACCGATTTCGGCAACGATTTCCTGGCGCCCGGCGATAAGTTCGACGAGCCGGCGATCGATGGCCGACAGCTTGTTTCTGAGTTCCTCGAGATTCATCACTCGTCTTTTACAGTAGTCGCACGCGCAAAAAAAGCCGGCCCGGAAAATCCGGGCCGGCCCGTGTAGCTCGACCGCCTGTCAATCAGTGCCGGTGGCGGCGTTCCTTCTTCCGGTCGCGCCTGCGGTCATACCGATCATCGCGGTCGAAGTGGCGCTCGCCGTAGCGCATCGCGTAATAGTCTTCCCAGTAGTTGTGGCTACGGTAGTAGACAACGCCATAGCGACGCTCGAAGCGGTAAATCTCGAAAAGCTGGTGCCATGCGAGCCGGCGGTCGCGCTTCAATGGCGTGTGCCGGTACCAGTATCGAAACGACCTGTCGCGCTTAAGCCAGCGCGGCATGTGTTTTGGTCGACGCGCGTCGACATGACGATACGTGTGATGGTACGCCGGTGGCTGGTACGTGTTGCGTACCTCCTTGTGCGCTGCGGCCCCTGGCGAGTTCATCAGCAGGAGACCACCGGTGATAACGGCTGCTGTCATCAGTTTGTTCATAACGTCCTCCGGTTTCTTCCCAGTGCAGCTGCAGGTTAGCGCCCCACAGATGAACCCCGGGTGAACTTTGAGCACCACTTGTGCGACCATGCGGGCTGAAAAAAATGAACGAGGGGTGAACGATGAAGACACGTGCCGCTGTCGCCTGGGAAGCAGGGAAACCGCTGGAAATCGAAATGCTCGACCTGGAAGGGCCGAAGGCCGGTGAAGTCCTGCTGCGCAATGTCGCCACGGGGGTCTGCCATACCGACGCATTTACCTTGTCAGGTGAAGATCCCGAAGGAATATTTCCGGCCGTGCTCGGCCATGAAGGCGGTGCGATTGTCGAGGAAATCGGCGCAGGCGTTACCTCGGTTTCCGTGGGCGACCACGTCATTCCTCTCTATACGCCAGAATGCGGCGAGTGCAGTTTCTGCACCTCCGGCAAGACCAACCTGTGCCAGGCTATCCGGGCCACGCAGGGCCAGGGCCTGATGCCCGACGGAACCTCACGCTTTTCGTCAAATGGCAAAACGGTCTACCACTACATGGGCACGTCGACGTTCAGCGAGTACACGGTTCTGCCCGAAATCGCGGTCGCCAGGGTCAGCAAGGAAGCCCCCCTCGAAAAGGTCTGCCTGCTAGGCTGCGGCATTACGACGGGCATTGGCGCAGTCTTGAACACCGCCAAGGTCGAGCCCGGCGCGACCGTCGCCGTGTTCGGGCTCGGTGGTGTCGGTCTCAGCGCGATCCAGGGCGCGGTTATGGCCAAGGCTGGCCGCATCGTCGCGGTCGACCTCAACGAAGACAAGTTCGAACTTGCCACGCAACTCGGTGCAACCGATTGTGTCAATCCTGCGAAGTACGATGCTCCCATCCAGGACGTCATCGTCGAACTGACCGGTGGCGGTGTCGACTATTCCTTCGAATGTGTCGGCAACGTCGGCCTGATGCGCGCAGCACTCGAGTGCTGCCACAAGGGCTGGGGCGAATCGGTCATCGTCGGCGTCGCCGGCGCGGGCCAGGAAATCGCCACGCGTCCGTTCCAGCTCGTCACCGGGCGCGTCTGGCGCGGCACCGCGTTCGGTGGTTGCAAAGGCCGCTCGCAGCTACCCGGCATGGTCGACCAGTACATGGAAGGCGACATCAAGATTGACGAATTCATCACTTACACGATGCCGCTCGAAGACATCAACAAGGCGTTCGACCTGATGCATGAGGGCAAGAGTATCCGCTCGGTCATTCACTTCTGATTCGTGTCCAGGGTAGCAGTCGCAACCACGTCGCAGCTTGCTGCCGACGCAGCCCGGGAAGTGGCCGAACTCGGCGGCAATGCCGTCGACTGCGCGCTTGCGGCTGCCCTGCTCACGATCAATACGGAACCCGGCGTCTGCGCGCTTGGCGGCAGCGCGTTCATCACGATCTGGAGCGCCGGCCAGGACCCGATTACGGTTGACGGCAACGTCGCGGTGCCGGGCAAGGGCGTACCCGAAGATAAGCGCCGTCAGGGCGCCGTCGAAGTCAGCCTCGCCTACGGCGGCGGCATCACAACGCTTGTCGGTCCCGGTTCCGTGTCGGTACCCGGCACGCTCGCAGCCATGGAAGACGCATGGCAGCACTATGGCAACGCGCCCTGGCAGGCCATTTTCGAGCCGACCATCCGCGCCTGTCGCGACGGCTTTCCGCTGTCTGCCGCGTGCCGCTACTACCTTGGCTATTCCGGCGACATTATTTTCGGCCGGAGCAAAGACGGACATACGGCCCTGCATCACGCAGATGGCCGTCTCATCGATGCGGGCGACAAGGTACTGGTGCCACACCTCGCCGACTCGCTGGACGCGATTGCCCGTGAAGGGGCGAAGATCTTCTACGCCGGCGAGATTGCCAAGGCCATCAGCGACCACTGTCTCGAGGGTGGCGGCATGTTGTCGCGCGAGGACCTGTCGAGTTATCGCGCGATCGAACGCAAGCCGCTGGTGAATCACATTGGCGACTGGGAGCTGGCAACCAATCCGCCCCCCGCCGTTGGAGGGTCGGTCCTGACGGCAATGCTGCTTGCCCTCGCCGATCTCGAGATCAACGCCTGGGATTCTGCATCGCTCGGGCGCCTGATCGAAACCCAGCGGGCATGCCTTGATTTCCGGCAGCGCGAACTCGACCTGGCAGAGGAAGTTGGGCCGGCGGCGGCACAACTCGTGGAAGCGGCGCGTGATGGCAGCCTGTTGACGCGCTGGACGTCGGCGTCGACCGTGCATACCTCGGTCGTCGACGACAGTGGCAATGGCTGCGCAATCACTGCATCGTCGGGCTACGGCTCAGGCGAAATGCCCGCTGGCACCGGGCTATGGCTGAACAACTGCCTGGGCGAAATCGAGCTCAATCGGCGTGGTCTCGATGCGGGGCCGCCCGGCGCCCGCCTGCCGTCCAACATGGCACCGAGCGTGGCGCGCCGCGACGGTGCAGTGCTCGCGGTTGGCTCCCCGGGCGCCGATCGAATTACAACCGCAATGCAGCAGTTCCTCATCAACTACCTGCAACTCGGCATGCCGCTGGCTGACGCCATTGCGCATCCGCGCGTACATGTCGATACGAGCGGCGACGTCGTCAAGCTGAAGGCGGAGCCCGGGCTCGACCTGCCCGAAGTTGATCTCCCCGTCGATGTATTCCCCGACCTCGTCATGTATTTCGGCGGCGTCGGCGCTGCGACATGGGACGACGCACAGGGATTCGATGTCGCCGCGGACCCGCGTCGGGAAGGTGGAGTATTCAATCCCGACGCATGATCAGCCGCACCATCTTCTTCCTCGTTCTCGCTGCTGCGCCTGCCATCGCGGATGAGACGATTACGCGCGGCAACAACCTGGCAGTCGATGCGGCAGCCGACGGACGGCTGGTCATGGACCTCGCCGGAGACCTGTGGACGGTTCCGCATGCGGGCGGCCTCGCGACACAGATCGCTGACTTGCCGGGCAAGGCGCACCGGCCGCGCTGGTCACCCGATGGCACGCGAGTCCTGTTCTCGATCAATCATGACGGCGAACAGCAACTGCAGGTGCTGACGCTCGCCAGCAAGCAGCGAAAAACAATGGGCTCAAGTGCCTGGCTGGACCTCGACGCCGCGTGGCATCCGGCCGGCGAGCGCATCGTGTTTGCATCGGATCGACGGAATTCCGGGTTCGACATCTGGGAGGCGGATCTGGCCACAGGTCTGCAGTGGCGCATCAGCAGCAGGCGCGGCGATGAAACGCAGCCGGCCTGGTCGGCCGACGGCCGTGACCTCGTTTATGTGCATCGTGCCGGCGACACCTGGTCGCTGGTGCTGCGGCGACTGGGCGAGCCCGAGGAAGTGCTGCTTAGCGGCGTGGAGCGGCTGTCCGGCCCGTCATGGCGCCCGGACGGCAGCATGATCGTTTTCTGGCGCGAGTTGGCGGATGGCCCGGCGCTCGAGATGATCATCCTGTCGACACCGAGACTGGTGCGTCGCTACATGGACGGCGAAGACTATACGACTGCTCCGGTGAGCTGGCCCGACCGCCATCGCATGGTGTATTCAGCGGGTGGCGTCATCCGGCAACGATTGTTCAACGCCTGGTCGTCACGCACGGTGCCGTTTCGCGCAACGATCAAGTCACGTCCTGAAGTTGTTGTCGAGAAGTTGCGCCGCAGCTTGCCGCGCATCGATGCGCCGAAAGGATCCCTCATCATCCACGCAGCGCGCCTGTACGATGGTCTCGGCGGCGGCTACCAGACCAATCGGGACATCGTTATCGATGGCGGTCGGATTGCCGCGGTCGAGCCGCACGAGGATCGACCGGGCCGAATCGTCATCGACATGGGCGACCTGGCCGTATTACCCGGACTCGTGGATGCCCATGCACGCTTGCCGGATGGTGCGGATGAGTCAACGGGACCACTGCTGCTGGCCGCGGGCGTGACGACGCTCATCGCCGCGCATGACGAGGCGGAGCACCTGAACACGGTCTGGTCAGGCAAAGACCTGCCGGGTCCGCGTCTGCTGCCGGCGGCCGAGTGGGAAGTTGCGCAAGTATCAAACCTGGCCGACAGCACGACACCCGGACTTGACGCGGTGCTGCAATCACGCGCCGCGAAACTGGTTGGTTTCGACGATCCGGTCGCGCGACGCTTCAGCGAGCCGCAACGCATCGAGTACGGGAAGACGGATGTCGTACTGGGCAGCCGAAACAACGGCATGCCGGCCGGTATTGGGACCCAGGCAGAACTGCTTGCGCTCACGGCGGCCGGCCTGCGGCCCAACCAGGCCCTGCATGCCGCAGGTGTCAATGCCGCGGCCGCGCTGGGGGTCGACCCCACCCTGGGTCGTATCGCGACCGGTGCAGTTGCCGACCTGATCCTTGTGGATGGCGACCCGCTGAGCAATGCCGGCGATGTCCTCAAGCTTGTCGCCGTCGTTCGAAACGGCCGCTTCTACAGCGTGGCCGGCCTCATCGATCGCGCGGCGGCCGCCGAATCTGTCGAATAATTTAACATTTTCAGGGGTTTCGGGGCTTGCACAGGCAAGCCGGGATTGATTCGACATAATCAAGTATCGATTGCGCACCCCATATCTGGTGCCCGGAACTCGATTCAGGCCCTATCGTTTCGTTTTCAAGGACTTATGAGACGCTCTTGCAGGAACTCGTGACGGAATCAGGTCAAAATCGTCGGGTTCTTTTACAAAACACCTCCAAAATCGCCATGGACCATTGTCGCAAAGCGTTGAGCGAACGCTAAATCATTGAATTCTTGCCGTTACCGAAGAGGTTGGCACAGGTCTTGCTTTTAAGACCCTGCCCAAGCGAAGTGTAACTGTGTTCGGGTCACAACACCGGTCAGAACAGGATTTAGACGCCAGAAGAACAATAACTACAAAAACAAGAAGATCCAGATCCAACAACAATAAGAAAGTATCTGTCTCCGGTTACCTGATTCACAGTTACCTCTTTTGAAAAAAAGAGTTGTGGCCCCGCCGCTAACGCCGCGGGGCTTTTCTTTGGCCAGGCGAAACGTCGCCGCCGTTTTCCTGTCTAGAATGGGTAAGGGAACAAGGAGGAAGTAATGAATAAACTGCTGTACAGCATTATCGCGTGCGCGTTCGTCACGAGTACGCAGGCCGATGAATATTCCATCTACGACAGCGCCGTCGGCAACGACGCCCGGCCCGCCGCCGATCGAGCACGGGATGACAGCCGCAAGCCCGCCGCCGTGCTCGAGTTCCTCGGCGTCGAACCCGGCATGACGGTCCTCGACATGTATTCCGGTGGCGGCTACTACACCGAGATCCTGTCCTACGTGGTCGGCAAGGACGGCAAGGTCGTCGCGCATGCCAACAAGGCCTACCTGAATTTCGTTGGCGACGAGTTCGAAAGGCGTTATCTCGGCGGTCGCTTGGGCAACACCGAGGTGTTGATGGCCGAAAACAATGAACTCGAACTCGACGCGGGCCGGTTCGACGCCATCCTGATGGCGCTGTCCTTCCACGACCTGTTCTATTCAGACCCGGAGAACGGCTGGCCGACGATCGACGTCGACCGCTTCCTCGCCGAACTGCACCGCGGACTCAGGGATGACGGGGTCATCGGCATTATCGACCACTATGCCGCGGACGGCTCACCACGCGAAACCGGCGGCACGACGCATCGCATAGACCCGGCAATCGTCATCGAGGAAATGACCAAGGCGGGTTTCAGGCTGGACGGTCAGAGTGACATCCTGCGCACCGAAAGCGACGACTACGGCAAGATTGTCTTCGATCCGGCGCTGCGTGGCCGCACCGACCGCTTCGTGATGCGCTTCCGCAAGGCGGATAACCTGGAATGAGAGGCAGCGCATAGCAATTTTGCGCCGCGCGCGGCACCGTTAGCCGCATGTTCAAGGCACTCCGCATAGCGATCCTGATGCTCGTCCTGTTCTTCGTGTCCGTCAGCACCTGGCTGACGCAGGCGCGCAGCACGGACTGGAACAACAGCCTGTGGGTAAAGATCTACCCGATCAATGCCGACGGCACTATCGCGGCTGCCGACTATATCGAGAATATCGAGCTGCGCGATTTCGCCGGCATCGAGGCGTTCATGGCGCGCGAAACGGAGCGCTACGGTCAGGGCGTAAGCCGCCCCGTGCGCATCGAACTCGGCCTGCCCGTGCGCGAGCAGCCGCCCGCACTGCCGAGCGCGCCGAATGTGTTGTCGGTGATGTGGTGGTCACTGAGAATGCGCTGGTGGGCCAGCACGGTGACCGACGCACAGGACGAGATTGAGCCGGACGTGCGCATTTTCGTGCGTTATCACGAACCAACGTACGGCGTGACGCTGGAGAATTCGGTCGGCCTGCAAAAGGGCATGGTCGGCATCGTCAATGGCTACGCAAGCCGCCGCCACAAAGGCACCAATAACGTCATCATTGCGCACGAGTTTCTGCACACGCTCGGCGCTACCGACAAGTACAGCCCGACCGACGGCCAGCCGCTCGGCCCCGACGGTCTTGCCGAACCGGATCGAATGCCGCTGTATCCACAGCGCTACGCCGAGATCATGGGCGGCCGCATTGCGCTCAATGAGTACGAATCGGTCATCCCGCAGAACCTCAAGTTCGCCGTAATCGGGCCGCTGACCGCGAGCGAGATCAACCTGGTCGACTAACTCAGCTGTTGCTGCGCCTCGCACTCAGCTACGCTGTGCCGATGGCCGCCCTGTTCACCTGTCGCAACCTGCGCGTCGATGTTTCCGGACGCACGCTCGTTGACGACCTGTCATTTGATGTTGCGCCAGGCGAACTTCTCGCCGTGCTCGGGCGTAATGGCTCCGGCAAGACTTTGACCATGCACACGCTGGCAGGGTTGCGCGAGGCCGCTGATGGGCAGGCGCTGGTTCGGGATCATGATGTCGCATCCACGCGCCGCCAGGACATCGCTCGCCATCTCGCGCTGCTGCCGCAGCATGTCGATGACATCTTCCCGGCCACTGTGCTCGATACCGCGATGATCGGTCGCCATCCGCACATCGGTCGTTTTCAGTGGGAGTCGCCCGAGGATTTCGCGATCGGCCAGGCGGCATTGGCCGCCGTCGATCTCGATGGACTGGCCAGTCGCGACGTACTGACGCTGTCGGGCGGCGAGCGCCGGCGGTTGGCCATCGCCCAGGTGCTGACCCAACAGCCTGACATTTACTTGCTGGATGAACCGACCAATCATCTCGATCCGCAGCACCAGCTCGATGCACTGCAGCTGTTCCGTGATAAAGCCGATGCCGGCGCGGGGGTGATCGCCAGCCTCCACGATGTCAACCTCGCGGTGCGTTACGCGGATCGTTGCCTGCTGTTGTTCGGTGACGGCCGTTGGGAAATTGGCCCGACGAATGAGGTGCTCGACGCACAGCGGCTGACCAAACTCTACTCGACCGAGATGGAGGCCGTGGACTGGCGCTCAACGCGCCTGTTTGTCGCGTCAGGTAACGTGGCCGCGCAATAACACCAGGTACTTCTCGTGCAGCGCCGGGTTGGCCGCGAGCACGGACCGAATCTCCAGGTCGACGGGCTCGCCGTTCAGATTCGTGAAGGTACCGCCGGCCTCGGTAACTATTATCGAGAGCGCAGCAATATCGAGGATATTCACATCCGACTCGATGACTGCTTCAATCTTGCCTGCAGCCAGCAGATGGTAATGATAAAAATCGCCATACCCGCGGATGCGGTCGGTGCGCGCCACGATATCGCCGAGCGCACCCCAGCCATCGCTCTGCGCCAGTGATTTGAGGTTGCCGGTGGAGACTGCGGCGCGATCCGGGTTGTCGATGGAACTGATCTGCAGTGGCTTGCCGTTGAGCCAGGCGCCCTGACCTTTCTCGGCCCAGGCGAGTTCGTCCATCATAGTACCGCTGGACACGCCTAGAATGATCTCGCTGCGATGCATCAGGGCAATCTGGGTGGAGAAAAACGGGTACTGGCGAACGAATCCCTTGGTGCCATCGATCGGGTCGACCAGCCAGAGGTAGTCTGCATCCGCTTGTGTGCGCCCCGTCTCCTCACCGTAAAAGCCATGCTCCGGAAACTCCGCAAGAATGATTTGGCGGATGGCCTGTTCACATTCGACATCGGCCTGGGTGACAGGGGTCATGTCTTCCTTGGTCGTGACGGTGAAATTGCCGGCGTAGTAGCTGCGGCTGATCTCGGCTGCCTTGCGCGCGGCGGCGAGCGCAACCTTCAGGAAGGGTGAGGCGTTGTCTTCGTCGTAGGCGTTCACGAGGCGAACTATGGCGGCATCCGCTGTTTGACACAAGCGCCTTTCTTGACAGTCCATTGGGCGCTACCTATGGTCGCGCCATGGGTAACCGACTGAGCAAGATTTACACACGCACCGGCGACGATGGCACGACCGGACTTGGCGATGGCAGCCGCACACCGAAGGACAGCGCGCGCGTTGAAGCCTACGGCACGGTAGACGAGGCAAACAGCGCGATCGGTGTCGTCCTCGCGGAAGCCTCGGTGCCGGATGACGTGCGTAGGTGCCTCACCGAGGTACAGCACGACCTGTTCGAACTGGGTGGCGAACTATGCATCCCGGGGCACAGCGCTGTGGCTGACGAATTCATTGAACGCCTCGAGATCGAGCTCGACGCCTTTAATGAAGATCTGCCGCGACTCAAGGAATTCATCCTGCCTGGGGGGGGCGCGGCCGCGGCGGCCTGTCACGTGGCTCGCACGATCGTGCGCCGCGCTGAGCGCCGCGTGTTCACGCTCTCACAGATCGAGGATGTGCGCCCTGAGGCGATTCGTTACCTCAATCGCCTGTCCGACCTGTTGTTCGTGGTCGCACGCGTCCTTGCCCGCGCGGAAAACGGCACCGAGGTACTCTGGAACCGCAACCGCTAACTCTCTCAAAGGGGACAGTGCCCCTATTTTGGGGGACAGTGCCCCTATTGAGTTTGAAAATGGCGTCTTTGTTGGGTTTCTTAGCGCACATAGGTATATGAATGCCGGGCTCGACAATGGACTTGGCCGTCGTATCGAGCGCTGCGAAGCAGGATGCCAGAGCGAGATCCGATGTAAGCGAGGCAGGACGCCGAGTGCGATTGAGGCCGAGCCAATATCGAGCTCGGCTAATCAGTAATGAGTCCGCATTAATATGGGCACTGTCCCCCAAAATAGGGGCACTGTCCCGTTACAGGGATTTGAACATGAGTGTGGCCGACGAATTCTCACGGCGATGCCTCGCGGTTCAGGCGCCCCTGCTGCAGGGCCAGGCACATTGCCTCACCGGCAAGCGTCAGCCGAGGCGACGGCCGCCCGATCGTTTCGTCGGGCAACAGGAACCGGTTGCCAAGGCGGTTCGCTGCGAGGTTCGGCCAGCGCTCCCACTCAACGAACGCGTCGGCGCCGACATTCGCACCCGCCAGCATGATCTCGGGATCTCGATCGAGTACGGCTTCGACATCGACAGATGGGGCCATCTCATCCAGGTCGTCGAAAATATTGTGGCCGCCGCAGATCGCGATGATTTCACTGATGAAATGCTCGCGGTTAACCGTGTACAGCGGCCTCGCCGAGATCTGGAAGAAGACACTGATGGGCGACGCTTCGCGGTACCGATCACGCAATGCCTCGAACGACGCCTCGAATCGAGCCGCCGCGGATTCAGCTTCGACAGCACCCGTCAGTTCACCAACCCGCCGCATGGCCGTGGCGACATCAGCCAGCCCGCGCGTGCGAATCGACTCAACTCGATAACCCAGCGCGCGCAATTCGTCGACCGTGTGTGCCGGCATGCCGCTCTCCCACACGAGCAACAGGTCCGGCCGCAGTAATGACAGCTGTTCCTGGTCGACCGTAAACGCATCGCCAACCTCTGGCAGGTGCAGCACGACGCGCGGGTAATCCGACCAGGCACTGACACCAACGAGTTTTTCGCCAGCACCGATTGCAAACATGATCTCGGCGAGGTGCGGCGCAAACGTGACCACCCGCTCGGCCGATCCTGACTCATCAGGCGCGCTACGCTCCTGGCCGCACGCACACAATAGCGCGGCAGCCGCCACGAGCGCTAACGCGCGGGTCACTGCGTGAAGCCGTACAACGTCATGGCCGCAATGATGACGGCCCAGATCAGGAGTAATTTGAAGACAAGATGATTGGCCGCCTGCGCACCACGAATGGCGCGCTCGGTCGCCGTCTCATCCGGGCGATGCTGCAGCGCCAGTGCGGCAACACCGACCCGCGCGAGCAGGCTCTCGCTACGTTCCGAGATGCTTTGCTCACGATCTTCGCTCGGGGCGCGCAACGCGGCGATCGCGTCATCCATATGGCCGGCAGCCGCATACCCGACCGCCGTCAGGCGCGCGGGAATCCACGCCACCCAGCTGTGCAACATCTCGGCCGCATCGCGGATACGCGCGGAACTGCCAGCCTCCTGCTCATCGCGCGCTGCGCTAAACACGGCTCGGCGTCTGATCAGGTCGGTGACGCGATACGCCCACGCCGCTAACGGACCGAGCACGACGAACCAGAACACCACGGCAAACAGGCGATTGTTCGCTTGCACACATACCGCCGCCTCCACACAGCTCGTCCTCGCCGCCAGGTCTGAAGGGACGTCGCTCTCCACGATCGCCTTCGCGGCATGCTGCACCTGCTCGTCGTCCTCACCTTCCAGCGCACGGCAGTATTCGTCAACTTCCTCGCCGATGTCACGCGGCCCGAGCGAGAAGAACAACAAGACAATAGCGAGCAGGAGGTATGCAAAACCCGCCAGCGCATCACCGAGGAACCAGATCACCGCAAATACGGGCAGCACAAGAATCACGCCGATCAGTACGACGGGAATGATTGCCGGCCAGTTGGCCAGACGCTCCGCCTGGCGGAAGCCAAAATCGATGATGCGATCCAGCCAGCGCATACGTCGCCAGTGGAACAGCTGCGTCGCGGCGCGTTCGATGACGAGTCCGATGAGTAATGCGATCAGGTTCATTGTGCGTCTCTGTTCTCCCCGAGCCCATCATACAATCTGAACCAGTCGAAAGCAGGGCCCGGATCGGTCTTGCGGCCCGGCGCAATGTCGCTGTGCGCCGCAATTTCGCGTGGCGAGATCGCGGGATACGCCGCGCACAACGCCCTTATGACGGACTGCAACACCGGGTACTGACGGTCGTCATAGGGCGTCTCATCCTCGCCTTCAAGTTCGATGCCTATCGAGAAATCGTTGCAGCGATGCGCACCACGAAAGCGGGATTCGCCCGCATGCCAGGCGCGCTCTGTAAACGGGACGAACTGAATGACACTGCCGTCGCGCCGTATCAGCAGGTGCGACGACACCTCCAAACCGCGAATCTCGCCAAAATACGGGTGCGCGTCCCAGTGCAGCGTATTGGTGAACAACGCTTCGATTTCCGGGCCGCCGAACTGGCCCGGCGGAAGACTGATGCCGTGAACGACAACGAGCGAAGGTGACGCACCAGCTGGCCGCGCATCGCGATTCGGACTTTCGCGATAGCTCGCGCCGGCCAGCAGCCCGGTGGCTTTGTCTACGGTGAAGAGGCATGCTTGAGAAGCCATGAAGACGAGGCTATTTGTTTCTCAGGAATTGATCAACGGCGCCGAAGTTATTGTCGACGGCGATCGGGCCCGCTACGTGGGCCGCGTGCTGCGGCTGCGCGTCGGCGACATGATCACCGTGTTCGACGGCAGCGGCCCTGAATGGCCGGCGACAATCGAAGGCATGACCAGGCATAGCGCGACTCTGCAATTGGGCGAGAGTGTCGACGCAAGCGCCGAGTCACCTCTGAAGATTCACCTTGTGCAGGGCGTTTCGCGCGGCGAACGCATGGACTACGTCGTGCAGAAGGCGACTGAACTCGGCGTCAAGCGCATCACGCCGGTGCTGACTGCCTACGGTGTCGTCAAGCTCGATGAAAAACGCGCTGTCAAACGCCGCGAGCATTGGCAGGGAGTAGCCGCCAGTGCGTGTGAACAATCGGGTCGATCGCGGCTGCCATTGATTGATGAGCCTGTTCCGCTGAAACACTGGTTTGGTGCCAATTCCGCGGCATCGGATGCCGACCTGGTACTTGCGCCTGGCGCCGCAACGCCGCTCGCGGCCATCGCAACGCCGCAGACCAAGGTGTGTCTCCTGGTTGGGCCCGAAGGTGGTTTCAGTCATGAGGAATACGAGGATGCGGATGTCGCGGGCTTCATGCCCGTATCACTTGGTCCCCGTATATTGAGAACCGAAACAGCGGCGGCCGCCGCGCTCGCGGTCATGCAGTCCCTGTGGGGAGACTTTTCCTAGGCCTGCAGCGACTCTCTCGCCAGCATTGCCTCGAGCTTCTCGAGATTCGGGATCAGCGGGAACTCGTTGATCATCTTGACGCGGCACAGGACCGGCGCGTCGCTTGGCCAGCCCTCCGTGGTGTGCAGCTGCAGCACGTCCTCATTGACGCGCACGAGCTGCGGAAAGCCCTGCGTCAGCACACCGAAATAACCCGATTTCAGCTGCCCCGTATTCGCGTAGAACACAACGATACGCGTGCGCCCGGTGGCGGCGGGTTTATCTTTGCCGAGCGCTCCTTCGAACGACACGACCGGCAATTCGCGGCCGTTCCAGTTGACAATGCCCATCATCCAGTCGTGCGCACCCGCTTCCTGTTCAGGCGCGGTAAAACGTACAACCTCCGCCACGCATGCCCGCGGTACGATCAGGCGATCCTCGGCCAGCGGAATCAACAGGCTATATAGTTCTTCGGTTTCTGCGCTCACGGCAGTTCAATTCCCTTCTCTTCGAGCTGGCGCCGGATCGCCTCCAGGAGCTGCGCATCCTGGTATGGCTTGCCGAGATAGTCGTTAACGCCAAGTTCGATAGCGCGCGCACGATGTTTGTCGCCGACGCGCGAAGTAATCATGATGATCGGTACGTCCGCCACGCGCGCGTCATTACGCACGTGCGACGCGAACTCGTAGCCATCCATGCGCGGCATCTCAATGTCGAGCAGGATGACATCGGGCTTGTGGTCCTGCATCACGGCGATCGCATCCAGGCCATCCTTCGCAGTCGCGACGCGCAGGCCATTGCGTTGCAGGAAGCGTTCGGTGACGCGGCGCACCGTGATTGAGTCGTCGACTACCAGCGCAAGTGGCCGATCGTCGGTCGGCGTCGGTGCTGCTTTCTTGATCTCCACGACCGGCGCGCCCGTGCGTACGAGCGCATGCACATCGAGGATCAGGACAATGCTGCCATCACCGAGAATTGTCGCACCGGAAATACCACGAATACTCGCAAGCTGCGGACCGAGCGCTTTTACGACGATTTCACGGCTGGCCAGCATCTCGTCAACCAGCAGCGCCGCCGAGTATTCGCCGGCGTGCACGAGGATGACCGGCACTGACGCCTCGTCTTCGGGCAGTTTTGCTGCCTGTCCCCCGAGGTACATGCCGAGATGACGGAACTTGTAGGTCTGCTCGCCGTACTGGTAGCTCGGTTCGCTGTGGCTCAGCAAACTCTCGAGCTCGCCGCGCGGAATTCGGGCCACGCCTTCCACGGTCGGCAGCGGCATCGCATAGACTTCATCGCCGGTCCGCACGATCAGCGCCTGCGTTATCGCCAGGGTGAACGGCAGGCGCACGGTGAAGTTGGTGCCCTGCCCCGTAACCGACGCAATGCGCAGCGAGCCACCAAGTTTCTTGACCTCGTTCGCGACAACGTCCATGCCGACGCCGCGACCCGCCGATTGTGTCAAGGCGCCAGCGGTTGAGAAGCCCGGTTTCAGGATGAGATCCATGATCTCTTCATCGGACACCTTGCTGTCCGGTTGCAGCAGGTCCTGTTCGTAGGCCTTGCGACGAATCGCATCGACGTCGAGTCCTGCACCATCATCAGAGACGTCGATGACCATCTCCGCGCCTTCACGATGCAATCGAATCGTGATGCGGCCAACGGCCGGCTTACCCGCCGATTGCCGCGTAGCCGTGTCTTCGATGCCGTGAATCACAGCATTGCGCAGCATGTGCTCAAACGGCGGCAACATCTTGTCCAGCACCTGCCGATCAAGCTCGCCCGATGCGCCCTCGACCGCGAGTTCCGCGCGCTTGCCACCTTCCTGTGCTGCCTGGCGCACCAGACGAGTCAGGCGCGAGACGTGCCGCTCGAACGGCACCATGCGCGTGCGCATGAGACCGTCCTGCAGTTCGGCAGTGACGCGCGATTGCTGCACCAGCAAGCTCTCCGACTCGTTAGTCACCGACTTGAGCAGGTCCTTGAGGCTGCCAAGATCGTTCGCTGACTCGGCCAGCGCACGCGACAGCTGCTGAATATTCGAATAACGATCAAGTTCGAGCGGGTCGAAATCGCGTGCCACCAACGTGTCCTGATGGCTATGCATGATCTGCGCTTCGGTCTCGATCTCGAGTTTTCTGAGCTGCTCGCGGAGACGGGCAATGGTCGCCTCGAGCTCCTCGACATGGAAGTCGAACAGGCTGACCTGCTGATTTAAACGCGAGTGGTAGATGCTGATCTCACCTGCCGCATTCAGCAGGTCTTCGAGCAGCTCCGCATCGACACGCGCAAACTCCTGGCGCTGGTCCGGCGAACGCAGCGCCCGGACATCGGCCGCGGGCGCCGGCGGTTTGGCAGGCTTCTCCGGTTCCGGCTCGGGCTCGGGCTGGGGCTCGGGTTCGGGTTCGGGTTCGGGTTCGTCCTTTTCCTTACCAATCTCGGCCAACTCGTCAGCGAGCGGTGAATCCACGATAACCATGCTGACAGTGTCTTCGGGTTCGATCGTGAACTCAGCTGGCGCTGCCTCCTCGACCGCTTCGTCGGGCGTAGCAAGGTCGAGTTCGGCCGCATCGGCCACCTCGAATCCGGCATTCGCCTGCTGGATGCGCTGCTCGAGATCGGTGACTGCGTGCACGGGTTTGCCAGCTATGACGAGATCGCGCATACGATGCAACTCGTCGATGCTGCGCTGCATCAGGTCTTCGACTGCCGGTGTCGCCTTGACGCGACCGTCGTCGATCGAGATCAGCAGCGTCTCTATTTCGTGACTGAGATTGCCCATAGCCGTAATACCGGCCATGCGCGCCCCACCTTTCAGCGTGTGCAGGTGACGCTTCAGTTCCTCCATCGGCTGCGCCGAGCGTTCCCTGACCCACTCGATCAGGGCCTTGTCCGCCGACTCCAGCAACTCGGCCGATTCCTCGGTAAAGATCGCCGCAATTTCGGCGTCGTACTCGGGCTCGTCGCTGACCATTTCCGTGGGAGCGGCTTCAGCCGCGATCGGGCCTGAAGGCTCTCCCACATCGCGGGTCGCCGGCCCTGTCACGGGCTCGTCCGTCACCGGCACCATGGTCGGCTCAGTCTGCACGGCGTCGGCGAGTTTGCCGATGTGCTCGATAAGCGCCGCGTAGTCGGCGCGATTGCGATCCGGGTTGTTGATATCGCCAACGATTGTATGGATCGCTCGAGCTGCAGCTTTCAGCGCATCCAGTCCGGATGGCTGGAAGCCAACCTTGTGATCGTACACGCGCCGCACGAAACGGTTCAGCGCCGCAGCAACCGCGACACCGCGCTCGACGTTGGCCATGTTCGCGCTGCCATGGAGCGTGTGGCATGCGCGATGCAGCTTGTCGGTGACATCGAACGGCGGTCGGTGTCCCTCGCAAGCACGAAGATAATCCGTGATTACCTTGAGGTGGCCCGCCGTTTCCTTCGAGAAGATGTCATACAGCACCGGGTCCATTTCAAGTGCTGGTTTCTCTTCAACCGGCGCGGCGCCTGCGGCCGTTGCGATCTCGAGTACCGCCGCATTCGGGTCACCTTCGGCGAAGGCATTGGCGCGCGCAATGTAAAGACTGATATCGGACTGCGGTTCGGTACCAACCTCGAGCTGCTCTACCAGTTCGGGTACGGCGGCCGCTGCGGTCGTGATGAACTCGACCATTGGCGGCGTACGTTTGAGGGTGCGATTGATCAGCCGGTTCAGGAGGTTCTCGACAGCCCAGCAGTATTCGCCGATACGCTCCGCGCCAACCATTCGGCCGCTGCCTTTGAGCGTGTGGAACGAGCGCCGCACCGTGATGAGCATCTCGAGATCGTCGGGCGCCGATGTCCACGCTGGCAGGTGACGGTTGATCGAGGCGATCTCTTCACGCGCCTCCTCGATGAACAGCTCCAGCAATTCCGGATCGAGATGTTCGGCGCCCGGCGAAACGACGGGCAGCGGCATAACCTCGGTCGCCGCTGGCGACGCAGCAGGCTTCTCAAGCAGCGCCGCTTCCGCAGCCGCTTCAACATCGAGTGCCGCGATCTTCTCGGTCGGCTCGGACACTTCTGGTTCTTCGAAGCTGGCCTGCTTCAGGCGTTCTTCGACATCGCGCAGAACGGAGAGACAGGCTTCCGCATTATCGAGCATGTACCACGGCTCACTGCGACCGGCCTTGACCGTCTCCATGTAGTACTCGATCGACACGATCGCGTCGGCCAGCCGGTCCGTCTCCTTCTGCGTCAAGGCCGCAGGTCCGCCGGCCCCGAGCATCGCCGAAATCAGCGTGCCGATGCGGTCGACGACTTCCATGGCGCGTGTCTTGTCGAGCATCAGCAGGCCGGCCTTGATGCCATTGACCAGCGATGGCACGTTGTCGAGGCCCGCCGACGGCGCTTGCGCCGCGATACTTTGACTGATCGTTTCCTTGATGCGCGCGAGGTTGATGATGCACTCACGCATGACCGATTCAGCAACCTTGCGGAAGTCCTCGTCCTTTTCCTGCGATCCTTCCTCTTCTGCTTCCGGCTCGACGACGTGGGTGAGGCGCACGAGTTGCTGCTCGAGACGATCCTCGACGCGCAACAGCGTCGATGCAATGTCGAGGATGACGCCCTCATTGGCAATACCGCCCTGCTCGACCACGGCTTTGAGCCGACCGATTTCGCCGTCAATATCGCCACGCAACTCGCCGAGGCCGAGCACGCCGAGCGTGTCACTTATCTTCTTCAGAAGCTCGAGTTGCGGCACCAGCTCGGAGGACTTGTTCATACCCGTGCGGACGAAGATGTCCAGTACGTCCTTGACGCGACCGAGATCCTCGCGAATTGCCGCACCAACCGTCTCCATGAGCTTGGCGCTCGGGGCCGACAGAGCCTCGCGGGCACTTTCGACCTGTTCATCGCCAGGCATCAGCTCTTCGAGATTGAATGCCGCGCGAATCTTGCTGATGCGTTGCCCGGCCGTCGACGACCGAGCCACGTAGTAAAGAAGATTGTTCAGGAGATCGTCGACCGGGTGGCGCTCATACGCGAGCAAGCCTTCATCGATGACAAATTTCAGCTGCTTGTCGGCCTGGCCAAGCAGACGCTTCAGCGCAACCGAGGTTTCAAGGCCGCCGTCCTGTAGCGACTCTAGTACGCCGCCGACAATCATCCACAACTGGTACATGTCGTCACGCGTTGACGAATGCTCGAGCGCCGCAGCCACCCTGCTCAGGGCCTCAAGATGCCGTTCGCTCTCGCCACCTTTGAGCCAGCCGAGCAGCGCCAGCTGGAACTTCGGTCGCAGTCGCCTGGCAACCACTACAGGATCTTCGCCGGAGCCCTCACGCTCACCGCGACCGTCTGCAGAGCGCGACGGCGACAAATTAAGCAGCAACAGGGTGCCCTCGGAGAGCAGCGGCTCACCGCGTGCGGCACGCAGGTCGTTGAGCATTGGCAACAGGACGAGCGCAATGTCCCGGCCGCCACCAAGCAGGCGTTCTATGTAGATGGGCAACTGCACCATCGAACGCGTCAGCGCGTCCAGCCCATCCTCGCGTTGCTTGCCATCACGGATATTCACGAGATGCGAACAACACAGCTCCATTTCCTCGACCAGCAGCGCCGCACCGTAGGTTTCCGTGATACGCAGCGCACCAGCGGCCTGGTGCAGGAGTTCGCCGGCCCGATTGAGCGCGGTCATGCCACCACGGCCATCAACACAATCCTCGAGCGCCAGGTGCGCATTGCGGATCGTCTCCATGAGTTCATCGGCGACAATCGCCAACGCGCTGACTGCGCCCTGGGCGCCGTCCTCGCTGATCATCTGCTCATGAATGCCAGAGTCTGCCGTCATCCGTGTCGTTCTCGTCTGTCCCGGCTTATCCTGTGCTCGCTTGCGGCTTCGCCGGCTGCGAGGGTGGCGCCATGTTCGAGGCCGTGCGCTTGAGCGCCGTCGCCTGCGCCATTTCGGGCGGCAACGTGAAACCTTCGACGGTCTTCCTGAGTTCTGTTGCAAGCTGCGACAGCTTCGCGATCGACGCAGCGGTCACGGCCGTCGCCTTGCCCGTCTGGTCGCCGATCTCCTTGAGGCGCGTGGTACGCCGCGTCACGTCAGCGGCGGCGCCGGCCTGCTCGCGCGCAGAGCCCGAGATATTCTGCACGAGACTCGCGATCTGGTTTGACACCTGCTCGATTTCATCGAGTGCGGCGCCCGCATTCTCGGCAAGCAGCGCTCCACCCACAACGTCAGTCGTGCTGCGCTCCATCGAGATCACGGCTTCATTGGTATCCGCCTGGATCGTACGCACCAGCACTTCAATCTGCTTGGTCGCATTGGTGGAGCGTTCCGCGAGTCGCTGCACCTCGTCGGCAACAACCGCAAAACCTCGTCCCGCTTCACCAGCCATGGAGGCCTGGATTGATGCATTGAGTGCGAGGATGTTGGTCTGCTCCGCGATGTCGTTTATGAGTTCGACGATATTGCCGATCTCCTGCGAGCTCTCTCCCAGTCGCTTGATGCGTTTCGAGGTTTCCTGAATCGTCTCACGGATTGCGTTCATACCGTCGATCGTGCGGCGCACCGCTTCGCCGCCTTTGTGCGCGACTTCTACGGAGTGGCGTGCAACGTCGGACGAGCGCTCGGCGTTGCCGGACACTTCCTCAATCGAACCGGCCATCGAGACAATCGACTCGGTCGCCGCGTTGATTTCCTTGGCCTGGTGATCCGCGGCCTTGGCAAGGTGTGCAGCAGTATTTTCGGTCTGCTTGGTGGCGGTATCGACCATGAGCGCCGTCTCGTTGACGGTTGCCACAAGCTTGCGTAGTTCCTCGATCGCGAAATTGAACGAGTCGGCAATCGTGCCCGTGATGTCCTCGGTAACCGTTGCTTCCACCGTAAGGTCACCATCGGCGAGACTGCCCATTTCGTCGAGCAGCCTGAGAATAGCCTGCTGGTTGCGTTCGTTCTGCTCAGCCTGCTCACGCGCCTGGCGCTCGAAGATGCCGACCTTGTTGTGCAGCATCTGCATGAACAGGACCAGCAACAGCACAACGCCAAGCAAGCCAAGCGGAATCCACACGAGGTTCAGAGGGCCGGGCAGCCCTCCACCGCCGGACGCGTCACCAAACGTTGAGTCGAGCAGCCTGGCTGCGCTGGCATCGAGCTGCGCCAGCGTTTCATCCAGACCCGCGAAATTGCCGGCATTTGCGCCGATCGTTGCGGACTGTTCTTCGATGCTGGCCACAACTGCCAGCAGCGGCGCGACAGCTGTGTCGCGGCCTTCATTGTCAAGAGGGCGAATATCCAGATCGGTGGCATCGCCATTCAGGCCATTGAGCACGTTACGGAGGTAAGCCACGTCGTCAGCGATGCTCGCCGCAGCCGTCTCATCGTCGCTCAGCAAATCCGAGGCCTCGCCGATTCGCTGTGCGCGTTGCTGGAACTCCTGCAGGATCGAAACCGCACCGGAGCGATCGAGCAGCGCATCGGAACCCTCGAACAGGGTCTGCGCGTCCGCGGCGATTTGCCGTGCCGCCGCTTGCGCCGTTTCCAGGCCAGAGCGCTGCGCGAGAACAGCCGTCGCGCCGGACTCGAGCGCCTGCCAGTCCGACGAGCGCCCGGACGCGCCGCCCCGCCGCAGTGAACTGACCTTGCGCACGCTGGCGTCGAGCTGCTCAAACGCGCCCTCCTGACCGCTCACAGCTCGAGATGCCTGCGCCGGTATTGCCTGCGAGAGAGCGGCAAGTTCGAGTGCGGCCGAATTGCCACCGCCACCCGACTGCAGGTACACGAAGCCCGCCGAAACGATCAACATGACCGCGGCAATGCCGGTAACGATTTTGAATTTGGATGCGTTTTCTGTGTTGGTGGCCATAGCGCTTGAGACCTTTACTCCGCAGCTGCCTGCAGAAACAGGTTGCTTTCAACGAGATCGAACAGGTTGAACACGGGCCAGGATTCGTCGCCCCGCTTGTACGTCCCGCCCAGGAAGCGATCGCAGCGGACGATTGTTTCCGCGGCGTCGCTTGAGAATTCATGGTTCATGAAGCGACGAAAGCCCAGCACTTCGTCAACGACGAGCCCGGCCGGCACCTCACGGTGGTTGACGGATATGACGCGCGTCGTGCGTCGTAGCGTCGTGCGTCCGCTGCCCAGGAGCAGCTTGACATCAACGAGTGGCAGCAAGTGGCCACGCAGGTTCGCGATACCCAGAAGCCACCGATGTGCGCCGGGCACGCGTGTCAGCGCATCGGGCAACATCAGCACTTCCCGAACGTGCTCGCGACTGGCAACGAACTGTTCCTCGCCAATGCGGAACCCTACACCGACCCACTCTTCGGGTGTCGCACCGACCCCCTGGCCGGCATGCGCGGCGCGACTGCGCCGTTCCATTTCCTGGAGCAGCACAAACGGCTGCTCGACCAGGGCTGCGAGGTTGGCGCTCTCAGCCACTTCAGGCAGCCATCACCGAATTGATCTTGGCAACGAGGTCCTTATCTGCGACCGGTTTCACGAGGTATTCGACGGCCCCCTGCCGCATGCCCCAGATCTTGTCGGTTTCCTGATCCTTGCTCGTGATCATGATGACCGGGATATTCGAGGTGCTGGGGTCCTTGGTAAGTTTGCGCGTCGCCTGGAAACCGTTCATGCCGGGCATGACAACGTCCATGAGAATGCAGTCCGGGTGCGCGGTTGTCGCCTTGCGAATACCTTCCTCGCCACTGTCAGCGACCAGCGTGTCGAAGCCAGCCTGCTCGAGCATGTTCTGGAACAGGTGCAGTTCGGTGGGCGAGTCGTCAATGATAAGAACTGTTGCCATCCTCTAGCCTTTAGTTGATCTGGTTAGAAATCGCGCCAAGCAGCTCGTCCTTGGTGAACGGCTTGGTCAGGTATTGCTCGGAGCCGACGATGCGGCCGCGAGCCCGGTCAAACAGGCCGTCCTTTGACGACAGCATGATCACGGGCGTTTCCTTGAAGGTCTTGTTGTGTTTGATCAGCGAACAGGTTTCGTAGCCGTCGAGGCGCGGCATCATGATGTCCACGAAGATGAGGTCGGGCTGGTGATCGGCGATCTTTGACAGCGCATCAAAGCCGTCGATGGCCGTGAAGACCTGGCAACCTTCCTTGGTCAGCAAGGTCTCGGCTGTACGGCGAATAGTCTTGCTGTCGTCTACGACAAGTATTTTCAGGCCGTTCAAAGACCTGGGTGCGTTACTGGCCACGTATTTCCCCACACAAGAAAACCGACTTTTACCATATTGACATAAGTCCCGCTACGAAGCGCGTCCCGACAAGCAAAATCGCCGAAATTCGGGTGCTTACGCGCGATTTCGCTGTATAGTTGGCCGCCCTGCAGCAATTGATCATTTTTCAGGCAACGATGGCTTCGGAAACCCTCAAAATTGGCATGATCATGGACCCGATCGGCTCGATCACGCCGTACAAGGACTCCTCGCTTGCGATGCTGCTGGAAGCAGGACGACGCGGCGCCGAGATTCACTATTTCGAGCAAAAGGATGTCAGGTTGCTGTCGGGCAAAGCGTTGGGCCAGTCCACACTTTTGCAGGTTCGTGATGACAACGACGACTGGTTCGACTTCGGCACGAGGCAGGAGGTCGTACTGGGTGCGCTGGACGCAATACTGATGCGTAAGGACCCGCCGTTCGACATGGAGTATGTCTACACGACCTACGTATTGGATCGCGCGCAGACCGATGGCGCGCTGATCGTGAATGCGCCGCAGGCGTTGCGCGACATGAATGAGAAGGCCTACACGGCCTGGTTTCCGGAACTGACGCCGACGACGCTGATAACGCGCTCGATGGAAGAGATGAAAGCGTTTCTCGCCGAACACGGTCATGTGGTGGCGAAACCGCTGGACGGCATGGGCGGTCGGTCGATCTTTGTGGTCAGGCAGGGTGACAAGAACGCCAATGTCGTGTTCGAGACGCTCACCGAGTACGGCACGAAGTTCGCGATGGCGCAGGTTTACATCCCGGAAATCACGGCAGGTGACAAACGCATCCTCCTGATAGAGGGCGAGCCGGTGCCGTATGCGCTGGCCCGCATTCCGTCGGATGAAGACAATCGCGGCAACATGGTCGCGGGCGCCGTTGCTGTCGGGCAGGAAATGTCGAAACGAGACTTCGAGATCTGCGAGCAGGTCGGACCTGTGCTGCGCGATGCTGGCGTACTGTTTGCCGGGATCGACGTGATCGGTGACTACCTGACCGAGGTCAATGTAACGAGCCCGACCGGCATCCGCGAACTCGACAAGCAGTTCGACCTGAACATCGCCGGTCAGATGTTCGACGCCATCGAATCCCGCCTCTAATCCGGGGACAGTGCCCCTATTAGAGGGGACAGTGCCCTAAATAGGGCGATCCACGAGTCGCTTAGCCGAACATGATGTTGTCTCGGCCTAGAGCGCGCTCGGCGTCCTGCCTCGCTTACATCGGGTTTCGCTTGCACGCGCGTCCTGCGTCGCGGCGGTCGACACGGCGGCCCGATCCAACATGAAGTCCAGCATTCATCGACCAGTCCGCCGCTTACTTACGCGGTTTCCACCATTGTTAGGGGCACTGTCCCCTCTAATAGGGGCACTGTCCCCTGTCCGTGGAATAGGGGCACTGTCCCCTGTCCGTGGTCGCCTGTTGGTGTGACGCAGGTTCTTGTTTATGTAAATAAAATGGCGGAACATTCGCCGGCATATGGCGAATGTACATGTTCCTGTCGACCCGTTGGACGAATTGCGGCTCATGGCCCCGGTCGTGCCTGACCGCCTGCCCGCCATGCTTTTCCTCGCCGCCCTCGTGCATGGCATCCTGATCATCGGCGTGACCTTCAATCCGGAGCTGACCAACCCGTTTGCCGATGCCATCTCGCTCGAGGTCACGATCGTCGCCGACCCGGACCAGCAGATCGACCGTCCCGATGAGGCGGCCTACCTCGCGCAGGCCAGCCAGGAAGGTGGCGGCAACATCACCGACCAGATTCGTCCATCCGCGCCGCTGCAGAGTGCGATGCCGGCGGACAACCAGGGTCGTGAGGACGGCAATGCTGTCACTGACGCCAAGGCGCACCAGCAGTCTGCGGACGAGGTGCTTGCGACCGAGAACAGCAGCGACCGCCAGGTCGAGATTGACCCGCGCACTGACCCGCAGCCACAGGACAGCGTTGCCATTGCAATGGAAGCCGGCGCTGAGGCGACGCTGCCATTGCCGCAGGAAGACACGGCGACCTTCCTGCTGACCGACGACGATCCCCAGCAGCTGATCATTTCGGCCGACACCCGCGAATCCGCAGCCGCAGCCTACCTCGATGCCTGGAAGCGGCGCGTCGAAGCCGTCGGCGCCGCCTACCTCCCCGAGCTCGGCAACATTGGCGAACTGAGCGGCAGCCCGACGATGCTGGTTCGCATTGCAGAGAATGGCGAATTGATCGAAGCGCATGTCAGCCGCACGAGTGGCTCGCCGCTCCTCGACCTGGCATCCGTCGATATCATCCAGCGCGCCTCACCATTCGACGAATTCCCGGCTGCGATGGCCGACGAATACGACACGGTCGCGTTCGAGTACAAGTTCCTGTTTACCGAGCAGCTTGTGCGCCGCGACTGAAGGGCAGATACTGTCTGCATGCAAGCGGACAGTTCCTTCGCAAATCAACTGCTTATCGCCATGCCAGGCATGGCAGACCCAAATTTCAGCACTACGGTCACCCTGATCTGTGAACATAACGATGAGGGCGCCCTCGGAATCGTGATCAATCGCCCCACTCCTCTGACGATGAGCGGCCTGTTCGAACAGCTCTCTGTCGAAGACCCAAACCCGCAAGCCGCCGAGTTACCGGTGTTGTCCGGCGGCCCGGTCGGCATGGAACGCGGCTTCGTCCTGCACGGATCGAACTACAGCTACGAAAATACGCTCGCGGTTTCCGGTGACATTCACCTGACCTTGTCACGTGACATCATCGACGCAATGGCGACGGGCGACGGCCCCGACAAGACCCTGATCGCGCTCGGCTATGCGGGCTGGGAAGCTGGCCAGCTGGAAGGCGAGATGCTCGCGAATTCCTGGCTCAACGTCCCGGCCAACCCGGAGATCGTGTTCGACACGCCCTTCGACAAACGCTGGGATTCGGCCGCTCGCACGCTCGGCATCGACATCAGCGCCATATCCACGGATGCAGGGCACGCCTGAATGCCCCAACCCACAACGGTCCTGGCCTTCGACTTCGGACTGCGGCGCATCGGCGTCGCCGTCGGCCAGTCAGTAACCGGTTCCGCAAGCCCGCTCGGCGTCGTTGCCAATCGTGAAACCGGCATCGACTTCGACGCAATCACAAAGCTGATCAGGGAGTGGCGTCCGACCGAACTGGTGGTCGGCCTGCCCGCTCACGCAGACGGCTCGGAAAGCGAGATGCAGAAACCGGTGGTGGCGTTCGCCGCGGCGCTTGGCCGTTACGAGCTGCCTGTCGCGTTGACCGACGAACGCTACACCTCGGTCGAAGCGGAGCGTGTTCTCAAGGACGCGCGGTCTGCCGGCACGCGGGGTAGGATTTCGAAAGAAGATATCGACAGCGCGGCAGCCGTATTTATCGCTGAAAGATACCTCGCAAGTCGGTAAAATCCCGCCGCGATGAATGCCGAACCTACAGACGTCCTCCAGGACGAAGCCTCCCTCCAGATCGACGCCAACGGCAATCTCCGTCACCTGTTGACCCTCAAGGGCCTCGACAAGGAGATGCTCGTCGAGATTCTCGACGACGCCGAAGCTTACCTGACCGAGCCGGGCGCCATGCCTGCGCGCAGCCAGGCACTCGCCGGTCGCAGCGTTGCGAACCTGTTTTTCGAACCCAGCACGCGCACACGCGCCTCGTTCGACCTCGCCGGCAAGCGCCTCGGCGCCGATGTGCTGAATCTCGACGTCAATACCTCGTCACGCAAAAAGGGCGAGAGCATTCTCGACACGATATACACGCTTGAGGCCATGCGCGTCGACATCATGGTCGTGCGCGACGCCAGCGCCGGTGTACCGGCCTACATCGCGCGCCACGTCGACCCGCATGTCAGCATCCTCAACGCCGGTGAATCCGACGTCTCGCACCCCACCCAGGGCCTGCTCGACGTCCTGACGATGCGTCGCCACAAAGGCGCGTTCGAAAACCTCACCGTGGCGATCGTCGGCGATATCCGCCACTCACGCGTGGCGATGTCTGCAACACACGCGCTAACGACGCTCGGCGTCGGTGAGTTGCGCCTGATTTCACCGCCCGTTCTTGCACCGGACGAAGAACGCGTACCGGGAGCCCGCATCGTGGACAACATCGAGGACGGCCTGAAAGACGCGGACGTTGTCATGGCCCTGCGCATCCAGCGCGAACGCATCGGCAACCTCGACGGCATTCCGGGCATCGATGAATATTTTGCCAACTACGGTGTCAGCCACGAAAGCATGAAGCTTGCGAAACCGGATGCGATTGTCATGCACCCGGGCCCGATGAATCGCGGCATTGAGATAGAGGGTTCGCTCGCGGACGGACCCGGCTCGGTGATCACGGAACAGGTAACCAACGGCGTCGCCGTACGCATGGCCGTTCTCGATCGGGTCGCCAAGCACATTGCGGCGCGGTAATAACATGGCCCTCACCGCAGCACAGGAAAGCGCGCAGGCCAACCGCGGCACGATTTTTGTCGAGGACGGCGAAATCATCGCGGTCGAAACCCATCCTGGTGACCAGTTCATCATGCGCATTCGCGCGCCGAAGTGCGCAGCGAAGGCGGAGCCCGGCAGCTTCGTGCACATTACCTGCGATGAGTCGTTGCCGATGCGGCGCCCCCTGTCCATCATGCGAGCGCAAGACGACTGGATCGAGATTCTCTACAAGATTGTCGGCCAGGGACTGCGCCTGCTCTCGCACAAGAAGGCGGGCGACAAGGTCAGCGTCCTCGGCCCCATTGGCCAGCCGTTCCGGATGTCCCCCGAGCGCCCCAATACGCTGCTGATCGGCGGCGGCGTCGGCATTCCGCCGATGGTTTACATCGCCGATTGGCTGCGCCAGGACGATGGCGACTGGAAACCGTTCGCGATTCTTGGTTCGGAAATACCGTTCCCGTTCGAACTGCAGAAATCCGACCTCGACGTTGTCGGCATTCCAGGCGATGTCAGCAGTACGATGCCGCTACTTGAAGACTGGGGCATCCCGACCCGCCTGACGAGCCTGCAGGGATACGAAGGCTGTTTCGACGGCTACGTCACCGTGCTTGCGGACGCCTGGCTAGACGCATTGCCGCTCGAAGAACTCGCCAAGGTCGAAATCTTCGCCTGCGGCCCGACACCGATGCTGCGCGCCGTGGCCGACCTGGCTGCACGCCACGACCTTCCTTGCCAGGTATCGCTCGAAGAGTTCATGGCCTGTGCCGTCGGCGGCTGCGCCGGCTGCGCTGTGAAGATCGTCACGCCGGAAGGCGAGGCAATGAAGCGCGTGTGCGTCGACGGACCTGTTTTCGATGCGGCAACGGTAGCCTGGTAGAACAGCGTCCTCAGGGCAGCAGGCCGACCGCCTCCAGGTCCGCTTTCACTAATGCCAGTTGTTCTTCTGACCATGCGGCCCGTTCGATGGCCGGCCAGTCCAGATCACCCAGGTCCTCGACAAACTGCTGCGCGCTCAGCCGGGCCTGCTCGCCTTTGCCAAGGCGCAACAGCGAACATATCTCGACAATATAGGGCATGTTGTTGCGTGCAGAGCCCGGGTTGTCGTCAATAACCTCGCGCGCCGTCGCTGCAGCTTCCAGGAAGCGTTCCCCATACATGTAAGTCAGGGCCTCGAAGGTCTGGATGCGAACACTGCGCGGATCATTCGGGCTCAGTTGCGAGGACAGCCCGAATTGATGAAAGGCAGCATCAAGGTCGCCTGTAAGCGCGTAACCAAAGCCCAGTTCCGCGCGCGCCTGCCCATGACTCGGGCTCAGGGCAACGGCCTTTTCCAGCTGCACGACGGCCGCGTCAATCTGGCGGTGATGCAACAGCAGGTGGCCGTACCAGATGCGCGCATCGACGAGCGCGGGATTCAGACGCACGGCTGTGCGTGCATGGGTAAGCGCTTCGTCGAGGTAAGCATCCGCTGCGGCGTCGCCAATGACGCTGACGTAGCCGGTCCAGCTCATGTCGTGGCCAATTTCCGCGAGACGCGTGTATGCGGCGGCGTAGCCCGGCTCGCGATCAATCGCGAGTTGCAGCAGCGCTTCGGCCTCCCTGGCGGCCTCGTATTCGCCCTGCATGGTCAGGCCGAGCGCACGCATGACGAGTTCCCAGGTGGCCAGATCAGTGGGCCGATCCATCGGCGCGGGCTGAATCTCCCGGCGCATCATCTCGGGGGCAATCGCGTTAACAATCTGCTTGCTGATCTCGTCCTGCGTAGCGAAGATGTCGCGCCCCTGCCGGTCGTAGGGCCCGAGCGCCCTGACCACTTCGTTAGTTTGGGCATCGACCAGTTGTGCCGTGATGCGAATATCCTCACCCGCCGCACGAACGCTACCGGTCAGCAGGTATTGAACGCCCAGCGCTCGCCCGACATCCCCGAGGTCGGGCGATTTTCCCCGATAGGCTTCCGTCGCATTCCGTCCGACAACCGGCATCAGGCCCCAGCTCTGCAGGCTGGTAACCACGTCATCAGCGACACCGATGGCGAAGTGCTCGTTGGCGCCATCGTCAGAGAGGTTCTCGAAGGGCAGGATCGCGATAGCGGCAACCGACGCACCGCTACGCTCCTGTTGCTGGGAAATCGCGCCATCGCCGAACACAAGTATCAAGGCGAACATGGACGTCGCCACAACGCTGCCGGCAACGACGCCGACAATGCCGGGCGAATGCCCACGCTCACGTGTCATGCGCCATGCGGCTACTGCGGCAAAGGGAAGTCCTGTGCAGGAAGCGATCATCGCCAGCCGCAGAATGGATTCAGGCAGTTCGAACGCGGAAATCGCAAGGTCGACGACGCCCCAGACTGCGACGCTCGCGGCGACATAGGCACCGCATGCCTGAAGCACTTTGTTAGCTGGCGAGTCGCTCAACGGACCGATGGCCTCCCGGGGTCTCCAGGGCCATCATACGCGCTCGCCGGAGCGCAACGCGACTCTTGATGTATTGTTATTCGAGGCTACGTATTTCACTCGCTGACGATTACGTCCAGTGTTTAGGAATCACCGGCCAGGCGAGTTACTGCCAGGTACCGGCCGGTTGACGCGCCACCAGAGTCGCTCGCAGCTTCTCGATAAATTCCTGCTGGATAGCAGACGGTCCGCCGTCAACTGAGACAACCGTAATCATCATCTCGATGAGTGAATCTGCCTGCTCGGGCGAGAAGCGCTCAGTATTGCGCTCTGCGAGCTTGCCAAGCTGATCGTCAAGTAGCTGCGGTGCGGCGAGCAGGTGCGCCGCAGAGCTGAACAGCCCCTTCGCATCACTCTCGCTGAGCGAGAACTTTGTCTCGAACTGTGCCTGCGCGGCCTCGCGCTCCTCCGACGTCAGCTCACCGTCGAGCTTCGCCACACCGATGATCAGCAACGAGGCGACGTGAATGGGGTCTTCGATGGAATAGATCGGATCGGCGCTGTGCTTATTGGCGAATGCGCGGCGGCGCATCATATGGAACGGATTCCACCAGCCGATGTCGATGCCGAGCCTGTCCAGAATGAAGAGGATCGTGCCGATTGCGGTGAGTATGCCCAGAATGACGTGCATTTAAAGTTCCCAGGTTGTCGCCGGCAAGCCGCCTCCCACATCCCCTCGCATAGGTTTAGCCGCCGAAATTGACCTTTGCTTCCAGGTTCGAGCGCGAGTCCGCATGTGACATCGCCTCTTCGAGGGTGATTGTGCCGTCCTTGTAGAGCTGCAACAGGGCATCGTCGAAGTTCTGCATGCCCTGCTCGCCCGAGTCCTTGTGCGCTTCCTTCACTGCCGAAATATCGCCCTTCAGGATCAGGTCCTTGATATGCGGCGTATTGAGCATGAGTTCGACAGCCGCAACACGCTTGCCGTTGCGAGCTCGCACCAGGCGCTGCGAGAGAATAGCGCGCAGGTAGTGAGCAAGATCCATGTAGACCTGGCCATGCTGTTCCTGCGGGAACAGGTTGATGATGCGGTCCAGCGTTTCCGGCGCGTTGTTCGAGTGCACCGTCGCGAGCACGAGGTGACCCGTACCCGCCATATCGAGCGCCGCACGCATCGATTCCGTGTCGCGAATCTCGCCGATCTGGATTACGTCCGGCGCGCCGCGCATCGCGCTCTTGAGTGCTCGATTATATGAGCGCGTATCGAGTCCGACTTCACGCTGATTGACGATCGACTGCTTGTTCGGGTGTAGAAACTCGATCGGGTCTTCGATCGTAATAATGTGCGACGAGGTCTTTTCATTGCGATGGTTGATCATCGCGGCAAGCGTCGTCGACTTACCGGCGCCCGTGGCGCCAACCATCAGGATCAGCCCGCGCTTGAGCATGACCAGCTCCTTGAGCTGGATCGGCATGCCAAGCTCGTCAAGCGTCGGCAGGTCGGAAGTAATAAAGCGCAGCACCATCGCGACATTACCGCGCTGGTGGAAGATGTTGACGCGGAAGCGGCCAAGGCCGTCTTCAGACAAAGCGAAGTCGATCTCGAGCTCTTTCTGAAACACGTCCATCTGCTCTTCGTTCATCAGCTCGATCGCGGCCTGCTTGACCATCTTGGGCGACATTTCGAGCTTGTTCACCGGCATGATTTTGCCTTCGATCTTGATCTTCGCCGGTGCGAATGGCGCGAAGAAAAGGTCCGATGCCTTTTTCTCGACCATCAATTTGAGCAGTGGTTTGACGTTCATCTATCGGGCTTCCTGTTCCGTCAGAATGTCTGGGCCGTGTCTTCTTCCATGATGCGCAGGCTCTCGGACTGCTGGTCGGCAATCGCAGAGTCGCGCTTACTCTCGAGCTTGACGCGCAGGCGCAGCTCATTCTTCGAGTCGGCGTTACGCATGGCTTCTTCGTAGGTGATGATGCCTTCCTCGTAGAGGTTGAACAGGGCCTGGTCGAAGGTCTGCATACCGAGACGCGTCGACTTGGACATGATCTCCTTGATCTGCCCGACCTCGCCTTTGAAGATGAGGTCCTGGATCAGCGGCGTGTTCAGCATGATCTCCATCGCCGCGATTCGGCCGATGCCGCCTTCGCGCGGGATCAGGCGCTGCGAGACGAACGCCTTGGTGTTCAGTGAGAGGTCCATCAGCAGCTGCTGGCGACGCTCTTCAGGGAAGAAGTTGATGATGCGGTCGAGTGCCTGGTTGGCGCTGTTGGCGTGCAGCGTTGCGAGGCACAGGTGGCCGGTCTCGGCGAACTGGATGCCGTATTCCATCGTTTCCCGGTCTCGAATCTCACCGATCAGGATCACGTCCGGCGCCTGGCGCAACGTATTTTTCAGGGCCGCATGCCAGGAGTCCGTATCGACACCCACTTCGCGCTGCGTGATCACGCAGCCTTTGTGCGGATGCACGTACTCGACCGGGTCCTCGATCGAAACGATATGGCCGCGCGAATTTTCGTTGCGATGACCGATCATGGCGGCAAGCGTTGTCGACTTACCCGAACCGGTGCCGCCGACGACGATACACAGGCCGCGCTTGTTCATGATCACGTCTTTCAGGATCGGCGGCAGGTCGAGTTCCTCGAGCGTCGGGATCTCGGTCGTAATCGTACGCAGGACCGCACCCGGCATGCCCTGCTGAATGAACGCGGATACGCGGAAACGGCCGATGCCTTTCGGCGCGATCGCGAAGTTGCATTCCTTGGTCGCGTCGAATTCCTTGATCTGCTTGTCGTTCATGATCGAACGCACCATCATCGCGGCCTGGTCGGCGTTCAGGGGCGTGTCCGTCGCCTTGTGGATCGTGCCATCGACCTTGATCGCAGGCGGAAAGCCCGCAGTAAGGAATAGGTCCGAACCTTCCCGCTCAACCATCTTGCGCAGCAGGTTCTGTGTCAGGCGTACGGCTTGTTCGCGTTCCATCTCGTCTCTCTCCCGTCAGCGCAGCCGACGACTAGAAATTCTCCTTGTTGACGGCCCTGAAGCGCGCCTCTTCCTTGTTGATGAGGCCCTTCGACATCAGCTCGGCCAGGTTCTGGTCGAGGGTCTGCATACCTGATCCCTGGCCCGTCTGGATGGCCGAATACATCTGCGCAATCTTGCCTTCACGGATCAGGTTTCGAATAGCGGGCGTGCCAATCATGATTTCGTGTGCCGCGATCCGACCACCACCGATCTTCTTCAGCAGCGTCTGCGAGATAACGGCGCGCAGCGACTCGGACAGCATGGCGCGGACCATTTCCTTTTCCGCGGCCGGGAACACGTCGACGATACGGTCGATGGTCTTCGATGCCGAACTCGTGTGCAGGGTGCCGAACACGAGGTGACCGGTTTCGGCGGCGGTCAGTGCCAGGCGAATGGTCTCGAGGTCACGCAGCTCACCCACCAGGATGATGTCGGGGTCTTCACGTAGCGCCGAGCGCAGGGCTTCGTTGAAGCCGAGCGTATCGCGATGCACTTCACGCTGGTTCACGAGCGACTTCTTCGACTCGTGCACGAATTCGATCGGGTCTTCGATCGTGAGGATGTGGTCCGGCTTGTTCTCGTTGATGTAATCAACCATCGCAGCGAGAGTCGTACTTTTACCCGAGCCAGTTGGTCCCGTTACGAGCACGATTCCTCTTGGATGCATCGACACGTCCTTGAAAATCGAGGGCGCGCCGAGGTCGTCTAGCGTCAGGATTTCCGAGGGAATGGTCCGGAACACCGCCGCCGATCCGCGGTTCTGGTTGTAGGCATTGACGCGAAAACGCGCCAGTTTTGGAATCTCGAAGGAGAAATCGGTCTCGAGGAATTCTTCGTAGTCCTTACGCTGCTTGTCATTCATGATGTCGTACACCATGCTATTGACGTCCTTGTGGGTGAGCGCAGGCATGTTGATTCGCTTGATATCGCCATCAACGCGAATCATCGGCGGAACGCCACCCGACAAGTGCAGGTCAGATGCGTTGTTTTTCACCGTGAACGACAACAATTGGGCAACGTCGACGGCCATATTTCTCCCTCTTTGGTGATGCCCGGACTTACCATAACCCGGACCGTATTTGGGCCTAGTATAGCGAAGGAACCGGACTAAAACGTGATTGGAGTCACGGAAAACTTATCTTTAATCAGTGATTTGCTGCGCAAATCGGCGATCGAGGCCCAGCGGGACCCGACTGGCGTCAAATTGCTTGCTGTCAGCAAAAAGCAGCCCATGGAGAAGATCCGGGAAGCGGCGGCCGTCGGGCAGCGAGACTTCGGCGAAAATTTCGTCCAGGAGGGCGTCGAAAAGATCAGGGCACTGGCCGATCTCGACCTCACCTGGCACTTCATCGGCCACCTGCAGAGCAATAAAACACGGCTCGTCGCCGAGAACTTTGACTGGGTGCACACAATCGATAAATTGAAGACCGCGCAGCGCCTGAGCGAACAGCGGCCCGCAGGCCTGGCCGACCTCAACATCTGCCTGCAGGTCAACGTCGACGATGAGGCATCCAAGTCGGGGATCCTGCCAGCGGAGGCGGCGGAACTCGCGGCAGCGTGTGTGGAATTACCGCGCCTGCGGCTGCGGGGTCTGATGTGCCTGCCCGCGATGCGCGCGGTATTCGATGCTCAACGAATGCCGTTTGCCACGCTGCGAAAACTCGCCGAGAAACTGGAGCGCGGCGGTATCGCTACGGATACCCTGTCGATGGGGATGACCGCAGACTATCGTGCTGCGATATTTGAAGGGGCGACGATTGTCAGGATCGGCACGGCGCTCTTCGGCGAACGAAACTAGGAACACCATGGACTACGGAAAAGTTGCATATGTCGGCGGAGGTAACATGGCGCGGGCACTGGCCGGCGGAATGCTGGCAGCCGGCTACCAGGCGGATCACCTGTGGATCTCCGAGCCGCTCGCGGAACAGCGCGCGAGTCTCGGCGAGGAATTGCCCGGCGCAGTGATCGTCGCAGGGAACGACGATGCCGTGCGCGGTGCCGAGTGCATCGTACTCGCAGTGAAACCCCAGATCCTGAGCAAGGTCTGCAAGCCGCTGGCCGAGATCGTGCAGGAAACACGGCCGCTCGTGATCTCGATCGCGGCTGGCGTGCGCGCGCGTGACATCGAGAATTGGCTGGGCGGCGATCTGCCCGTGGTGCGTGTCATGCCGAACCAGCCGGCGCTGCTGCGCCTGGGTATCTCGGGACTGTTTGCGAACGAGCATACGTCCGAGCACCAACTGCGTGCGGCGACCAATATCATTTCCACAACCGGCCCGGTCGTGACGGTCGGCAGCGAAGACGACATCGACACCGTGACCGCCGTCTCGGGAACGGGGCCCGCATATTTCTACCTGCTCGTGGACATGCTCGTGAAGGCGGCGGTCGACATGGGGCTCAAGTACCAGGACGCATTAACACTGGTCCTTGAAACGGCACGTGGCGCCGGCGAAATGGCAGAACAATCCGGCGAAACGATGGACTCACTAATAGCGCGGGTGCGATCGCCAGGCGGCACCACTGCCGCCGCGTTCGATTATCTCGATGGCACGGACTTCCGTGCTATCTTCGGCGCGGCTGTTGAAGCGGCTCGAGAGCGCGCCGCGGACCTTGCCGATCGAGCTCACGAAGAAGGAAAAGACTGACGATGCCAGCCAATGTTGCCGATGCGCTTCGCTTCATCATTGCGTCCCTCGGACAGTTGTACGCATTCGTGCTGATTCTTCGTTTGTTGATGCCTTTCGTCGGCGCAGACTTTCGCAATCCGCTGGCGCAGGCAATCCTGAAAGTCACGTCGCCGCTCGTGGTTCCATTGCGTCGCCTCCTGCCCGCTTTCGGTCGTATCGATACTGCAACCGTGGTCGTGGTCTTCGGCGTTCTCTACCTGACGATTTTCCTGATATCGCTGGTGTTTGGTGCGCAACTCGATCCGGCCAGGATGGCGCTGTCGGCCGTTGCCTACATCCCGCTGCTTGTTCTGCGTTTGTACTTCTTCCTCGTTATCGTGCGCGTCATCCTGAGCTGGATTGCGCCGTCAGGGTATAACCCGGCGATCGCGCTGATTTTCTCGTTGACCGACCCGGTTCTTAACCCGTTTCGCCGCATGCTGCCGCCGCTCGGTGGGTTCGACCTGTCCCCTTTGTTCGTCATCCTCGCGATCGGCGCATTGATACGCATCGCCCAGGGCTTCGTCCCTGTTCCCGTGATGTAAACGGCTACCGGCACGTCCCCAGCAGAATCAATCTGTTGCGTCTGCAACCACGCGACTTGGCGGCCATGTTCGTCACAACTGGCGTAAATGGTTTATAGTCAAAGAAAAAAGAGGGGGTGGTCTGATGACTTTGACGAGATTTCTTGTCGCTTTTTCTTTGGCAGCGTTGCTCGCGGCCTGTGGCGGACCCGGGGATTCCGCAACAGTTCCCGAGGCGCAGCCCGCCGGGGCTACGTCGGCTGATATCGGCGATTACGTCGTGCACTTCAGCGCCCAGTCGACCGACCAGCTGCCACCTGATGTCGCACGCGCATACAATATCGTGCGCAGCAAAAACCGCGCGATGCTCAACGTGTCCGTGATCCGCAAATCCGACAACCTGCCGGTCACAGCAACTGTGACGGTGAAAACGGTAAACCTGACCGGGCAGTTGAAGAACGTTACGATGCGCGAAATCGAGGAACCGGGCGACACGGTTGCTATCTATTACATCGGCGAAACCGCGGTGGCCAACCGCGAGACCCTCGTCTTCGATATCTCGGTTCGTCCGGACGGCTCGGAGCAGTCCTCAGAAGTGCGATTCAAGCGGCAGTTCTATACCGATTCGTGACCTCGGATCAGACTTTCATGTGGTTCAAATCGGGCGCGATGCGCCCGTTTTTTTGTGCGCGCTAAATACCGTAAAAACACCTAGAAAAAAAGGCCTTTTTGCGCTTACCAGACCAAAAAAAAAGTGTTATCGTCGCTGCGCTTTCACAGCGGGCTCGCGCCCGTTTCTTTTGTTTTCAGGAGTTAGTTTTTCATGGCAGCGAACACCAAAAAGCCACCGACCAAATCAGAAATCTACGCAAAGATCGTTGACGACACCGGTCTTACCCGCAAGGACGTGGCAGCCGTTTTCGAATCACTGAATGGCCAGATCAAGAAGAACCTTGGCGGTCGTGGCGCACCAGGCATGTTCACCGTTCCTGGTCTGCTCAAAATGCGCGTCGTGAAAAAGCCGGCCCGTAAAGCTCGCAAGGGCGTTCCTAACCCGTTCAAGCCGGGCGAGCTCATGGACGTTTCGGCGAAGCCTGCGTCGAAAGTGGTCAAGGTCTCTGCACTGAAGGGCCTCAAAGACATGGTGTAATCGCTCTCGCGATCACCACGAAAAAGCCGGGCTCAGCCCGGCTTTTTTTTGCCTGCCTGCAATGGGGACAGTGCCCGTAAATAAGGGGACAGTGCCCCGAATTACCGCATGCCCAAGTACATACGTCGGTGACTTGTGGCCAGTCGCTCAAACAAACACAAGCGAACCTCCTATGTGATTGATCGTACAAGCAATAGGGGCACTGTCCCCTTATTTACGGGCACTGTCCCCCGAGGTGGTCCCCCGAGATGAAGGACATGGCGGCGTTGCGGAGCTCGGTCAGGCGACCGTGAAAGAAGTGCTCGCCGCCGTTGACGATGAGCAATTCAGGGCCGGGCTCGAGGCCGTCTACCCACGCGACCGTCTCCTCGATATCGACGAGTTCGTCCTGGTCGCCCTGGATGATCAGCCACGGACACTGCGGCTGAGTTTGCAGTCCTGCCGCGAACCGGCTGATCGCCGGCGCGACGCTGATCAGTCCATCGACGTGCTCGGCCGCCGCGGCTTTCACTGCCATGGCCGCGCCGAAAGAAAATCCCGCCAGCCAGATCGGCAGGTCCGGGTGCCTGTCGCTCAGCCAGTGCAACGCGTGCAGCGCATCGTCGAGTTCGCCGATGCCGTTGTCGAACTGCCCTTCGCTCTCTTCCGTACCACGAAAATTAAAGCGCAAGGCCTCGTATCCCGAGCGCACGAAGGCGCGCGCCAGCGTGTGCGCAACCTTGTTGTGCATCGTGCCGCCATGTTGCGGATGCGGGTGGCACACAACTGCGCAACCCTCCAGCGCGCCCTCGCCCGGGCGCTCCAAAACAGCCTCCAGGCGCCCGACGGGGCCGTCAATAAATAACTTTTCAGTGACCGGGTGTTTCGACATCGCGATATTCGCTGTAAAATCGTGACCTTATGTAACGTATCGGGGGTGCTATGAGCGACAGCATGGAGCTCGAAGCCCAGTATTGTGCACACAATTACCACCCGCTGCCCGTCGTTCTGACTCGCGGTGAGGGTGTTTTCGTCTGGGACGATAACGGCAAGAAATATCTCGACATGATGAGCGCGTACTCGGCGGTCAGTCACGGCCACGCGAACGCGCGCCTGGTGAAGCTCGTCCAGGAGCAAGTCGCAACGCTCAACATCGTGTCACGTGCGTTCCACTCGGACCGCCTCGGCCCTTTCCTTGCGCGCGCCTGTCAGCTCACCGGCATGGACATGGCGCTGCCGATGAATACAGGTGCCGAAGCTGTCGAGACCGCGATCAAGGCGGCACGCAAGTGGGCGTACACGGTCAAGGGCGTTGCCGCCAACCAGGCCGAAATTATCGGCTGCGACGGCAACTTTCACGGCCGCACCATCGCTGCGGTCGCAATGTCGGATGAACCGCAATACCAGGAAGGCTTCGGTCCGTTCCCGCCGGGCTTCCGCAATGTCGAGTATGGCAGCATCGACGCATTGCGCGACGCTATCACGGAGAACACGGCGGCGTTCATCGTCGAGCCCATCCAGGGTGAAGGCGGTATCATTATTCCGCCCGAAGGGTACCTCTCGGCGGCGGCCGAGTTGTGCCGCGAACACAACGTTCTGTTGATCGTTGACGAAATCCAGACCGGACTCGGACGCACCGGCAAGCTGCTCGCCTGCCAGCACGAAGGAATCGAGCCGGACGGCCTGATCCTCGGCAAAGCGCTCGGTGGTGGCATCCTGCCCGTTTCGATGTTCCTCGCCCGCAGTGAAGTCATGAATGTCTTCACGCCTGGCGACCACGGCAGTACTTTTGGTGGCAACCCGCTGGGCGCGGCTGTCGGCCTCGAAGCGTTAAACATTCTGGTCGACGAAGATCTCTCGGGGAAGAGCGCCGCGATGGGCGCCTACCTGCTCGAGGAACTCGGCAAGATCCGGAGCCCGCTAATCACCGATCTGCGCGGCCGCGGCCTGTTCGTCGGCCTGGAGATCGACCCGGCACTTGCGAGCGCGCGCAGTATCTGCGAAGCGCTCATGGACCGCGGGCTGCTCAGCAAGGAAACCCATGAGACGGTCGTGCGCCTCGCGCCGCCGCTGGTCATCAGCAAGGAAGAAATCGATTGGGCCGTCACGCAGATTCGCGAGGTCCTCGACGAAGCCGAGCAACTCCGGAAGGCCTCGTAGAGGACTGCACAGGAACCGCGCATGCCAGAACTATCCGTCATTCACATCGTCCTTCTGGCATTCATGGCTGCTATCGGCGCCATCGCGGGATGGGTCCTGCGCGGCAATCGCGCCGAGCAGGAGAAGGCGGCCGTGAGCGCCGGCTGGCAGGACCAGATTGATGCGCAGCGCCGCGAATGCGATCGCCTTCAGGACCAGAACAAGAGCCTGATGGAGCAGGTCAGCCAGGGGCAGGCGCAGCACAATGACGCCAAGAACCGGGCCAAGGAACTGTCGTCGGCGATCCAGGAGGCGTTCGCCAAACGTGACGAGCTGCAGCGCGAGATCAAGGAAATACGCAGCAGCCTGGAAAAAAGCCTGAGCGAACGCGAGCAGCTGGTCTCCGACGCGGAAACTCGCAGCGTCGACGAGGACGTCCTGCGCGAGAAAGATGCGCGCATCGAGAAGTTACGGCAGGAACTCGAAGGCTGGGCAAGCCGCGTGCCGCCCCTGGTCGAGCGTTATCGCGTTCGCAATGAGGAGGCCGAGCGGCTCGAAGCCGATCTCGCGGCCGCGAACGAACGTATCCGCGAACTCGAAGAAGCCAGCCACGACGATGCCCAGACGCGCATCGAGCCGGTGCGCGACCCTGAAGAACTGACTGATGGACTCGACGCGTCCAACGATGCGGAAGACCCTGTCGATGAGCACGACGAAGACGACGACTGGAGCGACGACGAACCCTCGACCGAGGACAGCGCTGTACTCGCCGCAGTGGTCGCGGCGGAACTGGAGTCGGAACCGCATACTGACCGTGATGACCTGAAGCGCATCAAGGGCGTCGGACCTGCGATTGAAAAGACCCTCAATGAAATGGGTATCGTCAGCTTGCGTCAGATTGCCGAGATGGGCGAGTACGATATCGATCGTATCGCCAAACGCCTGAAAGGCTTTCACACGCGCATCTATCGCGAGGACTGGATCGGCCAGGCACGCGCGCTGATCGACCAGGCCGCCCACGCCTGATCTTGCGGCGCCAGGTCCGCAATACATCTATCGCCAGCATCCTGGTCCTCGGGATCGCCTGGACTGTGCCGCTACACTTCAGCGCCCCCGACGTGGAACAGGCGGTTCCGCTCAGCATTGCCATCCCTGTCTTCGAAATCGCCGCGCGCCGCAACACGATCACGCTGTCCGGCACGACCGTTTCGGCACAACACGAACGCGAGCTGAAGCGCATTACGGCAGCGGCGTTTCCCGACCGCGAACACCGCTTCCAGTTTCGCCCGCTTGGTGTCGCCCCCGAGTGGTGGTCGCAGACAACCCGGGAACTGACCAACGCGCTCGGAGCGATGAGCGCGCCCGGAGCGCGTCTCGACCAGGGTTTGCTGCGCGTACGGGCGCTCGCTGCAAACCCGCCGGCAGCGGAACTGCGGCTCGACCATATTCTCGATTTGTTGCCCGCTACACACGAGCTCGATATCCGAATCGGCCCTGCCGGTCCGGATATCCGCGCGCGCAGCTTGTGTGAGCGCCACTTTGAAAACTTCACGGCAGGCGCCGCTAACTTCGAGGAGTCCGGCACCGTCTTTCGCACGTCTGCCTATCCCGTGCTGGACCGCGTTGTGGTGCTCGCAGATGCCTGCCGCGGCGCGACGGTGTCAATAACGGGACACACGGATTCATCGGGGACCGAAGCAGGCAACCAGTGGCTCAGCCTGGCTCGTGCACAGGCCGTTGCAGACTATCTGGCTGACAGGGGCATTGACGCGGCGCGGCTCAGGGCGACGGGCGTGGGTTCCGCGCAACCGGTCGCCAGCAACGAGACCCGCTACGGACGCAGCCTCAATCGCCGGATCGAGATCAGCCTGATCTACGAGGACCAGGCTTATTCCGGTGCAGTCAGTTTGACCAGCTCGATCTCGAACAACAACGTCGCGTTTGGCGGTACCGGCGGCTTACCACGAGCGCCGTAGCCGAGCTCCGGCGCAATCTTGAGTTCGCGGACCTCGCCGACCAGCATGCAGGTCACGCCGAGGTCCCAACCCTTGATTACCTGGCCAGCATCGACCTGGAACTGGAACGGCTGATCGCCACCGGACGACCAGATTTCGGTCCCGCGACCACCCTCGGCCTCCTCATCGTAGAGCCACAGCGTCGTATGCACGTCGGCGTAGTCTTTGCTCTGCGCCGCGCGACCATAGCCGCCGCGCAGAATCTTGGCGTCCAGGCCTTCCTGGATACTCACGATGCCATTCTCATCCGCCTGCGGACATGCCACTTCTACAACCTCCGGCGCGGCTTCCGCGGCTTCATTGGCTGCCTGCCCGGTCGGTTCTTTCTGCCCGCAGGCTGCGAGCGCAATCGCGGCGAGCAATAGCGCCACCAGGTTCAGTTTCGTCATTCGGGCTTGTCCTCGAAATCCAGAGATGCGGAGTTGATGCAGTATCGCAAACCGGTCGGCTGTGGACCATCTTCGAACACGTGGCCCAGGTGCGCGCCACATGCGGCGCACACGACCTCTTCGCGAATCATGCCGTGCGACATATCGCGCACTGTCTTCACAGCCTCGCCCGCCAATGGCAACCAGAAACTCGGCCAGCCCGATCCCGAGTCATACTTGTGTTCCGAGCTGAACAAGGCTGCATCGCAACACACGCAGCGATACGTACCATCCGCCTTGTGGTTGACGTACTTGCCGGTGAACGGCCGTTCGGTCGCCGAACATTGCGTTACCTGGTATTGCTCATCCGTAAGCTTCTGCTTCAGGTCCCCGTCGTCAGGATCAGTCACTGGCATTGCCACCTTCGATGTCGAGCAGCAGCTTGTTCATGCGATGCACGTAAGCTGCCGGGTTGTCGAGCTGCGAGCCTTCGGCCAGCAGCGCATGATCCAGCACGATATGCGACAACTCATCGAAACGCGAATCGTCAGCCTCACCCGACAGGCGCGACACGAGCGGATGCCCGACGTTGATCTCCAGGATCGGCCTCGATTCCGGCACGGCCTGGCCGCTGGCCTCGAGCATGCGCCGGATCTGCGGGTTCAGGTCGTCTTCGGCTGCCACGACGCAGGCCGGTGAATCGACAAGGCGCCGGCTCACGTTGACGCCGCCGACACGGTCTTTCAGAGCGCCCGAAATTTTGTCCAGCAGCGCCTGGTGTTCCTTGTTCGTGTCTTCCTGGCTAACAGCCTCGTCGTTTTCCGGCAAATCGAGCGCGGCCCGCCCGACATCGACCAGCGCTTTGCCGTCGAATTCGGCGATTGCGTCGACAAGCCAAGGGTCGATGCGGTCCGTCAGCAACAGCACCTCGACACCCTTGTCACGCAGTTGCTCGAGATGCGGACTTGCCGCGGCAGTGGCGTGGTTTTCCGCCAGCAGGTAGTAAATCTTGTCCTGGCCATCCTGCATGCGGCCAACGTAGGCCTCGAGCGACTGGTCCTGTTCCTCGGTACCGGTATGCGTCGAGGCGAAACGCAGCAGCCTGGCGAGCTTGTCCTTGTTCGCGTAATCCTCGACCACGCCTTCCTTCAGGACCTGGCCGAACTCCTTCCAGAATCCGGCATAGTCGTCGCCCTTCTCCAGCTTGCCCAGCATATCGAGTACGCGCTTGGTCAACGCACTGCGCATGGCCGTCAGGTCCGGGTTCTGCTGCAGCAGCTCGCGTGACACATTCAGCGGCAGGTCGGCTGAATCCACGACGCCTTTGACGAAGCGCAAATACAGGGGCAGGAACTGTTCGGCATCGTCCATGATGAAAACGCGCTGGACATACAGTTTCAGTCCGCGCGGCGCTTCCCGATTCCACAGATCGAACGGCGCCGCGGCGGGAATGTACAGGAGGCTCGTGTACTCGCGCTTGCCTTCGACCCGGTTGTGGCTCCAGGTCAGCGGATCTGCAAAGTCGTGTGAGAGGTGTTTGTAGAATTCCTTGTACTCGTCATCCGACACGTCGGTGCGCGAACGGGTCCACAGGGCGGTTGCGGAGTTGACCAGCTTGTCCTCGTCTTCACCGGCGACACGAAGCGCGACCGGAAAGCCGATGTGATCGGAGTACTTGCGAATCAGCGATTCAATTCGGAACGGCTCGACGAACTCACCCTCGTCGTCCTTGAGATGCAGCGTGACTCGAGTACCGCGCTCGGCAATATCTGCGTTCTCGATCGTGAACTCTCCCTCGCCTGACGATTCCCAGCGCACGCCCTGCTCGCCGCCCGCGCGCAGCGATTCGACCGTTACCTTGTCCGCAACAATAAAGGCGGAGTAGAAACCAACACCAAATTGCCCGATCAGCTGGGCGTCGTGTTGCTGGTCGCCAGTCATCTGGCCGAGGAACTCCGCAGTACCCGAGCGCGCAATCGTACCGAGGTTGTCGACCAGTTCGTCGCGCGACATGCCGATACCGTTGTCGACGATACTCAGCTGGCGTTGCTCCTTGTCGAGCTCGATGCGGATCGAAAGTTCATCCTCGCCGAGCAACGCCGGTTCAGCGAGTGCCTCGAAGCGCAGCTTGTCGGCCGCGTCTGAAGCATTGGAAATCAGCTCGCGGAGAAAAATCTCCTTGTTGCTGTACAACGAGTGAATCATCAGCTTGAGAAGCTGACGCACTTCGGTCTGGAAACCGAGGGTCTCTTTGGTGTCGGCCACGCCGAATTTCTCCTGCCAAAAGCAGGAACGATAGGGGTCAGGCCCAGGAATTCAAGGCCGGGGAGGTCACCGAGCGATATAGAAGGATGACAAACAGCACCGTCGACGTCGCGAGAGCTATCGGAGGATGGATGAGCGCCAGCCAGATGCCGGCGCCGGCAACGGTCGCAACGAGCGCCGCTGCCACCAGTTTCAGGAATGCCCGTCGCAGGTTTTCCCAGATCAGCCCGAACGCCCCAAAAAGGTCGTCGAGGTCATCGAGATACTGCAGAAAGCACTCCATGAGCAAGCTACCTGACGATGGTCAGGAGGGGCCCCGAACACTCGGCATCGCCTGCCTGGGGATCCGCTTCCTGCATCGCCGCCGCATTGGATTCCTTCGCGTGGGCGATGGCCCGATGAAAGAGTTCCCAACGCTGCCGCGAGGCGTCGTTCTTGAAAGTGTCGCTTGGAAAGTCCGTTTTCTTGAGCTTGTTTGACATACCTGAAACATCTTGCTTGTTGCTGATGAATCCGACTATAGGACTGCCGTGCAATTGCGGCTGTGAGCCGCATCACAGCTTGCTCGATGAAGGCTTGAAGGCGCCTGAAATTACTCAGAAACCGGACGCAGTTCCGGCCTTTATGTGAACGCGGTTCACAGTTCGCCAGGAGTTTGTGAGAAACCGGGGACGGACACCGATTTCAGAAGTTTGGGGACAGTTACCTTATTTGCGTCAGCGCAAATAAGGTAACTGTCCCCAAACCCCTGTCCCCGGAAAAAAAACGCCGGCATCGAGCCGGCGTTGAAAACGTGCATAAGGGGAAATCTATTCCTGATCGTCACTGGGCTCTTTCGACCAGTTACGACGTACCTGGTCAGTCCAGTTGCGATAGCCCTTCCAGGAGTACAGGGCCGGATCGATACCTGAACGCCGCGACTTGGGCGCGGGCGCTTTGGATATCCACTGCCGATACTGCTTCCAGCCATCGGCGTCATTTGCCGCGGGCTCGTTCGCTGCAACTTTTGTGTCTTTGGGTTCGGCATCGGTATCCGTACCGAAATCCCGTTCCCATCTCATGTGTTTGCTGTCAGGCATCGCACTGCTCAATCCAAATCCTTTGAGCAAATGTTAAATGTGCACCCTGAGAAATCACAGGAACTGCATCACAATGCCGAATGGTTATTTTCTTATTAAAAACAGAGGCTTAAGCCTCGTTTTTACTTAATCACATAGCAGGGATCGTAGTCGCCGCCGGAAATCTTCATGCGTTGCTGGGCAACGAATGCTGCCAGCATCTCATCGAGCAGGCCCATGATCCGGCGCGATCCGTCGATCTCGAACGGACCGTTTTGCTCGATCAGTTCCGCCGTATCCTCGCGCACGTTGCCGGAAACAATGCCGGAGAACACTCGCCTCAGGTTGGCAGCCAGTTCGTGGCGCGGCATATCGTCATCGATGTGCAATTTCCGCATCGACTCGTGTGTCGCGACGAACGGATGCTGAAAGTCTTCGGTAATTCTGAGGCGCCAGTTGAAATAGTAGGCATCACCGTGCTCGTTACGGAACGCGAGAACCTTGCGTAGTTGCAGGTTCATCTCGCGCGCGACGGCCCGCGGGTCATCGATGATAATTGTGTAGCGTTGTTGCGCCTCGGGACCGAGCGTTGCGGCGACAAACTCGTCGATGCGCCGAAAATAAGGTTCGGCAGAAGCAGGCCCGGTCATGATCATCGGAAAAGGCAGCTCGGCATTATCCGGATGCAGTAACACGCCGAGCAGATAGAGAATCTCCTCCGCCGTGCCCACACCGCCCGGGAACACGATAATGCCGTGCCCGGTGCGCACGAACGCCTCGAGACGTTTCTCCATGTCCGGCATGATCACGAGCGAGTTGACGATCGGGTTCGGCGACTCAGCAGCGATGATGCCGGGCTCGGTAATTCCGACGTAGCGACCGCCACGAATCCGCTGCTTTGCATGACCGATGGTCGCGCCCTTCATCGGCCCTTTCATCGCGCCCGGGCCACAACCCGTGCACACGTTCATGCCGCGCAAGCCAAGTTCGTAACCCACCTTCTTGGAATAGTCGTACTCCTCGCGACTGATGGCATGGCCGCCCCAGCACACGACCAGGTTGACCCGCGCCGGCAGCTTGAGCAGGCGCGCATTGCGCACGATGTGGAAGACGGCATTGGTGATGCCGTCCGAATCGTCGAGATCGAAACGACCGCTGTCCAGAACTTCGTTGCGCGTAAAAACAATGTCACGCAGTACAGCCGACAGGAGTTCGCGCGTGCCACGAATCATCTTGCCGTCGACAAAGGCCTCGGCCGGCGCGTTCTTCAGCGTGACCTTGAGGCCGCGGTCCTGGCGAATGAAACCTACCTCGAAATTCTTATAGGTTTCGAGCAGGTAGCGTGCGTCGTCACTATGGCTGTCGGAATTGAGCACTGCGAGCATGCAGCGCCGCAACAATGGATACAGTCCGCCCGAGCCGCTGCTCTGCAGCTGATCGATTTCGAACTGGGAAAGTACCTCGAGGCTGCCCTCGGGCCATACCTCGGCATCAACGAATTCGGGCGCCATTCAGGGGCGAATCTCGATCGGCGTGTCCTCGCCCACCATGAGCCAGATGTCGATCATGTCAGAGTTCGATACGGCGATGCAGCCATTGGTCCAGTCCTGGGTACGGTAATAGGCCTCGGAACGCGTTGGCACATTTGGCTGGCCGTGAATCATGATGGCGCCGCCAGGGCTTACGCCAAGCGCCGCTGCCTCGCGCCGATCCTGTGCATTCGGGTAGGAAATATGAATCGACAGGAAATAGTCGCTGTTCGGATTGCGTCGATCGAGAATGTACTTGCCTTCGGGCGTCTTAAAGTCGCCCTCCTGCTCTTTGTCGCCGACGGGCACGATACCGAGCGCAATCTTGAAGGTTCGAAACGGCTCACCATCCTGCATCAGGTGCAGCTTGCGAGCGCCCTTCTCGATGATCACCAGGTCCGCCAGGGGAAAGTCCCCCGCGCGCAGCGCGCCCGGCAGCATCAATACAATGATCGCGATAACGAGTGATTTCATGTGGGCAAGCCTAGCAAACCTGGGTTGCGTGAAAAAAGCGCCGCATCACACATTGCGACCGACGATCCAGCCGATCGCGAAGCCAATGCCACCAGCGACCAGTGTGTAGAAAGGCAGGTAACGAAATACACGATCCGGGTATTGTGCGTCGCTGAACATGTCATTCAGGTTAATCGAGTACGCATAGTGCAGGTACGCGGCGAGGCCCAGTGCCGGAATCGCGAAGCCCAGCGTGCCGAGCGGCATGCGCATACCCGAACCCGACCAGAGTCCGCCACCGCGTTTCAGCGTCCAGTAGGACAGACCGACAAGAGCAAACAGCGGCAGCAGGTTACGACCAACCCACGGTCCCCCCTGTTGCACGTCGGCGAACCACAGTCCGGCCGCCACGACCAATAGCACCACCGGCAACAGGCGAACCGCAATGAACTTCGCCTGGTCGTCCATCAGGTCGACGTGTCCGCGAGCACCGGAATCTGTACCGTCGTCCCGGGGACAATCCTGTGCAGGTCGAGACCGGGGTTGTATTGGCGGAACAGCCATAGCGGCACATCGTACTTGCGCAGCGCTACGACCCAGATCGATTCGCCACGCCGGATCGTATGCTCGATGACACCATCAATGCGATGCCGACGGAAGAATCGATCCTGCTGGGTGCGGTGATACGCGATGCGGCGCTCTTCGAACTTCTTGGCGTCGACCGTGTTGAGATCGAGGCGGATGCGTTGCCCGAGCTCGACCGGCATGCGAAACGCGAGACCATTCAGGTCACGCAGGCGCTGCGTCTTGATCTCAAGCCAGTCGCCGTAATGGCCGAGCGTCTCGAGCGGTTGCACTTCGATCGTGCCATCGTCCGCGACCGTGTAATCGCTCGGATCGGACAGGATTGACGACTGCACAGGACCGAGTACTGCCAGGTCCGACTCCTCGTCGGCGGCAGGCTCGACGCTTGCGATGACAACCGGTTCTTCGGCAACGGGCGCAGGCGCCGCGGGTAACGGACCCGCTGCCGGCAGTCGTATCTTCTGGCCGGCACGAATACGGTGGCGGCTGCCCAGCTGGTTCAGGGCAACCAGTGTCGAGATACGCGTGTCGTAGGTTTCGGCAATCTCTGACAACGTGTCGCCGCGCGCGACCGTGTGATACAGATCGGGCAACTGCTTGCCGAAAGTTGCGTCATCGGGAAGGTTCGCGATCAAGGTGGCGAGCGCAGTCGATGTTGCGCTGGCTGGCAAGCGGAACTCGTAGTCCTTGGGCAGGTGCTTGCTGCCTTCCCATATTGTTGCCTGCAAACCCGGATTATGGCGTCGGATCGTGCTTTCGGATACGCCCGTCGCCTTGCTCATCCCTGCGACCGAAATATAGGTCGGTAACTTCACAGCTGCGTATTCGGTCGGCGTCTCCGGCACCAGGCCCGGAAAATACTTCTCCACATTCTGGTCGACTTCCATAGCAGCGAGGAAGGCGACGTAGAAATTGCGCGATGCAAAACCAAAGGTGCGGCCGCGATAGTTGCGCAGGATATCCACGAGGGCATCATCCCCATGACGCCGCATCGCGCGGCGCACGCCGGCGAGTCCGTGGTTATACGCCGTGATCGCCATCGGCCAGTTGCCGGCGAGCGAGTAGTTGTAGGCGAGCAATCGCCCGGCGGCACGGGTCGCGGCAAATGGATCATTGCGCTCGTCGACAACATGATCGACACGCATGAAGCGACGCCCCGTGCTGCGCGTGAACTGCCAGATGCCGGACGCGCCGACGTGGGAGCGAGCATTCGGGTTATACGAGGACTCGACGTGTGGCAGCGCGGCAAGTTCCAGTGGCACGCCGAGTGCGGCGAATTCCGTATTGACGTAGTCGCGCCAGCGCCCCGCCCGCTCAAGTCCTTCCGCAAAGCGATCACGCAAGCCGTGCTGCCAGCGGATGCGGCCGACGGCCGCGCGCAGCTCATCGTCGCTTACATCGTCGGGCCACAGGGCAAGCACACGCGACTCTTCTGCGCTCAGGTTATCCCGCTTGCCGGAAGCCAGCGAGCGCAGCACCGACTGCAGTTCCCTGCGCACCTTGCTGACGCGCCGATTGCGTTCGCCGCGGGACAGGCTGGCGGGCATGTCGAGGCGCGCATAAACAACGCCGAGGTTGCGGTTGTCGTGTAACACACCCTCATCGGTTGAGTACTCGGTAAAGATCGCGAGCCAGAAATCGACGTCTGGCTGCAGCTCGGGAGGCTGGGGAAAACGCTCATCCGCCGCGACGGCAGCGTTGAGAAAAAGTAGCAAAAGCGCCAGGAGGCAACGCAGGCTTGTCATTTCGTCAGGTTCAGGTTTCAATCGAAAAAGAAGATCAATTCACGGAATTTTCCCGCATTTTGCCGTATTTTCAGCCGTCCATGAGCGCGTTTTGTCGACATTTCGGCCTGCCCCTTGCCGCCACCCTGTGCCTGCTGAGTGCAGCGGGCGGCGCTGTGGCGAGCGAAGCGTCGGCCGAGCCGTCCGGCAGTGGCGTCGACCTTCTTCAGGATACGACCGATGAAGCCGACGCCCGTTCCAGCGAAACGTCAGCTGTCGCCGAGGAACTTGTCGAAGCCGAGGCCGCCCATCCGCACGATATCCCGCTGGCGGAAGCGGTCGATATGGTTGAAAGGGAGCAGGCGCAACCGCTCGTCCTGCTCGGTGAGGAACTGGCGCCGGGCAGCGCGGAACGCCTGTCATGGTCGGCCACTGAATTGTTCGAAGGCGTACCCGTTTCCACGCCGGTGCTGGCGGTCAATGGCGCGATGCCAGGACCGACCCTGTGCCTGACCGCCGCCGTCCATGGTGATGAGCTGAACGGCATCGAGATGGTGCGTCGCGTCCTGCACGACATCGAGCCTGACAAACTGTCCGGCCGCGTGATCGGCGTCCCGATCGTCAATGTCCAGGGCTTTCGCCGGGGCTCGCGCTACCTGCCCGACCGCCGCGACCTGAACCGCTACTTTCCGGGCAACCCGAACGGCAGCGCAGCCGCGCGCATTGCGCATTCGCTGTTCAGTGAAATTGTCGCCCATTGCGATGCGCTGATTGACCTGCACACCGGCTCGTTCGAGCGCGCCAACCTGCCACAGATTCGCGCTGACCTGCGCAACCCGGACGTCGTCACGCTGACGCTCGGGTTCGGTTCGATGGTTGTGTTGCACAGTGTCCCGACCCGAGGGACGTTGCGTCATGCTGCGACCGAGGCCGGTATACCGGCCGTCACCGTCGAAGCCGGCGGCCCATCGGAGCTGGAGCTCGCCGAAGTGAAGCACGGCGTGAAAGGAATCGAGACGCTGCTGACAACGCTCGGGATGGTGAAGAAGATCCGGCTGTGGGGCGATCCCGAGCCCGTCTACTACCGTTCTTCGTGGGTTCGCGCAGACAATGGCGGCATCCTGCTTGCCGAAGTCAGCCTTGGCAGCAGCGTCCGCAAAGGCGACCTGCTGGGCACAATCACAGACCCGATGAACAATGCGCGGACCGAGGTTCGTTCGCCCTATTCGGGACGCGTCATCGGCATGGCGCGCAACCAGGTTGTGATGCCGGGCTTCGCCGCGTTCCATGTCGGCATCCAGGCCGAAGACGTCATCGCCGAAGCGGACGAAGAAACGGAAGTCGCGCTCAAGGATGGCAACGGTGGTTACGTGGACGGCATGTCCGAGTAGAATCCGGCTTCCAGCAGTTTTCGACCCGAACGCATGAGCGAACGCAAACCCCTGTCCAGCTATCGGGCGCCCGAGACCTGGCCGGTATGGATCGGCATGGGGCTCCTGCGCCTCGTCTGCCTGCTCCCTCATCGCGTAGCACTCGCGCTCGGCCGCGTACTCGGCCTGCTCGCCCATGCCATGGGCGGATCGCGCCGCGCCGTCGCCCGCCGCAATATCGAGCTGTGCTTCCCGGAACTTGACCCTGACTCGCGCGATGCGCTGGCCCGGGAGCACTTCAAGGCACTCGGCATGGCCATGATCGAACTGGGGTTCGGTCGCTGGGCCAGCCTGCAGCGCTTGCGCAGGTTCTCGACGCTGACCGGCCTCGAGCATGTCCGGGATGCGCTGGCGACCGGTAAGGGCGTCATCCTGCTGAGCGCGCACTTCACGACGCTCGAGATCATGGGTCGCGTACTCGCCGACGAGATCCCGCCGTTCGACGCCGTATTTCGCAAGAACCGCAGCGACTTCATGACGGAGCTGCAACGCAGCGGCCGCGAAGTCTCGGCCGACACGACCATCGAAAAGCGCGATATCAAGAAGATGGTGCGGAGCCTGCGCAACGGCCGTGCCGTCTGGTATGCGCCGGACCAGAGCTACAACCGCAAGGGTGCCGAGGTCATCGACTTTTTCGGCGTACCCGGCATGCACACGACAGCGACATCGACGCTGGCGCGACTCGGCGACGCGCTCGTGGTGCCGTTTTTCCCGCGCCGGCGCGACGATATGACGTATGAATTCGTGTTACTGCCCGCGTTCGACAACTTCCCGAGCGATGACCCGGTGGCCGACACGCAACGCTATATCGGGATACTCGAGAAGCACATCGGCTCCTGCCCGGAGCAATACTTCTGGATTCACCGCAAGTTCAAGGACTTGCCGGACGGCTACCCGGATTACTACGCCGACCTCGACGCGTTGAAGTAGCCCTCGAGCAACTGCTCCCAGTTTTGGGAGCGAAAATGCAGGCGTGGATCAAGACCGACAATTTTCTGCAGGGAGCGATGTAGCCGGCTCAGGGTTTCCTGCTGCCAGTGCCCGGGTTGGCGCAACGCGCCCTTGTCAAAGTCGAGCAACCAGAGCAAGCCGTCGCTGTCGATTTGCACGTTGTAAGCATTCAGATCCGCGTGATACACGCCGGCCGCGTGGAACTCCTGGATGGCGGCACCGCAGTTTTGCCAGAACTCTTCGTCCGGATCGTTAGCGGCGATGTACTGCGACAGGGGCACGATGTCAGGAACGCGGACCGTGATCAGGTCAGCGGTGTAGAAGGTGCCCTTCTGCACGTAGCGGGCGGCGGCCGGTCGCGGCACGCGCATGTTATTTGCGGCGAGTTTGTCGAGCAGGCGCCATTCCATGAATGAGCGCGTTTTGTCCGCGCCCGAGAACACGTACGTATCCTTGATAAGCTTGCCGACGAGTCCGCCGCGCCGATAATGCCGCAGCACGAATTGCCGCGGGATGTTGCCGACGAACATCGTATTGCCGCGCCCGCCCGAGCGCAGGTTGCCGGTCAGCCGTTCCGCATGCAGCCAGCCTTCGGGCGTGAAGCGCTCTTCCGAAATCTGGTTGATGATGGCCTTATCGTATAGGATGGCGCCGGTCGCGGTCTTCTCGACGGTTTCGGTCAACGGACCCGTTCCCCAATTGCTCAACGACCCGGATATTGCCTGATTTGACCCTGCATTCGAAGCCTCAGAGCATTTGCGTACTGCGCCTCTCGGCCATCGGCGATACCTGCCACGCACTTGCAGTCATTCGACGCCTGCAGGACAACTGGCCCGACGCCGCCATTACCTGGATCATCGGCAAGACCGAAGCCGCCCTCATGGGCGATATTCCGGATATCGATTTCGTCGTCTTCGATAAGTCACGCGGGCGTGCCGCATACCGCGATGTGCGCAACGCTTTGCGAGGAAAAAGCTTCGACATTGCGCTCTGCATGCACGCCTCCATGCGCGCCAATCTTCTCGTGCGTTCGTTGCCTGCGAAGATTCGGCTCGGCTTCGATCGGGCGCGCGCGAAGGACTTCCAATGGTTGTTCACGAACCGGCGCATCGAGCCCGCGCACGGCAAACATGCGATGGAGGCTATGCTGGCCTTTGCGACCGCGATCGGCGCCGCCGAGCGCGAACTGCGCTGGGATATTCCGCTGTCGGACGATGACCGCGCTTTTGCGGCAGAGTACACCAGCGAAGACAGACCGCTGGTCGTGATCAGCCCCTGTAGCAGTCAGCGCGCGCGCAACTACCGCAACTGGCGTGTCGATAACTTCGTTGGCCTGATCGAGCACCTGGAAACGCGGCACCGTGCCCGTATCGTGATCACCGGCGGGCCATCGGAACTCGAAAAGGAATACGGGCAGGAACTGTCGGCTGCTGGCCGCGCGACCGACCTTACCGGCAAGTCGAGCCTCAAACAGCTCGCCGCCCTGATTGCCGCCGCGGATCTGGTTATTTGCCCGGATTCGGGCCCGGCGCACATGGCTACGGCACTTGGAACCGGCGTCATCGGGCTGTACGCAACCTCGAATCCCGAGCGAACCGGGCCTTATTTGTCGAGAAAATACACGATCAATCGCTATCCTGACGCGATCCAGCGCTATTTAGGCAAGAACGTCGGCGATCTTCACTGGGGGCAGCGGGTTCGCCATCCTGATGCGATGGACCTGATCACGCTCGACGATGTGACGCAAATTGTCGACACTTTCTTCTTTGATCGACGAAATTAGCGATTTTTAACCGCAACTTTTTCGAATACGGACCCTACCGACAGGTCTTTCAGGCACTTCAGGTGACCCAGCGGACACTCGCGTTCGAAACAGGGCCGGCAATCGAGGCTGATTTCATGAATTTCGCGACTTTTCGTGAGCGGAGGCGTGAATTTCGGCGAAGATGAGCCATAAATGCCATGCACGCGAATGCCGACGGCCGCGGCAATGTGCATCAGGCCCGAATCATTCGAGACTGCCTGCTCGCAAGCGGCCAGCAAATCGATGACGTCCTCGAGCGAGGTTCTTCCGCACAAGTTGATCGCGCTGCTACCGGCCGCAATGGCCTCACCAGCCTCGTTGTCCTTGTTTGAGCCGAGAATCCAGACAGCATAGCCCGCATCCTCGAGCTTCGCGGCGAGCGCGGCGAAGTAGTCGAGCGGCCAGCATTTGGCCGGGCCGTACTCGGCACCCGGCATCATCGCAACGACAGGGCGATCAACGGACAAGCCGAGATCAGCGATGACGCGAGACTGGTTCTCTACGGATATATCGAGCCTGGGCTCGGGTAACTCAACGGGCAGATCCTCACCGGATTCAAGGCCGAGCGCGACGAAGCGCTTGATGGTCTGATCGAGCAGCTCGCGATCGAAGGGTCGCACGTCGTTGACGAGGAAGAAGCGCGACTCACCCCGATAGCCGGTGCGCACTGGCACCTTCGCGAACCATGGAATCAGGGCCGCCTTGAACGAGCGCGGCATGACGATGGCGCTCTCGTAACGACCGCGCAGTCCGGCGGCAATGCGGCGGCGCGTGGCAAGACCGATCTCGCCATGCGCGGTTTCGGACGCAACGCCGTCACGAATCTCCGGCATGCGCGCAACAATCGGCAGTGACCATTCCGGCGCCAGTACATCGAGTGCCCGATCAGGATCGCGCGACTTCAGGAACTTGAACAGCCCCTGGGCCATGACCATGTCACCAACCCAGGACGGTCCGACGATTAGCGTTGCCGCGGTCCGCAAAGCTGATCCATGTAGGCAGGCACGCCTTCCTCGACCGGCCGGAACTCAATGTCGCAGCCGCTCTGGCGCAGTTGTGTCAGGTCGGCTTGCGTGTAGCTCTGGTAGGCGCCTTTGAGATGGTCCGGGAACGGGATATAGCGAATCTTGCCCTTGCCATGCCATTTCAGGACCGCATTGGCCATATCATTGAACGACTGCGCCCGGCCTGTGCCGCAGTTATAAATGCCGGATACGGACGGATTATCGAGGAACCACAGGTTCACGTCACAGACGTCATCAACGTAGACGAAGTCGCGCAACTGCTCGCCGTCGCCATAACCGCCCGAGCCTTCGAACAGGCGGGCCTCGCCGTCCTCGGCCACCTGGTTGCTGAAGTGAAATGCCGTGCTCGCCATCGAGCCCTTATGTTGCTCGCGCGGCCCGTACACATTGAAATAGCGCAGACCGACGACCTGGCTGCCGGGGCTCGGCGCGACACGGCGCACGTAGCGGTCGAACTGCAGCTTCGAATAACCGTAGACGTTCAGCGGATTTTCAAACAGCGGGTCTTCGACGAACTCGGTCGACCCGCCGTATACAGCCGCCGATGACGCGTAAATGTAGGGCGTCTTGTGCTCGAGGCAATGATGCAACAGCGCCTGCGAGTAGCCATAGTTGTTCTTCATCATGTAGCGACCGTCCCACTCCGTGGTCGCCGAGCAGGCGCCCTGGTGGAAAATCGCCTTGAGACTGTTTGCAAAACCGCTGTCGTTCGCGAGCCGCTCGATGAAGTCATCCTTGTCGAGATAATCCGCGATGGCCAGGTCCGAGATATTGACGAATTTGTGACCGTCTTCGAGATCGTCAACGACGATAATGTCCTCGTGACCGCGGTCGAGGAGCGCGCGAACGAGATTGCTGCCAATAAAGCCGGCGCCGCCGGTTACAACAAACATGTGCCTACTCCGCGTCTTCCAGCATATGGTAGTGGGCGCCGCAGTACGGGCACTTTGCCTCGCCGGTCTGCTGCACCGGGATGAACACCTTCGGGTGCGAGTTCCACAGGTACATGCCCGGCATCGGGCAGCTCAGTGGCAGATCCGACGAGCGCACGCCATATTTGTTCTGCGCGTTCGCGGGAATCAGGTTCTGGTCAACGGTTCCTGCTTTGGCCACGGTAATCCTCGTTCTTGACAGGCCGGACGCGAATTATAGCCACTCGTCCCATGTTTTGGCGACGAACGCACGCGCCTCGGCAAACTCGTCGACGGGTACAACCGGCGATCGGGCATCCAGTGCGAGATGATGCAGGCGCAGGCGATAGTCACGATACGCATCCTGCAGCCGGTCGCCCACGCCCTGCTCGATGCATTGCTCAGCCGTCAGCGCGTCGAGCTGGCGGATATTGTCCGAATAGAAGATCACGTCCGGGTGTTTGGGCGCGTGCTCGAGCACGAGATACTGCACCAGGAATTCGATATCCCCAATTCCCCCGCGCCCATGCTTCAGATCGAACACGTCGCTTGAGCTGCGGTCCAGCTCCTTGCGCATGCGCTTGCGCATCGAAATAACCTCGTCGCGCAGCTTGTCGCGACGCACGCGACTGGTCAGCGTATCACGCCGGATTCGTTCGAACTCGTCGGCAATTGCAGCGCTGCCGGCGACTGCGCGAGCCCGTAACAAGGCCTGGTGCTCCCAGGTCCAGGCATTGTCTTCCTGGTAGCGCTCGAATGCCTCGGTATTGGTTACAAGCAGTCCCTTGTGACCGTCCGGCCGCAACCGCGTATCGATTTCGTAGAGCTGCCCCGAACCGGTCTGCATCGTCAGGTAGTGCGTGAGGCGGCGTACGAGGCGGCTGAAGAACATGCCGTTGTCCAGCGGCCTGGGGCCATTAGTCGTTTGTTGCTTTCCGGTCGAGTCATGCAGGAACACGATGTCGAGATCCGAACCGTAACTGAGCTCGAGTCCGCCGAGTTTGCCGTACGCGATGATGGCGAAACCCGCCTCGCGCACAACTCCATCGACCTCGTAGGTTGGAGTTCCGTGACGGGCCGCCAGGTCGGCCCAGGCGACCCGTAACGCTTCGTCAAGTACGGTTTCCGCCAGCCACGTCAGTCCGTCGCTGACTTTCATAATCGGTAGCAATCCATTGAAGTCGGCCACCGCGATACGGAACATCGTCGACCGCTGGAACTGCCCGATCGCGCGCATGCGTTCCTCGCTGTCTTCGCGCTCCGATTGAATGCGCTCCGCGAGTTCCGCCGCGATATCCGCGCGCGTCACTGATTCCGTGTACAGGCGCGGGTCGAGCAGTTCATCCAGCAGCACGGGATAGCGCGCGATCTGGTCCGCTATGTAGTTGCTGCGCCCACACAGGTCGACGAGCCGCGCGAGCGCACCTCGATTCTCATTCAACAACGATAGGTAGGCGCTGCGCCTGAGGATACGCTCAACGATGCCCAGCGTTCGTTCGAGTGCCCGTTCGGGCCGACTCGACTTTGCGACTTCCATGACGAGCCGCGGTATGAAGCGCTGCAGTCGATCGGTCGACATCGCGTCGATCTGTCGCACACCTCGCGAGTCGGCAAATGCAACAAGCGATTTCGCCAGTTTGTCGGCGTCGGCGATATCTTCCGACGCGAGCAGCTCGGTCCAGGCGTCGATATCGGCACGTGACTCCCAGGACTGCTCGACACGCGACAGGAAGGGTGCATCAGCCGCGCGCTCGCGTATCGCTACATGTTCGAACTGCCGGGATATCGACGCACGATGCAACTCGATATCGTCAATCAGCGCATCCCAGCTGTCATAGTCCATGGCTGTCACCAGGCGCGCCCGCCCAACATCGTCGCCAGGCAAGTCATGCGTCTGGCGATCCTGCATCGCCTGGATGAAGTTTTCGACGCGGCGCATGAAGCGATAGCCGTCACGAAGTTCCGCGGCGCCCTCTTCCGTCAGCCCGCGTACGTTGACGAGCTTCGGCAGAACCTCCTGCAAGCGCCGGGACTGCAGTGACGGGTCGCTGCCACCGCGAACCAGCTGCAGCGACTGCACCACGAACTCCGCCTCGCGGATGCCACCCGGACCGAGCTTGACGTTGTCCTGCAGCTCCCGTCGTTTTACTTCAGCCGCAATCATCGCGTGCATCTCACGCAGCGATTCGAATACGCCATAATCGATGTAACGGCGATACACGAACGGTCGAATGAGATTTCGGTACAGGTCGCCGGCGATCGCCTCACCGGGATGCGGCCCAACAATGCGCGCCTTGACGTACGCATAGCGTTCCCAGTCGCGGCCGTGCTGCAACAGGTAAGACTCCAGCGCATTGAAGCTGACAACCGGAGGTCCGCTGTCACCAAAGGGCCGCAATCGCGTATCGATACGAAAGACGAAACCATCGACTGTCGCCTCATCCAGAAGGGCAATGACCTGGCGCGACAAGCGCCCAAAATACTCCTGTGCGCTGACACACCTGGCGCCATCGGTTTCGCCGTCCTCCGGGTAGAGGAAAATCAGGTCGATATCGGACGACAGGTTGAGTTCGTGCCCGCCCAGCTTGCCCATACCGAGGATGACCAATGGCACCTTGTCGCCTCGTGCGTCGCGTACCACACCGTAACGCGGCTGCATGGCCCGCTCAGCGCAGCGCACCGCCACATCGAGCATGCCGTCGGCAAGATTCGACAGCGAAGCGAGCGTCTCGTCGAGATCCGCGAGCCCGAAAACTTCGCGCCAGATCACGTGCAGCAGAAAACGGTTGCGGAAGCGTCGCAGCAAGGCTTTGATCTGCGCCGCATCCGCGTGGTCGGGTACAAGAGACGCTAACGCGGCCAGGTCCGGCGGCTCGGATAACGACTGAACATTATCGAAGAACCAGTCCTTGTCGCGAAGCACGACATTGCCGGCAAATTCGCTGCATGCAACAAGCCGCCGCAACGCCTCGACATGGCGTTCGTCGTCGTAGCGCTCGAGCCAGACCTCGACGAGCTCCGCGAGCTCGGCAGATGCGCTTTTGCCTCCCATGCTGCGCAGTCTATCGAAAAACGACGGCGACTCCGGCACTATTCAAGCGTGTCTGACAAACATCTCCTCATCGTCTTTCACTCGCAGTCGGGAACGACCGAGCGCATGGCCGAGGCCGTGCTGCGCGGCGCGCGCAGCCCCGCTGTCGATGGGGTTCAAGTACGGGCGAAGTCACCGCTCGAGGCCGACGCCGACGACCTGCTCTGGGCTGATGGCTTCATTCTCGGCACGCCCGAAAACTTCGGCTACATGAGCGGCGCGATGAAGTACTTTCTCGACAGTGTCTTCTATCCGTGCGAAGACAGGATCAATGGCAAGCCCTGGGCAATGTTTGTGCGCGCAGGCAACGATGGTACGGGTGCAGTTTCGAGTATCCGACGCATACTGACCGGACTCGCCGTGCGCGAGGTACAGGACCCAGTGCTGATTGCGGGTGAGTTTGACGAGGCCCGCCTGGCGGACTGCGAGGAACTTGGGCTGACGATGGCGGCCGGACTCGAGGCCGGCGTGTTTTAGCGCGGACTACGCAGACTGGAGCGCGTCGGAGAGGCTCTCCAGAACGTCTTGGATTGGCGCCGGTCTGCCGATCACGTGGCCCTGCGCGAAATCCACACCAAGCTCCGTGATGAGTGCGCGCGCGTCTTCAGACTCGACAAACTCGGCGACCGTCTTGAGTTTCATCACCTTGGCAACCTGCGTAATGGCGGCAACCATGGATTCCGAAATGCGGTTGTCCGTGATGTCGAGAATGAAGCTGCCGTCGATCTTGAGCGTGTCGACCTGGAAGTTCTTGAGATAGGCGAATGAACTCAGGCCCGCACCAAAATCATCGAGCGCGATGCTGCAGCCAAGCTCCCGCAGGCGGTCGATGAAATCCTGCGCTTTTTCGAGATTCGACACGGCCGCCGACTCGGTAATCTCGAAGCATAGCGATGACGACTCGAGGCCGCTGTCCCTGATTTCATCTTCGATGAACTCGAGGATGTCATCGTCGCCGAGCGACTGGCCCGACAGGTTGATGGAGAACACCGCGCCGTGTCCGTCTACAAACTCGCGCGCCGCCGCGAGCCGCGCAATGGTCGATGAAACAACCCAGCGATCGATCTGCGGCATCATGCGGTAACGTTCCGCTGCCGAGAACAACGCCGTGGTGGGTACTCGCTGGCCATCAGTGTCTGTCATGCGCAGCAAGACCTCGAAACGCGGCAGCGTGTCGTCCCCGGTCAGGCACCTGATCTCCTGTGCGAGCAATTCAAACTCATCGCCATCCAGCGCCTGCTGAATCTCCGCAACCAACTGCATGTCATCGTAGCGACGCACGATGCTCTGGTTCTGCTCGTCGTACAGTTCGATGCGGTCGCGACCATGATCTTTGGCGGCCTCGCAGGCCATGCGCGCGGTGGTGAGAGCCTGGCCTTCGTCGCCCGAGGCCCGATTGTAGGTGGCGATGCCGACGCTCATGGTGATCTGCAGCGACTTGTCACCCTGCAGGTAGCGCAATGCTTCGCCCTTCTCGCGAATCTTGCTTGCGAACTCATAGGCCGTTTCGGTGTCGGCATGCGTAAGCAGCATGCAGAAGTCGTCACCGGTCAGGCGCGACAGGACACCGCTTTTCGGCAGGTCTTCGTCCAGCAGCCGGGCGAAGCGCATGATGACTTCATCGCCCGCATCGCGGCCAAAACTGTCGTTGACCAGCTGCAGATTATCGAGATCAAAGTAAATGAGCTGGTGGGCGTCGCCCTCGGTTTCGAGAGTCAGGAAAGACTCGTGAAGCTGGTCCTCGAAACCCGCGCGGTTCATGAAACCGGTCATCGCATCGAACGACTGCTCGATAACGTACTCGACCTTGCGCACGATGTGCGTCATGAAACGCCGGTCCCGCTTGGAAAACTCTTCTTTGTCGATGCGCCCCAGCTGCGCGAGGATGCCCTCCACATTGCCCTGGCTGTCGAGCAGCGGACTCAACAGCGCCTGGTAGCCGTGCTGCGCAGCATCCGTCGAACCTTCGACCGCCGGGATCTGGAACACGACCGGCTGGCGCTGGCCTTCGAGCTTCGGCAATAACTGCTCAATGAGATAGCGATCGAGAATCTTGCGGTTCACCGATTTCCACGATGAGTGCGTGGCGCTGATGCGAATCCGCTTCGACGGAATTAGCAGCACGCTGTAGCAGATGCCGAGGAAACGGCCGCTGCGGCCGACGAGCTGGGCGAGACTCGAATGACGAGTTTTGGACCCGTGGATCTTCTCGTCGATTTCATAGACCAGGTCGAGCTCTTTTTCTACCAGGGCGGCCGCGCCGCGTGCCTGTTCGAAATTCTGGCCCACATACATCCCTTCGCCGATGACTGCGATCGCCGGCTGGAGGATGCTGCGCAACAGGCTGGGATTAAATGACGATGACTTGCCCGCGTTCTTCGAGAACAGTGCGACGAGCACGCCCAGACGTTTGCCCTTGTCGCCATCGACCGGCAAAACAATCGCTGTACGGCCGGATGACAGCGTTCTGCGCAAGACAGTGTCGTCCTCGCCCAAGCTCGCAATGATGTCGTCGTGCATGCCCGCGACGAAGCGATCGATCTCGAAGTCTTCAGCGCCATCCGAGCTCCAGACGCATTCGCGCGCGAGGCTGTAGAAACAGAAGCAATGCGCGCGCGGCACAAGCGAATGCAACAAGGCGCCTGCCTTGCCGACATTTTTCTTCATCTCGAGGTTGTGCAGGTCAGCAGCCAACGAGGCTCCGGGCGTCAAAAATTGATCAGATGCCCAAGATGCCAGCCCAACCGGGCTCAGGCTGTGACCCAGGTCTCAGCTGGAGTCGATTTTCCGTTCTGGTTCAGGAAATTACGGTCTTTTTTTGACCATATGGTCATTACAGACCAGAAAGCCACTCCTCATCCGACCCTTCGTTGACGCCTTCGAACAGCGGCGTGCTCAGATAGCGCTCGCCCGTATCCGGCAACATGGCCAGGATCACAGAGCCTTTGGGCGCTTCTTCGGCAACGTCCAGCGCGGTCGCCAGCGTCGCGCCTGCGGAAATACCCGTGAAGATGCCCTCTTTGTGGGCCAGCTCACGCGACACTTCGATGGACCGGTCATCACCGATCGCACGCAGCTCGTCGAAAACTTCGCGATCAAGCACATCGGGAATGAAGTCGGGCGTCCAGCCCTGGATCTTGTGTGGCGCCCAGTCCGATCCTGCCAGGAGCGTAGCGCCCGCGGGCTCGGTGGCGACGATCGTCAGATCGGGACGCGCGGCCTTCAACACCTGGCCGGCACCTGACATCGTTCCGCCCGTGCCATAGCCTGTGACCCAGTAGTCGAGGCGGCGGCCGGCAAAATCGCTCAGTATTTCCGGGCCGGTCGTATTGCGGTGGTACTCGGGGTTAGCCGGGTTCTCGAACTGGCGCGCGAGAAACCAGCCATGTTCCGCCGCGAGCTCTTCCGCCTTTTTCACCATACCGCTGCCGCGTTCCGCCGCTGGCGTCAGGATGACCTTGGCGCCCAGGCCTCGCATGATTTTACGCCGCTCGACGGAGAACGAATCAGCCATTGTGGCAACGAACGGATGGCCCTTGGCCGCACACACCATCGCGAGCGCGATACCTGTGTTGCCCGAGGTTGCTTCAACAACGGTCTGGCCGGGCTTCAGCGTTCCTTTCTTCTCCGCATCGTTGATGATCGCGAAAGCGAGGCGATCCTTGACCGAAGCCATCGGATTGAACGACTCGACTTTAACGTACATCTCGACATGGTCCGGCCCCATGCGATTGAGGCGCACAATCGGCGTGTTGCCGATTGTTTCGAGAATGTTGTTGTAGATCATTTCTTGTCCTTGTTTATCCGATCATGAGCTTTGTTTAGCACAATTTTCGGCACCTTGCGTCTGCTCCCGGGCGCCCTCTTCGAGATTGACGAGGATTTCGACCGCGGTCCTTTCGGCCTGATCGACATAGCTGCCAAGGCGCGGCGACGCTGCGTCGCCATGCGCGGCGGGATAAACGTGCCTCGCCCGGTCGGCGTCGCCGCGGCTGGTCAGTAAGCGGAAGTAAGCCATGCGGGCAATATAGCCAGCCGCCCGAAAGACCGGAAAGACGGTTGATTTCTGCCTTTATAGCCTGACGTTATATGATTCGGGCTCAGGCCTGAGGGATCCGCCCGGGTTGCAAATGAAACTGCGGCCGGGCTTTACGGTCACAATATTGGACGCAGACGGGAACCCACCAGCTCAAGAATATGAAACTGCAGCAGCTCAAGTATTTACTCGCAATTGTCGACAACGGCCTGAATATCACGGCCGCTGCTGAGCGCCTGTACACGTCGCAGCCGGGCGTGAGCAAGCAGCTCAAGCTGCTCGAGGAAGAGCTCGGCATGCAGTTATTCACGCGCAAAGGCAAGAGCCTCGGCGGCATTACGCCCGCGGGCGAGAAGGTCATCGAGCGGTCACGAGTGATCATGCGCGAGGTCGAGAACATTCGGACGCTGGCGTCAGAGTACTTCGAGGAAGAAGACGGCTCGTTGTCAATCGCGACAACGCATACCCAGGCGCGCTATGTGTTGCCCGAGATTATTGCGGAGTTTCGTGAGCGCTTTCCGAACATCACACTGAACATGCACCAGGGCACGTCGGAGCAGATCGCCGACATGGTCGCCGCAAACGAGATCGACTTTGCAATCGCGACGGGCGCCCATCAGCTGTTCAACGACCTGATGCTCGTACCGAGTTACAAGTGGGATCGCCAGATTATCGTGCCCAAGGGCCATGCGCTCACGCAGCTCGAGCGCAAGATCACGCTTGAGGATCTCGTCGATTATCCGCTGGTCACTTACGTGTTCAGTTTCAGCGGCGAGTCGTCATTGAAGCGCGCATTCAATGAACAGGGGCTCGAGCCGAACGTTGGCTTCACCGCGCGCGATGCAGACGTGATCAAGACGTACGTACGGATGGGTCTCGGCGTGGGCATCGTTGCCAGCATGGCAGCCGACTGCTCGGACCGAAAGGATCTCGAAGTCATCGATGCCGAGGGACTGTTCCCGCGCAGCACAACCTGGATCGGTTACCGCAAGGACGCCGTCCTGCGTCGTTACATGGTGGACTTCATCCAGCTGTTTGCGCCGCATATTTCCGGCAAGCAGATGACCAACCTGCAGCGCGCGAGCACGCAGGACGACATCGATAAGTTATTTGCCGATACCGACCTGCCGTTGCGCGACGGCTGCGGCGAGAAGACCCCCGCCGCCGCCTGATTTTTCTAGTCGCGCCCCTTCACGGTGCGGAAGAACCAAGCAATGAACAGAGCGAATGCGGCCGCACCCGCGAGCATTGCTGTCGTCTCGCCACCGAGCCATTCCGTGCCGATGCCATCCGGCCGCCGGCTCTTCGCAACTGCAACCAGTGCGATGCCGACACCGAGCAAACCTTCGCCGCCCACGAAACCACTACCGAGCAGGATGCCGCGTTCACGTCGTTCGCCAGCCTGCTCTTCACTACGCGCTTTTTTCTCCATCCACAGCCTGATCAGGCCGCCGACGAACAGCGGCGTCATCGTCGAAACCGGCAGGTAAACACCGACCGCGAACGGCAGTGATGGAATGCGCGCCAGCTCGCAAACGATGGCAATACCAGCGCCGATGGCCACGAGCGCCCACGGCAGGTTCTGGTCAAGCACGCCATCGATAACGAGCTTCATCAGCGTCGCCTGCGGTGCGGGCAGCTCGGTGCTTCCAAAGCCGAAACCTTTACCGAGCGCGAGCACGGTAAGACAGACGAACACGGCCGAAGTCAGCACGCCGATGAGCTCGGAGGTCTGCTGCTTGCGCGGCGTGGCGCCGAGCAGGTAACCGGTCTTGAGGTCCTGCGAGGTATCGCCGGAAATCGAAGCGGCGATCGCGACGACGCAACCAACAGTCAATGCAGCTGCCTTGCCGAACGTGTCGGTCCAGCCGAACGCAAGGAAGATCGCCGCAGTACCGAGCAGCGACGCGATCGTCATGCCGCTCGTCGGATTACTCGTCACGCCGACGAGACCCACGATGCGTGACGCCACCGTGACGAAGAAAAATGCAAATACGACGACGCAGATTGCTGCGACCGCACGGATCGGGATGCCGCCGACGGCGCCGAATACCTGCGGGACTAAAATCAGAACCGCTGCGACGAGTAGCACGCCAATGCCAACGACCTTGAGCGGCAGATCGGAACCGGTCCGATTCACCACAACCTGCTCCTCAGGTGCGGCCGTCACGCGCTCGGTCAGTTGCTTCGAACCGATCTTGAAGCTCGAAACCATGACCGGGATGCTGCGGATCAGCGTGATGATGCCAGCCGTGGCAACTGCGCCCGCGCCGATGTAACGCACGTAGCGCGTCCAGATCTGGCTCGGCTCCATGTCGCGAATCAGATTGACGGTCTCCGGGAAGAACGGAACCGTCCGCGCCTCGCCCCAGTAAGCGATCGCAGGAATGATCACGAGCCACGACAGCAGACCGCCGCCAACCATGACGGCGGCGATGCGAGGACCAAGGATGTAACCGACGCCAAACAGCGCGGCCGACAGGTCCATGCCCAGCTGGCCCTTCTTGAGGAACGGAATTTTCGAGTGGATATCGCCCGGGATGACGTTGATCCAGGATGTCAGGAACTTGAAGAAGGCACCGCCCGCGATGCCGTAAAAGACGAACTTCGCTTTGCCACCGCCAACTTCGTTGGCGACGAGCACCTCCGCGCAAGCCGTGCCTTCCGGATACGGCAGCTTGCCGTGTTCGCGTTCGATAAGGAAACGCCGCAATGGGATCATGAAAAGGATGCCGAGCAGGCCGCCGCTCATCGCCAGCAGGGTCATTTGCAGCAATTCAGGCGGCATGCCCCACATGAACAGGGCGGGCAGCGTGAAGATGACGCCACTCGCCAGCGAGCTCGAAGCGGAACCCGTCGTCTGCGAAATATTGGTCTCGAGAATGGTCCCCTTGATGCCCGCAGCCGACAGCGCCCGGAACACGGCAACCGTCATGACTGCTACCGGGATCGAGGTGCTGATCGTCAGGCCGGCACGTAATCCAAGGTATGCATTCGCGGCACCGAAGATGATGCCGAACAGGATGCCGAGACCGACGGCTTTGAGCGTGAACTCGGCCGGCGTTTCTTCGGCGGGAACGAAAGGATCGTAGGAGTCGCCCTTTTCTATGGGCACATAAGCCTTGGGGCTTAATCCATCTTTGCGCACAGCTCTCCCCCTGTCTGTGTTGTTCTTATTGGAGACGGGGGAGTTTACTCCAACCCGGAAGCGTTAGCTCGAACCCTCACCTCTGCTGGGCCTCATAGATCAGCCTGCCCGTCTCATCGCCTTCCTGGCTCCCGTCCGCATAGTTGCGGATGTAGTCGAACAGCTCGTCCTCGTCGACGATCACTTCGGCACCGCCTTTCAGGCCTGGTACGTCATAGGGTTCATTCTTGAGTAAGCCGCGAATCCGCTTGCCGTCCCACTCGATAACCTCGACCCACATCCATTCGGTGCCGCCGTCTGAGGTCGCGAACGGCGCCTTCACCGAGATGTACTCGCCGGGCTCCAGTCCGTCATTAAATGCATTACGCAGCTCCGGCATCTTGTCTTTCGCTCGCTGGCTCGCTTCGAGTATCAGGCGGTCGTGATCGACATAGACAATATTGTCTTCCCAGCCAAACAGACTGCTGAGCAGCGCATCGGTGCGCTCCTGCTTGGACGAGCCCTCTCCATTTTCGAAACTGATCTCAAGCAGATAGTTGTTCGGGTCACCTTCCTCTGGGACTGCCGGCGTGAAATCCAGGCGTACCTTGCCGTCGGCATTCTCAAAGAGTGACTCGGTGATGTCTGCGCGGACCTGTTCATGCTGCAGGCTCGAGACATCGAGGTCGAGTGACATGTCGTCATTGAATTCCACGCCCTCGACCAGTGTCTGCGTTACGAGATTCATCAGGTTGCCGATCGGCCGATTCAAGGACCAGCCAAAATCGCTCGCAACGATATCCGGCTGCCCGAACTTCTCCATGCCGAGCGTGATGGCGCGGACGTATTCGCCGTTGTTGTAGGCGTGAATCGTCGTCTGGTGCTCGGCGGAGGGCACGCCGTTATGCCATGTGCCGAGACGAATCTCTCTCCAGGCATCCGGCGTAAATATCTCGCGTGTCGCCTCGTCCCATACAAGGCTGGCATGCTGCCGCGAAAGTTCATCCATCATCAGCAGTGCGTAATGAAATACCGGATTGCCGTAGCTGTGCGGGTAGGCAATGTTGACGATGAGCGCATCCGTGGTGTCCTGCACGGCCAGTGCCTGCTCGCGCGTGAGGCCGCGCCCGAAGTAACCGATCATCTGCATATCGGGCGGCGCGTATTGCTTATCCGCGTCGTCCAGAAACTGCAGAAAAAGCGCCGGCCGGGTGGGCGGTCCTGCGGGGTTTTCGACCAGCAGGAACTGGTCGTACTTGTCGCGAACCAGGTCCCTCGCCGTCTGCATTGGGTCGCCTTCGTAACCCGGCATCATGTAAAGCGCGTACTGGTAGACGACGAGGTGATCCACAGGTTCTTCATCGGCTGCCAAGGCTGTGCAAGACAACAGGATGAGCGCTGCGGTTCTAAGGATGGCTGTTTTCATAGTGCCGCCAGTCTACACGTGGCGGACAACGCAATGTCCGGAAAACTCGCTGCAGGCCTCAGGCCGAGCGCGACTCGGAGCTGCCGAAATCCATCTCGTGCAGGCCGCATTCCCGCAGTACGCCGCCGAAGCGCGTTTCATCAATTGAACTGACGTCAGCAAGTGATTTGGTGGAGTGCACATCGCCGATGGACACGTAACCCTGGTCCCAGAGCGGGTGGTAAGGCAGATCGTGTTGCTGCAGATAGCGATGCACATCGCGGTCGGTCCAGTCGATGATCGGGTGGACCTTGTAGCGATCGCCGGATTGCTCGACGAACGGCTTGTGCTCTCGCGTCGACGATTGCACGCGCCGTAATCCGGCAAACCAGGTTCCAACGCCGAGCTCTTCCAGAGCCCGTTCCATCGGCTCGACTTTATTGTCGTGGTTGTAGCTGGTCAGTGCGTCCCTGTCCTGTGACCAGCGCTCGCCATGACGCGCTTCCTGCCACGCGGCCGACATCTGCGGCCGGTACACCCTGAGGTTCAGATCGAGGCGCTGAGACAGCTCGTCGATGAAACGATACGTCTCGGGAAACAGGTAGCCCGTATCCACGAGTACGACTGGGATGTCAGGCCGCTGACTGGTCACCATGTGCAGCATGACCGCGGACTGCGCGCCGAAGCTCGAGCTCAGCGTGTGCCGGCCCGGGAGATTCTCGAGAGCCCATGCGACGCGCTCTTCAGCTGTCATGGATCTGGCTCCCTGCCTGAATTTCCGGCACGACGTTCTGCCGTACCAGGAAGTCGCCGAATCGCTCCTGGGCCTCGCGTTCCGCGGCAAACCGCTCCAGCAACGGATCGAGCGCACCGAGAATCTCTTCCTCATCTGCGTTGTCGAGGTATGGCGCACCAAGACGTTCACCGGCAAAGCCGGCGCCGAGATACAACACATAGCGTCCCGGACCCTTGCCGACGAGTCCGATCTCGGCAATGTAAGGGCGCGCGCAACCATTGGCGCAGCCGGTCATCCGCGCAGTCACCGCCGTGTCATCGAGGCCATGGCTCGCGAACAGGGCGTCGAGTTTATCGATGAACTCGGGCATGTAGCGCTCGCTTTCCGCCATCGCCAGCCCGCAGGTCGGAAAGCCCACACAGACCATCGAGTTAAGTCGCAGCGGCGTTGCCTGGAGGTCGTTCTCGATCCCGAAGTCGACCAGTGCTGCATGCAACGCGTCCTTATCGCGGTCCGCGACCTTGCTGATGATCAGGTTCTGGTTTGGCGTCAGTCGGTACTCGCAACGGAACTGTTCTGCGATCGTCCGCAGCCCGGTCAGCAACCGGCGATTGCCCACATCGGATACGCGTCCGTTCTGTACGAACAGCGTGTAGTGCCACGCTCCGGTGTCATCCCTCTGCCAACCATAGGAATCCCCGTTCGCAACGAATGCATACTTACGGGGCTCGCCGAGCGTCACCCCGGAACGTTTCTCGACTTCCTCGCGAAACCAGCCGATACCACGATCGTTGATCGTGTACTTCATGCGTGCGTGCTTGCGGTTAGTACGATCGCCGAAGTCGCGCTGCGTTGTGACGACGGCCTCTGCGACAAACAGCACCTCGTCAGGTTTGCAGAACCCGAGTACGTCAGCCAGACGCGGAAATGTGGTGGTGTCGCCGTGTGTCATCCCCATACCACCGCCAACAGTGACATTGAAACCGGCGATCTCACCGTCTTCGACGATCGTGATGAAACCGAGGTCCTGCGACCAGACGTCGACATCATTCTGCGGCGGAACCGCGAATGTCGCTTTGAACTTGCGTGGCAGGTAGGTCTTGCCATAAACAGGCTCGACTTCGTCTTTGGGTGTATCGAGCTTCTTTCCGTCCAGCCAGATCTCGTGATACGCGCCGGTCTGTGGCGACAGGTGCGTCGACAACTCCTCCGCGTGTTTCTGTACGGCGCGATGCACGCGCGACAGCGCGGGCAGCGGCGGCGACATGACATTGCGGTTCACATCACCGCAGGCGGCCAGCGTATCGAGTGCCGCCCGGTTGATGTCGGCAATTGTCTGCTTGAGATTGCGCTTGATGACGCCATGAAACTGGACGGCCTGGCGCGTCGTCAGCCGGATCGAATCGTTGGCATAATCGCCCGCGATACGGTCCATTGCCAGCCACTGCGAGGTCGTCAGCAAGCCGCCCGGGATGCGTGCGCGAATCATGAAACTGTAGGCAGGCTCAAGCTTGCGGCGAGCGCGTTCGCTGCGCACATCGCGATCGTCCTGCTGGTAGATACCGTGAAATTTCGACAGCTGCGTGTCGGCTTCGGAGATGGCGCCCGTGAGCGGATCCTGCAAACTCTCGAGCAGGGTGCCACGGAGATTTCCGCTGGCGGCTTTGATCTTTTCTACGTCGAGCGTGCTCATCAATACACGTCCCTCTGGTATCGCTTCGCGCGCCGCAGTTCCTTGAGTTGCTGTTCCGCCTCGTCGCGCTCGATACCACCATGCTCGGCAAGTATGTCCAGCAAGGCCTCTTCAACGTCCCCCGCCATGCGCTTGGCGTCACCGCACACATAGATAACCGCGCCGTCCCGAATCCAGCGATACAGCTCCGCGCCCTGCTCACGCATGCGATCCTGCACATAGACCTTGTTGCGCTGGTCGCGCGAAAACGCGACGTCCAGACGAGAGAGCGAACCATGCTTGAGGTGGCGCTGCCATTCGAGCTGGTACAGGAAATCGTCGTGTTTCGTGCGCTCGCCAAAGAACAGCCAGCTGCCGCCCCTCGCATCCTGCTCGGCTCGCTCCTCCACGAAAGCCCTGAAGGGCGCGACACCGGTGCCCGGCCCGATCATGACGATCGGCACGTCGGCTGCCGGCAAACGAAAACGCGGGTTCTTTTCGATAAAAATCGAGACCTTGTCGCCGGCAACCACGCGATCGGCCAGCATGGTCGACGCTGCGCCCCAGTGCGGGAGTCCGAATGCTTCATAGCGAACCGCGGCTACCGTAAGGTGAACTTCGTCAGGATTGGCGTTCGCGCTGGATGCAATCGAGTAGGAGCGCGGCGCGAGCTGGCGCAGCATATCGACGAACCCCTGTGCATCCAAGTCGGTTGGGTAACGACGCACGACATCAATTACCTGGTGCGCGGAGAGAAAATCGCCCAGGACCAAAGTGTCGGCGTCGTCAATGATCGTATGCAGTGCGTCGCTGTTGCCGGCAGCAGCCCAGTCGCGCAGGAAGCCGAGATTAAGCGTCGTGATTTCCAGTCGCTGACCCAACGCATCACGCAATGGCAACTCAACCTTGTCGACAGAGACGATCTCGTCGCCGTCGAAGCCGAGTGTGCCAAGCAACTCATCGACGAGCTGCGGCGGATTGCTTGCAATGATCGCAAGTGAATCGCCAGGCTCGTACACGAGCCCCGAACCTTCAAGCGACAGTTCGATATGTCGCACGTCCTTGCCCGACCCCGGACCCGTAATGCGCTGGTTGGTCAGGATCTCCGCGTCAAACGGATTTTCGCGATCGAACAATGGCGCATCAGGCACGGCCTGCAGGTGCGGAACCGTGGCGGACGTCGAGGCATCCAGCCACTCCGGTAGTTGCTCGACAATACGCGTCGACCATGCCCTGGCATCGCCGTCATAGTCGAGGTCGCATTCGACGATCGGTTCAACGCGCTCCGCGCCGAGCTCGGCCAGGCGGGTATCGAACTGGCGACCGGTCTGGCAGAAATTCACATAGCTGCTGTCGCCCAGCGCCAGTACGGAATAGCGCAGCCCTTCGAGCTTTGCGGCTCGATCCGACAGCAGATACTCATGAAACAACTCGGCGTCATCGGGCGGGTCACCCTCGCCGTGGGTACTGACCACAAATGTGACGAGTGATTCGCGCTTCAGGGCCGCTGGTTTGAAGTCGGCGAGACTCACGGCGCGTGCGGCGAAGCCGCGTTCCTGCGCCTGCGCGACGAGCTTTTCCGCCACGCCCTCGCCATTTCCGGTCTGCGACCCGAATAGAACCGTGAGCTGTTGGTCGGGCTGGGCCGCCGCTACGGTCACAGCGTTCGCCGGCACCGCACCTGCCGCCGCGAGACCCGCGGCGTAGCCGGACACCCATTGCAACTGATCCGGCGACAAACCGGCCACCGCCTGCTGCAGGCGACTGCTCTGCTGATCGTCCAACGGTAGCGCGCTGGCGGAAAGATTGCTCATGGCCGGTCCCTCGAAACGAGGAACCGACACTAGTCGGGCTCGGGAAGCTCGTGAACGGTTAGTTGGTTATCGGCTTATAACCTGCCTGAATATCAGGGCATCAGTAAATGCGAATACCACCGTGACGCCTGCGGCTTTGCCGGTCGACCCACCAAAGGCCGCCGAGGAATCCGAGAATCAGGCATACGAGCGTCGCGCCACCGACCCACTTGATGGGCACGCTGCCACGGTATTGCTCCTTCATACCCTGGATCGAAGCGTTCTCCTCCTGCAGGGCGGCGACTTGTGATTGTGCATCATCGAGGCGTGCGGTCAGGTCCGTCGCCTCACTGCGCAAACGATCGATGGTTGCGGCGGGCTCGGCAAATGACGCTCGGGTCTCTTCGAGTTCCGCAGCCAGTGCGTCACGCTCTGCGATCGTCTCCGCAACAATCAGCTTGGCCGGCTTCTCGTCCACGAGGTAGGCCGATTTGACCCAGCCTTCGGTACCGTCGGGCAACCGCACATTCGCGTAGTTGCGGTCCCGCGTCAGGACGGTCATTTCCTGGCCGCTGTCGAGAAAGCGAAACGCGCGGTCGTTCGTATCTTCGGCCGCGTGCAGACCAAGCCGCAGGTTGTCGGTAACGTAAGCCGTTTGCTGTGCCGCCGCCAGAACCGGCAAAAACAGCAATACCGCGATAAACAGACGCATAGTGGTTCTCCTTGCCCGCCGCGAGTGTACTACATGCGGGTCGCGCTGCTGCCGACCTGGTGCTCGTAAAGCCAGCGCAGCAAGGCTTCCTGAACCTCTTCACCCGGTCCGCGATGAATATCCTCGTGGTTCTGCAACGCAACGACCGCATAGCGACGCCCTGCGCGCGACTGCAGGTAGCCTGCGATGGCAGTGACGTGGTCCAACGAGCCCGTCTTGAGATGCGCCTTGCCGATCAGCTCGGTGCCTGCGAAGCGCCGTCGCAGCGTGCCGTCGAGGCCGCTCAGGGACATCGATGCAAGATACTCCGGCATGTAGGGTTGCTGCCAGGCATGACGCAACAGCGACGCCAAAGCCCTGGCGCTGATCCGCGCCTCGCGCGACAGGCCCGCACCATTCTCGAGTACGATGGCATCCGTCGCGAGCCCGTTGTCAGCGAGCCACGCGGCAATTACCTCACGACCCCCGTCTTCCGTCCCCGGCGCGCCGAACTCCTCGGCCGCCAGCGTATACAGCACCTGGCGCGCCATGACGTTATTGCTGTGCTTGTTAACGCGGGCAATCACCTCGGTGAGCGGCGGCGACTTGAACGTGAGCAGCGGCTCGGCGCCCTCGTTGGCCGTAACATTGCGCCAACCCCCATCGAACACCCCGCCCGACTCGCGCCACAAAGCCTGGAAGATCCCGAAGGTGTATTCGTTGTGAGACAGGACAGTGCGGTCCATTGCATAGCGCTCGCAGCCGCTCGGGAAGCGGCCTTCGAAAGTCACTTCGTCATTGGTGTCGTTCATGGACACCGCAACCCCGCGCTGGTAACCGCCGCAGTAACGCTGGCGTACCGTAAGTCGATTATTGATACGCAGGTTGTTCAGTGGGGGGTCGACCTGCACGTTTACTTGCGCTCCATCTGGCTCGAACCAGTAGCGCACGACCTTGAAGTTCGTCAGCAGCGCATTCGGGGCCACGTTATAGGCGCGCAACGGCTGGCGGTCGAATGCGGCCGGATCGTAGTCGCCAATATCGAACCAGCTGTCGTCGATCAGCAAATCACCAGAAATTTCGTCGATCCCCTCGCGGCGAATCGCCCGCAACATTTGCCAGACACGTTCGGTAACCAGGAACGGGTCGCCATAGCCCTTGAGCAACAGGTCACCATCGAGGCGATTGTCACGGATCTCGCCGAGCGCAAATACCTCGGTCTTCCATCGATACGCCGGGCCCAGCTTGTCCAGTGCCACGAGCGTCGTGAGCAGTTTCATCGTCGATGCGGGATTGCGCGACTCGTCCCCCATCCAGTTCAGCACTACTTCCCCGGTCTCGACATCCGCCACGTAAATGCTCAGGGTATCGGCCGGCACCTGGCGCACATTGAGAACGCTGCGCACGCCGACGGGTAGTTCCGGTTCTGCGGCGCTAGCGGCGAACGGCAACAATATGAAGAAAAGCAGTAGCAGGCGTTCAGGCATTCTCGGATTCCAGGTCGGGCAGGTGGCGCTGCAGCGCCCGGCTGGCCGCGCGATGCATGATCCAGGTCAACAGGCTTATGGCCACAATGCCGAAAGCGGCAATAGCGTAGCCCATCCCGCTCGGCGTCGCTTCCCCGGACAGGATCTGGCCGATATCACGGGCCAGCGTGCCAAGGTAAACGTAAAGCGCCGTGGGTAAGGTCATGCCACCGAAGGTCGCAGCCAGGTGCGTGCGACCGCGCACGTTTGTGATGCCATAGAAGTAGTTGAGCAGGTTGAACGGCATGACGATGGAAATGCGCGTCAGTGCAACGATGACAAACGCCTCTTCCCGCAGGCCGGCGTCAATCGCAGCCAACTTTCGATTGCCGGCAACCCGGGCCGCGACCCAATCGCGTGCCAGAATGCGTCCCGCGAGGAATGCCGCCTGAGCACCGAACGTTATGGCGATGAGCGACAACGGCATGCCGGCCTTGAATCCAAACAGGTATCCGCCAAGCAGCATCCATGTCGACCCTGGCGTGGAGAAGACACAGCCCATAGTCGCGGCCGCCACGAACACGAACGCGCCGACGAGCTGGTTCGCCTGTATCCAGTTGAGCACCGCAATGACGCGGTCCGCCAATGGCAGCGCATAAACCGCGTAGATCAGGGCAACAAACAGCGTCGCCAGCGCCAGGCGATTGAAGGTCCTGCGCTTCACCGCGACGGCCTCTTGATCTTGAACGTGCGGATCCGGTCCGCGAGCGTGGTGGGCTTCACGCCCAACAACTCGGCGGCGCCACCAGTGCCCGATACCTTCCAGTTGGCCTGCTTGAGCGCCCGCAAGATGTTGGCTTTCTGGAATTCGCGCATGTCCTTTTCCGTCAGCACTTCATCATCCGCGGGCGCCGCCACGACGTCGCTCATAACGGGCGGCGCGACGCCCGGCATCGACAGATCGAGGCGCAGGACTTTGCCCGGTGACAGAATGACTGCACGCTCGATGACGTTCTTGAGCTCGCGAACGTTGCCGGGCCACTCGTAGGCCCGGAGGTTCGCCGTCTGGACCCGCGTCAGGCTGAGCGACTCACGGCCAAAGTCCTTGCAGGTCTGTTCGAGGAAATGCTGCGCGAGCTGAATGACGTCATCGCCGCGCTCGCGCAATGGAGGTACTTCGACCGGGAACACGCTCAGTCGATAGAACAGGTCCTCGCGAAACTCACCGTCAACGATAAGTTGCTCGAGGTCGCGATTGGTTGCCGCGATTACGCGCACATCGACCGAGCGCGTGACATCGTCACCGACACGTTCGAACTCACTCTCCTGCAATACGCGCAACAGTTTGCCCTGCAGTTCCATCGGAATTTCGCCGACCTCGTCGAGGAAGATCGTGCCGCCATCGGCAAGCTGGAAGCGCCCGATACGATCGCGATGTGCGCCTGTAAAAGCACCCTTCACATGACCAAAGAACTCGCTCTCGAACAACTCTTTCGGGATCGAAGCGCAATTCACCTTGACGAGTGGCCCGTCGGCGCGCGGGCTGCGGCCGTGAATCTCGCGCGCGACGAGTTCTTTGCCAACGCCGGACTCGCCCTGCACTAGCACACTGGCCGGCGTTTCCGCGACCGCCTCGACGCGTTTGAGCATACGCCGCAAGGACTGGCTGGTACCGACGATACGACCAAAATTCAGCGCTACGTTCACCTCTTCCCGCAGGTAGTCGCGCTCATGTTCCAGCTCTTCGCGCAACCGCGCATTCTCGGCCAGCGTGCGGCGCAGCTCGCGCTCGGCACGATTTCGCTGGGTGACATCCTTCGAGGCAACGAGCATGCGATCGACTTCGCCGTCTTCGTCACGGTGCGCGATCGCCGACATGATGAGATCGATGGTCGCGCCATCTTTCGTCACCATCTGTCGCTCGAGGTTGTTGAAGTCCCCTTCGGCGATCAGCTCCTGCAGGCGGCCGTCCGCGTATTTCTTCTGGTCCGCCGTACTCATGAAATCGGTAATCGGCCGGCCGATCACTTCTTCACGCCGGAAGCCCAGCTTGCTGAGCCAGTGATCGGTCACGGTAACGATCAGGCCGGCGCCGTCGACTGTATGCAACATCGCCGGCGTGGAGCGATACAGGGTCCGGTACTTGAAGTTGGCGCGCGCCTGGTCCGCGAGCTCCGAATACATCGCGACGGTGCGCAGGAACTCCCCTTCGCGGTCGAACTCGACGAAGGCGTTGGTGATGCAGTCGATGACCTCGCCGGACTTGCTGACGAGGCTCACGTACTTGTTCTCGAGCTTACCGCGCCGCCGCAGTTCCGGTCGCAGTTCCGCCTGGATGCGATCGGCCGTCTCCGGCGTCGAAAACTCTTCCGGTCGCCGGCCAACCATTTCGTCGAGCGCATAACCCAGCCGCTCGAGCATGGCGTCGTTCACATCGAGGTAGGAACCATCCTCGGCGATCGATGTGGTCATGACGGGGGCCTTGCGGAACAGCCACTCGTAGTCGTTCTGGGTGATCATTCGGGCATCGTACACGGAATTTCGTAAATATTCTCACGATTTTTCGTAAATTACGAAATTTCGTAATTCAGGGTAAACGCTTAAGTTATTGTAATTATTGATTATTAAAAGTTGGCACGGCTTGTGCAATAGAGAAAGCAAACACGGCCGAAAGGCCGGCGTAACGCTGAAACTTTATCAAGGATACGACGATGAAAATCAGGAACATGGAAGAACGCCTCGCCCTGGTCGGCGCGATGATCGTTCTGATTGGCGTTTCGTTTGCTGCTGAAGACGCACTTGCAGAACAAAATGCCACTGTAACGACCACGGCTGTCGCGATTCACAAGGCGGCCGCCAACACGCTCGAGATTGCCAGGGAAGCCAATAAGCAGGCCGCAGCATCGGCCAACGAGTCGCTGCAACTGACGAACTGGATCGACCTTGATATTCGTCTCGAAGACCGCAGTTCTACACTGGTCGCAGGCAAACAGAAGTAACGCCTGCACGGTACCCCCTCCGGTGCCTGGCTTGTCGGGTTTCTCTCCCCCTGACATCCCGACGGTCACACCGGAAACCGCGCCGGACGGAGTTCGGCGCAAACAGGACCAGGAATGGTCCAGCGGCACTTCCCCCAGCCGCGAAATCTATGGCGCCGGTTTTCCGGCGCCTTTTTTTTGCGCGGGTGATCTAGTCAGGATGGACGCGGTCGCGGTGCTTTTCGGCACGCTCGCCAAGATCGTTCGAAATGCGACTCGAGATGGATTCGCGCAGCTTCTTCAGCCACGACCGAGCCCAGGTAAACTCGATACTCAGAATTGCCAGGCCGACCGGGATCACGACCAGCGCAGGCCCGGGTGTGACCAGCATGATCACGCCGATCAGCAGTACGGTGACACCAACGACTCCGACGACGATCCGCCGGGCCGCCTTGTACGTGACATGAAACGCTCGTCTTATCATGTGTCTTGCCGTAGCCTTGGCCGGATGAACCCGGGCCAGAGAATCATTCTAGCGTCGTTTGCCGTTGCAGTCGCCGGTATTGCTGCGCCGTCCGCCGCACTCGCCGACAGCGATATTGTCGTCGCCGCAAAAGAAACGCTCGTCGTGGTCGAGCCACGCGCGGCGCGCCTTAAGTTAGTCAACTTGCCTGCCCTGGAGTTCGGACTGCGGGCCGCCTATCGCTGCAAGGGCGAGCCCGTATCACTCACCCTGAGTATTTCCGACACGTTTACCTCGCTCAATGCCGAGGCGCTACAGGAGCAACGCGCAGTGGAAGCAACGCTGCGCGTGCCTGCTCGACAGATAGCGATGGCCGCCAGTGGCAACTTCTGCGTCGCAGGCGATACCGAGTCAGCCGATGAACTGGTCGTCGATGGATTCGCTACGGCCCACGCCTCGCTGCGATGCGTCAACCAGGAGCGCGAGTCAATGCATCATGCAAGCGCGCCATTGCGCGTGCGCCTTAGCTGCGCACGCCCGGCGGGTGAAGATCAGGAGCCTTCGGAACCTGTCGCCGACAGGTGACGGTCGAGAAATTCGAGGGTCTTCTGCCACGCGTCCATTGCCGCGTCCGCGTTGTAGTTCTGGCCGGTCGGATTCGCGAACGCGTGTCCGACATCCGGATAGATATGAATCTCGTGGTCCTTGCGCAGGCGCTCGAGCGCCGCGCGGAACGATTCAACGGAGTCGACGGGAATCCCCTGGTCAGCTGCGCCGAACAAACCCAGGATTGGCGCACTCACGGGCCGCAGCGCTTCCTCATCCTCAGTCACGCGGCCGTAATAGATCACCGCGGCATCGAGGTCGTCCGGGAACAGCTGCGCCGTGGTCAGCGACCAGCCGCCACCGAAGCACCAACCGAGCGAACCGATACGCGGGGCACCTGCGGTCTGCAGGAATTCATAGGCGCTGCGAATATTGTCCTTGCCGACATCCGGTTCTTCCACGACCTGGAGCATCAGCTGCCGGGCCTCTTCCGGCGATTTGGCCGTCTTGCCGGCGTACATGTCCACGGCCAGCACCATGTAACCCTCGCCTGCGAGCCGGTCCGCCATGGCCCTTACATTGTCATTGAGTCCCCACCACTCGTGAATCAGAATCACAGCAGGCAGCGGTTCGAATACATCTGCGGGTGCGGCAAAGTGGCCGTAGACCAGCGCATCCCCGGCTTCGGCGTACGGCAGCTTCGGCTCCGAGACAACCTCGCGCGCCGGGGCCATTGCGGCGGCAGGGCTCGGGTCGGTTGTGTCCGCAGCATGTTCCTCGGCCATCGCCTCAACATTCTCACGACCCGCCGCAATCTCGGCCGAATCGGCAGGTTCGCCAGACTCGCCGCAACCTGCCACGATGAGGCCGCTCGCGAGAAACGCGATAGCAAGTCCGGAATTGGCAAGCCTATCTGTGAACATCCGTTGCACCTGCAGTATTCTGTTGCGACCTAGTGTAATCGAAATCCGCCGGAGAACCCTACCTTGACCTTGTTAACCGAGTCCCTGATCTTCCTGCTTGCCGCCGTTATCGCCGTGCCACTCAGTCGGCGGCTGGGGTTTGGCGCCGTGCTCGGCTACCTGGCCGCCGGCATCGCTATCGGGCCGTTCGGCTTCGAGTTTGTCACTGACGTTGATCACATCCTCCACTTCGCCGAGCTCGGCGTCGTCTTCCTGCTGTTCGTGGTAGGACTTGAACTCAAACCGGCACGGCTGTGGGTGATGCGGCGGATGGTATTCGGCCTCGGCACGCTGCAGGTCATCGTATCGGCGATCGTGCTCGCTGCGATTGCCTGGGCATTCGGCTTTGGCGGCAGCACCGCGGTCATACTTGGACTGGTCCTGGCGTTGTCGTCGACGGCCTTTGTCCTGCAAATGCTGGCCGAGAAGAAACGCCTCCCGACGCCCCACGGGCGCGCCGGATTCTCCATTCTGTTGTTCCAGGATCTCGCAGCTATTCCGCTGATCGCTTTGCTGCCTCTGCTGGGCGCGAGCGCAACTTTCGATGACGGCGTCAACTTTGTGACGATCGCGATCATGGCCGGCGCGATCGCCGGTCTCGTAGTGGGCGGTCACTTCCTGTTACGGCCGGTTCTGCGCATCGCCGCTGCGTCCGGCATCCCGGAGATTTTCACGGCGACTGCCCTGCTCGTCGTTATCGGCTCAGCATTGCTGATGCAAGTCGCCGGTATGTCGATGGTGCTCGGCGCGTTCCTCGCCGGCATCCTGCTCGCGGACTCGGAATACCGGCATCAGCTCGAGGCCGACATTGGGCCGTTCAAGGGCCTGCTGCTTGGCTTGTTCTTCATCGCGGTCGGGATGGCGGTCGACATCAGCCTGCTGCTCAGCATGCCGGGGCGTATTCTCATAATTGTGGCGCTTCTCATGCTGGCCAAGGCGATGGTCCTGTATCCGCTGGCACGGCGCTTCGGGTTGTGCGACCGACACGAGGCGCTGAAGCTCGCCGCTGTCATGTCACAGGGCGGCGAGTTTGCGTTCGTGCTGTTTGCGATTGCGGCCAAGGAACAGATTCTGCCCGCCGCGCTGATTGACGAGATGATCCTGGCGGTTGCCGTGTCGATGGCAATGACACCGCTCGTCTACCTGCTCGCGGAGCTGCCCGGCAAGCGTAAGAAAGCGCAACATGAGCCCGATTTCGATACGCCGGAAGACCACGATCACGACATCATCATCGCCGGCAACGGGCGCGTGGGTCAGATTGTCGGCCGCCTGCTCGCCGCCACGGGCCGGCCGTTCACCGCGCTCGAGCGTGACACGAACCAGGTCGAACTGCTGCGCCGGTATGGCGCCACCGTCTATTACGGCGATGCCTCGCGCCTTGACCTGCTGCGCGCTGCGGGGGCAGCAAAAGCGAAAGTATTCGTGCTGGCGATCTCGGACATTGAAGATTCCGTGCATATTGCCGAGGTTGTCGCGAAGAATTTCCCCAACCTGACTATCGTGGCGCGCGCCCGTAACCGCAGGCACGCCCATCGTCTCATGGACCTGGGCGTTGAACTGATTTACCGCGAGACCCTGCACGCCAGCATCGCGATGAGCGAAGCCGTACTCGAACACCTGGGACGGCCGCATGAGGATGCACAACGCATTGCGCGCGCCTTTGCCGAGCACGACACCGAGTTACTGTTGCGCCAGCATGCGATTCACGATTCGGAGGAAGACCTGATCCAGACCGCAAAGGAAACGGCGATCGAGCTCGAGCAGTTGTTCCGGGACGACGCCCGCAGTTAGTCCCAGGACTCGTCGTCGTCCCACTCGCGCAACTTGCTCTTGTCGACCTGCTCCCATTGCTTTTCGCTTAGCCGCATGTAGCCTACGACCTTGGCGATCGTATAGACGATGATCGCGCCGATAATCAAAAGTAAAAGCAGCAGACCCTCAGGCATGTTGGGGATTCCGGGATAAGAGTGCGATCAGCATAGCACCGGCACCGATGTAATGAGCGAACAACAATCAAGATGGCAGCGCATGCGGCTGTTCCTGCGTGAAGCGCTGCGCGACAACGAAGAGGACTTCACGAAAGGTCCCATCCGCCGCGCCCTGGGGCTGCTTGCCATCCCGATGATGCTCGAGATGGCCATGGAATCCGTGTTCGCCATTGTCGACATCGCGTTCGTGTCGCGGCTGGGCACGGACGCGGTCGCAGCAGTCGGTATCACGGAGGCACTGGTAACCGTCCTGTATGCCGTTGCTATTGGCCTCGGCATGGGCATCACGGCGATGGTGTCGCGGCGCATCGGCGCAAACGACCCGGAAGGTGCGGCACAGGCGGCCGGGCAGTCAATCTGGATTGGCATAGCGTTGTCGGTTGGCGTGGGCATTTTCGGCGTCATGTTTGCGCGTGACCTGCTGGTCATCATGGGGGCGTCTGACGGCGTCATCGAGACCGGCGTCGGTTTCACCACGGTCTTGCTCGGCGGCTCTTTCAGCATCGTCTTCCTGTTCCTGCTCAACGCGGCATTTCGCGGCGCCGGCGACGCGACCGTGGCGCTGCGGTCGCTGTGGCTGGCCAACGGCATCAATATAGTGCTCGACCCCTGCTTCATTTTCGGGCTGGGACCATTTCCCGAGATGGGCGTAACCGGTGCCGCGGTCGCCACGACCATCGGGCGTGGCGTAGGCGTCGCCTACCAGCTATGGTACCTGTTGCGCGGTCGGGGACGCCTGGCTTTCAATGTTCGCCACCTGACTTTCATCCCGTCGCTGGCGTGGCGCCTCCTGAAGATCTCGGCCGGTGGCATTGGCCAGTTCCTGATCGCAACGGCCAGTTGGGTCGCGCTGATGCGCATCGTAGCGATGTTCGGCAGCTCGGCAATCGCGGCTTACACGATTGCGCTGCGCATCATGGAGTTTGTCTTCCTGCCGGCGTGGGGCCTCGGCAATGCCGCAGCCACGCTGGTTGGACAGAACCTTGGCGCGCAACAGGTCGAACGGGCCGAACGTTCGGCGTGGATGGCCGCACGCTTCAATACCGGCTTCATGACGTTCGCGGGCATCCTGATCTTCATCTTCGCCCATACGATCACGGGCTGGTTCAGCAGTGAACCGGATGTTCTCGAGATCGGCACAGCGTGCCTGCGGCTTCTCGCCATCGGCTTCCCGCTATACGCCGTGGGAATGGTCATGGTGCAGGCCATGAACGGCGCCGGAGATACCGAGACACCGATGACGCTCAACCTCGTGTGCTTCTGGCTGGTACAGATTCCGCTCGCCTACCTGCTGTCAACGCGTGCCCCCTTCGGCGTGCAAGGCGTATTCATCGCGGAGGTGATTTCCGAATCGCTGCTGACTATCCTTGCTGTCATTGTATTCCGCCGCGGCGGCTGGAAAGTCCATGAAGCCTGAACCACCGCTCGTCGAGATTCGCAATGCGACGATCTGGCGTGGCAGCACCTGTGTGTTCGAACACCTCGATCTCCTGATCGAGCAGCACGAACGCGTCGCCATTGTCGGTCCTAACGGCTCGGGCAAGACGACATTGCTCAAGGCGATCAACCGCGAGCTGTATCCGGTTGTCAGCGACGACTCGACGTTTCGCATTCTCGGCAGGGAGCGCTGGAACGTCTGGGAGCTGCGCAAGCATGTTGGCATCGTGTCGCAGGACCTGCAGCAGCGTTACACGGCAACGACGACCGCGCTCGAGGTGGTCGTGTCGGGCTTTCATTCCAGTATCGGTGTCCACGGGATCATCGCGGCACACGTTACAGACGATCAGGTCAGCGCTGCGCGCGCGGCCCTCGTCGACCTCGGCATTGGCGAGATGGCGGGTACCGAGCTCAGAGCCATGTCCACGGGACAACAGCGCCGGGTCATCCTCGCGCGAGCGCTCGTACACAAACCGAATACGCTGATCCTCGATGAACCCACCGCTGGCCTCGATTTCGCAGCCAGCTTCGACTACCTGCAGCGCGTGCGGCGCCTGTCGAGTGCGGGACACAATATCGTTATTGTCACGCACCACCTCAACGAAATCCCGCCCGAGGTCGATCGCGTCGTCCTGCTACAGGAAGGCCGCATCGTCGCAGATGGCCACAAGAATGAGGTGCTGACCGAGGATCTGCTCAGCCAGGTCTACAGCGTCCGTATTCGCGTCTCGGAAATCGACGGTTTCTACCTGGCCTACCCGGGCGAGAGCGCAAAAACGTGACCTGTTACGCGTCAAACACGGCCGCAAAGGTCTACTCTCCAATTATGTTGAAACCGGTCCGCAGAATTGTCACGAGTGCACCGCTGGTCGCCATGCCGGCGATGGCGGCTGACGCGGGCGTTACGACCGGTATCACGGGCGTGGGTCCGGCCATGTTCCTGTTTACGATCGCCGGCGCACTTCTGCTGACCCTGGTGTTCCGTTCGGTCGCCAACCATGTCGTCAAATGGGTGACGGGCAAGATCGGCGAGTTCCGCATCCGCCAGGCCCTGGCGCAGCGCAGCCCCGACGTCCTGCATGACTTCATCGTCCCGGGCGCTTACGGTGGTCTCGCCAAGATCGACCACGCAATCCTGACGGCCGGTGGCATCCTGTGCATCCAGACCAAGCATTTCAATGGCATCGTCTTCGGCGACGAAGACGAGCCGCAGTGGACCAATGTCGACGGCGTGCATCGGCGGCGCTTCCTGAATCCGCTGATCCAGAACGAAGGCCGCGCCCGCGCACTGCGCCAGATCGTGCCCGATGTGCCAGTCGATAATCTCGTGATCTTCACCGGCAATGTCGAGTTCACGTCGGCCCCGCCCAAGAACGTTATTCACGTCGACCGACTCGAAAGCTATGTCGCCAAGCACGTCTTCGGTCCAAGCAAGATCAAGGACTGGCATGCCGTGTGGCTGACCGTTAATTCCGCCGTGCTGCGCGACGCAGCCGCGCGCAAGGACTTTGCCGCGCAGATCAGCTTCGGCTAGCCGCCACCACATGCTTTATACTCGGGCGCCAGTTGCAGGCCTGAGGCGCAAGCATGGAAAACGTCCTGATTACCTCTCCTATCGGCGTACTTGCCGTGCTCTGTATGGTCGCGGCGTTCTTCTTCCTTGTCGCGCAGGTCACTGACGCCAAGCTGTTCCACTTCCTGCCGCCGCTATTGTTCATCTACGCGACGCCGGTCATCCTGAGCAACCTGCCAATCGCGGGCCATACGATCATCCCGAGTTCCTCTATCATCTACTCGGGCCTCAGCAAGTACGCCCTGCCCGTCTTCATCGTGTTGATGCTGATCAAGGTAAACGTACCGGCCGTAGTCAAGGTGATGGGCAAGGGCGTACTGGTCATGCTCATGGGTACGCTCGGCATCATGGCCGGCGGTGTAGTCGCCTACATGGTCGTGCATCGCTGGTTGCCCGAGGATGCATGGAAGGGGTTCGGTGCGCTGGCCGGTAGCTGGATCGGCGGCACTGCGAATATGCTCGCCACATCCGAGATGCTCGAAACGCCCGAGGCAATGCTGGGCCTGGCAATCATCGCGGACAACGTCATCTACATCGTCTGGCTGCCGTTACTCCTGATGTCGCGCGATTTCGCTGACAGGTTCAATGCGTGGGCACGTGTGCCCGCAGAGCGCCTTGCAGCGATGGACGAGGCTGCCGCAATGCACGTCGAGGAAGACAAGGCCCCAACGATGCCGCAGTACCTGTATCTCGCAGCCGTCGTTCTCGGCGTCACCGCGGTCGGCCATGCCCTTGCTCCGCCCATCGCCACGTGGCTGGCGGAAGCCTCCGGAACGCTTGCGGGCATTTTCTCGGAAACAACCGTACGTATTCTGCTGATCACGACAATCGCACTGTTGTTGTCCGCAACCAAGGTATCCGAGTTGCCGAACTCGACGGCACTGGGCACGGCGCTCGTCTACGTATTCGTTGCCGGCATGGGTGCGCGCGCCGAACTGTCGGGACTCGGCGATGCGCCCGTCTTTGTACTCGGCGCGTTCATCTGGATCTTCATACACGGCCTGTTCATGCTTGCAGGAGCATGGCTGTTCCGGGTTGACGTGCACAGCGTGGCCATCGCGTCCGCGGCCAATGTCGGCGCTGCCGCGTCGGCGCCAATCGTTGCGGCGCATCATCGCCCCAACCTCGTCCCCGCGTCCATCCTGCTCGCGCTGCTGGGCTACGCAATGGGTAACTACCTTGCACCGGCGACCGGGCACCTCGCCAGGCTGGCTACAGGGCAATAGCGATGTGGCAGCGCCGGGCAAAACAGGCAGCCATGGTCGTGGCCGCCATCCTGGCGATCGCCAGCATCTCGATTGTCCTGCTTTGGCGGGACCGCGGTGACCTCGCGAACATCGACTGGCTCGACGCGCCGGAGCCGACCAACGGCGGTCTGAGCGCCACCTGGCTTGGCGTAACGACGGTCCTCGTGGACGACGGCGAGACCCAGATCCTGATCGACGGGTTCTTTTCCCGCCCATCGCTTGCCGACGCAGTCTTCAGGCGCCCTGTCAGCAATGACGCGGCAATAATCAACTTTGCGCTCCATGAGTTCGGTATGCGCAACCTTGCCGCCATCATCCCCGTGCATTCGCACTTCGACCATGCCATGGACGTTGGCGCTATCGCCAAGCGCAGCAAGGCGTCGATACTTGGCTCCGAATCGACTGCCAATATTGCACGTGGTGCAGGCGTGTCCGAGGACCAGATCGTGGTCGTGGAGGATGATGCAGTCTACGAATTCGGCGAGTTCAGGGTGCGCCTGATCGAGTCGCGTCATGGCCCGATCGGCTGGCGCGGCAGCGTGCCATTGCCCGGTGCAATTGACGAGCCGCTTGAGCTGCCGGCTCCAATACAGTCCATGCGCCTCGGCGCCGCCTATTCGATCGTGATCGAACATCCGCTTGGCACGACGCTCGTGCAAGGCAGCTCGGGCTATGTCGAGAATGCTCTGCAGGAGGTCCATGCGGACCTGGTCCTGATATGCAGCTACGGCCTGTCTTCGCTCGGCCGGGACTACGCGGAACGCTACTGGCAGGAGATAGTGACGAGCACGGGCGCCAGCACGGTCATTCCGATGCACTTCGACGACTTCACGAAACCATTTGGCGAAGTCGTATTGTTCCCGAGATTTCTCGACGACCTCGAGAAAACGGCGGAGTGGTTCGAGGAATTTCGCGATACGTGGGACATCGAAACCACCCTGCACAAACCGCGCTTTGGCGTACCTGTCGCGGTGACCAAACCGCCGCCGTCCAGTACCTAGACGGTAACGAGCTCGTCCAGGCGCCGCTCCCCTGCGACGAGCTGCAATTTCTGCGTGCGCGTTAGCTGTTTGACGCGATACTCGAGGCGCGACGCTGCCGCGCGGTCCCCGGCGGCTGCCGAAAACACCAGTTCGAGCGGCCCTCTGCCCCGCAGGTACTTTGCGCCACGTATGCCGGACACATGTTCCGCGAGACGTTTGTCGACGTCCGTCGCAATGCCCGTATACAGTGAACCGTCCGCACAACGCAGGATGTACAAACTGAAATCAGGGGCGGGCATACGCCGTATCAGGCATTGCCGCCGGTGAGCGTGTCGCCGAGCACACGGAACGAGCCCTGCTCGATTGCGTCCATGTTTTCGGTGGTCTCGGCCCAGGTCAGGACAATGTCGGAAACGCCACCGAGGGCTTCTGCGGGTTCATGCAGGCGCAGGGTAAGAACGTTGCCCGTAAGCGCCGACTCGCGAATCAGGTTATGCCCGCCAAACTGCTGTTCATTGATCTCGATATAGACCGACTCGTCGAAGTCTTCCTCGATCGTACGCATCAACAACAGGTAATCGTTGATATCGCCCTCATCGGTCGTCTTCGCAAAAAAAAGCATCGTCGCGTTATCGCGCACATCAAATGCAACAGTGTCGTACTGGCGGCTATCGGTCATGAGACTCTCGCTGGTCGAGTAACTGTTGTATCAGTTCGTCTTTCTCTTGCCAAATATCGCCGAGCCAGGCCTGCACCTTGCGCCGCCACTCGCGATCATTCTCATAATCGCCGGTCGTCAGCCACGCCTCGACCGGACGCTCGCGTACGTGGACGCGCGCTGTGACATGTGTACCGCAACACATGTCCCAGAATTTCGCAGGGCCGTCCGGGTAGACCACGGTCACATCGAGAATCGCGCCGAACATGTCGCCCATGGAAGTCGTGGCAACGGAAAAGCCGCCCGCGCGCGGCCGCAGCAAGTGACGGTACGGCACCTTGTGTCGCGCACGTTTCTCCTCGGAAAAGCGCGTCCCCTCGATAAAGTTGATGACCGAGGTGGGTGTGTCGCGAAACTTCTGGCAGGCGCGTCGCGTAGTCTCGAAGTCCTTGCCCTTCATGTGCGGATTGCGCGCCAGGTAGGACGCTGAGTAACGCTTCATGAATGGCATGTCCATGGCCCACCAGCAGAAGCCGAGCATCGGGAACCAGATGAGCTGCTGCTTGATGAAGAATTTCAGGAACGGAATCCTGCGGTTGAACACCGCTTGCAGAACCAGGATGTCGACCCAGGTCTGGTGGTTCGCGATTACCAGGTACCACTCATCGCGACGCAGGGTGGCGTCGCCTTCGAGACGCCAGTCAATCGAACCGGTCGTAGCAAGCAATGCCGTGTTGATGCTGATCCAGTTTTCGCCGATTGCCATGAGCATGCGCGTCAGGAAGGCGCGCACGACGGCCACTGGCAGCAACAGCTTCAGGAGCGCCAGGATGAACAGTGGCACGAACCAGAACGCGGTGTTGACGGTCAGGCCTGCGAAGAACAGGACGCCCCGCAGATTCCGGAAAAAAGCTCTCAAATTGGTATGCTCAGGATATGAAGGACCTATTCTAACGCGATCTCGTGACTGAACGAATGACACCCGACAGGGCCAGCTCGGCTGTCGACGCATCTCCCGACGGCATGTACGCCGTCCTGATGGAACGCGGCTCGATGGAATTGGGCTACTACCGCCCCGTCAATACCGACGAGCAGACACCGCATGAGCAGGACGAGATTTACATTGTGCAATCCGGCTCCGGGACCTTTATCCGCGGTAAGGAACGCATCAGGTTCGGACCCGGCGACGCGCTTTTTGTCGCTGCCGGTATCGAGCATCGATTTGTCGACTTTACTGCGGACTTCGCGACCTGGGTGGTTTTCTACGGACCGCCGGGTGGCGAGGTCAATGCGTGCTGAAGCAAGCAGCCGCTGCGCTCTCCGATTATGCGCGGGTTACGGGTTTCCCCGGGTAGAATCCACCCCGTTCAGGCGTTACTCTGGGCGCCGCTTTTACCCCGGGGAATCGATTCCATGACCGCCAAACGCATTGACGGCAAAGCCAAGGCCGAACAACTCGCCGAGTCCATCACACAGCAGACTGCCGAACTGCTCGAACAGCACGGCATCAAGCCGGGGCTCGCAGTCGTTATCATCGGCGAAGATCCCGCCAGCCAGGTCTACGTGCGCAACAAGAAGCGTCGCGCCGAGGCCTGCGGGTTCCACTCCGTTCAACATACGCTCGCCGGGGATATTTCACAGGACGAGGTCCTGGCCCTGATCGACGAGCTCAACAATGACGATGCGATTCACGGCATCCTGGTACAGCTGCCGCTGCCGGGTCATCTCGACGAGCAGGCCATCACGCAGTCGATTGCGCCGAGCAAGGACGTTGACGGTTTCCACTTCGTCAACATCGGCAAATTATCCGCGGGCCATACCGCAGACGCCTTCGTGCCGTGCACGCCCGCCGGCTGCATCCTCATGATCGAGGATGAGCTCGGTCCCGATTTTTCGGGCCTGAACGCCGTGGTCATCGGACGCTCGAACATCGTCGGCAAACCGATGGCCGCGCTGCTCCTGCAACGCAACGCAACGGTCACGATGACGCACAGCCGCACCAGGGACCTGCCCGGCGTCGTTGCGCAGGCCGACATCATCATCGCTGCCGTCGGACGCCCCGATATGGTCAAAGCTGATTGGGTCAAGCCGGGCGCCGTCATCATCGATGTCGGCATCAATCGCGTCGAGCGGGAAGTCGACGGCGAGATGAAGTCGAAGCTGACCGGCGATGTGGATTACGACGATGTCATCGGCGTCGCCGGCGCTGTGACGCCGGTCCCGGGTGGCGTCGGACCGATGACCATCACGATGCTGATGTTCAATACGCTGCGTTCGGCCCGCCTTGCCGCAGGCCTCGAAGGCTAAATGACGGCCGCGAGCTTTCGCACAATCTGGCTCCATCCTGACGACCCGACGGTCGTGCAGATCATCGACCAGCGTCTGTTGCCGCACGACTACCACGTCCACGATCTCAGGACCTGGCAGGATGCGGAAACCGCCATCGCCGACATGTACGTGCGTGGCGCGCCGCTGATCGGCGCAACTGCCGCGTGGGGCCTCTATCTTGCAGCAATCGCGACACCGTCGGCCGCTGCCGTAGCTGTCGCAGCCGAAGGATTGCTGGCCTCACGCCCGACCGCCGTCAACTTGCGCTGGGCCGTGGAGCGCGTCATGGCCGTCGTCGCAACGACGGACGATACGCAGCTCATCCGGGCGCTACGCGACGAGGCCCAGGCGATCTGCGATGAGGACGTGGAGATCAGCCGAGGGATCGGCGAGCACGGCGTTACACTGCTCGAAGAAATCTCGCGCGCGAAGGGCGGTGCACCCGTCAACGTGCTTACGCACTGCAATGCCGGCTCGCTCGCCACCATTAACTACGGCACAGCGACGGCACCCGTCTATATCGCCCGGCAGCGCGGCATTGATGTGCATGTCTGGGTCGATGAAACGCGACCACGCAACCAGGGTTCGCAGTTGACCGCATGGGAACTCGGCGAGAGTGGCGTACCGCACACTCTCATCGTCGATAATGCCGGCGGACACCTGATGCAGCATGGGCTCGTCGACATCGTAATCACGGGCACCGACCGCACGACGCGGTGCGGCGATGTCGCGAACAAGATCGGCACCTATCTCAAAGCCCTGGCTGCCCGCGACAACGACCTTCCGTTCTATGTCGCCCTGCCCTCGACGACCATCGACTGGCAGGCGCGCGACGGCGTCATCGAGATTCCCATCGAGGAACGCGATCCTGAAGAAGTCAGCCATATCCACGGCGTCGTCGACGGCAAGCGGACCGTCGTGCGCACGACGCGACCGGACACGCCGATCAGCAACTACGCGTTCGACGTAACACCGGCACGACTGGTGACCGGCCTGATCACCGAGCGCGGTATTTGCGCGGCTTCCGAAGAGGGCCTGTTGTCGCTGTTCCCCGAGATGCGCGGGTCGTGACGCTCGACGAAGGCTATATAAAGTATGAGATGGACTGGACGCCGGGACCTGCGGTCCACGTTGATACCGCGCGCCAACTCGATCGCTGGCGTCAGCCGCTGCATGCAGCAGGGTTGATCGGCGAATACGCCGAAGAAGGCATCGGCTTCGGCAACCTCAGCCTGCGTCACGGTGCGCCCGGCCAGTTCCTGATCAGTGGCACCCAGACCGGCAGCCTCGTGCGCACCAATGCACAACACTATGCGCTGGTGACGCATGTCGATATCGAACGCAATACTGTGCGCTGCGAAGGCCCGGTGCCGGCGTCGTCGGAAGCCATGACGCATGCGGCTATTTACGCGCTCGACGACGCGATTGGCGCGGTCGTGCATGTTCACAGCCTGCCGCTCTGGCAACGACTGCGCGGTGAGCTGCCAACCACGGATCCGGACGTTGCTTACGGCACACCTGAAATGGCGCGCGAGTTTCGACGCTTGTATGACAACACGGAGTTCAATCGCGATGGCATCGCGATCATGGCCGGACACGACGAGGGACTGATCAGTTTCGGTCCGTCGCTCCGGTCCGCGGCGCAACGGCTGCTGCGTCTGGCTCATCCTTAGCTACCGGCACGAGGCTGAAACGGAATGTCCGGCACGCTTTGATGCCGGGTACTTTTTCGCCGGCCGGAATCGGCGCCCAGGTCGACCGGCGCACGGCGTCGCGCGCGGCCTTGTTAAAGTACCTATGGGTACTCCGGCGAATCGAGACGCGGCGCGGATAGCCGCTGCGATTGATATCGAAACATAGCTGCACCTCGCCCTCGATGCGTTCGCGCCGCGCTGCTTCCGGGTACCGCGGCACCACCGTGTTGATCGGTTGGCGGCCCGATTCCGTATCGATAGGATCGAGAATCTGCTGCGCGCCAACCGGTTGCGTCAGAACGCAAAGTACCGCCAGCGGCAGCACGCTACCTGGGCGCATCGCCCTTGCCGTCCTCGTCACGCGCATTGCGCCGCTCGTCGATTTCGACCACGGGCTCAACCGGGTCCGTGGCATCGAGCAAACGTCCCCTGGTGTATTTCAACTTGCGCGACTGCGGGCTCAACTCCTGGCCACGAGCGATATCGGCTTCCGATTCCTCGAATCGACCAAGCTCGAGGAGGACCAGCGCACGGTTGTTGTAGGCGCGCCAGAAATTCGGGTATTCCTCGACAACCTGGTCACAGGCAGCCAGCGCTTTTTGCAGCTGATTCAGCATGAGATAGCCCGCGCACAGGTTGGACAGACCCGCCTTGCGCTCAAAGGCGCCCCGGGCAATCGCCAACCCCTGCTCGGTCAGCTCGACGCCACGCTTTGCATCGTTTGCCATGAGCGCATCGGCACCGTCAGCAAGGAACCGATTGCGCGGACCGCCAATCACGGTTTTGCTGGTGCTTTCGCTCGAGGTGGCATCGTCCTCTTGTGATGCCGCGGCGTGCGTAACGATGAGCGACAGACACGCCGCAAGCATCAGGATTCGGATGCTCGCAACTTCGTTCCACATATCTGGCTCCCGGCTGCGGCCAGTCTAGCCGCTGATGTAATGCTCCAGCTGTTCGATCTCTTCCTGCTGGTCGGAAATAATGGCCTGCACCAGGTCACCGATAGAGATCAGCCCGATGACCTTGTCATCAGCGACGACCGGAAGATGGCGGATGCGCCGCCGGGTCATGAGCGCCATGCAGGCATTCACGGTTTCTCCGCCGGTCGCAGTGACGACCTCGGTCGACATGATTTCGCCAACCTGCGTTGTCTCCGAAGAGCGTCCCTTTAGTATGACCTTGCGCGCGTAGTCGCGTTCCGTGACGATGCCGGTCAGTTTGTCACCGTCCATGACGAGCAAAGATCCAACCGCGTGATCCGCCATGAGCTTGATGGCATCGAAAACGGACGCATCGTGAACGATCGTAATGATGTCGCCACCCTTCGCTTCAAGCAGATGCTGTACCAGCTTCATACCGCCTCCCCTTTGCCCTTTGCAGGCTGTTTTGAAGGCAATTCTAGCAGATGCGCGGTCCTAGCCGGTTTCGACGCGGCCGTGAATCTCTGTGTAGCTCACGCCCCCGCTGCCAGCCTCGATAATAACCAGGTCCTGTTCGACAGCATGCACGCGAATGCCACCGGAACCGTCATCAATTGTGACGGAGCCCCCAACGCGTTCGACCGAGATGCTTCCCGAGCCGTCAACGATTTTGACGTCGCCACTGGCATCGGTCACATCGATCGAGCCCGAGCCGTCATCGATGTTGAGGTTGCCGACCGAATTGACGTCGATGGAGCCCGAACCGTCATCGATGGCTACATCCGCAGTAACGTTGACGACATCGATTGAACCTGATCCATCCTTGATACGAAGTTCGAGCGTCGGCGGCATGCTAACTTCAATGTCGACCCAGCCATTTGACCCGAACCCCCAGAAGGATTTGCGGAAGTCGGAAACGAGAGTTGCCTTGCCTCCCGAGGCCCGCAAATCAAGCTTGAGCTCCCGCTCGATCACGTCGCGCCCGTCGTCTTCATCGGCGTCGGGAATAACAATCGTGGCGCGAACGACGATGCTGTCCTGGCCCGCGACGCCGCGAACATCGAGACCGCCGGCGCCCGCATTGATGACGAGCAGGTCGAGACCCTCGACGTTGAGGTCGAGGTCGCGGGTTTCGATGTAGTCATCGGCCGCTGCGGTGGTAGCCACTGTGGCAATCAGAAACATGGCGATGAAGCTGCGCATGGGGTTCCCCCTCGGTCTTGTCATTTCTTACAGTTTAGACTTTGCCGGGTAGTTTTTGGGAGCGGCATTAGTTGGCATTACGATAGCGCGCAATACGGGCATCGAGCGCGGACCCTGGGTGCCAGGCGCCGCGCAGCATGACGCCATGGATACGTCGGCTGTTATGAATATCTTCGAGCGGATTGGCGTCCAGCAGAACGAGATCTGCGTCGCGACCCGCCGCCACGAGTCCGGTGTTGCTGCCAAGGAACGTCGCCACTTCAACAGTACCGGTCCGCAGGGCCTCGTATGGCGTCAGTCCGGAGGCGACCATTGCGTCGAGTTCGCGATGCAATGAGAAGCCAGGGACGTTGAATATCTGCGGAGAATCCGAACCCAGCAACAGGCCGGCGCCGGCACGATGCAACTCGAGAATCAGCGTGCGACGCAATGCGACGGCCTGGGCCGCCACCTCGGGATTGTAATTGCGATCCGCAAGCTGCTGCTCTTTCGCCTTGGCCCACTGATCAACAGTCGCGCGCGGCATGTAGCGCATCTCGGGACGATTGCGCAGCTCGGAAGTCGGCGTCGAATCGACGACGTTTTCGATGAGCGTTTCGGTTGGTACGTTCCAGGTGCCTGCCTGCGCGGTTTCAGCCGCAATCGCCGCCAGGCGCTCAGCGTCGATCTGGTTGGCCAGGAACACGTCGAAAAATCCGCCATAGCCCCCCAGGCCAGGACTGCGACGGGGCAGTAGCGCGGCAAAATATCCGTCGAGGTGATCGATGGTGGCCTGGCCCGACTCGAGGATGGCGCGCAGGCCGACATCCAGCGTCGTATGGCCAGCGAACGGGATACCTAAATCATTTGCCGTTGCCGCAGCAGCATTAAATTCGTCGTCCGTGAGACCCGGATGAATCTTGATGAAGTCATAACCGGCCGCATGCTGCCGCGCAACCATGTCGCTGGCAGCGGCCGCACCGCTAACGGACCCCCCGTTCAGCGACGGACCGGATGTCACCAGCCGCGGTCCGAAAACTACTCCATTCTCCAGATCTGCGCGGAGTTGGAGATGCGAAGGATGACCGAGCATGCCGCGAATCGTCGTCACGCCATTGGCGATGTACAGGTCGAAATAGCGCGCAATGGCATCGGTGCCCGCTGCGGGTACGTGTGCATGCATTTCGGCAAGGCCCGGCATCAGGTAGCGATCGGTCCCGTCGATCAGCGCTGCGCCTTTGGGAATCGGGACGGCGTCTACGGGGCCAACAGCGACAATTTGACCGTCGTTAATCACGACGGTCTGTGCCACCATCACCGTTTCCGATGACATCGGGACGACGTTGACATTGACGAACGCCGTGGTATCGGCCAGTGCCGGACCGCAGCAGATCAGGAATGCGAGTAAATACAGTCGTCGAATCATTCAGGCAGCCTAGCGAATGCGCGCCAGAACGTCACTGCTGACATTCCCGCCGCAAATGACTACGACCACATTTTTGCCTTCCAGTTCGGTATTCCGCGCCAGGACGGCAGCGACAGCGACGCCCGCGGCACCCTCGATGACATCGTCCTCGGCTTCCATGTACAGCCGCATCGCCGCAGCTATTTGCGTCTCGTCAACCTCGATCCACTCATCAACCACCGCCTGGTTGACGGGGAACGTAACCGCGTCCGCCTCGATGCCTCCGGCCGTACCATCCGACAGGGTTGGCTCGCTGGGCAGGTCGAGAATCTCGCCCGCCGCGACGGACCGCATCATCACAGGCGACGCAGTCGGCTGGCAGCCCAACACACGCGTTGCGGCACTGGCATCCTTGAGTACGGCGCCGATACCACCGATGAAACCACCCCCGCCAACGGCGACGAATACCGCGTCGACGGCCGGGAGGTCCGCAAGGATTTCGACCCCGCAGCTACCCTGCCCGGCCATGACATCCGCATCGTTATATGGCGACAGGTAGAACATGCCATGCTCCGCGGCATAGGCACGAGCATGTTGCTCGGTATCGAGCCCGTCACTGCCGAAGAATCGCACGTCGCCACCATAACCACGGATCTTGTCGACCTTGGCCGGCGAGGTCTGCTCAGGCACGAATATGACCCCGCTAACGTCTTCCTGCTGCATGGCGCATGCAACGGCGGCGCCATGGTTGCCACTCGAAGCCGCGACGCAGCCGCGGGACCGTTGCGCGTCGCTCAGGGTCAGCAGGCGGTTGGTCGCACCACGGATCTTGAAAGAACCCGTGACCTGGCGGTTCTCGAGCTTGCACCAGACATCGGCGCCGGTCGCTGCGGACAGGAATGCGGAACGTAGCAGGGGCGTGTGCTCGACACGGCCCCCGAGACGAGCGGCCGCCTCGCGCGCGGCCCGAGCCGTGTCAGAGACGATCGACACTGAAAGTATCGCAGCGATCCGGGTCGCCGCTGCTCAGCCCGATGCGAAACCAGCGCTGGCGTTGTTCCGAAGTACCATGTGTGAACGATTCGGGGACGACCGTGCCGCCGCCCTGGCGCTGTAACGTGTCGTCACCGATTGCGCTGGCGGCGTTCAGGGCCTCCTCGACATCGCCAGCTTCAAGAAGGTTGCGTGCCTTGTCAGCGCGATTGGCCCAAACGCCGGCCAGGCAGTCCGCCTGTAGCTCGAGGCGCACGGATAATGCGTTCGCCTCGGCCTTGCTGACGCGCTGCTTCATCTGGTGGACCCGGCCCGAGATGCCGAGCAGGTTCTGGACGTGATGCCCGACCTCGTGCGCGATGACATACGCCTGCGCAAAATCACCGGGTGCGCGAAAACGCGTGCGCATCTGGTCGTAAAAACCGAGATCGATATAGGCCTTCTGGTCGGCCGGACAATAGAACGGGCCCATCGCGGCCTGGCCCAACCCGCACGCTGACGAAGTCTGGCCGGAGAACAGCACCAGCGTCGGCTCCTGGTAACGGCGACCCTGTGCGGCGAAGATCTCGTTCCAGACGTCTTCAGTGTCCGCCATCACGACCGATATCATGTCGGCCAGCGGATCGTTCGCGAGATCTTCCGCCGTTGGTTGCGTGCCGGTCGAAGACCCGCCGCCAGTACTTTCGACGACCTGCAACAGTGGCCGCGGATCCACGCCAAAATACATCGCGATCAGGACCACCACGATCGTGCCAATGCCGCCGCCCAGGAGCCTGGGCCCCCGTGCCCCGCGCCGGTCTTCAATGTTGCTGCTGCGCCTGCCGCCTTTCCATCTCATGATCAGTTCTCAAAGCGATAGTTGAGGTCGATGCCCGACTCCTTGCTGCCGGACGAAGCCTTGATACCGAAACCGCGCGCGAGATCGAAGCGCGCACTGATGATGTTCTCGCGCTCGAACACGCCGACGCCGTAGCTGATGAACAGACGCGGCGCAATGTAAGTACCAAAGTCTATAGCACCGACGCCCTGCTCGTAGTCAAAGTCACTTCCAGTGACCAGCAAAGCCATGGCCCTTTCCTCGGTCGTCATCGGCAGGGTGTAGGCTTCGACGGTCGGTCGGCTGACGGGACCGTCCACCAGCAAGCCGGCCCGCTTCACCTGGGTATTGCCATAGATTTCGCGTTCGGCGCGAACTCGAATGTAAGGCTTGTCGGCCGGGACCTGCGGGAAATTTACGCTACCTTCGTTAATGTCGAGCACCTGGCCGAGCGCCTCGACACTGCCGTCGACCAGGTAGCGGCCGTTGGCAATCGGCACCAGGTCGCCCAGCCACTCGAAGGCCACGACGCCGGAAACCCTGGCGGTAGCAACGTCGAGATCAACCGCCACGTCCTGGCCCAGTTCGACTTTCAGATTGCCTTCGTAACGGAAATCGGTCTGCCGGTCCGGCTCCTCCGGCGGGTCCGGTAGCTCGCCCGCGACGATGACGACATCCTCGCTTTCGTTGATTCTCGCCACTGTCAGATTGGTCGGTTTGACCCGGGCGCGCGGCACGACCAGGCTGCCGTCGATGGTCAAGGTATCGCGCTCGAGTGTGACGTCAATGTCGGGGTCTATTGCAATTTGCACATCCGGGACATTCACGAGCGTCAGGTTCTGGCCGCGCAGGCTGAACAGCAGGCCGGGATCATCCGCGTTGCCGTAGTCGGCGTGTGAAACCAGTTGACCGCGCCCCTCGCCGGCTTTGAAAGTACCCGTCATCTCCGCCTGGAAATTCTCATCGACCTTGGCGGACAGGTTGACTTCGCTGAGCACCAGTCCAAGCGGCCTGTAGTCGAACGACGCGTCCCGCAGCGCCGCTTCGCCGGCGAATTTCGGGTTCGCAATCGTACCCCGCATATTGAGGTTCGCCCGCAGTCCCCCCTGGGCCGAATCGACGTTCGCGGAGAGCAGCGTTATTGCGGCTATATTGGAAATATCGAGGTCCAATCGTCCTTCAACGCCGCTATCCTGCAGCAGCGTGACATCGTGCACCTTGAACTGACCTGACACTTCGCCGGTTCCGGGTAAGGGCAACTGGAGCTCACCCGACAACAAACGACCGTCTTCAACAACGAACTGCAAGACGCCGGGGCCAGTCCGAACTGACACCCGCCTGGGACCCTCGCGAACGATCCTGCCTGCCGACAGCCTCAGGTCACCGCTTCCTCGCGAACGGCCATTCGCCGCTCGCCGCCACTCGGCATTGCCGCTGACACGCTGATCAACTTGCAAGGGCACCACTGACACATGCTCGAGCAGTGCCAGCGGCACGTCCATGAGTTCCACGCCAAGGCCAAGCTCGCCTGAAGATGTTTGCCAATGCATGTCGGCGCACATACTGGACCCTGTCCGGTCGGCAATGCAGAAGTCGGTCAGCTCCAGACCGTCGCGATCGAACTCCAACGGCGCATCCTCGACCAGCGCCATCGAGTGTTCGTCGTCGAGCGCGATAATGAAGTCGTCGAGTTCGCCCCGGAATGCCGAGTCCCACGGCCGCATCCAGTCGTCAAACATACCTTCGAGAGCGATACCGAATGAAGTGCCACGATGCACCGCGTCGAGCCGCACGAGCTGCATTTGCGGCGTCGCCGTGATGCCGGCCTCAATATCATTGACCTCGATTTCACCAAATGTCAGTGATGGCGACCGCAGACCCAGGTCTACTCCTTCCGCGTCGTCCATAAGGCTTACGATGCCCGTGGCCTCAACCGGGCCGGCCACACCCTGCGCGTAGGTAGCAAGATCGGCCACTGTCGCTGTCAACTGCAGACCCGCCTCACTGAAGATCGACCCGTCCAGAGCGGCCCGTGACTCGCCATGCAGGATCTGCAGATTGTCAGCCACGAAGTTCTCTGCATCGAGATCAATCGCGCCGTCCGCCTGCAAAGGCAGGCCACGCAACTCACCGTCAACACCGTCGAGGACGGCATGCATCGTAAACGGGTCGCCGGTTCCGTAGCTATTGATATGGCCTGACACAACTGCGGGCCATTCGGGACTGAGCCACTCCAGGTCGATATCGCTGACATCGAGGTTAGCGGTCCAGGGCCGCGGATCGAGCCAGCCGAATGACACGTCGCCCGCAACACGCCCGCCAAAGACTTCACTGTCGACGATACGTCCCGCGACCGTATGCCGCGTTCCTTCGCCTTCGATTTGAAATACCCCTTGCGGAATGCCGTTGGCTTCGATTTCGATCTCTCCGGCAACCGTCCAGTCATCGACGTTACCCGACAGCACGAGATCACCCGCATCGCTATGCACGCGCGCGGCGTCGGCCGGTAGCGGCCAGCGCAATTTCGCCCAGCGAACGCTCGCGTCTATCTCTTCACTGGCGCGATCGAAACTGGCGCCCAGGTCGATCTGCGCGTCCGTACCGTGGATGTGCAAAACGCTGTCGGAGAGCTGCACCCGCGACGGGTCGATGGTCGCGTAGATAGAGCCATCGATGGGAAACCCTGCCGGCCAGTTATCGACATAGCCATTCAATTCAAGCCTGTCGACCACGAGCGTAGCCTCAGCCGTGACTTCGTCGGCCACGCTGGCTTGCGCGTCAACGGTCACAACGCCGTCGACGACGGCGTTCGCAACGACGTCACCGCTGGCAGGATCCAGGCGCGCCGCAGCGGCGATAGCCAGGTCGTACGCGTTCACGTGCAGTCGACGAATGTCGATGCGCTCGAACCAGGTCGCTTCGAGTTCGACCGCATCGATTTGCCGCTCTTGCCCGTCTGCGCTGATCGTGATTTCCGTCGCCCGCAGGTCGGACACCGTGATCGGCAGCGGCAATACCAGCGATCCCAAAACCTCACCTGGGGATGCGCCTGCCGGGTCCGTGTCGTCGCTCGCGAATACCGTCACATCGACCAGGTTGGCACGGGCCGTCTCGACGGTGACCCGTAGCGGGAAGAACTCCAGGTCGATGCCGGCCGTGAGCGCCGCAACTGTCACGTCAACGCTGTCATTGGCAAAATACAGTCCGCCGAGCTCAAGCTCACTGGCGACGCTGCCGTCGACGGTCGCAACGCTAATACCAAACGGTTGCGCCTGGGAAACCAGGAAGCGGGCGCCCGAACTCGTATGCATTGCCCAGAACCAGGCCGCGCCGATCAGCAGTCCGGACACGCCGAGCACAACGGCCGTGTAGCGCAGCAACCTCATAACAGCGAGGTGCCGATCGTGAAGTGAACGCGCCACGGCCTGCCGTCAACATCCAGGGCCTGCGCAACATCTACCCGAATTGGCCCGGCAATCGAGTACCAGCGAATACCAACTCCAACGCCCTTGCGCAATTCGATATTGCTCCAGTCATTGAACGCGTTGCCAATGTCCAGGAACGCAGCGGCCGACCAGTTATCGAGGAAGCGTCGCTCGACTTCGACGCTCGCCGTAATGATGTTGTTCGAGCCGACGTCGTTGTTATTCAGCGTCTCGAAGCCATACCCGCGAACACTCTGGCTGCCGCCTGCCTTGAAGCGATAGAAGTGCGGCAATTGCGTGAGCGACAGATCCACGCGCTCATTTTCGACATCGATGCTCAGGTTATCGACGACGGCATCCGTGTAACCGATCTCGCCCCGCACCAGCAGCTTCCAGTCGTCGCCACGACGCATGACTCGACGGGTACTGATATAGGCCTGCAGGAAGTCCGCGGACGAGCCGAGCGCCTCGTCCGACGCGAAAATGACGGCGCGGTCGCGGCGCCCTTCGACATCGAAGCCCTTGCCCCAGACATCTGCGAGATCGACTTCGTAGCCAATCGACACGGCAAAATCGTCGATCTTGAGAAGGCGTGCATTATCACTCTCGAGTTGCGGGACGGGCGTGATCAAGCCGTACTCCTGGTCACTGTGCAGGAACTGAACGAATGGCGTTGCGAAGAGCTGGCGATCACCGCGCTTCAGGTTGCGTACACGCAGGCGGCCAAGGCGCACGTGCTGTTCCTCGACATCGCCGTTTGCCAGTCGAATGAATTCGTCATCTTCCGGCCGTCGTTTTACTTCAAGGTCCGTATTCTCGAACTTTGCCGTAAACTCGCCGACCCAGAACTGGCGATCACGCGTCAGTCGCGGCAAACGATAGTTGGTCCGCAAAGAAAACTTGTCATCCTTCTCCTGCCAACCGACGCCAACATCCAGGCGATCGCCCTTGCGCGATACCGGATGACGACTCCACTGGGCCTGCAGGCGAATCCCGGTATCCGAGCCGAATCCCAGCGCGCCCTGGTATGCGTTCTTGTGCTCTGTTTCGACCGCCACAAAGATATCGACCTCCGGCGGACTTTCATCTGGCTGCTCGACTTCCCGAATCTCGATATTTGTAAAGTAGCCGGTCTTCCAGAGGTCAATACGAAACTTGTCCAGCAGGCGGGCGCTATACGGCACTCCTTTGCTGAAACGCGGGATGTACTCGAGTACGGCCGGGTTGAGGATGTGGTCACTGTACGTCACGTCGCCGAACATGAACTGCGGACCGGTATCGAGCACCAGGACGACGGCTGCCGTGTTGTTGATCAGGTCGAGCTCGAGTTTGCGCTCAGAGAACTCTGCGCCGAGCAGGCCGTGCGCGGCGGCGATCTCGAGCGCACGACCTTTCTGCGCCTCCCAGATGGCCTGATCGAGCACGGCACCTGCACGCAAGGGCCAGTTGTCGCGCCAATCACGCAACGGCTTGATACTGCGCCCGTCGCCCTCCAGCTCTATGCGAGTTGACGAAATGATCAGCGGCGCGCCCTTGCGAATGTCCAGCGTTAGGACAACGGTCTCGTCGTCCTTGCGCTGAATCCTGCCTGTTACTTCGGGTGTGTAGTAGCCGGACGGACGCAGACCTTCGCGGGCGCGACGTTCAGCATTGGCAATGATCTGCGGATAGTCGGATTCGGCGAGGCGCGCTCGCCGCCCTAGCTGGAGTATCTCGACGTGCGCACGAACGTTCGCTTCGAGCGCACCATCGATACCGGTGATCGAATACAGGAGTTCGTCGGCCGCGGCGGGCACGGCGAACAGCAACAGGGCAAGACTTATCAGGTAGCGCTTCAAGGCTGGTGATTTCAGGACTGGCGCCACGTCTGCGAGGCGGCCTCCTATGATAACGTATGGACGATCTGGCGGCGGACCTGGACACCGCAAGGCGAAAAATGTCGCGAATTTCCTGTACCTCGCTTGCATGCGTCATCCTGCTCCTTGCCGCGTGCGGCGCGCCCGAGCCACCGGCGTCGAGCCAGGCGCCTGACGCCGCACCAGGCGCCGTTGCTACCGATCCGGAACCCGCCCCGGAAGTCGAGTTGCCCGACAACCCGACGGCCGAAGACCTGCTGCCAGACGAGTTCGGCTGGATCTGGGAGCCGTGGACCGGTGACTACGACGGCATTATCGAACGCCGCGTTCTCAGGGTTTTGACCCCCTATGGCGGCTACCAGTTCTACTACCAGGGTGGCCGGCCTCGCGGCGCCACTTACGAGATGCTGGTGCGGCTCGAGGCCTGGATCAATGAGGAACTCGGCCGCCGCAACATTCGCGTCTATGTCGTCCCGATTCCGGTAAGCCGGGACCATCTCATTAGCGGCCTGCTCGACGGCACAGGCGACCTCGTTGCGACCGACCTGACGGTGACGCCCGAACGCGAGGCGCAGGTCGCCTTCACTCGGCCTCTTCTGACGGATATACGTGAAGTGATCGTACTCGGACCAACGGCACCCGATATCGGTGTCATGGACGACCTCGCGGGGCGCGAAATCTTCGTGCGCCCGACCAGCAGCTATGCGGAACACCTCGGGATACTGGCGGACGAATTTGAAACTCGCGGCCTGGAGCCCCCGAGCATTGTCCCGGCCGACGAAATTCTCGAGGCGGAAGACGTGCTCGACATGCTGCAGGCTGGTGCGGCGGAGATCACGGTCATGGACGAGTACAAGGCGGAGTTCTGGGCCGGTGTCATGGAAGGCATCGATGTGCGCTCGGATCTTGTTGTCGCGGAGGGCAGCAGGATCGCGTGGGCCCACCGCAAGGGCGACACCGGGCTGGCCGCCATGCTGGAGCAGTTTTTGCGCGAGAATGGCAAGGGTTCGGCGTTCGGCAACGATGTCTACAAACGCTATCTCAAGCGTCCCGACCGGGCACGCTGCGATGGCAATACCCGCGCCGACGCCAGGGCCGACGCGCTGATCCCACTGTTCCGGACCTATGGGGAGCGCTTCGATATCGACTGGCTGCGCCTCGCGGCACAGGGCTACCAGGAGTCGGGGCTGCGCCAGAATCGCAAAAGCCCGGTCGGTGCACTCGGCATCATGCAGGTAAAACCGACCACTGCGGCGGACCCGCAGATCGGCATTAACGATATCAGCACGCCCGAAAACAACATTCACGCGGGCGCCAAGTACATGCGCTTCCTGATTGATCGCTATTTCGACGATGACGGCATCCACGAGCTGGATCAATGGCTGTTCGCGCTGGCCGCGTACAACGCGGGTCCTGCAAAGATCAATCGCTACCGTCGCGAGGCGGCGGAGAAGGGCTATGACCCGAACGCCTGGTTCGACCAGGTGGAGATTATTGCGGCGCGACGCATCGGGCGCGAGACCGTGACTTATGTCAGCAATATCTACAAGTACTACCTGGGTTACGAGATGGTCGTCGGCCTCGACGGCACGACGCTCGAACGCTATGGCGATGTTCTGACTTTCTGCGACGACTAACCGCCTACATCTGCTCCTCGATCGGCAACAGGCTCATGAGCTTGGTCCGAAAGCGCCGCCACAAACCGGTTTGCGGTTCCGTGGTAATCGTTTCCTCGACGTCACCGGCGCTCAATATCCACTGCAACCTGTTCTTCTTCGATAGCCGCAGCTGGTACGCGAACTCCGGCAACGATGCGAAAATACTCGACGCCATCTGCCCTGCCAGGATCTCCGATGTCGTCGCAATCCCCATCTCGGTGTTCAGGTAGAGCGAGCGCGGATCAAGATTGAACGAACCGACAAACAGTTTCTTCCGGTCTACAACCGCGACCTTCGAGTGCAATGTCTGCGTCGCGTCGGCCGACATCGACTGCAGCCGCGGACGCAGCTCATATAACTCAACGCCCTGCTGCAACAGCGGTTTGCGGTAGCGTGCATATACCGCGTGTACGCTCGCGTGATTTGTCGACGCCAGCGAGTTCGTAACTATCGTTACGCGCACGCCCTTCTTCACCAGCGCAGCAAAGAAATCGACGCCCTGCTTCTGCGGCACAAAATACGGGGAGATGACAACGAGTTCCCGGTTTGCTGCCGAGACCATGCCGGTGAGATAAGCGCTGGTTACGCTCGGGCTGCGCCGCACCAGGTTGCGAACCTTCTCGGGCATGTCCTGCACGATCTCGGCCTCGGCGGCAACCAGTTCGAGCGTGCTGTCGAGCAATCGGTCGATCAGACGTCCGTCGATGTCCGCGATGAATGAATGGTCGCGGTTTTCTTCAATAACCCGGCGCGCTTCCTCGGCTGCCTCCGACACGCGGCCGTGCGCGACCATGCTATCGAATGCCGCCATCGGAATCGCCTCGGGAGAATTCCAGTACTCGTCGAATCCATTCGATACGTCTTCGACCACGGATCCGATTGCGAGCATGTCCTCATCAAGAAACTCTGTCTTGCCGCCGGCCTGGTAGTATTCGTCGGCGATATTCCTGCCACCGACGATGGTGACCTGGTTGTCGACTGTGAACGACTTGTTGTGCATGCGCCGGTTAAGAATATTGAAATTGGCCAGCAAGCTGATGAAGCGCGAGCGACGGCGCGGGAACGGGTTGAATACGCGCACCTCGATATTGTCATGTTCATCGAGCGACAGCAGTCCCGAATCAACGTCGTCAGTAAGCGCATCGTCCATGAGCAACCGTACACGCACACCGCGATCCGCCGCTTCGGCCAGGTGAAAGCCGACCAGGTTACCGGCAAGGTCGTCCTTGATCAGGTAGCTCTGGATATCGATCGTCTTCTCGGCCCGATCGATAAGCCCGACACGCGCACTCAGCGCGTCGGCTCCCGAGTCGAGCCGGTACAGGCCGACACGCGCATCGTGCGCCGAGAACCAGGCGGCCACCGCACGGCCAAGGGCAGTGCCTGAAGTCCTGCGCTCCTTGTACGAGGCAACCCGCTCCGGCAGCTTGAAAAAGCGCTGGTACTTGGGCGGCAGACGGCTGCCGACAAGCGTCGAAAACATCCCCATGGCCCAAAGAATGAATCTAATTGCTATATTCCACAAGCGCGCTTGTCGGCGCATCACCAAGGTGGAAATCGATCTATGCAAGCAGGAAGAATATTTGCCCCTGTCGCCGTGTGCGCGTTGCTGTTGCTCGCCCCCCAGGCCGGGGCAGCCGGCTTCTGGGATCAGCTGAAAGACGATGATGGCTGGCTCGATATGAGCGACTGGGTTCTCGAAAACGCGACCGGATTCATGCCCCTGCCGTTCGTCATCACCGAACCCGCCGTCGGGGCTGGCGCGGGAGCGGCGGCGCTGTTCTTTCATCCGCCGAAGGACTATGCAGCCGAGGACTACGAAGACGGCACCGCCGACCACGAAGACTTTGTGCTGCCCGATATCACCGCCATCGCGGCCGGTTTTACGGAGAACGACAGCTGGTTCCTTGGCGGCAGCCATATGGCACATTGGCGCGACGACACGATTCGCTACCAGGGTGTGATCGGCATCGCTTCAGTGAACCTGCGCTATTACGGCGCAGCGGACATGGGCAGCCAGTTCGACCAGGGGCTGCGCTTTGGAGCTGACGCCATATTCGTGCAACAGCCGATCAGCTTTCGCATGGGCGGCTCGAACTTTTTTCTCGGCGCCGAGTGGGAATATGCCGACATGGAAACGCGTTTTGATCTTCAGACCGGCATTCCGGAGATCGACGACCTAACGCTTGATACGCGGCTCTCCGGCCTCACAGCGTTTCTGCTCTACGACGGCCTCGATAACCCGTTCACGCCAAACACCGGCCTCAAGGCGCGAGTAGCCATGGGCCGCAACGACAAGGCAATCGGCAGTGAATGGGACTTCGACGAACTCGAGGCCAAGCTGTTCATCTACCGCAAGCTGGGCGAAAAACTGGTGCTCGGGGGACGCGTTGAAGTGGACATCGTAGACGGTGACGTGCCGTTCTTCGCAATGCCCTTCATCGACCTGCGCGGCATTCCAAACATGCGCTACCAGGGCGAGACGGTCGTCACGACCGAGCTCGAAGCGCGCTGGGCCTTCCATCCGCGCTTCAGTCTTGTCGGTTTTACCGGACTGGGTCGTGCCGCCGGTTCATTTGGTGACCTCGGGTCGGCGAGTTCGCGCGTCACGCGCGGACTCGGTGGCCGCTACTTCCTCGCCCGCAAGATTGGCATGCACGTCGGCTTCGATGTCGCCGAGGGGCCGGAAGATACGCACTACTACCTGACCTTCGGGAGCGCCTGGTAGCCAGCGGCGGGCATCTGATCCGGGCAAAGAATTACTCAGACCGGCTCTCCAACTCATCAAAAAATGATTGCCGGCAGGGATCCTGGTGATGCATGAAATCTCGTGTGTCCAGTCGCTCCATCGTTTCGCTATCGGCATCCCCCAGTTTGTGACGCGCCAACAAGCGCAGGAGAGACGCCGCCGACAGCGAATGCTCTTCGGCGTACTCAAGCGCCGACCTCGACATACACTTCGCCACTTCATCGACGGCGGCGTCGATGAACCGGTGCTTCTGGGCCGTAGTCATACCCGGCATGATCAGTTGCTGCTTCAGATCATCCACCCCGAACGATGCAAAGGCCGTCGCGATGTCTCGTTCGGCCCTGGCAATAAACTCATCGGTCAGTTCCGCGCTCGCCGTCCAGCTAGCACCCGCTGCGATACTCGCAGTCACAGACTTGGCAATCGCGCGCAGCCTCGCGCGCGCTTCACTGCACGGGATACTGCTGGACTCGTCGGCAATGCGAAAATTGGCGTAGCTAAGGTCGCCGACAGCGCTGACCAGGACCAGTTCGCAGGTTCCCTTCTCGGAGTCGATCAGGTACTCGCGACCGTCTGCCACGACGTTCGCGAACTTGCTCCAGACTGACCCGCGGCCGGCGATACTGTTGCCGCCGCCAGGATAGGCGACCTCGAGAAACTGCTCGGAGAACGCATCCAGTTGCGGGTAGTGGTTCTTCGTATCCCGGAAGACAAAGGCGGTGGCGTTTATGTCCGCATCGGCCAGGACAAACTGGACGAAATCCCGGCCCGCATCAACCACCACATTCTCGACGCTGTCGGTCTTCAGGAAATCCAGACCTGCAGCAGGCATCGTGTGCAGCGTTTCGCTCGCGTAGGCGCTTTGCGCGACCAGAAACGCTACGGCGACAACCGCGAATCTTCTCATGTCCCGATCAGTTGCCGCCTGGCTGGACCGGGTAGTTATCCATAATGAGGGCAACCGCCTCGTCAATTGTTGCTTCAAGGTGCTTCAACGCGTTGTCCGTTACGCGCCCGGCGATCGCGCCCTCCCAGACAAGTTTCTTCCGGGCAGAATCGATGATATCGATGTGCAGTGTGCCTTCGGTGTACTGGTCGACGCGCGTCTCATAGCCGCCATATCCGCCCCAGGTGTCATAGAACGGATCGCGGAAGCCATAGTAGGCGCCCATGGTCGGCACGCTGCGCGTGCGGATTTTTTCCTTGGTGTGGATGTAGAAATTGACCAGTACGTCGGGATTTTCCGCGTACGTCATGCCGCGCCGATCAAGCTGCTGGGCAACTGCCACTTTCAGGAAGTTGCTCTCCATTGACTCGTAATCTTCCTTATCCGTCGACAGCGTCGGCAGGAAACCGTAAGTCTTGTAGCCCGCAAAATCAGCGCCAGGGTCCGCATTTGCAAACGTGTTCGGGGTGCTTGCGCATGCAGTCAGCACGAGGGCCGCAATTGCGCCAAGCGCCAGCAGGCCTTTGCTTTTGTTCATTGTTGTTGCTCCATCTCTGGCAGCCAGCCGGGCTGCGCGGTCATTGATCATGATAGTTCAGATTGGTTAGATTGACTCCAGAAATCAAGTGATGGTTCCTCCCTGCGTGACTGCCAACAACATCATCAAGGCCATGGCACTGGCCTGCGCCTCGCTGGCCGCGATGCCTGCCGCGGCCGGCGAACCGAGCGGGCTGCCGCCGCATCTGCCGCCGACGACGCAGCCGGAGTACACGTTTTTCCTCGGCAACGATTTCCTGGCGCCGGGTACCAACGACGACTTTAGAACACAGCAACTAATCGCCTCTGCGCGGATCCGCGATCGCTGGCTTGCCGTGCTTGATCACAGCATTCTTACCCGCGCTGACGCGGTGACCGGCCCGCCCGCCCGTATCGACCTGATGAGCCTCTCGCTCGGCTATGAACTCGTCCGACGCCAGGACGCACGTTCGCGAACATCCCTCGCAATCGGTACAGGCGTGCGCGGAGTCGGCAACTACGAGGGCGCGCGCGTCCAGAACGGTTTTCACACGCTCATTGAGACCGGCACGAGTTTTCTGCCTTACGCGGCAACGCGCCAGGCCGATCCAACGTTCTGGGCTGTCGGTGAGCATCATCGCATCGTCCGCAACGCGCCCGGCGAAGGGCTGATTTCCGGATGGGACCTCGGCTACTGGGTACGCGGCGGCGCGCTCGGCACAACGGACGGACAGTTCGACGGCGTAGCCGGCATATATGCAATCGCGACGCGTCCCGGGTTCGACGCATGGCTCGGTGTGCGCCGCGACTGGCGCGAAGGCTACGCGGCGGATCTCGTGCAGTTCGAGACGGCGCAGGAGGAGCGCAAGACGGCGATTTCCTACGGCTTTCGCTTCGGATCGCTGGTACTCGAGACAGTCCACCGCCTCGACAGTTTCGCTTCCTACGGCCAGGTCAGCTTTGTCTCTTCACCCGAGACGCGCAGCGACCCGGCCGAACGCGCCGCCGAAGCCGATTTGCAGCTGGCCCTGCACGTCCCGCACATGCTGATGCAGATCGCGGGTCGCTGGCATCGGCCGCTGTTCCTTGATCAATCCTCGCCCTGGCGTGAAACCCTCTTTGTCGAACTTCGCGCGGGCCAGCCGCAGCTCGGGCGCGACGTCACGCGTTTCGCAGAGACCGCCCAGCTCGCGGCGGGCGTCGAATGGTCACGTGGAGTTGGCGATCGCTTCAACTGGTTGCGCTTCTACGCCGGCGCCGGCCTCGGTTATCGCAGCGAAAAACTGATCGGTCGCGGTCCACTCGACGGCGTGCGCTCCGACCGCATTGGCCGCGCAGTCCTGACGGCCGATGTTGGTCTCGAGATCGACGCCGCGCGCATTCGCAACAACTGGCGCCACAGCCTGCGCTTCGGCGTCACAGGCTGGCTGCCTTCTGAGACCGTCACGGTCACCGCTGGCGGCCTCGACTCGGAATTGCTCCAACCCGGCGCCTCAATCCTTGTCGCCTGGACGTTCAACTACCACTAGCGCCCATATACGGTCGCCATGTTTGACAGAACCCGTGGCGCGGAACCAGTTCCTTGCGCTGTCGCGCGCGTATGTGCAAGGATCGAAACTCGTTTGCCAATGGATTGGCAAAACCGGAGGCATGGATGGCTTCACCGAGATTTCGCGACACCGGGCGTTTCGTGCGCCGCACAGCACCCGTCAAAACGTTTTTCCCTGCAAACCTTGCAGACCTGATGCGTTGCTTCGATCCGGCCAGCAAGGCCGCCACGCCGATTCGCGTGCGCGGTTCCGGGAGTGCATCAACCGATTGCAATGCCGCCATGACGGGCTCGGTCGTCGACACGACCGGCCTTGATCGCATTGGCAATATCGACACGCATCATCACACGGTCACGGTAGAAGCCGGTGTACGCCTCGGGACGCTTGTCAAAGCGCTCGCCGAACACGGTCTCGAACTCTCGGTGAATCACGAGCGTTCCGAACGCACCGTCGGCGGCGCTATCGCCGCGCCATGCATGGGGCCAGGCATTGGCGGCCAGGCTGCGCTGCTTTCGAACCAACTCATCAGCCTCAAGGCGGTGACGGCCAATGGCCGGCTGATGAAGGTCACCCATCAGCAACAGCATCTGTTGAACGCCTTCCGCCTGAGTTACGGACTGCTCGGAACAATCTATGAAGTGACATTGCGCGTGCGACCGATCGCGACGTTCTCGGCAAGTCACCGCCGCATGACGATCGATACCTTTGCCGATGTTGCCAATCGACTCGCGCGTCATGATGTTGGCCTGAAGTTCTACCTGATGCCGCACCTGGACCGCGTCTATCTCGACCTGCGTCGCTACGATCAAACACCCGGGAATGCGTACAACGCACCATGGAAGATCAAGGACTGGGGTGAATCGACCGTACTCCCGAACGTATTGCGTTCCCTGAATCACGTCGTACCGATTCCGTCGGTTAGGTTTCGCCTCATGGACACAATCAGCGCGGCAACCCACGACCTCGTCAACACGCGCCTCGTGGCTAACGGCACGAATGCGACCGCGACCGGCCGGTTTCGCCTCAGGAAGCGCAAGCTATTGCAATCAACCTGGTGTTTCCCCGCCACGGACTTTGCTGTCGTGATCAAGGCATTCAGGCAGTTTTGCGACGACACGCTGCAGACGTCTGGTTATCGCACCGATTTGCCCGTTGTTGGCATGCGCGTGGGCAAGGATGCGTCGGCGGTGCTGTCCCCGTCGTTCGACGAGCCGATGATCGCGTTGCATGTGTCATCCACACAAGAAAAAGGCTGGGAGGATTTCGTGCTCGATCTCGCGCAATTCGCCGAGAACTGGGGCGGCGTGCCGGTTTTCAACCAGTCACGTGGCGCGCGCGCCGAGTATGCTGTACAGATGTACGGCAAGCGCATCGAGTTCTTCCGCAGGATACGACAACAACTCGACCCGCAGGGTCGCTTGCTGAATCCATTCCTTGCGCAGTTTTTCGCCTGACCTAGAACCGTATGCGCAGGAACGCGACAGGACCGCGATACTGGAAGCGGTAGTCGCCCAGGAATGAATCCTCGCCGGAATTGATGTCCTGGCGATAGAAGCGATAGCCGGCGCCGGCGCTCCATCGTTCATTGAATCGATATCGGCCCTCAAACCCGAAGTCGAGCAGCGAGCCACTGTACTGGTCGACGTCGAGCTCGAACAGGTCGAGATGCACACCCAGTGCAATATGCTGGGTCAGCCATGCGTTGAAGCGCGCACCGATAACTGGCAGGAACGCTTTCGACGACGCAAGAACCGCCTCGCCCGAACCGCGCACACGGTAACCGACGTCGGTCATGTGCAGCCCGCCGAAGAGCGTGAACTCCTTCTGCTCGTCGCGGAGTAATGCGAACCCGTAACCGAGGCGCAGGACGTCGGTATCAAAGTCCGTGGTCACGGCCTGGCCACCCGGGAATGTGACGCCACCGATGTCCGTGTCTGCATCCAGGTCAGTCGTACTGCTGCGGCGCAGCCGGAAATAGCTGAGCTCGAGTTGGTGAAAGCGTCCCAGGCGCCATGTCAGGTCGATGGGCACCATGATCGTGCTGGCATCGAGTTGCTGGTTCTCTTCAAGTGGCGGTCCCGGGTTGGCGCCGAGAAAATCCATGTTCGATTCGGCATCGACAAAAAATGCGCCGAGGCCGATCTCGAATTGGGAATCCGCTGGCTCGTTGTCACCCGGCTCGATGAAGGCGTCCTGCGAGTACGACAGCGAGAGCATGACACGCCAGGTCACATCTTCGTCAACCACCGGGCTGTTGCGAATCTCGTCAGGCAGGAATTCGACACTGCCGGCGACACTTGCATACCAGCTCGGGCTGAAGCGCCAGTTCCAGTCAATCCCGAGTTCCGGCGTGAACGCCGCGCCTGGCGCATAGGCTGGACGGCCCGGCAGGGCTTCTTCCGGACGCACGCCAAAATAATGATTGATCAGGTCCTCTGACTCCCACGTCAGGCGCAGCTCGGGGACGATGTACCAGGACTTGCGGATGAACGGCCACGCCACCTTGAGCGAGGCCTCCATGCCATTGTGCTCGCCAAGAATATCGTGAGAGGCGAACAGGTCGGCCTGCACGGGTCCGAGGCGTCGTCCGACCAGGCCGCCGGCCTGGACGGTCCAGCCGCGCTGGCGCATCCCAAGTAGCGCATCGCTTTCGTTAGAGCCGTAGCCGAGCGCCTGGATCTTGGCCAGTCCGCCATAGGTCCAGCCGCTGTCAGTCACTTTGCGCAGACCGATGCTCGCGTCGCGGATGAACAGGGAGTTGTCTGTCATGACCGCATGCTCATAGGAGGACGGCGCCGGGAACGCAATCATGAAATCGTCGACGCCGGCAAAGGTCGACTTCGACATATAAAAGTTCAAGCCGAGCGAGTACTCGTTGAGATCGATCGTATCCAGGTAATCCCGCAGTCCCTGCGCGTCCGCAGGTGCTGCCGTAACGAGTACCAGGCCGAGCAAGGATGAGGCGCGCATGCGGTGCATTGAAGATTCCTGTTACCTGGATTCAGCCCGGATGATAACGCCGCATCGAAACAGAAACATTTCGATACGCCAAATCACTGGACTTCATATATCGGTTTGATATTATACATCGCCCCGATATATGGCGGCCGGGCCGCCAGGTGGATGGACGATGGATGTCAAAACCGTATGTCTCGGCATGCTGACCGATGGGCCAGCATCCGGGTACGACCTGAAAAAAGAATTCGAATCGAGCTTTGCGCACTTTTTCGCAGCCGGCTACGGCTCGATTTACCCTGCCCTGTCGTCGCTTGCAGAGCAGGGCCTGGTCGACTGCGAGGAGATTCCCCAGGAAGGCAAACCCGACCGCAAGGTCTACCGGATAACGAACGACGGGCGCACTTTTCTGCAGGAGGCGCTGCGCAATACCTGCCCCTGTCACAAGGTGCGGTCAGAATTCCTCGCGACAATGTGCTTCACGCACCTGATGCGCGACGAGGACATTCGCGCCGCGCTCGACCATCGGCTCGAGGACATTCAGAAATACCAGGCCATGTTCGCGAAGTTCGAGAACGAATGCATGGACGACTGGTCAGATGGCATGAAATGGGTGCTCGGCTTCGGTAAGGCGATGGCGACAACCATGGCCGAATACATACACGAGAATCGCCACCTGCTCGAAGACGACGAGCCGACGGCGGCAGCGGGTTAAAGGTACGCGACATGGAGAACGCGAATATCAGGCAATACAGGTCCTGGTTAATTTCGGCAGGTATCGTCGTGCTGGTGGCGCTTTGGCTGCTGTCGGGGCAGCTCGGTAACACCGACGACGAATCCACGGCTATGGTTTCTGCTGCACCGGCGGCAACCGCGAAGAATGCTGTGCGCGTTCGTACGCAGACGGCCGAGGAAGTCATGCGCACGATCGTCGTCAATGGCAAGACCGCGCCGGCGCGTATCGTGCAGCTGGCCGCCGAAACCGACGGCCGGGTCGAGTATATCGGCGCCGATCGTGGCGCCAGCCTCGAGCGCGGCAGCGTCATCGTACGTCTCGACGAGCGCGATCGCTCGGCGCGCCTGGCACAGGCCGAGGCACTCGTAAAACAGCGCCAGGTCGAGTTCGAGGCGCGCGAGCGTCTCAAGTCAGAAAGCTACGTGTCCGAGGCGCAACTCCAGGAGGCAGTCGCGCTGCTGGAAACTGCCAAAGCGGAACTCACTCGCGCGCGCCTTGACCTTGACTATATGACTGTCAGCGCGCCGTTCGCCGGTGCGCTGCACTCCCGCGCCGTCGAGATCGGCGATTTCGTCAAGCGCGGCGATCCGATCGCGACCTATGTGGACAACCGCAAGCTGATTGTCAGCGCCAACCTGTCCGAGTTCGATGCGCACTACGTTGAGGTTGGTGACAGCGCCGAAGCACGTCTCGCCACAGGTGAAACCGTGCGCGGCAAGATCCGCTATGTGGCGCCGGTTGCCGACGAGGCGACACGCACATTCATGGTCGAACTCGAGGTCAACAACGCAGACGGTGCACTGCGTATTGGCGGCACGGCTGAATTGCGCATCCCGGCCGAGACAGTACTCGCGCATCGCATTTCACCGTCGCTGCTGACGCTCGACGATGCCGGCAACGTCGGCGTCAAGATCATCAACGAAGACGGCCTCGTCGAGTTTGTCGTCGCGGACATTGCCTTGTCGTCGAGCGACGGCGTTTGGCTGGCGGGACTGCCGACAACGTCGACCATAATCACCGTCGGCCAGGGCTACGTCGCGAGCGGTGCGGCAGTTGCCGCGGTACCCGAGTCCGACAGCGCAACCGCCGTTGCGATCAAGGGTGACGGGGACGCCGACTGATGAATGTCATCGAACTGGCAATGTTGCGGTCGCGGACCGTCGTACTGACATTGCTGGTGGTCCTGATCGGCGGGATCGTTGCCTATATGACGATCCCCAAGGAAGCCGAACCGGACATCGAAATACCGATTGTTTACGTCAGCATCGATCACGAAGGCATTTCGCCTGAAGATGCGGAGCGCCTGCTGGTGCGTCCCATGGAGCAGGAATTACGCTCCATCGAAGGCGTCAAGGAAATGACCGCCAACGCCTATGAAGGCGGCGCCAACGTGCAGCTCGAATTCGACGCGGGTATCGACACCAAGCGCGCCCTCCAGGACGTGCGCGAGAAAGTCGATCTCGCCCAGGCCAAGCTGCCGGGCGAGACTGAGGAACCGACCGTCAACGAAGTGAAGATGTCGCGCTTCGACCCGATGCTGGTTCTCAACCTGGCAGGCAACGTTCCCGAACGTACGCTCACGACGATCGCGAAGAACCTCAAGGAAAAACTCGAGGCATTGAGTGGCGTCCTCGAGGTCAATCTTGTAGGCACGCGCGAAGAACTCATGGAAGTCGTGGTCGACCCGCTGGCGATGGAAAGTTACGGCCTCGACCAGGCCCAGATCATCCAGTTCGTAAGTCGTAATAATCGCCTCGTAGCTGCGGGTGCGCTGCACTCCAGTGAAGGACGTTTCCCCGTCAAGGTTCCCGGCGTGTTCGAGAGCGCCGATGACGTTCTCAATATGCCGATCAAGGCGGTCGGTGAGCGGGTCGTGCACTTCAAGGACATCGCACAAGTCCGGCGTACCTATAAAGATGCTGAAAGCGTCGCGCGCCTCAATGGCAAACCGGCACTGGCAATGGAAGTCGTGCAGCGTTCGCGCGCCAATGTCCTCAAGACGATCGCGGAGGTCAACGAGATCATCGCGGAAGAGCGCGCGTACTGGCCGCCCGAGATGGAAATCGTCGCGTCGCGCGACAAGTCGAAAGACGTCAACGACATGCTCAGCGAACTGCAGAACAACGTGCTCTCGGCTGTACTGCTCGTCTTCATCGTCATCATAGGCATTCTTGGCATTCGCTCCGCCCTGCTGGTCGGCGTCGCAATTCCCGGCAGCTTCCTGCTCGGTATCCTGCTGATCGGCTCCTTCGGCGTCACGATCAACATGATGGTGCTGTTCGCGCTGATCATGGCCGTAGGCATGCTCGTCGACGGCGCCATCGTTGTTACCGAGATGGCGGACCGGCGTATGGCCGAGGGTGAGTCCCGTCACGATGCGTATGCGCGAGCTGCCGTGCGCATGGCCTGGCCGATCATCGCCTCAACCTGCACGACGCTTGCCGCCTTCGTGCCGCTGGCACTTTGGCCGGGCATGTCGGGCGAGTTCATGAAATACCTGCCAATCACGTTGATTGCCGTGCTGGCCGCATCGCTGCTGATGGCGCTCCTGTTTGTGCCTACGCTCGGTTCGATCTTCGGCCGCACGGGCGCGAATACGGCAGAGGCGCGCCGCAATCTTGCCGCGGCGGAAACCGGCAATCTCGACGAGGTGACGGGTTTTACGGGCTCCTACATACGCTTCCTGAAACGCACATTAGAGCGACCGTGGCTCAACGTGGCCGGCGTCACCGGCCTGCTGGTTGCGGTGTATGCAGCGTTCTTTATCTTCGGCAAGGGCATCGAGTACTTCCCGGAAGTCGAGCAACCCTTCGGCATGGTCGACATTCGCGCGCGTGGCGATCTCTCCACTGAGGAACGCGATCGTCTCGTCCGGCAAGTCGAAGAACGTGTGCTCGACATGCCGGAGATCAAGTTCCTGTATGCCAAGACCGGCACCAACGATCGGGGCGCCGAAGACCAGATCGGCTCGCTGACGTTGAACTACATTGAGTGGGACCAGCGCCGCAAGGCAGATGCTGTGCTTGCTGAAATTCGCGAGCGAACCAGCGATCTCGTGGGCATCCGAATCGAGACACGCAAGCCCGATCCCGGTCCGCCGCTCGGCAAACCGATCCGCATCGAGTTTTCATCGCGTTTCGCCGCGCCTCTGGAGGACGCGATCGAGCGCGTGCGCTCACACATGGACGCGCAGGGACAGATCGTCAATATCGAGGACAGCCGGCCGCTGCCCGGCATCGAGTGGCAGATCAAGGTTGATCGTGCGGAAGCGGCGCGATTCGGCGCTGACATTTCCCTGGTCGGCGCCATGGTCCAGCTCGTCACCAATGGCATCAAGATTGGCGAGTACCGCCCCGATGACAGCGATGATGAGATCGATATTCGCGTGCGCTACCCGGAGGGCAGCCGCAACCTGTCGCAAATTGACGAACTACGCATTCCGAGCGATCGCGGGCCCGTCCCGATCAGCACGTTCATCGATCGGGTTCCGGCACAGAAAGTCGGTACGATCCGCCGCACTGACATGCGCCGCACATTGGCGATCGATGCCGACGTGCAAGCCGGTGTACTGGTAGACGACGTCGTGCGAGATCTCAAGGCCGCGTTGCCCGATCTTGGCATTGACCCTCGCGTCTCATATTCCTTCCGCGGCAGTACGCAGGATCAGCAGGAGGACATGGAGTTCCTGGCTCGCGCGATGATGATGGCGCTGGCCATCATGGCGATCATTCTCGTCACCCAGTTCAACAGCATTTACCAGGCATTCCTGATCCTGACGGCCGTGCTGTTCTCGACGGGCGGCGTCCTGCTGGGCCACCTTGCCATGGGCAAGCCGTTCGGCGTAATCATGTCGAGCGTCGGCGTGATCACGCTCGCGGGTATCGTCGTGAACAACAACATCGTGTTCATCGATACCTACAACGTGTTGCGCAGCCGCGGCGCGCCGCCATTCGAGGCAGTCCTCAGAACCTGCGCCATTCGCCTGCGGCCGGTGCTACTGACGACCGTTACGACCATTGTTGGCCTGATGCCCATGGTTCTGGGCATCAATATCAACCTGATCGAGCGTAACGTGTCGATCGGGGCGCCGAGCTCACAGTGGTGGACCCAGCTGGCCTCCTCTGTGGCGGGAGGACTCGCATTTGCGACACTCCTGACGCTGCTGCTGACGCCGAGCCTGCTCATGGTTCAGGCCAATATTGTCCGTTGGTGGCGCGAGCGCCAGGCCATCAAGCCACAGCAGGCTGCCTCCGCAACTCCCTGATTCTAAAGGGCAACAGAACAAATTGTTCTGAGCACAATCCAATTCACTGCGGCACGCATCTATATGTCAGGAAGCGGCATGGTGCGGCGCGCCCCAAAAAACTGTGAACTGGCGGGTTGCGTTATACCGAACTAGTGTTATACTCAACTATAACACTCAAACAACAAAGGTCGGACGGTAGTCCTGTGAACATGAAATCAGCCACATCGATCCTGTTTTTACTGGTCCTGGCAGCAACGCTGGCGGGCTGCGGCGTTGGCGAGGCCAGCGTTTCAGACGAGGAAACAATCCGCGCCGCGACGCCGGTTCCGGTCGAGGTAGCACAGCCTTTCCGCACGGACATCAACGCCATCTATGCAGCCACGGCGACCATCACGTCCGATAACGACGCGCCGGTAGTCGCTCGCGTCGCCGGCGAAGTAGTCGAGCTCGCGGTCGAGGAAGGTGATCATGTTGCGGCAGGCCAGGTTCTCGCCCGCCTGGACGGCGAACGTGCCCGGCTCGAAATGCTGGCGGCCAAGGCCAACCTTAAGCAGGCGCGCACCGAGTACGAGCGCAACATGGACTTGCACGAGCGCGGCCTGATCAGCGCATCCCGGTTCGACTCGCTGCAGTACCAGCTCGAAGCGCTGGAAGCGGCCTACGACCTGAAGAAACTCAATTACGAATATTCGATAATTCGCGCACCGATCGCGGGTGTCGTCGCAACGCGCGAAATCAAGCCTGGTCAGCACCTGGCGGCCAACGATGTCGCGTTTCGTATTACGGATACCAGTGAGCTCGTCGCCTACCTGCAGATCCCGCAGGCAGAGCTGCCCAAATTTGCGGCTGGCCACGAGGCCAGCATTGAAGTTGCGTCGGTACCGGGTGAAGCATTTGCCGCAACGATTGCTCGCATCAGCCCGACCATCGATACGCGCAATGGCACGTTTCGAGCCACAGCCGTAATCGACAACGCAGCTGGCGATCTCGCGCCGGGCATGTTCGGTCGCTTCACGATCGCATACGAAGAGCACACCGACGCCCTGGTCGTCCCTGCCAACGCACTGCTCGATGAAGACGATGAGAGCGCCGTCTATGTTGTAAACGATGGCGAAGTCGTACGCCGCCTCGTCGAGACGGGCGTGCAGACTGACGGCATGGTGGAAATTCTCAGCGGCCTGACAGAAGACGATGTCATCGTGGTTGTCGGCCATTCAAGCCTGCGCGACGGCAGCAAAGTCCTCGCGAGCAACGACATTCCACAAAGCTTCACGGGCTGACGCACGGCGCCGCAGCGCGGCGCATCCAACAGGGGAGGATTCATGAAGCTATATCGCATTGGCTCGGCGGCGTTCGCCTGCGTTCTGCTGCTCAGCGCCTGCCAGCAGGGCGAACCACAGGGTGAACAGGACGCAGAGGAAGTCCCGCCCGTTCCCGTGGAAACCAGCACACCGATTCGTGGCGAGGTCTCCGCGGTGTATTCGGGCACCGCACCAATCGAAGCATTCGCCGAAGCGGACGTCATCGCCAAGGTCGAAGGCGAGGTGCGCGAATTCCTGTTCGAGGAAGGTGACGAAGTCACCGAAGGCCAGGTCCTGGCGCGCCTCGACGGCGAGCGTCTGCGCCTTGAACTGAACGAGTCCCGGGCACGCCTGCAACAGATGCAGCGCGACTTCGAACGCAACAAGGAACTGCGCGAAAAAGGCCTGCTGTCGGAAGGCGATTTCGAAAAGCTGCGCTACGACCTCGAGGCGCTGGAAGCGTCGTTCAATCTTGCCAGCCTCGAACTCGACTACACGCAGATTCGCGCACCCATCGATGGCGTCATTTCGCAACGCTACGTGAAGATCGGCAATACGATCCGCGTCGGCGACCCCGCTTTTCGCGTCACGAGTTTCGATCCCCTGGTGGCCTACATGCATGTACCGGAGCGCGAATATCGCCGCCTGAAAAAGGGCCAGCCGGTGGCGATCGATATCGACGCCCTGGCAGGCCAACGCATCATGGCTGAAGTCACACGCGTCAGCCCCATCGTCGATCCCGACACGGGCACCTTCAAGATCACGATCGAGATTCGCGATGCCGAACGCCGCATCAAGCCTGGCATGTTTGGTCGCATGAGCATCGTCTACGATCACAAGGTCAACGTTCTCCAGGTGCCGCGCAGCGCGATCATCGAAGAAGGCGGCAACGAATCCGTCCTCGTCGTTGAGAATGGCAAGGCGGTGCGCAAGATCGTGCAGACCGGCTACGGAGAGAGCGGCATGGTCGAAATCATCGACGGTCTCGTCGAATCGGACAATGTCATCACGGTCGGCCAGATCGGCCTCAAGCCGGGCGCCACGGTCACGATTATCAATGCGACCGCCGAGGGCGACGACTGATGCGCCGCCTGGTCGAAATCGCCACGGAGCGACGCGTCACGATCGTCATGATCATGGTCGCAATCGTACTGTTCGGCATGGTCTCGCTGTCGCGCCTGAACCTGAACCTGCTTCCCGATATTTCCTACCCGACGCTCACGGTACGCACGGAACTGACCGGCGCGGCGCCGGCAGAAGTCGAAAACCTGATCACGAAACCGATCGAGGAAGCGGTTGGTGTTGTGCGTAATGTGCGCATCGTCCGCTCGGTGTCGCGCTCCGGCCAGTCGGACGTGACGATCGAGTTTCTCTGGGGCACCGACATGGATATCGCCGGCGTCGACGTGCGCGAGAAGCTCGATGTCCTGATGCTGCCGATCGAGGCCGGCCGCCCGATGCTGCTGCGCTTCGACCCATCTTCCGAACCCATTGTCCGTATCGGCCTGCTCGACAACAGCGGGTCCGGGAACGAGACTGCGGCGACCTCCGAGGCGCGTCTCAAAGCGCTGCGGCGCCTTGCGGAGGACCGCATCAAAACGGACCTCGAGGCCCAGGAAGGTACGGCAGCCGTGAAAGTCAGCGGCGGTCTCGAAGATGAAATACAGATACGCCTCGACCAGCAGAAGCTGTCGCAGCTCGACCTGAGTATCGACCAGGTTGCGGCGCGCATTCGTGCGGAGAACGTCAACCTGTCCGGCGGCCGCCTCGAAGAAGGCAACCAGCGCTTCCTCGTGCGCACGCTGAATGAATTCCAGAGCGTCGATGAGTTTCGCGACGCCATCATCGGCTACGTAAGCGACCGTCCTGTCTACCTGCGTGATATCGCAAACGTCGAGCGCGGCTACAAGGATCGCGAGGCGATCACGCGCGTGCGTGGCCGCGAGTCGGTTGAACTTGCGGTGTACAAGGAAGGCGACGCCAACACCGTGCAGGTTGCCCGTCGCGTCGACCGCCGGGTCGAGGCGCTCAAGGAAACGCTCCCCGACAATATCGAGCTCGTCAAGATCTACGACCAGTCGACGTTCATCTCGTCGGCGGTCAACGACGTGCGAGTTGCAGCGGTGCTCGGCGGCCTGATTGCCATCTTCGTCCTGTACGGCTTCCTGAGTGACGCACGCGCAACGACGATCGTTGGTATTGCGATCCCGGTCTCGGTAATCGGCACGTTCCTGCTGATGTACCTCAATGACGTCTCGCTCAACATCATGTCACTGGGTGGCATCGCGCTCGCGGTCGGCATGCTCGTCGACAACTCGATCGTTGTGCTCGAGAACATCGTACGCAAGAAGGAACAGGGTGAAGATATTGTCGAGGCCGCTCGTAACGGCACCGCGGAGGTCGGTTCGGCGGTTGTTGCAGCGACGTTAACGACGACCGCAGTGTTTTTCCCGATGGTGTTCATCAGCGGTATCGCCGGGCAATTATTCCGCGACCAGGCGCTGACGGTTACGTTCGCGCTGGTGTTCTCATTGCTGGTCGCATTGACCCTGATCCCGATGCTCGCCTCGCTCGGCACGCCGAGCCGCTATGCCGGCACGGTCGGTGAAGGATCGTCCGTCATCGAGTCGAAGTGGGCATTCGTCCGCTTCCTGAAGCGCGTTGTTGGCTGGGTCAGCCGGGCAATCACGTGGGTGTCGGTCAAGCTGGTACAGCTGTTCGGCCTGCTATTCACCGTCGTGCGCTATGCAGCCTGGGCAATCCTGTGGCTGCCAAGCTGGATACTGCAGAAGCTCTACGGCGCCGTTGCAGCCGTCTACCCCGGTCTGCTCGGCTGGTCGTTGCGCCACCGCGGAGCCGTCATCATCGTGGCACTCGCTATCTTTGGCGGAACGATGTCCCTGGTGCCGCGCCTCGGCACGGAACTCATCCCACAGTTCTCGCAAGGTGAATTCAACGTCGACCTGCGCTTGTCGCCGGGAGCGCCGCTGGCCGAGACCGATCGGGCAATCCAGGCCGCGCAGCGCACAGCCAGCGGGATTGATGCCATTGCCCTCAACTACTCCGTGGCCGGTACCGGTAATCGCCTCGATGCCAATCCTGTCGATGCCGGCGATAACACGGGCACGCTCAGTGTGCAGATGGCCGCCGGTGCCAGCCGCGCTGCTGAAAACGCCGCGATGGACGCCATGCGCGACGAACTCGGCCGCCTTCCCGGTGTACAGTACGAATTCAGCCGTCCGGCCTTGCTGTCGTTCGCGAGTCCGCTGCAAATAGAGGTTGCCGGTTACGACCTCGACGGGCTGGCCAGCGCGAGCAACGCGATCGTGCAGCAAATGTCGGCTTCGGACCGCTTCTCCGATATTCGCACGACCGTCGAACGTGGCAACCCGGAGATCCAGATCGTATTTGACCAGGAACGTGCGGCGAAACTCGGGCTTGCCGTGCGCGATATCGCAAACAGCGTCGTCGCCAACGTGCGCGGCGAACTCGCGACACGCTACACCTGGCGCGACAAGAAGATCGACGTACTCGTACGCAGTGTTGATACGCGTGCATCGAGCATCGAGGAAATCCGCCGCCTGATCGTCAATCCGACGTCGGATCGGCCGGTTACGCTCGATGCCGTGGCCGACGTCACGGTCTCTTCCGGCCCTGCAGAAATCCGCCGCGTGGCGCAGGAGCGTGTCGCAATCATCACCGCGAACTTCACGTACGGCGATCTCGGCGCCGCGGCAGCAGAAGCTGCCGCAATGGTGGCTCAAACGCCCTTGCCTGCCGGCATCACGGCGATCGTCTCAGGACAGAGCGAAGAAATGCAGGAGTCGTTCGATTCAATGAAATTTGCGCTGCTCCTGGCCGTTTTCCTTGTCTACCTTGTCATGGCCTCGCAGTTCGAATCCCTGATTCATCCGTTCGTCATCCTGTTCACCATCCCACTGGCTCTCGTAGGCGCGGTACTCGCACTCTATGTCACCGGCACCACGATCAACATCGTCGCGTTGATCGGCGTAATCATGCTGGCCGGTATCGTGGTCAACAATGCAATTGTGCTGGTGGACCTGATCAACCAGCTTCGAGCGCAGGGCACTGAACGCTTTGACGCCATCATGGAGGCCGGCAGCGCGCGCCTGCGGCCGATCCTGATGACGTCCCTGACCACAGCGCTCGGGCTGTTGCCGATGGCTCTCGGCTTTGGCGAGGGCTCCGAGGTAAGGACCCCGATGGCGATTACCGTAATCGGCGGCCTCCTCGTATCGACACTGCTGACGCTTGTCGTCATCCCGGTCGTGTACTCGCTCATGGATCGCAAACGCTGGCCGACGGCTGGCGAGGCGGCGTAATGAAACACACCGAGATCTCGTTACATCGACCGGTTACCACGGTCGTCGTGTTCGTTGCCATGGCCCTCGTGGGGCTGATCGCAACAAGGATGTTGCCGCTGGAGAAATTTCCCGATATCGAATTTCCCGGGATTTTCATCCAGATTCCATACGAGGGCTCGACGCCCGAGGAAGTGGAACGACTGATCACGCGTCCAGTGGAGGAGGCGCTGGCGACGCTGTCCGGCGTGGAGCGCATGTTCTCGAGTTCGAGTGAGAGCAGCACGGAGATCTTCCTGCAGTTCGGCTGGGACGAGAGCATGGGCGCCAAGGGCATCGAGGCACGCGCAAAAGTCGACGCGATCCGCCACCAGCTGCCCGAGGATATCCGCCGCATATTTGTATTTACCGGCTCGCTCGGCGACCAGCCGGTGCTGCAATTGCGTATCTCATCAGAGCGTGACCTGTCGGACAGCTATGACTTGCTCGACCGCATCCTGAAAAGACGGCTCGAACGACTCGAGGGCGTCTCGCGCGTCGATCTCCATGGCGTCGATCCCCGCGAGATCCGCATCCTGCTACGTCCGGATATGCTGGCTGCCTACGGTGTCGATATCGCACCGGTGCGCGATCTGCTGACCAGCAGCAACTTCGCTGTGAGCGCCGGCAAGATCACTGCCGGCGGCGAACGCTTCAGCGTACGCCCGAGTGGCGAGTTCTCGTCCGTCGACCAGATTCGCGACCTTGTCGTCACGGCGCAGGGCCTGCGGCTGCGTGACATCGCCGATGTTGAACTGCGCACGCCGGAGCGCAACTACGGACGCCACCTCGATCAGGAATATGCCATCGGCGTCGCGATCAACAAGACGACCGGAACCAACCTTGTCGACGTCACCGATCGGGTGATCGAAGAAGTCGAGAAGATCGGCAAGCTGCCACAGATGCAGGGCATCAATATTTTTGCGCTCGACAACCAGGGTGACAGCGTGCGTGAGTCGCTCGGCGACCTGCTCAATGCCGGCGCTCTCGGCGGACTGCTCGCGATCGTCGTGCTGTACCTGTTCCTGCGCCAGATTACGACGACGCTGATCGTTACTGCATCGGTGCCATTTTCGCTATTGATTACGTTAGGTGCGCTGTACTTCTCGGGCCTGACCCTGAATATTCTTTCGATGATGGGACTGATGCTCGCGGTCGGCATGCTGGTCGACAACGCTGTAGTTATCACCGAAAGCATCTTCCGACAGCGCGCCGAGAACCCGGAGAAACCCTTTACTGCAACGATCAAGGGTGTACGCGAGGTCGGTGTGGCCGTGATCGCCGGTACGATGACGACGATTATCGTCTTCGCGCCGATCGTATTCGGCCCGCGCACCGACATGTCCATCTTCCTGACGCATGTTGCCGTGACGATTTTCGTCGCCCTGCTCGCATCACTATTGATCGCTCAGACGCTTGTACCCATGCTGGCTGCGCGCATCGCCGTGCCGCCGCAACCGAAGAAAGGCGCTCTGATTGCCCGTTTGACGGACCGCTATGCGCGCAGCCTCGAATGGATCATCGGTCACCGCTGGTGGACCTTCTTCGGCATTATCCTGATCTGCATCGTTGGCATCCTGCCCAATATGATGGGCCTCGTGAAGTTCGACATGTTCCCGCAGGATGTCGGCCGACGCCTGTTTATGCCCTACCACGTAGAGGGACAGCATCCGCTGGAGCGCGTTGAGGAGGCTGTCAACACGGTCGAGGATTACCTGTACTCGCGCAAGGACGAATTCAATATTCGCTCTGTCTACAGCTACTACGACCAGGGCCGCGCCGAATCGACCATCCTGCTGACCGACGAGGACGACGCTACGCTGTCAACAAAGGAGATCATCGAACTAATCGAAAAAGATCTGCCGCAACTCGCAATAGGCAAACCGAATTTCCAATTCGACCAGCAGGGCGGCGGTGACGGCTTCTCGGTCCAGATCAGCGGTGACTCCACGGAGATTCTGAACGAGTTGAGCGTTGACGTTGTGCGCGCGCTATCGACCGTGGAGGGCCTCAAAGACGTTACCAGTGATGCCGAGGCAGGCGACCCCGAAATCCGCGTCACGATCGATCGCACGCGTGCTGCCAATGTCGGCTTGACCACGTCTGAGATCGGCCGGGCTGTCAGCATCGCCATGCGCGGCGAAAACATGCGCGAGTTCCGCGACGACTCCGGCGAGATCGAAGTACGCCTCGCGTTCCGCGAGGACGACAAACAAAGCATCGAACAACTGGCGGACCTGCCGCTCTACACGCCCGACGGCCAGCGCATTACGCTTGGCAGTGTCGCATCCCTGCATATCAGCAGGGCTCCCGACACGATCCGGCGCACCGACCGGCAAACGGCCGTGATCATCGAGGCTAATCTTGAAGACGACGTGTCTCCGGACGATGTCCGTCCCCGCGTGAACAGCCTGATGGACCAGATCGAGTTACCACCAGGCTACAGCTGGAAGGAAGGTCGCGGCTTCGAGCGCCAGGACGAGACCGCGCAGATGATGATGCAGAACATCCTGCTCGGGATTGCCTGCATCTTCCTGGTCATGGCCGCGCTGTTCGAGTCCATGCTGCTGCCGTTCTCGATCATCCTCGGCTCGATCGTGTTCTCAATCTTTGGCGTATTCCTGTTCTTCGCTGCGACGGGCACAACGTTCTCGTTCATGGCCATGATCGGCATCATGATCCTGATCGGTGTCGTGGTGAATAACGGCATCGTGCTCGTGGACCACATCAACAACCTGCGGGTCGGCGGGATGCCACGCGAACGTGCCGTAATCCTGGCGGGGCGGGATCGATTGCGACCAATCCTGATGACGGTCGCGACGACTATCGTGGGCCTCACGCCGCTCGCCATGGGCACTACGCAGGTGGGTGGAGACGGTCCTCCGTACTACCCGATGGCGAGGGCGATCATCGGCGGACTGGCATTCTCGACACTCGTGTCTCTCCTGGTCGTGCCAGCCCTTTACATCTACTTCGACAACCTCGCCGCCTGGGGTCGCAGGGTCATGCGTACGGCAAGAAGCGCGAAGAGCAGCAGGAAGCCGAGCGCACCACCGCCACCCGAGTTGACAACGACCTGAGTCGTGCCTCCGCCCGAATCACGGGTTGAGTCTTCCAGCGGCAAGTACGCCAGCTCTGACGTGTCCGACGGACCGTAGCTCGTGAGAAAGCTGCTGTCATAAGCGTCATAGAGCTCGATGAGGATGTCGTATTCGCCTGTCGGGTAACCAGAGACAAGTTCCGTTTCGACGGTGTAGTCGTCAAACCCTGAAGTTCCGAGCAACGTGATGTCATCGGTCTCCGCATATTCATTCCAGGGACCGCCTTCGTAGCTCAGGTACAGGACCGCATATGTATCGGCGGAGCTATAGTTGGTATCGGCATCAAAGTTGACCTTGATGCCCGTGTAAAAGCCGTCGCGATCATCGTCTGCAAACAGGTCGACATCCACGTCGTAAAACCAGAAATTCGGGTCCGCGACGGCACCCGTGCTGACGATCGCCGAACGTGCCTCTTTTTGCGGCGTGCCGGTTGCAGATTCCTGCAATTGCAGGGGCGCGTGTTCCTGGTAGGTGGCGTCGCCATCGCCTTGCGTGGTCATGCTCTGGCGCGGCTCCTCACTCGCATCTGCGTTGCTGACGGCTACGATCAACAGCAGGAGAACTGTCAGGGTCGAGCGAGTCAGATTCTTCATATCGGTATCCTCTCGTGTGCTTACGACTTCATTAGGCACCTGCGTCGCTGAATCGACGCTGAACCTTGTAGGCATTGGCGCGCGCTCATGCGACCATGTTCAGTTCGCATTCAGACAAACCGGAATTTCGATGGCACAGGCGCTCCAGCAAGGGAATGTCGTACGCGCCGCAGCGTGGCTGTTGCTCGGTGTGCTCGGTGGCCTGTGCCTTGATCTATGTGCAAAGGAATTGCTGCGCACGTACTCGCTGACGCAGTTTGTTCTGCTGCGCAGCTTCATTGGCTGCGGCATCCTGCTGGCACTCATGCCACGCTTTGGCGGCCTCAAAGCCCTGCACACCACTGAACCCTGGTGGCATGTCTTGCGGACGCTGTTGGCAGTCGGCGCAATGTACGGCTTCTTTTATGGCCTTGCGAACATGCCTCTGGTCAATGCATTGACACTCGGTTACACGGCGCCGCTCATCGTTACAGCCCTGTCCGCCCTGTTTCTGCGCGACCATGTTGGCTGGCGGCGCTGGTCGGCCGTGATCGTTGGCTTCATCGGCGTACTCGTCATGCTGAGACCCGATCGCAGCGCCCTGACCTTCGCAGAGGTAGCGGTGCTGATTGCGGCATTCTGTTACGCGTGCCAGGCAATTACAGCGAGGCGCCTCAGCAACACCGAATCAACGCTGGCGTTGTCGTTCTACGTGATCGTCGGCCCGATGCTTGTGTCCGCAACGACCATCAGCGCAGACGCCTGGACAACACCTGACCTGCGCGGCTGGATACTGATGTGCATCGCGGCGATCGGCTCGGTCGTGGCGTGGATCGGTTTTGTCAACGGCTACCGGGCGGTATCGCCGGCGACACTTGCGCCGCTCGAGTACGTGGCACTCGTACTCGGCGCAATTGCGGGCTACGCGCTCTGGGACGAGGTACCGGACAGCTGGGTCGCGCTGGGCGCGGCGATCATCGTAGCGTCGGGGATCTTTGTCGTGTACAGGGGCGAGGCGCGCAAGTCACCTGGTTGAATGGCCTATACTGGTGCGGTCTGCGCCGCGGAGGATTCATGCAAACAATCTACGTGTTCGCCCAGGTCGTCGCGACCCTGCTGGTCATCGGCGCCGCGCTGGTTTATGGCAATCGCCGCCTGCGCAATTACTTTGAGAGCCGACCGCACTTCAGGTTTCGCTACCAACTCATCCAGATCGCGGGCGTACTCGTTGCGATCCTGTTTGTCATCCTGTTTCTGCCGGTCGGCGACGAGCTGCGCGGCCAGTTGTTGCGGCTGTATGGATTGATTTTCAGCGCCACAATAGCGCTGTCTTCGACGACATTGGTTGGCAACATCATGGCCGGACTGATGCTCAAGGCGATCGGCAATTGCCGACCCGGCAACTACATCACGGTCGGCGACTACTTTGGCCGCATCTCCGAGATGGACCTGCTACACACTGAGATCCAGACCGAGGAGCGCGATCTCACGACCCTGCCGAACCTGTACCTCGTCACGCATCCGGTCCGTGTCATGCGCACCTCGGGCACCTTGTTGTCCGTCGAGGTTTCGCTCGGTTATGACGTTTCGCGCAAAGTGGTCGAGGAGCTGCTGATCAAAGCGGCAACTGATGCCGAACTCGAAAGTCCCTATGTGCAGATTCGGCAGCTCGGCGACTTTTCTGTTACCTACCAGGTGTCCGCGCTACTAAAGGAAGTGAATCGCATAATCGACAAGCGCCGCGAGCTCCGCGCGCGCACAATGGACGTACTGCATGGCGAGGGCATCGAGATCGTGTCGCCGTCATTCATGAACACGCGCGCGATCGAAAAAGGCCGGACCTTTATCTCCGATGTCGCAGATGAGGCCGAGTCAATGAATGCGGGACTCTCGCCGGACTCCATTGCCTTTGACAAGGCCGAGAAAGCGGAATCCGTGTCGAAGCTGCGAGAAAAGCTTGCGGAAACAGAGGCACGGCTGAAGGCTTGCAATGAAATTATCGCCGCTCCACCCAGCGATCAGGCGCTGGAAGCCGCGCAAGCCGAACAGGAACAGCTCGCGGCACGGAGCGAGAGACTGAGCTCCCTGATCGCCCGCAAGGAAGAAAAAATTTCGAAGGGTTAGCGGTGTGTCAGACGTCGCCGGCGACGAGTCCGGCGATTTGTGCCGGCGTCACATTCAATGCATTAACAACATTGTTGAAGAAGTCGATTTCGAGACCGCTGACATTTTCGTCACTGCGGAACACTTCGGCCAGTGCCTGGACGATTTCCGTGCAATGGCCCTCGTTGAGACGCTTCTCCGCCCTGCGCAGGTACTTGACCAGCGTCGCCTCTGCGTAAAGCTCCTCGCGAGCGGCAACGCGCACGTCGGCGGTACTGAACTCTCTACCGGTGTGCGCCTTCAGGATCTTCTGGATCGTGGCAACCTCGACATTCTGGATGCTGACGTCGGCATTCGCGGCCCTGGCAAGCGTCATGAGAAGAACCTCTTCGAACAGGTCGTTCTCGTGGTCCGGACCCACTTCGGAACCACCGAATACTTTCAGAACATTCTTGAGATCTGCAATTGCCATTAGTCACTCTCTTATAAATTATTGTCGGGCTGCTCCCCGAAGCGGGCCAACAATAATAACCTACAAAATATGCTGAATTGAAGGCATATTTCCTACTTAAGAAATCGCTTGGAATTTATTGATTTGCAAGACATACTGACTTCGGGCAAACAAATAAAAGGAGGTGATCCATGTCTCGTGGGATATCGAGGGTATCCGAAAAACCTGAGGGTCTGACGCGAACCGTGGAGCACCAACTCACACTTCGCTGACCTTTTTTTTCAGATATTCAAGTTCCACGGAGGGCCGCAGCGATGCGGCCTTCTTTGGTTATGAGCCCAGGAGTTCCTGCAGCGCGCCGACTGTTGCGTCGATTTCACCAACGCTGTTGTAGTGCACCGGCCCGATGCGAACGGCGCCGCCCGTATCGTAAATGCCCAAAGACTTCGCGACCTCGACCGCGTAATTGTGCCCGTTCCAGACGAAGATGTTTTCCTGCGCCAGGGCCTCTGCAATCGTCGCAGGTGCGACACGTTCGTGAGTAAACGACACCGTCGGCACACGTCGGTCCATTGCAGCAGGGTCCGCAATGCCCTGCACTTTGACGCCGTCAATTGACTGCAAACCCGCAATCAGGTGCCCGGCAAGCACCTTCTCATAGTCGAACAACATCTCCATGGCCGCCTTTAGCGCGGCCTTGCGCCCGGACGCTCCGGCCATCGTCTCACCGATCCACGCAAAGTAGTCGACCGCGGCCGTAATGCCCGCGAACCCTTCGTGGCTCTGGGTACCCGTCTCGAAACAACCGGGAATACCCTCGGGCGCGGGCCGCACCTTGTAAGGCTCGAGTTGCTCAAGCACGTCACGGCGCCCGAACAACACGCCCTGGTGCGGACCGAAGAACTTGTATGGCGAGCAGACAAGAAAATCACAACCGATAGCCTGCACGTCTGTCGCAACATGCGGGACTGACTGCACACCGTCGATATAGGTCAGCGCACCGACTACACGCGCTTTGGAGCAGATCGTCGTCACATCGTTGAGCGTTCCGGTCAGGTTGCTGGCGCCCCCGACGCACACCAGCTTCGTACGTTCCGTCAGCAAGCCATCCAGTTCATCGAGGTCGAACTCGAACGTTGACGTATTGAACTCCAGCCATTTGACTTCGAGACCAAGGTCGCGAGCAATGAGCACCCATGGCCAGACATTGGCGTCGTGGTCCATGCGGGACAGCAATATTTCGTCACCGGGCTCGAACAGACGCGCGATCGAACGCGACATGTGCAACGTCAGTGTCGTCATGTTCTGGCCAAAGATGATCTCGCCGGTCGACGGCGCGTTCAGCAGGTCCGCCATTGCCTGCCGTGCGGCGGCGATGACCTCGCCGGCGGCTGCCGAACTCGGAAAGAAGCCGCCAATATTGGCATTGGCCTCCAGCAGGCAGTGCGCCATCGCGTCCGCCACGCTGCGCGGCACCTGCGTGCCTGCCGGGTTGTCAAAATAGATACGGCGCTTGCCGTTATCGCTCAGTGCGAGCGCAGGAAATTGCGCGCGCACGGCGTCGAGATCGAAGGCCATGGATTATTCCTGGGCGTTACCGCCCCACTTTTCGCGGTGCGCGTCTTCGGCGCGCTGGCGCACCTTCTGGTGGCGGCGCGTGAGGAGCAGACTATTGGGATCGCAGACTTCCGCCTTGATGATGCCGAGATCGCTGGCAGCGTCGAACAGGCTGGGATACCAGCGTTCCCAGTTCGGCAGTTGTGCTTCGACTTTATCGCGGAGAGTCATGGGCGCAGGTTAACCGAGCACCCATGACAAGACAATGCGGAGCGTCTCAGTCCTCGAGCATACTCAGGGACAGCAATGCCGCAACCAGTACCAGGCCACCGGTTACGACCATCTGCAGCGTCGGCAGGCTGGCCACAGTGGCGTCCACAAACTCGTACGGTAACTGCTGCAATACCTGCAAGCCGACGACCAACAGAGCGCTCACCGGCTTGTAAGCGAAGATGCCACCGACCAGTGCGGCGGTCGGCAAAGTCAGCCTCCGGATCAGCAGCTTGCGGCGAATCCTGCCCATCACGAGCTTGCTGAATCCGTCGTCAGCGATCTGTTCCGACTCGAACATCGCTTCGAGCAGCCGATCTTTCTCGTCTTTCACGTGCTCAACCATGTTGATGATCTTTGATGTCAAAACTCGTCCTGATCTTTTCTTTACCACGAAATATCACTGATTTCACCGTTCCCACGGGCATGGCCGTGGCTTCGGATATCTCCCTGTGCGACAGGCCGCACGCATAGGACATAACCATGACGGCCCGTTCCTCGTCCGTCAGCACGGCCAGGAAGCGATCCAGGTCGCCGACCTCGTCGGACTCCACCGTGTAGTGGCGGGACTCGGTCTCCGCTGCGTGCCCGACCTCGTCAAGGATTTCCGTGTAACGCTTCGACTTGCGCTTCGACTGCAGGAACGTCGTATAGGCCACCTTCAACAACCAGCCGATAAACGATCCCTTGCCGGAATACGTGTGGAGCTTATCCCACGCATGCATAAAACAGTCCTGGGCAAGGTCATCCGCCAACGTGTAGTCCCCGCCAAGCTTGCGCAGGAAATTTCGGACGTGCGACTGGTGTCGACGAACCAGCTCGCCAAACGCGGCCATGTCCTGGGACGATAGCGCCCGCGCAACAAGCTGGTTGTCGTCACCCCAAACCAAGAGTCCCGGACCTCAGTCTTCTCGCTTCGCAAACTTGTTCAGGATCAGGTACGCAACGCCGATCACGAACGGAAATGCTGCGATACCGAGCAACGGCCCGGTCGCTTCTTCTTCCGGGATCGCGAAACTGAACAGCGCAATACCGATCGCGACGGCCAGCCAGATGACGCCGAGCCGGAGATCCCGGTCTTTCGCCGCTTTCGGGTGCCCGAGACGGTCGATCAGCTCAGGGCTCAGTTCCTGACCCTTGTCCAGGGCAACACGAATCGTGTCCTGCATCTCCCTCCGAGCCCGATATCGGAACCAGAAGAAAAGTCCCACCAGCAATACCGGCCCAACAACGGCCGCAAATCCAATCCACTCACCTGTCACTTGTCTATCTCCCTTTGGTAATCCGTCTGCCTTGGCAGCTTTCACCCCTTAGATGCACGCCGGAACGCAATTGGATGCAAATTTTAAATCATTGTTTTTATTATCTATTATTAGGCTCTGACGGCCGTTCGCCTACATCATACTAGACCCAATCGGGTCTCCCCGCCGTTTATAGCGGGCATGAACGTACCGAAACGCATCGTCGATCCGCGCTATTTCCAGGTTGCCGTCCTGTCGAGCCTGTTGCTGTTCGGCATCGGCGTGCTCGACTTTGGCATCCACTGGCAAAACGCGCTTGCCATCATGGCGATCGCGCAGCTGGTACAGTTGGCTGGTACTCGACTGGCTGGATTGTCGCGCTTCGACCCACTCAGCGCCCTGATTACGTCACTGTCGCTGACGCTGCTGCTGCGCACCGAGTTTGTTGCGCTGGCTGCGCTGGCCGCCGCCATTGCAATCGGCAGCAAGTTCCTGGTTCGCGTACGCGGAAAACATGTCTTCAACCCGGCGAACGTCGCACTCGTATCGCTGATGCTGTGTACCGACTATGCGTGGGTATCGTCGGGTCAGTGGGGCAGCGCCACAATTGGTGCGCTGACGCTCGTCTGCCTCGGCTTTCTCGTTCTGACTCGAGCGAAACGTGCCGAGACCACGATCGCTTTCCTGCTGTTCTACGGCGCACTGCTGTTCGGCCGCGCAGTTTGGCTGGAAGACCCCTTCAGCATTCCTCTGCATCAGTTACAAAACGGCGCGCTGCTGATTTTCGCGTTCTTCATGATTTCCGACCCCAGGACCACACCGGATGCCGCCATCGGGCGCGTCCTGTATGCCGCGATCGTTGCCATGATCGCGTTCACCATCCAGTTCATCTACTACGTGCCCAATGGCCCGATTCTCGCGCTGGTCCTGACCGCGCCCCTCGTGCCGATCATCGACGCCCTGTTGCATGGAGCGCATTACCAGTGGCACCAACCAAAAGGAGTTGCACGATGAAGTACTTCATTACGCTCACGACGGCCTTACTGACCGTCTTCGTTACGACGACGGCGCAGGCTTTCTGCGGTTTCTATGTCGCCAAGGCAGACACAAACCTGTTCAACCAGGCTTCGCAGGTCGTACTCGTCCGCGACGGCGACCGTACTGTCATCACCATGGCCAACGACTTCGAAGGCGACGTCGAGAACTTTGCGATCGTGATTCCTGTTCCAACGATGATCGAGCGCGAGCAGATCAACGTCGGTGATCGTGCCGTGATCCAGCATCTCGACGCCTACACCGCGCCTCGGCTGGTCGAGTACCATGATCCGGATCCGTGCATGCTCTACGACCGGGAAGAGATGGTGATGCGCTCCGACTTGCCGCAAGCCATGGTCAAGGAATCGCGTCCCCGCAAAGATTCCAGGGGTGTGACGATCGAAGCTCAGTACACGGTTGGCGAGTACGACATCATGATCCTGTCGGCCACCGAGAGCAGCGGGCTCGTGTCCTGGCTCGATGAGAACGACTACAAGTTACCGAAGGGCGCACGCCGCGTCGTCGATGGCTACCTCAAGCAGGACATGCGTTTCTTTGTCGCGAAGGTAAACCTTAAAGAACAGGCGAAGCTCGGCTACCAGTACCTGCGTCCGATCCAGGTGGCCTACGAGAACAACAAGTTCATGCTGCCGATTCGGCTCGGCACGCTGAATGCAAAGGGCAAACAGGAGCTGTTTGTCTATGCGCTGACGCGCACGGGTCGTATCGAGACTACGAATTATCGGACCGTAAAATTGCCGAGCAACTTCGACGTGCCCGAGTTCGTCGAGGCGGAGTTCGCTGGCTTCTACCGCACGATGTTCAGGAAGCAGACACAGAAGGAAAATGAGCGCGCCGTGTTTCTCGAGTATGCGTGGGACATGGCCTGGTGCGACCCCTGCGCAGCCGATCCGCTAACGCCAAAAGAATTACAGTCACTCGGCGTGTTTTGGCTCGGCGACAGCAAGGGAATGACCAGGCGCAGCGTGCCGCAGGCCCAGAACGTCTTCGTCACGCGCCTGCATGTCAGCTACGACGCTGAGCACTTTCCCGAAGACCTGATGTTCCAGGAAACCGGGGATCGCCAGAACTACCAGGGGCGCTACGTGATTCGTCATCCATGGAAGGGCGAAGCGAGCTGCGACATCAGCCAGTACCAGGCGGGTGTACGCAAACGCCAGGAACGCGAAGCTCAAGAGCTCGCCAACGTCACGGGCTGGAACATCGACGACATCCGCGCGAGGATCGAATTTCCGATCGGCACGGATGATCCACAGATCAACGAACCCTGGTGGAAACGCATCTGGCAGTAGGAGGCGGCTTGCCGGCGACCTGTAGGAGGCGGCTTGCCGGCGACCGAGTAGCATAGACGCCCTGCTGCGCGGCCAGACATGGCACTGCTTCTAGGGCAGAGCGTCCAGATACGCCTCGACGTCCGGACCCCACAAGGGGGGATCATTGGTCAGAAAATGCCCGTTCAGACCCGCGGCGCGTGTATACACATTGAATGTAGCCAGCCCGCCGGCATTGGTGAACGCAGTGAAGTTCGCCTCGCTGTGAGCAACGCTGTAAAAAGAGTCGTTGTTGGCATACAGCCATATTGAGTCGTCAGGAAATGCCGCAGCAGCTACGAACAATGTCCGATTCACTTCGAGGTAATCCCCGCAGCCCTCTCCCAACCAGCCGCCGACGAAATTCACAGCACCGAGATACACATCAGGACGACGCGCCAGGTGCACGAGCGACAGAACGCCCCCTCGCGACGCGCCCGCGGCGAGCAGTTGCGTGGTGTCGACATCGGCGCGATTACGGAGCCAGTCGACGGCAGCGTCGAGATCATCCAACGCACGCTCAGCGCCGGCGAGGGTTACCTCCCTCTCGCACGAGTAGAACGTCCGAGCGGCGTTAAATCCCTCGTCATACAGGCCGTCCGATTGCCCCCGGCCACGACGCTGGGGAAAAGCGACCATCCATCCGCGGTCAACAAAGAACTTGGCGACAGGCTCTGTGATGGTCGTAACGGTATACAGCGAAGAATCAGAGCCGTCGCCAGTTGAGCCGTGATTGAACATCACAGTTGGAAATGGCCCGGGTCCAAAAGGCTTGAAGATCACGACCTCTAATTCGACGGCTTGACCACCTTCTACGAAAGGCGTCGAAGCACGCTCGTCCAGACGTATGGAGTAGGTAGTGCATGAAGAGCCGTCCCATGCGCTCGCCGTCTCGCAGACGCCGCGAAACGTTACTTCGTCGAGCGTTTGCCCGCCGTCGGCGAGCACCACTTTGATGAAATCTCCTGGCAGGTCCAGGTTCATGGTGCCGCTCGCCTGGTCGGAAATTATTACGCCATCTACCGACAAACTCGGCGCATTGGCATCGAACGTGGCCCAGCTGATGGAGCCCGGGCAGGACGGCTGACCTGCGGGCACAGTGCAACTGGTAAACGTCAGGTTACCGCTGGGATCGCGTGGTGCATTTCCACTGCCACCGCCGCCACACCCGGCAAGGGCCAGAACGACACTAACTGCGAGGATATGCCACAAGCGGATGTGCCAGATTTTGTCTCTGTCCATACCCATCCCCCTGCCAAAGAGCTCTATTCATGAGACCGGCAAAGGGCGTCAGGGTTTCGCGCCCGGAGGCTTCGCCGAGCCCTGCGGCGCGTCATCCCCAGCTCAATGTCACTCGTCGTGTAGTGATTTTCTTATTGACTCCGCGAGCTGATGATTCGTGTCTACCAGATCTGCAATGTACACCGACGCGAATTCTGCCGTTTCCCCCAGCGTGCGGACCAATGCGCTTGCAGTTGGGTCGCCCATTACGAATCGCGCATCAATCGCATCTCTGTCCGAAGGCGAGATACCGATAGCTTCCAGCGCAGCATTGAATCGCTGGGTCTGTGGGGCAATGAATCCGTTCACGGCGGCGCGATCGGATGCCAGCGAGTAGTACCTGAGGATTTGTGATCGCAAGTCATCATCGTAAACCGCCATGCGACCACCGGCAGATATCATCTCCATGTATCCGCTGTGAGTCGTTTGAATTCGCGCTGAGTAGGCTAATTGAAAAATAGCTTCGCCAGGGCTCTCTGCCCATTCGGTCGACTCCGCTCCCCCAGCCGCGGAGTACGAGATTAGAAATTGAGCAGCCTGCGCACGGCGCCGCGACGTAGCATTGAAATCCTCGTAGTCCTTACGATCTTCTTCCAGATCGACCAACAGCGTCGACAAGATATGATTTCTTTGCTCTGCCAGTTGGATGTTTTCGCGCCATTCGTCAACGGCTAACGCAATCAATACACCCAGAACAATTATGACGAGTTCAGCAAATCCGCGCAGTGTTGCGACGCTGTTCTGTCGAAGAAATCGAATCATTGCCTTTCTTGTCTCACAAGAGATTCATCGGGCTCGCTCTGCCGCACCGATAGTTAGTGAAATGAGCGCTACTTCGCTTTGCAGTGAACCTCGACGACAGGGAAGTCCTGAATATACGCATGCGCATTCGAAATCGAACGGCCGATATTGCCGTTGCCCCGCGCCACGGAGCCATGATGCCGCATCCATAAGCCGGCGCGACGAATACCGTCCTTCGTGAAGACCGGACGGACTGTCCAGCGGTAGGTTGTGCACGCTTCGAGTGGCACATCCAGGGTGAACTGATTGCTGGTCAGACCCTGCGCGCGATAAACCGGCTTTTGCGAATCGTATAGCTCGACGTCCCACGTGATCGCTGCGCCATTTACGAAGTCATTGTCGGCAGCCAATGAGTAATCCCAGGCCAGCGTTGGCTGCAGCGATTTCGTGGTCCAGTACCACTCGTATTTCTTGTTCGGTTTGAGCGACGGATGCGAGGCAGGCGCAATTTCCTGTTTGACTGCGACACGGTCGTACAACGCGGCCACCAGCTCGCGCGTCAGGTAGTGGCGTGCGAACACGCGATACTCACGCCACAGCGCGTAGTCGTCCTTTGCCCAGTTCTTGAGTTCGTCGCGATCCTCGTAGGTCGCGGCCGTCCGATACAGGGTTGAGCCATCACTGTATTTTTGCAGGCGCGCGACTGCTGACGTCGCAACAATCACCTCGTCTTCCTGCACATTCAGCGTGACGTTCTCGATATGGATAAACAGTATTGCATCGGTGTCTTCGGGAATCGGCGTTGTAACGGCGAACAACTTCGGATCTACCGAAGACGCTTCGCGCAGACCCCAGAACACATCGGTTGCCAGCGCCACATTCGACAACGGCTGGTCGATCTGCCGTGCAATATCTTCAACCATGCGATCGCGCATGTCCTGCACAGTGCGCTGCCTTGCGCCGGTCAGGCCGCCGACGATCATGCCAATCTCGCGCAGGATCGGTATCGGGATATTGATGGGCACGTGACCGACTTCAACCGGCACCCTGCCGATTTCCGCACCCCTGACCATGCCACCCGCGAGACCGAGTGTTTCCTGTTCGTAAGAACCCGTGATTGACTCGCTGCTCTGACCCTCGGTCGGCAGGATCACAATCTTCGCATTCGCATCGCGCACGTCGAGCGGCATCTGCGCGACCTGCTTGGCCGTCTGCGGCGGTGGCGGGCCAGTATTTTCCGTCTGGGCCAATGCCGGCACGGCAAAGAACATTGCGAGCAATGTGAGCATAACGCTACGCAACTTCCTGCTCCTTATCGTCGGCCTCTTCTTCCCTCGCCACCCCTGGCTCGTCGTCAAACAACCACGCCTCGATATGCGGTTTGACGTAGGGCGGGAATAACCAGAACGCGATGCCTAAAGCGATCGCGCCCCAAGGCTGCGCGAACTGTACAACGGTGACCGGCCACATGAAGGCGCTGATCGTGTTCTGCAGCGAATCGATGAGAAAGCCGATGACGAAGCTGATGATCTCGCCGCGAAAGACGGCGCCGATGCCCATCACGTCATCGGCAAGCGAACCGATCTCGAGAATGAGAAAGGTGATGGCGAAGCCGCAGGCGTATAGTCCGCCCCCGCGGACCTCCCAAACCTTGCGAAACCAGGTTCGGAACCGGTTCTTCGAACCTTCGACCAGCGGCGACGCCACGCCCGCCTTACTTGTCCAGCTTGGTGAACTTGGTGCCTTCGAGCGTCAGGTTGTACATCAGGCCCTTGGAACCAAAGATGAAACCAACAACGGGATCTTTGACGTTTTGCGAGTCGATCGTCTTGCCCGCGCCAATATCAACAAGCGCGACGGATCCATCAACGCCAACCTTCCAGCCTTCAGACTCACGGAATTTGCGCAGCGCATCGCCGGTCATGAAGACTACAACAATCGACTTCGCCTGCGCACCGAGCTGAAAGCCGACCGAGCCGCTCGCCGTACTGTAGTAGGCGACGCTCGCACCGCCCACACGCAACACGCCTTCACCGTACTCGCCGCCAACGCCGATGCCCGCCTTATAGACTTTAGGGAAGACGAGGTAGCCGGCCGCCTGGTCGAGGAATAGTCCGGCACCGTTCACTTCTTCCTTGAACGTCTGCAGCGCCTCGTTGGCGCGCCGGTCGATCTTCTCCGCCGAAGCCGCAAATGCGGATGTCGTCGCCAGCATCGCCAGCGCAACAACGAAATACTTGATTGACTTGAATTTCATAGGTTTAGCCCTTTCCTGCTATCTCGATGAATGATTCCAGCATGCGCCGGAGCGTATCACGAAGCCTGCCCGCCTTTCGCACGTCGTACGCCCCGCTTGTCTCGTTCATGTAGACCCGCTGGGCGACCTCGAGTTGCACGGCATGCACCCCGTTTGCCGGCTCACCATAATGACGCGTGATGAACCCACCCTGAAAGCGGCCGTTCACGACGTGATTATAGGCCTCTGCTCCTTCACTGACGGCCATCTCGAGCCTCGGGTCACAGCTATTCCCGCCATTGGTGCCGATATTCAGCGCCGGCAGCTCGCCCTCAAACAGGCGCGGCACACGACTGGGGATCGAATGCGCATCCCAGAGCAGCGCGTAGCCATAACGATTCCGTATGAGGTCCAGGGTCGCGCGAACCTTATCGTGATAGGGGCGCCAATAGGTGTCGATACGCTGCTTCTTCTCCACAGCGGCGACTCCACCATCGACATAGATGTCGTCGCCGGCAAATGTCTGTGACGGGCACAATCCCGTCGCGAGCTGACCGGGATACAAAGCCTCATCCGTTGCCGGCCGGTTAAGATCGACGACGTACCGCGAATAGCGCGCTACGAGCAGGCTCGCGCCGAGCTCTTTGACAAAGTCGTAGAGTTCGGCGACATGCCAATCCGTATCCGGCAGCGCCCTGCCCTCCGGCGTCATGCGCGCGCGCATTTCCGGCGGCACCTCGCGGCCATCATGCGGCACGCTGACAAGTAACGGCACCGTACCCTCATGGAAGTCGAAGACCGCGCTCATTGCGCCAGACTGGGCAGGACCGACTGCGCATAACGACAATACTCGCCGTTGTCGATTGTCGCGGCGATGCGCCGGATATCGGATGATAGCCCGCGATCCTCTTCGTACCTGGGCGAGATCTCGCGGATCGCAGCGATCACATCCTCGAGAGGCTCCGAGCTCTTGTTCTGCCGAAACTCGATGCCTTGTGCCGCAGCCAGCAATTCGATGGCGACGATGTCAGCGACATTGTCCAGCATCGTATGCAGACGACGCGCTGCGTAAGTCGCCATGCTGACATGATCTTCCTGGTTGGCCGACGTTGGCATGCTATCGACGCTGGCCGGATGGGCGTGCGACTTGTTCTCGGACGCAAGCGCCGCAGCCGTGACCTGCACGACCATGAATCCGCTGTTGAGACCGCTGTCTTCGACGAGAAAGGCAGGCAGACCGCTCAGGTGCGAGTCAATCAGCAGCGCAATGCGTCGTTCGGACAACGCCCCAATCTCGGCAATAGCGAGCGCCAGGTAGTCTGCTGCGAACGCGACAGGCTCGGCGTGGAAGTTGCCGCCCGACAGCACGGCTTTAGAGTCCGCAAACACCAGCGGATTGTCAGTGACCGCGTTGGCTTCGGTTTCGAGCACGGTGCAAACGTGGCGCAGGACGTCGAGGCAGGCGCCGACAACCTGCGGCTGGCAGCGAATCGAGTATGGATCCTGCACACGATCGCAGTCTTCGTGCGACGCGCGGATCCCCGAGCCGCGCATCAGGTCGCGCAAAACCGCAGCCACGGCGATCTGCCCGCCATGCCCGCGCACGCTCTGGATGCGGCGATCGAATGGTGTGTCACTACCCTTGATGGCGTCCGACGACATGGCGCCCGCAACCAGCGCAGCAGACAGCACGTTTTCGGTCCGGAACACGGCCGCAAGCGCAAGCGCAGTTGAAACCTGCGTGCCATTCAGCAGAGCGAGACCTTCCTTGGGGGCCAGGCGTATTGGCTCAATCCCGGCTTCCTTGAGTGCAATGGCGGCAGGAACCAGGTTGCCGCGCACGCGGACTTCTCCAATCCCGATCAGCGCGCCGGCCATGTGCGCGAGCGGCGCAAGGTCGCCTGATGCACCGACGGAACCGCGCGACGGGATGCGCGGATAGATCTCGGCGTTAAGCAGCGCGCACAGTGTTTCGACCAGCTTGAGACGGACGCCGGAAAACCCTTCGGCCAGCGCAATGACCTTCATCAGCATGACCAGGCGCACTGTGTCGTCATCGAGGTCCTCGCCGACACCAACTGCATGCGAGCGTACGAGGTTTTCCTGTAAGTGTGACAACTCGTCGTTCTCGATCCTGACCGTAGCGAGCACGCCGAACCCGGTATTGACGCCATACACGGTGTCGCCATGTGCGACGACGTCCTCAATCATTTCATGAGATTCCGCGATACGGCGTCGCGCATCGTCGCCGAGATCCACGGTCAGAGGTTCAAGCCAGGCCTGGCGCAGCTCGCCAAGCGCGACGAGCTGGTTATTGATCGTCAGCTTCATGACGCACCTCCGGTGTCCACCATCGGCAGTTTGAGGCCGTGCTCGCGCGCGCAGCCAATGGCGATGTCGTAGCCGGCATCTGCATGGCGCATGACGCCGCTCGCCGGATCGTTCCACAGTACCCGGCTGATGCGGCGGTCCGCCGCCGCGGTGCCATCGCAAACGATCACGAGGCCCGCATGCTGCGAGTAACCCATGCCGACGCCGCCGCCATGATGCAGCGAAACCCAGGTCGCCCCGCCTGCCGTGCTCAGTAACGCATTCAGCATGGCCCAGTCGGACACGGCATCGCTCCCGTCCTTCATCGCCTCGGTTTCGCGATTCGGACTGGCGACTGAACCGCTGTCGAGGTGGTCGCGGCCGATCACGACAGGCGCTTTCAATTCTCCATTGCGCACCATCTCGTTGAACGCGAGCCCGAGCTTGTCGCGCAGCCCGAGACCAACCCAGCAAATGCGCGACGGCAGGCCCTGGAAGTGGATGCGCTCACGCGCGGCATCGAGCCACTGGTGCAGGTGCGGATCGTCGGGGATCAGCTCCTTCACCTTGGCGTCGGTTTTGTAAATGTCTTCGGGATCACCTGACAGCGCCGCCCAACGGAACGGTCCGACACCGCGGCAGAACAACGGCCGTACGTAAGCCGGCACGAAGCCCGGGAAGTCGAAAGCATTTCTGACGCCTGCGTCGAACGCGACCTGGCGAATGTTGTTACCGTAATCGAACGTCGGGACACCCTGCTTCTGAAACTCGAGCATCGCCTGGACGTGCACGGCCATGGATTTGACTGCAGCTGCGACGACCGTGTCCGGGTCGGAGTCGCGCTTCCTGATCCATTCGTCGACCGTCCAGCCGATCGGCAGGTAACCGTTGGCCGGATCGTGCGCAGAGGTCTGGTCGGTGACGGCGTCGGGTCGCACGCCGCGCCTGATGAGCTCCGGCAACACCTCTGCGGCATTGCCGAGCAGACCAACCGATACAGCTTTCTTGTTGGCGACCGCCTCATCGATCATCGCGAGTGCTTCGTCGAGCGTGTCGGCGCGCTTGTCGAGATAACCGGTATCGAGGCGCATCTGGATGCGATCAGCCTGGCATTCGACCGCAAGCATCGATGCGCCTGCCATCGTGGCGGCAAGCGGTTGTGCGCCCCCCATACCGCCGAGCCCGGCGGTCAGGATCCAGCGCCCGGACAGATCACCATCGTAGTGCTGGCGCCCCATCTCTACGAAGGTTTCATAGGTGCCCTGCACGATGCCCTGGCTACCGATGTAGATCCATGAACCGGCCGTCATCTGGCCAAACATCATGAGTCCTTTCCTGTCGAGTTCGCGGAAGTGTTCCCAGTTGGCCCAGGCCGGCACGAGATTGGAGTTCGCGATCAGCACGCGCGGTGCATCGGCGTGAGTGCGAAATACGCCGACAGGCTTGCCCGACTGCACCAGCAGCGTTTCGTCGTCTTCGAGTTCCCGGAGCGTCTCGACAATCTTGTCGAAGCACGCCCAGTTTCGCGCGGCTTTGCCGATACCTCCGTACACCACGAGATCCTGCGGGCGTTCGGCGACCTGCGGATCGAGATTGTTCATGAGCATGCGCAGCGGCGCTTCGGTCAGCCAGCTTTTGGCGGACAGCTTGTTGCCCGTCGGCGCTTTGATGGTTCTGGTCATGGGTTTCTACTCTGTAACCGGCCCGCCAGCTCGTAGCGGCTGCCGGGGTGGTGAAGTCGGGTAAACGTAACGGGATAGCCATTCGACCAGGTGCGGCGAATGACGATAAGTGCGGGTTCGTTGTCGGTCATTTGCAGGTGCTTGCGTACGGCAGCATTCGGCATAGCCGCGCGCACCACGTGCTCGGCTTCCTGCAGCGGCGCGACTGAACTCAGGTATGCGCTCGGCGTGACCGTCGCGAAATCCTGCTCGAGGCACTCGGGCGCGAAGCTCGCAAGCACATGGCGATCTTCGACCTGCACCGGCGCGCCGTTCTCGTAATGCACCAGCAGCAGATGGAAAATATCGGTGCCCTGTTCCACCTGCAGTGACTTTGCGATGTCGCCGCGTGCGCGTTGCCGCGATTGCCGGATCACCCTGCTCGAATGCTGGTGTCCGCGTGCGGCGATTTCGTCCGCGATATTGCGAACCTCGAGCAACTGCGACTGTGAGCGCAGGTCGGATACGAAGGTGCCACGCCCAGCGATGCGCTCGACGTAGCCTTCGTCGTGCAGCTCGCGCAGGGCACGGTTTGCCGTCATGCGCGATACGTTCATTGAGTCGACTAGCTCATGCTCGGAGGGCACGCGATCGTCCGGGCGCAATTCGCCCGCGGCAATGCGATCGATGATCAGGTCCTTGAGTTGCTGGTAACGTGGCTTGGCGCTCATGACCCAAGTCGCTCCAGCGCGGCAATGAACTCATCGCGCGCGCGATCGCGCTCGACGTGGGCAGCGTCAACAACGTGCCATTCACCGGCCACCATGACGCGCTCGACCGGCAAGGGATAGCCCGAAAATACCAGCGCGTCGAGGCGTGATTCGTCGTTATGACCTGCCAGCATCGGGTCGTCGTCGCACAGGGCGACCAGGTCGGCAGACGCACCAACTTCGATCCCCGTAGAGCGCTGTCCCGAGGCCCGCGCACCGCCCTCGAGAGCGCGGGCAAACAACTCGCTGCCGACATGGCTGTCGCGCAGCGAGACGACATTGCGCGATTGCGAGGCAAGGCGCTGACCATATTCGAGCCAGCGCAGCTCTTCGAACGGGTTGATCGAAATGTGGCTGTCGGAACCGATGGCGATGCAACCGCCACAGGCGAGAAAGTCATGCAGGGGGAACAGACCGTCGCCCAGGTTAGCTTCGGTGCTCGGGCACAGCACAGCGACAGCGCCGGACTCCGCCAGAGCACGCGTTTCGTCTGCATCCATATGTGTCGCGTGGACGAGACTCCAGTTATCGCGCACGTCGAAATTCTCGAGCAGCCAACGCACCGGTCGGCGACCGTAGGACGAGTAACACTGCTCGACCTCACGCTGCTGCTCCGCGACGTGAATGTGCATGGGTGTGTTGGCACCCGCTGCCGCAGCGATCCGCCGCAGCGACTCAGGCGAGACCGCCCGCAGGCTGTGCGCGCCAGTACCGACTGTCAGGGTGTCACTCGCGACCGCCGCGACGCGCTCGTGGTGCGCCAGGAACTCTTCAACACTCATCGCGAAGCTGGCTTGCCGTGCGGTGGGTTCGGGATCCTCAAAGCCGGCGCGCTCATAGTGCACGGGCACATAGGTCAGGCGGATGCCGCTCTCGCGGGCTGCCGTTGCTATCGCGTTGAACATGACGTCGCCGTCATTGCCGTTTGTCGGGTCGCGGTGCAGGTAGTGGAACTCGCATACCGAGGTATAGCCTGAGCGCAGCATCTCGCAATAGGCCTGGCGGGCGATCGCCGTGAGGGTCTCGGCACTGACCCGCCCGGCGAGTTCATACATGCGCTCACGCCAGGACCAGAAATTGTCGCGGCCTTCGGGCGAGCGTTCTTCCGTGTGTCCCGCCAGCGCCCGCTGGAAGGCGTGGCTGTGCGCATTGCACAGGCCCGGGACAACGCAACCCAGCGTGTAGGAACCCGCTTGCAGGCGACTTGCGCCGACGTCGATACGGGCTATCCGCCCGCCTTCAATCGTCAGGCAGACATCGTCGGCCCAACCGTCCGGCAACAGCAACTTGCGTGCAAACAGCGTCTTCATAAAGGTTCCTTGAAGTTGTATATACAGGTTAGTGCATGCTAACTTGCGATGCAATGGACCTGCTCCTGACAGACGCGCGGATCGCGACCATGGCCGGCGCCGACTATGGCGTCATCGAGGATGGCGCAGTTCACATCGGGGACGACGGCACGATTGCATGGCTGGGCCCGGCTATTGACGCGCCTGAAGCCGCCTTGACGCGCTCTCTCCAGGGCCGTTGGGTCACGCCGGCACTAATCGACTGCCACACGCACCTGGTATTTGCCGGCGATCGCTCTGGCGAGTTCGAGCAACGCCTGCGGGGCGTCAGCTACGAGGACATTGCGCGCGCCGGCGGCGGCATCATGTCGACGGTAAGCGCGACCCGCGAAGCGAGCGCGGACGAGCTGTATACGTCCGGACTGAAGCGTGTCGGCGCCCTGCTCGCGGAGGGTGTTGCCACAATCGAGATCAAATCGGGATACGGGCTTACCATCGAAAGCGAGCTCAAGATGCTTGCGGTTGCTCGCCGCCTCGGCGATGCGACACCGGCATCGATCCGGACGACCCTGCTCGCCGCCCACGCCGTTCCGCCGGAATTCAATGACGATGCAGACGGCTATATCGACCTCATCTGCGACGAGTTGCTGCCAGAGGTGGCTGCGAGCGGGCTCGCTGATGCCGTTGATGCCTACTGCGAGTCGATTGCTTTCGGTTCAGAGCAAATTGCGCGGCTATTCCAGCGTGCCGCCGAACTCGGCCTGCCGGTCAAGCTGCATGCGGACCAACTCAGCGACGGCGGCGGCGCAGCCCTGGCCGCATCATTCGATGCTTTGTCTGCGGACCACCTCGAATTCACGTCGCCTGCAGGCATTGCAGCGATGGCAGAGTCCGGCGCAGTTGGCGTGCTGTTGCCCGGCGCATTCCTGACGCTCGGCGAGACACAGCTGCCACCTGTCGACGCAATGCGCGAACATGGCGTACCGATGGCCATTGCCACCGATACCAACCCGGGTACCTCACCACTCTGCAGCCTGCGCACGGCCATGATGCTGGCGGCGCGGCTGTTCCGGTTGACGCCCGAGGAATGCCTTGCGGGCACGACACGCGAGGCCGCCCGCGCGCTCGGTCTCGACGATCGCGGCACGCTCGAGGCCGGCAAGCGCGCAGACCTTGCTGTCTGGGAGATTGGGCACCCGCGTGAACTCGCGTACTGGTACGGCACACCACAACTGGCGGAGCTGTTCGTTCAAGGGCAAACTACCGCTCCCTGACGAGCGCCTCCCTTGAAGACCGAACTCGTAAAACGCAAGCGTTTCATCGTGACGCTCGGCCTGCTGGTGGCCGTCGCCGCGGTGACCATCGACATGAGCCTGCCGGCTATTCCAGCGATGGTCGACGCCCTTGCGACAACCTTGCCGCGCGCCCAGCAGATTGTCGGTGTCTTCATGATTGGCATGGCCTGCGGCCAGATTCCCGCAGGCCTGTTCTCCGACAGGCTCGGCCGTCTGCCAACTCTTTACGCGGGCATGGCTATCTTTGCGATCGCGGCATCCATCGCGGCACTGGCCAATAATATCGAGCTCATGCTGGCTGCGCGCTTCGTGCAGGGAATGGGTGCGGCCTCCGCAATCGTTCTTTCCCGTGCAATCGTGCGCGACGTTGCCTCCGGGAAGCATGCGGCGCGGCTCATGTCGCTGATGACGATGATCTTTACCGCGGCACCCGTCATCGCGCCGACCGTGGGTGCGGTTCTCGTCGCGCAGTGGGGCTGGCGGGCACCGTTTATCCTGATTGCAATTTTCGGTGTTGTGATCATTGGCGGCGTGCGTGCCAACCTCGTTGAAACACACGTCCCTGACGTCAATGAACGCCCCGTACGCCAGCTCGCGAGCAGTTTCCGCGAGTTCTTCTCACACCGGCAGAGCATCTTTGGCCTGCTTATGATCATCCTGCCGCCGGCCGGCTTCATGTCGATAATCGCGGTATCAGCTGCGCTGACCGTAGAAATCTACGGCTTCACCATCGAGCAATACGGCCTGATCTTCGCATGCGCGGGGATATCGATCCTGATCGGTTCCGCCACCAACCGCTGGCTCGTGATGCGCTTCGACCAGTTGCAGCTGATCGGGCTCAGCGTCGTCCTGATCTTCCTGTCCAGCGCACAATTGGCGGTAATTGCCTGGTTGGATACTGCGCCATTCTGGTGGGTATGGGGCTGCGTCTGCCTGTTCATGTTTACGATCGCAATCCTGATGTCCAACTCGACAGTACTGGCGCTCGATCCGCTCCCGAAAATCGCCGGCGTGGCCTCGTCCATACTCGGCACGCTGCAGAACATCCTCGGCGCCGCCGGGGCGCTTGGCGGCGCGTTGATCTACGACGGCAGCGTGCGAAATTCGGTATTGATCATGGCGACGGTTGGCCTGCTGACCGTGCTGATCTTCCTGGCGCGCCCGCTGATCGCACCGGGCGACCTCGTCCACCACCCCGACGAACTCGCCCGCGACTGAGTTCGGGGAGTTTGGGGACAGTTAACTTATCTCTGCAAGAGATAAGTTAACTGTCCCCAAACTCCCCGAACTGCGTCCCCGGTTGTTAGTTCGCGTAGATCGGTTCGGTAGGAATCGGCAGGCGCGGCAGGCGCTCTTCGCGATTCGCTGTGTGCCACAGGAAACTCGCGAGGATAATTGCGGCCTGCTGCAGATCCTTCTCGTGCACGTGCGATGCCGTGTCGATATCCGTGTGGTGCAGGTGTGGGAAGTAGTCCAGCGGGTCCTGGATGAACTGGAAGCCCGGCAGGCCCATGAGCAGGAACGGCTGGTGGTCGGTGCCGCGCGTTGGCCTCAGGACGACGGTCTCCGCGCCAAACTCATGGAATGGCTCAAACCAGCGCTCGAAAATCGGCTGCAGCGAAGGGTTGCCTTCGCCCCAGATGCCGCGAATCCGGCCGGAGCCATTGTCGAGGTTGAAGTAAGCCGAGAGGCGTTCGAAATCCCTGCCTTTCTGCACCGGGAATTTCTGCTCGAGGCCGGAGTACTTCGGTAGTTCGTCCAGCGCGGCCCCGCCTGCGCGCGTCGCGAAATGCTTTAGCACATGGAACGTCGAACCATACAGGCCCTGTTCCTCCCCATCCCAGAGTGCGAACCGAATCGTCCGCTTCGGACGCGCGCCAAGCTTTGCGAGAATGCGCGCAGCCTCCATGACAACCGCAGAACCGGCAGCATTGTCGACACCGCCGTCGGCCATAAACCAGCTGTCGAGATGGGCCCCGGCTATGACAATGCCGGGCCTGGAACCGCGGCCCGGAATTTCTGCCAGCACGTTCTGTGCTTTGAGATTGTCGTCATGAAACTGCGACTTGACTTCGATCGACATGCGAACCGCTGCGTCGCGCGCCGACAGGCGCACCAGTCGATCGAAGTCCTCGACCGCGATCGCGACCGCAGGCAGCGCCGGCGTATTATCGACGCCATGCGCATAGCTCTGTGCGTTCAGGCCAGAGCGTCTGCCGCTCGGCCGCACAATAGCGAGGGCGCCCTGCTCGGCAACGAAGGCGGCAATCTCCTGGCGCAGGCGCGCGGTCTTGGCCCAGCTGCTCTCGCCGGCGCTTGCTGCATCGGGGATCGGAAACTCCTCAAGTTCGGCAAGATCGTCGGCGCCGAGTCGGCGGAAAACCGGCTCCGTTGGTTCCGTCTGCTCGCTCTCCTTGCCCAGCAACACTATCCTGCCTTCCAGCTTGCCTTCGTACTTCTCAAAGTCGTCTTCACTCTCGATCGACGCCAGCACCGTCTCAGCTTCGATCACACCGTCGGTGCCCGGGTGCCAGGAGAAGGGCAACGCGCGCAGTTGCCGCTGGCGCGGCGCGGTCATATGCACCGTGACCTCTTCGTAGGTCCAGCCGCGACCGAAGTAAAAGTACTCGAGTTCGGTATTTTCGAGCCCCCAGGCCTCAAACTGACTGTTGCTCCATTCAGCCGCCTCACGCATGCCCGGCGAGTTCGTCAGTCGCGGACCGATGACATCAGTCAGGTGATAGACGGTTTCCATGACATGGGAGCGGTTCAGACCCTCGTCCATGATCTTGCCAATCATGTCGTAGTCGAGCGGTTCTTCTGCATGTACCGTGATCGTCAGCGCGATGCACGCCAGGATCGAATACTTGATATTCATAGGTGTCCTTGAACCTTTGCGGGTCTCTTATCTTCAGTTCGCCCCTCAACTGCGGCGCCACATCATGGCCCAGGCGGAAAAATCTGTCGACTCAGGGGAGGCGGGTCAGGAACTCTTCCAGTGGCTTGCGGGACTGCTCGGGCGTGACTTTCGGGTAGCCGAACCACAGCATGCCGACGACGAATTCGGACCCGGCATCAATACCAACGACCTCGAAAAAACGCTCGTCGCGAGTAATGGCGCCGGTCGTCCACTTACTACCAACACCGGCTTTCCACAGGTACAGCGTGAAGTTTTGCACGGCTGCGCAGCAAGCCGCGTAGTCTTCCTGCTCGCGCAGCGCGTCGTCACTGCGGTTACATGTGACGATCAGCCAGCCGGGCTTCTGGCTCCATGCCCTGCGCTTGTGTTCGCCATGCTCGGGCGTCTTGTTCGCGGCGACAATCTCGGCGTTCAGGTCGACGATACGGTTGACCGTATCGTCGCCGGGCAGGATGAAGCGCCATGGCTCGGAGACATAATGATTCGGCGCCCACGTCGCTACTTCGATGGCTTCAAGGACGAGCGCTTCCGGTACATCCGTCTGGATGTACTGGTCAATCGTGCGCCGACCGCGCAGCGTGCGCGCGAACTCGCGTAGCTCGTGCGTTTCGTAGCTCGGCGTCTTCTTCATCAGACGCGCTCGATGATCATGGCGATACCCTGGCCAACACCAATGCACATCGTGCACAGCGCATAGCGCCCGCCCGTGCGATGCAACTGTCGAGTCGCTGTTGCGACCAGGCGCGCGCCCGACATGCCGAGCGGATGGCCGAGCGCAATCGCGCCGCCATTCGGGTTGACGTGCTCGGCATCATCGCGGATACCGAGTTGACGCAGCGTCGCCAATCCCTGCGCCGCAAACGCTTCATTGAGTTCGATAACGTCCATCTGGTCGATCGTGAGCCCGCATTTCTCCAGGACATTTTGTGATGCAGGCGCGGGACCGATGCCCATGATGCGCGGCTCTACGCCCGCAACTGCCCAACCTGTGACACGTGCCAGAGGCTCGAGTTCGTTCCTCTTCGCCGCTTCTTCCGAAGCGAGCAACATCGCACACGCGCCGTCGTTAATGCCCGAGGCATTGCCAGCTGTAATGGTGCCGCCCTCGCGCACGATGGGCCTGAGTTTCTGAAGGCCTTCAAGCGTCGAGCCGGGGCGCGGGTGCTCGTCCGCACGGACGACGATAGCGTCGCCACGCCGCTGCGGAATCGTTACGGATACGATTTCATCCGCGAATAAGCCAGCACTTGTCGCCGCTTCAGCGCGCTGCTGACTACGCAACGCAAACGCATCCTGGTCGGCGCGGGACACCAGGAACCCGTCCGCGACGTTTTCGGCCGTCTCGGCCATTGAGTCGATGCCGTACTGCTCCTCAATCCGCGTGTTGACGAAACGCCAGCCAAGCGTTGTGTCATGCAGATCGGCATTGCGGCCGTAAGCGACGGTCTGTTTGCCCATGACGAACGGCGCACGCGACATCGACTCGACGCCGCCCGCGATACCGAGGTTGATGCCGCCGGTGCGAATCGCATCGGCGATGTTGCCAACCGCATTCATCCCGGAGCCGCACAGACGATTGACCGTCGCCGCCGGCACCGTGACCGGCAGCTCCGCCAGGAGCACAGCCATGCGCGCCACATTGCGGTTGTCTTCACCTGCCTGGTTGGCGCAGCCATAGCTGACATCCTCGATCTGCACGGGATCGAGATTCTGGTTGCGCTCGAGCAGCGCCGCGATCGGTATGGCCGCCAGGTCATCTGCACGAACCGAAGCGAGTGCGCCGCCGTACCGGCCGATCGGTGTCCGGACCGGGTCGCAGATGAAAGCGTCAGGCATCGGCCGACATCTGTTTGTACGTCCTGCCGAGGTGTAGCCCGACGCCTGCCCAGATCGCGGCGATTATCGCACCAACCATGGCGACGCCCGTCAATCCCAGGCTGAACCACCCGACTATGCTGGTATAGAACCATGCAGTCAGGACGTCGCCGCCGCGATACACCACGGTATCGATGACCGGCTTCGCCTTGTACCGCGTCTCGGAGTCGACCAGCGTGAAGAGCATTTCCCTGGCGGGTCGCGTAATTGCGTAATTGCCGGCGCGACGCACGACCTGCACCACAAAGACCGTCAGGGCGGCCGGGTTCGCGGCAACGACAGTCCAGGCAATCACCATGATCGCCGGCACCAGCGCCAAGGTCCTGGACATGCCTAGCCTGGTCGTCAATCGACTCGTCGCGAACAAAGCAGTCAGCGCGGCCAGCGTGTTTACAGCAAGATCAATGTTGGCCCAGATTTGCGATCGCCTGACCTGCGCGAGATCGCCGAGCGGCTTCCTGATCTCGTAGTAAAGGAATGTGCTCATCGTGACGTACAGCAGGATGAACAAGCCAATCCACAGCAGGTAGGGGTTGCTGACGAAGCGAGTAAATCCAGAGAATGGATTGACGCCCAGCCGGCCGTCGCCGAGCAGGTCCTGCGTCGTATCGGGGTTTCCGAGCGCGGTCGAACGCAGGCGATTCAGCGCCATCATTATCGGAATCGGTGTCAGCAGCAGGACCGAGCTGACAAACAGCATATTCAAAGAACCGATATTGTCGGCGAATGCGCTAACGAAAGCCGGGCCGGCAATCGCGCCAGTCGTCGCACCGACTGCGATGACGCCGAAGAGTCGTTCGGCCTGTTGCTTGTTGTACAGTCCGGACATGAAGGTCCAGAACACGGACAGGTGAAACAGTCCGAACACGCTGGTCCATACATAATAGATGCGGTTGACGATGTCGTTGCCGCTGAGCGTCGCCCCCGCAATATAGAAACCGACGAAGGACAGGGCGAAAAAAACGTAAACACCCGGGACAATTCGACTGAAGCGCACGCGCGAGATGATTGCGCCATAAATGCTGACGGCCACCGCGCTGAAGAAGAACGTCGATGTCCACAACCAGCTCAGTTGCGCGTCGGTCCAGTCGGAGGACAGGGAGTCGCGCACGGGCCGCAGGATGTACCAGGCGGACATGACGAAGAATACCCACAGGAACGACAGTACAGTCGCCCGGAGCTCATTGGGCTCGACCTTGGTTACCGCTTGAATGGCCCGCTGCAGCGAATTGCCGCGTCCTTGTTCGCTCATCGGATCGCTTCCTGACTGTTCACTCGCCACGAAGCCTACCATCCGCGCATATCAGTCTGCAGCAGCGATCTCCTTGGCAACCGCAAGCAGGTCATCAGCCGGCAAGCGCATCTTGTAGTCAGGGTTGACGTAAGTGAATGCGATAACGCCGTCGCGGTCGATGGCGAACACGGCCGGTACAGGCAAGACGCCGTGGCGGTCCATTGAGGAATCGCGGTAGCCGTCACCCTTGCGTTTCACGTAGTTGGCGGTGCGATCAGCCGACTTGAATGCAATCCCGAGAGCGATCGCCGCCTCGGCATCGGCGTCGGACAGGATCGTGTAGTCGAGTCCGGCAATATCTTCCTGCGCCTGGTGTTCGAGACTCTCGTAGAGCAACTCCGGACGATCGCCGCTCAGGAACATGACATCGATACCCATGGCATGAATGCGCGGAATTACGTGCCGCATGTCGGACAGGTAGATATTGCAGTACGGACACCAGCCGCCACGAAACACGAGGATGATTGCCGGTTTCTCGAGTTCCTGCGGCGAAAAATTGACAGGCTCGCCTGAGACCTTGCGCACCTGGAAACGGGGCGCGAGATCACCGGCAACCAGCGGCTGCACCTCGTCGGCTGTCGCGGCGATTGCCACGTCAGCATGGCCATTGCTTATCGCCACGCTGCACATGAGACTCAGCGTCATCATTGCGCTGAGCGAAAAGGGAATCAGGGATCGCGTCATTTCAAACCTCCGGTATCTGCTGACAAGACCGGCAGGTGACGGAATTTATTACTCGTGGCGTAGCGCTTCGATCGGATCGAGCGCCGCGGCACGCCGCGCTGGCCAGATCCCGAACACGATGCCGACCGCCGCGCTGAAGCTGAAAGCGGTCATCGCCGAACTGGTCGTCACGACCGTTTGCCAGCCCGCGTAGCGCGCCAGCAGCTCGGAGGCCGTCGCGCCGAGCAACAAGCCCAGCATCCCGCCAAGCAGGCACAGGATCGTGGACTCGACGAGAAACTGCAGCAGGATATTGCCGCGCGTCGCGCCAAGCGCCTTGCGCACACCGATCTCGCGGGTACGTTCAGTGACGGTCACGAGCATGATGTTCATGATGCCGATACCGCCAACGACGAGACTGACTCCCGCGATGCCGGCAAGCAGGTAGGTGAACACCTCGGTCGCCTCGGCCCGCGACTGCGCGAACTGCGTGCGATCCATGATGGCAAAGTCGTTATCCCTGCCCGGCAGGATGCCGTGCTCGCGGCGCAGCACACGCTCGATTTCCATCATCGCGTTTTGCATGGTCGAGCCGGGCGCCAGCTTGGCGCCAATCGATTCGACGAAGTCGTTGCCGGTCACGCGGAACTGCGCCGTTGCAAGCGGAATCCAGATGAAGTCGTCCGGGTTGCGCCAGCCTTGCCCGCCTTTAGACTCCATGACGCCAATGACCTCGAACGTAATCGAACGGATCTGGACGCTGCGGCCGACCATCGTGGCCGGCTGCGCGTCAAGCATGCTCGGGATATTGGCGCCCAGGACGACGACGCGCTTGCGCGCCGAGTTGTCGGCTTCTGAGAACATGCGGCCGTGCGCGATCTCGAAGTTGTGAACCCGCGTGTAGTTGGGCGTCGTGCCGAGTGTGCGCACGTTGATATTCTTGTTGCCGTACTTGACCTGGAAACGGCTCGAAATTTCGGGGACGACCTCGGTGATGTGCTGCATACCCGATGACAGCGCCACGGCGTCGTCCGTGGTCAGGGTCTGCTGGTCGCGGGCGACGCCGCGACTGAACCAGGCCGACGACTCGATCTCGAGGATGTCGCCGCCGAACAACGCCATTTGCTCATCGACCGCGCGCTGGGCGCCGGTACCCAAGGCAACCATCGTAATCACGGCGCCAACGCCGATGATGATGCCAAGCATGGTCAGCAGCGCACGGAACAGGTTGCTGCGTATCGACGACAGCGAGATCCGGATTGTCTCTCCGATAAGCATGGGCTAGCGACTGATTCCCGGAACGCCGCCGACGCGACGGTTGATGAAGTTCTGCAGGTCCTGCTGCGTCTCGAGCAGGTGTGAACTCGGCAGGATGAGGACGCGCTCGTCCGCCTCCAGTCCGCTGACAATATGCACATTGTCGAGATCGGTCACACCCGTCGCTACTTTGCGGACCTCACGTTCGGGCGTGTCGAGCACCACCCAGAACGTACCGCCGAAACGATAATCCGTCCCGCGGCCGGCAGGCCTGTTGCCACTTCTGCGATCGGCAGGTGCGCCCTGCCCGGCCCGGCGTTCCTCGCCCGATGCGAGCGCCTGCCGCAGCTCCTCGACCGACCGCCCGAGAATACCCGCGGTGCTCTTCAGGTCACGGTTGGTACGCAGCGCCATGACCGGAATTGTCGGCACATCTTCGGCACGCGCCACCGACATTTCGACTTCGGCATTCATGCCGGGCATCAGCAAACCGTCGGGATTCTGGATCGACACGAGTACGGCGAACATCGTGACGTTCTGTTCGATCACGGCCTGTGGTTCGATCTTCACGACCTCGCCGGGGAATGGCTGGTTCGGGTACGCGGCAACCGACACCTCGGCCGGCATGCCGGGCCGAATCTTGCCGATATCGGTTTCGTCGACGAGCGAGCGGATCTGCACAGCACTCAGGTCGGCCATCTGCATCAGCAGGGTACCGCCGGCAAAATCCTGCGTCGGCGAGGAGATGACCTGCCCGACCTCGACCGGTTTGAAGATGATCGTGCCGCTGATCGGCGCGCGAATATCCGTATCGTCAACGGCGATGCGTGCGTTCTCTACCTCAACCTCCGCGCTGACCACCTGAGCTTCGGCATTAGCGAGGTCGAGAACCGCCTGCTCGAGATCCGACTGTGTCAGGGTGCCATTGCCGACGAGCGACTCGACGCGTTCTTTCTGCGTGATCGCGATCTCACGTCGCGAGATTGCCGCCTTGAGCGCGGCGTCGGCCTGCGCCAGGCGATTGCGCACGATGCGCGGGTCGATGCTGACCATGAGGCTGCCTTCCTCGACCTTGTCGCCGGTCTCTACTTCGACACCGAGCACCTCGCCCGATGCTTTCGATTTGACTTCGACGGTTGCCAGCGGCTCGACAATGCCTGCGGAGTTGACAGCCACTTCCAGGGTGCGCTGCTCCACGCCGGCCGTTTCATAGACGGGCGCCTCCGACTCCTGTTCTGCGCAGGCGCCGAGGGCAAGGCCGAGGCCAATCACAAGTACTCGTTTCATTCCGTGGTTCTCTTATCGCTGACGACATCGCCGTCGCTGAGCCGGACGACGCGATTCGCGTGGTCGGCAATGTGTTGTTCATGGGTAACAAGGATCAGTGTATTGCCGCTCGCATGCAGATCATCGAACAGCCGCATGATCTCCTCGCCGGTACTCGAGTCGAGGTTGCCGGTCGGCTCGTCCGCCAGCAGGATGCTCGGCCCGGTCACAAGGGCGCGGGCGATGGCCACGCGCTGGCGCTGACCACCCGACATCTCGGACGGCCGGTGTCCCATGCGGTCGCCCAGGCCAACGGTCTCGAGAGCCGCCGCCGCCAGTTCATGGCGTTCCTTGCGGCGTTCGCCTGCATAGATGAGCGGCACTTCGACATTCGCCAACGCACTCATGCGCGGCAGCAGGTTGAAAGTCTGAAATACGAAGCCGATGTCGCGATTGCGCACGCGAGCAAGTTGCTGATCATTCATTGACGAGACGCGCTGGCCGTTGAGCCAGTACTCGCCCGCCGTCGGCCGGTCGAGACAGCCGATGATATTCATGAGCGTCGACTTGCCGGAGCCCGATTGACCCATGATCGCGACGTACTCATTGGCCGTCACGTCCATATCAACGCTGCGCAACGCATCGATGTAGCCGCCACCCATCGTATAGCGGCGTTGCAGGTTGCTCACCTCGATTACTGGAGTATTGTCTTCGCTCACGGCCAGTCTGCTCGTCATTGGACGACGAATTAGACCATATTGAGCGCAAGAAGGTTACATCGCTTTTTCGAGCAGGTCCTCGCCGCGAATATCCGTGACGCCGCGGCTGCGCGCCTTGGCGCGATACATGGCCTGGTCGGCCTCGCGCAGGAGCCCGGTAAGCGTATTTGCGTTCTCGGGGTACAACGCCAAACCGATACTCGCGACGCACACGAGTTGCTGGCGACCGATGTTATAGGGTTCCTCGAGCGCCCTGGTCAGGCGCTTGGCGAGCTTGTCGGCGACTTTGGCATCGACGTCGGGAACCAATGCGACGAACTCGTCGCCGCCCGGACGACCGATAATGTCGTGCGCGCGCAGGCTCTTGCGCAGACGTTCAGCTGCGATCTTCAGCAACTGGTCGCCAACCTCGTGACCGAACTGGTCATTGATACCCTTGAACTCATTGAGATCAATAAACAGCAGCGCGCCTGTCGCATCGTCATCACTCTGTGTCAGACGCATCGCCGCATCGCGCTCAAAACCGCGGCGGTTGAGGACGCCCGTCAGCGGGTCGGATGTCGCGATGGACTCCATCTGTTTTTCCTTGGCCTTGCGATCCGTGACGTCGACGAAGGTCGCAGCATAGTCATCGCCTACCGGCTCGCAAATCAGGCGTAGCCAGCGCGCCCGCCCCCTCGTTTTCTGCCGAACTTCGACGTCCAGGCTCTTGCTCTTGCCGATCGCTCTTTCGAATCGTTCGAGGATGCCTTCCACATCGGCGTCATCCATACCCGTGACCGCATGGCGAATCACCTGCGTCGCCGAACAGTCGATCAGGTCATCAGCATCGGTTGCAAGAAAACGGCCCGCCGCCGCGTTGGCAAATATGCTGCGCAGTTGGCGCCCACCGTCATCCGTCTCGGTCCAGCCGAAGCGCACGATGCCGTTGACCGAATGATCGATCAGTGTGCGCAGCAGTTTTTCGTTCTTGCGAACCTCGCTCTGTGCTTTCTCAACGTCGCTTACATCGCGGAACATCAACACACGACCACCTCGCGCCGAGGTACGCGTCGAGTCGATCTCCGAAACCTGCACGTGCAGGAAGCGCCCCGTACTGGTCAGCATCTTTTGTGGTTCGCCGGTGTCGAGCGCTTCGTGCACCTCGTGAGCGCCTGTCTTGAATAATTGCTCGAGCGGCGTGCGCAGGGCCTGCGCCTCATCGACGGACAGCATCGACTCGGCCGTGTGATTGAGGCCGATAATCCGGTTCTGGTCATCAATAACGACCACGGGATCCTGCATCGTCTGGAAGACCGTTTCGTAGGCGAGCGGCGAGAATTCGAACAGCTGCTCACCGACAATCAGCCACGCATAGATCGGGAGCATTACGGCAAACACGAGTGGCACATAGGATATCGTGGCCGGGCCATAGCCCATGTCGTATGCAGCCGTGGCGGTAAGCGGCGCAATACAGGCCGCGATCAGCAGAAACAGACCGCGCCGGTGTGCGGGCGCCACCGCCGAACTGTGGGCGAACAGGGTAAACATGGCCGCACCGATAACGATATAGCTGTACGGCAGATGGGCAAACACGAACCACGGGCCCCACTTTGCCGGGAACGTCAGGAACTCACCCTGCTGATTCACGAAGGGGCCGTACCACATGAGTTCGTGGAACTGGTTGGTTGCCGCCAGTGCGATCGAGATCAGTGGAATGATCATGAGTACGCCGAGGCGGCTGCCAGTCGTTTCGGACCCTGTGTACTCGCGAAAACAGACGTATGCGACGATGGGTACAAGTGCGGTACCGACGAAGTGGCCCGTTCGCCCGACCGAGAACATTGCGAATGTCGTCGACAGAAGCTCGACTGCGCCGCCCAGAACCCAGATGCTGATGACGACGAACAGAACGCCGATCGGCACGCTACCGACCTCGCGCCTGGATGTGACCAGCCGCAGACCAAGCAGCGCGTAGCACGCGGCGCTGAAGATCAAGAGTACGGCTATGAGTTCGTCGAGGTTCATCGTTCCCTGGTCGATTTAACGAAATCTGGAAATGATGGTACGGCGCGTAAGCGCTTGATTCCCGGAACTGCTTCTCAGCTTTTAGAGCCAGTAAAAACCTTATTTGGAAAAAAATCACAAGGCGATATAGCGAAACCGCGAAGAATCCTCCTAATACCTTGTTCTAAATAGAAAAACTATCTTTTCCCAAATGATCGAGCGCGGTGAGAAAGTGTGACGCGCTGCGCTCCTGTAACAGTGACTTGCGTCGATATTCGTCGCCCGGCGGCCTGTCCCTCAGGCGCCAGTAGAGCAGCGTGATCGTCGTCGCAAGACGCGCTCGAACCAGGTGAAAAAGCAGTTCGGTCTCGCCCGGGGTCAACGGCAACAATTGTGTGTAAGCGGCCAGGAACGGCCGCAGCAAGCGTAGCGGCTCATTGTTGTCGCGCAGGTAGGACACCGCGATTGCTACATCGAAGATCCGCGGCGCGCGCACGCTGTCGCCGAAATCGATGAAGCCGATGCTACCAGCCGCGAGCAGGACATTGCCCGGGTTGGCATCACCGTGGATGACCTGCGTCGGCAACGTCGCAATGCGCGGCACGACCTGTTGTTCAAAATCGTCAATTGCCCGCATGATCGCAGCACGAATTGCTGCGTCGTCTATGCACTCGAACAGTGGGCGCAGTTCGGCGGCTCGTTGCAGGTCCCACAAGAGCACCGGGCTTTGCCCGGGGTGCGAAAAGTCCGCAAGCGCATCATCCAGCACGGCCAATGCCGAGCCAAAGCGACTCGCCGTGTCCGCGTCGATCGTCAGCGAATCCAGCGGCTCGCCGTCAATCCAGCTCACAACGCGCAGACGAAAGGTCGTATCGCCAGCATGAATCGAACCCTGTGACGCACCGCTGAGTGTCCTGACGACCTGCGGCGCGATAACGCTAGCGCAGGACTCGAGGTGATTCAGCATCGCGAGCTGAAATTCAGTCGTCGCCTCGGCCTCCAGCGTTCCAACAACCTTGACGACATACCTGCGCCCGTCGCTGCTGCTCAGCCGAAAGTTCTGGTCACGTTCGCTGACCAGCGACTCATACACACCATCGAGCCCAAATTGCTCGCGCACGGCGGCCGCAACCACGTCTGTGGCAAGCGCCGGCGGGGCGGCAGAGATGGCGGCGAGCGACTCCATACCCCGCATGGTCACGATTACCGGCCCGTTAGTAAACCTTCATAAACCATTCGGAAAACATGTGGACTCAGTCTCAGAAGTGTCGATTGGGTCGCGTTCTGTTCAACATAATTGGGCAAAAATGACCTCATCAATGGACCGCTTGTTGAAAATAGCCCGTTCTGCGACTCCGGACAGCGGAGTCCAGTTCCGCAGCAATGCCTACGGCAACGATGGCATTCGCGCCTTCCTGCGCGACGTACTTGCGCTGGCCAACGCGTCGATCGAGGGCACTCGCTACATCGTGGTCGGCGTCGATTTCGACGCCAGGGGTCGTAAGCGGAAATATCCGGTCGACGCCGACGATTTTTCCGGCAAGCCCTCTTACCAGTCGCTGGCCAACGAGTACATCGAGCCGCCGGTCCGCATTCGCTATGAGCCGGTATCGTTCGACGGCGCAAGGATCGGGGTCTTCGAGATCGGCGACTGCCAGGATCGCCCCTACATGATGCGTGCCGATTTCGACGAACGTTTGCGGCGCGGTGATGCTTACAAACGAGTCAAGAACAGCAAGGTAAAGATGGGTCGGCGCCAGCTCATGGAGTTGTTCGAGACCAAGTTTCGCGATTCGGTGTCGGCGGGCGATATCGAAGTTGGCTTCCCGGGCGAAATAATCCACAAGGAGATTGCGCTGCCGACCTGCGACCTGTCGGAAATGCCATCGGCCCTCGCCTCGCAGAAACTCGAAGAGATGCTGCGTGTCCGCAACCTGGCCGGACACTCGGGCTCGACCACGATGGTGGCGCGCCTGACGCATGCACGCCTGTATGGTACGGAGGCGCCGTACGAGCATCGCACACCCGAGGACATCATGGGCGAGCTCACGGAGATTCGCAGCAAGTTCCGCAACCAGGACAGCAACTTCCTGTTCCAGGATCGCGCGGAGGAACTGCAGCTCGTAATCTACAACCAGGGCGAGGAAACGCTCAACGATGCGTCGCTGACGATCACCCTCCCGAATCACAACTCATTCTACGTGGCGGACACCCTGCCGAAACGCTTCATCAACGAGCGTTTCGTCGACCGCACACCTGAAGAAATCGCCAGCTACCCGGCCGTCACCCTTAAAGACAATGCAGTCCAGGTCCATTGCAATATTGGTGACATACCGGCTGGCGAGCCCATCGAGGTGTTCCATACGCCGCTGCGCCTGTGCGTCGGGCGTGAACTGGCCGGGCGTCGCTTTGGTGCCCGTTATGCGCTCAATGCCCAGAACCTGCGCGCACCGGCCAATGGCCAGCTCAAGCTGAGATTCAGTTAAAACGCGGCCCAGTACCTCACTTGCGGCGCCACATGCTCAGGCGGACCTGGCCGGCTTTTTGATACGGTGCACGATCTCGGCGATCTCGGGACGGTGCTGCTTCAGCTCTTCCGGCGTCAATGCGTCGAGTTCATGTGGGAACACGAGCCACTCCTCGGTCTCGCGCAGGTAGTAGTCGGGCTCGAGGTCGGTTTCGTTGCGACTCGGCTTGAAGAAGGGTACGGCAACACGGACGTCCTCTGGCATGTTGTCTCGAGCACGCCGGCGTAATTCTTCGATAACCGCCTTGATCGTGTTGCCCGTATCGAACACGTCGTCAACGATCAGCACGCGATCGTCGTAGCAAATCTTCTTGATGATGTAGTTGAGGCCATGCACTGTAACGTGCCCACGCTGGTCCACGCCCGTGTACGACGAGGTGCGGATCGCAATGTGGTCCGAATCGAGGCCGCAATACGACAGCGTCTCCTGCAGCGCCATGCCCACGGGTGTGCCGCCTCGCCAGATGGCAATAATCATGGTCGGCTCGAATCCGCTTTCGAGAATACTGACACCGAGTTCGATCGAGTCCTCGAGAAGGTCCTGGGCGGAGAGTACGGTCTTGTCCATTATTATTCTCTTGGGAAAGGACTTTGCTACAGCCTTATAATGGCTGGCCTCATTCTAGCTCAGCACGCAGCGGGTACAAGAATAATGAACGAGCGATTCGTTACGGCAAACGACCTCCTGCGGGATTCCTTCCAGCTCGCCGCGAACATCTACGAGGCCGGGTTCAAGCCCGACTTCCTGGTGGGCTTGTGGCGTGGCGGCAGCGCTGTCGGCATCGCAGTCCAGGAAGGACTCGACTACTTCGGCGTCAAGACCGACCACATTGCGATTCGTACGTCATATACCGGCGCCCGCAGTTACTCCGAGATGATCAGCAAGGGCGAGAACATTCGCGTGCACGGCCTGCAGTACCTCCTCGAGAACCTGTGTTCGCATCATTCGATGCTGATCGTGGACGACGTCTACAGTACGGGCTCGAGCGTCAATGCGGTCATCAGCCAGCTGCAGCGCAAGACACGCCGCAACCTGCCACATGACATCCGGATCGCGACGGTCTGGAACCGCCCGTCCGAAAAGACTCTGCGCAAGCCCGACTACTTCGTGCATGAGACCAGCGAGTGGCTCGTACTGCCCTACGAGATGTCGGGTTTCTCGATTGCCGAGCTGCAAGAGAATCGACCGGAGATGTCTGCGCTGCTGGAGCGGCTGGCGCCTCACGTCAGCAACGACGACGACCTGCCGGTCGGATGATCGACGACCAGGCCCTGCTTCGCGGCCTGTTCGATGCGGCCGTTGCCGCGGCCAGCCCGGCCGCCTGCATGCCCCTGTGGCTCGAAAAACGCCCGCCCGGACGGGTGCTGATTGTCGGCGCGGGCAAAGCAGCGGCCAGCATGGCGCTGGTTGTCGAGCAGCACTGGTCGGGGCCGCTCGAAGGACTCGTGATCGTCCCCGACGGCCATGCGGTCGCCTGCGACGACATCGAAGTCAGCGCAGCATCGCACCCGGTTCCCGACGAACGGGGCGTGGCTGCGACCCGGCGTATCCTCGACCTCGTCAGTGATCTTTCCCCTGACGATACCGTCGTCTGCCTGCTGTCCGGCGGCGGTTCGTCGCTGCTGTGCGCCCCGGCAGACGGCATCACGCTCGAGCAAAAGAAAGCGCGCACCGCGGAGCTGCTGCGCAGCGGCGCTTCGATCCAGGAAATCAACGCTGCGCGGCGCGAGTTGTCCGCCGTCAAAGGCGGCAAGCTCGCGGCGGCCTGCGCGCCGGCCAACGTAATAACACTGATAATTTCGGACGTGCCCGGCAACGATCCATCGATTGTGGCGTCCGGACCCACCGTCGTCGATGCGGCCGCAGCTCGCGAAGCTGACGTGCGCATCCTCGCAACCAGTGACGACGCCCTGCAGGCGGCCGCGCTGCGCGCGATGGAGATGGGTATCACGCCTTTCCTGCTCGGCGACCTTGCCGGCGATGCGCGCGAACTCGCCGGGGAGCATGCACAGCTGGCGATCGATATCGCCGCCGGCCGGGGGCCCGTCGAGGCGCCGTGCGTTATCCTGTCAGGTGGCGAAACCACGGTGCGCGTAACAGGAACCGGCCGCGGCGGTCGCAATAGCGAATACGGACTGGCACTTGCAATCGCACTTGAAGGCCACGAACGCATCTCTGCCATCGTCTGCGATACCGACGGCATTGATGGCGCTGGCGACAACGCGGGCTGCCGCATTACGCCTGACACGCTGGCACGGTTCGCGGGTGACGCGCGAGCAATGCAGGCGAACAATGACAGCTACGCTTTTTTCGAAGCGCTCGGCGACCTGGTGATGACCGGCCCGACGCGCACCAACGTGAATGACTTCCGCGCCATTCTCGTGCGTTGAGGTACGGGTAATCCCTGACTGGGAAACGATTGCGCCGGAGCCATTCTGTCGAGACTATTTATTACCCCTACAAAGCGAGGATGACCATGCAGGATCTTCCCCATCATTACATCGTGTCCGCGCATGCCGAGGGCAAAGCGAACGTCACCCTGTCGAGCAACAAGCTCCCCGACCTCGAGACGGCCGGCCCGCCTGAATTCGGCGGTCCGGGCGACGTCTGGTCTCCCGAAACCCTGCTCGTCGGTGCGGTAGCAGACTGCTTCGTCCTGTCATTCCGCTCGATTGCCAGGAAAGCGCGACTCGACTGGCAGACACTCGATGTCGAGGCGACGGGCGAGCTCGACAAGCTTGATGGCTTCAACCAGTTCACCGGCTTTACAGTCCGCGCCAGGCTGACTATTCCTGACAAGGAGATGGCCGGGAAAGCCGGCGTCATTCTCGAGAAAGCGGAAAAGTACTGCCTGATCACCAATTCGATGAAGGCCGGCTCGCATCTCGAAGCCGAGGTTATCTGGGCTGGCGAGGACGAGGTCGAGTCCGGCTAGGCTTTCTCGCCGAGAATGTAGGTGGCGGCGACATTGCGATCGTCGGCCAGCGTTATCAGCGCAAACAGTTTTTCTTCGATAGTTCTTGCCCGGGCAGTACGACGAGCCGTTAGTGGAGAACCGTCGAAGTCCAGCACGACGAAATCTGCTTCCTTGCCTTTCTCGAAATTGCCGACCCTGTCGTCGAGGTCCAGCGCTGCGGCCGCGCCAAGGGTCGCAAGGTAGAGCGCCTGCATCGCGGGCAGAGCGTGCTCCTGCAGGTGCAGCACCTTGTAAGCCTCGCTGGCCGTGCGCAGCAGCGACAGGCTGGTGCCACCACCGACATCCGTGCCAAGACCGCAGTTAACACCGGCCGCGCGCATCGCGGGCAGATCGAACAGGCCGGAGCCGAGGAACAGGTTGGACGTCGGGCAGAATGCCGCAGCGCCGCCCTTCGCCGCCATGTTTTTGCGGTCGGCATCGTCCATATGCAGGCAATGCGCGAACACGGCGCGCTTGCGCAGCAGGTCGAAGCGATCATAGACGTCGAGGTAGGAGCGACTGTCAGGAAACTGTCGGGCAATCTCCTCAACCTCGTCCATGTTTTCGGCCAGGTGCGTATGCACCCAGACGTCCGGATACTCGGCTGCCAGCCTGCCCGCAGTGGCCAGTTGCTGTGCAGACGACGTCAGCGCAAAACGCGGCGTGATCGCATAGCCAAGTCGCCCGTTACCATGCCAGCGCTCGATCAGCGCCTTGCTGTCCGTGTAGGCCGACTCCGCATCGTCGCGTAATCCCTCGGGACAGTTCCTGTCCATGAGGACCTTGCCTGCGATCAAACGCATGTTCTTCGCCGCAGCCGCCTCGAAAACCGCGTCTGCAGAATGCGCGTGGACCGTGCCGAAAACAAGCGCTGTCGTCGTGCCGTTGCGCAGCAACTCATCGATGAACACATGCGCAACTTCGCGCGCGTGCGCCGGGTCGGCGAAGCGCATTTCGACCGGGTATGCATACTGGTTCAACCAGTCGAGCAGCTGCGCGCCAAACGAGCCAATGATGTCGAGCTGCGGGAAGTGCACGTGGCAATCGATCAAGCCGGGCACGATAAGTTTGCCCGTGTAATCGATGACTTCGACGTCATGGGGCAATGTGCCGAGCTTGTCGCTTGCAGGACCGATGTCGACGCAGCTGCCCCCATCAATGATCAGCAGGCCATCGTCGAAATACTCCCACGCGGACGGATTCGACTGCTCGCCGGGGTCGGCGATGCAATGCAGGAGCGAAGCGCGCAGCGCCTGCATCACGCGTCCTCCAGCATGACGACATCATCGAGATCGTGCTGCTCGCAATTCGGTTCGGATCCGCCGCGCTCGATAATCAGGAACTCCTGCCCTGCATCGAACGCAATCAGCGGCATGTGCCAGGTGCCGCGATGGTAGTTAATGCCCTGGCGACCGTTGGTCACAAAGGCGCGCAGATCCGATGCATGTACGCCTTCGCCGGGCGCCGCAACAACGACGATCATCCTGCAACGCGTCAACGGCACGAAGGCCTGGCTGCCGAGCGGATGCCGTTCGATCATGACGACGCGCAGCGGCAGGGATGTCGCGACCCTGCAACGAGTGACGCTGATCGACAACTCCCCATCGCCGAAGTCGACATTACAGAGATCATCGAAGCGCTCGAAACGGGCCTCGTTCATCGCGCTCGTGCGCTCCCGGGATGCCTCGATCACATCACCGAAAGCTGCGAACCGCTCGCTGGTCAGTGGCTCCGGCCGTAATGTAATAACGTCAGCCATGTACCTGGCCAAAGAGCCGAACCCGGCTGATGCCGCCGTCGGGGTAGATCGAAACGCGCACATGGCTGACCGGGCCGATGTCTCGCAATACGTCATCGAAATAGTGTTGTTGATCCATTTTCAACTTCGTCTCGGGTAACAGCGTCCGCCATTCCGGTGAACTGTTCGAGACATCCTCGTCGCTCGCAAACAGGGCCGCTTCCAGCGACACTCGATCCGGGTAGTTACCCTTGAAGTGCGCGGTGTCGATCTCGGCGCGCTCGATTACGCCTGGCAGGCCGAGTGCAATGATGACCCAGTCGTTGCCCGGCCCGCGCCGGCGTGCCGTCTCCCAACCGTCTCCCATGTTGGCGCCGCGCCCGGGAGCGAGCAGGTTGTGAACGCTGCCGTAATGCTGGTCTGAGCAGGCAATCGGCCTGCCGCCATGTTCAACTGCGGCCAGGTCGACGTAGCCGTCGACGTCGCGAAAATCGGCGCGTATCTCGCCAAAGATACGCAGTCGCGCTACGCCGCCATCCGGATAGATACTCAACCGAACGTGAGTCCATGCCGTGTCACTGCGCACGTCGAAAAAGTTGTGGCTGTCGCCGACGATGTCCGTGCGCGGCAGCAACACGGCCCAGTCGCCTGCAGGAAGGTCGTCGTCACTGATGCAGGCCTCGATCGAGATGGCCGGCGGAAAGTTGCCGGTGAAGTGACGCGTGTCGACGTCAAAGCCATGAATAATGCCCGGCACGCCCAGGCGAATTACACAGTAATCATTTCCGGGTTCGCGCTTGCGGCGACTCTCCCAGCCATCCATCCATTTGCCATGCTCATCGTACTTGTCCTCGATGAAGACGGGGTCCGCGGGATCGATCAGCCGCTCGCGCGCACCGAAGAATTCGTCAGTCGCATAGGTCACCCGCGAACCGAGACGCGGCTGTTCGAGTTGCACCCATTTCTTGACCGTGGTCGTCATGCGTCCGCCTCCATCGCCTCGAGTCGCAGGCGAGCGATCTTGTGAATCTCCTCCAGTGCGGTTTCGAACTCAAGATCGTAGTCATTCTGCAGGCGCGCGCTGAACGCTGCGAGGATCTCCTCGCGATTGCTGCCGCGCACGGCCATGACGAACGGAAATCCGAACTTCTCCTTGTAGGCATCGTTCAGGGCCTGGAAGCGTTCATACTCGACCTTGCTGCACTGGTCGAGTCCGGCGCTCGACTGCTCCTCGGTCGACTCCGCGGTCAGCTCGCCCGCGACCTGGGCCTTGCCCGCAAGATCGGGGTGCGCCCGAATCAGGGCCAGCTGGCGCTCTGTGTCTGCGTTGTCCACGCAATCGGCCATGAGGCTGGCCAGTCGCTCGGCGTCATCGATGCCGACCGCCACCTGTGCAACCCGCTCGGCCACCCAGGGTGAATGTTCGTAGATGCCGCCATACAGCGCGATGAAGTCGTGCGTTTTCAAGACTGCTCCCCCGGCGGATGATGCGCGCGCCAGTGGCGCGCGATGTCGAGGCGCGTGGCAAGCCAGGCATCGTCATGACCGCGCACGTAGTCCAGGAAATCGGCAACGGCCCTGGCGCGTCCCGGCCGGCCCGCGAGCCGACAGTGCAGGCCGACCGACATCATGCGGCCGCCCTCGGCACGCAATACATCAAACGTATCGACGAGATACCGATAGAACTGCTCACCAGAATTGAAACCCTGGGCGGTCGCAAAGCGCATGTCATTGGCGTCGAGGGAGTACGGCACCATCAATTGCGGCACGGCATACGAACAGTCCCAGTATGGCAAATCGTCCGCGTAGCAATCAGCGTTCCATTCGAAACCGCCCTCCTCGGCCACCAGACGCTGCGTGTTTGGACTGCAGCGTCCCAGGTACCAGCCGCGTGGACGCTCGCCTGTCACGCGCTCATGAATCGCAATCGCCATCCGCAAGTGTTCGCGTTCAGTGTCTTCGTCGACGTGCTGGTAGTCGATCCAGCGATAGCCGTGTGTCGCGATCTCCCAAGCGGCAGCCTGCATGGCGGCAACTGCCTCCGGGTTGCGCTCGAGCGCCATTGCCACGCCGAATACCGTGACCGGCACGGCGCGCTCGGTGAACAGTCGATGCAGGCGCCAGAAGCCCGCGCGAGCGCCATACTCGTACAGCGACTCCATGTTCATGTGGCGCTGCCCCTCAATTGGTTCCGCGCCTACGATGTCTGAGAGGAAGGCCTCCGACGCGGCGTCGCCATGCAGCACGCAGTTCTCGCCGCCTTCTTCGTAGTTGATAACGAACTGCACGGCAATGCGTGCGCTGCCCGGCCAGTTAGCCGCCGGCGGGTTGGCGCCGTAGCCGCGCAGGTCTCTCGGGTAGTCGCTCACGGCTCGCTCCGGATTTGCCGGTACCAGGCGTCGATGATGCGCCGCTCCTCGTCGGTCATCGCGGTCAGGTTGCCGATCGGCATGACGCGAGTTACTACCGTTTGCTGATAGATGCGCTCGGCATCGGCCATGATCTGCTCGTCGGTATCGAACTCGATCCCGAGAGGCGCCACGGCGAATGCCGAATGCACTGGCGCTTCAGAGTGGCAGCTCGTGCAGCGCGCGTTAATGACATTGCGCACCTGCGCGAAGGACACTTCCGCTGTCGTCGATTCTGCCGAACGCGGCGCGATTGCCCAGGCGATGCCCCCGAGAATCAGTACGGCGATGATGATCGGCAAGGGCGGCGGCGAGCCTTTGTGGCGCGCCACGAACCACACGCGCAACAGCGCACCCGCCAGCGCGATACCGATCAGGATGAGCCAGTTCAAGGCATGCCCGTACACCATCGCGTAATGATTGCTCGTCATGACGAACAGGACGGGCAGAGTGAAATACGTGTTGTGCACGGAGCGCTGCTTGGCGCGTATCCCCGGCGTCGGGTCGGGCGCCTCGCCACGCTCGGCCGCCGCAACCATCTTTTTCTGTCCGGGAATTATCACGAAGAACACGTTCGCCGCCATGATCGTGCCAAGCACGGCGCCGAAATGCAGGTAGGCTGCGCGCCCGCTGAATAACTCGCACAAGGCCCAGGCGAGGACGGCGCAGAGTAGCAGCAGAACACCTGCGAATATGCGCGCATCGTTCGCCAGCGGTGATTTGCACATCAGGTCGTAAACGAACCAGCCACCAACGATGAAACCAATGGCAATAGCGGTTGCCTGGATCGGGGACAGATCGGCAACAGCGGGATCGATGAGATATATCTCCGCGCCGTACCAGTAAATCAGCGCGGTAAGGAAGATGCCCGAGGCCCAGGTCGTGTAAGCCTCCCACTTGAACCAGTGCAGGCGTCCCGGCATTTCGGTCGGCGCGACCGCGTACTTCTGCGCATGGTAAAAGCCGCCGCCATGCACGGACCACACCTCACCGCCGACGCCTTTGTCGTCGTCGGCAGGATCGCGCGGCGACTCGAGGTGATCGTCGAGCCAGATGAAATAGAACGACGAACCGATCCAGGCAATGCCGGCAATGACATGCAGCCAGCGCACCAGGAGATTAAGCCAGTCGACGATATAGGCTTCCATGTCAGCCCCCGATCGGGTGAACGTTGTCGGGAAGCGACTCCCGGTTGACGCCTGCCGCACTGTCGCGCAGTTGCAGGACTTCGGCCGCGACGGCCACGGCAATTTCCGCGGGCTTCTTGCCACCGACCCCGTCGACGCCAATCGGGCAGACGAGCTCGTCAATCAACCCCTGCTCCATGCCTTGCTGCCGGTAGCGCTTTTCAAAACGCCGACGTTTCGACTGCGAACCGATCAGCCCGCAGTAACGCGCATCGCCGCGGCGCAGGATGCGATCGCAGATCTCGAAATCGAGTGCGTGACTATGCGTCATCACGAGGTAGTAGCTTCCCGGAGGCATGGCAGCGACTTCCAGCGCGGGCTCGGCGGCTTCGACCGACCGCACGTTGGCCGGCACCTTGCGAAAGACCCGGCGGCGGCTGTCGACCCAGCGAATATTGCAGTCAAGCTGCGATAAGGCCGCGACAACGGCGGCGCCAACGTGTCCGGCGCCAAACACGGCAATGTCGAGGTCGGGCATGACTATCGGTTCGTACAGTTCCTGGACATTGCGCGTAGCGCCCGGGGCTCCGTCAAGCAGCGCGCGCGCCCGGGTGATCATGGCCGAATCCTCGGCGCCAAACACGGAGTCGGCGGTCACCACCAGCTTGCGCGGTGCGGAGCGCGAAATTCGCGTCGCCAGCACCGCCGGCTCGCGCTGTCCGTGCAGTGCCGCGAGATCGCGCAACCAGCCTGGAATTCCGCCTGCGACCGGTTCGAACAGGATTTCGACGACTCCTCCGCAACACTGGCCCATCGACGAGCCGAGCGGAAAACTGCGCAATGCCATCTGCTCATCCTGGAGCATTTCCACGGCGACGCGCGTGCTCTGGTACTCGAGCTGGCCACCGCCGATCGTGCCAATGGTTTCGCGCCCGGTAACAATCATCTTCGCACCAAGTTCACGCGGCGCGGAACCGCGAATGCCGGCCACCGTAACCAGCACAGCCGGCTCGTCCGCGGCGCTCAGGTCCATGAGTTCGTCGAGCCACTCATTCATTGGCGGCTCCCTGCAACGCGCGCAGGATATTTTCCGGCGTCGCGGGCGCCTTCAGGTCGGGCGCGTCCGTGTCCGACCTGGCGATGGCATCCCGAATCGCATGAAACGCCGACAGGGCCAGCATCAATGGAGGTTCGCCGACAGCCTTGGAGCGATGGACGGTCTTCTGCGGATTGCGCATGTCATCGACAAGCTCGACACGGAAATCGGGCGCGAGGTCCGAGCAGGTCGGAATTTTGTAGGTCGACGGCGCATGCGTGCCGAGTTCGCCACGCTCGTTCCACCACAGCTCCTCGGTCGTCAGCCAACCAACACCCTGGATGTAACCGCCTTCGACCTGGCCGAGATCGACGGCCGGGTTCAGGGAATCGCCACAGTCATGCAGGATATCGACACGCAGCACGCGATGCTCGCCGGTCAAAACATCCACGACGACCTCGGTAACAGCTGCGCCGTAGGCAAAATAGTAGAACGGCCGACCACTGAACGAGGCGCGATCGTAGTTGATCTTCGGCGTGCGATAGAAACCCGTCGCCGAAAGGGAGATACGCTCCACCCAAGCGGCCTGGACCAGATCGGCAAACTCGATGATGCGCTCCGCCACGTAAACCTTGCCGCTGCGGAAATCGATCTCGGCCTCCGACACCCCGTACTGGCGCGCCGCGAACGCGGTCAGGCGCTTGCGAATCTTGGCGGCAGCTTTTTGCGCCGCCTTGCCGTTCATATCGGAGCCGCTCGATGCGGCGGTCGCCGATGCGTTGGGCACCTTACTCGTGTCCGCCGCGGTGCTGCGCACCTGCGCGACGTCGATGCCGAGTTCGTCAGCGACGACCTGGGCGACCTTGATGTACAGGCCCTGCCCCATCTCGGTGCCGCCATGATTGAGCTGCACCGTGCCGTCGCGATAGACGTGCACGAGCGCGCCGGCCTGGTTGAGCATCGTGTTGGTAAACGAGATACCGAACTTGACCGGCGTTATCGCAATGCCCTTCCTGAGCACGGTGTTTTCTGCATTAAAGCTGCGCACCGCCGCGCGGCGCGCTGCGTAATCGCTGCTGGCCAACAAGCGGTCGAACAACTCATCGATGATGTTGTCGTCAACGACCTGCTGGTATTGCGTGACGTTACGCTCGTCCTTGCCGTAAAAGTTGCGGCGCCGGACGGCGCATGGGTCGAGACCGAGCGTTCTCGCGATGTCGTCAATCACATACTCAATTGCAAACATGCCCTGAGGTCCACCAAAGCCACGAAACGCCGTGTTCGATACGGTGTTCGTCTTGCAACGGTGCGACAGGATGCGCACGTTCTCGAGGAAATAGGCGTTGTCACAATGGAACATTGCCCGGTCGTTCACCGGACCCGACAGGTCCGCCGACATGCCGCAGCGCGACGCCAACTCGAAATCGACGCCGAGAATGCGCCCGGTGTCGTCGAAACCGACGTCGTAGTCGATGACAAAGTCGTGGCGCTTGCCCGTCATGATCATGTCATCGTCACGGTCGAGTCGTAGCTTGCAGGGCCGACCAGTCTTGTCGGATGCAACCGCGGCCACCAAGGCGATCAGCGCTGCCTGGCTTTCCTTGCCGCCAAACGCGCCGCCCATGCGCCTGCAAATCACGACGACGTCCTTGGCGTCGCGCCGGGTCGCATGCGTCGTCATGCGCTGCACTTCGTCGGGGTGCTGCGTTGAGCTGTAGATCAGCAGGCCACCGTCTTCCTGCGGCAGCGCCATCGCGATATGGCCCTCGAGATAAAACTGGTCCTGGCCGCCAACGAAGACGCGCCTGCTCACGCGGTGCGGCGCATTTTTCAACGCGGCGTCCGGCTCGCCGCGCACGAGCGTCTCGCTCGGCAGCACGAATGAGCCCTTCTCGACTGCCGTCAACGGATCCAGTATCGCCTCGAGCTCGTCGTAATCGACCTGCGCTTTCAACGCAGCCTTGCGCGCCGCATCGACCGACGTCGCGGCGACGAGAAACATTGGCTGCCCCACGTACTGCACGATATCTCCGGCAAGTATGGGGTCGTCCCTGACGATCGAGCCGTAGTTGTTCTCACCTGCGATATCGTCTGCCGTGCACACGGCGACAACGCCTTCGGCATCCCGCACAGCAGACAGATCAAGATTGTGGAGCCGCGCATGCGGCACCGTGCTCATGCCGACCGCGAGGTGCAGCAGGTCACGTGGCTCAGGCAGGTCGTCCGTGTAGGCGGCGGTCCCGGATACATGCAGATGCGCGCTGTCATGCGGCAACGCTTTGCCGACAACACTATCGACCATAGGTGTACACCGTTGCGGGCGCCGCACCCGTCGTTTCAAGCCAGAAGCGCCGCAGCAGGTTCCGGACAGCGACGAGCCTGATGTCAGCGCTCGCCCGCATGTCGCTGATCGGCGCGAAGTCGCGCGCCAGCGCGGCACACGCGGCCTCGATCGTTTCCTCAGACCACGCCGCCCCGTTCACCACCGCCTCGCATTCCGCCGCCCGCCGGATCGTCGCAGCCAGGCCGCCGCAGGCCATGCGGAACCCGGACACCGTGTCGCCATCGAGCTCCAGCGCATATGCCGTGCATACCGCCGAGATGTCCTGATCGAAGCGCTTCGACCACTTCTGGCTGCTGACGATGACACCTTTGCGCGCGCGCGGAACCCGGATTCGTGCCACGAGCTCGCCGGGCTGCAGATCATTGACCTGGTAGTCGTGATAGAAGTCGTCGAGCGTAATTTCGCGTTCATCCTCGCCACGCCGCAGTATAAGCGTCGCACCCAGCACCATGAGCGCCGGCATCGAATCACCGATGGGAGAGCCGTTGGCGATATTGCCGCCCAGCGTGCCTGCGTTACGAACAGGCGGTGACGCGAAGCGCTGGAATAACTCATCGAGACCGGGATATTCCGCCACGATCGCCGGGACTGCATCGGTCAGCGAGGCGGCCCCGCCGATGTCAATGTGCGTAGCGGACCGTTCGATTTCGCGCATCGTTGCGACCCGGCCCGTGTAGATGACGGTGTCGAGCCGGCGATGCTGCTTGGTCACCCACAAACCGACGTCAGTGCCGCCAGCGAGAATCGTGGCGTCCGGGTACTGGGCGTAGATGCGAGCAAACGAACAAAGATCAGCCGGCGCGAAAAAGCGCCTGCCATCATGATCGAGTGCCAGGTCCCCAGCGCGTGCGACCGACCGTAGCGATTTGATGTGAGCCGCCTCGTCCCAGTCATCGCGACGCGCATGCATGGATTGCGCTGCCGCGATAATCGGCCGATAACCAGTGCAGCGGCACAGGTTGCCGGCCAGCGCAGCATCGATTTCCTGGCGCGACGGATCGTCGTTATCGCGGTAGAGCGCGAACAACGACATGACGAAACCGGGCGTGCAAAAGCCGCATTGCGAGCCATGCTCGTCGACCATGGCCTGCTGCACAGGATGCAGTGCACCGTCCCTGCCGCGCAGCCCTTCGACAGTAATGAGTTCCTTGCCATCGATGGTCGGCAGAAACTGGATGCAGGAGTTGACGGTACGCAGGCGCAGCTCGTCGCCGTCCGGGTCAACCTCTGCGACGACTACGGTGCAGGCGCCACAGTCACCCTCGGCACAACCTTCCTTGGTCCCGGTCAGCCGCCGATCCTCGCGCAGGAACTGCAACACCGTTCGTGTCGGGTCGGTGACGTCAGTCTCGACGACCTCGCCATTGAGCACGAAACGAATGCGGTTGCCTGCCATGGAGCTCAGCTGCCGCGGTATGTCGAGTAAGCCCAGGGAGATGCCAGCAGTGGTACGTGGTAGTCCTCGTCGCCGCTCACCGCGAATCGAATCACGACCGTGTCGAGAAACGGCGGCTCGGCGCACTCGACACCGCGTCCCCGAAAGTAGGCGCCGATGTCAAATTCCAGCTCATACGTACCGGTAGCGAAGACGTCGCCTTCGAGCAGCGGATAAGGCGTGCGTCCGTCAGCATTAGTCGTCGCGCCCGCAACAAGTTCGCGCGTCGCAGCCACGGCGAACAGTCGAATATCGACGCCTGCTGCCGGGCCGCCTCGCGACGTGTCGAGCACATGTGTTGTCAGCCGTCCCATCCTGCCCCCTTTCGCACATGGAACCTGTTGTAGCGAGATTACTGCGCGAGGATCTCGTCGCGACGCGCAGCCAACGCGCGGATGCGTTTTTCATCGAGCACGTCGCCGAGCCGCGCAAACAATACATCGTCGGTGAGTTCCCTGAGCGCTGTCTTCCAGCCGTCGCTGATCTCGATAGACACGGCCGAGAGGTGCCGCGGGCGCCCCTTCCTGGTCGCGAAGGCGCGCTCATGTTCGAGTAGCATCAGGTTCCAGCTGCGCGTGTCGTAAATCATACGTCCCAGCGTGCGCCCTTCGTTGTAGACGAGCACGTCGAACACATACATCGCCATGAACTGCTCGGGCAGCGGACAGGTTGCCCTGCCACCTCTGCCTGCTGCCGATCGGGTGCCTTCGTCGATCGTCTTCGGTGGCAGGAACTGAACCGTGCCGTCCTTGCCGTCAACTTCCCGCCGCACCGATACCGGCACCATGTCGAGTCCGAGCAAGCGATCGAGCTTGTAAGCCGCTACGTCGGGGTAGAAACCGCGGCCCCGCCGTTTGGTAAAGATGCCCTGCACGACATGGTCGCCGTCGTTAATGTCGACAATGGTACGGCCGGTTTCCCTGTCCCTGGTCTCGTCGACAATTTCACCATTGCGCAACAGGTTGGCGAGGTCTTCCGGCGGCATGCCATGCGGTCGCGAACCCACATTGCGGTGCTGCGGCAACGGCGAGTAAGCGGCATCGCCGTGCTGGTTGTGAACCGTGACAGTTGCACCGCTCAACACCAGTGCATTGCCACTGCCACGGTAGTAAAAGTTGAGCATGCCGGTATCGATCTCGATAAGCCGGCCGCCGAAGCGTTGCATTATCTTGCGACCCGGGGTGGGCGTATGCCCCACAACAACGCGCTCGGCGCCGATTGCCGCCAGCGCCGCGTCGAGCCGATGCTCCTCGATGATGCCGTTGCAGGCGACGTTCGCCCGATACCAGAGTGGCCCGTCGGTGTTGATCAGGCTGGCCTCCTCGAGATCGCGGACTGCCTTGGCAGCCGAGAGCACATCGGAGGTCTCGTTGATCTTGGGCAGGTAACGCTCGACGATACGCGTGTAGTCATAGTGACTGTCTATCGGCAGCAGCACCTCTGCCTCGATCAGCGTATCAATGGCCCCGACGTAAGCAACCAGTTCCTGTTGCAGCGCCGTATTGACGCCGTCGAGGCCATACTCGGCCACGACCGGGCTCAACCCACCGTGCACGAACGCGGTGCCATTGATTACGACGATGATGGGTTTGCCGAGCAGCCACTTGCCGTATTTACCATCCGGCGAGAACGCTTCGCGCAAAGCGAAGTAGCCGGGCGGAAATGCCTCCTCAAACTTGTCTTCGAGTTCGCTGTAATTACGCGGCATCGGGAAACGCCGCATGTACGCACGGAGCCAGTGACTGCGTTGTTCTTCCGTTTCTTCACCCGCGAACGCCGCATATTCCTCCTTGCTCACGTAACGCAGGTCGCCAATCAGGTTCATCGACTCGTGGTTGCCGATGAGAACATGGACATAACCGCCGGCCGCCTCGGCCTCGCCCTCCATGCGCATGAGCAGGTCCATGGCGTCGCGCGAGCGCGGTCCGCGATCGAGAATGTCTCCGACAATAACGAGATGTGTCTTGCCGCCTGCCCAGGCGAGTTCGCTGTCCAGCACGCCCACATTCTGCAGCGTGGCAACCATCGCATCGTAGGCGCCATGAATATCGGAGATCGCGACGACTCGTTCGGCGCCGTCCACGCGCCAGTTATTCGCCTCTGCATTGGCGCTGCCTGCAAGCAGCGCGATGAGCATCAAGGTAAACAGGTAGTTGATCGGCGTGCGCATCAATGCTGGTCCTTGCCGGAGGTGATCGTCCAGTTTAGTGACTATGCTAGACTTTGACCACCTGAGAGGAGATCCGATCAAAATAATGAAAACGGTAATCCTGGTATTCGCATTCCTGGCAATCCCCGTTGCCGCCGCAGACGATCACGACAACAGCGGCCAGGTCGCGCCTTTGTTCCAGAGTAATGACATTCTCGAGGTCACCCTGAGCGCGCCGATCGAGCAGATCATGCGCGAGCGATCGGATGAGGAAGAGCTGCCGGGCACCTTCGTCTACCGCGATGCCGAGACGGGGGCCGAGGTAGAAGTCAGTGTGGCCGTTCGAACGCGTGGCCGTTTCCGCCGCAAGAAAGAAACCTGTCATTTTGCGCCCCTACGCCTCAACTTCAGCAAAAAGAAGGACACGCTGCTTGCCAGGTCCGACAAGCTCAAGCTCGTGACGCATTGCCGCACAGGCTCTGCTCGTTACGAGCAGGCGCTGCTCAAGGAATACCTCGCATACCGCATTCTCAATACCGTGACCGACTGGAGCTTCCGTGTACGCCTGCTGCGGATCAGGTACATCGAGAGTACCAATGGCGAGGAGATCGCAGAGTCCTTTGGCATCCTGATTGAGCACCGCGACCAGCTGGCGAAACGGATCGGCATGAAGGTTGATCGAAGCGAAACAACCACGATCCCGGAACTCGATGGCGCGCACACGAATATTGTTTCCGTCTATCAATACGTGATTGGCAACACTGACTTCTCACCAATCAAGGCCATGCCCGGCGAGCCCTGCTGCCACAATTACGTGCTGTTCGGCGACGAGTCGACCAAGGTCTCGATACCTTATGACTTTGATATTTCCGGTATCGTTAATCCCCCATATGGTGCGCCCAACCCGCGCTTCAAGCTGTCAAGCCTGCGCGAGCGCCTGTACCGTGGGCGCTGCTACAACGCCGGGCACCTGGAAACGACGTTGCAGACCTACCGCGACAAGCGGGGCGAGATCTTTGGACTCATTGAGTCGCTGGAAGGACTGAGCGGTAACCAGAGGAAGCGTACGCAACGCTTCATCGAAGACTTCTATGACGTCATCGACAGCCCGCGCAAGAAGAATCAGGAGCTCGTCAAGGGCTGCCTTGGACGAGCAAATCCGGCGCCATCCAGTCAGCGATGATCTTCGACAGGCGCGGGTGAATGTAATAACCCACCGATGAGTGGGGGTTTGATTTGCCGTAGCGCACCGCGAGATTGAAAATCCGGTAGTCGTGCACGGCACTGACGCGCTTCTGCACCATCATCTTCTTGAAGTCATCGGCGAGGGTCGTGTCGTGACAGGTGTAGTCATCCTCGGCTGACAGGTTGTGCCAGGAAATAACATTGCTGGGGAAACGACTCTCGTCGCGCTCCTTCGCGCCGAGCAGGCGTTTTTGCATCGTATGGTCGCCGAGCGGCGAGCCCATGGTGATCCATTGATCAATTTTTACGCCGCCGTATTCCGGGTAGGTGGCCGTATCGTTGGACAACTCCCACAACACGTCGTAGGCAACCACAGTGCCGGTGCCGTGCGAAATCAACATGATCTCGTCGCCGCGATCCATCATCGCGCACAACTTGTCGCGCAGGCGCTGACGCGCCTCTTTAGCGAACTCCTCGTCATCGAGGTAAGCAGCGAAGTCCTTGGCCAGACGACCGATGACCGGCATTCGCAAACCGACGGCGCCCACGACGGTCGCGCCCACGTCCATGAAGAACTCCGGCAACGCCGACTTGCCCGGCAACTGATCGTAAAGGCGAATGCCAAATTTCTTGCGCGGCGTAATCTCTCGCAGTTTGCCCAGGCAATTACAGCGGTCGCCGACATCCAGCTCTTCGTCGTAGGTCTTGCCCTTCGCCTCGAGCACCTCTGCATTGAGGTCGCCGTACCACGCAAGATCCTTACCCAGCGCGTCGAACGGCGTTACGCAATCCGGGAAGTCGCGCTCAATGCCCGCCCGCATCGCGGTAACAGCAATCTCGAGATACTTGTCGGCGGACGGCTTGAAGTCGCGTCCATGGATTAGCAGCAGGCTGCGCTTGGTCTCGCTCATCCTTAAGCCCTTAGTACTCGTCTTCGCCAGCGTCGCGTCGCGTCATCATCGTCAGGAACGGTCCGGACAGGGTCTTGCCGTATTCGAGCTTCCAGATAATCAGCGTCGCCAGTACGAAAGTGAACGAGATCACCATCGCCACGCCAAGGGCGCCGATACCGGCTGCGAGGCCAACGCCGATGGCCACAAAGATATACATGGCATCCGACGGCTGGTTGAGCGTGAAGCGAAAGCGTACCGCTGCGACCACGCCGGCCAGGCTGAATGCCAGCGCCAGGCTGTTGAGAACGATCATCGCGATACCAGTCACGACGATCGGCAGGATCATGATGGTTTGCAGGAATGACTGGTCAATGCGGCGAGCGCGGCTCGTGATGAAGTAAACCCACGAGATAGGCACGGTGGCGATGCCGACGCCCAGCGAGGCCAGCAACAGGCGCACCGGTGTCGTCGGCGACAGGAGGTTGCGTTCAACCATCGTGTAGACCGGCTCAAAGGTCTCCATGTTCGAGCTGGCCAGTTCGCCGATGCCGCCGAGGGGCAGGTACTCGGAAAAGGCCGGGTAGCGGCCCAGCAGCCACCACGTCAGAGCGACCCAGAACGCGTAGTACGCCAGGATCAGTGTCAGCGGAATCAGCAGGCTAGCTGACTTGCGCATTCTTCAACCCCACTTGTCGTTTTCGCCGCATCGCCTCGAAAGATACCGGCATACGCGCCGATAAGCCATATCAGTTAAGATGCGCGCCGTATCAATCCGGTTGCTTTCTTTTTTGCACAACTAAGGTCTCGAATGTCTGACGTACAACTGCTTGGCGTGAGTAACGCCATCGTCGACGTGCTTGCACATGTCGATCACGACTTCCTCGCTACCATCGGCGCCGAGCCGGGCTCAATGACGCTGATCGACAGGGATCGTGCCAAAGAGGTCTACGGCATGATGGGACCGGCCACGGAGATGTCCGGCGGATCCGTTGCCAACACAGTGGCTGGCTTCGCCAATCTCGGCGGCTCAGGCGCTTATATCGGCAAGGTCCGTGATGATCAGTTCGGCGGCGTCTTTAACCACGACATGCAGTCGCTGGGCGTTGATATCCGTCTCGACAAGGCGGCCGACGGCGCGCCGACCGCGCGCAGTCATGTGCTGATCACGCCGGACGGCCAGCGCACGATGCAAACCTATCTCGGCGCCTGCACCGAATTGGGGCTTGCGGATATCACCGAATCCTCCGTCGGGGCGCCGAAGGCAATGCTCCTGGAAGGCTATATCTGGGATATCGCCGAAGGTCCGGCGCTCGCGCGCAAGGCCATCGAAATTGCGCATGGCAACGGCACGACAGTCGCGCTGTCGCTGTCCGATTCGTTTTGCGTCGAGCGGCATCGCGACAGCTTCGAGGAATTCGTGCGTGACGGCGTTGATATCGTCGTCGCCGACGAGGACGAAGTGAATGCCCTGCTACAGACTGACGGTTTCGATGCGACGCTCGAGGCGCTGAACGACTACACCAACCTCTTCGCAATCACGCGCTCGGCCAAAGGCTCGGTCATCATCCATGGCGACGAAAGAGTCGTGCAGCCAGCCACGCCGGTCGAGACCGTTGTCGATACGACGGGCGCCGGCGATGCGTACTGCGCGGGCTTCCTGTACGGCTGGGCGAATGACATGCCGCTCGCGGTATGCGCGCAATATGGCACCCACTGCGCGACGCGCGTTATCCAGCAGCTTGGCGCCCGCATCGAACCAGGACTGCTCGACGGCTTCGATGTGAGCTAGCCCCGACTCAGACTCCGATCGGATGCCAGGTGGTCTTCACTTCCTGCGTATCACGAATGAGATAGGGGTGCTGCGCATCGTCCTTTGACCAGTCGACGCGCACGCGCTTGACCACGCGCTTGAGGTTTTCAGCCGCGAGATTTTGCACGGTCTGCGCCGTTTTCTTGCCGCCGTCGCACCAGACGATCGCATTGACGTCCATGTGCGAGGCAAAGTGCTCGGTCAGTTCGCTGCGCAGTCCGGTCAGGATGTTGACGACGCCGCCCGGTACGTCCGAGGCATGCAGGACTTCGGCGAAGCTGACGGCGCACAGGGGCTGCGACTCTGATGCCAATGCGATGCACGTATTACCGCCCGCGATCGCGGGCGCGACATTCGACACGAGCCCGAGCAGGCTGGTCGCATCCGGCGCAAGAATGGAGACCACGCCGGTTGGTTCGAGCACCGAGAAATTGAAGTGCGACGAACTCACCGGGTTCACGGCGCTGAACACCTGCTGGTACTTGTCAGCCCAGCCGGCGAAATAGATGAGGCGGTCGATCGACAGATCAACTTCCTTCTGTGCCGCCCTCTGCGTTGCACCCTGTTGCACGAGCTCGGCTACGAACTGTTCGCGCCGGCCTTCAAGCATCTCGGCGATGCGATACAAAATCTGGCCGCGCAGGTATGCGCTGGCTTTCGCCCAGCCGGGCTGCGCCTTGCGCGCCGCGACCACTGCATTGCGGAAGTCCTTACGGCTGCCGCGGCACATGTTGGCAATGACATTGCCCTTATTGTCCTCGAGCGGCAGGTAGCGACCCGATTCGGTGCGCGGGAACTTGCCGCCGATGTAGATCTTGTAGGTTTTTACGACCGGTATGCGCGCCATGCTTATGCCCCCAGGTCCAGGTAGGCATCGAGGCCGTGCAGGCCGCCCTCGCGCCCGACGCCCGATTCCTTGTAGCCGCCGAACGGCGACGCGGGATCGAACTTGTTGAAGGTGTTCGCCCAGACGACACCCGCGCGAACGCTTTGGGTCATCTTGAAGATCTTTGCGCCCTTGTCGGTCCAGACACCGCCCGACAAACCGTAGGGCGTGTTGTTTGCTTTCGCGATGGCCTCATCGAAGCGACGGAAGGTCTGGATCGCGAGCACGGGGCCAAAGATCTCTTCCTGTACCACCCGATTCGATTGCGACACATTCGTGAACAGCGTTGGCCGACACCAGTAACCCTTCGCTGGCATCTTGTTCGACGCCTGGTACATCTCGCCGCCCTCCTGCTGTCCGACTTTGAGGTAGGACTCGATCTTCTCGAGCTGCATCTGCGAATTGATCGCACCGATATCGGTGTTCTTGTCCATCGGGTCGCCGACGATCAGCGTCTCCATGCGATCCTTCAGCTTGGCAATAACCTCGTCAGCAACCGACTCCTGCACGAACAGGCGTGAGCCCGCGCAGCACACATGACCCTGGTTGAAAAAGATGCCATTGACGATGCCTTCGACCGCCTGGTCGATCGGCGCGTCGGCAAAGATGATGTTGGCAGCCTTGCCGCCGAGTTCGAGCGTGTACTTCTTGTTCGTGCCAGCGAGCGCTCGCATGATCGTCTTGCCGACCGCGGTCGAACCCGTAAACGCAACTTTATCCACGCCCGGATGCTGCACGAGGGCTGCGCCCGTTTTGCCTGCACCGGTCACGATATTGACGACACCGGGCGGCAGGCCCGCATCGCGGATGACCTCCGCGAGTTTCAACGCCGTCAGCGGCGTGGTTTCAGCAGGCTTCAGTACGACGGTGTTGCCACATGCCAGCGCCGGCGCCAGCTTCCACGCCGCCATCAGCATCGGGAAGTTCCACGGGATCACCTGCCCCGCTACGCCCAGCGGCCGCACCTTGCGGCCAGGGAACGCGTACTCGAGCTTGTCGGCCCAGCCCGCGTAGTAGAAGAAGTGCGCCGCAGCCAGCGGAATATCGACGTCACGCGATTCCCGAATCGGCTTGCCGCCATCGAGCGATTCGATCGCCGCGAACTCTCGCGCGCGCTCCTGGATGATGCGCGCAATACGGTAGATGTACTTGCCGCGCTCGGCCGGCTTCATCTTCGACCATGTCTTGCGATACGCCTCGCGCGCAGCTTTTACCGCCTTGTCGACGTCTGCCTCACTGGCCTCGGCAACGCGGCTCAGCTTTTCTTCGGTCGCCGGATTGATCGAGTCGAAATAGCGGCCTTTCTCCGGCGCTACAAACTCGCCATTGATAAACAGGCCATAGCGTTTCGCGACCTTGATGTGATCGGTGCTCTCGGGCGCCGGCGCATATTCCCAGCCACCGTCAAAGGCCAACTTGTTCTCTGGTGTTGCCATATCGATTTACCTTGCAGGAGGCAGCTTGCCGGCGACCAGTCGCGGCCAAGGCCCCTCCCACACTAGTCCTTCGAAAAATAATCCGCCGACTGGTACACACCCGTCGACTGTTTCATGAGCTGCATCAATACATCGTTAGCCAGCGAGCTCGCGCCAAACCGGAACCACTCGGGCGTCATCCATGCATTACCAAGCGTTTCGCGCAGCATGACCAGGTAGTGAATCGCCAGCTTGGCGCTCGAGATCCCGCCGGCCGGTTTCATGCCGACCATGCGGCCCGTGTCGCGGTAGTAGTCGCGAATTGCCTGCAGCATGACGAGCGTCACCTGCATCGTGGCCGCGGGCTGGATCTTGCCCGTCGACGTCTTGATGAAATCGGCGCCCGCATGCATGGCCAGTACACTTGCCTTGCGCACGCGATCCAGCGTGCCGAGTTCGCCGGTTTCGAGAATGACTTTGAGATGCGCGTCACCACACGCGTCCTTGACCGCACGAATTTCATCGAAGACGTAACGATAATCGCCGGACAGGAACGCGCCGCGCGAAATCACCATGTCGATCTCGGTCGCACCGGCCTCGACCGCCGTCGCCGTATCGTCCAGCTTCACCTTGAGATTCGACTGGCCGCTCGGGAACGCGGTGGCGACCGACGCCACATTGATGTCGTAGCCCTCGAGCGCCTCTTTCGCGACCTTGACCATGGTCGGGTACACGCACACGGCCGCGACGTGCGGCAGCCCCGGCATCGCATCGTGAAGATGAATCGCCTTCTGGCACAGCTGGCGCACCTTGCCCGGTGTGTCCTGACCTTCAAGAGTCGTCAGGTCGATCATTGCAAGGATCAGCTTGAGCGCCTCGACCTTTGCCTCTTTCTTGATGCTGCGACTCTGGAAACGCGCCACGCGCTCGTTGACGCCGACCTCATCGACGGACGGAACCCGGCTGAGGTCCGGCAGGCGCGTGGACTTGACTGCCTTGAGCGCTACCATCGTCAACTGCCTGCCGCAACGGTCTCGAGCGCGACGCGGATCATTTCGTCGAAGGTCGTCGCACGCTCGTCAGAGCTCAGGTGCTTGCTATTTGGGATGTCGTCGCTAACCGTGCAGATGGCCAGCGCCTCGGCGCCATTCTCGGCCGCAATCGGGAACATGCCGGCGGCCTCCATCTCGACGCCATAGACGTTGTACTTCGCCATCGTCTCGAACATAGCGGTGTCGGGCGTATAGAAGAGATCAGCGGAGAAGATATTACCCACGTGAAAACGCACGCCGGCGGCGCGCGCGGCGGCAACTGCTTTTTCCACGAGATCGAAGCTGGCCAGAGCCGCGAGGTCGTAGCCACCAAACCGCATGCGATTGACGCCCGAGTCAGTCGACGCGCCCATCGCGATAATGATGTCCCGCAGTTCGACATCCGGATGGGTCGTGCCGCAGCTGCCGACGCGGATCACGCGCTGTACGCCGTACTCGACAATCAGTTCGTGCGCATAAATCGAGGCTGACGGGATGCCCATGCCGTGCGCCTGCACGGAGACGGGTTGTCCATTGTAGCTGCCGGTAAATCCCCACATGTTGCGCACGTCGGTCACGCGACGGGCATCGTCGAGAAAGTTCTCGGCAATGTATTGCGCCCGCAACGGATCGCCGGGCATGAGCACGGTATCGGCGTAGTCGCCGGAAGCCGCATTTAAATGTGCAGTAGCCATTCTTGTTCTCTTCAACCGGGTGGCGAGCTACCACCTGCTTTGGGCCGACATACCCCCGTCGACGACCAGGTTGGTGCCGCTGATCCAGCGGGCGGCGGGGCTGAGCAGGAACAATACCGCGTCGGCCACGTCTTTTGCAGTCCCCAGGCATCCCAGCGGGGCGCGCTCGCGCCAGCGCCGCACCCCTTCGGGCCAGGCGTCGGCGAGCCCGTCGCGATCGATCAGCCCGGGGGATACGCAGTTGACGCGAATCTTCCTGGGCCCGTATTCGAGCGCGGCGGCACGCGAGAACATCAGGACGCCGGCCTTGCTGGTCGCGTAATGGGCATGTCCGGCAGCAGGATCGAGCGCTTCGATCGAGGCGATATTGACGATGGCGCCGCCTTTGTCGCCCCAGGCGTCAGCCGCACGTTGCGTCACGAGAAACGCGCCGTTGAGATTGGCCGACAATATCGCGCGCCAGTCCTCGAAACTCATGTTTGGCAGCGCCTGTACCGGCTGGGTCGCGGCGTTATTGACTACCATCGTCGGCGCGCTGGACTCGAACATTGCATCAACTGCGGCGGCGTCGCCGAGGTCGGCCTGCACGACTGTTGCATCGCCCAGCTCCTCGGCAAGCGTTCGCGCCGATGCTTCGTCCCGGAAGTAGTGCACCGCGATGCGCGCACCCGCTGCGGCGAGCCGCAGCGCGATGCCCCTGCCAATATTGCCGCTGGCGCCAGTTACCAGCACCGTTTCGCCTGAGATATCCATGCGCTATTGTCACTTAAGTGGCTGACAAATCGAAACCCGAAGTCTGGACCGACGAGCGTTGCTTCATCGCGGAGCTCATTAACGACGACGCCTGGCCCGAAGTCTCTGTGGCACGCTGCCGCGTGGAGCCCGGCGTCACCACCCAGCTGCACGCTCTGGATGTGCATGAATTTTACGTCATCGAACAGGGGCACGGACTCATGCGCGTCGGCGATGCCGCAGCCTTCGTCGTCGGCCGCGGCGATACGGTAATCATCCCGAAACACGTTCCGCAGGCGATCGAGAACACCGGGGAAGGCGAACTCCTGTTCACCTGCGTCTGCACGCCGCGTTTTTGGCAGGATTGCTACACCTCACTCGAATAACAGCGCTATACTGCGCGGACGCTTGACCAGGAGACCGAACGATGTGTGGTTCAGACACAACAAATAACAAACACTCCCTGATTCGCTACGCACTTCAAGGCACCGCAGCACTCGCCCTCTCGGCCGCGTTTGCATTGCCTGCGGCTGCGCAGATGGAGGGAGTACTCGAAGAAATCGTCGTGACGGCGCAGAAACGCGAAGAAGGGCTGCAGGACGTACCCATTTCCGTTGCCACGACCCAGGGCGAAAATCTCGCCGCAATGTTCTCGGGCAGCGAAGACGTACTCGCCCTCTCCGGACGCGTGCCGGGTCTGTACGCCGAATCGTCGAACGGTCGCGCCGCGCCGCGCTTCTATCTGCGCGGGCTCGGCAATATCGACTTTGACCTCGGTGCTTCGCAGCCTGTCTCGTTCATCATGGACGAGGTTGTCCTCGAGAACGTGGTGCTCAAGAGCTTCCCGATTTTCGATACCCAGAACATCGAAGTGATTCGTGGCCCGCAAGGAACCTTGTTTGGTCGCAACACGATCGCTGGTGTCATTAAGGTCAACTCGCGCCGTCCCGACCATGAGACGTCGGGCTACATCAAGGGTTCGATGGCGACCCACAACACGATCAATCTCGAAGGCGCGATCGGCGGCAGCCTGATTGAAAACACGCTGTCGGCACGTGTGTCGGTACTGCATCGCAGTCGCGATAACTGGATCATGAACGGTCACACCAATGAAGAGTCGCTGGGCGATTACGACGAGAACGCGATGCGCGTGCAGGTCGACTGGACGCCGAATGACCGCGTCTCGGCGCTGCTGATTCACCAGAACCGCAGCCTCAAGGGCACGTCGTCGATTTTCCGTGCCAACGTGTTCACGAAAGGCAGCAACCAGCTGAACCAGAACTACGTGCGCGACATGGTCTGGTACGACGAAGGGGACAATAACCCGCAGAAGTACACGTCACATGGCACCACGCTGAACCTGAACATCGATTTTGACGATGTCGCCTTCAACTCGATCACGTCCTACCAGGACGCCAGTGGTTCGAGCCGCGGCGATATCGACGGTGGTGTCGCGAATATCTTTGCGACACCGACGCCGCCGCCGGGCCTGACGTGGGAAGATACGTTGGTTCTTTGCCCGTTCCCGTGCCTGCCGGCGCGTACGTGGCCGGGCGAAATCGTCATTCCGTCCGTGACCGAGGACGGCGCCGAAACCGACCAGTTCACCCAGGAACTGCGACTCTCGAGTGATAACGACGGCCGCTTCAACTGGCAACTTGGTGCGTTCTACTTCGACTCCAAGCTCCAGGTGGAAACGGAAAACTTCGCCTCAGCCGGTTTCGTGGATTTCGCCAACAACATCGTCACTTACGAGAACAAGACCTGGGCCGTGTTCGGCCAGGGTAGCTACGACCTGACGGACCGCCTCACCGCGACGGCCGGGGTACGCTACACGGATGACGACAAGGATTTCACGGTTAACCAGCAGGCCCAGCTCTGGGCTGACCTCGGCGTGCCGCGTCCGGACGACATCAGCGTCAGCGACGGACAGGCCAGTTGGGAACTGAGCCTGAACTACGCCGCAACCGATTCGTCAAGCCTGTATGGCCGTGTCGCGAATGGCTTCCGTGCCCAGACGATCCAGGGCCGCGACGTCGCCTTCAGCGAGCCGCCATCGGTCGCGAAACCCGAAACGATTACCTCGCTCGAGGCCGGTTACAAAGCCGACCTGTTGAGCGATCGTCTGCGCCTCAACGTTGGCGTTTTCGCCTACGAGGTGGATGACATGCAGCTGTCGGTTGTCGGTGGTATGTCGAATATTAACCAGGTCATCAACGCCAAGACCGGCGAAGCAACGGGCTTCGAAGTCGACGCGCAATGGCTGGTGACCGATAACCTGCTGGTCTCGGGCGGCTTCGCATATAACGATACGGAGATCAAGGATCCCAACCTGTTCACGGCACCTTGCGGCGCGTTCAGCCAGGTCAACCAGGAGCGCATGTGCACAGTGCTCGACCCGGCCAACCCGAACAACTCGTCCCAGGTCTCGATCGATGGCAACCCGTTCCCGCGGGCGCCGAAGACAACCTACAATGTCGAGGTCCGCTACAGCGCCGATATCGGCACCAACGCCGAGATCTTCTTCCACACGGACTGGGTCTGGTACGGCGAAATCAACATGCCGCTCTACGAGGCTGTCGAGTTCAAGACCAAGGACCAGTTCGAAGGCGGACTGCGCATCGGGTATCGTAATTTCGACAACGGCCTGCACATTGCGGCCTTCGGTCGCAACATTACGGACGAGGACAACGTGCTCGGTTACATCGACTTCAGCAACAACACGGGCTTCGTCAACGAACCGCGTGTCTGGGGCGTCGAAGTCGGCTACGAGTTCGGTAACTGATCCGGCAAGTCCTGCCAATCCTGCTGCTGGCCGGCTGCTCCCCCGCGGAGCAGCCGGCTGCATCTGAGCAGCTACGCTTCGAGGTCACCGGTCGCCTCGAGAACCCGAAGATCGACGAAGCCAGCGGCCTCGCGCGTTCGCAGCGCGAGCCCGGCGATACTCTCTGGACCCACAACGACGGCGGCAAGCCGCGCCTGCATGCCATCGGCCCTGGTGGAAGTCGCCTCGGCGAAGTCGAACTGAATAAAGCCGAGAACAAGGACTGGGAGGACCTCACCTCGTTCACGCTTGACGGCGAACCGTATGTGCTCGTCGCCGACATTGGCGACAACGACGCGAGGCGCAAGAAGCGCACGCTCTACTTCGTGAAGGAACCGCGCCCCGACGAGGACAAGACCAAGGTCGACTGGAAGGTCGACTATAAATACCCGAACGGCCCGCGTGATGCGGAATCAGCAGCGGTCGACCTCGAGAACGGACGCGTCCTCATTCTCTCGAAGCGCGATATCCCGCCGTCACTGTACGAAGTGCCGTTGCAGACAGACGAGAAGACCGTAACCGCGAAATGGCTCGGCACGATCGAGAGCCTGCCGCGCCCTAGCCGCCAGGACGTCGAGTTCGCGCCGAAGACCAAGGACTACCACTGGCAACCGACCGGCATGGATATCTCGCAGGACAACCGCGCCGCGGTCATCCTGACCTACCGGGCTGTTTACTACTATCTGCGCAGTCCCGGCCAGGACTGGTTCGATGCGCTGAATGGCAGGCCCGTCGTGATCGGGCTCGGCAACTTCCGCAACGCCGAGGCGGTCGCATTTGGCGACAACGCCCGTACGGTCTACGTCACCGGCGAAGACAAGAATGCGCGCGTGCTGCGCGTCGATCTGGGTATGCCGGCGAGCGCCGCGGCGCCCGCGACACGGGCCACGCAGGCGACCATCATGTCGCTGAATGCGCAAAACCTGTTCGACAATATCGACGATCCCGGCAAGGACGATAAGGCGTACTTGCCGATTGCGGACAAACGTAACGACCAGCATAAAGCAGCCTGCAACGAAATCGAGGTCGAGGCGTGGCGCAACGAATGCCTGTTTCTCGACTGGAGCGACGCCGCCGTCGATTTCAAGATGCAGACGCTGGCAGACACGATTCGCCAGGTGAATGACGGACTGGGGCCCGACATCATCGCGTTCCAGGAGGTGGAGAACCTGCTCATCCTCGAGCGATTGCGTAAGGAGCATCTCGGCGAACTCGGGTACCAGCCGGCTGTGCTGCTGGAGGGAACAGACGTACGCGGCATCGACGTCGCGTTCCTGTCGAAGTATCCGCTCGCAGGCGAACCGAAGTTGCATGCGTTCGACGTACCGGATTTTCCAGGGCGTGCTGGCGATACGCGCGGCGTTCTGCAGGCCGACTTCAAATTACCGAATGGCTCGGTATTGACCGGGTTCTCGGTGCACTTCCCGGCGCCGTATCACCCGACGCCCATGCGTGAGGCAGCCTATCGACACCTGAATGACCTGCGCGAGGCGTTGCCCGATCATCATCACGCGTTCGCCGCCGGCGACTTCAACACCACGAGTATTGAGGATGAGCGCGAGGCAATGCTCGAGCGTTTTGCGAGGCCGCACTGGACTGTCGCTCATGACCTCGGCTGTGGCGACTGCAAAGGAACGTACTACTACCGCCCCGATGACAACTGGTCGTTCCTCGACATGATTCTTTTTTCACCAGCCCGTGGTGAAAATACAACAGGCGCAATTCGCGCTGATTCGGTGGCGATTGCGAACGAGAATCCGGAGCAGGTGACGTCCTGGGGCACGCCGGCGCGCCATGACAGCGCAGCGCGGCGCGGCGTTTCCGATCACTGGCCAATAATCGCCACGATCGAAGTAACCCAAAAACAATAGCTTGTGATGCTTTCGTAATATGGTTTCTTTTTTGGTCCATACGCGCCGGTTGCGACGTGCCTGGCGACCTCGGCGAGGCGCCGCAAGCCTTGATTGCACAAGCATTTTCGCTGCGTTAGATTAGCTCCAACAAGCAATAAGACCGGCCGGCTTCCCGCCATCCAGGCCCGATCCGGCACAAAAGTAAATGAGCGAAATCCAATCGTCATATTTGGGCTATAGGCTTTCGCGTATTTTCCACCAGCGGGGTTCAATAATGAAAAACACATCTCGATTGTTCCGATCGACCCTTGCGGCGTTCCGGCAGCTGCCGGCTGCTGCACTCACCGTGGTCATGCTATTGGCGCTACCTGTTGCGTCGATGGCACAGGACACAACCTCTGCGATTCGCGGCAAGATCGTCGACCCGGGCGGCGCCCCGGTCGGAGGCGCGAGTGTCGTCGTCGAAGACATGCGCAGTGGCGTCACGAGAAGCATGACTGCGAACAGCGACGGTACATTCCTGGCATCGCGGCTTTTGCCCGGTGGCCCATACAGGGTGACTGTAAACAACACCAAGACCGTCGACGTACCGTCGATCAGTGTCGGTGACACGTACAGCCTGACGCTGAACCTGCAGCAGGAAGAAGCAATCGAGGAGATCGTCACTATCGGCCAGACGGCAAACCTCGTTGAAGTCGCGTCGGGACCGGCGGCGACCTTTAACCTCGCGGACATTGAGAATGCCGTGTCGTTCAGCCGCGATATTTCAGATGTCTACGGCATTGACCCGCGTCTGATGATCGACAATGACGAAGACGGCTTCGGCGTGAACTGTGCCGGCAAGCACCCGCGTTTCAACAACGTTACGCTTGACGGCGTCAGCCAGACTGACCGCTTTGGTCTGAACGAAAACGGCTATTCGACGGCTGTTGGCATGCCGTTCCCGTACGACGCAATCGAGCAGATTGCTGTCGAACTGGCCCCCTTCGATGTGACCTACGGCAGCTTCTCCGCCTGCAACATCAACGCGGTCACGAAGTCTGGCTCGAACGACTGGGAAGGCAAGGTCTTCTACGAGTACTCGGACAACGATTTCCGCGGCACGAAAGTTGCGGACGACCCGGGTGACTACTCGCGGCCGTCCTACGACCGCACCATCATCGGTTTCAATGCTGGCGGCCCGATCATCCAGGATCGCCTGTTCTTCCATGTTTCTTATGAAGAAACTGAAGATCCGCGCTTCCTGGCGCGCGGCTATGCCGGATCGGGCAATGGCGAGGAGCGCAGCTGGCTCAGCGAGGCTGATTACAACCGCATCGCCAACATTGCCCAGAACGTTTATGGCTACGATCCTGGCGGCCAGCCGGGTGACGGGTCACAGGAATCCGAGAAATACCTGGTACGTCTCGACTGGAATATCAATGACAGTCACAACGTCGCCCTGATCTATAACTACTTTGACGGCTTCCAGGATCGCGATTCGGACGGTGATTCGAACGAGTTCGAGTTTTCGAATCACTTCTATAAGAAGGGCGCCGAGTCAGAGACGACGACGCTCAGGCTGACGTCTGACTGGACGGACCGCTTCTCGACGGAACTGTTCTACAGCACCAACGAGATGAAGGACTCGCAGGTAACGGTCGGCCCGAAAGACTTCGGCGACATGCAGATCAGTGTCGGTGGTCGAACCGGTACGGTCTACCTCGGCGCGGACGATTCCCGCCAGGCAAACCGACTGGCTACCGAATCCAACTACCTGAAGCTTTCGGGTAACTTCTTCCTTGGCGACCAGATCATCACGGCCGGCTACGATCGCGAAGAGCTCGAGATCTTCAACATTTTCGTGCAGCACTCGCGCGGCGGTGAGTACGACTACTTCGACAGTTCATCGGGCAACCCGGCAGCGTGCGCATCGCTTACAGCGCAGCAACGCTTCGATGGTTTCCTGGTGCCCGATCCCGATGATCCGCAAGGTCAGCCGATTGCCTGTCGACCATCGGGTATCGACCGCTTCGAACTCGGCCGTCCGAGCCGCATCTACTACGGTAGCGGTGGCGGGACCAACAACCCGAACGATGCTGCTGCAGTCTTTACCAACGTACTCAACTCGTTGTACATCCAGGACGAAATATTCCGCGATGACATGGATCTCACGATTACGGCGGGCCTGCGCTACGAGTGGTTCACAAGTAGTGATCGCCCGGTTTACAACGACGCGTTTACGCAGCGTAACGGAGTCCGAAATGACGCCAACATCGATGGACTCGGTCTCCTCATGCCGCGCGCCGGCTTCAACTGGGGCATCCGCGATGACCTGACCTTGCGTGGCGGTATCGGCCTGTACTCCGGCGGCAACCCCAACGTCTGGATTTCGAACGCCTGGAGTAATGACGGCGTCACCAACGTTCAGCTCAACTACGATGATGACGAGTTTGGTGACACCTTCACGATTCTGCCTGGCATGGCCGATTCGCTGACGCTGAGCGGACAGGGTCGCCCTGGCTACGATGTTCCACAACTGATGGTTGATGACGTTGCAGCCACGACAGCTGACGACGCAAACACCTCGCGCCTGGTATTGATCGATCCCGATTACAAGCAGCCGAGCGAGTGGAAGCTCGCGCTCGGCGCGACGTGGGACGTTCCCGTCGTCGACATGCAGCTCGATATTGACTACATGTACTCGAGGGGTAATGACCCTGCCTACTACGTCGATCTCGCGCAGACTCAGGTCGGTACAACGACGATCGGCACGCCGATCTACGCGTTCACCAATGGCTCCGACAACCTGATGCTGACGAACTCCGGCGAGTCGCCGGTATCCAGCGTATTCTCCATCGTCGCGCAGAAGAGTTTCGACGACTGGGGTATCGACTTGCTGTTCGGTTACGCCTACACGGACGCCGAGGATGTAAGCCCGATGACGTCGGCTGTAGCTGTGTCCAACTTTGACAACACTGCCCTTCTCGACGTCAACAACCCGACGGTTGCCGGGTCCAACTATGTTGTACCGCAGCGCTTCACGTTCCGCCTGAACTGGGAGAAGGAACTATTCGGCGACAACACGACGCGCGTAACGCTGTTCGGTTATCTCAATGAAGGCCAGCCGCAGAGCTGGGGCTTTAGTGGCGGCAACCTCGGCGACGCACGTGTGGGACGAGAGACCGGCTGCCTTGGCGCGCTGGGGTTCGGCGAATGTATCCGCATCGAGGGCGACGGCTTCTTCGGTCGCCACCTGCTGTACATCCCGACCGGTCCTGATGACCCGAATGTCGTATTCAGCCCGGACTTTGACCAGGCCGCATTCTTTGCCTGGGTCAATAGCGAGGGTCTGTCGCCAGGCCTGACCGAGCGTAATGCGTTCAACGCGGACTGGAGCCAGCGCTGGGATCTGCGCATCAGCCAGGATCTGCCGTTGCCGGGCGATTTCAAAGGCCGCCTGTACCTGAAGGTTTACAACTTCGGCAACCTGCTGAACGACGACTGGGGCAAGATCACGGATGCACAGTTCTTCACCCCGGTACCGGTATCGGGTGCGATCGTCGCTGACACGGGCCAGTTCTGGTACGAGCGATTCAGCAACAGAACCATCGATCGTGTCTACCCGAACCGCAGCCTGTGGGAAGCGCGTCTCGGTATCGACATTCGATTCGGCAACTAACGGAACGCTCCTGTTCCAATCAAAGGGCGGCCATTGGCCGCCCTTTTTTTATCAGGTGACTGACACCTAATTAAAGCAGGGCTCTTTGGGTTCGAGGAGCGAGTGGTAGCGGCGATTGTCGCGCGTGACGGGTTCGCCGACAGCGCGGCCTTCGCCCTGGGCCACGAGTATGGCGTCGAGGACCAGGTACTGCAGCTCCGATGCCGGGCGTGACACGAAACGGTCGTCCTTCGGGATCGCGTAGCCGTCCCCGCCACGGTAGATAAAGTCTGGGACTACGAGCGTGTACTCGCGCTCCGCCTCGATCTCGGCCCAGCCGTCGTCGGTCGGAACTTGCAGACTCACGATGCGATCGTACTCGTCGCGACTGCGATCGACACATACACGAAAACCGGAAACTTGCGGGAAGTATCCCTGGCTTTCCGGGCCGCCGCGATAGCCCGCTTCCATGACGCGTTTGAATTCCGCACCCGTAACTGTCGTGTGGCGCAGGAACGAGCTGAAGCCGAACGTGCGCGCGATATCGTCGAACAGGATTCTGTCCTGGACGATGTCATCGAGCCGCAGCGTGCCACTGTTGAGAAACGCCAGGTCCATAAGCGGTTCGCCAAAGGCACCGCGCATCTGGTCGGCGATGAAGTTCCCCCAGCTCGTCTCGCTGCTGCGGATCTGCTCCTCGCGCGCATCCATAGCCAATGCCGCGGTGCCGACCTGCGCCTCGAGGAATGGAAACTTCTTCATCACCTGGCCGTACCACTTGTCGGCCAGTACCTGGTACTCGGGATCCTCGGCGATGGATTCATCGATGTCGATGCGTTTCTCAGTAACGACGAAGCTGCCAGCCTCGTCGAAGTCGACATCGATTTGCCAGATAACACGCGCGTTCGATGCGCCCTTCATTACACTCGCCGCGTTTGCATCAGCCGCGCTGTACTGCGGCTCGTGTTCGTGTCCGCCCACAACAAAAGCGACTTTCGGGAAGTCGGCCTTGAGTTGCGCCATAGCCACATCCTGCCACATGTGCACATGCGTCACGCCGATGATCAGATCTACGCCCTGCGCGTCGAGCGCCTCAACGGCGCGCCGCGCAACGGCCTGGTAATCCGGATCAATCTCGAGGTAATCGCGAACATTGCCGCCATCATTGCCATGCAGGGTGACGGAAAACACGCCGACACGCTTTCCCGCCGCCTCGAAGATGAACCCGGCACGAATCAATGCGTCGGTAGCCGTGTCACCGGTATCGACAGTGTAGTTGTCGCCGACCCAGATGAATTCGGACGCCTGCAAGGCAGCAGCGAGCGCCTCCGGCGTGCGCCGGTCAAATTCGTGGTTGCCGGCGACGACATACATCGGCGCAAGCGCATGCAGGAAGTTCATTGCATCGACCATTTGCAGGCCGTTCCACAGCTGGCTCTCGAGCGACGGGTACAGGAAGTCGCCACCGTGCAGAATGCGCACCTCCCGCCCGTCCGACTGCAGCTCGCGAATCAGGGTGACTACCCGACCGAAGCCGCCGCGCGTGCCATCCTCGACCGCACCGACGCGGTAGGTATCGTTCAGATGAATAAATGTCAGCCCACCGGGCTGCGCCTGGGGAGCCGTTGCGCAGCTGACCAGCAGGAGCGTAACGAGCAGGAGGAATAGTCGTTTTTTCATACGGTCATGCTAACCTGAATCAATGAAAACGCACTACGTATTGTTGGCTGCACTCGGTCTGACCGCCTGCGCCGCACCCATGGAGCAGGCGCCGGCGACGGCGACGGCGGACGCCGAACCGGCTATCGACAAAGCCATTTACTGGGCTGAACACTCGGCGGAATACCAGGCCGTCGCGGCCCAGGTCTACGCGCAGGCGCGGCGCGACCTGCCGCGCTTGCTCGAGGATACGTCCTGGAGCGCCCTGCCCGGCCAGACCGATGCCGCCGACAAGCCGCCCGCGATCATCCTCGACGTTGACGAGACGGTCGTCAGCAACGCCGACTACCAGAACACGCTGGCGCACACACCTTACTCACGCCTTGCCCATTTCACCTGGATGGTTGAGCACAAGGCCACACCCATCCGTGGCGCGGGAGCGTTCATCGATGCCGCGCGTGATGCCGGCGTCACGGTGTTTTTCCTGACCAACCGTGCGTGCGAACCGTTCGACGGCTTCGACGGCGACTGCCCCTACGAGCAGGTCACCATCGACGACCTGCGCGAAGCCGGCATCGAAACCGATGCCGAACACATGCTCATGGCATGGGAACGAGAAGGCTGGAACAAGGAAAAGCTCAACCGGCGTGAATTCGTCGGCGAGACGCACCGCGTCATCATGCTGTTCGGCGACGACTACGGCGATTTCGTGCATTGCACCCGCGATGAACCTTTGCCTCCGTGTACCGAACCGGCCACGCGCGCCTCACGCCATGCCGCGCTCGACACCTACGCCGAGTATTGGGGCAATGGCTGGTACATCCTGCCCAACCCCATGCACGGTTCATGGACGACGGTCAGGTAGAATCGGGCCATGAGCATCTCCAACGACGACCTCGTTCGCGCGGCCCAGGATGCCCGCGAGAATGCCTATGCCCGTTACTCCGGTTTCACGGTCGGCGCAGCTATCGTCGACGACCAGGGTCGCTTGTTCGTCGGCTGCAATGTCGAGAATGCGGCCTACCCGCTCGGCAACTGTGCCGAGGCGGGCGCAATCGCCGCGATGGTCCAGGAAGGCGGACGGAAAATTGCCCGCATCGCGGTGGTCGGAGGGAAAGGCGATGTCGGCCCGTGCACGCCCTGCGGCGGCTGCCGGCAGCGCATCGCTGAGTTTGCGGATGACCGGACTGTGATCCTCGCCATCGATGACAGCGGGGAGTGGCAGCAGTACGGCATTGCCGCACTGCTGCCCGCTCTATTCCACCTTCCCTAGTTCTGGATCCCGCGGCCCGGCGTGTACGGCACGCGTGCCGTGTCCATCGCCTCCTTGAGCCCCGCATAGTCGGTCTCGACCAGCTGGGTCAGCTCGGCGAACACTTCATCATACAGCTTGCGCGCGATGCGCAGCGACTCCTGTTGCGACGATGTCGGTCCGTGCGCACTGCTCGACGGATCGAAACGCGCGTGCCACATACGCGCCATCACCGTCATCTCGGGCAGGTCGTTGTACATGTCGCGCATCTCGTTACCCGTAATGCGATCACGCTGCGCCTTGATGCGCTGCTGAATCGAGTTGGCGAGTTCGTACAGAGAACCGTCGGTCATCGACCGATCCAGCGTCTCCTTGACCGCATCGAGTTCCTGGATGACCGAATCGATCGCCGCAACGGTACCCGACGCTGCCCGGATCAATTCCTCGGCCTGCGATTCGAACACGACGCGCTGCTCCTGGGTCGAGCCCGGCAGTGCCGGATCGGGCCTGATCGAGACGACGTCGAAGCTTTGCGTCTGGCCGATATCGACCAGGCTGCCGTCCACGCGGTGCTGCATCTCCACGGTATAGCGCCCGGGAACGACCAGCGAACCGATACCTTCCTGGTCGTCATCACCGAACAGCGGGTTTGGCGGCGCCCATGGCTCGACGGACGGGTAACGCAGGTTCCAGGCAACCCGATGGAAGCCCGCATCCGCGGGTCCCTCGACCTGGTTGACGATGGCGCCATTTGCGTCCCGAATCGTAAACACGATCGCTGGCGCGTCCTCACGCGACTCGCCGATGACCGTATCCCAGCCGACGGCAACAACATCCTCGTTCTTCTTTTCCTTTTCTTTTTCGACTTCGCGGCGCGCATCCTTGCGGGTCTTCAGACCATCGGCAAGGTAGTAGGTAAATGTAGCGCCAAAGTCGGGATTTTTCGCCGTGTAGAACGAATCGCCCTGCGAGGCCTTGCAGCCATTGCCCGAGCAGCCCAGCGGGTTCCGCTCGACGTACCACTTGGCTGCACGCACCGGGAACAAGGTGCTGCCGGACGCGAGCATCGACGCGTTTACATGACGCAGCGGGGTGTAGTCGTCGAACACGTAGAAGCTGCGACCGAAGGTCGCGCCGACGAGATCGTTCTCGCGCGTCTGGATTGCGAGATCGCGGAACGACATGTTGGGCACACCGCCCGACAGCTTGGTCCACGCATCGCCGCCGTCGACCGTGAAGAATACGCCAAACTCGGACGCGAGGAACATCAGGCCCGGCTTGACGTGATCCTGCACCACCCGCCACAGCACGTGACGTTCCGGCAGGTTGGACGAGATGCTCTTCCAGCTGCGGCCGCGGTTCTCGCTCTTCAGGATGTACGGCGCAAAATCGCCGCTCTTGTGATCGTCGACAACGACGAAAACCGTGTCGGGATCGTGCGAATCGGCCTTGATGTCGTTCACGAAGAAACGGTTCGGTACGCCGGGCAGGCGATCGATCGTCTCCCACGTCTCGCCGCCGTCCTCGGTGACCTGGATCAGGCCATCATCCGTACCGGCGTAAATCAGGCCGGCAACGAGCGGCGACTCGGACAATGACGTTACCGTGTTGAACTGCGACATCGCCCACAGATCGCGTGGTGCATCGTAGCTCCACGTACGGCCCATGACCGGCTGGCGCACGCGGTTTTCGTTGCGCGTCAGGTCGCCACTGATCGGCGTCCAGCTATCCCCGTAATTGTCGCTCCGCCACACGCGCTGCGTACCGAAGTACAGCGTGCTCGAATCATGCGAGCTTATGAGGATCGGCGAATCCCAGTTGTACCGATCCGGCGCCTCGCCTTCGCGCGCCTGCGGCTTGATGTAGATCGCTTCACCGGTGCGCCGGTCGAAGCGCGTCAGGTTGCCCTGCTGCCACTGCGAGTAAACGATATCCGGGTTGTTCGGATCGACTGCCGGCTGGTGGCCATCGCCGAACATCGTGATGAACCAGTCGCTGTTGCGAATACCGCTGACATTCAGGGTTCGCGACGGCCCGCCCTGGCTGTTGTTGTCCTGGGTGCCACCGTAGATGTTGTAGAACGGCTCGTCGTAGTCGACCGCCACCTTGTAGTACTGCGTGATCGGCAGGTTGTTGATGAAACGCCACGTGTCGCCGAGGTCAAAGCTTTCATAAACGCCGCCATCTGTGCCGATCAGCAAGTAGTTCGGGTCGTCCTCACGAAACGCCAGCGCATGGTGATCGCCATGCTTGGTTTCATGCGGCAGCGGGACGAAGGTATTGCCGCCATCCCGGGTCATGCGCATGAGCGCATCCATCTGGTAAACGTGCCCCTCGAAATGCGGGCTCGCAAAAATTTCCTGGTAGTAGTGCGGACCGGTCGCGCTGGACAGGTAGTCGTTCTTCTTGTCCCAACTCTCGCCACCGTCGTCCGAGCGCCAGAAACCACCGCTGCGATTATCGAGCTCGATCGTGGCGTAGATGACATCCGGGTTCTGCGGGCTAATGGCGAGACCCGTCTTGCCCATCATTTCTGTCGGCAGGCCGTTGGTCAGCTCGCGCCACGTCTCGCCACCGTCTTCGGATTTGTGAATGCCGGTAGCCGGGCCGCCATCGATGAGCACCGCGACATTGCGCAGGCGTTGCCACGTGACCGCGTACAGAACATCCGGGTTACGCGGGTCCATGTGCACTTCGTTAACGCCCGTGTACTGATCGTCTTCATCAGTATTGCCGTGGCCGTCACCGAGGACCTTGCGCCAGTTCTTGCCACCGTCGGTCGACTTGAACAGGCCGCGATCGCCGCCACCCGACCACAACGGTCCCTGCGCTGCCACGAAGATCGTGTTCGAGTCGCGCGGGTCGATGCGGATCATGCCGATGTGCTCGGAGTTCTCGAGCCCCATCTTTTCCCAGGTCTTGCCCGCGTCGCGGCTGCGGTAGATACCATCGCCGTAACCGGCGTGGCGGCCGCTGACGTTCTCGCCCGTGCCAACCCATACCGTATTCGGATTGTTCGGATCGAGCGTGATGCAACCGATCGAGTAGGACCCCTGGTCGTCGAAAATCGGCGTCCAGGTCGTGCCGGCATTAACAGTCTTCCAGACACCACCACTGCCGACCGCAACGTACCAGACGCTCTTATCAGTCGGGTGGATGACGATGTCGGCAATGCGTCCCGACATCAATGCAGGCCCGACGCTGCGCATCTCAAGCCCCTTGAAGGTCGGCTCGTTGAAACCCGGTGCGGGCTTTGCGTCGTCCTGGGCCGAAGCAAACGCGGGCAGTAACAGGAGCAGTAGGGTCGCTAGTCTTTTCATCATGACCTCTTTCTGGGGTTATTCGGCACGGGCAAGCTCGTCCCTTGCGGGCAGAGAGGGTTGCGCACCCATGCGCGTGGTTGCAATCGATGCTGCTGCGCAGGCGAATGCCAGCGCCTCGGCAGGCACCTGCCCTTCGACCAGGGCAAGTGTCAGTGCTGCGGTAAATGTATCACCCGCGCCAGTCGCATCAATGGCGTCAACGGACGGGGGCGTCGCTTCGGCGAGAATTTCGCCTTCGCGTTCCAGGGTCGCGACGCCGGCGCCGCGGGTTGTGGCAATCATGCCGTGGCAGGCGGACAGGGTCGCGCCGTACCAGTTCGCTTCGGTTTCGTTGACGACGACCAGGTCGGCGCGCTGCAGGATCGAGACATCGACCTGGCGCGCGGGCGCGAGGTTGACGCAGAAGAAGCCGCCGTATTCCCGGGCAACATTCGCGATCGTGTCGGCCGGGACCTCGAGCTGGCAAATGACGGCGTCTGTCGTTGGCACATCCAACAGGTCGGGAGTCAGTAGCGCGTTGGCGCCCGGCGCAACGACGATCTGGTTTTCACCATCCGGGGCCACGGCGATCAATGCCGTGCCCGTCGCGACGTCCGGCAACACGATACAGGACGACAAGTCGACGCCACCGTCGCGCAACAGCGCCAGCGCCTCGTCGGCCGCCGTGCCCCGCCCCACACAGGCAATAAGCCTTACATTAGCGCCAAGACGTTGCGCCGCCAGCGCCTGGTTGGCGCCTTTGCCGCCCGGGAAGCGGTGCAGCTCGGCGCCGGTGACGGTCTCCCCCGGTGCCGGCAAGCGCGGCGCGCTCGCGACGATGTCGAGATTGACCGAACCGATGACAGCAATTGTCGCCATACTCAGCTCCCAAACCTTGCCAGTCGTTCGACCAGCAGGTCGTAGAAACCATCCGCATCGACTGCGTAGGTCCAGTCGACGTTGTGGGGCCGATCGGTGACGTGCCAGAAATCGACGGCCGTGTGGCCCATCGTCAGTTCCGAGTTCTTCTCCACCGAGATATTGCAGGTCCTGGTCTCGAACAGCTCCGGCTGCAGCAGCCAGGCCACGGTACAGGGATCGTGCAGAGGCGCACCTTCGCTGCCGTACTTCTTGGTGTCGTAGCGATGGAAGAAACTCAACATGCCGGCCGTCGCTGTGGCGACGTTGTTGCCCACTTCGCGAATGCGTGCGACGCGCTCGCGCGTCGACAATACCTGGTGCGTGACATCCAGTCCCATCGCGGTCACGGGACGGCCGCAGTTGTAGATTAGCTCCGCAGCGTGCGGATCGACGAGTACGTTGAACTCAGCCGATGGCGATCGATTGCCGCCCTCGCACATCGCGCCGCCCATCGAGACGATCTGCTCGACATTCTTGGCGATTCCCGGGTTCTTCTCGAACGCCGTGGCTATGTTCGTCATCGGTCCGGTCGGCACGAGTGTCACGTTCGTCTCGGTCAGCAGGGTCTCGACGATGAAGTCGACCGCATGCTGTTCCTGCAGCGGCGTCTCCGGCTCGAACACCTCGACACCATCGATGCCCGTGTTGCCATGGATATACTCGGCCGTAATCGGATCGAGCGCCATGGGTCGTTCGCAGCCCGCATACACGGGAATGTCCCGGCGCTCAGCGATATCGCACATCATGCGCGCGTTACGCTGTGTCAGCGCCAGCGGCACATTGCCGGCAACCGTCGTGATGCCGAGAATTTCGAGTTCGTCCGGCGATGACATCGCAAGGAACAGGGCGACAGCATCGTCCTGCCCGGGATCGCAGTCGATGATGATCTTACGCGGCACGTCAGACTGTCAGAAGCAGTCCGGCCAGGGCGGCGCTCATGAGGTTCGACAATGAAGCCGCGAACACGGCCTTCAATCCCAACTGGCCAATCAGGTCGCGTTTACTCGGCACGAGAACACCAAGGCCGCCGAGCAAAATGGCAATGGATGACAAGTTGGCGAAACCGCAGAGCGCGAACGTCGTAATTGCATAAGTACGCGCACTCGAGTCGCCGAGCACGTCGTTGAGATGCGAGAACGCGATGAACTCGTTGAGGATAATTTTTTCGCCGAACAAGGCGCCTGCCAGTTGTGCCTCCTCCCAGGGGATACTTAAGAGCCACATGGGAATCGAGAAGACCCAGCCAAGGAGCTTCTGCAATGTCATCTCGTAGCCGAACCAGCCAGCTACCAGCCCGACAAGACCATTGAACAAGGCAATCAGGGCGACGAAGGTCAGGAGCATGGCCCCGATGTTTGCGGCGAGTTTCAGGCCATCCGTCGTACCCGACGCGGCCGCGAGAATCACGTTCTTGTGCTCGCTCTTCTCCATGACGAATTTCTCATGCTCGCCGGCGCTGACAATCTCATCGTCGGGCATGACGATCTTGGCCATGAGCAGGCCGCCGGGCGCCGCCATGAATGCAGCCGCAAGCAGGTATTTCATTTCCGCGCCAAGCATCGAGTACGCGGCGAGCACCGTTCCGGCGATCGATGCCAGCCCCGACACCATGACAGTGAACATCTGTGCCTCGGTCAGTCCCTTGAGATACGGGCGTACTACCAGCGGCGCTTCGGTCTGACCAACGAAGATATTGGCCGCGGCGTTCATCGATTCGATGGCGCCTGTACCGATGACGCGATGCAGGAATCCACCAACCAGCTTGACGATCCACTCCATGATGCGCAGGTGATACAGCACCGACATGAAGGCCGAGAAAAAGATGATGATCGGCAGGACATTGATGACAAAGCTGAAGCCTATTTTGTCGGTATCGGCGAGCGGCCCGAACACGAAGTTAATGCCATCCTGCGAGAAACCGATGACGGCGAGCACACCGAAACTCATCTTGTCGATCGCGACCTGGCCCCAGTTGGTATAGAGCACGAATACTGCGACGAGCACCTGCAAGGCGAAAGCCGCACCAACGATCCGCAGGTTGATGGCTTTGCGATTCGACGACCCCAGGAAGGCGATCCCGAGGATCACGAGAATCCCGACAATACCGATCAGCTTGGACATGAGTCCCCCGGTTGATTCTTATTATTGGAGGCCGCTAGTTTACCGCATCCGGGCGCGCTAACCCGTCAAAATCTCATAGATTACAGGCCGTTCCGGCGACTCATCGCCGAGCTCGACCGCGGCGCGCAGATTAGCCTCGGCGCGGTCCGCGTCGTCTTCGGAGGCGGCGTGAATCGTCGCCAGCGGCGTGTTCGCGTCCAGTTCAGTACCGATGCGGGCAATACCGCTGAACCCGACCGCGAGATCGAGGGACTGCCCCACTTCCTTGCGTCCGCCACCGAGTTCGATAATCGCATTACCAATAGCGCGAGCATTCACCCCGACAACCGTCCCGCCGCCTTCTACGTCGCGGACAACCGGTGCCCCGGCGAGAAAATCGTGAGGCGAATCAACGATCGCCCGTGGACCGCCGAGCGCCTCGACCATGTCGCCGAATCGCTCCAGCGCCGCGCCACTCGTCACCGCCGCATCGCAACGCCGCCGTGCCGCATCGCGATCAGGTTCCACACCACCGACTACGAGCATCTCGGCGCATAATGCCATGGTGACGTCATTGAGCCGCTCTTCGCGGTCCTCGTTGCGCAGGAAGCGAATGGACTCGGCGATCTCGAGCGCATTACCTGCTGTACGGCCCAATACCTCGTTCATGTCGGTGATAACGGCATGCGTCTGCAAGCCTGCCTGCGCGGCCGTGCCGATGATGCTGTCGGCGAGTTCGCGCGCCCTGTCCATTGAATCCATGAACGCGCCATTGCCGACCTTGATGTCCATTACCAGGCCCTGTAGCCCGGCGGCGATCTTCTTCGACAGGATGGATGCGGTAATCAGGGGAACAGATTCGACCGTGCCGGTCACATCCCGAATGGCGTAAAAGCGGCGGTCCGCGGGCGCCAGCTCCGGGGTCTGGCCGATGATCGCGCAACCGACCTGCTCGACCACGTTTCGAAACCTGTTGAGGTCCGGCGTTGCGTTGTAGCCCGGCATCGCTTCGGCCTTGTCTGTCGTACCGCCGGTATGGCCGAGCCCCCGTCCCGAAATCATCGGTACATAGCAGCCGCAGGCGGCCATGATCGGCGCCAGCAGGAAGCTGACCTTGTCACCGACGCCGCCGGTTGAATGCTTATCGACAACCGGCCCGTCGCAACTACTCCCGGTCCAGTCGAGTACCGTGCCCGACTTCGCCATGCCGATCGTCAGCGCGGCCGCTTCATCGAAACTCATGCTATTGAGAAACACGGCCATTGCCAGCGCCGACACCTGCTCGGCCGGGATGCTTTCGTCCGCCAGCCCGTCGACGAGGCGCTGAATCTGTGCGGCGTTGAGTTCGCCGCCGTCGCGCTTGGTGCGAATGATGTCCGTGAACAGCATCAGCTCTCGAATCCTCTGAGTGGCATATCGGCGCCGCGCTGCAACCAGTTCTCGGCAGGATAATGACAGGTTCGATCGATCACGTGCAGCGTGTACGCATGACGTGACTTCGATGAGCGGTTGGCGGCACTGAGGTGCGGCGTCCGCCCATCGAAGATGACGAGCGAGCCAGCCCTGGCCTCAACGGGCACGCGCTGGTCTTCCGGCCACGGCGTGGCATCGAGCACCTCGGTCACGAGGCTGCCATCAGCACGCCGGTAGTTGCGGGCGCGTAGCGGCCCTTTGTGCGCGCCCGGAATAAATTCCATGCAGCCGTTCTCGATGGTCGCGTCCTCCAGTGCAAACCAGAAGCCGACGCAGGACTCCGGCTCTGTGTAGATGTAGGTCGAATCCTGGTGGCACACGACTTCGCCGCCGATACGGGGTGGCTTGAAGATGTACATCGACTGCAGGATGGCTGGATCCCTGAAACCAATGCGGCGCGCGACCTCGGCAAGCTCCGGTCTGTGCGAAAACGCATCAAACACGGGATCGAGATCGTGCATCGCATGCCCCATCTTGTTGAGGCAATGCTCCTTCGGTCCGCGGAGTTCGTTGTTCTCGTCGTACGCGTCTTTTTCGAGGAAGAAACGAATCTTGTCGCCGGACTCAATGAAGTAGCTGTCATCCAGCTGTTCCTGGTCGGTGGTCGAGAACACGCTGCGGATCTCTGCAGGATCAAATTGGTCGACGAGTTCGAGCGCACGACGCTGCAGTTCCTCGCAGGCAGCGACTTCGACAAAGTCCCGCAACACGAGTACGCCGGCCTCGCGAAATTCGTCTAACATGGCCTCGCCGAGACGTCCGCCGGGCGGCGCGTCGTATACGGGGATCGTCGGATTGGATGCTACAATCGGCGTCAAAAGGGAGCACCATGAAAAGAATAAGTATCTGTTTTTGCTTCGTTTTTGTATCACTTGGGCTGGCTGCCTGCAACCCTGAACCGGAGGCGGAGACCACCGCCGCCGATGATCGCATCGACCTCGTCGTCAAGGGCGACTGGGTTGTCAGCATGGATGCCGCAGGGTCCGTGATTGAAAACGGCGCTGTCGCAATCGACGATGGCGTAATCCTCGCAATCGGGCCCGCAGCGGAAATCGAAGCGAACTATCCCGCCGAGGAAGTGCTGGCCGGCGAGCGCCGCATCGTCATGCCAGGACTCATAAACGGGCACTCGCACGCGGCGATGACCTTGCTGCGCGGCCTTGCCGACGATCTCGCCCTGATGGACTGGTTGGAGAACTACATCTTCCCCTCCGAGGTCGAGTTCGTTGATCCGGAGTTCGTACGCATAGGTACCGAGCTCGCGTGCTGGGAAATGATCCGCGGCGGCACCACGACCTTTGTCGATATGTACTACTACCCCGACACAATTGCGCAGGTGGTGGAGAGTTGCGGCATGCGCGCGATGATCTCGGCAACCGTGATCGACCAGCGTAGCCCGGATGCCGAGAACGCCGACGATTCGATCGTGAAAGGCAATGGCTACATCGAGCGTTGGCAGGGGCGTAACTCCCGCATCACACCGATCTTCGGCCCGCATGCGAACTACACATTGAATGCCGAGCAACTCAAAGCAACGCGCGAGGCCGCCATGCAGTACGGCGCGCCGATCAGCATTCATGTGTCAGAGTCGCCGTTCGAGCTGCAGTACTCGCAGGACACGTATGGCATGCCGAGCATCCAGATGTACGAGTCGATCGGCTTCTTCGAAGGCCCGACGATTGCGGCGCATGTCGTGTGGCCGACCAAGGAAGAGATTCCGATTCTTGCCGAGCGCAAGGTCGGCGTCATCCACAATCCGACCTCGAATATGAAGATCGCGTCGGGCATCGCGCCGATCACGGAGATGCTGGACGCCGGCGTGCGTATCGGCCTGGGAACCGATGGCGCCGCGAGCAACAACGATCTCGACATGTGGGAAGAGATGCGGCTTGCCGCTTTCCTGCAAAAGGTCGACCGCATGGATCCTACCGTGCTTCCAGCGACTACCGTCTTGCAGATGGCGACCAGTCGCGGGGCCACGGCGATCGGGCTCGGCGACAAAATCGGCTCACTCGAACCGGGCAAGCGCGCCGACCTGATCCAGGTGGCGTTCGACGATGTGCACCATGTGCCGACTTATGACGTGGTTTCACATCTCGTCTATGTGACCGACGAGCAGGATGTCGCGTCAGTTGTCGTGGACGGCAAGGTGCTCATGAAAGAGCGTGAGATGCTCACCATAGATATCAAACGGGTGCGCACTGAGGCGACCGCGCTGGCTGCGCAAATCGAGTCTGCGATCGAAGCCCGCAATCAATAACAGGCAAGGGGAATCATATGAACATTGAAAGCATCCTGGCAATGCTGGTCATTGGCGCCATCGCCGGCTGGTTGGCTGGCAAGCTGATAAAAGGAGGTGGCTTTGGGCTCTGGATCAACATCGTCGTCGGTGTGATTGGCGCCGCAATTGGCCAATTTGTGTTTGGACTGTTCGGCATCGCCGCCAGCGGCATCATTGGCGCGATCGTCATGGCCACGGTCGGCGCCGCAATCCTGTTATTTGTCGTCGGGTCGCTCAAGAAATAAGATCGGATAAATGACGGCCTTCCAGGACAGGATGATCGGCAACCACTGCTTTGGTTGCGGCGCCGACAACCCGCTCGGCATGCAGATCAAGAGTCGCTGGGATGGCGACGAGTCCGTGTGCGTGTACGCGCCGCGGCCGGAACAGTCCGCCGGGCCGGAGCAGTATCTCTACGGCGGCACAATCGCCAGCCTGATCGACTGCCACTGCATCGGCACGGCGATGGCGAACTACTATCGGCGCGAGGGGCGCGAGATTGGCGAAGGTGAGGAGATCTGGTGCGTAACCGGACGACTCAGCGTGAACTACCTTGCGCCGACGCCGATCGATCGTGACGTCACGCTACGCGCCACGATCGAGAAAGCAACCGACAAGAAAACCGTCCTGAAATGTCGCTTCTACTCCGGTGACACGCAGACCGCCGAGGGCGATGTCATCGCTGTTCGGGTTCCGCCGACCTGGCGAGATCCGTCGTAGGAGGGGCTTCAGCCGCGACATTCGGGCCTAAAGGTCCTCCTACAAAAAGGATGTCCCGTAGTCCATCGGCTCGAGGCCGAAATGACTCGCAAGACTCTGCCCGATGTCGGCGAAGGACTCTCGCCGCCCCAGGGAACCGGGCTTGACGCCGGCGCCATAGACGAGCACGGGGATGTGCTCGCGCGTGTGGTCGGTACCTTCCCGCGTCGGGTCACAGCCGTGGTCGGCGCACAGCACCAGCACGTCGTCCTCCTGCACCAGGTCCAGAACTTCAGGCAGCCGCGCATCAAAGTATTCGAGGGCGTCGGCATAACCGTCAACATCACGACGATGGCCGTACAGCATGTCGAAGTCGACAAAGTTGGTAAATACGATCGTGTTGTCGCTGGCTTCGCGCAGCGCCTCGATCGTTGCGTCGAACAGCGCCGCGTTGCCGCTCGCCTTCACCTTCTTTGTGATGCCCTGGTGCGCATAAATGTCGGCGATCTTGCCAATGCTCACGACATCGCCGCCGGCATCGACCAGCTTGTCCAAAACGGTCGGCGCATGCGGTGGCGTGGTCAGGTCACGGCGATTACCGGTACGCACATAGTTTTCAGGCGCGTCACCAACGAATGGTCGCGCAATCACGCGACCGACGTTGTACTCGTCAACCAGTTCACGCGCGATCTCGCAAAGCTCGTAGAGACGCTCGAGCCCGAACGCCTCCTCGTGGCACGCGATCTGGAACACGCTGTCTGCCGAGGTGTAGAAAATCGGCTTGCCGGTGCGCACATGCTCATCGCCGAGCTCAGCGATGATCGTCGTTCCCGATGCATGGCAGTTGCCCAGATAGCCTGGCAGGTTGGCGCGCTCGACGAGCTTGTCGAGCAATTCCTGCGGAAACGTGTCCGTCCTGTCGGTGAAGTAACCCCAGTCGAACATCACGGGGACGCCCGCGATCTCCCAATGCCCGGATGGCGTGTCCTTGCCGCTCGACAACTCCGCCGCGTGACCGTAGGCGCCAATGATCTCGACATTCGCATCGATGCCGGCCGCAAATTCGCCGGTGCTCTCATAGCCGGCATGCAGCAGGCCAAGACGCGCCAGGTTCGGCAGCCGCAGTGGCTTGCCGAGCGACGCGCGCTCTTCGGCGATATGCCCGAAGGTGTCGGAGCCCGCATCGCCAAACGCTTCTGCATCGGCTGTAGCGCCGATACCGAAAGAATCGAGAACGAGGATGATTGCTCTGCCCATGGACGTACTCTAACCGCTTCCGCTAGTCGAGTTCGAGAAATACGTCGCTTGAGTCGCAGTGTTTCTGGCCCGTGTCGCGCCAGCCGCGCTTGGTGTAGAACCGGTACGCCGGCATTTCAGGGTCGGTGCGCAGCCGCACGGTACCCGGCGCCATGCGCCTGAGGTGATGTACAGCGATGTCGAGCAGCGCCTGGCCGTAGCCACGGCCCGAGAACTCGGGCAACACGAACAAGGCATTGATTTCCCGGCTGTCGTTGGTCGCGAGCGAAAACCCGACCACCTCGGTTTCCGCCAACGCACACCAGCCGCGCACCTCCCCGCTGTCGAGCAGTGCTGCAACGCTGTCATGCGTGATACCCGCTGCCGCAAGTTGTTCGAGGTTCATATGGTTGTGCTGTACCGAGGTCCGCACATGGAAGATTGCGTCCATGTCATCGCTCGACATCGCGCGCACATTTTCGAAAATCGGTGCATGCCCGACATAGGACTCCAGACCCTCCAGATCGGAGCCGACGGCGACGAACATCCAGCCGAGATCGGCGCAGGCCGCGCGGTCCCAGGGACCGTCGCCGTAGTAGCTGACCGACTGGAAACCATCCCCGAGCCTGGCCAGCGCCATTTCCATGATGACCGGGCGCTCGTGATGATCGTTGGCCGTGAGCAGCGGAATGCTCGAATAGTCGATCCCGGCCGACCGCAGTTTCAGCTCGGCGCTTTGCCGCCACCCACCCGTTGCCATGGCCACGGCGTGCACGGGCGATTCGATCAGCGCTTTCAATAGTTCGGCCGCCCCGGGGATCTCCTCGAACGGGCCGTTGGCACCAACATGATCCTCGAGCAGCGCCACGAATCGATTGCGCACGTCATCCAGCCGCGCCTGCTCGCGAGGAATATCGTTGTCGTCGAGAATTGAGCGGAAGATGCCGGTGTCGGTTACGTACTCGTAGTCATGCAGTGTCGGCCGCAGGCGCACATCGCCGAGGACATCACCAACTGCCTGTCGATAGAGAGCGTCGTCAATTGCCGCCGAGTGCAGCAACGTGCCGTCGATGTCGAAAATGACCGCATGCATTCAGCTTTGCGCCCTCGGCGGTCGGGCACGTAACTCGCCGCCGCAGTTGGGGCAGGTGCCCGCCAGCTTGCCATTGGTGCAGTCGGCACACCACGTGCACTCATATGAGCAGATGAAAGCTTCGCGCGAATCGGGCAGCAGTTCAGCGTTACAGGACTCGCAGTTCGGTTTCATTTCCAGCATGTCGGGTCACTCCAGGAAGCGGCGTACGACGAACGACCATGTTGTCATGGAAATAAGAAAATACCACGCCACCACGCGGTGGTAAGTGCTGTTCTGGATTACCAGGCCCGATGCGCACAGCGCCGTGTAGTGCAACACAAATGGCAGGTAATACCAGGGGTCGAAGATATCGCCCGATGCAAACGTCTCGAGAATGTCCGTAATTGTGATGCCAATGAATGCCCACAGGAACCAGCGGCGCCGGAACTCGAATGGCTGCTCGGTGCCGGACGAGACCGGCGGGTAAAGCGTGATCGCGGCGACATAGTGATTCATCGCCCAGACAATGATGATGAGGAACAACTCGAAGCTCCACACCCGCTCGTCGTTCCACGTATAAATCGTCCACCAGTTGAGAATCAGGACGAGAAACAGGAACGCCGCCATGACGAAATGGGTCTGGTCATGTTCGCCGCGGTACAGCGAGCGCATGACGCCCTTCATCAGCTGCGTCACGCTGATACCGAAAATGATCGATATGAAGACCGCTAAAAATTCGAACTCGCTCATGTCGCCGGGTAGCTGCCCTTGGGGTACAAGCCGCCTCCTACATCAAAATAGTTGCCGGCCTGCCGCCTACTGCGAGGGAACTAGTGGTGCGGTTCCTGCGGCACGAACTCGCTTTCACCGTAGTGCTCGAGGCGTGAGCCTTCGACGTAGGCGCCTTCGAGCGCCATGAGCCAGATCAGCACGAGAATCGCGACGGGCGGTCCGAGAATGGCGACCTTGAGCGCGAGTCGCTCCCAGCCCATGTGCATGAAGATCCAGACAATGCCGCCCGCCTTCAGCATCATGAAGGTCAGGATCGCCCCGGTACGCATGGGTCCGTCGGGCCAGAAATCCGTCCAGTAAGAGAATGCGCTGAGGACGAACAGCGCGCCCCACATGATCCAGTAAATCTTCAGTGGATGTTGTGTTCCTTCTGCAGAAGCCATGCGCCGCCCCTTACCAGAGATAGAAGAATGCGAAGATAAAGACCCACACGAGGTCAACGAAGTGCCAGTAGAGGCCGGCGATCTCGACAATCTCGTAATTACCGCCGCGTTTCTCGTAGTAGCCGTTCTTCACACGGAACGCGACGACGAGCAGGTAGATCACGCCCGCCGATACGTGCATGCCGTGGAAGCCTGTGATCATGAAGAAACTGGAACCGAACTGAGCCGCGCCGAACGGGTTCTCCCAGGGCCGCACGCCTTCCATGATCAGCTTGGTCCACTCAAACGCCTGCATGCCAACGAATGTTGCACCCAGCGCGGCCGTGGCAAGCATCAGCCAGAAGGTCTTCTTCCTGTCCTTGCGGTAACCCATGTTGACCGCAAGCGCCATCGTGCCGGACGACGTGATCAGCACAAACGTCATGATCGCGATCAGGAGCAACGGTACGGACACGCCCAGCACCTCGAGCCCGAAGACCTCCGAGGGGTTCGGCCACGGATCGGTGGTCGAGATGCGCACCATCATGTAGCCGACCAGGAAACAGCTGAAAATAAACGTGTCCGAGAGCAGGAAGATCCACATCATGGCCTTGCCCCAGGGCACGCCGAAGACCTGCTTGTCCCGCGACCAGTCTTCTACGACCCCGGTCATGCCGGATTTCTCGTTTTCCATTACCGCTTCAGACATTCAGCAATCCTCACTCAGTAATTCAGGTGGACAGCAACAGGCCGAACAGGATCAGCCAGACGACCAGCAGGAAGTGCCAGTAGATCGTGCACAACTCCACGCTGCGCCGGATCTGTCCACCTGCGGCGCGACCGGACATGACCTTCCATGTCGCGCGCGCCCATACATACATGCCGCCCAGGATGTGCACGCCATGCGCACCGGTCAGCAGGTAGAAAAATGCATTCGAGGGATTCACGGTCAGGCCCTGCCCGCCGCTCTGTAATTGTTGCCACACGATTAGCTGGCCGACCACAAAACTCGCGGTCAGGGCTCCCGTGGCCAGCAAGCCCGGCTTCAGCCGCGACGCGATGCCTTGTACCGCGCCATTGCGGGTCCACTGAAACGCCAGGCTCGCGAGGATCAGTAACGCTGTGTTGGTCCACAGTAACTGCGGCTCATTCAGCGGTACCCAGTCACCGAGTTCCATGCGCAACGCGTACGCGCTCAGCATCAACGCAAAGAACGACGTTGCGACCGCAAGGAAAGTCGTCAGTGCGATCAGTGTCGAGTTACTCGAATCACCGAATGGCCCGTGGTGGGCCGTCTCGCCAACCTCTTCCGCGACCCAGGGCTGCACGTTGAACGACTGCTTCAGCAGCCACCCGAGCAGGGTGGCAAGAATGATCGCGAGGGCAATGAGACCGATTTCCATTAGTTCCGATTCCTAATGTTCTTTGACCCCGTGCTGGCGACCGGCCGGCGCGGCATCCGCGGGCACGTTCTGCGGAATAAAGTCATCCTCATAGCCCGGCACGCTGTAATCGTAGGCCCAGCGATGCACCTCGGGCAGGTCGTGACCCCAGTTGCCATGTTTCGGCGGGTTGTCAGGCGTCTGCCACTCGAGCGTCGTTGCATCCCACGGATTTGGATCGGCTTTCGGTCCCTTCCTCAGTGACCAGAACACGTTGATAAAGAACAGGATCTGCGTCGCAGCCACGAACAGTGCCGAAATCGTGATGCTCGCGTTCAGTGCCTGCGCCGACTCGGGCAGGAACTCGGTATTGCCCATCGAGAAGTAGCGCCGCGGTACACCCTGGAAACCGAGGTAATGCATCGGCAGGTAGATCGAGTAGGTGCCGAGGAAAGTCATCCAGAAGTGCCACTTGCCGAGCCCTTCGTGATACATGCGGCCGGTGATCTTCGGCCACCAGTGGTAAATCGCACCGAACACGACGAGCACGGGCGACACGCCCATGACCATGTGGAAGTGCGCGACCACGAAATAGGTATCCGAAAGAGGCAGGTCGATCGTCACGTTGCCGAGGAACAGCCCGGTCAGGCCGCCATGGATGAACGTGAATATAAAGCCGATCGCGAACAACATCGGCACGCGCAGATGGATGTTGCCCTCCCACAGCGTCAGCACCCAGTTATAGACCTTGATGGCCGTGGGCACCGCGATGATCAGCGTCGTCGTCGCGAAGAAGAAGCCGAAGTACGGGTTCATGCCCGAGACGTACATGTGATGCGCCCAGACGATGAATGACAGGCCGCCAATCGCAACGATGGCCCAGACCATCATGCGGTAGCCGAAAATATTCTTGCGCGCATGCGTCGACAACAGGTCGGACACGATACCGAAGGCCGGCAGCGCAACGATGTAGACCTCGGGGTGACCGAAGAACCAGAACAGGTGCTGGAACAGGATCGGGCTGCCACCCGTATAACCGGGGTCGGCACCCATCGACGAGATCGCCGGCATGAAGAAGCTCGTCATCAGCGTCTTGTCGAACAGCATCATGATTGCGCTGACGAGCAATGCCGGGAACGCCAGTAAACCGAGAATCGTGGCGATGAAGATGCCCCATACCGACAGCGGCATGCGCATCAGGGTCATGCCCTTGCAGCGCGCCTGCAGCACCGTCGTGACGTAGTTCAGGCCACCCATCGTGAAGGCGATGATGAAGACCGCGAGCGAACCGAGCATCAGCAGGATGCCCCAGTCGATGCCGGGCGTGCCCTGCATGATTGCCTGCGGCGGATACAGCGTCCAGCCGGCCCCGGTCGCGCCGCCCGGCACGAAGAAGCTGATCAGGAGGATGATGACCGACAACAGGTACACCCAGTAACTGAGCATGTTCATGTACGGGAATACCATGTCGCGCGAACCGCACATGAGCGGGATCAGGTAATTACCGAAGCCACCGAGGAACAGGGCGGTCAGCAGGTAGATCACCATGATCATCCCGTGCATCGTGATGAACTGGTAGTAGTTCTCGGGGTTGATGAAGGAAAACTGGTCCGGGAAGCCGAGCTGCAGGCGCATCATCGCCGACAGCCCCAGCGCTACCAGGCCGACAAAGATGGCCGTGATGCCATACTGGATCGCGATGACCTTGTGGTCCTGGCTCCAGATGTACTTGGTAATGAAGGTTTGCGGATCGTGGTGTTCCTGTTCGTGGTCACGATCAGCGATAGCAACGTAAGACATAGAACCGACCCTATAGCGTGTTGATGTAGGCAATGAGGTTGTTCATCGCCTGTTCGTCATACAGCGACTGACCCATGAGCCCCATCTGGAATCCATAGTAATCCTGCGGGTGCGACCCGCGGACCTCGTCGCGGAAGGCCTGCAGCTGGCGTTGGAGATACCAGTCCGACATGCCTGCAAGGCGCGGTGCATTGAGCGCCTGGACGCCCGCGCCGTCCTTGCCGTGACAGTAGGCGCAAACACGATACTCATCGGCGCCCGCTGCCACGTCGCCTTCGATGGTCGCCGCCGGCGCCTCGTCCGGCAGACTCACAATATGGGCGACGACATTGTCGACAGCCTGCTCGTTGGCGAGCGTGCCGACCATGCCGATCATCTGCTGGCCGAAAACATCGTCCTTGTGCGTACCGCGCAGGCCGTTCTTGTAGTTCATGATCTGGCGTTTCAGGTACCACTCTGACTGGCCGGCGAGCTTCGGCGCATTCATTGCGACCATGCCCTCGCCCTGCTGTCCGTGGCAGGCAGCGCAGACGCCGTACATGGCAGCGCCGATCGCAGCATTGCCTGCAGGCTTCGCGTTAAGCGCAGCATAGGTTTCCTGGCTCGCGAGCCAGGCATCGAAATCCGACTGCTCATCGACGATGACGGCGCCGCGCATCGTGTGGTGACCGACACCGCAAAGCTCTTCGCAAAGGATTTCGAAGCGTCCCGTCCTGGTCGGCGTGAGCCACAGAAAGGTGTTCATGCCAGGGACGAGGTCCATCTTGACGCGGAACTGTGCGACCGCGAAGTCGTGCAACACGTCTTTAGAGCGCAGCAGGAATTTGACCGGCTTATCGACCGGGACGTGAATCTCGGGACTGTAGACGAGCACGTCGTCCTGGCCGTTGGGATCGTCAGGATCCATGCCAAACGGGTTGTCGGTGGTAATGCGCTCGGCATCCACCTCGCCGAGCTTGCCGTCTTCACCGGGCAATCGGTAGGTCCAGTGCCATTGCTGGCCGACCGCCTCGACGACATGCGCCTCATCCGGAACGTCGACGAACTCGGCCCAGACAAACAAGCCTGGCGCCAGCATCAGGGCGACAAACGCGGCCGTGATGCTGGTCAGGATTATTTCGAGCTTCTTGTTCTCGGGTTCATACGTCGCGCGTGCGTCCTTCTTGTGCCGGAACTTGATGACGCAATACGCCATGAACAGGTTGACGAGGACGAAGACGATTCCCGTGACCCACAACGTGATGTCGACAGTGAAGTCCACCATCGCCCAGTTGGAGGCGAGTTCGGTAAAGGTCCATGGGCTCAATACGTGAAACAGGAGCGAGCCAACGACCAGCAGGATCAGTACTACGGCTAAAGGCATGGAGCACATACCTCCCGTTGTTTTTTATGTTTTTGTTCTTTCCCCTTTAGCCAACATACTGGAAACAGTAGGTATTTACCACTACGCGGCCGGACCTACAGGCCGATATCGCGCTTGACTTTTTCCTCGGCTTTCCTGAGATCGGACTGCAGGTTTTCGAGTTCCTGCTGCAATGGCGCGGTCAGAACCGCCGTGTCCGTCGTCAAATCGCGCAGTGGCGGCAACTCGGTCGCCACCATGGTCGCCGACGGCGGCGCGGCCTCCTCGACCGGCTGCCAGTTAACGATGACGATCACGGCAAGCGCGGCCGCGACGCCGGTCACGGTGCTTGCCAGCCAGAATAACGGCGGCCGAGCACGCGGCGCTGCCGGCCGTGGCCGATCCGGGCTGGCCGCATGCAGCGACGCTTCGATACGGCTGTCGAGCTCATCGGAAATTTTGACTTCAATCTTGTCTGCGTCTGCGCGCAGTCGTTGTGCGAGCTTATCCATAGGCTTCTACGGCGGCGCTGTTGAGCTCGGTATCGAGCGTGCGCCGCCCCCTCATCAGGTTGACCTTGGTCCAGGACACGGAGCGGTCCAGGGCTTTTGAAATATCATTAACGGACATGTCCTCGGCGTAACGCAGCCACATGGCCGCAAATACGTCGTCGTTGAGCAAGCGCTTTGCGCTGACCCAGAGATTTTCGCTCTCGGAAGCCGCGATGCAATGCAACAGTGGATCGTTCTCCTCGTCCGAGAGTTCGCCGACGTCGTGTGCACCGACGAACTCCGGGCTGCGCAGTTTGGCAGCGTTGCGAATCGCGATGCGATACAGCCAGGTGCTGAAACGCCAGCGCGGATCGTAGGTATGCAGGTGGCGGTACGCCGCGATCAAAGTGTCCTGCAGGGCATCTTCGGCATCGGCGAGGTTCGAACAGCGCGTCAGCAGGAAGCGCAACAGGCGCTCCCGATACGCGCGCACGAGGTCCGTGAATGCCTCCACGGACCCCGCTTTCGCGGCTGCGATCAATTGCAGCTCCGGCGCCATACTGAGTCGTGCTTACCTAGTTGCCAATCGTGCGGACGACGAGGTCCGGGTCTACCGCGAGCGACAGGTTGAGCGCGTTGCCCTTGGCTTCGATCTTCGTGCTCTGCAACACGGCAACCGCTTCGGTATCCATGCTGTCGTCGAAGGCCATCAGGCTGATAATGCCGCGAGCCACGCTGGCCAGCGACTCCGCGAGTTCCGGTTCGCTCGTAATCAGTTTGGCCTCGAGCGCCAGCTTGTTCTTGGCAGCTGCCATGAGAAACGCGACCTGCTCAGTGTTCCGCAGGATATTCGAGTCCCAGTCGCTGTCGTCGCCGATCAGCGCCGAGTTCATGCCAGCCTGCAACAGCGTCTTTTCGGCCGTCAATACGAGCAACGCGTCGCCATTGCTCTCGGCGCCCGGAACGCGCCCCTTGTTCGCGAGCAGGCTCTGCATCTGCGCTTCACCGCCGGCGAATATGATCTTGTTCCTGACGTCCATGCTGATCCAGCCGCCATCCTCGAGCGACTGGATGCGGATGTCACCGTCCCCGGTTTCGAACGCGCTGCCTTCACCGAGCCGATAATAGGTGTGGCCCGATGTCTTCAGTGGGCTGATATCGCCTTCCGCGGCGATGAACGCCATGAGCTTGTCCCGGGTGTCCTGGCTGAATTTGCCGTCCAGTACCAGCACGGGGCCTGCATCGCGAACCGAGAATGCCGTCAGGCTGTTCAATTCGCGGCCGAAATCCACGCCGGACTCATCGGCGACCTCGATGAACACTTCCTCTTCGAGCCAGGCGAATATTGCCTTGCCCGAATCGGCAGACTTCATCTGCTTGAGATCGATATGCAGGTACCAGTCAGCGGAACCCGGAATGTCCCTGGCATCAGCCAGAGTCAGGGCCGGCAGCGTCAGCAGCACGGCAGCGCACAGAATTTTTGCAAAGCGCATTGTCAAACCCTCGTTAAGTGTCTTCATACACCCTTATAGGGCTGGCGCGCCGATTTGGTTACATCGTCACGCGCTTGTGTGCGTCAAGCGGCTCACACCGAAGGTCAGCGCGAGGCCCACGATGAAGCCGGGGATGGCCTCGTAGAGGCCGTGATAGGCATCCTTGAAGAACATCAGCCAGATAACGCTGGCCGCAAAACCGCCCAGCATGCCGCACAACACGCCTTCCCAGGTGATGCGCTTGTACCAGAGGATACCGATCATTGCGGGACCGAAGGCCGAGCCGAGTCCGGACCAGGATGCCAGCACGAAATGGTAGATCACGCGTGGTTCCTGCACGCCGAGCACGACGGCAATCACGCCGATCACGACCGTGATCATTTTGCCGAAGCGCGACAGGCGCTCGTCGGACTCGTCGCTGCCCATGATCTTCTGGTAGGTGTCGCGGACGATCGACGATGACGCCAGCAGTAACAGCGAGTCGACGGTCGACATGATCGCCGACAACACCACGACCAGCAGCATGCCCGCGATGATGGGCGGGAACAGGTTGGTCGAGATGACCGGGAAAATCGCTTCGTGATCCTCGAGCCCGGGATACAGCGCCCGGCCCGCAACGCCCGCCGTGACAGCGCCAAACGTAAAGATGAACAGGACGATCAGCGACACGACGCGCGCTTTGCGAATTTCGTCGTCGTCGCGCGCCGACATGTAGCGAATCAAAAGCTGCGGCACGCCAAGGAACGGCAAGCCGATCGCTATGAAGCTCGCTATCGCGATCCAGGCCGGCGCATCGGCAATCGCGAACATGTCGAGCAACGCGGGATCCTGCTGGTTCAGCGATTCGGCAACGCCCGCAAAACCGCCCGAGGCAACGATCGCCGCCGTTGGTACCGCGATCAGGCCCAGCAGCATCAGCACGCCCTGCACAACGTCGGTATACGACACGGCCTTGTACCCGCCTATAAAGGTATAGGCGATGATGATGACCGAGCCCACGATGACGCCGGTCTTGTAGTCCATGTCGAGGTAGCCCGAGAACGCTTTGCCCGTCGACACCATCTGCGCGGTCACATATGTCGTGACCATGACCAGGATAATGAGCACGGCGGCGCCACGAATCAGGTGCCACTTGTCTTCGAACTTGGCAGCGAGTACATCCGGGACCGTGATCGAGTCGGTTGCGTCGCCGAGCGCCTTGATGCGCCGCGACATCAGCCACCAGGACGCGCCGATACCGAGGATTTCACCGACGACAACCCAGTAGGCCTGCACGCCGACGAGATAGCCCATGCCCGACAGGCCGAGCAACAGCCAACCGGACTCACCCGTGGCATTGGTGCTGAACGCAACGACCCAGTAGGGCAGTTTCTTGCCCGCGAGGTAGAAGCCTTTGAGCGTGTGCGTTTCGCGGCGACTCCAGAAAGCCAGGCCGGCGAGGATACCGAGATAGACAACGAGGACGGTGACGGTTGTAGACATCGCGTAGGGCCTTTATCAGTGAGCGCCGATAGGGGATCCCGGCGGCGCCTGCACCGGAACCAGTTGTTCGAGGGCGGCGTGATCCGCCAGCAAGCGTTCGATCTCATGCCGCGCAAACGCGTAGTGCGCGTCAAGCGTCGCATCGCGCGTGGAGCGACGCTCGAGCCAGCGGTCGAGGTCCTTGACGGCAGCAAGGGCAAGGGCGCGCGCATCGGCGTCCGCGCCCGTATCAAAAGCAAGACCCAGCAGGCCGTACAGCACCTGCAGGTTGCTCTGGCGCTGAATCGCGCCGTCCATTCCGCCGCTTGCAGGCGCGTACCAAGTGGCGTCGAGCAGGCCGCGCGTCACAGCCGCAAATCCCGGCGCGCCGTTGCGTTCGAGCCGTGCCGCCCGGCTCGGCTCGAGCAGGACGCGCAACGTCAGGGCGACGGCCGCCTCGGCAGGCGCCAGCGCATCGAAATCGATGCCGGTAACCCCCGAGAACGCCTCGCGTGTCCTAGCGATGCCCGGCACGCGCGGCGAAATCTCATCGGCGAGCGCCTGCGGCAGGCGCAGCACAGCCGGGTCAAGTGTGCCGAGCAGCGTATCGATAGCCTGTTGCTGACGCGCGACGGGCACGGGACGATCGGCCGCCTGGCCATCGCCGCGCATGCGGTAACTGAAATACTCGCCGCCAATCAGCTTGCCGACGGCTTCGATCTGGAAGCGGTGCAGCAGATAAATCGGTACCAGCGCTTCTTCGATCATGGCAACCGGACGGCCGACGCGTACATTGCGCTCGGAGAACTGGTTCAGTGCGATCTCACGAACCCTGAGCAGGTGTTCGAGCTCCTCGATCGCATCCGCACCGTTGTCCCACAGGTTACCGTCGGGATGCGATGTGCCGATCGAGCGCGAGTCTTTATCGGCAACGTATTTGAAACCAAGGGCGATAGTTTCGTCCATGATTGCCGCGCGCGCTGCCGCCCTGTCGATCCCGTCGGGGAAGTCCTGGTAGGCGTACAGGACGGTACGTTTATCCCAGTCGCCGATACCGACATCGTAGGCATCCGACAGGTCCAGCGTGCCGTCATCGGCGATGCGAATCAGCGGGAACGGGTAATCCATGACGGACGCACGATTCTGCGTGCTCGCAGCGAAGTTATGCTCGAAGCCAAGCGTGTGGCCGACTTCGTGAGCCGACAACTGGCGAATGCGGGCCAGCGACATCTCCAGCATTTCCGGCGCGACCGCTTCGTCTTCATAAGGTGCCAGCAGGCCTTCGGCGATCAGGTAGTCCTGGCGCACGCGCAGCGACCCAAGCGTGACATGGCCCTTGAGTATCTCGCCCGTACGCGGATCGAGAATCGACGAACCATAGGACCAACCGCGCGTCGAGCGATGCACCCACTGGATAACGTTGTAGCGCACGTCCATCGGGTCGGCGCCTTCGGGAAGCATCTCGACGCGATAGGCGTCTTTATAACCGGCCGCCTCGAATGCCTCGGCCCACCAGCGTGCGCCCTCGAGTAATGCCGTGCGCACAGGCTCGGGCGCGCCCGTGTCGAGGTAGTAAACAATCGGCTCGACCGCCTCACTGACCGCGGCCGTCGGATCGACTTTCTCGAGGCGATGACGCCGCCCGAAATTGCGCGCCAGCTGCTCGCCAATCGGCGTCGCGTAATCGAGAAAACCGCCATCCCAGCCGAGCCCGATCACGCCAGCGCGCGGCTCATAGGGCAGCGGCTCGTAGTTGTCGTCGGGCAGGCGAATGAATGAGTGGTGCACGTGCACGGTGAACGCGTTGTTGTCCGGGGTAATGGTCGGCAGGTGGCGACCCGCAGGCTTGCCGACGAGCGTCACCATCGCCTCGACTTCCGTGTTGTCCGGAAACGCCTTCGTACGTGGCAGGAACATCGCCGAGCGCGAGTCATCGGTGCGGAAACTGCCCTCGCCCATCGATTCAAGGCGGGCAGCAACACCGTGTGCGTCGCGCACGAAAAACGAGGTTGCGTCGACGATCGTCGAGTCTGCGGCCGGATCGATGTCGGTGAAGCCCCAGATAACGGAGCTCGCGAACGATTCGGCGATGGCCTGGCGCTCAAAGTCGTTATCGCTGTCGGCGCGGTAGCTGAGATTGTCCTCGACCAGCAGAACCTTGGGACCGCTGCGCTTGAAGCGTACGACTTTCGTGTCGCCAAGCTGGCCGCGGTCCAGCCCGATATCGTTGGAGCCGATGCCACGCGGCAGGGACACCTGGTAAAGCATGGGCACATCGAATTGATCGACACGCATCAGGACACGCCCGCCGGACTCGTCCCACCAGAGATCCACGAAGCCCTCGAGCGACTCGTAGTCGTCCAGCGGTGGCGCGTTGTCAGCCGTTACGGTGCCTGCGAGCAGCAGGCACAGGATGAGCGCTATGCAGCGATGCGTGTATTGCATTGATCCCCTCAGGAGTGGCGCGTGATGCGGCCGGCGATAATTCCGGATATCAATATTACGGTACCGGCGCCGAGCAGGAACTCGGGATAGGAGCGCGTGATGCCGCAGTAGTAGATGCTGGCAACGATGGCGAACTGGAAGATGTTGAAGGCCAGGCTGTCGCGCTTCACGGCCTTTGGAAAACGGATGCGCGAAACCATCATGATCGCGAGCACGAACATGAACACCGGCAGGTACAGGTGCAGCGGCAGTGAAGCGGCGACATCCGGATTATGGATCAGTACGAGCACGGCCGACGACACCAGGCCGCCACCGGCCGCGGTGATCGGCACGCCCGTGAACCAGCCGCGCGTGGGTTGGTCGCTGAACACATTGAAACGCGCCAGGCGCATTGCCCCGCACAGCGCGAATACGCCGACGGCAACGAGCAATACCCAGAACTGCGGGGCGAATACGTCGATGTCGCCGATCTGCATACCGGCATTCAACACGAGTACGGCCGGCGCGACGCCGAATGACACGAGATCGGCCATCGAATCGAATTCGGCGCCGAAATCGGAAGTTGCCTTGAGCATGCGCGCCGTCAGCCCGTCCATGACGTCGAGCAGGCCGCACCAGACGATGATCCAGGCCGCGAGTTCGAGCTCGCCCACCTGGACCGTGATAATCGAAGCAATGCCGAGCAGCAGGCTCAGCGCAGTGAAACTGTTGGGTACGGTATACCGAAGGCGACTCAAGGGCTTTGCGACCTCTTCTTATTGAAGCGCCCATTTTGCATCCCGCGGCGGGCATTATCCACCGCGGGATGTGGATTTGGGCCCGGGCTAGTCCGCGACCTGCGCCGCGACCACGCTCGCCGGGCAACCGGAAGCCTGCTGGTACGGGCCCATTTCGGTGTTGACGCTGGCAACCTGGCCCGGCGGCACCTGGCCATTGATATTGAAGCGACGCTGCTGCTGGCGGCCGGAGCTATCGGTGAAAGTCACGGCAACCTGCACCCCCGTGACCTGCACGGGCGTATCGTTGCGCACCGAAACAATCAGCCGCGCATTGCTGTCCGCCGAACAACCGCTCGCGATGTAAGCGCCCGGATTCGACGGCAGCTCGAGCCGCACGAGTTCGCCCAGCGCCGCTTCACCATATTCGCCGCCGCCTTTGGCGACAACCTTGTAGTGCTCGATCGCGCGCGGCAGATCGCCCTGCGCCCTGGCGATGTCACCCAGAGCATAGTGCGCCGGTGCCGTCGGCAGCATCTCCAGGCTGCGCTCGAGATCGACTCGCGCAGCGTCGTGCTGCCCCTGCTCCTTGCGCGCGATGCCGCGCTGCAGGTGATAGTAGAAGAAGTCGTCGCGTCGCTCTATCGCCCGCGTATAGTTGGTCTCGGCCCATCCATAATTGTCCTGCACAAGTCGGATGTCACCACGCAGCGCGTGAAAATGCGCCTCGCCCGCAAACAGGTCGAGCGCTCTGGACGCCTGGGCGAGCGCCTTGTCGATGTCTTTGTCAGCGAGCGCCTTGCGGCCCTCGTCGTAGGCCTCGTAGGCAGGCTTCAATTGCATCGTGCGCGCCATGGCGGCTGCGTACTCGGCTTTCCCTTCGAAACCACCCTGTGGCAGCGATGCGGCCGTTGCACGGTTTGCATCAACGCGGTCTTGTGATGGCGGATGACTCGCGAACAGGCCACTCAGCCAGTCCGACCGTCGCCCTTCGCTGAGCCGCACGAAGGTTTCCTGCAAATCGACCGCACCCATCGGGTCATAACCCGCCCTGGACATATATTCCATGCCGTAGCGATCGGACTCGAGTTCCGCGCCGCGGCCGTACCTGGCCAGCCCGGCCTGCGCCAGCAGGTTGGCGCCGCCCGCGATCATGTTGCCGTAGTCGCTGTTGCGTGCGGCGACGGCGGTCCCGAGAACCCCGACCTGCATCAGCATGGCCCGGGACTGTTGCCTGGCCGAATGACGCGCGGCAGCGTGCACAGCTTCATGACCCAGAACTGCAGCGAGTTCAGCCTCGGACTCGAGCTCCGTCAGGAGTCCGCGATTGATCGCGATCTTCCCGCCGGGCAGCGCCCAGGCATTGGGCACGGAATTATTCAGTACGACGAACTCGTACGGCAGGTTCACGCCGCTCTGTGCAGCGACCTTGCTGCCGACGCGCTGCACGTAAGCGGTTAACCCCGGATCGATGTCGTAGACACCGCCCTGCGACTGCTGCATTGGCGCGTAATTCTGCCTGCCAAGCTCGATCTCCTGCTGCGTGTTCATGAACACGAGCTCTTTCTTGCCGGTTACGGGATTGACGGAACAGGCTGTCAGCAGCGTGAAACTGAGCAGCAGGAAAATAGTTGCCTTGCGCATCGTGTGCCCCTCATTCTTGTGGCGACCAGTATACCGCCAGCCAGCTAACAACAGAGACGGGACTTGTGACCAAAAGGTCACGCGGGGCGTCACTATTGGCACCAAACCGGCCGGGCACCGGCTGGAGCACTAATCAATAAGAAGGGAGAGACGCATGGGACTTTTCGATTTCGTCAAGGACGTTGGGCGCCAGATCTTTGACACCGACGCCGAAGCAGCCGACAACATCAAGAATCACCTCGAGGTCAAAACGCACGGCCTGAGCAATCTCGAAGTCGAGTTCGATGACGGCACGGTAACCCTCTGCGGTGACTGCATGAACCAGGCGGTCCGCGACCAGGCCATCCTGATCGCCGGCAATATCCAGGGTGTCGAGAAAGTCGTCGCCGACGACCTCAAGGCGCCGGAACCGACGCCGGAAACGCCCGAAGAGCAGGCCGAGGTTTATGAAATTGTCAGCGGCGACACGCTCGGTGGCATCGCCAAGAAGTTCTACGGCAAAGCGTCCCTGTACGTGAAGATCTTCGAGGCCAACCGCGACATCATTGACGACCCGAACAAGATCTACCCGGGCCAGAAGATTCGCATCCCTGCCGAAGACTGATCCGGAGAGACACTATGAACCTCATGGACCTCCTGCAATCGGCAGGTGGCGGGAACAGTGTCGGCCGCATGGCCGACTCGCTCGGCCTCGGCTCGTCAGATACCTCGAAACTCGTCGATGTGCTCGGCCCCGCCCTGATGCGCGGCCTGCAAAAGAACACGGCATCCGATGACGGTCTCGCCGGCCTGCGCAAAGCGCTCGAGAGCGGCGGTCACGACCGTTATCTCGACGACCCTGCACTGATGGGCGACGACTCGACGCGTGTCGACGGCAACAAGATCCTCGGCCACATCTTTGGCTCAAAAGATGTCAGCCGTAATGTCGCCGCTGCGGCTTCTCAGGACACGGGCCTCGACGCCGGGCTGATCAAAAAAGCATTGCCCCTGCTCGCCACCCTGGCGATGGGCGCAATGTCAAAGAAAAGCTCCGCCGGCCGCGACATCGGCCCATCGGTAGACCGCGGCGGCCTCGGCCCGCTCGGCGACCTGATCGGGCTGGGGTCGTCGAAACCCGGCCTCGACGACATCATCGGGATGGCGAAGAAGTTCTTTTGAATAGCTTCCGTAGGGGGTTTTCCCAATACTGCCCGCGGTGAAATGCGGGCCACAATGAGGCATGGAAACAGAACTGCGCCAACTTCTGGCCGAATTACGGACCGATCACCGCAACATGGCGCGAGTGCTCGACCTCATGGAGCAACTCGTCAGGACGATGGAAAGCGGCGGGGACCCCGACTTCGAACTTTTCGACGAGATCATGCGCTACATGACCGTCTATCCCGACGCCGTCCACCATCGCAAGGAAGACGTCGTTTACGAGGAGTTACGTACCCAACGTCCCGACCTTTCGGAAGACCTGGATTCGGTGCCCGCCGATCACGAGGAGATCGCGAACCTCGGCTCGCAACTGCGCGATGAGGTCGAGGCAATTGTCGCCGGTGCTGCGGTACGGCGCGAAGTCATGATTGAAGATACTTCGAACTACATCACGCGCCTGCGCAATCATATGCAGTGGGAAGAAGACGACCTGTTCCCGCGCGTTGACGATATGCTCGACGAAACGGAAGGCAAGATCGACGTCTCCGCCTTCGAGCACATCAAGGACCCGGTGTTCGAACTTGAAATCGAGGCCGGCTTCCGCCGCCTGCTCGACAGCCTGAACTAGCCGGCTTCAGAAATACCAGGCGAACTGCGCGAACAAACCAGCGTCGTTCGACAGGTAACGATCGGGCAGTCCCGATTCGATGCCACCAAACTCGCTGCCGTTAGCACCAAGCGGCAGGTTGATGCTGCCCAGCAAAGTCAGGTTGTCGCCGAGACTGTAATTCGTCACGAGCTGTAGCAGTGCGCTTGGGTCTGTAAGGTTTGTGAGCAGCACGGGACTCACGGTCCATAACGGCGTCATCTCGATCGTGACGCTGCCCGCAAGGTAGTGCCGGCCGAGCGCAAACAACTCGCCGCGTTCCAGGCGCACGAGCAGATCCGGATTGGCGGCAAGGCTGACCGGATCGTAGCGACCACTGTCCTGGCCGAAACCGTTGAAGTAATACTCGACGGCACCCGTCATGTTCTTGCCGCTCCATACCCATGAGTACGACAGGTTGGTCACGAACTGTGCATAGGTGTCGAGATCGGTTCGCGTCACGACGAGATCGGCGCTCCAGACCGAACCACCGAATCCGCGTCCAGCGCCGATGCCGATAACCGTATCGCCATAACTCTGCGCGACGAGTACGTCGTATTCGCCGGTACCGACAAAGCCGTGGTACTTTGCCGCAATCGTCGCCTCGTTATCCGTCGCATTACCGGTCACGGGATCACGCCGTGCCACCCACGCCGCTTGCACATCGTCGCCGCTATCGCGCAGGAACTGCAGGTACAACATGTCGTCGCCCGACTTGTATTCCGTGTCGATCGAGGCCGGGTCAAACGGATTGACGAGATCCATCGGCGCATAGAACAGGCCGTTGCCCCAGGACAGCGCCTGGCGGCCCAGCCGCACCACCGTCTTCTCCGTTGTGTAGCCAATGCTGATACGGTCCAGTCGATGCAGCAATGCGTCATTGCTGCCACTCGAAATCACATGCGTAAGGTCGAACAGGCGCCGCTCGTCACCAGGCAGTCCCGTGAGCGGCAATGTGTCGGCGCGCAGCCCGACCAGCTGGTAATCGGCATTGAAGCGCCAGCGTCCCGCCCGGCTTGTGAGGTTCAGGCGCAGGTCGGCGGTCGCGTCGAGGGTATTGCCGCCGACGACATCGTTGAACAGGCTGTCTGATGGAAAGGACTGGCCGACGACGCGTAACTTGGTGTGACCATGGAGCTCGTGGTTTAGGTCGGCTACCGCCGGCATTGCCAGCAGCAGGCAGAGAAATAGCGAACTAGGCCGCATTCTGCGTGATGTCTTCAACGATACGTCCATCGAGCATGCGCACGATGCGTTTTGCGTAGTCCTTGACGCTCTGGTCGTGGGTCGCGATGACGAAAGTCGTGCCATGCGCTTCGTTGAGCTGCGTAAACAGCTCCATGAGTTCGGCCGAGGTGTGCGAATCGAGATTTGCGGTCGGCTCATCCGCCAGCACCAGTTCGGGCCGCGACACGATCGCGCGGGCAACGGCAACACGCTGTTGCTGCCCTCCCGACATCTCGGCCGGCCGGCGCTTCTCCAGCCCCTGCAACCCGACCTCCTCGAGCAGAGCGAGTGACTTGTCGCGACGCTCGGCAGCCGGCACGCCCTGGACCTGCATGACGAACTCGACGTTCTCCTGGGCCGTCAACACCGGGATCAGGTTGTACGCCTGGAACACGAAGCCGATACTCGCCAGTCGCAGGTCGGCAAGCTCGCCCTTGCTCATCTGGTCGATGCGCTGGTCGGCAATCCAGACTTCGCCGCTGTCGGGAATGTCGAGTCCGCCGATCGCGTTGAGCAGCGTCGTCTTACCCCCGCCCGACGGCGACATCAGGCACACGAATTCGCCTGTGCCGATTTCGACGCTGAGGTGATCGAGCGCCCGAATTTCGACATCGCCCTGGATGTAGGTCTTGCACAAATCCACACAACGTACAGCTGTCATCGTTACACCTTGGTAATTGCTTCAACCGGCTCATACCGCGACGCGCGCCAGGCCGGCGACAGGCTCGCGAAAAAGCCGAGAATCATGACGACGACGTTCGCGAGAACGACGTCCTTCAAATACAGTTTCGGTAACAGGACGTTCGACGCGCCCATCATCTCCATGCCTTCAGCCACGGCCGAGATATCCACGCCATCCTTGATTGCCTGCACGCTGGCGAATGCCAGCAGGTCACCGAGCGCGAGCCCGACGGCCAGCAGCATCAGCGACTCGATGATAACCTGCCCGAGAATCATGCCCGGCTTCATGCCGAGCGCCATCATCAGGCCGATTTCACGGACGCGCTCGAACACGGCCATGACGAGCGTGTTCACCAGTCCGAACGACAGGGCCAGGAAGATCACGACAACCCAGACCAGCACAAAACCGTCCATGACGCGCAGCATCGTGCCGAGGTAGGTGTCGACATCGGCCCAGCGCCGCACGACGACGGAGTCGTCCACGGCTGACGAGACTTTCTCGAAGATCGGCTCAACGTTTCGGTAATCGTCACCGAGGAATACGACTTCCGTGGTCGAGGCGCCGATACGCAGCATCTTCTGCGCCGCCTGCTTGCCAACAAATACGAAGCCTTCCTCGTGCGCGGGTATGCTTGCAGTGAACAGCCCAATCACCCGGAAGCCACGATCCGCGATTTCATTATCCGGATCCTGGCTCATCAGGACGACGCGCTTGCCGACCTCGGTTTCGAGCGTAGCGGCGAGCTCGGCGCCGATCACAATGCCATTGTCGTCGGGGCCCTCGAGGAATCGCCCATCAACCTCAGCGTAATCAATGAATGCAAAGCCCTCTTCTGCCCCGGGGTCGATGCCGAGCATCGTGACACCGCGGGATTCGCGTTCGCTGGTGATTACCGCGGGCACCCGCACGCGGCTCGCCCAGGCAACGAAGCCCGCTTCGTCGAAGCGCTCCGCCAGCGCGGCGTCGTCCAGGGCAACGCGGTTCATGACGCTCGGATCGTCGATATATTCAGGGTCATGCATCTGCACATGGCCGGGCAATGCGGCGATTCCGTCGGTGATCATCTGGTCGACCATGCCGCGCGTCAGAGCCGTCATGAAGATCATCGCCCATACCCCGACCGTGATCGCACCGATCATGATGATTGTGCGCCGGTGGTTGCGCCCCAGGTAGCGCCACGCCAGCCGTGTTACCACGCCCAGCATCTGCATCAGGTCGCCCTCATCGCTGCAACAACCTGCAGTTTGTGCAGCCGCAATGCCGGGTAGACCGCCGCGAGCAGGGTAAACAGGAATACGACGAACGGCCCGAGCAGCAACGTCAGGAGATTAACGTTCGGATACATGCGCGGTGGCAGATTGAAGTTCGCCGCCATTTCCTCCATGCCTGGAATCGAGAGCCCGTTGACGACAAACCAACTCGTGACGATGCCGCCCGCGATCGCGCCGAGCGCCAGCCCGATGACGCCCATCAGCGAGGTCTCCAGCATGACGAGGCGGCCCAGCCGTCCCGGACGCATGCCCAGGGCCATGACAATACCGAACTCGCGCGTGCGTTCGAGCACCGACATCAGCTGCGTGTTGAGCACGCTGAAAGCAACGAGGATGACGAGGATGAAGTACATGAAAAAGGCGCTGCTGATGTCCGCCTGGATGGCCTGTTTCAGGCCGGGCTGCAGCGCATCCCAGTCATGCACGACGAGCCCCTCATCCGCAGGCAACAATGACTCGACCCTGAGGCGCATCTCTTCGACCTCGAGCAATGAGTTGGCGAACAGCGTCACCTGGTGACCGGCGCCCTCCATGAAGAACACTTCCTGGAAGGCACCAAGCGGCATCTCGGCAATGGCGCGATCGAGATCGGGCACGCCACTTTCAAAGATGCCGACAATCTGAACAACGGCCGCGGCAAACGATCCGTCGACGCCGCTGCCCAGCAGGGTCAGCTCATCGCCCACCTCTGTGCGCAGGTTCCGCGCAAGCGTCGCGCCGATAACAATCTCCTGTGCGTCGTTGTCTTCGAGGTAGCGACCGCTCTTGATGAGACCCGGGAGGTTCGATACCAGCGGTTCAAAATCGGGTTCGACCCCGTAGATGCCCAGACCGTAGCTGCGCTCGGCACTCGATGCGAGCCCGAATGCCCAGCCGCGTGCGGCGATCCGCTCGCTGCCGAACTCCGCACGCAGCTGGTCAGCCAGCGGTACAACGTCGGGCACCACCTGGCGCATTTTCTGGTCGTCCTTGTAGCCCGGCGCCTGCACCTGCAGGTGTCCCGTGAACACCCGCAACGTATTGTCGATCATTAGGCCGTACATGCCGAACTGCAGCGACATCATGAAGACGAGCAGGATGTTGGAGAACACCATGGCCCCGATCGTGAGCCAGGTGCGGCGCGAATGACGCCACAGGTTTCGCCATGCAAGGCGCAGGACGATGTTCATCTGGTGCCCAGCCCCTTCTTAATCGCGCGGGTTCCTCAAATTCGATAACGTGAATAGGCTGTCCCTCAATTCGAGTTCGTACTCGACTTCAACGACTTCGATCTGGGTCCATTCGTCGGGATCGTCCGCCTTGACCATGCGCTGCCGCTGCGCCACCGTACGGCCGCCCATCTCGGCGATGTCGAGCGTCTTGAGCGACTTCACGAGTTCGCCATCCTGATCAAAGAACGCGTGCTCGAGCACGATGTGATCGGCACGTATCTTCAGGATTTCATGTCCCCATACGACGGCCGCATCCTCATGCGGCACCGACCGAATCGTATGCACCGCCACGCCGTCGACGGACTCGGTCGCTTCGAGCGTGTGATCATACTGATCGATAATGTCCTCGACGCGCGCTATATCCTTGTTGGAGAAGTCGGAACCCATCCAGCTCTGCCCCATCATTGACGATGGCACCTTGATGACGCGATTGACCTTGGGCGAGTAGGTCCACATGTTGTCGTCATCGGTAAGCGTGCCGTTGCCGCGGTCTTTCTTTGGCTCTATTACGCGCACCAGCGAGCGCTCGTCGCCCTTGGTCCAGGCCTGCATCGTCATCGTGCGTTCCCAGTCGGGGCGGTGTATGACCATGCTCATGACCGTGAAAGAAGACAGCCCGCGCCAGTGGTTCACGGCATCACGCACGATCTGCTGAGCAGCGCGCTCCTCTGCCGCTGAAAACACAGGCAGCAAGAGCAGCAGAAATAGCAATAGAAAGCGATTAGTCATATTGGTTCAGACCGTAAATCGTGGCCCTGGTGCAGTATTTCACATTCGCTGATCGCGCGTTACCGCAACCTCAAATCAGTGGCTTATGAGATTTCGATAGGTGTTTCTAGCAATAGTGTACGGGGGCGTGGTAATTAGACTGAATGCAGGAGGAAACATAAGAGCGATAGACAGAGGACGGACTATGTTCAGCATCGAAGCCATTATGAGCACCAACCTGATCACGGTGACGCCGTCCGCGACCCTGGCCGAGGCCCGTTCGCTGATGCAGGAACACCGGATTCATCACATCCCCGTCGTGGACGGAGAGCAGATCGTGGGCCTGGTGACCCTGACCAACGTACTGGCCGCAACAGACAGTTTCCTGCGCGACGACAACAGCCGCATTCACGCCAACGAAATTGGCATCGCCGACGCGATGGTGACGGACGTTGCCACGGTCGACATTAATGCCGGCCTGCGGCACGCGGCACTATTCCTCGAGCGCCACAAGATAGGCTGCCTGCCGGTTCTCGACGAAGGCAAGCTCGTGGGCATTATCACGGACACGGATTTCGTGGCGGTCGCTATCAACCTGCTCGAACAGATCGAGATTTCAGAACCCGTCGCCGACGATTTCGATGACGTAGACGTCGCTTAAGCGTCCGCCTGTTCGGCGGCTTCCGCCGCCAGCTGCCGTTGTTTCCGCCTGCGCAGCGCGTAGTTGGCATCGCGCTCCGAGCCGAGGAGTATCGCAACCCAGCGCGTGCGGTCGTCACTCTCGAGCGCCATCTTCAACGTCATGGTCAAGGGCACTGACAACAGCATGCCCACCGGGCCGAAGATCCACCCCCACGCCACCAGTCCGACGAACACGACCAGCGGCGAAATGCCGACGCCGTAGCCCATCAGGCGTGGTTCGAGGAAATTCCCGAACACCACGTTGATACCAATAAATCCCAGCGCCGTGGCGCCGGCCGCACCGGGACCGATCTGCACCAGCGCCAACAGCACCGCGGGCACCGCCGCGATGATCGAACCGATGGTCGGCACGTAGTTGAGGAGGAAAGCGAGCATCGCCCACAGCAACGGAAAGTCGAGGCCGAGTGACCAGGTCAACACGCCGGCGCAGATGCCTGTCGCCATGCTGACCAACGTCTTGATACCGAGGTAACGGCCGAGGTTCTGCATGAACTCGCGTACGTTGTCGAGCGTGTCCGGACTCGTGCCGAACGCAGCCGTAAATTTGGTCTTGGCCGTCGACGCTTCCAGCAGAATAAAGATCATCGTAAAGATAATCAGGAAGGTATTGGTCAGCACCTCGCGCAGGCTGTTAAGCAGGCCCGCAACCAGGCCCATGGCCCAGCCCGGGTCGACCATGTCGCCGATGCTCTCGATGGACTCATCGACATTCAGGTTCCTGACGATGAAATCGAATACGCCATCTATGATGACGTCGAGGCGCGCCTGGTAGCTTGGCAGTGCCGCCGTAAAGTCCGCGATCGAAGTTCCAAGAATCACGCCGACAGTTGCAAGTATCAGCATCAACATCGTGACAATGATCAACGCAGCAAGAATCGAAGGCACGCGATGCGCCTGCAACCACAGCATCGGGCGCACGGTTATGAGAGCGAGAAACGCGGCGATCAGGAACGGCACCAGCAGCACCGACATCATCTGCATGCCATAAATCACGACCACGACAGCCGCGAGGATTATGACCGCACTGGATTTTGCTTTTACCTGATCGCTCACGCGCCGATAATCTCACAGACTGCTGGAGCAATCGACTTCCGCCAGGCTGGCAGGCGTCGTCAGTTCTGGCCCTTCGGCACGTAGAGCTCGGCTTCTTCGCGGGTCAGCTGTTCGATGCGCACGGTCCACTCAGCAAGCGTGGAAGAAATACGCAGCTGGTACATGCCGCCCTTATCGAAAATCTTGACGCCATTGCCGCGGCGCTTGGTATAAAGCACGCGGCCGGCGTGCCGGCTGTCCTTGGCTTCGATCAACGTGATCTCGAGACCAATAAGCTGGTCGTAATTGCCATCGAGGCGCCAGTCAAGCAGCCAGGGCGATTCGACACGGAAGATAGCCGTGGTGGTATTACCCGAACCTTTGAACTCGGCCACGCGGGTCTTGGCGGATACGTCGGACGTACTGAAAGCCAGCAGCAGGACGCAGAGAAGCGAAATTGATTTATGCATAGAAACCTCTGACCGGATTCTAGCAGCTTAAGTTCGCGGCAATTCCCCTGCAATGGGCACGATGATTTCGTTACGGCGCATGAACCATGGCGCGAACGGGCTGTTGTAGTGCGCGAGTTCCGGCTCACCGACGATCTCGATATCCATCTCCGCCAGCCGGTCGAGCAGTTCTTGCTCGTGCTTCCTGATGTTGCGCTCGGACCAGCGACCAGAGAAGCGCAGCACAGCGACAACCCGCGCGTCGCGTTCGAACAGGCGGATGCGCTCATCGTTCGGCTGCGGCAACGTGTCAAGCGAGTACTTGCGCTCCATGACGAACGCATAGTCGGCGCCACGCGTTTCGACGGGAGCCGTCATGCTCATCTTCTCGCTCTCATCATTATCGCCAAAGATGTAGCCGGCAAGGATCTTGAAAGCCTGGCGGTCGGGTGACACGCCGGACACGGTTACCTGGGCAAGCACGTAGGGATCATAACGACGAAACTCGATGTCACCGACGCTACCGAGCGGCTCAAAAGTGGGCTCTTCGAGGGCGGTGGCGGTCGTAGCTGCAGTCATGAGCAGAACTGATACAAGAAGTCGTTTGAACATGGCGATAAGGGGTTGCGGCACTTCCCTGTGCCGACTTGGGGGAGTCAGATGTCGCGTCGGTTGAGGGGAGCGGCTGTGATGACGGGGATGTTGACGCCACGGCTTTCGGGCATCGATGCGGGCGCGGACGGTTGTCCCGCCACCAGCGCGGCAGCGACCATTCCAGCGTAAATGAACATCCAGGAGCGCAATGAGCGCGTCGTTCGCAACAACACAATCGTGTCCTCAAGCAGTTGTTTAGATGCGACGCAGTTTAGAGTCAGGCCGTGAAGATTAGGTGACAGGACTGTGTATGTTCGTAACAGAATGTATCAATGCGCGAGATACCCCAGCGCCGCGGCCGACATGGCCTGCGGCGGCCGGCCGATCAGGCTTTCAAGCGCATGCGGCTCGGCCGTATTGCCTTCGGCAAGCATGGTCAACTGATCGCGCGTAACCGGGTAGAACGGCAGCCAGTCGAGCAGCATGGCGCCAACCCGCATGGGCACCAGCGGCATGGGCAGGATAGTCTTCCTGCGACCGTACGCGGCCGCGATGCGCTCCAGCATCTCGCGCCAGCCCAGGACTTCGGGGCCCGCAAGCTCCAGCGTTTTGCCGATGGTCTCCGAATTTTCGACGGCGGCGACGAACGCATCGGCCACATCACGCACGCAGACAGGCGACATCTGGACCCCCTTGAACTCCATCGCCGGCAGGGGCGGCGCCACCATGTCGCGGCAGAGCTGCGTCGCAAATTCCATCGTGCCGCGCGGATCGCCGAACACCACTGATGGCCGCAGCACCGTGACGTCGAGGCCGCTCTGCATAGCGTGCTCCTCGGCCCGTCGCTTCGTCGACTGGTACTTCGTCCCCGGGTCCTTGACCCCGATGGCGCTCATCAGCACGAGTCTGCGCACGCCGGATTTCTGCATGGCGGCAATCGTATCGACCACACCCTGGAACTGGGTCGCCTCGAAAGTGATGCCGCGGCGCGGAAATTCGCGCAGCAATCCAACGTTGTAGATGACCGCATCAGCGCCCGTTACGACATCGGCGAGGGCTGCGGCGGAATCAAGATCGCCAGACACGGCTTGGACGCGCTCTGCCTGCTGCAACTTGGTTTCGCTGCCCGGACGAACAAGTGCCGTGACTTCATGGTCATGCGCAAGGAAGGCGTCGACCAGGTAGCTACCGACAAATCCCGTCGCACCGATAATCGCTATTCGCATGGGGAACTCCTGTCTCCCGTCAATAGACAAAGGCTGTCTGGTTTGAGCATTATTAGAGTGATTCTACTTGAGCAGTTCCCCAACATTGCCCGCTCCCGTCATCGTCTGGTTCCGACAGGACCTGCGCCTCGCTGACAACCCGGCCCTGGCCGCGGCTGCTGCGACCGGCGCACCGATCTTCGCCATCTACATTCACGACGATGACGCAGCCGGTGAATGGCGGCCAGGCTCTGCGAGCCGCTGGTGGCTGCGCCAGAGTCTCGCCAGCCTCAACGATTCGCTGAACGGCACCCTGCGCTTATTCTACGGCGAAGCGCTCGAAATTATTCCTGAACTCGTCCGCGAACTGGGCGCCCGCAACGTATTCTGGAATCGTTGTGTCGAACCATGGCGAGTGCGGCGTGATGACGAGATCAAGGAGCGCCTGCGCGGCGCCGACGTCTCTGTGCGTACCTTCAACGGGTCATGGGCATACGATCCCGCCGAAACCCTGAAGAACGACGGTACGCCATACCGCGTGTTCACACCGTTCTACCGCAATGGCTGCCTGAAACTCGCGCCCGCACCACGTCATCCATTGGCCGCGCCCGACACCCTGGCGCTCGACTACGAATCGACCTGCGGCAGTTTCGACCTGGAGCCCTTGCTGCCCGCTTTCCCCTGGTTTGATGCCACCTCGCATCCGTGGCGCCCGGGTGAAGAAGGCGCGCTCGCCACCTTGCAGCGGTTTCTGAAGAGCGCCGTCGATCTGTATGCGGAGCAGCGCGACCGGCCCGATATCGACGGTATTTCGCGTTTGTCACCGCACCTCCATTTTGGTGAGATTTCGCCCAACCAGGTGCGGCAGGCAGTGCTGTCGCGGACGCCCGCGGTTGCGCATGAAGCCGCCGACAAGTTTCTTGCTGAACTGGGATGGCGCGACTTCTCCGCGCACTTGTTGTTTCACAATCCGTCATTACCGGATGAGTGCCTGCAGAAAAAGTTCGAGCGCCTTCCATGGCGCAGCGATGCGGATCTGCTCAATCAGTGGCAACACGGCCTGACCGGCTACCCGATCGTCGATGCGGGCATGCGCGAATTGCTGCGAACCGGCTTCATGCACAATCGCGTCCGCATGATCGCAGCGTCGTTCCTCGTCAAGAACCTGCAGCAGGACTGGCGCGACGGCGAGCGCTGGTTCTGGCAACGCCTGCTCGACGCCGACCTCGCCAACAACAGTGCGAGCTGGCAGTGGGTCGCCGGGTGCGGCGCGGATTCGGCGCCGTACTTCCGGATTTTCAATCCCGTCGCGCAGGGACGGAAGTTCGATCCGGAGGGCGTCTACGTGCGCCGTTTCGTACCGGAGCTTGCTGCGCTGCCCGACAAGTTCCTGCATGCGCCGTGGGAAGCGCCCGCCGAGGTACTCGATCAGGCTGGTGTAGCGCTGGGCAGCGACTATCCCGCGCCGATTGTCGACCTCGCCTCTTCACGCCAACGCGCACTCGACGCCTACGCGGAACTCGCCAACGTGTAGACTCCCGGAGCATGAACTCCAGGAACCTGCTTGTCGGTCTTGTCGCCGTCGGCTGCGCCGCGCTTGTCGGCTTCGAACTCTCCTCGCAATCGGGCTACGCCGCGATCGCCAAGTTGATCGCATCCACTTCGTTCATTGCCCTCGCATGGTTGAGCGGCGCGACCGCTTCGAACTACGGACGGTTGATCCTCGTCGGCCTTGCGCTGTCGTGGTGCGGCGATATGTTCCTGACCAGCCAGGCGCAGCAGATGTTTCTCGGTGGTCTTGCCTCCTTCCTGCTCGCGCATGTTGCATACGTCGGCGCATTCGTGATGCATGGCTGCAACCGCCGCTGGGCAATATTCACCGCGATTCCGATCGCTGCCATAGCTATCGCCGTGTGGCACTGGCTCGAAGCGGTGACACCCGCCGAGCTCTCGATACCGGTGCGCGCCTACATCGCCGTAATCAGCATCATGGTGGTGTTTGCCTACGGCACGCGCGGACGCGGTGGTTCATGGCTGATCGTCGCTGGCGCAACGCTGTTCTTCCTGTCGGATCTCTCCGTTGCGGCGTTACGCCTCGTGCAAACCGAATACGCAACCTATGCGCTGGGTCTGCCGGCCTATTACGCCGCTCAGGTCTGCCTTGCGCTCAGCGTCTCGCAGTCGCGATCCCACTGAGGCATCCCGGCGAAGCGCTCGGCCAGGAAATCGATAAACGCGCGCACGCGATACGAGAGGTGGCGCGTCGGCGGGTAAACAGCGTACGCCGGTACAGTCGGCCACTCGTAGTCTTCAAGGACTGGTACGAGGTTGCCAAGCCGGACGGCCTCGGCCGCAAGGAAGGTCGGTTGGATAACGAGGCCGAGACCGTGCGCCGCCGCGTTGGCCAGGAAGTCACCACTGCTGGCGCGCATGACCGGGTTGATCCTGATCGAACGCTGCTTACCGTCTGCGTCGCGCCATGCCCACACGTCCGGCTCCGCCAGGTTTGAGTACACGAGGCAGTCGTGATCCAGCAGGTCATCCGGGGTCTGCGGCGTGCCGTGCGTCGCCAGGTAATGCGGCGACGCGCAAACCACGGCACGCACGTCGAACAGCTTGCGTGCGATCAGTGACGAATCGGCGAGATGGCCGATGCGAATCGCGAGGTCCATGCCCTCCTCGATAAGATCGATACGGCGGTCGTTGAGGTCGAGGTCGAAGCGAATCTTCGGATGCTGTTTTGAAAACGCGGCGATCGGCTTGCACATGTGGCGCACGCCGAACGAGAGCGGCAACGCAACGCGCAGCACGCCGCGCAGATCGCCGTGCTCCTGCTGCGCGGCCGACTCTGCCTCATCGAGATCGGCCAGGATGCGCGCGCTGTGTGCATAAAAACTCTGTCCCGTCTCGGTGAGATTCAGGGTGCGCGTCGTGCGCCGCAGCAACTGCACCCCAAGGCGCTCCTCGAGCGCCGAGACGCGCCGGGAGACGGCAGACTTGGCCGTATCAAGCCGCTCAGCCGCAGCCGTGAAGGTCCCGGCCTCGACAACAGCCACAAACGCCTGTAAATCCTCGAACTTATCCATATTGTTGCGAATTATAGAACAATTATATCTCTGCAGGCCTATTTATCTTGAATTCCTCAACAAGCATCATCTCTCCATCGATTTCACGCACACGGAGACGTGACATGGCAACCAACAACACACTCAATATTCTCGACATCCAGGCTGGCGCCCGCTCGGACGGCTCGGTCAGCCGCGCCCTGTCGGCAGACCTGATCGCAGCCCTCGAAGACCGCTATGGCGACGTCGAAATCCAGCGTCGCGACGTTGCGGCCGGACTGCCGTTCATTGATGAGGCCTGGGTAACGGCGAATTTCACGCCCGACGAGGAGCGCACGCCGCAGCACCAGGCAACGCTTGCGCTGTCCGATGAACTCGTCGCAGAACTCAAAGCCGCCGACGTACTCGTCATTGGCGCGCCAATCTACAACTTCTCGATTCCGGCGACTCTGAAAGCGTGGATCGATATGATCGCGCGCGCCCGCCTGACGTTCCGCTACACCGACAACGGTCCGGAAGGCCTGCTCGAGGGCAAGAAAGCCTATGTGCTGGTACCGTCTGGTGGCGTGCCAGTCGGCAGCCCGGTCGACTTTGCAACGCCCTATCTGCGCCAGGCGCTCGCCTTCGTGGGCATCACCGACGTCGAGTTCGTCGGCGCACAGGGAGCCGACCGCGGCAACGACCAGGCACTCGACGACGCACGCGCACGCATCGCCGAAATCGTTCACCTGGCCCCGAAAGCGGCCTGACAGGAGGACATGGACATGATCGACATTATTCAATCCGAATCCCGCGGTAGCGCGGACCACGGCTGGCTCAAGGCAAAGCACAGTTTCTCGTTCGCGGAGTATCACGACCCGTCGCGCGTCCACTTTGGCGACCTGCGGGTGATCAACGAGGATCGCATCGCACCTGGCCAGGGCTTTGGCACGCACCCGCATCGCGATATGGAAATCGTGACCTACATCATCAGCGGCGCCATCGAGCATCGCGACAGCATGGGTAACGGCACAGTCATTACCGCTGGCGAAGTGCAGCGCATGACGGCAGGCACCGGCGTCCTGCACAGCGAGTTCAATCACTCGCAGGACGAAGAACTGCACCTGCTGCAGATCTGGATCTTTCCCGAGCAGAACGGCCTCGAGCCCGGCTACGAGCAGACGCCGTTCACGCGCGACGACAAGCTCAACCAGTTGAAGCTGGTCGGGTCGCGTGACGGTCGCGAGGGATCGGTCACGATTCACCAGGACGTCAATCTGTACGCAAGCGTTCTCGAAGCTGGCCACGCCGTGCAGCTCGACAACATCGAAGACCGCCGCATCTATGTGCAGGTCATCTCGGGCGACCTCGAGGTCAATGGCAATCAACTGGCTGCCGGCGACGGCGCGCAGCTGGAGTCCGAGGAAACGGTGGAGTTCTCGGCTGTCACGGAGGCCGAGTTCCTGGTATTCGATTTGAGGTAATCCGGCTGCGCTAGAATGCGCGCATGCATATCCGGATAAGCCTGTTGCTCGCATCAGTCATCGCCGCCTGTGGCGGCGATGGCGTTGCCGGCACTACCCTCATTGGCGACGTTCAAGGCAGCGGTGCCACCAGCCGGCTCGATGGTCGCACCGTGACCGTCAGCGGCGTCGTCACCGGCGACTTCCAGGAAAAGGACGTCGACGACAGTCGCAATCTCGGCGGCTTCTACATTACCGGGGACCCTGATGGGGACCCGGGAACCTCCGACGGTGTGTTTGTCTTCGACGGCAACAATCCTGCTATTGATGTCAGCGTCGGCGACCGTGTGCGGGTCACCGGCGAGGTGAATGAGCACTTCGGCGAGACCCAGATCGAAGCCTCATCGGTCTCGATTGAGGGCAGCGGCACCGTGTCTCCCGTATCGCTCGACCTGCCTGTCTCGGCTACCGTCGCCAACGAGGATGGCGGACTACTTCCAGACCTCGAGCGCTACGAGGGCATGCTCGTCATGGTTGCGGATACGCTCACTGTCACCAATCTGCGCCACCTCGAGCGCTTTGGTGAGGTGTCACTCTCGGCAGGCGGCCGCCTGTTTCAGTTCACCAATGACAACGCACCCAGCGCCGCCGGCTACAACGCACACCGCGACGCCAATGCACGACGCACGATCGTCCTCGACGACGGCCGCCGCGACCAGAACCCCGATCCATTGCGCTTGCTCAACGCGGGCGCTGCTCCGGACTATTCAATCCGGCTGGGCGACACCATCGACGGCCTTACCGGCAACCTGCGCTACTCGCGCGGCGCGGGCGCCAATGGCGAACAACGCTGGCGCATTGTTCCAACCGGCGACCCGGTTTTCGATGACACCAATCCACGCCCGGGCGCACCGAACATTGGCGGTTCGATTCGAGTCGGCGCATTCAACGTCCTCAATTTCTTCACGACGATTGATACCGGCGCCGACAACTGCGGCCCGGAGCATGATGACCGTTGCCGCGGCGCAGACAGCGCTACAGAGTTCGACCGTCAACTTGAGAAGACTGTAACGGCGCTGATTATGTCCGGCGCTGACGTTCTCGGACTTACCGAGCTCGAGAACAACGCGAGCGACTCGCTCAGCGAACTGGTAGACGCGCTGAACGCGCGCGCGGGAGCTGGCAGCTATGCCTGGATCGACACCGGCATCATCCACACGGACGTCATCAAGCCGGGCATCATCTATCGCCCTGCCAACGTTGCGCCCGTGGGCGACCATGTGCTGCTGGACCGCGACGTCGACTCACGCTTCAATGACAACCGTAATCGTCCCGCGCTCGCACAGGCGTTCGAGGCCGTCGACAGCGGTGCCCGCTTCAGCGTCGTCGTGAATCACCTGAAATCCAAAGGCTCGTCCTGCGACGCTGACGGCGATCCGAACCTTGGTGATGGCCAGGGCAACTGCAACGTGGCTCGCACGACCGCGGCCACGGCGCTTGCCGAGTGGGTTGCAACGGACCCGACCGGAAGCGGCGACAGCGACTACCTCGTAATTGGCGACATGAACGCCTACGCGATGGAGAATCCAATCAAGGCGCTGCGCAACGGCGGGCTCAAAAACCTGCTGGCCGACAAACCCGAACCCTACTCTTTCAATTTTGACGAGCAGTCGGGCGCTTATGATTACGCCTTCGCAACTTCGTCACTGGCAACACAGGTGTCCGGCACCATCGAGTGGCACATCAATGTCGACGAACCACCGGTACTCGACTACAACCTCGAGTACGGCCGCGACGCGGCGCTGTTTGACGGCACGAGCCCGTACCGGGCCTCGGATCACGACCCCGTGATCGTCGGCCTCGATCTCACGCGCTGAGGACTATTCAGGCTTTCGGAACAGGAGCGTCATGCGGTTGGATTCGCCGACCGCCTCAAGCTCGGCCCGGAGCTCCGGGTTATCGCGGCTGGTCGCCAGGGTCGGCGGCAGGCGCCACACGATATCGTCCTCGCCCGGCTGATCGTTCGGGTTCGCGTTGATGTCGCTTTCCGCAACGAACTCGAAGCCCGCCGATTCAACAGCGGCGATGACGAAGTCCTTCTTCAGGTAGCCATGACTGCCGTCCGCGAACTCGTCCGACATGTCGTCGCGCGCGTGATGCTGCACGATGCCAAACACCCCACCCGGCTTGAGCGCCGCAAACACGTCCGCGAGCGCGGCTGTCAGAAATCCGCCGTCGCCCTCGAAACGCGCAAGGTTATGCATTACGCGAGGGAAGAACGCCGCATCAGCCGTGCCATGCATCGCTTCCGGCATTGAGCCGAAATGGAACGCGCTCACGCCCGCACCTGAGTCACCCGCCCACTCCGCCGCGCCGGCCGGCCAGTCGGTCGTCCAGGTCCGCTGCCTGGCCATGAACTCATCGTTCACGAATGCGAAATTCGGGTACAACTCGAGCGAGTAGTCCGCACCAATAACGTGCCCATCCTCACCGAGATACGGCAGCAGAATTTTCGTATACCAGCCGCCGCCCGGCAGGCCTTCGAGCACCGTCATGCCCGGCTCGATGCCGATAAACTCGAGCGTCTCTTTGGGGTTCCGGTACTGGTAGCGCGCCTTCATTTCATCAGGCTGCGCGTCGAGCACCGCCGCCAGTACATCGACCTCAGCCGGTGCCGCTTCTTCTGCCGGAGCGGCCGCTGCCTCTTCAGGCTCAGCAGGTTCGGGCGCCTGCTGACACGCGACGAGAATCAGGCCTGCAAGCAATACGAGAGTGTTCTTCATACGTACCCCGGGGCAATGTTTGTTGTTCTGGGAAACTCCCGACTCTAACCCCGAACGCGCCGCTTGAGAAGAAACGCGCTACCATGTGGGCACTACAGAACAAGAAGAGGAACACGGTCATGCGGGGAATTCCGGCCATCCTTCTGCTCCTGCTCGGCGCCACTGCGGTTGCTGGCGCGCCAGGCACCATGCGCGTCGACTACGTCCACAGCGGCAACTCTGAATCCGAGATGTTCTCGCTCGACCAGGTCGTCATCGAGCCCCTGCCGTGGACCGGCAACATGGCTCAGCCGTACGACAAGACGAACCGCGGCAAGTACCTGTTCGAAATCGTCGATCCCGAGTCGGGCGACATCGCCTGGTCGCGCAGCTTCTCCAGCATCTACGGCGAATGGGAAACCATCGGCGAGGCGCGCGAGATCAACCGCGCATTCCATGAATCGGTGCGCTTTCCTGCCCAGGAGAACGTATTCCAGCTGGTCATGAAGAAACGCGGACCCGCCAACGAGTTCGTCGAAGTGTGGCGCATCACGCTCGATCCGGCCGACGTTCTCGTGCATCGCGAGTCGGCCATGTACGCCGACCACGTTGTCGCCATCCATGAGAGCGGCGATCCGGCCACCAAGGTTGACCTGTTGCTCCTCGGGGACGGGTACACTGCGGAGGAATTCAACGAGTTTATTGCCAAGGCGCGTGAGCTCACCGAAGTCCTGTTCGCGACCTACCCGTTCAGCGAACGCAAGGATGACTTCAACGTCTGGGCGCTCGCGCCGCCCGCAAAGGAGTCCGGCGTATCGCGTCCGTCGACGGGCATCTTCCACGATTCTCCGGTCGGCACGAGCTATGACGCGTTCCGTTCCGAACGTTACGTGCTGACAACGGATAACAAGGCTATGCGCCGCATCGCCTCGTCGACGCCGTACGACTTCATTGAGATCCTCACCAACTCCGAGACCTATGGTGGCGGTGGCATCTACGGCCTGTTCAGCACCGCGGCGGCCAACAGCGGCTATGCCGGCTACCTGTTCGTGCATGAGTTCGGCCACCACTTCGCCGGCCTTGCCGACGAGTACTACACGAGCTCGGTAAAGTACGAACTGCCCGAGGTGATCTCCGAGCCTTACGAGCCCAACATCACGGCACTGCTCGATCCCGACAACCTCAAGTGGAAACACCTCGCGACGCCAGACACGCCGTTACCGACGGCATGGCCGAAGGAAGAGTTCGAGGAACATTCGATTGCCTACCAGGAACGGCGCCGCCAGATGCGCGCCGACAATGTGCCCGAGGCTGAGATGAACAAACTATTCGACGACAACCAGGATTTCGTCGAAACCCTTTTCGAGAACTCAGGTCGGAAGGGAGTAGTGGGCGCGTTCGAGGGCGGCGGCTACATGGCCGAGGGTCTGTATCGCTCGTCACAGAACTGCATCATGTTCACGCGCACACGGGATTTTTGCCCGGTATGTTCCGAAGCCATCGAAAAAGTCATCGACGAGTACACCTTGCACTAGTAGCCGCAGTCGCGATGTTGTTTGGCGGCTGCGCATCGCAGGATATGCGCGCAGGCGAGAAACTGAAGTGCCCGCCCGGCCAGGCCCGCATCTGCACCTATAAAATGGGTCGGGAAGAGGATTGCGCCTGTAAGTTCGAGGAAGACTTCGAAGAGATCTTTCGTCCCGATCGGCGCCAATAGGTCGGCCTAGTTTCTCAGCCGATAGCCCGACTTGAAAATCCAGCGCACGACGAGCAGGCAGATGACGAGGAAGCCGACCGTCATGCCGAGGCTCAACGCCACGCTGACGTCCGCGTTCTCATAGAAGCTCCAGCGGAAACCGCTGATCAGGTAGACGACCGGGTTGAACAGGCTGATCGTCTGCCACGCCGGCGGCAGCATGCTGATCGAGTAGAACGTGCCACCCAGGAAGGTCAGCGGCATGATCACGAGGATCGGTACGATCGTCAGCTTCTCCCAACCGTCCGCCCAGACGCCGAGAATGAAGCCGAACAGGCAAAACGACACGCAGGTCAGCACCAGGAAGGTCAGCATGACGAATGGGTGCGCGATCTCGAGATCCACGAAGAAGCTCGCCGTGCCGAGAATGATCGAGCCAATGATGATCGACTTGGTCGCTGCCGCACCGACGTAACCGATCACGACCTCGCCGTACGAGACGGGCGCGGACAGAATCTCAAAGATCGTTCCTGTGAACTTCGGAAAGTAAATCGCGAACGACGAGTTCGAGATGCTCTCGGTCATCACCGACAGCATGATCAGGCCGGGCACGATGAACGCGCCATAGCTGACGCCATCGATCTCGGTGATACGCGAACCGATCGCCGAACCGAAGATCACGAAATACAGTGACGTCGATAACACCGGCGCCACGATGCTTTGCACCACGGTGCGGAACATGCGCGCCATTTCGAAACGGTAAATCGCCTTGATTGCCTGAAAGTTCATCGTTCCTTGTTCACCAGGTCGACGAAGATTTCCTCGAGCGAGCTCTGCGTCGTTTGCAAATCGTTAAAGCGAATCCCCGCATCGCGCAGTTCGTGGATCAGGTCGGTAATGCCCGTGTGTCCGCCCTTCGTGTCGTAGGTATAGGTCAGCTCGCGATGATCTTCGCTGAGCTCGAGCGCATAGCGTTCGAGCTCGGGCGGAATCGCCGCAAGTTCTTCATACAGGTGCAGCATCAGTTGCTTCTTGCCGAGGTCCTGCATCAGCTTGTTCTTTTCCTCGACGATGATGACTTTGCCGTGATTGATCACACCAATCCGGTCCGCGAGCTGCTCGGCTTCCTCGATGTAGTGCGTCGTCAGGATTACGGTCACGCCAGCCTGGCGCAACAACTCGACAACGTTCCACATGTCCTGGCGCAGTTCGACATCAACCCCGGCCGTCGGCTCATCCAGGAACAACACGTCCGGTTCATGTGACAGTGCCTTGGCAATCAGGACGCGGCGCTTCATGCCGCCCGACAGGTGCATGATCATCGTGTCGCGCTTGTCCCATAGCGACAGCGACTTCAGGACCTTCTCTAGATGCGCCTCATCCGGCTTGCAGCCGAACAGCCCGCGGCTGAAGCGCAACGTATTGATCACCGACTCGAAGGTCTCGGTCGGCAGTTCCTGCGGCACGAGGCCGATCTTCGAACGCGTCTCGCGGAACTCGGTGACGATGTTATGACCATCGACGAGCACTTCGCCGCCACTCGGGTTGACGATGCCGCACACGATGTTGATCAGCGTCGTCTTGCCCGCGCCGTTCGGTCCGAGCAAACCGAAGATCTCACCCCGGTTTATTTCGAGGTCGACGTCGATGAGCGCCTGGAAGCCGTCCGCGTAGGTCTTGCCGAGCCCTTTTATTGTTATTACGGGGTGCATGCACCCTATGATACGACGCTCCGGCGGAAGCGCGGTAGCAGTGCAATCGTGAAAAACAGGATGATGCACTGGAGTTGCGTTACCGTGAGATTGCCGAGCACGATGTGGCCGTCCGCGCGCAGGTACTCGACGAAGAAACGCATCACCGCGTACGAGAATACGGTCAGTACCGCCAGCGTCCCGCGCGGCGCCGCGCGCCAGTCCAGTCGCGACAACACCAGGATCAGGATTGCGAGCAGCCCCGCCTCGTATAACTGCACCGGGTAGACGGGCAATGACGCTATGGCGCTTTCGCTAATCAGCCCCATCGCCACATGCTGGTCGAACGGCAGACTGCCCGGCGGATACTGCACGCCCTGCACCGCGTTGGCGAAGAACGAGGTCGTCTGCACCTGGCTGGCGAAATGGCCGGCATGTTCGCCACCCACGATATCGCCCCAGCAACAGCCCGCCATGTAACAGCCGATGCGGTGTACAGCCAGTCCGACCAACGTCGGCAGCGCGAAAACATCGAGCAGGCGCCGGAATGACAGCTTGGTGATGCGGGCATAAATGAACACGCCGATCGCGCCCGTTGCCAGCATGCCGAACAGGCGGATGCGGATACCATGATTCATCGCATCGCCCGCGATCTTGTGATCCATGGGCATAAACATCGCAACGATGGTGCCGCCCGCGATACCGATAATGATCGTGATCGGCACGAGCAGGTCGACATGCGATGGATCGACGTAGGTTGTGGACGCGTTGCGCCGTGCGTAAACCCAGGCCGCAGCGATCGCGGCAATGAAGATCAGGCCGAATGGCGTAACCCAGTCTGTTGTTGAGAAGTGTGAATACATATCAGTCGTCCACCGCCAGTTCGATCAGGCGCGTCGCTTTATCGGTCAGATCCTCGGGGATGCGCGTGAGAGCCCAGTACGCTTCCTCGTTAAACAGTTCAGGATCGTCGGCGTTTCGCCTGAGAGTCCTTTCGAGCTTTTTGCGAATCTTCGTGAGGTCCGGGTTCTCCTCTTCATCAAGTGGCGCAAACACCGGCTCGAACATGTCATGCTCAAAATTCACGAGTACGAGCCTGAGATAATTCTCTGACTCGCGCTCCATTTTCCAGATGAACCAGCCTTCGGGCGCATATGATTCTTCGTCATGAATGTCGCCAATCGGCTCCCAGGTCATGAACCAGTTCTTGCCGAGCTTGGTTTGCCAGGCCTTGTACAGAGTTACGCCAGACGCGGTCACGGCGTTCCAGCCGATCTCGTGCTCGCGAAGCGCAGTTATGAATTCTTCCGCATTAACCGGATCAGGATCCTCGAATTCGGCCCGCTCGCTTGCCTCCATAGCGGTTCCGATGATCAGCCAGGTACGCTTGTCGTAAGGGCGCAGGAAGTACAGCGCCGCTCCCGGTTCGTCGGAAATCTCGAGCGCCCAGAAGCCGTTCAGGTCGGGGTCGATGCGGCTGCGTTCGGGATCACCGACGGGTACCGGCATGCACGCAAGTAATCCCGCAAAGATCGGAATGATGACCAGCATCAGCAACGCGCCGCTGATGGATCGCAGTTTTGACTTCATGGTTCGTCCTCGTTAGCTGCTTACGCAGTATTGCACGAGTGACATCCTGCGCCCGGCGCAGGCAAGCGTCCTGATCAAATCCTGATGAATCTCTGAGGGTGTCTTATCAACCTACTGTAGGAGGCCGCTTGCGGGCGACTGCAGGAGGCGGCTTGCCGGCGACATCTTACGGCGCGATCTTCTTCTTGATCAGCTTCGCCAACCCGGACGGAACGCTGTCCAGGGCACCCAGAACATGCGGCAATGCCTTCAGTTTCAGGCCCTTGAACTCGCTCGGTACGATGGCATCGATCAGGTGCGGTCCCGGCGTCTCAAAGGCATGCTGCAGCGCCTTGTTGAAACCTTCCGCCGTCGACACGCTGGTCGCTGACATTCCCATGGATCGCGCGAGCTCGGCAAAGTCGATGGGCGGCTGAGACAGATCCAGCTGGGATTTCGCTTTGTCGCCGGCGCCTTCGGCCCCGACCCGCTCGAGCTCGACGTTGAGGATCGCGTAGGACCGGTTATTGAACACAACGACAGTCACGTCCAGGTCTTCGTTCACCATGGTCCAGAGCGCCTGGATCGTATACATCGCTGTGCCGTCGCCTTCCAGGGCCAGCACCGGACGGTCCGGGCAGGCCACGGCCGCGCCGATCGCTGCCGGGAGCCCCTGCCCAATCGCACCGCCAGTAAGCGCCAGCAGATCGTGCTTCGGGGCGTTCGCCGTGAAGGCAGGCAGCTGGACGCCGGACGTTTGCCCTTCGTCCGAAATGATCGCGTTCTCCGGGAGCAGCGCACCGATCGCCTGGCACACTTTTGGCGCAGTCAATTTGCCGCTGGGCAGGTCCGGTCGTTCCGGTTCCATGAGCTTTGGCGGGGTGCCAGTTGCATCGACGGCGCTGACCAACTTGGCAAGACTGCCCACTGCATCCTGTTCCGGTTCGACCAGGTTGTGGACCGCGCAATGATCCGGCACCAGGTAACTCTTCTTGCCAGGATAGGCAAAGAACGATGCCGGCGCCCGCGCATCCACAAGGACGAGATTCTCGAATTCATCGAGCTGCACCGATGCCATCTCCGCCAGGTAGGCGATGCGCTCTACATACGGTAACCCGGCGCCGCGCTGCAAGCGGGTCGGGAAGACTTCGCAGAACAATTTGCAGCCCGTCTTCTCGGCAATTTTCGACGCGGCGAGCAACCCCTCCTCGCGCAGAACCCGGCCACCCAGCAGCAATGCCGTCTTCTTCCCGCTGCCAAGCACCTCCGCAATCTGTCCGACGACACTGTCATCGGCAGGTTCCGGTATTGCCGGAGCCGTCACGTCGACCGCGTTCGCACCATCGCTCCACGAAACATCTGCCGGGAGAATCAGCGTCGAGATCTGGGCCGGCGGACCTACCGCTACATCGATCGCTTCAGCAGCATCGGCTGCGAGCTGTTCCGTCGACGCTGAGGTGCGGACCCAGGTCGAGCAGTTGCGTGCCACGGTCTCGATGTCCGATTGCAGCTGGACATCGTACTGGGTGTGGTACGTGGCGTGATCGCCGATGATGTTGATCATCGGCACGCGTGCCTTGCGCGCGTTGTGCAGGTTAGCCAATCCATTGCCGAGACCGCAGCCAAGATGCAAAAGCGTTGCCGCCGGGCGATCGGCCATGCGCGCAAAACCGTCGGCCGCACCGGTCGCCACACCCTCGAACAAACACAGAATTGCCCGCATGTCGGTGCTGTCCAGCGCAGCGACAAAATGCATCTCCGACGTGCCGGGGTTGGTGAAACAGGTGTCTACGTCTGCTTTGAGCAGCGTATCGATAAGTGCTTTCGCGCCATTACTCATGAGTCAGGACTCGAATTCTCAGGTGGGGTTTGCGACTCAGTGTCGAGGCCGAATTGTAGCGCGATGGGGCGCGGCAAGTCTTGATCCTGAAAGACCTGCCCAAAGGGTTCGAATGGGCCAGAAGTGGCGAATGGCTAGTTCCGGTATACCCCGGTACCGGCCGCTCGAATGGCTGCTTTCGGGTTATCATTGATTTCCGTTAATGACCCACAGCAGCCGGTCGCGAAACTCCGATGCGAGAGGAAACGAAACAGCAAGTACACGAGTTTTATGCTGGGGCCGCTCGGTTTTCGGGCGCCGTCATCGCTGTTGTCGCGGCGTGGCTCGCAGTATTGGCAATCAAAGACTTTTTGAGTGAGGAACCATTCGGTGGCCACCTTCTGGGGGCGATCTTTCTGGGACTCATGGCTGGAGTATTAATCACCGCACGAGCCGAGAACCCATCGACATCCCAGAGCAAAAATCAAGATTGACTCGCTGGATGTGGCCTAGAACCGCCTTTTAGGACCATATAGTCAGGGCGACAACTTTGTCGTGAAGGAGATAAACAAAGTGCGGTCGGTCATCTTTAGAATACTTGCCGGGATCATAGGTACAGGGATAGTCGTGCTTGCGATTCCGGCGTCCAAATACTCGGGGGGTAGCTTCTGGCCCGAGTGGCTTCATGTCCTATCATTCTTCGTTATCGGATTTGTCTTTCTGATCTACGCGATAACTGGTCGAGCCTGGCCACGTTTCTATGGCGAGAAGATCTCCCGGAAAGACAAAGATCTCAATGACCGCTAATGGCCGGGTGCTGAAGTTTTTCCACGTGCGGGTCGAGTGACAGCTCTCTGCATGAGCCGACGTTCGGAACACACGTTACCGCGGAAACGCATCTGACCGACCGGAATACCCTGGTTAGCTGCCCGTCGATCGAACTGATGTAAACTGTCGTTCTTTGACCCAAACCGGCCCGTCACGGAACCAACGTTTTTGCTAAGAATCTCGCTTATTGTCGCCATCGCATTCTTGTTCCCGTGTGAGTCATCGGCTGGCGACGACTATCCCGACTGTGACATTTCGCGGCAGTCACAGGTTTCTTTCGCTGAAGTAGAATCAACAGACCAACTCGAAATCACGATTCACGGAAAACCCTGTTATGAGGCTTCGCTTTCGGCTTCCATTTCGTCTGCGGACGGTACCCGGCTGTACGAGTATGAGGCGAGATTCAAACCGCATGTAGCGGTTCACTGGGAAGATTCTAGCCTTGATGGAGATGCGGAACGGCTAGCTGATCGGTTTGTCGATCCTGAGTCGTTTGGCCTAACAAGTGATCTTCCCAAATGGTTGCCTGAAGCCGAATACTACGAAGCAAACTACCAGATCGTTCAGATCGACAAGGAAGAGTACGAGGAATTGCGACTTAGAAACTGGATCACATATACGCACAAGACCCACTACGAAGGGTGGAGGGTCGTGGCGTTCGATCCAGAGAATCAGCGTTCAATTATTGTGTCTGAAGGAACGCTCTGACCGGCTGGTTCTGGCCGAGAACCGCCCACCAGAAGTTCCGAGTTAGACTGGCGACTGTTGGCCTTTTGCGGTCATTCGCGACAATCGCTTCGTCTGCCAACGGAAAAGGGAATTCGTAACTAGGTGATTAGAAACTGGCAACGAGGGGGTTGGATTCTCGCCGGACTACTCGTCGGATGCTTGGCTGCGTTGACTGCTGTAGCAGCTGCAGGGGCGGGACACGGCACTTATCTTCCGGCGGCAATTCTGTTCCCCTATACGATGCTCCTATCTATTCCAATTGGCGTCATTCATCCGGTGCTTGTGGCGCTAGCGTTAGCACAATTCCCGCTATACGGGTATCTAATGGCACTTAGCGAGCAGCGCAGACGGGACTTTGCCGTGATTGTGTTTGTTCACGCTTTAATTGCCTCTGCGTCTTTCCTCGCAGTGGTGACATCGGATGCGTTCGCGTGAGGCATTACATCCCAAGGCAAGCAGTGATTTGAGCGGCCGCTTCCGGCCGACAGTGGCCGTCATTAGAATCTAAGTCAGCGTCTACTGTTTGGTGGACCTTCGCGAGATCTGCGACCTCTGGATCCTTAGTCTCGAATAATTTCGCTAGCAATTTACGTGCGCTCATTCTGCCGTAGAATAGTTGCATGCCTATGGTTCGCAAGATCAATCGAGCACCTAGTCCACACAAGAACTGGTATGTCGTCGATGCTAACTTCTTGGCGAACCGCTTTATTCCCGAGTCTCGCGCGCCAATTGGGCGAGACAGGGAGCGTATAGAGCTATGTAACGAGTGGTGGGACGAGATTGAAGATCAGCTCGAGACCGGCGTCGCTCGAGTCTACATACCAGACATTTGCATTGCCGAGACGTTCAAGACGCTTGCGAAAAAGTACTACAGGGAGGGGTGGTTTCGGAGCAGTCAGGATTTCAACTATTACCGGCGCAAATTGCGGGAGACCATTACTATTCCTCGCAAAGATCTACGTCGCGCACATCGAAAAATCTTGTACCACGACGTCGAGTCAAATCGCGACATTATTGTCGCTGTAGATCGATTCTACGAATTGTTCTTCAAGGCAGGAAAAAACGTTCAGTTGCCCGACCTGCTTGTGGTCGCAACAGCGAAGTACTTAATGGACTTCTTCGACATACCAAGGTCGAATCTCCATATTGTAACTCTCGACCGCCAGCTTAGGGATGGCGCGAAGAAGATCCCCGAGCTTCCAAACACTTACGACCCAACGATCTCGAACGACCGCGCAACTGTTGTATTCGAGGATTAAGGTCTAGAAAACTGAATCTTGGGCCGGCTGCTTTTGGCTGAAAGTCGCCCGCCAGGTTTTCTGAGTTAGACTGACGGCTACCGACCCTTTGCGGTCACTCGTCTCTGAATATTGAGGAGCCGAAGGAATCCGAGATACAGCCGAAGCTCTCCTGATTCTCACAGTCTGCGCTCTTGCAGGCTGCGACTCGTGGCCCCCGCAGAAAGAACAGATAGTCGGGAACTTTCGCGAAGGTCGACAAGGGTTGGCTGAACTTGAGGCCAAGTTTGAGGATACAAACTACATAGACGTTTCGACCGCCGCAGGCGGACATGCGCTTGGACGGTCAATTGAAGGCGACGGCGTTCTTAGAGACTTCATTGACGATGATCCCGAATGGAATGACCTCTTCAGAAAAGCTCGGGTCAGTTCGATCAAGAGAGGTGAGAACGGATTCAACTTCGAACCCTACGGGCCGAGAATTCACAATGGTTCCCGTGTGGATGTCCGGTTCATCCATAGTCCTGGCGATGATTACTCCGAGATCAGCTGTCTGCCCGAGTATGCGAGCCTTGAGTGCGGACTATGCGTTGTTACGTTGGAGAAAGACTGGTGGCTGTCCTATACGTGGTATCCGGATGAGATCTTGGAGGCTGAGTACAAAGAACTCCTGGCCGGTGAAATTGAGGAGGTCGTTTACAGAGAAATGGCCAACGAAGCCTATGCGGCTTGCTGGGCAGAAAGCCAGAAGATCATTGGTTTCGATTACTGACGTCCGCTAATGGCCGCGAGCTGAAGTTTTTCAATGTAAATTTTGAACGGCAGCTCGCAGCAGGAGCAGACGATCGATCATGATGTTTCAGCTGAAACGCGGCTGAGTGACCGGATTGCCCTGGTTAGCCGCCCATCAGTCGAACTGTTGTAAACTGTCAGCCTCTAACCCGAAAGAGACATTCGCGAAATAGCGCGAAGTTGTCGTGAACCGCCCGAGTCGGATGTCTCAACAGGGATGGGAGAAGGCAATGGTAGCGATGCGTATCCTGATACAGCCAACATGGTTGGTTTTCTCTCTAGCGCTACTGAGCGTCTTGCAATGTGCGACCGCTCAGGAACCTGAACCAATTAGCGTAATCATTCCACGCGACACACACGATCTTCGCGGTATGCTATTCGAGGCGGATAGCGAAAACGAGGCCCCAATCGCAATCATACTGCATGGAATCCCGGGCAATGAGAGTGATGTTCTGGGTCTTGGGCGAAGGCTCTCCGCCGCCGGAGTCCACGTATTGGTACCGAATTACAGTGGGACGCATGGCAGCGGCGGAGAGTGGAACATGTCCAACGATGAAGGAGACGTTCGCGCAGCCCTTGACTACGTCAACATGTCCGAGATAGCAGCTCGCTTCAATATTGACAAAGATCGAGTCTTCTTGGGCGGCTACAGTCACGGCGGCGGGGTGGCCTTGCTCTATTCCGCGAAGCACGCGCACGTCACTCACGTGTTTTCTATTGGTGGCAACGACTTTGGCGAATGGGCAAGGAAGCTCGCGTCTGACACTGCTTTCGCCCAAGCGATTGAGGATGTCTTCATTAGCTACGCGGATGCTGGTTGGGTGCGGCCAGGCGACGGTGCAGATCGGGAACTGCCTGACAATGTCGAGCGATACGACGTCAGGGGACATGCCTCAAAGCTCGCGAGCAGGAACTTATTTCTCATCGGAGGCTTCGACGACCGCACCACAGCTATGGAAGATCATCTTATCCCGCTGTATCGGGCGCTAAAACGCTACGGCGCGAACGACGTCCACGTCGCCGCATTTCAGGACAACCATTTATTCCAGAAATCGAATGATCAGATCGCAATCGAGTTGATCGATTGGATACTTGAAGCGAATTAGGTGCAAGCAAATGCTCATGGTTCATTCGTCCGCTTGTGGCCGGCAGCGACCTGCCATGTACCGCGGAGCTCAGAGGCTGGTTTCGATAAGAGCGGTCGCTCGACGTTTCCGCTGAAACGTCATTTGGAATCGGTCTCATCCACCGCGCGGTGGATTACCTCGAATCTACTTTAAGCTTCGCAATTAGCATCCGCCACGTGGCGGATCGCCGGCAAGCCGCCTCCGGCAAATCACTTGTCGCCCGCAAGGCGGGCTCCCACAGGTGGAGTACCGATAAAGGCCGTCTCCTGCCCCTTTCGAACGCGACCCCAACAAAACAAGGCGCCCGCCTACCACAGATTCATAATATTCGCGGACTGGAGTAGCGTTTAGAATATGGCTCCATAATTGAAAGCTTTAAAAACAAGGACTTACGGTGAGCAACTACAACCCGCCCCTCGCTGATATCAACTTTTGCCTGCGCCACCTCGCCGGCATGCCTGACATTCTCAAGCTCGACGCCTACGAGGGCATTGAGCTGGACGACCTCGAGCAGGTCCTTGAAGAGGCCGGCAAGTTCGCGCGCGACGTCATCGCGCCGAGTAATGTCCCGGGCGACCAGCAGGGTTGCTCGGTCGAGGGCGACACCGTCCGCACGCCGGCCGAATTCGCCGACGTCCACCAGCAGTTCGTCGAGAACGGCTGGCCGGCCGTCGCCGGCAACCCCGAATACGACGGTATGGGACTGCCCTCCGCGGTCGCGTTCGCCGTCGCGGAGATGACCCAGAGCGCCAACATGGCCTATGGCCTGAACTCGATGCTCACCCAGGATGCCGTTGCGGCAATCGAAGCGCATGCGAGCGACGAACTGAAGAGCACCTACCTGCCCGGCATCGTGACCGGCGTCTGGTCAGCAACGATGAACCTGACCGAGCCACAGGCCGGTTCGGACCTTGCAGCGATTTCGACGCGCGCGGCTCCCGACGGCGATGCGTACCGCGTCTTCGGCACCAAGATCTTTATCACCTGGGGCGATCACGAACTCTCCGAGAACATCATTCACCTCGTCCTTGCGCGCATTGACGGCGCACCGGAAGGCGTACGTGGCATCTCGCTGTTTCTCGTCCCCAAGTTCCTGCTCGATGAGAACGGCCAGCCGGGTGAGCGCAACGATGTGCGCGCGACCTCCGTCGAACACAAGCTCGGTATCCATGGCAGCCCGACCTGCGTCATGAACTTCGGCGACAAGGACGGCGCCATCGGCTATCTCGTTGGCGAAGAGGGGCGCGGACTCGCGGCGATGTTCACGATGATGAACCACGCCCGCATGGGCGTCGGTCTGCAGGGTGTCTCGATCAGCGAACGCGCCTACCAGCTGGCCTGCGCCTACTCGGGCGAACGCGTCCAGGGCCGCGTGCCCGGCGTTGAAGGTCGCGCACCGATCGTGCACCACGCCGACGTGCGGCGCATGCTGATGCTGATGCGCTCCCAGATTGAGGCGATGCGCGCACTCGCGTACGCCGCTGCCGGCCAGGCCGATTTTGGCCACCACGGCGGTGATGAGGCAGCGCGCGCTGCGGGCGATCGTCGCCTCTCGCTCCTGACCCCGGTAGTGAAAGGCTGGTGTACGGAGATGTCCGAACAGGTCACATCGCTCGGCATCCAGATCCATGGCGGCATGGGCTTCGTCGAGGAGACGGGCGCGGCGCAGCACTACCGCGATGCGCGCATCCTGACGATTTACGAAGGCACGAGCGGCATCCAGGCCGGCGATCTCGCTGGCCGCAAGATCCTCGGCGACGAAGGGCGTGAAGTGAAAGCGCTGCTGGCCGAGCTGCGCGCCACCTGCGCCGAGCTCAAAGGCGTTGACGGCATGGCCGCTATTGCAGCCTCGGTCGGTAAAGGACTCGACCAGCTCGAAGAAGGCGTCGACTGGTTGCTCGCCAACGCCGCTTCCGACCCGAACGTGGCCGGCGCGGCCAGCTTCAACCTGATGATGCTCGCGGGCACGGTCCTCGGTGGCGCCTTCCTCGCCAAGGGCGCGTTGCTCGCCCGCCAGGCCGACGATGCGGCATTCGCGGCAGAGAAGCTTGCTACGACAGCGTTCTACTGCGGCCACGTCATGCCGCGCGCGCAGGCATTCCTTGGCGCGATGACGGCAGACACATCGCTGACGATGGCGCTGCCGGCGGAATCCTTTACGGGTTAGGCCAGCGCGCGGTCGAGACAGGCCTCGAGGATATCGAGGCCTTCTTCGATCAGTTCATCGCTGATCGTCAGGGCCGGCAGGAAACGAATAACGTTGCCGCCAACGCCGCAGGACAGCAGCACCAATCCGTTCTCGTAAGCCGCGCCGACCAGCGCCTTGGTCAGGTCGGCCGCGGGCTTGCCCGCATCCCCGTCTTCGACCAGTTCCATGGCGATCATCGCACCGCGCTCGCAGCGCAGGTCCCCGATTGTCTGTGGGTACTTCGACTGCAGAGTTTCAAGCCGCGCTTTGAAGCGGGCGCCAATCTGCAGTGCACGATCCGCGAGTCCGTCCTCGAGAATGATATCGATAACCTCGAGCGCCGCTGCGCAACCGACCGGCGAGCCGCCGTAGGTGCCGCCAAGTCCGCCCGGCAATGGGGCATCCATGATCTCGGCCTTACCCGTGACCGCCGCAAGCGGGTAGCCGCCGGCGATGCCCTTCGCAACCGTGATCAGGTCGGGCTCGATGCCGGCGTACTCGCTCGCGAAGAAACGTCCCGTGCGCCCGCAGCCGGTCTGGATTTCATCGGAGATCATGACAATGCCATGCTCATCACAGATCGTGCGCAGCGCCCGCATGAACGCGTCGGGCGCCGGGTAGAAACCACCCTCGCCCTGCACGGGCTCGACGAGAATCGCGGCCACATCGCTCGGCGCGATATCGACCTTGAACAGGTTGTCGAGCGCCTTGAGCGAATCCTCGACCGACACGCCGTGGTACTCGATCGGGAACGGCGCGTGGTAAATCTCGGCAGGAAACGGTCCGAACAGGTTCTTGTACGGCGTGATCTTGCCGGTCAGTCCCATCGCCATGTGTGTTCGGCCATGGAAACCGCCGTTGAACGCGATGACGCCACGGCGACCGGTATGGGCGCGCGCAATCTTGATCGTGTTCTCGACCGCCTCTGCTCCGGTCGTCACGAAGATTGACTTCTTCGGCGAATCGCCAGGTGCGAGTTCGTTGAGACGTTCGGCAAGGCGCACAGCCGTGTCGTAGGGCGTGACCATCACGCAGGTGTGGCTGAAGCGCTCGACCTGCTCCTTGACCGCCGCGACGACGCGCGGATTGCTATGGCCCGTGTTGCAGACCGCGATGCCCGTGCCAAAATCGATGTAGCGATTGCCTTCGACGTCCCACAGTTCCGCGTTGCTGCCACGCTCGATGTAGACCGGCGCGATATTGCCCTGGCCACGTGCAAATGCAGCCAGTTTGCGTGCCTGCCATTCGGCGTTGCTCGATGTCCGGGTATCTTCAGGTTTTGCGCTCATCGTCGTCTCCGCTCCTACCTGGCGAGATCGCCAATGCAAATGAACTTCGTTTCCACATATTCTTCGATGCCATAGCGCGAACCTTCGCGTCCCTGGCCCGACTCTTTCATGCCGCCAAAAGGAATGAACTGCGACGTGAAGAGTGACTCATTGACACCAACCATGCCGTACTCGATACCTTCGGCGACACGCCAGGTGCGGCCCTGGTCCTTCGTGTAAATGTAAGAGGCGAGACCGAACTCGGTGTCGTTGGCCATTTCGATCGCTTCTTCTTCGGTGCTGAATTTGAAGATCGGCGCAATCGGTCCAAAAATCTCTTCACTGAATATCCGCATGTCCGGAGTGACATCGCACAGGATCGTCGGCTCGATGAATTGCGAATCGTCTGCGCCGAACTCTCCGCCTGCGGCAACCGTCGCGCCGTGCTGAACCGCGTCGTCGACGAGTTCCTTGATGTCCTCCAGCGCCTTGCGCGTGATGACCGGCCCGTGGGTGACGGACTCATCGAGGCCATTGCCGATCTTGAAGGTGCCGACGACTTTCTTGAGTTCCTCGACGAACTCGTCGTAGACCGTGTCCTGCACGAGGATACGGTTAGCGCAGATGCAGGTCTGGCCCGAGTTGCGGTATTTCGACGCGGCCGCGCCTTTGGCTGCCAGTTCGAGGTCGGCATCGTCGAACACGATCACCGGCGCGTTGCCGCCAAGTTCCATGGAAAGGCGCTTGAGCGTATCGGCGCACTGCTTCGTCAGCAGCTTGCCAACGCCCGTCGAGCCCGTGAAGGTCAGCTTGCGTACGATCGGGTTGCTGCACATTTCGTCACCGACTGACTTCGAGTGTTCGGTCGGCAATACGCTGAGCAGGCCGGCCGGGAGTCCGGCGCGGTCGGCCAGTTCGGCCTGGGCCAGCATCGACAGCGGCGTTTCATGCGGCGGCTTGCACACCATCGCGCAACCGACGGCCAGCGCCGGTGCGGCTTTGCGCGTCAGCATCGCGGCAGGGAAATTCCACGGTGTAATCGCGGCGCAGACGCCGACCGGTTGCTTGATGACGATACCGCGGCGATCGGTCTGCGGCAGCGGCAGCACGTCACCGTAGACGCGCTTGCCTTCCTCGGCGAACCATTCAATAAACGACGCCGCATACACGACCTCGCCACGCGACTCGGCCAGGACCTTGCCCTGCTCGACCGTCATGAGGATGGCGAGATCCTCGGCATTCTCGAGCATCAGGTCGTTCCAGCGCTTCAGGATCGCCGAGCGCTCCATGGCCGTCTTCGCCGCCCACTCTTTCTGCGCAACCTCTGCCGCCTCGATGGCGCGGCGCGTTTCGGCGGCGCCGACGCTGGCCACCTCGGCAACCGGCTCGTGCGTAGCCGGGTTGTAGACTGTGAACGTCGCGCCATCATCGGCGTCGACCCATTCACCATTGATGTAGGCCTGTCGTTTCAGGAGGCTGGGATCACTGAGTGACCAGTCGGGACTGGCCGTTTGCAATGCGTCGGACATGGTTCTCGCCCTGTTGTCTTGTTGAATAGGAGATGGCCCGCAATTATCGCACGAGTCGCCTCTTCCCGCGCCCTATTGCGACGACCGCGGCAGCCAGCAGGTCGGTCGACGAGAGCAGCGGCATGGCGACGTCGGCGGCATCGAGAACGACGGGGATTTCCGTGCAACCCGCGACGACTGCCTCGGCGCCACGTTCGGCGACCCGGGTAGCGAGCGAGCGCATGTCCCTGGCGACTGCAGGCCCGCGGTCACCCGCCTTGACGCGGTTAATCAGCCGCATCAGTTCCGTCATCTCATCGGGCTCGGGCAGGACGAATTCGACGCCGCGGTGCCCGAGCGCCGCCTGGTAGAGCCCCGCCCCCAAGCAGCCGTCGGATGCCAGCACAGCCACCTTGTCGTACGCAGTACATGCCTCGGCCGTTTCTTCGACGATGGACAGCAGGGGAATGGCGGTCGTGCGCTGCAACTGCTCGACATACGCATGCGCGAAGTTGCAAACCATGACGAGATAATCCGCGCCCGCGGCCTCGAGGCGCTGGCCCATCGCGGCGATTGCCGCGCCGGGATCTTCGCCACCGTCGAAGAGCGCCGCGCGACGCGCGGGAACACACGGGTTGTGATCCACCAGCATCGGAATATGGTCCTGGTCGGTGACGGCAGGCGTCAACGCGAGCACCCGCGCCATGAAGTCGACCGTCGCGTCCGGGCCCATGCCACCCAGCACGCCGACAACAGGACGCTGCGGTGTCACGATCGCTTACCCCGCGATCACAGGCTCGAGTACATCACCCACAGGATCGCCAGCGGCACGACAACGCGAATCATCCACAGCCACGTCGTGAACAACGCCGCGTTGCTGAACGACAAGTCGGCCGTGAGCGCTTCAGGCTTCACGCGCCAGCCGACGAACAGGGCCATCAGGATGCCACCCAGCGGCATCATGAGGTTTTCGGTGAAGTACTCGATCAGGTTGAACGGGGTCTTGCCGGCGAATATGTCGATAAAGCCGAGCGGCGCCGCACCGGACCAGGTGTTGAACGAGAGCACGGTGAGCATACCGATGGCCCACGCCAGCGAACCGAAGATCAGGACGGCGTTGCGACGCGCCATGTTCCAGCGCCCTTCTGCGAAGCGCACGATGGGCTCGATGATGGCGATCAGCGACGTAACCGCGGCGAAGGCCAGCAGGACGAAGAAGACCACGCCGAATACTCGACCGCCGGGCATCTCGGCAAACGCTGTCGGCAAGGTCTGGAAGATCAGGCCGGGACCCGACCCCGGATTCAGCCCATTGCCAAACACGAGCGGGAAGATCATGAGTCCGGCGAGCAGCGCGACAACAGTATCGGCGCCCGCGATGATCAGCGCGGACTTCGTGAGAGACACATTCTTCGGTACGTAGGAGCCATAGGTCATGAGCAGGCCCATCGCGACGCTGATCGAGAAGAAGGCCTGGCCGATCGCGATCAACACCGCATTCGCATCGATCTGGCTGAAATCGGTGCTGAACAGGAAGCTGACGCCCTGCGCGAAATCGCCCTCGACAGCCGCATAAGCAATCATCAACAGCAACATCGCGAACAACGCGGGCATCAGTACGGAGACCACTTTTTCAATGCCGTTCTTGAGACCGCGACCGACGATGAACAAGGCAATGATGATGAAGATCGTATGCCACATCGTCAGTGTGCCGGGGTCGGCAAGGAGTTCGTCGAACTGCGCCGCAACCTCTGCGGGTCCGGCATCGCCAAAACCACTGCCGGCTTTAAATATGTACGAGAGCGTCCATCCCGCGATCACGCTGTAATAGGTCGCGATCAGGTAACCGACCAGCATTGCCATGTAGCCGACGAGCGACCAGCGACGAGGACTGAGCCCCGCGTCGCGCGCGACATTCGCCATCGCTATCGGCGGGCTGTGGCCGCCGGAGCGGCCGATCCATAACTCTGCAATCAGGATCGGCACCGCGATGAACAACACACAGCCCAGGTAGACCAACACGAAGGCGCCGCCGCCGTTGACGCCCACGACATAGGGAAACTTCCAGATATTGCCCAGGCCGACAGCAGCGCCGACTGCCGCAAGAATGAAAGTGAATCCGGATGACCAGGATGTGTTGCTGTGCGCCATGAGTCCGATCGCCCCCCTTCTTGTTGATATCAGACCGGGTTAGTGCGCGCACAGGTTATCATGCTCACATGATCGACCTGCAGAAATTCGAAGCCGAGTGCCGCCGCGACATTCCGTTGCTGGACGCGATGCAACTACGGTTTATCGGCTATGACGAACTGGCCTTCGATATGGAGGCGCCGCTCGCACCCAACATCAATAACAAGGGCACAGCCTTCGGCGGCAGTATTGCCAGTATCTGCCTGTTCGGCGGCTGGGCCGTCGCGACGCTCGGCTTCATCGACCACGGCATCGACAACACGGAGATTGTCGTATTCAACAGCAGCATGACCTTTGAGCGACCGGCGCGGGGACTGCTGAACGTAACGGCAAGAGTCGAACCCACGGAGTTCTCGCAGGTGCTCGAACGACTGCAGCAAGAGGACCCGGGACGAATCCGCTTCGACGTTCACGTCGATCTCTTTCACGATGGCAAGCGCTGCGCAACGATGCATGGCGTCTACGTCGTCTGGCTCAAGTAGCTGATCAGGGCCATAATCGCCTCCGTATGAGCTTTCTGCATGAATTGAGACGACGAAACGTGCTGCGCGTGGCGGCAGGCTACGCGCTGGTCGCCTGGATCCTGATCGAAGCAGGCTCGGTGCTGTTGCCCGAGTTTTTCGGCGCACCGCAGTGGTTCTTCAAAGTCTACGTCATCATCGTGTTCGCGGGCTTTGTCGTCGCGCTGGTGTTCGCCTGGGTATTTGAGATCACGCCCGACGGCGTCAAGTTCGAGCGCGAACTCGATCGCGAGACCTACGAAGCGCCGCGCCGCAAGTTCAACGTTGTGCTGATCTTGCTGCTCGTGGCGGCGCTCGCCGTATCGCTGACGTTCAACTTCGTCGATTTTCGGCGCGGCGCCCCCCTGGAACTTGCCGAGGGCGAACAGTCCATCGCGGTATTGCCGTTTGCCTACCTGAGCGTCGACCCGGGCGCCCGCTTTTATGCGGATGGAATCCATGCCGACTTGCTGATGCGTCTGAGCAGCATCAGCTCATTGCGCGTCACCTCGGGCACGTCCGTCGCCGAGTACGCCGATTCGCCGAAGAATGTCAGGGAAATCGGCGCCGAGCTCGGTGTGAACTTCATCATCGAAGGCGCAGTGCAGCACTCAGGCGACCAGGCCCGCATCATGGTGCAGCTCATCGATGTGCAGCGGGATGCGCCCGTCTGGACACATAACTTTGATCGCGAACTCACTGTCGGGAACGTCTTCCAGATCCAGAGCGAGGTTTCGACACTGGTTGCCAACGCGCTGAATGCGCAACTCGATGACGAGGGCGAAACGCGCCTCGCGCGCCAACCCACAACCAACCTCGACGCCTACACCGCCTATGTCGCCGGGCGACGGGCGCTCTACGAGCGCAGATTCGAGTCCCTGCAGCTTGCACGCGAGCACTTCAACGAGGCCCTCGACTTCGATCCGGAGTTTGCCCAGGCGTGGGCCGGCCTCGCAGAAACCATCATGGTGTTGCAGATCAATCATGACGCGATCCAGGAGGACGAAGCGCGGCGCATGGCGGCAGAGGCCGTGGCTACCGCACTGCGGCTCGACGCCAGCCTGGCGGAAGGTCATGCGCTTCGCGGGCTGATCGAATACCAGCGTTGGCGCGACACGCGCCTTGGCAATGGCAACATTGCGGCGGCAGAGGCTTTCGAGGAGGCACTGGCTCTCAACCCGAGTCTTGCCAATGCATACACCTGGTACGCTTCTCTCAAGGAGGAGGTCGGGGACTTCGAGGGCTCGATTGATCTGCTCTCCGAGGCGCTTGCCGTCGACCCGCTCGGCCGCATCGCCTACGTCAACCTGCCCGCCACGCTCGCCGCACAGGGAAAGAACACGGAGGCGACCGAAATCTGGCTCAAGGCAGTCGACCTGTTTCCGGACTGGGCGACGCCGGTCCAGTATCTCGCCGAGCACCTCGAACGTATGGGACGAATGGATGAGGCGCTCGCGTGGCATTTGCGGGCCGCCGAGCTGACCGACGACCCGATGACCGGCCGCTACACGATCGGGATCTACCTCGCCTTCGGCATGGAAGAATCGGTGCGCGAATGGCTCGCCCGTTTCCCGGTCGAGCACCCCCTGCATGCCATTGCACACGGCTATGACCGGTTTCTCGCGCGCGACTTTGCCGCGGCCCTCGACGCGCTGGCGTCGCTCGAGGAAGTGGACGACGTACCGGTCGAGTACGTGTTCCCGCTGATGGCCGTGACCGCAATTCGCCTCGAGGATTTCGAGCGCGCTTATGCAATTATCGAACGCGGTTACCCGGTCCTGATGTCCGATTCGGTGACAACCGTGAATCGGTCAAATATCGGGGCATCCCTGTTGCTTGCCTACATTCAGCAGCAACGTGGCAACGAGGGCGATGCAGCTGCCCTGATTTCCCAGGCGCGCGACGTGGTTGCCGCGATGCCGCGTCTCGGCCGCGCCGGGCATGGCATTCGCGACGTCCAGATTCTGCTTCTCGAAGGCCGCGATCAGGCGGCGCTGGAACAACTTGCCGAAGCAATCGAGGAAGGGTTTACGAGCTTGCAAGCGTTCGAGGCCTGGGGCATGGATTTCGACCCTATTCTCGCTGCGCTGCGCGACGAGCCAGGATTCGCCGAGCTTGAGCAGCGCCTCGCCGACCGCATTGACCGGCAACGCGAGTCCGCCTCAATGGCAGCAGAGACCGATGGCTGGGCCGATCTCAGGGCTCGGGTTGCTGCAGATCGTCCCTGATCTCGGTCAAGACATCACCAACGAGATCACGCGCCTTGTTGCGGCCGAGCCCGCGCAGCATCTTGCCAAGCAGGCTGTCGAGAACGTCGGTGCTGGCCGATACCGCAAGCCCCATCTGGGTATCCTCATCCCAGGGGACCCACGAGACCGTGACCTGGACGCTGTTGAGCAATGCGCTTACGTAGTAATGGCGCTCCGTGACCAGCAGGTAATTCTCATGGCGCTGGATGATCGTATGTGACAAGGCGAAGGTCGGCTTCTTCTTGATCCGCGCTTTCAGCCAGCGGAATACGTGGTCGCAGCAATCGGCGCCGTCGGGATAGTCATGCAGGACCCGGTAGTAGTCGGCGTAGTACTCCGAGAACGGCTTGAACGTCTCCGTTGTCACCCTGAGTTCGTCGCCGATCGAGATCGCCTTCTTTTTCGAGCGCTGGTACGGCGCTACTCCGGCCAGGCCGTCCGCCCGGTAGCTTGCGAAACGCGTCCTGAGAATATGGCGCATCGCCCGGGAGGCCGCCTCGACACGCTGCTGTTTGCTGTTTGCCCCGGCTGCGAAGCGACGGATTTCCGCCACCTCCTCGTTGCTGAGATTGAATTCCTTGCCAACCTTGGCCTGCAGGAAATTGTCCGCATGTTCGTACTCGTCGAGCGTGTAGCCAACGCCGTCAAATGCCGTGTCGGCATCGATGTCGCCATACTCGATCAGGTACTTTTGCGGAATGATCGACGGCACCTCGCGAACCTGCTCGAGTACATCGTCGAGCGACTTGTGAACAAGAACGGTCGCATCCGCTGCAAGTTCGCGCGGCGTGCTCTCCCAGTCCTCGCCATCCATCGCGACGACCTCACCCGCGGCCAGCCGGCGACGCTCCTCGGGAGACATGTCGAGCCCGTCGAGAATCATCTCGCCGGTCAGCATGTGGTCGTCCGCAAGCGCGGCATCAAGAGTCAGCGCCAGGGTAATGCAGATTATAATCAGTCGCACGGCGGTCTCCCCGTAGACACGGAACCATACTATCTTATGCGCCGGACATTATAGAATCCGAACCATCGCCACCGCTGCAACTCAGGAACCCAGGCAATGCTCGAAGGACCATCGTCTCTCGCCTATGTCGCCGAACTCATTGTGCGCACGCTCGAAGAGGACTACGACACAGACCCCGCTCCGCTGCTCGAAGTGCTCGGCACAGAACGGGCCGCGCTGGCCGACGGCACGCGGCGCTTTTCGAACGAGTCGATTCTCACTTTGTGGGAGAAGGCCGGAGACCTCTGTGATGACCCCGCATTCGGCGTCAGGGCGGGACTCAAGACCACGCCGCTGCATCTCAACGTTATCGGGCATGCCTGGATGTCGAGTGCGACACTCGCGGACGCGTTCGAGCGCCTGCTGCGTTACGAGGAACTGATCGATACCGGCGTCACCGAGATTCGCTTCGAAAAAGTCGGCGACGTGTACATGCTCAGTGAGTCGTACCCGAACCCGGCCGACTATCACGGCAAACTGGGAGCGGACATGGCTTTTGCGGGGATCATTGCACTATGCAGGGCGGCCACCGATACGGAGCTGTCGGCAACGCATGCCGAGTTCATCCTGTCGAAAGACGATCCCCTCGAGATTTACGCAGGCATCGTGGCCGGCCCGGTGAAACGCAGCCGCGATCACAACGCACTGTTTTTCAAGGCAACCGACATCGAGGCGCCACTGCCCGGTGCGCAACCGGATGTCGCGGACGCAACATCGCATATTGCCGAACGCTACATTCGATCGCTCGATCGCTCGAATGTCGCCAACCAGGTGCGCGAAGTGCTCGTGCAAATGCTGCCATCGGGTTCCGCGGACCAGGAACAGGTCGCAGCCGCCTTGTTTCGCAGCGCCAGCACGCTGCAGCGGCAGTTGAAATCTGAAGGGACAAGCTATCGCGAAGTGTCAGACCACACCCGCCAGCGGCTGGCGGAGGCTTACCTGAAAGACGGTGAGCACTCGCATGCGCAGATTGCCTTTCTCACCGGCTTTGGCAACCAGAGCAATTTTTCGCGCGCATTCAAGCGCTGGACTGGCAAGAGCCCGGGGACGTTCCAGAAAAAAGCCGACGACAGCTGACGCTGTCGCCGGCTCTTCAGTACGGATCAACTACCAGTCATCAAATCCGAACTCGAGGTCACCGCCGAAGTCGGCGCCGCCAAAGTCGTCGATACCGTAGTCTTCGAAGGTTTCGACCGGCGCTGAACGCTCGTAGATCGCAGAAACGTCCAGGTTGTCTTCGACCTGCTCGACCAGTTCCATGCCGGTGTCGGTGTAGACGTCGTCCCAGCCAAACTCCAGTTCTTGCGTCAGTTCGCCCATGTCGCCGTCAAATCCAAAGTCGCCATCATCCAGGTAGGACAGGCTTTCGTCATACAGGGCGTCATCGAGTTCCAGGAGTTCGTATTCAAGTTCCGCGACATCGATGTAGTCGTCAACGATGTCCCAGTCGTAGACCAGGCCGGCTGACCAGTCGTCCCAGACGATGATGCCGATGTCGATGTAGCCCGGGCACCAACCGCCCCACGGGCCCCACCACCAGTGCCAGCCCCAGATCCAGTCGTACACGTAATGCGCGGCGAAGAAGCCACCGACAAAACCGCCAACATTGCTGCGTGAGCGGCGAATCTTCTGTGACTCTTTCCTGATCTTCTCAATGCCGGCTTTCATCTCGGCATTGTTTTTCGCGACATTCTTCTCGACTTCATCGAGCTTTTTCATCAGCTCGTCCTGCTGAGCGATGAGTTTGTCGAGTTGCGCCTGTTCGGCGGCCGTGAGTTCGCCACCCTGCTTCAGGCGCGCAGCTTCGCGACTGTAGTTCTCACCAAGGGTTTCGAGCGTGCCGCCAAGCGACTTCATGCCCGACGCAATCTTCGGGTTGCTGTTGCCGTTCATCAGGAGCGCGATCTCAGCCTGCACGTAGCCTGCGTTAGCGCTGGCCATGGCCGTGAAGAACTTGTCGTCCCTGGCCGCGAGCGCGGTCTTCGCCTGCTCGAGGTTCGTGCCGGTATCCTGGAGACCGTCCCAGTATGGCTTGTTGCTGGCGTCATCGGCACTGAGCGCCGCATCGGCGCGCGAGACTGACACCACGTACGCGAGACTCTGCTGCGCAGCGTTGAGGAGATCTTCCGCATTCAGCTGCGACGGTTGCCCGGCGTGGGCGGGTCCTGCGAAATGCAGGACCGCCACAACCAATGCGAGTGATAGTTTCTTGATCATTGCATCGCCTCCGGGCACTGCCTTGCGGCAGCTTAGGCGCCCTTGTCGAGTTCCTTGCGCAGGCGGGTAGCCATGCGCTTGGCCCAACGGCGGACGTCAGCCCAGATCGTGACATTGTTCGCTGGCATCGAGAATGCATCGATACCGCGCGGGCCCGGCTTCGCGATTTCGCGACGCTCGGCGGCCACGGCGACCAGCTCACCCGACTCGGGATCGATCAGCTCGATCGCCAGTGTCGCCTGGCCAACCGAGGCGAGGTAGACCTCGCTGCGGCCCACAGTGTCGGGCGGTACACGCGAAATGACATCGAGAATTGCACCACGCAGGATCAGCGTGCCAGGCTGGATCTCGTCGACGATCGTGAAACGCTTACTTTTCTGGATCTCTTCGAGAAAAATCGTGCTGACCGTCTCTTCGAATTTCTGGCGATCTGCCTCGAGGATGCCGAACTCACGCTTGTGCGTGTTGTTCAGGATAGAACCACGGTAACGCTGTGCCGGACCAACGTCGCGATACTCGAACGTCGCGTCCCACAGGTACAGCTTGTCGTACTGCGACCAGTCCGTATCCGGATGCACCCAGGCCTCCTTGAACGAGGAGTCGGCCTTCACCATCCCTTCCGTCGGGTCCTTCTGCGCCGCGTCATCTGCGAGCGCCGCCGTGGCGCCAAAGAACGCCAGGAATACCAGGATCATTTTTGCTTTCATCGGTTTAACTCCATTACAGAATTCGTTTGCGGAGAGCTTTCTCTCCGGCCTTCCGTAAGGACCACCGCAACTGCGCGATGTTCCTTAGACCCAGTCAAAAGATTTGCATCCCTTGCCTGTGACATGGGCTTACTTTAGCCCCCGGCGCGCCGCGAGTACTGTCAATTCGCGGCAGGCACTGGTCTTATTGCCGCAACATATGGCAGGATAATTATTATCTATTATGATATGTATTTATCTAGATTTTCCTTTTTATTGATAATTTGATCGTTTTGTCATTGATTATATTATTTTTTATATTTATTCTTGTTTTTTTTAAATAACTTCTATTTTTTAATATGAAATCTGTAGAGCATGTAGAGTCGCTGATTACCGAGCTGCGCCGCGAATATCTCGAAGCGCGCAAGCTGGCCAATCATTCGGCGCGGACCGTCATGCCGCAGCCCGTTGCCGATATGGGCAAGGTGATCCGCGCCACCCGCAAGCAACAGGGCCAGACGCTTCAGGAGCTGGCCGACCTGTCGGGCGTCGGCTACGCCACCCTGAGCCGTATAGAAAACGGCCGCACCGATGTCCAGCTGGCGACGGTGAGCAAGATCCTGAACGCCCTGGGCCTGCGGCTATGGATCGACTAGCGCAGGTATTCTTCGCGGACAGGCTCGCTGGCGAGCTCTCGCAGACGGCCGGCGAATTCCGGTTTCAGTACGATCCGGCCTACCTGGCCGGCGGCACGCCGCTGAGTTTCAACCTGCCGCTGCGCGATGACCCGTACGTCAGCGACGAACTGTTCCCGTTCTTCGACAACCTGGTTTCCGAAGGCTGGCTGCGACGGCTCCAAGCGCAACAACAGAGGGTCGACGAGAGCGATCATTTTGGCCTGTTACTACTGAACGGACACGACCTCGTCGGCGCCGTCACGATTGCGGGCGTCGCGTCCGGTCCGGAGAAAGCGTAATGACTTACTGCAAAATCAGCCTGCATGAAGTCGGCGCGGCCGCGAAATACCCGGACTACCGCGACCGTGACTTCGTCCGCCTGTTCGGAAGCCTGCGGGTCAGGCCGCGGCTCAGCCTGACCCGCCAGGCATTCCAGCAGGAAAGCGTCCGCCACACCCGCGGCATGTCGATCTCGGGCGTCCAGCAAAAGTTGTCGATGGCGATCGACACAGAACACCAGCTCGTGCCGGTGACCCGCGACGGGCGCTTCATCCTGAAGCCCAGCCCGGAACAGTACCCGCACGCCGCGGAGAACGAGCATGCCGCGATGTTGACGGGCAAGGCGCTCGGCATTCGGACGGCTGAGTGCGGCCTCATCAGTTTTGCCGACGGCGACCTCGCCTATATCACCCGCCGTTTCGATCGCACGGACACTGGCGACAAACTGCACCAGGAGGATCTCGTGCAGGGTTTTGCGATGCCCATCGACAGCAAGTACAGGCACAGCTACGAAGAAGCCGGCACGCTCATCCGGAAGATGACCAATGGCCTGCAGGTTGTCGTTCTCGATTACCTGAAGCGCGTCATGCACGCGTACCTGGTCGGCAATGACGACCTGCACCTCAAGAACCTCAGCCTGCAAAAGGATCCCGGGAACTCGACGCCATACTATGACCGCCTGACCCCCAACTACGATTGCCTGTTTGCCGACAGCTTCGAGAATCGCAGTGACGTCGGCTACCTGGCGATCGACCTGCTCGCCGACGGATTTTCGGACACTTACGAGAAATACGGCTATTACACCGGGCACGACTTCATTGAACTGGCCCGGCGCCTGGATATCCCGGACAAGCCGGTCCTGTCGTTCATTGAAGAAATCGAGCACAAACTGCCTGATCTGCTGTCTATCATCGAACGCAGCTACATGCCCGCAGCGATGCAGCAAGCAGCGGCCAGCACGGTCAGCGACCGGCTGGGTATGTTGCGGATCCTCCCCTAGGGCGGCGCCGCGGGAATTTGCACACCGGCACATCCCGCGTAGACTGTTGCCCAGGTATGAAAGCAAGTGACTGAAACGAAAAGCGAAAATACGAATCATGCGGGCGCGTCGATGGAGCGTCTGCGACGGCCGCTGATGGCGTTTTTTGTGCGCAGGATTGGTGATGTTGCCGACGCCGAGGACCTGACCCAGGAAACCCTGATCCGGGCGGCCCAAACGATCGACCCGGAACGCCCCGAGACGACGGATGGGTATGTATTCCAGATCGCCGCGAATCTCATCAGGGATCGCGCCCGGCGCGCCAAAGTTCGTGAACGGCATCACGAATCGCTCAAATATCGCGAGGAACTACGTGTGGTTTCGACGCCAGAGGACGTATTAGATACAGATATCCGGTTGCGCAGCCTCGAACAGGCCCTTGACGCGTTGCCGGAACGAACGCGCCAGGTATTTTTGCTGCGGCGCCTTGAGAATATGTCCTACAAGGAAATGTCCGGGATGATGGGAATCTCGGTAAGCGCGCTCGAGAAACACATGACCCGGGCGATTGCGTGGATCGCAAAGCAGCTGCAGGACAACGACGACAGTTAGATGAATATACGACCTGAAACAATGGAGCTGGCCGCCGATTACTACCGACGCCTCATCGAGGGCGAGTCGCAGGCGGCCGTGTGGCCAGAAATTGAACGCTGGCTTGCCGAATCCGATGAGCATGCGGCCGCGTACGACGCTGTCGAGCGTGCCTGGTGGACCGTCGGCGAATTTGCCGACGCAGAGCGTGTCGACGCTGCGCGCCGCGAAGCCCTGATTTCGGTGCGCGTGGAGCGCGTCGACGCGCGGCCGGCGCGCACCCGCAACATTGTCGCGATCGCCGCAACCCTGGTCCTTGGCGTGTTCGTAGCCGCCCTGGTCACCATGAGCAATCTTGACGGACTGGGCACGCCCCCGGTTAACGTCCAGCAGGCCCACCAGAACAGCACTGTCGAACTGCTGCCAGTCGCCCTCGCAGATGCGTCCGAGGTCCTGCTCGACGCGAGGTCGTCGGTGGACATTGAGTACACGGACGAAGCGCGCCTTGTCTGGCTCAACGAGGGGCGGGCACGGTTTACCGTTGCGCACGACCCGGCGCGGCCGTTCCAGGTAAGAGTCGGGGACAAGAGCGTTGTTGCGCTGGGTACCGTTTTCGACGTCGAGATGATCGCAGGCGATATTGAAGTCACGCTGCTGGAAGGTGCCGTCGCCGTGGCGGATGCTGTCAGCGTCGGTGTCACGGAGGCAACCCAGCTTGCCCCGGGCCAGCGCCTGACCATCCGGCAAGATGGCTCCAGCGAGACCCGCTCGGACATCAACGACAGCGAATCATCAGCCTGGCAGCGAGGCCAGCTCTTCTTCGAGGACGAGCCGATCAGGCGTGCGGTCGCGCGCATCAATCGCTACTCCGACCGGCAGCTGGCGGTAGCCGACGACGTCTCGCCCAACTTTACGATCAGCGGCATGTTTGCGGCCGGCGACCCGGAGTCTTTCGTCGAGGCGCTGAACGTGTACCTGCCCGGCCTGGCGAAAACGGCCGTTTCCTTCACGGAACCAACGGGGCGCTAAGCGACAATCGGGCGTCTTTGGCAGACCCGGAAACCGTTACAAACGCCGCACATTTCTAACGCGGTCTGTAGAATCGTAAGGTTCTACGATTCTCAGTGCGGCCATGACCAGCTCTCGCCACATGATTTGGGGCATCGTCGCGGTATCGCTGACGGTGCTGTTCACGCCGGGCACCAGCCCGGCGGACGACCTGCCCGTGTTCGAGTTCAATATCGAGCGGCAGCCGCTCGCGACCGCGTTGCTCGAGTACGCGGAAATCACGGATCGTCAACTGCTTTTCAATGAGCGCATCGTGCGCGGCGTCGAGAGCAACCCGGTTTGGGGCGTCATGTCGCGCAACGAGGCGCTGTCGAGGCTCCTCGAAGGCACCAACCGCAGTTTCAGCGTGACACCGAGCGGCGTCGCAGTGATCCAGAGAGGCCCGCGCAAGTTGCCGGCGCCGACAGCGCTCGAGGACGAGCCGTTCGAGCCTCCGGTAAGAACCGTCCAGGAAGAAGTGGTCGTCACGGGGTCGCGCCTCACGCTCGAGGCAAGCCAGGTGTCGAAGCAGGTAGTCGTCCTCCGCCATCCCGACCTGGTTGCAACGGGCAAGCCGAGCCTCGGGAGGGCGCTCGCTACGCTGCCGCAAAATTACGGCGCGTTACTGGATACGGTCACTTACGCGCACACGAGCGCCGACAACGGGCCGGCCAACGGGGCCTCCAATATTGGGGCCGCGGCGACGGTCAATCTGCGCGGCTTTTCCGGCTCGGGCACCCTGGTCCTCGTCAACGGCCGACGCCTCGGGCTCTCCGGTATCCAGGGTGGCGTCCAGGACATTTCAGCCTTCCCGATCAGTTTCGTCGAACGTGTCGAGATCATCCTCGACGGCGCCTCATCGATCTATGGCGCCGACGCCGTCGGCGGCGTGGTGAACATCATCACGAAGAAACGCGCGGAGGAACTGGTTGCCGGGGTCCGCTACGGAGCGCCCTTTGAGCACAGCGGCAATGAAGTCGGCTTTGACCTGACCGGCGGCAGGAACTGGGAGTCCGGAAACGTCGTCCTGGGACTGTCAACCTACAAGCAGGCGTCCCTGAACCGCGCAGACCTGGGCGCACGGGACGGCAACAGCTCCGGCGAGTACTTCAATTCACGCACCGGAACCCTGTCGCCAAATTCACCCTTCCTGTCACCGGGCGTTGCGTTTTTCAACGACGACGAGACGTATTGGCAGCAATCCGACCCGGGCAACCCGAATCCGACACTTGGTGACCTCGCGGCATTCACGCGTCTCGGCAGCGCGGCGATCAACCCGGAGGACGTGGCACCTGAGATCGAGTCAGTCTCGGCCAACATGTACCTGGCCCAGGCGATCTCTGATCGAACCAACCTGACTGCCCGGTTTGGCTACACGGCCAAAGATGTGGTGCGCGACGGAGGTTACAACAAGGTCATTACCGCGCTTGAGGGCGACAGCCCCTGGAACCCGACCCGCGGCAATCGGGCAGGCGGCACGGCTCCGGCGGAGCAACGGATTTCGGTGCGCGGTTACTACCCGGCGCTCGGCGTGGTCAGCTCCCGGGCCGAGACCGATAGCTGGAGCATTGACCTTGGCCTGGACACGCGGCTGTCCGAGCGCTGGGACCTGCAGCTCGGCGCAACGTATTCGTCGAGCGATTACAGTTACCTGGGCCGTGGCTGGCTGGACCTGTTCGGCGCGCAAAGCGGAGGCATGTTCAACCCGTGGGGCGACGGCACCGCATCCTTGCAGAACGCGGTCAGCTGGGAGCAGCCGGATGGCTCGACGGTCGAGGGAACCGTCCTCGATTTCATGACCCGCAAGGGCGACAGCACCGCCTGGTCCACCAACGAAAATTCTCTTCTCGACGTCCGGCTCCGCGGCCACCTCTTCGAGCTGCCTGCAGGCGTCGCCAAGGCCATTTTTGGCGTTGAGTACCGCAACTACAATTTGCACGGTGACAGCTATCGTGCCGGCAGCCAGATCGAGAACGCGGGCACCGACCAGGGGGCGATGGACGCCGGGCAGGATGTGGCGGCCACTTATACAGAGTGGTTCCTGCCATTGCTCGATAACCGGAGCAATGCGGGAGAACTCGGCCTGCAGGCCGCGTACCGGGTGGAGCGCTACGGCACCACCGGCTACTTCGAAGAGGCAAGGAACGACCAGGACCCGAACCTGCCGTTGGACCGGTTCGATGCCGCGGATGGACATCGCTTCGAAGCCGACACCTGGATGGCCGGGCTTGTATGGACGCCCGTCGACGCGCTGCGCATCAAGCTCAATTACAACACCTCGTTCGTCGCCCCCGGTCTGGTGCAGCTCTTCCAGCCGGTCATTGAAATTGACACGTCGCAATACTGCGGCGTGCTGGCCACCGCTCAGGACGGTCTCTACAGCACGCTGAACGGCTATGACCCCAATGCGCCCTACCCGGAAAACCCGCTGGCAGGCTGCTTTATTCCCTCGTATTCGTTTGACGACGCATTCAGTGCCAATCCCGCCGCGTTCCAGGCCCGGCCCGTCACTCAATTTCGCGGCGGCAACCCGAACCTTGACCCGCAACGTGGAACGAGTCGGTCGTTGGCGGCGGAGTGGTTCCTGTCCGATGATCTCGGCGCGCGGCTGGTGTGGTGGAACACGGTCTATCGCGACAAGTTCGTCGATCCTTACCAGGACTATTTCCGGCGCCCGGCAGCGGGCTCAGACCTGATCAACACCTTTCCCCAGTTGTTCACCTTTCATCCGGACGGCCAGGTCGCGACGATCCGGTCCCAGACCGTCAATCTCGACCGCCAGGAAATCGAGGGCGTCGACCTTGTCCTTGACTACACGCCAACGACATCGTTTGGCGAGTTCGCTGCACACCTGAACTGGACGGTCTTCACCAGGAACCGGGCCCGCCTCGACGGTAACGGTGAGCTCGCAATTCGGGAGGGCATCGGTATCGAGACGCCAAGGCACAGTGGCCTGCTGCGCCTGAGCTGGACGCGCGGGGACTGGGCGGTATACATGCACAACTACTACCGTGCCGCGACGTACAGCTTCGATTATTTCCTGGATGGCAAATCCGGCTTACAGCACGAAGCTTACTGGCGATCCAACCTCATGGCGCAGTACCACCTCGGCGCGCGCGGCGACTGGCTGGACAACCTTGCAGTTCGGTTTGGCATCAACAACCTGGCCGACGGCCAGCAACGATCTCGCTACGTTTTCGAAGGCGAGACCGTCGCTGTGGCCAGCACCGGCTTCAACGGGATCTACACGGACCCGCGTCGCCGGTCGTTCTTTATCGCATTGAGTAAAGCGTTCTTCTGAAGCCGATCACTGGACCGCGCTGCGGACTGCACCCAGCTTCTCAATGACCGCCGCATCCTCGAACTGTTCCAGGTCTCCCTCGATGACCCAGACCATGCGCTCCGGATCCAGCATCCTGCCGACCACGTCAGCCACGTCAGCCGGGGTGATCGAGCGGTAGACATCGGGTAAGCCTTCAAGCTCGTCGACCGTCTTCCCCTCGTGCTCGAGCGCTCGCATGCCCGCGATGCGCGAGCCCGCAGATCCGAATCGGCTGTTCAGCCTCTCGATCGAACGGCTGACCACGGATTCGACTTCTGCCGCGGTAATCGGCGCCGCGCCGCGCAACGCCTCGATTTCGCGGTAAATCTCTTCCAGCGCTGCCACGGTCTTGCCGGATTCGACGCTCGCCGTCGTGACCCAGGTATCGAAGCCGGGGTATTCGAGGACGGCACCTTTGACGCCGTACGTCCAGCCCTTGTCCTCGCGCAGATTCATGTTAAGCCGCGAGTCGAAAGCGCCTGAAAAGCGCGTCTTCAGCACATCGAATGCCGCTGCCTCCTTGCCTTCCAGCTTCGGAATCGCGAGACCGATCACGATTTGCGTCTGGCTGGCTTCCGGGCTGTCGTGCAGAACCACGGACGCGCTTGTGCGGGCCGGGTCAGGGATCTGCGGAACTGCCGCCGCGGCGCCTGACGGAGTCTTCCAGCCACGCAGGGGTTTGGCGAGCGCCCGCTCAACCGCCGCGACAGACGTATCGCCTGCGACGTATATCCGCAACGAGCCCGGCCTGATCCAGTTGGCGTGCGCCTGCCGCACATCGGCCAGCGTAACGACTGGTGCGTCGGCCGCATCCACCATGTAGCGGCCGCCGAGCGGATGATCCTCGCCGAACAATTCCGCCCTGGCGACATCCAGGGCCATCGGGCCAAACGCTGCAAGTTTCTGCAGTCGATCGCTGCGCTGTTCATTCACTTCATCGAAGCTCTCGTTATCGAGACGCGGGCTGCGCAACATCTCGAGAACATGTTCGAGCGTCCTGTCGAATCGGCTTTGCATCGTGATGACGAAGACCTCGAGCTGGTCGCCGCTCTTCGCAAAGCGCACGGTTGCGCCCAGACGCTCGGCGCGCGCGTTGAGCGCGGCGGCGTCGAGTTTTTCCGTTGCATGCTGCATCATGCCAAGCAACACATCGGAGGTGCCGGTAGGCAGGCCTTCGTCCATGAAGACACCGCCATCCACAGTAATCACAGCAGTCGTAAGGGGCGCATCCGGTAGCGGCGACACGTACAGCCGAACAGCACTGTCAGTCGTCGTCGACTCGTGTCCGGGCACCTTCGCCGGCGGCATTGCATCGATGGCCGGAACTTCGCTGAAGTCGACCACGGTTTCCGTCGCCTTCCAGTTCGCGGGAAGTACGATGACCTGGTGATAGCCGTCACCAAACCAGTCGCGCACGACGTTGCGCAGGTCTGCGGGCGAGGCCGTATCCAGCCAGTTGAAGTAGGTATGTACAGCGTCAGCAGAACCGAGCGAGCGTTCGGCGAATCCGAGCCAATCGGCGCGGCTGCCATAGCCTCTCATGCCCTGCGCGTACGAGGCCGCCTGCTTCTCTCGATGAGAGCGCAGCTCCGCCTGGCTCGGGCCTTTCTCGGCAAAGCGCTGCAGCACGGCATCAATTGCACGCGACGCGCGCTCGATGTCCTGGTCCGGGGCCAGCGTGACCCGCAGGTTCACGCGACTGAACAGGTCGTACTCGGAGACCCACATGCCAACCGAGTTGGCGAGGCCAAGCTCATCGACAAGCTCGCGGTGCAGCCAGTCGAACGCCTCGCCCTTGAGAATATCCGCCGCGACCTTGGCGTGCGCGGCAGCCTGCGCCCCGTTGCCGGGCATCAGCCAGGCCCGATAGATCTCGGCGGTGCGTACGTCGTCACTGTACAGCTGGCCAAAGGTGTTCTGGCTGCGATCCGGAATCCAGCTCGAGTAACGGTGCGGCGGCACGGAGGGTTCGATTGCGCCGAAATATTTCTCGACAAGCGCGCGAGCTTCACTTGCCGTTACACGTCCGGACAGGGTAAGGACGGCATTGTTGGGGCCATACCAGCGTTCGAACCATTCGACCGCGGCCGCAACCGAGGCCGCATTGAGATCGGCTTCATTGCCAATCGTCGGATGCATGTATGGGTGATCATCGGGCAGCATCGCCGCATTCATGAGTGCGGTTATCTCGTCGCGCAGACGCGAGCCGCGCTGCCGCATTTCGTTCTTGACCACACCCCGCTGGGAAATCAGTGCGTCTTCATCGAAGACATTCAGGAAGTTTCTCATACGGTCCGCCTCGAGCCAGACTGCGTACTCGAGCGCCGTATAGGGAACCGCCAGGTAGTAATTGGTGCGATCAAAGCTGGTTACGCCGTTCGCGCTGCCACCCAGTTGGCGGGCCGTGGCGATTACCGGGTCGGCGGTGTGCTCCGTGCGCATCAGCATCAGGTGTTCGAACAGGTGCGCAAAGCCGCGCTGGCCCGGCACTTCATCGCGGGACCCGACCTGGTAGTCCATGGAAACCTTTACCGACAGCGCCGACATATCCGTGTGCACAATCACTCGCAGGCCGTTATCGAGCTCGAATCGTTCGTGCGGAATGTGCAGCGCTGCCAGTTCCTGGCCAAGCGACAGTGGCGAGATCGCCACGGCGATTAACAGGGTGAGAAGTAAGGCCGCTTTTTTCATTTTGGATAGTTCTCCGGAACTGTGTTGTCTATGAAGCTGGCGCCGTCAAGGCCAGCCTGGACTTTGTCGGGAATCTCGATCCCGAGGTGTACAAGTATCGACGGCATGATGTCGACGATGGGTGGATTCGATTCGAAACGGCCATTCAGGCGCCGGCTGTTGGTGGCAATCCAGGTGGTGCGCTCTCGCGGCGACTGGCCGCCGTGACCGTGGCCTTTCGGGATGACTCGCCCGCGCCTGGAGGTCGTGCTCTCCGCTGTTCGCCCATGGTCGGTGGTAACGACAAGCAACCAGTCTTCGTGGTGCTTGCTCTGCCGTTCGACAATGGCCTGCCACAGACGGCCAACCTGTTCGTCGGCCCAGCGCACCGCCTCGTCAAAATGGTGTCCGTCCCCGGTTTCGTGGCCGACGTTGTCTGGGTACTGGAGGTAGACCCAGGACAGGTCGAGGCCGTGTTCTGTTATGTGTTGCGCTGCTGCGCCGACTACGTGCTCATCGATGCGCTGAATGCGGTGACGCTCCCCGCCCTTGGGGAAACGCTCCAGGTCGTTCTCGAAGCCGTCTGCGACGAAATCGAGCTTGGTGCCGCCGGCTGCGGCGAGGCCGTCGCCAAGCAGCTGCGTACGGTTGTTGGTCCAGGTCGAAAACAGCCCGGTTCTTAACCCGGGCTCGACATACCGCGCGACCCGGAAGATATCCCAATAATCGTAGTTCGGGTTTCGAACCTTGTTGGAATACACATTGTGCTTGTTGGCCCAGGTGCCGGTGAGCAGGGAGTTGTAGCCGACTGCCGAATAGGTCGGCGATTCGGATTCCGTGCCGACGTCCCCGCCGACCCAGGAACGGGTGTAACCGCCACTGCCTGCTATCTCGTCAATGTTCGGCGTTGCCACCCGTTCGAGGGTGTCCGCCGAAATGCCATCGACGATGACGAACATCGCCTTCGGCCTGGCCGACTCCGGCTGCGTGGCGCAGCCGCCCACCAGGACCAGCAACAGGATAGCCAGCAAACGCAAAATCCGGACTCCCAAAAAATACGGGCTGCCTGGCGGCAGCCCGTACAGTCATTGACGCATTCGGTCAGAAACTCCTGGTTAGAAGAATTCCTTGTTGAACGCTACGTAGAAGGTCTGCTTGCGCGGATCGTCGAACACATTGTCAAAGCCGGTGTTCGTCCGACCCAGGATGACGCCGTCCGCCACGTAGTAAGACTCTCTTTCGGTATCAAACAGGTTGTTGATACCGGCACGCACCGACAACCGGTCCAGCCAACCGTCACGGTCACCGAACGCATAGGCGACGGAGAGGTTTGAGCGCCAGTAGGACTTGTGCAACATGCCCGTCTGATCGTCAAGGAAGTAATCGTAGCTGTAGGTCGTATCGCGATAGCTGTTCTCCAGCGCCGCAAACCAGCCTCGGTAGTCCCAGCTGATTTGCACCGCGCCACTTTCCTGCGGCGCCTCGATACCCAGGTTGTTCCTGACAATCAGGTCACCGTTACCGTTGAGTCGCGCTTCGTTCTTGTCGTAGACCGTCCAGCGACCCATTATGCTGAATTCGCCGAACGACGTGCTCGGCGTGAACGTCAAGTTGTAGTCCGTACCTTCCAGGACCTGCCGGTCCAGGTTAACCGTCTGCGATTTGATCGTGTCGACGTCGCCGTTGTCCTTGTACGTAAACAGGTCAGGGAACACGTCACGCAGGTCGATACCCGGTGCCGGGCGCCTGAAGTAGTCGGAGTACGGATCGACGAACTTGTCGAAGTAGACCGTTCTCCAGGCCGTCGCGCTCAGCGTCAGGCTCTCGGTGGCCAGGAACTCGAGCGTGACCGTGCGGCTCTCACCACGCTGCGGATCGAGATCCGGGTTACCGCCCGTGTACTGGATTACCGGTGTCGACTGGAATGCTTCCGGGTTGACCGGGATAAGCGCGTCAGCGCCGAACGACGGAATGTAGCAGCCGGCCAGCGGATTGGTCGGATACGGGTCGTTCGGATCCAGGCCGTTGAGCAGGCTGTAGATGCCACCACCCGCTGTCGCGAGAAGACCGCAGTAGACACTCCAGTCGCGCTCGCGGAAGGGCTTGAACAACTGCACGGTATCGGGCGCCAGGAACGACGTGTTGTAATTTGCCTTGAGGCGAACCTTTTCAATCGGCGCCCAGACGAGGCCGGCCATCCAGGTATCCGCGGAGAACTCACGGCCGTCGGCGGCATTGAACACGTCGAGGTCATCGCCGAGGTTGCGGTCCGTGCGGAGTTCGCCAAACGCACCCTTGGTCGTGTATTGCTCGCTGCGGAAAGCGCCCTGGATGTTCAGCTCACGTGCGAACGGAATGTCCTTCAGCACCGGAATGAATGCCTCGACAAAAATGCCGGCGACATCCTGGGATGCATCCATGGCTCCCTGGTCGGTACCCGCCGAATTGACGCCACCGCCGAAACGGTAACTGTTGCCGCGCAGGCCATGATCCCGGTACTCGACGCCGAGAATGGTCTTGACGGGACCGGCTGGCAGTTCAAACAGGGTTCCCTTGAGCTTGGCGTCGATCAAGACGTTGTCGTTTTTCGACCACGCAACGCTGTTGCCATTGCGGGTCAGGAAATCCATCACCGTAGCGTCGACCGTGTTGCCATCCGGGTCGGTCCAGGAATAGGGATCGTTGAGCGAGCCCGTGCCGTCACCCCATGGGTTGAAGATATCCCTTTGGCCGGCACCAAACAGGTCCAGCCAGCCGCGGCTCTGGTAGTCATAGTCGCTTTCGGAGTAGGAGGCGCCCAGTTGCAGCTGCCAGTTCTCGGTCATCTCGATGTCAAGCCCGACATCAATGCTCCAGGAATCCGTTTCGGTCCGCGAGTTCTTTTCGCCGAGCGCCGGGTAAAAGGCGCGGACGGATACTCGCTGTTCCTCGGGCTCCGTGCCACCCGCCGGGTTGCCGTTTGTCGGGTTCCAGGGGCCACCGGCCTCCAGGCTGGTAAGGGCACTGTTGTAGCCGGCCTGGCGAGTCACATCCTTGGTCGTGTAGCCAAAGCGTGCAGTCAGGCTGGTTCGCTCAGTGATCTCCTGGGTCAGGAACGCGTTGATTGAAACTGACTCGACTTCCGGGGCAAGATCCTCCGGGTTGATTTCCCCGCCGCCATAATTGGTAAATTCAGCGAGGTCGCCAAGGCCCGGGGTCAGGTTGTTCGGGTCCGTCTGCTGCCAGCGCGTTTCATCGGTGTTGAAGTACGCAGTGCCTGGCGACAGGTAGGGCGAGAGCGGGGTGACAGTGCCGCTGCTGGGACTGAAGTACTCACCCGAACTGAAGCCGTCCCTGTAACCGAGGTCAGCGCGGTTCAGGGACGTCTGGTTGTACGTCGACAAACCGACGACGACCGAGCCGGATCCCCAGTTTGTGCCACCGGTAAGGTCGAGATTGACCTCGTTGTTGCCGCTGTCAACAGGTGCCGTGTAGCGAACGCCTGCCGTGAGCGCGTCGGCGCTCTTCTTCGTGATGATATTGACGACACCGCCGACGGCGTCAGCGCCGTAAATGGCCGACGCGCCATCCATGACGATTTCAATACGCTCGATGAATGACATCGGGATGCTCGAAATATCCTGCAAACCGCCCTGGATGCCCGATTCGCCCATGCGGCGGCCGTTGACGAGAATCAGCGTCGCGTCGTTGCCCACACCGCGCAGATTGATCGTTACGGCGGCACCGACGTTTGACGCACCGTTGGCAGGCCCGACGTTTGCCGATGTCGCACGGTAGCTCACGGTATCGCCCAGCGAGCCGAAGTTCTGCGGCAGGCGCGCCAGCGCCCGACCCAGCGTCGGCTCACCGATCGCCTTGAGCTGTTCGGCGTCGATGATCTGCACGTCCTTCGACATCTGGCTGGGCGCCAGGTTCAGGCTCGTGCCGGTTTCCACGACGACGATCTCGTCGATGGCTTGTTCGTCGGACTCGTTATCGTCGCTGTCTTGCGCGAAGGCAAGGCCGGGCCCGACAAGCCCGAGCACTGCCGCTACGCTGATAGCGAGCTGGTTAAAATTGCGATATTTCACTGCGTCTCCCCACTGTTGCTTGGTTGTACTAAGAACTTGTAACCGCCGGTCTCCGTGAAATAGAGGCGGTCACGACTCGTATCGACCCAGGCGCGCCATTCGTCGGCCGAGTCGAAAGATTCATTGGTGTAGCGCGCCAGGATGCGCGCGGCGAGCTCGTCGTCCGGCCCGCCCAGTCGCTCGATTGCCGCGTCGAGGATTGCCGGATCATTGTTGGCGATGCCGAGCGCCTGGGCGTCCGGGTCGATATCGACCTGTCCTCGGCCAACCGTCGTCAGGTAATCGAAATTATCCAGGTAGTATTCGAGATACTGGTTCCAGTTCTCGCCAATCTGCGCGACCAGGTCCTGGTTCAGCAGCTTCGCGTAGTAATGCTGGTCACGCATTTTGGGTACGCCCCGACGGCTGACTGTGAGCCGGTCAAGTTCGCCGGCTTCGACCAGCGCCAGTCGCTCCTCGTATTGCTTAAGTCGCCTCTCGTATTCCGCCCGCGCCAATTCCTGGCCGCGATCGGAAACCTTGAAGGGATAGTCAAGCGCGCGGTCCCTGGGAACGGAACCCTTGACGCGCTTCGTGTATGCAGGCCTGCCGTCGAATTTTGCGATGTAGTGAACCGAGTTCACGAACGCAAGTTTCGCCGACTCTTCCATGAACCTTGGCGACGCCCGGAAACCCCATTGCAGGAAGTTGCCATGGCGGCCGATCGCCACGACGTCCGTGGACTTGATCGATTTGCCGCCGGACATGACCTCGGCATCCGGCGAGTCACCGAAGCCTTCTTTCGACACAAAGCCGGGCGGATATGCGGCATCTTCCGTATCGGCGCTTGCCGTTTGAATGCGCCACATCGGCATCGTCGGACCGACGTCGCGGCCGCTGTAGTAGCCGAAGATACCGTTCGGTGTCTCGACGTCCTCGTACGGGATATCGACCTTGTAGGGTCGATTGAAAATGTCGTGCGCTTCGTCAACGCCAAACGCGAATTCGCCGAGACAATGGCACGACCAGTCGATTTTCAATTGGAGCGAGTCGCCGATCGGGGCGCCGAGCCCCGCGATGATGATCGCCGGGCGGTCGAAGTCTGCTGGCAGATACTTCCACTCGTCGCGAGCCGATTGGCGCCATTCCTTGCGTGTGCCGGTTTCCATGTCGAGGCCCTGCAATTCCATCGGCAGTGCGTCGAAGATGGTCACGTCGACGGTTTGCGACATCTCGACTTTGTAGTCGTCCGCAAAGACCTGGACCACATCGAAGTACTGGTCGAGGAAGCTCGTGTACTCGTCGACACGTGTTTGGTTCAGCTCGGCAATGTACTCGGGGCTGCCCCCGTAGCCATAGCCCTCTGGCGTATTGGGATCGTTGCCGACGTAGAGGACCCGCAGGCGGTCTGGCTGGGCCTCCTGCGAGGGCGCCACCTCGGTGCAGGCAGCCAGGACGATGGTGAATACAACAATCAGTGCGGTTCTCATTGGTCGCTCCCGGCGTCAGCCTGAACCTCTACCGACGTGCTCAACTCGACGTCCTCCGGAGGCAGGCATATATAGGGGTCACAGGCCTGGTAGCGGAGTTTCACGCTGGCCGTTGCGGTGCCGGCCGCGGCGTCATCCGCAATCACGAGGTCGTGCTCGAAGGTCACGTCATCCTTGTAGATGAGAATTGACGGCTCGGCGTCGTACAGCTCGGACGGCGGCGGAAACCATTCGCCGGACTTGTCCAGCCCGGCGGCCGTCTCGAGCTCATACGTCGTGACGATGAAAGTCTCCGACGGATCGTGTGCGTAGATGTGCCAGGTCGGGAGAATGCTGACATTCAGGCTCAATACGATTGAATCTCCGGGCGCCACCGCGGTCTCAGATACCGCCAGGTTGGCAACGACCGGCTGGTCGATGGACGGCTCGTCGGCGGCCCAGGCAAATCCGCTGCAGCACAGCGAGAAGATCAACAGGTAACGACGCAATTTCTTTCCTTTTCCGGGAGGTTGCCGTTGGTATTACGCAGCAACGACAAAAATCCTCACCTGTTTGGGACAAAAATTGCGCCTATGCGGATTTCGGCGCCCGCCGCGTATTAGGAACAACCATTTACGATATCTACCCAATGGAGACCCAAGTGCCCCTCAGCAGACTTTTGACCCGTATCGCGTCCCTGGCGGTTTTCACTCTCATGTCGGCCAATGCCATGGGACAGGACCTCGCCAACGTCGACGTTCCTTTCGAAAAGCACGTACTCGACAACGGCCTGACCGTTCTCCTGCACGTGGACGACTCGGCGCCCCTGGCTTACGTCAACGTGTATTACAAGGTGGGCTCGCGCGACGAAGTCGAGGGGAAGACCGGCTTTGCGCACCTGTTCGAGCACCTGATGTTCAACGGCACCGAGAACTACGACGAAGAGTACTTTGCTGCCATCCAGGAAGTCGGCGGCTCGCTGAACGGCGACACCTGGCTGGACCGCACGCGCTACTACCAGACCGTCCCGAACACTGCGCTGGACCGGGTTCTGTGGCTCGAGTCCGAGCGCATGGGGCACCTGCTCGGCGCCGTGACGCAGGAAAAACTCGACCAGCAACGTGGCGTGGTCCAGAACGAGAAGCGCCGCAAGGATAACCAGCCCTATGCGATGATATGGCCGGCCATGTACGGAGAGCTGTTCCCGGAAGGCCACCCGTACAGCTGGCCGACGATCGGGTCGATGGAAGATCTCAATGCCGCGACGCTCGACGACGTCCACGCCTGGTTCAAGAAATACTACGGCGCCGCGAATGCGATCCTGACGGTTGCCGGCGATATTGACCCGGCCCGCACGCTCGAGTCCATCAAGCTCCATTTCGGCGACATCCCCGCCGGACCGCCGGTGACGGTTCGCGATGACTGGCAGGTAAAGCGCGAATTCAATACGCGCCAGGTCATGGAAGACCGCGTCAGCAACGACCGGATCGTACGGTCCTGGGTCGTTCCGGGCCGGGAATACGATGACGTTCTGTATCTGCAACTTGCGACTTCGATACTTGGCGGCGATTCGTCGTCGCGGCTGTACAAGCGGCTGGTCAAGGAAGAACAGCTCGCAATAAGCGTGTCGCTCGGTATCACGCCATTCGATCTCGCCTCCGTGGCGACCGTCTCAGCCATGCTGGTGCCCGGCGCCGATGCCGACAGAGTGCGCGCCATCATCGACGAAGAGATTGCGCGATTCGCGGCAGACGGACCGACCAGGAACGAGCTGGCGCTGACCAAGACGCAGCTCGCATCACAGGTCATCAAGGGCCTGGACTCGCTGACCGGGAAGGGCGTATTGCTCGCCGAGAGCGAGTACTACCTCGGCGCGCCTGATGCGTACAAGCAAGGCTACCAGGTCGTGGAAGCCGCCAGGCCGGCCGACCTGGGCGCGGCCGTCGACGCCTGGCTGGGCGTCGGTTACCACGAGATCTACGTCGCGGCGTTTTCTGAGCACAAAGTGGCTGAGGCCGGCGCAGACCGCGGCCTGGGATTGCCCGACGTAACGACCTTTCCGCCGGCTACGGCACCGGATATCGTTGATTTCGAACTGGACAACGGTATCAAGGTGCGCTTCGTCGCCCGCGATGGCGTCCCGGCCGTGCGGCTGCAGGTCGTTTCAGACCAGGGCCGCCTGACGAACACGCAGGAGAAGCCGGGGGCGGCCGAAGTCGCGACGGCGGTTCTGACCAAGGGCACGAAGTCGCGGTCGGCGGATGAGATCATTGCCGACAGCAAGCGTACCGGCAGCTTTCTCGAGGTAAATGTGGGCAATCACACGACGTCGGCTTACATGAGTACGCTGGCGTCGAAGATCGGTCCGGCGACTGAGCTGTTGGCCGATGTCCTGAAAAACCCGACGTTCCCGGACAGCGAAGTCCAGTTGATCAGGGACCAGTACAAGACCAGCGTCGAGCAACAGAAGAAGGCCCCGGCAAGCCTGGCCTCGCTGTACGTCAATAGCGCCCTGTTTGGCGATCATCCCTATGGCCGGGCGCCGCTGACCGCGCAGGATTTTGACGCCCTGTCGATCGAAGATATTCGCGCCACCTACTCCCGGCTGATCGGGGGCGGTGAGCTGACCATCTTTGCCGTCGGCGGCATAGACGCGGGCGAACTCAAGGATGCGCTGAACAAGCGCCTCGGTAACTGGCGTATCGACGGTCAGCAGCTGGATCCCGTCGACGTCAGCATGGCACGGGTACCGGACGGGCCTGCCAGGGTGATTCTGATCGATACACCGGGCGCTCCGCAGTCGAACATCATCGCGGCCCGCATCATCGACCCGCCGTACCAGGCGGATGCCGAGGCCTTTAATCTCGCCAACATGATCTACGGCGGCAGCTTTACCTCGCGTATCAATTCGAATATTCGCGAGGACAAGGGCTGGAGCTACGGCGTGCGTTCCAGCGCGAACTCACCGATCGGACCCAGGACCTGGAGAATTTCGGCCCAGGTACAAACCGACAAGACCGCCGAAAGTATCCAGGAGCTCCTGAAGGAGCTGACGGATCTCGACGACACCCGGCCGTTCTCAGCCGCAGAGCTCGAGGGCGTTCGTAACCAGTCGGTTCGCAAGCTGCCGGCCTCCACCGCATCTTCATCGGCCGTCCTCGGGTACATGGTCAACAATTACAACCATGGCCTGCCGGACGATCGTATCGAACACCGCAAAGCCGCGATCGAGGCAGTCTCAACGGACGACCTGGCCGCGGCATTCGGAAGCCGCATCGAGGCTGCGGGGCTGTCCTGGTTTATTGCCGGCGATCTCGCGAAGATCGAAGAGAAGGTGCGGGCGCTCAACCTCGGCGAGGTTGAGGTCTGGAGCGCCGACGGCGAGAAGCTTCGCTAAAAGCCTTGTGAGCGAGCGGCGACCACGGTCGCCGCTCGCTTCACCCCTTTCAACCCGGCGGCGACGGCTCTAACATAGCTCCGGAAGCATGTATCTGGAGTTCCGGGTTGCCTATCGACATTGACTATTACTCTGACGTTCTTTGCGTCTGGGCCTGGATCGCACAGCGCCGCCTCGACGAGCTCAATGACGAGTTCGGCGACGAGATCAATATCCGCACCCGCTTCGTCAATGTATTTGCCAACACGCGTGCGCGAATCCGTGACCAATGGTCATCAAAAGGCGGCTACGAGGGATTTTCCCGGCACGTTATCGATTCCGCCGCCGCGTTTCCGGACGCTCCGGTCAATGAAGATATCTGGCACACGATCCGTCCGGCGAGTTCGACGCCTGCGCATACTGTCATCAAGGCTGTGGAATTGTCGCATTCGGCCCAGGCGGCGCAGGATTTCGCGACAACGGTACGCAAGCAGTTTTTCACCAACCTGGTGGACGTTGGACGGCTCGATGTCTTGCTCGAACTGGCCGGCGCCGAGGGCCTGGCAGTCGACCGCCTGGATGAGTCGCTGAACTCCGGAAATGCAATCGCCGCAGTACTCAGCGATTACCAGTCGGCCCAGCAACAGGGTGTCAAGGGCAGCCCGTCGTGGGTACTGGACAACGGCCGGCAGGTTCTCTACGGCAATGTCGGCTATCGCGTGATTCGCGCGAATGCAGAGGAATTGCTGAACCAGCCTGCCGATGAGGCGAGTTGGTGCTGAGCCCGGTCGCCGTCGTCTTTACGGCCTGAACAAGAGAAATAACTTGTTACAGGTAAACGCTGGCATCACTGCGCCCGGCGCGGCACTCTGTCTGCATATTCAATTGCTCGAGACATGCCATGCGTTTTCTGACAGGAGCACTGCTCATCATGACCGCCTCATTCGCCCTTGCCTCGGACGGCTCGCTGCTCGACCATGATTTCAGGCGCCTCGCGTCGGACGACGTCGTCAATCTCGGTGATGAGTACGCCGGCAAGGTTGTCCTCGTCGTCAATACAGCGTCGAAGTGCGGTAATACGCCACAGTACGACGGGCTCGAGAAGCTTTACCAGCAATATGGTGACGACGGCTTCGTGGTACTCGGCTTTCCGTCAAATGACTTCCTCGGCCAGGAACCCGGCACCGAAGAAGAGATCCAGGAATTCTGCCGCCTGACCTACAAAGTCAAGTTCCCGATGTTCGAAAAGATCACGGTCAAGGAAGGCAAGGCGCATCCGTTCTTCGCAAGCATCGCCGAAGCCGCTGGAACCCACCCGACGTGGAACTTCCACAAGTTCCTGATAGGCCGCGACGGTGCATTGATTGCCGAATTCAGCCCGCGTACGCAGCCCTATGACGACAAGCTCGTGGCTGAGATCGAGTCCGCCATCGGCAGTTGATCCGCGCCCTGCTCAGTCGGAGAACAGCTCCGCTCCTACCTGCAGCCGCTCGCAATACTCGTGTCGATTCCGCTTGGTGTCGCTGGCGCGATTCTCGGGCACCTCGTGCTCGGCTTTTCGCTGTCGTTCATCTCGATCTTCGGCATCGTCGCGCTGGCGGGCGTTGCCGTGAATGCGTCGGTGGTACTCGTGGACCTCTACAACAAGCATCGTCGCGACGGTACGCCCCCGATCGAGGCAGCGGCAGCTGCATCGGCAAGGCGCTTCCGCCCGGTTGTACTCACGACTCTCACCACAGCGCTCGGCCTCGCACCGTTATTGTTCGAGACCAGCCCACAAGCCCAGTTCCTGATTCCAATGGCGGTCAGTCTCGGCTTCGGCATCGTGATATCCGGCTTCATGGTGTTGTTTGTGACGCCGGCCGTAGCCGTGATCACTGAGGACCTGCGACGACTCGTGCGAGCGCGCGATCCCAATACCGAACCCCCTGAGACAGTTTCCCTCTCCCCCGGGACTTAACTGTCTACTTCCGGGCCCCGCAAGGGGCCCTTTTTTTGACCCCTGCCGATTTCGCCTAGCGACCTTGCGGCGAGTACAGGCAGCAGTTTGGATTTTCGTCAAGCAATCGATTGGCGAACTCGTAGGCAGCACGCAATTCATGGTCGTGCAGCGGTACGCCATCGACCCGAGTAAGAAACTCGATAAACTCCGGGGTTAGTGGGTTCGGCTGGCCCGTAAATTCCGCGAGTTCACCTGCCAGGGCAATGGTCAATAGTCGAACGCCGACAAATTTGATGTGTCCTTCGGGGTCATGGCCGGACCTGAATTGACTCTCGTAGTGATTGGCGAGATATACCAGAGCGTGACGAGCGTTGCCCGATTGCCAATACTTCAGGATAGCGGCTTCCTCGGCTTCCGGTCCGCTGGCACTCGCGTAGCTAATCTCGGCTAGATGTCCGCCGCCATTCTCGGCCGCAAACTTCAGCCACTCGCTGGCTTTGATTCGTTCCTCGATTGACAGGTCATTGCATAGATCGACGCCCCTCAGGTAAGCCTCCTTTGCAGTCCTGATGCTCTCGGGGTCATCGCCATTCAAGTCCCGAGGTTTGATGGGCTTACCGTCCAGGAACTCGGGGTATTGGTGTGTCTGGTCGATGAGGCTGATCGCCGCTTCGATCTCTTCGGGCGTCTGTGGCGGCGGCGCCCCGCGGCACGAACCGTACGCGAAGTAGATGACCCAGGCCGCGCGAGCATTGCCACCCTCAGCCAATACCAGTAGCGACGGGTAGTCCTGTGGTAATGGTTCATCGAGCTCCAGCGGGCGCCAATCGACGTCGCTGGGGTCGATATTGACCGAAAGTTGAGCTACATCGGTCGTTATGGTCGGCTCGGCCCTGATGTCTCCCTGCGACCCACCGGGTGTGGCTGGCAGAGAGTCGGACACCGACTCGATATCCGCAGGCGATGTGTAATTGACCGGATCAACATTACCTCGCAGATAAAACCAGGCGAGTGCAATCAGCAATATTGCCGCTACCGATGCCAGTACCACTCTCATACGTCCGCAAGTTACAGCTGTGCGGGGTTAGTCTCAAACCAGAGAACTGGAGTTATTCCAGGAGGTCATGTGTTTCCCCTGAGACCCGCCGGATCAATAACTCAGCATTAACCCGGTTTGGAGCGCCGGTCCCGCAGGATGGCGAACTGACCATAGGCGAGCACCGAGATAATCGGGAACATTGCCGTCAGAGCGATGAGGCCGAAGCCGTCGAGTAACGGGCTGCGGCCCGGTATCGCGTCTGCCAGTCCCAGGCCAAGCGCCGCGACCAATGGAACCGTTACGGTCGATGTCGTCACGCCGCCGGAGTCGTAAGCCAGGGGTACAATTTCTTTCGGCGCTGCAATCGTTTGCGCGATGACGATGAAGTAACCGGCTGCGATGAAATAAGGCAACGGCAGGCCGGTAATAATCCTGAAACAGCCGAGGCTCACCCCGATACCGGCGCCGATCGCCACGGCAACCCGCAGGCCGACCCTGCTGATCGCTCCGCCGGAGACCGTATTGGCCTTCATTGCTACCGCGATGAGTGACGGTTCTGCCATCGCCGTCGAGAAGCCGACGGTGAGCGCGAAGATATATACCCAGTAGAAATCCTGCCAGGAAAAATCTTCGATCGCATGTTCGACAGTATCGACCAGGAACTCGGGATGCGTGAGCTGCTCGGCCATCATGCGCCCAAGCGGGAACAGGCTCTCCGCGAGACCCTCGAGGAACAGGCCAAGCCCGATCACGACAAACAGGAAGCCGACAAGGATCTGGCCTCCATTGGGCATCCTCTTGCGAAAGACCAGGAATTGAAATGCAAACAGGAAGGCGACGATCGGCAGCACATCGCGGGCAGTGTTGGCGATGAACGCAATGGTGTTGACGACCAGTTCCATCAGGCCACCATTCCATAGATCAGGACGAACATGATTGGCGTCAGGGACGCAAATGCAATCAGGCCAAAGCCGTCCAGCATCGGGTTCCTGCCCTTCAGGGAACTCGCGAGGCCGACACCCAGCGCCGTCACCAGCGGCACGGTCACGGTCGACGTCGTCACGCCACCTGAGTCGTAGGCAATGCCGATGATTTCAGGCGGCGCGAAAGCCGTCAGAACTACGACGGCCACGTAGCCGCTGATGATCAGGATCGGCAGCGACCAGTTCGCGATGATGCGCACCACGCCCAGCACCAGTGCGGCGCCAACCGCGAGCGCGACCGTCATGCGCAGGCCAAATGCGTAGTCGGCCATTGCCGCGGGCGTCGCCGCGATGACGCCGGCACCCGCGGCCACCGCGGCCGCTTCGTCCGCAACGGCAAGCAAGGCAGGTTCGGCCACGGTCGTGCCAAAACCAAGAAGGAATGCAAACAGGACCAGCCAGAACAGGCTGCCCTTGCGCGCCAGGGCATGAGCCAGCCCTTCGCCAACCGGGAATAGTGCGAGCCGCAGGCCGAAAATAAAGCAGGTAAGGCCCGCGAACACCAGGAAACCGCCGACGAGGATCGACGTCAGGCCGTCGATCGGCTGGCGGACAATAAAAGCCTGGAAGACGCCAATAACAACGACAATCGGCGTCAGATCGCGCAGGCTATTGCGTGCATCTCTTCCGAGTGCTCGAAACAGGTCCTTCGTTTTCGCTTGGCCCATAACCATGGGTCAGTTTATCCATGGCCAGTTGGGCGGACAATAAGAAGGAACCGTGTTTGCGCGCGAAAGCCCTATCGACCGGATGCGTAGGCCGAAACGCTCTCAGGGCGCACGACCACTCAACCACTCAAGTCCGGCAACAGGTCCTGCCGCCCGGAGAGTTGCTGCAACCAGTGCCGCGAGCTCGTCGCGGCATGGTCGCTCATGGAGATCGTCGCGCGTAGCGAGCGACTCAGGGCACTCGCATAGAGTCGCTGGAAATAGGGAAGTGTCTTTACGTACGACGGCAGGATTTCTTCCAGGGCAGCGTCAGAATCGAGCTTCGTCACAAAGGCATCGTGAAATCGGCCAATCGCCTCGAGCACACGATCCCTTGTTGGCAGACGAGTCGACGGTGCAATCGTCCATGTCATATCGGTCTGGAGGACACACGTCCCGGCATAGCCGGCCTGTCTCTCATCGGTCCACTCGTCCGGCGCAATCAGGCTCAGGGACCATTCGCCATCAATCCAGTAAAGATAGTACTCGGTGCCGATCGTTGGCTTGAATTTGAACTGCGCCGACAAGACCAGCATCGAGGTAAAGAACTCGGCAAGCACGTCGCGTGGCGGCTTTACCACGACATCACGGGGCGTCGTTGCCTGCCAGTCCTGCAGCAAGCCGTTCACGCCCTTGCCTTCCGGGTTTCCGGCGGTCTTGGCAACAGGCAGGGCAGCTTTTGATCGGTTCACTTCACGCACAGTTTTCTCGGGACAATAATCCAGGCACGTATAGACTACAGGAGCCGCAGCGGTTCAGCGGCCACATTACTCCGGAAATACAACTTGTTACCGATGTCCCGAGGTGTGTCGGTCCAGGAAATCTTCGGCTGCACTGAAGATGCGCTCTTCTCGGGCACCGTCGAGCCGGGCCAGTGCCTTCGGCATCAGCGCAAGCCTGGGATTGCTCGCGAAGAACTCAACGTGTTTGTCAATGAACCGCCAGTACAGGCCATCAACGACGTCGCACCAGTCGCCTTTGGGATAATCGCTCATCTTGCGCAGGTAGTTTGAGCCACAGATGTAGGGCTTGGTCGCAAAGATACCGCCGTCGCTGAAAAGGCCCATGCCGTAAACATTGGGACCCATCACCCACTCTGATGAATCTATGAACATCTCCATAAACCAGCGGTGCGCGGACCGTGGTCGAATTTCGCAAAGTGTCATCAGGTTACCCAGCACCATAAGGCGCGGGATGTGATGTGCCCAGCCCAGTTCCTGCGCCGTCCGAATTGTGTCATCGAGCGGTGGAATACCAGTAGTGCCGTCGTACCAGGCGTCCGTCAGCTCGCGCTCATGCGACCAGAAGTTCGATGTTTCCTGCCGTTCACCATACTCCCGGTAGATGCCGCGAACGAACTCGCGCCATCCTATGACCTGGCGAACAAGCCCCTCGACGCTCTGTAACGGAGCGTCGTCAGCATGAGCCAACACACGGCAGATAACTTCGTCGGGCGTCAGCAGCCCCATATTCAGGTATGGACTTAACAGGCTGTGGAAGACGGTCGCGGAACGCGTCGTGATCGCATCTTCGTAAGGACCGAAGTTCTCAAGCCTGCTTGTTATGAAATCGTCGAGCCATGCCTGCGCGTCCCGTCGCGAGACGGCCCAGCGAAATTCTGCTGCTTGCCCCGGATGATCGCCGAAGTTTTGCTCGACAAGCCGGATCACTTCTTGGCAATGTGCCGACGGTTCCGTCCACTGCATGGCGGGCGGGGTTATGGACTTCGGCAGTTTCTTGCGGTTGTCCGCATCGAAGCTCCACTGTCCGCCTGTTGGCTCGCCCGCGTTATCCACAAGTATCTTCAGCCGACGACGCTGGCCCTTGTAGAAATCCGCCATGCGCAGATTGGTCTTGCCCGTCGAGAACTTATGAAACTCGCAGCGGCTGCAGCTGAACATCGGCGATGGCATCTCGACGCGCTCGAACTCTCGCGCTTGCGAGAACGCTATAACTCGATTCTCCATCGCCTTGTCTTCGATCTCGAAATGCACGAGCTCGGAACTGTCAGCGGACCGCATCGCGGCGAGCAGCTTGTCTTCGTAGGAGCGCGAGTCGTCGATATCCAGCGCATCGTAGTGTACGTCGTAACCGGCGTCGCGCAGCTCGTCAGCATAGGTACGCATGGCCGCAAGGAAGAGCACCAGCTTCTGCTGATGATGTCGTTCATAGGTACAGAGCCCATGGTCCTCGGCCATGAACACCACACAGCTGGACGGCTCCGGCAGGAAGCGCGGAGCGAACAGCTGGTTGCCGAGTATCAGGAGCATCTGCTTACGCATAGTCGCAGAGTCTGATGGCTGTGATGTCCGGGAGCCAAGCGTCTGCTGTAACAATTCGTTTCACGGCAAGACTGGAGTCCGTACATGCCATACGCTTCGATTCATGACCAAGATACAGACCTACTCCCTGCTCGCCCTGTTGGGCGCATTTCCCTTTGTTGCCTGCGCGATCCTGCCACTGTTCGGTTTATCCGCGATCTACCCGATCGGGTCATTGGATGCAGTTGCGGCGTCGTACGGTGTCGCGATTTCCAGTTTCGTTGCCGGCTCACACTGGGGAATCTATTTGCGTGAAGAATCGGACGTCCCGGTCAATTTGTTCTACACCAGCAATGTTGCGTTGCTGGCGGTCTGGATCGCCTACGTCGCTGGGCCGTTGTCATGGCAGCTGTCCATACAGATCGCAACGTTTGCATTCCTGTGGCTCACCGACCGGCAATTGCGCGGCGCTGAGTTCATTACAGCGCATTATTTGCGAATTCGCGGCATCGCAACCGCTGTGGTCTGCGCATCGCTCGCTCTGATTGTGGCCACGGGCTAGTCGGTCGACAGCCGGGCCGTGCGACTCAGTCGGTGGTCCACGCCACTCTTTGGCCTTCGGGCGGGCCCAGTTGCTCTTTGTACTTCTCTTCGAGCAAGCCGCGTCGAATCTTGAGTGTCGGCGTAAGGAGCTTGTTCTCGATTGACCAGGCTTCCCGGTCGATCAGGATGTGCGACAGCTTCTCATGTGACTCAAGCGTGGCGTTAACCTCTTCGAGCGTTCGCTGCAGGCTGGCATTCACTTCCTCCTGGGGCAGGTCATGTGCAGCTTCCGAGACCACGATAACGCCAACCGGCGCTCGCAGGCCGGCGCCCATTACGCACACCTGCTCGACCAGCGGGTTTGCGGCGAGCTTGCTTTCGATGGGCACGGGCGAAACGTACTTGCCCTTGGCCGACTTGAAGATTTCCTTGACGCGTCCGGTGATTCGATAGGCGCCGACATCTTCGACCCATTCACCCTTGTCCCCGGTTTGGAAAAAGCCATCCTCGTCGAATGCTTCGGCGGTTAGATCGGGTTGTTGGTAGTACTCGGTAAGCAGCCCGGGACAACGAATCAGTATCTCTCCTTTGTCGGACAACTTTATTTCTGTGCCGGGCACCGGCGCCCCGATTGTGCCAACCCGGTCACTGCGGAACGGGATGTTGGAGCACGACAGTCCACAGGTCTCGCTCATGCCCCAGCCTTCGCTGATTGGAATGCCCAGCCGCTCATACCAGCGCAGGGTCGATTCCGATATCGGTGCGCTGCCCGAACCAAAGAGGCGGGTCTCGGAAAACCCCAGTTTCGCCCGGATCTTCCGAGCTACGATGCTGCCGACTATCGGGATGCGCAACAATGTCGCAAGGCGCTGCGGCGGGATCTCCCGATGCACCGCGGCCTGGAATTGCACCCATAGCCGCGGCACGGATACGAACAGCGTCGGACGAGCGCGGCCCAGATCGTCGCGAAACGTCTTGAGCGACTCGGCGAAGAAAACTTCGGCGCCCCCGAAGATCGCCGGACCCACGCCGATGGCGCGTTCAGTTATGTGCGCCAATGGCAGGTACGAGAGCATGCGGTCCTCTTCGGTCAACCCCATGACGCTGATCGATGTCAGCGATGCATAGGAAAACGCACCATAGCTGATTACCACGCCTTTCGGTTGACCTGTGCTCCCCGAGGTATAGAGAACAGTGAACGGTTCTTCCGCCGCCGGTCTCGGCAGCATGTCACGCGGCTCTGCCTCGCTCACAAGGTCATCCCAGCCATGCGCACACTCGATCGCGGGGTAGCGCATGCTGATCGTCATGACGTTATCGGGAACGGCACCTTCAGCAGCAGAAGGATCGTCAAGGCGCCCAATGATGATAGCCCTTGCGCCACTGTGCTCGAGCACGTAGCGAATCGTATCGGCGCCGGCCGTCGGGTAGATCGGCACGGACACGAGACCCGCAATACTGATACCCAGGTCGCTGATGACCCATTCCGCGCAGTTCTTGGACAAGAGTGCCACGCGATCGCCGGGCTCGAGCCCCAGTTCGAGCAGGCCGTTCGCAAGGCGTCGCGCATCATCCAATGCGGCAGCGCGCGACCAGGTCTTGATTTCGCCATTCAGCGGCTGATGCAGGAATACGCGATCCGGTGCGGTGGCCGCCAGATCTGCCAATGCACCTGCTGCGGTTTGCGGCTCTGTCATGATGTCCCCCTGTTTTTTCTTCCTACTATACGTCGTATCTGCAAGAAAACTCAGGGGATGCAAGCGTGCTATTTCGACCAGGCGACTACTGGATCGATCGTCATTCCCGCTTGTTTCGTAGCCTCAGTGCCTCTTCCAGCAATTCCAACATTGCGCGATCTTTGGGCCTGTCCGATACCCGTTTTTGACTGATTAGCTCTTCCAGATCCAGCACGCGCAATGTCCCTGCGCCCATCGAGATCTCAGTTGATCTCGGCAACATGTCTTCGTACCGACTCTTGTCACCGATGAATCCCAACAGATCGAGCGGTCCGGCTCGGGTCAGAAGGAGAAGGTGCCGGCCCGCCAAGACGTCTTCTTTCGTAGGTTTGACAACAGACTGATGCTCCCGGTACCTCGCATCAAGCTTGTTTCGGGGCAAGTGATAACCGTTCAGCGTTGTCTTCGTGAATGCGAACCAGTGCGTCCAGGTCAAACGTGGTTACAGGGGCGCCCTGAACGACGGCCGCAACGCCACCAACAACGATGAACTCGACTTCGTGCTCGTTGAGAACCTCAAGTATCTCGCGAAAGCTGGGATTCATTCGCCGCGCGCAGAGACAGGAGGAACCCTACCCTCGACTCCAATTCTTCAAGTCGCTGTTCCGGCGTCAACGACAGGAACCACTCCAGGAGGGAGCGATCAATATCACTGCCAGAATCAGGTTGGGCTAGATGCGATTGCATATCCCGATTGTAGCATTGGGAAAATGGCGCGCGATGTCCAGGATGCACGAGTGCCGCGAAGGCCATGGATGGCCGAGAGCGGCCCCGACAGGATGGCCTCACTGCGCTCGGCGCGTCGGCGCCCATCGTAAATTCAGTACTTAGCAGAACCGTGCAGTACTCAGTCACACAAATCTCCCACAATTGCCGAGAAACAAGCATGTTGCCTATAGGCAACATTGAATATAGTATTGCCGATGGAACTGCTGGTTTACGAAACCGAATCCGGTCGACAACCCTTTGTCGACTGGTTTGAGAAACTGGATGGGCGACGACAAGCTTCTGTCAGGCGGCGTTTACGAGCCGCCGAGGAGCACGACCACCTCGGCGACTGTTCTTCTCTTCGTGGCGGTTTGTTCGAAATGCGTCTGGCGGGACGGATTGGGCTACGCATCTACTTCGCTAATATCGACGAAGCCATTGTGCTGTTGCTCGGTGGTTCTGGTAAGAGCGACCAAAAGCGGGCCATGGAACTTGCCAGAGAAAGGCTGAGAGACTTCCGAGAACGAAACGATGGTTAAGAAACTGAAAGCGGCAGCGCCATGGAACATGAAGGAGGGTCTGTATAAAGACCTCCGGGATCCTTCCTATGCCGCCGCGTACGTTAACGAAGCGCTGCTCGGAGGAGACGAAGTCGTGTTCAAGACGGCCGTTGCCGATGTCATTCGAGCTCGTGGAGTTGGCAAAGTAGCTGCCGCAGCCGGGGTAAATCGCGTCACCGTGTTCAAGACCCTGAAGCCTGAAACCAGAACATCGTTCACCACATATCATTCTTTGTTGACGGCGTGCGGTATCGACTTTGCTACACGCCCCATTGAGCCGAAATCGCGATCGAGGTCTTCGCGAGAATAGGGAAAATCGCGCGCGATGTGCAGGATGCACGAGTGCCGCGAAGGCCATGGATGGCCGAGAGCGGCCCCGACAGGATGGGGCTCCCTGCGGTCGCCCTGTCCTCGCTACGCTCGTCGGATAGCGGCCGCTACGAGGCCCGCTTGTCGGCTCACTTCGTTCGCCTCGGTACGAACGCAGCGCTTCGCGCTGCAAGGTTCGAACCCGTCGGGAAGTTGGAACTAAAAAAAACGCCCCCATTAAGGGGGCGTTTCACAATTCTGGCGCGCCCTACGCGACGTTGCTGGGCACTGGTCTGAGAGAATGCCAATTCCCCGTTAAATTACAGAGGGTTACAAGAGATTTAGATTGCAAATGCCTGCCTAAACCTGCCCACCGACCCCTTTGAATTTCTCCACAAAGGCGGAAATTTTTTCGAACACCGTCTGCTTCTTGGTTTTGTACTGCGGGTTGAGCGGGCTCATTTTCGGCAGCGTGGCATTCAGCGCTGTACCGTTTTCGGTGGCGTACTCACGCTTCAGCGAGGCCTTGATGTAGCGCCGCGCGGCTTCCTCATTAAGGCCTTCAGACTGAATTAACAACTCGGCTTCGCGCTTCTGCTCAGCCTGGGCAAAGTTGAAGAAGGCATCGATGATGCTGGCCTTGTCACCGATGTCGTCGAGGTCGGTCTGGTTGATGAAGTCCACGATCAGGCTTTCTTTCGCCCGATTGCCCACGCTGGCCCGGATCAGCCGGCGCACCTCGTCGATCAGATCGCCCTTGTTCTTGTTCTTTTTGTTGTGTTCAAAGATCAGTTCGAGGATGTAGTCGAGATTGATCTCCTGAGACTTGAGCAGGTCCACCTCGAAGACCACGTCATCCCAATCAAGCGTGGATTCGTCCTTCTGCTCGCCGTCCTTCTGCCGCCGCAGCCAGTCGCGGGTGTCGTTGTAGGTCGAGCGATAGTCTTGAATCAGACGCTCGGGCAGTACGTCGATCTTCTGCATCGCCTCCAGGTCGGCGTCGCTTAAATAATGCTTGTCTTTGAAGGCTTCAACCGCTTCAGCATCGCTCAGGTCTACCGTTTGCATAGCTTTAAGTGACGTGAACTCGTCGTAGTTACGAAGTACGTGTTCCACCCGCAGATACTCGCCAAACAGCTTGACGAAGTCTTTCTTGTCCTGCTCCTTGACGATGTCGCTCGGATCGGGGAAACGGTTTTGCAGCTCCTGCACCACCTCCACATACCCCCGGCTGGCCTTGCCGGTGGCAATATCGGTAAAGCCCTCCATGTATTCCTTGTAGCTCTTCTCCAACACCACGTCCCGGGTATTGGCATCGCCAAATAGGGTGATTGCATCAATGGTGCTCTTCTCGAGATCACGAAAGGTCACGATATTGCCGAAGGTCTTGGTGGCATCAAAAATGCGATTGGTGCGTGAATAGGCCTGCAACAGCCCGTGATAACGCAGGTTCTTGTCCACAAACAGCGTATTGAGGCTGGGAGCATCAAAGCCCGTCAGGAACATCCCCACCACGATCAGAAGGTCCACGTCCTGCCTTTTGACCCGCAGCGCCAAATCACGGTAGTAGTTCTGAAAGCCCTTGCTGTCTACGCCAAAGTTAGTCTTGAAAGCGGCGTTGTAGTCGCTGATGGCCGCACTCAGGAACTCCTTGGCGCTGCTGTTCATAGCCGTCAGCTCAAAGCTCTCATCGGCGATATCACCGATCGCGTCCTGTTCTTCGTTGGCCGCGAAAGAAAAGATGGTCGCGATGTTAAGGCGTTTCTTTTCATCCACACCGGCTTGCGCCTCTCCAAAGGCCTCATAGTACGCCTTGGCGGCATCCACACTGCTCACCGCAAACATGGCGTTGAAACCATTAGAACCCATATGCGCCCGGTGCGTTTTCAGGCGAAAGTTCTTGAGGATGTAGTCGGTGATCTCGCGAATGCGATCCGGGTGCAGCAGGGCCTGCTTGTTTTCGGCGGCGGTCAGCGTTTGCTCGTCCTGCTCGCTTTCAATCGCCTTGAACTGTGGCCGCACGTCGTTGTAGTCCACCTTGAACTTCAGCACTTTCTCATCGCGGATAGCGTCGGTGATCACATACGAATGCAGCTCGCGCCCGAACACGCTGCCGGTGGTTTCCGCGCCCAGTGCGTTCTGCGGAAAGATTGGTGTTCCGGTAAAGCCGAACTGGTAATAGCGTTTGAATTTTCTCTGCAGGTTCTTCTGCGCCTCACCGAATTGGCTGCGGTGGCACTCATCGAAGATGAACACCACTTGCTGCCTGTACACCGGAAGTTCGTTACCTCCACGCATCAGGTTGTTGAGCTTCTGAATAGTGGTGACGATGATCTTGTTGTCGTCCTTGTCCAAATTGCGCTTCAGCCCCGCGGTGCTGTCCGAGCCGTTCACGCTGTCCGGCGAAAAGCGCTGGTACTCCTTCATCGTCTGGTAGTCGAGGTCTTTACGATCGACCACAAAGAATACCTTGTCGATGAAATCGAGCTTGGTCGCCAACCGCGCGGCCTTGAAGCTGGTCAGTGTCTTGCCGGAGCCAGTGGTGTGCCAGATGAACCCGCCGCCGTCGGTCGAGCTCCACTGCTTGGCTTGGAACGCGCTCTTGATTTTCCACAAAATGCGTTCGGTGGCGGCAATCTGGTACGGGCGCATCACCAGCAAGGTGTTGCCCACGTCAAACACGGAATACCTCAGCAGCACTTCCAGCAGCGTGTGCTTCTGGAAGAACGTGGCTGTGAAGTCCTTCAAGTCCTTGATCAGTGCATTGTCAGCCTTCGCCCAGTGCATGGTGAAATCGAAGCTGTTCTTGTTGCGCTGGGTGGTATTGGCAAAGTAGCGGGTATCCGTGCCGTTGGAAATCACGAACAGCTGCAAGAATTTGTACAGCGAGTTCTCCGAGTTGAAACTCTCCTTACTGTACCGATGTACTTGATTGAACGCCTCGCGAATGGCCACGCCGCGCTTCTTCAGCTCCACCTGCACCAGCGGCAGGCCGTTGACCAGAATGGTCACATCGTAGCGGTTGGCTTGGCTGCCGGTTTGCTCAAACTGCTTGATCACCTGCAGCCGGTTGTTCAGCACATGGCGCTTGTCCAGCAGGTATATATTCTCGATGTGGCCGTCATCAAACACAAAATCATGGATGTAGTCCTCGTGGATTTTGCGGGCCTTGTCGGTGCTGTTCTCACTGGCCGGGTCGAGGTATTGTTCGACAAGGCGCTGCCACTCTTCATCCGAGAAGCGCACATCGTTAAGCGCCTCGAGCTGCACACGCACATTGGCCAGCATCGCCTCCGGTGAGCGGATGTCTGCGACATAGGTATAGCCCTGATTCTGCAGGTCGCGTATGAACTCCCGTTCCAGCGCGTCTTCGCTTTGGTATTCCTCCCGCATCTCGTAATCACGTTGATAGCGGTCGAGGACGATGAAGTTGCTCGTCTCGGCAATGGTTTTGTGGTTAGGCACCCGCTTTGACCTCCTTCCAATAGGAGTAGTTGTTGACCAAGTGGTCAAGCAGGAACTTCACCATCTCCCTTTCCGGCGCTGTTGGTTCCGAGATTTCCTCGTTGGACATGGTGTTGTGTGGATAGAAGTTCATGACGCGAGTTGCATACGTCTTTTGATCGGCGGGCAGTAATTCGGACCAGCGCGCGTAGCCAAGAAAATTGGCCGTCTTCTCATAGAGGTTTCGAAGCAAGGCGAAATGGTACCTCTGCACCGTAGAGTTGGCGATCGCCTCCTCGATCAAGTTCTTGATGTGCAGGTGGTAGGAGAAGCTTTTGTTGGAATCGCCCTTCTTCTCTTCAAGGGTGAATTTCCCGTCATCTGTTCTATCAAGGATGAACCCGTTATCTGCTCCTATTTCATTGTAGAAGACGTTGTAGAACAGCGGGCTATGGGTGGAGATGATGAACTTCAGGTTGGTCGTACTCTGCTTTATCGTGCTCGCCAGGCTAACGGCCAGCTGAATGAGGTGGTTTTCGTCGAGGCTGCTTACAGGATCATCGATGAAGATGTACTGCAGTTCGTTGAATTGGTCCGTGTCTCGCTCTGCCTCCTCGCCAATGTTGAGTGTCTGAATCACTTGGTCAAGGAGAGCCTGGAAGAGGCTCCAAATGAGGTTGCTTTCTTCACCCTTCGAAATTTTGATGTCCGGATCCGGTGTATCATCGCCGCGCTGAAACGAGAACGTTACTTCTGAGAAGTCCGTGTTGAACTCGGGTGTTAGCTTGTCATCGGTGTACTGTTGAAAAATCTCGATGACTCGTTGATCTAAGCCTTGGTCCTTCAAAGCCCACTGGGTGAAAGTATTGGGTTGAATGACGAGTTTGGGGGCTAGGTCTTCCGCCAGATCGTTGTCCCAGTAGAATAAGTCTTCCGTAAAGGCGTTGTAATACAGAATCTTCGAACGGGAGGAGCCATCCTCGTCGCCCTCTTCAGCAGTCTTTGGCGCGACGAGGTTCTTGAATTCACGCGACAAGCGCGTCTTGCCGCCGCCGTTGAAGGCGTAGATCAGCTGCACTTTTTTGCCGCTGTCCCGGAGTTGCTCGGCGATGTCGCTCAGACTCCGGCTCATCTCAGGCGACCGCCTCGGTTTGAGTAGTAGGCTTCGGGAAGCTCAGCAACAAGTCGCGGTAATACTCGTATTGCTTCTGACGCAGCTCGATTTCCCGGGGCAGGCCCTCGCTGATGGAGTTGGTCAGGGTGTCGAACTTGTCCAGGATCGCGACGATGCGGGCTTGTTCGGCGAGCGATTTCTCTCGATGTTCGGAGAATGGAATAGGAATCGGTATTTTCGCGACTTGGTTACTCATCAGCTTTGGATTACCCATTCCGGTGTAAACGTGTCTCTTCGCCTCGATTGAGAGCCAATAAAACACGAACTTCGAGTTGAGCTGGTTGTCGTCCAAGATGCGAATCACCCCGCTGACGTTCGTAATCGAAAATCGTCCGTTGCGGTAGAAAACAGTTCCCGCGTTCGCTCCGTCAGTAGTCCAGTTTATGTATTCACCATCGAAATCGAAGGTGCTTATTTTTCCAATTTGTCCGCCATTCGTTGTTTGGGAGCTATAGACGGGATACTTACCCGTATTTTCGATCAGATAGCCTTTCGACATTACTCGGCCACGCCGTAGTTCGGCGACTGTCCCCAACGCCTTCCACTCCACCTCACCCTCCTCAAAGCTGAGGAGCTGGTGGAGATAGTGGTTGTATTGCTTTTTGCGGGCAGTCAGCTCGGTGGTCAGCTCGGTGGTCAGCTCGGTGAAGCGGTCCAGGATGCGCACGATCTCCGCCTGGATGGCCCTCGATTTCGAAGGGTTGTCTGGGCACGGGATGGGGACTTCAAATGTCTCGAGCATCGGCTTTCTGATAGATATCGACGTTGCCCCCACACTCTTCTTTAAGATGTACTGCTTAAAGCTTGACGACATAAAGTGGTACAAAAATTTTGTATTCAGGGCTTCTGAAGCAACGTTGATTCGGTACGCCCTCTGGTGCAAAGCATATTTGCCTCTGACGTAGTGAAATATATCTCCGATGCCACCTTCACCTGGGACAATTATCGCCGTTTCATCGAACTGAAAATTATCCGACTTTAAGACGTTTTTTGAACGGACATAAAACGGATAGACTCCATCTTCACTTTCATCCTGCCGGTTCGATCTGCCGGTTCCAATGGCTGCCAACTTCCCCAACGGCACCCACTCAACCCCCGCCCCGTCCAGCAGCTTCGCCAAGAATTCCACCACCTGGGCCTCGTGCGCTGTGCGCTGTGAACTGCTCACCCCGCTCATCCCTCAATTTCTGCCACAATCGCGTCAATGTCTTTTCGCAGCCCATCGATCTTGCTCACCGTGACGGCAAGCTCCCGATTCAGCTTATCGATATCGATCACCTCCCGCGTGTCCTTGGCTTCCACGTAGGAACTAACGGACAGATTGAAATCATTCTCCGCAATCGTCTCCATGCGCACGGATTGGGCGACGTGGGCCACGTTTTCCTTGCGGTCAAACAGCCGGACAATCTCGGCGACGTGGTCGTCAGTCATCAGGTTGTTGTTGGTGCCCTTGTGGAAAAAGTCTTCTCCGGAGGCATCGATGAACTGCACACTCGTGTCAGCCTTATGCTTAGAGAGCACGAGGATGTTCACGGCAATTGTGGTGCCGTAGAACAGGTTGGGCGCTAGGGCGATCACGGTTTCAACAAAGTTGTTCTCTACCAGGTATTGGCGGATTTTTTTCTCCGCGCCGCCGCGATAGAAAATGCCGGGAAAACAGACAATGGCCGCCCGCCCCTTGGCCGAGAGGTAGTTGAGGCAGTGCATGACAAAGCCGAAATCGGCTTTGGATTTGGGTGGAAGTACGCTTGCCGGGGCAAAGCGCTCGTCGTTGATCAGGGTCGGGTCATCGCTGCCGATCCATTTCACCGAGTACGGTGGGTTGGAGACGATGGCGTCAAATGGTTTTTCGTCGCGAAAGTGCGGCTCGGTAAGGGTGTTGCCCAGCTGGATATTGAACTTGTCGTAGTTCACGTTGTGCAGGAACATGTTCATCCGCGCAAGGTTATAGGTGGTGTGGTTGATCTCCTGGCCGAAAAAGCCGTCTTCAATCAGGTGGTCGTCCATGTGCTTTTTAGCTTGCAGCAGCAGCGAGCCGGAACCGGCCGCGGGATCGTAGATCTTGTTGACGCTGGCTTGCCCGTGGATGGCGAGCTGGGCGATAAGTTTGGAGACGTGCTGCGGGGTAAAGAACTCCCCACCGGATTTACCCGCGTTGGCGGCGTAATTGCCGATCAAGTATTCGTAGGCATCGCCAAACAGGTCGATTTCACTGTCTTCAAAGTGGCCGAAGTTCAGCTCGTTGACCCCTTTGAGCACGGCGGCTAGGCGGTTGTTCTTGTGCTTGACGGTTTTACCCAGGCGATTGCTCGTGGTGTCGAAGTCATCGAAAAGGCCCTTGATGTCTTCCTCGGAGTCATAACCCAGTGCCGAACCTTCGATGGCGGAGAAGATGGCCTTGAGATCGGTGTTAAGGTTGTCGTTGTGGTTCGCGCCAGCAACTACGTTGCTGAATAATTGGCTGGGGTAAATGAAATAGCCCTTGGTCTTGATGGCGTCGTCTTTGATGTCGTCGGTGATGACGTCATCGCCCAGCGCGGCATAGTTGACGCTGTCATCCCCGCCCTCGATGTAGCGGGAGAAGTTTTCGCTTATGAAGCGATAGAACAGCGCGCCGAGCACGTACTGCTTGAAATCCCATCCGTCCACGGTGCCGCGCACGTCGTTGGCAATTTGCCAAATGCGGCGCTTGAGTTCATCAAATTGTTGGGCGCTGGTCATTTGCAGAGACTCTCCTTCAGTCCTTACTTTTCTTATCAGCGAGCTTTTGCGCTTGCCTGTGTCTCGCTCGCCGCGCTTTCGCCGCCATCTCATCTGTCATTAACAGCTCCGCCGCCTCGGCGACCAGGTGAAAGCCGTAACGGTCGAGCAAGCGAAATTTGGCAATCATCCCCAGTTCGGCTCGCCCCCGCCTCACGCTAGACAATGTGCTGGATGGAATGTCCATGTACTGCGCGAGCTGCTTATCTTCAGCGAATCCACACTTTGTCTTTAGGTGATCGAGCATTCCAACCCAGTCAATACCTTCTTCTTGGTTGAATTGTCGAAAATCAGTCTTTGTCAGCTCAACGCTGTCAGCCTGCGCGCGGGACTTGGCGTCAATCATAAAAGTCCTTGTAATTCATATGTGAATCATATATGTTTCACCAAATGCTTGAGGTATAGCATCGCGCATATTCGCGAGCCTTGCACGCGAATGTCGTCACGGAACAGCGTATGAAACTGCCAAGTCTCTCTCGCTCCAAGGTGGACGCCTGGTCATCAGCAGAAATCGAGCCCGCGAGTGAAAAGGCCCGCTAATACGCGCTCACCTATTCTCGTCGGTGAGATTGACGAGGTCAGTTTTGAAGTAGCCATGAAGAGGACCTTCTCCGAATCCACACCATCCGACGAAGAGTGTGAATTTCTTTTTCTTCTCATTCGCGAACATGTTGCTGAAGTCCTCGGCGAGACTTACGGAATTTTGGGGTTAGACGGGGATGGCGGATACCGGGTAATCGAACAACTGTCTTTATTGGCGGAAATAGATGGAGAAAATCGATGAGAATTGCAATTTACGCTCGAGTCTCAACCGACAAGCAAGCCGAGCAGAGTGAATCGATACCAGATCAAGTAACCCGAATTAAGAGCTCTAAGCCGATTGGGTCCGATTCCAGATACCGGCCAGTCGCAGGATCGTAGGTGCGGTAGTAGTTGTATTGTAGCCGCACTGAAAATCGCCACCCGCGTCGTACGGTTGAATTCATTCTCGCTTGACGACGGCGGACAAGCGAGCGAGTTGATTCTCTGTCAGTAATTGCAATCCCTCAAGCTGCATCTAACGGCGTTTGAGTTGCCACCCGTCATTCCGTTCCGGGTTATGCAAGAAGATCGGCAGGAAATTGTGCGCCTAAGTTCCGGTCGAGCTTACGCGCTGTTCGACGGTGCATGATCCGTCGACGGGTGACATCGACGGAATGGTTACGCAGAAAACCGAGCCGCCTGTGCTGCGTCGACGCACCTCGATGCGACCTCGCATGTACTCAACAAGCTGCTTGGTGATACTAAGACCGATCCCGGCACCCTGGACACGTTGCGTATCAAGACCAACGCGTACAAACGGTTCGAATATTCGAGTGATATCCTCGTCCGCGATCCCTACGCCGGTGTCTTTTACGGAAATCATGACTGTGTCACGATCCGGCCAATTCGCCTCAATATCTATGCAGCCGTCGTCGCGATTGTACTTGATGGCATTTGAAACCAGGTTCAGGAGAATCTGGCGCAGACGAAGCCGATCGGTTGATATCACTGGGTGTTCGTTATCGGAGTGATCGACCTTGATGTTTATCTTTCGCTCTTTCAGCTGCGGTCGCAGGATCACCAGGCATTCGCTAATGACTTCACTAACGCTGACCAGTTCCGGCCGGATTTCGAACTCCCCGCTTTCAAGTCTGGCGACATCAAGTACGTCATCAATCAGCGACAACAGATGTTTGCCAGAGGCCTGAATGTTGGCCAGATGCCCTTTGCGTTGCTTGCGAATCTCGTCGGCGGGCAGGACCGAGAGTAGCTCACAAAATCCCAGGATGGCGTTTAATGGTGTCCGGAGCTCATGGCTCATGCGAGACAGGAACTGTGACTTTGCCACGTTCGCCGTCTCCGCGATATCACGAGCGTGCTGCAATTCAATTGCCGTCTTCTCTCGCTCTTCGACATCGTGCGCGAGCCGACGATTGGCCGCCGCAAGACTGCTGTTTGCATCGTGAATCTGAGCCGCCAGGCGTTCACTCTTACTCTGCAATTCCAACGTCGATACAAGCAGCTCATTAAATCGGACTGCGGCGCGCCAAATTCCGAGAACAAACAGCACCACAAACGCCGAAATCAATTGGGTGCTCGGGTTATCGATTGCGAGCCCAATAACCAAAGGTACAGTTGAGAAGACCAGGTAGCCGAGATACGTTTCCAGATGCATCGCGAGGTAAGGAATCGCAGATACCGCCATCGCAGCAATAATCAACAGCACAATCGCATCGCCGCCCGGCGGCAGTTCATGCACTAACAGGATGCCGCCGAGTCCCCAGCACAAGCCTGACAAACTGGCGCCGACGGAGAACAGCCGCCGGAAGCGCCGCCAGTCGCCGTTAGCTCCCGCACTTCGCCGCTGTCGAATCGTGATAATTGTTCGATAGTGCAGCACCAGGCCACTCACGACCCACCACGTCATGACTGTCTTTGCCGACGCGCCAGAGAGACCGGCCGGCCCCTGCCAGGCCGCAATCCCGAGAACCAAGGTCACCAACGCCGTCAATATCAGCCCGCTACGGGACTGAATATACATCTGGTCGACCAGCTGTGATTGCGTTGAGGCAGTACCTTGACTAACCATGTTGCCCTCCGCCCGATTTGCGCAACAACGGCAATTTCCATGTGTCATCCAAGGATTCCGGATCGGAGTCAGTCCGTGACCTGCCACGCTCGATAAATTGAAGGAACTCGTCTGCAGGTTTAGGTTTACACAGATAATAGCCCTGGACCTCGTCGCACCCCCTAGCACGCAAAAAATTCAGCTGCGCAATATCTTCGACGCCTTCGGCGACAACGTTCAAACCCAACTCCTGAGCCATTGCGATCATGGCCGCGCACAGCGCACCACCATTCTCCTTGGTACCGATCTCTTTGACGAATGAACGGTCGATCTTCATGCGATCGACCGGGAACTTGCGCAGGTAGTCGAAGGACGAATAACCGGTTCCGAAATCATCGAGCGACAACGCAATGCCCGCGTCTTTTAGCTTGGACAACTGCCGCATCGTCTTGGACGTATCCGACATCAAGGTGCTTTCCGTAATTTCGACCTCAAGCAAATGCCCCATGACGCCGCTGGTCCAGAGGCAAGTCATGAGGTCGTCGACAAAACTATCGCGCAAGAACTGCTGAGACGAGACGTTAACTGCGATCCGGGTGCCGGCCAGTGCGGTTCCCTCCCAGGCATTGGCCTGCCTGCAGGCCTCCTCGAATACCCACTGCCCTAGGGGAATGATCAATCCCGTTTCTTCGGCGACGCGAATGAACTTGTCGGTCGGAATCATGCCAAGCATGGGATGCTCCCAGCGCAACAGTGCCTCGCATCCGGCCAGCTCGGACGATTGTAAGTCGAACTTTGGCTGGTAGACGAGGTGGAGCGCTTCGCTCTCGATGGCTTCCCGTAATTCGTTCTCGAGGTGCAGTCGCTCGAGCGAGCGAACATTCATAGTGTCTGTGAAGAACCGGTAGTTGTTGCGCCCGTTTTGTTTCGCCTGGTACATCGCCGTATCGGCATTTTTGAGCAGATCTTCGAGTGACTCACCGTCATCGGGCATCAGCGAGATACCGATACTTGGGCTAACGACGAACTGGTGCCCGGCGTGTGAAAATGGCACCATCAACTCTTCGAGAATTCGCTCTGCAACGGTCATTGCGGTTTCTGGTCCTTCGACTTCGGTCAGGAGTATGGCGAACTCGTCGCCACCGATACGTGATATTCGAACATCAGTCTTCGGCGTCTCTTCCGTTGAATCGCGTGTTCTGTCCCGTCGCCGACAACAACGTTCCAGTCGCTTCGCCACGGAACTAAGCAACTCGTCGCCCGCCGAGTGCCCGAGGGTATCGTTGATTCGTTTGAACCGATCAAGATCAATGTACAACAGCGATAGCTTGCTGCCGGTCCGCTTGGCGCGCTCGATCTGGATTTTCACCTCCTTCGAAAACATGCCGCGATTTGGGAGGCCAGTGAGTGTATCGAAGTAGGCCAATTGATGAATCTGCTGGTCTGCCCTTCTGCGCTCGGTCACGTCGCGAATAATGACCAATGCCGTATTTTGATCGCGCGGCACGATGCGTGTCTCGAAAAATGCCTCGCCATCACGTAGTGCCGTTTCAAACTCCTCCATCTGGCCGCTGTCAAACACGTCCGCAGCGCGCCGCTGAATGGTATGAACAAACTCCGGGTCCAACGGTCCATTGGCATCAGTCAATACGGGCACCGCAATCGTTTCGTCATCGTGCGCGTAAATGCCGGCCTGCCGAACCTCGACCGCACGGAGTTCCCGGTCAAGAATGAGAATTCGGTCGGGTATTCCTCGCAACAGGCCGGCAATTTCATTGTGCGCGTTGTTTGCGCGTAGAATGTGGACCAGGCGGTACGGAAACGCGCTCCAGTTAATGGGCTTGGTCAGAAAGTCTGTGGCACCAGCGGCGAAAGCATCACGGGCGGCGGTTCGATCGTCGTTACCGGTTACAATCAGGATCGGCGTCACGTAGTCAGTTTCGGCCATACGGATCTTTTCGCATGCACGATAGCCGCTCATCACCGGCATTTCCCCATCCAGCAACACTACGTCAGGACGCTTCTCTATATATGCGTTCAGGGCCTCGGCACCGTCCTCGCACGCGATCACCTGGTACCCGTTGCTCTCCAGTAATTGGCGCATGATGAGACGTGCGGTCGGATCATCATCCGCGATCAGGACAACCGGTTGTCGATCTCGATGCACCATGATCAGGACCCCGTCGCGAGCGGCCGAAGCTCGGCGACCGCCCGTTCAAAGGCAGGCCGTACGCGCTCGCGGTAATCAAGCATTTCGCCCAATTGCCCTTTTCGGGCCCGCGCCTCGATCTTGCGACAAAGGTGCGACAAGGCCGAAGCGCCAACGTTGGCGCTGGAGGACTTGAGCGCGTGCGCAGAGCCAACGATCGCATCCGCTCGGCCTTGGTCGATAGCCTCCTCAAGATCCGTGACCAGCTTCGGCGTCGTTGCTAGATACGTGCTAATCACCTGCTGCATGAACGAACCACCATCATCCGTTCGCAAGCTTCGGATACTCTCGATGATCGAATCATCGATAATGGTTTCTGATAATGCGTCGACGTCGTTGGCCGCGCGCGTGCCGCCGACCTCGACCACAATGTCATCGTCGTCATAGTTCAGTGATAACGGCGCGATCTTGTCGGCGCCCAAGTGCGTATGTAGGGTTTTGTGCAAATCAGCCAAAGAGAACGGCTTGCTCAAGTAGTCGTCCATGCCGGCCTCAAGGCATATTTCCCGGTCGCCTTTCAGCGCGTTGGCCGTCAGCGCGACGATCGGGATGCGCCTAAACGCACCCTCCTTTTCTCGTTGTCGAATCGCCCGGCTGGCCGCATAGCCATCCATCACCGGCATCTGGCAATCCATGAAGATGAGATCGAAGGCTTGATCGTTCTCCAACAGTTCAAGTGCGGCCTCACCCTGCGCTGCAGTGACTACCTCACAACCGATCTGCCCTAGCATGCCTTGCGCGACTTGTTGGTTAACCAGATTGTCTTCCACCAGCAACAGACGCGCATCGGTTCCCTTGACGTAGGCGCGGGGCACTTGCGGGCGTTCAAACTTGTTACTTTCGGCGAGTGCGATCTCGCCGACAAGATCGGCGAGCGTGTTGATCAACTGATCACGATGTACGGGTTTCGGCAGACTCCGCTGAATTCCGGCAGCCTCACGTTGCTCGCTTCCGATACTCGTCGCTACAGAACTGAGCAGCACAATAGCCGGCGGGCGCTTGAGTGAAAGCTCTTGAATTGTCTCAGCTGTTTCAAGGCCCGTTAGACCGGGCATTCGCATATCAAGCACCAGAAAATCGAACGGCCTTCCCTTGGCTTCGGCATCGGCGCACAAGGAAGCCGCGTGTCCGCCGGACTCCTCCGTGATTGTCGTAATCTCGACCGATTCGAGCTGATGCGACAGTATCTCGCGATTAGTCGCGCTGTCGTCGACGACCAACGCACGACGACCATGCAGCAAGGACACGTCGCGTTCGCTAACCGGCTCCGTCGATCGGCTGAGGCTCAATTCGAACCAGAAAATGGAGCCGCTTGATTCGCGTCGCTGTACCCCGATGGTGCCTCCCATCAGCTCAACAAGTTGGCGACAAATAGCGAGCCCTAGACCCGTTCCGCCGTATTCGCGCGTCGTCGACCCGTCCTGCTGAGAAAAGGCGTCGAACAATTTTTCCGTGTATTCGGGATCGACCCCAATGCCTGTATCAATGATCTCGAAGCGCAGATGCGACGAATCGTAGGTAACGCCTGTTCGACTCAGGCGAATTAGTATCTCACCCTGCTCGGTGAATTTCGTCGCATTGCCGATCAGGTTCGTCAGGATCTGCTTCAGGCGAAGCTGATCGCCGACCACCATCGAGTCGACGTCCGATTCGATGTCGCACAGCAATTCCAGTCCCTTGCTATCGGCGCGTTCGGCAAACATATCGACCACGTCGTACACTGCGTTGTGCAGCGCGAATGGCTGTTCATCGAGTTCCAGATGACCCGCCTCGATCTTCGAGAAATCGAGAATGTCGTTGATGATCATGAGAAGCTGTTCGCCCGATTGATGAATCGTACTTACAAAGCTGCGTTGCTTTTTCGACAGAGCCTCAGAACTTTGCAGGAGGTCAGACATGCCGAGCACACCGTTCATCGGAGTCCGAATCTCGTGGCTCATACGGGCTAGGAACTCACTTTTCGCCTTGCTGGCTTGTTCGGCTCGATCTTTCGCCTGACGCATCTCCGCGATGGCGTCCTTTAATTCGTTGTTGGCCTTTTGCAGCGACTCGGTTCGAAGACCAACGACACGTTCAAGATTCTCGCGATGCTCAGCGAGACGCACGTCGCGCGCCTGGAGTTCGGTCAGCATGGTATTCATGCCGTCGGTCAGACCACCAATCTCGTCGTCGCCAAAGCGCTCCGCGCGCACGGAAAAATCTTCCTGATTACGGACGCGTTCGGTGACTCGAACAAGATCAGCAATCGGCTGGGTGATGCGACGCGCCAACCAGGTCGATAGCAGGTAGGAAACCAGCAGCGCAACGGTCAAAGCCGCAAGCGCAAAGGACGCATATAAGCGCAAGGTCGCCCACAACTCATCGAGGCTGCTTCGAATCGCGATGTAGCCGATCACCTCACCGTCGAATCGGATAGGGGCGATTTGCCCGTAGGACTGCCAGCCGTCGTACCAATGCACGCGACCGTTGGCCGCTTCACTGAGGTATTCCGCAGGAAACGGAATGCCCAATGGCCGCTCACGATTTTCATAGCGGGCAACAACTTCCCGGTCTACGCCAAAGATGTGTGCGTCAGTGACAAAACTGTCGGCCGATGCTGAGCCCAACACCGATTGGGCCTGCTTCATGTCGCTGAACAGCAATGCCGCGGCACTGTTACTGCCAATCGATGAGGCGAGGACCGCGACGTGGCTCTCCAGATTGCGCTTGTATAACTGCACTTCACCGACTATCGACAGGAGCGCGGCAGCCAGCATGGCGAGCGCCGCGACCGCGACGATGGACCAGCGAATCTTGTGTTGCAGGGATGAATTACGAAGCCAGTTCATGGTCGGCGCTCCTCCGCAGTCGACACCGGCTGGATGACGTCGGCCACTTCCAGTAATTGCGAACGGAACTTCAAGCCTTTTACCGTCGCTGCCTCGTGGTTGATGACAAACCGTACGCGGTTGGCACGACGGACCAGGGCCATATCGCCACCTCGTTCAGTGAATGTGTGGGTTTCCCCGATCGTCAGCGTCGGAAGGTGGCGCAGTGCTTGCAACGAGGCAGGACGATCTTCCATGTCGTCGTCGACATAAAGAATCTCGCACGACGTGGTTTCAATACTCCGCGGATCGATCCACCGTACACGTAAAGCGTGAGAGCGAACGCGGCGGTTGGTCAGCCGACTAAACGCGCGATACGCATCGTTTTCCGCGTACACGCAAAGGTCGAGCGCGAGATCCTTAGACCTTGTGTCAGGCCACTCAATAAATTTTGCGACATTGAACACCAGTGCCGCGCGCAGATCGTGTTCGCTCAGTTCGTCGCTGGCGGTTGCCACTGGCACGAACAGACCACTCGCGACCAGCACCGACAGACAACGGATTCTTGTTAAGCCCTTGAAGAGCATACGACTGACCCCCGAAGTGCTTAGAACAACCAGCGAATTTGGGCCACAAAACGTCGCTCAACCAGGGTCGGCGGCCCTTCGCCGAGCTCCGAGAGGAACTCGACGTGGCCGGACTCCGTTAGTCGCTCAGCCGTAAGTGCCAGTTCAAACTCATCCATCGGACGCCACGATAGGCGTAGACTCAGGTCGTGATCGTCGCCGAGCTCGAAGCCCGGTAATTCGTCGGCATAGTGGTACCAAACACCGACGCGTAGGTTCTCCGCGAATCGCCAGTCCGCGCGCAACGAGAACTGGTGCTTGGCATTCGGGAACAGGTGATGACTGCCGTTGACCGGCGGTGTGCCGAACTCAACATCTAGGTACGAGTACGTTGCTTCCAATCGAAGTCGATCCGTCGGCACCCAGTGTGTTGCCACCTCAAGACCGCGCGTTTTCGCGCTGAGGCTGTTTCCAAAACGCAGTGTGTTCTCTACGTGGGTCGCACTCAGGAAACACATTGGATCGAGCGCCAGCGCAACGCCGCTCGGCTGGCAGACGGGCATCGCGTTAGACGCAGTGCGTAGGTCGTCGTACTCGTTGAAATACAGCGCGACGTCCGCACTAGCAGTGTCGCCGATTTGCCAGCGCACACCGGATTCCAGTGCGACGACCGTTTCCTCGGTTGTCTGGGGACTGCCTATGAAGGCCGTCGATATTGGTATGGGCAACGGGTTCTCGGCACTAAGCGGCGCAAATGCCGCGCCGATCCCGCTGATTATGACGTTGTAGTCGGCATATGACGGCGTTCGGATCGAACGTGTCGCGCTGGCCCACAGCGTAGATGCTTCACCCAGCTGGTAGCTCACTCGCAGGGTCGGCATGATCTGGACATCATCCGGCGAACGCTCGTCCTGCTCGAACTTTGCCCCCAGCGTCAGGCGCCCATTGCCATCAGCAAAGTGAATCTCGTCCTGGACGAAAGCGCTGATCAGGGTGTCGGCTCCAGTAACCGGTAACAATGAGATGTTTGCCGTGCCAAGGAAATCGAACGTGTACCGACGGTAGCCAAGACCGAACATCAATTCATGACGCCCACGGCGGCTCATAGACCACTGCAGATCGACATCGTAGGTCGTAGACTTCTCGCCGAACAGCGCCCCCTGCCGGTCAACATTGTCGAGGAAGGTGCGCAGGGCAAGTTCGCCGGACTCAAACTGGCGTGCCCAGGACACGTTGATAAATGCGCCACGAATATCGTTTTCCGCATCGAAACGACTCGCATACGGTGGCGTCAGTTCCGTCAGCAGTAAGGTTTCGCCAATATCTTCCGAATATATTTCGGCTATGATGGCAATGCGGCTTTCTTCTTCGCCAATATCAAAGCGACTGCCCACGCGGACGCCCTGATAGTCATCATTAACGCGGAGGCCGGTTACATCCTCGCTGTTTCCACGTACGTCGATCTTGCCGTAAACACGAAATTGCCCATTGTCATTCAGATTGCCGCCGTAGCGAAGCGCGCCACCGACACCACCCTTGTTATCACCATTAGCCGTCAGCGAGGTCCCTTGGGTGACGCGCGATGAACGCGTGATAATGTGAATCACACCATTAACCGCGTTCGCGCCCCACACCGAGCTGCCCGGGCCGCGAATAATCTCAATGCGATCGATGTCATCGATCAGGGTGTCGAGTGATTCCCAGTAAACTCCCGCAAACGATGGCGTGTACACGGTTCGGCCATCGACCATGACGAGTAGCTTGTTAGCAAACCGACCGTTGAACCCGCGGGCACTGATTGCCCAGCGGTTGCCATCGATGCTGGAAACCTGGAGACCCGGTGCGAGTCGCAAAAGCTCGGGAATACTGCGAGCACCAGAGGCTCTGATCGTATCATTGGTGATAACGTAAACAGCCGCAGCCGTTTCCGAGAGCGACTGGGACTTTCGGGCGGCTGAGGTGATTTCAACGCTCAGCAGCTGCTCAAGCGAAAGATCGAGCAAGCCACTTTCGTCGTCCGCCGCCAGTGAGCTCGAAACCCACGCAAGCAACATTGCCAAGGAGCATGACAGAGTCTTTAGAAAACTGAGGCGCGTTTTGTACATCATGGTCGATATTCCGAACGGGTCGTACTGTTCGCGCAGCATCAATGAACCACGATCCAATGCTCAATCATCAAACTCTGCAAACTCCAACTGCATCACAAGAATGGTCTTTTTCTCGCGCCGCTGTTGCGGTTTTATGACAACCGATCAGCACCAAATGCGCTAAGACTAAGTCTAGTTTTTACCAAAAGATCAAGAGTTTGCGCTAAGTTGCGGAAACGTAGCGTTTTACTCCGATGTGACAAAATTCCGCGACAATGCGTCCTAAAGAAACACTGACGGAAAAGCGCAACGCGGAACCCCGGCACGCCATGCAAATTCAGGACGTTCGTCACGAGAAGTTCACGTCAACGTCAGCGGCAACGCTCTCCGCCCGCCTCGTTGGCTGGAGTGGCAGTTTACTCTCGCTGTCCTCGGACACCTTTAGCGGCTCACTCGCCATTACTCAAATCGGTGGACTAACCATTTCGCGGCTGACAATGGATGGCGATACGCTCGGGCTGCTTGCGCCGGAGGCGGGTCGCACCGGCGTACTCCTGGTATTCGATAAACCGGCTGGCTTTAACTTTGCCCTGACCGAGCACAGACCCGCGCTGCTTTGGCACGGACAAGGACTCAGCACCGCAAGTTGGTGGGGGGGCGGCCCGGTCACGCTGTATCTACTAACCTGGCCGTCCTCAATGTCGCCCATTCCGTCTAGTTTCTATTTAAACGCGCTGAACAAAACAGCACCTGGACCTGAAGAACTCGGGCATGTTTTGAAACCACGCAACGCGCCAACCCTGGGCACAACTGTGGATCAAGTACTGTCCCTCGGTGAAGTCAGTCGACAGCCATGGGACACTCGCTCCACCGCCGGCGTGGTTAATCAAGTGTCCAACGCATTTATCGATGCGCTTGGTGAGTCGGTAGCTGACGAATTACCCTTGTCCTTTTCGCGGCAGAAATTTCAGCTGTTCCTGACAACCCACGATTACCTGGATCGGCTTAGCGATTGGACCGCACCTAATACAGAGGCGATGGCCGACGTCGCCGGCGTACCGATTCGAACTTTGCAGGATGCCTTTCAGTCGACCGTCGGAATTTCACCGAAACAATTGTCCCGAACCATGCAACTACACCGTATCCGAGCGTACCTGGACAACGCCCGTGACGACGCACAACCGCTGGCCGATATTGCCAAGAAAGCTGGCTTTTCAAGTGCCAGCCATTTTTCGGCGAGCTTCAAGCAACTTTTCGGCGCGTCGCCCTCCACAATTTCAGCCGACAACCGTTGATCTCACACCTCGGTATCCAATTCCAACAACTACATCCTGGTGCACACCAATACGGATTGCCGCGACTTCCAGCCACGCCTTTCGTTAGGCGCGATACGCGCTTTAAGGCATTGGAACGACTTTGCATTCGGCTTCGCATGCGCGTAGTGACACCGCAATTAGTGGGCTGCCTTCTACGTATAGCGGTGTATGAGGACTAGCGTTTCGAAGTTCTGCATAGCGCGAGCGTACGCGTTAAGAATTTGCCGAAACCAACGACCGGATCGGATACAGCGGCCTATGTGCCGGCCGACGAACCGGCGCACCACTGCTCACAGCGGGAGAGCTCAATGAACGTCAAGCCAGACGAGGCAATTCGATGACAGATTGTCCGCAGAGCCTGCTCGGCCGCCAACAACTCCTTAGGACAGGTGCATCGCGGCGAAGAGCCACGAGGAATGGCATTGTAGAGTACATCTTGTTGGTGCTTTAGCAGCGCTTAGCCAACGCCGCCCGGGCTGTTGATTTGCACAGCAGATTGAGCCGATTTGATCGCATTTTTCGCGGCCGAATGACGCCAGCCAACTGCCAAGCCATGTTTGGACACGAGTGCTTACTGTCGACGGCCTGGGTCAATTTTCAGTGCAAATCAACAAGCCGTGAACACGCTAGCTTTATAACGCAACGGTACGTTCTCGAATGCCAGATTGCGGCGAGTCCAGCAGGACGACATAAATGAATGACGGAGAATCGATAGCCATTTGTCCATACCGTCACACTGAATCGCCGACGGGCAGAAAGCCAAAGTAAACAACGCGGACGAATATTCGGGAAGGACAGCGTGTAAAGTTTTGCGACGTTGAGACGACCGGCAAAGGCATCCAAAAAGTCAATGTGTGACCGGAGTCACAACTCAATTCGCGCCCAGTCTCTCAAAAAATGACCGAACGTGCTTTCTGTCAGATGGTACGGACCTTGCACCGTTATTAGGTGTGATGATTCAAACGACATTACCATTTCGCAGCGCTGCCCGCTTGGTCGCCATTGGCATTGCGATGCTTGCATTGCTTGGCAATGCGGTGGCTGGTCAAGATGACGCACTCGCACAAGTGAACCTGCGCGATGCAATCATGATCCTCAGTGACGGACCGGCGCACGGGATAAGCACAGACGCCGGCACGATGGCGAGTCTTCGTACCTTGCTTTCACGATCAGAAAACGGATTGGCAGCCGCGCATCATGTTAACGCATTTGTGCACGATGCGGTTCTGCGATATGCGCTCGACTTTGCGATTGGCGGCCGTCGCCCGACTCGTACCGAGATCAATGTACTGCGTGGAGAGATCGCTTCCGCAGTCGCCAGCCAAAGACTGATCGACTGGTACAAGCATCAAGTTCCGATTGATCCTGCATATCACCGCCTGCGAGCGGTATACAAAACGATGACTGAAACGGCGGGAAACACCGCCTGGCCGACCATTGGCGGCTGGCGTACGCTTGAGCACGGGTCCACTGGGCCGCGCGTTGGCCGGCTTAGATCCCGACTCGGGCTGCCAGTCGCCGAACCCGCTCACTATGGTGCTGAAGTCGCCGACGCCGTGCTCCGTTACCAGTTGCTCCACGGCCTCGAGGCCGATGGTAAGGTCGGACGCCACACACTCGCCCACCTCGACACAGGTCTGGACGTCCGTTTGGCCCAGATGCGGACCAACCTGGAGCGGCACCGAGCGGAGTGGCGCCAATCATCACACGGCGTCGGCGTTCGCGTCTCCATCAATCTTCCCTCCTACCAACTGACAGTAGCCGATAATCTCGCGACGATTGCGACGATGAGAGTTATCATCGGTCATCCCGATACACCGACGCCGCTGCTCAATGAGCCCATCGAAAGGCTGGTTTTCAGTCCCTATTGGTACGTTCCCGACAAGATTGCACGTGAAGAGATTCTGCCGGCCATGGTAACCAATCCGAGTTTCAGCGCGATAAACAACTACGAAGTGCTGGACGGGCGCACTCACCAACCAATCGGCTCCGATGACTGGCAAGCCGCTAAGCGGCCGCTCATCATACGTCAACGGCCCGGTAGTAATAATGCACTCGGTGGTGTCAAGTTCATTCTGCCGAATGACCGCGCAGTCTACCTGCACGACACCCGTGCGCCCGAACTTTTCGCCCTGAGCCGGCGCGCATTGAGCCACGGCTGCATCCGCGTCGAGAAGCCGGCCTTGCTGGCTTCGTTGCTCCTGGACGCGAACCGGGGCTGGTCCGATGAGGCGATCGCTAGCGCGATGCAACGAAGCTCACCCAAATCTGTCAGACCGGTAGTCAAAGTCGATGTGGTTGCCACATACTTTACGGTCGAGACTCTTGCCAACGGGAAAACGGCATTTTATGAAGATATTTACGGACGCGATCTTGTTGAACGCACGCGTATGGCCTCTTCCTATATCGATCCCGTGCCGCGCATCGGCGACACATTGCTCGCCAGCGCGCCGTAGCGCGCTTCGCGCTGCAGCGGCTGTACTGCTCGTTGCGGCCGGTCCGACCGACGCCCTGGAACTGACCTGGGAGCCTGACGATCACTCACGAGTCGAACGCGTGCTGTTTGCACTACCGGGCGAACCGATCGACCTGATACTTGCCAAAGAAGCGCTTGAGCCGCAACTCGAGTTCAGTGCCGGCGACCTGCGGAGAACCGACGAGGGGTGGCGCTGGAATCCCGGCTTGCCGCCTTCGGCTCGCGCGTCATTGGTCATTGCGACCAATGACGCGTCTATCCGACTCAAGCTATTCGTCTTGACGCCTTTCGACCCTGCCCGAGCGTCCGCAATCGATGGGTTCCAAATCGGCCAGTACCCCTCACAAACGACCATCTCCGGTGTTCCGTACGTTGCGCCCCGTGGTCTGCTTAAAATCACCGAAGCGACGCAGGATATGTTCGTAAGTCCGCACTTCAGGCTTCGTCAATTCCTGTGCAAGCAAGAAGGTGGCTGGCCGAAGTACATCGTGCCCAATGAGAAGCTTTACGGCTACCTCGAAAAAATCCTTGCACAGGTCAAAGAGAAGGGCTTGGCGATAGACACGCTGCACATCATGAGTGGCTACCGCACGCCTTTCTACAATGCCCGCATCGACAACGTCGACTATAGCCGGCACATCTATGGTGATGCTGCCGACATTTTCATCGACGCGGATGGTGACGGCACTATGGACGACCTCAATGGCGATGGTAGCGCCAATATTGAAGACGCGGAGCTGTTCGCCGTATGGATACGCGAAGCCCTGACGTCGTCCTCAGCAGAACCGCTACCAGGCGGTCTCGGGGTGTACGCGGAACGAAGCTGGCGCGGCCCGTTCGTGCATTTTGATATTCGCGGTTTTGAAGCAATCTGGACCTCTCGCTGAACCCGGTCGCGCGTGACTTTTCAGCCGGACGGGCGTCAGTATCCAGTACAGGGAAATAGCTAACGATCCAACCAATGGGAATTCGAATGAACAAGTACGCTGCAGAATTTATTGGCACCTTTTGGCTCGTCTTTGGTGGCTGTGGCAGCGCAGTGCTCGCCGCATCTTTTTCGGATATTGGAATTGGATTGCTCGGAGTCTCACTTGCCTTTGGCCTGACAGTAGTGACCATGGCATATGCCATCGGCCACATATCGGGTTGCCACCTCAATCCGGCCGTATCACTGGGACTCTGGGCTGGCGGCCGGTTTGCAGCCAACCAGCTACTTCCCTATGCCGTGGCCCAGGTCGCAGGTGCGATACTCGCTGGCGGCGTGTTGTTCGTCATAGCCAGCGGCCAGGCAGGATTCGACGTCAGCACGGGCTTCGCGGCCAACGGCTTTGGCGAGCACTCCCCAGGGGGCTACACGTTCACGGCGGCGCTGGTCACTGAAATTGTCATGACGGCCGTATTCCTGTTCGTGATCATGGGTGCCACCGATTCTCGCGCGCCTGCGGGATTCGCGCCAATTGCTATCGGCCTCGCACTGACGTTGATTCACCTGATAAGCATTCCGGTGACCAATACGTCGGTCAATCCGGCGCGCAGCACTGGCGTCGCACTTTTCGCCGGCGATTGGGCCGTGCAGCAACTGTGGGTCTTTTGGCTCGCTCCACTCGTTGGAGGCCTCGTCGGTGCTTTGATCTACAGAACCGTTGCAGCCGATGTCATCGGCAAAAAAGACTGACAATAAGGAGAAATGCCTGGGAATTATGCCTTGGCAAGTATTTAGTGTTGATTCGCACCGACAATTGCGCCGATTTCGTCGCTTATTTGCGTAACCGATTGACCCTGGGCGACTGATAGATCATGTTCAGTTTCAAGTATTTGCCGTCGATCGTCAGGGCAAGTTTCCGCGCAAATCCCGGGGCAAATTTCGGGGCAAATCAACAGCAGGGCTCATTGGCAGAGGCCTGCAACTTACTGATCCAAAAAAGGGAAATGGCGCGCCCGACAGGATTCGAACCTGTGACCCCTGCCTTCGGAGAGCCAAGGGTCGGGCGATAACCGCCTGTTTTTAAACAACTTGGGGGGCGTTCGTAGATTCTCTAAGTGGCAGTAAATGCTCGTTTGTGCTCGATCGAGTCCAATCAGAAGTGGCAAATTTAAGGCAAGCAATTCACATCGGCATCTGCTCGTGCGGATCCGAAGTCATTCTTCCGCTGTCTTCTGCTCGGCGACGTACATCGGGGTAAGACAAAGCCGAAGCGCAAGCCACCATAAGTAGATCGCACAGGGTTGGTAAAAAGCGCCTTCTGCCAACAGCCCGTGTGAGAAATCATTCCGCAAATTGCCGTAGGTTCTATCCAAGAGCAGGCCCTGAAGGTCTCGCACCATGTCCGCACCAAATATCTCCGTGGTCTTCTCGTGCTCCAGAATCGCACCCATCCTCAACACTTCCTGAACACCGCTGGCATTCAGTGTCGAAGTTCGGACACCGAACTGCCCGAGCACTACTCGTAGCGAGTTCTCAATCAAGGGAATGACGACCGACAGCGCCACGCCGAAGTCCTCTTCAAAGCCAGCCCGGAACGCTTTCGCGTACAGCGGTGCTTGTCCTGCAGCGACGAAAGGATTGTTCTCCAACAACGCCGTCCACACTTCCTCGGTGAGCTCGTGCTGTTGCGTGACGATTTCGATCGCGGGATAGATTTTGCCGGCAACGATCAACTGATGTTCCATGGCAGCAAGCCGGTAGACTTGCGCCGCCGAAACGCCATCGGCTGAGTCAAACGAGCCTTCGGAACGGGCGACGACCTTGCCTTCCTGGTCCAGATGCGTCGCCGAGAAGAGGTTGGACAAAGGGTACTTCTCCGCAATGTCCTTGGCTTGCTGCTTCAATTTCGAGTAATTGAGCGGCGTTGCCAGTTCAAAGGCAAAGGCGAATAGTGCGTCCCGGGCATTGTCACGTCCCGCCATGACGTCGGTCGTCCACTTGAGCAGGTCGGAAATATCGAAGGGCGTGGTGACCTTCCCCATTTCTTTCAGCGACGCTTGTTGATACTCGCGCAGCTCGACGTAGAGATCTTCACGCCTCTGCTGTGAACCGGGCACCGCTTTGTAGGCTTCGATTGCCTGCTGCATCCAATGTGCCGCATTCATCCCCGAGGCTTTGTTGGCCCGCGCGTTGGCAACAAGGCATTCGGCGAGTTCGGTCTGCGCAGCGATTGCCGCCTCCTCGTCATCGGCCGCCCGGGCGCACTTGACGGCCTGGCGCCAATACTCTTCGGCGCAATGAAGATCGTCGCGTGCACTAGCGCGAGCCGCAACCGCACGAGCACGATCGTGCAATCGCGCAGGATCGCCCGCGCCAAATTGCAACAGAAGGCGTATGCATCGCGCTGTGAGAAAACGCTCGTCGGCGTCGGCGTACTCATCTACCCAGGTTTGCAGCAGATCGGCCGCACGATCAAATAGCGCCGACTCTTTACGCCGGAAAAGGCTTGCCAGCCGTAGCGCCCGTTCGGCGAGTTCGGCGCAGTATGTCCAGTGCTCAAGATCGATGCTCGCCTCGGCACCCGCGATGTAGGCGGCAACGGCCTCTTCGGCGAGGGCAAAGTCACGTTTTCGCAACCACAACACATCGTAGCAGCGCGCTTTCAGTTCTGGCGCACTGACCCGGCTGGCAAGTTCTTGCAATCGGGTCAAGTCCTCGTCGTTCAAATCTGCTGGGATTGGCGACCGCCCTTCGCTCGTTTGCACCATTGGCCCATACGGCTCGTGCGTGTTCTCTTCCCGGAAGTGATACGTCGCGACTTGCGCGATGACATTGAGATACTGTCGGATCTCGACCGGAAAAGTTTCGTCTCGCGCTTTCTCAAGCAGTTTGCTGTCGTAGTACGCGCACTCCTTGCGCTCGGTGGTATCGATCACCTCTTCGACGACAGCGACGGCTTGCTCCACAGCGCTCATGAGGATTTCTTATCGAGTGCGTTGACCAGATCACCCATCCGCGCCAACAACACCGCTGCTCGCTCCTCCGCCTGCGCTTGCTCCACAAACCCCGGCACAACGTTCACGAACTCGTCATCGGCAAGCAATTCCGCGAAGGCCTCGCACAGATACGTCTTTACGGCATCGGGTGCATCAAAACAGTCGGTAACGATACTCGGGCGACCATCAATGACGGCAAGCACGTCCTCAAGATCGTGGCTGCCCAGATAGTCACCTGCGCTGCGGCCGTAGTGCGCCTCAAGTTTGGTGGCCAAGAACAGCGGCGCCGACACCACCCGCAATTGCATGTCATTGACGGTGTGCGTCTCGGCTGTGTCGATGGCGGCTTGGTACCATCGATTGGTGAATCCCAGAATTGACGCCTCGTCCGGCATCACATCAACGATGATGCCGTCAACCTTGTAGCGGCAGCGTGGTCCATCCTTGTCTGGTGCAAACCCCAGTTTCAGTAGCCGCTTCTCAAATTGATAGAACGCCGGCAGGTTCATGACCTCCACGATCAGGTCGACGTCGAGCGTGGGACGAACGCCGACCACCGATTCATCGGTGATAAGAAACGCGGCCGTGCTGCCGCCAACGAAGACCACTTCATCCAGCAGGTCCTCGAGACGCCGCGCAACGCTCGCTACGACATCGACACTCTTCGCCTTGCTGACGCGACTCACGGCAAGCGCTCTTTGAGCAATCGGTGGGCTATTGCTTTCTCACGTTGCCGCCCAATCCGGAACACGTCCAAAAGCGCCAACAATTCATAGAGAATGGGATCGCGCGCAGCCGCATACGCGGCCGATTTGTACAGCGGCGACAGCGAATACCCCATGACTGAGCCGGAGGCGTACGGCCACACGGGCAACAAATCATCATCCATGGCGAGTTCCCCGACAAACAAGGGTGCCGCAAATGCCGTAGGAATGCCGCGCGCCGGCTCGCCCCGCTCCGCCGGATACACATACTTTACGCCGTGCACAATGAATTCGAGCAACCCGGCATTAGCCGATTCCGGCCGCCCGGTCCGGACACTTTTGCGAATCAACCCACAGCGGCTAGCGCGTTGAATGGCCGCGTTGACCTCCGATACCGATATGCGCGTCTCCGCGGCGATGGATCGGTGCGTCCAATCCGATTGGGGCTGCAAGTCGATCTCGTCCAATGCCTCCTGCAGCCCGTCGAGATCGGACGAGCGCAGTTGTAGCATTCGCTTTTCCACAGCGACGCGGCGCAGTTGCTCGTTTGCCTGCAGCGCGGCAAGTTTCAGTGCAATCAACAAGTCCTGTGGTTTAAGCAACGGGTTGTTCGCTGTTCGGGAATAGCGAACAACCTACCTGCCCAGTCCCGGCCTTGTCAAGTAACTTGTTGCCATTCGCACCAAGAGGCTACCACCACTACTTGCCATGAGTCTCACTAGAGACAATCGAGCCAAACCCCATGTCCCAAGCCATTCCTCAACCCGAGGCGGCCCGCATCGCCCATTTCATGGGATTTCGCGAATGGAAAACCATCGACGACTTGCACCCGGTCAAACGCGTCAAATCCGGCCTCCTCGTGTCCACTGCGCGGGCGATCGCCAAGCGCATCGATCCGATCGGCGCGCATTTGGAAGTCGATGACTTGATCCCCAAGGCAAGCCACTACAGCGTTCGTACTTTTTGGCGCGCTATACTTGATTTGCTCCTTCGTTTGTATCTTCGTTGCGGAGCGACTCCTGATGCCTTGGGTATACGCCGCCAAGGCCTAGGCTAGCTCTGCCAATGTGGATCTCGGGTGGATTGATGATGATCCGTTTACTTGGACGATGCCACCTGCCGAGAACTGGGGCTTTCGAACACACAACGGAGTGGATAATTGAAAGGCACGCCTGAGCTTTCGGGCGCGGGTTACACCTGCCGGTCGGCGGTACCGTAGAGTGAGCGACTAGGTCCATGTCAACAAGAGTCATTGCTGATAACTGGTCACTTCAACAGGTAGGCGACCTCCTTATCGATGGCGCGTCCAGAACGACAGCATCGGCCATTCGTGTATCCGGCGACGAACATCACTATGACGATATCTCTGAAGCGGTTATTCAAACCGAAGCGCTCTTCGATTTGCTCGCGCAGATCGTGCTCACGGACGAAGTGCTTATCGACTCAACCTACTCGTACACATGGGACTCTGTTGACTCCCCGCTCCATGATCTATACCGAGCAAAACTGATCCGACCCGTTCAGTTCCTGGACAGCGAGGACAAGTTCGCAGGTCTTCGGAACCACATCGTCGACAAACTCTGTGTTACACCGTCGCTGACGCGGGAGCATGAGGAGAACGTGGCCACATGGCGCGAAACCGGGTCATCGGTCAATCCATTCCTGGCGAGCGTTCTGTGGGGTGGAGCTGGAATGGTTGCGCGCAGTTCATTCTTTCGCACCGCCTATTGCCCACACCCTATTCGCCGACGACTGTTTGTCGAAGCCAAGTTTCTACTCGATGGCGCCCAAGCACTCAGTCGCTTGGAGAGCGTTGTACGCGAGAAACGCCTCGCCATCGCACGCGGAAAATCGCCCAAGGACCCTGTCTACGCGTTGCAGGTCTCGCTGCCGCCGATACCCGCTCACATAATCAGCGAGAGTCACACGGCATCAGATTTCATAGAAACGGCGATACGACTTCGCGATGAGTACCGATCTTTGCGTGACTGGTTGCGCGATGCTGAATCCGCAATTGATACTGGAGACGCGCAGGCTATTCAGAAAGTTGACCGAGTATTGGATGGGATTGGCCGTAGCGGGATATCTGTTCTGATTGACGAGACGTCGAGCACGTCGCTGTCGGTTAACATAGGTTTCCTGAGTTTCTCTATCCCCATCAATGTCGGCGGCGTAAGCAAACTGTTTGGCGCCAAAGCGGTGATGAACAAGATGGTGCTCGGCGACACTGGTCGTTCAGCGCTGCAACGGTACTGCGAGCTTCTTGGCATCGCCGGCACGCCGATCGATCACGAGCTTCTTGAGAATTTCGGTAATCACTCGAAACCTCCTAAGATGGCGGAATGAGCATTGTTCGTCTGAAAGCCACTGAGTTGCGTCTACTCGACGATCTGTTCGACATGCACGGCGGGTACGTTCTCGATTTCAGCAACCGGACCTTCGCGGAGTTTTTTCTCGACGAGCTTGGCATCGACATATATTCGCCCCGTTGGGAAGGAGGCGGGACAAGTAAGGCGAAACGCCTGCGCTTCTACCTGCGAAACAGCCCGGCTCCGACGGTCGTGAGGACGCTGCAGGCGCTATGGGATTACCGCGAGGCCGAGCGCCGGCGCCAAGGGGCTGATGAGACGATCCCTGCGGCCGAGGAGCAATTCTACGACCTAATCGAGCGATTAGGGGGAACGCGGCCCAGACCAAAGCGCCAAGCGCGTTCGGCGGCGGACGACATTAACCTAGATCCAATAACCTCTGCGGCCCTAAAGGCAGACCTGATGGCCCTCAGCCAACTTGAACCTCAAGCTCGAGGGTTCGCATTCGAACGCTTTTTGAAGGCGCTATTCGACGCCAATGGAATGAGCGGTCGCGCATCCTTTCGGCTTGTCGGCGAACAGATTGACGGTAGCTTTGAGTTCGCCGGCGATCCTTACTTACTGGAGGCGAAATGGACCGCGACAAAGATTGGGGTCGCTGACCTACGCTCGTTCAATGCGAAAGTCGAGGACAAAGCGACCTGGTCTCGCGGTCTTTTTGTCAGTGACAGCGGTTTTTCCGAGGACGGTCTGACTGCCTTCGGTCGAGGTAATAGCATCGTCTGTATGGATGGCCTCGATCTCTATGAAATGCTCGATCAAAACTTTGCGCTGTCGGAAGTGCTTCGACAAAAGGTACGCCGCGCGGCGGAAACAGGGCAGCCCTTTGTCCGGCTGCGCGAGCTGTAGGTACCGGGATGTCTCTCAAACCGCCATACTCACCGTTGAGCAGCGCTACGCTCGAGCTCCTTGACATCGTCGAGCACTGGTCGCCGCCGAAATGGTACCCAATGGCCCTCTACTCCGAACCGGGCAAGGCCTCGGCAGCTTTCTATAAGGAAGTGTTGGGCTGGAATAACGACAAGAGCGGGATCTACTTTTTCAGGACGAAGAGCTGCCGGGACTTTGAGCATCATACCGGTCTCACCATTAGGCGACGGCTCTTCTACGTTGGCCGCGCTGGCAAGATCGCGCGGCGCCTCAATCGTCACCTGCAGGTCGCCAATGCAAATTCGGCGTCACTGGTCTACAAGATCACCGCGCAAGCTTTGAATCGAACGCAAATTGGTCGGAACGCGAATATGCAGGACGAAGACGGCTTTCGTCTTCAATTCGTCAGTAATCAGTCGTTCCTAAGAAACACGTGCGAAATGACCTACATTGAGTGTCCCAACGATCATCGGCAGGCCCTACTCGAAATCCTGTTCTCACTCCGATTCAAAACGCCGTTCAACGAGTGGAAGACTCACTGACACAACTCTAACGGTCCGGTTTCGGAACAATGATCGGAAAGCCAATTCACATCATTGATGGATTCTGGCGCGGCAACCGCCTAGCCACTGGTAAGCTAATCGATGAGTGGTTTGATCAGAACATTCCGAGCAACTCAAGAACGATCGACCGCACCGTCGGCACCAATTGCGTCGTCAGCCACAAATCGACAGGTTTGCGCCTCAAGTCCTATACATCGCCGAATCGCGTTTATTCACTCGGCATTTCGTTCGTCAAGACGCTTAGTAACTATAGCGGTGAAGTTCGTCGCAACCGCAAGATTCGGGCCACGTATGATCTTCGCTGGGCCGTCGATAGTTCCGATTCGCGCCGCATCTTGGCGTGGTTTGTCCCGCTGGATATTCCGGAAGGTCATGAGCGCATGCTAGAGCGCGTTGTGCGTGATGCAGAAGATTACGGCGTCGAGGTTGAGATATTTCGGGTCTCCGAATGATGGATACTGCGTTTCGGATCAATGGACGTGATCATGCTGAGGGCGCCGGCCGAACAGGCAATCGGCCGATTTCCGATATTGGCCCAGATGCTGTTTTGACTGCCTGCATGATCAGATTCCGATTGTCACACCTACTCGCCATCGCCTGATTTCTCACAGGCTCGCTTCGATCAGGAGCGCATCTGGGCAAGAGAAGAACGGGTTTGATGGGGCTGTATTTTCGACTACGGCATACAAACACCGAACCCAATGCGCTAGGCCTACCAGTTCGAAGAACAGCATTTGCTCTATCCCTTCCTGTTCGAAAATTGACAATACGTCACGGACCCGCCGCAATTGGCGCTCATCACCAACATGGAACACTCTTGTGTTGAACCACAGATCCAGAAGTTCCAACAGGTCTATCTCTCGGTCGCCTTCGTTGTGGTTTGAATCAACTGACAGTCGAGCGACTTCAGACCGAAATCTAACGGCCGTCTCTGTAACGAACTTTTTCAGAACGCGATCATCTGTCGCGGAACAAACAATATTCTTCGTGCGGTTGAAACTTCCCAAGTAATCGTTCTTGTTGTTCAGGATGAGCGGCCTGAAGTCCGCGAAGAGTCCTTTCGCCCGATATCTACCTGGCCACGCGTTGGTTGAGAATTTGCCTCGCGTCGTGGAGTCTTCCAATGGATGAGGGAAGCATGTCGAACCTGACAAGAGACCCGGCAATTTCAGATCGTCGATATTGGATAGATATTCGGCCGCACGCCATCTGAAGAACTCAATTGCAGTCCAATCAAGTCTCTTCAGCTCACGATCAACCGGTACATCATGGCGCCACTGATAGGTTATGTCTTCAGAGCCACATAGGAAATTGCTGGGTAGCTGATACATGATGGAAATTTCACGATAGACAGTATCTAATCAGAGGCATAGAGCAGCACTATTTCCACAGACAATCGGTTTCTCGCATGCGCAACTCATTCCCCCGCCAAGAGTCTACTAGACACTCACGGCACCCGTCGCACGTTCAAAGTAGTTGATTCGGTGCCCGTAATTGGCCAGATAGTCGGAGAACGGATGTGACCCGGAGGACGGCGAGCTAGACCAGTTCTTTGCGTTCCAGCCTGAATCAATCAGATCTGCCGCACCATAAACGAACACTAAGCTGTCTGTAAGAAAGGCAAACAGCTCAAAGTCGGACACGTAATCAATCTTGGTAGGTGTCCCGTGAACCAAGTGATTCCTACAATCTACTGCCGCGGCCGAGACTTCATCTAGTCTCGGTAGTTTCTCACCAAGTTCTCGGGCCACAATATCTACTCGATACCCGATCTTCCTCTTCAGCGTGTTCGATCCGACTCTACCGAGCGCGTTTAGAATGCTGTCTCTCTCCGGGGTTGCCGGCAGCGCTTTGAATAGGGCTCTTGCCGATTTCTTTGCACATAGGAGTGCTTTGTCAAGCTTAGGTCTTTCCGGAAAGACGGAGTCCGGAAGCGTGTCAAACATGTTCGCTGCGGCGACGAGCTTGTCGGTATCGTAATCGTGCTGCTTGGCAAATACGGTTCCAAACTGAACTCGGGACTGACGATGGTTTCTGTCGCATTCTAGCCACTGTCGCAGAACGCCCGCAAAGTGCTCTGGGTTCCTCGCAGCATGCATCAGGTTGTCAGCAGGGTGTGGGTCGTCACTCTTGCTCTCGGATGAAACCTCCATACAGCAGTAGACTTCAAGAAAATCTTCGCCGTCAGCGTCGCACGCGTCTGCCGTCACCTCGACTAGCGATTGAGGACGCCCAATGACAAGCTCCATGAATGCTGTCGTTCTGTGGGCGAAGTTCAAAGCATCGACAATTGACGCCGATTCTTGAAACCCGATCTCGAGCCACACCTTGTTGTCGATTCGAATTCCCTTCGTCGTCGGATATGAAAGGGCAGGGCGATGCGATGCCGATACCTTTTGCGATTCAATTTGGGCTGTGAAAATCTCATCCTTACCTGTGAAGTAGTATATTTCCGGATCGCTGCCCAACGACGAATGCTTAGCCGGAAGATCACGTCGAATCGCTTGTTTGGCCTCTTCAGTCGGATCCACAACCATGCCAAACGCCTGATCATCATGGAACAAAACTTCGGCATTTGGCAGATGCACTGCTAATGCATCTACGACATTTTCTGCGCTTCCAACATGCTTTGTTCCAATTAGGACTATGTTCGGAAAAACTGTCATAGCCCACGCTTCATTTAAGCCGCCAAAGCCATGTTTTGCCGTGCCCGTTCTTACGCACTGCAACAAAGTGATCTTTCTACCGTCTTCCAGGTCACCGCAGATTGTCGCCTCGTCAGAAAAACTTGCCGTAATCGGCGATTTGGAAAACAACGACAACTTTGTGTTGCGCCTATCCAGCAGTATGTGGCCGGCTACGGCAACGCCATCCCCAAGGTCAAAGTAGCCTCCGTAGTGCCTGGGATTGGCTGCTCCCGATTGCTCCATCAGTAACTCCACATCATTGTAGGCCGGGCACAGTATCCTTCCGTATGCACTACCGATCGTAGGTATCTTGGTCGGAGAAAATGGTCTGACGTCAACGTCTCGCTAGAGAAACAGCTCTTCATTACGAGTACTAATTACTCTACGAAAAAAGTTGATTGATCAAGTCAGCCGTCATTCTCAATCGCTGATGACTATTGGGAGCTATTGGAATTTCTCCATGCGCTAGCGAATTTCTGATATCTATTGCAGCGCTACAAATCGACTCCACAATCCTCATGTCCTTGGCCTCACGAGCAATCTCCTCGACTGTCGGTTCGTCGACTGGCTCGGATTCAGCTCCAGACACGTTCAAGCGCTCGATGGACTCGCGGATCTTTCGATCGAGAACCCTGGCCCTCGCAATTCCTTGCCTGTTTTCAAATCCATCCTCCGAGATCCAGCCGTGAGCAATTGCATGGTCCATGATCTTTCTTAGCGGCTTCTTTGCGAGTGCCGGGCGCTCTAGTTTCGCGCGCGCTTTTAGCGCCCTTTCCAGGGCCAGAAATCCAGTTAGTTCGGCGATCGGGTGAAACTCGTACACGAACCACGAATGCAGGGAAAGGTTCTTTGCCGTATCGAAAAGCTCTCGTACTCGCTCCGGCACGTCGGGGTCCAACGAAATATTTCCGAGCGATGCGTGTAGATCTTCCAATGAAAGATTGATAAAGCTCTGGCGCTCGTCGGGTTCGCCAATCTTCGCAAGCTCTACTAAGGGCATGGTCACCCGCCAAGAATTGTCAGAATCACGATAGTCGTTCCGCTCGCAACTTCAATTGATTCTCCAGTCGCGCGTAGTCTCCAAGGTGAGCAGTCATCAGACTTTTCCAGAGCCTGCCGTGATTTGGCACGCTGAAATGCAGCAACTCGTGCACAATGACGTAGTCCTGCAGCTCGTCGTCCAGATGCAGTAGTTCTGAACTGAAATTGAGGTTGCCATTCGTAGAGCAGGATGCCCATTTGTTCTTCATATCGCGAACGCCCAGCCAGTTGACCGACACGTCGAGAGTCTCAGCCCACGAATACACCCTAGCCTTGAATTCGCGCTTTGCCTCCACTTTCGTCATCGCTAAGCCCGATTCGCCCTGTCGAGAACGGTGAACAGTTCATCGACGATGTTCACGACCTTTTCCAAGTCATCGACTTGCGCCGCTATTGCAAAGGTCACCTTTTGCCGAAGCTCGCGCAGGGAGGCTTCACTTTGCCGCCAATTCGGGTAGTCAGAGAACGCAGATCTGATTTTTGCGCTGACGACCTCGGCTTCCTCAACCTCCGCATCCAGCAATGATCGGTAGACGAAATAAGTCAGGGCGTCGTAACCCTTTTCGGCCTGCTCCTTCTTCCGAGCCTCATTCGCTTCCAGGTGCTCGAATATTTCCTCAAGCGCCTCCTGCGTGCTGGTTTGCCGCTGCTCAAAGCCTTCCTGAACCGCCCGTGCCCGGTCCGCCAGGGCGATAAGGTAAGGATCATCGCTGTGTTCTTCAGCCGTCTTGGTGATCGATTTGATCAGGTTGATGACCTTCGTCGCGTCACCGTCATCCATCGCCTTGATAGTCTCGATCGTGTTTTCATCAATGACGAGATACTCCGCCCGCGGCTCGGCAACAAAATCCGTGCCGATGTGTTTCTGCACCAGCTCATTGGTCTTCTTTTGGAACGCGCGGTCGACGTAAACCCGCTTGGTGTACGCATTGCGCACCACAGCGTAGATGGCCGACAGCGTGCTGTAGGGTTCAATGAAGGGTCGTAAGAAGGCGTCCGGTGAGATGATCTCGTAGAGCATCTCGATTTCCTTGTACTCCTTGAAAATCTCCTTGCGCCGTTCCGGGTCCCGGAAATGCTCGATCAATGTATCGACATCCTTGTCATTGAAGTTGCGTTCGATCAGGCCGAGATACTCAGGTGCCTTCGACTGCATTTTGTTCTCAAATAGAACCTTCAGCAGTTTGAGGTCTTTGACAATAGCGTTGACTTCGTCGCTGTCGAAGGCCAGCGCCTTTTCAAGTTTATCGAAGATGCCAACGAAGTCGAGCACGAACCCGTGGGGCTTGACCATCTCCTCCTGTTCATTTTCGTAGGGGCGATTCACTCGGGCGATAGCCTGCAGCAAGGTATGGTCGCGCATAGGCTTGTCGAGATACATCGCATAAAGCACCGGCGCGTCGAATCCGGTAAGGAGTTTCTCGGTAACGATCAGGATCTTCGGCTGCTGGTCGAGTTTGCCGAAGCTCTTACGAATCTGCCGCTCTTTTTTCGGGTCGAGGTGGAATTCCTTTAGCAGCTCCGAATCGTTATTGTTCCCGGTGTACACAACCTCCGAATACTCCGGTGGCAGGAACTGATCCAACGCGTGCTTGTAGCGGGCACAGGCTTCACGATCAACACCAACGAGGAAAGCCTTGTAGCCGAGCGGCTCAACATTCTCGCGGTAATGCGCAGCGACGAACTCTGCCACCCTCCGGATCCGCTCCTCGCCCTTTAGGAAGTTCTTGAGGTTCACTGCCCGCTCAAGAATCTTGTTCAGCTCCTCGATATCGGCGACGCCTTCGGCTTCCGACAATGACAAGAATTCCTTGTCCAGCGTCTCGTGCGGCACCAGCATTTCGTTTGGTGCCAGGTTGTAGTACAGCGGTAGCGTCGTGCCGTCCTCGATACTGTCGGCAATGGAATATTTGTGCAGGTAGCCCCGGTCATCCTCGCAGCCGAAGGTCTTGAACGTGCCCTTGCCGTAAGCGGTCTTGTCTACCGGCGTGCCGGTAAATCCGATGTAGGTCGCATTTGGCAAACCGGCCATAAGGAAATTGCCTAGATCACCACCGGTCGTACGGTGCGCTTCGTCGATCAGCACGTAGATGTTGTGACGTTCATTAAGGTTCGCCGGCATGTCGCGGAACTTGTGGATCATCGTCACGATGATGCCGCGGTAGTCGTCACGCAAGAGCTTGTTGAGAGTCCTGATGCTGCTGGCATGCTCCAGATTACCCAAACCAAGCGCAGCGAGGTTCTTGAGCATCTGGTCCTCAAGCTCGTTGCGGTCGATCATCAGGAGAATCGTCGGCTTGTCCGCCTTCGGCGCCTTGAACAACAACTCCGCGACCTTGATCATCGTGAAGGTCTTTCCACTGCCCTGCGTATGCCAGACGAGGCCGCGGGTGCGTCCTGGTTCGAGGGCACGGCCGACAGTCGCGCCCACCGCACCGGTCTGGTGCTGGCGCAGGATGTACTTGTTCAGTTCCTCGTCCTTCTCAGCAAAGACGATGTAGTCCTTCAAGAAGGCGAGCACCTGCGGGATGGCGCAGAAGCTCTTTACCTTGGCCTCCAGCTTGCCAACCTCTTCGTCCTTCCAGTTGAAGATATTTCGCCGAACCGTGTTCCAGGTCACCCCGTAGGAAAAACCGATGGCCTCGGTGGCCGTGAAAACCTGCTGCGGCACGAACAGCTCTGGCGTCTCGCGATGGTAACGGCGGATCTGATCCACGCCCAAGGCAATCGCCTCGTCCTTGTTCGCGTTCTTGCACTCGATCACCAGCACCGGGATGCCGTTGATGAGAAAGATCACATCCTCCCGCGTACCGTAGTGACCGTTGTGAAATGCCCACTCCTCGGTGACCTCAAAGACGTTATTCGCCGGACGATCGTAATCGATCAGAACCAGGTCACGTTCGCGCTTCTCCTCATGGTCAAAGAACTTGCCACGGTTGCGGAGGTGCTCGACGAACTCCCGGTTACCGTAAATGTCGGCGTGGAGATGGCCGAACTGCCCGAGCAAGGCTCCCTCGGCCTCGGCGTAGCGCGGATTGAATTCCCGTAACTTTGTATCGAGCAGGTCGTCGAAGAATAGCGAACGGTTCTTCGCACGGTCGGCAGGCGGCACGTCCGGGTCAAACCCACGCCGCTGCTCAGCATCTTCGCGAGACACAATCGTCCAACCGATGGCCTCGGCGTATTCGAGGATTCGGGCTTGGACGGTCTTGTGCTCTCCGGGCGTGGACATGGACTAAATTAGCGGGCAAGGTTGATTATCGGGGCTGAGTATTGATGCGAACTTCTCGGCTCTAGTCACGCCAACGCGAAGAGTAAGTTTTCCTCTCGCAAGATCCTGCTCCGTGCCATTTGGCCTGACTATCTTGTCTCTGAATTTCGCTGGCCCTTCGTAGACAATTACCTCAGTAAACTGCTTTCCTTTGGACTTGTGCAGGGTCATAACATGAACCCCCTGAAAAGTCTGCGATGCCGCCGTGAAATGCTCTCTTGTTAACGCGGCCTCGACGGCTGCACCTGCACCTGAATAAGTTCCTGTTGTTCTCCAGATTTCCGCGAGGCGCGATCGCAGTTGCGTTCCTCGATTGAGGAACTTCAAGAATCTGGCATCACTGGCTACGTTCTGAAGGTCGGGAGACATAGCATTCGAGAATAGGATTCGAACCTGGAGCCAGTCCTTTCCAGGGTCGCCTGTCATCTCGATTTGGAGGCGCTCCTCAGATATCGCCAGGCACTCTTCGGCAATCGCCTTCCTCTTCGAACCCCGAAGGTTTCCTGTATCTACGAAAGCCTCTAGCCCGCCCGCGAGTGTCAGCTGTTGTTGTGAAGGTTTTGCGCCGCCCTTTCTCCCTCTTATGTGTCTACAAAGATCTGAGATCAGCCGTTGCGAAACATCGACTGCTGTTCCTTCACCACTCAAGAGTCCGGCAATAGTGACAGCCGCCAGTGCCGGTCCCTCTGCGTCGAGCATTGCCTCGTTGTCAATTTCCGGAGCGATTTTTCCATTGTTGAACTCTTGTTTGACGGCGAGATACTCCGAAACCTCCAGCATCAGCTTCTTGGTCGGCACCAATATCGCCAATGACCACGAGGCAGGCTTGCGTTCCAAAATCGCTTTTCGACGTTTGAGGACGGCGATCTTCAAATCAATGTGTTCACCTGGAGGTCGGCGAAACGGATACTTATTGATTGATACATGGTTGTAGTTTTTCGTCTTGTTCGCGCCGATCAGGAGGTCATTTCCAAATAGGCAGATATCAGTGCCAGCGCTTCTGTGATTTGTATTGGTGAAGTCGATTTCTATGGGCGAAAACACCTCGATGAACTCAGGAACTCGCGTCGGACTAGCACCGCGGAATTCGTAGATTCGCTGCTCAGGATCTGCCAGTGAAATCAACCGGCTGTCCTTTCCCAGAACCTTGATCAGCTCCCACTCGTTTGAATCGGTGTCCTGAAACTCGTCGAGGATGATGATTGGATAGGTTCCGGACACCAATTGCCGAAGACTGGAGCTCCTGCTCAGAAGTTCTGCTGCCAATCCTGCGAACAGGTCAAAATCAAGTCGTCCCTCCTCATAGAACAGGCGCCTTTTCTCGGCCAACTTGGCTTCGTCGCTGACAATCTCAGACAAAGCTGCCGCGGACTCTGCCGGCGGCAGCAGCGTGATTGGCGTGGAGGGTGTTAGCAGGTATCCGTGGCTTCGAAGAATTGACCAGGTGAAGCCGTGATAGGTGCTAATCTCGAGGTCATTCCTGCTATCGGATTGTAGAAGTGCCGCGGCGTGCTCTACCACGCGCGCAATCGTCGCTCGAGCGAAACTGAGGAAAAGGATTCGCTGCCCCGGTCGCAGCACGTCTTTAGCAATCTCGTCTTCGGCCTTCAGGAGCGAGATCGTGGTCTTGCCGCTTCCGGGACCGCCGAGACAAAGCACATGGCCTGTGCTGGCCATAAATGCTTTGTTTTCGTCTGTCCACTCGATTTCCATGCTGGCAGGATAACCTACGACTCCGGGTTGGATTCGTCCTCGCCTTCCGATACGGCCTCTCCTACGGGCGGAGCGGGTTCATCGATCGCACCATCTCCGCCCTCGGCGTCGCTTTCATCCGCGGTTTCGGGCGCCGGAGTCGGTGGAGTGCAATGAATCCTAATCGCTTCGATCGTCGTACTAAGAAACGGCGGAAGCTCAGCCTCGCTGCACATTCCGACGAGAAACGCCGCTTCACTGGCTCCCTTGTTGTTCTTTAGGAATTTGGCCAAGGCACTTTTCAACGCTTCTAGGTCCATTCCGTCTGCTGGTGTTTCAGCAGCCAGATGGGGCGGCCATCTGCCGTCATCGACGGCATCTTTGCCAAATCTTCGTAGTGCCGCCTCAGCAGTATGATTGAGAATCAGCTGCTCAAAACTTGCTTCGGGAGACTCAAACGCTTCGTCGACAGCTGCCGAGATTTCTGTCGATGCCGCTGGTTCTTGTTGATCGGAGATTGCGTAGACCGTCTTCCCGAGGTTTTTGAAGTAGCCGCCCAGTGGAGCGATCTGTGAGTCAGATTCAGCATTGATGACCGCCAAGCCGAGGCTTTCTAGACTCTTGAAACGTTCAGGGTTGAGTTCGTGAAGGCGACGAGCCGCGGTAGGAATTGCATCATACTCAGTCCGCCCCTCGACAATGAGGATTCTGCGGGCAAGCAAACACTCGCAGAAACGAGTGCGAAGTTGCTCACGATATGCCTTGGACTTGACCGCAGGTGGGAGCGTCGCGGAAGTGGCGCCTAGAATACCGGCCTCTCGCTTGAGAATCACGAGGCTCGCAGGCGGAAACTCATCCAGAACGTAGGGGGAATGAGATGTGAAGATGGACTGCGCTGCCATGTCGCGGACACTGTCGACAATCCGGCGCTGAGTGTGGGGCGGGATCGCGATCTCTGGCTCCTCCATCGCAAAGATGACGTTTTGCTTGAGTTCAGCGATCATCGCTAGCAGTGCCAGCACGAGTGTGTTGATCGTCCCTGTTCCCTGATGGCTGAATGGGGCTGCGTATTCGGTTCCAGAAGACGTATTCTCACCGGTTCCCATAAACACGGTCAGTGTTTTTCGAAGGTGTTCCCGTGTCAGGTCGGAAATGCGGATATGTGGATTCTCGGCCCACTCGGAAGGGACAAACTTTCGAACAGAATTCTGTACCTCTTCGAGAATCGCGGTAACCCCAAGTTCCTCATTCTCGGCGACCGCAAGATCCCGGAGTTCTCCCAGGACATCCTCCCACATATTGAGGCGCAGCTCCTGAAGGCGAAGGATGATGTCCAGCAATGATCCTCTCTCCAAGCTGAGAGCGCGGGACCCGGTGCGAAGTGTGCGAAGAAAGAGAAAGCCGCAAAGACGTTTGTCCCGCGTTCGAAACGGATCTTTTGCGCCTTCCTCACCTTCGGGCGACATGAAGAATGTCTCACAAGCAAAATTATCTTCCTCCGCATCGTATTTGCCCTCGAAGCCCAAGCGAAGTGCATGAATGACCTCCGGTTTATCGGTCTCTTCCGGAGGCGGCTCGTTTAACAAGGTATTCGTCGCTTTATTCCACCATTCGATGTGGTTTCCAAAGTGGAGCGTCTGCTCTTCGGATAGGCCGATGACTACAACCTCAACGCTAATTAGAATCGGCACTTCGTCAGTTCCGATGTATTCACCTGCATAAAAATCGTGTTCATCAATCGGGCTCGGCCTGTGGAGGCGTTCCGGCCCGAGGACGAGGTCGATGGCTTCTAAAACGCTAGATTTCCCGGTGTTGTTGTCCCCAACGAAAACGACATGGTCAGGAAGGAGTAATTCGGCACTCTTGATGCCTCTGAAGTTTCTGATTGTGATTCGCGCGATTTTCATGATGTTCCAAGTGATAGATCGATGGCATTGACTCGAGTCTTCGCGGTCATCAGCTCGTGAAGGAGAGTGCGGAAAAGTTCTTGGAGGGCTGCCTTCCTTTGTAGATGTTTGTTCGTCTTGTTTTCGACTCCGTGAATCGCGTTGGCGATCTCAACCTGTTGGTCATATGGGGGACATGGAATTCTCAGAGCAGAAATCTCGTTCTTGTTGTAATTAGCTTGATTGACAGCACGCCGAGCGAGTTTCACGAATACGCCTTCTTGTCGGTAGTGATTCATCAAGTGCTTGAGGAAATAGTTGTGCGACTTCTTCTCCCCTGTGCTTATTCGAAGAATGAACGAAGCAACGATGTGCCGCTCATCCTGCTTTTCAAAAACCGCCGTCTTACCAATTAGGGGTGGACTGTTGCGCCAATTGAAGAGCACGTCACCATCCTCAAGCGTGAGTCGAGTGGCGGTTTTCTCTGGGACTTCAATTCTGCGGATCTTCCAGTAGAGCAGATTTCCCTGCTTATCGATGTCCGCAGTACTAACTATTTTGACTCCATCCGGCGGCGGGTTCTTGGGGATGGCTTTCGAGACGCCGTAATCAATGTATTCGACGGTTTCGACGAGAGGCTTGACCTCCCAACTCTCGGGGACGGGGCCGATTTCCGTTTGTTTTTTGGGTTCTTTGCGGAGGCCTTCGGTGAAGAGCTTGTGCATGAGGGCCTTTTTGAGCTCAGTGGTCGTCTGAATAATCCGCTCTTGCGTTTCGATCGCCTGCTGCACGGTCGAAAGGATGTGCGCGATCTTCTTCTGCTCTGGGAGCGGGGGGAGCGAAAGGCAGAACTCACGCAAGGAAGGCCATGACGTCCGAGGATGTTGAACACCGGACGTTGTCGATTTGGCGTGGCCGATGAATTCGTCGCTGTGGACGAGATACTTTAGAAAATCCGATTCACACAATTCCGTCGAACGGAATACAAGAATATCGGTGGAACTGATGCCATCGAAATCTGCTTGGGCCCCTTTGCGCAAGTACGGTCGAAGCTTTCCAAATAGAATGTCTCCGACCTTAAATGCTGTTTTCGATGACTTGATATCGCTTTCCGTTCCGCGGCCTACGAACGCCGGAAAGCCCTGCGCGAGGTGTGCCAGTCCGACGTAAGGCGTGGAACCTCCTTCCACGGGTTTGTGGGAGTCCTTCACGCGATCGCAAACGTCTGCGAACTGGTGGTTCTCCCACCCAGCCGGCAAAGGTTTGATCAGTAGATGGGCGCCGCTCATACGCCGATCTTCTCCAGAATCTCCTTCAGTGCCTCGTCTGTTTCCTGCGCCTCGGCTTCGATGACGTTCAGTTCCTCGACAATCTCCCCAATCGGCCGGTAGGTTTCGGCATCGCCGGTGTGGATGTAGCGGCTGGGGGATATGTTGTAGTCGTTCTTCTTAAGCTCCTCATAGTCGACGATGCGACTGAGTTTTTCCTCCTCCTTCCACCCTGTGAGAGTGTCGGCAATTCGCTGGATGCCCTCGTGAGCGATGAAGTTCTTGGGGTCGCCTTTTTCGAAGATTTGGCTGGCGTTGACGAGGAAGACCTTACCCTTCCGCTCTTTTGGTTTGGCCTTGTTGAGGAAGAGGACGATGCCCGGGGCGCTGGTGTTGTAGAAGAGGTTTTCGGGCAGGTAAAGGACGCTTTCGATGAGATCGCGGTCGACGAACCACTGGCGGACGGTCTTTTCCTTGTTGGTGCCGGCATTGCCCGATCCGCGGGATGCGGCGCCGGTGTCGAGAACGACGGCGGCTCGGCCGTTGTCATTGAGGCTGGCGTGCATGTGCTGGACCCAGCCCCAGTCGGCGGAGGATCTTCCAGGGAAGCCCGCGCCGGCGGGAAAGCGGTCTAGCTCGTCGTTGTCGTAGTCGGCTTCGGTGAACCAGTTCTGGTTCCACATAGGATTGGCGACCACGCGGTCGAAAGTACGGAGCCTCCCACTTTTCCGAAACTTCGGATTCTTGAACGTGTCACCGATTTCAATCTCACCCTCGAAGTCGTGAATGATGAGGTTCATGTTGGCCATCGCCCAAGTATCGGCAATGTATTCCTGACCGTAGAGCTTAAGCGGAGTGACGGATTTCTGTTTCTTTCCCTTCACCCGTTCCTCCATGGCGATCTCACACTTGATCAACAGGCCACCCGAGCCACAGCAGGGATCGTAGATCTCCATGCCCGGTTCCGGTTGAAGTACCCTGGACATGATCGTGCCAACTTCCGGCGGCGTATAGAACTCGCCAGCGCTCTGACCACCACCCTCGGCGAACTTGCGTATCAGGTATTCATAGCTCTTGCCGATGATGTCGGCCTCGACGTCCTCTAGCCCGAGACGCTTGGTGCTGATGGCCTCGATGAGATTTGAAAGGCGGTCATCATCGATATCGCGCTGGCCGTGTGTTGTGGCATTGAAGTCGACTCGATCGATAATCCCCTGTAGCAGTGGATTCTCTTTGGCAATTGCCCGCATGTGCGTGGTAACGCCCTCCCCGATCTTGTCGGAGAGTTTACGTATGACGGACCAGACGGGCTGCTCCGGATCATCCGGTGCAAGCGGGAGGTAGAAGCGGACGAGTTTGTGGTCGGCTCTGGCAAGCTGGAAGGCCTTCTTTCGCGACCCGACTTCGGCAGCGATGCGGTTCAGCTCGTCGTCGAAGACATCGCAGAGTCTCTTCGTGAAGATCAGCGGAAGGATGTAATCCTTATATTTAGGCGCATCCTTCGCGCCACGAATGGAGCAGGCAGCATCCCAGATCCAGGACTCCAGGGACTTGTTCTTTTCCTTTGCCATTGTTGTTGCCTTACCCCGCTTCCCAGAGCCGCCGAATGGGTACGGCGTACAGCGCGTCACCGAAACTCACACTGGTTTCACCGTCGTACAGTACTACGCCGGCCACGAATCGCTTGCCCGCCGCCGAGGCTAATTTGCGCAGGCCGCGGAAGTCGGCACTGGTGACGCTGGCGGCGGCTTTGACTTCCACACCGGCGATCTTGCGCGTGCCTTTTTCTAGGACAATGTCCACTTCGTACCCGTCCTTGTCGCGGAAATGGTGGAACCGGATGTCATCTTCGCGCCCGCTGCTTTGCCGTCGCAATTCCTGGCATACAAAGGTCTCGAGCAACTGTCCCAATAGTTCGCGATCGGCTGCCAGATCCTTGGCGTTCACGCCCAGAAGCGCCGCTGCCAGCCCTGTGTCGCCGATATGCAGCTTGGGCGTCTTCACCAGACGGCTCAGTCGATTGGTATGCCACGGCGGCAGTTCGTCTGCCAGGAACACCTTTTCCAGTAGTGTGACGTAGTCCCGGATCGTCGGACGGCTTACCTGGAACGGTCCAGATAATTCGGAAATATTGAGCAAGCGTGAAGTTTGCCCGGCAACCAGGGTCAATAGCCTCGGCAATGCGTCCAACGAGGCAATTCGCGCCAGGTCCCGAACGTCCCGTTGCACGATAGCCTCGACGTAATCGCGGTACCAGGCGGCTCTTCGGGGCGGCGTGTTTCTTGCCAGCGCCGCCGGGTAGCCACCGGCGACGATCCGTTGCGGGAGCTCTTGTTTAAGGCGCTCGTATTTTCGAATTTTGAAATTGCCGCTGAACAGGTCATCAAGAAACACAGACTTCGTCTTCTCGATTTCGCGCTGGGCGAATGGCAACAGGCGGATGATCTCCATGCGTCCCGCGAGAGAATCCGCGAGTTTCGGTACGAGCAATACATTCGCTGATCCGGTCAGCAAGAAGCGCCCGGGTGAACGATCGCTATCGATTGCCGATTTGAGCGCAGTAAAGATGCCCGGCGCCCGCTGAACCTCGTCGAGAATCGCCCGGTCGGGCAAATCCCCGACAAACCCCATGGGGTCTTCCTCGGCGGCCGTGCGGAGCACGTCATCGTCGAGGTTGAAATAATGGTAGCCGCGTTTCCGACCGACTGTTTGTGCCAGCGTCGTCTTGCCGGATTGACGCGGGCCATGGATCAGCACGGCGGGACTGTCGTCGAGTGCTTCGACGAGCCGTGGTTCGACTAGACGGGGAATTATTTTACCGGAGGCCATTGCGGCTGATTGTAACTTTAGCAGCCGGCTGATTGAAAGGTTTGATTTCGGCTGATTGAAACCTTGCTTGTCGGCCGACTGCAAGCTGTGCGAACGACTCGGAAGCGACCGACTTCCGAGCACCTTCCGAGTCCAAATACCTCTGACATTGGGGGCGACTGCCTGACCCTGTTTCCTGGGAAATCCCACAAAACAGGAGCAGAAATCGCGCCCCTCATTAGACGAGTGCCATGACGCTCTCGTCCGTGTCAAAGATCAGTAACACGAAGTCGGCGGCGTCAAAAGAACTCGACACCGTGACAATCACAATTGACCGACACGAAGTCGCCGCTGCTTGACACTGTCAACAAGAATCCACCCGGTGTCTGCATTGATTGTCAGGCGGTCTTAGGGGCGAATATTGGTAGTGTCTCCACCCTAATTCAACTCCGAGAAGAGGTTTCATCCGCAGTGGAACTGTCAAACAAGATACGGAATTTCCGATTCGAAAATGATGAAATGACGCAGAAGCAGCTTGCCCAGCTGGTCGGCGTCAGCCGTCAGACGATGAACGCAATCGAGAACTGCAAGCACGCCCCGACAATCGACGTTGCGATACGTGTCGCCGATGTATTCGGCGTGTCGGTCGGCCAAATGTCTGAGTACGACTACGAAGGAAAGCCAGAGCGCCGCCCGATCGAAACAACGGGCGAGCCAGCCCAGCCAACACACATCGCCGAGCCCGTGCTCAACGTGCCCGCCAAACACGCCGACCCGGACGGTCCGGGCTATGCCGGGAAGCCTGGCGGCGCGACGGAAAAGGGCGAACACGACTTCAGTCTGCGAGATCTACGCGATTTGATCGGTTGAAACTGTGGATGGTCCGGCACTTGGTCGAGCGTGTCCGCATAGTCGGGCTTGGCTACTTAACCGCTTGATCGAACTTCTGAACGAAGGAAGCTCTGATCGGTAAGCCGCGTCACTGCAGTGCGTAGCGCTGTAGTGACGCGGCATGGAAACCGCACAGCCATGCGGTCTGGGCAGGCAAAACCGAAAGGTCTCGGCGAGTGATAGGCCGATCGGGGTGTCTCCGGCAGACTGTTCCAATCGCGCCAAACGTGGCATCGAAAGGCTGGCACGCACGTCTCGATTGAAGTGGCGTTTCCGGACGTTTCATCCAATCTTGCGCATTTCCGCTGGAAATACGGCGCCAGGCCGTTATTCGACTAAAGGGATTTTGGGACCTTCTCGGATCAGTCCAGCGCCGTTAGGATCAGTACGGCAAAAGTCCGTCAGTTAACCGTCCGGCTTATCGCTTTACAGGGTGATGGGGCTTGTACTAGGGTCTTCAGCATGTAACGCGGTCACGGCGTGTAATGTGGCAAACCGGCTCCCCAAGGGTCCGCACCGGGAGCAGCGATCATCGATCGCAGGATCCATTTTCACATTTAGCTGGACCTTGAGTTCGGCATTGTCAAAGCAGCTGAGCAGCCAGTCTCACTGGCTCTCAGTACTGTCAACGTAGCTGTTTATCCGGCCACGCTGGAATCAGCACGATCCCAAGTTAGCGGGGAGTTTGGGCCCCGCATTTTCGCCTGGACCGGACAGTTGTCCGCAATCCAGGTTCGTTCGCCTATGGCGTTTTATTCAATCAGCAAAGAAAGGAGGTAGACATCCACAGCAACTGGCCACAGAGGCCACCAACGGGTAGCCGCCGAGTGCACGCAACAGCGTGCCTCGGCGAACCTGATTTCAGCTTCAGGCTGTAAGGGACTGGTGTCCCTGGACCGTCTCCGATTCCGAATCGGACCTCGTTAGCCCACCGGGCTGCGAGTTGGTCATTTCAACTCACCGAAGGAAATACGCACCATGAAAGACCTGAACTACCAGTTGATGAAACTCTGCAAAAACAACCGGGATGGGAGTTACTCCACCCAGGCGACGAGGAGAAGAATCCTCGATCTGATCGCCAACCAGTTGCGGGAGCTTGGATTTAGGCGCATGCAGGCGACCTCACTGAAACTAAAACACGTTAAAGCCCTGGTCTCCCTGTGGAAGGACCAGGGCATTGGCATCGGCACCTTCAAGAATCGGCTGTCCGTCCTGCGCTGGTGGGCACGCAAGGTGAACAAGGAGAACCTGGTTGCCCGCGATAACGGTCATTTTGGTCTGGCGCGCAGGCAGAACATTCCCAGCGCCTCCAAAGCCATCGTTGTCACGAACGAGCAAATCAACAAGATCACGGATCCTTACACTCGCCTCAGCCTGAGGCTGCAGCAGGCATGTGGGCTAAGGCGCGAGGAAGCCATCAAGTTCTCGCCGAATTACGCGATCAGGGACGATCACATCCAACTCAAAGCCAGCTGGACCAAGGGCGGTCGGGCGCGAAGCGTTACTATCAGGACGGACGAACAACGCAAGCTTCTCAAGGAAATCAAAAAGCACGCAAAAGGCGGCGCCCTGATTCCGCCCGACCAGAACTACGTACAGCAACGCAATCGCTACGATCGCCAAGTCCGCAACGCCGGTATCAAGAACCCGCACGGACTCCGACACGCCTACGCCCAGCGGCGCTACGAGGAACTGACCGGCTGGAAGGCACCGCTTGCCGGTGGCCCAGCATCGATATCCCTCACGACCGATCAACGCGCGCTCGACAAGAAAGCGCGCGAGACGATCGCTGAGGAGCTGGGCCACTCTCGCGAGCAAATCTCCGCGACCTACCTTGGCCGGTGATTCTTCTTCCCTACAAAGAAGCGATTCGGCAGCTGGGTCTAAGCCGCGCCGGCTTTGATCGATACGTACGACCGTACGTTCGCAGCACACGACTGGGCCGACGTCTGTTGTTCAGCCGGGCCGAGCTGGAGCAATTTGCGATGGACAGACTCGGGGCGCACAATGGCCTCTCTACGAACGCTCTCCGAGATACAACATCGAGGAGAGAAACATGGGAGGAAAAAGAACGCCCGGCCTCCGTCGCCGGGGCAAGCAAGGCATCTGGTCGATCCAGAAGACGATCCAGGTCGGAGCTCAATCAATCCGACTTTGCGAAACGACGGGAACGAGTTCGCTGGAAGAGGCGGAACGCTTCCTCGCAAAACGGATAGCCGACCTTCGATCGGTACACATCTACGGAGAGCCCAGCCCGCTGACGCTTGCTGAAGCGGCCGAACGGTATCTGGAAGAGTGCTCAGCAAAGAGCTACGAACGGGCGGAGTATGCCCTGGCCAATCTTTGCGGGGTGCTCGGACACCTACAGGTCATGCAGCTTCATGACGGAACCGTACAGCCGTACATCAGGGAGCGATTGAAGACGGTCAGTGCCGGCACGATCAAACGAGAACTGTCCGTACTGATTAGCATCCTCAATCGATGCGCCCGCCGCTGGCGAAATGACGCCGGACACCCGTATTTGCAGGTTGCGCCGGCAATCACTCGCCCGACTGGGAAACGGCGCGCTCCCTATCCTTTGTCCCACGAAGAGGAAAAGCGGCTGTTGGCGAAAAGCCCGCCCCACCTGGAGCAGCATATCTTGTTTGCCTTGCACACTGGTTGCAGAGCAGGCGAAATTGCAAAGCTTCGATGGGAATGGGAAGTGCAAGTGCCAGCACTCGGTGTCAGCGTGTTTGTGTTGCCCGAAGGCGAAGCAAAGAACAACGAAGAGCGAGTCGTGGTCCTGAATACCGTCGCCCGGCGGGTGACGGATGAGCGACGGGATGAACATTCGGAGTTCGTGTTCAGCTGGAAAGGCGAGCCGCTCAAGAAGCTTTCGAACAGCAGCTGGAAGAAGGCGAAAGCCAGATCAAATCTGCCGATTCGGTTTCATGATCTGCGGCATACGTTCGGACATCGGCTTCGAGCTGTCGGCGCCCCGGTGGAGGATCGAAAAGCTCTGCTTGGGCACACCAACGGCGAGATCACGACGCACTACTCTGCGGCCGAACTCGGAACGTTGCTGAAGTGGGCAGAAGCAATCGTCGATGCCAGGCCCAGCACCGCACTGAGAACGGGATTCGCCGCCAATGTAGTGGAATTGAGGCAAAAACGTGGCAACTTGCCACGCTAAGAGGCAGGACTCATTAGGCGAGGCCCGCAACTTACTGAAACAAAAAAGGGAAATGGCGCGCCCGACAGGATTCGAACCTGTGACCCCTGCCTTCGGAGTTCGCCATTTCGTTTGTAAGTAACTGAATTAACTATAACTAACTGGTGTGACGCCCATTGCAAATTCAGTACTTAGCACAACTGCGCAGCACTCAATCACACAAATCTCACACAGTCGAGTCTCCGGTGTATGCGGGGCGCTTCAAACCTCCAACATCAAACCGAGAGTTTTTGTCATCCCCAAATGGTGTAGGAAAGCTGATGTAGAAACCAGCGGCACCGATCGCGCCCTTGTATTCCGTTACTGTTCCATCGGGCTTAGTAACACGAACAGCCGGGGTATCTCTCGGGCCAGTCGCCCAAATATCGACGCCGATGTAAATCGTGGCTTCACCAGTCGAATCCAGATTGTTGATTGGATCATTGCCGACATACGCGTACAGGTTCATCTGGTCCTCATAGCCGATCGGATCGGTTTGCAGGATTTGACGCTGGGTACTTAACTCACAGCGCTCGCAATAACTAGCGATTTCGATAGGCTCTCGCCGATCTCGGCGCAATTCCAGTTTCCCAGCATTGCGACCAAGACGTCGTCGATTTCTTGCAATTTTGGGGATAAGAGTGCAACTAGCAAGACCCCCAACAGATCTTCAGTGTCTTCGCTCTCAACCGCAGACAGCGACATACCTGAAGATTTAACTTCCTCGAAGCAGCTGTCGAACGCCCTATCGACAAAGCCGCTACTAGCCTTGCCAACGAAGACGAATTCTTTGCAGCCTCGCAACGTGGCATCCATTACTAAGTGCTCGCATTTGCCCGCGCCCGCTAGGCCCTTTGTAGATACAACGAAGACAGAAATGCTACCGCCATCTTTGTGCTCGGATAAACTTACAACTCTCAACGATCTCAAGCTCTAGTCCTCCAACAACTTTTCTAGCTCTTCAGCGATCGCGTCTGCTGCATCAGCTTGCGCTTCGAACTCATCCGCTTCGCCGCGAAGATGGTCGAGGCGCTCCTGCTGTTGCCTCGCTATATCTTCGGGCGGCCTGTTCTCCATTCCGGGCCGAACAGTAGGATTCTGCTCAAACTGATCTGCCCGATCACGGTGATCCGCAGCATTAGTTCGTCGAGTCTTTGATCCTTTGCGCAAACGATTGATCACACCCTTAATACTAGCCTGATCCTTCTTATCAAGGCCTGAGATAAGACTAATTGCCGCTTGGATGTCTTCGACATTCCACTGGCCATCTGCCAGAGTTGAGAGATCCTCAATAGCGCCTTTGATCGTATCGACCCCTGCCGACACTGGATTACCATCATTCTTCTTGAGATCACGAAGGTACTTGATCGCCTTGCCGGCTATTTGGCCTGATGGATCAACCTGATTGAGCGGATCATTCCCGACATAGGCATACATATTCATGCCGTCGCCGTACCCGATCGGATCGGGTTGCAGAAACCTGCCCAAGATGGGGCTGTACATGCGTGCACGGTAGTAGTAGAGGCCGGTCTCGGCATCCAGGTAACGGCCCGTGTACTTGAACGGCACGCCGGTTGTAGGGGCACCGTTTCCATACGGCGAGTAGCTGTATTGGTTCACTAGGTTGCCGCTGCTGTTGCTCACCGCAATGGTGCTGCCCTGGTGGTCACCGTGGAGGCCGTAGCGGGTGTTGCCTTCGTACCAGAACAGCCGCTCGTCTACACCGACGCCGTAGACGTATTTGCGCAGCATGCTGCCGGAGCTATTGTGCTCGGAGAGCGTCCGAGCACCGTCATAGTGATACTCGGTACGGACGCCATTCACCACCTTGGCCGAGCGGCGCTTCAGCGGATCGTACTCGTAAGTCACCGACATGCCGCTCTTCGAGGCACTGATCAGCTGGTTCTCGATATCGTAGGCGTAGGTCCAGACGCCGTCGTTGGTCAGGTTGCCCTTAGGGTCATGCGTCAGGGTCGTGCCCGCCACCGAGGTGTGCTGATTGAGGCCGTTGTCGTCGTAGGCATCCGACGTGCTCGAGCCCGGCGACCAGACATAGGCATTATTGGATACATCTATGCCGGTTATCTGGTTCTGGGCATTGTGTGAGTAGCCCAGCGTTACGTCATTCGATGAACCGTACAGATTATAAGTGAGACTGGTCAGCGCATCGTCATCGGCATAACCGTAGGTGGCCTTAATACCGTTACTGGCCGTGTATTTCAGTTCCTTGCGTCGTGACTTGTCATCGTACTCCAGCTTCGCAAGCTCGATACCGTTGAAATCCTTGACGAATTCCATTTGGCCGTCGGGGTAATAGTCGTAGGTGAACGTCTTGCCGTCGTCGTACGTCAGGCTGGTGCGCCGATCGGCCTGGTCATAGCCGTAGGACACCGTCCGGATACCGAACACCATCGAACCCGAGTCCGTCACGCTCGTGGTCCGACCGAAGACGTCGGGAGCACTAATGATGGTGAAACTGCCGTCCGTGAACTGCGTCAGCGTCGTGACGCCGTCGTGGTTGTAGCCGTATTTGATGGTCTTGCCGGCGCCCAGCGTCTTGGTGTCGATCCCGCCAAGATTGTCATAGGTGTAAGTGGTGATATCCCCGGCACGGTTTCGGAAGTTTTCCAAGCGGCCGAAGGCATCGTAGGTGTTGTCGGTGTAATCCGTGGTGGAATAGCTGCCGGTTAAGATCTTATCCGGGTAGTACACCATGTCCGGTCGACCAAACGGGTCGTAGGTGTAATAGGTCTTGTTGCCCTCGCCGTCGTACAAGTGCTTTATCGAGCCATCGATGTTGTAGTCGGTTTCCCGCTCGATGATGGCCGACGCGCTGGAACTACCGACCTTCGTTTCGGTGACTTGGTCAAATAAGTCATAGTCAAAGTAGGTAATCCGGTCGCCGCCTTCCGTACCCGGCTGGCTGTCGCAGGCGCCGGTCACCGTCGTATTGGCCGGGTCCATCCGGAACGCCGTGCAACCCAGCTGTCCGAAGCTGTTGTACCAATTCTCGACAACGGATAGGTTGGTGGTGCCGGAGGGGTCTCGCTGTTCCGTTTTGATCAAGCGTCCGTAGGTGTCGTGCGTGTTGTACGCGTAGTCCTCAGTCACAAAGTTGACCGGGTCGGTAGGCTCCGTTAGGGACGAGGTCAAGTAGCCATTTTCGACCATGTACGGGTTGCCAACACCATCATAGCTGGTGCGCACGGCACTGTATCTCTCTTCGCTATTTTTTGCGCCGGCCGAGACGACCACCCGGCCAAGTATGTCGTACAACGTAATGCTTTTGTCGTCATCCCCCGGCAGCGGTCCATCGATTGAAAATTGTCGCCCGTAGTCGTCCCACTTTGTGGTGACCGTCTTACTCAGGAGATCGTCACCTGATTTGGTTTCGACTGACACCAGGTTCAGATTCTGCCCCTGACCGCTTTCGTAGGTATAGGTCTCGACCCGTTCTCGGGACGTGCCTTCGCAGGAATTGTCACCGCTGATGCAGGTCTTTACGGTCTCAAGAACGTAAATGCTACTGCCATAGCTGTAGGTCGACGGGCCAGTCTTGTAGTTGGCTTGTTTCGGTACGTACGTGTAGCGGGTCTGGGCTCGATCGCCCGTGCCATACGGTGGCAGACCGGTCCTCGACGGATGCGTTTCCGTCAGCACGCCTCCATGGGCAGGGTCGTACGTGTAGTCGGTCCGGTAGCCGCGCTCATCTTCCGTCCACTCGGGCTTGTTGCAATAGTACTGGGGTGTACTCGCACAGTCGTCCGGGTATTTCGCCTTCCGCACGATTGTGGCGAGCCCTGAACCCACGGCGATAGTACGTAGTTCCGTGAGGTTTCCCCGGCTGTCATAGTCATACTCTTTGCGCCGACCATCCTGATCCTCAGAACTCTCTAGGTTGGCGTCCCAATACGGAACCCCGGATGTCCGAACGTAAGTTGTTTCGCGCACTGGACCGGATTCAGCGCTGGAATGATTGTATTGCTTCTTGGAAACAACCCACCCTACCGGGCTTGTGCTGTATTTCTTGACCCCACTACCGCTCGACGTCACCTTGGTAACTCGCCATTCCGGATAATCGTAATCGCTAAGGACACCATTCAATGTGGCAGTCTCCACACGTTTGGTCGGCGTCCCATCAAGTGTTTGTTCTGGATAATAGGAAAACGAGGCGAGAACCGTGCCGGAATGGTTTTTGATAGTTTTCAATCCCGACAACAAACTAGATTCGAAAGGGCCAAAATAGTATTCGGTATTCTCGCCAAGTGCGTTGGTGGCCTTGAACGTGCCGTCTGTCCGGGTATAGGTGACAGTGGGCCACGATTGGGTCAGGCCAGTACACGTGCTTGCCCCAGGATCACAGTAGTCGATGGCATTGTTGATGGCGGTGACTGTCAGAAAGTCATCCGTAGCTCGGTGCTGCAGATGGAGCTGATAGCCGAAGTTGCTGGTTACAGAACGAAGCTCGCTTCCGACGTAATGGTGCGTGATCACTTCGCCGTTTGGCTTGGTGACATCCCACAAGTCGGCTCCCCAGAAACGAAGAACTGTTCCGTCCCCGGTCTCGTACGTGTAAGTATCGTTCGATTCAACTAACGAAGCAGCCTTATCTAATACTGGCTGGAACAAACTAGTGCTAGACCTCAACTCACGAAAGAATCTCTCCCGATATTGGCCATAAGCAATGAAAACGAATTCGTAATCGATGCACAGATGTAGCACGTAAGCTTCGGGGACTTCTAGCGGGTCGGGTGGGACGTGATTTGGATCGTCGTAATTGCCTTCCCCTTCAATGCACCAATACTCCCCGGTGGACAGCGGCGTGCCCGAATTATAGGTGGTATCGTATTCATGACGCGTACCAAAGTCCGCTTCAAAGGTAGCTTCCTGCGAGTGGCGATATGGAAGCCTGGCTTTGGGGTCAGGGTTGTTGAGGTTGTCCCACCACAGGCTCGGCGTATTTTTCGAACGAATTTGAAAGTTTAACGACAGCCCGCCTATCGACACGCCCGGCGTCTGCACGACGACCTCGCCGGTAGCGACGTCGACATTGTTATGATCTAAAGGCTCAACCAAAGGAGGAGAAAAGGGCTGATTTTCCTCAGCAAAGCCGACAGCTGGCCAGATCAGTCCCAGTCCCACAGCGACCAACAATGCAGCTTTCCTATCGAACAACGTGTCAAACATAGCCATAGTTCCTGAGCACGCGAAGCGCCAGATCGGCGTAACGCAAAGATTTTCGGGTCAAAAGAATGTGTGATGGTTTACGCAACGGGCTACCCTGCCAGGGCTACTTCATTGCCTTGGCGCAGAACTCATCGGGGTCCTCACCGCGCCTTAGTTTGATCGCGGCCTTGTGCTCTCGCTCGATCGCCTGAATGCGCCGACAATACGTGGCAACATCCCAGACCTTGATCTCTTTCCCAACCGGGCACGCCACCTCGCGCAACATCCGCGACTTCTTGAGAAATTTCGTATCACCGTTCTTCACGGTAAATATCGCCGCGTTCTCACGGTCCTCGCCCAAGACGTAGCAGGTACTTTCTTCGGCCCGCGTCGTGTTGAACGCCGCCGTCAGCGCAAACATAACTACGACAACCAATATCGTTCGTGTCATTTCATTGTCTCCCCGTGCCAGCCATACATTCGCTGACTAAAATCCCTGCTAGTTGATATAAATCGATCCCGAAAGTGTGCCCCCGTTGCCGTCCGAAATAACGTAATACAGGTCCTCAAAGCCCATATAAGAAACGTCGATCGTAAGGCGACAACGGGTATCCGATAACGTACAGCCGTCCGTTTGCACCACTGAAAACGGATCGACGAAAGGCAGTATTGAATCAAGATTCATGGCATCTCCATCGGGATCCGTCACATACCCAATGCTTGGATTGATGGTGTCCCACAACACAAACGTGATGTCATCGTAAGGCGTCACCAGCATGATCGGGTCCTCGCTGGCAACCGGCGGACTGTTAGAGGTCGCCGCGGCACCGCAATCCGCGCTCGTACCACTGACAATGTCGACGTTCGATCGATTGCCCGCATCGTCGTAGGAATACCGGATGATCTTGCCGTCGTTCACGTAGACCGCGCAGACCAAACGCCCCAAAGCGTCGTACTTGTAGGTGATGTCGTCCTGGGCCAAAACCGAGCCCACTGACCCGAACAGACCGGCCAAGACCACCCCAGCTAATACACAAATTCGCATCGTTGTTTCCCTGCTCGCAAGCTTTTCTCATCAGGCACGGGGCGACGTTTTGCCGGGGTTATTTGGGATTGTCAACCCATATAGAGTAGTTCTAAACCGTTGCCGACGGCATCATATTTGCGCACTTGGAGCTCTGTAATTCACGATCAGCACACGCCCCGGAAGAGCTAAAGCTCTGGAAAAGCAAACCTTCTTAGGTTATGGACAATGTCGAATTGGAACCAATCGATATGCAACGCTATTCTGAACGGTTGCCCAATCTCAATGTTTCGTGTTCCTGGGCGTGACGCGAGAGAACGCTGAGTATTTGAGGGATGTAAATTCGTTACGCACTCTGGCAAGAATCGCAACGGAAAATGCGCAAGCCAAATTGTCTCTGGTTCATTTCCACTAATAGTTCAGAGGCCGGTGCATTGACTGGCGCGGTCCCGCAACCTAGGCCTGCCGACCGACAAGGGCGAATGTCTCGATCGTTTTGCACCTGCTATGCGATCACCGTCTGTGTCAAGAATTCGTGACAAAAAGTCGAAGATGTCAAGAAAGAATGCCACCGTGACAAGTCGGCATGACTGACACGAAGTCAGCGCTGCTTGACACTGTCAACAAAAATCCACCCGGAGTCTGCATTGATTGTCAGCAGGATTTGGCGGGGACTACTGGTAGCGTTTCTCGCTCCAAATCGACTCCAAAGAGAGGTGTTAACGGCGGTGGAACTATCAAACAGAATCCGTAGGTTCCGGTTCGAGAAAAATGAAATGACGCAGAAGCAGCTCGCTGAGCTGGTCGGCGTCAGTCGTCAGACGATGCATGCGATCGAGAATTGCCAGCACGCGCCGAAGATCGACGTGGCAATTCGTATTGCCGATGTGTTCGGTGTGTTGGTCGATGAGGTGTTTGAGTTCGACTACGATGGAAAGCCAGAGTGCCGAAAGGTCGGTACGGAATCGACGCCCGTGCAGCCAGTAGTCAGGGCTGAGCGAGAGCGTCATGCGAACGCGCCGGCAGAAATGATCCAACAAGCAGCGCCGTGGAAGTGAAGCCCGACAGAGAGATCATCCTGGCCGATCTGCGCAACCTCGTCGGATAAGCGTTCGACGCTCCGGTGGAGGAGCGTCGAATGCGCATGCAACGCTCAGCCAGGGCTTGAGGATGATCGCTGGCCGCGTCACTACCAGAGCGTAGCGCTGTAGTGACGCGGCACGGAAACCGCACAGCCATACGGTCTGGACAGGCAAAACCGAAAGGTCTCGGCGAGTGATAGGCCGATCAGGGTGTCTCCGGCAGACTGCTCCAATCACGCCAAACGTGGTATCGAAAGGCTGGCAGGGAAGTCTCGATTGAAGTGGCTTTTGCGAACGTTTCATCCAGTCTTGCGCATTTCCGCGGGAATGCGGCGCCGGGTAGGTATTCGACTCACAAATTTTCAGGACCTTCTCGGAACGGTCCAGCGCTGTTAGGCACAGTACAGCAAAACTCCGTCAGCTGACTGTCCGGCTTATCGCTTTACAGGGCGAATCAACTGTACTAGCGTCCTCAGCATGTAACGCGGTCACGGCGTTTAATGTGGCAAATCGGCTCCCCAGGGTCCGCACCGGGAGCAGCGATCATCGATCGTAGGATCCATTTTCACACCTAGCTGAATCTCTTACGTTCAGCATTCTCAAGCGGGTTGTTCATCCGGCTTCGTCGGAGTCACCCGTTCCCAAGATAGCGGGGTTTCGGGCCCCGCAGACACACCTGGGCTGGACATGTCGTCCAAAAAACCCAGGTCCGTGCGCCCGTAGGCGTTTTCGTAACTCAGCAATGAAAGGAGGTAGATATCCACTCGAGAAAGGCAACTGGCCGCAGAGGCCATCAACTGGTAGCCGCCGACGGCGCTCAACAGAGAGCATCGGCGAACCGGATCACGGCTTCAGGCCGTTTGGGACTGGTGTCCCTGGACCGTCTCCGATTTAGGAATCGGACCTCGTTTGCTTCATAGGCGGCGAGGTGGTCATCAAAACTAACCAAACGAGGTATGCACCATTAAGGACCTGAACTACGAGTTGAAAGAACTATGCAAGGCAAACCGGGACGGGAGTTTCTCGACCCAAGCGACGAGGAGGAGAATCCTCGATCGGATCGCCAACCAGTTGCACGAGCTGGGTTACCGACGCATGCGGGCGAAATCCCTAAGACCGAAACACGTCCATGCCCTGGTCTCCCTGTGGAAAGACCAGGGCCTCAGCGTCGGCACGATCAAGAACTACATGGCCGCACTTCGCCGGTGGGCCACGAAGATCGGTAAGCCCGACATCGTTCCTAAGGACAATGTCGCTTTCGACATCGGCCGGCGCAGCCAGGTTGCCACTGAATCCAAGGCCTGGGAACTCAAGGAGAAGCACTTGGAAAAGATCTCGGATCCGTACGTCCGATTGAGCCTGCGACTGCAGGCCGCCTTTGGCCTGAGACGCGAGGAAGCCATCAAGTTCCGACCGAACTACGCGATCAAGGACGATCACATCAAGCTGAAGGCAAGCTGGACCAAGGGCGGTCGGGCTCGAACGGTACCGATCCTGAAAGATGAGCAACGATCATTGCTCGATGAGGTTAAGACACTCGCCAAAGGCGGTGCATTGATCCCACCGAACAAGAACTACGAAAAGCAACTCCACCACTACGAGCGGCAGGTCCGGACGGCTGGCATCAAGAACCCGCACGGTCTCCGGCATGCCTACGCTCAGCGCCGCTACGAGGAGCTGACAGGCTGGAAGGCACCGGTCGCCGGTGGCCCAACGTTGAGATCATTTGCCAAGGATCAACGCGCGCGTGATAGGGGCGCGCGCGAAACCGTCGCTCAAGAGCTGGGCCACAGTCGCGAGCACATATCCGCGACGTACCTCGGTCGATGAACCTGCCGGCGCCCCGCATTGTCATCCTGCCGCGCGTCATCCGGCTGCGCGATGCCCCCGCCTACCTCGGCATGGACCGCAACCGCTTCGGCGCGGAGGTCCGGCCCTTTGTCACAACCATCCCCATCGGAAAACAAGGCATTGCGTTTGATCGCCTTGAACTGGATGCCTGGCTGGACGACTATGTGTCGTGCAATGGGCGTCCCGCCAAAAGGAGTCAACTATGGGACGCAAAAAATCACCAGGCCTCAAGAAACGGGGGCGTATCTGGTGGATTGATAAGCGAGTCAAGGGATACGGAAGAGTGGCGGAAAGTTGTGGCACGACTAACCTCGCGGAGGCGGAACAGTACCTAGCGTTCCGTCTGAACGAGATTCGTAATGCCATGGTCTACGGCATTCGACCGACACGGACGTTTCAAGAGGCAGCGACCAAGTTCCTGGAAGATCACGAACAGGAGAAACTCTTCGAGCGATACCTGTACGCGTTTGACCGGGTCATGCCGTACATTGGCAATCTGCGGTTGGATCGCATTCACAACGACACACTGGCCAGCTATCGCCGGGCCCGTCGCGCGGACGGGGTATCAGCCGGCACCATCAACAAGGAACTGAGCTGTGTCCGCCGGGTACTCAACCTGGCGGCCAGAGTCTGGCGCCACGACAACAGTATGTCCTGGCTCGATGCGCCGCCGTTGATCGAGATGGAGAAAGGCATCAAACGCAAGCCTTATCCAATGAGCTGGGAGGAGCAGGACCGACTGTTCCGCGAGTTACCAGGCCACCTGCAACGCATCGCCTTGTTCAAAGTGAACACCGGCTGCCGCAAGCAGGAGGTACTGCAGCTGCGCTGGAACTGGGAGGTCCAGGTTCCGGAGCTGAATACCAGCGTGTTCATCCTGCCAGTCGTTGACGAGTTCCAGACCAAGAATGGTCAGGAACGCGTCGTCGTACTCAATTCGATCGCCCGGCGAGTTGTCGAGGAACAACGGGGCAAGCACCCGGAGTTCGTCTTCACCTACAAGGGCCAGCCGACGAAGAGTATTCACAACTGGGGTTGGAAGCACGCGAGAGACCGGGCCGGGCTCAGCCAGGTCCGAGTGCACGATCTTCGCCACACCTTCGGCCATCGCCTTCGGGCGGCCGGGGTCAGCTATGAAGATCGCCAGGACTTACTTGGCCACAAGTCGGATCGCATCACAACACACTACTCAGCACCCGATGTTGCACGACTGATTGAGGCTGCCGAAAAGGTGTGTCAACGCAGGCCAAATACGGTCCTTCGGATCGCAGCTCACACAAATCTCACACAATCAGAAAATTCAGTCAGATCGGTGAAGGAGGGCCGCTCGTAACTGACTGAAAAATAAAAGGGAAAATGGCGCGCCCGACAGGATTCGAACCTGTGACCCCTGCCTTCGGAGTCTACGATCAGATTTAGTATCTTGGTCGGGCCTAATCGTATCTATTTGTTTTACAGAGAGTTATATCCACTCTACGTTTCAACGACGCCCTTTCGATCTACCCCAAATAACGCCGTTTCTGTCGGTCACCTGTCAGTTTTGGTCACAATATTCATGTCTCATTCCGAGACACAACTCGCCGCGATTCAGTGTATCACCCGCCAGAACATCGCTGAAGAGCCAACCGAAATGAACTCGAACTGCCCTCGATCACGAGTTCCAAGCTCCGGCTCTGTCACCTCTGGGTTAGTAGGGATTTGCCATTTCTGCGGCAGCTAATCGCCACCGTTTTGCTATCCGAGAACGGATTGCGTTTGCCCGTGGTTCTCAACTGTGCGAGCCCATCAGAAGCTAACGGAAACTAGATGATGTGATATCAGATACGGCATCCATGGCCCAACGCGTAGGCACCAGTCGTTGGAAAAGGGCGGGAACGCCAAACCTGCCTTGGATCAGAGACCGAACCGTTTTCTCGCACCGGACTCAACAAATAGCGAACGCTTTGCTCGGGTCATAGCGACATACATTAGCCGCAATTGCTCCGTGGGAATGCACCGGATTTGCCCGACAGGGAGAATCTCATCGCCTTTGAAGTCATGGTAGACAGATACGTTGTCCCACTCACAGCCTTTAGCCGCGTGTACAGTACTGAGCACAACGTCTGCTTCTGTTGCCGATTTGGGTAGCTTGTTTAGCCCCCTTCTCAGTCGGTCCACGCCCAGGTCACAGGCAACCTGGACGAACTTCTTTAGACTGCCACCGCGACGACTGAGAATCTGATTTTCTGCGTCATTCCAGTTTTGGTATCCGGAGAACACACCGTCCCAGACGCGCTTGCCGTTCTGAAGGTGTTCGACCGCATCAACCAATGCGTGCAGCTGCGCGTTCCCACCGAGAATGTGCACGCGTTGGTACCGAGCCGCGCACTCGACAGCCTTTGTGAACAACGTGGTGTTGGATCGAACGATGCGAAATCGCTGATGTCGTTTGGCGATTTCAGCATCAACCTGCGAGTTCGCACGGATCTGTTCACTTCCCATACGCACTAGAATTCGATTCGCGACCTCGGCAACGGCAGGCCCGAGACGCCAGCTTTGAGTGAGGCTAGCTGTTCGATCTACCTTGACCGAGTCCATGGCATCGACTGCACCGCGCCACTCATAGAGCTGCTGATTTCGGTCGCCGACGTACACAATCTGGCACCCCGACCGAGCAATGATGGCCAGAGTCACCGGATTGAGGTCCTGGACTTCGTCGACCAAGAGTACGTCATAGTCAAACCGAACCCCTCTGAGATGCCCCAGTTTGAGATAGGCATCGTGTGACAGCGGCAGCTCACCGTCTGCGCTGATGATCGACTGCCAGGCAGCTCGTGACCATCGGATCTCCCGCCGCGTACTTTCGTCGTCGTAAGGATTCCGGTGCAGACTCGTATAGTGTCGGTACGGCGAGTGTTGCGGCCCAATCTCTGTGTCATCTGAAATAAAGAATGCTTGGAGCATTCCGATGATGGCACTTGACGCATACCACAGATCGTCCGGGGCGATGTCGAACCGCTGCTGAAGAAATCCGCGAATCATTGGCGCGGTGAGATCGTGTCCGAGGTTCTTACCCTTGGCCCTCAGCGCCGCGGGCAATTGACGATGGACAAGGGCGTGCGTCGTCATGCACGCGGCATTTGCCGGAAAGGACTGCCGGGATTCCCTGGCAATCTGATCATTGAACGCCAGATAGACGACCCGGCGCGTTGTATTCTGCGCGATCGCTCTCAGGATCGTCGTTTTTCCGCAGCCAGCAAGCGCCGGCACACAGATGCTGTGACCTGCTCGAAAGAGATCGAGGATCTGCGTCTGCTCATCGGTCCAGTCAAGTTTCTTCACTGACCCGGCTCCTCGGCGTTTCTGCCGGACGAAATAGTCCAGTAAACAGTTTATTCAAAACTTTTCAGATTTCCGGTTCCCCCTAACCGCTTGCGCGAGCTGTTTAACCAGTTGTTTTTGTTCAATTTAGTCTGCTCCAGTTCCTTTCTGTCCAGTGTTTGCGGGATGGGGAAACCGCTGGAAGACGCCACAACAGGTCCCGAAACACACTTCTGAGCGAGACCGGAAAAAAAAACGATTCTCAATAGACTGGGGGTATCGAGAGAAGAACCGCATCCGGCACGTGACGAACAGACGCTCAAAGAAGCTAGCAGATCTCTCCCCTGAAAAGGGGGGTGATGCTGCGCTTGCGCGATACCGATACACCAACGTCCGGCAGGTTGAGCGCAAGTACTTCTCCGTTCACGACGCCGTCATTCCGGCGTACGAGGCCTTCCTGCTGCTTCATCCCCAGGTGAGCCCGTTGGCGCATCGTGCTGAATGGTATCGCCCGAAGCTCGTGGCAGTGGCCCGATCACAGTACATCGAGGTTGTTGATGGATTCGCCGACTACTTGCGACTCCCGGCCGATCCGTTGGAAGCCGCAGCTTGCTTCATCGATAAATTGCCAGAACGCGAGGCCCGCGATCCCAATACGTTACTTGAGATCGCATGGGACTACGTGTTTCGCAATACGCCGTGGCGCGCCCTTTCCAACCGGGTGCTCGTCAGGTTCTACGAGGGCTACTTCCAGGACGTACCGGAGTCGGTTCTAGCGAACTACGGCTGCATCGATCGATCGCACGCGCGTCAGGCCCGGGTTGGCCCATTGGCGTTCATTCGGCTCACGGGGATGTCTCGAAAGAGCCTAAATCGCCTGTGCCAGAAGAATCGGGATTCGGCAATTGCGCACGTCTCCCACAACAAATTGATCAAGAAGTTCAAGAGAGGAAAAGACGATGAGTGATGTACTCGCGGGCCTTGGCTACGACGAATTGCACGAAAACGTTCAATCAACGGCGGCTGCACTCCTGGCTATCGAACTCGACAAGCTCGAATTGGACGCCTACGGCGACCCTGAAATTCGATTTAGCAGTGAAGTTCTGGGAATACCCCCTGAATCGGTGCCGCCAACGACGGCGGAGCTGACAACGCTGCGGAGAAATCTACCGGGGGAACGCAGGTCGCATGCCTTCTTCTATCTCCTTGCACACACGTACGCGGGGCCAGCCAAGCATGCCGAACTGTACGAATCCATGACGACGAAGACTGTGCAACTGTCGCTGCGCCTGGCAGAGATGGGAGAGCAGTACAGGGATGATATATACGTTGCCTGTCGACGCGTGTGGTTGGCATCCACCAGACAACCCTGGTTGTTTGACCACCTTGAGTCCTTCAAGCGACCGTTCTCGACGATCCACGAGAACATCTTGTCGGCCGCGTCCAGCGACGACGCTAAGGCGAATGATGCCGTGGATTCACTGGAAGAGTGGGCAAGCGTGATCCAGCGAATGCTAGATGAAAAAGCCAAGCGGCGCCGAATGCGTCCAGGCGACACCGTCTCGCTCGCACCGGAAACGATTCGGCTTGACGATATCGCCGATGACGGTGCGACGATCGACATTGTATCGCCGCGCGAAGAGAACACGTTTCCCGCCGACAATCGAGAGATCCAACACGATCGCTCGCCACAGAAACAGTTGGCGCGTGTGCAACCGAAGTCATCGTCAAAGGACCGCTCAGATGGGATGGTCGCGCTTCGCGGCCTGGAGATAGTAAGTAGTCTGCACAGACGGTACGCATCATCGCCTTGTCTCTATAACCGGCTCACCGACTACGAGATTGAGAAGGCTATTTCCCGGTGTTTGGAACAGGCCCAACGCTCAGTCGCTTATCTCTATCTGCTCCTCAGCATGATCTACGGCCGCAGTGTCGAGCGACTGATCGGCATCCAAAAGATCGCACTAAGGAATATCAGTGAACCCGGAGATTACTGGGTTGTTGGCCGCGAGACGGTGGCGCTGGCGTATCAGATGGATCTGCCCGGTCACGAGGGATTCGACTTATCGGGCAGCGACAAAGGCAATCACATTGTGCTCCCCTTGCCGCCTCGAATTGGGCAACTCGTACGAAAGTTGCTGACGAGGCGCGCAGGCACGGTACCGCCTGTCGACGTCCGTGGTGCCGTAATAGATCTTCGCAAGACGGTCAGTCCGCGCATAACCGCATTGAACCTTCAGCAGTCCTTGGCTCAGTCCATGACGTCGGCAGGCATCGACGAAGCAATCGTTGGGTGGATCGCTGGCACAGCACCGGAACACTGTGCGGCTCTCTACTACTCCTCATTTGAACGATCACAGGTGCTGTCCGTCTTCTACGACCACCTGGAGTCACGTCTACCCGACGGCACGGTGAAGAGGTGGCCAATACCCGACGGGACGATTGGATCGAACCTGCGAGTTCCTGAAGAACTCGTGACCGACCTGCTTCAAGCACAAGCGACTCGAATTGAGTCAGCCCGCAAAGGCGCTGACATCGACCGAATCGAGCATCACAACGAACTGGTTATTTACACATCTCAAGTCCTTGCGCTTGCCAGCGGCACGCGAGCGGTCAGCGAGCCACTGGGGAAGTTGTCAGGGTTCAATATCGATGCCGGCACGCTGCGGCTCGCCGACAAAAACAATCGACGCGATGGCGCCTACCGGACGGTTGTCCTGGGCGAATTGGCGCTTGCACAAGCGCGCGAGTACAACCGCAATCTCGATCTACTCGCCGAGTGGTACTCAGAGGCACGGACTGATGTAGCAGAGTTTGCCCGAGGAGCCCTTGACGGCACCGCGTCGTGGTTATTCCTCATTGGCAACCGACGTGTCGAGCCGCTCCGCCCAAAACTGATCCAGCGCATCCTCGAGTATCGGTGGCGTGCACCCTTGAACTGGCCTCGGCATTTCCTTCGTAGTTGGTTTTTCAGCCGGGGATACGATCGTGGAACCGTCAGAAGTTTTATGGGACACGCCGACACGGGGGCGGCGCCGCAGAGCCGGTTCGATGGCTCCAGCCTATTCGAGCTTCGAGCGCTCGCCACCGACCTCGACGATCTACTTTGCTCCCTCAAGATCCCAGTGGTGTCCTCATGGAGCTAGCGCATCCCTGCCTTGCACCGATTCAAACGGTTGCGAAGACGACCCATGGCGAGTCAGGTCGCATCTGCAAACGTCGGCGTGAGATAAACGTCGGCCATCGTCTGGTGGATCAGTTCATCAAGGATCATCTACCTGAATTGACGAACTTTCCGGCGAGGCCGATCGACGAGAAGGAGTTTCTCGGCCGGACCACACAGCTTCTTGCCAAGATCAATCAACAATGTACGCAACGTGCCGTCGCGACCGTGTGGCGGCGGTTTTGCGAATTTATCGATTCGGGTAACGCGGATGGACACTGGGATCTGCCGGCGCTGGGGCGCATGCTGGAATTGCCCGCAGACGTTCTGTCCCGTGATGCGAAGTGGCAGAACGATGCCATCCTGCTACGACAAAACGACCGTTTGGTGTTGGCGGCACTCGAAACGTTCGATCTTGAACGACTCGATGCGCACAGTTGGGTTGGTCTGATCATCTATTTTGCGGCGGCGCGAAGCGGTCTCGCGACACCGGATGCGATTTGTGCGCTGGTTGACGCCCTTGCCCGCAGGACTCCGTTTACCGTCATTGGGGACGACGATGTCTACATGCCGTTGGCCATTCACGGTGTGCCCTACACCAATGCGGGCGATGACGAGCAACGATACCGACTATGGCGGTTCTGGCCGGATGCACTGACGCTGTCGCTGGTCAGACGATTCTACGAGTCGGGGGAAACGCTTGAGAACGAAAGCTGGGACAAGCACGCGCTCCGGGGCTGGGTGAACCGGGGCCTCAGGCAGATCGACAAGCGCATCGTCGCGTTCGACTCAGTCGCCCAACTCGGCCGAGTTGCGTTGTCGATTGAAGAGCTCCATACGCCAATTCCGCAAATTTACGTGGAAGCATCCTGGGGACGCAACCGCGAGGCCGCTCTGCCAGAGTCTTATTGGCGCCTTCTGACTGGTGTTGAGCCTCCAGCCTCGGACGACTGGGGACGCGCGATCAAGGTCATCGCGCCCGTTACTGACAGTGCGTCCCAACTCGTACGTCGCCGCAAGAGCAAGTACTCCATCGAGGAGATCTACACGGCGCTTTTCGATGCCGTGCGAAAGCCCAAGAGAGGGATACGCAACAACCCCGAAAAGTTTGCCATCAAACAGCTCAAGTCTTTAGAGACAGAACGCTGGCCATTGGCCGGCCAAATGCTGTGCGCCTGGGGGTTGCATCATCTTGAAGAGCGCAACAACACTGCGAGCACGCTTCGGACCTACTTCTCAACCTACGGTAAGGGTCTCTTGCTCGCGATGCACGATCGAGACGCCTGGGACCCTGATGATCTCTTCGATGTCTACCAAGCGGTCATCCAGGGGAAGGACAACGATGACTTCCAGTACACCACCGCCCGGCGCCTGAACGACTTTCACGTATTCGCACGTGCTCGATTCGACCTTCCCGGCCTGCCAGAACCACTGACCGAAGGTCTTTCATCAGCAACGCATGTCCGCGCTGCCTTCATACCTGAGCACGTTTTCCGGCACGGGCTCGCGCTCATCCCGAAGCTGGAAGGACGCAGCAAACACTACTACCGGCAACTGCAGCTCCTGTGGATACTCGCCTACCGCTGTGGGCTTCGCCGCAATGAGCTGATTCGACTTCAGGTACAAGATGTCGAGCCAAGCCGAGAGATGTGGCTATTCGTCCGCAACAATGTCGTTGCAAAAGGGAAAACCAGTTGTGCGCGACGCAAAGTGCCGCTCGCCGCCCTGCTCACGCGCGAGGAGCTCAAGCTCTTCCGGAAGCACCTCGCCATCTGTCGAAAACGGCGAGATCCTTCAACAACGTTGGTGCTCGCGGCGGAGACAGGCGTCAAGGACCCGCTCAACCCTTCGTGTGTCTCAGCCGATAGCGCTCGGCTGTTTGAGACTTTAGGCCTGCCAGCGTCACTGCACTCTTTGCGCCACACAGCATTGTCGCGCCTGCAACTCGTCGCCGAGCGAGAGTGGGTGCTGCTAGCACGATTCACGCCCTACTCTCAGTCTTACGGTGAGCGTATCTACAAGGCTGTGTTTGACCACCTGTATGTCCGGCACGAGCGCTATCGAGCTCTCGCCATCTTTGCCGGACACGCCTCGCCCGGCATGACGCTGAGTACCTACCTGCATTTCAGCGAACTGATCATTCACGAGCGCCTTAGGCGCAGCGATCAGCGCTATTCGAAATCATTGGTATCGAATGTCACGGGAATATCCGTCCGACGGTTAAACAGACTCAGCAAATCAATGAATCAGTCCGGTGACGATTTGACCATGTCTGTGTTCCGATCGGCCGTGATTCAGACATGTCGATCCGTTATCTCGCAGGTGCGATCGGCTCCTCAAACCCCGGCGCCAAAGATCAACCTCATAGCATTGGCTACACCTGAGCTTACGCTCGCAGGAATCTACGGCTGTGTGGATAACTACCAACGTGGCGCAAAGCTCGAGCACCTCCCCTACGAGCATGGGATACCGTTGCAGAAAATCCAACGATACATCGAGAACGCTACAAAGTTGGCGGGACTGTTAACACAGAAAGGCTATCTGCGCCTGATACCCAAACACCGACAACAGAGTCTGGAGCGACCGCTCTTACCCAGCCAACCGAACCATCACGCTATGGAAGACGATGCCGAGAACATCAAACGTGCGTTGGGTGCGCACTGGAAATCCGGCGGCCATGACATTGCCTGGACGCTGGTCTACTTCTTGACCCACACGACAACCACGACGCCGTACATAACGCTCAAGCATCCCGCCGACCTCGAGCGATTCCTGAAGACTTGCGACCTGGCGATCTCCAAACAGCGGTGGCGCATCGAGATTGTCGCAAGTCCCGGAGAATCGGCCAAGTCGATACGGCAGCAATGGAAAATGCTCGCGCGATATAGGACGGAGATTTCGAGATCGACCGGCCCAAAACGCGGAAATCGTGCTCGCCTTTACTACAGCATAGAAGACGAATCGTCACTCGTCGCGGCGTTCAACGATACCTCTGCTAGCGACTGGAGGCTCGTCAAAGGAAAGAAAGTCAAGAAGACGAGAAAACGGCCGCCAATCGAACACTACAGCGCCTCGACGCTTCGGTACCTCTTTCACATTCTGGCCATCGGCTGGTTGACGCCCTCAGCGCTCTCAAAGTTGCTGGCCGAATTTACAAATACTGAAAACCCTTGATCTCTTAAAAGGAGAAAAACCAATGAGTACGGACCAACCCATCCACTGGCAGCTCCAGTGGCAGCACGTCGCACCGATGATGGAAGACCTTTACGCACAAAATAACGGGGCAGGCCTACTGCCGTGGGCCAAACAGAACTGGCACGTATTAGCGCATGCCGGCTTCACTTGTGCGGCATCCGAATCGAGTCGAATGGACTCGGTGATACGGGCTATTTCTCTCGGTCACATGCACTTTCTCTTCAATCACTTGTGCTGGCAGGAGACTTTCGAGACGAACTACGCCCAGCCGCTCCACCCGCATATCGATCCAGCAAAGGTCTTTGAGCTTGCCACGGAACGCTATGTCGAAGAATCCAGCATTCCGGACCACGTTTCGGGCTGCATAGACTGCGCATTGAGATGCGTGGTTCCGATGCAGAGCACCCAGATCCTCGCCCTGCTCAAGGAGTACTACGGTTCGGTGGACGGTGTTTGCGAAAGCATGCTCGACCACTTGGCATTCGGGTCGTCGGGGCCATACGTTTCAGATGTAGCAGGCGTCGACTCGGCGTTTGATTTCTTCAGGTCCATCAACTGCGATGGCGAACTGGAGCATAGTCATGCGCCCGGCTGATTGTTCCATTCTAGATCCTGAGCACGTCTCGGTGAACATGAAGACTGGGGCACGTCACACTTTTGCTCACGCCCTCAACCTGTTCGATCTTCATCTAGAGGCACGCGATCTGGCAATAGTAAGAACCCGTCACCGCATTAACGACGGCTTTCCGCACCTCATCACCGAAAAAAGCAGACTACCTCATGAACACAAATGACACTGAGCACGGACCTAACCCTACGGACGCCAAGAAAAGGCAGAATCCAAGAAAGGGGAAAACAGTCGGACCAAAACGCCCCTTCAAAGCCGGTGACGTATGGGAGATACGTCAGTACTTGAAGATCAAGAACCGAAAACGCGATCTTGCGCTCTTCAATCTTGGCATAGACAGTAAACTGAGAGCCTGTGACCTATTGGATCTTCGCGTTTCTGACGTTGGTACGGAAGACGTCGTGTTTCCGCAGGCAACAGTGACTCAGAAGAAGACTGACGCATCAGTCACGTTCGAAATCACTGATACAACCAAGGAGTCGGTGCTGACTTGGATCAAGGCGGCGAAACTTCATTCTGCAGACTACCTCTGGACCAGCAGAAATTCCGGGTCAAATCGGCTGTCGATGCGACAGTACTCCAGGATCATCAAACAGTTTGCGAAGATCGTGGGGGCCGACCCAACGACCTACGCCACGCACTCTATTAGACGGACGAAAGTGACGTTGATTTACCGTCAAACGCAGAATCTCAGAGCTTGCCAACTTCTGCTTGGCCATAAGAAGATCGAGAATACTGTCCGCTATCTCGGATTGGAGATCGACGACGCGTTGAAAATCTCCAGAGATATCGACATCTGAAGACGAACGGAGTTTGGATCGTCTAAGTAAGGCGATCACCGGCCCGCTAGGCCAGAAAACCCAAGACTGGCCGCTCAAGGCGTGTGGCTCGACAGGGTCAAGACTTGCCCCTGCGAACTTCCGTTCTTGCGCGCCCTAAGCAGGTGCTTGAGCGGCAGCTTTCGGGATACAACCGACTTCCGAGTTCGACATTGCAGACATCGGGTAGCAGGTAGTTGAATATTTTGCTACGAGTCGTCGGCCTGAATTATCAGCCACAATACGCCATGCTGCAGGGAGAAGAATGAGGCATCCCTGAGCGCATTGAGGCCAGCTTCAACTTGCCACATTTGGAAGAACGCACCACCAAAAGCGCCGAAAAGTCCGAACCAGATGATCACCGCTAAGCCCGTCCCGGCAAGCGCATAGGTTTTCGCGCCGTTAAATTCATTGCCACCGCCATTTCGTTTAGCGAACATGTCGATCGCACCTTTTCCGGCAAGGAATCCTGCCGCCAGTTCGAGCAGGATGATGATCCACAGCATGATTTTCACCAACACTGGCGATTTGACGGAGAAAGCAAAAGTATTCGGGTAGGCTTCATGGCCTTCCATTGCCGTTATCGTGCCAACGAACCACTCGGCTGCACCGAGATTTGCAATGTTTTGGATTGCATAGAAAAAGCAAAACAGCGACGCAGAAGTAGCGAGCGCAATCTTTACGTAGCGATTCATTGTGTATCCCCATTTTCTTCTTATTTGTCGCTGTCAGCTCGGTTCGCAACCTGGCGTAATTCGATCGCCCGGTTCAACCAGTTCCTTAGTGGCGCCTGTTGTGCCAAGGCCAACGAGATCACCCTTGGTCGCAGTCTCGACCAGCTTACCCGTTTTACTGATCGCAATAATCTCAATCGCCACTGGCTCGCTGTCACTCCCGGTTACGCATGCGTAGGCATTCGCCACGATGGTCCCAACCTTTACCTGCCCGGTAATAACCAGATCGTATTCCGCGTTCGAAACCTTGAAGCGATCCATGACCAAGAATGAGAAAGTCGGATCGTCGTCCGCCACGGCGGATGAATCCAGCATCAGGAAAGAAAGCAGAAGAATCGTTATCATTTTCATCGACTGTGCTCTAGGGACTCTTGCACGCCAGGACGTCGTCCTCGGAAATGCCGAGTTCATTTGCAATCGTCTCGACGTCTTCGGCCGTTGCCGATGCCGAGTACACCTGATGGATCGCATCGGCCACCGAATTTCCGCCGAATCGTGTTGCGGTTCTTGCCACCGCGCCGAACAATCGCTTGAGACCTCTTTTCTTTTCTCCGCGCTCTTTGGCTGCTTCGACCTTTTCCTGAAGGCACGCTTCCTGGGCGGCATAAAGGGCCGCTTCATCGGGTGCTGAAACAGGTGCTGGCGATGCTCCCGTAGTGGCTGGAAGGTCGCCTGCCACGGTAGCCGCAACCAGCGTTCGGGCAAGGTCTCTTGAAACCTCTCCCGTAACTTCCAATTGCCTCTCGGCCTGGAATTTTGAGATTGCGACGGTCGTCTCGACGGTTTCTTCTCCGTCGACAACGCCAGGGTCGTAGCCGAGACGCTCGAGATCCTGTTCTATCATCAAGGTCAATTCGTCGGCATACGCAGGCCCGGTGACGATGGCCACGGCCAGAATCGCGGCCGAATAATGTAATTTCATTGCTGTCCTCCTGTCGTCGGCATTGCGCTGATTGCCGCTGACAGTATTCGCGCAAGTGTGGGCGTTGGTTTGCCGGTAAGTTCCATTTCGTAGTCACGCTGAAAGCTGACAATTGCAGCGATAGTGGGTTTGGAAAGTTCCCCGTCGAAGTTTCCAGGGTCATAGCCAAGTGTTTTAAGGCTGTACTGGATTTCCTGGGTCAGTGCCTCCGGCTTGTCAGGATCGTAGAAATCGGACGGCGTAGTAACGTCTGTATTGACCATGATTCGCTTTGTGATCGTGGCGAATTCAAACGTACCGCTGTTCGCCATACGCTCCATGGATTCGAGCTGCCCGCCCATCATTCGTCGCATCATGGCGCGTTGATCCGGCGGCATTGCCTCGAGCTGGCGCCGCATGTCTGCAACCTGTGTCGCGGCCTGCTTCATTTCCGCCTGCTGCTCCGCAGTCATCATCCCGCCCATGACGAAGGATTCCCGGTACGGTTCGATCATGTCGCTGCCGGGAACGGCTTTGAAGTCGTCGAATTGACGCTCTATCCATATGTCGCGCACCTCGCCTCGATGTTCGAGCGTGCCGAGCATCTTCATCCCCATGTCGCCGAAATGTTCCGGGTGGAAGTAGCGGCGGACGGTGTGGATGTGCATCGTGTACCCGTCACTGGAATCGCGCAGCTCGAGATTCTCGAGCGATAGTTCGTAAGCCGGCCCTCGTTCGGTATCGACGCGCCCGTTGTATTCCACGAGGCTGACCAGTTGTTCGAGCATGTCATGGCGAATCATTGGAGTCTCGGGCTGGCGCTCATAATCCGTTTCCAGCACCTGGGCGGCGACAGAATAAATACAGGAGGACTCCATCATCAGCGCAAGCGGGCTGACAAACTGGTACGCCGCCTCCACGTTGAACGTGGGATTTCCCGCGTCGTCGCCGTACTTCATGTCATTGACTGTTTTGGCGACCTTACAGGTAGCCCCGTCGTCACTGTTTTCCGGTCCGAAGGCCAGGAAGCTCGAAGACATCATGCCGAGCAGGCGACCGCCAATCGCCCCCATGCCTGCAGAGGCCAGGCGCGATTGAAATTCCGCCTCGAATGCAAGACCAACCAGGGTTGACGCCTCAGCGAACTCCTTCAGGGAATCGGCGAGCTCCTTTCTCGCCATGTTGGTCTGAAGCTCCGCCTCTCGTTGAGCAATCTCAGCAGGATGCAACTTCGACCATTCACCGGTGACCTCATCGCGCTCATAGTAGTCGACGATTTCCTGGCCTGGTGGACCGATTCCTTGTGCAACTCTAACGACCTTGAAATTGTCGACGCCGACTCTGGTCCGTTCACGGTGCTCGGCGACCGCCCGCAGCAGGTCTTCAGTCGATCTTGGCGCTTCAGCGGTGGAATCGAGAGGTAAGCCCGCCAGCAGCAGACAAGCCGCTATCAGGCCATACGGGCGCCGTTTGTGAAATTTTGGATTCATATCCCGTTCCAGCGCAATGCAACGGGAAAACCGCCATCCGCCCATGCACTACGGCGGGTAGCGGCACAAAAGTCGGTAATGATCGCCGATCTCACCTTTGCCGAGATGTGCGTGCGACGCTTCTACGAGTAGTTTGCCCTCGGAATGTTTCCCCTGGTATTCCAGTGACACCCCGGTCAAGCATTGCGCGACGCCATGCAAATGAGTATCCGGGAGGGATGACTTAAATATTGCTAGTGCCTCGCGAGCGATGGGCTCGGCGTCGGCGGGGCGATCAAGCTCGATATAGGAATACGCCAAGGTCAGCAACGGAAAACCGATCACATAGTTACCATCGTTCAAAATCGAGGAATAAATGTCATGGGCTCGCGCAAGATGCTCAATGGCGTCGGCAAAGCGGCCCTGCCTGGCATACATTGCGCCCAGGTTTTGGCTGCTGTCAGCAACTTGCCTGCTGCGCTCGCCAAAAAGCGATCGCTGTCGCGTGAGTAGATCGAGAAACAGGGGCTCCGCCCGGTTCAGGTCTCCGCTCTGCATCATCAGGAACGAAAAATTGCTGAGTGCCGCAACGGTGGCGCTATGATCCCGCCCGAGATGTCGTTCCATCACAGGCATTGCAGCGAGGAAATTTGCCTCAGAGGATTCGTATTCTCCGACCAATGTCATGGTCGAGGCGAGGCGTATTCGGGCGCTCGCTCGCTGCAGGCTATCTTCGCCGTACGCGGTAACCGCGATGTCATCGGATTCGTGAATGGCATCGAACGCTTCGCCCTTTCGGTCAAATCCCAGGTTTTGCGCGTAGATGATCAGTGCATCGATCATCTCGTTTGGATACCTGTCTTTATGTGGCCGCAATATCTTGATTCCGCGTGCAAGTTCCGCACGGCCTGAGCGGAGATCCCCTGCGTGGTAAAGGTCGATGCCCATCGCAATGTACGCGAGGCCCAGTTCGGCGGAGTCGCCAGCGAACACGTCTTTCGCCAGGCTTAACTGGCGTTCCGAATACTCCTTAGCCTTCGCGGTTGCGCCGGCCCAACGATAGAGCGGCGCCAGCTCGCGCATTGACGCAGCCACCTGCGGCGAGCGTGCGCCGTAGATCTCCAGTTCCATGTCAAGGGCCGCTTCGCGCAACTGTATTGCTTCATCGTTCCGATCTAGATTGCCGTATACATCAGCAATCGATCCGTACAATGTTGCCTGAAGCCGCGGCTGTCCGAGTAATTCGCTTGCAATTCGGCTGCGGCCAACATCGAGCGCTTCGATCACCGAAATGTCACGACCTTCGGTGGCGCTCGCCGGGTTGAATGGGTCCGGCGAGCGAAACAGGTCTACCAGAAACTGCTGCGACGCTGTGGCGATTCGTTGCTCTTCTTCCAGCTGCTTCGAATAAACCGTGATCGTCGCCACGTACGCACTGATGGCCAGCGTAGTCAAAACGATTGCCGGCAGTAGCCAGGGTTGCCGGCGTGCGAGCTTGGTGATGCGGTACGCGAGCGTAGCAGGTCTCGCCGAAATCGGCCGACCCTCGAGGAAATTCTGCAGGTCGCGCCGCATGTCATCCGCCGACGCATAGCGCTGGGCCGGGTCGCCGGCTGCCGCCTTGGCGACGATGGCGTTGAGGTCGGGATGGCCCGTCCTGACTGTTTGTAAGTCCGAATCGGGCGTTCCGACGCGTTTGCCCGTCAGTAATTCGTGCAGGACGATTCCGCACTGGTAAATGTCGGACGCCGTGGTGATATCGGCACCGGCATGCTGTTCGGGGCTGCCGTACCCCGGCGTCAACAATGATATTCCGGTGCGCGTCGCGGTGGACGCACCGGGCATAGCGCTGGGGTCAAGGATCTTCGCAATGCCGAAGTCCAGCAGTATGACACGACCCTCATGCGTGACGAGGATGTTCGACGGTTTCACGTCCCGATGTACGACCAGTCGCGTGTGCGCGTGCTGGAGTGCGCGCAGCACATCGATAATCAAGGCGATTTTACCGGCGACACTCGTATCGTGCGCGACGCAGTAATCTGTAATCGATACACCGTCAACGAACTCGAGCACGAGGTATGGCCGGCCGTCGGGTATTGCACCGCCGTCGAGAATACCGGCGATTGAAGGATGATCTAGCGATGAAAGTATCTGCCGTTCGGCCCGAAACCGGGAAATCAGATCATCGGTGTCCAGGCCGCGCCTCAATACCTTCAGGGCAGCACGCTGCACGAACTCCCCATCGCTGCGGTCAGCAACATAGACGGTCGCAAGACCGCCTCGGGCAACACGGCGCCGAATACTCCAACGACCGATAGTGCTGCCCGTCAGATCCTCAATATCGTCGTCTGAACTGAAAACCTCGGAGAGCAGGCGGTCGCGCGCCGCAGACCAGATTGATTCGTCGATATCGGCCCGCCCCGCGGTAGCGTCGAGGAGCTCGCTGACTTCGACGGCGATGGAGGTGTCTCCGCCGCTTGCTTTGTCGATAAACGTGCGCCGTTCTCCGGGCGGCAGGTCCAGTGCCGACTGAAAGATTTCATCTACCTGCTTGTTACGGGACCTGGTCAAGTTTTTTCATTCATTGCTCTGTGTATGTAAGCGCGCGCCCTCTGCCAATCGCGTTCGACGGTGCGCACCGGCACGTCGAGTGCATCAGACGTTTCCTTAACCGACAATCCGGCGAAGTATCGGCACTCGACGACGTTCGCCATGCGAGGATCTATGGTTTCGATATCCTTCATAGCGGCCTCGATGGCGAGAACCGCCAGCGTGTCATCGGGCGTCGAGACCTGGAAGTCATCGATGTCGAGGTTATCGCTTGCGCCTCCGCGCTTTGCGGAACGGCGCCTTCTTGCGTGATCGACTAGAAGATGGCGCATTACCCGAGCCACAACCCTGAAGAAATGGGATTGGTCGCGCCAGTGAGGCCGACCGCCGCGTAGCCGAACGAATGCCTCGTTGACTATTGCCGTGGTACTAAGCGTATGCCCAGCGCGCTCTCCGGCCAGCTGGTAGTGCGCCAGCTTCTTGAGCTCCGGGTACATGAGCGAGACCAGTTCGTCGAGGTCATCGATTTGCTCTGGTTCAGCACTGCGCCCCTCGTTTTCGCCCGTCATTGTTGTTCTCAGGTGGCCCTCGGCGACGCCCCAAGGTACGCCCTGGCTGAATCGGTGGCAAGTTCGTGGCGGATCGGTATCGGAACTTGCGCTCTGGTAAAGAATATGACCTGAAAATCCTTGAGGGCCGACCATGAGCGAAAGTTTTCCAGCGTTGTCGCACTTTCCGCGGATTGCGGCACGGTTACTTGTGGTATTGGCGCTAAGTTCAAGCGCAATCGCTTTGGCGCAGTCGCCAGAAGACAATTCCCCACAGGACCCCGACCAGATACCGGGCGATCAGTTTGATCCCGATCAGATTCCTGGCGACCAGTTCGACGATATGCAGATACCCGGAGACCAATTCGACCCCAACCAGATACCCGGCGATCAGTTTGATCCCGATAAGATTCCTGGCGACCAGTTCGACGATACGCAGATACCCGGAGACCAATTCGACCCCAGCCAGATACCCGGCGATCAGTTTGATGCTGGCACCGGAGTCAGCGGCAAATTGCTCTTGCACCTGCCGATGGATGGCTCGTTCGAAAACCGGGGATCGTTGCCTGGCGTACCGGAACTCGTCATTCGCAGCGGCGGCGCGCAACCGCAGTTCGTCGACGGCGCGTTTGGCCAGGCCCTGAGATTCGACGGCAAGACCGTATTGGCTGTGCCTGTAGACTTGACGAACGACGACTACCGCACAGTGACGCTGACGGGCTGGGTCAGGATGAACGATGAATCGAAGTCAGGAATGACCGTACTGTCGACCGGTACGGGATTACGTGTTCAAGTCCACCAGCGCAACATCAGCGCTTCGCCGGGCGGCCCGCTGTACCGCAACAAGAACCTGTTCAAGCCAGGTGAGTGGTCGTTCATGGCGGTGGTTTACGATATGGACAACAACCGCGTTCGCGTGCAGAAGGACACAGACTTCTTCGAGCATCGCCGGGATAAAGGGTATGCGATTACCAGCAAGAGAAAATTCCGCAACCCCAACGAACCGGACAAACCAGCCGGAAATTACCTGTTCATCGGTGGCAAAGACTTCAGCGGCGGATGGGCTGCCAACAATATCGAGTTTGACGACCTGCGACTGTACGCAGGTGCATTGACCGACGAGCAACTCAGTGTGCTCGCCGGGGCGCGACAGGCTGCTGAGGCCAATTGCAGCGTTGCCGATGTCGCCGGCGACTACCGAACGCGGGCCAATGTGCTGTCGTGCCGGACAGCGGGCGCGAGTCAGCTTGCCTGTTCGTACGGACCGGACAACAGCAACAGCCTGGACCTGCAGGTGAACGCGAACGTGACAGCAGCGACTGGCACGTGGAGCCAGCCATCCGGCCTTGGCGGGCCCGCGGCTTTCGATATTGACGCGTCTTGTGCGTTGACCAACGGCCGCTGGGGAATGGCCGGCGGGTCGGCAACGAATCCGTGGGATTCGGACGGCGTCATAGCGCGCATCGGTACTTCGGGATCGGATGATGGTGGCGATTCATCCACATCTTCAGGCACTCCGGGTGGGATCTCGATTCCTCAATCGGGCCGCGATCCGTCTGCCTTGGGGGTTGACGGATCAGCTCTGCCGATCAGCGAGGAGGAATGGGCAGAGGCACAGGAAGCCACCCGACGCGAAGCCGAGCGCCGGGAACGCGAGGCTTATCAGACCGAGTTGTCGCGCCACCAAAACGAACTGGAGCGACAGCGCCGTGAAGCTGAGGCGGCGGCAGAAGCTGAAGCAGAAGCAGCGGCAGAAGCGACGACAATTGCCGACGCCGGCGCGGTCGTGCGGCCCGTTCCAATCGGCGACGCGCACAGGACGAGCGTGTCAGGTTATCTGGGCGACGACTATAGAACGCTGGACCTTGACAGTCAGTTCTTGCGAAGCATTCAGTGGGATGAAGCCTCCGACGTACCGTGCACGATCAGAATTACCGGCGGTGATTCTGAGGCCAACCGGACAACTCAAACCGTGAGCGGTTGCGACGGCGGCATCACGCTGTTTGCAGTTTTTTCTTCGGCAGTAAAAGAATTGACCATGCCCGAGCCCAATGTCATTGAGGGGCTCGCCGTCTGTAGTACGTTCAACCGCAACAACCGCTTAAAAGGAATCCGAGTTGTTGGCGGTGCGCTCAACGCAGATGGGACCACGAACTGGGAATTGGCGAACGATCTATCGGAAATCAGGACAAACTGCAGCGAGTGGCACGACATCCGACGGTGCAACATAAGCACAACTGGTAAAGCGTATGCCGCCACCGGAATTCGGGTGCATTTCAATCACCGTAGCTCGTTTGGAAAAACGTCCTACGAAATCGTGGGTCTCTCGCTGATTTGTCGAGAGATCGGACTTCGCTGAATCAGGATATCCACGCCGACCGCCTGATTTACGCAGTCGAGAGGTGGCTTAACGTGTTGCCCATCGGGTTCGTCGCACCTGCAGCGGCAAGTCTTTGGCTCGCAGCGCCGTCTCATCTGCCTACCAGAAACGGCAAGTCTTGACCCGTAATCGACGTCCCTGACGGTCTTGCAGGGCCAGGACTCGCCGTTCATGCCTCTGCCGAAAAGTACAGACTCGACTCGCGACGTCAGTCCAACCACAGTGCCGCTTTCAGATCGCCAAGGACTGTCTCTCCAGTGCCGAGATCCGTAACCTCAAATCTTCCGCGAAAGAACTCATTTACAAGAATGTGCCGCCCTACGATCGACGTGAGGCACTGATTTCCGGAGAGCTGTATTGGATTTCCACCATCGATAACAAGCTCGATACCGAATGTATGATTTGTATCGGAATGCTCGCTGGGGCTCGTGTGAAAATGCAGGACCGACGACTTGCCGTCAATTCCGAACTCTCTCTGATAAACGCTCGCCGAGTAATTCTCGTATCCCAGATCGACTGACTGCGCTGACTCGGCAACGAAAAATGGGTTCATCTTGAGGTTCTCGTGCCAGATCATGCTCGTTTCCGGCCAGCTCCACACATTGGTCGACCGAAACTGCAGCGACTCAACTGGGTGTTCACAACCCCAGCGACCACACCAGTGCGACTCGACGACAGTCCACTGCGAGCCGTTATGTCGAAACACGTAGTTAAAGGAATCATCGGCAGGCATCCACAGAGTCGCGAGCAATCCTATAGATCCATCTTCGAATCGACCGACGCCAGATGGCGTCATCGTCGACGCCGATGGCAAGTAGTCCGGGTTTTGATCTGGCCTGTGCGTCATCTGGCTCACCCAGTTGCGGTAGTCCAGAGTCGGGAGCGCGATATCCGTGCGTTGCGCCGGATTGCTGGTCGACACGATATGAACCACGGAACCGTCAACTACGAACGCCGAACGGCCATCGTCGCTTACGAACAGTTCATCTGGACAAGCCGCTATCTTGGCAAGATCGGTGATTTCACCTGAACTGGAGTCCCAGATTGCGATGACGCAGGCTGCGTCGTACTGTCGGGCAAATAGCAGTCGGGAATGCTCTCTTGAGGCGGCTCGTGTTGCGGAGGCCTCCACCTTGGCTCGTTCGTCAACAATTGCGCGGACTGACGAGAACTGGAGCATCAAGTGATTGACATCTTCGTCTCCAAGTTCGTTAGCCGCGTCCAACAAACTGCTTACTTCGACAGTCTGTAGTGCATCGACGTTGATAAGATTGATCAGGGCAATCGCTGAATCCACGTCCCGTTGCCGAATCGCCGCAAGCGCGTGCCGGGAAGTCACTGTTGCGCCGTTATCGATAAGAAGTTCCGCGACAGTCGTATGGCCCCGAGATACTGCGGCAAATAGTGGCGAGCCTTGCCCCTCTGGCCGATCTGCATCAGCGCCATGGGAGAGGAGCAGCTTCACAAGATCGAGGCTACCGGTCGCCGAGGCCCTGGATAGTATCGACCCTTCGGAGGAGCTTGCGGGTAATGTCACATCAACCCCGGCGCCAAGCAGCAACGCTGCAACATCGATGTGGCCTCTGGTCGCAGCATAAGACAATGCAGACGACCCGTACGAGGAGAGGTCTGTGCCGTTGCGAATCAGCGCGTCGACGACCCCCGCCATTCCGGAATCAGCGGCGGCTTCCAAATGATTCTGCCAGCTGTTGCCTCGACCATTTGGGTCGGCACCAGCCTCGATCAATACGACCGCAATGGCTTCTTGCTTCGCAGCGATCGCGTTTATCAAGGCTGTTGCACCCTGGAACGCCCTGGCGCGAACATCTGCACCTTCCGAAATAAGAAACTTGACAGTCTCGACGTCACCACTGTGGACTGCCCACATTAGCGGCGTACTCTGCGAGTCATCGGTTTCGTTAACGTCTGCCCCGGAATCGATGAGTTGCTTCGCCTTGAAAATGTCGGCTTCGAGGGCCGCGATCATCAGTTCAGTGATTCCGTAGATTCCGGCTCGTGGACGTTGCTCTATGGCGACGTCAAATGCAGGGTCAAAAAGTTCAACCGCGCCAGACTTCGGCGACTCCTGAGGCAATGCATGATGCGAAGCCAGGATGAAGAAAGCTGCGAGGTACCGAGTGGGCGTTCTACGCCCTAGCGGACTACCTATGAGCGCTTGCAGTGTTGCAGCTTCGTCATGGCTAATGCTCCGGATCGAACCTCAATCGTACCTGCTCTACCAGGCGCCACGCGTGACTGACGTCACATTGGAACGATCCATAGGCGTCAACTACCAGTCGAGATCGCAGGCGGCAAGAAGTGACCCGTTTGTGTCGTCTCCGGCTGCCTGAGAGGGTCAGGACCGGCCCCTGCTAGATAGAGCCATCTGGGTCCTTGCAACTCGGCGCCAAGGGCGTCATCGAGGCAAACGCTATTGGCGTAAGAGTACTTTCCCTGGGTATCGACGCGGCATCGGATGCAGTACCTCAGCGACCGGCTCAGGGTTCGAACGATAAGGTTCCTCAATTTGAAGTTCTGTTCACGAACAGATCGAAAAACTTCGCCATAAGAGGAGACGATGCGATATTGGCTTCATTAAGCGGGTTGCCCCAATGAAGACCATCAGTGTTTCCAAGCGCTACAAGAACCAGGGCCTCATCCGGCACGATAACCATCATTCCGGCGTACGCGTCAGGCCACCAACCACCGTGCCATACGACTTTCCGACCATCTATCTCTTCGACCCACCAACCAAGACCATAGGGCTGAGGGGTTCCGTCCGCTCCGGCTGTTGGATTCCACATTCGGTCCAAGAGTTGTTGAGGCAAAATGTCGCCCTGAACTAAAGCGACACCGTATTTTGCCAACGCCGATGCCGATGCGATGATACCCGAGCTCGCATTCAGTTCTGTATTCGGCAGTACCGAGGGTATAAATCCATCACTGTCGACTTCCGGCTCAACGTGTTTAAAAGGCGGTGCTAAGTGCGTTAGTACTTTCGAGGCAGTTGGATCGCGCCAGCCGGCTGCGATGTCATCAAGCTCTCCCGCATCAATTACATATTCTCGCACCCACGCGCGCCAGGGTCGCCCAGTTTTCTCTTCAACGTAATTTGACAGTCGTCCGAATATGATCGGGTTGTAAATGAAATCTGCACCGGGTTCACCATTGACGCGGTGGGAGAGAACATTCTCCAGCGTAATGCTCGCGTCGCAATTCAACGCCGGAATCGACAGCCCGTCAATTTCAGCGCCGCCGAAAATGATCCCGGATTTGACAAGCCAATTGCACCGACGATCCCACTCAGAAAAAGTCGTGAAATCTTCGTCAAGACTGACATGGCCGTCTGCCTCCATCGCCAACAACGTCGCAGCAGTGAAGGTCTTGGTGATTGACGCCGCGAGATAACTTGTTTCGGATGATGTTGCCTCTTCGCCGTCATGGTCCTGAAATCCGTAGTTGCCTACAAAAATGATCTCGCCTTTATGCGCCACGGCAATCGACAAACTGGGAATAACGCGTTCAATGCGAAACTGAAGAGCGAATGCATCGAATTTTTCCGAAGCCGATACACTATGGGCAGTCGCTTCTTGACCACGCGAGTCGGCAATGCCGGTAATAGTGCAGGCGCCGACAAGCAGAGTCAATAAGGCCCACGATAATCTGAATTTCGCTCCACGCTCCCTTCGTGTATCCATATTTTTCATTTGCCTCTAGTAATGCATTTTCTCAGTCATTCACATCGACGATATACTTGCAACCCTCGACGATCGAAAAAGATCGACAAGTATCTGAAGTGCCCCATGAGTAATCAAGAGTAACGGCTGCGACTGGATCGAGCCAGTAACTACTTACGCTGTAGTAACCAGGTTATTCAAGATTCTGGCACTTTTGGTTGTAGCTGATGTGCTGCTGTGAGGAGGTTTGATAATGAGTTCTGGCGTTTCCCGAAAAACCGGCTACGGAATCCTGATAATCGGATTGATCGTACTTGGCTGTGTGCAAGATGGCCCTGTCGGTAGCTCACCGTATTCGGACCTCGACATGGCGATACAGGAAGGAACATTTCGCCAGATTACTAGCGTGCTGGTGGCAAGTGATGGTGAACTCATCTACGAAAGATATTGGGGAGGTGGCGGAGCAGAACAACTCAATGACACGCGATCTGCAACGAAATCGCTAACCGCACTCGCCGTTGGCGCTGCTATCGCCGATGGACATATCGACAGCGTGAATAGCCTGGCGTTCGGCCTTTTCGAAGAAGAGCGGCCCTATCGATTCCCGACAGCGCTAAAAGAGGAAATAACGATTAAGGACCTGTTGACCATGTCGTCAGCGCTGGACTGTGACGACAATGTCTGGGAAAGCCCGGGAAACGAAGGTCACATGTATTCCGCAAGAAAGTGGCTTTACTTCGTCTTGGATATGCCGACCGCTGATAATTATCAAAGGGACGAACGAGGATACGGCCCGTTTCACTACTGCACTGCCGGATCTTTTTTTCTGGGCCAAATTGTAGAACGCGCATCGGGTGAGTCTATCGACGCTTTTACTGCGCGCCGAATACTCGAGCCGCTAGGCATTCGCCAAGTGTCTTGGGACAGATCACCGTCTGGAGAGATTCAGACTGGGGGTGGTACCGAACTAACTTCCCAATCATTGCTCGCGTTAGGCGAGATGGTACGCAACGGCGGGATCCATGACGGTAAACGCGTGCTTCCGGAGGAATGGATTGGAGAAATGTTGTTTCCGCACGTATCGGCCAACCAAGATCAAAACTATGGTTATCAATGGTGGCATCGTGAGTTTGCGTGCGGCGACGATACTGTCAGCGGTTGGTACATGTCCGGCAACGGGGGCAACAAAATCGTCGTAATTGGCGAACTTGATCTTACGATTGTCATTACGGCGACTCTGTACAGCACCAGCGGTATGCACCAGCAGTCAACCGATATCGTTGAAGAATATCTCTTGCCAGGACGACCGGGTTGTTCTGGGCTCTAGCGGAGCGAATCAGGCCGACTTTGAAACTAGGGTGCAACGGCAAGTACAGACCCGTATTCGACGCACCTGGCGGCCTGACGGGGTCAGGACTTGCCGCCGGCTAGAATCGTATACGCGCCACGGCTAGCACGGCGTGCGTTGTCTGTACGTCAGATCGGTTACTTGCCGTATCGTGGCTGATACAACTCTACCGTGAAGCCACCCGGAACTTCAAAGCGCACGCTGATGCCATATCCTACATCAACTGGCTGATTTACAAATTCAACATTTCTTTTCTTCAATTCTGCGATCGTCTCTTCTAGATCGTCGCAGTAGAATGAGATAGCTGCAGTACCGGAGGGCGCGTTTTCGTTAGATGGATGGCAGCCCATATCTGCCTCAGGCATATCGAAAGTAAGCCAGCCACCACCAGTGTCGACAAACGGAAACTGGAGCTTGTCTCGTAGAAACTCTCGCAGCGCTTCAGCATCTGACGTGTAAAACATAGTGTGTACGCCTTTGATCATCTCTACTCCTTACTTGACCCATCTAGTCAGCTCCAACTGAGCCGTGGCGGGTTATGATTCGTAACGAACCGAATTGGGCGAACACTAGATCACTCTTCACGTCCTCACTTTCTCAGGTAATTCGATAGTGCGTGTCAGAACGTGCCAATGCGGCCCAGTTTCAAAGCCAGTCTGATGCGCACCGTTAAAATCCGGAACAACCCGGCAGTCCTGGCATGAGATAATCTTCAATGATATCGGTTGACTGCTGATGCATACCGCTGGTGCTGTACAAGGTCGCGGTAATCACCAGCGTTAGATCAAGCTCGCTAATCACGACAATTTTGTTGCCCCCGTTGCCGGCCATATACCACCCGCCAACGGTGTCGTCTCCGCACGCAAACTCGCGATGCCACCATTGATAACCATAGTTCTGATCCTGGTTGGCCGATACGTGCGGATACAACATTTCGTCAATCCATTCCTCCGGCAGTACGCGTTCGCCGTCATGAATTCCGCCCTTGCGGACCATCTCGCCTAACGCGAGCAACGCCCGCGACGTCAATTCGGTGCCACCCCCAGTCTGAATCTCGCCCGACGGTGACTTGTCCCAGGACACTTGGCGAATACCCAATGGTTCGAGTATTCGGCGCTCTGTATAAGCGTTGATAGATTCACCGGTTGCGCGTTCTACGATTTGGCCAAGAAGAAAAGACCCGGCAGTGCAATAGTGGAACGGCCCGTATCCTCTTTCGTCCCTTCGATAGTCATCCACGGTCGGCATGTCCAAGACAAAATAGAGCCACTTCCTTGCTGAGTACATGTGACCTTCGTTTCCTGGGCTTTCCCAAATATTGTCGTCACAGTCCAGCGCGGACGACATGGTTAGTAGGTCCTTAATCGTTATTTCGTCTTTTAGTTTCGTCGGGAATCGATTGGGACGCTCTTCTTCAAAAAGGTCGAGTGCTAGGCTATCCACGTTGTCTATATGACCGTCGGCAATTGCAGCACCGACGGCCAAAGCTGTTAGCGATTTCGTCGCAGAACGCGTGTCATTGAGTTGTTCCGGTCCGCCGCTTTCCCAATATCTTTCGTAGATAAGTTCACCATCACTTGCCAAGAGTACACTCGTGATTTGGCGAAACGTTCCATCTTGTATCGCCATGTCGAGAGCAGGATAGGGTGAGCCGTCGACGGGATTTTCTTGTGCGCATCCGAATACGATCAACCCGGCTACCAGGACTCCGTAGCCGGGCTTACCTAGTCTCTGAGTTCTCATATGCAAACTTCGTCACTTTCGCCATCTAACAACGCTCCGCTTGTCTTGGGGGTTATCCGGTAAGGAAGTCAAAGCTTTCCGCAATCAGCGTATTGGCGGCCGGCGCCGTTTCATCAGGTGGTCCGAGGTTGGTTGCTACAAATACACCAACATTTTCCGCAGGTCGAATCTCCAAGATGGCGAGCCACGCCCCGTTGGTTCCACCGTGGCCTATGCCGCCGCGCTCGCGAGTAATCCACCCCATCGCGTAGTCATCGCCGAAAGGCGGATTGTGCATTACATTGTAGGATTCAGCCGATAAATGGGCCGCCTCACGGCGATGACCGGAAACGTGATCTCGCATGAATTGGGCGATATCACTGAGAGACGTGTGCACTCGTCCTGATGGGCTTAGCACGGGCGGGTTATCCGGCCGCGGCGGACCGGAGGGGGGCAACATGGTGACTCGACCGTCATGTCGCCTATGACCATAGGGGTCCGTCGGGGCAATCTCACTCGATCTATCAGTGCCAGGCGGGCCAAAGCCGGCATTACTCATCCGAAGTGGCGTGAATACCCGCTCCCTCATCAGTTGCTCATAGTCGCGGTCGGCGAGTTGTTCAAGAATTGAGGCGACGACGACGTAATTGCCGTTTTCGTATATCCGCTTGTCTTGACCGGTGGGGGCAACTGGCGGCTCCTGCAGCGCAGCACGGGTCCAATGGAGGCGGTCTACTCTGGGGTCGCCAGCGAAGTCGCCGACGTCGAACCCGGCCGGCGGCGGTCCGGCAACACCAAACTGCTCAATGTATTTTCGCGTCATTTCCGACATTCGAGCCGAAAAATCATTGCTCGATAGCTGCATGCCGCTGCGGTGTGTCAGAAAATGTACAAGCGTTGCATCACGATACTGTGGATCCATGTTCGGCTCGATCTTGCCGAATAGTTCTCCAATTGTTGAATCCCACGAGAATTCGCGTTGCTCTACAAATGTCGCGACCAGGTGCGCCGTCATCATCTTCGTGACCGAGCCGATATGCCAGCGGTCTGCGAGCGTCACTGGATACTTCTCATTCATTGTTCGAAAACCCGAAACGGCCGCGTAGGTTTCACGCCCCTTTATGGCCGCGACGGCAAATCCAGGAGTTTTAGCGGACGCACGTGCTCGATCGACGGCCACCTGTAGATCGGCGTGTCCCTTTAGTCGAGCTGTATTCTTCGGATTCGACGAACAACCAAATGACCCGATCGGTATCAGGATCGTACTTGCAAGTGCGGTGATGAACTGGCCTCGTGTCAGCACCGCGGGAGCTCCAACGTCCAGTTCTGCCATTTATCATCGCGTCGACCGCCGAGATCGGCGTAGAACGCCTCGGCGCTGCAATTGCCCTCCATGACGGTCCAATTAACGCGGGAGGCGCCAACCTCATTGGCGTCCTGAACGACTCTCGAGAACAAGGCTTTTCCGACGCCGAGCCCGCGAGAACCAGGCCGAACAAACATTTCCTTGAGCACCACCGTCGGGAGCATATCGAAAGTCCAGGGAATCGTGTAAGAGACTGCCATACCCACAAGGTCCTGCGTCACGCTGCACTCCGCGACATGCGCCTCAAACACAGAGCTCTCTCCGAGGCCGAAAGTGATGAGGTCATTCTCCGTAACTGCGAACTCCTGTGCATAGTTCTCGAACTCGGCGAGCGCTTGCATCAAGCCGAGCAATGCAGTGGCGTCTTCTTCTTGCCACTTACGAACTCTGAAGCCCCGCCGGCTACCGCTCAACCGGATCCCTCACCGGTTTCCAATTCAAAGCCTTCGTCAACCCAGCCAGTAATCCCACCGGCCATGATCTTTGCAGGCCTTCCCATTTCTCCTAAACGGAGAGCCCCACGTGCCGCGCCGTTGCAGTGCGGGCCTGCACAGTAAGTCACGAACAGAGTGTCGCTGGGCCATTCTCTCATACGGTGGCGTGTGATCTTTCGATGGGGAATGTTTATTGCGCCTCGCACGTGACCTCTCGCAAACATTGCCGGACTTCTTACGTCGAGCAGGACGAAGCCAGGTTTGCCCGATGCGAGAGCTTCATGAACGTCCCAACAGTCCGTTTCGTATCGAAACACATCTGCGAAGTGGGTGCTGGCTAACTCCGGGCTGGCGGCCGGTGTAGCGGTGACAGCATTTTTCATAGATATCTCGTTGTAGTGATTCGTCAAGAATATCTTTGCAAATCATGGAATTCGCGCTAGTGTCTGAAAGGACACATTTATGAACTTTCTTGCCAAATGCCTAGAGATCACAACTTAGTTGCAGCGCTTCTCTACGACGGATTCTATGCCTTTGAGTTTCAGCTGGCGGCGGAAGTGTTCGGTCTTGATCGGCCAGAACTTGGTGACGACTGGTACCGTTTCGCGACCTGCGCTACGAAAACGACCGTCAAGTCAAATGTTGGCACCGTCAATGTCGACGTCGACTACGATCTTGGCCTCCTGAATCACGCGGGACTGGTCATCGTGCCGGGCTGGCCGCGCGACAAAGATCCTGATCCAAGGTTGTGTCAGGCTTTACGACAAGCCAATGGCGGCGGATGCCGGATAGCCAGCATCTGTTCCGGCGCGTTTCTGCTCGCGCATATCGGTTTGTTGGATGGCAAGAGAGCAACGACTCACTGGTTGCACGAGCAAGAATTTCGCGAGCGCTTTCCTGACGTGCTCTTAGATCCGGGTGTGTTATACATTGACGAAGGTGATGTATTGACGTCGGCAGGTTCTGCCGCGGGGCTAGATCTTCTCTTGCATATCGTCCGCCAATCCAAAGGCGTTCCTGCCGCAAACAGTGTCGCCCGTAGACTGGTCATCCCACCTCATCGAGATGGCGGACAACGACAATTCATCGAAACCCCTGTTTCTGCCGCACGCACCAACAGCTTGTCAATGCTACTGGACAAGGTTCGTAACGACCTTTCTCGGCCGTGGCCAATAAGTGAAATGGCTTCGCATTGCGCAATGAGTCCGCGCAGCCTGAGTCGCCGGTTCAGAAAGGCGACCGGTTCAAGTCCTGGTCGATGGCTCATGCAGCAAAGGCTTGTCTTTGCCAAGTCACTGCTCGAGGGTAGCGACAAATCTCTTGCCGAAATCGCGCAACTCGCAGGCTTCGGTTCGCTTGAAAACTTTCAGCGCCGATTTAAGTCGCAGGTCGGGACGACACCCGCTGCTTTCCGACGTACTTTCTCAAGGCCTAGCACAAAAAATTAACGCTCAGGCAGCGGCAAGTCCTGACCCGGTCTGGCATGCCCAAGGGACATCAGAGGGCCGTGAGTTGCCGCCTGGCGATGATATAGTGGCCGACATTCGCTGACCGACTGGAGACATTGGTCCAGCAGATCCCATCGACTAAAAGTCTGAGCTGTGGACGCTTCCGAACTGATAGCGAAAGTTGCAGATTGGGCGCAACGTGATGATCGCGTTGCTGCACTAGGCGTATGTGGATCCTACGCGCGCGGACAAGCCAGACCGGACTCGGACATCGATTTCTGTATTCTGACCGCGGATCCTGACTCCCTGTTGGTGGATCGCTCTTGGACAACCGGATTCGGCGCAGATGCAATCGTGGCGGGGGCAGTGGAAGACTACAATCTGGTGCAGTCTATTCGGGTCTTCTACGGCACGATAGAGGCCGAGTTTGGTGTAACGGATCAAACATGGGTCAAGATGCCGATCGACAGTGAAACCGCGCGAGTCATCAATGACGGGCTGTGGATACTCTATGATCCCGCGGGTCAGCTTGAGCAGGCCGTTGCCTACGCCGCGTCATTGACTCAGTGACGGCTTATGGCCGCCCTCGCCTCTGGGGCCAACCAGCATAAGAGGCAACTCCTGACCCAAGAGAGCCGTCTTGGGGGGGCAAATCTTCCGTGACGTGAAGAGAGGTCCGGGTCATGGCTGACAGTTCACTATTTCCCGGCGAGATTGATGAACTTTCCTGCCATTCGCCCTGAACTCGGCAAAGATCTTAATCATCTGATCGAAAGCGGTGACGCGACAATCCCACGAGACATTCATCCTACGTTCGTCATTTGGATCTCTGCCATTTGTAGACGCAAGTGTCTTGTCGGACCGCCATGGGCGATCTTGTCGAATCACCAACTGGACGTTGCCACTCCACCCGCAATTTGCAGGCCCCATGTCCACCGTCGCAAAAATTACGTCACCCTCTCGACCAAGTATCGGGCGGCCCGCATTTAGACAGGGATCCGGAGGATTGATCTCCAGGCTGGACACCTTGCCGTTCAATCCGTTGTCGCGGTTATACTCTATGCGGATTTCCGGTCGGTCTCTGTCAATCTCGAATGACCCGATAACCATCCGATTGATATCCTGCCTCGTCACCACCCTGAGCCAATCATCGTTTGTGCGTCGATTCGGGCTGTCATAAAAATGCAGGATCGTATTCGCCGGGACATCAATTAGAGTAAAGGAACGCGCCTCGTCGTTTTCACAGCTGAGGTTATCTTTCTTAAAGTTTATGAATCGGAACTCGCGATTGTCCGGAACGGGAATGCGACAAACGACATCCTGAGACCCACTACCGCCTTCATGCAATACAATCTCTTGAGCGAATATTGTCGTTGGTAAAACAGTCGCCACGACAATAAGCGAAATTTTTCGAATCATCATTAGTCTCCTCGCAGAATACCGTCAGATATCAACCCATCGATTGCTTGGCCGATGATGCGCATCAGAGTACTGCGCAATTGCCAAACTCGACAAAGCCTGAACCCCTATGACGCCTTATTTGATTACCGTGTGATGTACCTCTAGCTCATTGGATACCGAAGAGCCCAGCCGGACCGTCCTGTCAAACCACGCCTGTGCGACCAGCGATTTGCTTTCGGCAACGATCGTGTTTAGCAAGAACGAGCCGTCACCGTTGACGCCCACCGTGTGCCAGGTTGTACCACCGTCAGGACCATCGGCCATAAGACGAATCTGTACGTGAAGGGGCAAATCGTCTGCTAGGTCAATCGCTGTCTCGGTGTCCGGACTTAAGTGCCCATGAATAACCACCTGGCCGTGAATCCAACTGCCGCGCTCAAGCGCCAGTTTGGTCTTGTAACGTGGCCGAATATGGTAGAAGCAGCTACCCCAGTTCGCATCGGACTCTTCATCGCGCCGCAGCGCCGTCAACAGGAAACCTGAATCGTTGTCACACCCGGGTCGGATGATCGCCTCATCGAGTTCCAGGCGGCATTGAAACACCCTGGCCTCACCGGTCGGTATCGCCCACTCGGCCGGGCTGATCGTGAGCTTCGCGCCGTACGGCAAATTATCCGGCACGAGAGCGCAGACCTCGGTCTGCAGGCGATCGTTGTGCACCTGCATTGGAAAATCGATCGGCGCGTACGGCGAGCCGGCCAATGCTTCAAAGCTAGAGACATTCTGCTGCGCATTGTTGTTCTGCAGCTTCACATCATCGGAGGCCAGCGCAACCGTGTCACCGGTTGCCGGATCCACCTCGGCCGGAATGGTCCAGTCGATGATCTCCATTCGCAGGCATTGATGCGCATTGACCGTGGAATCGACGTCCCAGTCGAACGGCACAATTTCATTATCACCTGGGCCCACTTCCGGAATGGTCTCGGTACCACGGTTGACCCAGCGGCCGTCATCGCCCGCGCCGGGTGGGTCACAAACAAACCATCGAACTTTGACGTCTTCTGCCCGCACATTGCCGCCATTGTGGACACGGGCAACCACGAAGTGCGGCTCGATACCGCTGCTCGGGAAGCGAACGGCCTCGCCTTGATCCACTGGCGTGCCCACCGGGTAGGTTCGGGGTTCGTTCGGATTGGTGTTGTTGGCACGCCAGTCAACATAGATGTCGGGACTCTTCCATGCCGGTACATGGTCCTGGAAGTGCAGGTCAACGTATTCGGCTTGTTCCCGCGTCACGCGAACGCGATAAACGGGAATCGTTCCGCGCACAGTGCGCGTGTCCACGACCTCGGCAACACAGCCTTTGATCGGAAACTCCGGCGCCGTTGCGAAGTCCCAGGTATCGCCGGTCGCCCGCAGCTCGGCTCCCGTATTGAGTAAGTGCACATCGCGGCGGTATTTGCCGTTCACGGCCCAGCTCTGGTCGGAGTCGGGATCGAGGCCATTGGACGCAATCACCGTTGGCTGCGGATTGAGGTTTTGCGAAAACGTATCGCCGCGAGCGCGCAGCTCGAGAAACGCCGTCACACCGCCGTCGCTGCCGATGTTGAGTTTCATCAGCTGACCAATCTCGGTTGCGCCACCAACCTCGTCACGAACGTCCTGTCGCATGGCATTGTCCCAATACTCGATGGGTACAAGCCAGGCATCGGTCTGGGTTACCGAGTCTGCCCCGGGCATGTCCACGAAAATGGTGCGATTGATGTTGGGATCGGGATCGTCGGCAACCCAGCCGAGCTTCCACTTCGACCAGCCACAGAAGTGATGGAAATTGCCATTGCCGCCACCCATCATGGCCCACGGGCTGATGTACATGACGTCATCGCGATAACCGTTTGCCGGGTAAAGGTCCGGCAGACCCAATGCGTGACCGAGCTCGTGCGCCATGACGCCGGCTTCAGAATTCATGCCCGCACTACCGAAGCTTGCAAACTTTTGTCCGATGATGGTGCGTGTACCCATCTGGACCGGATCCTCGCCGCCCGGTGGATTGGTATCACGCGCAAAGTAGCCGCGCGCGTACATGCGTTTATTCGCAAAGTCGACGGGGTCGGCCGCGCTCCATTGATCAGCGGCGGGAATGCCAGGATGCGGCGCGCCTACGTGGGCGATCATCATGACGTCGAAATCATCAAACATGGCTTCAACCGCGGAGCGATTCCATGCGGTCGTAGCGCGCAGGTGCTCCAGTGCCGCAGTAAAGGTATCGTCAGCGAGACTAATAATGTCTTTAAGCGCGTTGGTATTGTTGGGATTACTTGCGCTACCGGGATTGGGCGCAGCCGTATCCCAGCCAGTGCCACCCAAACCCGTGCTAGACAGCACTTCCATGGTGGCAAACTCGCCCCCTGTGTCACGCGACAGATTGACGTTGACGGTAAGCTCCTGCGCCATGGTGTCTTCGTCGGTCGTCACGGTCGTATTGAAATACTCCGTATTGGCATCAATCCCCTCCCCGGCGTCGACCTGTGCTGCGCGTAATACCTCTCGGAAGTAATTGCGGACCTGAAATGCCGATGTCGGTTCACCGCTGCGCGAGGCGCCGGACACGAGACCGGCATCGGATAGCGCCTGGCCGACGGCACCGGGCGTGGTAATACTGACGCGGCCTTTCTGCGTGACCGCGGCGGGGGCGGATGGCTCGATTCGAAACTGCGCCTGCAGCTGTCCAAACTGCGTGTCGTCGCTCGAGCTGCGAAAGCGCCGGAACACCATATCCTGAACCAGCGTTGGACTGCCGGGTAATGCTGCCTCGGCCGTCCGAATTGCAGCGGTGACATGATTACCAAGATCGGTCAGGAATGCCCCGATGTCATCCCCCTGGTTGACGGTGAAGTTGGCCGCCGGGAAGTTGACGTCGAGCACCTCCGCGTCACCGGCCTGGGTTTCGATGGTCAATTGGAGCGTTTCTGAGCCATCGAAATTGATATCAACCGGGAATGAACCGGCAGAGACTGAAGTCCACATCGCGGCGAACGGCAGATCGTAGGATTTGACGGCGCCGGCTCGCGGGTTCGCCTGGATCTCCAGTGCCTCGGTACCATCAAAGGCGATCGGATTGGCCCAATCGGCCGGCATCACCGCCGTCAGACCGCCACCGCGGTAAGTCTCCCACCAATAGCTAGCCATGGCATTCGGCAGCACCAATGGTTTTCGATTGCCGCCAATGTCATGACCAAAGGTCGTGAAGTCCATCGCGACCTCGCCAAAGCTGTTCTCATCGTAGTAGTCGTCGACCTTGGTGAAGATCTTGGCCGATACCTGGTCAATCAACTTGGTCATATCGGCGTCGTTGTAAGCCTGCCCCGGCTCAATCACCGGGAATAAGCAGACTTTGACCGTTGGGTTGGCAAGCGCCCTTGAGTGGCGTTGCCCCCAATACGTCACGGAAGACGCCGGCAGCCGGGGCCCTAGCTCGATATGGTCGGGCAGTCGCGGCACAAGGGAAGCGACGTAGTCATCCAGCGCCCACGCCTCAAGCTGCGCTTTGCGCGGCAGGTCGAGTGCAAAGCGTTGTGTGTGTGGTTGACCCATCATGACGCGCGCGCCGCCGCGATCGACCTTGCGCTCGAGAAGGATATTCAGGCGGTCGTCGAGAACAGCCATTCGTGTCACGCTGCGGTCGGTGGCGACGATGTAGGCACCACTCCGGTACAGGTGATATGCCGTAAACCCAAGCTTGGCCGAGTGACGATCATCGCAAGGTTCGTCCTGCCCGGGACGGTCATCGCCACCGCTATCGCCCGGCTTGCCGTCGCCGTCGCAGTTGCAGTCACAGCCACAACGCTTCAGGATCGCGCGCAGCGCATAGCAGATTCGGTCGTAGGGGTCGGGTGCAACGGCAACGGCGGATACCGCACGCATATCCACTTTGTTCAGGTGTCCACCCTTACGGGCAAACACCAGGTGCGTTCCACTGAGGACGGTTGCGGCCGTTAAGCGCTCCATCGGCAGAGGCTCAACGGTGTATTCATCAGACCCCGCACCTTCGGGCGCGAGCAGTTGAATCTCCCCTTGGCGACGCCCGATCAGTAGATCGAAGCGCTCGCTGTCGAGCGCGGCCAGCTCCGGCTCAAGCTTGAACGTACCAACGTACTCCGTCTTTCCGGAGCGACGGTCCAAAGACTCGATTGAGTACTCACCCCGGTCACCCCGACGCTGCAGGATGATCCGGCGCCGCAATGCGACGATGTCGTCGATCGGCGCGTCATCGCAGTCTGCAAGCTTGTCGACGCGTGGCTCTTCGAGCTCACCCCCGGCATCAAAGGACACCGACCATAGGTCGCCACGTGTGTCGATCGCAAAGAGCGTTTTCGGCGCACGCCGTCCCGCCGCGACCGCCTTTACCGCTGTGAATTCAAGTTTGAACGACCGCCCGGTCTTTTCGCCACCGCCCGACATGGCATCGTCAAACGGTACGACAGTGATAGCCTTGTCTTCGAACGAGGCAATGAAGTCGTCGTCCACGCCAAACATCAACATCGGTCCGTCCCACTTCGGTTTCCCGGCTGCGTCTCCTTTTCGGGACTTCGAACCGCAGATGGAGTCCCGATCAAGGCACGCAAAACCGCGCAGGGGGTTCAGTTCATTTTTGGACTCGGACGACTTCATAGTGATCTCCGGCAGGGTTTGTACGTTGGCTCTGGTTGACTTCGCATTAAGGAAAGCGCGAACCACGATCGGTTTCCCTCATCGGCGGAACATGCGCGAAAGATCCAGACGGCGAGAAACCCGGCAACGCGGAACACAGCGTTTCCGGCCATGGACGTTGTCGTTTTTTTGTCCATCTGCGATGAAAGGCCCATCGCCGCCATGAGGCGAACAACGTCGATTTACCGCTATCTACAACGAGCGCCTTGCAAACCTGGGGAGGTCGGCATGCGCCGTTCGTGGTCGTATTGTCGGCCGCTCTGCTCACAGCAATAGGGGATTACATGACAACGCAGTACAAACCGCCGCCCGCACAATTCTTTCGCGCAACGGTCGGCGTCGCGATCATCAATGCACACAATCAGGTACTGTCACTCGAGCGTGCCGCGACGATACGCCTGCCGGACGGTGAACTGGATATCCTGGGAACCGAGCAGTGGCAGCTACCGCAAACGGGCTTGCGCCTTGGTGAGGACCCACGTGCCGCTGCGCTGCGCCTGATTCGAACGGACCTTGGATTGACGCTCGAGGACGTCGAGTTGCTGTCCGAGCTTGATGACTGGCTCGCGTTCGAACTGCCACCGGCGGCGCGCTCTACTCGACACGGTCGCGGGCAGTGCCAGAAGTGGTTTTTCTATCGACTAACCACCCACGAGCGGCGGCTCAAATTACACGAAGAGAACGGCGTTCCGGAGTTCGTGCGATTTCGCTGGATGAGGCTCAATGCGTTGGCAGAAATCACCTGGGAGCCTAGGCGCGCCGTTTACGCACAACTCTCCGCGGCTTTGTCCGAGCGGGTGTCGGCCGACTGATCGATGTCGGATTGCCTTTGATCTCCAATCGAATCCATAAGCCGATCGAGCGCCTCGTCACGGCGCTCCTGTATGCGCCGGCGATTGGGATTAACGCGGAGTTGGTCGCGCTGCTTACCCGCGTGATCTACCGCGCAACTTGTTCGTTGATCGGCCACTCGCCTCTCCTTCTGCGTGCACGAAAAGTCGCGCCGCTACAGACAGAGAAGCGAAAAAACGGTCCGCAATCCCTCACGGACCGCTTCTATCTCGGTTACTCGGTTTCGACCGCAGCCACCATGGTTGATGATGTTGCCTCCTGTTGTAACGCCGCACGCTTTTCATGCGCGTCGCAACAGCAGCACGATCCCATCAATATTTTGGCGACCAGAATGGCAATGAGCGCACCGGCGAAACCGCCGCCGGCAGCTGAGAACATCATTGCGGTTTGCGGAGGACGACTTCCTTCGGCCATGACAGACTCCTTGGTTGTTTGAACGTTGAACCCACAAGCGTCAACCCGACGAATGTAGTACGTTATGACGATATCGCAAATGTCAGTCAGCGGTAACCGGTGCCGCGCAACATGGATGTGGGGAGTGCGATATGCGACAGGACGTGAAACCGTCGTTCGCAACGTTGGGGTAACCATGAACGACGCATCAACAGTAACAGTGCTGCTGCGCGATTGGCGCGACGGTGACAAAGGGGCGCTCGCCGCGCTTACACCGATCGTCTACGACGATCTGCGCCTTATTGCGCGCAGGCATCTTCTGACGGAGCGTCGCGGCCACACGCTGCAGGCCACCGCCCTGGTTCACGAAGCCTTTTCACGATTGGCAGACGCCGATGTCGATTGGCAGGACCGTGCGCACTTCTTTGCGGTGGCGGCGCGACTGATGCGACGGATACTGACCGACTACGGGCGCGCTCGCCGCAGTGAAAAGCGCGGCGGTGGTATGACGCCCATCACCTTGCACGATGAACGCGTCGCGATCGACGCGCCGTCCCGGCTCGTCGAACTTGATGATGCTCTGAGCAAGCTCGCCGAGATCGATGCTCGCAAAAGTGATGTGCTGGTGCTGCACTACTTCGGCGGCATGACCTATGAGGAAACCGCAGAAGCGCTACGCATCTCCGCCGCGACGGTGGATCGCGATCTGCGCCTGGCAAAAGCCTGGTTAGCCAATGAACTCCGCGACAATTGAGCTAACGCCAGAACGCTGGCAGCGTGTTAATGAGGTCTTCGACAAAGCCGTCAAGATGGACGTCGCGACGCGCGAACGATTCCTTGAGCGAACCTGCGCGGATGATCCCGACTTACTGGCCTATATCAAATCGTTGATTGAAGCCGATGGCGCACCGGACCAGACAGTCCACAACGCCATCGCTGAGGCCATGAACGTCACATTCACGACGCAGCCGGATAAGGCCGACGATATCGCCGGAGCGCGCATTGGCCCATACCGCGTCGAACGTCTAATAGGTCAAGGTGGCATGGGCGCCGTTTACCTTGCGCAACGAGCCGACGAAGAGTTTGAGCAGGTGGTCGCGATCAAACTCGGGCGCCACAAGCTGGTCGATCCGATGACAAAGGCGCGCCTCAAGGCTGAACGCCAGATACTCGCCAACCTGGATCACCCGAATATCGCCCGTTTGTTGGATGGCGGCACAACCGATGAGGGCGTGCCCTACATTGTCATGGAGTACATTGATGGCGTTCGCATCGATACCTACTGCGATGTACATCGATTAAGCCTCGATGAACGCCTGGTGTTATTTCAGAGCATTTGCCGAGCTGTTCACTACGCGCACCAAAATCTCGTCATTCATCGCGACATCAAGCCCGGCAATATCCTGGTGACCACGGATGGCACGCCAAAGCTGTTGGATTTTGGCATTGCCAAGCTGGTCGAAAAAGACGGCGTCGCCACGCCCGGCCTGACACACGAGGGCGTGTCCCTGATGACGCCGGAAAACGCATCGCCGGAGCAAGTACGCGGGCTGGCTGTCACGACGGCCACGGACACCTATTCGCTCGGGCTTTTATTGCACCGTTTGCTCACCGGCCTGCCGGCGTTTGAGCTTGATGATCTCTCACCGAGCGAGTTTGCCCGCGTCGTTTGCGAGCAGCCGGCAACACAGCCCAGCCGCCGGTTGGCAACCATGCCTATGAATGTCTCGCATCTGCAGACCGTACGGCACGCGTCCCTGGACGAGATCGCGGCCGACCGGCAGCGCACGATTGAGAGCCTGCGGCGCGCCATGCGTGGCGACCTCGATACCATCGTCCTGAAGGCGCTTCGCAAGGAACCGGAACGCCGCTATCTGTCGCCCTTGCAACTTGCGGACGACATTGAACGGTATCGCCGCGCCATGCCGATCCGCGCGCACGCCGATTCGTGGCGGTACCGGACGGCAAAGTTTTTACAGCGTCACGCCTTCGGCGTCAGTGTTGCTGTCGGCGGCATCGTCCTGCTGTGCGGTTTCGTAGCGACGCTATTCCTGCAGAACGAGCGAATCCGCGCCGAACGCGACCACGCCCAATCGGTCAGCCAGTTCCTTGAAGAGATCTTCTCCGCACCGGACCCCGCCAACGCCCGCGGCCTTGATATCACGGCGAAGGAGATTCTCGCCGAGGGCTCAGCACGCATCGCCAACGAACTCGATGAACAACCGGCCATCCGCGCCGCGTTGATGGAAACCATTGGTCGCGTTTACTTCAATCTTGGCGAATACCCGCCGTCGATCGACATGCTGGAGCAATCACTGGAATTGCGGCGGGTCACCGATGGCGCCGGCTCCGCAAGCGTCGCATCGGCAGAGAATGCCCTTGCCGAAGCACTAATTCGTACCGCCGACTACCCACGCGCAGAAACCTTACTGCTCTCATCTCTTGAAACTCACCGCGAGCTCTTTGGCGACTCGGGATCGCCGGTCGCCACCAACCGCTTTAACCTGGCCGAACTGTATCTCGCCAACGGAGACCTGGACGCCGCGGAAACTCAGGCACGGCAGAGCATTGCTATTTTCGCATCACTCCAACCCCGCCCGGCCATTGCGCTCGCGGAAGCCAAGAACGTGCTCGCCCGAATCTTGCAGACACGAGGGGAGCTCAAAGAAACGGAAACGTTACTGCGCGAGGCAATCCAGTTGCTCGAGACTGCTGAGGGCGACGATCACCCCTTGATGGCGTACTACTTACAAAGCCTTGCGGTCCTGCTGAAATCCAAAGGCGCGCTCGACGATGCCGAAGCGACCTTCGCCCGGTCAATTGCTGTGACTCGGCGCGTACTGGGAGATGAGCACGACCTCGTTGCCACAACGCTAACGATGCTCGGATCCCTGCAACACGAACGCGGCGATCTGGCGGCCGCCGAGACCGCTTACCGCGAAGCGCTCAAGCTCGACATCGCGATTCGTGGTGAGGTGCACCCTTTCGTTGGTTACGACCTTACGAGCCTGGCCGGCCTGCTTCACGACAAAGGCGAGTACGCGTCGGCCGAGGAAGCCTTGCGCCGCGCTCTTTCCATCTACGACAGTACGTTAGACGACGATCACCAGTACATTGCATCGGCCCTGACCGAGCTCGGCGCCGTGCTGCGATCGGCCGGGCGGCACCTTGAGGCGCTCGGTGTTCTGCAGCGCGCCCTGGAGATTCGTCAGCGTGACTACGATGATTCGAATCCATTGCTTGCCTCGACCGCCATCGAATACGGACTTGTCCTTTGGGAGGTTGGTCGACAGGACGAGGCAAGACCGCTCATTGAAACGCACGGCCGCAGAATTGCGGAAACAACCGGGCGACGTGCTCAACGTGCACGTATCGCGTTGGAGTTAACCGGAATTCAACTATAGAGGGAGTCGCTCATGCCGCCGTTCTTCGATTGCCAGTTGTAGTACGTTGCATCGCTGATCCCTTGACGGCGGCAGAGGTCCTTAACCTTGGCCCCGGTATCAGCTCCCCCGCGACCGTCGAACGTCTCGTGCCATAGAAGGCCATTGGCGTTTGCGGTACTCGCTGTGAAAGTCAACAAGAACGCGCACGGAAATACGCGAATTGAGAGCATAACGCTATCGTTGGGTACGCTGGCGGCTGATAAAATCTAATCGTTCACTAATTAATTCATTGCGACAGATTGAGGCACGATTGGACAACCACAAGCTTGTCGAAGCCTGGCAAACAAAGATTGTTGAAGAATGTAGGAAACACCTTGGCCGGGATCTCAGTGCAGATGAAATGAAATTCATCACAGGTTGCCGAGGCTATCTTGCGCTTGAGGCTATCCACGACACTGTAGCAACTTTACGCGGAGCCGAACTTGTAGAGTATCTGAACTCGGAGAAGGGCTAGTTTTCCTTACGGACGAGATCCCTAAGGCTTTGTAGGGTCAGAACTCGCCGTTCGCGGAAAGACTGTTGAGGTGCCGGCGAAGGCCTGCTGCGATCCAGTACTCTGTTCGCAATGGCGGTTAGGGTATCCTAGACACACTTATGGGAAATCCGAGCGCGACTTCGGCTCGACGCGGAGATTTGTAAACTTGAACGTTGTCAGGATTGAGTGTCGACTGGTGACAGAAAGCAAAACCCCTTCAATTCCTAGCATTGAATTCGAACCGCAGGCGAAAACTGAATACGGATTTGAGCTACTGTCACTCGAGTCGCTTTACGAAAAGTCGGCCGACTTGGAGGTCAATCCGTTCGCGGCACATCGTGTTCATTTTCATCACGTAATCTACATCGCCGACGGCAGCGGCGATCACTTTATTGACTTCAATAATTACACAGTGCGCGCGGGCAGCTTTGTGTTCGTCAATAAGAACCAGGTGCATGCATTTGATGCCGACAACCGTCCAAAAGGGTTGATGGTGTTGTTTACGCAGGAGTATCTCGAAGAGGTTCGAGCAACTATCGACCTATCCGCGTTCCTCACGGGGTACTCGTCGAATCTAAGCGCCCCGGTTGTCACGGTGGATAGAGATCTAAGAGAGACCTGCGAAACTCTCTTGTCGGAGATCGGCAAGCTCGACGACCAGCGCCATAGTGATCGAATAGTTATTCGACTGCTGTTTGCATCCCTGTTGCTCAAATTGCTGCAAAATCGACGTGCTGCCGGTGTGACTCGTATCAGTGACCTAGATCAGAAGCGGCTTACGCGATTTCTGTCGTTGGTCGAGGAGAACTTCTCGACGACAAAAGATGCGACCGACTACGCAAAGATGCTGGGGACTACATACAAATCACTGAATCAGCTTTGCAAAGTAACGGTTCGAAAGACGCCGAAGCAGATCATCGATGCCCACACTATTTTGGAAGCTAAAAGAAGATTGGCAATCGACAACGTTCAGATCTCTCAACTTGCTTACGAACTCGGTTTTGAAGACGTCAGCAATTTTACCAAGTACTTCAAGAAGCACACACTTGTGAGCCCAACGCAGTTTAAGCGTCAAATCCCTAGTTAGACATCTACCAAAGACGGGAATTAATTCACCTGTCACATCCCCGCTCTCGCCCCTAGTCTATTGGCTCACTGAACCAATATGGAGCGGACATGCAGAAGTTATTAGTTTTACTTGCCATTTCGGTCTTCGCAGTGGTTGCTGCGTGCGCACCAACTAACGGCAATGGGGAAAATCACATGAGTATTTCGAACAAGGACAAAGCGATCGCGCTTCTCAACAGCATCGAGACGGGTGACCAGTCGGCGATCAGCTACGTTAACGCTGACAAATACATTCAACACAATCTGGGAGTCGGTGACGGGCTGGCAGGATTCGGTGAAGTACTACAAGCGCTGCCGGAAGGCAGCGCCCGGGTCAATGTCGTTCGAGCATTTGAGGACGGAAACTTCGTCTTTACCCACACCGATTATAACTTTTTCGGACCGAAGGTCGGGTTCGACGTCTTCCGATTCGAGGATGGTCTGATCGTTGAGCATTGGGACAATCTGGCTGAAAAAGCTGGGCCAAATCCGAGCGGTCACACCCAGCTGGATGGGCCAACTCAAGCAGCTGATTTTGATGCAACAGACTCAAACAAGGCACTGGTTGAATCCTTCGTCAATACGATCCTGGTAAAGGGTGATATGGACCAACTTGGCAACTTCATCGATGGCGACAACTACACGCAGCACAACACTGCTATCGCGGATGGATTGTCCGGGTTGGCGGCGGCGCTCGAAGCCATGGCCGAGCAGGGCATCACGATGATCTACACAGATGTGCACAAAGTGCTCGGCGAGGGAAATTTCGTGTTGACGATAAGCGAAGGTACCTTTGCCGATGAACCCACGTCGTTCTATGACCTGTTTCGGGTGGACGACGGCAAGATAGTAGAACACTGGGACGTCATCGAGACGATCATTCCCGAAGACCAGTGGAAGAACACAAACGGGAAGTTTGGTGGCCTATAGGCCGGTCCAACAGGTCAAGGTATCCGAAGTGGGAGTAAGGAACTGTGAAGCAACCGCTCTCACTTCGTGACTACCGAACCAGGATTCAGCTTGATGAGCCCAGGCGACTGGAGATCAATAAGGCTTGGCCGACAATACTAGCGGCACTGTTACCCAAGCTCGGCGTCGCGAAATCTCACGAGGAAAACACTGCGAGTCAACTTTTCAAGTTGCACGGTGTACTCGCAACGATTGACCCGTATGAGCTGACGGATGACCTTATGGATGAAGTTGAGGTCGTCGCAATGGGGGCTCGCGGTCAGTACCGTCTGACAAGAGCCATAGATCTTCCCAGCATCTCGCAGAACTTCGATACTGGCTTCCCGGCGGCAGAGAAAACAGCTCTGTGGGTTGGCGACATCACGAAACTGGAAGTTGATGCGATCGTAAACGCCGCCAACAGTGAGTTGCTCGGCTGCCGGATCCCGAATCACGCTTGTATTGACAATGCCATCCACTCGGCGGCTGGCCCACGACTTCGAGACGACTGCGCCATCATCATGGCGCAGCAGAAAACATTGGAGCCAACCGGCAACGCGAAAATCACGCGCGCCCACGCTCTGCCCGCTAAGTTCGTGCTTCACACCGTAGGGCCCCAGCTCGTGCACGGGTCGATGCCGACTGAACACCAGCGGACCCAACTTCACAATGCTTACGTGTCGTGCCTGAATCTGGCAGCGGAAGTTGAACAAATACGAACCATCGCTTTTTGTGCAATCTCAACCGGCCTTTTCGGCTTCCCGAAACGCGACGCGGCGGAAATTGCTCTTACTGCCGTCGCGGGCTGGCACGCTGAGCATCCGGGGCGTTTCGATCGAATCTTGTTCAACTTATTCACTGATGCTGATGCTCTTGTGTACGAAAAACTCGTTCAATCCTGGTAGCAGGCACGTCATGAATCAACTGGAAGTGGCCGAAAGCTGGATAGCAGAAGCAGAATTCATTCTGATCACTGCTGGTTCCGGCTTGACGGCAGCTGCAGGATTCAACTACGCCGACAAAGCGTTGTTTGCGCGCGAGTTCCCAGGGATGCTTCAGTATGGTTTTCGTGCCCAGTACCAGCTTATTGGGTTTGATGATTGGGACGCAGACCTCCAATGGGGTTATTGGGCCGCGCACGTCAACCTCGTTCGTTTTGGTTCGGATCATTCCGACGTCTACATCGCGCTGCGACAGATCGTAGAACTAAAAGGTTGGGCCAACGTCTTCGTGCTGACATCGAACGTTGACGCGTTGTTCGGGCGTAACGGTTTCGACAGTGAACACATCTATACACCACAAGGTGATTATGCGTTGCTGCAATGTACGTCGCCGTGTTGGCGACAGGTTTGGCCATGGAAAGACCAGATCGACCGAATAATTGCATCAACGGACGCGAAGACTCAACGGCTTTCTGATAATGATTTGGTTCCACGCTGCCCCAATTGTGGCGAAGACGTGTTTCCGAACGTTCGAATTGACGATTCTTTTGTCCATGACCACTTCGACCCCGCTGCCGAGCGGTTACAAGGATGGGTAGCGAACGCGCGCCGCGGTCGTGGTCTGGTAGTCGAAATTGGAGCTGGTTTCAATACTCCATCGGTTGTGCGTTGGCCGGGCGAGCGACTCGTTGATGCGACGGAGGATTGGCGGTTGATTCGAATCAACTCTGATCACGCCGCTGTCCCGGAACACCTCACTGATCGAGCAATGGGGATCAGAGGAGATGCCAAATCCACAATTATCTCATTGCGAGATTTTGCGAGGAAAGAAAATGGGTAAGTTAATTCAACTAGCTGTCATGTCTGTACTGGCTGGCATTACAGGGTGTGCATCGACAGACTATACGGAGGATCGTGAAATGGGAGACGAGAAATCGTTCGTGATTGAAGTTGTTACACTGTCTTTGAAGGACGGTGTTTCTCACGCCGAGTTTGCCCCGATTGATAAAGCGGTTGAGGTCGAGCATGTATCTAAGCAACCAGGCTTTATTTCCCGCGAGTCGGCCGCCGGGGAAGGCAGTGAGTGGCTTGTGATCGTGCACTGGAATTCTGCGGAGGAGGCTGACGCGTCGATGTCATCTTTCATGGATGCGCCTGCTGCGGCCGCGTTCATGGACAGTATTGATGCATCCTCGATGGTCATGAAGCGCTATACAAAACTCGATTGACTGGGTGAAGACGTGAATATTGATGACATGCCCGAGACACTGAGCGCGCTGTACATATCACATGGGGGCGGCCCGCTGCCGCTGCTGGGCGATGTTGATCACGCCGAGATGGTTGAGTGCCTCGAGAACATCGCAGGCAGAATTGCGAAGCCGTCGGCGATCATCGTCATAAGCGCACATTGGGAAGAAGATGTAGTAACGATCACCAGTGGCGAAAGCCCCGGGATGATCTACGATTACTACGGATTCCCGAAAGAAAGCTACGAGTTCGAGTATCCTGCCCCGGGATCACCGGCCCTCGCGACTGAGATTCTCGATTCGTTTGTTGCGGGCGGAATCGATGCGCGACTCGACGCGCAACGCGGCTTTGATCACGGTCTCTATGTGCCATTGTTGCTTATGTACCCGGATGCTGACATTCCTTGCGTCCAGGTATCGCTGAATAAAAATCTAGACGCTCACCATCACCTTAAGATTGGAGAGGCATTGTCAGAACTTCGCCACTCTGGGTTGCTGATACTGGGCTCCGGATTCTCGTTTCACAATATGCGTGCTTTCTCAGGCCCAGCAACTCCGGAATCAAGGGCCAAGAATGAAGCGTTTGAAGATTGGCTAATCGAAACGTGTTCAAGCACTTCGTTGGATGAGTCAGAGCGAGCCGATCGACTTGTGAATTGGGAGCAAGCGCCATCTGCGCGATATTGCCACCCACGAGAAGAGCATTTGCTTCCGCTTCACGTTTGCTACGGCACGATGAAGCAACCGTGCTACGGCCACATCGAGTTATCAATTATTCAAAAGAAGTCCAGTTTCTATTACTGGTAGAGATGCGGAGCGTCGGCAGGACACCGTTACGTTTGTCAGCCGCACGTCTATTGAGCGCAGTCGAGGCCGCATCTTGCCCAGTACCTGTTTTAACGCCTTGTATCCACCGCAAACCCCAATACACCATGGAGAACAACTATGAAGATGGAAAACTGCTCAAAAACCTGGTCCACGTTGCTAGCCATCGGCACGTTGCTGCTGGCGTCAGCGTATGGAACACCGACAAGCGCTCATGACGCCGACGAGGACGCTCGCGTAACTACCAATCTTGCCAATTTTGACGATCTGGATTTCAATGTTTTTTCCGGTCAGAAATGGGACGAACTGCATCGCAGTCATGCAGAGGACATTACTGTACATTGGCCTGACGGTCGTACAACTAAGGGCATCGACGCGCACATCGAAGACTTGGCAGCGATGTTTGTGTACGCCCCCGATACCCGCATCGAGGTTCATCCTATTAAGATCGGTTCAGGCAATTGGACAGCTGTTATGGGTGTTATGGAGGGCACGTTTACGGAGCCCATGCCATTGGGCGACGGCAACTTTATCCAGCCTACCGGCAAAGCGTTCAAGATCAAGATGGTCACGATCGGACGCTGGAACGACGAAGGCACAATGGAGGAAGAATGGCTCATGTGGGACAACCAGACGTTCATGAGGCAAATCGGGCTCGCCGAATGATCCGAAAGCAGTTCGAGCGGTAACGAACAACCTGTGTCGTGGCCTGGACGAAAACGCTTCTTGGGTCAATGCCAGGTGTTGATTTGAATCGGATATTGATCCGACATTTGCATGGAGTATCCGATCGCCTATTCCGTTCAGATCCTGAGTTAACGATCGAAGTTAGTCCTCGTTGAGATTTGCTCAATATTCGGTACTGAACTTCAGTCTTACTTGCAGTCGGCCTGTGTCCCCAGTGTCGATACCAAGCTTGTGAACAGAGTTTCCGAACCTACGCACCAGCTGTATGGTCCGCTTGAGTTTCTTGGGCAGCAGGTCGACAGAAAGAAAGCAATGGTGAAGCGGATTATTCTTGTCAAAGCTGCTGAGGTCAGCCTTTCATCTATCTTTTTAGGCAACGGCAAGTTCTGACCCTGTCGTGCCCCACGCGTTAAGCGGCAAGTATTGGGAGTGTTGAGGAGTTTCGCTAAGCTATCGGAGCCGATTTCGTCCGAGAGGAATTGGCTTTTTTCGTTACTCAGGAGCAACCGAGTGCGTCAGCGAACCTCCATCGGTACCGAGAGGGCGAAATCACCCATGCCAACTTCGGGATCTCCGGTCCCGTGGCAGATAGCTAGGGTCTGGTAATCGGAGCTACTCGCATACCACCCAATATTCCGCTTTGTCCCAATACACCTCGCCCGACTCTATATTGAATTCGCCCATGCGATATCCAGTAGGATCTCGCTCAGGCTGTGTGGACGTCTCGGATAGTTCGAAACCGAGGATTCGAAAACGGATTCGGTCTTTGTTGTCCGATACACCGTCCAACTGCGCAATTAGTGTTCCATCTTCGGGTGCCTTCGCATTGTCACGGGATGACGAATCGATTGAACCCGACTTGCATATGCGAGTCCCCTCCGCCGCGGAGACCAACTCACGAACTCGACGCTTTCGTTCGTTCTCTGCGCGGCGCACCGCTCGCTCTTCGACAGTCTCAAAACCTCTTTCTCTCAGGGCGGCCACGTATGCCGGATGTTCTGCATCCCCGGTAGGCTCGATGATGTTCAAGGCAACCGTTTCGCCGCTGCTGCACTCGCTCGACCGATACACCTTTGCCGCGAAGAGTACGGTATCGGGGTGGTCGCTTGACCGGCAGAACTGGCCGTCGTACTGACCGCCTCTCTCACCGCAGAGACCACGGAAGAGGATAAACACCTGGCTCTGGTTGTTGATTGTCTCGTGCCGAGGGCACCACCAACCGCTGTACCAACGATAGGCGTCTGTTTCGCCACTCTTGGTCGTGTTGATGAATCGATCGAGGTTTTGCGCTGTCGTTGCGTCAACAAGCGCGTCGGCATAGTCGACGGCTGATCGCGTCGCTGTCTGCTCAGGGAGAGGAGCAGTGGACGCCGCGCAGCCGGATAGGAGTGCTGCGAAGAGGATTAGTCCTGGCTTTTTCATTATTTTCTCCTGCAGTGACATGTATCGGGTGCGTTCTCGCCATACAGAGCACTGGTGTCCTCCATACGAACGTGACCCAACCTGTACGACCATGAACCCACAAAATGGGAATTATATGCCGTGGAATGATAGGCAGCGGACCATGATAGTTCAACCTTTTGGGGACCGAGCGGTTCATGGCCGACGCGCGACTAAAACGGTTTGGGCAACGGATTCGGCAACTGCGGAAGAATCAAGGTCTGTCCCAAGAAGCGCTCGCCGCCCGCGCCAATCTCGATAGGAGCTACATGGGCCATATCGAGAGAGGCGAGAACAACGTTACGTTCAGCAAGATCTGCCAGATCGCCGACGCCCTGGGTGTGGACCCTCGCGAGCTGTTTGCGTAAGGCTATTCCGCATATTAATTCGCCCGGCTGATTCGAACGCACTGGTTATTCGGCCGATGGAGTAGCACAGTGTTCAACAAGAGAATCGCTCACCACACCGCCGGCAGACGACGCTCCGCCCCCAGTCGTCCATCTCGTCACTGTGAATGGTCATGTTGTACGCCATTGCTGATGCCGCCGACCAAATTCCTGCAGCCAGACCTAGGAGAATGCTGGCGACGATGACTGGGGTGTCGAAAAACGTCATTCCGTCTGACCATTCGAAGGGAAGCTGCTCTCCCAGTGCCGGCAACGACGCCATCGAGACGATTCCGACGGCAAGAGTTAGTGCCAGTGGATATCCGATCTCGCTTCGTGGTGCCGGTGGCTCGAGCGAACGCCCGAACTCACTAATCGTCGTGTATCCGCTCTCGCCGGTTCGGATGGCCTGTGAGTAGGCCATCTCTACCGACTGGGTGTAGTGGCTTCGACACCGAGGGCATTGCATCGACTTGGCTGCCGTCACTGTTCAGCACCGTCAGCAAACGTTGACTCATCGATCTTAGTCGATGGGATCAACGACCAAAGTCCGAATAGACCGAGCCACAGAATGACGTTCCCTGCGAGGTTCGCCAACGTAATCAGCATGCCGAACTCGCTCCCTGTTACGCGGCCCATTGTTTGCAGGATGACGGAGACCCCGTTCAGGACAAGCCAGGCACTTGCGATGCCCAGAAGTACGCCAAGTGTTGTTTTCATTCCTTTCATGAATGTTTTCCTCTCAATGATTTGGGTTGTGGAGTCACAAATCGTTGCCGAAGGTCAATTCCAGCTTCGGGGGTGACAGAAGGAGCCGAATGACCAGGTAGATACCGACGCCCTGCAGCCAGGTCACTGCGGGCAAGCCGAACGCGGTGGCTGGCGCCCAGTTCCACAGCAGTGCGAACACCGAGCCCGCCGCCAGCTGCCAGATTAGGGCGAGACCGAGCGTCAGGATGAACGCGAGCATCGCGGCCTCCCCGTCCTACGGTCCGAGTGGTTTCTGAGCCTGCCGCCGGTCATGAGCCACGAACGTATTGGATCCGTGCCGACGACGAGGAACCCGTTCGGAAACCTCAGGTACACCTGAATGCGCTTCGTGCTTGTAGGCCTCATGAGTCGGCCCGAATGGCGGTTTCGATATCGAACAGCACATCACGCAGGCGGTCCCGCAGCTCGATGGCCATGTCTCGTCGAGAGTCGCTCGGCAAGCCATCCTGGCCGGCGATCCAGTCTTTGATCGCCTCGCCGTTGTTGGTGTGCTGCAGGGTCTTGTGCGTGATTTCAGCCATTGTTGTCCTCGTTGGTTTGGGAAAGTGATTTATCCAGCAGCCGCTGGAAAGCGGATCCGTCGGTGCGCGTCAAGTTCGGGATAAAGCGTGAGTACCTGCGGAATAGCATTTCGGTGGTGGTATGCCCGAGCTGGCGCGCCACCCATTCGGGGTTCTCGCCGGAAGCCAGCCACAAGGTGGCGGCAGTGTGGCGGGACTGGTACGGACGGCGCTTGCGCAGCCCAAGGTGCCGAAGGATCGGGTACCAGACGCGCTTGGTGACGTTGCGGTGACAGTGCGCGTTGCCGGCCTGGTTGCAGAACACGAAGTCGTGATCGCCGCTGACCTCGTACTGGTCTTTCAGGGCCTCAAATACCGGCCCCGACATGAGGATTTCGCGCTGCGAACCGTCGGTCTTGACGGGTCCCAGGTCTCCGTTTACCAATGCCTGGCGAATGAGGATTTCGCGACGGTCGAAGTCGACGTAGTGCCATTGCAGCCCGTCGATCTCACCGGTCCGCATACCGGTGAAGAAGCGGGTCGTGTAGTAGCTCCGAAAGTCCGGCCGTACCGTCGAGATGATTGTATTAACTTCGTCGAGCGTGAACGGCTCTACGTCTGTACGCCCGACCGGCAATCCCTTGATGCCCTGCATGGGTGAGATGAAGTCGTAGCGAAGCGCTGCCTCGTCCAACATCATTCTCAGAGGCGAGATGATGTGATTCACCCGGTCGGCCGAGAGCGTGCGGCCATTTTTCATTCGTCGCTTTCGCAGCTCCGAGCGAAACTCCAGAATCTCGGCGCGGGTGATGTTCTCGAGGTGCTGCTCGCCGAAGCGCGGTACCAGGTACTTGTCGACAGTGCCCGAGATTGTTGAGTAGTACGACGGCCGCCAGCGAATCTGGTTTTCGTCGAGCCAGGATTCGGCGAACGTGTCGAAGCGCGGTGTGCGGCTCTGTAGTTCAAACAATCTCTGGTCGTGGTTTCGGAAATTTGATGCCCGTGGGCTGTTAGGGAAGTACCTGCCGTAATCAAATGTTCCGAGCGTGATTTCCGCGTCGATCTTCTGCAGGAGCTTTGTCAGTCGACGACGGTTTCGATCCGTGTCTGTCAGCTTCGTTTGCTCACGGCAGCGCACACCTCGATATCGAAAATCGAGTTGCAGATGGCCAGATCGCACGTTGATTGTTCCCACAGCGCCGCGCTCAGATTCCGTGCAGAGACGCCTGGCGCATGTCTTCTTCTATGGTTTCCCAGACGTACAGAATCTTGCGACCGCCAAACGGCCGAAGGTAATGGACGCCTTCCAGGAGAACAGAGTCCTTCAGTCGTTCGCGGATGGTGCGAACGTCATATTTGATGCGGGCAGATAATTCTTCAGTCGTGAGATAGGTCTGTGTCACAATAACAACCTCAATTCAGTCATAATGACTGTTATTCGGGTGAAATAACCGTAGTTCGGTTATTATTGCGGAAAAATACCCGTTGTCAAGTCATTTTGACCGAATTTCGGTTATTTTTTTGATGCTACGATGATCAGAATCAACTTGTCACGGATTATGGGAGAACGCCGGCTCAAGATTGCCGACGTTTGTCGTGACACTGGACTAAAGCGGACGACTGTCGCTCGTCTTTATCACGAAGACGTGGTCAAGCTGGATTTGGAGACCTTGGAGGTGCTCTGCGACTATTTTGATGTCGATATCTCCGAAATGCTTGAGATTGTTCCCTAGCCGGCCGAACGGACCATGCGTCACCGCAAGTTAGCCCATATCCCAATTCACTGCGTACCCGTCCGATGTAGATACCATTGTTTGTTCAAATCGCTGCATCTCGCCTTCCTCGAATAAGATCGGCGTACCAACCTGTTGTAATGCGATAAGGCAAACCCATTCCAGAAAATGCGCATCAACACGATACGTAACTGGCGAACTTGGATCCCAGTTTTTCGGGCGGCGACCAGACTGATGATGCAGGAATCCGCGAATACCAATTACATGTGATGCAGCTTCTTCCGCAGACTGTGAGTAGTGGCGCACAAAGTACTGACGCTCCGACTCGCTGAGGTTTTTGAAGACGCGTCGATCGCTACTGAAATATTCGATTGCCTCCTTGATCGCTTGCATTAGTTCAGCTGAATCATGAAATGTTTGCTCCATCGATTTCTTCTTATATTGCCCATCCGCGAACAAAAACTCGACGCAGAAGAAGAAATCGTAGAAAGCCTCAATATATTGGCGCTTCAAAACATCTTGTCGCCCTCGCCTATAGAACTCGAAAGGAATGGCCAACTCGATGAATCGATCACTAGATACGATTGTTCGAATGATGAGGTCTAGCGGGCTTTTTATCGGCTCCTGCTCGTGCGGCGGCACAATCCCCGGCTCGAACCCAAAGACGGCCATTTGTTCTCGCTCCGCGTCTGTTTCCGGTACAAACTTACTCTTGGGCATTTCCGTATCGATTTCGAACACGCCCCACATCGCAATTGCACCGCGAAACGCATGAATTTGCGCTCTTATTTCCTCTAGTCCAGGAGCGTTGACCTTCAGATGAGGCGTCGCGTCTGGATCGTCTGGTATATAAAGAGATCCGGCGTCACTGGCGGATAGGCCACTGACCTCAACGGCCAGTGCCGCCAATCTGCCGTTCTCCTGGACCAATTCAAATTGGCGGTCATCAATCTGGAAGATCAACGTGTGATCTAGTTTTACATTCGATTGGAGACTAAAGGTGTATCGACATAGCATGCTGACTGCCCTCCAAGGCTCTCCGAATGCTCAGTGATGCGGCTTAATAAAGGCGTGACGCTACTCAGCTGATCATCGAAGTCTTTGATTTTCAACAAAATGACAATGTCCAGATTGCTGAAAAATAGATGTTTGTCACAAAAATAACTATACTTTTCGTAAATAATCTACAAAAAGTCGAATTTATTTTGGTTAGGACAGAAAATGCTTGTCGAATTTAGGGTCAAGAACTTTCGCTCACTGAAGGACGAACAGGTGCTGAGCTTTGTGTCCAGCAAAGCTGACAAGACGTTTACTTCAACACATTGCATGGACACCGAGCACAAGCCGGTTCCGTCTCTCATCCGCTCAGCATTGATCTATGGCGCCAACGCCGCTGGCAAGAGCAACCTGATGTTCGCTCTTGCGACGATGCGCAACATCGTTCTAGGCGCAAGTGTCTCCGGTGCTCGATTGTCAGACCACTACACACCTTTCCTACTTAGTAGTGATTCTGCGACCGACCCAACTGAGTTTGAAGTCAGCGTAATTATCGACCGCAAGCGGTACCAGTATGGGTTTGCATACGATGGCGTGAGGGTCCGTAAGGAATGGCTTCTCGTTTATGAGCATGCCAGGGCGCAGCGCTGGTTTGAGCGATCCGCTGACTATTCAGATAAAGAGGACCAGTGGGAAGCGTTCTCAGCGTACTTCTCTGGACCAAAGGAGACTTGGAAAAAAGCGACTCGCCGAAACGCCTTGTTTCTTACAACAGCTGTTCAGCTCAATAGCGAGCAGCTCGTGCCGCTGTTCAACTGGTTCGAGAATGGAGTAATTCTGCTTACCGGAGGCATTAACTTACTGCCAACCCTGCAGCGTCTCGAGAGCCAGGCATACAAGTCGAGGATTCTCAGCCTCTTGCAGGCTGCGGACATTCACGTCTCGGATATTCGAGTAGAAAAGAAGCAGGGGCAGCAAGTTGAACTGAAACTTGGACCTGAGAAGCCCTCAGAGTTTCGGACATCTGACGTTGAGATTCCGGAGATCGAGTTCTGTCATCAGATTGAGGGAGAGGATCCTGTCTGGTTCGACCGGCGATTTGAATCCGCGGGTACTCAGCGTGCGTTAGCTTATGCCGGTCCGTTGCTTGACGCACTAGAGAACCGGAAGCTTTTGGTAATTGACGAGCTCGACAGCAGCCTTCATCCATTATTGGCGCGCTTCTTGGTTAGGCTCGTTCATACTCCTGAAGTTGCAGGTACGGGCGCGCAGCTGTGGGCCACAACTCACGACACCTCTCTGCTCGACACAAAACTGCTGCGGCGAGACCAGATCTGGTTTGTCGAAAAGAGTGCTGAACAGGCAACAGAATTGTACTCCCTGTCAGACTTCAAGCCTCGCAAGAACGATTTGATTGAACGCGGTTATCTCTTGGGCCGCTATGGTGGGATCCCGTTTGTCCGTGACTTAGAACTGGCGAAGTCTTGGTGAAAGACAATCAGCCAAAACATCGACAAAGAGCAAAAGAGCGGCGCAAACTTGAGCGTCAAAAGGCTCGGCGGGCCGAGCTCCCAACTGCTCTCGTAGTGTGCGAGGGCTCTTGTACCGAGGCCTTCTATTTGCGGGGACTCGCGGACCATTTACGAGTCAACCGAGCTAACGTGGTCATCGAGATAGCCGGCACCAAGACGGACCCTCGCCAGATGGTTCGGCAAGCTCGAAGTTCTTTTAAAGTTTCGCCTGATTTCGACTACGTGTTTGTCGTATGCGACGGAGACAGCCCTAATTTCGCCAGGGCAGTTGAAGAGAGCAAACCGAGGCTCCGTAAGGCGGATGGAAATCAAGTGTCAATCGAAGTGATCGCCACACTCCCGTCGTTTGAATTCTGGCTCCTCTTACACTTCGAGTTCACGACTGCAACGATGGACGCTGGGGGCGCAATTACGAATCTGAAGGCCTATCTACCAGACTATCGGAAGAACGATCGGAACATTTTCGACAAAGTATCGGCCGGACTCGATCAAGCATGCCAGAACGGAGTGCGTTGCGATGAGGAGCTTGCCAAGACCGGAGCTCAGTCACCGAAGTCAGATATGCCACGGGTCGTCGAGACGCTTAAGAAACTAAGCCGCTGAAGAAAGTGGTCACAACGTGGTCACGTGGTGGTCACAACGCACTTCTGCGATTGCTCCGATACCACGTAACCCGTTGAAAAGATTGGCGCGCCCGACAGGATTCGAACCTGTGACCCCTGCCTTCGGAGGGCAGTACTCTATCCAGCTGAGCTACGGGCGCTACGTTGGGTCGCGGATAATACCAGAGACTACGAGGATTGCGCCTCTGTTATGTAGTCATCAACCAACCGATCAAGGATATCGAGCGGCACGGCGCCGTTCTTGAGAATGGCGTCGTGGAAGTCGCGAATATCGAAGCGGTCCCCGAGCTGATCACGCGCGCGTTGCCGGAGATCCAGAATCTTCAGCATCCCGACTTTGTAGGCTGTGGCCTGCCCGGGCATCACGATGTAGCGCTCGATTTCGGACGTAACATCACTCTCGGCCATGCCGGTGTTGGCAATCATGTACTCGATCGCTTCTTCCCGCGTCCAGCGCTTCTTGTGGATACCTGTATCGACGACCAGGCGGACGGCCCTGAACAGCTCTGCAGTAAGACGCCCAATGTTGTCAGCATTGGTGGCGATCAACCCGTACTCCGATGCCAGCTGCTCCGAATAGAGCGCCCAACCCTCTACATAGGCAGTAAACAGCGAAAAGCGTCGGAAGATTGGCAAGCCTTCAAGCTCCAGGGCGATGGCTACCTGGAAGTGATGCCCGGGAATGCCTTCATGAACTGCGAGCGTCCGCATTCCGAATTTCGGGGTCGCCTTAATGTCATACAGATTGGCGAAGAAGCGGCCGGGACGGCTGCCGTCCAATGATGGTTGCTGGTAGTAGGCACCGGGCGCAGTCTTCTCTCTGAATTCGGGGACCCGGGTCACTTCAAGTTCAGCTTGGGGGCGAACATTGAAAACTGCATCCAGTCCGGCGTCGATTTCATCGATCATGACTCGATAGTCTTCCAGAATCTGCTCTCGACCGGCATCACTGTCTTCGTAATAGAACTCGGGGCGAGACGAATAAGCGTCCATCGCTTCCGTGTACCCACCCGATATATCAACACCCTCCGCTTCCATAAGCGCAAGCATTTCGCCCTGGATGCGATCCACTTCGGCGAGACCGATTGCGTGAATTTCTTCGGCCGTATAACTCGTCGTTGTAAAGAGCCTTAATGCGATTTCATAGGCGGCATCACCGTTTGGCAGGTGCCAATAACCGTGGTGCTCACCGGCGCTCGCATGCAACTCACCGAAGTAGTTAATGAATCCCGAGTAGGCCGGATAGACGCTTTGCTCGATCGCGGACTCTGCTTCCGCCAGCAACTTCTCAACGGTCGCCGCATCAATCGATTCGGCTTCCTCGAGCTTCTTGGCTAACGATGTGTACAGGATATTTTCGGCGGCCGGTGTCTCGACAAAATTGTTCATTTCCGCAAGCACCCGATCAATGACGAAGCGCGGCGGAATAATGCCGTTGCGCTCCCGAATTTTCAGGCCAAGCATGTACTGCTCGTGTTTGCGGGGCAGTTCCCCAAGGCGCGAGATGTAATGCTCGGCGTCTTCTGCCGAGTGCACCTGGTGCATCGAATCCATGAACGAAGGAAACGCACTCTGGATACCATTCAACTGGTTCACGGGGTACGTGTGATAACGAAACGGCTCTGCGTCCGCAAGCATGTTCGCGAGGTACAAGCCGATTTCCTTCGAGAGGCGCTCTCCATCGTCGAGGTCCGCGTCATCGTACTGCTGCAGTCCTTCACCAAACGACCGGAGGTCGGCAAAGAACTCATCCGTCCTCGCGGGGTGTACGTCATCGAGATGGGCGTTGTGGCCATTGATGCCCATTGACTCGAGAAAGCCCAGTGACGTCAGCGTTTCGGGATCCTTGAGCGCAATCTTCAGTGGCATCCGATCGAGGTAGGCCCGATAGCTGAACGGCTTATCGGCATACCACTCGTGTGCAATGAACGAGCCTCCGCCGACGAGAAGGACCAGGACGAGAATGCCGAACCACTTGAGTGCTTTCCTGATCAATGGACTCCGCTCCAATTCATGGCGAGGTTCGGCATTCTACACACAAACCTTTTGCCGCTTGCCGACATCCAACATGAAACGCGTGTAGATTGGATCGCGTGGCTACACGCCCAGAATCACAACAATAAGTGCGCTCATGTTATTCAACACACCGATTTTCTTCGTGTTTTTTGTCGTCTTCCTGCTGATTTACGGGTTGATACTCGTGCAGAAGACGCCACGAGTGTACTTCATCCTGGTGGCAAGCCTCGTCTTCTACGGGGCCTGGAACTACAAGTTCATACCGCTGCTGGTTGGCAGCTCGATCATCGACTACTACCTCGCGCTCGCAATCGCCGCGGCCGCAACCCGGCAGCGCAAGAAGTTGCTGCTTACCGCCTCCATCGTCATGAACCTCGGCATCCTGGGCCTGTTCAAATACGCGGACTTTGCGCTCGAATCGGTCGCCGACTTCCTGACGCTGTTTGGTGTTCATGCTTCGCTGCCCACTCTGTCCTGGGTGCTGCCAGTCGGCATCTCGTTCTACACGTTCCAGAGTCTCTCCTACACGATCGACGTGTACCGCGGCGACATGGAGCCCCGTAAAGGCCTCGTGCACTTCACTACAGCGCTCGCTTTCTTCCCGCAGCTCGTCGCCGGCCCGATCCTGCGCGCCCGCCAGATCCTGCCGCAGTTTCATTCGCTGCCGATCCCCACGTGGGACGGCGCACGACACGGCATGCTGCTCGTCACGTCGGGACTCGTTAAGAAAACCATTGCCGACCTGCTTGCAATACCTGCCGCCGTGCTGTTCGAGGCCGACGGCCCGGTCAGCCTGCTCGAGGCCTGGACCGGCACATTGGCATTTGCCGGCCAGATCTACGGTGACTTCGCGGGCTACACCGACATGGCCATCGGCATCGCGCTAATCATCGGCTTCAAGATCCCGCCGAACTTCAACTTGCCGTATTTCGCGATCTCGCCCGTCGACTTCTGGCGCCGCTGGCACATTTCGTTATCGACCTGGCTGCGCGACTACCTGTACATCTCAATGGGCGGCAAGCACCAGCGCTACCGCAATGTCATGATCACGATGTTGCTCGGCGGGCTCTGGCACGGGGCGGCATGGACCTTCGTTGCCTGGGGTTTCTTCCACGGCATCATCATTACCGCGACGCATTTCCTGGGTAACCTGAAGGCATTTGCCGGATTTGTCGGCTCGCAGTCGAGATGGCTGACGATCCTCAAATGGGCGGTCACGTTCTACCTTGTCCTGATCGGCTGGGTATTGTTCCGGGCGCATTCAATCGACTCTGCATGGGACATCATCGTCAACATGCACACATTCGGTGCCCTCCCTGAGCAAAGCGCTATCGCAGGACGCGTCTTCATCATGACCGTTGTCGCTTTGATCTGGATGCACCTGCAGGATTGGTTTGTCATCCGCAAAGGCGATGCGTTCGAACGCAAGAAATGGATCTTCTGGCCCGTTCTTGTTCTTTTCCAGGCACTTTGCTTCATGACCGGAGAACCGAGCAGTGAGTTCATCTACTTCCAGTTCTGATATGCCGAGTCAACGCAAGATCTTCGCTCGTATTTTCGTCACCGTGCTTGTTGGCATGGGTGTGGCAGTTGCCGCCGTGCAGATTTTTGTTGCGACGATGGGCGCAGGTTCACAGAGCCTGCTTGGACGGGTGCTCGAGGCGCGCGAGGCGATACCGCAGATCGCCTCAGAACAGGAGGATCTCGTGATGGTCTTCGGCTCGTCGATGGTGCAGGCAGGCTTTTCCCCACGGGAGTTCGATCGGGATATCGCGGCGACAGGCGGCAACGTCAAATCGTTCAACTTCGGTTTTGGTGGCCTGAATCCGTTGTTCCAGGATTTTGTCACGCGCCGCATTCGCGATGACTTTCGCGCACATGACCGTCGACTGAAGCTGGTCCTGATTGAGTTCAATCCGTTTCAGACAACCGTGTCGCGTCGCAACCTGCAGCGGGCGCAGGAGGAGTCGTACCTTGCATTGATGGCGAGTCCTTCTGAGCTCATCGACAAGACGCTCGAAGATCCCGAGTCCGGTTTGCGCATGCAACTGATTCGCTACCTGCGTGATGGCATCTCTGCTGAAATGATTACAACGTTCTTCTGGGGTGAACCTTTCCGAAGTCAGCGCTCAGATCAAGGCGTCGAGTACGAGCAGAACGAGGAAGACGAAGAGCGCCTCAGCGAAGCGATCGGCGTTATCAATGACAACTTCGAAGCGGAGTACCCCGACTTTGACGGCTCAGACTGGTACTACCCGTGGCAAGGTGGCGGCACGCTCGAGGAAGAGCGTTCCGCGGAAACCCTGGCGGCCGTTGACGTCTATTACGAGCTGATTCGATCCGACTACCGGATGGCGGTCGACCGACTCGACCGCATTCAGTCGGCCGATATTGAGGAACTGCATTTCGACCCGGAACTCGTCGCTCGATTCATCCAGATGGTCGAGAATCTCAAGGCGATCTCGGACCACGTCGAGATCATCATGCTCCCGAAGAACACTGACTGGATCAAGAATCCGGCCGCAGCGCTGCGCCGCCAAGCTGAGGTGATTGCAGAGATCGAGGCCGCAACGGGGGTACCCGTCCGCGATTACCAGGTGCTTGAAGCGGTCCCGAACTACATGTTCAGCGACACGACGCACTTGAATCGCTACCAGGGCGCCGCTGCATTCACCGCATTCCTGGCAGAGCAATACGCGCCGATCCTGGTCAGTGCTGAATGATTGGGGACGGGTTTTGTTCAGAACAGTCTATGCGGGTACCGGCAGCTTGCCATTCACGAGGAACTGTTCGCGCGGCAAGGTGACTACTTCGTCGTCCAGACGAAAACTCACCCCGGATGTGCGCGTCTCGCAGATGCCGTGACGTGGACTGCGGTGCTTGCGTGAACGCAGCGCCTTGGGCGAGAACAGACCTACGTTGAACCTGTCGTCTGCAGTTCTGGCTGACAGATAGACAACTGCCTCAATGTCCCGCTCCCGCAAAACACTACCCAGCGCCTGGCAGGGCCCGTAGTCGCTGCGGTGGCGCAGCACTTTCTCGTATTTGCGGAACGGTCGCTGCGACAGGTCCAGTCCCTGCTGCGTTCGGTACACCGCTTCGAAAACCGTGAACTGGCTGATCACGCGATCACTGAATGGCTTCTTCATCCCTTCCAGAAACACCAACCGGTAGTACGCTGCCTCCGCGAACAGCGCGTGACGATCGAGGGCGCCATAAAACAGGCTCGGTTCGAACCGACGCCCGAACCGGGAGCCCCATTTCAGTGGCGGGTATCTCCACGGCGTACGCAACAGGTAATCGAAGCGCCCCAGCCCGGTGTGTTGAATTCCGTCCGGCTTCGACTCCTCGAGAAGACTTTCGAGCACATCGTGCTCGGCGAGGTTGTCCGTAAGACGGAGCGTGACTTTCTGCTCCTGGTTTTCCACCAGTCGGCGCAGCGTGCCCATGAGGTTGCCCGGCTGCGCGTGGGCGACTACGCGACGCCAGAACGACTCATCATACCTTGCCACGAATGGCGTCCAGGTATTCGCAAACGGTGACCAATCCGGCAACGCCAAGTAGCTGCTGGGCCGGAACGCCGCCCGTGTGACGATTCGGGGTCGCCAGCCACTCTCGCATCTGCTCAGCATTGTCATCGACCAGTACGGCCAGCGACCGGTAACAACGAATCAGGAGTTTGGCGAGCTCACCCGCCTTGCTGTCCGGGTCGACACCCGAACGCGAGATGCTGGAACGGTCGCGGCCAAGGATCTTGCCGAGGTCGGTGCGCGACAGGCCCATGCGCTCTGATGCGCGCAACACTGCCCTGCCGAGAACGGCCGAGGAATCAGGCTGAAGTTTGCTTCCGGGATGCGCCATGCGGCTAGATTAGCGCAATACTTTGTGCGTTGTAAATGCAACGAATCATATTTTTTCGTGCATTTTCACGATTCTTTTGCTTGCCTGATCCAGCGGCCGGTTGCGGGGCGATCCCGAAAGCGAGACACAGGTCCTTGAGGCAAACTGCGGATAGCGCAGACTGGTTGGTTCGGGCATGGATGGCCTGTTTTGCCAGGGAGGCATTATGAAAAATCTACTTGTGTACGCTGTTATTGGTCTTGGCGTAGTTGGCTACAACGTCTCGATGCAGGCCGACAGAGATGCGTCGGGCGCCATCATCGAACAGGGCAATGTCGACGCGTTTACGATCCGCCTCGGCGACTGCTTCAATAACACGGACTCGCTCGGCACGGACGAGTCTGGCGAAGTATCCAGCCTGCCGGGTGTGCCATGCTCGGAACCGCACGACAACGAGGTCTATGCCGTCTTTGACGTTACGTTCGGGTCATTCCCGGGAGACGAGCAGATGGCCGATGCGGCATTCGAGCAATGCCTCGCACGCTTCGAGGGTTTCGTCGGCACGACCTACGACGTCTCAACACTCGACATCACCGCCCTTTACCCGAGCGGCCAAAGCTGGAAGATGCAGAACGATCGCGAGGTCGTTTGCGCCATCTATGACATGAACGGCGGTAAGTTGACGGGCTCGTCGAAGGACTCCGCGATCTAGTTCACGTAGGAGGGACGTTCCTGCTCTCGCACCAACGGACGGTAAGGTGGTAGTCCCGCCTTGGCGCGCTCGGCGTCGACAATCTGCAGCAGGTCCGAGCGGAGCTTTGTGAAGCGCCCGTCATCGCGCAGTGCCCTGTAGATAGGCAGGTCGAATTCGAGCAGCCAGCGATATCCATCGCGAATCGACTTCTCGAGCAGTACCAAAGCCTGCTCGGTGTCGCCTGTCACTGCTGCATGCCGGGCTTTCCCAATGGTATAGACCCAGTTGCGGTCAATGTCATCACCCCAGGTATCGATGAAGTCCGCAGCTGCGTTGTTGAGGAGCATGACGGCATCCTCGTCGCCCACCTCCCGGTAGACGGCCGCGGCGATACTCGCATATTCGGTGCCCCATGCTTGCGTTATCGGATACGTATCGAGCAATCCCTGCACTGATCCGAAGCGCTCTTCGATGAAATTCACATAGACATCGGCATTACCCGTACTGCCCAATGCGACGCCAATGTCCGCGGTCGCGCGCGGACCATAGGCAATCGAGTAGTCGAAGCGCTCGACCTCCTCGAAAACACGTTCCATGTAATCCTGCATCGCGTACGCAATAATCCGATGCTCCGCGAGGCCGGCCTCGGCAAGCGTCTCGTAATCGGCGAGTCCGAGCAGCGCGAATCCCAGCCACATCTTGTTCACAGTCGAGTTCGGATTGATTTCGAGCGACGCCTGCAGGTAGCGAGCGGCAGCCGCTGACTCGCCCTTCATCACGGCGCTCATGCCGCGCACCATCTTGACGTCATCGTTGTCGCCAACAATCGCTTCGACGCGTCCCAGCAACGCGTCTGATTTATCAAAATCGCTGGTGCGCAGGTACGAGCCCGTCAGGTTGCCGAACGCCGGCCCGTAGGTTGGATCGCGCTTCACGATTTCCTCGAGCACCCGCCGCGAGTCGGCGCGGCGATTGACTGATGAATAGGACGTCGACAGCCAGTTGGCCGCATCGCTGTTGGTCGGATTGAGCTCCCGCGCTCGCTCGAGCGAGACTATCGCCTCCTCAAGGCGATTCAGGTTATCGAGGATCAGGCCGTTGACCGCATGCGCCTCGGCGAGGTTTTCATCGATGGCCAGCGCCCGTTCGATATGGTGTTGCGAGATTGGCAACGTCTCGGCAAACGGCACGTCGCCATACGCGCCGAGCGAATCCGACATCAGGTGCATGACGATGGCCTTTTCGGCATGTGCCGGCGCGAACTCCGGATCGATCGCGAGCGCACGATCGAGCATCGAATTGGCCTCGCGCAAATTGACGATATCGCGCGTATGCGTTCTCTGCCGAGCCATCAGGTAGAGTTCGTAGGCCTCGGTATCCGTCTTCTGAGTAACGAGCGCCTCGGTTCCGATAATCTCAATCAGCAACGCTTCGCTGATCTTTGCGGCAATCTCATCCTGGACGGCGAAGATGTCCTCGAGATCGCGATCGTAGGTTTCCGAGAACAAATGAAAACCGGTGTCGGCCTCGATCAGCTGGGCGGTCACCCGGATGCGGTTACCAGCTTTGCGAACCGACCCCTCCAGGATATGTGCAACATTGAGTAACTCGCCGATTTCTCGCAGATCCCGATTCGTGCCCTTGAATGCAAACGATGAGGTGCGGCCGGCAACTTTCAGGTCACGCACCTTGGCCAGCACATTGAGTAACTCTTCGGACAGGCCGTCCGCAAAGTATTCCTGGTCACCATCGGGTGACAGGTCTTCGAACGCGAGCACAGCGATCGAGTTGTAACTTGTAGCGCCGGCAGCAACCGGCACGGTTTGCTCTGCGACGGGAGGTACCAGCGTGCGCTCGATCACGAGCACGGCAAGGACCACAACGAGCATGCCGATTGTGATCAGGTTGAGTTTGCGACCGGTCTCAGGCGTGATCGAATGCGTGCGGTCGACATCCTTCTCTTTCTTGATGCCTTCGGGCGTCAGTTCGTAAGCCCACGAGAACAACAGCGCGAACGGGAAGCCGAGCGCCATCACGAGCATGAAGACTTTCATAACCCAGGCCGGCGCTTCGATGCCCTGCAGCACGATGTCCGCAACCTGCAGAACCAGCCAGCTGGCCACGATATAGGCGACGGCAACGCGGAACACGTTGCGGCGCTTTAGTTCTTCGAATAGTTGGCTCACCACACCCTCGGCTACGTTGCAGTGCCGAGTATACAAGGCGTACGCGCTGGCGAGAACGCGAAATCCGGCGGCGCCGGGCGGGAGAGCTCAGTCGAGCGTATCAGTCAGCGCTGGAACTCGGGGCTGCGACGTTGGCTTCGCCGGCCTTGCGGCTACGGCGCAGAAAGACGCGCAAGCCCCACAGGCAGGAGGCGAGGCCCAGGCCGATGCCGACGACAAAGAACTTCTCGTGCATCTGCACGCCCAGGTAGACGCCGAGAACCACAAGTAGCAGGCCGATGAACAGCCAGTAGTGTGGCGCTCGCTCGTACAGTGAATTCGGTAGGTACATTGGTATCGCCTCGTGGTTCGCTGCCTAGCGGCAGAGCTCTTCTTTCTGTGCGCGGGTCTCGGCAAGCGTCTTCGCGGCATCTTCCTTGCTCAGGTACTCGCGCTCGCCTGCGTCGTTCGTCTTGTAGAGCCGCGGCGCATTCTTGTATGACTCGTAGATCTCGGTAGCGCGCTTGCAGTAGTACTCTTCGGCTTTCTCGCGCTCGGCGCGCTCTTCCGGCGTTTCGCCAGGGAATGCGTAGCCCGAGCCGGATTCGCCGGCCTTGCCCTGCACGTCCTCGAGCGTCCCACCGGACACCCAGACCAGCTCGACCGAAACGGCGTCCTCGTGGTCCGGCTTATCGCTGTAATAGGCACGACCGGTCTCGTCGACCCACGTGTAAATCGGCGTGTCGGTGTCCACAAAATGCGTCTTGCCTTCGGCATCAACCCATTTCCAGACATCCGCCTCGGCCACTGAACACGCGAATACGAGAACCGCGATGGCGAAAATTTGCTTCATAGCACGCTCCTTTGCGGGCCCTAGTATGGGTCCAATTCACATCCATTCCCGCGACTGGCGTCACAAATCCGGTCCACACGTCCCAAATACGCGCGTTTGACGAATTCCGGCGGATGCAGACATAACTCCGTGCACAGTTCACATTATTGACTGTCGGATCGCCCCGAAATCACCCAAACCTGACCTGCGTCTCATCCGGGAAACCGCATAACCAATACGATTCCGTCATCGCTGTCGGTAACGGGTGACACCCGAGAAACACCCAACGACGGCAAGGCAAGACAGGGATTATGTAATGCGGCGACAGAACGGGTTTACGCTCATCGAGCTCATGATCGCGGTTGGCCTTACGGGCCTGCTGCTTTCCATGGCCGTTCCTGCGCTCGATATCTTCGTATCGAACGCACGACAGACGGCAGCGGTTAACGACTTCGTTTCTTCGATTCACCAGGCACGCAGCACCGCGATCACGACGAATACGCGAGTAACGATTTGCCCGAGCTCAAATAGGACCAACTGCGAGGCGGTTGGCTGGAACAACGGCTGGATCGTCTTCGCGGATACAGACAGCGATCGCGTTGTGGATAACGGCGAGACCATTGTCGCCACTTTCGGCGAACTCCAGGGTATGGACGTCGTATCGGCGGAGTTTGGTACGTTCCTGACCTACCGCCCCAACGGCCGCGTCGTGAACGCGTCGCTGAATGGCAGCTCGGGCGCCTTCACGGTATGTGACGACCGCGGTGCTGATTACGCCAAGGTCATGCTCATCGACCTGTCCGGGCGTCCGCGACAAAGCAAGACACTCGCTGACGGCAGCACGCCGTCATGCTTCTGAGGGCCGCAACGATGTTTCCCACTGCACAACGCGGCTTTTCCCTGATCGAGATGTTGGTAGCGCTGGTCGTATTCAGCGTCGGCCTGCTCGCCATCGCCGGCCTGCAAACCATGTCCAAGCAGGCGAACTTCGAGGCGCTGCAACGCACCATGGCCTCGCAGATCGCGTACGGGCTGCTCGAGGACATGCGCGTCAATGGTGACGCTATTAACACCTACGTCGGTGCCGGCGAACTGGGTAACGGCAGCCGCGGCGGTGAACCTGCGCCGAACTGCTCGGGCGGATCCATCTGCAGTGCGGCGCAAAAAGCGGCGCACGACCTGTGGTTCTGGGAACAGGTTCTCGACGGCAACCAGGAAATGAGCGGCAATGCCGGCGCCGGAGGCCTCGTGATGCCAACACTGTGCATCGGCGGCCCTGCGGCAGGCGGCGCCGGTATCTACAGCGTGACCGTCGCCTGGCGTGGCACGGCGTCGATGAACAATGCCAATGCCAGCGCCTGCGGTTCGGCCGGCGGCAACTACGGTAACGGCAACGAGTTCCGCCGCATTCTCCAGGTCCCCACTTACATCGACCCGTCGATCTGAGCGCATCCGATATGAACGCAAGCTACAAGAAACGCCAGTCTGGATTTTCGGTCATCGAATTGATGATCGCGATGCTGCTGTCGATGGCACTTGCCGGTGCGATCATCGCGGTGTTCGTCAACAACAGCTACAGCTTCAACCAGGACGAAAATCTCGGCCGCATGCAGGACGACGCGCGTCACGCATTGCGTGAAATCGCTTTCGACCTGAGCATGGCCGGTCACTATGCTGACCTCCATATTCCGAGCTCGGTCTCGTACGATGGCGGACTCACGATCGGTACAGACTGCGGTCCCGCCGGCCAGGCCAACTGGATGTATCGCGCAACCGAACCCGGCACGGGCAACAGCCTGTCGATCACCGCGGTCGATAACGCGACCAATGCATCTGCAAGCGCCGCCTACTCGTGCTTTGCCGGGGGCGAATTGCAGGACGGTACCGATGTCATAGCAATCAAGCGCGTTGCGGGCGCGGAAGCGACCGCCCTGTCGGGCAACCGCGCCTACCTGCGTACCAACGGCACCGTTGGCGTGTTGTTCAGTGGCATCGCACCGACTGCTCCACCGGTCGCGGTAGCGCCGCCAAGAGCCGACTGGGAATTTCGGCCGAGCATCTACTACATCCGCCAGTTCGCCAACACACCAGGCGACAACATCCCGACGCTGTGCCGCAAGGTGCTGCGTGGCGCAGGGCCCAGCATGCGAACCGAGTGCATTGCGACGGGTATTGAAAACCTGCAGATCGAATACGGCATCGACACCACTGAGAACGGTCAGCCAAATGTGTACCTGAGCAACCCAACCCTGACGCAGCTTCAGGACGTTGTCGCGGCACGCATTTTCCTGGTCGCACGTACCACGGAAATCGACAGTCGCTACACCAATACCAAGACCTACTCGGTCAGTAACTCGCCCGACTTTGTACCGAACGACAGCTTTCACCGCCGCGTGTTCTCGACCAGCGTGTCGATCCAGAACATTCGCACCATGAACATGATGGGGTTCTAGGATGAAACAGCCCACACTTCGCAAGCGCCAGCAGGGCGCGATTCTCGTCATCGCGCTGATGTTTCTTGTCGCGATCACGCTGTACACGATCTCGTCGATGCGCTCGAGCAACATCGGGTTGTTCATCGCACTGAACGAGGAATCCCGCGTGACGGCGGAACAGGCCGCGCAGGCGCTTGCCGACGCCATTGTCGCAAGCCCCGCGTCGACGCCAGTGGTCGGTATCTCGGGATACACAGCCTGCACGGCCACCGAGACAGGCTGCAATCGCAACGACCTGCCCGTGAAAGACCCGGTACTTGCCAGCGCTGTCGCGAACCAGCACATCAGCGCACGCGTCGAACGCATCGGCACGATTTTCCGTCCGCCGCCGCGCGTCGTTGAAACCAGCATCGATAAATTCACGAGCGCGTCGTTCCGCGTCGTAACGACCTACGACCGGATCGATGAAGGACTCGGCCACGAGCAGATCACCGAGGGTGTCCTCGTGCTTGTACCAAAACAGTAAATCGAATTGCAGAGACTCCAGCTTATGGATACCAGAATTTTCAAAGCATCCCTGACTACCGCATTGGCGACGCTGATCCTCACGGTCGGTTCCGCACGCGCTGACGATACGGATGTTTATATGAATCCGGGCGCGGGCCTGCCTGCGGGCAGCGAGCCGATGGTGATGTTCTCGCTCGACTACCGCCCGAACCTCGCTGCGACGGCATGTAACGGCAACGAATGCGACACGCTTATTAAAGAAGGCTACATGGCGTCGACCGGGCCGTACACATTTTTCGACGTGTTACGCGGCGCACTGAAAAAGGTCTTCGATCCGCTCGAGGGTGTGCGTGTCGGCCTGATGCTGAACCACGACAACATCAATAGCTGTGAGGGTTTCGGCCGCACCAATTGCAGTAATGGTGGCTACATCACCATGGGCTTCCAGGCCTTCGACAAGGCGGACTCGAATGGCGCCAAGGCGCGCTTCCACAAGATCCTGGCGTCCATGCCAACACCCCAGGGTAACCAGAGTCACTCTTATCAGGGCAAGGAGCTGTTTTTTGAGTTCTTCCGTTACCTGACCGGCCAGGGCGTGTACAACGCACATAACGGGTACACCGACTACGCGACCTCCAACACCTACAACCTCGACGTCGACCATCCTGCGATTTCATGGGACACGAGCATCGAGACCGGCCCCAGGACCAAGCCGGATTACCTGAGCCCGATCGATCCCGCCGGAGCATGTTCGAAGATCTACACGGTCAACGTCATGTTCCAGGTGTCGAACCAGGAAGACGATTCGGATGCGGCGATCGAAAACTCAGTGGCGTCAGGCGGCTTCGGCTCGCCGCAGCGCGAATTCCCCGACGTCATCCAGTATCTCCATGATGCCGACCTCGCCAATGGCAACTACGGTTCCGTTCCGGATCTCGAAGACAAACAAAACGTCATCTCCTACTTCATCGTCGATGACACCAAGATCAACACGACGACGAAGGGCTACGCACGTGCCGGCGGTACCGGCGTGCCGCTCCCGCTAACCGATAATCCGGACGAGCTGGTCGCGCAGCTGCAGGAGATCTTCCGCCAGATTCTCAGTGTCAGCACAACATTCGTCGCGGCCTCGGTGCCGGTTAACGTCTTCAACCGCGCGGAGATCACGGACAATGTCTACATCGCGCTGTTCCAGGTTGACGGACAGGCGCGCCCGTCGTGGGTCGGCAACGTCAAGAAGCTGCGTCTTGCTGGCGCCAACGACGCATCGGCCGATGGCGTGCTCGTCGACTCATTGGGCACACCCGCTGTTGCCGCAGACGGCCGCATACGATTTGACGCCCTGACCGATTGGACTGTTCCCGACCAGCTGCCGCCACCTGATACAGACGCCGGCGAAGTGGCGGGCCGCGACGGACGTGTCGTCGCCCGCGGCGGCGCCGGCCAGCGGATTCCGGGCTTCCTCAAGGGCAGTCCGCAGGAAGCGAACGGCCTCGGTGGCCGGACGATCTACTTTGATCGAACGCCATCAGCTTTGGCGCCATTGAATAGGGACCTGATTACAGCCACCGCGCTGCAGTTGGACTTCGACGTCGCGACGGTGACCGAAGCAGCCGAACTCATCGCGTTTTCGCGCGGCCTCGATGTCGACGACCTCGATGGCGACCGCGACACCAACGAAGCCCGCGACTGGATCTTCGGCGACGCGCTGCACTCACGCCCGCTACCCATCAACTACGGCGCCATTGGCGGCTACTCGAACCCCGGAAACCCGGCGATCTACATCGCGGTCGCATCCAACGACGGCATGCTGCGCATGATTCGCAACACCACCAGCGGCGGCGCCCAGAGCGGCGAAGAGGTCTGGGCATTCATGCCGCGCCGCGCGATGGGGGCGCAGAAGATCCTGCGCGCCAATGGCACAGGCATGAAGCATCCGTACACGATCGACGGCGCACCCGTCGCATTCATCTGGGACCGCAACCAGGATGGCTCGATCATCAAGAGCGATGGCGATCGGGTCTTGCTGTACGTCGGCATGCGTCGCGGCGGCAAAGCCTACTACGCGTTCGATATCACGGATCCGGAAGCGCCAAACCTGATGTGGACGATCGACAAGGGCGGTGATTTTGCAGAACTGGGCTACACGTTCTCCAATCCTCGCGTCGGGCTCGTGAATTCGCCCAACGGTCCCCAGCCGGTCGTGATGTTTGCCGGCGGTTACGATTTGAACAAGGACCAGCGCGGTGTCGTGGGTAGCGACGACAGGGAAGGCAACGCCATTTTCGTCGCCGACGCGATAACCGGCCAGCTGATATGGAAAGCGGTGCGCGGCGGCGGCAGTGGTGGGCCACGTGTGTTCGAGCACCCACGCCTGACTGACAGCATTCCGTCAACGCTTGCCGTTGGCGACACTGACGGCGACGGCTTCACCGACCGTATCGTCGTCGGCGATACGGGCGGCAACGTCTGGCGTGCCGACATTCATGGTCCGGACACCTCGAAATGGAAGCTGTCGCTGCTCGCGTCGCTTGGACGTCATACGTCCGGCGCCATGGGTATCGTTTCCGATCGCCGCTTCTTCCATCGCCCCGACCTCGTACCGAGCAAGGATGGCAACGGCATGTTCGACGCCGTCGTCATCGGGTCCGGCACACGCCCGAACCCGCTCGACATGGGCGGTATGACGACCAACTTTACGTTCATGATCAAGGACCGCCACACCGCGCCAGGTAGTGGCATGGATGACAACATCCAGCTGCTGGACCTCGGTGACGTGACCAGCAATTGCCTGCAGTCGAGTTCGCCATGCACGGTCGACCTGTCAAAAGGCTGGCGCTTGATGCTCACCGAGCCCGGCGAAAAGGTACTGGCTACACCGCTGACGATCACGGGCAAGGTGTTCTTCACGACTTACCTGCCACAGGCCAGCACGGGCGCCAGCGCCTGCGCGCCGAGTGAAGGTGGCGGGCGACTGTACGCCGTCGCGTTGCAGGACGCGAAGGCCGTCATCAACTACGACACGAGTGACGATGACGCCAGCAATCCCGATCAGCCAACATCACGAGCTGACCGCAGCGTCGAGTTGCAATCACTTGGCATTCCGGCCGAAGTCGTTTCGGTACCGCCAAACAAGATCCTGCGACCGGACCTGCAGATCGATAACCTGGACGCAACCACGCGCTGGCGCACCTTCTGGTACCTGGCCGAAGATGAGGACCTGTAAAGACTATGTACAAGAAGAGAAATAGACAGCGCGGTATGACTCTGATCGAACTCATGGTCGTCGTCGCGATAATCTCGATCGTGTTCGCGATTGCGTTTCCGTCCTACGACCGTTACGTGACCCGTACCAAGCGAGCAGTTGGCCAGAACATCCTGCTGCAGGTTGCGGATCGGCAACAGCAATTCTTCATGGACAACAAACGTTTTGCTGCAGATCTGACCAACCTCGGGTTCACTGCCAATCCCTTTGTCATCGATGACACCGGTGCGGCGACAGTTGCTGGTGACCTGGACGCCGTTTACTCAGTGACGCTCGCCAACGTCACCGCGACGACCTGGACCGCAACGGCAGCCCCGCTGCACGGCCAGCTTTCGAGGGACACGAGTTGCGGCAGCCTGTCGATCACGCAGGCGGGCACCAAGGACAAGACCGGCGCCGGGGATAACTGCTGGTAGGAATCAGCTCGCGCAGTCGGCCTGGCCGCAATAAATGTCGTGCAGCAGGGTGATGACCCTGTCTGCCGGGCCGTCCGAAAGCGAATAGTAAATTGTCTGCGACTCGCGCCGGGTCTCCACGAGGCCCTGCTGGCGCAGTCTCGCGAGCTGCTGCGACAGCGCCGACTGGCTCAGCGGCACGACCTCGTTGAGCTCGCCGACCGAGCGCTCACCCTCCGCCAGGATGCACAGGATCATCAGGCGACTCTCGTTGCCGAGTGCCTTCATCAGCCCCGCCGCGTCCGAGGCGTGCAATTGCATATCGTCGATCCGTTTATCGTTACTGGTTGACGCGTTCATGATCCGTCTATGATAGGCTCATTTATATTAGATGTCTATAAATTAGCATTTACTTGAAAAGTGCGGCGTGCAAAGGCGAACGCTTGTTATATAATCGCCCGCCTCCACGGGCCGCGGGCCTTCAGATTTGTTTTTTCCGGAGCAGGAAGTTGAGTCGGGACCAGAAGTTTTTTGACATGTATTCCCTCGTTATCGGCGTGCTCGCCTTGTTCGCACTGTTGATCTATGTGCTGGCGGCGAAAATGTCCGACATGACGCAGGGTGTCTACACACGCGATGGCGCTGAGTACCAGGAAGCCATTGCCGATCGCATCCGCCCGGTGGGCCAGGTCTACATGCCTGGCGAGGAGCAGCAAGCACAGGCACCCGTCGTCGAGACGGTCGCCGAGCCCGAGCCCGTTGCCACAGGCATGACCGGACCGCAGGTTTACAACACGGCTTGCCTCGCCTGCCATGGCACCGGCGCTGGCGGCGCGCCGATCACGGGCGACGTCGGCCAGTGGACGGACCGCATTGCGCAGGGCATCGACACACTCTATGACCATGCGATCAATGGCTTTGACGGCGACGCTGTTACGCCAATGCTGCCAAAGGGCGGTCGTACCGACCTGTCCGACCAGGAAGTTCGTGACGCCGTCGACTACATGGTCGCTGAATCAAGCTGATGTAGGAGGCGGCTTGCCGGCGACTGTCGCCGGCAAGGCAGGCTCCTACAGCCGCCGGTCGAGACACCTCAAAGATAGCGCCTCCGCAACCTGCGGCGGCGCTATTTTTTTGTCGCCAGCGAGGTCCGCGATCGTGCGCGCCACGCGCAGGACTCTCTGGTGAGCCCGCGCCGACAGGTTGAAGCGATCGGCCGCGTTTTCGAGCAGGGCCCAACACTTGTCATCCGGTGCGCATACGTCCTTGAGCGTGTCGCCGTCGAGTTGTGCATTCGGTATCCCGGCCCGTTCCAGCTGCACCGCACGCGCCGCAGCAACACGAGCGGCAACAGCCGCACTGCTCTCCCCATCCGCGTCACCCTTGCGCAACACCTCGGCACTTGGCCGCGGTACCTCAACATGCATGTCAATGCGATCGAGCAACGGCCCCGAGACCTTGTTGCGGTAAGTGACGACCCGGTCGCTGCTGCAGCGACAGTCGGCTTTCTCGTCTCCCAGGAAACCGCAGGGACACGGGTTCATCGCGGCAATCAACTGGAAGCGTGCGGGAAAATCGGCGTGCATGCCGGCGCGCGCGATTCGCACTGTGCCGGTTTCGAGTGGCTCGCGCAGCGACTCGAGCACGTTGCGATTAAACTCGGGCAACTCGTCGAGAAACAGCACGCCGTTGTGCGCCCGCGAAATTTCGCCGGGTGAAAGTGTGCGACCGCCGCCGACCAGGGCCGCGGCCGACGCCGTGTGATGCGGTGAGCGAAACGGCCGACTCCGCCATTCCCCCGCAGCAACGGGCGATCCCGCAACAGAACAGACTGACGCGGTGTCGAGCGCCTCGCCCTCCGACATCGGCGGCAGGATCCCGGGCAGACGCCGCGCAAGCATGCTCTTGCCCGTACCGGGCGGACCGACGAACAGGAGATTATGAAACCCGGCTGCCGCTACTTCGAGTGCGCGCTTGGCAAACTGCTGGCCCTTGACGTCAAGTAGCTCCGGATAGACGGGAGCATGCGAATCGTTAGCCGCATGTTCAGCGGGCTCGATCGGCGCTCGGCCGGCGAGGTGATCGGCGACATGCCGCAGGCTGGTCGCGGGAAACACATTGCCCTGTGCCAGCATGGCCTCGCCAACATTGTCGCAGGGCAGGATGACATCCTTCCCGGCGTCCCGCGCCTTGATTACGGATGGCAGCAGCCCGGACACGGCCCGGACCGAACCGTCGAGCGCCAGCTCGCCGTAGATCTCGACGTTGCGTAACGATGTGGCTGGAATTGCCCTGTTGGCGGCGAGAATGCCGACCGCTACCGCGAGGTCGAAGCGCCCGCCGGTCTTGCGCATCTCGGCCGGTCCCAGGCTCACAGTTATGCGCGACTGGGGCCACTCGAAACCCGAGTTCATCAGCGCGCCGCGGACACGGTCCTTGCTTTCGCGCACAGCCGTTTCCGGCATGCCGACGAGATTGAAGGTGGGCAGCCCACCCGAGAGGAACACCTCGATCGTGACGGGCGGCGCCTCCGTGCCGTACTGGGCACGGCAATGCAATATCGCAATACCCATGCGGCCCTCCATGGCCTTGTAGGAGGCGGCTTGCCGGCGACGGTCGCCGGCAAGCCGCCTCCTACATGTCGCGTAACTCCATTTCCTTCACCTGCGCCTCGAGTGCCTCGAGCTTGGCGCGTGTCCTGGCCAGCACGGCCTCCTGGACCTCGAACTCCTCGCGCGTGACGAGATCGAGCTTGTTCAAAGAAGCGCGCAGCACCGAGCGGAAATTCTGCTCGAGGTCGTCACGGACCGAGCGCAGCCCCTCGGGCACGGCTTCCGCGAGACGGCTCGCGATGTTTTCGATGGATTCATTGTTCATGCCGCTGTGATACCTGAGCTGCCTGCGAAAGACCAGTGCCATTTACCGGTGCCAAGCGCCGGTTTTGCCGGCCCCAAAACGGGGCAAACGCCCGGCAGCCCGCACCAGCACAGTGCAGCGGTGAATTCGTAACGAATGCAACACGCTGAACTTCATGAGGTTTTCAAAATTGGCACGGTCCCTGCTCTAAGAGGGGCAACGCGGCCAACGTTACCCCAATACAGAATTTTTTAAATCAGGAGCAAAACCATGAAATTCGCAAAAACCGGTCTGGCACTTCTTCTGGTTGCCGGTACTGCACAAGCAGAGTTGTCCGCCAACCTCGGATTCTCGAGTGACTATTTCTACCGTGGCATCTTCCAGGCGCCCAACTCCGCGAGCGGCGGCATCGACTTCGAGAAGAACGGATTCTATGTCGGCACGTGGGCAGCCGACGTCAAGGACGGCCTCGAGGTCGACGGCTACTTCGGCTATGCCGGTGAAGCTGGCGACTTCAGCTATAGCATCGGCTACACCGGCTACTTCTACACGGGCGACTTCGATGACACCTACCAGGAAATCAACCTGGGCGCCGGCTACGGCATTCTCGCTGTCGACGTCGCAATCGGTGAATACGATGCGCCGCCCAGCGACGCGATCTGCCAGCCCTCACTGCCACCGCAGTGCAGCCCGAGCAAGTCTGACTACACCTACTACGCGCTGACGCTCGAGAAGAACGGCTTCTACGGCAAGTACGCCGGCTTCTCGCAGGACTTCTCCGGCGAGTACTTCGAGCTCGGCTACGGCACGACCGTTGCGGAAATCGATCTGGGCGTGGCGCTGCTCATTAACGACAAGGACCTGAACGTGTTTAGCGACACGGACGGTGACGAGTCGCTGATCTTCACGATCGGCAAGGCCTTCGACATCAAGTAAACCAACCGGGCGGCTCCGGCCGCCCCTTTTTTCACCCAAGGGGAGTCAAGCAATGAAGATGATTACGGCGATCATAAAGCCGTTCAAGCTGGACGACGTGCGTGAGGCGGTTGCCGAGATCGGCATCCAGGGCATCACGGTCACCGAAGTAAAAGGTTTCGGTCGCCAGCGCGGTCACACAGAACTTTACCGCGGCGCCGAGTACGTCGTGGATTTCCTGCCCAAGGCCAAGATCGAGCTCGCCGTCGACGACGGTGTTGCCGAACAGGTCATCGAGGCAATCGCCAACACGGCACGCACGGGCAAGATCGGCGACGGCAAGATCTTTGTCACCGAGCTCGAGCAGGCCATTCGCATTCGCACCGGTGAGACCGGCGCCGAAGCTGTATAGGACACGGAGGAACTATCGTGGATACGACACAGGTAGCGGCGCAGGTCACCGAGCTGGCCTACGCCCTGGACACTTTTTACTTTCTCGTGATGGGCGCCCTCGTCATGTGGATGGCGGCGGGCTTCACGATGCTCGAAGCCGGCCTCGTACGCGCCAAGAACACGGCCGAAATTCTGACCAAGAACGTCGGCCTCTACTCGATCGCCTGCATCATGTACATGCTGTGCGGTTACGCCATCATGTACCCGGGCGACTTTGCCGGCGGCGTATTGCAGAGCCTGTCGACGCTTGGCTCCGGCCTGCTTGGCTCGGACGACAATGCCGCGGCCGACGTCATCGCCAGCGGCGGCGAAACCTACTACTCGAACCTGTCGGACTTCTTCTTCCAGGTCGTGTTTGTGGCCACCGCCATGTCGATCGTTTCGGGCGCAGTTGCAGAGCGCATGAAGCTCTGGTCATTCTTTGCCTTTGCCGTAATTCTGACCGGCGTCATCTACCCGGTGCAGGGTTTCTGGAACTGGGGCGGCGGCTTCCTGACCGAGAATTTCGGTTACTTCGACTTCGCCGGTTCGGGCACGGTACACCTGTGTGGTGCTGCTGCAGCCCTCGCCGGTGTGCTGGTACTCGGCCCGCGCAAGGGCAAGTACGGCCCGAACGGACAGGTCAACGCCATCCCGGGTTGCAACCTGCCGCTCGCGGCGCTGGGTACCCTGATCCTGTGGCTCGGCTGGTTCGGCTTCAACGGCGGTTCCGAGCTCAAGGTCTCCGATGTCGGCGAGGCGAACGCCGTCGCACTGGTTTTCGTGAATACGAATATGGCCGCGGCCGGTGGGCTGGTGTTCGCCTTGCTGCTTTCCCGGCTGTGGTTCGGGAAGGCTGACCTTACGATGGCGCTCAACGGCGCCCTGGCGGGCCTCGTTGCGATCACGGCCGACCCGCTCTCCCCGACGCCTATCGTCGCCACGACCATCGGCGCCGTCGGCGGCCTGATCGTCGTCGCCTCGATCGTGATGTTCGACAAGATCAGGATCGATGATCCGGTCGGCGCGATCTCGGTGCATGGCGTCGTCGGTATATGGGGCGTACTCGCGGTGTTGTTCACCAACGGTGACGCTTCGCTGGTCGGTCAGCTGGTCGGCATCGCGAGTATTTTCGCCTGGACCTTCGGCGTCAGCTTCGCCGTCTGGTACGCGCTCAAGGCTGTGATCGGTATCCGGGTATCTGAGGAAGAGGAATACGAAGGCGTCGATCTCGGCGAGTGCGGCCTCGAGGCCTACCCGGAATTCACGTCGGCGGAATGATCCCCTGGACCGCCGGACCTGATTATGGAAAGTCCGGCGGTCGATTATGAGAACAGCGAAATTCCCCTTAGAAACAAATACTTGGCGGGCCCTCGGGCCCGCCTTCTTTTTTTCCGATCGTGCAAAAGTCCGATTATTGCTGTGATAGCAATCACATCCGAAAATCAATATTCGTGGTCTAATATCGTTACGCTTCAGAGTGTTATGCAAGGCACGTTTGCCAGGAAGGATCCAAGATGAAGGCCAGACGCCTGACTGTAATGATTGCTACCGCCGCCCTGACGATGTCGGCCGGCGCGCTTGCCGACGAGATTTACAAGTGGACGGATGAGGAAGGTACCGTCCATTACGGCGACCGTCCGACCGGCGCCCCGACCGAGGAGCGCCTCAGCATGACCTATAACCGCACGGACGGTAGTGCCGTGCGCAGTCGCGTGCAGGCACGCCAGGAGCGCCAGGCACAGCGCGAAGAGCAGAAATCCGTCGCCGCGGCAGCTGCCCAGGAAGCGGCCGACAACGAGGCAGCCGCAGCTCAGCGTGAGCGGGCCTGCGAAAATGCCCGCGCACGTCTCGAGAGTTACCTGCAGTCCCGTCGCCTGTATCGCACCGACGAGAACGGCGAGCGCGTCTATCTCGACGACACCGAGCGCCAGGAAGCCCGCAAGCGCGCAGAAGACCAGGTCACGGAGTTTTGCTCCTAGGCGGAACTCCGTCGCAGCGATAAACCTGCCCGGGCGTTACAATGGGCGCGCAGGGTTTGAAGGAACGCGCGCGTGACCACAACCAACGAGTCCAGTGAATCACAGGTCTACCTGCCCGATTTTTGTGCGGCAGGCACGCTGTTCATTGTGCTGCTTGTCGCCGAGTTGGTCGCCATTGTACTGACGCTGTCTTCACTGTCGGCTGACGACCAGTTTCTGCTGGTTCTTTCCAAGACCTCTTTTTTCGTTCTGTGGCTCGCGTTTCTGGGCACGGCGATCCTGTGTCAGCTGAGCGCCTTCCTCGAGCGCGCCGGCAAGACGCGGGCATTCGTCATCGCCTTCATTGTCCTTGAGCTCATGTGTCTCGTCGTCGCGGAACTGTCGTGGTGGTTGATGGCGCGCTTCGGCGGCGCCGCAATCATCGACGACACGCATTCCGAATTCCTGCTGCGCACCTTTGCGATCAGCTCGATCTTTATCGCACTGGCAATGCGCTACCTGTACGTCTCGAGCGAATGGCGGCGCAGCATCGTGCTCGAGGCGCAGGCCCGTATCAGCGCCCTGCAGGCGTTGATACGGCCGCACTTCCTGTTCAACAGCATGAACACGATCGCCTCGCTGACGCGCAGCGACCCGCGCCAGGCTGAGGAAGCGGTCGAGGACCTTTCCGACCTGCTGCGCGCCAGCCTGTCGAGCAACCGCAATCGCACCAGCCTCAAGGAAGAGCTCGAAGTCGCCGCAATTTACCAACGCATCGAGAAGCTGCGCCTCGGCGAGCGCCTCAACGTGCGCTGGAAGATCGACGAACTGCCCATGCGTGCACGCATTCCGAGCCTGACGATCCAGCCGTTGATCGAAAACGCGATTTATCACGGTATCGAACTACTACCGGACGGCGGCGACGTCACTGTCACCGGCAAACGCGATGGCCGCTATCTCGAAATTGTCGTATCCAACCCGGTCGCGCCGGGCAAGGCACGCGACAAGGACGGCAACAAGATGGCGCTCGCCAATATTCGCCAACGCTTCGAGCTCGCATACGGCAGTCGGGCTACCGTCGATGTCGACAGTGCTGACAATCACTACAGTGTGCTGCTGCGCTTCCCGTTCGACGAGGAAGAGACATGAAAGTCCTGATCGTCGATGACGAACAGCCTGCACGTGATCGCCTGAGCCAGATCCTCGCGGACGAGCCCGACTATGACATTGTTGCCGAGGCGGGCAACGGCCACGAAGCGCTCGAGCTCGCTGCACGGTACAGGCCCGAGGTCGTCCTGCTCGACATTCGCATGCCTGGCATGGAAGGCATCGAGACCGCGCACCATCTCAATGCCATGGATCCGCCGCCGGCTGTCGTATTCACGACCGCGTACGACGAGTACGCAATCGACGCATTCGAGGCGCGTGCGATTGGCTACGTGCTCAAACCCGTACGGCGCTCGCGCCTGGTCGGCGCACTCCAGCAGGCCTCGCGGCTTGCGGCGGGGACCATTCGCGAAACAGCCGAGAGCCTCGATGCGCAGCGCCAGCATGTCTGCGCTCACGCGCACGGCGCGCTCAAACTGATCCCGGTCGACACGGTCACCCGTTTCCGCGCGGACCAGAAATATGTTTCGGTAGACCACGATGCCGGAACCGACCTCATCGATGATTCACTGAAGTCGCTGGAGGCCGAGTTCGGCGACCGCTTCGTGCGCATCCACCGCAGCGCGCTGATTGCCGTCGCGCGCATCGAGCGCGTTGAGAAGAATGCCGAGGGCAAGAGCCGCGTCGTTCTGCGGGACGATTCGCAAGTCGCGGACAAAGAGCTGATAATCAGCCGCCGGCACGTCGCAGAAGTAAAAAGACGCCTCAGAGAATCATGAAAATCCGCATAGCAACACGCAAGTCTGCCCTCGCCCTTTGGCAGGCCGAACATGTCGCGAGCCTGCTCGCCGACCTGCCCGAAGTCGACGCCGTCGAACTCGTACCGATGTCGACGCGCGGCGACGAGATTCTCGACCGCAGCCTGCAGAAGATCGGCGGCAAGGGCCTGTTCATAAAGGAACTCGAAATCGCGATGCAGCGCGGCGATGCAGACATCGCCGTGCATTCGATGAAGGATGTGCCGGCAGAAATGCCCGAGGGCTTCTGCCTTGCCGCCATGCTCGAACGCACCAATCACGCGGACGCGCTGGTGTCGCCCAATGGCGAGCAACTCGATGACCTGCCGGAGGGCGCCCTGATTGGCAGTTCCAGCCTGCGCCGCCAGGCGCAGCTGCGCCTGATGCGACCGGACCTCAGGGTTGAACCGTTACGCGGCAACGTCAACACGCGCCTTGCCAAGCTGGATGCAGGCAACTACGACGCGATCATCCTGGCGGCGGCCGGGCTCGAGCGTCTCGAGTTTGACGACCGCATTAGCCAGGTATTCGCACCCGATGAGATGCTGCCGGCCGCGGCGCAGGGCGTCGTCGGTATCGAGTGCCGCGAGGACGCAACCGAACTGCGCGCGGTCCTCGCACAACTGAATCATCCGGACTCGGTGCGCACGACACTCGCCGAGCGCGCCATCGCCCGCGTCCTGGATGCGAGCTGCCAGTCTCCCGTTGCCACGTATGCAACCATCGCAGGCGACGCCATGACCGTGACCGCCCTCGTTGCCATGCCCGATGGCACACGTGCCATACGCGACAGCGTCAGCGGCGTCGCCGACGAGGCCGAACAGCTCGGCGAAGCGCTGGCCGGCAAACTGCTCGAACAGGGCGCGCGCGAGTTGCTCGACGAGCTGGAGGCCACGCATGCCTGATCGCCCGCTGCAAGGCGTCGGCGTGCTCGTCACGCGGCCGCGCTCGCAGGCGACAGCACTCGTCACGGCCATCGAAGCTCAGGGCGGCAAGGCCTACTGCTTCCCGGTGATTGAAATCGCGCCGTTCGAGGATCTCGACGTCGGCAACAGCGTCGCTCACCTCGGCAAGCCCGACATCGTCGTATTCATCAGCCGCAATGCTGTCGAGCATGGCATCCGCTATACCGACGGCGCACAAATCGCGGTAATCGGTCCGGCCACCGCCGCAGCGGTCGCGGCGGCCGGCCGCGTCGTCGATATCCAGCCCGCCGCGGGCTACGACAGCGAGCACTTGCTGGCCGAACCGAAGTTCCGCGACGTCGAGGGCAAGCGCGTGCGCATCATCCGTGGCAATAACGGTCGTGAGTTGCTTGCCAATGAACTCAAGAAGCGCGGCGCGATCGTCGAATACCTGTCAGTCTACGAGCGGCGCCTGCCCATGGTCAGTCCGGAAACGGCAGCAGACATCGAAACCCGCTGGCGCGCGCATGAGATCAATGTGGTCACCATCATGAGCGTGCAGTCGCTCGACAATCTCGTGAAATTGTTGCCCGAATGGTGTGTCGTACAACTCGAATCGACACCACTGGTGACCCCGGCGGGTCGTGTGATAAAAGAGGCGCTGGATCGATACCCGGCGTCCAGGCCGATACTTGCCCCTGGCACCGGGGCTGACGAGATGGTCCAGGCGATCATCGCACTACGAGACACCGAGTCCGGAATAGCACCATGAGCGACAAAGACATCGAGCAGGCAGCGCCCACTGAGGACGAGGCCATGGAAGAGGCTGTGCCGGTCGCAGAACCGACACCAGCGGAGGAACATCCAGCCCCTGCAAAGCGCGGTGGCGGCGGTATTGCGTGGCTGGCAATCCTGGTTTCCATCGTCGCGCTGGCCGCGTCGGTTTACACGGCCTGGCAGGGTATGCAGGAAGAGGACACGTCCTATACGGACGAGCGCTTTACAGCTCTCGACCGGCGTATTGCTGCCGGGGACTCGTCGCTGGCGGATCTCGATGCGCGCATCGAGGAGCTGGCCGACCGAGATCCCGGGGTGGATGCGGCAATCGCCGGCCTGCGCCGCGACTTCGACGAGCGCGTGCGCCTGCTCGACTCGTTACCGGCAAGGATGTCGACACTCGAGAGCTCGGTCGCATCGTTGGCGGGTGTTTCCGAAGGCGCGCGCGATGCCTGGATCCTCGCCGAATCCGAGTACTACATGCAGATCGCCAATGCGCAGCTGCAGCTTGCCAACAACCCGCACCTCGCCGCCCTTGCCCTGCGCATGGCTGACGAACGCATTGTGCAGCTGGCGAACCCGGCGCTCACCGATGTGCGCCGTGCGATCTCCGACGAAATCGCTTTGCTCGACGTGATGGTGAAGCCCGATATCGAGGGCGCGACGCTTACGCTGGCGAGCCTTGCGCGCGTCGTCGAAGCGCTGCCACTCGTGAGCGCTGCGGCAGATGCGGATGCCGAGGAAATCGATCCGGAGCTGAGTGGCGCGGGTCGCGCATGGGCCTCGGTGAAAAATGCGTTCAGCGGCATGGTCACTGTGACCCCGGTGGAGGAAGCGGAGCTCCTGCAATTGACCCCGGATGCGGAACGCTTCCTGCGCAACAACATCGCACTGCAGTTACAGGCCGCACGCCTCGCGTTGCTGCGCGGCGAAAAAGCGGTCTTCGAGCAGACGCTCGATGACACGACCGCGCTGCTGAACAATTACTTCGACACGGATAGCCAGCAGGTTACAGGCGCGCTCGCGACCATCGCCGAGATTCGCGGCCATGTATTCACAACCGACGTGCCCGATATCTCCGAGTCGCTGCGCCTGCTGCGGCAGTTCCGCACCCTGACCGAGAACGCGCAATGAAACTCGGGCTGATTCTCGTCCTGGTCGCGATCCTGACCGCGTTCAGCGTGAATTTCCTGCTGGCCGATCCGGGCAGCGTCGTAATCACGTTCCGCGGCTACCTGGTCGAGATGACGGTACCGATTCTTGCGTTGTTCGCCGCGCTGCTGGTCTTCACGGTATGGCTCGTCCGCAAGCTGTGGATGGCGCCACGTAAACTTGGTGAAGCGGCCGGCCGCTATCGTTCGGCGCGTTCGGGACAGAAGCTGACGAAAGGCATGATCGCCGTCGCGGAGGGCAACCTCGCTCGCGGCGAACGGCTCCTCGGCCGTGCCGCGGCGACCAGCGACTCGCCGCTGTTCAATTATCTGCAGGCGGCACGCGCCGCGCACCTGCAGGGCAAGGACGAGCGCCGTGATGAATGGCTGCGCATGGCTTTCCAGGAGACTCCGGAAGCCGCCAACGCCGTCTTGCTGACGCAGGCCGAGTTCCAGCTCGACCGCGGCCAGTACGAGCAGGCACTTGCCACACTGCGACGCCTTGAAGAAGATTCGAAGGATCACGCCCAGGCGCTCGCGCTTATGGGTCGCCTGTATTACAGGCTCAAGGACTGGAAGTCCCTGGCCGACCTGCTGCCGCGTCTTAACAAGAACGCACAATTGCGTCCCGGCGATCTCGACAAGTGGACTGCCCGCGTGCACCGCGAAGCGCTCGACTCGGCGGCCGATGCAGAGGTTCTCGATCACGCCTGGAAGGGTATCCCGAAGAAACTGCGCGGCGACATTGACCTGATCGAGTCCTACTTCGAGGGACTCATGCGTGCGGGCCTGCATGACCGCGCCGAAAAGGAACTCAGCGCCGCGCTGAAATCGAACTGGCGTCCCGAGTTGGTGCGCCTGTTCGGACTCGTCGAAGCAACTGACACGACCAAGCAGCTCAAGAAGGCAGAGAACTGGCTCAAAAATCGCGGCGAAGACCCCGACCTGTTACTCGCGGCGGCGCGATTGTGTGTGCGGAATGAACTGTGGGGCAAAGCACGCAGCTATCTCGAGACAGTCATCAGCCTGCGGCCGACGCCCGAGGCCTACCGCGAGTACGGCGCATTGCTGACGCAGATGGGCGAATCCGACGCGGCCGCTGACGCCTATCGCGACGGCCTGGGCATGGTCACGACGGCGCCACTGCCGGCTATCCCCCATATCGACGAGAAATAGATGTTCACGCTCGTCGCAGGCACCGGTTACACGGGCAAGCGTGTTCTCGAGCGCCTGCCCCGGGATGAAGTCGTGGGCCTCAGCCGCACGGCCATCGACACGGACCGGCCTTTCCACGTTCTCGATTTCGATGCGCTGCAGGAATTGCCGTGCACGGTACCGGACGAGTACGCCGTGCTCTACACCAGCCCGCCTGACGGTCCAGCAGACCGGCGGCTGCGCAATCTCGTCGGGGCATTGCCGCACGCGCCTGCGCGCTTCGTCTACATCAGTTCAACCGGCGTGTACGGCGACTGCGGCGGCGCTGTCGTAACCGAGAACTCACCGGTGAAGCCCGGCTCGCGTATGTCGAAGCCGCGCGTTGATGCCGAAAACTTCCTCGCCGCCTGGAGCGAGGAAACAGGCTGTGACCTGGTCGTGCTGCGCGCACCGGGCATTTACGGTCCCGGTCGGCTTGGCATTCAGCGCATGCAAACGGGGGAGGCGGTGCTGCGCGAGGCCGACGCGAATCCCGGCAACCGCATACACGTCGACGACCTTGCGAGTTGTTGCATTGCGGCGCTACACGAACTCGCGCCGGCCGGAATCTACAACGTGGGTGACGGCGACCATCGCTCCTCGACGTGGTTCAACGACGCGGTCGCGCGAGCTGCCGGACTGCCCGAGCCGCGCAAAATCAGCCGCGCCGAAGCAGCCGTGGAGTTCTCCCCAAGGCGTCTCGCATTCCTGTCGTCATCGCGCAGGGTGGACACGACGAAGATGCGCAAGGTGCTCGGCATCATCCCCCGCTCACCCGAGCAGGGCATTCGCGACAGCATCCGGGGACGGTAACCTGCGGGGACGGGAACATCTGTTCCCGTCCCCGCAGGTTACCGTCCCCGGCAGCGTTATGGTTGCGAGCGCTTGCTGCGCAGCCACGCAGTCAGCGGCTCCCACTCGTCCCAGTCGGGCCACGCGAGATACTCGGGCAACTCGAAGATACCGAGGCCGCGTGTGTAAGCGCGCACGTAATTTTGCGCTTCGCGTAATGCTGCAACGTAAGGGGCGCGCGCCTTCGTCAGGTACTCGTCGAGGTCGTCGAAAATCAGCGTATTATCGCGGACGCGGTTGGCAACCAGGCCAAATTTCGCCTGCTTGCGTTCGATCTTGCTGACCTTGCGCAGCTCGTCGAGGAACGTGGTTGTTGCCTGCATGTCGATCGTCGACGGCAGCACCGGCACGACGATGGTCTCGGCATGCTTGACGAGGTCGGTCAGTTCCCTGGCATGAGTGCGCGCCGGTGCATCGATCACGCAGATGTCGGCACTGCGCGGGCAATGTCGGAGCCCGTCTTCAAAGCCGGCAACGCCGGCAATCCTGACCCGGTCATCGGGACGCCGATCGAGCCAGTCGAGACTCGAACGCTGCGGATCGTAATCGGCGAGTGCCACCGCAGCGCCTTCGTTGGCAAAATAGGAAGCGATGTTTGTCGCCAGGGTGCTTTTCCCGCAACCACCCTTGGCGTTGAGAACCATAATGTGCCGCATGACACCTCTCCAGGAGCTATGTTGTTAGATTTCTTAGCGGTTTATGTAAAACTACAGCCGCTACAGCTAAAAGTCCATGAACGTCACCTACACGAAAATGCACGGTACGGGTAACCGTATCCTCGTAATCGACCAGCGCTCGGGCGATGCGTCGCCACCCTCGCCGGAAAAGCTCCGCGAACTCAGCTCCACCGACTCCGGACCCGGTTTCGACCAGCTCATGTGGATCGATGCCAGCGACGACGCGACCTTCGCAGCCAGTTACCGGATCTTCAATGCCGATGGTTCCGAGGTCGAACAGTGCGGCAACGGGGTCCGTTGCGTTGCCAGCTTTCTCGCCGACCAACCCGGACATCCCCGGTCGTTCACGCTCTCGAGCCCCGCCGGCCCGATCGAGGCGAGTGTTGACGACGACGGGCTCGTGGCGGTCAGCATGGGACGTCCGGAATTCGCACCGGCTCGGATCCCGTTCGTGGCCGAACAGCAGCAGGACCGCTACCTGCTCGACGTCGATGGCGTCGAGTACGATGTGGCTGCAGTTTCCATGGGTAACCCGCACTGCGTTCTCCAGGTCGATGATGTCGCCACGGCCCCGGTGCATGAACTTGGTGCAACGATCGAATGCCACGCGCGTTTTCCTGAGAAGACCAATGTCGGTTTCGTCCGCATCACGGGCACTGACAGCATCGACCTGCGTGTGTTCGAGCGAGGCGTCGGCGAAACCGAGGCCTGCGGCACGGGCGCCTGCGCCGCCGTCGTGACCGGGCAGCGACTCGGGCTACTGGGCCCCGAGGTCAACGTGCGCCTGCCCGGCGGGCAAGTCGTGGTAAGCTGGCGCGGAGGTTCGGAGCCGGTCTGGCTCACGGGAAATGCGGAGTATATCTCCAAGGGAACACTGGATTTATGAGCACCCAACGCAAAGCCGAATTCATCGAAGACGAACTATCCGAACAGGCTGTCCACGACTTTCTCTCCGCCCACCCCGATTTTTTCGAACGGCATTCGACACTGCTGAGTTCGCTGCAATTGCCACATGCCAGCGGCGGCGCCGTATCGCTCGTCGAGCGCCAGGTATCGATGCTGCGGCAGAAGGAACTCAAGCTCGAGCGCCAGCTCAAGGAACTGATCCAGGTGGCGCGCGAAAACGACGTCCTCGCCGCGAAAATTCACAAGCTGACCCTGCAGTTACTGGCTGCCGAGGATCTCGGCAAGACCATCACGGCGATCGAGGAGGCGCTCCGGGCCGGCTTCAGCGCCGACCAGGCGGTGCTCGTCCTGTTTGGCGATCCCGAGGCGTTCGAAGACATCGAGGCGGGCCGCTTCTTCCGCGTCGTGGAACGTGGCGATGATGCGCTGAGGCCGTTCGGGACTTTCCTGAACGGGTCCGGCGCACGCTGCGGCCAGATTCGTGACTCGCAGCGTGATTTCCTGTTCCATTCCGAGGCCGACGAGATTGGCTCGGCGGCGCTTACGCCGCTGGGTGAGGGATCCGAGATCGGCTTCCTGGCCGTCGGCAGCGTCGACCGTGACCGCTTCCACCCGGGCATGAGCATCGATTTCCTGACCCGGCTCGGCGACCTCATCGCAGGGGCGCTGAAGCGCTTCTAGTGACGCGGCCATGAATGAAGCTGGCTGGATCGAGCGTTTCGTCCGGCATCTCGAATTCGAGCGACGCCTGTCACCGCTGACCTGCAAGAACTACCGGCGCGACCTCGAGATTCTCGTCGACTACCTCGACAAGGCAGGCGCCGAGGGCTGGGGCGACGTCGACAGCGAGCATATCCGCGCCTTCTCCGCTGCGTGCTTTCGCAAGGGCCAGAACCCGAAGAGCATCCAGCGACGGCTGTCTGCCGCGAGGACCTTCTTTCGCTACCTGATTCGCGAGAAAGAGGTCGACAGCAACCCGGTCACCTCGGTGGCATCGCCGAAATCGAAGAAGCGCCTGCCCGGCAACCTGGACGCCGATCGCATGGCCCGGCTGCTCGACATCGAGGGCGATGGGGCCATCGTTGATCGTGACCGTGCCATTCTCGAGCTGTTGTACTCGTCGGGGCTGCGCCTTGCCGAGCTCGTCGACCTGAATATGGGCGATGTGGATATGCAGGATGCGACGGTGCGGGTAACGGGCAAGGGCAACAAGGACCGCATCGTGCCGGTCGGACGGCAGGCGCTCAAAGCGTTGCGACAATGGGCGATCACGCGTGGCGACCTCGCCGGCGTGGACGAGCCGGCGCTGTTTGTCAGTAATCGCGGCACGCGCATCAGCCCGCGCTCGGTGCAGGCGCGGGTCAAGCACTGGGCCAGGCAGCAGGGTATCGATGCCAACGTCTACCCGCACCTGTTCCGCCATTCTTTCGCCACCCACGTCCTGGAGTCGAGTCACGATCTGCGCGGCGTACAGGAACTGCTCGGGCACGCGAATATCTCTACAACCCAGGTGTACACACACCTTGATTTCCAGCATCTGGCCCAAATCTACGACCAGACACATCCGCGGGCCCGGCGGAAAGATAAATCGTAGGAGGGGCTTTAGCCCCGAATCGGGCCTGAAGGCCCTCCCACAACAAGGTACCTCCCACACCGAAGTCGGGTCCCACAGCAAGGACATACTCATGGAACAATTCAGAGGGACGACAATCGTCTCGGTCCGCCGCAATGGCAAGGTCGCCATCGCCGGTGACGGCCAGGTCAGTCTCGGCAACACGGTTATGAAGGGCAATGCCCGCAAAGTCCGGGCACTGGCCGGCGGCCGCGTCATTGCCGGCTTTGCCGGCGGCACGGCTGACGCATTCACGCTGTTTGAGCTGTTCGAGTCGAAACTCGAGCAGTACGGCAATCTCGCCCGCGCCGCGGTCGAACTGGCCAAGGACTGGCGTACCGATCGCCGCCTGCGCCGCCTCGAAGCGTTGTTGTGCGTTGCCGATCAGGACAGCTCGTTCATCATCTCCGGCAATGGTGATGTGATCGAACCCGAGCACGACCTCATGGCCATTGGCTCGGGCGGCCCGTTTGCACAGTCGGCCGCGCTGGCGCTGCTGCAGAACACGGACCTCGAGGCACGCGACATTGTCGAAAAGGCGCTCCTGATCGCCGGCGATGTGTGCGTTTATACGAATCAACACATAACTATTGAAGAATTATAGGAGGCTCGTGGGAGCGGGCTTGCCCGCGAAGCGACGCGGCGGCCGACAGGCCGCTGTCGCCAGCAAGCTGCCTCCCACAGGTTTATCGAATGTCACAAATGACCCCCAGAGAAATTGTCCAGGAACTGGACAAGCACATCGTCGGCCAGGATGAGGCCAAGCGCGCAGTTGCGATTGCATTACGTAACCGCTGGCGCCGCGTCCAGGTCGACGAACCGCTGCGCAGCGAGATTACGCCGAAGAACATCCTGATGATCGGGCCGACCGGCGTCGGCAAGACCGAGATTTCCCGGCGCCTCGCGCGGCTGGCGAGAGCACCCTTCATCAAAGTCGAGGCCACCAAGTTCACCGAGGTCGGCTACGTCGGCCGCGAGGTGGACAGCATCATCCGCGATCTCATGGATGTTGCCGTCAAGATGACGCGCGAAGACGCCATGGCCAAGGTGCGCTACCGCGCGGAAGACGCGGCAGAAGAGCGTATCCTCGACGCGCTGCTGCCGTCGCCGACGCGCAGCCCGGGGTTTACCCCGGATACCGATGCGGCACCCGCCGATTCCGACACGCGCCAGAAATTCCGCAAGATGTTCCGCGAGGGCAAGCTCGACGATAAGGAAATCGAGGTCGATATCCAGGCGATCCCGATGGGCGTCGAGATCATGGCGCCTCCCGGCATGGAAGAAATGACGAACCAGCTGCAGGGCATGTTCGCCAATCTCGGCGGCAACCGCTCCCAGACGCGCAAGCTAAAGGTGAAGGACGCATTCCGCCACCTGGTCGACGAGGAGGCCGGCAAGATGCTCGACGAGGAAGAACTCAAGGCGCGTGCGCTCGAAGCCGTCGAACAGCACGGCATCGTGTTCCTCGACGAGATCGACAAGGTGGCGCGTCGTTCCGACACCCAGGGCGCCGACGTCTCGCGCGAAGGCGTGCAGCGCGACCTGTTGCCGCTGGTCGAAGGCTCCACGGTCAATACCAAGTACGGCATGGTGAAGACGGATCACATCCTGTTCATCGCTTCTGGCGCATTTCACGTGTCGAAGCCGTCCGACCTGATTCCCGAGATGCAGGGTCGCTTCCCGATCCGCGTCGAACTCAAATCGCTGTCGGTCGAAGACTTCGTTCGCATCCTGACCGAGCCGGACGCATCGCTGACGTCGCAGTACAGCGCGCTGCTCGGCACCGAAGAGGTCAAACTCGAGTTTGTCGAGAGCGGCGTACGCCGCATCGCCGAGGTCGCATTCCAGGTCAACGAGAACACCGAAAACATCGGCGCGCGCCGCCTGCATACGGTAATGGAGCGCCTGCTCGAGACGGTCTCGTTCGAGGCCTCCGACAAGAGCGGCCTGAAACTCACGATCGACGCGGGCTACGTCAACGACCACCTCGCGGAGCTGTCACAGGACGAGGACCTCAGCAGATACATCCTCTAACCGCGCCAGAAAACCGGGGACGGACACCTATTTTCGGAAACTCCCCACTGCCACTGCTGTGGGAACCGTGCAAAAATAGGTGTCCGTCCCCGGATACCTTCATGAATAACGATAACAACACCACGCACTTCGGCTATCGCACTGTCGGGACCGACGAGAAAGCCAGTCTCGTGCGCGACGTTTTCGATTCGGTGGCGAGCCGTTACGACATCATGAACGACCTGATGTCGGCGGGATTGCATCGCCTGTGGAAGCGCTACACGATCGACCAGGCCGCGGTTCGGGCGGGTGACACCGTACTCGATCTTGCGGGCGGCACCGGCGACCTTGCCAGTGCCTTTGCCAGGAAGGTCGGCCCCGAAGGCCACGTCGTGCTGGCCGACATCAATGCCGCCATGCTCGAGCAGGGCCGCAAGCGGCTCGTCGATGCCGGTATCGCCGGCACCGTGACAATTGCCCAGGTCGACGCACAGGACCTGCCATTCGAACACGGCAGTTTTGATCTCGTGACCATGGCTTTCGGCCTGCGCAACGTCACCGACAAGGACGCGGCGCTGCGTTCGATCTTCAGCACCCTGAAGTCAGGCGGCAAGGCGATGATCCTCGAGTTCTCGGAACCGAACAAGGCGATCAAGCCCGCCTACGACCTTTATTCGTTCAAGGTCCTGCCGGCGCTCGGCAAGCTCGTCGCCAAGGACTCCGACAGCTACCAGTACCTCGCCGAATCCATTCGCGTGCATCCCGACCAGGACACCCTGAAGTCGATGATGGAAGACGCCGGCTTCGAGCGCTGCCGCTATCACAACCTGGCCGCAGGCATCGTCGCTCTGCACATCGGCTATCGCATCTAGGCCAGCCGTGAACCCGCTCGAAGCCGCCCTGCAGCCTGTCGCCAGCGTCCTGAATCGCAACATCCGCGAGACGACCCCGGCACGCGAACTGTGCGAGAAACTCGACGGCGCCGTCATCGCCATTCGGGTTCGCGACACGGCACTCGCCACCTGGTTTATCGTCGCGGACGACAGGCTGGAACTGACTACCGATTTCGACGGCGAACCCGACGTTCTGATCTGCGGTTCGCTGATTACCCTGGCGCGCATGGCCGGCGACTCGGGCCTCAGCGCCATCCGCAAAGGCGAACTCGAAGTCACGGGTGACGCGCATACAGCCGAGCGCTTCCAGCGACTGTTGCTGCTCGCCAGGCCCGATTTCGAGGAAGAACTGTCCGGCGTCGTCGGCGATGCGGCGGCGCATCGCATCGGCTCAATCGCGCGCGGCGTCGGCAACTGGGCCCGCGACGCGCGCTCGACCATGGGCGCCAATATTCGCGAGTACCTGCAGGAAGAGAGTCGCGACGCACCGAGTCGCTACGAAGTCGAGCGCTTCACGAAGGCGGTCGGCACGCTGCGCGATGACGTCGACCGGCTCGAAGCCCGCATCCGCCGCCTGGGCGACGGTGGCTGACGTGGCAAGACGACGCACAATATTCCGCATGCTCGCGATCCAGCGCGTACTGGTGAAGTACGGGCTCGACGACATCATCAAGGAAACCCACCTCTGGCGACCGCTGCGTTTCCTGTTCTATCTCGCGCCGCGCCGCCGTGACAGGTCCGCCCCATTAGGCGAACGCATCCGCCTCGCGCTCGAAGAGCTCGGCCCCATCTTCGTCAAGTTCGGCCAGGCCATTTCGACGCGACGCGACCTGCTGCCGCCGGATATCGCTGATGAGTTGGCAAAACTGCAGGACGCCGTACCGCCCTTCCCGGCAGACCAAGCGAAGGCCATTGTCGAGGGCGCCTATGGCGAGACTGCCGAGGAAGTTTTTGAGCGCTTCGACGACGAACCGCTGGCCGCTGCATCGATCGCCCAGGTGCACTCGGCAAAACTGAAAGCCGGCACCGAGGTCATCGTCAAGGTCCTCCGCCCGGGCGTCGAGGAACAGATCGAGCGCGACCTCGCAGTACTGCGCATGGTGGCCGGGCTCGCGGATCGCTACTGGGTGCATGGCAAGCGCCTGCGGCCCCTCGAAGTCGTCGATGAATACGAGCACACCATCCTCGACGAGCTCGACCTGATGCGCGAGGCGGCCAACACCGCGCAGCTGAAACGCAACTTCCAGGGCTCGGACATGCTGTACGTGCCCGAGATCTACTGGGACTACTGCCGTCCGGAAGTGATGGTGCAGGAACGTATCTTCGGTACGCCCATCAGCGACATGAACACGCTGCGCGAGTCGGGCACCAATATCCAGGTGCTGGCCGAGAACGGTGTCGAGATCTTCTTCACCCAGGTATTCCGCCATAACTTCTTCCACGCGGACATGCACCCGGGCAACATCTTCGTCATCCACACGGATCCGGAGAAACCCAAGTACGCCGCCGTCGACTTTGGCATCGTCGGTACCCTGAGTCCCGAGGATCAGCGTTACCTTGCCGAGAATTTCCTGGCGTTCTTCGATCGCGATTATCATCGCATTGCCAGGCTGCACATTGACTCAGGCTGGGTGCCAGCCGGCACGCGTGTCGATCAGCTCGAGTCAGCTGTCCGCACGGTATGCGACCCGATCTTCAGCAAGCCGCTGGCCGAAATCTCCTTCGCGCAGGTGCTGATGCGACTGTTCCGTGTTGCCCAGCGCTTCAACGTGGAAATCCAGCCGCAGATGATCCTGCTGCACAAGACCCTGTTCAATATCGAGGGGCTCGGCCGCCAGCTGTATCCGCAACTCGACCTGTGGAAGACGGCCCATCCGGTACTCAAACGCTGGATGGACGACCAGGTTGGCGGACGCGCGATGCTGCGCGACGTCCGCGATAACCTGCCCCAGTTACGCGATGCGCTGCGTGAACTACCGGCGATCCTGAATCACCTCGGCGAGCAGGTCGCCGAAGGCCGCATTCGCTTCAATCTCGCCTCGCCGGAGCTGCGCGAGATTCGCAAACAGCTGGCCGACCAGCGCCGCCAGCGTTACTGGCTGACCGCGGCAGCCACCAGCATTGTCTCGGGCGCACTCGTGATGACGTTGGGTAGTGTTCCGGTACTCGGCTGGGGCCTTCTCGGCGCAGGCGCTGTTGCCGCCTGGGTAGCCCGCCCTGGCTAGAGCTGGCTGTCCGGCACGATCCGCAGCAGCCAGGCCATGAACTTTTCTTTGCCGCTTGCGAGCGGCTCGGACTCCTCGACCACGGCCACGCCATCAATCGTCGCGTGCCAGCGCAGCTTGCCCTTGTCATTCAGTTCCAGTCTGTAAGCTATATCGGGCAGGCGCGCCAGCGTGCCCGCGGTGAACATAGCGCCCATCTCAGGTGAATCGATCAGCAACCCCATCTCGGAGTTGATATCGATCGAACGCGGATCGAGGTTCAGCGAACCAATAAACACATGCCGTTCGTCGATGATGATTGCCTTGGTATGCAAGGTAAGGGATTCTGCGTGCACAGCGCCGCCTGATGAGCTCACTGCGTTAGCGCGCGTTTCGTAGAGTTCTACACCCGCGTCAAGTAATGGCTTGCGATACTTGGCATAGCCGCTATGCACGGCCGTGTGATTATTTGAAGCGAGCGAATTTGTCACGATAACGACACGCACACCCCTGGCTGCAATCGAGCGCCAGAACTCGACGCCCCTGTTCTTCGGTACCAGGTACGGCGTGTACACAATAACGACCTTCTCGGCAGCCTCGACCACATCCGCAAGCCGCTGCACCAGAACCTGTTGCTCGACATCAATGCGGCTGGTCAGCTTCTCCGGTGAGTCCGTGATCACCTCGCCATGCGCCGAGTACAGAACCGCCCGGTCGTTGAGAAAGTCCTGGAGTAGTTGTGACGCCTCTACCTCCTCGTACACGGACTCACCGACGGTCATGAACTCGTCGACGATCTCGTTGCGCACCGCGTTCAGCTCTTCCTCGCTGAACTGCCGGGCAACCGCCGCCAGTGGCAAGGAACGCTCGTCATTCCAGAAGCTGTCGAATTCCGTCGAGACATCCGCCGCAACCGGGCCGACACCGATCACGTCCAGGTCGAGAAACTCGCCTTCCGGGCGGAGTTCGAAGTACTCGTCCGCAATATTGCGCCCGCCCACGATCGTGACCTGGTTGTCGACCGTGAATGACTTGTTGTGCATGCGGCGGTTGGCGCGCCTGAAATCAGCCAGGTAATTGAGAATGCCCACGCCGCGTCGCGATATCGGGTTGTACAGGCGCACTTCTATGTTGGGGTGTGCATCGAGTAATTCGAGTTCCTCGTCGTTGACCGTGGTGAACACATCGTCAAGCAGGAAGCGAATGCGCACGCCTCGCTCGGCCGCATTCAACAGCGCGCCGGCAAACACCTGCCCTGCCGTGTCGCCCTTCATCAGGAAGTACTGGGCGTCGATCGTCTTCTCGGCCGCATCAATCAACCGGATGCGGGCAGCGAGCGCATCCATGCCGGCGATCAGCGGATAGAAGCCGGACGGCCCCTCGTGCCTGGCGCGCCACTCATCAACCTCGCTCTTGAGGCTGGTCGGCGTCGCAGGATCAAGCGCATGGCTTTCAGTGCGCGGGTAGTCGAACGGCGCAGTCGCACAGCCCGAGAGGAGCAGCAGTACGCACAGCCGAATTGCGAGGTGATGTCGCATGGTGCGTGAATTATACGCAGATCGGCGCGACTCATTCTAAAACCGCCTTTGCGGTACGCTTGTCGTGTTATGAATGAAGGACAGGCAAGACGTGTTGCGGATGCGCTTACCTGGGCGCGCATCTGGAGCGCGATCCCGATCACGGTACTCGCGTGGTACGGGCTCGCATGGTGGGTTTTCTGGCTATACATTGCCGCAGCCCTGACCGACCTGCTCGATGGCTGGTTCGCCCGGCGCGCGACGCCGCCGACGGTCGATTCTGACTTCGATGGCAAGGCCGATATCGTCTTCTCAATCATGACCCTGGTCTGGCTGTGGCTGCTGGTACCGGGTTTTGTCGAGCGCTACTGGCTACCGTACCTGCCAATCCTGCTGTTGATAGAAATCTACATGAGCGCATTCCGCCTGCGTCGTCCCGAGTTCGTCATCCCGCATTTCCAGTTCGGCCGCTTCGCGATGGCGCTGTTCTGCTTCCTGCTGCCCGCGCTCATTCTCTTCGGCGACACACCCTGGTTCGTTCACGCCGTGCTGATTATCGGCACGCTGTCGAAACTGCAACTGGCAACGCACCTGTGGCGCGCGTCGTGATACCGTTCTGCTTCCGATTCCTCCCGGTACGCAAAGAACCCAGTCATGCTCCGTAGTTTCGCCAGAATGATCCTGCGCATCGGCGGATGGACCGCCGTGGGCGGCATTCCCGACGCGCCCAAGGCCATCTTTATTGCCGCGCCGCACACCTCGAACTGGGACGGCTTCTGGGCGCTGGTTTACAAAGTCGCCGTCGATATCGACGTAAAGTTTTTCGCCAAGCACTCACTGTTCTGGTTTCCGCTCGGTAACCTGTTGCGAGCGCTCGGCGGCATTGATCTCGATCGCGGCAAAGCCGGCTCCGCCGTAGACCAGGCCATTCGCCTGTTCGACGAGCAGGAAAGTTTCTATTTCGGATTGGCTCCGGAAGGCACGCGCCGCAAGACTTCCGGGTGGAAAACGGGATTTTACCGGATCGCCACCGGAGCGCAGGTGCCCGTGTACGTAGGCTTCCTCGACTATGGCAGAAAGCGTGTCGGGATCGGGCCACGTGTCGATCTGAGCGGCGACCCGCAGGCCGATCTCGACGTCATACGCGACCTTTACAAGGACGTGCAGGGCCGTTGGCCCGAAAAAGCCTCACCCATCGAATTCCCCGCCCGCAAGGCCCGCCGCGATCAGAACGAGTAGCGTGCGCCGAGGGTCAGGAGGTTGAGCTCGTGCAGATTCAGATCCGACCGAGTGATGTCGTAGATACGGTAGCCACCGTACAGATCGAGCCCCATCTTCTCCCACTGTTGCTGGAAGAACAGGCCAACTGATTCACCTTGATCGCCATCGAGCAGCACATCGTTGGCAACGTAGTAGTCGACCGAGAACCCGATTGGTCCAAGGTCATTGAGCTGCGTCAGCCAGCCGCCCTTGATCACCCACGCGTCCGAACGTCGCCCATCCACTAGCTTTGTATCCGCCCAGGTTCCGGACAGGCTGAGCCCGGTCCCCTCATGGCGCGCAGCGAACAGGATATCCACGCGATCGTCCGCACCCTGAAACGGCTTCGATTGATAGGTCAGCGCGGCCCGAATGCTCCATGTATCGGGTGTCGGAAAGTAGCGGAGCGCCGCATCCCAGCGGCTGTCCGGGGCGACCGAGGCGGACAAACGGGCCCCGCCCCCGAAACTCACAGAGTCGTAGCGCAGCCGGTCAGTGAGCAGAAGACGCTGGGTGTCGGTGAAGTACTGGTTGACGCGCAGATCGGTAAGTTGCCCCGTTGTGCTGTTCGCGAACTTCAACGAGGGTGCCAGCATGCCGACCGGCATCAGTGCTGCCGGGACCGTTCCCGACAGGTCGACTTCGGCGATGGCCCAGGCGGCGGCAAAGCCGCGACCGAAACTGACTTTGCCGTAACGATCGTGATCGGCAACGATCTCGCCGATACGCACGAGAATGTCCGTACCCGGGTTCGGGTCATCCTGGCTGACCCGGAACGAGCGGTTGTTCTGCACTCCGAACTCGATCGTGCCACCGAGTCGGAACTCATCCGACACGCTCCGATCCGCATCGACACGCAGCATCGTCGGCCCCTGGTCGGAGTCTATGAACAGTCCGGTATTCGACAGGCCATCGTCAACGTTCATCAGGACCCGATGCAAACGCCCGCTGAACTTGACCGAGCCAACCTTGCTCTTGCGTTCGATGGCATCGGGCGCGGGCTCAGGGGGAGCTGCGGGCGCCGGCGGCGCTTCTGCACCTGCGCTTGCCTCCTGTGCCGCGACACGCTCCTTCAGCGCATCCAGTTCCGCTCGCATGGCATCCAGTTGCGCCTGCTGCGCTTCGATGCGGGTCTCATACGCAGCTATAATTTCTTCAGCCGTCTGGGCACTTGCCGTTGCCGCGGCCGCCAACATCGCCAGGCCTGTTGCGACCTGCATGGTTCTTCTCATCAAGGCTTCTCGTCTTATTGCAATCGTTTGTACGCGTCGGCGACCTGGAACACGCCGGCGAGCCAGCGACCCGGGTTGCGCACGCCTTCCGCGAGGTCTTCATGGGCACGCACCCAGCTCAATGCCTGGCGACGCGCCAGCTCAAGTCCATCGAGAATTTCCTGTTCCTCGATATCGAGCTCAACATGGGTCGCTTTGTAATCGGCCACATCGCGATCAAGCAGTTCCAGCAGCTCGTTTTCGGCACGCAAGGCACCGATAACCCTGGCTCGGTCGCTGCTATTGCCCTCACCGGCATCAATCGCCAGCAGCTGTCGTAGCAACCCGTCGCGCCGCTCATAGATCGAGTCGAGCTGGGCGATCACCACGCTGTACTCTTCCTCGATCGACGCATCCAGTTGCGCTACCAGGGCGGGTACGAGTTCGTCCTCTGCCCGGCTGATTTCGCGCTGCAACGCGTCGCCGCTGCGCTCGACCATTGGCTGTACCGTCCGCAGGCACTCCAGGAAGTCGGTCTGACCCCGCAGATCGTCTGCGAGCTGGCGAAGATCCTCGTTACTCGGCCCAACCCCGCCAAGCACCTCGATTTCCGCACTGCTGCCGATCGACTCGGCAAGTGCGTTGCATTTCGCTTCGTCGGTCGGGAAAGACGATGCAATGTGGACCAACTCCAGGGAATAATTGACGATATCGTCGCGATAGCGGTCGATACCTGCGAGAAGCTCTGACAGCTCGGCCGATTCCGCATTGTCTTCGTAGTATGGACGCAGGTAGACCAGCTCGGTGCGGCGAAACTCGATGCGATCGAGCGTCATCAACTCGATGGAAGCTTCGGCAAAGGGATCAATGTGCTCGCTTACCGCTCCCACAAAACCTTCCTTGACGGTCGCGCAGCCGCTGGCCAGCAGCGCTGCCATGAGCACGATTGCGATTCGGTCTGTCATGCTTCATCCTCCGGTGCCCGTACGTCGGGCATTCTTCTTTCTTTGAAACGAGTCTAACTGCGCATCCTGGTGCCGTCCATGCCAGAAAATTCTGAACACAAGCGAACCATAAGAAGTTTCGTGCGCCGCGCGGGCCGCCTGACACCATCACAGGAGCGCGCTTTGGGCGAGCTGTGGCCGGCTTTCGGACTCGAGTTCAGCAATGCGCCAGTCGATGCGGCGGCGATCTTCGGCCGCGAGGCGCCACTCGTTCTCGAAATCGGATTCGGCAATGGCGAGACGCTGGTGGAACTGGCGGCGGCGAACCCGGACCGGGACTTTATCGGCATCGAGGTACATGAACCGGGGGTCGGCCATTGCCTGCTGAAGGCACATGAAGCCGGCGTGCAGAACCTGCGCCTGGTCATGCACGATGCGATCGAGGTACTCACCCGGCAGGTCCCGGATGCATCGCTTGCGCGCCTGAACCTGTATTTCCCGGATCCCTGGCCGAAAAAACGCCATCACAAGCGCCGCATCGTCCAGGACGCATTCGTGAATCTCGTTGCCGACAAGCTCGCCGACGGTGGCACGTTCAATATTGCGACGGACTGGGCGAACTACGCCGAGCACATCGACGAAGTTTTCGCCCGGTCGGATCGTTTCGCGTGTGCCGAGCGCCGCGAACACGATGGCGACGCGCCCCTGGACCGTCCGCAGACCAAGTTCGAGCGACGCGGGCTGCGCAAAGGCCATCGAATTTGCGACTGGTGCTACGAGAAACAGGCAGTTAGCGATTAGCCGCTTGCGCTCTCGCTGCGTTCTTCTATAAAGAAATAAGAGACAGAAGAAACGCAGGCAGGCAGAGCATGGCAGTCCAGTACCCCGTCATAGGCCAGTGGTTCAGGCGACCGAACGGCACGCTGTTCGAGGTGGTCGCGATTGACGAGGATGACATGACTGTCGAAATCCAGCTCTTCGATGGCACGATCGACGAGATCGACATCGAGCGCTGGCCGGAATTGCTGCTCACCGAGGTTGCCGCTCCCGAAGACTGGTCCGGCTCCGTGGACATGGATCCCGAGGACTACACCGGATCGAAAGACGTCGAGATGCCGAACGGCTACCACGACCCACTGGCGTTTCTCGACAAGCTGTAGGAGGGGCCTTGGCCGCAACTGTGGGAGGCGGCTTGCCGGCGACTGTCGACTGTCGCCCGCAAGGCGGGCTCCCGCAGCGGCCGCGTCCTACATACTGGTCGGCCCGGTGACGAAGACCACCCCGTCCCGCACCGCCACGTCCACTTTCCGCAGGCTGCGCCCCGAGCCCGGGCCCGCGTAGCAGTACCCCGTCTCGATTTCATAGGTCGCGCCATGCGACGCGCAGATCAAGGCAGATCGATCCCTGGTCAGGAACTTGTCGGGCGACCAGTTCAGCGGGTGGCCGACGTGCACGCAGAAGTTCTGGTAAGCAAACACCGCATCGCCCTTGCGTACCACGAAGCCACGGAACGGCCAATCACCGTCACCAATTGAAAACTCGCGGCAGCCCGGGTCGTCGAGCTCATCGAGCCGGCCGACGGCGATTTCCTGCTCGCTCATCGTTCGTTCCAGGGCGCGACCTTAAGCAACAACAACATCCCCGGCACGGCGAGTGCCGTGCATATCATAAAGAAACTGGTCCAGCCGGTGGATTCGACAATCACGCCCGTCACTGCATTGGCGAACACCCGCGGTACCGAGGCGAGCGCCGTAAATAACGCAAGCTGCGTTGCCGCGAACGCCGGGTTCGTCGTGCGCGCCATGAAGGCGATCAGCGCGGCCGACCCCAGTCCCACGCCAAGGTATTCGAACGCAACAACGACCCCGAGCATCCATGGATTCGGACCAATCTCGGACAGGACTGCAAATCCGAGAATACTCACAATCTGCACTACACCGAATAACCACAGCGCGCGATTGATGGGCAACTTGACCATCACGAGCCCGCCGACCATGCCGCCGACGATCGCTGCGATCAGGCCTGCCGACTTGGCTATTGCCCCAATCTGCGTCAGCGTGAAGCCGACATCGATAAAGAACGGCGTCTGCAGCGCAGTCGCCATGTTGTCACCCAGCTTGTAGAAGAACAGGAACGCCAATACAAGCATGGCTGGTCCCAGTCCCGAACGGCCGATGAAATCGCGAAACGGATTGATCACGGCGTCCGCGATAGTTCGTGGTGGTGTCGGTTCCTCGATCGCCTCATTGATGACCAGCGTCATGATGATGCCGACCAGCATGAACAGCCCGATGACGACAAACACGACGTGCCACTCGAAGTAGTCGGCAAGGATCAGCCCAAGCGCGCCGGGCACGAGTCCGGACAAACGGTACGCCTGCACATGAACCGAGTTACCGAGGCCAAGTTCGACGTCCGGCAGCAGCTCACGCCGATACGCATCCAGAACGATGTCCTGCGAAGCGCTGAAAAACGCGACCGCGACCGACAAGTAGGCCACGGTCCACAGATTCAGGTCCGGCCTGATGAAGCCCATGACGCCGATCGAAACGAGCAACAGCACCTGCGTGACGAGCATCCAGCCGCGCCTGTGGCCGAGAAACGGCAGCGTGAACCGATCCATGAACGGCGACCACAGGAACTTCCACGTGTACGGAAACTGTACGAGCGCGAAGAAACCGATCTCGGCGAGGCCAACGCCCTCGACCCGCAGCCAGCCAGGGACGAGCTGGAACAAAACGTACAGCGGCAGACCGGACGTGAAACCCGTAAAGACGCAAATCAGCATGCGCCGGTTCAGGACCGCTTCCCTGAAGCTCTCCTTGCGAGTTCGATCTAACGGAGCGTCAGCCATGCACCCAATCGTAATCCATGATCAGGGGCGCGTGGTCGGAAAAGCGCTGTTCGCGGTAAATCTCTGTGCGCATGACCTTGTCCCGGAGACCCGGCGTGACAACGTGATAGTCGATCCGCCACCCAACATTGTTATCCCACGCGCGGCCGCGATTCGACCACCACGTGTACTGCTCGGGCTCCTGCTCGAGCGTGCGAAACGCGTCGACCCAGCCCCATTCGCCGAATACCTTGTCGAGCCAGGCTCGCTCCTCGGGCAGGCAGCCCGAGTTCTTCTGGTTCGACTTCCAGTTCTTGATGTCGCCTTCCTTGTGCACGATGTTCCAGTCGCCGCAGATGATTGTTTGCGAGCGGCGCCGCTTCAGCTTGTGCATATGCTCGGCGAAAGAGTCCATGCAGCGATACTTGGCGATCTGCCGCTCCTCTTTCGACGACCCGGACGGCAGGTACAACGACACGATATTGATACCGTCGAGCTGCACTTCGAGGTAGCGCCCCTCGTTGTCGAACTCCTCGTCGCCGTAACCGTGCACAACCTTCTTCGGCTTGTGCCGTGTGTAGATTGCGGTGCCCGAGTAGCCCTTCTTTTCAGCGTCCTCGTAATAGCAGTGATAGCCGCTCGGCGAGAAGATAGCGTCGGTGAGCTGATGCACCTGTGCCTTGGTTTCCTGGATGCAGATGACGTCCGCATCCTGCGCGTCCATCCACTCGAAAAAGCCCTTGCGGGCGGCCGCCCGAATACCGTTGGCATTCAGCGTGATAACGCGAAACAAAAGCGGTCTCCTGTGTCATACTCCGCTGCGAATCGGCAATCATACAGAAGACTTTTCACATGCGTGGCTACAAACGAGAGTTCATCGAACTGGCCCTCGAACTCGGCGTTCTTCGCTTCGGTGAATTCACCCTGAAGTCGGGTCGCACGAGTCCGTATTTCTTCAACGCCGGCCTGTTCAATACAGGCTATGCCGCAGCCAAGCTCGGGCGTTTTTACGCCGCCGCGATCGCGGAATCTGACGTGCGCTTCGACATGTTGTTCGGTCCTGCATACAAGGGCATTCCGCTGGCGACCCTGGCGGCCGCATCGCTCGCCGAGCATCACGATATTGACGTGCCGTATTCCTTCAACAGGAAGGAAGCCAAGGCCCATGGAGAAGGCGGAAGTGTCGTCGGTGCGCCACTAAGTGGCCGCGTCCTGATCGTCGACGATGTAATCACGGCCGGCACTGCGGTCCGCGAGGCCTACCAGATCATCTCCGGCGCGGGCGCCGAGATCGCCGGCCTGGTGATTTCCCTGGACCGCCAGGAGCGTGGCCAGGGTGCTTTCTCAGCGGTGCAGGAGCTGAAACAATCGCTCGGCATTCCGGTCGTAAGTATTGTGCAGCTGGACGACCTCATCGATATTCTCGAGGAATCGAGCGAATATGAGCAATACTTGGAGCCTGTTCTCGCGTATCGTAAGCAGTTCGGCGTGATCTCCTAAGTCATTGTTTTTTTAGCGATCGCGTTAATTTTACTTGGGTAAGGTTCGCGGCTAAGCTGCAATAACGAGAACCAGTCCCGGTTCGGCAGGGGAAATTGCTGGCATATTTGAGCTATGCGGAAAGTACTAATCATAAGCGCGCTCGTAGCCCTGTCCTCGTCAGCCATCGCTCGCGAGGAGCAAAAGATCTACACGTGGAAAGACGCCGACGGTAACGTCTACTACGGCGATAGTATTCCCGCAGAGTTTGCCGAACGCCCCAAGACCGAACTAAACGATCAGGGCGTTGCCGTCGAGCAGCTCGAAGGCAGGAAGACGGCTGAACAACTCGAACAGGAGCGCATCGATAGAGAGCGCCGCGTTGCCCAGGAATTGCAGCAACGGGCTGATATGGCGCTGCTGAACACCTACCTGTCTGTCGAAGAGATTGTCATGCACCGCGACCGTCGCGTGGAACTGTTCCAGGCGCAGTCACGCGTTACCGAGCTATACCTGTCGAACCTCGAGCGCCGGCTCGAGAAGCTGCGCGACGAGGCTGCGCGCTTCCAGCCCTATAGCGACGATCCGAACGCACCAATGATTGATGATAATCTCGCGGCAGACCTGGCCGAAACAAAGGACACGATCGCGCGCCACCGTCGTAATCTCGAGAAATACTCGGCGGATGAGAGGCAGATCGTCGAGCGCTTCGATGGCGACATCGAACGCTTCAAGATTCTCAAGGGTATTACGACGACTGCGTCGTCAAGCGGTTCCTGAGTGACCAAAACCGCCAGCCCCTCGATCGCTGGCGTCGAACTCTTCAACAACCTTGAATTCGACCTGCTCGACCGGGACGAACACCATTTGTGCAATGCGTTCGCCGGGCTGCACTTCGTAACTGTTCTTGCCACGATTCCAGCACGAGATGAACACCTGCCCCTGGTAGTCCGAATCGATCAGACCTGTGAGGTTACCGAGCACGAGTCCGTGTTTGTGGCCAAGACCTGAGCGCGGCAACAGCACGGCAGCCAAAGCCGGGTCTGCGACGTGAATGGCGAGGCCCGTGGGCACCAGTACCGTGTCGCCCGGATTAACCGTCAACGGCTCGTCGATACAGGCGCGCATGTCGAGGCCGGCGGAGCCGTCGGTCGCATAGTGAGGCAAGGGGATCGAGTCCCCGACGCGCGGGTCGAGGATTTTGAGTTCGATGGATCGCAAGGGCGGATTCCTCAGTCGGTGTTGGAGATTACGGTCAGCCGCGGCTGGGTGTCCGTGCCGCGAGCAGCATAGTAACGCTGCGCGACGAGTTCAATCAGTTGACTGGCCAGGGTCGACTTCTGCGCTCTTGGGAAACGCCGTTCACCCTTATCCCAAAATACTGCGACCGCGTTGTCGTCCTTGTCGAAACCACAGTCATCGCCGACGCGGTTCGCGATGATCATATCGAGCTTCTTGCGCTCCAGTTTGCCGCGCGCATAGTCATCGACCTTTTCGGTTTCCGCGGCAAAGCCGACGGCAAATGGACCAGGATCGAGCGCTGCGACTGATGCGAGAATATCCGGACAACGCACGAGGTCGATGCTCATCGACATGTCGTCCTTCTTGATCTTCTGCTCCTTGAGGTCGGCCGGACGATAGTCTGCGACAGCCGCAGCAGCGACAAACAGGTCCGCCTCATCAATCACTGCATGGGTCGCGTCGTACATTTCCTGCGCCGTCGTTACCCTGACGATGTTGACGCCATGCGGCTCAGGCAGGTTGACCGGCCCACTGACGAGGATGACCTCGGCGCCTTGCGCAACTGCAGCGCGCGCCATCGCGTAGCCCATCTTTCCGGAGCTGCGATTCGTGATGTATCGAACGGGGTCGATCGCTTCGCGCGTCGGACCTGCCGTGATCACGATCTTCTTGCCGTCGAGCAGACCTTCGCCCTTGCTGATGCCGAGATCGAAGACCGCCGCGGCGATCGCGTCAGGTTCGAGCATGCGCCCGGCACCGGTCTCACCGCAGGCCTGCGACCCCGTGCCCGGTCCGAGGATATGCACACCACGCTCCTCGAGTACCTGCCGGTTCGCTTGCGTCGCCGGGTTGTTCCACATGACGTGGTTCATGGCCGGCGCCACCGCGATCGGCGCCTCGGTCGCAAGGCAGATCGTGGTCAGCAGATCCGGCGCGCCACCGCTGACTATGCGTGCCATGACCTCCGCGGTGGCTGGCGCAACAAGCACGACATCGGCCCAACGAGCCAGCTCGATGTGACTCATGGCGCGTTCGGCCTCCTTGTCCCACAGGTTCGAGCGCACGGCCCGGCCCGAAACCGCCTGCAACGCCGTGTCCGTCACGAACTCCTCTGCCGAGGACGTCATGACGATCTGCACGTCGCCGCCGCGCTCTTTGAGGCGGCGAACGAGATCAGGCGTCTTGTAAGCGGCGATGCCGCCGGTGATGCCGAGAACGATATTCATGTCGCGAAGCTTATCGCGCCCGCATCGAAACCGGCAATTCCGGTTAGATTGATTCGTTGTATCCACATGCCCTGGCAGCGCAGGATTTCGGCATGGAAGACGATCCGCTCACGGACTGGAGCGACAGCCGGCTGCTGGCGCCGCTGGTCGGCGCATACGTTGCCGATCGCCTGCTGCGCCGCTATGGCAGCCTGCGCTCCCTGTTACATGCTGACAGGGTCTCCCTGCTGCAATGCCATGGGGTTGGCAGTGTGCGCCTCGAGACGCTGCGCGCCCTGCCTGAACTGGCACGCCGCTATTACCTCGAGTCCCTGCCCAGCGGCGCGGCAATCCGTAGCCCGGCCGATACGGAGGGCTATCTGCAGGCACGGCTGCGCCATCTTGATCACGAGGTGTTCTGTTGCCTGTTTCTCGACAATCGCCACCGCGTACTGCACTTCGACGAGCTGTTTCGCGGCACGATCGACGGCACCAGCGTGTACCCGCGCGAAGTCGTGAAGGAGGCCCTGGCCGTGAATGCGGCGGCCGTGATCCTGGCCCATAATCACCCGTCTGGCGTCGCCGAGCCCAGCCAGGCCGACGAACGCATTACGCAGCGGCTCAAGGCAGCCCTGGAACTGGTCGATATCCGGCTCCTTGACCACCTGATCATCGGCTCCGGAACGGCCACTTCGCTGGCGAGTCGAGGCCTTATCTGATGCGGGTTTCAGCTGATCCGGGAGGTATTGGCAAACGGCGCTTGTAATGCGTCCGGGACGCTGGTATAAAGTCTCGCTCTCTGCCCGCCTCTCGCGGGCAACTTTTAATAGAATCAGAGACTTACAGTCATGTCCAAGGTTTGCCAAGTGACTGGGAAGCGCCCGATGACCGGCAATAACGTTTCCCACGCACATAACAAGACTCGTCGTCGCTTCCTGCCCAACCTGCAGAACAAGCGATTCTGGCTCGAATCCGAGCAGCGCTGGGTGCGCCTGCGTGTTTCGCACAAGGGCATGCGCATCATCGACAAGCACGGCATCGACAAGGTCGTTGCTGACCTGCGCGCCGCCGGCACGCACGTTTAATCCGGAGGACTGAAGAATGGCCAAAGGAAATCGCGACAAAATCAAGCTGGTCTCGAGCGCAGGCACGGGCCACTACTACACGGCTACGAAGAACAAGAAGCTCCATCCTGAAAAGCTGGAGACGAAGAAGTACGACCCGACGATTCGTAAGCACGTGATCTACAAAGAAGCGAAGATCAAATAATCCCACCGAACCCGTGGGAGCCCGCCTTGCGGGCGACAAAAGCCCGCCATTGAGCGGGCTTTTTTGTACCTGGCGATACCGTCACAATAAGTCATGCCCGAACTACCCGAAGTCGAAACCAGTCGCCGCGGCATCGAGCCGTGGATCGCCGGCAAGAAGATTGTCAACGTGGATGTCCGCGACCGCCGGCTGCGCTGGCCCGTGGCCCGCGGCATCGAGAGCAGGCTGCGTGGCAAGCACATCGAGTCGGTTGGCCGCCGCGCCAAGTACCTTCTGATCAACACCGATGCAGGCACCGCGATCATTCATCTCGGCATGACAGGCAGCGTATTCATCGTCGATGCGGGCGCGGCCGCCGGCATTCACGATCATTTCGATATCGAACTCGATTCCGGCAAGATGCTGCGCTTTCGGGATCCGCGCCGCTTTGGCTCATTCTTCTTCAGCAGAACGCCGCTAAAGCATCCGCGCCTCGCCGGCCTCGGGCCCGAGCCACTTGGCGACGAATTCGACGGCGAGTATCTTTGGCGCGCCTCGCGCGGCCGCAAGGTCAGCGTCAAGCAATTCATCATGAACGCAGCCATCGTTGTCGGCGTCGGCAACATCTACGCGAGCGAGTCGCTGTTCCTGGCCGGCATCAACCCGAAGCGCGCGGCTGGACGGATCGCGCGTCACCGCTACAATGCGCTGGCTGCGGTCATCAAGGATGTATTAGCGCGTGCGATCAGGGCCGGCGGCACGACCTTGCAGGATTTCTACGGCAGCGACGGCGAGCCCGGCTATTTCAAACAGCAGCTGGAAGTTTACGATCGTGACGGTGAGCACTGCCGTTGCTGCAATACGATCATTCGCTCTTTCGTGCAGGGGCAACGCACGACCTATTACTGCAAGTCCTGCCAGACCTAGCTACATCGCGCCGCAAGTGCTGCTTTGACTTGCGGCGACACAAAGCCCGACACGTCGCCGCCGAGCGTAGCGACTTCTCGCACCAGGGTCGACGAAATATAGGTGTACTTGTCGGTCGGCGTCAGGAAGACCGTCTCGACGTCCTCCGTCAAGGCGCGATTCATGTTGGCGAGCTGGAACTCATACTCAAAGTCAGACACGGCTCTCAGGCCGCGCACAATCACCTGGTGTCCGTGCTGTCGAGCATACTCGACGGTAAGGCCCGAATAGCCGCGAATCTCGACGTTGTCGAGTTCGCCGAGTGCCTCCTCCGCCATTACGACGCGTTCGCCAAACGTGAACATTGGCACCTTGCCGCCGGTATCGCGGGCAATTGCCACGACCACTGTGTCGAACAGGCGCGCGGCTCGGCGCACGAGATCTTCATGCCCAAGCGTGATCGGGTCGAAAGTTCCCGGGTACATGGCTGAAATCGGCATCTAGTCTTCTCCCCCTGGTCGGGCCAGCATGTAGCGCACCTTGCCCGCCGTCTTATCCTTCAGTACCTGCCAGTCGGCCGGCCATTCAGGCTCCCCTGCGGTCGCCGGCATTTCGAGATAGATGCGTGCATCGTCGGCCAGCAGATCGCGTTCGTGCAACAGTCTACACGTTTCGTCGAGCAGGTCCGCGGCGAATGGCGGGTCGAGAAAAACAAGGTCGAAGCGGTTTTTGCAGGTTGACAGGTAGTCGAGAGCGGCCGTCTGCATGACCGTCGCCCCGCTGGCCTCCAGGACATCGATATTGCGCCGCAGTTGCTGCGCCGCGACGGGAGAACGCTCCACAAACACGACCTTACCCGCGCCGCGCGACAGTGCCTCGAGACCGAGCGCTCCGGTACCAGCATAGGCGTCGAGGCAGGTCGCACCATGAAGCATCGGTGCCAGCCAGTTGAATAAGGTCTCACGAATACGCTCGGCCGTGGGCCGCAGACCTTCGACCTCGGCAATGTCCAGAAGGCGACTACGCCAGTTTCCGGCTACAATACGCAGCCGTCCCGCCTGGGACTTGTTCTTTTGTTTTCGCCTGGCCATCGCTGCCGCCTCTCACTTCACACAGATCGTAAACGCATGTTTGGGAAAAAGGAAAAACCCGAGAAGAAGGCAGGCTTCATCAAGCGCCTGCGTGCGCGCATTAACAAGGGTGACAGCTGGCTCACTTACGACCTCGCGAACCTTGCGCCGGGCGGCAAAATTGACGAGGACACGCTCGAGGAACTCGAAAGCCTGCTGGTCATGGCCGATGTCGGCGTCGACACCACCGAGCGGATCGTCGGCTCGCTGCAGAAGAGCCTCGCGCGCAAGGAACTCAAGGATATCGAGGCCCTGCAGCGCGGCCTGCACGTTGCCATCACGGACATTCTCGATCCGGTCGAGAAACCGCTGGTCATCGACAAGCCGGAGGGCCCGTACGTCATTCTCATGGTGGGCGTGAATGGCGCGGGCAAGACGACAACAATCGGCAAGCTCGCCCGTCGCTTCAAGGACCAGGGTTACTCGGTGATGCTGGCCGCTGGCGACACCTTCCGGGCGGCGGCTGTCGAGCAGCTGCAGGCCTGGGGCGAGCGTAACGATGTTCCGGTCGTGGCGCAGCAGGCCGGCGCTGATCCGGCAGCGGTGATCTTCGATGCGATGGATGCCGCGCGTGCCCGCAATGTGGACATTCTGCTCGCCGACACGGCAGGCCGTCTGCAGAGCCAGACCGGGCTCATGGACGAACTCGCCAAGGTCAAACGCGTCATCAGTCGCCGCGATGAGACGGCGCCGCACGAGATCATGCTCGTGCTCGATGCGAGCCAGGGCCAGAACGCGCTGGTGCAGGCCGAGAAGTTTCACGAGGCGCTGGGATTGACGGGGCTTACCGTTACCAAGTTGGATGGCAGCGCGAAGGGTGGCATTCTTCTCGCCATCGCGGACCGCATCGGCGTCCCGGTGCGCTTTATCGGCATCGGCGAAGCTGCCGAGGACATGCAGCCGTTTACGTCGAAAGACTTTGCCGATGCGCTGCTTGCGTCGGGCAGCCAGGATTAACAACGCGTCCAGATGATCCACCTCGAAAACGTCACCAAGCGATTCCCCGGCGGACAGGAAGCTCTTGCCGAGCTCAGCCTGACAATCGACAAGGGCGAAATGGCGTTCGTGACCGGACATTCGGGCGCCGGCAAGAGCACACTACTGCGGCTCATTGCACTTATTGAACGACCGACGAGCGGGCAGGTTATCGTTGACGGCCAGAACACGCGCCGCGTGAAGCGCCGCCGTATCCCGAAGTACCGGCGCCAGATAGGCATGGTCTTCCAGGATCACAAGCTGCTCTACGACCGCCCGGTCTTCGATAACGTCGCATTGCCCCTGATCATCTCTGGCGTTGGCCATCGTGACGCGGGGCGACGCGTCCGCGCGGCGCTCGACCAGGTCGGCTTGTTGCACAAGGAGAAGCAGAAGCCAGAGACGCTTTCTGCCGGTGAGCAGCAGCGCGTCGGCATTGCCCGCGCGATTGTTACGAGGCCGAAGTTGCTGATTGCAGATGAGCCAACCGGCAACCTCGATCCGGACCTGTCGCTCGAGGTAATGCGGATCTTCCGCCGCTTCAACGAGGTCGGCGTTACGCTGCTGATTGCGAGTCACGACATCTCGCTGATCGACAAACTTGGCTGCCGACGCATCGCGCTGGAACAGGGTCGCTTGCAGGCAGAACCCGAGGAGGACGCATGGCTGTAACGCGCCACTCGGATGCCGTCGGGCCGGTACGCTCATCGGGACCATTCTCGATCTGGTTCACGCGCCACGTCAGCACCTCGATCGCAGCGCTTGGGCGACTGGTTCGCCATCCATTCTCGAGCATGATGATCATTCTCGTGATCGCCGTGACGCTGGCATTGCCCGCGGCGATCAATCTCGTCGTCAAGAACGCCCGCGCGATCAGCGGCAGCTGGGACAACGCGCTCGACTTCTCGGTGTTCCTCAAACAGGAACTGAGCGAGTCCGAAGCTGCCGGACTGGCGCGCCTGATCGAGCAGCGCGCCGACATCGACGCCGTGCAATTCATCAGCGCTTCGCAGGCACTGGCGGATTTCCGCGAGCAGTCCGGTTTCGGCGCGGCGCTCGACCAGCTCCCGGATAATCCGCTGCCGCACACGCTCGTCGTCCGGCCGAGCGCCGGCAATACCAGCGCGTCGATGGTCCTGTTGCAGGAAGAACTTGCCAACCTGCCCGAGACCGAGCATGTCCAGGTAGATACCGACTGGGTGCAGCGCTTTCACGCCATCCTCGATATCGTGCGCCAGGCGATCGCGATAGGCGCGGCGCTGCTCGGCATCGCCATCATCGTGATCATCGGCAATACGATCCGGCTCGACATCGAAAATCGTCGCGAAGAGATCGAGGTCACCAAGCTGATCGGCGCCAGCAACGCGTTTGTCAGACGGCCGTTCCTGTGGACCGGTTTCTGGTACGGCCTGCTGGGAGGGCTCATGGCCCTGGCGCTGGTGTGGTACGGGCTGTTCCTGCTGCAGGGGCCGGTCGCCCGGCTGGCGGGCCTTTATCAAAGCAATATCTCGATCGCGGCCATGAGTCTTACGGAGGCTGCGGCCATTGTCGGCATCGGCGTCTTCCTCGGCCTGTTCGGCTCGTGGTTCACGGCAGCCCGCCATATGCGTCGGATCGAGCCCCGTTGACGCCCTGATTGGACATAATACGGGCGCCGGAATTATCCAAATCCCTAATTTTTATATCAATATTCCTTAATCCTATCGGGAACTTACATTGCCTGTTAGCACTCCAACCAGACGAGTGCTAAAATTGAGCACCAGTTACGAGAGGCAATGACCAGATGACAACCGCTTTGGTAACACGCAATCATGAAATCGCCCTTGCCGGCCCGGTAGGCAGTCTCGACGCCTACATCCAGGCCGTCGGCGCGATTCCTGTTTTGTCCAAGGAGGACGAACAGGCGCTCGCCATGCGTTTCCGCGACGGGGAAGACCTCGACGCCGCGCGCGAGCTCGTTATGGCGCACCTCCGCTTTGTCGTCCACATTGCGAAGGGCTACACGGGCTACGGCCTGCCGCTCAGCGACCTGATCCAGGAAGGTAACGTCGGCCTGATGAAGGCGGTCAAGCGCTTTGACCCGGAATATGACGTGCGGCTCGTGTCATTCGCCGTGCACTGGATCCGTGCCGAGATTCACGAATTCGTGCTGAAGAACTGGCGCATCGTGAAGGTCGCCACGACCAAGGCGCAGCGCAAGCTGTTCTTCAACCTGCGCAAGGCCAAGAAGAGCCTCGCGTGGCTGACCGCTGCCGAAACCAAGGCTGTCGCCGAGGACCTTGGCGTTTCCGAAAAAGAAGTGACGGAGATGGAGAAGCGTCTGCACTCACGCGACACGCTCTTCGATCCGGCACCTGATGCGGACGACGACAATAACTTCACGCCGGCCGCTTACCTGCCCGCACCGGATGCCGATCCGGCCAAGCAGGTCGAGACCGCGGACTTCAATGCAGATGCGAAGGCTCGCATGACGGCTGCACTGAACATCCTCGACGATCGCGCCCGCGCCATCATCGAAGCCCGCTGGCTGACCGACTCGAAGAAGACGCTGCATGAGCTTGCCGACGTCTACGGCGTATCGGCAGAGCGTATTCGCCAGCTCGAAGCGAACGCGATCAAGAAACTGCGCAACGCGATGGCCGTGTAACTTCCACGCCCCCCTGTGGAAGCCCGCCTCGCGGGCGACATTTCAGCCGAAGGCCGCTCCCCGAGCGGCCTTTTTCATACCTCTCAGAGATTGGGGACAGTTAACCTATCTTTGAGATTGGGGACAGTTAACCTATCTTTGCAAGAGATAGGTTAACTGTCCCCAATCTTTATCCCTTGCCTCAACCTCGATCTGCTATCTTGAGCGCTCGTAAAGAACCGCTTGGGGAGACCGGGTCTTGAGCAACCTCTTCCAGGAACTGAAACGCCGCAATGTATTTCGCGTAGCGATTGCCTACGCGGCAATTACGTGGCTGATCCTGCAGGTTTCCGACATCGTACTCGAAAACATTGGCGCGCCCGCCTGGGTCATGCAGACGCTGATGTTCCTGCTCGCGATCGGCTTCCCGATCGCGGTGCTCTTTGCCTGGGCGTACGAGATGACGCCCGAAGGCATCAAGCTCGAAAAAGACGTGGACCGTTCGCAATCGATCACGCAGCAGACCGGACAGAGACTGAATCGCACGATCATCGTCGTGTTGCTTGCTGCCGTTGGCTTCCTGCTTGCCGACAAGTTCATGCCGGAAGGCGAGGCTCCCGAAGTAACTGCGGCGGGCGACAGGTCCGTGGCCGTGCTCCCCTTCGTTGCGATGAGCAGCGGTGAGAACGATGAGTTCTTCGCCGATGGGCTCACCGAAGAAATTCTCAACTCACTGACGCGCGTGCCCGAGCTGCTCGTCACTGCGCGAACCTCGGCGTTCCATTTCAAAGGCCAGGACATACCGATTCCCGAGATCGCGGCCGAGCTCGGCGTTGAACACGTGGTTGAAGGCTCGGTGCGGCGTAGCGGTGACCAGTTGCGTGTTACGGCGCAGCTGATTCGCGCAGCTGACGGTTTTCACCTGTGGTCGGAGACCTACGACAACAATACCGAGGACACGTTCGGCGTGCAGACGGATATCGCCGAGAAGATCGCGTCTTCGCTGGGCGTGCTGCTGGACGAAGACGTGCTCGCGGAAATGCGCTCGTCCGGCTTCCGGAATCCCGAAGCGTACGTGGCTTACCAGAAGGGTCTGCAGCTCTTCAACGAAGCTCACAATCACTGGGACATCGCACCCCATCTCGTAGAAGCAAATGTGTGGTTTGATCGGGTCATCGAGCTGGAGGCTGATGCCTCGCGCGCCCACCTGCTGCGTGTCGACTACTACTCGCACCTCCTGACCGATGGATACGAAGAGCTCTCAGAGGATGAGAAGCAGGACACGGTCAGGAAGTTTCGCGAAGGCCTCGATGCAGCGGTGCGCACCGCGAGCGATCCCGTCTCGTCGGTCATTGCGCGGTTCGATCGGGCCCTCCTGGCAGGACGCTGGCGCGAGGTACACGGCATCCTCGACGAGTACTCCGCGACCGAGAGTTGCCCTACAGCCGGCTGGATCAACATCCTGACGCTCGAGTTTGGCAGGGCTCAACAGGTTCTGGATTTGTCGCAACGACTTACCGCTTGCGACCCGAAAAGCCCATTCGGCTGGTGGTACACGATGCAGGCCTACCATTGGCTCGGCGAGATGGATGCCGCTGTTGAACTTGGCGAGAACTCCTATGCCGAATCCCCGCACGCGACTATTCTGAACGGACTGGTCGCGTCGTACATAGGCGCCGGTCGGCTTGATGATGCCGAATACACGTTTCAGAATGCCAATCTTTCGCCCGGCGACAGTGCAGAACTGGGCCTGTCGATTGCTGCAGCGCGCGGCGACGTTGAGGCAGTCAATGCAGCTCGCGCGATCATGGAAGAGCATCGGGCCGACCGCCTCGATATCCAGATCAACTACCTGGCCCGCACGGGCGATCGTGAAGCGGCCAATGCGATGGCAGCAAAACTGGATGCGATGCCGTTCGGATACCTGGCCCTGATGGGTGCGCCGAGCCAGTGCATGTGCGGTGCACCCTGGGATATCGAGGTGACACCAGACTTCAAAAAGCGCATCGAGGATGCGGGCCTGTCCTGGCCGCCGGCATCGCCGATAACGTGGCCGCTCAAGGATTGGTGAGATTGGAGATCGGGGACAGTTAACCTATCTCTTTCAGAGATAGGTTAACTGTCCCCGATCTCTGTCGCCGGCAAGCCGCCTCCTACAATCCCCCTCCTACGAGTATTTTTTCCTGCGGTACTTCACCCAGCCACCTTCCTCTGCGCCATGCGGATCGTGGTGGGTCCAGTGAAGGAGTCCGCCGAGGTCGTTCCACTCGTACATACCGCGCACCTGCACGCGATCGCCCATGCCGAGCGGAATCCGGGATGCAAGATCGATGTTATGCGCAATCAGGAGGGTACGGCGGTCGCCGATATCGATGATGAAGCGCTGATGACGTGAGCCATCGTTGTCGTCTGACAGCAGGCGCCGGACGAAGCCCCTGACCTCGAGCCACTCGCCCTCATCGCGCCTGGTGAATTCTCTGTTCACAAGCAAGAAAAGCGTAGCGGGCCGTCCGTGGCCACTACGCTTCCTTGATCTATATGCCAGAACTTACGAAGTAAGCGGCACCATCGTGATCTCGACGCGGCGGTTTGCCTGGCGACCCTCGACGGAGCCGTTATCGGCAACCGGACGCGCCTCGCCCATGCCGACCGTAATCAGGCGTTCGTTCATGACGCCCTGGCCGCGCAGGTAGTTGGCAACCGACGTCGCACGACGCTCGGACAGGCCCTGGTTATAGGCATCGGAACCAGTGCTGTCAGTATGACCCGCAACCTCGACGACGGTCTGGTCGTATTCTTCCAGTACCTTGCCAACCGAGTTCAGCACGTCGAAGAACGCCGGACTCAGGTCCGAACTGTCCGTCGCGAACGTGACGTTACCCGGCATGTTGAGGGTAATGTTGTCGCCGATACGCGTAACCGACACGCCTGTGCCTTCGAGCTCGGCGCGTAACGCAGCTTCCTGCTTGTCCATGTAGTAACCAACGGCACCACCGGCGAGCGCGCCGACACCCGCACCGATCAGCGCGCGCTGGCGCCGCTCGACGGCGTCATCGCCCGAAATCAGGCCGACTACGGCGCCGATACCGGCGCCAATCATCGCGCCCTTGGCGGTGTTGCTGGTCTGCTCTTCGCGCGTGTACGCGTCGAGCGTTTTACAACCGCTGACAAATACCATGGCCGTGGTTGCGATTAGAATCAGTCTTCCAGATCGTTTGTTCATGATCTTTCCTCTAGCTTGCGAAACTACGGGTGCATTGTATGCCCCGGTTGCCTGAACACAGACTTAACTGACGGCTTTATGTTCAGAAGAGTCACACAATACGCGTAAACTGTGACGTATGTCCGAAATTGAAAACTGGCTGGAGCGCTACGAGCAGAGTCACCAGGACCTGCACAACCCGGTCGTGTACTGGGCCGCCGTGCCAATGCTGGTACTGGGCACCGTCGGCGTGCTCTGGGCGCTGCCCGTGCCCGTGCAGTTCTTCGAGATTTCTCCGTTGCTCAACTGGGGCAGCGCGTTCCTGATGGCTACCGCAATCTATTACTTCATTATTTCCCTGTCGCTGGCCATAGGCATGCTGCCGTTCCTGCTCGGCATTGCAGCCTTGCATATGTGGCTCATCGATTCGCCATGGCCGCAGCTCGGCGCCTCGGTGGGACTGCTCGTGGCAGGCACCGTAGGCCTGTGGCTGGGGCGCCGTGGCAAGGGCGGCCTGTGGGCTATCGTGCAGGATCTACAGCTCATGATGATCGGCCCGCTGTGGCTGTTGAGCGTCATCTATACGCGCTTCAGGGTGCCCTTCTAAAGCCGCGCAGAACCCTTCGACTTGGTCTAGAATCTGTGCCCCAACCCTCCTTCCTGGAAGACTACCGTGGGCACCACGACTCTCGATCCGCTCGATCTCTACGACATCCGTTCCGAACTTTCCGAAGACGAGGCCATAGTCAAGGACACCGTGGCGCGCTTCGTCGATGACCGCGTTATCCCGCCGATGCGCGAAGCCTTCGAAAAGCATGAGTTCCCCCGCCACCTGATTGGCGAGGTCGCCGAACTGGGACTGCTCGGCAGCTCCATCGACGGTTACGACTGTGCCGGCCTCAACTCGGTCTCTTATGGACTGATTTGCCAGGAACTCGAGCGCGGTGATTCGGGGCTGCGCAGCTTCGTTTCCGTGCAATCCAGCCTTGTCATGTTCCCGATTCACGCCTATGGCTCGGAAGAACAGAAGCAGCGCTGGCTGCCCGCGATGGCGAAAGGCGAGGCCATCGGCTGCTTTGGCCTGACCGAACCGCACGGCGGCTCCGACCCAGGCAACATGAAGACGCATGCGAAGCGCGATGGCGATGACTGGATTCTCAATGGCTCGAAAATGTGGATCACGAACGCGACGATTGCGGACGCTGCTGTCGTCTGGGCCGCAACCGATGAGGGCGTCAAGGGCTTCATCGTCGAGAAGGACATGCCGGGCTTTGCGACGCAGGAGATCGAGAACAAGTTTTCGTTGCGCGCGTCCATAACCGGCGCGCTGTTCTTCGATAACGTGCGGGTTCCGGCTGCAAACGTATTGCCGGGCGTATCGTCGCTGAAGGGGCCGCTGTCGTGCCTCACGCAGGCGCGCTACGGCATCACCTGGGGCGTCATCGGCGCCGCGCAGGCCTGCCTCAACGAGGTACTTAACTACTCCGAAGACCGCGTGCTGTTCGGCAAACCGATCTCCCACACGCAGTCGGTCCAGATTCGCATGGCCGAGATGGCGCGCCAGATCACCGCGGCACAGCTCATATCACTGCGCCTTGGTCGCCTCAAGGACGCGGGCAAGATGTCGCCGACGCAGGTGTCGCTCGCGAAGTGGAATAACTGCCGCGCCGCAATAGATATCGCACGCGATGCACGCGACATCCTCGGGGGCGCCGGCATCAGCGCCGAGTACGTCCCGATCCGTCACATGCTGAATCTCGAGAGCGTCATCACCTACGAAGGCACCGAGACGGTTCACCAGCTCGTGGTCGGCAAGGAGCTGACGGGCGCCAACGCCTTCGGCTAAAGCGATTGCCTACCAACCGCGCCTTGTGGGAGGCGGCTTGCCGGCGACTGTGGGAGGCGGCTTGCCGGCGACTGTGGGAGGCGGCTTGCCGGCGACATTAATATGAACACTCTCCCAAACAACCGCGACATGTGGCGCATCGCGGCGCCCATGATCCTGTCGAACATCTCGATCCCGCTGCTCGGCATGGTCGACACGGGCGTCATGGGCCACCTCGACAGCTCAACCTATCTCGGCGCTGTCGCCATCGGCGGCGCGATCTTTACATTCCTGTACCTTGGCATGAATTTTCTGCGCATGGGAACGACGGGAATCGCGGCACAGGCCTACGGCGCTCGAGACTACGACGCGTTACGCATATCTCTTGGCCAGGCACTGATTGTAAGTTTCGCAATCGCGGTCCTGATCATCTTTCTGCAGGCGCCAATCGGCCAGCTCGGCCTCAGCCTGCTGGGCGGCGACCCCGAGACGCAGGCCTTCGCGGCGACGTATTTCGACATTCGTGTCTGGAGCGCGCCGGGCACCCTCGCCAACTACGCGTTGATCGGTTGGTTCCTCGGGCTGCAAAACGCGCGCGTGCCGCTGGTGATATTTCTTACAATCAACATCACGAATATTGTGCCCGACCTGTTATTCGTGATCGTGCTCGGCATGGACGTCGATGGCGTCGCGCTGGCTTCGGTCATCGCGGAGTACTCGGGCTTTGTTGTTGGCGGCCTGTTTGCGCTGCGCGAACTACGCCAGCACCCGGGGCATTGGCTGGTTGCACAACTGACGAATGTGCGCGCCTACAAGGCGTTCTTCGCCGTCAACGCTAACCTGTTCGTGCGCACCATCGCCTTGCTGTTCACGTTTGCCTTCGTGACCGCCCAGGGCGCGCGTCTGGGCCCGGCTATCCTGGCCGCGAACGCCGTGCTCATGAATTTCCAGAATCTGACGGCGCTCGGCCTCGACGGCATCGCGCACGCGGCCGAGGCCATGGTCGGCAAGGCGGTTGGCGCAAAGGATCGCAAGGCACTCGAGCATACGGTTAACCTGACGCTGCGCTGGTCACTGATCTTCTCGGTCGGGTTTACGCTTGCTTACGTCATCGCAGGCCCGCTGATCATCCGCATCCTGACCGACCTGCCCGATGTTCGCGAAACCGCGATGATCTACCTGCCGTGGCTGATCGCCTCGCCGCTGATCTCGGTCTGGTGTTTCCTCTACGACGGTGTCTATGTCGGCATGACGCGGGCACGCGAAATGCGCAACATCATGCTGTTCTCGACGCTCGTCATCTTCCTGCCGCTCTGGTTCGTTACGCAGGGCTTCGGCAACCACGGGCTATGGTTCGCGTTGACCGCTTTCCTGGCCAGTCGCGGCATTGGTATGCACCTCGGCTATCGGCGGGTCCTGCGGAACCGGCTCCCGGTGTTGCAATGATTGCGCCTGGAAGACGATATTCATGCGCATAGAAAACCCCGCACATGGCGGGGTTTTCTCGATGCGCTGAGAGCGGTTGCTAGTTGCTTTCCAAAAGCTCCTTCTTCTCCGCAGCGAACTCTTCCTCAGTAATTATTCCCTGCTCCTTGAGAGCATTGAGCTTTTCAAGCTTTGCGTAGACATCATCGCTATCGTCGGCGTCACCCGTGCTCTCGTCGCTCACTTCTTTGGCTGGAACCGGAATAATGACATTCCCCTGATAGGTTCGGTGCTTATCAGTGATTGCATCCGTGATGCCCAGGTCCCAGAAGATGACACTTGCCGCCATCTTCTCGCCTTCGACCTCACTGCGAATCGAGCCAGTGGACTCTCTTCCGTCTTCAGTCGTGCAGTCGTAGATCAACGCGTCATCCGAGCGTCGAATCATTACACCGGTGGTCGGAATTTCAGTCGACCATGCGCCACGTTTGTTCTTGAAGTTGCATTCCCCGGTTGAACCATCAGAAAAGTTCACCGCAAGGGGAATCATCGGGTCATTTACGATTGTCGCGCAACCCGTTACTGCGACGATTGCGCTCGCGAAAACTACACTGAAAAGCCTGGTTGATCCGTTCATTATTCTTATCTCCCCACGAAAAGTTTGTCGAACGCGCCACCTGCCTTGTTAAGGGTAATGGCCGACACCATTGGTCCAGTCTCTGTCGATTCTGCGTCCGAGTCAATCTTGGATTAGACGTATACGGACTTGTCAACCGACCGGAAACGTGTGGCGACATGGGGAAACCCAACTCGCTCACACGGCAGCGACCTCGCACAATCGACGTGCGTTCCGCTTCGCCCAGATGAACCCGATAAACCCGGACAACACGTTGGCGACAGCATAGGCTGCGAAGATTCCCGCCACGCCGTACAGCGCCTTGCCGAGGAAGGCGAGCGGCACGTAGAGCACGATGATACGCGTTACCGAAATCACGACACCTGGCAGCGGATTCCCAAGACCGTTGAACGCTGCATTCACTACCATGACGATGCCATAGGCGCCGTAACTTATTGGCGCAATCCACAGGAACAGGCGGGTCACATCGGTTACGGCAGGATTGTCACTGAACAAGCCGGGAAGCAGTCCGGACCCGAGCGCGAGCAGCGCTGCGATCGCAAGACCACTCAGGATGCAGAAACCGGCACATAGCCGCAGCGCTGCCTGGATGCGATCCTCCTTGCCGGCCGCAAGGTTCTGGCCGACGAACGGTCCTATCGTCGACGACATCGCATAGTAAATAACAAGCACCATGGACTCGATGCGGCTCGCGACGCCGAAGCCTGCGACTGCTTCAGGCCCGTAGCGCGCGATCATCGCGGTAACGAGCGCGGCGCCAACCGGCACGATGACATTGGTGCCTGCCGCCGGAATACCGACATGCAGGATTGCCCGCCACGACGCCATCAGTTTGTCCATATCGGGCAGATCGAAGGTGATCATGTCGAGTCGATAGCGCAGCAGGTAAATAGTCGCCAGGAACACCGTGCCACGTGCAATCAGTCCCGCCGTTGCTGCACCGTTCAGGCCCATCTCCGGAAACGGTCCAAGGCCGAAGATCAATAGCGGATCGATGATCACGTTCAGGATTGCGCCGCCGATCATCAACTTGCCCGGAAGCACGGTATCGCCCGTCGCACGCATGCCAGCCATGCCAACCATACCGACGACGACGAACGGTACGCCGGAGTACAGAATCATCATGAAGCTGCGCAGCATCGGCAGCATGTCTTCGGGAGCACCGAGCAGCCGGAACAGCGGATCAATCGTCAGCATGCCGATGACCGAGATCGTGCCGATTATCGCGAATGACAGGATCAGGCTGTCGGTGGTCAGGCGGCTTGCCCGCTCATGATCATCGGCGCCAATCGCGCGCGCGACGACTGACGACGTGCCCGCCCCCAGGCCGATCGCGACGCTGGTGACGATCATGAGAATCGGGAAGCCGAAGCTGTAGGCGGCGAGCGCACGGTCGCCAACCATGCCGAGGAAATACGCATCGATGAATGCCTGCGCCATCATCGTCGTGATGCCGATGAGCATGGGCAGGGTCATATTGACGAGGTGCTTGCCGACCGAACCCTGGGTCAATCTTGCGGTGCGCGAATGCATTGGCGACGAATACAGGTATTGGCGCCGAAACACAAGAGCGGCCGTGATTCGCCGGCTTTTGCTAAACTGCTGCGCATGGGAGATAACAACAAGAAGTCCCGCAAGATAGGGATGCCCGAGCAAATTCTCATCGGCCTTGCAGCAGGAATACTGACCGGCCTGTTCTTTGGGGAATTAACTGCACCGTTAAAGATTGTTGGTGATGCCTACATCGGGCTGATGCAGATGACGGTAATGCCGTTCATCGTGCTCGCACTGATTGGCGGCATCGGCAAGCTTAGCGCGCGGCAGGGCAAACTGCTGCTGACGCGAGTTGCGGCAATCATCATCGGCCTGTGGCTGGTCGGTTTCTACTCGATAGCCCTGTTTGGCGCGTCCTTGCCGGAGGCGCACACTGCATCGTTCTTCTCCGCGAGCCTGATCAGGGAACCGCCGGGTTTCGATTTCTTCGGCCTGTTTATTCCATCCAACCCGTTTCACTCACTGTCCGAAAACAAGGTACCTGCGGTCGTGTTGTTCAGCCTCCTGTGCGGCGCTGCCTTGATCGGGCTCAGCTTCAAAGACAAGATCACGCATGCAACCGACATGCTGCTCGAGGTTCTGAGCAGGGTCACCGGCTTTATCGTCAATCTCAGCCCCATCGGCGTATTCTTCATTGCAGCGGCGGCGGCCGGTACGATGAATCTCGACGAACTCGCGCGCATCCAGGGCTACCTGGTACTGCTGTCGGTACTCTGCCTGGCGTTGTGTTTCGTCGTGATCCCGCTGTTGATCAGCGCGTTTACGCCATTTACCAGTAAAGATGTCTCGCCGCTGCTCCGCGCCGCATTCATTCTCGCGTTTGCAACCGGCAAGACCCTGATCGTTTTGCCGTTGTTGATGAAAGGCATCCAGGACATCTACAGGGCGCGTGGCGAGCACAATGCAGAAGTCGAATCCAACATCGACGTACTGGTGCCGCTGGCGTATTCATTCCCGCATCTCGGACGCATCATGGCAACGGCCTTCGTCCCGTTCGCCGGCTGGTATATCGGTTCCTCGCTGTCTGCCGACCAATACCCTGTCCTGCTGGGCGCGAGTACCTTCGTACACTTTTCCAACGCGCCCGTGTCAATTCCGTTCCTGCTCGACCTGATGCGCCTGCCTTCCGACCTGTTCCAGCTATTCGTCGTGACCGGCGTCTATGTCGGACGACTTACGGACGCCGTTGGTGCGGCCTATATTCTCGCCGTCACGATGCTTGGCGTGTGCGCGGTGACCGGAACGCTCAAGCCGCAATGGCGCCGCCTGGGCCTGCTGGCAGCAGGGACCTTCGTGTTCTCGTTATTCGTTGCGTTCGGTGGTCGCTGGTACCTGCTGAAAACCGCCGACACGGAGTTCAGCAAAGAGCACGTCATCACTTCGATGCAGATCATGGAGCGCAACGTCGACAGCACGATTGTCGAACCGGGCCCGAATCCCGTAAGGCTGGCCGAAGGCGAGTCGCACCTGGATCGAATCATTGCGCGCGGCCTCATCCGGGTGGGCGTCGACCCGAATCGACTGCCGTTTTCCTACTTCAACTCGAGCGGAGATCTCGCCGGTTTCGACGTGGACATGATCGACCTTCTCGCGACCGATCTCGGCGTTGGCATAGAGTACGTGCCTATCGAACCAGGGCAGGACATCATCGAGCTGCTCAATGCCGACTACTTCGATTTTGCGGTCGGCGAGTTTATCGACACCGTATCGCTGTCGCAGCGTCTCGCTTTTTCCGACCCCTACCTGTACGTGACGATGGCGCTGGTCGTCGACGATTATCGCGACAAGGAGTTTGCGACGCTGGAGACTATAGAGGACCTGGGCAGCGTTTCGATCGGTGTCGTTGACGACGACTTGTTTAACGACAAGATCCAGGCGTTTTTCCCAACCGCAACTGTCGTCAAGCTCGAATCGCCGCTCGATTTCTTCGAGCCGGAAGACCCGGGCACCCGACCCGACGCCTTGTTATTCAGCGCAGAAGCGGGCTCGGCCTGGTCCATCATGTATCCGCGTTTCCAGGTCGTAACGCCTCTGCCGCGGCCCGTCCGGGTGCCGTTGGTCCTTCCGTACAGCGCCGATGCAGATCCCAAGATGGACGAGTTCATCGATAACTGGGTCATGCTGCGCCAGAACGATGGCTCGCTCGAAGACATGTTCGACTACTGGATTCTCGGCGAAGGCACGGAGGTTCGGGAGCCGCGCTGGAGCATTATTCGCAACGTCCTCGGTTGGGTTGAGTGATGCGCAAGCTTGCCGGGATCGTGCTGGTGGCGCTGGCAGGATGCGCCACGACGCAGCCCGAGCTGGACCAACAGGCCGACGCCTGCACCTCGATCGAATCACAACGTGCACCGATAACCAACGCGCTCGTCGCTGAGATTGACGAGCATCGCTACGACGATTGCGGCCCGGGCACGGAGTGCCTGGCTAGTGTCAGCGAACTCGCCGCGGAGATGAACGCGGTTGTGGACGCTGCGAGTTCCTGCGCAGGCTTCGAGCGCTGGCGCGCTGGCATGCCGAGCCAGGTAGATCCGCGCGAAGTGCAAGACGGCACACTCGCACACTACGAGAGCGATGCCGCGCGCGAGGCGCTGTATGTGCGACTTGTCGACGCCGCGCTGGCGAAGGCCGGCCGGATCGAATCAGCGTCCGTCATCATGACGATGGGCGCCCCCGGCTCGGGAAAGTCGTATGTCCTGAATCATCTCGGCCTGTGCCAGTCGGATGTCGTCCTGATCGACCCGGACGAATTCAAGAGGCACCTGGTCGAATACCAGGCAGCGATTGCGGCCGACGACAAACTGGCCGCCGACAGGGTGCACCGCGAGTCGTCGATGCTTTCGAAGCGCGCGCGCGACAAGGCGATGTCTCTCGGTCTGCCGTTGTGTATCGATGGCGTGATGTCGAAGAAGCAGTCGGCGATCGACTTGATCACGCGCCTCAAAGACAACGGCTACCATGTCACGATTGTTGCGGTCAGCGTGCCATTCGACGTGGCCTACGAGCGCGTGATTCGGCGCGGCGAGGAGACTGGGCGGTTTGTGCCGTTCGAGTTTGCAAAGACGGCACACGCCAACATCGAGGCGCACCGGGAAGAGTTACTGAAACTTGCGGATGTCGGCTACCTGTTCGACACCAACCAGCCGTACGGCGAGCCGCCATTGCTGATACGGCGCTTCGAGTCCGGCGTCAGTACCCAAAGTCCCAGCGAACGCCAAAGGTAAGCTCATTTTTGCCCTTGAGACCGTTGGCAAGCTTGCTGTTGTCAAAGCGGTACTCGAAGTACAACATGCGATGGAATGAATCGAACGAGTAACGGCCGCCGATCACGGTGTACTCGGTGCGCACTTCCCCGGCATCAGGATCTTCGTCTTCCGCATACAGGCCATTGAAGCCCCCAACCAGCCACCAGCCATCACGAAACTCCCACTGCGCATACAGTTCGACGCCCTGGGCGTCGTAGTAGCGGCCCTGCTCGGTCGCCTCCATGTTTTCCAGGCGCGAGTACAGAACACCGACATACCAGCGATCGCCGAATGCGCGCGTAGCGATAGCCAGGGCGCTTGCGTCATCATCGATGCCAGTCGCGACGATTCCGGGCCGCTGCAAATCGGGTATCACGGCCCGGTTATAGGCGATGCCGATACCCAGCTCATTCTCACCCTCGAGCCAGGCACTGGCGCCGTAGCTATGCTCGAATTTCTCGTCCGGAACGCCGGGTATAGCCTGTCCCTGCTGGTATTGCAGGTTCAGGTTGAATGGCTTCAAGCCGGGTAACCAGCCCTTACCGTCAACGTAGACCCTTGCCTGGAGCAGGTTCGGTGCGCGGCCGGTGCCCATGTTCTCACCGCCCGTACCAGCGTTGTAGGTGCCCGATGCCGAGCCGCCGAAAATTGCAAAGCGGTCCGTGATTCCCGCGACCTTGTAATAGGCGGACCAGTTGCGGCCGTAGCTCATGGCGAAATATTCATGATCGACGCCAATAAAAAACAGGCGATCGGTCAGGCCACCATCACCGTCGATTTTGCCACGGGTCGAAAAGCGTTCCACGAGATCAATACCGAATTCGGCGCGACCGATGATTTCCCAGTTGCGCGGCAAGTTGTAGTCCGCGCGAAACCCGAAGCGCGAATTACCATCCGAAATTTTGTCCGTGCGCTTGTCGGAATCGAGATTAAACGTATTTATGGCGTGTACCCGAATGCTCGAGTACGTATCGATTTTGAATGGCTTATCATCCGCAGCCGGGGATTCCTGTTGCCCTCGCGCGCGCCGCTGCTCCTCCGGGTCCTCGGCCAACGACGCCTCGTCGGCGCGCCGTTCCGCGACCACTGCCGTGGCTGGGGCCGGTTCTTCGGCAACCGCCTCTTCCGCCGTAACGAGTTCGTCGTCATTGCTGTCGGCCGCAACGCAAGGAGTCGCTGCGAGCAATAGTGCTGTGACCGGGAGCCACTTGCCGCTAACAGGATTGTGCATTGTTATACTATGTCCAAATATCAGGACTTAGGCAAAACCTATGAACCATTTGCGCATCGCTACCGCCGTACTGATCCTTTGTATATTGTGCCTCAGCCCGGCCAGTGCCCAATTCGACGAGCACAGCGATCACACGCTCGACGTCAGTCGCGTGTTGCCGCCCGAGCTGATTCGCGGCCCGCATCATGAAATCGTCGATCCGGTTGTCAACTATTTCGCGCTCGACCAGTTCAGGATTCGCACGGAGTTTGGTGAGTTCGAGGCTTATGGCCAGATGATGCTGCGTATCCGGCTCCGCGAGATCGAGGCTATTGCGGCGTTGAAAGCGCAATCGACCGCACGCATCAGGACGCAAACGGTGTTGCGTGAAGGCAAGAAGACGGTTGAGTCCGTGGCCGAGGTTGCCAAACACCCGATCAAGTCGATCAAGGGAATCGGGGCCGGCATCAAGAATCGATTCAAGAAGACGGTTCGGGACATCAAGGAAGACATCGAAACAGCCAGGTCTGACGCGAGCGCCAAGGAGAAAGGCCAGGTTTATGCCGAGCGCTGGCTTGGCGTAAACAAGGCCAAACGGCGCTGGGCCGCGGAACTGCGAATTGATCCGTACACGTCCAACCCGATTCTCAGGGACGAGTTAGTTCGAGTCGCCGAGGTCGAGGCCGGCACGCAGATTGGCGCCAAGATTCTGTTGCCCAGTATCCCCGGTGTCGGCTTCATGCGCGACGTATACAACCTCGTCACGACGTTCGACGAGCGCGAACTGCTCGAATACAACACTAAGCAGATGCAGGCGCTCGGCGCCTCGGAACAGGCTATCGAGGATTTCCTGACGCATCCCAATTACAGCCCGACTGCTGCGTCGACTTTGATTGCCGGTGTGGCGGCGCTGGACGGTGTCGATAACCGGCTGGCGCTCGCTGGCCAGGCGGTTACAGCGACCTCTGACGTCGAGGCATTGTTTTTCCTCGAATCGGTAGCGATGGCGCTGTGGTTTCATGAGAACGAAGCGCCGCTCGAACGCCTCGTGGTCGAGACGGGACTCCCAGCCGGTGTTACCGCTGACGGCCGGGTCGTAGTATTCGCCGCAGTCGACTTCCCGCACTGGTCGAATGAGCTTTCGCAAATCATCCGCGAAATGCAGATCGCCTACGACGGACTGGCGCCGCAACACGAGCTGCTGCTTGCCGGCAAAGCCTCGCGCAATTTCATCGCACACGTCGAAGAACTCGACTGGTCAGTGCGCACAGGCCTGCGCTACGAGTATCTCGAGATGCTCCCCTGGGCGGTAACTGACGGCGAGATGCGGCAGCGTTAGCTTTTCTGGCTTACCGACTCGGCAAGCAAACACAGGATCTCGAACATCAAGCTGGCGCCAACCAGCGCGGTATTGCCTGTCTGGTCGAATGGCGGCGCCACCTCGACCACGTCACCACCGACCAGGTTCAGGCCACGCAGCCCACGCAGCAGACGCAATGCCTCGACCGTGGTCATACCACCCACCTCGGGCGTGCCGGTACCCGGCGTAAAGACCGGGTCGATGCCGTCGACGTCGAAGCTAATGTAGGTCGGTGCGTTGCCGACGACTTTACGGGCTTCTGCGATTACACCATCGACGCCGAGGTCCGTGAACTCGTCCATCTCGACCACGCGCATACCTTTGTCATAGGAGTAGTTGAGACCTTCCCACGTGTTCTGGCCGCCGCGAATGCCGATCTGGATCGTCCTGGTTGGATCGATAATGCCCTCGTCGGTCGCGAGCCTGAATGGGGCGCCATGATGGAACTTGGACCCGTAAAACTCGGGCCACGTATCGGTGTGAGCATCGATATGAATCAGCGCGAAGGGCTCGTCGCCGGCCAGTCCCTTGAGTATCGGATAGGTGACCGAGTGATCGCCGCCAGCGGACAAGGGCAAGATGCCCGCCGCTTTGACCTGGCGGAAATAGGACTCGATGTCCTTGATCGCCTCATCGAGATTGAACAGGTTGTCAATCGGAACGTCACCGACGTCTGCGATCCTGGCGAGTTCGTAGGGCTCCACCTTGGTCGACATGTTGAACGCCCGCATCAGCGACGACTGGTTGCGAATCTCGCGCGGACCATGTCGCGCCCCGGGGCGATTCGTGACGCCGAGGTCGCAGGGAACGCCAATCATGGCGATATCGAGGTTGTCGAACGAATCCGCAATGGGCGCTCGCATGAACGTCGGGATTTCCGTGAATCGTGGCCGTAGCCGCGGCTCCCGATCGATCGGGAGGCTTGGGTCTTTCGTATCGGTCATTGCCGCATTGTACTCGTTGAATGACTTAGCCAGAAGTCGGCAGACCCGCCTCAACGAGCGCGCTGTGAATATCCCGCGCATGTTCCGGCTCGAAAACGAATCTGCCGATGTACTCGCGCGCAATCGCGGGGAATTCCGGCAGCAATACGAGAAGCTCGTCGACGACTCGCCCTGCTTCCTCGGATCGCCCGAGCCGCTGCAGCGCCACGGCACGGATGAGCGGATCCCATGCGTTCCCCGGCATCTTGACGTGCTCGGCGGCGGCCAGTGCATCCTCGTACTCGCCGCGCATGAAGTGATGCTGGAAGGCCGCGACATGGAACCATGGTGGATGAAACGGGTTGCGCGCCCTGGATTCATTCAAGATAGACAAACCGCGTTCCCAATCCCCAACCAGCGCCATCAACCACCCTGCCGCGCCGGAGTAATACGGTGCATTGGGATTCAGCTCCAGAACGCGCTCCAGCGCCCTGAGACAGCCCGGTCGTTCGCGACGTTGGAACTGCGCCATGGCCATAGCGTGATGAGCCTGCTGGCACGCTGGATCGAGCGCAATTGCCCGGCGCGCAAGGTCGTGCGCCTCATCGAGGAGTTCGTAAGGGGGATCGAAGTGTAGCGCATAGTTGTCCGAATAGATTTCTGACAGAGAGGCCAGGGCCATGGCGTAGTCCGGGTTTCGCTCGACAGCCAATTCGAGCCCTCGCCGTGCACGCTTGAACGTCTCTCTACCCGAATTGGCCTGATAGTGAAAGAACCTCAGAACCGCGTCGTACGACTCAAGGTCCGTTGCCCGCTTGCCGCGAATTTCTTTTTCGAGCAACCGCGGAATGACGCCGTACGCATCAGAGATGGTCGTTATTACCTTCTGCGTAATCTCGTCCTGAATCGCGAACAGGTCTTCGGTCTCAAGTTTGCGGTCGAATCGTTCGGCCCAAACCTGCACCCCGCTCTGCGCATCGGTCAGCTGCGCCGTGACCCGCAGCGCGCTTGCCTGTCGTTGCACTGCTCCTTGCATAACGAAGCGGACATTCAGTTCGTTTCCGATTTCCCGGGCATCCACGTCATCGGCCTTGAAACGCTGTGCCGAATTTGTGGCTATGACGCGGAAGTTCTCGACCTGGGCCAGGGCCACTGTCAGCTCTTCGGTGATGCCGTCGGCAAAATACTCCTGGTCCTGCCCGGACCCGATAGACTTGAATGGCAAAACGGCGACGGTCGGCTCTGCCAGCGCCGGCGCTGCCCCGGACAGCGCATCGTCATCCTTGCGTTCAAACACAGCCGCGTAGCTGCCTTTTGGCACCGTTATCCGTAGCAGCTCATCTTTGCCCGTCAGCAGGTAGTAACGCTCGAGCGCCTTGCGCATGCGGTTTGCCTGCACGCGGACGAGCGGATCCGTGCGTGCATCGAACTGCTCGTCGCGGCCAAACACCTGGTTGGCGATGTTGAAGCCCTTGAGCAAATGCGAACGCCCGGCCAGCGTCTCGCGCACGATGAAATCGAGCAGCGAGGTCAATCTCGGCGCAGCCGAAAAATCCTCGCTCTGGAGGATGCGCTCGAGTGCCGCCAGTATGGCGTCAACCTCGGCTCCGGAAATTTCCGGCTGATCTGCAGATTTCGCGTTCATTGCCTGAATGGCACGCCCATGAGTTAGTAACGGTAGTTTACTTTACCCTCGACCGGGCCGTCATTAACTTGGTACCCCTCATGTCCTCGCCCGTCGCGCAACTCAATCACCGCATTCTCGTCGTCGACTCTCTCCCGGCCTGGGCACGCGACTCCTTCCGAAGCGAACTCGGGCACGATGGCATCGGGCCGGTCATTGCTGACCTCCTGATCGCTCAGGCCAGCGCGCCGCTGGCCGTCGATGTACTGCATGGCGTCAGTGACAATCCCGACCCGGCCGCTTTCAGTGGCTACGACGGCATCGTGTGGAGCGGTTCGCCTCTGGGCGTGAATGACGGCAGTTACGACGTGGAGCAACTGACCGAGTGGATGCGCCTGGCTTGCGCGACCGGACTTCCGGTATTCGCGATCTGCTTTGGCCTGCAGCTGGCGACCGTGGTCGGTGGCGGCAAGGTGAGCCGCAACCCGCGCGGTCGGGAAACGGTCGTGGCGCGCAAGATCAACATCAGCTCGGCAGGCGAATCGCACCCGATGATGGAGCGTCGCTTCGGCACCTTTGATGCCATCTCCGAGCACGTCGATGTAGTGCGCAAATTGCCGCCCGGCGCTGTCGTCCTGGCCTCGAATGCGATGACCGATGTTCAGGCCGCGGTATTCACAGTCGACCAGTCCGAGGTCTGGGGTGTTCAGTACCATCCGGAGATGGACCTGTCCTTTTTCGATCCGATCCTGAGGAAGCAGCGCAGCGAGCTCATCAGTGAGGGCCTCTTTAACAGCAAGGCCGATCACGCCGAATATCTCAATCACATCAGGCGCATCGCAGCCGAACCCGATGCCAAGGACGTTGCCTGGCAACTTGGGTTCGATGACGATGTGCTCGATGTATCTGTCCGCATGTCCGAGTTATGCAGCTGGATTGACCAGCAAGTTCTGCCCCGACAAAAGGCGGCTTGAATGAAATCCAGGGCAGCCATTGCGACAGCGGCGCACAAGCCACTTCAAATTGTCGAGCTCGACGTCGCACCGCCGCGCGTGGGCGAGGTCCTCGTGCGCATGGTCGCGACCGGCGTTTGCCACACCGATGTCAACGCACTGGAAGGGAATGACCGCGTTCTGCGTTTCCCCGTTGTGCTCGGCCACGAGGGCGCGGGCATCGTGGAAGAGGTCGGACCGGGTGTAACTTCCGTAGCGCCTGGCGATTCGGTTATTACCTCGTGCTTGCCTGAGTGCGGTGAGTGCGATGCATGTACGTCAGGGCGCACCAACGTGTGCGAGATGTTCAACATCGACCAGAACACTCTGCTCGATGGGACAACGCGCTTTTCGCTGGATGGCAAGCCGGTCAGTCACTTCGTGCGCACGTCGACGTTTGCCGAATACTCGGTGATCCCTGAAATCTCGCTCGTCAAAGTCGATCCGTCGACGCGGTTGGAAACAGCCTGCTATATCGCCTGCGGCGTCGCGACGGGCGTCGGTGCCGTGACGCATACGGCGCAGGTCGAACCCGGCAGCACGGTTGCGGTATTCGGGCTTGGCGGCGTTGGTCTGAACTCGATTCAGGGCGCGCGTCTTTGTGGTGCCTCGCAGATCATCGGCGTCGACATTGTCGAGGACAAAGCGGACATTGCGCGTTCACTGGGCATGACGGATTTCGTCTGTGCCTCCACGGAGGAAGATGTCGTCGGAGCAGTACGCAAGCTCTCCGGCGGTGGCGTGCACTACGCGTTCGAAAGCACAGGCATCGTCGAGGTTATGCGCCAGGCCTTCGAGGCTGCGAAACCCGAAGGCGGCAAAGCCGTGATCGCGGGCATCGCCCGGCCGGGTGCCCGCCTGGTCGTCGATCCTTTCGGCTTTTTGCAGGGACGGCAAATTCTCGGCAGCGGCTTCGGCAGTCTGAAAGCCCGGACCGACTTGCCCAAGCTTGTCGACCAGTACACAACGGGCGAACTTGAGGTCGACTCGTTAATCAGCCACCGCTTCCCGCTGGAGCGCATCAACGACGCCGTCGAACTGATGCGCCGCGGCGAAGGCCTGCGCAGCGTCATCGAGTTTTAACCGGGGACGGTAACCTACGGGGACGGGTACATGTGTACCCGTCCCCGTAGGTTACCGTCCCCGTTACCGCTCGAGCATCTCTCTAAAGCGGTCGACTTCGGCCTCGTCGGTATGGACGATTTCGGCTTCACCGGGAAATTGACGACTGCGAACATCTGCAGCGAAGGCCGTCAATGCTCGTTGTTTCTCAGCCTGGATCTTTTCGCGCATGGACAGCAAGTCCGCGTAGACGCGCGCATGGCGAGGCACGTTTGGATGTTCGCGACAAACGTCCGATGTGAACAACCCGATAATGTCACCGTCGATACCTGAACCAAGTGAAATTGTCGCCATGCTCGTGCGCTTGGTGATTTCGCTCATCATTTCTGATGCGATCAGCTCGCACTCCACGGCGAACGCGCCAGCATCTTCGCGGCGCCGAATTTCGTCAAAGATCTTCATTGCCTCATCGGCTGTCTTGCCAACACACCGTATTCCACCGATCAGGTTCGACTGTCGCGGAACGAAACCGACATGACACATTACCGGGATCTTTTCGTCGACGAGACGGCGGATAGTTTCCGGTCGCCGCGATGTATGCACTGCGTCGGCACCGCGCTCCATGGCCGTCATCGCTTCTCGCAACACCTCGTCTTCCGTAACCGGAGGCCGGGGCATGAAGTCGATGGCCGATGTAACGAACAGTCGCTTGGATGCCTCTCTTATTTCACCGACTCGATTTGCATCGGCAACCACCATCTCGATGCCGGCCGCCTCTGCTGCTATAGCGTCTTCCGCGGTGTCTGCGGATACCTCCACCATCTTGTCGTCAGTATCTTTGAGCGCAAGGATTGACGCGACCGTGGCCAGTCGGTCGTGTACCTGCAGATTAAAGTCGAAAATTCTTGGCATCTTGTCGTCTCCTGGTGCGCGGGGACGGGAACACTTGTACCCGTCCCCGACGATTACCGTCCCTGGAATCCTTCGTTAAAGTCTGTCATCCACAGCCCGTCGGCGACGACCGTGTCGAACAACCATTCGCCGTCCACACGGCGGTACTTTTCATCGTACGTACCCGCGGCCCACAGCATGCCTTCCGAACCGTCGTCCTTGCGGACGATCGAGAACAGGATGCCCTGCCAGCGACCGGTCGCAGTATCACCGTCAACCTCGATCACGGGCGCAATGGCAAAGTGACGTGACCAGACGACCTCGGGCTTGTAGTCCTCCTGCATCCACTGCTGGATGCGCTCGCGCCCCTTGAACTCCAGGTGCGGCGGCTCGATGAACTTACCGTCCGGCGCAAACAGGTTGGCAAACTGATCGTGGTACTCCGGGTCATCAACGTACCAGCAGTACTTCGCTTTGAGCTGCTTGATGTCTTCGATATCCAGCAGTCGTTGCAGCCCCGGATCGATGTCGCTCATGACAATATCCCTCGGGCGGCGAAAAAGTGGGCCATCGCAGCGATGATTGGTAGCGAGATTATGGTACGCAGCAGAAACAGCACGAAAAGATTCCAGAGGTTCAGCGGAATGCGGGTCTTGAGAATCAGGACGCCATTCTCGGACATGAAAATCAGCTGTGTTATCGATACTGCAACCACGACAAAGCGCGTAACCTCGCTTTCGATGCCTTGCGCGATAACGGCGGGCAGGAACATCTCGGCAAAACCAACCAGCATGGCCGGCGCGGCCGTGCCGGCTTCAGGCAATTGCATCCATGACAACAGAACGCCAAACGGATACGCGAGTATCTGAAACACCGGTGTGTATTCGGCCAGCACAAGGCCAAAGGTCGCAATCGCGACAAGTGGTGGCATGAGGCCGAACCAGATATCGAACAGGTTGTGCAACGCCCCATTGACGTATTGCTTGAAGCCGGGTGCCGCGGCCGCTTTATCGAGCGCGGCCTCGTAACCAGCTTTGATCAAGCTACCTTCGGGCTCGTCACCTTCGCTGATTTGCTTGCCGACCTCGGAATACTCATCCGGTATCCGGGACAACGGCGGGATGCGCGGCAGCACGATCGCCGTCACCAGGCCGGCCACGCAGATCGTGATGTAGTAAGGAATAAAGACGTGCCCCAGCCCGGCGAAGTTGGCAACCACGACACAGAACGGCAAGGACACGATCGAGAAGTTCGTGGCAATAGCCGCCGCCTCGCGCTTCGAGTAGTAGCCCGACTCATATTGCTGCGAGGTAATAAGAATGCCCACGGTACCTGCCGACATCCATGACGCCAATGCGTCGATCGCCGAGCGCCCGGGAAGCTTGAACAGGAACTGGAATCCGCGAGATAACGCGATGCCGATTAATTCCATCAGGCCGAACTCGGTCAACAGCGGCAGCAGGAATGAAGCGAACACGAAGATCAGCAGAATCGCCGTCAACAAGTCGTAAACGACAATATGCCCGGTCGCCTCGGACCAGATGAACTCCGGGCCCAGCTTCCAGATGATCATGCCGCAGACAATTGCTCCCGCTACGCGCAGGAAGAGCCAGCCCCGGGTTACGCTGAAGAGCGCCATGAATCGCGACTCTGTGGCTACGGACGCTTTGCGAAACCACGAAAAGTACAACGACACGAGCGCCGAAAACGCGACCAGCCCGAAGCCGATGTAAGGCAGGCTGTCACCCAGCCACTCGGCAAGACCATCGGACAACATGGCCATGGGTATGGTGTATGTGCCCTCGTCTCGCACCGGGAACAGGAACGCGAACACGCCGACGAGCGACGGCATGAGAAAGCGCAGTACGCGTTTCGTCCCGGTGGTCATGTCTTACGCCGCCGCGAGAGACGGACCGAACGATTGAACCCGTCTGAGTAGGAAGCCTCGGCCATGAAGACCCGAAAGCGCCCCGTCTTCAGGCTGTCATAAAAGGTCTCGAGGCCATCCGCATGTGCCGGCAGGAAGTAGTCGTCGAAAGGCATCGATGCCTTGTCGTACCACGCGGCCTCGGACACTTCGTAACCGAGCTCCGGTTCGAATTCGGTCTCGACTTCGGCACGGCAAATGAAGCAGATCTGGTTGATCGAGGGAATCGAGACGATTGAATAGGGAATCAGTGACTCCGGATCGATGTTCACCCCGACCTCTTCGCGGATCTCGCGCACTGCCGCATCGTCGATCGACTCGCCCTGGTCAATGAAGCCCCCGGGCGGCGCCCAGGAATCGACATAGGGTGGAATCGCCCTGCGGATCATCAGCACCTTGTCTCGCGTGTGCAGGAGACACAGAACCAGGGGAATCGGGTTGCAGTACTCAACGTGGCCGCAAGCCGTGCAATGGAACCGCTCTGCGTGATCGCCCGGGGGGACTCCCCAGGCGATCTCGGCGCCGCACGATGCACAGAACTTGATGCCCACCGGTTGAGGTTATCAGCGAACCAGGTAATCCTGGAACTCGGCGCGCAGCGGTTTCTTGTCGATCTTGCCCGTTGCCGTCAGCGGAATATCGTCGACGACAATCACTGCGTCAGGCAACTGCCACTTGGCGAAGGATTCGCCGATCAGGTCGCGAACTTCGTCTTGAGAAGGTGCATCGGCGCCTTCGGCAAGCTTGATCAGGAGGATCGGGCGCTCGTCCCATTTCGGATGCGTGGCTCCGATGCAGGCGGCCATCGCAATCGACGGATGGGCAACCGCAGCGTTTTCGAGGTCGACGGAGCTGATCCACTCGCCGCCGGACTTGATCACATCTTTCGAGCGATCCGTGATCTGCATGTAGCCGTACTCGTCGAGCGTCGCAACGTCGCCGGTATCGAACCAACCGTCCTCGAGCGCAGTCTCTTCCTGGCGATAGTAGCGTTCGATAATCCAGGGGCCGCGACACATCAGGCGGCCAAAGGTCACACCGTCGTGCGGAAGCTCGTTGCCATCGTCGTCGATGATCTTGAGGTCAACGCCGAATACGGGACAGCCCTGCTTCGCACGCAGCGCGAGCTTTTCTTCGCCCGTCAGGCCCTTGAAGGCCGGCTTGACCCGGTTCACGGTGCCGAGGGGACTCATCTCGGTCATGCCCCAGGCGTGGATAACGTCGACGTTATATTTCTCGTCGAATTCCTTGATCATGGTCGGCGGTACCGCAGCACCACCGATGACGACCTCTTCGAGGCTGTCCAGGCCGGCGCCGGTCTCGTTGAGATAGCCGATCAGCATGTTCCAGACGGTTGGCACCGCCGCGGCTTTGTTGACCTCCTCGCCCTCGATGACGCTGTGAATGGACTTGCCGTCCATGTGCGGGCCGGGCAGCACGAGTTTGCAACCCGACATCGGTCCGGCGTAGGCGAGGCCCCACGAGTTTGCATGGAACATCGGCACGACCATGAGGACGTTGCTGGTCGAGTTGATGCTGAAGCCTTCCGCTGACATTGCTGCATAGGCATGCAGCAGGTTGCCGCGGTGCGTGTAGGTGACGCCCTTCGGGTCGCCGGTCGTGCCCGACGTGTAGCACAGCGATGAGCAGGTCTTCTCATCGAACTCCGGCCACTCGACCTCATCGGCACCGCCTTCGACGAACTCCTCGTAGCAATGCACGGCATAGGTATCCCAACCCTCGGTATCCGGCATGTGTTCCTTGTCCGTCATGATGATGACGGCTTTGACCGACGGCAGCTTCGGCAGCAGGCTCTTCACGAGGTCGGCGAAGGTCAGGTCAACGAGCAGAACCTTGTCTTCGGCATGATTGACGATGAACTCGATCTGGTCCGGGAACAGGCGCGGGTTGACCGTGTGACAGACAGCGCCGATACCAGAGATCGCGTACCAGGCTTCCATGTGGCGGTAGGTGTTCCACGCCAGCGTACCAATGCGATCGCCCTCGACAACGCCCTTCTCCTTCAGACGCGCGGCGAGCTTCGTCGTCCGGCGCATGGTCTCGGCATAGGTCTGCCGGTGCAGGCCTCCCTCAACCGTGTTACTGACGATCTCCTGCTGGCTGTGCCACTTGGCCGCATGCTGCAGAATCGAGATCAGGTTGATCGGGTTCGCTTGAAGATTTCCTAACATTTTTCTCTCCGATACCGGGGACGGTAACTTTCGGGGACGGGTACACTCGTACCCGTCCCCGGGTAATTGACTAACTGTTGAAGGCCGCGACCGCCTGCTCAAAGCACTCGCGCGGTGCGCGCACGACGCCGGCGCCAATCTGGCCGCCATCCTTGCCGGCAATGCCGATGTCCATGCACGGCATGATGCCGGTCTCGAGGACCTTGAAGATGTCGATGCCGGTCGGCGTACCACGGTACTTGAGGAACGGGATATAGAACGACGGATTTTCGCCGTGCGTGATGTCGTAAAGCTCGACGTTGCGGTCGACCATGAGCTGCGGATCGCCGCCCTGGTAATTCTGCAGCGGGAACGAGCACGCTTGCGCAAATCCGCCGAGACCAACCGTTTCCGTGATCGGGCTTTCACCGCCCATCCACGTGATGTCATCTTCCGTGTAGCCCTCGAACAATTTCACGTCGAGGCTCGCATGCGGCCCGCGAATCCAGCCTTGATCGGCGAGGCCGCTGACACGAATGCCGAACTCTTTGCCAGAGAAGCACATCGCCGTCACCAGGCTCGAGCCCTCGACACCGTGCGCCGCATCCGCAATGCCCTTCGCCGCCGCCATGGAGATGCGCAGGAAGAAGTAGTTGTCCTCGGTCATCGCGTTGACCGCGCCCTTGACGTCATCACGCCCTTCCGCAGCAAGATCGAGGAACCCGTTGACCAGAGAGCGTGCAAACAGCAGCGATGCGGCCGTGTTGCGAGAGTGCAATTCATCACCCATGTGCAACGCGCTGCGCATCAGCGGCTTGAGCGGTACCTCGCCGACCTTGTTCAGCGCATCACGAATCACCGGCACAACCACGTTGTTGATGTGGTCGAGACGCTCATGGATCTCCTGGTCGTAGAGCCCGTAGTTCAGGCGGCGCGGCGACTTGCCTTCGTAGATATTGCAAAGGCCAATGTTGCCGAAGGGGCGGTTCTCGACGACAAACACCGGCATCGACGCCGTGTAGATCCCGGCCAGCGAGCCAACGCAGTTGTAGTCGTGGCAGCCGCCGACCCTGATCTCGCCGGAATCAAACTTGGCGATCGCTTCCTCGCGCGTCTCGGCAAGGCCCTCGTACAGCGCACCGCCGATCAGCCCTTCGCGCTGACCGCCTTCGTACTCGTTCCAGGGCAGCGGCGGCCCCGATGTCAGGACCGTGTTCTTCGTCATGCCCGGTGCGACTTCGATCGTCGGGCGGATGTCGACGAGTACCGGCTCGGATTCGGTCATCCGGCGGAACGTCTCGTCGTTCGCGAGTTTGCGTGCGTCCGTCATGATGCGGTTACGCCTCCGTCAGCAAAGAGTGTCTGCCCCGTAATGAACGAAGCATCATCAGAAATCAGGAACGACACCGGGCCGGCCATTTCTGCCGGATCGGCCATGCGCCCCATGGGCGCCTGCGCCTCACACCAGGCGACCGCGTCGTCTTCGTTGTCGGCCGTCGCGATGAACTGCATCGATGGGCTCATCGGCAGCACCTTGATGTAACCGGGGGCCAGGCAGTTCACCCGAATACCGCGCGGCGCGAGCTCATTGGCGAGATAGCGAGTAAACGCATTCAGACCGGCTTTCGATGCGCCGTAGGCAGATGCGCCCGGCATGCGGCCGACAGCGCTGGTTACCGACGAGATATTGACGATCGCGCCACCGTCACCCAGATGTGGCGATGCCGCCTTGCAGACATGCATGGCGCCGATGACATTGACGTTCCAGACGAGCTGGTAGTCCGCCTCGTTGATGTCCTCGATCAAACCGTGCGAGAGGATGCCGGCGCAGTTCACCACGGCTTTCAAGGTCCCCATGCCGGCGGCGTGGTCGATACAGGCTTTGGCGCTTTCTTCGGACGTCACATCGAGGTGATGCAGGAATACACCCTCGCAGATGTCCGTGGCGGGCGCGCCGTTGTCTGCCGGGGCGACACCAATATCGCCCGCGAGAACCTGGAAGCCGTCGGCCACCAGGCGTAAACAAATCTCCCGGCCGATACCCCCGGTACCGCCGGTCACAACAGCAATATTCGTCATAACCCGGATGTTCTTCTTAATGGGCCACCAATAGTACCAATATTGCGGACTCCTAAGAAGCGTATGTAGCGGTTACACAATGAAAAAAGGGCTGCCGGCAAGCCGGCAGCCCTTCCTGGCTATCCATCAAATCCCGGATCAGTTCCAGAGATAGGTGAACGAGAGCCCCCAGTCACGGCCACGACCGACACCACGGGTGATCGCATCGTTCGAGAACTGCACGCTGTGGTAGTAGTACTTGTCGCCAATGTTGCGTACCCAGCCGGCAACCTCCCAGTTATCCGCACCGTAAACGAGGCGCGCGTTGACGAGACTGTACGAGTCGACGTCGAAACGGGTGTCCGTTGGGTTCACGTACTGCAGACCCGCATGGTAATCATCCGAGTAGCTGGCATCCGCCATGGCGCGCACAAAGTTGCCGCCATTGAGATCCCACGTATAGGCGGCCCGGACATTGGCCGACAGCTGCGGCGCCTGGCCGAGTTCGGCACCCGCGAAATTCACGACGCCCGTGCCCGGGGTCAGCGGGTGGAAGCCTTCATAGCGCTTCACCTCGGTGTCCAGCCATGCAAAGCCGAAGTTGAGTTCCAGGGCGTCGGTTGCCAGCCATGTACCTTCGAGTTCGAAGCCTTTTACTTCCGACTCCGGCACATTCACGAGTGCCGCCAGCGGTCCGAACACCGGGTCATTGATGATGCTCAGGACCTGCTTGTCCTCATAGTCGTAGTAGAAGGCGGCGCCATTCAGCTGCATCCGGTTACCCGCGAGCGTTGCCTTGAAGCCCAGCTCGGCAATGCCGAGCGTTTCTTCCTTGTAGGGCGTGTACTGCAGGAAGCTGGATGCCAGCGCTCCGTTGTAACCGCCCGACTTGAAGCCGGTACCAATGTTGCCGTACAGCAGCACTGTGTCGCTCGGGTAGAAGTTGAGGCCGATCTTGCCCGAGAAGTTGTCGGTGTCGATCTTGTCGACGAACAGCTCGGACTCGCCACCGTAAATCACGGCGGTACCCGGGCCATTGGCGTCGAGCTCAATAGAGGCCTTGTCAAGGTTGACGGTTACACAGTCGCCAACATCAAGTGGCGTGCTGGACAGGAAGAAGTCGTCGCCGGTGCCACCGAAATCGAAGTCGATCAGGTCGAGGCCGGCAAAGAGGAAGGCAAGACCGCCGTCCGCATCGCGGGCACAAGCCTCAATATCGCGCTCTTCGGACGTGTATCGCCCGCCGAGAACCAGCTGCCAACGATCGGACATGGCCCACTCTGCATGCGCAAACAGCGCGCTGGTGGTCGTGTTCTGGACCGTGGTCTGGTCAACATCGGCGAAAATACCGCTCGAACCAACCGCTTCACCGACAAAGGCGCGGTATGCATCCGTGATCTCATCGTCGGAATAGTAGGCGCCGACAATCCAGCTCAGTGCGCCGTCACCACTTGAAGCGAGGCGCAGCTCCTGGCTGAAACTGTCGATCTCGGTGTCCGAGAACTGCTCGAACAGGCTCAGTCGCGTGCCGTCCCAGTCAAACAGGTCAGCGCGCTCGAACTTGTCGACCGCGGTGATCGAGGTCAGGGTTGCGTTGGCAAAGTCCGCCGTCAGCGTGACAGCCGCACCCACCAGCTCGTTGTCGTTGGCCGGGGTGATGCCCGCGTTCCAGTCGCCCACATCGGGCTCTTCCGGTGCGACCGGCGCTGCATTGTCGGCCGCCGTGATGCCGGCATTACCCGGTGTCAAGGACGGGATCAGCGGCAACTGCAGCCAACCGGACTGCTGCGACAGAACCACGCCGTCCAGCAGGTTGAGCGTCGGGCCGAGCTTGCCAGAGCGGGCCTGGCCGGCGTTCTCGGACTGGTCGCGGTTGTAATGGACGTTGATCAGCGCGTTGACGTTCTCGGAGAAATCAATATCCAGCATCGCGCGCACGCCCAGCGTATCCACACGACCCAGCGTCTCGTCACGCGTATGGCTCTTCATCCAGCCTTCGTTCGAGTTCTCGTACGTCATCGCGACGCGGCCGCGGACATTGTCGGCGAACGGTCCGCTAACAAATGCGTCCAGACCCGTAGTCTCGTACTGGCCAACCGAGGCCGTGACTCCCGCCTCGAAAACGTCCGTCGGCTTGTTGCTGACGTAGTTGATCGAGCCACCGGTGGTGTTGCGACCGAACAGGTCGCCCTGCGGTCCCTTCAGAACCTCGACGCGCTGCGTGTCGAACAGCTGGCCGCGTGTCATTACCGGGTACGGCAGTGCCACCTCATCAATGTAGACGCCGACGGTCGAGTTACTGGCAACGCTGTAGTCGTCGAAGCCGATGCCACGAATCGTGTAGACGGGCACGCCGATGGCGCCAGCCTCGTTGTACACCAGTCCTGGTGTGTGCGCGGCGATGTCCTCGACTTTTTGCACGCCCAGCTCACGAATCGTGTCGCCCGTGAAGGCGTTGATCGTGATGCCGACGTCGTTAATCGACTGCTCGCGCTTCTGCGCCGTTACCGTGATTTCTTCCAGCACTTCCTGAGCCTGCGCCGCTGGCACGGCTATGGACACTGCAACAGCGCACAGGAGCGCGCTTTTGAGATAGGTCATTGTTGTGTTCTCCCCCCGGTTTCCGGGAATTAACAAGTCTTTCACGACAGCATCTTTTAATCTGTCTAATGGGCCAGCGATCATACCAATAGTGCGATGTCCTTGGAAGCGTTTGTACGCTTCGATCGTCTGCGAAAAAAAGCAGCACCCGAAGGTGCTGCCCTTATTCTGTTCCGGCCGTTAGAGACCGGAAGGCTGAACTTCCCTAGAAGTTGTAGCCCAGCGTTACGCCGTAGGTACGCGGCGCGCTGTAGTCCTGCCAGAAGTTATCCAGGCCGTCGTTGTACAGAGCCGTCCGATGGATGTCATCCGTCAGGTTGCGGGCCCACAGAGCGACATTCCAGGTGTCGTCACCGGAGTACAGCTCGATGCGCGCGTTGACCTTCGAGTAGCTGTCGACTTTGCTCCACGGCGTGTTGGAAACGGCCAGGAAGAAGTCGTCACTCATCGTGCCGTCAACCTGGACGGCCATGAAGTTGCCGCCAAAAGCTTCGAAGTCGTAGCGAACCAGCGCATTCAGCGTCAGCTCGGGCGAGAACGGTGTCCGGTTACCGATGATGTCGACCGGCGTATTGGTCTCATCGACGACAGCAACCGCAGAACCCGGGCCGAGATCGGGTGGAGGAGCCGCCTTGACGATCTTCGTGTCGAGCCAGCCGAGGCCAAGACGAACGTCCCAACCATCGGCGGGCAGCCAGCGCAGATCGATCTCCGCACCGGTCGTCTCCTGGTCACCCAGCGTGGTCAGACCGAGGAACGCAGCGCCGGTAGCTCCGTCGATGATGTTGAGCAAGCCCTGCCAGTCCTGGTAGTCATAGCGGAACACTGCGCCGTTCAGCTGCATGCGGCCATCGGCAAGCGTGGACTTGAAACCGATCTCATATGCGAGGTTGGTTTCCGGCTTATAAGCTTCGACCGTCGGGTTGACCAGCCAGCCGCCGAAGAAACCGCCGGACTTGAAGCCCTGGCCGACGCTGCCATATACGAGCGTGTTGTCGGTCGGACGATAGTCCAGGTTCACCTTCCAGGACGTCTGGCCCTCATCGTACTTGCTGGTGATGGTTTCAACGCCACTCAACGAGAATTGATTGTTCTCGTTAATGCCCAGCACCTCACGACAGGTGAAGCCACCAAGGTCGTCGTCCGGCCCGGCACCAAATATCAGCGCACACGTCAGGGGGCCATCGTTGACGTAACCGAAGCCGTTGTAGTCTTTCTGTTCGTCCGTGTAACGGAGGTCGGCAGTCAGAGCCCACTGGTCACTCAGGTCAAATGCGACCTGACCATAGCCCGACAAGGCCTCGGTCTTCTGGTTGAAGCCCATGGTGCCACCGCCCGGGAATATCAGGATATTCCAGGCAACGTTGCCGAAGAACTCGGTCGGCGACTCAAAGTCCATGTCGTCTTCGGCGAATACCGCGCCGACCATCCAGGACAATGCACCGTCACCCGATGAGGTGAGGCGGAGTTCCTGAGAGAAAGCCGTGATGTCGGAGTTGAACTGCTGATTGATGAATGGCGTCAGCGGGTATGTACGGAAGCCGCCGAGATCGATATTGTCCCAGAGGCTGTCCAGGTTGACCGGCGAAACAATGCCGTCTGCCATTGGGTTGATGCTGCTGTAGTCCTGGAACGCGGTGATCGACGTCAACGTCGCATTGGCGAAGTCCCACGAGAAGTTCAGGGCAGCCGAACTGAAGTCGGTATCCTGCTTCAGCACCTGGTCGTCGACACCCGTGTGAGGCATGCCGTCGCCGGACAGTCCGCCCATGTTGATGCAGTTGGCATCCGGGATACCCGAATTCACGAGCGACGGACAGTAGACGGCGAGCAGGGTATTGGGATCCCAAGGCACCGACAACGACGGCAGGCCGAAGGCAAAACCAACATCGAACAAAGCATTCGGATCCAGGTGGCCGGCCACTTCCGGCAGGCCCTCTTCCGACGTGTCGCGACCAACAACGAGGCGCAGGTCACCCGAGAACGAGTCACTCGGCTGGAACGACAACGTCGCGCGAGCCATCAGCCGTTCGACACCGCCCACATCCTCGTTGAGGAAAGTGTTTCGGTAATGACCGTCGCTGCTGTCGTACTGGAATGCGAGACGACCTGCAACGGTGTCACTGAACGGCACGGAAACGCCGCCCTTGACGCCGACATAGCCGAAGTCACCGGCATCAACGCTAACGCTGCCTTCCGTCTCATCGAAGTTTGCTGTCTTGGAAACGAAGTTCAGGGCACCGCCGGTCGTGTTACGACCGTACAGGCCGCCCTGCGGCCCGCGCAGCACCTCGACGCGGTCTGCGTCGAACATTGCGAACGGCATCATGACGTTGTACGGCAGGTACACGTCATCGGCATACATCGAGTTGGTCGGCGTATTGTTCGGGTTCTCATCGAGGAGTCCAACACCGCGCACGACGAATACGTTCAGTCCCGTGTAGCCGGCCTCGAACAACTCAACATTGGGCATGTGCTCGGTGATATCCATCGCCGAACGCGCACCGAGTGCGTCGAGGTCAGAACCGGACAGAACGGAAATCGCGATACCAACGTCGTTTGCGCTCTGCTCGCGCTTCTGCGCCGTTACTGTGATTTCTTCCAGCGCTTCCTGTGCCTGCGCGGCCGGCAAGGCGAAAGACGCTGCAACAGCGCACAGGAGTGCGCTTTTGAGATAGGTCATTATTGTGTTCTCCCCCCGGTCTCCGGGAATTAACAAGCCTATTAAAGGGATACTTTTCGTACCATTAATGCTGTCACAGGATACTGCCATCCTCAAGCGATATGCAGACGAAAGGGTTACATACGGTTAAAACCACATTGGCTCAACGCCAGTGCGTTTCGCGTATGGACCTTTGCAAATGGTTTACTTACAATACCATTATGAATAGCGCAGAAATCGAGAAATTTGGCGGCGTCGACGGCGATGCGTTCAAGCTGCTGATGCGCCAGCAGGCCAGTACTGTGGCCATTATTACGACAGGTGGCGCCGACGCCGGCCCTGGCGGACTGACCGCGACGGCGGTCATGTCTCTGACGGCCACGCCCGCAAGCGTCGCCGTCTGCGTCAATAAATCAGCCAGTGCGCACGACCTCATCATCGAGACCGGCAAGTTTGGCGTCAACTTCCTTGGCGCTGACCAGGTTGAGGCGTCCAACGTCTTTTCGAACAACGCGCTGAAAGACGAGCGCTTTGAGCATGTCGACTGGTTTGTCTCCGAGTCGGGCGTTGCCCTGCTGCGCGGCACCGCGGCCAGTGCGGCCTGTTCCGTCGAACATTCGGTACCTGTTTTTTCGCACACGCTTTTCCTGGGCGTGGTGCATGAAGTCTTCACCGGCGAAGCCTCACCGCTGATCTACGGCGATGGCCGCTATGGAAAATTTGAGAGGATCTGAGGAAATATCATGAGCAATAAAGACGTAGAGTTTGGTTTCATCATCACCGCGGTTGGCGGCGAAGGCGAATCCGACGCGCAGATGTACAAGGGGATGATGTCGGACGTAGAGAAAGGCATCGAACTCGGTTTCAACTCGGCGTGGATGATCGAGCATCATTTCACTGACTACTTCCCGACGCCGAACCCGCTGCAGCTGCTGTCGCATATTGCCGGACGCTACCCGGATATCGATCTCGGCACGGCCGTACTGGTTCTGCCGTGGTACAACCCGCTGCGTCTTGCCGAAGATATTTCGCTGCTACGCATGGTCACCGACCGCAAGCTGCACATCGGCATCGGTCGCGGCACCGCGATTCTCGAGTACGAGCGTTTCGGCATTCCGAACATGGACGAGACGCGCGATCGCTTCCACGAGATCATCGACATCGTCCGTGAAGCCACGAGCAACGACACGTTTACGTACGACGGCAAATTCTACAATGTCGGTCTCGAAACGACCCTGCGGCCGAAAGTTGATAACTGGGACAACACCTATTTCTACGGCGCCGTCGGCGGCAGCCCGGAAAGCTCGCACATCATGGCGGACGAGGGCCTGCCGATCGCGTGCACGGCCTGGGGCAACATTGGCGCACAGGAAGTTGCCGTCGCCAGCTGGCGCGAGCGCATTGCGAACAATGGCGTGAATCCGGACGACTTCAGTCTGCCGGTCATGCTGAACTGCATCGTTGCCGACTCGGATGACGAGGCCATCGACATGGCCAAGCACTACATCCCGATCTTCATGCAGGCACAGCTGGACCACTACGACACGCATCGCGAGCGCTTCGAGCAGCTCGAGTCGTACAAGGCCTGGGGCAACGTCATCAAGGGCTGGGAAGCTCGCACGAACCCGGACAACATTCCGGCATGGTGTGAAGGCCAGCTCGTCGGTAGCCCCGAAACCTGCATCAAGCGCGCGCAGGAGTTCGTCGACATCGGCTTTGGCCAGATCATCATCCACTGCTCGACGCCGGGCGTTCCGACCGGCCCGCGCCAGGAATGGATGACGCGTTTCGCCAATGACGTGATGCCGAACATCAAGTCTAAAGTAGCCGCCGCCGCCTAAATGAGCGTCGAGCACGACCGGATGCATCCGGTGTTCCGGGAGCTGCTTGCGGCTCCCGCGGACCCGGACGCGCCTGCCATTGAGGACCGCACGATTGAGGACCTGCGGCAGGAGTTTGAGGACGACATGCGGGCTGTCGATGCCGCCGCGCCCGAACTCGCCTCGGTAACCGAGACGACGTTTGCGGGGCCTGGCGGCGATCTGCCAGCGCGAATCTACCGTGATGGGGATGATTCTGGCGTTCCGACAATTCTGTTCATCCATGGCGGCGGGCTGTTTCGAGGCAGCATCGACAGCCATGACTCGATATGCCGGGTGCTGGTGAAGGAGTCCGGCGGTGTTGTTGTCTCGATCGACTATCGCAAACCGCCCGAAGATATCTACCCTGCCGCCGTGCACGACTGCTACGCCGCGCTCGAGTGGGTGGCGGCAAACATTGCTGACTTCGGTGGAGATGCCGAGCAGCTCTGGATCGCAGGCGATAGCGCTGGTGGCACGCACTCGTGTGCCGTGACAATCAGGGCACGCGATGAGGGCGGCCCTAAGATCGCCAGGCAGATTCTTTACTACCCCTCTGTCGATCACGCGACCCCGAATGACTGGGAGTCGCAGGATCTGTTCGGCAAGGGCTACTGGCTGGATTCGGCGCCGTTTTGCGTCAAGCTGTATCTGCCGGATGAGAGCGTCCGCGCTGAGCCGTGGGCGTCGCCGCTGCATGCCGACTCGCTTGCCGACCTTCCCCCGGCCTACATCTGCACGGCCGGTTTCGATCCATTGCGTGACCAGGGCAAGGCCTACGCCGACAAGCTCGCCGCCGCCGGCGTCGATGTCGTCTACGAAAACTACGACAACATGCTGCACGGCTTCGTGTCCTGCCGCGGACTCGTCGACGAAGCCGACGCCTGCATCGGACATTCTGTCCGGGGACGGTAACCTTCGGGGACGGGTACACATGTACCCGTCCCCGCGCACTACCGCTTTTGCTCGCCCAACACCTTGCTGGCGAAATCTTCGCAACCGAGAATTTTGCCGGACTTCGTGTGCCGGCGGATTGCTTCAACCATATAGGTCGGCGAGGCAGACTTCAGATACTTTCTCCAATCGCCAACCAAATCCAACATCGGTTGCACGTCGACTAGCCGATCATCTTCAGCAGCAAGGTGCGCGTGTACGCTTGACCATGGCCATTCCTGTGCCGTTCGGCACAACCCCGCCTCTACCGGATTGAGCTCAACATAGCGAGCCGCCGCAAGTAGGTGCGGCTCATCCAAAACCGTTGAGTAGAATCGCCCTTGCCAGAGATGGCCTGTCCAGCCTTCACGCTTGTTGATGTGGCACGTATAGCGCCTATGGGCATCTCGGAATAGTCTCGCCAGACTGTCTGATTGCCGTGGAACGCACACGAAGTGAACATGATTCGGCATCAGGCAATACGCCCAAATATCGACGTTTGCATTTTCCTTCGCGGCCGACAGGTAATCGAGATACGTTCGGTAGTCATGTCGTCGCAGAAACGTCTTCTGGCGACGGTTACCACGCTGGGTGATGTGGTGTGGATGGTCGACACCTACAATTCGCCTTGATCTTGCCATCCGCAAAGTGTCGCGCGACCAAGATAGTTTGGTGGAGCGTCAATCTTCCGCAAACCGCGAAGAAATAGGGACGGTAACCTTCGGGGACGGGTACATGTGTACCCGTCCCCGGTTTAGTTGAAGAAGCTGTCGAAAGAGTCCTGGATGTGCGCGCCCATTACGGCGGCGGCGAGATCGCCGTTGCCGGACTCGATCGCATTGTAGATCTCATGGTGTTTGTCGTTGGCATGTTCGTCGATCTCGGCGACCACACGCCCGAGCGGTAGGAACATCTTGTAACGCAACTCCTCGACGGAGTCATGCAACAGCTGGTTACCGCTTGCCTTGCCAATCGCAATGTGAAACGCCGTATCCTCGGCGTAAAAGCGAACCGCCAGCTTGACGTCCTCGCTGGTCCGAGCAACCTCAAACAGTTCGTCCATGTTATCGACCAACGCCTTTAACGCCCGGAGGTCAGCCTTGCTACGACGCTGCGCCGCCATCCGCGCCGCCGCGCACTCCACAATAAGCCGAAACTCCAGCATCTCCATATAGTTTTTCCGACGCGCCTGGGCAAACGGCCGCATGCGGATACGATTACTGTCGTCGATCAGGTCCTGCACGATGGCGCCACCGGTCGCACCGCGCTTGATCTTGAGAAGGCCGTACTCAACCAGGACATGGATCGCCTCGCGCACTGAAGTCCTGGATACGCCGAATTGTTCGGCCATGGCGCGCTCGGAGGGCAATTTGTCTCCCGGCAGAAAGCGGCCAAGCAATATCGCCCGTTGAAGTTGATCGACTACTAACTCGTGCGCCGGAGTCTGGTTAACCGCGGTCAGGATTGCCGGAGTCGCCACAATGCCCCCTCTGTTGTTATCGTTATCTCAGGACATTGTCGCAATTATTTGGTCTTAACTCTAGACCTTTGGTCGTTTACTCGTTTGCTGTGAGGAAAGCCCCGTGCGTGCCGCCGTCGACAGCAATCTCCTGCCCGGTAATGTAGCCAGCGTCGTCTGACAACAGGAAAGCCACCGTCCCGGCAATCTCGGCCGGATCGCCCAACCGGCCCATCGGTATATGCCTGAACCGGGCGCGCATGGCCTCGTCCGAGGGCCGCAGGTTTTCGATCATCGGCGTCCGCGTGACACCCGGGCATACCGTGTTCACGCGAATGCCGCGATTGGCGAAACAGACGGCAATCTCGCGACTCATGGAAACCACACCGCCTTTGGATGCCGTGTAGGCGACCTGCGACGGGCAGGAACCAAGCAACGCAGCAGCCGACGCAATATTCACAATCGCGCCACCGCCATTCTTTTCAATGACCGGAATCGCGTACTTGCAGCCGAGGAATACGCCGAACAGGTTGATACCAAGAGTCCGATCCCAGACATCCGTCGGCGTCTCGGTAACGTCGCCATCGCGCTCGATATCCGCGTAGCCCGCATTGTTCACGATCGCGGTCAGACCGCCCAGCTCCTGATCGGCAAACTCGACCAGGGCGTTCACATCACTTTCGGACGAAACATCCGCCCGGAACGCAACCGCGTGGGTGCCCCCAGCGGCCAGCGCCTCGGCGACCGCTACTGCAGCCTCTTCATTGATATCGGAAACACAGACGCTCGCGCCCGCTGCCGCAATGCGCTCGCAGATCGCCTTGCCGATACCGGAGCCGCCGCCGGTAACAATGGCTTTACATGTTTCGAGATTCACAAGCGCGCCATGATGCCGCCGTCAGATACCAGGTCGATCCCCGTAATGAAGGAAGCCTGGTCGGCCAGCAACGTCATGGTCGCGTAGGAAATATCTTCCGGCTTGCCCACGCGCTTGATGGGGGTGCGCTCAGCCATGGCCTCAACACGCGATGGATCCTGGTAAATCTGGTCGGTCATCGGCGTCCAGATTGCGCCGGGGCAAACCGTGTTGCAGCGCACACCGTCCTTTGCGTATTGCAGCGCCAGGCTCTTGCTCAATGACACCACTGCCGCTTTCGACACCTGGTAAGCATCGATGGCGTCACCATCTTCAATATTCTCGGCGCCGCGAAGTCCGGCGATACTGGCAATAATTACAATTGAACTCGCGGCTGACGCTTTGAGGTCGTCGATCGTGGCTCTTGCCGTGTTAATTACACCGCGCAAGTTCACGCCCATGGTCAGATCCAGCACCTTGTCTTCGACATCCAGCGCACCGCGATCGCCACGATTGAACAATGCAATACCAGCCGCGCAGGCAATGTAGTCGACACCACCGCCGAATGCTTTGCGCGCGGCGTCGACAGCGGCCCGGACCTCCGACTCGCTCGTAATATCGACCTGGTTGTATACCAGCTGCACACCATCCGGTACGTCGAATTCCGGCGACTCTTTCAAGTCCAAAGCGCAAACGTTAATACCGGCGCTCAGCAGGTCCCGTGCAATCTGCTCACCGATGCCGCCCCCGGCACCGGTAACCACAGCATTCTTTCCGGAAAACTCGAGCTGCATCAGAACAACCAGTCAAAGTAGCGCTGGTATTCCCAGGTCGTAACTTCGGGACTGTTGTAGTCGACCTCGAGGTTATTCTCTTTGCAGTACTCTTCGTACTCGGCGCACTCTTCTTCACGTACCTGCGCGTAGTGCTGCACAAAGTCCTCGCCGAACGCGGCCTTCGTCACGTCCGAGTTCTTGAACTTCTCAATCGCCAACGGCAGCGTATGCGTCAGCAATGGCGCCTCTTCCAGTTCCTCGATCTTGGCCTGGGCCGGCAGCTCGAGATCGTTCTCGATGCCGTACAAACCACCGTAGATGATCGCCGCCAGGACCAGGTGCGGACAGGTGTCCGTGCCGGCAACCCGGTGCTCGATACGCGTTTGCTTCTCCGGCACTGAGCCATGGCTCATGCGCAGCGATACGAGGTGATTGTCTTCACCCCAGAGCGCGTGCACAGGGCAGAACTCGTCCGGATTGAAGCGACGGTAGGAGTTCACCCACGGGCGGAACATGATGTGGAAATCATCCATCGTCGCGAGCACGCCCGCGATAAACTTCTCACCGAGCTCGCTGAGTCCCTTGCCGTCCCAGAATGCGTTCTTGCCGTCTTTCCAGAAACTGATGTTGGCGTGGACGCCTGTGTGTGTCGGCGTCTCGACCGAATGCAACGCCGTCATGCCTGTCGTGGTCAGACCGTTCTCAGTCAACAGTTCCTTGAGGTAGAGACGTGCGCGCGCGAGACCATCAGCTGCCGTCAGAGCATCCTGCGGCACAAAGGCAAACTCGTACATGCCCCGGCTGTATTCGGTGTGAAACACCTCGAGCGGATAGCCGGCACACTTCATGCGCCGGAAAAACTCCTCGGCAATCGGCCGCAGGAACTGCAGGCGCGCGATCGAGTAAGCATTGCGGTTGCGACCCAGGGTTTGCAGGTCCTTGATCCGACCTTCGCGGATAGCATCATCATCGTCTTCGAAGACGTAGAACTCGTTCTCGAATCCGACCATGCAGGAGTAGCCGTGGTCCGCGAGATTGTTCAGAACCGTCTCCAGGATCGAACGCGGACAATGATCGTGCAGTGACCCGTCCTTGCGCGTCATGCGGCCGAGAATTGCCGCTGTATTCGGGCGCCAGTCCATCTTGAAGGCGGTATCCGGGTCGTTGACGATCGGTCGCTTGTGGACGCCGTCCATCAAGCCGGCGAGCGGCGTCATGACGATCTCTTCGTTACCGCGTACGCCATTGATACAGGCCGCCGCGGCACCAATCTTCGCAAGATCTTCGACGCGTCCCAGTTTGCCGCGAATCGTGCCGGCCTGGTCTATGTACTCAGACTGCGCAAACTCGAGTTCTTCGTCCTCGAGCAGGATATCGATTTTGTTCTTTGCCATTCCTGGTTCCCCTTCTTATTACGCGGCGATCAAGCGGACGCGCTGTTCAAGTACGTTGTCGGCAATTGCATTGGGTGCAACTCTTGCCTCGCCGAGCAATTCGATGTCTTTGGTCCTGCGTAGCAGCAGTTCCGCACACAGTCGGCCTTCGAGGCGCGCCAGCGGCGCACCAAGGCAGAGGTGCGGCCCAGCGGCGAACGCAATATGCCGGTTCGGTTTGCGGTGCACGTCAAACGTATTCGGATTTTCGAACACGGACGGGTCGCGATTAGCCGTTGCGATCCAGACAAACGCTGCGTCACCGGGCTCGAGTGTGTGCCCGTGCATTTCAACCGTCTTGCGAACGCGACGGGTCGTGCCACGCAGAGACGGCGTCATGCGCAGTGTCTCTTCGAGCCCGGGCTTGGCCAGCTCGGGATCGGCGCGCATGATCGCAGCCTGCTCCGGGTGGCGGGCGAGCGTTCGAACGAAGTTGCCGATCAGGTTAGTGGTCGTCTCGTTGGCCGCGAGCAGCAGCAACATTGCAGTCGCTTCAACTTCCTTGTCCGTCAGGCGGTCACCATCAACCTCCGTGGTCATGAATAACGAGATCAGGTCACCCTCGATAGGATTCTTACGGCGTTGCGCCAGGTAATCCTGGAAGTATTCGCTAAGCTCAATTGCGACTCGTTTTGTTTCCTCCTCGCGGACCGGATCGCGTTCCTTGAGCCAGACATCGGCCATGATGTTGTTCGAGATGTCGGTCGTCCACTGGCGGATCATCTTCCAGTCTTCGCGCGGCAGGCCGAGGATCGTCGTGATCATGCCGATCGTGACCTGGGCCGCGAAGTCATTGATGATATCGACCTCGCCCTTCTCGAGGATCTCGTCTACGAGGGCCTCAACGATGACCTGGGCCTGATCCTGGAAGCCGCGAATGACCGGCGGGGCGAATGCCTTGTTGGCGAGGATACGAAGGCGCGTGTGCCGCGGTGGGTCGGTTGCGATCAGGTTGTCGAGCAAGGGACCAAGCGCCGCGTCCTTGTTCTCCTGCGGCATCTCGCTGCCAAAGGTCTCATGGTTAACGAGAATCGATTTCACATCCTCGTAGGAGAAGAACGAGTAGGTCCGCGTCAGGTTGTCGTGCCGCATGATCGGGCCTTTCGACCATGCTTCCATTAGTCCGGGTAACGGGTTCTTGATGAACTCCTGGTTCAGGAGTGGATTGATTTCGAGAGACATGCGCGGCAACCCCTATCGCGGCTATAACTTCTTCCTCAGTTTAGTTGGCGAGGACGGCAACGGCGACGTATGTAACGGTTATAACTTTGCGAGAAAAAACGCGGCGATACGCGCGTTCGCATCCTGCGACTCCGGCAGGGTCGAATCGAAATGCCAGCAGTGCCACATGCCCTCCCAGACGTCGAGATCGACATCGACGCCAGCCCGCCGACAGGCGTCCGCCATGCGCAACGCATCCCCAAGCAGAACCTCGCGGGCGCCCACCTGGATGTAGGTCGGCGGAATGCCGGTGTAGTCCCCGAACGACGCCGACACCAGCGGGTTCTCGGGATCGGCATCCCCAGCGTACGCGCTTGCGCCCGGTCCGAGGGAACCCCAGTCAAGTACCGGGTCCCAGCCGGCGACTGACGTCATACTGTCGCTGGAGCCCGTCATGTCGGAAAAGGGTGCGATAGGCGCGATCGCGCCGGGCAATGGGTCACCGGCATCGCGCAATGCCAACGCCAGCGATGCGGTCAGTCCGCCGCCTGCCGACTCCCCGAACACGCCGATCTTGCTGGCGGGGTAATCATCGAGCAGCGCCTTGTAGACAGCCAGCGCATCGTCCAGCGCGGCCGGAAACGGGTGCTCCGGCGCCAGTCGGTAATCGACTGAGATCACTTCGATACCAGCAGCTTCGGCGACCTGCGTCGGCAAACTCGCGTTACCCAACGCAGACCCGACGATAAATCCGCCGCCGTGAAAGTGGAGCAGGACACGTTCGGGATCCGGTGATTTGGTCCCCCGAATTCGCAGAGCGGGCACGCCGGCAATCGAGTCATTTTCATGCGAGAACTCGAATTCAATCTTCGCCGTGTCTGCAAAGCCGAACTCATCGAGCTGGCGGCGGAACGCTGCGAGTGCCTCCGCATTGCCGAGATCGGGCGGAACGATCGTGCCTTCGAAAGCGGCGTAACGAGCTGTCGCGGCGTCACTGATGTGTTTGGGTTTGGTCATCGGGCCGTTGGTTAGGGCTGAATGGTCTGTTTGACATGCCAATGAAACTACACTAAAAGAGAGACTGCAATATTGCGTTTTGCAAACAGGGAAGATGGGGGGAATACATTATGAAACGTGGAATAACCAGGCTGGCCGCAAGTTCGCTCGTGGCTTTGGCAATATCCGCGACAGCCAATGCTCAAGAGGCTCCGCTGGAAGAAATCACGGTTACGGCCCAGAAGCGCGAACAAAACCTTCAGGATGTCGCAATCTCAATATCGGCCTTCAGCGGCACCGAATTGCTGGACCGTGGTATTGATGGAATTATTGAAATCCAGGAAATGGTGCCAAATCTGCGCGCTTCACGTAGTGGGTTTGGCAGCAGCGCGCCGCGATTCGCGCTACGCGGCGTAGGCTCGCAGACTGATCGCTCGACCGTATCGAGTTCGCCAGTCGCTGTACATGTCAACGAGGTTGCTGCTGCGTATCCCATAACGACGACGAACCTGATGTTCGATCTTGAGCGAGTCGAGGTGTTACGCGGCCCTCAGGGCGATCTGTTCGGTCTGAATACAACGGGCGGAACAATCAACTTTATTACTAATAAGCCTACCGATGAGTTCGACAGTTCGGTTCTGGTGGAACTGGCGAATCATCAGCGTTACAAGGTAGAGGGATTCATATCCGGGCCGCTTACCGACTCAATCAGAGCTCGGCTGGCCGTTTCTCGCAATCAGCGCAACGAAGGTCCGCAGACCAATGTCAACAACGGCGAAGACTATGGTCAATTCGAAAGGATGGGGTCCCGACTGTCGTTGAACTTTACGCCAAGCGATGCACTCAACATTGATCTGGAGCTGCATGCCACGACGACCGACGAGGAGCCTACCGGGGCACGCAACATTGATATCTGGCCGTATATCGGTGCTACCGGCAACCCCGCTCCCCAGGTTATCCAGGATCCATGGGGGGTAGCGTTCAACTCGAATCCGGATTCGCGTCCCGGACAGGGCAACCCGAATATCGATCACGAAGGTCTCGGCGGCAGGGCAACAATCGGCCTGGACTTCGGTAGTTTGTCACTGACATCGATCACCGCGTATGAAGACTTCAAGCGCCGTGAATATATCGATGCGGATGGGGCAATCGCGCAAGACGGTTACCGTGTCTACTGGTCCGACTTGTGGTCGTTTTCCCAGGAGTTTCGCCTGGGCTCGTTTGACAATTCTGAATTCCAGTGGATGGTCGGCGCCAACTACGGCAAAGATCACCTGAATCAGACGACGATCTTCGATCAGCCGGATAATGTCGACTTCCCTGCGGTTGGCGGACAGAACCCGATTCAGGATCGTGAAATCTACGCGGTCTTTACGCACGTCGAATATACGCTCAGGGATAACCTGGTACTGATTGGAGGCCTCCGATACACAGACGAAACCCGTACCGAGAGTAATATCGGCACCTTCCTTTACGCCGACGTGCTCGGGATATTTGGCGGTTTCTTTGGCGAGTCGCCCGATTTGGCCAATTTTGTGCCAGGCGAAATCCTGACCGGCAATTGCATTATTACCGGATTCGTCGAGCCCTGTGATATTCCGTCGTCACCGATTGATGATCAGATCACGGATAGCGACTGGTCCGGCAAACTCGGCCTCAACTATTTCGTCAACGACGAATCGATGCTCTATGCGACGCTGTCACGAGGAACCAAATCAGGCGGTTTCAACGATATCGCAGCGGCGAGTTTTGATAACTACATCCCGACGACTCCCGAGTATCTCAACTCGTTGGAGCTTGGCGTCAAGACCACGCTCGCGGATGGTCGCATTCGTGTTAACGCGGCCGCCTTCTATTACGATTATGAGGACCAGCAGGTAGGCGGAATCAATCTGTCGCCGGCATACGGCCCTCTCAATACAGTCGTGAATGCGCCCGAGTCGGAGATCAAGGGTGCTGAGCTCGAACTTTCGTGGCGCCTGAACGACAACTGGAGCATTCGTCAGAACATTGGCTACACGGGCGCAAAATTCAAGAAATATGCTGCCTTGAACGGCGCTGGAATTCGAGCGTATCGTGATGATTGCACGGCCTTCACCGGGTCTCTGTGTGAGTGGGCTATGCCGGACCCCAACGCGCCGTGGTTCAATCCGCTGACGCATGTCGGCACGAACGACCTGGCGGGCAGTTCATTTGGTGGGCCGCGCTGGAGCATCAGCGGTGCAGTCGACTTTAATGTTCCGATCGGGACTGATTACGAACTCGGCTTCAATTTCGACTACAACTACACTAACGAAACGAATACGGATGAAAAGGCGCTCGCAGAAGGTAGCTTCAGACGGTTGAATTCACCCGACACTTTGCCGTCCGATATTCCTTTCTTCATGGCCGACACCGACGGTGATGGTATAGAGGAAAAATTGATTCGCGGCGGATACGATCGGCTGTTTGTTAATGGTCGCATTACGCTGAGTCGCGCAGACACCTGGGACCTGAGCCTGTTTGGCAGAAATCTAACTGACGAGCGTATTTACGGAACCGGCGGTGGATTCAATAACAACATCGCACTCGTTCCGAATCCTGGTCGCAATTGGGGCCTGCGTCTTCGCTATAACTTTTAGATAAATCCGGCAAGCAGGTGCGCGCGGACTGTGCGCACCGGGCACTTTCCCGGAGGGGCGGTTACCGTTGGTAACCGCCCCTTTTTTTGTGGAAAACGTATCTGGCAGGATTGCAGTCGCCAAAGCCATGCTATTTCTTCATCGCGCTCCGGTCGAGGATGCGGCCACCTTTTATCACGTACGCGATGTTGCGGGTGTCGGAGATATTCTCGGCGGGGTTGCCTTTCACGACAAGCAGGTCGGCAACCATGCCCGACTTGACGGTGCCGACTCGATCATCTATTCGCAGGAATTTGGCGTTGTTCAGGGTCGCCATCTTGATGACCTCCAGGTTGGGAATGCCGGCTTTGGCGTGGTGCTCCATTTCAAAGTGCATGGCTTCTCCCGGCCAGCCGCCGGGCGGAAATGCCGCATCGGTGCCCATGCCAACCAAGACACCCGCTTCCCACATGCGCTTCACGTTGATGTAGTTCAGCGGAACGAGGTGCGAGATATCGCCGAATAGCTGGCTGTTGTAGAGCGACTCTTCGCCGTCTTCGAATCTTTCGCGAATTACATGGAAGGCAGCGTAGTAGTCATTGATCACATCCTTGCCCAGGACGTCGACCACCAGCGGGTTCTTCAGAAAGCCCTTTTCGGGAAAGTCTGCGTACGGCCGGTGCCCACCCATCGTGTCGAACGCAGTGAACGTGATCATCGCGAACTTGTCGTTGGCGGCCATCCAGGCGGCATCTTCCTCGCTGAGTGGCTCGAAACACGAACCATGGGCATAACCATCAATCCCCGTCACCATGAATAGTCGTATCGAAAGATTCGAACACCAGAAATCGGCGATTGCACGCATACCCCGCTTGTTGGCTTCACTGACAATGTGGCGAGCCTCCCAGGGCGTGATGCCGGTGTAGAGCTTGATGATGTCGATGTTAGCCGCTTCGCGCGAATCGAGAATCGCGTCAATTTCGGCGGTCGTCTCCGGACTTGTCAATTCGCGAACGCCGCGCTGTGTCGTCGTGAGCGATTGAATTGTCTCCCCGGCAATATGGATTGTCGGGCCGCTACGCGTACCTGCGTTAATCTCATCACGCAGCTGGAGTGACGATGGCATATTGCCGCCGGCCTCGAATATGGTGGTAACTCCGGCGTAGATGGTTGCGTCCAGGTAGGTCTGCAGGCCATCGAGATCATCCCGTCTTTCGAACTCTCCCGGCTTGAAGCTGACTCTGCCAATATGCGTATGCAGATCCATCAGTCCGGGCATAACGCTCAGCCCGCGCTCATCGATGATCTTTGTTCCCTCTGGCAGGGCACCTATCTGGCTGGTGACCGACACCTTGCCAATCTTTCCATCGACCAGGAGGATATCCCGGTTCGGGTATGGCAAATGACCGGTGCCGTCGATGATGGTTACGTCGCGGAGCAAGACTGGCCCGTCGTGACTAAAGCTGGCTGCATTGCTGAGTGATGCAGAAAGAACGGCTATGAGGATTAGAAACAGGACACTGATTTTCACTAACTGCTCCAATGTATCGGAATAAGGTCTAGCAAAAAGACCATAGTGCAGCAGGGGTGCGAATGCCAGTATTCCGGCCCCCGGGGCAAATTCCCGCATTTTGCCGCATGGAATACCTTATGCTTGTTGGACCGATTCCAAGAGCGTTGGGGCCATCAGCATGAGCACAAGATCAATCCTCGCAACAGTCCTGTCGACAGTCGTCGCGGTCGCTTGCATCACTGAATCACGCGCGGATGAGACGCCACGCTATGCGCATGAAGGGCCGGCGCTGATATCGAACGTGCGCATCATCGATGGACTCGGCAACCCGGCTGTGGAAAACCGGGACATCCTGATTGTCGACGGCAAGATCACGGCGATCGCTCCCGGCGGCACTCTTGAGGCACCAGGCGGTGCGGTCACGATCGACGGACACGGCCTGACGGCGATGCCGGGACTGATCGACATGCACATACACCTGAAGGGCGGTTGGACTGGCGGCAATGCCATGCCTGAGAAGTATTCCCCGGGCAAAACCGATCCGGAGCTGCAACAGACCCTTTCTGCTTTCCTCTACGCGGGAGTGACGACAGTACTCGATGTGGGCAATCCGACGGAATGGACGGCGCTGCAGCGCGACCGGATCAATAGCGGTGAACTCATGGGGCCCCGGTTCTTCACTACCGGTATGCCATTTAGCCAGGACCCATCAGGCTGGGATGGTGCCGCGAAAGCGGACGGAGAGACGGATCCGGCGGAATTCAGCACCAAGGTCGATACCGAGGACCCGGAACAACTCTACAAACTGTTTGATGAGTACGTCGAAAACGACATCAAGATTGTGAAACTGTACTCAGGTATTTCGGCGCTTGGTGCGACATTCCTGCTCCAGCAGGCAGAGCAGAGAGGCATCCGTGCGGTTGCAGATCTCTGGCAACTCAACATGGATGTCGACTGGATGAAGATGACGGGGCTCCACGGCTGGGCCCACTCAACACCATTTGAAGTCACCGACAGCGCTAACGCCTGGATGGCAGAAAACGGCCGTTTTGTTATTGCGACAGCAAATGTGGGCGAGAAGTTGTCGGGTCTGCGCGTCAAGGAAGACGATGGGACATTCTTCTACGACGAGCCGCTGGTTATGGATATCTGGGGCAAGGAAGTGGTCGATGACTTTTACGCCAGCTACCCCGATGTCCGGGAGACGCTTTACGAGGGGCCGGAGGCTTTCTACCAGGTCTATAACTTCGGCGACCTCAGCGGGTTTCGTGATGCCTTTCTCAAAAACATCAAGAACGCCTGGGACGCGGGAGTACTGGTTGCCGGAGGAACCGATGCGCCGGCTTATCCTTCTCTCTGGTCCGGCGAAACGATGCACCGGGAACTTGAATTGTTTGTGATGGCGGGTTTGTCACCCGTCGATGCCATCAAGGCGTGCAGTTACAACGGAGCTGTCATCCTGCAGGACGAGGACAAGTACGGTTCGCTGCAGGAAGGACTTTCTGCCGACATTTTGATCGTGGAAGGCAACCCGGCCGAGAATATCTCCGATTCGCGCAACGTCCGTCACGTGTTCCTGCGCGGCAAGCAGGTCGATCGCGATTCCCTGAAACGGCAGTAGCAAAACCGGGGACGGGTACAGGTGTACCCGTCCCCGCCCGGTGCTACTGCAAATCAAACTCCGGTGACTGCCACGCGACGTCACCGCCGATCAGTGTCAACAATACGTTGGTGTCCTTGATCGTGTCTTCAGGAATTTCGAACAGATTCTGATCAAGCACGATCAAGTCCGCCGCTTTGCCCACTTCGAGCGAACCTACCTGGTCCTCACGATGCAGCAAGTAGGCGCCGTTAATCGTATGAACGCGAATCGCGGTCGCCAAATCGACCTTGTTCTGCGGGCCAACGACCGGAGCATCCGAGAACGGATCCTGCCGCGTGACGGTCGTCTGCAATCCGCGGAACGAATCAAGAATGGCGGCCGGCCAGTCGCTATTGGCCGATACGACGGCGCCCGACGCGATCAACTCACCCACCGGCATCAGCTGCGCGTGGAAACGATCATGACCGAGCGCGTTGTAGTAGTTCGACTCCACATACGGGATCATCGCGGTCAGGTGGCCAATAAACTCTGCTGGAACACCCAACTCCTGGAAACGTGGCAGATCATCCGGATGCACCGAGATTATGTGTCCAACGTGGTGGCGCAATTCGTTGCTGCCGCGGGCGGCGATTGCCTTTTCATACGAATTCAGGAGGAAGCGGGTGGTGCGATCGCCAATCGAGTGAGCTTTGATCGGAATATCATGGGCATCGAGATCGGCCACAATTTCGTCCAATTGTTCCTGGGGGAAATTGACCTGGCCGTTGTGGTCGTGATTGGCATACTGTTCGATGAGCCCTGAAGTCCCATTCTCAAGGATTCCGTCCGTGTAGATCTTGGCGCAGATCCTTGTGTCATCGGGCAGGCCCGCATTCTCGAATGCGGCCCGAAGGTCCGCTGCAGCCGGCACGTTGTCCTTGTCCCTGCCTACCCACATACAAAGATTGAAGCGCTGCGCAACCTCGCGCGAGTTCAGCACGTTTGACCAATTGTCCAGGCGGTCTGTGCCGACATTCGCGTCCATTACGCTAGTAACACCATTACGGCTCAGCTCATCCAGCGCCCAACCCAGGCTTTCCGCCTCGTCGAGTCCGGCGGCGGATTCCTGCTGCATCGAACCGCGCAGACCTGACATCATTCCACGCGCGCCATAAAAAACGCCGGTCAGTTCACCATCTTCGTCTTTTCCGATAATTGCGCCAGCAGGCACTTCGGTTTCGGCGGTTATGCCCGTCATGGACACCGCCGCGGTATTCATCCACAAGACGTGGCCGAGTGGATCGCTCAATACAACTGGCTTGTCAGCAATCAGTTCGTCGATGAACTGCCGATTGAAGTACTCAGGACCCACTGTGTTGGGCCCGAAATGACTCAGGAAGTAGAACGGCCGCTCGGGGAAGCGCTCGGCGCAGTCCAGAATCGCCGCCGCAAAATCCTCTCGGGTTGGACGGTCGAATGTGCCCGGCGCAAAACACTGTGTGCGCGTGCGGCCGCCGCTCTCCGTATGAACATGCGAATCGACGATACCCGGCATAGCCATGCGGCCTCCGAGATCAACAACCCTCGTGGCATCACCCGCATACGCAAGAACCTCGTCATTGGTGCCGACCGCGACAATGTTGCCGTCATTAATTGCGACAGCTTCCGCCCAGGAATTCGCTTCATCGACCGTGTATACCGCACCGTTGTGGAACACGAGTTCAGCGGGTTTCGGAGCGGGCGCTTCGCTGCCGCAGCCCGCGAGTAGCAGGCACAGGGACAGCAACCACAGGATACCGTTCCTGTACAGCTTCGTTAGTCCAGATTGTCGGATTTCCATGCGGTCATTCCCTTATAAAGTGTAAGTATGATTTTAGTGTCCCGTATCCGATCAGTGGGTATGTCGAACAGGTTTCTGTCAAGCACGATCAGGTCCGCGTCCTTGCCCACCTCCAGTGATCCGGTATGTCCTTCGCGCCCGAGAATCCAAGCACCGTTGATCGTGTGCATCTCGATCGCTGTTGGCAGGTCGACACGATGCTGTGGACCGGCTAAGGGTGCGTCCGGGTTGTTCGGGTCCAGCCGCGTCACCACTGTTTGAATACTGCGCATTGGGTCCAGGATTCCCGCACCCCAGTCGCTGTTCGCCGAGACAACAACGCCGGCGCGGACGAAGCCACCAGCCGGCAGCACACGTTCGTGAAAGCGGTCGTGACCTAACGTATCGTAATAACTGGTCTTCACGTAGGGAATCAGCGCGGCAATAGCGCCGATCATGTCGGCGCCTACGTTAAGTTCCCGGAAGCGTGGAATGTCATCAGGGTGGACGGTTGTGTTGTGCGTAATGTGATGGCGCAGCCCGTTATTGCCGCGTTTCTCGATGACCTCTTCATAGGCATCGAGCGTGACGCGCACGGCGCGGTCGCCGAGGTTGTGCGTTTTGATCTGGATGCCAGCAGCGTCATAGGCCGTGACCATTCGCTTGAGTGCGGCGGGTGAGATATTCAGCTCGCCAGTGCCCGGCCGGTCTTCATACGGCTCAAGTAAGGCAGCGGTACCGGCTTCATGCGTCCCGTCAGGATACAGTTTAACGCACATGCGAACGCCTTCGGGCAAACCGGCCTCGGCAAACGCTGACTTCAACGCTTCCGGATCATTGAAATCGTCATTGCCGGCACCCCACAGGCAAAGATTAATGTGTTGTGCCAGGCCAGCGCGCGCAATTGCAGTCTTCCACACAGGCAGGTCATCGGGGCGCACGATCGCGTCCATGACTGACGTAACGCCGAGCTCGGACATGCGCCCGAACGCCCAGGCAAGGCCACGCACTTCCAGCTCGGGATCCGAGTCATCGGACCGCAGCGCGCTCGCTAACCCGCCCGCGCGCGACAACAAGACCCCGGTCGGTTCGCCCTGCTCATCCTTGACGACCGTGCCACCTTCCGGCGACTCGGTATCCCGCGTGATACCCGCAAGCTGCAAGGCCTTGCTGTTCAGCCATTTGACGTGACCCGACTCATCGGCCAGAAACACGGGGCGATCCGGGACAATCGAATCCAGGAACTGACGATTGAACTTGTCGTCAGGAATCGCCGTAACGGTGAATTGCAGGCCACGAAGGATGTCGTCGTCTGCAAATCGTTGATCGCAATCGAGCAATGCCGCGACGAACGTATCGAGATCAGGGTTGGTGAACGTTCCCGGCAGCCGACACTTCTGGTTGATGACGCCGGCCTCAATGGTGTGGGTATGCGTATCCACAATCCCCGGCATTACCATGCGACCATCAAGTTCAACAATCTCGGTCGATGGCCCGACCATTGAATCAATTTCAGCATTTGTACCAACGGCGATAATCTTGCCGTCGGCAATGGCGATTCCCTGCGCCCAGGAACGGGCCGCATCAACCGTATAGATTTGCCCGTTCTTCAATACGAGGTCGGCTTCATCAGCCAGGGCCGGAGGTAGAGCGAAAAGCATCATCGCCACGCCAGTCAGAATAGTTTTCATCCGGTTATCATTCCTTCGCCGTATGTTGAAAAGGCCGCGCACAATTGCTCGCACGCGGCCTCTTTCGATACTCAGCTTTTTGAGCTGTAAAGCTTACTGCCAGTACATGGTCCCTCGGATACCAAAGGTCCGAGTCATCATGAATGGCGTACGGGCGACAACGACATTAATTGTGCCACCCGGATTACGGGGAATATCGTCGGCTAGATTCGCACCCCACAGCTCGAGCCCCCAACGTCCCTCGGCGTCATTCAGTCGGATGCTCGCGCCAATTGTGTCGTACCCGGGATTAAAGTCGCCATCGCCTTCAAAATCCGGTTGATCGTCGCGCTTGTTATAGGTGAGCGCCGCGCGCAACGAGTTGCCGCCAATGTTCCAGTCATACGAAATACGGGCGTTGTACTGCCAAGGACGAATCGCCAGCCGATCTCCGCTGGCATCCCGGGTTATGAAGCACCAGAAGCCTCCGGGGTTATTCGGATCTGGATTTTGCCCCATGCCGTCGCAGATGGGGCCCGTGTCCTCGGCCGCATCGACATCATAGGCGATGAACTTCACTACCTTGGATCTTACATACGCGGCGCCGAAGTAAAGTTCCAACGCGTCCGTCGGCCGGACGGTCAGTTCGAGCTCACCGCCCTGAACTTCTGTCTCGTCGACGTTCACAATGGCAGCCGCAGTCGTAAAGATAGGATCCCACGGCGTACCACCGGTTTGCCTGTCTTTGTAGTCGTAATGGAAGATCGCGGAGTTCATCGAAACCATCGAGTCAGCAAACGAAGCTTTCCAGCCTAGCTCGAATGCATTTACCGTTTCCTGATCGTATGGCCCGAGGCTGGGAGAAACGACGAGGTTTGCACCGTTGAATCCACCTGATTTCTGGCCGCGCGACATGGAGAAATAGGTCGTGTGATCTGCATTCGGCTGATAAACAAGTATGAGCTTGCCCGATGGATCTTCGTCTTTCTGAACGCGCTCGAGATCACTGGCCGTGTTGCAGACACCAGCAATATTGTCTGTCAACAATCCGCCGTCGGCCCAACCAGCATAGGTGCAAGTCGGAAAGATCAACCCACTTCCGTAGACAAACTGAACGAATGGATCGCCCTGCATGTCGCCGATATTGTAGGAGCCGGCATCAAATATTTTCTTTTCTTCGCTTGACCAGCGCAGTCCGCCGACAAGTGTCAGCTTGTCGGTAAACGAGTATTCCGCATGAGCGAAAATTCCGAGCGAGTCTGTTTTCTGCCGCCAGTTGGTCGTGAAGAGAAACGGAGGCGTACCGTCAATCGCGAAGAAATCCAGCGCGTCTGCGATCTGCTGCTCTTTGATTTCATCCCGTCCGTAAAACAGTCCGGCCAACCAGTTGAACCGGTCCGTCGGAGCGGCGCTTATGCGCAGTTCCTGTGTGAACATATCAAACTCGTTTATGGCCAGTTCGTCTGCATCACCAATCACGGACCCGTCGAAGTCACGGATAATGGACCGATCGAGCGTTTCGAATGCGGTCAGCGACGTCAACGTGTAGTGGTCTCCGAAGTCCCAGTCCAACCGGATCGAACCGCCAAAACTCTCGTGATCCAACTTCGGCTTGCCCTGGAATTCGCGGCAACCGGTACCTTGTGTATTGCAATTCGTGAACGGCGTGTCTTCCCAGTTCACAAGGGTGGGATCGTCCTGGTTAGGCGAGATCACGCCCGCCGGAGCTGTTCCGTACCGAGGATTCCAGCTCACCGCGTTGGTGCCGCGAGGATCTGAGTCATCGTTAAATGTATGGATATTGAAAAGTATGCTGAGCTCTTCGCTCGGCTCGAAACCAAGCTGTAAGCGAGCCCCGTATCGATTTGACTCGCCGAGTTTCTCGCCTGTCTGCCAGTTCGTCTGCCAACCTTCACCCCGGTTGTAGCTTTGCCACGACAAGCGAGCGTTTACGTTGTCACTAATGGCACCGTTCAGAACGCCTTCCGTTTCGAAGGTCTCCAGGTTGCCAAACCCGACCTGGAGTTTGACCTCCTTTTCGGGCGATGGCTTGTTGGTGACGAAATTCACAGCGCCGCCCGTCGTGTTTCGACCGTACAGATCGCCCTGCGGCCCCTTCAGTACCTCAACCCTGGCGGTATCGTAGAGCTGACCCTGGGTGAACAGACCGTTTGAGAAAGCGACCTCATCGATGTTGACACTGACAGCCTGGGACCCAAGTGCGCCGCCAAACCCGAGTCCGCGAATCGTAAACGTAGGAATCTGACCCTCGGCGCGTCCGCCAATACTCAATCCGGGCACCGCATCCGCAAGATCTTGTGGCTTTTGCAGATTGAGGTCCCGGACGGCGTCTTCACCAATTGCCGTTATCGCAATGGGGACGTCCTTGATGCTCTGCTCACGACGTTGCGCCGTGACCGTAATTTCTTCGAGCGCGTCATCCTGCGCAACTGCCGCACCAGCCGGCAACAACAGTGAACTCATCGCCAGACAGAGAATCGTCCGTCTGATACTAACCAAATAGGTCATTCTTCTTCCCCCGTGGAAATTGGCCCATTAAATAGTCCTTTGTCCACTATTTAATAGCCCACAACCGCTTGAAAGGCAAATATTTTCCAAAAAGGTAGGGCATTTGAGGCACGTTGCTCGCTTTGAGAGCAAGAAACGTGACTTTTGTGGAATTTATTCCGCTACCGGTTCCAGGTCTTCGGCCCAGTAACTACGCAGGTAGGAGTACACCGCGCGTTCGGCTTCGCCCGAAATTTTTCTGTCGATCCGCCCATTGATGTGGATAGACAGCTCCCAGCAGCCGCTTAGCATTTGCATAGCAAGATGCAGCAACTCGGATGCCGGCGGCGTCCCGGGAAGGATCCAGTACCTGCCAAGACCTTCTTCAAGCGCGCGCACGATATTCGCGTGGCCAAGCGCACGGACTTGCCGCAATTCCATCGTACGACCCGGACCGATGAGCAGCGACATGACCTTCGGATGGCTATTGACGTAGAGGCGCGATTCCTCAAAAAATCTATTGAGAAAGTCTCTCCAGTTGGAGTAGTTGCCGTTCGCCAGACGCTCCTCCAGCAGGTTGGCAAAAACTCGATCGTAGCGTCCTACCAACGCGGCGAATGCCGCGTCAATATTTGAGAAGAAATGATAGGCGGTGCTGGTTGCGACTCCAGCCCTCTTCGCGACATCGCCAAGGTTGAACGAACCGCCACCGCGCTCGAGGACCAGCTCATGCGTTGCATCCAGGAGCTTTTCGAATTTCTCCTGGCCACGCGCCTGCTTGGGCTTGCGAAACTCAAGTACGGGTTTTCTAGGGGCTACCATATTCCAATACTCGCACAGCTGGCTCCAACAGCGATATGCTGTATGGACCATTTGTTCTACCAATGTGAGCAAGCTTCATGCGCAATGTATCCCGAAGAACCTTCATGGCCGGTGCCGCAGCAACCCCGTTCGCAGCGCACACACTTGCTGCCAGTGCGGCCCCTGCAACTTCCGGCGCTGTTGCCGATACTGTCGTTGCCGCGCCTGGAAAAGTCCTGACCATGGACCCGCAACAACCCGTAGCCGACGCAATCGCAATCCGCGGCGACCGCATCCTCGCAGTAGGCAGCGCGTCCGATATTGACAACCTGATCGGGCCGAACACGACGAAGATCGACGCAAGCGGCCACACCGTGACGCCCGGCTTCATAGACGCGCATAGTCACCCGCTGGACGCGAACCCCGCACGTGGCGTCAACGTCAACCTGCGCAGCATCACGGAAGTGCAGCGTGTCCTCAAAGAACTGGCGGCAACCAAGCCAAAAGATCACTGGGTTGTCGGCGTCATGTACGACGACACCAAGTTCGTCGAGGGCCGGCCGCTGACGCGACGCGATATTGACGCCGTCGTTCCTGACCACCCTGTTTATGTGGGTCATCGCGGCGGGCACACGGGGGTGGTCAACTCAAAGGCCTTCGAACTGGCCGGTATCACGATGGACACGCCAGACCCGCAAGGTGGCCGCTTCTTCCGGGAAAACGGCGAATTTACGGGCAAAGTTGCGGAACATGCACGAGATGCATTCCGCGGTGTTGGCACCTGGCCCGTTATTGATCGCGCAGCGCGCGCCAAAGCCGTAGGTGTTCGATCCCGTGAGATGGCCGCCGCCGGCCTGACCTCCACGACCGACGCCTGGGCAGGCCGTGATTCCTTCGTCGCCTACCAGGACGCGCGGGCGGCTGGCGATCTTCACTTTCGTGTCTCTTATATGCCGAGCGGTACCGGCTCTATATATAAAGCTTTCAAGGACGCCGGCATCACGTCCGGCTTTGGCGACGAATGGTTGCGTGTCGGCGCGGTCAAGTTCGGTGCAGACGGTTCGGCGTCGGAACGTACCATGCGCATGAGCACGCCGTTCGAAGGCACCGATGACTACGGCATCCTCACGATGAACCAGGAAGAGATCGATGCGGCGGTGGACGATGCCATCGCGCATGGCTTTCGCATCGGCATCCACGCCAATGGCGACGTGACGATCGACATGGTCCTGAATGCCTACGAACGCGTGCTCAAGAGCCGGGAAGGACCCAATCCGAGACTGAGAATCGAGCACTGCTCGCTCGTCAACCCTGCACTACTCAAACGCATCAAGGCAGTTGGCGCGATCCCGACACCTTTCTATACCTACGCGCACTACCACGGCAACAAGTGGGTCGACTACGGCGCAGAGAAGATGAAAAACATGTTCGCGCATCGCGGTTTTCTCGACGCCGGCATCCCGGTGGCGCCCGCGTCAGATTTCGCGCCCGGACCGTTTGAGCCACTCATGGCCATCCAGAGCATGGTGACCCGCAAGGACATGCAGGGCCGGGTTTGGGGTGAGAATCAGCGGATTTCCGTGTCGGAAGCCATGCGAATCTGTACGATGCACGGCGCATATGCGTCGTTCGAAGAGAGCATCAAGGGCTCGCTGACAGCGGGCAAGCTCGCGGACGTCGCGATCCTGGAGCAGGATCCGCACGACGTTGATCCGGACACAATCAAAGACATCAAGGTCATCAGAACAATATTGGGAGGCAAGACCGTTCATGAAGCCTAGAGCAAGAGACATTGGCATTCCCTGCGAGGGAGCCACGGGACCCAACAACAACATTACCGACGTAACGGGCGTCGAACTCGGTTACAGCACGATCATCATGGGTGAACCGGAAGACTACGTAGCGGACGAGTCAGAGTTCGCTCGCACCGGGGTCACGGCCATTCTGCCGCGCGGCAAGACGCGCTCCAGCGTCGTCGCCGCCTGGTCGAATTTCAACGGCTACGGCGAGATGACCGGCATCCCGTTCATTGACGATTACGGCCAGATCGACGGCCCGATCATGCTGACCAACACCTACAGCGTCGGCACGGTGCGCGACGCTGCCTACAAGTGGTGGATGCAACAGGACCTGATCGATGAACTGGTGTTGTTCGGCGAACCGGTCAAGTGCGCCACCTTGATGTACCCGGTCGTTGGCGAAACCTATGACGGCGCCATAAATAACGGCCGCGGCTTTCATGTGAAAGAAGAACACGCGATCGAAGCCATCGAAAGCGCGGCGGCCGGCCCGATCGAGGAAGGCAATGTCGGCGGCGGTACGGGCATGCAATGCCACCTTTTCAAAGGCGGCAGCGGCTCTGCATCACGCAAGCTGTCAGACGAGGAAGGCGGCTACACGGTCGGCATCTTCGTGCAGGCAAACCATGGCTACCGCGAGCGTTTCATGATTCGTGGCGTGCCGATGGGCAGGCTGATCACCGACTGCGACCCGATTATCAATGGTGTTGCACCCACCGGCGGGCTTTCGCCTAAACCCGGCACCGGGTCGATCATTGCCGTGCTGGCAACCGACGCGCCCGTTACAACGCAACAGATAGAGCGCATGTGCAAGCGCATCTCACTCGGCATCGGCGTGTTGGGCGGCGGCACAGACAATGGCTCGGGCGACATCTATGTCGGCTTTTCCACGGCGCATGATACGAAAACCGTGAACAATCAGACGACTACGACGATGCGCGAGTGCTACCCGGACGGCCTGCTAGACCCGCTCTACGGCGCCGTCGTCGATGCGACAGAGGAAGCGATTCTCAATGCCCTGGTGGCAGCCGAAACACTGGTTGGCATCAACGGCAATACTTTGCCCGCACTTCCGCATGACCAGGTACGCAAATATCTGCGACAATACGGCCAATTAGTCGAATAACGTAAAACATCAAGGTGGATTCCATGAAAAAGCTGGCGCTTCTGACAGCGGCTGTTTTGGTCGTATCTGCATGCTCGAAAGAAGACGCAACTCCGGCGACGGTCGCAGAGGTTGCCGATACGGTCTACACGAACGGCCGCATCTACACGGTAGAAGGCGATGCCGAATGGGCCGAAGCTGTCGCCATCAGGGACGGCAAGTTCATGGTCGTCGGCAGTGCCGATGATGCTGCCGCCGTAATCGGCGACTCGACCACTGTTGTCGACCTCGAAGGCCGCTTCGTCATGCCGGGCCTCGTCGATCCGCATACTCACATGTTTGAGGACTACCACAACCAGAATTTCGCGTTCGGCATCGAGGACAACAGCTCGATGGAAAGCATTCTCGCAGCCGTGGTCGCGCACGCGGAGGCGAATCCCGGAGACGGCTGGATCACGGGCGGTAGCTTCCCGAACGGCCTGTTCCCGAACGACAGCCCACCGAAGGAAGCACTTGATGAAGTCGTGCCGGACCGGCCGATTTGCCTGGCGGACCAGTCAGCGCATGCCTGGTGGTGCAATTCCAGGGCGCTTGAAATCGCGGGAATCATCGGTGATGCGGAACTGCGTGAGGGAGCCATCATCGATCGTGACGCAGACGGCAACGTAGCCGGCACCGTTCGCGAACATGCCATTGGCCACATGCGCCAGTTTATTCCGCCGATCCCGCAGGACGAATGGGAGGCAGTCGGGCGCGGCTTCATGAGTTGGCTGAATTCGATGGGCATTACGAGCGTGCAACTCGCCGCGGGCAACGAAGCGCACCTCAAGGCCGCGACGAAGATAGAGGCTGACGGCGATCTCAGTGTCAGGCTCGCCGTGGCGCTGAACTATGGCTATTTCGATTCGCCTGAAACGCTGGACGAGGAGTACGCATTTATCCAGCGTTCAGGCGCCTACAAGACCGAGTTTGTCGATCCGAGCTACACGAAGATTTTCATGGACGGCGTACCTACTTCCAGGACAGGATGGCTGGTCGAGCCGTACCTCGGCGACGATGAGTTCTACAGCAAGGGTTACTACGACGCCGAGGACCTCGAGCGGATCTACACCGACTTTACCGAGCAAGGCATTGCGGTCATGGCCCATGCAACGGGCAGCCGCTCGGTAAGAGAGATCCTGAATGCGATCGAGTCGGCGCAAGCCGCCTATCCGGCTTCCAATGTACGCCACCACATTACCCACAATGGCGTCGTGCACGCCGACGATGTCGGCCGCTATGCGGATCTGGGGATAACAGCGGACCTGGCGCCGATATTCCCGATACCGCCGTTCCTTGCCGATGCTGCGGCGCTCGAACTCGGCAGAGACCGAGTCAATAACTACACGAACCCCAGGGCTATCCTCGACGCGGGCGGCGAAATCGCGATTGGCAGCGACTGGTCGGTATCAACGATCGATCCATGGAATCGCCTTGCGTTCGTTGTTTCAAGGCAGGACGCAAACAACCCGGACTGGGGCGTAATGACCGCTGAAAATGCGATCACGGTTGCCGAGGCTATACGGTCCTATACCTGGGGTCCTGCGCATGCCATCGACAAGGAAAAAGAAACAGGCTCGATCGAGGTCGGCAAGTACGCTGACATGATCGTACTGGACCGAAACCCGTTCGAGATTGATCCGATCGAGATTGCGGGCACGCAAGTGCTGACAACAGTCTTCGCAGGGAAGGAAGTTTACGAAGCTGGCGATCAATGAGTCGCAGGGAGCGATGTTCGATCAGGGCCGCTTCCCTGGCGGTCCTCGGTTTGTCGGGAATCGCGTCGGCAGAGGGCATTGCCGATGCACCGACACTGCCGCTGGAAGTCGAAGCACCCAAGCGCCTCCTGATCGACTTTCACCACATTGAACGCAATGCGTCGTTCACCGTTCTCGCCGCTGCCTATGCGTTCAACGAGAACTTCCTCGGCTACTTTAGCTGGGACACCGATGACGACGGCGTCATAGGTGGCCTTTACATCAACGATTTTGCCGAGAACTTCAATGTCATTGGCGGCCTCGTATTCAATGACAAGAAGGCCGGCAATCACTCGATCATGGGGCTGACCCACATCAACTATGTCGTTGGCAACGCATCGATCGGCGTCGGCTTACAGCTCGAACGCGGCCTGGACACCAAGGTCGCGAACACCATCGGCAAGCAGAATACTCTGACCTACCGAATCATTGGCGAGTACACGTTCCCGAAAGTAACGCTCGAGGTCATCGCGGAAAAGTACGACTATAGAAACGTCACCTACAGGGCGTTCAACCGCACGGTGCCAGACCGCGACACGAGCACCGCCGGAAAGTCTGCGGCAACCTTTGAGTTGACCTACACAGGGTTCGGTGACATTTCCCCGTACGCACTACTAAAGCTGAAAGAATTCGACGGTCCGCTGGACGACGACGAACTACGAATCGGGCTTCGCTGGCTCTTCTAGAAAGAGTAAGTGACTCCCAGCGACCACATGTAGACCGAATCCGTGTCCGGAATATCGAATCCTTCGAACTCGGCGCGGATTCCGAACTGGTTCAGCTGCCACTGAACACCGAGGCCGTACGCGGCATCCGTACCAGTATCGGAATCCGAAAACCAGAATTCGGGGGGAACATCGGTGCCGGCAATCACGATCCCTGCATCCCACGATACGATGCCCAGTTTTGCAAAAAGATCGACAGGGCCTGCCTCCAGCGACGCGACACCGAATGCTTCAATGGCCGTGGTTTCGAATCCGACAAACGCCGTCGCATCCCCGATCCGGGGCTCGCCCAGGTTCGCATACCCTACCTCAACACCAAGATCGAGCTTGCCGAGATCGAAGTTGTAGCCGCCAAACAGTTTCCAGGCAGTGTCCTCCTCGTCGAAGACAAAGTTGGGGTCGGACGGCAACTCCATGGATGCCTGGCCGATTGAGCCGCCAATGTAAAAGCCGCTTTCGGCAGCTCGTGCGTCGGCCATGCAGGCCAGGACGGTAACCATTGTGATGGCAGCAAACGTTCTAATACTCATAAACAGATACCCGATTTTGATGTTCGATTGTCTTCCGGACCGGTCGCAGCGAATGCTGGCGGTCGTCTCTTAGATACCGTCGGCGTCGAACTCCGCTTTCACGCTAATCAACGCGCCCATCGTTACCACGCACTGCGTACCCGAAGGCCCTGGGCACCGTTCCCATTCTTCGAACACGAACCCGGCGTTCGGATGGGCGGTAAATGTCACTACCGTTCCGCGCGGCGCGGTGAGTTCACAGAACTTGTCGCCCGGACCTCCGGCGCAACTGCCGATGTTTGGCGATGACGACACGCTGCCGCCGTTTTCAACCTGCAACAGGACCTTGCCGGTGCCGCCGGTGCCGGGGAGAACCGGCCCGCCACCACCTGTCCCCGGCGGCTTGACCCATCCTGACGGCCCCTTGCTTTTGCCGCAGCCGGCAAGAAACAATGCGGCAATAATTAGAACGAGCACGTGATACTTCATTGATTCAATCCTCAATGTGAACCGGTTAGCCTTTAGATCCATTCTTACGTCCAGCCATTTGCATGTCAATTGGTTGCGTTGCCAGGCACACACTTCGTATGTCAAACACTCGCTACAAGCATCATCGTCGGCTGCTCCTGCTCGCGGTGGTTGTGGTCGGTCTTTGGGTCGGGTTTTCAGCGCTTTCCGGCCGCGACCAACAGAAGGTGCCGCCGATAGCGGCAGAGCATTCGGGGAAGCTGGCTGAAGCCGATCTGTTGTCCGCGGTGCCCGACACTCGGGATGAAGTTGGAGCTGATCACCCGCCAGACTGCGATGTGCCACAACAGCAGAGCAAACCAACGATGGACCAGATGCGAATCTTCGAAGCAGCGAGCTACCTGCCTGCGCAGTTGCAAAGCTACAGTTTGCTCGACCGGGTGACAGTGACCGATTTGGCCCACCAGGGGGACACGATTGCTATGCTCGCCCTCGCCGAGCTGGAGGTTTACGCAGCACGCGGCTTTGGCGAGGAGGCAAACTGGACGGCCCGGCAAAGCATGGGCAGCGATCGCCCAACGCACAAGCTGTCCACAGAAGACCAGCGGAACAAGTGGCGAAGCGCCTTGCGTTGGTATTACAGGGCTGCCCTCGAGGGACGGGTCATGGCGCTGGTCCGGTATGGGCGCACACTCTCGGAATCATCGGTATCGCCCGTAGAGCTTGGCTGGATTGAAGAAGCCGGGTATTACCGGCTTACGGAGTCCGAGAGACGATCGCTGGAGCCCGATTCAATCTACCAGGAGGTTGCGAAACGACTTGCTCCGGAAAGCTACGACTGGGCGATGCGGTCAATAGATTCGATCGTGCCGGCGCCCGAGTTCACTGAGGCGCATGAGCTCGTCATCGCCAGCACCGTCGAACAGTTCTTCCACGACCTGGATGCAGGGGCATACCCGACACCGGAAGCGATTGTTGCAACCTTCCCAAGCTACTCGAGCGAGTTGAGACCAGGCTGTACTGCGGCTGGCGACTGAGAAACCGGGGACGGACACCAATTTCCCGTGGGAAATTGGTGTCCGTCCCCGGAATGTTGCCCTCAAGAAACCTGCGCAAACTGCTGTTCTTTTACGCAGAATTGATCAAACCGACCGGTCATCTTTGCTGCGCTCGCAAAGAGGATCGGCATTCCCTGGCTAGCGACAATTCGCTCCGAGAAACGCACACACGCCCGATTTACGCGACATACTGCGAAAAATAATCCGGCTTCTCAACAAGATTGAGTTCACTCGCCTGCTAGTCAGGAAAAATCTTCCTGCCGACCCTTAGCTTGCGGGGGCCGATGCCGCGTTATCCGGGCATTTGGGCAGGCGGTAACTTGCACACTGGCACCAAAAGGGCTATCAATAATACCAATACAGGGAATCCGATCGCGTTTTTGCGAGTAATTCACGGTAAATGGGGGAAGTCATGACTTTCAAAGCACCGGTACGTCGTCGTACGACCGTACTATCCTGCTGCGTAGCCGCAGCATTATCTCTGGGCGGCGCCGCTGTCGCACAGGAACTCGAGGAGATCACTGTAACCGCGCAGAAGCGTGAACAGAATCTCCAGGACGTAGGCATCTCGGTCACCGCGTTCACGGGCGAGCAATTGTCCGAGCTCGGTGTAACCGGCATCGACCTGCTGCAGGACCACACGCCGAACCTCGTTATTCGCCGTGACTTCGGAACCATTCCGATTTTCAATATTCGTGGCGTCGCTTTCGATGACTGGCATCCAAGCACAGTGAGTGCGGTTACGCCGTATGTCGATGGCATAGGCATCCCCTACACCGTCGTCACGACCGGTCTCGTGTTTGACCTCGAAGCCGCGGAAGTCCTGCGCGGCCCGCAGGGCACCCTGTTTGGTCGCAACACGACGGGCGGCGCAATGATCCTGCGCACCGCAGGCCCGACCGAAGAGTTCGCCGGTGGCATCACGGTCGAGTACGGCAACTTCGATCGTATGCATCTCGAGGGCTTCCTGAGCGGCCCTGTCACCGACTCGCTCGGTGTACGCCTGGCCGTATCCACAACCCAAAGCGATGGCTGGATCGACGGTTACGACATGGAACTTGATCCGGTGACCTTCGCCTGGAGCAATACGCCAAATGGCATCAAGCTGGGCGCCGAGGACAAGGCAGCCGTCCGACTGATCACGGAGTATGACAATGGCGGCGCTTTCACGGCTCGCCTGAACCTGCACTACCAGCAGGACAAGTCAGACATGATCATGGGTAACACGGTTGAAGGCTGGACCGATGGCTTCCTCGGCACGACGGTATCCCCATCGCCGTACCGCACGTCGAGCTGGCTGTTTACCAATGACGACTTCTTCACGCCCTACGAGCAGGACATGCCGGATCGTCCGTCCGTCGATAACGATGGGTGGGGAGCCGCACTTAACATGAGTGTGGACATCGGCGACGTCACGTTGACCTCGGTTACAGGATATGACGAGTTCAGCCGGAACGAATTCGCTGATTGGGACGGTACGGCCGTTCGCACCGGCGATTCGATCGACCACAACGAGATCGAGTTCTGGTCGCAGGAATTTCGCCTGAGCTCAAATTCCGACGGTCCGCTAAACTGGGTGATCGGCGCCTACATCGCGGAGGACACCTTCGACGCGTTGTGGTTCCAGGACATTCATGACTCGGTATTCCCGGCAACAACCGGTGTTACCTACACCCAGAAGAGCGAGACACAAGCCTTGTTCGGTCAGGTTGAGTACGAGCTCAGCGATGCGCTCCGTCTTACGGCCGGACTGCGCTACACGGACGACAAGAAATCGATGAATGATTTCTCGACGTTCCTCGCGGGCGACGACTGGGGCATCTTCTTCGGCGGAGCGGGTTGTGACATTGGCGTTCTGGCTGACCGAAAGAACCCCGACTGCAACTTTTTCGCTGGTGCAAACCTGACAACATTCTTTAGTGGCCGCGGTCCTGATGAATTTGTGAATGCGTCCGGCGAGTGGGATGCAACGTCAGGCAAGCTCGCGCTCGATTGGTACGTATCGGACGATGTCATGCTGTACGGCAGCTTCAGCCGCGGTTACAAGGCTGGCGGCTTCTACGGCACCGCGACGTCGGTAGCAGCCGCAATCGAGATCCCGTACGAGCCAGAGACAATCAACGCCTACGAGTTCGGTTTCAAGTCGACGCTCATGGACGGTCGCGCTCGTTTGAACGGTGCGGTGTTCTACTACGACTACGAGGATCGTCAGTTCACGGGTAACCGCTCCGATGCCAACTTTGTGGCGCTGGGGCAGACCCTGAACCAGGAAGAAGCCGAGATCTCCGGTGGCGAGATCGAGTTTGACTGGCAGGCGACCGATATGATCCGTCTTCGCCAGGGCATCGGTTACAAGCGCGGCGAGATCAAGGCTGGCAGCCCGGTCAACGTCGGGTTTGGATGTGCATGGGACTTCGTCGATGCCTGGAACGCCGAGCCTGCAAACATTGGCAACGAGCTACCTAACGGCGTCGACCAGCCGTGGCTCGCAGAGTGCCTGAATGACCAGGTTGGCCAGACGCTCGGTGTGCCGCACTGGACTGCCAATGGCGCCCTGACCGTCAACTTCCCGGTTGGCTCGTACGAAGGTCGCTTCGGTATCGATTACAACTACGAGGAAGAGCGTCCGAACGAGGACGATCCTGAGCTCGGCATCGATGCCATTTTCACGGCTAACGCCCGCATCGGCATCACGAATGTCGAAGCCGGCTGGGACCTGAGCCTCTTTGTTCGCAACCTCGCGGATGAGCAGTTCTACAAGAACAGTCAGCTGTTCAACAATGGACTGACAGGCTTCCCGATGACGCCGCGAACCTACGGTCTGCGCCTGAACTACCAGTTCTAGGCAACGCTGTTCACGGACCGCCGGGGACGGGTACATGTGTACCCGTCCCCGTTTTTGTTTGGGGCCGTGGTTCGAAGCGCTCTGGCCAATACTGTCGCAAGTAAGCACTTACGGCACGCGTCGTCTCCTTGGAGAACTCGTCGGTGATCTCGCCGTGCAATTGAATCGATAGCTCCCAGAGACCGTTCAGGATCTGGATGCCCATGTGCAGGAGTTGCTCGGGCGGCGGTGTCGTGGGTACATACCACAGACGATTCAGAGTCTCGGCCATTGCCTTGGCAATATTTAGATCACCCAACGCCCCGATCTCACGCAACTCGACGGTACGCCCTGGCCCGATGAACAGATCCATTGCCGTCGGGTGCTCATTCATAAATCGTCGCGACTCTTCAAAATGGCGCTCGATGACACCCTGCCATGCCAAGCCTTCGACCGGCTTTTCGGGCCACGTAACGATATTGACAAAGACGTCGTCATAGCGGCTCATCAATGCGACGAGCGCAGCATCGGCCGATGCGAAGAAATGATAGGCTGAACCCGTCGCGACGCCGGCCTTCTCGGCGATATCGGTCAGACTGAAATCATGGCCGCCCGTTTCGACAATAAGAGCCTCGGTGGCATCGAGGAGCTGGTCGAACTTCCTCACGCCACGTACCTGTCGCGGCTTCCGATACCGATTATTCGATTGCTGCTGCGCTTTTTCGAGTGACAGGTCTTGCCAAGACACAATTACGACTCGTTCCGGTTAGCCGATACAACGAAGCTGCAAATACTGCGCGGCAGCGATACGAAACGCGTCAGGCGAAAGAAACTTTCCAATTGCAGCCCGGTGTCTCGATACCACACATTTCACGCCCCAACTGGAATTTTTTCAAGAGCTGGCATAACTAATTCTCCATCAAGTCCGGTTTCGCCACATGGCTACGATATCGGGCCGTTCAGATTAAGAATCTATTCTAGAATAGCTTCTTCTTATTACCTGGACAGCGCTACCCCCATTTCACAACGTTTTCTAACCGTTTGCATGATGGCCTGCAAAGGGCTATCAGTAATACCAATAAGTAGAATATTGATCATTCTTGGACTTGGGTCGGTCGCTCTTGCTGGCGCAAACGAACCACCCACCCCCAAACGTTAATCGGAGACGACACACCCATGACCAATGCAGCAGCTCGATTCATTTTTGGCTTCATTGCCTCAGCGCTACTAGTGGGCACCGCAACTGCAGAGCCGCGCTACGAACATGAAGGCCCTATCTTGATCAGCAACGCATCAATGATCGACGGTCTCGATAACGCGCCGAATCGCATGCGCGACATCCTCATCGTTGACGGGCGTATCAAGCAGATTTCTGCGACCGGCTTCATTGGTGACGTGCCGGAGGGCACGAAAGTCATCGACGCCACCGGTTTGACAGCAATGCCCGCGCTGATGGATCTGCATACGCACATTGGTAACTACTCCATGGATTGGGAGGAGTACAGAGGCTGGGATGAAGACAATATTCAACTCAGCCTGAATGCGTTTCTGTATGCCGGTGTGACGACGGTTCTCGACCTTGGTAACAACCACGACAGGATCGTCGGGCTGCGCGACCAAGTGGACAATGGCGAGCGCCTCGGACCGCGATTTGTGGTGACGGGCGAGACGATTGGTCGTCTGCCAACGGTTCGTGGCACTGGCAACATGCCCAGCGAACTCGTTCAGGGCGAGATCAGGGAGATGCTCGACAAGCGCCAGGATGCGGGCATTGAACTCGTCAAGATCTACGGTGGCGTTACCCCCTGGGGCGCCCGACATCTCGTAGACCAGGCGAAGCAACGCAACATGCGGGTCATCGCTGACTTCTGGTGCACCAACCTGAGCCGCACGGTATTCGAAACCACCGGCATTGACGCCTACGCACATGGCGGTTGTCGGGTGCTGACTCAGGAGGAAGCAGAGTGGATTGCCGACAACGACAAGTTCGTCATGATGACACTAACAGCGTTCGACATCATGGGCGGTTACCTCGCTTTCCCGGACTACCAGGGTGACCAAACCTATTTTCGCAATGACCTGATTACCGGTCCGTTCGGCAAGGAGATGGGGGATGACTACTACGAGACGTTTGCGGAGAAGCGCAACACGATCTATGACGGCGAATACTCGTTCTTTCAGGGCAACCTGTTCGGGGACATGACCAACCTGCTGCCCGACGCCCAAAAGACCATCAAGAAACTCAGCGACGCAGGTGCGTTGATTGGTCTTGGCACCGACGCAAACTGGCCTCCGGGCACGTTTCCCGGTGACTCGATGCATCACGAATTGCAGCTTCACGTGGAGGCCGGCATCGACCCGATTCGGGTCATTCATCACGCCACCTATCACGCAGCAAAGATTCTGCTGCTGGACGACGATCTCGGCTCACTCGAGCGCGGCAAGGTCGCCGACATACTGATCGTGAAGGGCGACCCATCGGTGGACATCACCAACACCCGAAACGTCGAGTATGTCCTGAAAGACGGCAAACTGATCGATCGCAGGTCACTGCGCCGCTGAAGAAAACCGGGGACGGGTACAGCCGTACCCGTCCCCGTAGGTTACCGTCCCCGTGCGCGTTATAGTGCTGTCGCCTCAGCAACGTGCAGGCCGCGCTCGGCCATCGCGCCAATCAGCTTGCGTGCGCCAAACGCCTCTGCAGGTGACTGGAATCCGGCGCCACTTTGATCACCGGCCAGGATTTGCCCAACTGCTTCTGCCGCAAGTACGCCCGTCTGGATATACGGCGAATTGCCGCGCAACGTGACGCGTACACCCACCGTGTTGCCGCGACCGATACAGGCGATGACACAGCGATTGATATCCGGGTCTTCGCGGCCGGGTTCTTCAGTCACGATCTGACCACCGATTGCATTGGTTACTTCACCCTGCTCTTCAGCTGACTTGTCGCGGTGGTTCTCCTCGAAGTCGACGAGGATGCCGTGAATCGCACCAAGCAATTCCTGGTTCTTGAACGCGACCAGCGTCGAGCAATTCACCACGCGATCGTCGTGCTGGTACCACAGCGTCTCGGCACCGCCCGACCAGGGCAAGGCATTCAGGATCTTGAAGCTATCCGGGACCTGTACCGGGTACATCGTCGCATACGGCCACATCTGCAATTCGTTCCGTTCGAGGTAGTACTGCGGATTCGTGCACATGCGCAGGAAACTCTTGGTCGACGCCTGCGACGTGTCCGAGTCGGCCAGGTAAACAATATCGACACTGTCGACGCCTTCGGTTTCCAGCGCCACTTCAGCAGCCAGCACGCCGGCAGTCCACATCCACGATGTTGCCGGGCACAGCAACAAGCCTTTCTCTGCAAAACCGGCGCCGTACTTGTCCCGGATAAATGCCATCCAGTCGGTTTCGCCCGTCGTGTCGAGATAATGGCATCCCGCCGCCAGCGCAGCCTCAACGACCGGCTCGCCCAGGTGCATGAACGGGCCTACCACGTTGTAGACAACCTTCTTGCCCGTAAACAACGCGGTCAGCGCCTCGGTCGTATTCTCGACCGCCTGGCACGTGTAATCATGGTCCGCCAACTCGGGAACCGCAGCCATTTGCTCCTCGAGCCGCTCCTGGTTGCGCCCGGCCGCGACGAATGGAATGCCCGCTTCCGCGAGGTGCCACGCTATCAGCTTGCCCGTGTAACCGCTCGCGCCGTATATCACTACTTGTGGATCACTCATGTCAGTCTCCGCTTATCAATTCCTGTAAGTCACGCCGACTCGGTGAACACGTTAACGGCGTTTCGATCAAATGCATCCAAGAGAAAGCGCTCCTGCGGCTTCTCGGATGCGGTTTTGGGGATTTCGTCAACGACCTGCACAAAAGTCGGCACGAAGTTGGCTTCGAGTTGTTGGCGACATGAGGCGAATACCTGCGCCGCGTCGAAATCGTCGCCGGGCACAATCGCCGCTATGACCTCTTTTTCTCCCGGTGCATTTTCGGCGGTGTGTACGCCGTAGACGAAAACGTCGGACACCGAGCCAAGTTCCGCGATGGCCTTTTCGACAAACGCCGGATTGACGAAGTCGCCGTTCCGACGAATGCCGCCGCCGGCGCGATAGTCGAAGAACACCCAACCGTCGTCATCCGTGTGGCCGATATCGCCGGACCGGAACCAGCCGCCCGCGGTCTTCTCGGCACTGGCTTCGGGGTTCTTGTAGTAGGCGACAGGCGGAGGCGATCCGTCTGCATTCCGGAAACAGATCTCGCCCGGCGCACCGGGTGCCACCTCGTTGTCGCTCTCGTCAAGCAACTTGCAGATCATCGTCGGTGGCGCTTTGCCAATGCTGCCGACGGGACCGGCGCCCGGGGGGTTCAGGGTAAGGCCGCCCTCGGCGGTCCCGTAGAACTCGTAGATGTCGACATCGAAGCGCTCCTTGAAGTCGTTCCAGATTGCGGCGGGCATTCCGGCCGAGAACACGTAGCGGACCGGGTTGTCGCGATCGTTGTCCTTCAATGGTTCGGAATAGATCGCGGTGGTCATGCCGCCGAGCAGGTTGAACATCGTGCAACCGTAGGCGCGGCAGATGTCCCACAACCTCGACTTCGTGAACTTGACGCTGATCACCCCCCGCAACCCCATCTTCAGCACGTTGCCGAGCGTGATTAGCTGGGCATTGGCATGCGTCAGTGACAAGCCGGTATAGGGGCGGTCGCCGTCCTGCAGGCCGATAACCGGGCCGAGCGCTGCGATCGAGCCGAAGCGGGCATGCGGCGCAAGAATAGCTTTCGGGTCACCCGTGGTCCCCGACGTGTACAGCATCTGCATCGGGTCCATCGGGTCTAATGCACGCACCTCGATGTCGGGCGCGTCGCCGCCGAGAATATCGGCGACACGCGTGACCCGTTGCTGCACATCTGGCAGCTCAGCCCCCAAGCCGGAATCGAGTACCCACAGCCATTCGATGGCCGGACAGTCGTCAAGAATTTCGAGCAGGTTGCCGAGCGCATAATCTGCGACCACAACGCCTTTGCACTCCGCGAACGACAGCATGTACTGCAACTTCCTGCCGCGCGTGCGCGCATCGATCGGGACGAATACGGTGTTTGCTATCGACGAGCCCACCATGACATCGACAAACTCTGGATGGTTCTGCATGACGAGGCCGAACGGAGCGCCCTCGCCCATGCCCTCGTCGATCAGGCCCGCTGCAATGCGACGACCGTTATCCCATAAGTCCTGGTAGCTGCGAACCTCGTCCCTGAACGCCCCATCGACAATGCTGACAAACGTGAGCACATCGAGATCAGCGTGATTCGTCAATTTTTCGCGGATGATGTTGGCAAGTATGAGATCGGACGGTTCACTCATTGTTTACGTCTCCTGCTGAGTAACGTCATCGCCATGGCCGCCCCGTCCTGACCGATAAAGCCGCCGCCGTTCTCTGCAAGCGCAACGCTCGCGCCGTCAACCTGGCGGTCGCCGGCCTGGCCTCGCAGTTGCAATGTCAGTTCATGAATCTGGCTGATCCCCGTTGCGCCGATGGGGTGCCCCTTGCGGTTCAGTCCACCCGAGGTATTCACGGGGATGCGCCCGCCGATCTCTGTAGCCCCTTCTTCGAGCAAGCGTACGCCCTCGCCCTTGGGGCACAGGCCGAGATGCTCGTAGTACTGCAGTTCCGCGGGCGAAGATGCGTCATGCAACTCGACGCAAGACAGGTCTTCCGGCCCGACTCCAGCTTCGTTATAGATCTCACTGGCGGCCCACGCTGCGAGCGGCTGAACATCCGGTGTGTCGTAGTCGTAACCGCTGGCGACGAGCGATGCCTCGACTTTCACCGCGTCGCGGATGCCCAGCTCCCTGAGCTTGCGCTCCGAGACAATAATTGCGGCGGCCGCGCCATCGCCGATGGGTGAGCACATCGGTAGTGTCAGTGGATCGGCAATCATTCGAGCAGCCAATACTTCGTCGACGGTGACTTCGTTGCGGAATTGCGCGCGCGGGTTCTTCGCGCCGTGGCGCGAGTTCTTCGCGGTCACCGCAGCGAAATGTTCCGGTCGCGCGCCCGCCTCGGCCATGTACTCGCGCGCCCAGTTCGCATAGATGTCCATGAACACCGAGTGCGCGTCGCCGCCAGCGATGCTGTCAGGATCCTCGACATCGACGCATCCCTGGAATACCGCGAAGGTTCGGGTCTTATCGTCGTGGTAGAGCTTCTCGTAGCCGGCGGCCAAGACGATGTCGTTAGCGCCGAGCGTTACCATGGAACAGGCCTGCTGAAAGGCGGAGGACGAGGTTGCGCAGGCATTTTCGATATTGAATACCGGTATCCGACCGACGCCTATGCCGCGCAGCACCGCCTGCCCCGAGATACAGCACTGGCCAGTGATCAGGCCCGCAGCAGCATTGCCCATCCACGCAGCCTCGATGCTCGTCTTATCCAGGCCGGCGTCGGCCAGGGCCTCATTGATAGCCGCAATCGCCAGCTCTTTGAGGCCCTTGTCGAGGTGTTTGCCAAATGGCGTCATCCCAACGCCGATGATGTAGGCGTTCTGCTTCATCCTGGCCTCAGAGACGAGCCTCGTCGATCATGTTCATGCCACCTTTGATCGACAGAATCTCGTTGCAGCCATCCTCGATCATCGAAGACCGAGCGTCTCGGAAGATCTTCTCGACCGGGTACTCCTTGGTCACGCCGTTGCCGCCGAACATCTGGATCGCGTCGCTGGCGACTTCGAACGCGTGCTGCGTTGCCGTGACCTTGGTGAACATGGCGGCCTGCAGCGCCGGTTTTGGCTGCAGGAAGTTGTGCGCGAGGACACGATGCGTAACCGCTCGCGACAGCTCAACCTTGCGCGCCATGTGGAACAGGCGCTTGGCCACGTCCTGGTGGCGAATGATCGGCACACCACCCTGCTTGCGTTCGTGGGCGTAGTCGTAGGCCAACTCGTACGCGGAACGTGCGCAGCCGGTGAAGATCGCGCCCATCAGGGTGTTCGCTTCTGTATGAATGCAATAAACGGCTTTCTTGTAGTCTTCCGGGGCAGCGAGCAGGTTTTCGATATCGACCTCGACGTTGTCGAAGTAGACCTCGCCCTGCGGCAGGGCGCGTTGCCCCATCTTGTGCAGGTTCTTGCCGCGCGACACACCGTCGGCATCCATCGGCACGAGGACGACGGCACCGCGATGAGGGTCGACGCCGTCTCCGGTCTCGGCCGAGCAGTAAACGATCGCGATATCGGCGACCGGTGCGTTGGAAACCCATGCGGACTTCTGCCCGTTGATTATTACCTTGCCGTCCGTGATACGAGCGACGCAGTCGGGGCGGCCATATTTTCCGGCCGCGTGGAAAATCTGCGCACTGGCATCAAGCTGATCAGTGCCATGATTCGGCTCCGTGATCGCCCAGCAGCCAAGCAGCGTATCCGGATATTTCTGCAGCATGTCGAGGCGCCCGAACTTCGCCGACATGTAGGCTGGCAACAGTCCGGCGGCCGCGGAAATGGCGAGACCTGCGTCGCCCCATCCAAGCTCTTCGAAGATCAGTGGGAAAACCACCGCAACTTCTTCGGGTGACATCGCGGCAATGGCCTCCATGCCGATACCGAGACCGACATACTGCTCCCTGAAGTCCCAGTACTCGGAACCCTCTGCTGCCACCTCGTCGGGACCCAGCCGGTCGAGTCGCTGACCTATGGGCCGCATGACGTTTTCGGCAAAGAGATGCAGGCCACGCTGAAATTCTGATGCAACGTCTGGCAAGGGCGGCTGGGCGCCGAGCTCGCCTAACAGAATGCTCGGGTTCTGGTCCCAGTCGGTATAAGGAATTGCAGTCATGGCGCCCACCTCGGCTTGTATGTAGAAGTAGTAAATATTCTGGGCTTTCGCCGCCGTCCAGTGCTTGACAAACGGCGACAAATACGTGACCGATCACGACACCGGGGACGGGAACAAGTGTTCCCGTCCCCGATTTTCTACTGCCCCATAAGGATGCGGACGATGTCGTCCCAGACCGGGAGCCAGCGCGCCGTGTCTTCCTTGCTGTGCTGCGGCGTGACGATCAGCATGTTGAAGTACGGCATGATCATGATCCCCCGGTTCCAGGCATAGGCGTGGCTGAACTCGAACATGCCGCCGAAGCCAATACCCACCGAGGCCGAGACCGGGTCGTGACAACGTTCAGGAATGAACGTGTAGGAAATCCGGTTACCCATCTTCTCGATCAGAAATGGCGCGTTGTACTTCTCTATTGACGCATTCATGCCATCCACGATGTCGTCGACATGTTCGCCAACCGCCGCATAGACCTCGTTGGTCAGGACTTCCTCAAGCGTTACACGCAAAGCTCGCGCGGACACCGTGTTGCCGGACAACAAAGTGCCGAGTCGGCCGAACGCCGCCTCGCCGAACAGTCCCTGCGCCTCGGTCTGGTGGAACAGCTCGCGTGCGTCTTTCTCTGTCATACCGAAGACGCCCGTCGGGACACCGCTCGCGATGCCCTTGCCGCATACCCAAAAATCGTAATAGCCGTGCAACCCCAACTCGCCGCAGGCGCCTGCCGGGCCCGCCGATAGCGTATGCGTTTCGTCGTAGGCGAGTCGTGTCCCGTACTTCTGACACAGCGCGTAGGCCTTCTTGCTGAAGTCGTCTTTCGGCCACGCCCAGCCGAAGTTGCTCATGATTGGTTCCATGATGACGCAAGCCACCTGCTTGTCCTGCAGAACTTCCTCGAGACTCTCCAGATCGTTGAAGTTAAAGATACGAGTTCGGTCTCCCACGTCAGGATTCGGATAGACATTCATCGCGTGGAAGCGGGAGATCAGCCCCTTGTACGGCATAAACTTCTGCGTCTCATCAACATTGCCGTGATACGTGAAGTTGGGGATCGCGATGATGTTGCGGCCAGTTACCTGGCGCGCGATCGCAAGAACCGCCCGGTTTGAATCGGATGCCGACAAATTTGCCATCCAGTGCGGCAGGCCAAACTTCTCGGCCATGAGTTCGCAGCAGACAACGCCGTCCTCGTTCGGCGCCATGGTGTGAATGCCGTTCTCAAGCATGTGGGCAGCCGCGGCTCGTATGGCGGGGTTCAGATCACCGTGCCCATACATATCCGGCGTGTCTCCCAGGCAAAAATCAAGATACTCATGCCCGTCTATGTCCCAGAGCTTGTTGCCATACGCGCGTTCCACGTAAATGTTCTGCGGCATGTTGTTCCAGTCTTTCTGGTGATTACCGAGAACACCGAAGGGCGAAGACTCACGAGCGCGTGCCGTCATCGCACGACTCTTGGGCTGCTTGTCGAGCCATTCAGCCAGCTCTTTTTCTGCCAGCTCCTGAACCTTTTCGCGCGGCAACACGCCGGGCAGGTTGGTAGGATACGCATCTTCGACCGTCCCCTCCGGCGAATACTTGAGCGCTGTTTCGGTCATGATGCTGTTATCGCCTTCTGCCATCGCAGCCCAGGCGACTCGAGCCGGCATCGCGGCCGGAATCGACGCCGCGCCTGCAAGACCGGCGATTTGCGCAAGCGACAGGCCGCCCGTTAGTTTCATGAATTCGCGTCTGTTGGTGCCCATTTCTTATCCTCATTGAGCGGTGCAGATAAGAACGAGTTTCGCGCCAGTGCGTATGGGCACGCTTGCCAAACGGCGACAAATGCTTGACCGATCGCGACACGCACCAGGAAACCAGGGACAGACACCAATTTCCGTCGGAAACTGGTGCCTGTCCCTGGTTTCGGTAAATACGTACGCGAGACGTGTGAGGATCGCCTAAACTACAAAGGTCGACTAATTAAACCGTTTGTTAAATGGCGACAGCAATACCTCCAAGAATAGCGTCGGGAGCACTCGTCGGAATTGCCGAATCCATCCGGAAGATCGGGCTGGATCCGGCGGATTTCATCGAACTCGAGCCTGATGGCCTGGAGTCGGAAACCGACGTTTACAAAGACATCGACTTCCCCTACCTGTTGTCGATATACAAGCGCGTTGCCGAGCGAACTCGGCAGGGCGACATCGGACTTCAGCTTGGCAAGGCCGTCGACCTGAATCGTATCGGGCCATTCGGCCACTTGCTTCGTAATGCACCGGATGTTGGCGCGGCACTCAAAGACTTTGTTCGTTTCTTCCCGGTGTTGCAGTCGCAGGCCTACGTGGGGCTCCGCGACGTAGGGAAGCAGATATGTATCGAATACTCGTCCAATCACCCGGAGATTCCCGGATGGGAAATCGACAGCGATGCGACAGTCGGTTTTATCATTCGAATCGTCAACACGATCACGGAGAGCAATCTCGTACCAACGAGAATTCACTTCGATCACCCGCCCAATGAAGGCAGCTTCGATAATTCGGCTTATGCGAAAAGGACGCCATCGTATGGCCGACACTTCACGCGCGTGTTCTACCCAGCCACAATCATGTCACTACCGACGCGCGGTGCGGACCCGTTCCTGTACTCGATCCTCAGCCGGCACATGCGCGACCTCGCGCGGGCAATTCCCGATGATGACGACCTCGTCTCGCAGATCGGGAATACGATTCGTAAGAGGCTCGGCACCGCTTCCGTTGCGATTCGGGATGTTGCCGATGAACTCGGGCAGGGAACGCGCACGCTCCAGCGCCGCTTGAAGAAGCACGATACAAATTATCAGGCGGTACTCGACGATGTGCGGCTGGAACTGGCCCAGTCATTGCTCGCCGGTACGACGCTGGACATCACGCAGGTCGGCGTCAACGTCGGTTTTGCGGATGCAAGTGCATTCAGCCACTCCTTCAAGAAATGGACCGGCGTGACGCCCGGTGAGTATCGCCAGGCGAACGCTTCTACAAGCGCGTAGGTACGTTGGATATTCGGCGCGTCGTTTGCGTCTTGAAGTAAGGTGAACTCTCGAGGTCAAACGGCTCCGCCGCATCGACACTCTTGCGTACCAAAACCATCAACTCGGCGGCTTCATCCGTCGTAATCGTCAGTGGCGGCATGAATTGCGCGCAGATGCGGTCATTGTTCGAGAACAGGCAGAACACACCATTGGCGTTCAGGTTTTCTACGGCAGCAATGCACGTTGCGATGTCGACAAACTCGATTGCCTGAAACAACCCGACCTGGCGCAAACCCGCCACTTTGCCGGTTTCCTCGACCAGCTTGTCGACCTCGTCGCTGAAGAACTGCGCCATGTCGTTGACGTGCGCGAGAAACTCGGGGTCCGTTGCGTAATCGAGCACTACGCTCGCAGCAGCGCAACCGATCTCGCTACCGCCGAATGATGAAAAGTGAATGAGCGGATTGGGTTCGTAAACGCTCTCCATTTCATCGCGGTAGACCGTTGCGGCGATCGGATAAATCCCACCCGAGAAGCCTTTTCCGGTCGCGAATATGTCCGGCATGATGTCATAGTGCTGAAACGCCCACGTCCTGCCGCTGCGGCCACAGCCGGTCTGAATTTCGTCCAGGATCAGCAAGATGCCGTGTTCCTTCGTGACACGACGGACATGCTGCATGACGTCGACCGGAATGACGGTCATTCCCAGTGTCGCCGGTATCGTCTCGAGGGAAACGGCAGCCGTCTCATCGTCAAAGTACTTTTCAATGCAGGCCAGATCGTCGAACGGAATTCGCTCGAAGTTGGGCGGCCTGCAGTTCCAGGCGCGGATGTACTTCTCGTCCCCCGCCCCCATCGCCAGGCCCGTGTGGCCGTGGTAACCGCCATCGAGGCAGATAATTTTCTGTTTACCCGTATAGCCGCGCGCCATCTTGAACGCAAAGTCCATCGCCTCACCGCCACCGGCTGACCAGACGACGCGATCAAGATGGTCACCGTCGCTCGTCGTACCGGCCGACTCCACCAGCTGCTTTGCCAGCAAAGAGCGCTCGGTTGACATCAGGTGATGGTTGCCTAGATCGTACTTGCCCAGTGCGTCCTGCACGGCCGCAATGACTTTCGGGTTGCGATGACCTAGGTTGTATACGCCGCCGCAGACGTGGCAGTCGAAGTAACGTTTGCCATCGACGTCCCAGAAGAAGACGCCTTCCCGTTTCCCTTCGATAACTTCCCAGTTGAATTCCTTGTAGACCGGAATCTTGTGTTTCGACAGGTGCCTGGTGTGCAGGTCGACGGTGGTCTGGCGGTCCATGATCAGCCCTTTTGTTCGTTCAGGTAGTAGTCGGCGATGTAGCAAACCAGCTCGACGAGAACCGGGCCGATTTCTTTGGCGGTGTCGGTTTCCTGGCGGCTCTGAATCCAGCTGAGGTAGCTGAGACCGCGCGACACGGCCAGCGGCAGGATCATATCGAGATGCTCTTCCGGAAGAGCACGTTCTGTTCGATACCCTTCGATTAGCGCGTCCCTGGCAACGTCGAAGGTGTCCTCGCCGACAAGGAAGAACAGGGACGTCACAATATCCATCAGGTGCCAGCCGAATCCGCAATCATCAAAGTCGATGACCCGCAACACGTCACTATCGGCGAGGAGATTCTCGGGTAGAAAGTCGGCATGGGTCAGGCCGAAACGATCCGGGGTGGTTCCAAAATCTGCCAGCGCCGCGCCCGCCACATCGCGTGCGTGTCGTAGCATATCGCGCTGCTCGTCGGTCAGAAGGCCGAGCTTCCAGAAGCAGCCGAAATGCGACTTATCGCCCATCAGGCCATCGGCATCCCAGGTACGACGTGTAAAGCCGTTGGGAAACTGCCACGCCTCGGCATGGTTGTGCAGGCGTGCGGCCAGTTGCCCGGAGCGGAAGTAGTTGTCGCGCACCGAGTCGACGTCCGCGTCGGTTTCGTTTTCAATATTGCCGATCTGCTCGCCATTCACCCAACCGATCAGGTCGACCTGGCGTGGCTCGGGCACGACGTCATGCTCGACTATCACGAACAGTTCACCACGCACCGTCGGGACGATCGGCGGCGCCGGAATACCGGCATCCGCGAGCGCCATCATCCACTGGAGTTCTGAGAGCAGTTCCGAATCCGAGTGATAGCCAGCACGATGTACGCGCATGGCATATTTATTGCCGTTGGCCTTGTCCTCGATCGAGTAGACCGCGTTCTCGCGATACTTGAGTAACGCAATATCAGCGTCCTCGATGCCCCAATTAATGAGCGCCGCCTCGGCGAGGAACGCGGCTCGATCGGCCTGCTCATCTGGCGTCAGGTCATAAAAATCCGTGGGTTGGGTTTGTGCGTTCGTAGACAAGACGGTACTCCTCACCGCGCGGGCGCGTTTCGTTCACTGTGAGTCGATTATTGCGAGAGCACCGCAGTACCGGTTTGTCATATGGCGACAGATAAGTGGCCGATTACGCCAGACGGAGACCGTTACCGACTTCGAAAGTTGAGGGCGTGCATGAAGTACTGCTGAAACTTGGCCTCGGCGGCGGTTTCGATCTTCTCGACCGCGCGGGCCTGTTGCTCTACAAGCTTGCGAGCGGACTTGTTGAGTAGCGCAATCCGGGCCCCTGTGCCCGCTGCGTTGCCCGCGGACGAAACCTGCTCCAACGGGCATTCCGGAATCATGCCAAGGGTTGCGGCATAGCGAACATCGATATGTGTGCCAAACGCGCCGGCCAGTCGCACGCGGTCCACGCGCTCGACGCCCAGCTTCTCCATGAGCAGCTGTGCGCCAGCCGCGAGCGCCGCTTTGGCGAGCTGAATGGCCCGGATGTCGGCCTGCCTGATCGTGACACCGGGCTCGCCTTCCGCGAGTACGTACGTAAATGTGCGGCCGTCGGCACGAACGCGTGACGATTTTTCGGCCGCGTCGCCGACTATCTTGCCGGCCTCGTTCACGACTCCCGCCACGTACAGTTCGCCGATCACCTCAAGAATTCCGGAACCGCAAATCCCTGTGACACCCGCCGTGGGCAGCGCATCTGCAAATCCGTCTTCATCCGACCAAAGGTCGCTGCCGATAACTTTGTACCGGGGCTCCAACGTATCCGGATCGATGCGAACTCGTTCGATCGCGCCCGGCGCAGCGCGTTGGCCAGAGCTAATCTGCGCGCCCTCAAACGCGGGCCCGGTCGGACTCGATGCGGCGAGTATTTTCCCGCAGTTGCCAAGCAACGATTCGGCATTGGTGCCAACGTCGATGATCAGCGAGATTTCGTCACGCTCGAATGGTGCCTCGGCCAGCAGAACACCGGCAGCATCTGCGCCAACATGGCCCGCAATACACGGCAACGCATAGGCATAGCCACCCGGATTGATCCTGATGCCAAGCTCCCGCGCCGGGACTGTGATCGCCTGATCGACCGCCAGCGCGAAGGGCGCCGTTCCCAGTGGTGTGGGATCGAGCCCGAGAACAAGGTGCAGCATGATCGGATTGCCGACGACGCTCAGCTCGACGATCTCCTCGACGGCGGCATCGGCCTGCGCCGCAACGTCCGCAAGCAACTCGTTGATCGCATCTCGCACCGCATCTGTAAGTTCCGCCTGGCTACCCGGGTTTTCAATCACGTAAGAAACCCGGCTCATCAGGTCTTCGCCAAAGCGTATCTGCGGGTTCATCATGCCTGCGCTCGCCAGCACGTCACCGCTCGACAGATCGCAAAGATGAGCCGCCACCGTCGTCGACCCTACGTCGATGGCAACCCCCAACAAGCGTTCGTGTAGCCCGGGCCAGACGGCAATTACCTCTCGACCATCGCGGACCACAGCCGTTACCTGCCAGTCGCCGGCGCGCAAGGCGGCCTGCGCCGTGGCAACAGCGGGCAACGCGATTGACAGCTCTCCGAGCCGCCATGCCTGTTGCAACGCTGCAATAAGGCGCTCCGCATCGCCACTGGGATGCCGCATGTCGGGTTTTTCAACCTCTATGAAATAGGCATGAACCATCGGCTCGACGGCAATATCGCGCGCTTCGTGTGGCTTGCGTACGACCTGTTTGTGAACCTGGCTACTGGCTGGAACATCGATCGCCACATCGCTACGCACGGAGGCCTGGCAACTCAGGCGACGGCCCGGTTGCAGCCCGCGTCGCTGGTCGTAGCGCTGCTCCGCCTCGCCCGGTGCCGACAGGCTGTCAGCGCCGGAGGTGATGCCATGTTTGGAAAGTTCGCCTTCGGTGACCGATACCTGACAACGGCCGCAAATACCGCGACCACCGCATAAGGAATCAACATCGACGCCAAGGGTTCGAGCGGCATCGAGTACGGTCGTACCCTGAATAACCTCGCCGCGTTTTCCCGAAGGTGAGAATACGATCTGGCATTTATCCGCCGCGGCCATCAGTGCGCTGTTTCAAATTCCGAGCGATAACCGCATTGATCGCCGATTGCGCAGAAGTCGCAAATCGTGCCGTCCTGCGTAACATCCGCGCCCGCACCGAAAACCAGGGTCGAGCTTTTCAGAGGAAACAGTGTGCCGGAATCGTGCAGGTCGATCCCAACAGAGTGAAAATCTATCAGCTTCGCGAGCTGTTCCTGCCCGTCGCGCGTAGGCCAACCTTCGAGGCCCGGACTGATTGGCACGGCAGTGTGCACACCTTGCGCTTCGAATTGCTGGTCAATTCGTTCGTGCAGTGCGGTACCCAGTGCGTCCACGGCGGCTGACCCGAAACTGTTCAACGCGAGACCCAGTGAGTACTCACTGTTCATGAGTGCGTTGGCATGTCGTTCGAGCTCAGCACCGACCGTGAATGCGGAGACCACGACTTTTTCTGCGGTGCGCAGGTGCTCTGCGACCAGTGGCGACTTCAGCGTGCGACGACCACTGAGCTTGAGTTTGTTGTGCAACACACCCTCGATGTCGAAGACTTCGTAGGCAACGACAGGTTGCAGCAACGCAGATCCCAGAATCAACGCCTCTTCGGCTATCTCGATGAGCGCCGGGCTGCGCTGCCGAATGACGGCAGGATCAGCGCCCTGCGCGCGCAACACGTCGTCGGCCGAGAGTTCCAGCTTCCAGTCGCTGAGAACGGGCAACTACGCGGCCTCGAGTTTCTTCTGCGCCCGGAACGTGGTCAGGAATCGACGCCCGAAATCGTCGCGCGCGAGTACGAATTCACTCGCTCGAATCGTTAATGCCAAGCGAGCCGGGTCGGTGATCATGCAGTTCGCCCCAGCCTGAATCGCCAGCGTCATGAAAGCCTGGTTGATCGAGTGCCGGTCCGGCATACCGAACGACACATTGGACGCACCGAGCGCGATGTTGGCATCGAGTTGCTCGCGGATCATCTCGATCGCTTTGAGGGTATCGAGTGCGGCGTTGTTATCCGAGCCGACGGCCATCACCAGTGGGTCAATGATCACGTCTTCAGCGGGGATACCTGCCTGTACGGCTCGGTCCATGATGTTTGCGGCGATGGACAAACGGCGATCGGGATCCGTGGAGATGCCATCGTCATCGATGGTCAACCCGATCACCGCCGTACCATGTTCCTTGACCAAAGGCAGGACGTTCGCCAACGAGTCGGTTTCGCCGTTAACCGAATTGACGAGAGGCTTGCCCGGAGCCACGGCCAGAGCGGCGGCGAGTGCAGTCGAGTTAGCGGTATCGATGCAAATCGGCAGATCGGTCATGTCTGCCACCAACTTGACGATCTCCGGCAGAACTTTCACTTCGTCAACACCCGGCGCGCCGGCGTTTACGTCCAGCAGGTCCGCACCGTGTTCAATCTGTTCCGTTGCCAACGCCGCGACATGGCTATAGTCGCCGTCGAGCAAAGCCTGCGGCAGTTTCTTGCGTCCGGTTGGATTAATCTTCTCGCCAATGATTGCAACCGGATCGTCCGGGCTGATGCAGATTTCGCACGTGGCACTGCTGATGACGGTCTTCATGCAGCCAATCCCTGAACGTATTCACGACACATACGCGCACCTTCCATCGGGTCACGCGTCTGTGCATCCGTCCTCATACGTTCCTTCGCCATATCGTTGGTGACCGCGCCGCCAATGATGACGAAGATGTCATCACGCATACCTTCCTCAGCAAGCAGGTTCATGACTTGCTCAATGGACTTGAACGTGGGCGTGATCAGTGCGGACATCGCCAGGATCGGCGCGTTGGTTTCCTTCAGTGCTTCGACGAACTTTTCGGGCGGTACATCGACGCCAAGGTCATGAACGTCAAATCCCTGCGCCTTCAGAATAATGATCGCCAGGTTCTTGCCAAGGTCGTGGATATCACCCTTTGGCGTACCGAAAACGACCACTTGGCGTGGATCCTTGTCCTGCTGCAATTCGGCGAGATAAGGCTCGAGAATTGCGCTGACGTTTTTGCAGATTTCGGCCGAGTAGATCAGCTCACTGATAAAGAACTCACCGGTTTCGAAGCTCTTACCAACCTCTTCCATTGCTGCACTGTTGGCGTCCAGCACCTCGAGCGGATTGGCACCGTCTTCGAGCGCCTCGGTTACCAGTTTGACGGCCGCCTCACGATTCATATCGAGGTAGGCCTGGAGCAGTTGTTCTTGCATTGTTCTTTCCTCTCCGTCAGGCAGCCAGCGACTGCGCGTTGTTTTTCGACGCATTTACGACTGCGTGCAGGTTTTCGGGCTTGGTATCGATGGGCATCTCGCAACCGGAAACGAGGATCAGGCCGCCGTCGTCACCGACCTCGTCGATGAGGCGGTCCGCGTATTCCGTGACTTCTTCGGGCGTGCCCAGACTAAACATAGTCGCGTTAATATCGCTGGCGATGCAGATATGACCACCAAGGACTTCCTTGGCATTGAAGATGTCGGTCGTGCCGTCGAGATCCATGATGCACTTGTTCTTCGGCAGATCGAGGAAATACGGCAAGTTCTTCGACCAGTCTGTGTCCATGTGGAACCAGGGCGTGTAGCCCCGCTCGACAAAGGTTTCGACATACAGCTTGAAATGCGGCCACAGGAAGCGTTCGAAGATCGGCAACGGGTAGAGCGCCCCGGAACAACGCTCGAGTGTGATCCACATGATCTGACCCGGCGTCTTTTCATATGCCGCAATTGCGTTTTCGATCAGGTCCGGCACGGTGGCCTGGATCGCAGCATCGACGAGGTCCGGAACCTCGAACAGGTCCATCGTGAAACCCGTGAGTGTTCGAGCTGTCGACAGCGCCATCGTCGGATCGTCAATATTTGCACCGAGCAAGACCGGGAAGCCTGCTTCCTTGGCCAGATTCGATTCGCGATTAAAGCGTTCCAGCGAGGTCTTGCAAGATTCGTAACGTGCTTCCTCCAACGACTTGCCGAAAACCTCGGGGTAGCGAACTTCCCAGAACTTGTTCCAGCCAAGGTCAGCGATGCGTTTGTAGTCCTCACGCTCGAACAGGGGCTGCTCATCTACCTGGATCATGTCATCCTCACGCAGATCGACACCCGGGAGCTTTTCCATGTACGGCGGACAGGACGGCCGATCCCACAAGTGAACCCAGGAGCGGTTCGGTTTCATGACTGCATCGAGATCGAAATCCCTCATGGTCTTGAGGTAGGCCTCGAAGCTCTTGTCCTTGTCGCGGTAGGACTCTCCCTGCGTCATGCCTGCATAGCGCACCGGGAAGCAATCCAGCAGCGGTACTACTGGAACACGGTCCGGCTTCTTGTGGGCGACGGCATCGGTGATGCGCTGCAGTCGTTGTTTGTAAGCGTCATTCATGGCACCCCCCCCTGTACGGTGCGTGTAGGCCCTTTGAGGGCTTTTAGCAACGACATTTTATAGGCGGTTGCCTAGTTTTGGTATACGTACAAGCCGCAGTTAATGCTATCTAATGCAGGTGCGTCAGTCCCGTTGTAGGCAAACGCCTAAATTGCTAGGCTCACTCCATGAGTTGGGATAACAATGTAGTTACGAGTCCGGATGACAGCCCGGCCTATCGGGCGCCGCGTCAGGCACGTGGGGCACGGAAATTCGAGCGCATTCTCGACGCTGCGCACGACCTGCTGGGGGAGCGTGCTCTGGGCGAATTCGGGCTACGCGACGTCGCCAAACATGCAGGCGTCGCCAGCGGCTCTGTGTACCACTTCTTCCCCAATAATGAGGTGCTTTACGTCGCGCTGGTCGATCGTTACAACCGCCGGTTCGTGGGGATGATCAATGCGCCGGTTGACGATGACGCATTCACTACCTGGCACGAACTCATCAGTCTGCATTTTGAGAACGCCCGCGAGTACATGAATAGCAATGCGCAGGCCCGGTCGCTGATCCTCGGCTCAGGGCGCAGCTGGCAGTCGCGAGAATCTGACTCGATGGGTGATAGCAACATTGCGAACGCACTCGTAGAAGCGCTGGCGGCGAAATTTCGGCTGCCGGAATACCCGCCGCCGACCGATCTTGTCTATCTTGCTCTGCGTATCCTCGAAGGATTTTGGGAGCTGTCGGTGCGGCAGCACGACTTCATTACGAATGACATTGCGCGGGAAACAACGCGCGCGGTCAACGCGTACCTGGGTTTGTACTGGCCCGGTTTTCTTGAACCCAATCATGATCGGCGTTGATTACCTGGTCTTCTAACCAACACGCTAGTTCCACAATTCGCGTGCGCTCATCCAGCACGTCGTTATCGAAACCCAGTTGCCAGGCAATATCCTTCGCGTGCGGATTTGCAATTAGTTTGTCGACCAGGTCGCAATAAGTTTGCCAAGCAGACTCCGACTCGAAGAAACCCTCTTCGAGTAGCTGCGTCTTGCGAAAATCGAGTAGCACGCGGACCACACGAATATCCATGTCCGGGTGGTACTGAACGCCCCAGATCTCGGTGCCATTGACTCGGATGATGCCAGCCTGAACTTCCGTGTTGTCGTTGCCGGCAAGGCAAATCGAGTGCTCTGGCAGCTCGACGATATGGTCATCGTGGTCGGCCACGGCATCAAAACAGGTATTTCGCAGGCGCATCATCGGGTGATGGCTGCCTTCTGTGGTCAATCGAATCTTGCGCGCGAGGATGGTTTCCACACCCGCCGGATTCGTCTCCACTGTGCCGCCCGCAACCACAGCCGCCAGCTGAAAACCAAAACAGAGCCCGAACATGCGTTTTTGCTCTTCGACACACAGGTGCATCCACTGGCGAAGATGCTCGCGGTGCGGACCATCAAGAATCGAGCTAACGGCCGAACCAGTCCAGATAATGCCGTCGTAATCGCGGATGGCCTTGGCGTCGGGTAGGGCATCGAGGCCGATGAATGGCTCGGCGCGGACCTGGTGCCCCCAGTGCTTATGAATTACTGCCGCCGTCATCGCGCCAAAGCCGTGCCCGCCTATCGCGCCGTGGACCCAGTCGCGCAGATCACGCGTAAAGGCATCAATTATCAGGACTTTCTTCATGATTCGGCCTGATTCTGAGGCACCCGGCCCCTATTTTCCTTAAGCAATTGCGACAAATTGCTGTTGAACCGCGACAGGCTGCGCGGGGACGGTTACCGTCCCCGATTGGGTAAGGGATTCGGGACCAGCTTCGGCTCGTTGCCCTTGTCGTGGCTCTTGTTCAGGTATTTGTTCGCGATCCCGGACGTTTGGTTCAGCGTCGGATCATAGACGATGGCTTTGCCGTCGAGCATCGTCTGACTTTGACCCGAGTACTTGGCCCGATCGTAGGCGCGTGCCCAGATACACTGTCGATCGTCGACCTCGCACATGCCGTCAAACGAGCCGCCGCATGGCCCGTTGCGCATCGTCTTTGCACATTGTGAGCGGGGGCAAAGGTAACTGATGTCCGCCAGCGAGCAATCGCCACAGTCCTCGCAACGGTACATCGCACGTTTGGCGAGCTTCTCCAGTTGGTACGCAATGCGCATAGCCGCACCATCGGTTTCGCTCATTGACCGATACAAGCTATTGAGCCGCTCATACACACCCTCGCCTTCGACAAATACCGCATCGTGCATGCGACGGCTGAGCCGATAGTTCATCGTGACATTGCGGGTACGCTCAGGTGACTGCAACGACGACGCGTACTTGTTGCAGATCTGGCCAGGTACGCTCAAGCCGCTGTTGGAGTCCGACTCGAACAGGTAGAACTCATCCGGAAGTGCGAAGTTGATATCGCGCGCAAATTCTCTCCAATCATCTGCCCCGTACGACTCCGCGAGATCAATAATCTCTGCAAACACCTCAGGGCTTGCGGGTCCCGCGACGTGACCCGCAGCGAAGCCCAGGCCCTTGAATACGGCCAACTGCTTTGCTGCCAATTCCCGGAAAAACGCTCTTCCTTGGTCCTCAGACTGAGCCTGTTTTTCCGCGATCGCCAGCAACTCGTCCGACACGACGCAGCCGGGAATCCGGTTGCGATTGAATACCCCTGCAACAGGCTTGGACAACAGGTAGACATTGCCGACCAGCGGCACGTCGAGACCGACCCATTCCAGGAACAGTTGCAGCTCCTGGAATTTGCGCATGTCGTAGCCGAGCTGGGGGATCGCCCATCGCGCACCACAGTGAATCTTCCGCGCCAGCTTCAACAGCTGCGGCAAGTATTCCCGCTCGTGCCGCTTGAAGGGCGAGACGGCGCAGCCTACAAAGAAATCGGGCTTGTGGAGGTCTGTTACCTTCCCGCCTGCGCCGCGAATCTGCATCCCATCGTTCATCGACTGCAGAAGCGTAATCAGGCCAATGGAATCGAGGTCAAAAACCGGCTGTGCGCCGTTTCCGAAACCTGTCGTGGGATAATCGCCAGTAAGCGCGAGGATATGCTCGACTTCCTCAGTCAGCGCGCGCCACGCCGCGGATTCCAGGCCGTTGCGATTGAGGTCCTTGCAACTAAGATGGATGACGACCTCCTGGCCGCGCTCCTTCAGGAACCGCGCGATCCTGTCGGCGGGCAGCATCGGGTTTCCGCCCGGATTATCCGTAATGGAGGCCCAGCTGAAATGACTGTCGGCAGCAAGCGCTTCCGCATCGTTCATCAGTCGCCAGTCTTCATTGACCGGGCGCATGTCAGGTCCCAACGGCGGCATGCCGCGTGAACTGAGCAATTCGATTCCATAGTGGAAAGTGTCGTCGGCAAGGAGCTCACGGAAAACGAGTGACTGACTCATTCCGGGTCACCCGATTCGAACAATGCTGCCAGCGCAGTCGCATTTATCGACGGACCGATCATGACGATCCTGCCGTGGTCGCTTCCTGCACATGGTCGAATGGTGATTTCTCCGGGAAGGTAATCGAAGCGCAACCACTGACCCGCGCCGGCTTTCACGACTCCCTTACCGCGCACTACATCGCCTGCCTTGTTGCTGTTTTCGAGCATTGCCAACCGATGCTGCAGGTCTGCCGCTGTGAATTCACTGCCGGTTTCTACTGACCAGGATTCAAAATCGATGTTTTGTGTCGCCATTTGCGACGCCCACCGAGCCGGATCTGCGCGACCTTGTTCGGCCGCTGCGACGACGCCGTCGACAGCTGATTCCCAGCACGAAGATACGATTTGCGCGCCAGGATTCAAGCGCGCGACATCGCGCACAACATGCTCGATGAGTGCTTTTTCAGAAGCTGCAACCCGGCTCAGGAAGACAACATCGGCGCCGCCTACCTGGTCTTTGAAGAAATCACCGAAGGTGGTAGAAAAGGCCTCCCACTTAGAACAATCCACAACTGTAGCCAGGATGTTGAACTGCAGTTCGTGGTATTGACCGGCAGTAGTGCATGCCTTGATGACGTCCGACAAACGACCGATGCCGGTAGGCTCGACAATAATGCGGTCGAGCTCGTATTGATCGAGAAGTTCACGCAAGGATGTGACGAAATCGCCGAACAGTGTGCAACAGATGCAACCGTTGGTGACCTCGCGAATCTGGATACCGCTGCGTTCGAGAATCTGGCCGTCGATACCGATCTCGCCCACTTCGTTCTCAACAACCGCAACGCGCTCTTCCCCGGCCAGCTCGTCGAGGAGTCTATTGATGAGCGTCGTCTTTCCGGCCCCAAGGAATCCGGAAACAATGTCGAGTTTGGTCGCCACGGGCGGACCTGTTCTTACAATCTTCCAGTGATTTCATCCTATCAACCGCTCCAGGTGGACCGGAGTAACTAACGGTATTCGATCCGCAAAACGCTACTTCAACCTCAGCGTTGTCCGGTTTCGGCGCCCAATCCGGTCGGTTTTACGGTTATGTACTTATATCCGACGGTGAACTCTGTACAATTGTCCGCATCTAAAAGGGCCAATGAATAGGCCTTTTGCCCTGAGGGGGTACCATGCAGATTTCAAGCAAGTCCGGGGCACTTCTGGTGTCATTTATTCTGTTGTCCGCTGGCGCCAATGCGCAAGACGTCGAAGTCGTGGAGACTGCGCAGAGCGTTACGCGCTCGGCGGATGGCGCCACCGTTATCTACGACTCATCGTATTTCGCCCAGTACGAGCCGATCTCGGCGCTCGACATGCTGCGCTGGGTACCCGGTGCGGGCGAGTTCACCCGTGATCGATTTGGCGGTGGTGGCGGTGGCCAGGAGCGCGGTTTTGGCTCGGGCGGCGATCAGCTGCTGATCAACGGCAAACGCCTTTCCGGCAAGTCCAACGACGTATCGAGCGCCATTCAGCGTATCCAGGCATCGTCTGTCGAACGTATCGAAGTCATTCGCGGCACTGCTTCCGGCCTCGATGTTCGCAGCGAGGGCATGATCGTCAATATCGTAATGCGCGAGGACGCGGACGACGGTGCCGGCTCCTGGCGCGTACATGTCGGCGACTATGCCGCCGGTGGTACGGAATGGGACGCGCTGGTCTCCTACGGGCGCAGTCACGGCCGCTTCAAGTACCTCGTGAGCGCAGAGTATGGTCCGTACAATCGCGGCAGCGGCAACTACATCGAGGAAACCTTCCTCGACCCGGCGGGCCAGGTAACCGAAACCCGCGTCGCAACCGGACCAGAGTTGCAGGACGACCTCATCCTGATCGGTAGCGCCTCATGGAGCTTCCGTAACGATGACGTCGCCAACCTCAATTTCCAGTTTGTCGATGGCGAACGAAATGATGGCGAAACGACGATTGCCTCGATCGTCGGAGTTCCGGATATCGAGACTGCGGTGGACTCCCGGCTGCGCGAAGGTATTGAGTGGGAACTCGGTGGCGACATCGAGAACGCACTGGGCCCGGGTCGCCTCAAGACACGCATGATCTTCACGAATGAGGACGAGGACGAAACCGAAGTCGTATCGCTGATTTCCAGCCTGCCCGGCGACATCCCCGATTCGTCGATGTTCGTCGGCGACGAAAAGCAGACCGAATCGATTATTCGCAGTTCGTTTACGTGGTCGCCCTGGGACGCCCATACAGTAGAAGTCGGAGCCGAAGCCGCTCGCAACACACTCGACAAAGCCGTCATGCTGTTCGAGGTTTTGCCCAATGGCGACCTGATCGAGATCCCGCTGTTTAACTCAGAATCGAAGGTTACCGAGGATCGTTACGAGGTCTTCGTAACGGACTTCTGGTCATTGTCCGACGACAAGATCCTGGAAGCCGCGGTGAACATCGAAACGTCCAGAATCGTCCAGACTGGACTCGATATTTACAATGCCCGGTCCTTCGAATACGTCAAGCCACGTTTCGATTTCCGCTGGGACCTCAATGAGCACGACCAGTTTCGCGCCACCCTCGAACGAACGGTCAGTCAGCTGAATTTCGGTGACTTCGTATCAAGCTTTGATGACGACCGCGTGGATGGCGGCAACCCTGACCTCGAGCCCGAAAAGGCCTGGGAGCTGCAGGGCACCTGGGAACACCGCTTCGCCGGCGACGGCGGCCTGATCAGCGGCAAGCTTTTCTACCACGACATCGAAGACCACATCGATCGCATCCTGATCATCGATGACATCACGGGCCCCGGCAACATCGGCGATGCGCAGCGTTGGGGTGCCGAGTTGAAGACCAGCTTCAGGCTGGGGCGGATCGGCATGGAAGGCGCAGTGCTTGACCTGACTTACACGCTGCAGGACTCCGAAACCACCGATCCGTTTTCTGGCGTGACGCGCGAGATGCGCAACACGGCCCGACACTCTGTCCAAACCCAGTTCCGCCACGACATTCCCGCCTGGAAGCTGAACTACACGATCGAAGCTAACTGGAATAGTGAACGCACCAATATCGGCTACGATCGCGTTACCCGGGACCGGCGCAAAGGACCGATGTCGCACTTCACTTTGAACTACCGGATGTTTGACACCACCACGATCTACTTCCAGGCGCGCGTCGTCAACGAAGGCATCAACCGGCGTATTCGCGAGCGCTACGACGGCCCCGTGATCGACGGCAACCTGTTACGCACGGAAATTCGCGACCGGCAGTTCGAGCGCGAGTTCATCATCGGCCTGCGAGGCAATTTCTAACCGGGGACGGGTACAAGTGTACCCGTCCCCGGTTCTTGCGCCCACGACAAGGGGTTCAATGACCAGGGTTCCAGCGACGCATTACGTACTCGAGGATCGCAGCGCCTTCCTGGCTGCCTGCATCACCTCGGCGGTCGGTTCGCTCGTTTTCAACGCGTTCCCGCTGTTTCTCAGCGCCACAGCGGACCAGTACGGGCTGAACCTGGAGCAGATCGGCTGGCTCGCATCGATCTACCTGATCGGCTTTGCCGCAATCACGCTCGTCGCGCCTGTCTGGATGAATCTTTCCGAGTGGCGCCTCAGCGGCATGGTCAGCAGCGTGCTGATGGTTGGCGCCGTCGTCTCGTGGGGCTTCACCGACAATGTCACGCTCGTCTATGCGGCGTACTGCGTCCTCGGCGCCGGCGCCGGCATGGTGTTTACGATTGGCCTGACGATTCTTGCCCGCGCACGCGACCCGGAATCCGCATTCGGCGTGAAGCTAATGTGGGAAATGGGGCTTGCCGGCCTTGTCATGTTCCTGATGACGAAGTGGATCATCACCGCTTACGGGTTTACCGGGTTCGTGATCGGCACAGCCATCGCTTACGTAGCCTGCATGGCCTTCGTCAAGAATTTGCCGGACAACTTTCTGAAACGCGAACGCGGTCTCGACGAAGAGCGGGCCGTCAATGAGCGCATCAACCCGCTACCCGCCTGGGTCGCGATAGTTGCCCTTTTTATCCAGTTCGCCGCATTCTCGGCGCTCTGGGGTTTCATGGAAGCTATCGGCGACGCCAACGGGCTGTCCAACGAGACCATTGGCACAATCCTGACGTTCTCGATTGTCGCCGGCTTTGCCGGGGCCAGCCTGGCCGCGTGGCTGGGCAACCGGTACGGCCACATCTGGCCACTCAACGCCGGACTTGTGTTTGCCGCCGTGGCGGTTGTTTTACTCGCTTTCGAAACCGGCGCCGCTGTCTACGTATTCAGCGCCTGCGTCATCAACGGCATGCTGCAATACACGATCGCCTACCAGATGGGGCTCGTTGCCCACAACGACTTCAGCGGGCGTATCGGCGTCATGATTCCTTTTATCCTGGCTTCAAGCGCATCGGTCGGGCCGCCAATCGCGGGCACCATTGCCGAGGCGCAGGGCTTCACACTTGTTTACTGGGGATTCGTTGCCGTTACAGCCGTGACGATCCTGTTGTCGGTCTGGGTCGGCCGGCAGAACCCGCTTAAGGACCAAATAGCCTAGATACCGTTGGGGATTACCATGAAGAATACATTCAAGCATTGCGCACTTTTTATTATCGCCGGCCTGCTTACGGCCTGCGGCGGCCAGGCAGATTCTCCGGAGCCTGCCGATACGGTTCTGCGCGGCGGCGCCGTGTACACGCTCAACCCTGAGCAGCCATGGGCCGAGGCCGTGGCCACGCGTAACGGGGAAATCGTGTACGTTGGCGATAGTGCCGGTGCAGCAGCTTTCGTTGGGGAGGCCACGAAAGTTTTCGAACTGAACGGCGAGATGGTTTTGCCGGGACTCCACGATAGTCATGTTCACGCCATGTCGTCGCAGCTGCGTACCACCGGTTTGAAGTTCTCGACAGCGCTCACCGCCGAAGAAGTGATCGAGGTTATTCGCGAGTACGCCGAAGCGTACCCGGACGCCAACGTCATCGTAGGCGGCGACGTCGGCATGGACGAAGATCTCAATCGCGACCTGCTGGACACGATCGACAGTGAGCGTCCCATACTGATCGGCCAGGATGGCGGACATTCCCTCTGGGCCAACGGCGCCGCGCTGGATGCCGCAGGCATCACGGATGACACGCCGAACCCCGATGGCGGCAAGATCGTCCGGGACGAGAACGGCCGCGCCAACGGCTTGCTCATCGACACTGCGCGCGGCGCGGTTCGCGGCATCGCCGCCGGTGCGCGGCAATCCCCTACGGAAGAACAACGCCAGCAGGCCGTGCGTGACGTGCAGAAATGGTTCAACTCGTTCGGCATCACATCGATCAAGGAACTCCATGGCGGCAAGTCGAGCCTGGATACCTACAAGGCCGTCGATGACGCCGGGGAATTGACGATTCGCGTCTCCCAACACCTGACGTTCCGTCCGCAGACGCCCGAGCAGGAAGAAGAATTCTATGCCTTCCTCGAGACGCGGGACCAGTACCGCTCGGACAAGCTCAACCCGGACTTCATCAAGATGAACATGGACGGCATCCCGGGCACCAATTACATGCTCGAGAACTACGAGGGCAATAACAATACGCCCCTGATCGACCCGGAAGTGCTCAAGGAAAGGTTCATTCGCCTGGATGCGATGGGCATGTCGATTGCCGTACATTCTCACGGCGACGCCTCCATCCGCGCCGTGCTCGACGCGGCCGAAGCTGCACGCAACGCCAACGGCCCGGACGGCCCGATGCACCAGAACGCCCACTCGAGCATGCCTCACAAAGACGACCTCCCCCGCTTCAGGGAGCTCAATGTCGTCGCCGAGGTATCCCCGCATACCTGGTACCCGAGTGACACCTTTGACTGGGTGGCCACAATGGTCCCCGACTGGGTGATGGACATGGCATACCCGGCCCGCTGGTTTGCCGACGCCGGCGCCGTGGTTGCAGCCGGCAGCGATTGGGACTCCAACACGCTGACGGTCAATCCGTTCCCGGCCATCGAATCGCTGATCACCCGCAAAGACCCACACGGCACGCGCGACGACAGGCTGGGCACGATCGAAGGACTGACCGTCGAACAGGCAATTGCCGCTTACACGACCGGCGGCGCCTATGCCGCCCGGCGCGACGACCTGGGCTCGCTCGAGGTCGGCAAGCGTGCTGACATCGCGGTGCTGAACCAGAACCTGCTCGAGATCCCGGTCGAGGACATCAGTGAGACGAAAGCGGTCTACACCTTCCTCGACGGCGAGCTCGTTTACAGCGCCGAGTAACCTTGGTCAGTCGAACGTAAACGGAACGTAATCCACCTGGCTTGGAGGCCCCGGCGAGAAGAACAGCGTCGGGGTCTCGCCGAACTCCATCACGACACTATTGATCGTCGGAAAGTCGTCCTCGGCATGCGCCGACACCGGCGCCTCGCGGGACGATAACAACTGCATGATGCGTGCGCGGGTGAGCGGCTCTTCAGCGTTGCTTGCCTCGCGCTCAATGAAATCGAAGCGCGCCTGCGTGTTACCGGCGTCAGCATCGGGCAGCTTGTTCCACATGCCGATATCCCGGCAGTAGTTGTCATTGGCGACCGGGTGGTTGGTGTGCCAGATGCGCTTCAGCCCCGGCAACGGCAAAAACTCTTCGACGTGATCCGCTGACACCTCAAACGTGCGGACCGATTGCGCGTCAGCGAGTCCGTAATTCATGCCCGAGGCGTGTGTTACCTCGCCAAGAATCCTCGCTGCGTCCTCGATATTCCGGCTACGCTCCATCAGCAGCCGCGCGAGGAATGAAACGGGCAGTCCCTGCGGGCTGCGCGCCAACTGGCCAACGTGGTTCAGGCACACAGCAATATGCCGGCTCATACCGTCCTGGCACGGAATACCTGCGATCGTGGAATTCAGGATGTCGACATCGGAGTCGGCATAGCGAGTACGAACGACTGCGCCTGCACCGATGTAGCAGTGCATCAGGTCCTGGGTCTTGCCAATGGTCGGCGGCACGTCGTCCGCCTGGTCGTAGCCGCCAACCGTCGTGCACTTCTCGACGTAGACATACTCAACAATGAAGTCGATGAACTCATCCACCATTTGCCAGGTGTAGATCACATCATCGGCAACATTCGCGGCCTCGCCAATCGCCTGCATTTCTTCACAGACATGCGGTGTCCAGCGCATGATCGCCGGCCGGTAGTCGGTGGCTTCAAGAAACAGGCTCATAAGGTTCTCGAACGGCATCTTCGTGAACTCGGAAATGTCGTTCTGCCACTGCTCAATCGCCTCGTGAATTACAGGGCGAAAGTGTTCGCCATGCGCCAGCCCGAGCTCCCGGGGGGTGCCACTCGTGTCGAGGTAAAATGAATGATGGCTATTGGCCATTACGATTTCTTGCCTGCGAAGGGGAGGATACAGGCGAGGTACAGCGCCAGCGCTACGCCAACTGCAATGTACATGGCCGTATAGCCCGAGGACTCAATCAGAACACCTGCGATGACCGGTCCGAAAGCAAGGCCCAGCGCCGATGCCGGTGAAACCAGGACGATAAACCGGTGCGTCGGATCGACGTCGGCCATAACGCCGTACTGGTACGGAATAGCCATGGTCCAGCCGAACTGGAAGATGCTGAGCGCGACCAGCAGGACGACAAAGTCAATCTCGACGATCATCAGTATGGCCAGGCCAACAAACTGGATAACGCCGGCCACCAACAGGGGCGTGAACTGTCCGAGCCGCCCGCCGAAATAGCTCGCCACCAGCGGTCCCAGCACGGCGACCAGCGTGGAGAGCGTAATGGCAAGAACCGTCTTGTCCGCCGGCACGCCCGAATCGGCGCCGAGCAGTTCGAGAAAACCCCATAACGCCGTTTGCGCGATGAAGAACAGCGCGATCGACAGGAGCACAACAGCAGCATGCATGCCATGGCCATGATCGCCTTGCTCTTCATCTGCCGCTGTCTCACCCGCATCGCCGCTGCGCGGCATCGACCGTATGCCGGCCAACAGGATCAGGCCGAAAATCGCCATGGCCAGGAAGACGCCCTTGGCGCCGAGGAAAATGCCCCCGAGCAGCGGCGCCGCAATCAGAACGGGGACGGTGTAGAGACCTCCGACCTGCAGGAAGGTCTGCGCGGACACGAGAAAACCGGAGGCGCGTTCCGTGTCGGGATGCGCCGCGAGATAGGCCAGCATGATTGCCGTCATCGCGCCTGCGGCCATGCCAATTGCAAAACGCAATGCCAGGAGCCCTTCGTAGGAAATGCTATCGAGCGCGAAATACGTGACGAGGTTGCCAACGACGATCAGTGCCAGCGCGCCGCCAATCGTGCGCCGCCAGTCCCAGCGCGTCGACCAGAATACGCCGGTCGTCGCAGTGACCGCGATGCCCAGCAGCTCGATGGTTGCGAGCAGGCCAAGTTGGCTTTCGCCCAGACCCAGGTCGTTATACAACGCCCCAAGGTAGACGGGGAGGATCAGGAATACGATCGGTCCAAGAACAGCAAGGCCGATGACAAATGACAGGCTCTTGGCGCTGTCGACGCGGGCTTCGGTGGTCACATAACTCTCCAGTAGTCAGGCGGAAAAGTCGGCGACACACGCGCCAACGGTTAAATCATCCAGCGACGCCACAATATCCAGCATCGGTCGAACTTTGGGAAGTTCGTAACGGTAAAAGAAGCGCGCCGCGCGGCTCTTGCCGTTGTAGAACGCGGCATCGTCGGCCGAGGAAGGGGCTGCCGTCACTGCGGTCAGCGCCTGTTGCAGCCAGAACCACGCTATGACGATATGGCCGGTCGCGTCGAGGTATAGCGTCGCGTTCGCAAGCCGCAGTGTTGCGTCGTCACAGGCCAGGAGGGTCGCGGTAGTATCGCGCAAATTATCCAGGGCAGCCTGTAATGCAGCCGCCTCGCTCGCGAATTCCGTTCCCTGGGCCGCGGCGATCGTCGACTCGATTTCCGCGCAGAGGATGTCGAATGCCGCACCATCCTGCATGGTTACCTTGCGGCCCAGCAGGTCGATGCCATGAATCGCGTAAGCACCTTCGTGAATCGGATTGAGGCGATTGTCGCGGTAATGACGTTCGACCGGGTAGTCGCGCGTATAGCCATAGCCGCCAAGCACCTGGATCGCGAGCTTGTTCGCCTCGAGGCAATACTCGGATGGCCAGGACTTGGCAATTGGCGTCAACAATTCGAGCAGCAAATGCAAACGCTGCCGTTGGTCCTCGTCTGCTTCGGTGTTGAGACGATCGACCAGGCTCGCGCAGTACAGGACCATCGCCTGGGCGCCTTCAACGTTAGCTTTCTGTGACAACAGCATCCGCTTGACGTCGGCGTGCTCAATGATCGGGACCTGCGGCGACTCCGGGTCCTTATTGCCGGGCAGTCTGCCCTGCGGTCTGTCCTTGGCATAGTCGAGCGATGCGAGATAGCCGGCCAGCCCGTGCATGGTCGCGTTTTGCCCGACCATGATGCGCGCTTCATTCATCATGTGGAACATGTAGCGCAACCCCTGGCTGGGCTCGCCAACCAGGTAGCCGATTGTTTCGCCGCCTTCGCCAAAATTGAGCAGTGTGTTCGGCAAGCCACGCTGGCCCATCTTGTGATTGAGACCGGCAAGAACGATGTTGTTCTGCTCGCCGAGCGCGCCGTCTTCGCCAACGCGAATCTTTGGGACGATGAATAGCGAGATGCCTTTCACACCCAGTGGCGCATCCGGCAGCTTTGCCAGCACCATGTGTACGATATTCTCCGAGATGTTGTTCTCGCCGCCCGAAATCCACATCTTCGTGCCGCTGATGTTGTAGGCACCGTCGTCCCTGGGCACCGCGCGCGTCTTGATGTCAGCCAGCGACGATCCCGCCTGGGTCTCGGACAACGCCATGGTCCCGAACCAGCGGCCCTCGATCATTGGCGGCAGGTAACGGGCTTTCTGCTCATCACTGCCAAACTCGCTGAGCATGTTCGCCGCTGCAACGGTAAGCATCGCGAAGCAGTAGACGGAGTTGTTGGCGGCGGAGAACATGCCGTTCATCGCGGTCGTCGCAACGTAAGGCATCTGTAAACCGCCATCCTCCTCATCAAGGCCGGCGCCGAAAAACCCGCATTCAGCGAACGCATCGAGCGCCTCTTTGACCTCGGGCGGGGACACGGCGCCACCGTCCTCAAACCGAACCTCGTTGGCATCGACACTTGCGGCGGTCGGCAGGAAAATGTCCTCGGCAAGCGCCTGCGCGCTATCCAGAACCTCGTTGAGCATGTCGCGATCGAAGGATGCGTAGCGCTCAGTCGCAAGCAGTTTTTCGACGTCGAGCAACTCGTACAAGAGAAAGTCGAGATCGCGGCGATTGACAATCATGGACATCGGACGGGATTCCTACAGTGAGCTGACGAGATGTCCGCCGTCGACCGGCAGCGCCACACCGTTGATGAAACTGCCCGCATCGGACGCCAGCATCAGCAGTGGCATTGTAAGTTCGTCATATTGCCCACACCGACCCGCAGGGGTCGCGTCGAGAAACTTCCGCCCTCTTTCGGTGGCAAAGTAGTCTGCATTGATTTCGGTGAGAAAATACCCGGGACAAATAGCGTTCGTGCGAATCCCTTTAGAGACGAGATCCAGGGCCATGGCCCGGGTCATTTGCACGACGCCCGCTTTTGAAACGGCGTAGGCCGCAACACCCGAACCTACGCGCAGACCCAGAATCGAGGCAATGTTGATAATGCTGCCGGGCTTCCCTGCCTCGACGAGTCGTTTGGCGACCTGGTGTGCAACCGCCCAGGCGCCTTTGAGGTTGGTATTAATCACAAAGTCCCAATCCTCCTCCTCTTCATCGACAAAGCGGGCGGTATTGGCGACCCCGGCATTGTTGACGAGGATGTCGACGATGCCGAACGCTTCCTCCGCCGCGATCACAGCATCAGCAACCTGCTGACTGTTCGTGACGTCCAGCTCGACGGCGCAGGCCCTGCCACCGGCATCGACGATCTCTGAGACGAGCTTGTCCAGTCGTTCCTTGCGGCGCGCCGCGACCACGACCGAAGCGCCTGCCGCAGCCAGCACATGTGCGAAGTGTTCGCCGAGACCGCTGGATGCGCCCGTGACGAGCGCGACCTTGCCTTCGAGCGACAGGGAAGCATGAATATCATCTATTTTCATTTCGTTACCACCAGGGATAGAAGGCCGGCATATCGGTGGATGCCTTCTGATCGAATTTCGGCGCGCGCTTGTCGCGAAACGCCTGCACGCCTTCCTTGCCGCTGGAGATACTCGCGTAGTAGATGGCGAGCGAGTCGACCTCGTGAGCGACACGGGGGTGTTCCGCCGCCGCGTTGCGGTACATCATCTGGCGCGTCAGCGCATTCGTGACCTGGCTGTATTGCGCGATCTTGTGCGCCAGTTTGTACGCCTCATCGAGTAACTCATCAGCGGGATAAATTGCCTTTACAAATCGCTCCCGCTGCAATGTTGCCGCGTCGTGGATGTCCGCGGTGTAGCACCACTCGAGCGCGGTCTGCATGCCAACGATGCGTGGCAGGAACCAGGTCGAGCAAGCCTCCGGCGTGACGCCAACCTTGTTGAAGACAAAACCGACCTTCGCATTTTCCGCGACCAGTCGGATGTCCATCGCGCAGGTCATGGTTGCGCCATAGCCCACGGCAACGCCATTGATGGCCGCGATAATCGGCTTCTTGCAGTCGTACATTGCCAGGTTGATCTGGCCGCCGAGGTCGCGAACCGCCTCGATCATGTGGGGATCGTCGGCGCGCTCGCGCATGTCCTCAAGTGTTGGGTTGGCTGTCTCGTCGAGACCGAACACATTGCCGTCGACCGACAGGTCCATGCCGGCACAAAACGCCTTGCCCGCGCCCGTAACGACGATAACCGATACGTCATCATTATCACTGGCCCGCGTGAAGGCCTCGATCATTTCCCGCCCCATGGTCACCGTGAAAGCGTTCAGCTGGTCGGGACGGTTCAGGGTCAGCGTCATGATTCCATCGCTGAACCCTACCGCTATCTGCGTATAGTTCATTTCCCAGGGACTTCCGATATAATTGGGTCATAAATTATACCTTTTAGCGGGGCGCAATTGAAACCATGAAAACAAGGATTACCGAGCTGTTCGGCATCGAGCACCCAATCATCCAGGGCGGCATGCACTTTGTCGGTTTTGCCGAACTCGCCGCAGCCGTTTCAAACGCGGGCGGCCTGGGCATCATCACCGGACTCACCCAGCGCACCCCTGCCGATCTCGCGAACGAGATCGCACGTTGCCGCGATATGACAGACAAGCCGTTTGGCGTCAATCTCACCTTTCTGCCGACAGTCAATGCGCCGGACTACCCAGGCTACGTGAAGGCCATCATCGAAGGCGGCGTGAAGGTCGTCGAGACAGCCGGCAACAATCCGGCGCAGGTCCTGCCCTACCTGAAGGATGCCGGCATCAAGGTGATTCACAAGTGCACCACGGTGCGCCACGCTCTCAAGGCCGAATCCATCGGTTGCGACGCGGCCTCCGTTGACGGCTTTGAATGCGGCGGGCATCCGGGCGAGGACGATATTCCGAATTTCATCCTGCTGCCGCGCGCTGCCGAGGAGTTATCGATTCCGTTCGTGGCCTCGGGCGGCATGGCCGACGGTCGCAGCCTCGTAGCCGCACTGGCCCTTGGTGCTGAAGGCGTGAACATGGGGACTCGTTTCATTGCCACCCGGGAAGCGCCCGTACATGAAAAGGTCAAGCAGGCAATCGTCGCGGCGAGCGAACTCGATACGCGCCTGATTATGCGACCGCTGCGCAATACCGAGCGTGTACTGAGCAATGCTGCAGTCGAGCGACTTCTCGAGAAGGAGCGCAAACTCGGCGACAAGATCAAGTTCGAGGACATCATCGAGGAAGTTGCGGGTGTCTATCCACGCATCATGCTGGAAGGCGATATGGATGCCGGCGCGTGGTCCTGCGGCATGGTAGCGGGCCTGATCAACGACATCCCGACGGCCCGGGAACTGATCGACAACATCATGAGCGAGGCGCACGCGATCATAAACGATCGTTTTGTCACGCTGTCGAGGAGCATCGACGGCAGTTAGTAGCCGCTCGGCAGGACCAGGCGCTGAATCTGCAGCACGCAGCTCGACTCCCGAAAATTTTTGCCTTTTACGCAATTTCCGGTGGGGAATTCCCGGGGACGTGCGTATGTAGTTGTACGGGCGTCCAATCGCTCGCCCGTCCTTTATTGAATTTTGGGGAGCAGTTAAGAAATGCGTTACAGAAAGATGAGAAATGCGGTCGTCTGGGGGATCGCGACCACGCTGCTGTCGCCGGGCCTTGTCCTGGCGCAGGCAGATGCACAGGAAGAATCGAGCAACGACGTTGCCGAGCAGGAAGCCGCGACCGAGGAAGTCATTGACGAGATTCTTGTCGTCGAGACCGGTACGCTCCTCGAGCTCGAGGCCAGCCAGATGGCCAAGCAGGTCATTACGCTGGACAGCGTCCAGCTGGCCGCGATCGGCGAGCCGGACCTGGCCCGCACACTCGCACGTATTCCGCAGAACTTCGGCGGCGCCGTACAGGCTGGCGCATTCAACGGCGCAAACCCGGCCGGCGGCCGGGATCCGCTAGCCGGCACCAACCCGTTCGGCCGCGCGGCCAACATTACGGGCGGCGCCTCGATCAATCTGCGCGGTTACGGCGACGATGCCACGCTGGTCCTGATCGACGGCAAGCGCATGGGGTCATCCGGCGTCATGGGCGGCGTGAATGACATCTCGGCGATCCCGATGTCTGCCGTAGAGCGTGTTGAAATCTCGATGGACGGTTCGTCGTCGATTTACGGCGCGGATGCCGTTGGCGGCGTAGTCAACATCATCATGAAAAAGGACTACTCGGGCCTGACCACCGAACTCGACTACGGCACGCCGACGTCGGGCGGTATGAACGAGGGCCGCTTGTCGCTCGGTTACACCAAGAGCTGGGACAAGGGTAGCGTGACCACCAGCGTTGGCTACTACGACTCGAGTGAGCTTGTCGGTGCGGAAATCGACGGCTATCGCGGCCACTCGGATCCGATTACCAGCGCAACCACGTACCGTGAGCTGAGTTATGCCGAGTTGGCGTACGTACCGAACGCCCAGTTCCTGGGGTCCTGGGACTACGATCCCGTTCTGGACGACTATGTCTACACCCCTGGCGATATCTACATGTCGCCTGAAGGAATCTCGAACCCGCTGGCATCGGACATGACTCCGGGCGAGCGCACGGGCGATCAGGTCGACCAGGACAAATACATCGGCATTCACCCCGACCAGCAACGGCTGAATGTCGGCATCACGGGACGCCAGGACCTGAGCGAGTCGGTCAGCCTCAACTTCATGCTGCTGTATAACAAGTCGGACACGACCTACACGCGCAGCATGATTGCGATCCGCACCACGCTGCAGGGCTTCGACGACACCAATCGTGACGGGCTCCTGTACCCGAGCGGTCAGTACAACCCGTTTGCCGACGACATCACCGTCTTTGGTCTCTACCCGGCGCTGGGCGTCCAGCAGTCGATCACCGATAACGAAAGCTACACGCTGCGCGCGGGACTCGACGGCAGGTTCGACGATAACTGGAACTGGGAAGCGAGCCTGAGTACTTCGCGGGATGACATCGAGTCGCGCCAGACCAACCCGATCAACTCGACCTACAATTTCCGCCGCGGTTTTTCTTTCGACTTTTACTGGAATCCGTGGGGCGACGGCACGAACAACTCGCAGGAAACCCTCGATAAGGTCATCCTGGACGACTCCCTGCTGTTCGCAAAGAACACGGACCTGATCGCTGACATGTTTGTTCGCGGCGACCTGTTCGAACTGCCTGCCGGCGCAGCCAAGCTCGTGGTAGGCGGCGAAATCCGGAGGACCGACGGTGACATGCACCGGCCTGCGCTTGCCAACAACCCGACCGACTATTGGTCCGGGGCGAGCTATGGCATCAACGTACCGGCGGCCGTGGCCCACTCGACCAAGAACACGGCCTTCGTCGCGGAAACGTTTGTGCCGCTTCTCAGTGACCTGCCTGCCGTTCAGCAGCTTAGCCTGACCCTGTCGGGAAGAACTGAGACAGCGCGCCAGTCCGGCCGCTACAGCGAAATCGACGTGGATGTTCGGTCGGGCGAGATTGGCGAGATAACGGAGACCTTTGGCAGCTCGAAGTACGAATTCGAGTCCTGGTCCGCGGGTCTCATCTGGGCGCCGATCGATAGCATGAGGATCAAGCTCAATCACGGCAAGGCCATGCGTGCGCCACGACCCGAGGAGCTGTACGAGACGCGTTACCAGTACATCTCGGAACTTCACCCGGTCTATGGTGATGTCCGCAACCCCCTCGATCGCCGTTGGCAGTTTGTCCCAATCGAACGGGTATCGGGCGGCAACCCGGATCTGAAGCCCCAGGAGCTGACGTCAACAGAAGTGATCCTGGAGTTCGATATCACGGACAGCATCGGCATCGCGGCGAAGTTCTTCGATAACGAGTACTCCAACAAGATCATCTACGGTGGCGACATCATTGACAGCGACTACGGCGACGGCGCGACCTTTGCCGCGATCTTCCCGGATCGCGTCAAGCTCGACGGCAACGGCGACCTGATCTATCTCGATACGTCGGCGATGAACCTCTCGAGGGAAACGCAGAACGGCCTCGACCTGCAGGTTTCGTGGAGTGCCAGCACCGCCATCGGCGACTTCACGACCTGGCTGAACTGGACCGAAATGTTCGATAACGAGCTGTACATCGATGACACCGGGCTTCTGCTTGACCCGGTCGAGCAGGTATCGGTCACCACGCCCGAGAATCGCGCTCGTCTCAATGTCAGCTGGATGAGGGGCGACTGGTTCGCCGGCCTTGACAGCGTGTACACGTCGGATACGCGTGACGCGGGCCTGATGCTGGCGGATCGCCCTGAAGGCTGGGAACGTGAATCGCACATGTACCACAACCTCCAGTTCGGTCGCAGCTTCTCTGGCGGCGGTATCCTCGACAACACGACGATTACGCTGCGCGGCACCAACGTCACGAACGAGAGAATCAACACTCGTCACTACTATGATGGCGTTGAGGAACTTGCCGGCTTCACGACCGTTGCCGCAGGCGATGCACGTGGCCGCATGGTATTCCTGAACATCCGCAAGACGTTCGACTAAGTCGTCACGGAGTGACGCACAGGGGCGGTAACCGCACGGTTACCGCCCCTTTTTTATAGCCGTCGCGCTGTCACTACGTATCGCAGCGGCCCGCCCGCTTCGACCGCATCGAATGGATAGCAAGTCACCAGTGTCAGCACCGCCAGGTCAGTATCGAGAATGAGGCTGCCGCGGCGCGCATCGACGACAGCGGCGCTGACGACCTCGTAGAGGTGGTGCTCGCCGCGCATGGTTTCCACACCGAACATCTCGCCCGGTTGCACGTCGCGCAAGAAGGCAAAGTGCGTATCGCGATGACCGGCGATGACGCTGTTGCCGGCTTCGCCGGGCATCGCGCTGGCGCTGAGATGCCCCGGACCGAATGCCAGCGTTCTCCCCGAGCCGCCAGCGAGCACGATCAGGTCGACGTCGCGATTCTCGGCGCGCAAGCGGGCCACGGGCCACGTATCCGCCCATGGCCATGGCGCGGCACGATCCTCGCCCGCCGTGACACGCAGCCATGCGCGCTGCATCAACTCCTGGGCCAGCCATGCCTTGGCAGGAATGTAGGCGCCCTGCCCGAGATTCCAGAAACCCAGTGCGAGTAATGCGGCCACGGCGATATACCCCGGCCTAACGACGGCGCGCACGTTTCTTTCCCGGGCGTGTCGTGCGGATCATGGCCAGGAGAAGAAGCGCGGACAACAGCCAGGCCGCGCCCATGACCCGCAAAGCGGGTGCGCCTGTCGCGGTTGCGGGGAAGCCGTAGATTGCGTTTGCGCTCTGGCCATAGGGCACCAGGTTTGGCACCTGCTCGCGCGACAGTCCCTCGCCCACGGGTCGCACCGGGGTTTTATCGACGGCGATCAGGCTCGTGTATTTGCTGACGAGGTGATGTGCGAGGGCTGTATGCAGGATACCCGCGCGCAGCTGGCCCGTATCGCCACCGCGGCGTTCCTGGTCAACGAGCTCGCCAATACGGGCGCGTGCCCACAGCGCCGCGACGCCTTCGCTCTCGGCGGCTGCCACAAGTGGCAGCTTTGTCGTCCAGCCGCCCGTCAACGAGTTACCGCTGATCAGGACCGTGTCGCCAGGATCGAACGGACCCGAGGCCTGCGCCTTCACAATCACGGGCTCACCGAGATACAGGTCCGGCACGATCGCCGGGTAGGTCTCGACCGCGACATTACTCGGCCACGCCACTTCGATATCGGTAACCTGCGGGCTCTCGAGTTTGCGGAACAGCGCATCCATCTTCTCGCTGACCTCGTGCTGCGCGCTGATGAATGTGAACCAACCGCGACCGGCCTCGGCCGCCTTGCGCATGAACAGGCTATTGGGTGCAGAACCGATACCGACGGTAAACAACCTGGCCCTCCCGAGCTGTTGTTCGATCATGGAGAACATCTCGTCCTCGTAACCCACGCTGCCATCGGTGATGAATACGACCTGGCGCAGGTGTGTCTCGTGCTCGGGAGAATTGAGCGCAAGCTTCAGTGCAGGCCGCATCTCGGTGCCGCCGTCGGCCTGCAGTCCCTGTACGAAGTTCAGTGCGGTGGCGACGTTGCTTGCATCCGCCGGGCGACTGTATGGATACAGGGCCCGCGTGTAGGAATCGAACTCGATGACGTTGAACAGGTCGCCGGGCTTGAGCGCCTGCAAGGCAAGATGCAGGGCGCGCTTGGCCTGCGACATCGATACGCCGTGCATCGAGCCGGAGGTATCGACGATGAAGATCGTCTCGCGTGGCAGGTGCAGCGGCGGTGCTTTGTCCTGGTCGGGCGGCATCACCATGAGCAGGTGATACGGCTGGTCATCGACGGTTTCCGTGAAAGCCAACGCACGCGGCTCAGCCGAGGGCACTGGCTTCCAGACGAGCTCGAAATCGTGATCGAGCTGCGTCTGCCTGTCGCTGAGTTCGACGAGGTAATGACCGCCTTTTTCTTCGTACGTCACCGGATGATAGCGGCTCGCAATGATCTCGAGCGGCACACCAGCATTGATGTCTGCCTTGAGCGCAATGCGGTGGTCCTTCGAAGCCGTGACCTGCGGCGGCGTAATCGTCGATGCATCCGGAACCCGGTCCGTATCCGGCGCCCAGCCGTTGCCCTGCCGATCCGGCAGCGGCGCCCCTGAAACGTATCGCGGTGTGAGCGTCATAGGGAAGCGGATGCTGAACCGGCCATCCTCGTAGCGAAGGTCTTCCAGGTACTCGATCTCGACCACCACCAGTTCGCCCGGCGCGACGTTTGCCACCTTTGTTGTAAACAGGTTGGCGCGTTGCTGTTGCACGAGGCTGGTCTTCTTACCGGCTCGCCTCGCTTGTTCGTATTCCTTGTTTGCCTGTTCCTTTTCACGAATCTCTCCCTCGATAAAGCGCTCGCCGATATGCAGGCGCATCCGGTCGACTGCAGCCTTGTCGGGTAGCGGGAAGACGTAGGTGCCTTCGGTCCATTTGCTGCCTTCGTTCCTGAATTCCTGGCGCACCGAGACGCGCGCGATCATGCCGCTGATCTTCATCTCGACGTTGGTATTGAGCGTCGTGGCCGTGACGTAGCCCTGCTGCATGCGCCACAGGAGCGTCCCGGCCTGGGCGTCGTTGGGCGTAACTTCTTCTGCGGCGGCGGGCCAGGCCTGCAGCACCAATAACAGTGCCAGCACCCATAGCCATGAACGGATCTCGGTTCTCGTGATTTGCATTGCGGTCTCCCTCTGGATGCCACCATTCAATCGCAGCGAGCGGCCGAACCGGGGTCTGTGTCATGGCAATGCACGGGCGGAATGTGGCAAATTGTGACGAAAGGAGAGGGACTTCTGTGGCCAAACGAATTGCAATCGTCGAAGACGAAGCGGCTATCCGCGACAACTATGCGGCAGCCTTCCGCCGTGAGGGTTACGCCGTGGACGACTACGAGGCGCGTCAGCCGGCGCTGGACGCGTTCGAGAGCCGCTTGCCCGATCTCGTCGTTATCGACATCAACCTGAAAGACGACGTCGAAGGCGGCTTCGAACTGTGCCGCGAGTTGCGCTCGCGCTCGGCAGACCTGCCGATTATTTTCCTGACTGCGCGTGACAGCGAGTTTGATGCCGTCTCGGGCCTGCGTCTCGGGGCCGACGACTACCTCACGAAGGACATCAGCCTGCCGCACCTGATGGCGCGCATCGCCGCCCTGTTCCGGCGACTCGACGCGATGCAGCAACCGCAGGGGACCAAGAGCCGGCTGACTCGCGGCGAACTTGCGATCGACACTGAACGCATGACGATTCACTGGCGTGAGCAGGCGGTCGGCCTCACGCTGACCGAGTTCTGGCTTGTGCATGCGCTGGCCCGGTACCCGGGTCACGTCAAGAATCGACAGCAGCTTATGGATGCCGCGCAGGCCGTGCTCGACGACAACACGATCACGTCGCACATCAAACGGATCCGCCGTAAGTTCCACGCGATCGACCCGAAGTTCGATGCCATCGAGACGGTTTACGGCATGGGCTATCGCTGGCTCAGCGGATGAACCTCCGGCGGCAGCTGCTCCTCGTCAGCCTGCTGGCGTTGATGCTGCCGTGGGCCGGCTGCGAGTTCATTCGCGAGACCGAGATCGCACTGCGTGAAGGGCAGCAGCAAATGCTCGGCGTTACGGCGCGTGCCATTGCCAGTTCCGTATCGCAGTACGGCGAAGAGTTCCCGGTGCGCGACCCGATGTTCCCGATCGACGACCAGCTGTATATTCACGAGCTCGCGACGCGACCCGAGATCGATGGCTACTTCGACGACTGGAACCTTGCGGACCGTGGTCTGCGCAGCATGCGCGGCGTCGACGGGCCGACCCGCTTCGCACTCGGCACCTATGGCCAGGGTATCTACGTCTACATCGAGGTCGAGGACAGCAGTGTCGCTTACGGCGAGGACGGTGTTGTGCTGATGAGCAGCAGCCCGCCATATCTGCAGGAGACGTTTGCATTCAGGGCCGAGGCTCCCGGCCGCATCCTCAGCAGGAAGAACACCGAGCGCGGCTTCGAGCCCGAGCCGACAATCGAAGCCTGGTGGCAGGACATCCCCGGGGGTTATCACGTCGAGGCACGCGTTCCGTCCGGGCAGCTCGGTACCAATCTCGGCATCATCGTGAGCAATGCAGGCGTCGACAGTGCGTCCTATGTCGGCCGCTTTCCCGGCCCGGCCAGGCAGGAGGTCTCGGAACTGGTCCGTGCGATCGAAGCGCAGGCCGAGAACGACATGCGACTGGCGCTGACGGACGCGGACGGCTGGCGAGTAGCGCGCGCCGGACAGCTTGGTGCCAGCGGTGACGCGGGAAGCTCACAGGTCGTCCAGCGCATCTATGACCTGCTCGTTGAGAAAGGCGACGAAGCGGTCCTTGCTGAACCCGACCCGTCGGGACGCGAACAACAGCCGTATGTCACGGCCGCGCTCGAAGGGCGCGAGAGCGGCGCCTGGTTCCGCAGCACGGAGACCGGGCGCGCCGTCGTCGCAATCGCGGCGCCGGTCACGGTCGGCGACGACATCGTCGGCGCTGTTGTATTGCAGCAGGGCACCGAGGCGATCCTGAGTACGACCAATACGGGACTGTCGCGACTCATCTATGTCACGCTCGTGACGACGCTTGTCGTCGCGGCCGTGTTGCTGGGCTACGCGACCTGGCTGTCACGCCGCATTCGTCGCCTGTCGATCGCCGCTGAAAGCGCCCTCGAGCGGGAAGAACTCGACAAGGCACTGCCGAGTGCACGCGCCGACGATGAGATTGGCGACCTGTCGCGCAGTTTCTCCTGGGTGCTGCAACAGCTCGGTGAGTACAACGACTACCTGCGCTCGCTCGCCTCGAAGCTGTCGCATGAACTGCGCACGCCGCTCGCGATAGTTACCTCGTCGCTCGAAAACCTCGAGCACGAACCCCTTAATGAGGCATCTCTCGGTTACACGTCGCGCGCCCGCGAAGGTGCGGACCGGTTGCGCAGCATTCTCAATGCGATGAGCGAGGCAAGCCGCGTTGAGGAGTTGATGAAGAACGCCGAGCCCGAAACCTTCGACCTGCACGCGGTACTGCAATCGGCAACGTCTGCGTACGCGGACATCTATACCGAGCGGACGATCGAACTGGACTGCGCGACCAGCTCTGCCGCGATGAGCGGCTCGCCCGAACTGCTGATCCAGATGCTCGACAAGCTCGTCGACAATGCCGTCGATTTCTCTGCGGCCGGAGACACGATCACGATCGCGCTCGAAGCGGAAGACAACGACCTGTTGCTGTCGGTTACCAACCCGGGGCCGCCGCTGCCAGAACGCATGCGGGCGCAGCTATTCGACTCGATGATCTCGGTGCGCAGCGGCAAGGACTCGAAGCACCTTGGTCTCGGCCTGTTTGTCGCCAAGCTGATTGCCGAGGGCCACGGCGGCCGCATCGACGGGGATAACGTCGATGGTGGCGTGCGTTTTACTGTGAGCGTGCCGCGTAATACGCCGTAACGACCGGGTCATTCATCACGCGATCGGCGTGCACGATGAGATTTGGCGCCAGCTTCTCAACCAGGTCGGTCGGTACATGATCGAGCATGCCGGACGTCAGCGACCTGATCTGGATGGCCACCTTCAGATCGGCAACGGTAAGTCGATTATCGGCGATGTAGTCGCCGCCACGTTCGACAACCTCGCCGAGGCCCTTGACGAAGGTCGTTATCCAGCCGTCGACGAGCTTCTCGCGCGCCGCTTTGAGTTCCTCACCCTCCAGGCCGAACGTGTGCACGAGCTGATGCAGCAGGTCCTCGACCGCGCCCATCGCCTCGTCGGCATAGAACGCCTGCAAGGCGTCGTCCGGATAGAGACCGGTGAGTTTGCCGACGTAACGGAGCATGCCGTTGCTCTGCGTCAGTTCGACGCCGTCGATCTCGAGCGTCGGCGAACACTTGAAGCGCATGGTGTCGCGCTGAACCATGAAATCGTCGAACGAGATGCGGTGGTCCTCGAACTCGATGCCGCCGGCATGAAACGCGATCCGGATGGGCTCGCCACGCCCGCCATCGAAATCGAAATAAGTCAGTTTGTAGTTAGCCACAGATCCCCTCCGTTTGTTCTATCATGGCACAGAAATCACCACCCTCGAACACACCGTGCTCATTGACGACCTGAAAGCCATCGTCGGCCCCGGCGGCTGGACGACCGACGCGAACGACCTCGAGCCACACCTGAACGAGTGGCGCCGCAAAATCCGGGGACGGACACCTGTTTTGCTGTCGCCCGCTACGACGGACGAGGTGTCGGCGATCGTGCGCGCCTGCAATGCCGCCGGCGTCGCGATCGTGCCGCAGGGCGGCAACACGGGAATGTGTGCGGCGGCAGTTCCCGACGAGTCCGGCGAGCAGATTCTGCTGAATCTCGCGCGGATGAATCGCATCCGCGAGATAGACGCAGGTAACTACTCCATGGTCGTCGAGGCGGGCTGCATTCTCGCCAATATCCAGCAGGCAGCGCATGAGGCCGGCCGTCACTTCCCGCTCAGCCTGGGCGCCGAAGGTAGCTGCCAGATCGGCGGCAATATCGCGACGAACGCGGGCGGCCTGAACGTCGTCCGCTACGGCAACACGCGCGGCCTCGTGCTTGGCCTGGAGGTCGTACTGGCCGACGGCACGGTTGTGGACAGTTTGCGCGCACTGCGCAAAGACACGGCGGGCTATGACCTGAAACAGTTGTTCATCGGCAGCGAGGGCACGCTCGGCATCGTGACGGCGGCCGCGCTGAAATTATTCCCTCAACCTGGTGAAACGAGTACGGCAGTCCTCGCGATTGAACGGGCAAGCCACGCGGTCGAGATGCTGGGAGAGCTGCATCGCCATTACCAGGATCGGATTGAGAAGTTCGAGCTCGTGCCCGACGTGTGTTTCGAACTGATCGAAACACACCTCGGCCACGAGGCGCCATTCGGCGGCGCCCATCCATGGCACGTCATGCTGGAGATTGACACGGGCGGCGCGACGGAGGTCATGGAAGAACGCCTCATGGCCCTGCTCGAACAGGGACTTGCCCTGGACGCAATTGTTGCGAAGTCGGATGCCGAGGCCGAGAAGCTCTGGCTGCTACGACATTCGATTGCCGAGGCGGAGCGTCATGCCGGGCCGGCGTTGAAGCATGACGTTTCCGTGCCGTTATCGCGTATGGCCGATTTCGTCGAGACCGCGCCCGAACGCATCAGGGCCATCGCACCGAACGCCACGATCGTTGCGTTCGGCCATGTCGGCGACGGCAACCTGCATTACAACGTCGTGTTGCCCCCGGATGAGCTGGAGCGACTTGGCGAGGCGTGCACGACAGCAATTTACGACCTGGTCGCAGAATTCGGCGGCAGCTTCAGCGCCGAGCATGGCGTGGGCCGACTGAAGAAGGAGTACCTGCCGCGCTATCGCAGCGAAGCGGAATTGCAGCTGATGCGGACGCTGAAAAATGCCCTCGACCCGAGCAATATCCTCAACCCCGGAAAAGTGCTGTAGACGAGCCTACTCAGCCGTCGTGGGTCTTTCATTGACGCTGACTTCTGCGCTATTCGAGGTGCTTGAAGTCTCGCCGCAGGTCATCTCATAGGTCATGCCGGCTACGACCGTAACTCGAATGCTTGGAAAAGCGTAACGATTGCCGATTGTGCAATGAGTCATTACGACATAGCGCCCGGGCAATACGCGCACTTCGCGTGTATAGCCGGTCCAGGCGTTGCCGGTTTCGATCCACTCAAGATCGCCCTCGACATCGAGATCGGCAACGTTCGCGAACGCGAGGCGGTAGTGAAAATTGTCTTTGCCAAGAAGAACGGCAACTTCACCGACCGGCTTCGGCTCACCTTCGTAACCGTGTACGAGTTTCGGAGCAGCACAACCTGTTAGTAACAAGGTCGCGACAGCCAGGCCCAATGCGATCAGCTTTTTCATTGCGTGCCCCCCAAAAATGTCAGTCGATCAAACTCCAAGATATTTGGCAATACCGCGCGCCGCCTCACGGCCTTCGTGCACGGCGGTCACGACGAGATCCGAACCGCGCACCATGTCACCGCCGGCAAACACTTTCGGGTTGCTCGTCTGGTACGGAATCGGGCCCAGCGACTTGACCAGCACCCGCCCGCTGTCGAGCGTATTGATGTCGAACTCGCCGAACCACTCGGGCGGATCGGGGCGAAAACCGAACGCGATCACAACCGCATCCGCGGGCAGCACTGTCTCGGAACCTTCCACAGGCTCGGGGCGACGACGCCCGTCCGGACCAGGCGCGCCCATCTTCGTCTCGATGACTTTCACGCCCGTCACGCCGGACTCGTCCCCGATAATCTCGAGCGGCTGGCGATTGAACAGGAACGTGACGCCCTCTTCCTTGCTGTTCGCCACCTCGCGACGTGAGCCCGGCATGTTCTCTTCATCGCGGCGATAAGCACAGGTAACGCTTGCCGCGCCCTGGCGCACCGCCGTGCGGTTACAGTCCATGCCGGTGTCGCCACCGCCGAGCACGACGACATTCCTGCCTTCCAGGTCAATGTAGGGCGCGTCAATCTCATCGTGACCAAGCTCGCGATAGGCATTACCGACGAGGTACGGCAGCGCGTCATAAACGCCCGGCAGATCCTCGCCGGCGAAGCCACCTTTAACGTACTCGTACGTGCCCATGCCGAGAAACACGGCGTCGAACTCATCGAGCAAATCCTGGAAGGGCTTGTCGGCGCCAATGCGCGTGTTCAGCACGAACTGCACGCCCATGCCTTCGAGGATTTCGCGACGCGTCTGCACAACGTGTTTCTCGAGCTTGAAGGGCGGAATGCCGTAGGTCAGCAGCCCCCCGATCTCGGGGTAGGCATCGAAGACGACCGAGCGAATGCCGTTACGCGCAAGCACGTCGGCGGCGCCCAGGCCCGCGGGGCCGGCACCCACGATGGCCACGCGCTTGCCCGTATCGGTGACATGCGACATGTCCGGCCGCCAGCCCTGCGCAACCGCGGTATCCGTAATGTATTTCTCAACACTGCCGATCGTTACCGCACCGTTGGCGTCCTCGAGGGTGCAGGCACCTTCGCACAGGCGATCCTGAGGGCACACGCGGCCGCAGATTTCCGGCAACGAGTTGGTCTGGTGGCTGAGTTCGGCGGCTTCGAACAATTTGCCTTCCTCGACCAGCGCCAGCCAGTTCGGAATGTAGTTGTGCACCGGGCACTTCCACTCGCAGTACGGGTTGCCGCAGTCCAGGCAACGCCCCGCCTGCGCGCCGGCACTGGCGCCATCGTAGGAACCGTAGATCTCGCCGTAATGCTTGATGCGCTCTTCGGCGGCCTCCTTCTCGGGATCCTTGCGCGGCACCTCGAGGAATTGCAGCGGATGCTTCGCCATTACGCTGCCCTCCTCAATGCATCAATCAGCGAGCCGAGCTCGGCGGCTTTCGGCTTCACGACCCAGAACTTCGGCAGGTAGGTGCGGTAGTCCTCGAGAATTGCCTCGCCCCAGACGCTACCCGTCTCCCCGACATGCGTCATGATCAGGCCCCGCAGGTGGTGCAGGTGCGCCTCCATGCTTTCCGGCGTGATGCGGTGAATGTCGATGAGTTCGTGGTTGTAGAGATCCACGAAGTCGCGCTCGATGTCGAGTACATAGGCAAAGCCCCCCGTCATGCCCGCGCCAAAGTTGACGCCGGTTTTGCCCAGCACAACCACGACGCCACCCGTCATGTATTCACAGCAATGATCGCCCGCGCCTTCGATAACGGTCGTCGCGCCGGAGTTGCGTACGGCGAAACGCTCGCCCGCGCGACCCGCGGCATACAGTTCGCCGCCCGTGGCGCCATACAGACAGGTGTTGCCGATAATGGCCGTGTCGCGCGCCACGAAGCCGGCATCCTCAGACGGACGAATAACCAGGCGGCCGCCGCTCATGCCCTTGCCAACATAGTCGTTGGCATCACCTTCGAGCGTCATGTTCAGGCCGTCGAGGTTCCAGGCGCCAAAACTCTGGCCCGCGGTGCCGCGCAGCATGATATCGAGTGGCGCGTCAGCCATGCCGGTATTGCCGTGGCGGCGCGCAATCTCGCCGGCAAGCCGCGCACCGATCGAGCGATTGAAGTTCTGCACTTCGAAACCGAAACGCCCACCACTCTTCGATTCGATCGCGGGCAGGCAGGACTCGACCATTTCCTCGGCAAGCTCGCCCTTGTCGAACGGGTCGTTGCGCAGGTCGGTGCAGTACTGCGGCGCGTCCTTGGCGAGCCCGTCCGTCGACAACATCGGCGACAGGTCGAGGCGCGCCTGGCGTACGGACTCACCGTCTTGCAACTCGAGCAGCTCGGTGCGGCCGATCAGGTCTTCGAATTTCGTAATGCCAAGCTCGGCCATGATGTGGCGCACTTCCTCGGCGATAAAGCGGAAGAAGTTGATGACCATCTCGGGCAGGCCGATGAAGTACTCGCTGCGCAGCACGTTGTTTTGTGTTGCCACGCCCGTGGCGCAGTTATTGAGGTGGCAGATGCGCAGGTACTTGCAGCCCAGCGCAACCATCGGGCCGGTGCCAAAACCGAAACTCTCGGCGCCGAGCATGGCCGCCTTGACCACGTCGAGGCCGGTCTTGAGGCCGCCGTCCGTCTGCAGGCGCACCTGGTGGCGCATATCCTGCGAGCGCAGCACCTGGTGGGTTTCGGACAGGCCGAGTTCCCACGGGCTGCCCGCGTACTTGACCGAGCTCAGGGGGCTTGCGCCCGTGCCACCGTCGTAGCCCGAAATCGTGATGAGATCCGCGTAGGCTTTGACGACGCCCGCGGCGATCGTGCCTACGCCGGGCTCGGCAACCAGCTTGACCGACACCAGGGCGTCCGGGTTGACCTGCTTGAGGTCAAAGATCAGCTGGGCGAGATCTTCAATTGAATAAATATCGTGATGCGGCGGCGGCGAAATCAGGCCAACACCCGGCTTCGCGTAACGCAGCTTCGCGATCATGTCGTTGACCTTGTGGCCCGGCAACTGCCCGCCCTCGCCGGGCTTGGCGCCCTGCGCGATCTTGATCTGGATAACCTCGGCGTTGACCAGATACTCGGCCGTGACGCCGAAGCGCCCCGACGCGACCTGCTTGATCTTCGACATGCGCTCATTGCCGTAGCGCGACGGGTCTTCGCCGCCCTCGCCCGAGTTCGAGCGAGCCCCGATGCGATTCATCGCAATCGCGAGCGCCTCATGCGCTTCCGGCGACAGGGCGCCGAGCGACATGCCTGCACTGTCGAAGCGCGGCAGGATGTTCTCCACCGGCTCGACCTCGTCCAGGGGCACGGGATCACCGGCTGGCTTGATAGCCATGAGGTCGCGCAGGGTTGCGACCGGCCGCTCATTGACGAGCTTCGCGTATTCCTCGTACTGCGCAAAGTCTCCGGTACGTACTGCAGCCTGCAGCGCAGCAACAACGTCCGGGTTATAGCAATGGTATTCGCCGCCATGTACGTACTTGTATAGACCGCCGTGATCGATCGTCTCGCGCGGCTCCCAGGCGGCGGCGGCAAGCTTCTTCTGGTCGTACCAGAGGTCGTCGAAGTTGCTGCCCTGGATGCGCGAGGTCGTACCTGTGAAACAGCGTTCGACGATCTCGTCGCTCAATCCAACGATCTCGAACAGCTGGGCGCCGCGATAACTCGAGATCGCCGAAATGCCCATCTTCGACATGATCTTGAAAAGGCCCTTGCGAATACCGCGGCGGTAGCTGCGGCCAAGCTGCTGCTGGCGATCGATATTGCCGCGCTGCGCAATATCATGCAGCGACTGGTAAACAAGATACGGGTAAACCATCGTGGCGCCGTAGGCGATCAGGCACGCGACATGGTGCGCGTCGCGCGCGACACCTGTCTCGACAATGATGTTGCAGTCGCAACGCAGGCCGGTATTGACCAGGTGATGATGTACGGCACCCGTTGCCAGCAGCGCGTGCACGGGCAGCTTGCCTTTCTCGAGGTAACGATCCGACAGCATGACGAGCAGCTTGCCGTCACGCACACCCTGTTCAGCCTGAGCGCATACCTGGTCCAGCGCTTCTTCGAGGCTCATGCCTGCGTCGACATTGAGGTCGATGAAGACGTGACTGTCCTCGAACATGTCGGGACCAAGTAACTGGCGCAATTTCGCCTGTGACAGCACCGGCGAGTTGATGATGACCTGCTCGGCGTGTTTCGGGCCGATGTCGAACAGGTTCGATTCGCCGCCAACGTTGGTCTGCAACGACATAACGATGCGCTCGCGCAGCGAGTCGATCGGCGGGTTGGTCACCTGCGCAAACTGCTGGCGGAAATAATCGAACGGCGAACGCACTTTCTGCGACAGCACGGCCATCGGCGTGTCATCGCCCATCGAGCCTACCGCTTCCATCTCCGCCTTGGCGAGTACCGCGACAACCTCGTGCAACTCTTCGCGCGAGAGGTTGAACATCTTCTTGTAGCTCGCGAGCGTTTCGGTATCGAACGGTTCCGCGGCCATGCGCGTATCGACGAGCAGCGAGTCCAGGTAGCGCACGCCCTTCTTCAGCCATTTCTTGTATGGCGCCCGCGTCTTGAGAATGTCGTGAATATCGTCGTTGTATAACAGCGCGCCGTTAACCAGGTCGACGGCCAGCATCTGGCCGGGACCGAGCCGGCCCTTCTCGACGACGTCTTTTTCGTCGTAGTCATACACGCCGACTTCCGACGCAACCGTCAGGTGACGATCCTTCGTAATAACGTAACGCGCCGGGCGCAGGCCGTTGCGGTCCAGGCAACAGGCGGCATAACGACCATCGGTAAGAACGATGCCGGCCGGGCCGTCCCATGGCTCTGCCTGGCAATCCCAGAATTCGTAGAAGGCGCGGACATCGGGATCGATGTTGTCGACCGTCTGCCAGGCCGGCGGAATCAGGATGCGCATCGCCTGGAGGACATCCATACCTCCGGCACGCAATACCTCGAGCATGTTGTCGAGGCTCGAGGAATCCGAGCCGGTCAGCGAGATGATCGGATCGAGATCCGAGATGTCGTCGAGCTTGTCGGAGATGAAGTTCTTGGCGCGCGCGACGGCCCAGTTGCGGTTGCCCTGGATCGTATTGATCTCGCCGTTATGTGCGAGGAAGCGGAACGGCTGCGCCAGCTTCCACTGGGGCAACGTATTCGTCGAGAAGCGCTGGTGGAATACGCACACCGATGTTGCCATGCGCTCGTCACGCAGATCGGGATAAAACTCGGGCAACGCCGCGGGCATGATCATGCCCTTGTAGCTGATCGTCACCGACGACAGGCTGGCGATGTAGGTTTCACTGTCCGTGATGCGCGTCTCGGCGCGGCGCCGCGCCAGGAACAGTTTGCGGTTGAAGGCGCCGCGCGGCATGCCCTCGGCTGCATTGACGAAGACCTGCTCGATACGCGGCAACGTTGCGAGCGCCTGCTTGCCACATGCTTCCGGATCAACCGGGACTTCGCGCCAACCCGCGACCTCGAGGCCGAGCTCGGCGATTGCCTGCGTAATCGATTGGCGCGCAGCATCGCGGGTCGCCTGATCCTGGCTCAGGAACACCGTGCCCGCGGCAAAGCGTTTCGCCAGCTCAAAGCCCAGCTCTTCACCGACCGTACGCAGGAACGACTCGGGGAACTTGAGCAACAGGCCACAGCCATCGCCGGTCTTGCCATCGGCCGCGACCGCGCCGCGGTGCGTCAGTCGCGCGAGCGCATCGATCGCCGTGCGCACTACCCAGTGACTGGGCAGATCGTCCATGTTGGCAATCAGTCCGAAGCCGCAGCTGTCTTTGTGCAGGGCCGGGTCTACGAGGTTGTGTGCTGTTCGCTCTGTCATGCGCGCTGAAGAGATCGCCCGAAAGCGTCCCCAAAATTCAATTGTTCCGGAGTGGCGCGAGGCGCCGCGAACTGCTCAGTATAGGTGATACACGGATTTACCGCATCGGTTGCTGCGGTAACCAAACGGCTGCCGAGAGCGCCTAAAACCCGCCGGAATTCAGGCGGATAGACCCCTGCTTGCGGTAGCCAACCGACGGCGCCAGCGGCAGGTCGATGCCAAATTCGCCCTCGAGCTGGTAGGGGATTTCCCTGCGTACTCCGTCGCGCACGATCGACAACAGCCGCGGTGACGTCTTCAGGAGATCGAGCTCTACGCTGATAGCCACTTCCGTGGCGCCGGAGGCGGGCACCGCGATATCGCACGGCGTCTCTCCGCTCGCGAAACGCTCGCCGTCGAGCCGTACCCCGTAGCGCACGTGATTGACGGGCAAGGGGAACGGGTTCGGGTTGCTGACATCGAAGGTCAGCAGGAAAGTCTGGCTATTGAAGCCGAGCCCTACAACCTGCACGTCGCGCAATGCGACATTGGGCTCGCTGATCATGCTCTCCGGCAATGCAGCGCATCCGCCCAATCCCAGCAGCGTCGCGAGCAGTCCCGTCGTTAGCAATCGTCTAGTGCAATTCATCGCCCAGCTCTCCCCAGCGTGCGGAAATCAGCTGCCAGTCGCTACCGTATTTCTCCAGTTCCAGCGAGAAACGATAAACGTCGGCGCTTAGTCCAAGGACCCCGTCGTTGGTCCCGGCCATGCCCACCGTCATGACGATGCGCGCGGCAGTATCATCGTAGACCGTGATCTCCTCGATCTTCGTCAGCAGGCCAATCTTGTGCTGCCGAAAGAAGTAGACGCGCAACAGGTTCTCAATGTCACTCGCCTCGTTGCCGCGAGCGTCCGCATAGGCGTCCGAGACCATGCCCATGAGCTTGCGGCGCTCCTTGGCTTCGGCTGCCTCGACACCGGCGTCCACCCAGGCGCGCAACTCCTCTTCCGGCGCCGACGGCGCCTCGCCACACCCAACGAGCAGCATTGCAAATGCCGCGAGCGTGAACAGCGTGCGCGTTGGTCCTGTCATCATCTGCTACAGTCTAAGCCAAGCAAATGCCCTTAATTGGTCGGTTTCGACCAAATTGTGACCTGGTTCGCACTTATGAGCGTAAAACAATTGAGTGACAGCAATGGCGCCATGCTGACTGACGAGGATCTCGCGCGGATCGACCAGATTCTGTCCTTCTGGTTCATGGAGCAGGAACTGAGCGCGCCGCAGATCGACCGGCGCATGGACACGTGGTTTGGGGAGAACGCCGACTTCGATCACCAGATCCAGACCGAGTTCGCGAGTGATGTCGAGAACGCCTCGAATGGCGAACTCGACCACTGGGCCGATGAACCACGCGGTCGGCTCGCCCTGATCCTCCTGATCGACCAGTTTCGCCGCAATATCCATCGCAATACCGCGCAAGCTTTCTCACACGACAAGATCGCGCTCAAGTTGTGCGTCGAAGGCGCGATGGAGAAGAAGGACAAGGGCCTGACACCGATCCAGAAGGTGTTCTTCTACATGCCATTGCAGCATGCCGAATCCGCGAAGGTCCAGGCAAAGTCCGTCGCGCTGTTTGCAAAGCTGGCCGACTCGGTCTCGCCGACCTACCAGGAGACTTTCCTGACCGTCGCGCAGTTCGCCGAGTTGCACAAGGACATCATCGACCAGTTCGGCCGCTTCCCGCATCGCAACCAGTTACTCGGTCGCGACAACACGCCCGAGGAAGACGCCTATCTCGCCGGGGACGATGCCCCCGATTTCGGCCAGGGTTAGGCTGCCGCTACTTTCGACACCCGCGAAAAACGCCAGGTCAACAGGCAGGCCGCCAATCCCAGGCCCACGACGAAGGCCGCCCAGATGTAGTTCGGCGGCGCCTGGTAGGTAATCGCGGCCGCGTAGGCCAGCGGGAACGCCACGACCCAGAAGGCGAAGATATTGATCGCCATCGGCACACGCGTGTCCTTGTAGCCACGCAGCGCTGCCGCCGCACCGATCTGGATCCCATCGCCAACCTGGAAAATCGCCGCCATCAGCAACAGGCTGATCGCGATGCTCTTGACGGCCGCATCGTCGGTATACAAACCGACGACCGCATCCCGAAACAGCAGCATGAAGGCGGCCGAGAAAGCCATGAACACGCCGCACAGCAGAATGCCGCTGCTGCCGGCGATGCGCGCACGACGCAACTTGCCTGCGCCAAGCAGCTGGCCGACCTGCACGGTCGTGGCAGAACTCAGCGCCAGCGGGATCATGAACATGGTCGCCGCGAAGTTGAGCGCAATCTGGTGCGCCGCGGCGATGTTGGCGCCGCGCGTGCCGATCAGGATCGAGGTCGCTGAGAAGAGACCGGCCTCCGCGGTAATCGTCACCGCAATCGGCACGCCCAGAACAATGATTTCGCGCAGTACGTGTGGCCGCGGCGGCGCAAACTTCGCGAAAATCCCGAGCGGCCGGTACCGCGGAGACAGGACGATATAGGCGAGCAGGGCCAGCATGACGAGCCACATCGTGATCGCGCTGGCCCAGCCGCAACCGACCGCGCCGAGCGCCGGGGCACCCAGCTTGCCGAACATCAGCACCCAGTTCAGGAACACGTTACAGGCCAGCGAGAACAGCGACGCATACATGATAGGCCGCGTAAAGCCGATGCCCTCAGTGGTGAAGCGCAAGGCGAGAAAAATAAAGATACCCGGCGCGCCGAACACGATTGCCCTCGCATAACCGGCGGTCATTTCCCGGAACTCGGGATCAATGCCAATGGCGGCGAGCAGGTCGTCGTACAGGAACTGCCCTATGACGATGAGCGGAATGCCCAGGGCGAGGGCGAAATAGATGCCCTGCCGCGTGTAGCGCCCGATCAATTCCTTGTTGCCGGAGCCGAACAGGCGTGCCGCAATCGGCGAGATTGCCATGATGATGCCGAGGCCGAGCGTGAACTGCAGGAACCAGACACTGTTGCCGACGGCGACAGCCGCCAGCGACTCCGCCCCGAGGCGCCCGGCCATGACCGCATCGGCAAAGCCCATGCCGGCCATCGCGAGGTTGTTGACAATGAGCGGTCCGCTCAGCAGCGCGATCGCCCTGCTCTGCCTCACCAAGTGTCCGATTCGCTCCCCCATTCCGGCATCTTAACCTACGGTCAAGTCTTTGAATGGTGTAAAGTTACGTCGCCCTTCATGGAATGAATCAGAACGGAGACTGACGCATGTTGCACGACGGACGCGCCATCCGCGTCGCCGTAGTCGGCGGATCGCGAATTCCCTTTTGCCGCTCGCACTCGATCTATCGCACGAGTTCAAACCTCGACCTGATGACGGCAGCGCTCGATGGCCTCATCGGCAAGCTCGACCTCAAGGGCCAGGTCCTCGGCGAGGTCGCACTCGGCGCTGTCATCAAGCATTCGCGGGACTGGAACCTCGCGCGCGAATGCGTCATCGAATCCGGCCTCTCGATCAAGACGCCCGCGTTCGACCTGCAGCGCGCTTGCGGCACGAGCGTCGAGGCGGCGATCCAGATTGCCAACAAGATCGCGCTGGGCCAGATCGAGGCGGGCATCGCCGGCGGCACCGACACCGTCAGTGACGCACCGATCGTGTATCCGGATCCGTACCGGCGCATGCTGCTCGACATTCACGGCGCGCGTTCGACGATGGATCGCATCAAGCCGATGTTCCGGTTCCGTCCGAGCTTCCTGAAACCCGAGCTCCCGGGCGTGACAGAACCACGCACCGGCTTGTCGATGGGCGAAAGCACCGAGATCACGGCCAAGGAATGGGACGTGCAGCGCGAGCACCAGGACCAGCTCGCGCTGGCCAGTCACATGAAAGCGGCCGCTGCCTACGACGAAGGCTTCTATGAAGATCTCGTGGTGCCGTTCATGGATGTCGAGGAAGACAACAACATCCGCCGCGACACAACGTTCGAAAAACTCGGCAAACTGAAACCGGCATTCGACCGCAGCGAAGAAGGCACGATGACGGCCGGTAACAGCACGCCGCTGACCGATGGCGCGGCCGCCGTGCTGTTGGCCTCGGAAGACTGGGCGCGCAAGAAGAACCTGCCGATTCTCGCCTACCTGACCTTCGTCAAGGCAGCCGCTGTCGATTTCATCAACTCGGAAGGCTTGCTGATGGCGCCGGCCTACGCTGTCTCCGACATGCTCAAGCAGGCCAACCTGCGCCTGCAGGACTTCGATTTCTACGAAATTCACGAGGCTTTTGCGGCGCAGACCATCTCGACGCTCAAGGCCTGGCAATCGGAGAAGTTCTGTCGCGAGCGCCTGGGACGCAACGAGCCGCTGGGGCCAATCGACCTGTCACGACTCAACGTCAAAGGCGGCAGCATCGCGATCGGTCACCCGTTCGCCGCCACCGGCGCACGCATCATCGGCACGCTGGCCAAGATTCTCAGCGAGAACGGCTCCGGTCGCGGCCTGATTTCGGTGTGTACGGCTGGCGGTATGGGCGTATCAGCGATTATGGAAGCCGCGTAAGGCTCTCTCGAAGCGTTCCCGCGCCTGCGAAGTCATGCCACCGCGTCGTTCTTCGTCGACGACGAACGCTTCGACGCGGTCGAGAATCTCGTCCATGTTCGCATCGGGGAACGGTACCGGATTCTCGAAATCCTGCGGCGCGTTGCGCAGCGCGCCGAACAGGTCGATCCATTGCTCGGTCTGCTTGCCAACGCCCAGCAAATGATAGAACTGGGTGCCAGGCACGCCATCCTTCGAGTTCACCAGGCTGATCAGCCCCGCCACCAGCGAAACCGGTACGAGGACAAGGTCACGCAACCCGTCGACAATTAGTTTGAACTGAAATACGGCGACATCGCGGATCAGCATTCGATTGTCGGGGCCGGGCTGTGATTCGGTCACTTCGTTCATGGTGAGCTCGCAGGACAAATACCAGTCAAGACAAGTAATTATACGCGCCTGTGCTGGCACGCGGCGATGCTTTGCAGTAGTGTTGAGCACGTTTTCAAGGCTCGCCGGAACTATGCCTAAATACCAGCCAACACCCGGGTTCGAACACGGTTCGTCGGACGCAACAGGGGTGCTTCTCGTCAATCTGGGTACACCGGACGCGCCGACGACGGCTGCTGTTCGCCGCTTCCTGAAACAATTCCTGTCGGACCCACGTGTCGTCGAATACCCGCGTGCGCTGTGGTGGCTGATCCTGAACGGCATCATCCTGCGCATCCGGCCGTCGCGGTCGGCGAAGGCCTATCGCGAGATCTGGACCGACGAGGGCTCGCCGTTGTTGCTGCATTCGGAGGCCGCGGCAGAAAAACTGCGCGCCGAGCTCGAACGACGGGCACCTGGTTTTTTTCGTCTCGAACTCGGGATGACTTACGGCTCACCTTCGGTCAACGACGCCATCGACAAGTTGCAGAAAGCTGGCGCACGCCGCCTCGTTGTGCTGCCGCTGTACCCGCAGTATTCGGGTACGACCACAGCGTCTGTATTCGACATGGTGACCAATAAGCTCCAGGGCATGCGCTGGTTGCCCGAGATGCGCTTCATCAACCAGTACCACAACGAGTCCGCGTACATCGGCGCACTCGCGGCCAGCATCAAGGAGCACTGGCAGGAACACGGTCGCGGCTCGCACCTGCTGTTTTCGTTCCATGGCGTGCCGAAATACACGCTCGATGGCGGCGATCCGTATCACTGTCAGTGCCAGGCGACCGGCCGCCTGCTTGCCGAGGCACTCGGCCTTGCGGACGATGAATGGACGCTGTCATTCCAGTCGCGTGTTGGCCGCGAAGAGTGGTTACGTCCGTACACCGACGAGACAGTTGAGAAACTGGCGCGCGAGGGCGTCACCAGCCTCGATGTCGCATGCCCGGGATTTGCTGCGGATTGCCTCGAAACGCTCGAGGAGATCGCGATGCAGAACGGGGATGCGTTCAAGGAGGCCGGCGGCGAATCCCTCAGCTACATCCCGGCGTTGAACTCGCGCGACGACCACATCGCGCTGCTCGCCGATCTCGTCGAGCGCCATGCGTCCGGCTGGACCAACGCGGCGGCAGACAAAGAAACCCTGCAACGGGCAAAAGCGATGGGCGCGACGGTGTGAGCACGATCGGGCGGTTCCTCGAGCTGAGTGTGCGAACGCCCGACGTTCTGGAATCCCTGCACTTCTACAAGATGCTCGGTTTTGCCGAGCTCGACAGCACCGACGTATACAGCCACAAGTACGCCGTCGTCAGTGACGGCGAACTCAGCATCGGCCTGCATGAACGCGAGTTTGACGCGCCCGCGATTACGTTCGTCCAGGCCGACCTCGCAAAACACGCCCGCTCGATGGCGGACCACGGCTACGACTTCAATTTCCTGCATCTCGACGAAGACAGGTTCAACGAGCTCGGCTTTCGCGACCGCGACGGACATGCGATAGCAATGGTCGAAGCGCGCACGTTTCACATGAGCGAAGAGGCCGAGAACGACTCGGCCTGCGGGAGCTGGTTCGAACTCACGTTGCCCGTGCGCGACACGGTGCGCGCTGCGCAGTTCTGGGCGCCGATTGCGCCGACCTTGCTCGACATGCGCGAAGAACCAACGATCCACATGCGCTTTGATGCAACGGGCGTGGCCCTCGGCCTGTCCGAAAGCATCGCGCTGAAGATGCCGTCACTGTGCTTTCGCTGCGCGGATCGCCAGGGCCTCATGAGCCTGCTCGAACAGAACGGCTTCGCCCACCAGAAATACCCGGGCTTCGAAGGTGCGTTCGTCGAGATTCGCGCGCCCGAAGGCACGACGCTGTACGCATTCGAGGAAGACTTCCTCGGCGAGGCTTACGAAGTCGACGAGGACGGCGATCCTTCCAATTTTCCCGGCTGATCTGCGGGAGTGATCTGTAGGAGGGGCTTCAGCCCCGAACCCGATCGGGCCTGAAGGCCCTCCCACAGCTTCATCGGGTTTCTCGCAACAGTGATTGAATGAGTGATTGTGCCTGTCCGAGATAACCGCCGCCGAACAGGTTGAGATGATTCAGCACATGATACAGCTGGTACAGGTCATTCCGGACCCGATGACCCGGCGCGAGAGGCGCGGCTGCTTCGTAGGCTGCGTAGAACGCACTACCAAATCCGCCGAACAGTCGCGTCATGGCAAGGTCTGATTCACGATCGCCGTAGTAGACGGCCGGGTCAAAGATCACGGGCTCGTCGTCGCAGACCCCCCAGTTGCCGCCCCAGAGGTCACCGTGCAGCAGTGACGGCTCCGGTGTGTAGTCGGCAAGCAGAACCGGCAGACGCTTCATCAGCATCTCGCCGTCTGCCAGCAGAGCGTATCCGTTCTGCGCCGCAAGACGCAGCTGGAATCCCAGCCGTCGTTCGCGAAAGAACGCCACCCAGTCATCCGACCACTCGTTGTACTGCGACGTCAGGCCGATCGTGTTGTCTCGATGCCAGCCAAAACGGTCGGCCGTCGTCGCGTGCAGGGCCGCCAGCTGTTTCCCCAGGCGTTCCTGGTGAGCGCGCGTTGGCCTGCCCAGCTCGAGGTACTCGATCTCGATGAATGCCTCATTGCCTGCGACGCCGTAATCGATGACCTCGGGAACGCGAATGACACCCGGGCTGGCGAGCTCGCGCAGACCTTCCGCCTCGGCGGCGAACATGTCCGCGGATGACGCCGGTCCACTCTTGCGAAAGCCCATGGATCAGTGCCGGTAGATATCCGATACCCGTTCGGCCTGGCGACGCAGCGCCGTGCCGATACCTGCCTCGTCGAACAGCGCGTTGATCTCGCCAAGTTTCGGCGCGGCCGGCTGCAGCAGGTTCTCGGCATTATCGATCGGCGCATCACAGGCGATGCCCGTCAGCTGCCGTGCGAGCATCGCGTCGTCACGGTGCGTGTCGAGCTTCGCACCGAGTGTTTTCGCACCGCGCACATTCACTTCGTGCACGCGGTCGAGATTGCCGTAAATTTCATCGAGCGAGCCGAAATGCTGCAGCAGCTTTTCGGCTGTCTTCTTGCCGACGCCGGGCACGCCCTTGATGTTGTCAACGGCGTCGCCGGCCAGCGCCAGGAAGTCCGCAATCTGTTCCGGGTACACGCCGAACGAACCCGGAATATCTTCGTAACCCATCTTGCCCTTGCCCGCGAAGTCCCAGAACACGTCTTCCTTGCTCAGCAACTGCGTCAGGTCCTTGTCGCGACTGACGATCGTCGATGGGCGGCCGCGACCGCGGCCGTGCTCGACCAGCGTGCCGATCAGGTCATCAGCTTCGTAGCGCGGGCTCGCGATCTCCATGACACCCAGCGCACGCACGAAACGACGGCACTGCTGGAACTGGCGTTTTAAATCCTCGGGCGCCGGATCGCGATTCGCTTTGTACTCGGGATAGATCTCGGTACGAAACGAAGACGACAGGCTCTCGTCGAAGGCAACCGCAATAAACTCGGGCGTTACCTGCTCCATGAAGTCGCCGATAAAGCGACAGAAACCGTACAGCGCGTTGATCGGGTTGCCCGCGTCGTCGACCATGTCGTCGGGCATCGAGTAGTAGGCGCGAAAGACGTACACCGAGGCGTCAATGAGGTACTGCATAGAACCACCTGTGGGAGCGGGCTTGCCCGTGACGCGTAGCGGGCAACCTCAGGTTGCCTACCAACGCGGCGGCCGCCAGGCCGCAACAGTCGCCGGCAAGCCGCCTCCTACAAGTATGCACTAATCATGGTAATGAACTTCGACGATTTCCTGGCCGTTCTCGAGATGACCGGAGAGGCGGGCATGCAACGGGCTCGAGCGCGGGATGTGCGCGAGCAGGTACTGCATCTGATCGGCCAGCACGCGGCGGCCCTTGAGATAAATGTACTCGGCGTAGTTCGGCGTAAACGGTACGGCAATCAGCTGCATCGCCGCCTGCTCGGGCGTGCGGCCGCCCTTGTAGTTGTTGCAGCGCCGGCACGCGGTTGCAACGTTGGTCCACAGATCGAGACCGCCCTGCGATACCGGCGTGATGTGGTCGCGGGTCAGGTCGCGCGTCATGAAGCGCATGCCGCAGTACAGGCAGAGATTCGCATCGCGCTTGAACAGCGTGCGGTTGTTCAGTGGCGGAACGTATTTGTCGCGGTTGGCGGCGAGGCTCTTGCTGGTGCCGTGTGTCGCAATGATCGAATTGACATCGATACGACTGCGGCTCCCGTCGACGGAACTGTATCCGCCGAACACTGTGTAGAGTAAGGTGCCGCAGTCGTACGCTACCTGCTCGGTGTGGTACAGACGCACCGCTTCGCGGTAGTCGATCCACTCGAGCGGCATGCCAGCAACATCGGTCCTCAGGACCTGTTGCGATATGTCGGATGCAAGTCCTGCGAGCATACCCTCCCCCTCGGGATTAGCGCACTGCTGTGCGCAAGCTACGCTCGCATTATTACAGCATTTAGAGCGCCTTTAAAACCTCGTCGAGCGTGGTCTTGGCGTCACCGAACAACATGCGCGTGTTGTCGAGGAAGAACAGCGGATTCTGCACGCCGGCATAACCGGTCGCCATGCTGCGCTTCAGAACAATCGACGTCGTGCCCTTCCAGCACTCGAGTACCGGCATGCCGGCAATCGGGCTGTCCGGATCGGTCAGCGCGGACGGGTTGACGATGTCGTTCGCACCGATGACGACGGAAACGTCGACATCGGGGAAGTCCTCGTTGATCTCGTCCATCTCAAACACGATGTCGTAAGGCACTTTCGCCTCGGCGAGCAGCACATTCATGTGACCCGGCATGCGACCCGCGACCGGGTGAATGCCGAAGCGCACGTTGACGCCTTTCTCACGCAGCTTCTTCGTGATCTCGAATACCGTGTGCTGCGCCTGCGCGACGGCCATGCCGTAGCCCGGGATAATCATCACTTCTTTCGCACTCGAGAGAAGCTCGGCCGTCTCCAGCGGTTCGACGGGCACAACTTCGCCCTGGTCTTCGCCGCCGCCGCCACCACCACCGGTGGTCGTGCCGAAGCCGCCCGCGATAACCGACAGGAACTTGCGGTTCATGGCGCGGCACATGATGTACGACAGGATCGCGCCTGAAGAGCCAACAAGTGCGCCCGTGACGATCAGCAGATCGTTGCCGAGCATGAAGCCTGTTGCCGAAGCCGCCCAGCCGGAGTAGCTGTTAAGCATCGAAACGACAACCGGCATGTCGGCGCCACCGATGGCCATGACCATGTGAATGCCGAACAGCAGCGCGAGCACCGTCATGATGATCAGTGGCGTCATGCCGGCGCCGGCGGCCGACTGCTGGACGAACTCGGCGCCGTACCAGATGCAGGCCAGCAGGATCAGCAGGTTGAGCCAGTGACGCGCCGGGAGAATCAGCGGGTTGCCGCTGATCTTGCCGGACAGCTTGCCGAACGCGATAACCGAACCCGAGAATGTCACCGCACCGATCAGGATACCGATGTAGGTTTCGATGTCGTGGATGGTCAGCTCGACGCCGGTCAGGCCGGTGCCATGACCCATGAAGTTGGCATAACCCACCGCGACGGCTGCGAGGCCGACGAGGCTGTGCAGGATGGCGACGAGCTCGGGCATCTGCGTCATCTGGACGCGGCGCGCGAGAATCAGGCCGACGCTGCCACCGACGAGAAGCGCGATGGTCAGCTTGCCGAAATTCGCCGTTACATTGTCACTCGCGATCGTCGCGACCAGCGCGATCGCCATGCCGATGATGCCGTACCAGTTGCCACGGCGCGCCGTCTCCTGGTTGGACAGTCCGCCCAGCGCAAGGATGAACAGGATCGTCGCGATGATGTACGAGACGTTTACGATTCCTTCGTTGATCATGACGACCTCACTTCCTGAACATTTCGAGCATGCGGCGCGTGACGGCGAAGCCGCCCGCGATGTTCACGGCCGTGATGCCCACGGTTGCCACCGCTATCCACATTATTAATTTGTCGGTCGAACTGATCTGCAATAGCGCACCGATGATGATGATGCTCGAGATCGCGTTCGTGACGCTCATGAGTGGCGTATGCAAGGCCGCCGTCACGTTCCAGATGACCATGTAGCCAACGAAGCAGGCCAGCACGAACACCGTGAAGTGCGCCATGAACGACGCAGGTGCGACGGCGCCCATGCCGAGCAGCGCCAGGCCACCGGCGATCATGCCGATGATCGGACCGGCTGCAGAGCGTTTCTCTTCTGCGGGCTCCGCGGCAGCGGGGGCTGGCTCAGGCTTGGCCTGCGCCGGCGCAGCCGACAGCTTCGGCGCGGGTGGCGGCCACGTGGTCTCGCCATCCTTGCAGATCGTCGCACCGCGAATAACCTCGTCTTCCATATCAACGACGATGTTGCCGTCCTTCTCTGGCGTCAGGTCGGTCAGCAGGTGGCGCAGGTTCGTTGCGTACAGCTGCGAGGACTGGGCTGCGAGGCGGCTCGGCAGGTCGGTGTAACCAATCACCGTGACGCCACTGTCGACGGCGACTTCGCCCGGCACCGTCAGTTCGCAGTTACCGCCCTGTTCGGCGGCCAGGTCGACGATGACACTACCGTCTTTCATCGAGCGCGCCGTTTCGGCCGTGATGAGTTTCGGTGCAGGTTTGCCAGGAATCAGGGCCGTCGTGATGATGATATCGACGTCCCTGGCCTGCTCCGCGAACAGTTCCATCTCTGCCTTGATGAACGCTTCGCTCATGACCTTGGCGTAACCGCCTTCGCCGGCGCCATCTTCGTCATCTTCGAAGTCGAGCATCAGGAATTCGGCGTCCATCGACTCGACCTGCTCCTTGACCTCGGGGCGCGTGTCGAACGAGCGCACGATGGCGCCCATGCTCTTGGCGGCGCCGATCGCGGCGAGGCCGGCAACGCCGGCGCCGATGACCAGGACCTTGGCGGGCGGCACCTTGCCGGCAGCCGTGATCTGGCCCGTGAAGAAGCGACCGAAATGCTGGGCAGCTTCGACGACGGCGCGGTAGCCCGCGATGTTTGCCATCGAGCTCAGGGCGTCGACCTTCTGGGCGCGCGAGATGCGCGGCACGCTGTCCATCGCCATGACGGTTGCACCGCTGGCGGTGAGCTTTGCAAGGAGTTCTTCGTTCTGGGCAGGCCAGATGAAGCTGATGAGCGCCTGCCCGGCACGCAGCAATTCTGCTTCGCTGTCTTCCGGCGCACGAACCTTCATAACGAGGTCGGACGAGGACCACAGCTCGGCAGCGGAGTCGATGACTTCGCAGCCGGCCTCGCGATAGGCCGCGTCGGAAAAACTCGACGCAGCGCCTGCGCCGGACTCGACAGCAACGTCAAAACCGAGCTTGATCAGCTGGGCAGAGACGTCGGGCGTCGTCGCTACGCGACGTTCGCCTGCGAAAATTTCTTTGGGTACACCGATTCTCATACGAACCCCTCCAATTGGACTGCGGAAGTGTAGCGAAGGCCCCTGTCAGGCACAAAGGATAAGGGGGCCTATAAGACCTTACTTATGTACGGACTTTCCGTAAGGTCTCGGCACTCTCGAAAAAGTGGCCCATGGTCCGCGCTACCCGTTCGGCCCGGGTCAGCATGAACAGGTGCCCGCAGTTGAACGTGCGCAGCCGGGCGCCGGGGATCATTCCGGCGAGGATCTTCGCATTGACGAGCGGAATGATCGGATCATCCTCGCCGTGGAGAACCATCGTCGGGTGTTCGATACCACGCAACCAGGTCAGGCTGGTCCAGCCGAGCAGGGCCAGCATCTGGTAGTAATAGCCGCGGCGTGATGGCGGATTGGTCAATTCGGCGAGATGACGTGCGGAGAGGCTGTTGGTGCGCAGCTTGCCGCCGTAAAGGGTGCCTGCGATGCGTTTCATGTAGGCCTTGTCCACATAGCGCCGCGGATTGAGCATATGGGCCAGCGCCCGCGGCCGGCCCGGCACCGTGAACTGGCCATGGCTGGTTGCAGCAAGAACCAGGTGATCGACGCGCTCCGGGTACTGGCGCACGAACTGCTGGGCCAGCGCGCCGCCCCAGGAGATGCCCATGAGATTCGCCTTGTCGACTTCGAAGGTATCGAGCACCTGCGCGGCGACCCTGGCGTAGTCCCGCAGGCGCCACGGCAGAGCGGGTGCCGCGGACTTTCCGGCTCCGGGCACGTCGAACAGGATGACGTCCGAATGCGGGTAAGCGTCGACGAACGGCAGCAGCATCTCGAAGCAGGCGCCGATGCCGTTGAGCACGAACAGTGGCCGACCTGTGCCGGGCCCTTTGCGGATGGCCGCACGCACGACCACATCACCCAGCGACAACCACTGGATGTGCAGATCTTCTTCGGTCGAATGGCGTAGCTTCAACGAGCGGGTTCCAGCACGTAGGTGCCGGGAGCATCGCACAGTGGCGGGTGAATTTTCGAGCCGGCTTTCTTCGGCGCCGCCTTCTGCGCCCCCGACCGGGCGCGGATCCACTCGCTCCAGTACGGCCACCAGGAACCTTGCTGCTCCTCCGCCCCTTCGAGCCACGCCTCGGGCGAATCAGGCGTAGCGGCGTTCCTGAAATAACGTCCCTTCGGGTTGCCGGGATCCGTCACCAGGCTCTGGATATGGCCGCTGCCGACGAGCAGGAATTCCTTGTCGCCGCCGGCAATGCGGTTCGTGCGATAGCACGCCTGCCAGGGCGTCAGGTGATCGGTCAGGCCGCCGACGATGAACATGTCCTTGTCGACCGCCGTCAGATCGATATCAGTGTCGCAGACCGAGAGGTCGCCCGGGCGTCCCAGCGCTCCCATGTTGACGATATCGAGAAAATCGCTGTGCAGCTGCGCCGGCAGATTGGTTGTGTCGTTGTTCCAGTAGAGGATGTCGAACGCGGGAGGATCGTTGCCGAGGATGTAGTTATTGACGACGTAGCCCCAGATAAGATCATTGGGCCGCATCCAGCTGAAGATCTTGGCCAGCTCGCGGCCCCGCAGGACGCCGGCGCGGCGTGAGCTGATACGCGACAATTCAATCGCGTTGTCGTCCGCAAACAATGCCAGGTCGTTGTCATCGCGCTCGCCCTCGAGCACGCAAACAGTCAGGGTGACACTATTAATAGAGGAGTCGCCAATGGCATTCAGATGACCGGCCAGGATCATCGACGTGATGCCGCCGGAGCATGCCGCCGAAACATTGACGGTGCGTGAGCCGGTGATTCCCTTGACGACTTCGAGCGCCTCTTTCAGTGCAGCGATGTACTCGTCGATGCCCCAATCCGCATGTTCCGGGCCCGGATTGCGCCAGCTAATCGCGAAGGTCTGCAGACCTTCGCTGACGCAGTAGCGAAACAGGCTCTTCTCGGGCGACAGGTCGTAAACGTAAAACTTGTTGATCTGTGGTGGCACAAACAGGACCGGCCTGCGATGCACCTTGTCGGTAACGGGCGCGTACTGCACCAGCTCGAGCATCTCATTACGAAACACGACCGAGCCGGGCGTCGTGGCGATGTTCTCACCGACCGTGAACTTCGACTTGTCGACTTGCGACGGCATGCCATTGTTATTGCGCTGGTCGTCAATGAAATTGCGCGCACCGCGCACCAGGCTGGTACCGCCGGTCTCGATCAGCTTTTTGAGCGCCGCCGGATTGCCCGCGAGGAAGTTGGTTGGGGCAATCGAATCGCCCACGACGCGCAGCATGAAGCGCGCACGCCGCTCATTCATCTCGTCAAACGCAGCGTCGTCTACCCACTCGTCCATGGACTCGACGAGGGCCAGGTAGGCCTGCAGCACGCCACGATGCAGCGGGCTCTTCTGCCAGGTCGGGTCGGTAAAACGCCGATCTTTCGCGTGCGCCTGGTAGCTGCGATCGCCGAGCGCCACCTCAGACAGCTTGCGGGCATAGCCGAGGCTGGCGCGCAACACGGACAGCGGCTGGCGGATGCCCTGCAGCACCGTCGCACGCGCCGCCGACGCAAAGTCGGCCCCGCTGATCCCGACCATCGGGTTCAGCGCAAGCGTTTGCTCAACCGCGTCGCGATTCAGCGCCTTGCGCTCCTTTTTGTTGGCTTTTCTCGTCATAGTCAAACTCCCCGGCGAGAGAATCCACGAAAAGACGGGGACCCACAATCACGCAACTGTAGTACGTCATCTGGGGTAGACTCAATGACATGATCAGACTGACTCTAATAGGGCTTGCATGCGCGGCCCTCTGTTTCCCGCAGGCTGTGCTCGCCAGCGAAGCGCACGGCAGCGTCGCCGGCCACAAGCATATAGCGTTATTCCTGGGAACCGGCAAGGAAGACGACGGACACAGCCATACGCACGATGCCGACGCCATCGGCCTCGAATTCCAGTATCGCCTCGACGCGAAGTGGGCCATTGGCGCCGTGCTCGAGCGGGTCGATGTCGGTAGCCACACGAGCACGGTTTTGGTCGTGCCGTTCAGCCGTTTCTTCGGCGACAGTGTCCGGGTCTTCGGCGGTCCGGGCTATGAATTCAAGCCAGGCGCCCGGAAAGACAAGGCTTTGTTACGCGCCGGAATCGGTTACGAGTTCGAGCTCAATGAGAAGTGGTCGCTCGCTCCCGAAGCGCAGGTCGACCTCATCGAAGGGGGAGCCAATACCTGGCTCGTCGGCGTAGCCATTGGCTACGGCTTCCACTAGGCAGTGAGTATCAGCGGCCGTCCCGGTTCCTGGGCGGCGGCCGTTTCCTGAGCCGGTCACGCATGCGCTGGCGCTGTTCCGGCGTCATGCGATGGTAGCGCTCCCGCAACATCTCGCGCCGATCGCGATTCATCTGGCGGTAACGGTGAAAGTTGTTACGAATGCGCTTCTGTTCCTCGGGCGACAGGTTGCGGAAGATCTCGGCACGCTCTCGAATCAGGTCGCGGCGCTGGTCGGACAGGTCACGCCACTGCGCGAAGCGCGCACGGGCCTGGTCACGCTGCTCGGGCGACATCGTGCTGAAGCGCTCGGCGCCTTTGGCGAGGCGCAGCCGGCGATCCTCGGACAGTCCGTCCCACCTGCCTTCGAACTGGCTTAGCACCTCACGCTGGGCGTCACTGAGATCGTTCCATGCGATGCCATCGGCGCATGCGCCGCCGCAGATCGTCAGGGCCAGCACTGCAATGATCGCTTTAATCTTCATCGTCTGTCTCCGGCGATTCTTCGCCATCCGGCGCGGGATCGCTCCGCTTCTCCTGGTCCGCAGATGCCATGTCATCGTGCAGCAACCATTCTTCGTCCGTTTCTTCCCACATGCCGAGGTACTCGAGAAAGTCCATGTCGACCGTCGTCTCTTCCGCGGCGGTCTCCGCGCTCGCGATCGCGCCGAGACACAAACCGCAAATGATGATGGCCAGTCGTTCAGCCAACATCGTTGGCCTGTTCGAGCAGGTCGATCCAGGAATAGAACTCGAGGTCCTCGAGCATCTCGATATTCTCCTCGCCGAGCAGAATCTCCATGTCGGTCACGGATGCAGGCACGGTTTCGTCGATCCCGGGGTCCCGCACGGAAATCATGACGGCGATGGCTACTGCCGCGGTTACGCCAGCAGCCGGCGCCCAGCGCACCCACCCGGCCCGCGGAGTTTCAAGCTCTGCGAGTGCGGCTTGCCGACCACGGTTCAGCTTCGACAACGTCGCCGCATCGAGCTGCTCGACCGATTCGTCGAACAGTTCCCTGGCCTGCTTCGCAAACTCGTCGTTCGACCTACTCATGGTGTTCTCCCAATACGCCCCGCAGCGAGTGTATCGCACGGGAATAGTGTGTCTTGACGCTGCCTTCGCTGCAGCCCATCGCGACCGCAGTCCCGGCTACGTCCAGCCCCTCAAATGTGCGCAGCATGAACGCTTCGCGTTGCCGCGTTGGCAGGCGCCGGACCGCTTTTTCGAGCGAGTCCATGGCCTGGTCGTTTGCCAGTTCCTCGTCGGGCGTCCGGCCGATCGGGTCGGGCGCCGCGGCGACCGGGTCAAACTCGTCGTCGCCCGTCGCGCCACCTCCGAACCAGGCCATGACGCGGTTGCGCACAGCCTGGCGCCGGTGCCAGTCACGCACCCCGTTCTGCAGGATGCGATAAAACAGGGGCGGCCACTCTTCACTGTCGCGCTCGCCATACTTGCGAGCGAGCCTGATCATGGCTTCCTGCACGAGATCCAGCGCTTCGTCCCGGTCGCGCACGGCGATCTCGGCGATACGCAGCGCGCGTCGCTCTACCTCGGCGAGAAACCGGTTGAGTTGCTGTTGTTTCTGCAGTGCCCGCGTCCCTGTCGATGGCTCGCTGACCCACGATACCGCAAAACTTAACGGTTCGACGCTCATATCCCTTGACTCCGTCACGAGGTCATCTAACTTGTCTCACCTCAATTAACGCCCGAACAGTCGTCGCGTTGACAGGGAATCGGGTCCATTATGTCAAATCCATGAACGTCGCAAGCCAGCAGCCCGTACTCAAGGTGGCCGTCAACGTGCCGCTGTCGCGCCTGTTCGACTACCTGCCGCCAACAGGCGGTGAGTTACCCGCCGCCGGCACCCGGGTGCGGGTGCCGTTTGGCGCCGGAACGCGCGTGGGGTTGGTCATGGGGCTGGCCGAAACGTCCGAGCTGGACCCAGGCAAGATCCGGCGCTGCAGCGACGTACTCGATGCGACGCCACTGCTGGGGACAGCCGAACTCGAACTGATCCGCTTCACGGCCGGTTATTACCACCACCCGATTGGCGAAGTGGCAGCGGCGGCGCTGCCAGCGAACCTGCGGCACGGCAAGCCGCTGCATCCTGTCGTCGAAACCATAGTGGCGACCGCGCTGGCGGAAGCGGCCGACCTCGAGGCGCTGGCAAAGAGGGCGCCGCGCCAGGCCGAGTTACTGGAAACGCTCGTCGACGCCGGCGGCAATGGCTGCGAGGCCGACTACCTGACCGAACTGTTGCCGACCTGGCGACGCGCCGCGAAGGGCCTGTTCGACAAGGGGCTGATCGAGCGCATCGAGGCGCGTGCACCCGAATTCGACGAAACCATCGCGCCCGCGGCGACGCCCGGCCCCGAGCTCAATACCGACCAGCAGGCCGCGCTCGACACGATGCGCGGCAGTGACGGCTTTGCCGCCTGTCTTCTCGAAGGTGTGACCGGCAGCGGCAAGACCGAGGTCTACCTGCAACGCATGCGTGACGTGATCGATGCGGGCCGGCAGGTCCTCGTCCTCGCGCCCGAGATCGGGCTGACGCCGCAACTTATCGCCCGGCTGCGCAAACGCCTTGGTATCGAGCCTGCCCTGCTGCACTCCGGCCTGACCGATACCGAGAGGCTTGCTGCATGGCGGGCCGCCCGCAGCGGCGCCGCCCGTCTCGTCGTCGGCACCCGCTCGGCCATCTTCACACCACTGAAGAAGCCGGGTCTGCTGATTGTCGACGAGGAACACGATCATTCGTTCAAGCAGCAGGAGGGGCTGCGGTACTCGGCGCGCGACCTTGCGATCGTGCGGGCCAAGCAGGCCGGCATTCCCGTCGTGCTCGGCACCGCGACGCCAACGCTCGAGATGCTGCACCACTGCGAATCCGGCAATTACATCCACATTCGCCTGCCCAAGCGGGCCGGCGGCGCTCGCCCCCCGGCCCTGCGCCTCGTCGATACGGTGCGCAACCCGGTCACCGACGGCATCAGCGAACCGCTCGCCGGTGCGATCCGCAGTCACCTCGATGCGGGTGGGCAGGCGCTGCTGTTTCTCAACCGGCGCGGCTTCGCACCGACACTGATCTGCGCAAGCTGCGGCCATGTCGCGGGTTGTGCGCGCTGCGATTCGCGCCTGACCGTGCACGCGGCCCAACGACAGCTGCGTTGTCATCATTGCGGCTACGGCCGGCCGCTGGTCGAGCAGTGCGATGAATGCGGCGAGCCGGTCCGACCGCTCGGCGAGGGCACCGAAAGACTCGAAGATGCGCTGCGCCAGCGTTTCCCCGAACGGACCGTCACCCGTATCGATAGCGACAGCACCCAGCGCAAGGGAGCCATGCTCGACGCGCTCGACCAGGCCCGCGCAGGCGAGGCCGAAATCCTCGTCGGCACGCAGATGTTGTCGAAGGGTCATCATTTTCCAAAGCTCACGCTGGTTGGCATCGTGAATGCGGACCAGGGCTTGTTCGGCACCGATTTCCGCAGCGCCGAACGCATGGCCCAGTCGATCGTGCAGGTCGCGGGCCGCGCGGGTCGTGCCGATCGTGCCGGCGAGGTGCTGATCCAGACCGCGTTCCCGGAGAACCCGTTCTGGGCCACACTGATCGGCGGCGGCTATGCACAGGTCGCGAACGAGGCCCTGGCCGAGCGCGAAACGACGCGCTGGCCGCCGTTCACGCGACTGGCGCTGGTACGCGCTGCGGCCCATCGCCATGCGGATGCGCTCTCGTTTCTCGAGATGGCACGCTGCATTGTCGAGCCCCGCTGCGGGGAGACGTTGCGCGTGCTCGGCCCGGTCGACGCGCCCATGGCCCGCCGGGCCGGCCGCTACCGGGTTCAGCTTCTCCTGCAGGCCGGCGACCGACGCAGCCTGCACGCGGCGCTGCGCGATCTCAGGCCACAGCTCGAAGAAGACAAGGCGGCGCGCAAGGTGCGCTGGTCGATCGACGTGGACCCCGTCGAGTTGTTCTGATTCAATTGCGCGCCATGAAGCAGATCGTAGCGAATTTAGTGTCCGACGCCCTCGCCGGGGTACCCGAACTTGCAGAAGTTGCCGGCGACCTCGCGGTCGCATCGACCGTTGAGCGCACGCGCGACCCGAGCCATGGCGACTTCGCCAGCAACGTCGCGATGCGCCTGGCCAAGCCCGCCCGCAAAAGCCCGCGTGATATCGCCGCTATGCTGGTCGAGGCGCTCGGTTCCAGTGACACCGTCGACAAGGTCGAGATCGCCGGTCCCGGTTTCATCAACTTCTACCTGAGCCCGGCTGCGTTTCATGCCGAGCTCGAGTCGATGCTCGAACAGGGCGACTGCTACGGCCGCCAGGACAAGAAGGACCGCCCGCGCATCAACCTCGAGTTCGTGTCGGCCAACCCGACCGGTCCGCTGCACGTCGGTCACGGCCGCGGCGCATCCTACGGCGCAACCGTCGGTAACCTGCTCGAGGCGGCCGGCTTCCATGTGCATCGCGAGTACTACGTCAACGACGCCGGCCGGCAGATGGACATTCTGGGCGCCAGCGTCTGGTTGCGCTGGCTGGAAGCCAACGGCGTCGAGATCGACTTTCCGCTGGGCGGCTACCGCGGCGACTACATCCGCGACATTGCCGCCGAGATCGATACGAGCGGCCTGGAACCGGTCACGGCGGCGGCCGTGACCGACGGTCTGCCAGCGAACGGCGAGGACAATAAGGACGAGTTTGTCGACGCGCTCGTGGCGCGTTGCAAGGAACTGCATGGCGAAGGCGGCTTCGACCGGATTCGCCAGCAGGCGCTCGAGTCAATTCGCGACGAGATTCGCGAAGACCTCGAGGAGTTCGGCGTCCACTATGACGAGTGGTTCTCGGAGCAGAGCCTGACGAAGACCAAGCGCGTCGACGATGCGCTGGCCGTGCTCGGGGAGCGTGGCATGCTCTATAAGAAGGATGGCGCAACGTGGTTCCCGTCAACGCAGTTTGGTGACGACAAGGACCGCGTCGTCGTGCGTGACAATGGCGTCAAGACCTACTTCGCGTCCGACATTGCGTATCACTACGACAAGCGCGAACGCGGCTTCGACCACCTGATCGACGTGCTCGGCGCCGACCATCACGGTTACGTGACGCGCGTGCGCGGCGGCCTCGAGGCGATGGGCTATGAGGGTGAAGACCTCGAGGTCCAGTTCATCCAGTTCGTGACGCTGTATCGCAGCGGCGAGCGCGTGCAGATGGGTACGCGCAGCGGCCAGTTCGACACGCTGCGCCAGCTGCGCGAGGAAGTCGGCAACGATGCCGCGCGCTTCTATTACGTCATGCGCTCCAACGACCAGCATCTCGATTTCGATCTCGACATCGCCAAGTCGCAGTCGAACGATAACCCGGTCTACTACATCCAGTACGCGCATGCGCGCGTCGCCAGCGTGTTCCGGCAGCTCGGCGAGAAATCGCTGGAGTGGCACCAGGCCAATGGCCGTGCCGCGCTCGACCAGCTCGTCGAGCCGCAGGAAAAAGCACTGATGACATCACTCAGCCGCTACCCGGAGATTGTCGAGCTGGCGGCTGCCAACCGCGCGCCGCAAACGCTCGTCCATTTCCTGCGTGATCTCGCCAACGACTTCCACACGTATTACAACGCGCACGCATTCATCGTCGACGATGCCGACCTGCGCGACGCTCGCCTGTACCTGATTGCGGCGGCGCGCACGGTCATCGCTAACGGCCTCCGCATTCTTGGCGTCTCGGCGCCGGAGAAAATGTAATGGCACAGCGGCGGCGACGAGCGAAGAAGAAGAGTTCGGGCGTTTCACCCGTCGCCGCGATGCTATTCGGCCTCGCGGTCGGGTTGTCCGTCGCGGCCGCCGTCTACATGAAGGACCGCGGGCCGGCGCCGGTTAAGAAGGCGCCTGAACCCGCCAGCCTGCAATCTGCGCTTGACGACAACGGCGAAACCGCAGCCGTCGAACCCGTTGAGAAGAAAGAACCACGATTCACCTTTTACGAAGACCTGCCGAATTTCGAAGTCATCACGCGCGACGATGAACCGGCAGCAGCTGCGTCACCGCGAACGCCGGAGCCGCAGGCGATCGTCGAGCCCGGCACCTACATGCTGCAGGCCGGCTCGTTCTCGACCAACGACGATGCGGATCGGCGCCGCGCGGAACTCGCCATGCACGGCATCGAGTCCTATATACAGCGCGTGACAATCAACGAGCGCAATTACCACCGCGTGCTGATCGGGCCGATTGACGACCTCGACGAACTCAACATGATGCGCAGTCGCCTGCGCGCAGCACAGATCGATGTGCTGCGGATTCGCTGGGATGACTGACGCCAGGCGCGGCCTGCTTGTCCTGATCCTGGTCCTGACGGGCTGCGCCACGCCACCCGAGCCTGTGGTTGTCGCCGGCAAGCCCCCTCCCACAGTGGCTGATGACCCGCCTCCCACGGTGGTCGATGAGCCGCCTCCCACAGTGGCTGATGAGCCGCCTCCCACAATAACTATCGCGGCGGTCGGCGATATGATGATCGGCACCGATTATCCGCGGAACCACCTGCCCGACGACGACGGCGTCAGCTTTCTGAATGAAGTAGCGCCCTACCTGCAGGCGGCCGATATCGCGTTCGGCAATCTTGAAGGCGTGCTGATGGACGGCGGCGAGCCGGGCAAGAAATGCAAGAACATGAACGCTTGCTACCTGTTCCGCTCACCGCCGCGCTACGCCTGGCACTACCGGGACGCGGGTTTCGACATCGTCAGCCTCGCCAACAACCACGCGCGTGATTTCGGCGAGGAAGGCCGCGACGCGAGTGCGGACGCGATGGCGGCTGCGGGCATCGCGGCGTCCGGCCGCGACGGGACGATGTCGGTGCTTGCGCGCAAGGACCTGACGGTCGCTTTCGTCAACTTCGCGGTCACGAAGAACTCGAATATGCTGCTCGACTACGAGAAGTCATTCGAGTGGATCGAGGCGCTGGATGCGGCGTTCGATATCGTCGTCGTGACCTTCCACGGCGGCGCCGAAGGCACAGCCGCAACGCATGTGCCGTTCGCGGAAGAGGAGTATTACGGCGAACCACGTGGCGATGTCGTCTGGTTTGCACGCGGCGTCGTGGATGTGGGCGCGGATCTCGTTATCGGCCACGGCCCGCATGTCGTGCGCGGCATGGAACGCTACAAGGACCGCCTGATCGCATATAGCCTCGGCAACTTCGCGACCTACTACGGCATCAGCGTTGCCGGCATCAAGGGCATCGCCCCGATCCTGACGACAACGCTCGACGGCGAAGGCCGTTTTGTCGAAGGCAACATCGTCTCAACGATTCAGTTGCGTCCGGCGGGACCGAGCATCGACCAGAAAGACCGGGCACTGAACCTGGTCCGCGGCTTGTCGATCGAGGACTTTGGCGAGCCCGGTCTCGAGTTTTTGCCCGACGGCAAGGTACTGCCTGTACCGCGCCGGCCGGTCAGGCTGACGCGGCCAGCGCCTGCTCGAGGTCCGCGATGATGTCGTCGATGTGCTCGATACCGATGCACAAGCGAATCATGTCCGGCGTCACTCCGGCCGCCTCCAGCTCCTGTTCCGTCAGCTGTCGATGCGTCGTTGACGCGGGGTGGGCAGCCAGCGACTTGACGTCCCCGATGTTCACGAGACGCAGGAACATATTGAGCGCGTCGTAGAACTTCACGCCCGCGTCGAAACCTCCCTTGATACCGAAGGTCAGCAACGCAGATGGTTTGCCGTTCGTGTATTTCTGCGCAAGATCATAGTAGGGCGATGACGGCAGCCCGCCAAAACTCACCCACTCAACGCGATCATGCTGGTCGAGATACTCGGCCACCGCCACTGCATTGTCGCGATGCCGTTCCATGCGTAGCGGCAATGTTGCGAGCCCCTGCAATATCAGGAACGCATTCATCGGGCTGAGCGCAGATCCCGTGTTGCGTAGCGGCACGGTGCGTGCTCGCCCTATATAAGCCGCTGCGCCGAATGCCTCGGTATAAACAACTCCGTGATAGGACGCTTCCGGCTCGGTCAGCATGCGGAACCGTTCGGCATGTTCTGCCCATGGAAACTCGCCGCCGTCGATGATGACGCCGCCCAGCGAATTGCCGTGTCCGGCCATGTATTTCGTCAGTGAATTGACGACGATGTCGGCGCCCCACTCGATCGGCTTGATCAGCGCCGGCGTCGCGACGGTATTGTCGACGATCAGGGGCACACCTTGCGCATGACCCATATTGGCAATCGCCTCGATATCCACGATATTGCCCGCCGGGTTGCCGATTGATTCGCAGAAGATCGCCGAGGTCTTGTCGTCGATATGTTCCTGCATCGCCTCGGCCGAATCGTCCGCCGCGAAACGAACCTCGATTCCGAGTTTGGGCAGCATATGCTTAAAGAGAGTGTAGGTGCCGCCATAGAGTTGCGGCACGGTCACGACATTATTGCCGGCTGCGGCGATATTCAGTATCGAGTAGTTAACCGCCGCGCTGCCGCTACTCAGACAAAGCCCCGCAATACCACCCTCGAGCGCTGCCGAGCGCTGCTCGAGCACATCGACAGTGGGGTTCATGATGCGAGAGTAAATATTCCCCTCGACCTCAAGATTGAAGAGGTCAGCACCGTGCTGCGCGCTCTCGAATTCGTAGGCCACGGTCTGATAGACCGGCACTGACACCGCTTTGGAGGCAGAATCTGATTTGAATCCCGCATGAATCGACAATGTTTCGTCTTTCAAGAAAATCTCCCTTTCGTCTAGTCGTCGCTTCCCACGCTCTTGAAGTCGACGCCGAGTGATCTGAGTTTGCGATACAGATGCGTACGCTCCATGCCAACGCGCTTCGCGAGCTGCCCGACCTTGCCACCGCACAGCACCAGTTGCTGTTGCAGGTAAGCCCGCTCGAACTGTTCGCGCGCTTCACGTAACGGCAGGGCCAGCAGGTCCTGCTTCACCAGCGGCTCATTGACGGGCCCGGCGGCACTGATCTCCGCCTCGACCTCCTCCAGGGCGATATCTTCATCGCTTCCCGAGAGCAGCAGGCGCCGCACCAGGTTCTTGAGTTCGTGCACATTGTCGGGCCATGGGTAGTTGCGCAGGCGATTCTGCGCCGCGACGCTGAAGCGCCGGAACGTCAGTCCCTCGGCATCGACCAGCTTGTCGACGTAGTAGGTCAGGAGCTCTGGCACATCCTCGGCATAATCGCGCAGCGGCGGAATTCGTAGCGTTAACTCACTCAGCTGAGCGACCAGATCGCGGCGCAGCTGCCCGGCCTCAATGCGCGCCTCGTAATCGGGACCGACGGTTGCGACCACGCGCGCGTCGACGCGTAACTTCTCGGTGCCACCGATGCGGGTAAAACGGCCGCTGTCGAGAATGCCGAACAGGACTTTCTGCGCTTTCGAGCCGAGGTCGGTCAGCTCGTCGATGACGAGCGTCCCGCCGTCCGCACGCTCGAAAGCACCTGCAACGATCTCACCATCATGCTCCGAGCCCAGCAGCTGTTCCTCGCAGTTGGCATCCGTAATCGAAGCGGCGGACAGAATGGTCAGTGGCTCGTCAGCACGTCGACTGAGTCCGTGCATGAAGCGCGCGAATGCGCCACGCCCCGTACCGGGTTCGCCGCTCATCAACACCGCCCCATCGTGGCGAGCGTACTGCTGTACGCGGTCGCGCAAGCCCTGCATCAGGGCACTGCGCCCGACCGGGGCGAGTAACGATGGCAACAACTGGCGTGCCGCTTTCGACTGCTTGCCCGCCGACTCGAGCGCGGCTTCGACCGTGCGCAGGAGTTTTGCGAGCGACAGTGGCTTCTCAACGAAATCGAACGCACCGAGACGCGTTGCCTCGACGGCTGTGTCGACCGTGCCATGCCCTGACATGATCACAACCGGACAATTGAGCTCACCGCTCTCCGACCACTCCCGCAACAGCGTGATGCCATCCGTATCCGGCATCCAGATGTCCAGGAGGATCAGGTCGAAGCGCCGCTCCGCTCGCGCGGCGCGCGCCTCGGCCGCGTCAGCCGCGCCTACCACGCCATAGCTCTCGTCAGTGAGAATGTCTTTGATCAGGGCGCGAATATCCGCCTCGTCATCGACCACCAGAACCTGCGGATTACTCATGCGCGCTCTCTCCTTTTGTCAGCGCGTCCGGGCGCCTTGGTAATCATCAGCTCGCGTGCCGCTTCGTTCAGCGGCAGGCGGATACTGATCATCGCTCCACCGTTGTCTCGATTGCGGGCCCGAATCGACCCCAGATGTTCCTCGACCAGCTTCTTCACGATAGCGAGACCAAGACCGGTGCCTTTCGGCTTGGTCGTCACGTACGGGTCGAAAATCTGCCCCACGGACCCGGACTGGAACCCGGGACCGTTGTCCGCGACCTTGATCTGCACGATATCGATATCGTCGGCCTCGGCCGCGCTGACATGCACATCGATGCGCGCATCCTCCGTGTTCTCGAGCGCTTCGACGGCGTTGCGAATCAGGTTGTGCAGGATCTGCCGCACGCGGCCCATGTCGGCCTCGATATACGGCATGGTTGGATCCGAACTCAGGACGATCTTCACTTCGCTTTCCTGGGCGCGATACAGGTCGACGACTTCATGGACGAGCTTGTCGAGATCGAAGCGCGCAATCTCGATATCCGGCGCACGCGCATAGTCGCTGAACGCGTTGACCATTTCCTTCATCGCCTCGACCTGCTGCACGATCGTATGCGTGGCGCGATCGAGCACCTGCGCCTCCTCTTCGGGCATCGTGTGCAGGTACTTGTGGCGCACGCGTTCGGCCGACAGCTGGATTGGCGTCAGCGGATTCTTGATCTCATGCGCGAGTCGTCGCGCAACTTCGCCCCAGGCGGCGTCGCGCTGCGCCTGCAACAGGGCGGTGATGTCGTCGAAGACGACGACGTAACCGGCCGCGTGGTCTTCGTCACCCGGCAGGGTCGTGCACGCGCAGGTCAGCACGCGTCGCCCGACTTCGCCGCGCAGCACGATCTGCTCGCGCCACTCGGTCTCTCCGGCTTCGAGATGCACGCGCGCGACGTCAACGAACTGGTCGAGCAGTGCGTTCTCCTGCGCCACGTCGAGCAGTTTCTGGCCGCGACGATGCTCGAGGTCGACGCCGAGAATCGATCCCGCCGCCTGGTTGGCATTGCGAATCGTCAGGTCTGACTCCAGCGCCAGTACGCCGGTCGACAGGCGCGCGAGAATGACTTCGAGGTTGGTGCGCTCCGCTTCCACGAGCGCCTGGCTCAGTGACGCTTCGCGGCGTGCCGTCGCAAGGTGCTGCGTCATGTCATTGAACGACGAAATCAGGAAGCCGATCTCGTCGCGACTCGGCGCAGGCAGGCGCGTATCGAAATCGCCTTCCGCAACAGCGCGCGTACCGGCGACGAGGTCCTGGATCGGCGCGACGAGGCGCCTCGACAGCACGAACGCGCCATAGATCGCCGCGAGCAAGCTGAGCAGCAGGACGAACGCGAGCGTCAGTGTCAGCAGGTCCTTGAGGTCTTCACGGAAGAACACCAGCTGCTGGTATTCCTGGTAGGACCGCTCGACGCTGCCGACCATCTCGGCAAGCCGGTCCGCGACCGGGAAATAGGCCTGCACCACGCGCGCCTCCTGCACGCGTCCCACCCGGTGCGTAAAGATGACCGCAGCGCGAATCTCGACGTCGCCGTTGGCCAGCGCTTCGAGACTGACAAACGGGCGCCCCTGCTGCATCTGCAACACGACTTCTTCGGTCAGGGGTGTCGGCAATTCCCCCGAGGCGCTGTCAGTGCTGGTTGCGAGCACGGTGTTGCCACTGTCGTACAGGGTCATTTCGCTGGCGCCGGCCTCCCGCCGCAACATGCCGAGCTCGAAGATCGCCTGCCGGTCGGCCACGATTGCCATGCGCGTTGCCGCCGTACGGGTGGCGCGCAGGCTGCGGCGTTTTTCGATCTCGAGCGCTGCACGACTCAACATCAGCGCGTTGTCGAGCCCTTCTTCGACCTCGACATTGAACCAGCTGTCGATGCCGCGATTGATGAACTGCATCGAGAAATAGAACACGACGACCAGCGGCAGGACGGCGAGGCCGACGAACATACCAACCATGCGCGCCTTGAGCTTCGCGCCCGGTACCGCCATGCGGTAGTCGCGGGCAAGGCGCGCGAGGTTGCCGATGAGCATCGCGAGCAGCAGCATGCCGCCGGCGATATTGATAGCGAGAATAACGTCCTGCAGTCGATCGAAGTCATCCGACTGCTGCACGGTCTGGGTGAGCAGGAACAGGGCAGCCAGCGCAAGACCGACGCCGGCCGTCGCAACGATCAGGTAGAGCGCTCGCTTCAGCGTTCGAGCGACCATTCGAACCATTCGCTTTGCAATTGCCACTGGCCGCGCCAGAAGAACAGCACGCGCAGCGCCGCGGGATACCGCTCCGTGTTCAGCATCGCCCGCAGTCGCACACGATAGCGACCGTCGGGTGACAACACGGCGTCGTCGATGACGGGGAGTCCCTGGACGCGGCCCAGACTGTTCAGCGCGGAGTACAACGTCGCGAAGGAGTCCTGGTCACCACTATTGAGATTGCGCACGATATAGCGCTGGCTGACGGGCGAGAACTCGAGTTCGTGGCGAACCGCGAGTTCGGCTTCGGCGTCGTCAGGCAGGAACCGGCGTGCGCGAATGACCTGCAATTGCAGCTCGATCGTAAGCGTCACGCCACTTTCGAGCGCGGCCAGCGCCTCGGACGACAGGATCAGCTGCAGCCGGGCATCCAGCGAGTGCACGCCGTCGACAACCTCGGTCGACGCCGAGCGCACCTCGAAATAGCCTTCGCGCTCCATCTCGTCCTGCGCCAGTCCCGTGCCCAGGACCAGCAGCGCGAGCAACGCGAGTGCGAAGCGCTTCATGCCGGCGGAACCTGTACGTGGTGGTGACATCGTTTCTCAGGAGACCTTCTTGACGAGGCATGCGTAGTAGAACCCGTCCATGCCGCTCGTGCCGGGCAGAACCTGGTAGCCGCATGCCTTCCTCCGCATTACATCGCGGATGTTGTTATTTGGCAACACGGTATCTTCAACCGCGTCGTCATTGGCCTCCAGGAATCCTCTCACCACCACATCGTTCTCCGCCGCGAGCGCCGAGCACGTGACGTACAACAGGCGCCCGCCGGGCGCCAGGGTTGTCCACAACGCACCCAGGATGGCCGCCTGCAGACCGCCGAGTTCGTCGATATCCGCTGCACGCCGCAGCAACTTGATGTCGGGATGCCGCCGAATCACGCCGGTCGCCGAGCACGGCGCATCCAGCAGGATTGCATCGAACGGCTCACCATCCCACCACTCCTCTGGTTTCGATGCATCGCCGGCCACAATCGTTGCAGCGAAGTTCAGCCGCGCATGATTCTCGCGCACGCGCGCCAGTCGCTCTTCGTCCACATCGAGCGCGGTCAGATCGAACCCATCCCCGCCCAGTTCGAGCAGATGACCACTCTTGCCGCCCGGGGCCGCGCAAGCATCGAGTACACGTCGCGGCGATTCGCGCAACAGCCAGCGCGCGGCCAGCTGGGCCGCAGCATCTTGTACCGATGCGTCACCATCCGCGAAACCGGGCAGGTCATCGACCATCTGCGGCGTCTCCAGACGTAACGCATCGGGCAGCCCTTCCAGCAGCTGCGCCTCAATGCCTTCCCGGGCAAGCCGGCCGCGGTACTCTGCGGCACTGCCACGCGCGGCATTGACGCGCAGCCACATCGGGGCGCGCGCGTTGTTGGCGTCGAGAATAGCGTCAGCGTCGTCCGGCCAGTCCGCATGTAATTGCCGGATGAGCCAGTCGGGATGGTTGAGACGCGCCTGTTCGTTGCGTGGCTCGCTCTCCGCGAGCGACTCGCGCTGGAAACGTCGCAGGCACGCGTTGACCAGGCCCGCCAGCTTTGGGCGTCGCAGTTGTCGCGCGGCCTCGACGGTTTGCGAGACGGCAGCGTGATCCGGCACGCGCATGTCGACGAGCTGGTAAAGACCAACCGCGAGCAACGCATGCACGACACTGTCGCGCTTGCGAAAGGGTCGGGTGACAAGCTGCTCGATCCAGTCATCGAGCTGCCAGTAATGGCGCAGGACGCCGTAGGCCATATTGCGCAGCAACGCGCGGTCTGCCGCGGCCACACTGGTCTCATGCTCGGCGAGCGCCGCATCGAGCGACCGCCCGTCGCTGACGACCGCGTCGACAACGGTGGCCGCTACTGCACGTGTTCTCGCGCCCGCATTTGCCATCGTCACCCCAGCCGTTGTCCTGCCAGGTCGGCCTGGCCGATGAACTCGTGCACGGGTGCGCGACGCTTGCCGGGCAACTGGGCTTCTGCGACGCGCAGTGCGCCTTCGCCACAGGCGATCACGAAACCATCCCGATCGAACTGCAGGACGGTCCCGGGTGCGCCGGAGCCATCGACGGGTATGGCGCGCCAGACCTTGAGCCTGGTCGCCGGCAAGCCGCCTCCTGCAGGGTGCGCACTGCAATACGCACCCGGGAACGGGTTATACGCTCGTACACGTCGAGCCACTTCCGTTGCCGGCAGCGACCAATCGATCTCGGCATCGGTCTTGTTGATCTTCGGGGCGTATGTCGCGAGCGCATCATTCTGCTCTGCGGCCAAGAGCTCGCCGCTTGCTATGGCGTCAAGATGCTGGACCAGCGTTGCCCCACCGAGCGCAGCCAGGCGATCGTGCAGTTCACCGGCCGTCTCATCCGAGCCGATAGGAATTTCCTCGGTATGAAACACGGGACCGCAATCGAGGCCCGCCGTCATGGCCATCAGGCTGATGCCGGTTGTCTCGTCACCGGCAAGAATCGCGGCCTGGATCGGCGCAGCGCCACGCCAGCGCGGCAGCGCCGATGCATGCACATTGAGGCAACCGTGCGCGGGAATGTCGAGTACGTTTTGCGGCAGGATCAGCCCATAGGCCGCAACGATCAGGAGGTCCGGCTCAAGCGCCGCCAACCCGGCGGCGGCGTCTGCGTCGCGCAACGTCTGCGGCTGGTACACGGGGATATCGCGTTGCAGCGCATACCGCTTGACCGGGCTCGCCGTCAGCTTCTTGCCGCGCCCGGCCGGGCGATCGGGCTGGGTGTAAACGGCAACAGGCGCGCGGCCCGCGGCAACGAGCGCTTCGAGCGAGGCACGCGCAAACTCCGGCGTGCCTGCGAAAACCAGTTTCATCACATTGCAACCGCCGCGTGACGCCGTTCTTTCTCGAGCTTCTTGCGAATACGGCTGCGCTTGGCTTCCGACAGGTAGTCAACGAACAGCTTGCCGTCGAGGTGATCCATCTCGTGCTGGATGCAGACCGCCAGCAGGCCCTCGGCCTCCATTTCCTGTTCCTCACCATCGCGATCGAGGAAGCGCACCCTGATGTGCTCGGCCCGCTTCACTTCTTCGTAGTAACCCGGCACGGAGAGGCAGCCCTCGTCGGTGGCGACGACGCCGTCTTTCTCGGTGATGACGGGGTTGATCAGGACATGCGGATCGGACTTGTCCGGGGAGACGTCCGCGACCAGCAGGCGCTGGTGCACGTCGACCTGGGTGGCGGCCAGGCCAATGCCGGGTGCCGCGTACATGGTTTCAAACATGTCATCAATGAGCTGGCGCAGCTCATCATCGACGGTTGTGACCGTGGCGGCCTTCGTCCGGAGCCTGGGATCCGGGAATTCTAGAATCTTCAGTTTTGCCATAATTTCGGGCGTCCCCTGGGACGCCATTTTCGTGTAGATTGCTACAAAAACGACCTAAATGTTTGACTTTATTGAATAAGATGTCAGACTAGACCGCGTGATTTCGCCTCGCCGGGCCCGTTTTCGGGGCCGGAAATGTGACGTAATTAGCAGCCTCGGCGGTACCGGGACGACATAGTATAGCAACGCCTTGAAAGTACAGGCCTAAATCGAATTGTATCCAGGAGTCCTCGCGACATGTCATTCAGCAAGATTAGCCTGAAATCGAGCCTTCAGCTGACCGCAATCGCCCTGACGCTGGTCGGATGCGGGGGCAACCCGCCTGCATACGACCCGCAGTCTGCGCCGACGGCTACGAATACCTACACGCCGCCGCCGCAGAACACGGTCGAGCCACAGCCGTACGAGCCTGTGCTCGAAAAGATCAACGATCCGGTGCCGCTTGCTGACGGTGCGCCGAACGAGTACGTCGTACAGGTCGGTGACACGCTGTGGGACATCGCAGGCACGTTCCTGAAGGACCCGTGGTTCTGGCCCGAAATCTGGTACGTAAACCCGGATATCGAGAACCCGCACCTTATATATCCCGGCGATGTGCTCGGCCTCGTCTACATCGACGGCCAGCCGCGCATCACCAACGTTCGCGCTTCGACCTACCGCCTGTCGCCCCAGGCGCGCGTCACGCCGCTGACCGAGTCGATCACGAGCATCCCCTATGAGGACGTCCAGGCTTTCCTGAGCTCCGGCGTCATCCTCGAGAAGGCCCAGGCTGACGCACTGCCGTACCTGCTTGCCACGCGTGGCGATCACCTGATCGCTTCGGCCGGCAACGAGATCTACGTCCGCGGCACGGCACAGCGGCCGGGTACGCGTTTCAGCGTCGTCCATGTCGGCGACCCGCTGTACGACCCGGATGATAATCGCCTGATCGGCTACCAGGGCATCCAGGTCGGCGAAGGCACATTGCGCCGCAGCGGCGACCCGGCCACGGTCGCGCTTACTGATACCAACCAGGAAGCCAAGGCTGGCGATCGTCTGCTTCCTGAAGCTGTCGACATCCCGCTGAACTTCTTCCCGCGCTCGCCGAGCAACAACATCGAAGGCCGCATCGTGTCGGTCGTCGGTGGTGTTACGCAGATCGGCCAGTACCAGGTCGTGGTTCTGAATCGCGGCTCGAACAACGGCCTGTCCGTTGGCGACGTTCTGACCGTCTGGCAGACGGGCGAAGAGATCAAGGACCGCTTCGGCGGCGGCATGGTGCGCCTGCCGGAAGAAGAGGCTGGCACAATCATGGTTTTCAAGACCTACGACCGCATCAGCTATGGCCTGGTCATGGAAGCCACTCAGGCGATCCACATTCACGACACGGTCCGTAACCCGACCTGAACCACAAACAGCCGAAACACCTGAAAACGCCCGCGGCGCAGCGATGCCCGCGGGCGTTATCATTGGTGCATGGCGAACACCCGAAAATCCTGGCTGATCCTGTCTCACGCTCACGTCCGTGCGACGGAGCTGCGCGCGCTGCTGGATTACTTCGGCAGCGTCGATGACATTGTCACGCAGCCGCGCGGGCGCCTGACTGAAACCGGCCTGGCCGAGGATAAAGCCGCGGCGATAGCGGAGCCCGATGCCAGGGCTATTGACGCCGCCCTCGAATGGCTCGAGGACAAGCAGCATCACATCGTGGCCTGGGGCGAGGATGACTACCCCGCGATGCTCCGCGAAATCCCGGGGCCGCCCCTGCTGTTGTACGTCAACGGCGACGTGGACGCCCTGCACCTGCCCTCACTGGCCGTCATCGGCAGCCGCAACCCGACGCAGGGCGGCGTCCGCAACGCGCGCGATTTTGCGCGCCATCTCGCGGGCCAGGGCTTCGCCATCGTTTCCGGCCTCGCCCAGGGCATCGACGCGGCCGCGCATCAGGGCGCGCTCGACGGCGGCGGCAAGACGGTCGCGTTCCTCGGCACCGGCATCGATCGCGTCTATCCGGCAGTCAACCGCGAGCTCGCCCACAGCATTGCCGGGTCCGGGGCGCTGGTCACCGAATACCCGCTGGGCAGTCCACCGGAAAAGTGGCGCTTCCCCGAGCGCAATCGCCTGATCAGCGGCCTCAGCCTCGGCACCCTTGTCGTAGAGGCTGCGCGCCGCAGCGGCTCGCTCATCACGGCAAGACTCGCCGGCGACCAGGGCCGCGAGATCTTTGCGCTGCCCGGCTCGATACATAATCCGCTCAGTCGCGGCTGCCACCAGCTGCTCCGCCAGGGAGCCAAGCTGGTCGAAACGGCCGATGACATCCTCGCGGAACTCGGACCGCTGATCGGCCACATGCGCAGCGCGCCCGACGATGACTATGACGAGCTGCGTGAACTTCTCGGCTATGACCCTGTGACTATCGACGAGCTGCAAAAACAGTCCGGATTGACGATCGACCAGCTTTCCTCCATGCTTCTGATCCTGGAGCTCCATGGAGAAGTGGAGTCTCTGTCCGGCGGGCGATACGTCAAAAAGGAGCCGCTCCAGGCATGAAGGAAAACGTACTCGACGTACTCATGTATCTCTTCGAAACATACGTCGACGCTGAGGAAGACCCCGAACCCGATCACAACGAGCTGCGCATCGAGCTGTCGCGCGCCGGCTTTGCCGACGCCGAAATCGATCGGGCGCTCGACTGGCTCGACGGGTTGACCGACCAGCAGAAGAGCCTCAATTACGGCAGCCAGACCGCGCACGGCACTCGTATTTATAACGACTTCGAGCATGAGCGGCTGGATGCGTATTGCCGTGGCTACATCACGTACCTCGAGCAGATCGGCATCCTGTCGCCGCCGCAACGGGAGATTCTCGTGGACCGGCTGCTGGCGCTCGAAACGGCCGATATCGACGTCGAACAGATCAAGTGGGTCGTGCTCATGGTGCTGTTCAGCCAGCCCGGGCAGGAGCTCAATTACGCCCGCATGGAAGACCTTGTATTCGAGGAAGCTTCCGACCTTTTGCATTGACCGGCGGCGGCGGTTTTCTTGACACGCCGCGATCAAGCACGTAATTAAGCCGCGATGTCTAAGAACCTCGTTATCGTTGAATCGCCCGCCAAGGCGAAGACGATCAGCAAATACCTTGGCAAGGATTTCGATGTCATGGCCTCTTACGGTCATGTCCGCGACCTTGTGCCCAAGGAAGGCGCCGTCGATCCGGATAATGCGTTTGCGATGAAATACCAGGTCATCGAGCGCAATGAGAAACACGTCAAGGCAATCATCCGGGCGCTCAAGAAGGCAGACGCCCTGTACCTCGCAACTGACCCCGATCGCGAAGGCGAGGCCATCTCGTGGCACCTGATCGAGTTGTTGCGCGAACGCGAAGTGCTCAATGAGAAAGATGTGCACCGCGTCGTATTCCATGAAATCACCAAGGCCGCCGTGCGGGATGCCGTAGACAATCCACGTACCCTGTCGGGCGACCTCGTGGGCGCGCAGCAGGCGCGCCGCGCCCTCGATTACCTGGTCGGCTTCAACCTGTCACCGCTGCTGTGGAAGAAAGTGCAGCGCGGACTGTCCGCCGGCCGGGTGCAAAGTCCCGCGCTCAGGATGATCGTCGAGCGTGAGCTCGAGATCGAAGCGTTCAAGGCGCGCGAATACTGGTCGGTTGAGGCCGATGTCAGCAAGAACGAACAACCGTTCGTCGCGCGGCTCGTGCAGTACAAGGGCGACAAGGTCGAGCAGTTCAGTTTCGAGAACGAAGACACTGCCCGCGACGTCGAGAAGACCCTGCTCGAGGCCGCCGGTGGTGAACTGACGACGCTCAGTGTCACCAAGCGCCAGCGTCGCCGCAACCCGGCCGCGCCGTTCACGACCTCGACGCTGCAGCAGGAAGCCTCGCGCAAACTTGGCTTCAACACGCAGCGCACGATGCGCGTTGCGCAGAAACTGTACGAAGGCATCGAGCTGCCCGGCGAGGGCCAGGTCGGCCTGATCACCTACATGCGTACCGACTCCGTCACGCTTGCCGACGTCGCCGTTGCAGAGATCCGCGACGTGATTGCCGAACGCTACGGCAAGCAGAACGTCCCGGACGACGTGCGCACTTTCAAAAACAAGTCGAAGAATGCGCAGGAAGCGCACGAGGCCGTGCGCCCGACTTCGGTCGCTCACGTGCCCGAGGACATCAAGGGCTCGCTCGACGACGACCAGTACAAGCTCTACTCGCTGATCTGGAAACGGACGATGGCCTGCCAGATGGTGCCGGCCGTATTCGACACTGTCGCCATCGAGATGACGCCCGGCGCCGCTGGCGCCGACGACCACGGCCATCGCTTCCGCGCCAACGGCTCGGTACTGGTCGAGCCCGGCTTCATGGCCGTGTACCAGGAAGGCAAGGACGACGCGAAAGACGATGACGGCGATCGATTGCTGCCCGAGATCGGCGAAGGCGACACGATCAAGCTCGAAGAACTGCGCCCCGAACAGCATTTCACCGAGCCGCCGCCGCGCTTCTCCGAAGCCAGCCTCGTCAAGGCGCTCGAAGAGCATGGCATCGGCCGCCCGTCGACTTACGCGAGCATTATCGCAACGCTCAAGAACCGCGAATACGTGGAGATGGACGCGCGCCGTTTCATCCCGACCGACATCGGTCGTATCGTCAACGGCTTCCTGACCGAACACTTCACGCAGTACGTCGACTACGACTTCACGGCGCGCCTCGAGGACGACCTCGACGAGGTTTCGCTGGGGCACAAGGACTGGGTGCCGCTGCTCGAAAACTTCTGGAAACCGTTCAAGGAGCTGTGCGAGGAGAAGGAAAACTCGGTCACGCGCGAACAGGTTGCGCAGGCGCGTGAACTCGGCACCGATCCGAAATCGGGCAAACCGGTCACCGTCCGCATGGGCCGCTACGGACCGTTCGTGCAGATCGGCACCAAGGACGACGAAGAAAAGCCGAAGTTTGCCGGCCTGCGTCCCGGCCAGAAGATGAACGAAATCGATCTCGAAACGGCGATGGAGCTGTTCAAGTTGCCGCGCAAGCTCGGTGAAACACCCGATGGCCTGCCGGTGTCGGCCAGCATTGGTCGCTTCGGCCCGTATGTACGCTACGGCGACAAGTACGTTTCGATTCGGGGCGACGACGATCCGTACACGATCGAATTGCCGCGCGCGCTCGAACTCATCGAAGAGAAGAAGATCGCCGATGCCAACCGCATCATTCTCGACTTCGAGGAAGAGGGCATCCAGGTATTGAATGGCCGCTACGGTCCGTACATCACCAACAAGCAAAAGAATGCGCGCGTCCCGAAGGACCGCGAGCCGAAGTCGCTGACGCTCGAAGAGTGCATCGAGTTACTGGCCGCCGCGCCGGAACGCGGTCGCCGCGGTAAGAAGAAGACAGCGAAGAAAGCCGCTACCAAGAAGAAGGCGACGAAAAAGAAGACCAGGAAGAAGGCCGCTAAGAAGAAAGCAGCGAAGAAGAAGGCTGCCAGGAAAAAATGAAGGCCATAGCGTACGCAACTGACGTCCTGCTGCGAGGTGGGGTCATTGCGTACCCGACAGAAGGCGTTTATGGCCTCGGCTGCCTGCCGGACGATGCGCAGGCCGTCGCCCGGGTCGTCGAGATCAAGCAGCGCGATGCGTCCAAGGGACTTATCCTCATCGCCGCAGGCGCCGGGCAACTGGATGGCTGGATCGGTTCGGACCAGGGTCTGCCCGATCCCGACCCTGAGTATCCGGTTACATGGATCGTGCCTCCGGGTCCACTGGTGTCACCGCTGCTGCGTGGCGAGCACAAGACGATCGCAGCGCGCCTGACGACCAACCCTGTTGCCAAGGCGCTTTGCGAGGCGGCCGAGTCGCCGCTCGTCTCAACCAGCGCCAATCTCAGCGGCAAACCGACAGCACGTAATCGCTACGTCTTGCGGCGCCAGTTCGCCGACGTTGTAGACTACGTTGTGCCTGGAGATTGCGGGCCCGCATCGGGACCGTCCGAAATCCGGGACTTGATCAGTGGCAAGATACTTCGACCGCGAAGCCCATGATTGACGACGTCATCCGGCACCTGACCAACCTGCAGAACCGCATCTGCGCCGAACTCGAGATGCTCGATGGGAAAGCGAGTTTTGCGCGCGACAGCTGGGAGCGTCCGGGCGGCGGGGGCGGCGAAAGCAGGGTCATCAGCGACGGCGCCGTATTCGAACAGGGTGGCGTTAACTTCTCGCATGTGTTCGGCAAACAGATGCCGCCATCGGCAACGAAGAACCGGCCCGAACTGGCCGGCAAGTCCTTCCAGGCGGTCGGTATTTCGCTGGTCCTGCACCCGAAGAATCCCTACGTTCCAACAACGCACGCGAATTTTCGTTTTTTCACCGCCGGGGAGCGCAAGCCCGTATGGTGGTTTGGTGGCGGCTTTGACCTGACGCCTTACTACCCGTTTCGCGAGGATGTCGTGCACTGGCATGGCGTTGCGAAAGCAGTCTGCGACCGTTTTGGTGACGACCTCTATCCGCGCTACAAGCAGTGGTGCGACGAGTATTTCTATCTGCAGCATCGCGACGAGGCGCGCGGTGTCGGCGGCCTGTTCTTCGACGACGTCAATGAGCCCGATTTTGCAACCTGCTTCGAATTCGTACGCGCAGCAGGCGATGCATTCCTCGATGCCTACAAGCCAATCGTGCAGAAACGCGTGGCGCACCGGTATGGCGACCGCCAGCGCGACTTCCAACTCTACCGGCGCGGCCGCTATGTCGAGTTCAACCTGATCTACGACCGCGGCACGTTATTCGGCCTGCAGTCGGGCGGTCGCACCGAATCAATCCTCATGTCGCTGCCGCCCGAAGTGCGCTGGCGCTACAACTGGTCGCCCGAACCCGGTTCCCCGGAAGAGACGCTCTACACCGACTTCCTGCGGCCACGGGACTGGCTGGCAGAGAGCGATGTCTAAGCTCCGCCCCTTCCATCTCGCGATTCCCGTGACCGACCTGGCCGCCGGCGAGGCGTTCTACTGCGGCGTGCTCGGTTGCGGTACCGGGCGACGCTCGGAGCGCTGGCTCGATCTCGACTTTTTCGGCCACCAGGTCGTTCTGCACCTGGTCGACGAAGATGCCGCCGCGGCCGAGACCAATCCGGTCGATGGCGACTCGGTTCCGGCGCGGCATTTCGGTGTCGTACTCGACATGCCTCATTGGGAATCGCTCGCCGCAACCCTGCGCGAGGCCGGCTGCAAATTCCTGATCGAGCCGCGCGTACGCTTCCGCGGCGAGGTCGGCGAACAGGCCACGATGTTCCTGCTCGATCCCTCCGGCAACGCGCTGGAATTCAAGAGTTTCGCAGACCCGGCGCAACTATTCGCAACCTGATATCCGTGGTAACGTCCACGCATGTCCTGGATCGAAGAAATCGAGGTCGGCGAAGCTGACGGCCAGCTCGCCGAGATGTATGCCGAGCTTGAGAAAAAGCGCGGCAAAGTCGCGAATATTCTGAAGGTTCACAGCCTGCATCCGCAGGCGATGAGCGACCATCTCGACCTCTACATGACGCTGATGTTCGGCCGCTCGGGGCTCTCAAGGCTCGAACGTGAAGCGATTGCCGTGGTCGTGTCGGCGAACAATGATTGCGACTACTGCGTCAGCCATCATGCCGAGTCGCTGCGTCACTATCTTGACGACGAGGACGCACTCAATTCGCTGATGTCGGCGGACGGGCTCGAGACGCTCGAACCACGCCTTAGCAACATCGTTCGGCACGCGGAAAAACTGACCACGGCGCCGGGCGCCATGACCGAAAGCGATCTCGGCGAATTGCGCGCCGCTGGCCTGTCGGATCGCGACATCCTGGACCTGACCCTGATCGTCGGTTACTTCAATTTCGTCAATCGCATCGCGATGGGACTGGGCGTCGAGTTTTCCGCCGAGGAAAAGAGCGGCTACCTGAACGACTGACGCCATGACCACCTCACGCCTCCTGTCGATCTGCTGTTTGCTGTCGCTGGCCTGGACTGGCAACGCGCTATCCGAATCCGTTCTGCGCGATGCCGGCAATGTGCCGTTGCAGCTGGCCGGCACCGAGAACCCGGAAGAGAGCCGCGTGTACATCGTGCAGATGCGCGCACCATCCGCGGCGGAGAACCAGGCGAAGCTGCCGCGGGTGCAGATTGCGACCGCGGCCGGCACCGAACGCGTACGCTTCGATCGCAATGCGCCCGACGTTCAGGCCTATGCTGCAAGGATTGTCGCGGACCAGGACCGCGCGCTGCAAAGGGCTGCGCCGAACGCCCGCAAGATCTACAGCTATCGCTACAGCTTCAACGGTTTCGCCGCGCGCATGACTGCCGCCCAGGCCCAGAAACTCGAGCACCAGGCTGAAGTGGCGAAGGTCTGGGAGGACGAAATTCGGCCGCTCGCCACAACCGACAGCGCCGGCTTCCTCGACCTGTTCAACGCCGACAAGGGCCTGCGCAATGCGGCCGAGCTGGACGGCGAGGGTGTCGTCATCGGCATCATCGACAGCGGCGTCTACCCGGAACACCCGGCACTCAAGGACACGCGCGAAGCCGACATGCCGCGCGCCTGCCGCAGTAGTTGGGGCGAGACGACGTTGCTGGGGCGCTGGCTATGCCGTCGCTACCGCAAGCTGCCGGAGGTAGTGAACTACGATGCGCTCGAGACCTGGGGCGGTGCGTGCGAAACCGGCGAACGTTTCACCGAGACGGCGTGCAACAACAAGCTCGTTGGCGCGCGCTGGTTTATCGATGGGGCGCTTGCGACCGGCCCGATCCACGACAATGAAATTCGCTCGGCCCGGGACGCAGATGGTCACGGTACGCACACCGCCACAACGGCTGCCGGCAACCGTACGAGCGCCTCGATTTTCGGCACAGTGGTTGGTAACGTGGAAGGCATGGCGCCACGTGCGCGGATTGCTGTGTACAAAGCGTGCTGGTTACGACCCGGCCAGACGCGCGCCAGCTGCAACACATCCGATCTCGCGAACGCGATCGATGCCGCAGTTGCCGACGGCGTCGATGTCATCAGCTATTCGGTCGGCAGCTCGCTGATGCGCACCACAGCGCCGGACGACCTCGCACTCCTCGCCGCGGCCCGAGCCGGCGTCCTGACAGCGGTTGCAGCCGGCAATGAAGGCCCGAACTTCGGCACGATCGGTTCGCCGGCCGGCAGCCCGGCGGTGCTCACGGTGGCAGCGTCAACCCGCAGCGGCCAGACCAACGAAGAGGCTTTCGAGATCAAGGAGCCGGCCAGCCTCGCGGGGCGCTATGCGGCCAAAGAGGCCCGCTTCACACCGACGCTCGAAGAACTCGGGCCGATTGAAGCCGAAGTGGTGCTTGCGGATGACGCCGACGCGACGCTGCCGAGCGGCAGCAGCGGCTCCATTTCGGACGGATGCCAGCCGCTGGTCAATGACGGCGAGGTCGATGGCAAGGTCGTGTTGTTGCAACGGACCGGCTGCCGCTTCGATCAAATGGTCGCGAACGCCGCAGATGCCGGCGCGATCGCTGCAATTGTCTACAATATCGCCGGAGATCCGATCGTGATGCATGGCGATGGCGACCGCTCCGACATTCCTGCAATCATGATTGGCCAGGCCGACGCCAACCTGATCCTCGCCGAATTTGATGCCGACAACCGGGTCACCGTACTGCTTGCGCGCGGCCTGCTGCTGACAACAAGCGAGTCGGGCAACGAGATGGCGTCGTTCTCGGCGCGCGGGCCCGCACCGATCCCGGACATCCTCAAGCCCGATGTCACGGCGCCCGGCGTCAACATCATCGCCGGCTTCTCACCCGATACGGCGCATGCAACGCCCGGCGAGGAATTCGCGTACCTGAGCGGCACGTCGATGGCGACGCCGCATGTGGCTGGCGTCGCGGCGCTGCTTGCCCAGTCGCATCCGGACTGGTCGCCAGCCGCCATCAAGTCGGCGCTCATGACCACGGCGCGCCAGAACGTAACATCACGCAACGGCAGCGCCACGCCTTTCGAATTCGGTGCCGGACATATCGTGCCCAATGATGCGAATGACCCGGGGCTCGTTTACGACGTCCTCGACGCCGACTACGAGGCCCTGGAACTCGGGCTCGAGGACGATAATTACGAAGCGTGGACCTTCAACCTGCCGTCAATCACGGTGTCGCAGCTCGCCAGCTCCCAGACAGTGACGCGTCGCGTCACCAACGTCAGCGATGAGTCGGGCTCCTACTCGGCCTCGGTTGTCGCGCCGCCCGGCATGGAGGTCGACGTCGTGCCAGGTTCGTTGTCGCTCGCGCCGGGCGAGACAGCAGCATTCGATGTCACGCTGTCCTACCAGTCCGGCACGCTCGATACCTGGCGCTACGGCTCGCTGACCTGGACATCGGACGACCACACGGTGCGCAGCCCGCTCGCGGTGAAGCCGACCTCTATCATCGCGGACCGCGAACTCACGAGTTTCGGTGGCACGGGTTCCGCGACCATCAGTGTCGAGTTCGGTTACTCAGGCGCCTACTCGCCGCAGGTTCACGGCCTCGTGCTGCCGCTGATCGTCAACGGCTACGTCGACAATGACCCGACCAAGACCTTCTCGTTCCGCAATGGCCAGGGCGTCACCCAGCACGTGATCTCGGTGCCACCCGACCAGTTATACGCGCGCTTTTCGCTGTTCGACGCCCTGACCGACGGCGACGATGATCTCGACATGTACGTCTACTACTGTGGCGCGGACGGCTCGAGCTGCATCGAGGTCGGCAAGAGCGGTGAGCCGACATCAGAAGAGCGCGTCGATCTCGAAAACCCGGCCGCGGGCCTCTACGCCGTGCTGATTCACGGCTTCGCGACCGACGAGGCGCAGGGCGGCCCGGGATCGAATTACCAGCTGCTCGCGTGGGCGTTCGGCACCAACGATGATCGCGGCAACATGACAGCGACCGGGCCGGCGTTCGTGAGCACCGGGACGACGGACACGGTCGATGTCAGCTGGAGCGGGCTCGGCGCGAACACCATCTACTTCGGCGGCGTTTCCCACCTTACGCCGCAGGGCCGCTCGGCGCTGACCCTGGTCACGATTGGTAATTAGCTAAGCCAGCCCTGCGCTTTCGCGCGCAGCGAATACCAGATCTCGAATACGCAGATCACCACTACCGTAATCGGAATGACGAGCCAGAACGCGTCGAAGTGCTCCAATGCACCGCGCAGGATGTAGGCGTCGAGATCCTGTATCAGCGCACCGACCAGCGACAGCACGAACATCGGGATCGCCCAGTTCTTTCTCAGCATGAGGAAGATGACACCGAGAACGCCCGCATTAACGGCAATCGCATAGGCAGAGTGCGCCCACTTGGGCGTACCCAGAACATGCGCGATCTGTGCGGTGTTGTAGCCCGCAGCCTGCAGCTGCTCGGGTGTCGTAATCGACATCTGGTAGTACATGTAGAGACCCGACAGGTTCCACACGGCCAGTAGGCCTGCGATGATCCAGAACGCGGTGCCCGGCTTACTCATTGTTTCTTCTGACATTTTTCTCCCCTGCAGCAGTTTCCCACCCAACTTCTATACTGGATTGTAATCGGTAATTTTGCCGGGAGCGCAAAAAACAAGAACAAAGGGGAACACTCATGAACCGCACACGCATTGCAGCCGCCGCTGCGATACCCGCCCTGATGCTGTCCATCGCACCGGCGGCGGCGCAGGAAGAAGAACAATCACCCTACGTCTACCCGGTCGACACGTTTACCTGCTCATACAAGGACCGCAAGGGCCCGGACGACCTGGAGAAGGTCATCGCCGGCTGGAACGCATACATGGATGAGCAGGGCGCCGACTCCTATGGGGCCATGGTCATCACACCGAATTACCACGGCAAGGACAGCTTCGAAGTCGGCTGGCTTGGCTACTGGACCAGCCAGGAAGCAATGGGCGCCGGCATGGACCACTACCGTTCCACGGGCGCCAAGGTGGGGGCGAGCTTCGATGCCGTCCTGGACTGCGATACGCACAGCCACTTCGCCAGCATCGAGGTGAAGGCCGCGCCTGAGGGCGAGCCGCCTGATGATATCGTCCTGATGTTCTCGAACTGCACGCGTAACAAGGACATGGAATGGGACGACGTTTTCGCGCGGATTACGAAGGGTATGGAATACCTCGACAGCGTGGGTAACGAAAGCGGCGCGTACATGATGTGGCCGGTGTTCGGCGGCGAAGGTGAGCCGCCATGGGACTTCAAATGGGTATCGAGCTGGGGCAGCTATACGGCGTTCGGCAAAGCCTACCAGCACAACGCCAATGGCGGTGGTCGCCAGAAGATGAACGAGATCATGGGCGACGCTCTGGAGTGTGATACCTCGCGTGTCTACGACGCCAGGGTCGTGCGCCGAATCACTGCTGAAATGCCCGACGACTGATTCTTATTTCATTCGCGCACAGGGCCTGTGCCTGAAGCAACCGGTCACGTGATCATTCACGAGGCCGGTTGCCTGCATGTGTGCGTAGATAATCGTGCTGCCAACGAAGCGGAAGCCGCGCTTCTTTAGATCCTTGCTCAGCGCATCCGACTCCGGTGAGGTCGCGGGTACGTCGCTGTCGTTTTTAAAGCGATTCTGGATCGGTCTGCCGTCGACGAAGCCCCAGATGTAATCACTGAAAGAGCCGTACTCTTCCTGCACGGCAAGGAATGCTTTGGCATTGCTCACGGTCGATTCGACCTTGAGACGATTGCGCACTATGGATGGGTCGCCGAGCAGTTTCTCAACGCGCTTTGTCGTGAAGCGCGCGACCTTCTCGGGGTCGAAATCGGCGAAAGCCTTCCTGTAGCCCTCGCGCTTGTTGAGGATGGTCGACCAGCTCAGGCCGGCCTGTGCGCCTTCGAGCGTCAGGAATTCGAATTGCGTGCGGTCGTCGTGGACGGGAACGCCCCACTCTTCGTCGTGGTAGCGGATGTAGTCGAGGCTGACGCCCTCGGCCCAGCGGCAGCGAGTTACTTCCTTAGCCATGCACGGCAATGTAACAAGAAAAAGCCCGCGCAGTGCGCGGGCTTTCTCGTTTCTTCATGAAGTTTCGGAGTGGGTCGCTCAGGCAGAACCGCCGCAAGAGCCTTCGCCGCACTTGCCTTCGCCTTCCTTCTCGCCTTCCTTGTCGCCGCCGCAAGAGCCTTCACCGCATTTGCCTTCGCCTTCCTTCTCACCCTTCTTGTCGCCGCCACAGGAGCCTTCACCGCAAGCGCCTTCGCCTTTCTTGTCCTTACCTTCACCACAAGAGCCTTCGCCACACGAGCCCTCGCCTTCGCCCAGCATGTAGCCGACCTCGAGGCTTGCCATCTTGAACGGGCTTTCGGCCGTGTCTGCGGCATTAACCGTTCCGGCAATGGCGAATGAACCCGCGAGGGCGGCGCCCACAGCCAGGGCGACAGGCTTCACTACTTTCTTCTCTGACATTTTCTCTCTCTCCTATGTTGTCCAGGCCAATGCGTCCAGGACGTTCTCACGAATCGGCGCGAGGGATTCCTCGCGTGGACCGATGATGGCGATGCTGCCGTCACCCACGGGAAGGATGACGCCATGCACATTAGTGCCGTCGAGCGGGGTAGCCTCGGCGACTTCTTCTTCAGGCATCAGGATAATCGTGACCGGGCCATGCTGCCCCTGGATCACGAGATGCGGAACAGTCTTGCCGCGAATCTTGCACGGCATCGCGTAAGTAATGAGCGACTCGTCGCGATCGAACACGGCGATCGATGCGGGTACGACATACTCGAGTCGCCGGTCGGGAATCGGCACGTCGGTGACGCGCAGCGCGGCCGGCTCGTGATCGAGGTGCGCGAGCACCTCATCGGCGAGCGAGTCATGGCTTGTGAACGTGCCCGACATGCGCAACGTGATTGACGTCGCGAGCACGACCGTCGCCGCAACCGCGTACCACAACGGCGCACGCGAGCGCCGGCGCTCAGGCAACGCCGTGACCTTGTCCGTTTCAATCTCGGGCAGGTCCGGCATCTGCAGCGGCGGCACGTCGATCTGCAGCGCTTTCGCGATTTTCAGGTCAAGCGCCTGCTGCTGTTTGTCGTCGTCGCGGTTCATTCTTCAGCCATACGGTCCATCAACTTGTGACGGGCGCGATGCAGGCGCGTCAGTACCGCACCCTGCTTCAGGCCCATCATTGCGGCAATTTCATTGGTGCTGTAGCCCAGCAGGACCTGCAGCACGAGCGGCTCGCGGTAGTCGTCGTCGAGCTGGAAGATGGCTGCGCGCATGTCCTTCAGCTCCTCGTTCGGCGACTCGGCAAGCATTGCCGACTGTGCCGCCGTGAGATTGTCGATATCGACGGTCTCGAGGCGGCGCCGTTCAAAGTAGCGCGCGTTTTCCCGGCGAACGATGGTCAGCAGCCATTGCTTGGCGGCGCCGTCATCACGCAGGGAATCAAGGGATTTCCAGGCCCGCAGTAATGCCTCCTGGACGACATCTTCGGCTATGGCCCTGTCCCGGCAGAGCCAGGCGGCATAGCGGAACATGTCGGGGTAGTACACGGCCACGAGGCTGTCGAACCTCTGGCGGCGTTTCCCGTCTGCGCTGCTACTTGTCATTCGAGATGACCCACCCCTGTGGATTTTTATTACCGGAACGGTACGAAAGACCCTGCAAACCGTGGAAACATTACCTAAATACAGGGAAAATAAGTACTTCTTTTGGTTATTCTGATTAGCTATGAGTGCAAACGCCCCCGGTCAGTTCCCCGGAATTCGCATGCGCCGCAACCGCCGGACCCCGGCGCTGCGCCGTCTGGTCCAGGAAACGACTCTGTCGAGCGCCGACTTCATCTACCCGGTATTCGTTCTCGACGGCAAAGGCCGCGAGGAGAGCGTGGCGTCGATGCCCGGCATTTCACGCAAAAGCGTCGACCTGCTGCTGCAGGAGCTGGCGGAGGTGCATGCCCTCGGCATCCCGGCGATCGCCCTGTTCCCGGTCATCGACAAGGACAAGAAGAGTCTCGATGGCTCGGAGTGCGCCAATCCCGATGGGCTCGTACAGCGCACGGTCAAGGCGATCAAGGCGGAACTGCCCGACCTCGCCGTCATGACCGACGTCGCCCTGGATCCATACACGACGCACGGCCAGGACGGCATCATCGATGACGAGGGCTACGTCCTGAACGACGTAACCGTCGATATGCTCGTCCGCCAGGCGCTGTCGCATGCGGCAGCGGGCGCGGACATCGTGGCGCCCTCCGACATGATGGACGGACGCATCGGCGCCATTCGCACGGCGCTCGAAGATGCCGGCCATATCAACACGGTCATCATGGCCTACGCCGCGAAATTCTCCTCGAGCTTCTACGGCCCGTTCCGCGACGCCTGCGGCTCGGCCGACAACATCAAGGGCGGTGACAAACATACCTACCAGGTGGCGCCGCCGAATTCGGATGAGGCGGTTCGCGAAGTCGGTCTCGATATCGACGAAGGCGCCGACATGGTCATGGTCAAACCGGCAATGCCCTATCTCGATATCGTGCGCCGTGTGAAGGACGCGTACGAGATGCCGACGATGGCTTACCAGGTCAGCGGCGAATACGCGATGCTGAAAGCAGCGGCACAGAACGGCTGGCTCAATGAAAGGGCAGTCGTGCTAGAGTCACTGCTCGGCATCAAGCGCGCCGGTGCCAACGCGATACTCACGTACTACGCGATTGACGCTGCCCGCTGGCTCGCGGAGAGTGAATGACGACTATCGACCGTTATGGAGTGATGGGCTACCCGGTTTCTCACAGCCGCTCTCCCGTCATCCATCGGTTGTTCGCACTCCAGACCGGCGAAAACATCCAGTATGAACTGCTCCAGGTTCGCCCTGAGAAACTCGAAGCCACTGTACGCCAGTTCCAGCGCACGGGTGGCAAGGGACTCAATGTAACCGTCCCGCACAAAGGCGAAGTCGCGAAGCTCTGCGACCACCTGTCCGAGCGCGCCGCAACTGCTGGCGCCGTCAATACGATGTCGTTCAGGGACGGGGAAATTCACGGCGACAATACGGACGGCATTGGCTTGCTGCGTGATCTCGCGATCAATCTTGGCATCTCTCTCGATGGCGCCAACATCCTGATACTCGGCGCTGGCGGCGCAACGCGCGGCATCGTCGGGCCGCTGCTCGAAATGCAACCGGCGTCGTTACGCATTGCCAATCGCACGATCGACAAGGCAGAAGCATTGGCCCAACATTTCGGCTCGTCCGGCCCGGTAGCGGCGTGCCGCTTCGATGTTGTACCGGTCAGCGACAAATACGACCTGGTCATCAATGCAACATCGGCCGGCGTGCACGGCGAGACACCACCGTACCCGGCGGCGGCAGTGTCTGACACAACGATTTGTTACGACCTGTCCTACGGCCTCAAGCCCACGCCGTTCAGCGAATGGGCGCGCGAACACGGCGCCGCACAATCCGTTATGGGCTGGGGCATGCTGGTCGAGCAGGCCGCCGAGTCGTTCCACATCTGGCGGGGCGTACGCCCGCAAACGGCGCCGGTGCTCAAGCAGATGAAGATCACGGCCTGACGGAGCACTGCGGTGATCAGGTCATCGACACTGTTCCTGTTCCTGGCGACGGCACCGCTGGCATTCGGTGCAGGCGAGAATGAACTGGCACGCGAACTCACGCTCGAACTCGACGATATGCTGTACGAGCGCCTCGCCGGCCCGTTCAGCCTGATCCTCAAGGAACAGAACCTGACCGGCAACCAGGTCGACTTTCGCATTCGCACCGCGTCACGCAAGCATGCCGAGTGCGCCGTTGACCAGGTTCGGAGTACTGCCCGGAAGGAAGGTGTCCCCGAGGAAGAGGCTCTGCGCGACGTAAGCGCAGAGCACCTGTTCGAACAGGAAGCTCCGCCACTGATCGATCTCAAACCCGGTGTGTTTGGCGCGCGGATCAGTCTGTGTGGTCGCTTCTGGCTGGAAACGCTCGACGGTGTTTCGGACCTGTCACGATTCGCGTCGGCACCGATAGCCAGGATCGAGGTTGCGGGCGTCACAGTCTCACTGCAGTCTCCGGTGGACTTCAAGCCCGTGTCGCAAAACACGATCGCCAGTGCAAGCGGTGGGTCACGCATCCGCATCGAGGTAAAGAACAAGGATATTTCGCGCGTCGATATTCACAAGCTGGGCGCCTCTTTCAAGCGCACGTTCGACAGGAAAATACCGGCAGTCGAGTGGCTGCGTGAGGACGTGTGGGTGAATGACGGACAAGAGTGGGTATTTCTCGAGTTCGAATCGAAGCCCTTCGACGTGCACAAGTTTTTCCTCGCAACCGGCTTCAAGGGCAAGCTCGTGCTGCTGCATCTGGAATCGCAGATCGGCGAATACCCTCAGTATGCAGATGCGTTGCGCACGAGCATCGAGACGATCGATTTGCAGTAATGCCTGATCCAATTCTGGATAAAGCGCCCTAAAATACAAATTTCTCTCTATTAATCATAATGTTACGTTGATCTATCTGGATCTTCAGTCAGCGTTATTTGGAGAGAATCATGCCGGATATCATCCCCTTCGAGTCCCGTAACCAACTTAATGACGCGGAGCAACTCGGCGCCGAAATCACCGAACTCTGCGGTTACATCTATGCCGCAACCTGCCATCTGCTCGACCTGATTCGAACTTTCGACGAACAGAAGTACTGGGCGTCCCTTGGTTTCTATTCCTGCGCCCACTGGTTGAATTTTCATTGCGGCTTCGGGATGAATACGGCCCGTGAGCGAGTACGCGTGGCGCATGCGTTGGTCAGATTGCCGAGAATTCACCAGGCGTTCGCCGAAGGACGAGTGAGCTTCTCAAAAGTGCGGGCGGTAACGCGCGTGGCCGACGCATCGAACGAAGACTTTCTTTTGAATATCTGCACACATGGAACCGCACATCATGTCGAAAGGCTGGTTCAGCAATACCGGCGCGCCAAGAAGTTTGAGGACGCCGAGTTCGCGATGAACCAGTACGCACGTCGCGAAACGACGTGGCGATATGACGACGACGGCAGCATCGTCATTCGTGCGCGCCTCACTCCTGATCAGGGCGAGGTGGTCTTGAAGGCGCTTGAGAAGGCAATGGATATCGCCGAGATTTCCGAAGAAACACCAGCGGCGCAACTTCGAACGGACGCTTTGGCTGACATCGCGGAGACCTACTTGAACGGCGGCGAAGTACATGGCAACACAGCGGATCGCTACCAGGTTGTTGTTCACAAGCGCACCGATGGGAGGGCCCATATCGAAAGCGGGCCGGACGTTACCGCGGCAACGTGGGAACGAGTCGCATGCGATTGCTCGAAAGTCGAGATTACGGAGTGCGCGCATGGCAACCCGGATGAGGTAAGTCGGAGATCGAGGTCGATTCCGGCAGGGGTTCGACGAGCGCTGTGGGCAAGAGATGGCGGTTGCCGCTTCCCCGGCTGTACGCACACACGCCATTGCGATGGTCATCACATCAAGCACTGGATTGACGGTGGCGAGCATGTGCTCGGCAACCTGGTGTTGCTATGCCGGCACCACCATCGGATGGTTCATGAGGGTGGATTCGAATGTCGAACGGACGGTACCGAGATCTGGTTCGAGGATCGGCGCGGCGACCGAATGAGAGAGTACGCCGCGCTGCCCGGAATTACGCTCGAGGAAACGATGGCCGCCATGTATTCACGCTATGACGATACCGATGTTGGCGGCTGCACTGCGAAGCAATACGCGGGCGACGAGATGGACTACGACTACGCGGTGTCGGTGATGTTTCCGACGACGTTACCGCGGTAACGTCAGGGTTCAGTGAAAGCCGTCGTTGGAACGGCGGCTTTTGATGGCGGCAAGCCGTTGCCTTTCGGCCAATACCGGTCATCCACGGCGAGTAGAGTGCGGCACGGCGACTCGCCAAAACACTAGTGCAACAACAATTCCAAATATGCCGAGTTGTAGTGCCTGAATTGCGATCAATGGATATCCGTCATTGCCGAACGGATGGCCAATAACGACGAATAGTGCGGCCACTACAAATCCGGCAACCGCGTAGTTAAGACCCTTCTGTTTGCCGAAGTGCTTTAGCGTGAAATGGAGCGGAAGCCCCGCGGCAACTACGAGAATCGCCGCAATCCAGAAAGCACCAAGCAAATACGGAAGGAGCAGCGGGTTATTCAAATCCCCCAACAATGCCGCCTGAAGCAATGCCAAAGGAATTACCGCGAGGGTGCTTGCGACTACGGCGATCAGCAATCGCAAATCAACTTCTCCATGAGCAACAATCCTCTACATGCGCCCGCGAGACATAAGCAAACTCGGATTACGACGAACGGCTGCGACGGGTCAAAGAACGACAGTTTACATCAGTTCGATCGACGGGCAGCTAACCAGGGTATTCCGGTCGGTCAGATGCGTTTCCGCGGTAACGCGTGTTCCGAACGTCGGCTCATGCAGAGAGCTGTCACTCGACCCGCACGTGGAAAAACTTCAGCACCCGGCCAGAAACGGACTGTCGCGGCGAGGCTATCAAGCCTATTTCATCGCATTCATGAGGTCCGCACGGAGCAATTTGGCTTTCTTGTATTTCGGATCAATCGCCAGTGCCTTCTCCGCGTGTCGGAGCGCGATCTTGTACTTCTGTTCCGAGCGATAGATGTATCCTAGATTCAAGTGCCCCTCGTCGGACGCTCCATTGCCGAGTTTAATTTGTCGTTGCCAGACTTCCTTAGCCTCAGCCAGACGACCTTGCCTCGCTAGTACGCTGCCCAAGAACGCCCACCAATCTGCGTTGCGTGGGTCCACGTCTATCGCCTTCCTATACCATTGTTCCGCCAAGCGATAGTTGCCCTTCGCCTTGTACATATCACCCTTCAGCGCGTATGGGAGCGCATGGTATTGGGCTTCATGAGACGGATGGACTTGTTGAGCGCTCGCAACGCTTCGTCGTATCGAGCAACGTATGTCAGAGCAATGCCGAGTTCCATCCACGCGGCTGACCGTCTGGGAAAGTCATACACTAACCGTTGTGAAGCGTCTACGTATTCCGCCACAGCTCCTTTGTCGTCGAGCTTGCGAACTGCGGCACGCCTTGTTTTGAAGTCGGGATTCTTTGAGGCCATTCGATCTATTGATCTTGTTTTCAGCGAATCGCGAGGGGCCGGTAAGGGTCAGAAGCTGACAGCTTACAACAGTTCGACCGAAGGACTGCTAAGCAGAGCTTTCCGGTCGGTTTCTCGGAATGCCTACTCCGGCTTCTTGCACGTACTAAACCCAAATAATGCGTATGGCGGGCACCAGCCAATAATTCCGGTTGCCAGGGGAATCACTCCCAGCCAACCCCAAACTGACTGCGGCCCGATGAACACAAGGCTAATGATGGCCAGTCCGGCAATCACGCGAATTACACGTTCGACGTTATGAATATTCTGGTTCATGGTGCCTCCTGATACTACGGTGTAGCTGGACATTCTTGACTTGCGGCAGATGATGGCCAGTCAATTACAACAATTATAGCCTGAGTAACACGATTCACCGGTTTGGTTTAAATTACCGATCATCTGAGTCTTGCAAAGGAGAAAGTGATCACAACCTACGTCGCCTTCCTCCGCGCCGTTAACGTCGGCGGCACCGGCAAGCTGCCAATGGCCGAGCTGCGCAGCATGTGTGAAGAGCTCGGCTTCGAGAATGTGCAGACCTACATCGCAAGCGGCAACGTCGTGCTGACGAGCGAGTTGTCGACGGATGGCGTTCGCGAAGCTCTCGAGGATCCTCTCGAACAATACGCAGGCAAGGCAGTTGGCGTTGTCGTGAGAACCGGGGCTGCCGTTCGCGCAATTGTCGAGGCAAACCCGTTTCCCGATGCGAACCCGAGCTACACGCTCGTGACCTTACTTAACGACGACACTCCACCCGATGCGATCGACCAGGCGAAGCGACGCGCTGCCGAAGACATCGTCCTCGCGGAGCGCGAGATTTACGTGCACTACCCGAATGGCATGAGTAAATCGAAACTGCGCATTCCGGCGGCCGACACCGGAACGGCGCGCAACATGAATACGCTGCGCAAGATGGCGGAACTGGCCGAGGCCATTACCGCATCGTAACGAGCTCTTCCGCGCTGGTCGGGTGAATCGCGACCGTGTCGTCGAAGTCTTTCTTGGTCGCGCCCATGCGCATGGCGACGGCGAAGCCCTGCAACATCTCGTCGGCACCCTCGCCGATCACGTGACAACCGACGACCTTCTCATCCGCTCCCGCGGTGATCAGTTTCATGACGGAGCGCTTCTTGTTGGTGCCGAGCGCGTAGTACATCCCCGTGAAGCCCGATGTGTAGATCTTGACGTCGTCGCCGTATTGCACGCGCGCCTCGGCTTCGGTGAGCCCAACCGTTCCAATCGTTGGATGACTGAAAATGACGGTCGGGATCAATTCGTATTCGAGGTGTCGACCTTCCATGCCGCCATATAGTCGGTCGGCCAGCCGACGGCCTGCCGCAATCGCAACAGGCGTCAGTGCCGCGCGCCCAGTGACGTCACCGAGCGCAAAGACGCTCTCGACATTGGTCTGCTGGAATTTATCCGTCGGGATGAAGCCCCACTCGTCCTGCTCCACGCCCGCTTTGGCCGCGTCGAGCCCGTCAGTATTTGGCGAGCGCCCGATCGCCCAGACGAGGCTATCCACAGGGCCGAAAGTGCGGCCATCTTCGGCATGCAGAACGATGCCGTCGCTGGTCTGCTCGACTGACTTGGGTACGACGCGCGTTACCAGGTCGATGTCCTCACGATCCATCGCCTGCATCAGCTCTTCACTGAGCATCGTGTCAAAATCGCGCAGGACGCTATCTTTGCGCACGACGAGCTGCACGTCGGAACCCAGCGCGTTGAACACCCCCGCCAGCTCGACGGCGATGTAGCCGCTGCCTGCTATAAGCACGCGCTGCGGTCGGTCTTCGAGTTCGAAGAAATCGTCGGACGTAATGCCGAGCTCGGCGCCCGGAATCGCGGGCACCATCGGACGTCCGCCCGTGGCAATGACGATACGGTCTGCCTGTACCTGTTTGCCATCGATGTCGACGGTGTTGGCGTCGACGAAACGCGCATGACCGCGCAGGTAGGTCACACCACGCTTGTCGAGGTTGTTTTCGTAAATGCCATTCAGGCGTTCGATGTACGCATCGCGGCGCCGTTTGAGGGCGGTCCAGTCGTGGCCTTTGACATCGACGTCAAAACCGTAGTCGGCCAGATGGTGGAACGTATGCGCGTGATGCGCGGCATACCACATCACCTTCTTCGGCACGCAGCCGACATTCACGCAGGTGCCGCCGAGCGGCCCGTATTCGACGACTGCGGCACTGGCGCCATACTCCGCCGCGCGCTGCGCGTGAGCGAGGCCGCCACTACCGCCACCGATTACCAGAAGATCGAATTTTGTCGCCATTTTCTTGTCCTTTTTACCGAGGTTCGACCAACGAGGCCGACCATCGCCTGTGCTAATATGCGGCGCCAGAAAAGGATATCAACCCGGCACATGACCAACCCGCTACTCGACACGTCAACGCTACCGCGCTTCGACGAAATACAGCCAGAGCACGTGCTGCCCGCGATCAGGAAGATCATTGCGGACAACCGCGCGCAGCTCGAAGACCTGCTGGCCTCCGATTCAGCCCACAGCATCGATGAACTCGTGGCTCCTGTCGAGCACATGGAGCATACACTCGGCCGGGTATGGTCACCGGTCAGTCACCTGCAGAGCGTGCTGGGATCCAGGGACTGGCGCGAGGCCTACAAGGAGGCCCTGCCCTTACTGACCGAGTACGGTACGGAAATATCCCAGAATGTTGCCCTGCAGCGCGCTTACGCGTCCGTGCAGGAGAACCTGGCCGAGGATGCTTCGGAAGAAAGCCGCAGCGCAGTTGAGCATGCCCTGCGCAATTTCCACCTCGCGGGCGTCGACCTCGAAGAGGATGTCAAGGATCGCTTCAAGGCAATCATGCAGGAGCTGGCCGAAGCGCAGGCGAGTTTCGAGCACAATGTCGTGGACGCTTCGGACGACTGGTCATTGCACATTACGGGCGAGGAGACGGTTCAGGGCCTGCCCCAGTCGCTACTGCAACGCGCGGCAGATGCAGCGGCGGAGAAAGAGCTCGAGGGCTGGCTGTTCTCGCTCGACTTCCCGACTTATGACGCCGTCATGCGGCAGGCGGACTCGCGCGACCTGCGCGAGGCCCTGTACCGCGGCTGGGTCACGCGGGGCTCCGACCAGGGCCGTGACCCGAAATGGGATAACAGCGAAATCATCGAGCGCATCCTCGCGCTACGGCATGAGGCGGCCAATCTCGTCGGTTTTGCCAACTATGCGGAGTACTCGCTGGCAACCAAGATGGCGGATACACCGCAGCAGGTCATCGAGTTCCTGCGTGAGCTTGCTGCACACTCGCGCGAGTCCGCCGAGAACGAACTGGCTGAGCTGACCGAGTTCGCCGGCATAACGCTCGAGGCCTGGGACGTCACCTACTGGCTCGAAAAGTTCAAACAGGACCGCTACTCGGTATCGAACGAGGAGCTACGCGCCTACTTCCCGGCAGCCAAGGTCAAGGAAGGCCTGTTCGAACTCGCCTCACAACTCTATGGCGTTGAGCTAAAAGCCGTCGACGGCATTACGCGGTGGCATGACGACGTGAGCTATTACGCCGTAATGCAGGATGGCGAGCAGCTGGGCGGATTCTACACCGACCTGTTCGCGCGCAATGGCAAACGCACGGGTGCCTGGATCGATGAGTGCGTCACGCGCCAGGCCTTGCATGGCCACTCCGCATTACCGGTAGGTTACCTCGTGTGCAACTTCCCGCCGCCCGATGATGCTGGCGTATCGCTGTTGTCGCACGACGACGTCGTAACGTTGTTCCATGAGTTCGGGCACATGCTGCATCACCTGCTGACGCGCATCGGCTTCCCGAGCGTATCGGGGATCAACGGTGTGCCCTGGGATGCGGTTGAGCTGCCCAGCCAGTTCATGGAGAACTTTGCGTGGAGCTTTGAAGTGCTGACACGGTGCTCGTCGCACCATGAGTACAACAAGCCGCTGCCGCGCGACCTGTTCGACAAACTTGAGAACAGTCGCCATGCAGGCGCCGCGCTCGCGATGCTGCGCCAGATCGAGCTCGGACTGTTCGACTTCCTCGTGCACACGGAGTACAACCCGGACGCGCCGCTACCCGTGCTGGAGACGCTCGCCAGGGTGCGTGACGAGGTTGCGCTGATCAGGCATCCTGACATCAACCGTCTGCCGCATGCGTTTTCGCACATATTCGCAGGCGGCTACGCGGCCGGTTACTACAGCTACAAGTGGGCCGAAGTGCTTGCCGCCGATGCTTATGGCGCGTTCGAGGAGGCCGGCATTTTCGACAAAGACACAGCGACCCGCTTCCGCCGCGAGATTCTCGAAGTCGGTGGCAGCCGCGACATCATGGAAGCCTACAAGGCGTTCCGCGGTCGTGAACCGACGATCGACGCATTGCTGCGCCAGGCCGGGATCGAAGTCTGATGAAGATCGCGACGTGGAACGTTAATTCGATGAATGTGCGCCTGCCGCATGTCGTCGAGTGGCTGCAAGCCCATGACCCCGACGTGCTTGTGCTGCAGGAAATCAAGCAGCTCACCGAGAAGTTTCCGACGGACGCGTTGCAGGAAATCGGCTACCGCTCAATCGCCAGCGGGCAGAAAACCTATAACGGCGTTGCCGTCATCAGCAAAAACCCGGCGACAGATCCGGTCACGGATTTTCCGGACTTCGATGATCCGCAGCGACGTGTTCTGGCTACGACCATCGACGATGTCCGCGTGGTCGACTTGTATGTGCCGAACGGCTCCGAGGTCGGCTCCGAGAAATATGCTTACAAGCTCGACTGGCTGGCCTCGCTGCACCGCTTCCTCGAGGCGGAGATGAAAAAATACGAAAACGTCGTCGTGCTCGGCGATTTCAATATCGCGCCTGCCGATGCCGACGTTTACGACCCGGAAAAATGGGGTGAGGACATCCTGTGCAGCCCGCCCGAGCGTGAGGCTCTCCGCAAGCTTCTCGACCTGGGGCTGACGGACGTGTTCCGCAATTTCGAGCAGGCGGAGAGCACCTTTAGCTGGTGGGACTACCGGGCGGCCGGGTTTCGTCGCAATGCCGGCCTGCGCATCGACCTGATCCTGACCAGCGACGCGATGACGCAGCGTTGCACCGCAAGCTACGTTGACAAGGAGCCGCGTGGCTGGGAACGACCCTCCGACCATGCGCCAGTGGTTGCTGAGTTCACGACATAAGTTGCTGACAATATTACATATTCTGCGTTTTGCCACTGTGGCGCCGAAGGCGTGCGTGTAAAATGACAAACAAAAAAGCGCAGCAAATTATGTCCCAGGACCGCCGTAACGATTACGACGTCACCAACACCGTGCAGGTTAGCGATCCGGTCGCTGTCCGTAACGCTGTGCATGCGCTATTTGCCGAAACCTTTCCCGGTATGCCCTTCGACAAGCTATGGCTGGCCTTCTACGATTTTGAGCGCCTGTTTACGGGCCGCTTCCCGGGTTACAAGGGCTGCGACACGACTTACCACGACATGCAGCACACGCTCGATATGACCCTGGCGCTCGCGCGCCTGGTGGCCGGCTATGAACGCAGCGTTGAACCACCCGATCGCCTGGGCGCCGCGCGCGCGCAGATGGCGATCATCACGTCATTGTTTCATGACGCCGGCTATATCCGCCACGAAGCGCGCGACAAGGACTTCACCAACGGCGCGGAATTCACGCTGTACCACGTTTCGCGCAGCGCGGACTTCCTGCGTCGCTACCTGCCCGAACTCGGACTTGCCCGCGATGTGGGAATCGCCAGCATGATCGTGCATTTCACAGGCTACGAACTCGACCTCGACAATATTGAACTCGACGATCCCCGCGACGTGATCTGCGGCCACCTGATCGGCACCGCGGACATGATCGCGCAAATGGCAGATCGCTGTTATCTCGAGAAGTGCCGCGATCGTCTGTACAAGGAGTTTGTGGTTGGCGGCGTCGCCGTCGAGAACGCGAGTCCGGGCGAGTACATGGTGCGCTACAGATCGGGCAAGGACCTGTTGACCAAGACACCGATGTTCTACCAGCAAGTAATGCGCGAACGGCTGAATGCAAAATTCAATCGGGTTTATCGCTACATCGAGGTTCTGTACAACGGCCAGAATCCGTACATCGACGCGATTCGCAATAACATCACGCACCTCGTGCGCATCATCGAAACGAATGACTGGTCGCTGCTGCGGCGCAAGCCCGCGGTTTACCTTGGCATCGCCCAGGCCGTGCAGGACATCGAGAAACTGGTCGCCACCCAGCTGGCGGCGTTCAAAGGCGCCAGGATCCGGCCGGACAATACTTTACTGATGCCGGTATAGCCGCAGGGCATGAAACTGCCGCCGCGTCAGTTTCCGCGGCGCGAGGAACGCGGCCAAGGCCGTCGCGCACACGCCAAAGAAGGTGTCGCCAATATTCCAGACCTCGTCGAAAAACACCGGCCAGGTCATGGACGTGACAGCCTGCAGGATGTGCAGGGTATCGGTGCCATGTTTGGGTCCGGTCATCCAGGCGGCGAGGATGATGTTTGCCACCACGGCACCTGTCGCCGTCAGCGACCCCGCCAATGCGGGGAAGCGCCAGTCGACGCCCCGCCCGGCAAGACGCACCGCCATACCAACCATCCAGGCCAGCACGAGGGTCAGCCACGGGAACACGCGGCTGATCGCCGAGGTAAGCGCGACCCAGAAGAAGCAGAAAACTATCACCGCAACAAACCCGGCAAGCACCGCGTTGCGCAGCGACTGTACCCGTACCAGCTTCGCGCCGTCCGCGGCGCTGACGTCGACGGGGCGCCCCTCGCCATGCTTCCTGCGCAGGCGCAGCGGCAGTTTTTTCGGCGTTTTCGCCAAGTTTATGAGGCGCCGCGTGCGTGAATCGCAGCGCCGAGTTCGCCGGGTACCGAGATGCGCACCGGCGGCTCCGCATACAGGTCGAACTGGTGGTTGTTACCGTGCTGGCCAGCGGCGCGGACATGGGTCCCGGGAATCTTGAGCGCGACAGCGAACTCGTCTTCGTTGATACCCTTGCCGACAATCCACAGGCCAAAGTCATCGAGCGTCACATCGAATGCCACGTAGGGATTCAACGGCTTGAGCCTGCCTTTGGCCCCGCCGAACAGCAGGCGCTGGTCCGCAAACTGTATCTCGGTGGGGCGTCGTTCCGTCGCATAGCGTTCGGACAACGTCATCCACTGCTGCATCGGGTTGGCTGGTTCGAAGCTGACGGCCGCAATCGCAACGACGATCAGGATCGCGAAGACGACGAGTGTTGGGCCGAGGTAAGCCACGCGCTATTCAACCGTAACCGACTTCGCCAGGTTGCGTGGCTGATCGACGTCCGTGCCCTTGAGCACGGCGACGTGGTACGCCAGCAGCTGCAGCGGAATCGTGTACAGGATCGGCGCCTGGAAGTCCTGGATCAGGGCCGGCATGCGCATCGTGTGGATACCGACGCGGTCGCCGAACTGCACGCGCGGATCTGCGAACACGTAAAGTTCGCCGCCACGTGCACGAACTTCCTGCAGGTTGCTCTTGAGCTTCTCGAGCAGCGTGTCGTCAGGCGCAACGGTCACAACCGGCATGTCTTCGTCGACCAGCGCCAGCGGCCCATGCTTGAGCTCGCCGGCGGCATACGCCTCGGCATGGATGTAGGAAATTTCCTTGAGCTTGAGCGCCCCTTCCATCGCCACCGGGTTCTGTACGCCGCGACCGAGGAACAGGGCGTGGTGCTTGTCGGCGAAATGTTCCGCGAGCGCCTCGATTGACTCGTCGAGCTGCAACACATCGTTGATCAGCTTCGGCAATTCGGCGAGCTGGGCAACAAGCGCGCGTTCCTGGCGTTCCTCGAGGCCGTTGCGGCGCGCCAGCGAAATCGTCAGCAGCGCAAGCGCGGCAAGCTGCGTCGTGAACGCCTTGGTCGAGGCGACCCCGATTTCCGGACCGGCATGCGTCATCATCGTGAGGTCCGATTCGCGCACCATCGAGCTTTCGGGCACGTTGCAAATCGTCAGCGTGGAGACATAGCCGGCTTCCCTGGCGGCACGCAGCGCTGCCAGCGTGTCCGCTGTCTCGCCCGACTGGCTGATCGTGACGAACAGCGTGTCGGGCGGCACGACCGGCGAGCGGTAGCGATACTCGCTCGCGATTTCAACCGTGCACGGCAGCTTGCACAGCGACTCGATCCAGTACCGCGCGATCAGGCCAGCGTGGTAGCTCGTGCCGCAGGCAACGATGTGTACGCCTTTTGCCTTGTCCAGCGCCTCATTGGCAAGCGGGCCGAACGAGGCGTCGAGCACGCGGCCATCCGCGATGCGGCCATTGAGGGTGTTGGCGACGGCGGTCGACTGCTCGTAAATTTCCTTGAGCATGTAGTGACGGAACTCGCCGCGCTCGGCCGCATCGGCGTCGAGCTCGGATTCGCGTGACGGACGATCCACAGCATTGCCGCGCTCGTCCCAGATAGTGACCTGCTTGCGCTCGACCAGCGCCACATCGCCCTCCTCCAGGAAGATGAAATTGCGCGTAACCGGTAACAGCGCAGCAACGTCGGAGGCAACGAAGTTTTCGTCGATGCCGAGACCCACGACAGCCGGTGCCCCCTGCCGGGCGATAACCAGTTGCTCCGGGTGCTCCGAGCTCATGACGGCGATTGCGTAGGCGCCTTCGAGCTCGGCGACGGTCGTGCGTACCGCGCCCGCAAAATCGTCGGTGCTTTGCATGTTGTAGTGAATACGATGCGCCACGATCTCGGTGTCCGTGTCCGAGGTGAATTCGTATCCATGTTTCGCGAGGTCGGCGCGCAGCTCTTCATAGTTCTCGATGATGCCGTTGTGCACGATCGCGATTTTGTCGCTCGAGACGTGCGGATGCGCGTTGGTCTCATTTGGCACGCCATGGGTCGCCCAGCGCGTGTGCGAGATACCAGTGCCGCCACGCACGGGGGTTTCGTCCAATGCGTTCTGCAGTTCCTGTACCTTGCCGACGCGGCGCAGGCGCGTAATGTTATCGTCCACGCGCACGGCCAGTCCGGCCGAGTCATAACCGCGGTACTCGAGACGCCGGAGCCCCTCCATCAGGATCGGCACGACATTCCGTTCCGCAACCGCACCTACAATTCCGCACATAGCGTTTCCTTCAGTCCTTTGTCGTTACCAGTAAACCGAGACATGCACGAACGGCCCGTGGTACCGCATGTCTATTTCGCCCCGCCAGCCGGCGTCGTCGACACCGACGTCGAGCTCGAACAGGTTGTAGTTGAGTCCGATACCAAGGTGTCGATTGAACTGGTAGTTCACCCCGGCGGACGCATTAATAATACTGCCGTCGTATGGGTCAATTGATGCGGACAGCCAGTCGAGCCGCGCACGCAACGCCCACTTCTCGGCCGGGGACCAGGTGAACCAGGAGCCAATGTTTGGCAACGGCTTGGAAACCTCGGCCTTGCCCTCAGCGTCGGCTACGAGCACGCCATCAACCCAGGCCGCGCCGGCTACGGTCATCTCAATGCCGAGTTGGTGCAGCCCGAAACCCACGCCGAAAGCGCGGTCTTCGGTACGCAGGAAATCCCTGCCAAAGAACACCCGCGTTACGTTCAGCGCTGACGACGATTCAAGGCCAACGCCGGCACGAAATTCAAGGTCGCCCCAGCGGATGTCGTCTTCGATGACTACCGCGCTCGAATCGGAGAAGCGGAAATACTGCGCGGCGACTTTCCAGTGCTCGCCGAAGCGCCACTGCGCCTCCAGAGCGACAGAGTCGTCAAAGGCACCAAGATCGAATTGCTCGTTTATGTCGATGTCGAAGCCCGGCAGGTTGGCGGTGCCGTCGACACGAATGGACGTCGAGGTGTCCGCCAGGAACTTTCCGACCAGGACCGTAAATTCGGCATCAATCAACGGGTGCGTCTCGGCACGCACGCAGGCCGGCGACAACACCATGGCGGCCAAGATCAGGATTATTGTGTTGCGCATAGCCCTTACCCCTTTTTCGGCCGCTTCCAGCCAGGCACGGCTTTTTGCCGCGCACGCTCCAGTACCAGCTGATCGTCCTCGACCTTCCTGGTAATGGTTGAGCCGGCGCCAATTGTCGCACCTGCCCCCACTTCGACAGGCGCCACCAATTCCACACCGGAACCGATAAAGGCACCGTCGCCAATCTTCGTCTTGTGCTTGTTCACACCGTCGTAATTGCACGTGATCGTGCCGGCGCCAACGTTGACGCCCGCTCCAATCTCGGTGTCGCCAATGTAAGTCAGGTGATTGACCTTGCTGCCGTCGGCGATCGTGCTCTTTTTTACTTCGACGAAGTTGCCAACCTTCACCTTATTCGCAAGCTCAGCGCCCGGACGCAGGCGCGCGAACGGCCCGATCTCGCAGTGGCTACCGGTCGTCGCGCCTTCGACATGGCAGTTTGAGTGCACTACCGTACCGGCACCCAGCTTGCTGTCGCGCACAAGGTTATTCGATTCAATCCTGGCGCCGTCACCCAGTGTCACATCGCCCTCAAATACGGCATTAACGTCGATGAAGACGTCCTTGCCGCAGGTCAGCGTGCCGCGAATGTCGACACGCGCCGGATCGGCGAAACCGACGCCTGCGGCCATGAGTTCGTCCACGAGTCGCGCCTGTAACGCGCGCTCGGCCTCGGCCAGTTGTTTCTTGTCATTGATGCCCATAACTTCCGTCCAGCTGTCGGCTTTGACGCCATGCACGGTTACGCCGTCGGCAACGGCCATCGCGATCACGTCGGTGAGGTAGTACTCCCCCTGCGCGTTGTCGTTGCCGAGATTGTCGAGCCAGCGCTTCAGCTTGGCGGCCGGGCACAACAGCACGCCCGTGTTGATCTCGACGACGGCTTTATCGTCGTGCGTCGCATCCTTCTCCTCGACGATCCGGTTGACGCTGTCGCCCTCACGAATGATACGCCCGTAACCGGTCGGATCGGCCATATCGACGGTCAGCACAGCCACGTCGTCTGCAGGCGTTTCAGCCACGAGGCGTTCGCAGGTTGCGGGCGTCAGCAACGGCACATCACCGAACAGGACCAGGACACGATTGGCGTCCGGTGTGTCCGGCATGGCCTGCCGCACGGCGTGCCCGGTACCCAGCTGCTCAGCCTGTAGTGCCCAGCGCAGGCCCTCGCCCGGAAACGCCGCCTGCACGGCCTCGCCACCGTGGCCGTAGACCACGCACACATCATCAACCGCCAGGGCCGCGGCGCAGTCGAGCACATGGCCCAGCAAGGGCCGGCCAGCCAGCGGCTGCAGCACCTTGGGCAGGTCCGAGCGCATGCGCGTGCCCTGGCCTGCGGCGAGGATGATGGCGGAGAGTGGCAAGGTCCGTAACTCCTTGATTCCGGGATCGCGAATGATACATGAAGCGGGTGTCGGAGGGCTTGCTTCAGGTCACGTTAAGGCCTGTGACGTATGCTGTCAGCATGCGAATCCTGAGTTTCCTGCTTCTGCTGCCCCTGGCCGCCACAGCCGGCGAGATCTTCACCCGCGACGGGGTTACGGACGGGGATACTTTCTATCTCGCGCCCCATGCGGTGACCGACGACGACCCGGTGCTGCAGTCCTGGGTGGCGTACAGCCTGACCCGGAGCACCTGTAAACTCGAGATCGGCGGCGACAACCCGGCCCGGAACAGCGACTATAGTTGCGAATTCACAGCCCGCAAGCACCTGCTGGACACCTGGGTCGAGCAACGAGCCGAGCACCCGGACGCGAGCGATGCCTACCTCGACGCGCTGCTGGCGGTGCGCAAGGCCGGGTACCTGGACGAATACACGGTCTACTACTTCGGCAAGCAGCACTGGAATGTCCCCGCCGAGGTGCGCATCGCGGACTTCCGGCGCTGGAAGAAGGACAACCTGCGGCGCCACAAGCCGCAGACGCGCGTCATCGGCTCCTGGAATTACCGCGAGCCGTAACCAATCTGGAGCATGTACACCGGTCCCTTGAGGTCGCCGGCATCCGGTCCGAACATACTCGCCCAGAAAGTACTTTCATCATGCACGTTGCCGAAGTCGACGAAGTGGGCCCGGATTCCGAGTGACAAACCGCCTCTCTTGTAGCGCCGTCCGGCGCCAACATCCCAGGTCGCGCCGAGATAGGCGCCGCCCTTCGACGCGGACCACACCTCGTGCTCGACACCCATCGCGTAGTCGCTGAGTTCCGCCATGTCGATCTCGTGGTAACCGACGCCCGCGTCCAGCGACACATTACGACGCTCGCCGAACAACCATTTGGTCGACAGGCCGAGGTACAGGTGCCGCGCATACACGTCGCCCACGAAACCTTCGATGTTGCTGCCCGTGGCCGCGATGAAGCCATCAATGCCTACCAGGATGTCGCTGTTCTCACGGCGCGCAACCGGGAAATGCCAGGCGCCACCGAGACCGAAACCGGCCGCGTCGAACTCGCCGCTATTCAGCGTACGAATATCGCCCAGACCGGGGAACATGCTGACCCCCAGAAACACCTCGGCGCGCGAGGACATCGGGGCCGGTTCGTGTTCGTCGGCCAACGCACAGGGAGCGCTCAGGCAGAGCGCCGCCAGGAACGTGATTGGATATCTCATCGTCTTCCTCCTCGGGGCGTGATGCCCCGTGGCTATAGTCGCCAGCCGCCTGCGTAAAGGGCTGACGAAAAGCTCAGGAAGTCCTGATGAATTGCTGTTTTAGCCCGCCATGCTGAGATATCGCTCGCCGCGATCCGGCAGGATCGTGACGATTGTATGGCCCGGGCCGAGCTCGGCCGCGACCTGGCGGGCTGCAATGACATTGGCGCCGGACGAGATACCGACCAGCAAGCCCTCTTCGTGGCTCATCCTGCGCGACACCTCGATCGCTTCGGGCGTGCGCACCCGAACGACCTGGTCGATCTCGTCGAGGTTGACGATGTCCGGGATGAAACCATCGGCGAGGCCCTGGATGCCATGGCGACCGCGTTCGTCACCGGACATGACCGCCGACTCATCCGGTTCGACGGCAACGATGCGAGCCTTGCTGCCATGTTCGCGCAGGGCGCGCCCGACGCCCATCACCGTGCCGCCAGTGCCGACACCCATGACGAACGCATCGATTGGTCGACGCACCTGGCGCAGGATCTCGGGGCCGGTCGTGGTGCGATGTGCCTCGATGTTGTCGAGATTGGCAAACTGGCGCGGCAGAAAAATATCGTCCCGGCCACGGGCGAGTTCCTCCGTGTCGCGAACGGCGCTCTGGATGTCGTTGATCTCATCGAGCAGGCGCAACTCGGCACCGAACGATTCGATCATGCTGCGGCGCTCACGACTGACGGTCTTCGGCATCACGATGACGACCTTGTACCCGCGCATTGCCCCAACCATCGAGAAGCCGATACCGGTATTGCCGGAGGTCACCTCCATGATCGTCGACCCCGGCCGCAACTCCCCGCGACGCTCGGCTTCGAGCACGATGTGACGCGCAATACGATCCTTGATGCTGCCGCCCGGGTTCATGAACTCGGCTTTCGCGTAAATATTGCAGCTGGTCGCCGCGCTGGCTTTGCGCAGGCGGATCAGCGGTGTGTGGCCTATGGAATCCAGAACGTCCGACGTAACCAGGCAGGTCGGCGTCTGGCGTGGACAGTTGACGAGGTTTTCTCTGGCTGCAGCTTGCATGGTCCGTTCCCCCAAACCTGGAATCCAGTTTGCGACCCTGCTGCCGCGATCCCCATACGTACTTGCCGCGCATAGCTGTTAGGCTTCCACGAAGGGGGACAACAAGAACAGGAATGGCCACGCAACACATCATCCTCGCCGGGGTCGGCGTGTACGTCCTGATCATGCTCGGGATCGGCATCTACGCATCGCAGAAGACTCACTCGGTTGCCGAGTTTGCCGTCGCCGGCCGTCGCCTGCCTTTGTGGTTGTGCACGGCGACGGTGGTTGCGACCTGGTTCGGCGGCAGCACGATGATTGGTGCCGCCGGTTCCGCCTACGAAAACGGCATGCTCGGCGTGATCGCGGATCCGTTCGGCGGCGCATTGTGCCTCGCACTGGTCGGACTGTTTTTTGTGCGCCTTTTCCGGCGCCTGAAATTCTATTCCTTCATTGAGCTCATCGAGCAGCGCTTTGGCACGCTGGCCGCACTGGTCGCGACAGGTGCGCACCTGATGTCGAGCATCCTGTGGGTGGCGGGCATGCTCGTTGCCTTCGGCGTGATCTTCGAGACCCTGACGGGAGTGCCGCTCGAGGTCGGGGTCATTGGCGGCGCCATCGTCGTCGTTCTGTACACATCGATGGGCGGCATGCTGGCCGTGGCCGTCACCGATTTCGTGCAGTTCGTGATAATCGCGCTGGGCCTCGTCGTGCTGTTCGTCGTCGTCCTCATCGACGCCGGCGGCTGGAGCGCTGTCGCCGCGCAATTGCCCGAACACACGTTTCGCATGGTGCCGCTCGAGCATTCGTTCGATCGCTGGCTCGTCTACCTGCGGGCCTGGGTCATCTTCGGTCTCGCTGACATCGCGTCGCAGTCGCTGTTGCAGCGGGCGATGTCGGCGAAGTCCGAACGTGTCGCACAGAACTCCTTCTACCTGGGTTCGCTGACGTACCTTGGCTTCGGCCTGATCCCGGTGATGCTGGGCATCATCGGCATGGTCACGATGCCGGGCATGTCCAACCCCGAAGGCATCGTCCCGGCAATGGCGCTCGAGCACCTGCACCCGGTCGCAATGGCGATTTTCGTCGGCGCGTTGCTGGCGGCGATCATGAGCTCGGCCGACAGCGCCTTGCTCGCGGCTGCCACGCTGATCAGCACCAACCTGTTGCCAATGGCTAAGCGTCGCCCATCCGACCGGCTCCGCCTGATCGTGCTGCGCACGTCGATCCCTGTCATCGCCATCATCGGTGTCATGGGCGCGCTGAACCTGCGCGTAGTCTTCAATACGATCCTCGACGCCAACATGCTGATGCTCGCCGCCGTCATCGCGCCATTCATACTCGGTGTCTGGTGGCGCAAGGCCAATCGCTGCGGCGCGCTGGCTGCAATGGGTGCGGGCATTGCTGCCTGGCTCATCGCGTCAGCGTTCTTGCCCGAGCTGCCGGGTGACCTGATCGGTTTCGTTGTTTGCCTGCTGACGATGTTTGTGGTGACGCCGCTGACGCAGCGTCTCGATCCGCCGCGCGGCCTTGTCGATCATGCAGGCAATCCGGTCGAGCTCGACAACCGGCTCGGGATACTTGGGGCCCGGGACTAGGCGTCAGACGAGCGGCTTGCCCATGATGAAGTAGTAGCCGGCGTCAACGAGCAGCCATACGCCGAGCACAGCAATCAGCCATGGGAACGCCCTGGATCCGAGTTTGACCATGGCGGCGTTCACCCGCTCGAGCAGCGGCCGCGCGCGCTCGCCCATCACTGCGATTGCCATCGGTACGACGACGAATGGCAGCGCGTAGCCGATGTTGTAAATGGCCAGCACAGTCAGCGAACCATTGCTCGAAAGGTCGGCTCTCAGGATCTGGTCGATCGCGGCAAAATACGGCAGGGCAAACGGCACGCCAATAAGGTTCAGAACGGCGCCAAAACCGAAACACTTCGCCGGCGTGAGCTCCCAGTCGGGCATTTCCTGCCGGGTGGGCGGCGAGCGCAGCGCCTTGATCGCCCAAGCCAGGCAAACAACGCCGATGATCCCGCCAATGACAAAATCGATCGTGCGGGGATTTTGCATGATGTCAGTAATGGCCGCCGCCAGTTTGTCGACACCGAACGAGACCAGTATTCCGGCCACGAAGTATGCAACGGTGTGGCCCAGCAACAATGCCGTGCTGTTGGCGACGGGCCTGGATGCGCCGGCCGCGAATACCATGACGCCCAGCAATACCGGGTTCAGGACGTCGACGACGAGAATCGGCGCGAGGATGGCGAGGAGCTCTGTCATGACTGGCCCCTGCAATCGGTGTGCTTAGCGCTTGCCCTTGAGCTTCTGCGCGGCGCGGTAGCGAGCGCGGGCTTCTTCAAGCTCGGCCTGGGCACGGACCACGTCGGTTTCCTCGGAAGCGCCTTCAAGCGCCTTCTCGGCCGCCTGCTGTGCAGCGAGCGCCGCAGCCTCGTCGAGCTGATCACCGCGCAATGCGGTATCAGCCAGCACCATGACGCGCGACGGCTGGATCTCGATGATGCCGCCCGTGATGTAGAAAGCCTCTTCGTTACCGCTTTCGTCCTGAACGCGAACCTCGCCCGGCTTCAGCGTCGTCAGCATCGGCGCGTGACGCGGTGCAATGCCGACTTCACCCATGGACGCCGGCGCGAACACCATGCTTGCGTCACCCGAGTGAATCTCGCCTTCGGCGGAGACAATGTCGACCTGGATCGTTGCCATGACGGCTCCTTACTGGAAGTTCTTCGCGTTCTCGACGGCCTCATCGATCGTGCCGACCATGTAGAAGGCCTGCTCCGGGATGTGGTCGTAGTCGCCGTTGACGATGCCGTTGAAGCCGCGAATCGTCTCGGCCAGCGAGACGTACTTGCCGGGCGAGTTCGTGAAGACTTCAGCAACGAAGAACGGCTGCGACAGGAAGCGCTGGATCTTGCGAGCGCGGTTAACGATCTGCTTGTCTTCTTCCGACAGCTCGTCCATACCAAGAATCGCGATGATGTCCTGCAGCTCCTTGTAGCGCTGCAGTACCGACTGCACGCCGCGGGCACAGTCGTAGTGTTCCTGGCCGATGACGAGCGGGTCGAGGATTCGCGAGGTCGAGTCGAGCGGATCTACAGCCGGGTAGATACCGAGCTCGGCGATGTTACGCGACAGTACGAGCGTTGCGTCAAGGTGAGCGAACGTGGTCGCGGGAGACGGGTCGGTGAGGTCGTCAGCAGGTACGTAGACGGCCTGGAACGAGGTGATCGAACCGGTCTTGGTCGATGCGATGCGCTCCTGCAGTACGCCCATTTCCTCAGCCAGCGTCGGCTGGTAGCCCACCGCTGACGGCATACGGCCGAGCAGTGCGGATACTTCCGTACCGGCGAGCGTGTAACGGTAGATGTTGTCGATGAACATCAGGACGTCTCTGCCTTCATCACGGAAGGCTTCAGCCATCGTCAGACCGGTCAGTGCGACGCGCAGACGGTTACCGGGAGGCTCGTTCATCTGGCCGTAGACCAGCGATACCTTGTCGATAACGCCCGATTCGGTCATCTCGTGGTAGAAGTCGTTGCCCTCACGAGTACGCTCACCTACGCCGGCAAATACCGAGTAGCCCGAGTGCTCGTGGGCAATGTTACGAATCAGCTCCATCAGCGTTACGGTCTTGCCGACGCCGGCGCCGCCGAACAGGCCAACCTTACCGCCCTTGGCGATCGGCATGATGAGGTCGATGACCTTGATGCCGGTTTCGAGCAGTTCCGTCGTTGCGGCCTGGTCTTCGTAAGACGGCGCTTCGCGGTGGATAGGCAGGTGCGTCTCGGCGCCAATATCGCCAGCGTTGTCGATCGGCTTGCCCAGTACGTCCATGATGCGGCCGAGCGTCTTCTCGCCAACCGGTACCGAAATCGGTGCGCCCGTGTTGGTGACGTCCATGCCGCGCTTCAGGCCCTCCGATGAACCCATCGCAATCGTGCGGACAACACCGTCACCCAGCTGCTGCTGAACTTCAAGCGTGATTTCCGCATCGTCGATAACGAGTGCGTCGTAAACTTTCGGGATCTGGCCGGCCGGGAACTCTACGTCCACGACAGCGCCAATAACCTGCACAGTAGTTCCAGTGCTCATTTAGTTTTCCTCTAACCGGAAACGGCAGCCGCGCCGCCGACAATTTCTGAAATTTCTTGCGTAATCGCAGCCTGGCGAGCCTTGTTGTACTCGAGCTGCAAGCCGTCGATGATCTCGCCCGCGTTGTCCGTGGCAGATTTCATCGCGACCATCTTCGCGGCCATTTCGCACGCGAAGTTTTCGACCGCGCCGCGATACACCTGCGACTCGATATAACGTGACAACACGTCATCGAGCAGTTCGCTGGCATCGGGCTCGTAGATGTAGTCCCAGTGGTCCTGGAGCTCGCCTTCTTCCATCTCGATAGCGGCGGGCAACAACTGCGTGACTTCGGGCTTCTGGCTCATCGCGCTGACAAACTCGTTATGCACGAGGTACAGGCGGTCGATCTTGCCCTCCTCGTACGAGTTCAACATGATCGTGATCGCACCGATCAGGTCGTTCACGCTCGGCTCATCACCGAGGTGCGACGCCGTACCAACGACGTTGCCGCCCATGCGGCGGAAGAACTGCACCGCCTTGGCGCCAACCAGCACGAGGTCGACATCGACGTTCTCGGCCTGGCGATCGGCGATCTCGCCAATCATCGTCTTGAACAGGTTCGCGTTGAGGCCACCACACAAACCGCGGTCGGTCGAAATGACGATGTAGCCCACCCGCTTGATCTCACGCTCCGTCAGGAACGGATGCTTGTAATCTGGGTTTGCCTGCGTCAGGTGACCAACCACGCGACGGATGCGCTGCGCGTAGGGACGCGACGCTTCCATCTGGTTCTGGGCCTTGCGAATCTTGCTCGCCGCGACCTTTTCCATCGCGCTCGTGATCTTCTGCATGTTCTTTACAGAAGCGATCTTTGAGCGGATTTCCTTTTCACCGGCCATAAGTTTCTCTATTCGCTGTGGGAGGCGGCTTGCCGGCGACTAGTCGCGCGCAAGCGCCCTCCTACAGGGTGGTTAATACGCGCCTTTCTCAGCGAAGCCGTCGCAAATGCCCTTGAGGCTCGCTGCGACGTCGTCGTTGTAGTCGCCCGACTCGTTGATCGCGTCGAGGTCCGACTGGTTGTTGGCACGTGCGAAGTCATGCAGCGCCTCTTCGAAGGCAACGACCTTGTCGGCCGGAACCTTGTCGAGGTAGCCCTCGTTGACCGCGTACAGCGACAGCGCCATTTCGGCAACCGACAGCGGCGAGTACTGCTTCTGCTTCATGAGCTCGGTAACACGCTCACCACGCTCCAGCTGGGCGCGCGTTGCGGCGTCGAGGTCCGAAGCAAACTGCGCGAAGGCAGCCAGCTCACGGTACTGAGCCAGTGCGAGGCGGACACCGCCGCCGAGCTTCTTGATGATCTTGGTCTGGGCCGCACCACCTACACGCGATACCGACAGGCCGGCGTTGATGGCCGGGCGGATACCTGCGTTGAAGAGGTCGGTCTCGAGGAAGATCTGGCCGTCCGTAATCGAAATTACGTTCGTCGGTACGAATGCCGATACGTCACCAGCCTGCGTCTCAATGATCGGCAGTGCCGTCAGCGAGCCCGTCTTGCCTTTGACCTTGCCACCCGACACGTTCTCGACGTGCTCGGCGTTAACGCGCGAGGCGCGCTCGAGCAGACGCGAGTGCAGGTAAAAGACGTCACCCGGGTAGGCTTCACGGCCCGGCGGACGACGCAGCAGCAGCGATACCTGGCGGTAGGCCCATGCCTGCTTGGTAAGGTCGTCGAAGATGATCAGTGCGTCTTCACCCTTGTCGAGGAAGTACTCGCCCATCGACGCGCCCGAGTACGGTGCGATGTACTGCATCGCGGGGCTGTCGGCAGCGGCGGCGGCCACGACGATCGTGTGATCCATGGCGCCTTCTTCTTCGAGCTTGCGCACAACGCCGGCGATCGACGAAGCTTTCTGGCCGATGGCGACGTAGATGCATTTGATGCCCGTGCCGCGCTGGTTGATGATGGTGTCGACAGCAACGGCAGTCTTGCCGGTCTGGCGGTCACCAATGATCAGCTCACGCTGGCCGCGGCCGATCGGCACCATCGAGTCAATCGACTTCAGGCCCGTCTGTACCGGCTGGTCCACCGACTGGCGTTCAATTACGCCCGGCGCAACCTTTTCAATTGGTGAGGACAGGTCGGTCTCGATCGGACCTTTGCCGTCGATCGGGTTACCGAGTGCATCGACCACGCGACCCAGCAGGGCGTCACCGATCGGCACCTCGAGGATGCGGCCCGTCGTCTTGACGGTGTCGCCTTCCGAGATGTGCTTGTAGTCACCGAGGACAACCGCACCAACCGAGTCCTGCTCGAGGTTGAGGGCCATACCGAAGGTGTTACCCGGGAACTCCAGCATCTCGCCGTAGCGAGCGTCGGCCAGGCCGTGAATGCGCACAATACCGTCGGTTACCGCGATTACGGTGCCGACGTCACGCGCTTCGGCGGAAGCCTCGAAGTTCTCGATGCGTTCTTTAATCAGCGTGCTGATTTCAGAAGCTTTGAGTGCCATTTCCTTTTCCTCTTTACTTGGTCAGTGCGTTCGCAAGCCCTTCGAGGCGTGCGCGCAGTGACCCATCAATTACGACATCGCCGGCGCGGATCACGGCACCACCGATGAGGTTTTCGTCAATTTCCGTCGTGACGTTCACTTCACGACCGAGCTTTGCTCGCAGCGAATCTGCCATCGCCTGCTGCTGCGCTGCGCTGAGCGGCGCCGCCGACGTGATGACAGCATCGACTGAATTCTCGACCTTCGCCTTGAGGGCTTCGAACTGCCCGGCGATTTCCGGCAACGCGACAACACGGCCATTCTCGAGCAGCAGCTTGATGAAGTTCGTACCGTGCTGACTGCCGCCGGCAAAGACCGAGTCCTTGCCAACCGCCTCGGCGAACAGGCCCTGCAGGAACGTCAGCCGCTCATCGTCCGACAGCGTCGGCGTAGCGAGAAACTCCGCCACCTGGCCGTCTTCGAGCAACGCGCGCGCGGCAGCAAAGGACTCCGACAGCTCGGCGAGCGCGCCGTTTTCCTGCGCAACCTCGAACGCAGCTTGTGCGTACGGCCGTGCGACTGTGTTGTTATCGGCCACGACCTAGATCTCCTGCGCGAGTTTGCCCAGGATGTCGTCGTGCGCCTTGCTGTCGATTTCGCGAGACAGAATCTTCTCGGCGGACGCGATGGCTATAGCCGATACCTGGCCACGCAGTTCTTCGCGTGCCTTGTTGGTTTCCTGCTCGATCTCGGCCATGGCGGCAGCAAGCTGGCGCTCGCGCTCCTTGACGCCGGCGTCCTTGCCCTCGGCAACGATTTCGTTGGCGCGAGCATGGGCCTGGTCGAGGATGCCGGTCGCCTGCTGGCGAGCTTCACCGATGATCGTCTCTGCCTCGGCCTGCGCAGCTTCGAGAGCCTCCTGGCTCTTGTCGGCAGCAGCGAGACCTTCTTCGATCTGCTTCTGGCGCTCTTCGAGGGCATTCAGGATCGGCGGCCAGATGTACTTCATGCAGAACCAGACGAACACGACCATGGCGATGGTCTGGCCAATTAGGGTTGCATTGATATCCACGTAATGCTCCTAAAGCATTTACAAATCAGCGTAGGAGGCGGCTTGCCGGCGACCTCGCGGTCGCTGCTTCGCTTCGCGCGCAAGCGCGCTCCCACACGGAGTCCGATTCGGGTCTTAGCCGCCCGTAGCTGCCTGTAGCTGACCGATGAACGGGTTAGCGAAGGCGAAGAACAGTGCGATACCAACACCGATCATGGCCACGGCGTCGAGCAGTGCAACGACGAGGAACATTTTCGTCTGCAGCATCGGGGCGAGTTCCGGCTGGCGAGCAGCGCCTTCCAGGAAGCGGCCGCCGAGGAGGCCCATGCCGATGCCTACGCCAAGGGCGCCAAGGCCAATCAGAAGTGCGACAGCAATAGCCGTGAACGCGATAACAGTTTCCATCAGTTTCTCCTGGGGAGTTTCAGTCCAGTTGTTGGATTAAAAGTAAAACGAATTAATGTTTCTCAGATGCCAGACTCAGGTACACGATAGTCAGCATCATGAAAATGAACGCCTGCAACGTGACGATCAGAACGTGGAACACAGCCCAGCCGAAGTGCAGCGGCAGCTGGAACCAGCCGATCAGCGCGATCAGGATAAAGATGAGTTCGCCGGCGAACATGTTGCCGAACAGTCGCAGGCTCAGTGAGACCGGCTTGGCGATCAGCGCAACGACCTCGAGAATCAGGTTGAACATCATGATCGGCACGGACGCGACGATGCCAAGCGGCGTCTTAAAGGACGGCGCAATCGGGTGCAGCATCAGGTCCTGGATCAACGCAGTCGGGCCCTTGGCCTTGTGCGTATAGATAAGGATCAGGACGAATACGGCAATCGACATGCCGAAGGTCACGTTGACGTCCGTGGTCGGTACGACCTTCATGTAAGGGATACCAATGGCGGCGGCCAGCATCGGAATCCAGTCGACCGGCACCAGGTCCATGAGATTCATCAGGAAGACCCAGACGAACACGGTCAGCGCCACCGGCGCAATCAGGCGGCTGGTGCCATGGAAGGTGTCTTTGACCGAGCCGTCGACCATTTCGACGACAATTTCGATCGCAGCCTGGAACTTGGTCGGCTTCTCGGTCGACGACTTGCGCGCGACCGACCAGAACATGAGACAGAACGTCAGGCCAAGGAGCAGCGACCAGAACATCGAGTCGACGTTGATTGCCATCAGGTTGCCTGCGCACTGGTTCCATACCCACTCGCCGGCCTCGCTCTTGCAAACCTGGAGGTTCTGCAGATGGTGAGTGATGTACTCGGCCGAATTTGCTGGCCCGTGTCCGCCTTCAGCTGCCATTCGTGTTTTCCGCTTCCGTAGTGTCGTCGCCCCGCATCAGGAAGCCCGAAAAGACGACCAGCTGCGTGACGATAAATCCTGCAAACAGCGCCGCTGCATTGAGCGGCTGAACCTGCGTAAACACGAGCACAAACAAGAGCACGGTCAACGCGAGTTTTCCCATTTCGCCGATCCAGGCTGCGCGTTTGAGCGCACCGGGATCCCGGCGAGGTGCCATGAGCCGCAAACCCAGAAATGCGTTCGGAATGGCTGCGGTCAGGCTACCTAGCAAGGTCGAGTAGCCAGCCACGCTTCCGAAACCAAGCCAGAGAGCAGCGGCCAGGACCGCCCCGACGACCACTTGCCACATCAGCACGCGGGGGATGGTGAGATCCATTTCTCGGGTCCTCCGGCACTAAAAACGCCACTTCCATCGGTCTGGCCGGCGGGGCGTGGCGCTTGGGGTGTGGTTTTTCCAGGCAGGCCTGTAAATAGCGTGCGCATTATAGTGGCGAGGCAGGAGCGTGGCAACACAAATCCCCGCCTGATTTGCAGCGCCTTGCGGCCCATTTTTCCCGGGATTTTATGGGGTTTCGGCAAATTTCTCTCATTGCGACACAGGACACATTTCAGTCCGCTTTCCGGCGGTATAAATGGGGTGTCGATAACCTGAATTCAATCGCTATGTTGTTGATTGCCAGTGAATCTGTTCGTACCAACCGGGCCCTGAACGATGTCGCACGGGAAATGAGCTTCACGCTGAGCTTCTTCGCCAGCCCGGCGACCTTCGGCGAGCTCATGCTCGGCCAGTCGCGCCGTATCGTGGTGCTGACCGAGGAGGATGTCGTTTCGGAGACGGTCCGGACGCTCAGGGCGGCAAAGGATCGCGCACCGTTTGGCGTCATCGTCGCGGGTAACCGCGCTTCGCTGCGCGGCGCCAAGGAGGCCGAACTGGTCGACAAGCTGGCCGCCTACGACAACATCGAGTGGATCGGGGCTGACTTTGACTTCGACAAGCTGGCCGCCTCGGCGCGGCGCTGCCGGCGCCGCATGCTCAAGGTCTCGCGCCAGGAGCTCGAAGACGCCATCGCGGAGCAGCAGTTCGTGCTGCGTTACCAGCCGAAGGTAGAGCGCAATGCCGGCCACGAGTGGCTGACGCGTGAAGCGGAGGCGCTGATCCGCTGGCACCACCCCGAACACGGCCTGATCGGGCCGCTCGAGTTCCTGCCCGAGGCAGAGGCTTTCGACCTGATGGGCCCGTTGAGTGAATACGTGCTGCGCGAAGCCGCGAAACAGCAGGTTGCGTGGCGCGACCAGGGCATTCAGCTCAATTCCTGCATCAACCTCGCATCGAGCCAGTTGAATCGACCCGAAATCGCGGGCAAGTACCGGGATATCGTAAGAGAAGCCGGCCTCGAGCCGTCGAATTTCTCGTTCGAGGTCATCGAGCAGGATCTGTCGGACCCGTCGGCGCCACATCTCGCGACGATCAAATCGCTGCGCAACCACGGGTTCCGCATCTGCCTCGACGACTTCCGCGTCGCCGCATCGTCACTGAGTACGTTCGAGCAGCTGCCATTCGACGAAATCAAGATTCACGCGTCGGCGCTGAAGAAGGCACAGAAAGACACGGTTTCGATGACGGTGTTGGCCGCGGTAACAGGCCTCGCGCACAACCTCGGCATGTCGGTCTGCGCCGAAGGCGTCGAGGACCAGGAAACCTTCGAGTTCCTGCGCACGATCGAGTGCGACAAGATGCAGGGCTTCCTGATCTCGGAAGCCGTCCTGCCCAACATCATCCGTCGCGTCTACTCCGCCAGGGCCAGGGCCGAAGCAGAAGACAACGCCGCCTAAACCGGGGACGGGTACACATGTACCCGTCCCCGACTATTTGATGTGTTTCAGGATGCCGTCGAGTTCGTCGAGGCTGTTGTAGCTGATGACCAGCTTGCCGGCGCCTTTGCCGGAGTGCTGCAGGTCCACCCTGGCGCCGAGCTTTTCCGACACCTCGATCTCGAGCCGGCGAATATCGGCATCCTTGGAGGCAGCTTTCTGCGCGGGCTTCTTGCCACCGCCATCGAGCATCTTCTTGACGAGCCGCTCAGTTTCACGAACGGACATGCCTTTCCTGACCACCTGGCGCGCCGCGTCGAGCTGCTGCGTCGGGTTCTGGATGCCAAGCAACGCGCGTGCGTGACCCATCTCGAGCCGACGATCCTCCAGGAGCGGCTTCACCTTTTCGGCAAGGTCCTGCAGACGCAGCAGATTGCTGACCGAGGCGCGTGAACGACCAACCGCCTGAGCGGCTTCGGCATGCGTCAGGTCGAATTCGCGAATCAACCTGTCCAGCGCGCGTGATTCCTCGAGCGGGTTCAGGTTTTCGCGCTGGATGTTTTCGATGAGCGCCATCGCAATGGCGGCTTCGTCAGGGATTTCGCGCACCACTGCAGGGACTTCGCCGAGCCCGGCAATCTGGGCCGCTCGCCAGCGGCGCTCGCCGGCAATGATTTCATAGCGCTGCTCGCCCCTGCTGGCAATCGGCCGCACCACGATCGGCTGCACGACGCCCTGCGCCTTGATTGACGCCGCAAGCTCCTCGAGCGTGTCCTGGCGCATGTCCACGCGCGGCTGGTACTGACCACGCTGCAGCAGGTCGACCGGTACTTCGCGCAACGCATCGCCGTCGGCAACGGCTTCGGCCGGCGCCTCGCCGGTAACAGCGGCCGTCTCGGCAACGGGTTTGCTCAGGAGGGCATCAAGGCCCCGGCCTAGTCTCTTTTTTGGGCTCATTCTCTAAACAGCCTCGGCCATGCGGGCGTCTTCACGACGCAGGATTTCGCCCGCCAGCGCCAGGTATGCGATCGCGCCCCGCGACGCACGATCATGCAGCAATACGGGCTTGCCAAAACTCGGCGCCTCGGCAAGTCGTACGTTTCTTGGCACGCAGGTACGGAACACCTTGCGATCGAAGTGCTCGATCAATTGCAGCGAGACCTCGTTCGACAGGTTGATGCGCGGATCGTACATCGTACGCAGGATGCCGAACACATCGAGCTCCGGGTTCACGGAGTCGCGCACCTGCTCGATTGTATTGAGCAGCGCCGACAAGCCTTCGAGTGCGTAGTACTCGCACTGCATCGGGATCAGGACGCCGTTTGCCGCAGTCAGCGCATTCACGGTCAGCATGTTGATCGACGGCGGGCAGTCGATGAGGATGAAGTCGTACAGACCGGCGACGGGCACGAGCGCTTTCTTGAGCTTCATCTCGCGACCGATTTCCTGCAGCAGCTTGACCTCGGCCAGTGTCAGGTCTTCGTTGCCCGGCAGCACCGCAAAGCCGCCCTCGGGCGCTGACACGATCGTGTCCGCCGCGCTCGCTTCACCGAGCAACACATCGCAAGCGGAGTTTTCGAGCTCCATCTTGTTGATGCCGCAACCCATGGTCGCGTTGCCCTGCGGATCCATGTCGACCAGCAGCACGCGCCGCTGCGTCGCCGCCAGCGACGCCGCCAGGTTGACGCAGGTGGTGGTCTTGCCCACCCCGCCTTTCTGGTTTGCTACTGCAATGATTCGTGTCATTTTCCTGCCTGTCGCAACAGCACAGCGTGCCGCGAGCCTTTCTCCAGGCCCGGCACATCGAGTTCCATCACGTCATGGCTCCACGGAGCCGGTAGTTCTTGTATTTCTTCTGCCGGGTAGCGCCCCTTCAGCGCCACGAACACCCCGTCCTCTCCCACGTGGTGGCCGGCAATTTCCACGAGCTTTGGCAACGAGGCCAGCGCCCGGGCAATCACGGTATCAAAGCGGTGGCCGGGTGCATAGTCCTCGCCACGCGCCTTGACGGCCGTTACGTTGTCGAGCCCCAGCAACCGCGCGGCATGCTCGACAAAGCGAATCTTCTTGTTATTGCTGTCAAGCAGCACAAATTCGCGCGCGGGCTCGGCGATTGCGAGCGGCAGCCCGGGGAACCCCGGTCCGCAGCCAACGTCGAGGATCGTCCGTCCCTGCAGCAGCGGCCGCGCGGCCAGGCTGTCCTCGATGTGCAGGGTCTGCATCTCCGCGCGATCGCGAACCGCGGTCAGGTTGACCCTGCGATTCCAGCGCTCGAGTTCGTCGAGCAGGGCATCGAACTTCGCCGTTTGCCGCACGTCCATCACTACAGCGCTCCGGCGCGCTTGATCGCGAGATAACGGTTGGTAATGGCCGCCGGCAACTGCTCGCACAGGCAGTCCTCGACATACACACCGCGCGCGCCGAGCAGGTTCTGCGACTCACGCCGAGCCTCGAGGTATTGGCTGGTGGCCGCAAAAGTCAGGGCATCATCGAATGAAGCAACCGGCTTCGACAAGACCTCGTCGAGCACGTTTTCGCGCAGACTCGCCAGCATGACGAGGTGACGACGGCGCAGTAATCGTGTGGCCGCATGGAGGTCTTCAGAATCTTCCTCGCGAACATTGCTGAGGATCACGACGAGCGCACGGCGGCGCTGCCGCACGGCCAGCTCGGTCGCCGCCGCGACGTAATCGATCTCGACCGGCTGCGGGTTGATGCTGTACACGTGATTGAGAATATCGTTGATTGTCGCCAGCCCTTTGCGCGGTGCCAGCCAGGAACGCTGCGGTCCCGCCGTCATCACCCCAACGCCATCGCCCTGGCGCAGCGCCACGAAACTCAGCAGCAGCATCGCATTCAGCGCATGATCGAAGTGGCTCAATTCAGCATCGCGAGCGAGCATGCGGCGACCGGTATCCAGCAGGAATACGACCTGCTGGTCGCGCTCATCCTGGTACTCACGCGCGATCAGCCGCGAGCGCCGCGACGTGGCCTTCCAGTCGATCGAGCGCAGACTGTCGCCCTCGCGATAATCGCGCAGCTGGTTGAACTCGATGCCCTGGCCGCGCCGCCGACTCAGGCGCACGCCGGCGCTGCGCAGGCGGTTGTCCACCTCGAACGCGAGCAGCTTTGAGATCGTCGAGTAGTTCGGATAAACGCGGACCTTCTCCGCCGCGGCCACCCAGCGCCGCAACCACCACAGGCGCAGCGGCGACTCGACCCGCATCTCGATTCCCGCAAACTCGAACTGGCCACGCTGCGTCGGCCGCACGCGGTACTCCAGGTCGACAAATCGATCCGGCCCGGCAACCGCGTCGCAGGGCTGTCCTTCGACCGCGAAGCTCTGGGGATGGTGATCGAAGATCTGCAGATTGAGCGCTCGGCGCGACACCGTATTGCGGATCGCGAGCCGCACCCCGGTCCAGTCTGACAGCGACATGGAGTGTGGCAATGTTCGCTCGCACTCCGGCGCCGGCACGCGCGACGCCATGAACGCATCCGCTGCTGCCAGCGCAGCCAGTACCAGCAAGACACCGAACCACACCTGCGTCGGCCAGCCGAGCACACCAACGAGCGCGCCGACGATGGCGACACCCGCCAACAACAAGAGAAGTGGCCGCCCCGGAATCACTGCCTTGGCGCGCTCACGTGTTCGAGCACGTCCTGCAGGATGTCGTCCGGACGATAGGCTTCGATTTCCAGCTCGGGCGCGAGCGCGATGCGATGACGCAGCGCCGGCACGGCAACACGCCGGATATCGTCCGGCGTGACGAAATCCCTGCCCGCGACCAGTGCCGCGGCGCGGGCCGCGCGCACCAGCGCAATGGCGCCGCGCGGCCCTGCACCGAGCCGGATTCCCGATGACTCGCGTGTCTCGCGCGTAACGCGAACCGCGTAGTCCATGACGGCGGCGTCGACATGTGCCGAAGCCGCAACCTGTTGCGCATGGCGCACTTCGTCGGTTGTCATGATCTCGGTGACCGCATCGACGTTGAGCCCGTCGCCGATCAGTCCGCCCGTTACCACCTCGACGATGCGCTGCTCGTCCTCTTTTTGCGGGTAGTCGATCAGCACCTTGAGCAGGAAACGATCGAGCTGCGCCTCGGGCAATGGATAGGTGCCTTCGTACTCAACCGGGTTCTGCGTCGCGACCGTCATGAACGGCAAGGGCACCGGCATCGCCTTGCCCTCGATCGTCACCTGCGACTCCTGCATCACTTCCAGCAAGGCCGCCTGGGTCTTCGCGGGCGCACGGTTGATTTCGTCGGCCAACAGCAGGTTCGTGAACACGGGCCCCTTGCGCACGCGGAACGTGCCTTCCCGCGCATCGAACATCGCGTGGCCCGTCACGTCGCTCGGCATCAGGTCGGGCGTAAACTGGATCCGCGCGAATGCGCCGCCCGTTGCCGACGCCATCGCCTTGACCAGCAGCGTCTTGCCGAGTCCCGGCACGCCTTCCAGCAACACGTGGCCGCCGGCCAGCAATGCGATCAGGAGTTCCTCCACGATCGGCCCCTGGCCAACGAAGGCCTTCTCTATCTCGGCCCTTAGTTGGCCAAGTTTGGCGTTGATTTGCGCTACCTGGTCGGCCGCATCACTCATAGCTCTTTCCTTACTGCTTGTAGTTTCCTGACATGCCGCGTGAAGTCGCGGGGTCGGTTTTCAAACTCGCCCGAAATGACCTCGAGCACGAAGCGCGGCGCCTGTCCGGTAATCCGGGCAATTGCCTGCGCCTGTTGCTGCGGACTCATTCCCGCCAGCCTGGGATGTACGGCGGCGGCGTCACGAATCAACGCACGCACGGCGCTCTCGGCGAGGCCGTCGGAGCCCTCGTACCGCCACGCAAACCTGCCACTGGCGTGGATGTGTTCGATGATGGAGCGTCGCTCGACCGTCTCCGCAACGATCCGCGGTCCGAACGCCGGTAGCGCGCGCCACAGCCACGCAAGCAACAGCAGCGCGAGACCGATAACGAGGTACGGCACCGCCGCCCAGATCAGCTTCCATAGCGGCGTGAATGCGGTATCGAAGACGAGCCACACCTTGCCCGGCTCAATGTCGCCGACCACGAGATCGGCGAACAGGGTGGCCGCGCTTCCGGTTTCGAGCCGATCATTGGCAAACAAGCCGGCGCTTTCGATCACCGTGATATAACCGCTTTCCCAGGTGGTGCGCGCTGCAATGATATCGCCATCTGCCCGCAAGACTTCGAGGTCGCCGAGCTCGTTATCAACCACAATCTGGTTGAGGTGGGCGGGGTATGTGCAACCATCTTCTGGATCGGGTTCGCAGTCTACCCATGCCTGGTATCCGCTCGACGCGGCGAACCTCAGACCAAGAACTGCCAGCGGTTCTTCATCGTCCTCTACTGCGTATTGCGGCCCCAGGAGAACCAGGTGGCCGCCCCCCGCAACCCAGTTCCACAGCAGCCCGAATTCACCGCCGCTCAGGAAGTCGCGTGTTACCTCCATGACGATCGTGTCGGATACCGGTGGCAACCAGTCGGCAGGTTCGAGTGCGGCACGCGAGTCGGCCTCGTGGCCAAGCTCCTGCACCAGCAGCTCGGCCGCAAAATAGGGGTTGCGGTAAGCCTCGCCGCGAAAGCCCACGTATTGTTCGCGCTCGACCCTGTCGTGGGCGGAGAAGAACCAGCCGGCGAACAACGCGGCGGCGGCCACCGTGAGCAAGCCTGCTGTCAGCGGCCTCATGCAGGAACCTCGTAGAACTTGCGCCAGTCGTTGCACAAGCGTTCCACGACATCGTCCGTCGGTGCCCGCCCGGCATAGGCACACCACACCCAGGCCGCGACGACGTTCCTGAAATAGTCGACCAGCGGCGTGCCGAGCTGCACGCTAAACGCCTCGACACATTCTCCCTCGGTGGCGCTGCGCGGTACGCGCACGCCAAGCCGGTCAACGGCAAGAAAGACACTGCCACGGTACAGGAGGCTCAGGGCTTCGCGACGCTGACCATCGGCCCACAACGTACGCACCGCAGCGGGAATATCGTTCGGCAACTGGTCGGCAGTGATCTCGCCGGAATCGAGAATGACTCGGCGTGGCGCGCGCCGCTCCATGGGCGTATGGCGCAGGTAAGGCAACCAGCTTGCGCGCGTTGCGAACAACAGGATCAGAATGAACGCCACGCCGAGCCACAGGCCGAATTCGGTAATGAGGCCCGCAATGCGCCCGAGGCCGCGCAACCATGTTTCCGCATTTGCATCAGGTTGCCCGGGCTCATCGTCGGCATCGATCCGTTGCCATTCTTCGACGGTCTCGTATTGCTGCAGTCTTTCATCGGCGTAGACGCTGGCGCGCGCCGCCTCGATCGCCGCCCTGTCCCAGAACGGCTCGATGTCCTGCGCCTCCGCCCGACCCGATTCGCTCCAACCAAGCAGCGCGCAGACGAGGATGGCGGCGATCGCTCCGGGCCTGCCGTGGCGTCGCTGCAGCATGCGCCGGAACGCAACCTCGATGTCCCAGGCTTCGAGCTTGGTGCGACAATCGATATACAGCCCGAAACCACAACCGACGAACCACGGATGCAGGGCGCTCTGCGCAATATAGAACGTCAGCAGTCCTGCGAGGCGCGCGCCCTTGTCGCCGGGCTGGGCGTCGAAGAACGTAGCCAGCCAGTCCATCCCGAGTGTCGCTTCGTAGCCCGCCGGGATCAGCATGAAGCCAACAAGAATGACGCCGAGGTACAACGACAGCGCGAGGTGCTGGTAGGCCGTCGTGAGGCCGATGCCGTGATTCATCGTAACGCGATTGAGAACCTTCGCGCGCTCGCGGCGACGCGTGCCACTCAGGCCTTCGAGTTGCGTGACCGGAATGGCAAGTGAGCGCGCAAAGTGTAGCCGCCACGGCGTAAGCAGGAAGATCCAGTTGCGGCGGGCCAGCGTCGGCACTTGCCGAACCGCCGTGCGTGCGTCGGTTGCATCGCCGAACAGGCGCCGCGAAATAATGTGCAGGATGGGGCCGTCAACAAGCGGTTCGCACCACCAGTACAGCAGCATGACGAGACCCGGGTAAGGGAGATACATGACGCCGAGCGCGGCAAGGAGCAATAGCGGCAGCGTGACGCTGAACCACGTCTTGTAAATCACGCCGGCGTCGCGCCGCACCATGCGCGCGCCGAGATCGGCTGCCTCCCAGGCGCCGCGCGGTCGCAACTCTGCTGTTACCGACTCAAGGTTCATTGCGGCCCATGAAAGCGAGATAAATGAGGGTCAGCGCCCAGAGCGCCGCACCAACGATGTACTTGGTGATCAGCGGCGGCCACGTGGTCGACGACCAGAATGCCTCGACGAAAGCGGCCAGTACGAGCATGCCGGTGCCGCCGTAAACGAGCGGTAAGGCATCGCGTGCGCGGTCCGCGATCGCGTGCCAGCGCTTCTTGCGCCCGGGCGCGAGCGCTGCGAAACCGAGCATGAGCCCCGCGGCGCCGAAGATGACGATTGCCGTCAGTTCGAAGGCGCTGTGCCCGGACACGAACGGCCAGAAGGTCGACGTGAACCCCACCAGCGTAAGGTGGGTTGCGACCGCGCCAATGTACAAGCCGTTGAAGCCAAGGAAGAACATCGTCCCGAGGCCAAACAGCAGGCCGCCGGCAAAGGTGCGAAAACCAATGCCGATATTGTTGGCGATATAGAAACCGAACATTGCGAAGTCGCCGTCGGACTCGCGTTCCCGGCCGAGGACGCGCGCATCGGGGTCATACATCTGTTCCATGCTGGAAATGCTGGCCGGGTCAATCAGCGAGTACACGAGCTCGGGCTCCATCGACAGCGCAATCGCCATGCCGAACATCGGCAGCGCAAACAGGCCGAGCGACACCATCATGTAGCGCCAGTAGCGCCGCACAGCCCGTGGAAAGCCGCGCGCGACGAACGTCAGCATGGCCGTGAAGACCGGTGTACGTGCGCGGTACAGGTGACGATGCCCGTCGAGCGCCAGGCCGTTCAGTCGTTGCTGCAATCCCAGGCTGTAACGTCGGGCACGCGCCAGCGCGAGATGATGGCAAACCTGCCGGTAACGACGCGCGAACTCGCGCCCGGTCTGGCTGCGCTCCTCGAGACTCATCGCGCGCGGCCGCTTGGCGCTCAGCGCTTCGGTCCATCGCTGGAACTCGTCCCAGTCATCCGCATACCGGCGCTCGAAAACTTCCTGCTTCATTGCTCGCGCGCCGCCCCCGCCAACCAGGCTGCATGCCTGCCAAGGCGCTCGGCGTCCGTCTCACCAAGTACCGGCAACAGCAGCTCCGCAAGCTCCTCTGCGCGGTCTCGGTTCAGCCGCCGGGCGCGCTCGCCGAAACTAACGATCGCCTGTTGCTCTTCGAGCGTCAGCGGAATCCGCACAGGCAGTGGGTCGACATCGCGGCGCATGCCCGGGGTCGCATCATCCTCGGCATACACGACAATCGTGTTTGCCGCGAGATCGCCAAGCCGCTGGAAATTCCTGCTGAGCAAGACGCTGACACAACCGAAGGCATAGCAGCCCGGCAACGTATCGACGACGCGCACGAGGTTCCTGATGATCGAGCCACTCCATCCGACGGGCGTCCCGTTGGCGTTCATCACCCGCAGCCCAACTATAGCCTTGCCGGGCGTCGTGCCATGATTGAATACCTCGAACAACACGTTGTAGAACCAGACGAGAACAAAAAAGCCGAGCAGGTAGAGCGCATCGCCCGTGTCGCCGAGCAGCGCAAAAATGGTGGCTCCAACCATAAGCGCAACCGTCTTGATAATCGCATCGATCAGCCAGGCCAGCGCGCGTGAGCCCAGCCCCGCTATCGGCAGCCTGAGTTCGACGCCTTCTGGTGTCGCTATATTGTGCGTAGTGTCGAGATGCAATAGGGAATCCCGTAATGTTTGCAACGCGATTTCCGTCGCATAGTATAAGAACCCGGGAACAACGAATAGCAAGAGGGAGTCCAGAGTGAACGAATCGATCTACGCGCCGCCGGAGGCCGATGTTACGGCGCCGGCAACTGGCGAAGAGTCATCCTATTACGTCGTATCGCCGCTGAAGTTCGTACTGCTGTCGATACTGACCTTCACGCTGTACTTCGTCTACTGGTTTTACAGGAACTGGCGACAGGTCCAGGAGCGCGACAACAGCGCCATCTGGCCGGCCCCACGCGGCTTCTTCTTCATCTTCTTCACGCACTCACTGTTCGGCGACATTAACGACAGGCTCAAGCAAACCGGCAGTGATTTCAAATGGCGGCCGATGGCCCTCGCAACCGTGTTCGTGCTGGTGACGTTTCTCGGCAATCTCATCGATCACCTGATACCCATGGATGACTATTCACTGTTCGCGCTGACGGTACCGTTCATGGCCATCTTCCTCGGCACATTCCTGCTCCTGCCCGCGCAGAAAGCGGCCAATGCAGCGAGCAACGACATTGGCGGCACATCCAATGCGCGCTTCACCGCGGCGAACTGGGTGTGGATGTTGCTGGGCGGCGCCATCTGGGCGCTGAACCTGCTGGGTATCGTCGCGATTCTGTCCGATCCGACGTTCAGCTGATTTCAACGACAGTACGGCCCGTGACTGTCCCGTCAATGTAGTCCTGGAAAGCCGCCGGCAGATCGTCGAAGGAAATCGTGCGATGCCCGATCGTGTCGAGGTGTTGTGGCTTGAGGTCGCCGCCGATGCGGCGCCAGACAGCACGGCGCAGGTCGCGCGGCGTGTCCACTGAATTGATGCCGAGCAGGCAGACGGCCCGCAGGATGAACGGCATGACCGTCGTGTTCAGCTCGTGGCTCGCGGCGAGACCGATGCTCGCGATATTGCCACCGTAGGCGACCGTCCGCGTCAGCCAGGTCAGGTAGTCGCCACCAAGGTTATCGATGGCGCCGGCCCACTCTGATTTCTCGAGCGGCCGCTTGCCGAAATCAATCTCATCGCGCAGCAGGATACGACTCGCGCCGATGCTGCGCAGGTACTCTTCCTCGCTTGCCTTGCCCGTGACGGCGACGACGTCGTAACCGCGGCCGGCCAGCATGTCTACGGCGATACTACCGACGCCGCCGGTCGCACCGGTCACAACGACCGCACCAAGCTCCGGCGTCTGCCCGTTCTGTTCCATGCGGTGCACGGCCAGGCCAGCCGTATAACCCGCCGTGCCGATCTGCATCGCCTCGGCGCAGTTCATGCCCTCGGGCAAGGCAACGAGGCCGGCGCTGTCGACCCGCGCATACTCCGAGTAGCCGCCATCAACCGTTTCACTCAGGCCGCAGCCGTTCATGAGCACCTCGGTGCCAGGCTCGAACTCCGTGTCCTCCGAGCTGACGACGACGCCGGCGAGGTCGATACCGCCGTTGAGCGGATAACGGCGCAGGATGCGCCCCTTGCCGGTAGCGGCCAGGGCATCCTTGTAGTTGATCGTCGAGTGCGTTACGCGCACGACGACGTTGCCGTCGCTCAGGTCATCGAGCGTAAGTTCCCGGAAGCCGGCGGCGATGCTGCCATCCCGTTCGTCGATGCGAAAAGCGCGAAATTTATCCACCGTGTTTCTCCAGTCGCTGCAGCCATGCAACGAGGCCTTGTGCGTTGAGCACGATATCGATGTTCAGTATCGACCATAGCGCATCGCGATCGCCCTTGAAGCCGTGTTCGATGAGACGCGACGACAGGTACGCGTCGAGGCCGTCCTGGATCCGCGCGTCACGATCCGGTTCGTTCTGGTAGCGCAGCGCGATCTCGACATACGCATCGAGATCGGCATGCATTTGCGCGGCATGCTTCTCGAGCTCCGTGATGCGGCTGTAGTGCGTCAGGTACAGGTAGCGCGGCTGCAGCGCCATGATGCGATCGACCGCCGCATGCGCGGCATCCGGATCGAAGCTGGCGGGCGTCGTGGTCGGAAATATGAACTCGCCATTGAGGGTATCGAGCTCGCGGTACGAGATGCCAAAGCTATCGCCGGTGAAGACGCCGCCGGATGCCGGATCATGCAGGACGTAGTGATGCCGCGCGTGCCCTTCCGTATGCAGCGTTTGCAGGCGGCGGCCGTTTAGCTCGAACCATTGCTCGTCGTCGGCCACGACCACGCGTCCGGCCTCGATCGGCACGATGTCGCCGTACATCTCGCGCGTGCGCTTTTCGCCGTACACACCGATCGTACCGGCAATAAGCCGCGTCGGGTCGACCATGTGGGGCGCGCCGCGCGGGTGCACGATACAGGCCGCGTTCGGCAGGTGCTGCATCAGCAGCCCGGCACCGCCGGCATGGTCAAGATGAATGTGGGTCAGGAAAACGAAGTCGACAGCGGCAGGTTCGAGACCCTGTTGCTCGAGAGCGTCGAGCAACAGGGGCACGCTGTCGTTGGTGCCGGTGTCGACGAAGGCCGCGCGGTCGTTCTCGACAACCAGGTGGCTGGCGTCCTGCAGCGGACGCACGTACTCGGTATCGATGGCGACGATGCCATCGTTGAGTACGGTGATGTCGGCGCGCCTACTCAGGCTTGGTGGTCTCGAGACCCTCGAGGCTCGCAAAGTACTTGGCAAGCACCTTCAGGTCCTCTTCGGCAAGCAGCGCCGCCTGGGCCGTCATAACCGGATCCTTGCGGGTGCCATCGCGGTACTGCCGCAGCGAATTCAGGAGGTAGTCCTCGTGCTGGCCGGCCAGCGTCGGCCACGCCGCATTCATGCTGATGCCGTTCGCCCCATGGCAAGCGGCGCAGGTCGCCGCCTTGTCAAACGAAGCGCCCTCTGTCCCGCCGGCAGCCACCGTCTCCGCGCTGAGCGTGGCCAGGTACGCCGCTACGTCAGCGATTTCCTGGTCGCTCATGCTCTGGGCCTGGGCCACCATGGTCGGGTGCTGGCGCATACCGTCGCGGTAACCCTGCAACGCGATCTCGATGTAGCCGGCCTTTTGGCCGCCAAGCTTCGGCACGCGATAGGACGGGTAAGCGTTGCGATAACCCTCAATGCCGTGGCATCCGAGGCAGGTGTACGCGAGCTCCTTGCCGGCGGCGACATCGCCCTCGGCGAGAGCGGGTTGCGCAATAGTCAGGGCCGCGAGGAGCAGCATCGTAGCGCTGGCGACGATCTTCATATTCGTAATCACTTGATTTTTCAGGGTTTTACGAGCCAGACCCGAGGTCGGACTTCATGTGAGGCCGCTATGGTAGTAACACTCGGCGCTGATTTCTAGCATTGCAACACGGTCGTCGCGTTTCTGCGTGCTAGCATCGGCCCGGATTGGCGCCACCTGCAGGGGATTCACCGTGAAGAAGAGTATCGTTTTCGTGCTGGTTTTGCTGGCCGCAATCGTGCTGGTTTCGCCGGCGATTGTCGGTCGTATCGCCGAGCGCACCGTTGACGAAAACGTCTCGTGGGCGGCGGCGGGTAGTGGCGAGGTCCAAATTACCGCCGCGCACTACGAGCGCGGCTGGTTCTCCTCCGAGGGGCAACATCGCATCGAGCTGCGCGATGGCGAGACCCTCGGCATGTTGCGGCAGTTCGCGGGCCCGATGAGCGCTGACGAACTGCCGGTCCTGATTATCAATACGCGGCTCGACCATGGCCTGATCCCGGTCTCCTCGATGTCGCGCGATGCGGGCTCGCTGGTCCCGGGTCTCGGGAGTGCGGTGTCAACGCTGCAGGTTGAGTTGCCGGACGGGGATGTCATCGACCTGCCAGGCACCATTCACAGCGAAATAGCGCTGGGCGGCGAGCTCGAGTCGCATTTCGTTCTGGAGGCCGGCACCCATGGCGTCGATGACGCTGAGGTGAGCTGGGGTGGCGCAAAAATCGACGTGACGACCAATCCGAAGACCGGCGAGATCACCTACAAGGGCGACCTCGGCAAGCTGGATCTCAAGGCTGGGCGTGATCGTGCGATGCTGGCCGAACTGAGGTTCTCCGGACGCCAGCAGCCCACCCGGTACGGCATCAACATCGGCGACGTACGCCTCAGCCTGGATGGCCTCGCCGTAGGTGAACCAGGGCACGGGCTCAAGGACGTACTGCTTGTAGCCAGTTCGGAACTGGACGGCGACCGCATCGACGGCACGGCGTCGGTGAGTTCCGAGACAGTTGGCCTGTCGCCCCTCGGCGATCTCACGTTCGATATGAACTTCGAGATTCGGGGCGCGGACGCCGCAGCCCTCGCTGCGCTGCAGCGCATCGCCGAAAACAGCGCGGACGGAGCAGATCCGACGAACCTGTATGACGCCGCCGAAGACGATCTCAAACGTTTGTTTGCCCGGGGTTTCGAATTCGGTGCCGACCGCATTCGGATGGGCCTGCCACAGGGCGAGATTGTGTCGTCCATGCACTTCGCGGTTGCCGAGGAGAATGTCGACACGTTCGAGTGGACTTCGCTGCTACTCGGCGCAGAGGCCAGGATCGATGTCTCGATCCCGGTTGATCTCGTCGAGATGTTCGGCGCCGGCAACCAGCAGATCGCGATGGCAATTGGCGCCGGTTACCTGGTGCGTAAGGGGGATGCGTACGTCATGCAGGCCGAAATGCGCAAAGGGCTGATGACGATCAACGGCGCGCCGATGGCGATTCCGCCGGGGCTGTTCTAGTCCGGCTGTTCTAGCCCGGATGGTGGCAGGCGACGCGCGTACCTTGCCGGTCCTGCAAGCCCGGTTCCTTGTTGCTGCACACCGCGCTGGCCTTTGGACAGCGCGGATGGAAGACGCAGCCTGGAGGCGGATGCAACAATGACGACACCTCACCGCGCAGCGGCGCGCGGTGCGTGCGCGCGACCGGGTCCGGTACGGGCACCGAGTCAATCAGGGCTCGCGTATACGGGTGCTGTGGCTCCGCGAAAACAGCGGCACTGTCCGCCATTTCCACCAGGCGCCCCATATACATGACCAGCACGCGGTGACTGATGGCGCGCACAACGGCGAGATCGTGGGAAATGAAGATGATCGACAGGCCCGTGTCGCGCTGTACCTCGCGCAACAATTCAAGCACCTGTTCGCGCACTGAACCATCCAGTGCCGCGACCGCCTCATCACAAATGAGCACGCGTGGCTCGAGAATGAGCGCCCGCGCAATCGCCACGCGTTGCGCCTGGCCGCCCGACAGTTCATGCGGGAAGCGGCGCAGGTGTTTCTCAGCCAGGCCGACCCGCTCAAGACCCGCGGTAACTCGCGCCCGCCGCTCCCCCTGGTTCAGTTGCGGTTCGTGCACGATCAGCGGTTCTTCGACGATCGCCTGCACCCGCATCTGTGGATTCAGCGCGCTCACAGGATCCTGGTAGACGAGCTGCAGCTCCCGACGCTGCGCCCGCGCACGACCGCGCACATCGGCAGCAAGCGCCTCGCCCGCGTAGACAACGCGGCCTTTCGCCAGCGGGACCAGTCCGAGCATCGCGCGCACCAGGCTGGACTTGCCGGAACCTGATTCGCCGACGACAGCAACGGTCTCGCCGTCGCGCACCGCGAAGCTCGCCGACGTGACGGCACGCAAGTCACCGTAATCGACAACTGCGTCACTGACACTCAACACCGTGTTCGTTGCAACCGGCGCCGGCGGTTCGCCGCGATCGACGCGCGGCGCCGCTGCGAGCAGCGTGCGGGTGTGTTTGTGTCCGGGCGATGCGAACAACGAGGTCGTGGGGCCTACATCGACGACGCGCCCTTTCTCGAGCACGATCATGTGTTCGCAGTGGCCTGCAACGACGCCAAGATCGTGCGTGATCAGCAGGAGCGCCGTGTCATCACGAATATCCTCGAGCAGGTCCAGGATCTGCGCCTGCACGGTGACATCCAACGCCGTGGTCGGCTCGTCCGCAATCAGCAGGTCGGGCTTGGCAATCAGCGCGGACGCGATCATGACACGCTGCCGCATGCCGCCCGACAATTGATGGGGATACGCACGAAACTGGCGCTCGGGGTCGGGCAGACCGACACGCGAAAGCATGTCGACGACCACTGCATCCGCATTTTGCGCATCGGCAAGTTCGTGCCGCAGCAACACCTGGCGCAATTGCCGGCCGATTCGGAGATACGGGTTGAGCGCCTGCATCGGGTCCTGGAATACGATGCCGATGCGGCGCGCGCGCAGCGTATCCAGTTCCGCTTCGCTGGCGCCAAGCAGCTGGCGGCCATCGAACTCGATGCTGCCACTGACCCGCGCACTGCGCGGCAGCAAACCGAGAATTGCCAGCGCAGACTGCGATTTGCCGGAGCCCGATTCGCCGACCAGCCCGACGGACTCGCCGCGCTCGATGTAGAGATCGACACCGTCCACGACGGTCTCGTCGCCGTAGCGAATCGTAAGGCCCGTGACGTCGAGCAGGCTCACGACGACTGCCTCGCATCGAAGTGGTCACGCAAGCCGTCGCCAAGGAAGTTGAAACACAGGAGGATCGCAGCAAGCAGCGTCGCGGGAATCAGCAGCAACCACGCCGCAACCTCCATCTGGCCGACGCCCGCGTTGACGAGGGAACCAAGGGAGGTCTGCGGCTCCTGCACCCCGAGCCCGAGGAAGCTCAGGAACGACTCGACGAGAATCGCCTGCGGAATGGTGAGCGTGACGTACACGGTGACGATGCCGACGAGATTGGGCGCAATATGGCGCAGGATGATGCGTGCCGTGCTGACGCCCGTCAGGCGGGCAGCTTCGACGAACTCGCGCTCGCGCAGGCTGAGCGTCTGGCCGCGCACGATGCGCGCCATGTCGAGCCAGTTGATCGCGCCGATCGCAACGAAGATCAGGAAGAAATTCCGCTCGAACGCGACCATGAGCAGGATTACGAAGAAGATGAACGGCAGCGCGTACAGGGTGTCGACGAAGCGCATCATGACAGCGTCAACTCGACCGCCCACGTAGCCCGCAATCGCTCCGTAGGCCACGCCAATCACGAGGCTGACGAAACTCGCGACGATCGCAACCACAAGCGTGATGCGAATGCCCATCATCGTGCGCACGAACAGGTCGCGACCGAGCTCGTCGGTCCCAAAGATGTGCAGATTGCCGAACGTCGGCGACTGCAGCAGGCGATCGAAGTACGTCGTCGCGTACTCGTGCGGACTCAGCCACGGCCCGACCGTGGCGATGATCGCGACGAGCCCGATGGTCCAGGCCGTGAACCTGACCGTACGACTGAAGCTCATCGGTAGCGCACCCGCGGGTCGATGACACCGTAGAGAATGTCAACAACCAGGTTCAGCGCGATGATCAGACTCGCATAGAACACGACGATGCCGAGCACCAGCGTGTAATCGCGGTTCAGTGCGCCGCGCACAAAGAACTGCCCGAGGCCCGGAATGCCGAAGACTTCTTCGACGACGACGGACCCCGTCAGGATCGCGGCAATTGCCGGGCCCATGTACGACAAAACCGGCAACATGGCCGGCTTGAGCGCGTGCACGCGTACCACGGTCGAGGTGCCAAGACCCTGGGCCCGGGCGGTGCGAATGAAGTCGCGCCCGAGGACGTCGATCATGCTAGCGCGCGTCAGGCGCGCAACATAAGCGATCTGCGGCAGCGCGAGCGTAATTACGGGCAGGACATACTTGCCCATGCCCGCGGCGCCGCTCCAGCCGGCGGGCAGCCAGTTGAGCCTGACCGCAAACAGCAACACAAGCAGCGGTGCGATGACAAACACGGGGATCGAAATGCCCGTCATCGAGAAACCCATGATGGCGCGGTCAAACAGGGTTCCCTGGCGCAACGCGGCGAACGTCCCGGCACTGATCCCCAACACCAGGGCCAGCGCGATCGCCAGCGCCCCGATCTTTAACGAGTAAGGGAAGCCGGTGCCGATCAATTCGGCGACGGTGTAATCGACATAGCGGTAGGACGGACCAAGGTCGCCGCGCACGAGACCGCCAATGTAGCGCAGAAACTGCATCGGCAGTGGTTCGTCGAGATGGTACGCCGCGGCGATATTGGCCTCGATCTCCGGAGGCAGCGCACGCTCTTCGTCAAACGGGCCGCCCGGCGCGGCATGCACCATGAAAAACGCGAGCGCGATGACCAACAGCAGCGTCGGTATCGCTCCCAGCAACCGCAGCAAGGTGTATCGCAGCAAATTCCCGTTCCGTTGCGGACCCGGTATTCGCTCTAGGGTCCGCTGAGGCTCAGGTGCTGAGAGTAATGATAATCAAGCACATTGTCTCCCCAGCCCTGAACTTCGGGTCGGACGAGGTGCTTGCTCACCCAGAAATAGATCGGGATGGCGGGATGATCGGCGAGCATGACGCGCTCGGCCTCCTCGAGGAACAGGCGCCGGTGCGTGGGATCGATCTGCGCGGCCGCGCGCTGCATCAGCTCGTCGTAGTCGGCGCTCGCATAACGCGGCATGTTCGCTGGGTTGTCGCTCTGCAGGATACTCAGGAACGTGTGCGCGTCGTTGTAATCGCCCATCCAGCTCGAGCGAAAGACCTGCGTAACTTCGGCCTCGCGCATATTCGTCAGCAGCACCTGGAATTCTTCGTTAACCAGTGTCGTCTCGACACCGAGCACTTCCTTCCACATCGACTGCACAGCAACCGCGATGCGGCGATGCATGTCGCTCGTGTTGTAGCGCAGCTCGACAGACAGCGGATTATCGGGGCCGTAACCCGCTTCCTTGTAGCGGGCGCGCGCCAGCTGTTCGCGCTGGTCCTTGCTCAAGGTCGCGAAGGCGAGCCGGGTCGGCTCGTAATTATTGACCCCGGGCGGCACCCAGCTGTACGCCGCCTGTTCGCCGCGGCCAACGATACGCTCGACGAGCAACTCGCGATCAAGCGCCATCGACAAGGCCTCGCGCAATGCGGGATTGTCCTTGAACGGCGGCTTGGTGAGATTAAAGCCGTAGTAGTACACGCCGAGGTACGGGGCGACATGCAATTCGTCGGCGTATTCCTCGCGCACTTGCGCGAAACTCTCGGGCGGCACATTACTCGTGATATGCAGCTCACCCGCACGGTAGCGATTCAGCTCGGTGCTCGCCTGCACCAGCACGTGGTAGTTGACCGCATCAATTGCCGTGCCGGCGTTATCCCAGTAGTGCTCATTTCGTTTCAGCGAGATCAGCGAGCCCGGTATCCACGCATCAAGTCGATAGGCGCCATTCGATACGAAGCGCCCAGGGCGGGCGAAGCCATCGCCATGTTCGGCAACCGACCCGGGGTGGATCGGGAACGTACTCGGGTGCGAAAGCAGGCCGAGCAGGTACGGCGTTGGCTGCACGAGGTTGACGACGAAGGTGCGCTCATCGGGCGCCTCGACGCCAAGCATCGAAACCGGGATATCGCCACTGATAATGCCATCCGCATTTTCGACGTCGACAAGCATGGCAGCGTAGAACGCCGCCGTCGCCGGGTTGACCAGTCGGCGCATGCCGGCAACGAAATGCTCCGCGGTCAACGTCTCGCCGTTGGACCAGCGCAATCCCTCACGCAAGTGGAATGTGTAAGTCAGCCCGTCGGCGGAGATATCCCAACGCTCGGCCGCGGCGGGCACGAGTTCGCCGCTTGGCGAATATCCGGTGAGGCCTTCGCCGAGGTCGCGCAGGACTTCGGCCGCCTGGGTGCTGCGAGCCTTGTGCTGGTCGAGCGTCTCCGGGTCGGACGGCAGGCCGCGCTCGAGCGTGATTTCATTGCTAACGGGTTGTTCAGGGCTGCCGCAGGCAGCTATGCACAGGAACAGGGAGGCGAGCGCGATCAGACGGAGTGACTTCATGCGCGAAGCATACCTGATGCGGCGTGGATTTCTCCCGACCGGTTGCTCAATTTTGATAAAGTTTCCGCTGCCTTATGGATTGGGGGTCCCACATGCGTGGGTTCTTTGAGGAACTTCGACATCGCAACGTGTTTCGCGTTGCGATCGCCTACGTGGTCGCAGGCTGGTTGCTGGCACAGGTCGCCGACCTGATCGTCGATGCGTTCAACCTGCCGGACTCGTTCCTGCAGATGATCATCGTGCTGCTGCTGCTCGGCTTCCCGATCGCCGTCATCTTTGCGTGGGCATTCGAGCTTACCCCCGACGGCTTGAAGCGAGCGCACGAAGTACCAATCGATGCGCCGAAGGACCCGCGTTCTGGCCGCTTCCTCAATCGCCTCACCATCGTTGCCCTCGTCTTTGCGGTCGCCTGGCTCGGCTGGGACAAGCTGCAGCGCTCTGACAGCGTGGATACACCGGTCGCGGCAACTGCTGCCAGTGACATGTCAATTGCGGTGTTGCCGTTTGCAGATTTTTCGCCCGATGCCGATCACGCCTGGTTTGCAGACGGCCTGACCGACGAGATCCTCAATGCGCTGGCGCGGACAAGGTCCTTGCGCGTTGCCTCACGAACCTCTGCGTTCGCCTACAAAGATACGGAAAAAGACGCTCGCACCATCGCCGGGGAACTCGGTGTGGCACATATTCTCGAAGGCTCCGTCCGACGCGCGGGCGATCGCATTCGCGTCACCGCGCAGTTGATCCGTACCAGCGATGACGCCCATCTGTGGTCGCAGACTTTTGACGCAACCAGCGACGACTCAATCGAGATCCAGGAGGCGATCGCTTTCGAGATCGCGACGGTTCTCGACACCGCGCTCGATTCAGAGGAGTTGCGCAAGATGGTCGCCGCCGGCACGGAATCGATTGAGGCCTGGGAGACGTTCGTGCGGTGGCAGGGACTCTGGAATACATCCAATGAGAACTTCGAAACCCAGTCAGCCAACGAGAAAATGCTCGAGTTGTACGCTGAGACGATAAGGCACGATCCGGGATTCGGAGAGGCGCACCTGCTGCTGGCTGAAATCGCCTATGGCTGGCTGGACTCTGGTTCCATTTTGCGCGGTCCTGACGGTATGACGTCCGCCGAAATGCGCGCCATGTTTGTCGAAGCAGCCGAAAATGCGGCGCGTCATGCGCAGCACGAGGAGACCCGTATTGGTGCCCAAATCCTGTGGGCCCGGGCCGAGTCCCGCATCGTCGATGAGATCGAACTGACGCGCGCTCTTGTCGAACTGTCGGCCAACGACCAGTCGCACTGGGTCGGTCACCTTGGCGCGCTGCTGAACGCCAGTCGTTTCGAGGAGGCGGCGGCATTCGCCGAGCGAGCTCTGCGGCACGACTTCGGCCAGGAAGCTTACAATTCCGACTTCCTCGCCATAATTGCAAGAGTCAATCTCGACCCGGCGCTGCAGGCGACTCGGGAGGTATTGCTGAGGCCGGACCTGGCACCCGCTCATTTCTACCAGGCGCACCGAATCTTTCTCTACGCAAACCTGGTAACAGAGGCCGCTGCGCTCGGACGCAGGTACAAGGAAGTCGCCAATGACGAAACCTGGACGCTCATGATCAACATACGTCAGGCTTGCGCAGAAGGCAGAAACGCCGATGCGCAGCGTTACTACGATGACTACGACTTCTCGAAATTCGATATAGCAAACACCAATATCCAGTGGCTCGCCCTGCAAACGCTTGGTCATACCGAGCAGGCAATTGAGTTGTTACGGCCGCTGGATCGGCCCGAGATGTTCGTCGCACTGACTTCGCTGCTCGGCTATACGCATTTCGACCCGCGGCCATACCCGAACCTGACAGCGCATCTCGAGAGCCAGGGGGTTATGCGAGACGAACCGCTGCCCTTGAACTTCGCCTGCAAACGCTAGGCGCTTTTCTGCAGCTGGCGTTTCTTCAGGTGAACCAGGATCAAGGACACGGCTGACGGCGTCATGCCCTCGAGGCGCGATGCCTGGCCGAGCGTCTCGGGTCGCGCGGCGATCAGTTTCTGACGCGCCTCGTGTGACAGGCCATCGACCGATTCGTAGTCGATGTCGGCCGGCAGGCGCAGCGACTCCTGCTTGGCGTGCTTCGCGATCTCACGCTCCTGGCGATCGATGTAGCCCGCGTACTTCGCCTGTACCTCGACCTGCTGCTCGGCCTGTTCACGCTGCTCGTCCGGCAGCGCCAGGATGGCGTCGCCGCGACCGACAAGTGCCGCAACTTCGGCGTAGCCATACTCCGGTCGCTTCAGCAGCGTTATGGCCTTCGCGCCTTCCGCCGCAACATCGGCCAGACGCTGCTGCTCGGCGGCGACGGCCTCGAGCTTGGCGTTGAACGTGGCCCAGCGTGCGTCGTCGACGAGACCGAGCTCGCGACCTAGCGGCGTCAGTCGCAGGTCCGCGTTGTCCTCGCGTAGCAGCAGCCGGTACTCGGCGCGGCTGGTGAACATGCGATAGGGCTCGGACACGCCGCGCGTGATCAGGTCGTCGATGAGCACGCCGAGATACGCTTCGTGGCGCTCGGGGAACCAGCCCGGCTGCCCGGCCGCACGTCGCGCCGCGTTGATACCGGCGAGCAGTCCCTGTGCACCGGCCTCTTCGTACCCTGTCGTGCCGTTGATCTGGCCGGCGAAATACAGGTTGTGAATGTGTTTGGTCTCAAGCGTCGCCTTGAGGTCGCGCGGATCGAAGTAGTCGTACTCGATCGCATAGCCGGGCTGCGTGATGACTGCGTTCTCGAACCCGATGATCGAGCGCACGAAGCGCTCCTGTACTTCAAGCGGCAGGCTCGTCGAAATGCCATTCGGATAGACGATGTCGGTCGTAAGACCCTCCGGCTCAACGAAAATCTGGTGCGATGCCTTGTCGGCGAAGCGCACGATCTTGTCCTCGATCGACGGGCAGTAACGCGGTCCGACGCCTTCGATCAGACCCGAGAACATCGCGGACTGGTCCAGCGAGGCGCGCACGATATCGTGGGTCTCGGTCGTCGTCTTCGTGATGTGGCAGGACACCTGCCGCGGATGGTCGTCACGACGGCCGAGAAACGAGAACACCGGGATCGGCTTGTCGCCGGGCTGCTCCTGCATGACGTCATAGTTGAGCGTCTTGCCGTCGAGGCGCGGCGGCGTGCCGGTTTTCAGGCGCGCAACATTGAACGGCATCTCGCGCAGGCGCTCCGCCAGCCGGATCGATGGCGCATCGCCAACACGACCACCGGCTTCCTCGGTTTTGCCGACGAGAATACGACCGCCCAGAAATGTGCCCGTAGTCAGGACGACGGCAGAAGATAGGTAACTGTCCCCGATCTCGGTGACGACGCCGGTGACGCGATCGCCATCGACGATGAGGTCGTCGACGGCGTCCTCGACGATTGTGAGACGCGGTTGTTCCAGTAGCATGCCGCGGATCGCGTCACGATACAGCTCGCGATCGGCCTGGGCGCGGGTCGCACGCACGGCCGCACCCTTGGACGCGTTCAGCGTGCGGAACTGGATCCCGGCGCGGTCAATCGCGCGCGCCATGGCGCCGCCCAGCGCGTCGATTTCCTTGGTCAGGTGGCCCTTGCCAATACCGCCGATCGCCGGGTTGCAGCTCATCTGCCCGAGCGTCTCGATCCGGTGCGTGACGAGTAGTGTACGCGCACCGGCGCGCGCGGCAGCGAGGCTCGCTTCCGTACCGGCATGACCGCCGCCGACCACTATTACGTCAAACTCGCGCATTGGCTAAAAATTGATCAATCGAGCGCGCGATTCTAGTCGCTGCCCGTGGCGCTTGCCATAGAAACTTTACTAATGTTTGGCCTTTGTCCAAGATAGCCCGTCCCGTGGCCGACGAGCCCATAATGACAAGCAAAACCGTTCGTCTCCTGCTGTTGGCGCTGGCCGTTACTGCCCTGCCCGTGACAGCCAAAGCCCAGTCGCTCGAGCTCGAAGAATGCCGTATCAGCATGGGGCCGGGGTTTCCCGGTACCAAGGCGATGTGCGGCACGATGCTGCGCCCCGAAAACCCGGCCGATCCCGAGTCGCAGGAGATCGAGCTGCGCGTTGCTGTCGTCAAGGCATTGAACCTCTCGCCGCAGCCCGACCCGATCGTGCCGATCGCGGGTGGCCCGGGCCAGGGGTCGGTCGACTTCTACCTGCAAACGCAGTTCGCGTTCGAGCCGCTGCGCCGTAATCGCGACATCCTTCTGGTCGACCAGCGCGGCACGGGCGAATCATCGCGCATGGACTGCCCGGTCGAAGATGACGCGTTGATTTTCGAAGACGAGTTCTCGCTGGAGGAGTCGCTCGAGTATGTCGAGGACTGCCTCGACCAGTTACCGCATGACCCGCGCTACTTCACGACCTCGGTCGCCATTACCGATCTCGAAGCCGTGCGCGAGGCGCTTGGCTATACGCAACTGAACCTGTACGGCGTGTCCTACGGTTCGCGAGTCGCGCAGCATTTTGCCCGCATGTACCCGGACTCGACTCGCTCCATCATCATCGATGGTGTCGTGCCGCCGCAGATTTCTCTCGGCCCGGAGATCTCGACCGAAAGCCAGAAAGCCGTCGATTCCATCTTCGCGCGTTGCGCCGAAGACGCGGCTTGCGACGAGGCGTTCCCCGACGTGGCCGCAACGTTCGCAGACATTGTCGCCCGCCTGAACGAGGCGCCAATTCCCGTGACCGTGCCGCACCCGAACACGGGGCGTATGGAAAGCTTCGATTTCACCAGCGGCCAGTTTGCGGGCGCCGTGCGTTTGCTGATCTACAACGCCAACACGATTGCGCTGTTGCCGTTGTACATTCATGAAGCTGGCGAAGGTAACTTTGTGCCCCTTGCTGCGCAGTACATGATGATCGCGTTGCAGATGCAGGACATGCTGGCGATCGGCATGCATAACGCGATCATGTGCACCGAGGACATCCCGTTCCTTGACTTCGACAACATCGACCGGGGCGCACTTGCGCAGAGTTACATGGGCGCGTTCCAGCTCGACATGCTCGAGGCCATGTGCGACATCTGGCCGGCCGGCCCGATCGATGCGGGCTTCAAGGAGCCGCTTGCGGCCGACCTGCCGGTCCTGCTGTTGTCCGGTGAGGCCGACCCGATCACGCCGCCGCGTTATGCCGATATGGCCGCCGTTGATCTCGGCAATGCGACTCACCTCATCGGCGAGGATCAGGGGCATGGCCAAATTACGGTGGGCTGCATGGGCAATGTTGTTGCCGACTTTGTCGAATCGGCCGACCCCCAGGGCCTCGACGCCGAGTGCATGCAGCGCAGCTTCGTGACCCCATTCTTTCTCGACTTTTCGGGGCCTGCGCCATGATCAAAGTCGACGGCATTCACAAGTCCTTTGGCAAGGTTCACGCCGTGCGCGGTGTCAGCTTCGAAGCGCCGAACGGCAAGATCACCGGCCTGCTCGGGCCGAACGGCGCCGGCAAGTCCACCACCATGCGCATCCTCTACACGGTGCTGCGCCCCGACGAGGGCAGCGCCAGGATTGATGGCGTCGACGTGGCTGAAGACAGCCTGGGCGCCCGCCAGCTGATTGGCGCCCTGCCGCACAGCGCCGGGCTCTATCCGCATCTGACGGCGCGCGAGAACGTCGCTTACTTCGCCAAACTGTGTCGCATGGACAAGGCCGAAATAGACGATCGGGTGGACGAAATCGTGAAGCTGCTCGAGATCGAGGACTTTGCCGACCGCCGCACCAAGGGTTTCTCACACGGTCAGACGACCAAGGTCGCGCTGGCGCGCGCACTCGTGCACGACCCGCGCAACGTCATACTCGACGAGCCGACCAGCGGTCTCGATGTCATGGCGACGCGCTCGCTGCGCCAGCTGATCCTGAAGCTCAGGGACGAGGGCCGTTGCGTGCTGTTCTCGAGCCACATCATGCAGGAGGTCGCCGCGCTCTGTGACGATATCTGCATCATCGCGCACGGCAAGGTCGCGATCGACGACTCCATCGACGGCATCCGGGAACGCACGGGTTGCGAGGACATCGAGGATGCGTTCGTGCACGCGATCCAGATGGTGGAGCCGGCCAAATGATTACGATCATCACGGTCTTCCTGAAGGAAGTGATCGACAACATCCGCGACAAGCGCACGCTGTCGACCGCCCTGATCATGGGCCCGATCTTCGGCCCGATTCTGTTTACGTTTGTCATCAACCTGTCGATCGAGCGCTCGATCGAGGACGCGCAGAAAACGCTCGAATTGCCGGTCATCGGCGCAGAACATGCGCCCAACCTGGTGGACTTCCTGTACAGCCGCAACATCGATGTCGCTGATGGACCCGCCGACCTGGATGCCGCCATGACGGCCGTCAAGACGGGCACCCATGAAGTCGTGCTGGTCATCCCGGCAGCGTTCGGTGAGCGGCTGGCTGACACTACACCGGCGCTGGTCCGCATCGTTTCCGACCAGGCGGATCGCGATGCCGACCGCGACGCCCGGCGCGTGCGCAATGCCATTCGGGAATACGGCCAGCTTATCAGCGGCCTGCGCATCGTGGCGCGCGGCGTCAATCCGATGTCCGTGCAGGCGATTACGATCGACGAGGTCGACGTCTCCACGCCCAGCGGTCGCTCCGCGATGCTGCTTGGCATGATGAGTTACTTTTTTATCTTTGGCGCACTCATGGGCGGGATGTACCTCGCGATCGATTCGACGGCCGGCGAGCGCGAGCGCGGCTCGCTCGAGCCGCTGTTGTCGTTGCCGGTCACGCGCTCGCAGCTGATTTACGGCAAGATCGCGGCGACCTGTCTGTTCATGACACTGTCGATGGCGCTGAGCCTGCTCGCGTTCTATTTCGTGCTCGACTACATGCCGCTCGAACAGCTCGGCATGACACCGAACTTCGACCTGCCCGTGGTTATTTCCGCGCTGTTGATATTCCTGCCGTTCATCCTGCTCGGCGGCGCGCTGATGACGCTGGTCGCGTCATTCACGAAGAGTTACCGCGAGGCCCAGACGTGGCTCAGCGTGGTGCTGATTGCGCCGACAATGCCGATCCTGATCGTCAGCATCCTGATGCTCAGGCCGCAGACCGAGTTCATGTTCATCCCGTCACTCAGCCAGCACCTGCTGCTCGTGGATATGGTCAAGAATGAGCCGCTCGACCCCCTTCACGTCGCCATTTCGGTGCTCAGCACACTGGTCATCGGCATCATACTGACCCTTGTCTGCGCCCGTTTATATCGTCGCGAAGGGCTGCTCGGCTAGTCCCGCTCGGCTACAATCCGAAGCATGTCTCTGTTCTCTGAACTCAGGCGACGCAACGTCTTCAAAGTCGCACTGCTGTATGCCGTCGCAAGCTGGCTGCTGGTCTGGCTGATCAACCACCTCGTGGACGGCTTCGGCCTGTCGCCGTGGGTCAGCGAATACGTCCTGCTGCTGCTCGCCATCGGCTTTCCGGTTGCGCTGATTTTTGCGTGGGTCTACGAAATCACGCCGTTCGGCCTGCAAAAGGCCGTGGATGTCGACCAGACCCAATCGATCGTCTACAAGACCGGCCAGAAGCTGAACGCGGCCGTTGCCGTACTCGCCGTGCTCGGCGTGGCCGCGCTCATCGGCGAGAAACTGCTGCCGGAGTTCACGCCGCCGCCCAGGGAAACGCTCGAGGAGTTTCCGCTGCGGCCGGTCTTCGATTTCTCGGCCAGCGCGGAAGTACCGCGCGAAATTACCTCGTTCAACCTGCCCAACGGCCTCGAGGTCATCGTCTGGCCGGATCACGATATTCCGAATGTTGTGATGTATACCTTCGTGCGCGCCGGTAGCCGGAACGAATACCCCGGCATTACGGGCATCGCTCACTTTTTCGAACACATGATGTTCAATGGCACAGAGTCGCGGGAACAGGGCGAATTCGACCGCGAAATGGAATCGGCAGGCGGTGCCAATAACGCCTATACCAGCAAGGACGTAACCGTCTACACGGACTGGTTCCCACGCTCTGCGCTCGAAAAGGTCTTCGAACTCGAGGCCGACCGTTTCGGCAACCTCGCCATTGACCCCGACGTCGTCGAAACCGAGCGCGCCGTGGTGACTTCCGAGCGCAAGCAGGGCGTCGATGACAACCTGCCCGGCCTGTTGTTCGAGCACTTGTATGCCAATGCCTATGTCGCCCATCCATACCAGACCCCGATCATCGGCTGGCCCAGCGATATTGCGAACTGGTCGCAGCAGGACCTCGAGGACTTCTTCCGCACCTATTACGCGCCCAACAACCTGACCATGGTGTTCGCGGGTGACGTAACCCCCGAGGAAATCTACCTGCTCGCGGACCAGTACTTTTCACCGCTCGAGCGCCAGCACCCGCCCGAGGAAATCACGGTCGTCGAACCGCCACAGACCGGCATGCGTCGTTTCGAAATCGAGCGACCGACGCAGACGCCGCTGCTCAGAATAGCGTTCCATGCCGGCAGAACGACCGATCCCGATACGCTGCACATGGACCTGTTGCTGGCAATCCTGGTCGATGGCGACTCGTCGCGCCTGCACCGGATTCTGGTCGAGGACGAGCAGCTCGCACTGCGCGTGAGCGGCTGGCAGTCCGACGGCTTCGATCCCGGACTCGCCTACTTTTCGGCAACACTCGCGCCCGGCGTGGACGTTGCCGTGGCCGAAGCGCGCCTGATCGAGGAGCTCGAGCGCGTCGTCCGCGAGGGCGTGTCGGCGGCAGAGCTGGAGAAAGCCAGGAACCTGCGCCTCGCGGCTTTCTGGCGCAGCCTGCAGACCATTAACGGCAAGGCCTCGGCGCTTGGTAATTTCCATGTATTCACCGGTGACTACGAGAACCTGTTCGCCGTGCCCGGCGACCTCGCCGAAACAACGCCAGAGCGGCTGCAGGCAGTTGCCGCAAAAGTCTTCCGGCACAACAACATGACGGTAGGCGTACTACGGGCGCCCGCCGGGGACGGTGACGAATGAAGCGTCTCCTGCTGACCCTGCTGGCATTGAGCGCAACCTTCGCGCATGCGCAGGACGTGAGCCTGCCGGAGTTCGAGCGCGTGGAGCTCGACAACGGAACCGTGCTGCTCCTGGCCGAAAAACACGACCTGCCCCTGATTGCCATGCAGGTCGTCGTGCGCGGTGGCACGGTCGCCGATCCTGCTGGTAGCGAGGGCCTGACCGCGCTGCTCGCCACGCTGATGCAGAAAGGTGCGGGCGATCGCAACGCTGCGGAATTCGCGGAAGCCGCAGCAGCCGTCGGCGGCTCAATCGGGGTCGGAGCAAGTCGTGAATACGTGGCCGTATCGGCGGATTTCCTGTCACGCGATACGGAGCTCATGATCGAGCTCGTGGCCGACACGCTGATGCGGCCGACGCTCGACGCGGACGAGTTCACCAAGGAGCAGCAGCGCTCGATCGCCATGATCCAGTCCGCCAAGAGTGGCAACCCGCGCACGCTGCTTGCTGCTTACGGTAATGCCTTCCTGTATGGCGAGCATGTCTATGCTCAGTCGACGTTTGGCAGCGAGGCCTCGCTCGAAGCGATTACCCATGCATCGCTGTTGGAGCACTACGAAACCAGCTTCGGCGGGGACCGGCTCATCATCTCGGTCGTCGGCGACTTTGACACGGCGGCGATGCAGGCACGGCTTACGCAGGTGTTCGGCAGCTGGCCGGCTGCGACCGCGGCCTTGCCGGAGGTCGCCGCGCCAGAGCGTATCGAGGGCAAGCGCGTGCTGCTCGTCGATAAGCCCGGGTCGGCACAAACCTATTTCTGGATCGGCAACCTCAGCGTACCGCTCGACTACCCGCAGCGGGCCGAGCTCGAGATCGCCAATACGCTGTTTGGTGGTCGCTTTACCTCGATGCTGAATACGGCATTGCGGGTCGAGAGCGGCCTGACGTACGGTGCGCGCTCACGCGTTGATCAGCTGGTCGCCGGTGGTAGCGCGACGATTCGGTCTTACACGCAGACCGGTTCGACGGTCGAGGCCATCGACCTTGCGGTCGACGTGTTAAGCGGCCTGCATACCCGCGGTGTCGATGAGGAGATGATCGCCTCGGCGCGTAACTACATCATGGGGCAGTACCCGCCGTCGCTGGAAACCGTCTCTTCGCTGGCCGGGATGCTGGCCTGGCTAGAGGCCCAGGGCCTCGGGCGCGCGTATATCGACGAGTATGGGGCAGCGCTGGCCGCAGTAACGCCCGTGAGTACGCACAACGCGATCAGCGACGTCTATCCCGTCGGTGACGATCTCGTATTCATCCTGATTGGCGACGCCGAGGCCATTCGCGAGGATGTGCAAAAGTACGGTCCGGTGACCGAAGTATCGATCACCGAACCGCATTTCGGTCCTTACCAGTAGAGGCGAATACCAGCGCCGTAGCTGGTGGCATCTTCGTCGGTGCCGAGCAACAGACCGGCCGCGAAGTTGTCGGTGAAGTTGTACAGCACGTTGGCACTGAACGACGTTCCATCACCGGCATCACCCAGATCGACGTAGCCAATGCTGCCGCCGAGCTCTACCTTGTCCGATACCATGCCACGCACGCCGATGGTCGCGCCGAATCCATCTTCGTCAACCGAAAAACCCGGCACACTGGCTTCCGCGCGAACGTATTGGAGCGTCGCGTAGAAGTCGGTGTTGTTCGACATGGCCGTGTGCCAGCCGACGCCGGCGCCAACCTGATCCAGTTCGATATCAAAGTCGAAATCAACCTTTGAATAGCTGACGCCGACGAACCAGCTCTCGCCGATTTCGAACGAACCGCCGATCCCGAAGCCGTCACCGTCGATGCTGGAACCCGGTACCAGGTCTTCATCGAAGTCGTACTTCTGGTAACCCAATTGGATGTAGTTGTAGCTGAGATCGCCGGCAAATGCGGGGAACGCAAATACCAGCAGTGCAGTGCCTAAAAGTTTCCTGAACATAATTACTCCCCTTCCGGCGCCGATCGCCGGTATCAAAAGTTTCCGCCCGTGCGGGCGGGCCGTCAATACGACAAAGTCACATTACAGGGCTTGCCTTAACACAGGCTGACGATGGCCTGATGATCAGCTGATACTGGCAAACGGACTTATTTTCCGATGCAGAATTCGGCGAAGATCTTGCCGAGCAGGTCATCGGCGCTGAATGCGCCGGTAATTTCGCCAAGCGCCTGTTGCGCGAGGCGCAGTTCTTCGGCGAGGAGCTCGCCGGCGTGGGTCTCTTCGAGGGCCCTGCGTCCGGTTGCGAAGTGTTCGGCGGCGCGCCGCAGCGCCCGAACATGGCGGCGCCGGGCTGTAAACGCACCCTCACCCTTGCCCTCGTAGCCGGCGAGCGCCCGAATCCGGCCGCGGAGCGCATCGAGGCCGTCGCCGGTTTGCGCCGACAACCACACTTCGCCATCGCGCATGCCGGGCACATCGCCGCTGAGGTCGATCTTGTTGTGCACGACCGTGACGGGCATGTTCTCGGGCAGGTCTTCTTTGAGCTCCTGCTCCGGGTCAGTGGCGTCCTGGATCCACAGCGCCGCATCGGCGTTATCGAGCGCCTTGCGCGCCCGGCGTATTCCTTCCGCCTCGATGCGGTCGGGGTCGTTGCGAATACCTGCCGTATCGATGAGCTCGACGGCGAGGCCATCGATATCAATCAGCTCACGCAGGATGTCGCGGGTCGTGCCGGCGAGTTCGGTGACAATGGCCGCGTCCTGTCCGCTCAACAGGTTCAGCAGGCTCGACTTGCCGGCATTCGGCTTGCCGACGATGACGACCTGGAAACCGTCACGCAGCACGCGGCCCTGTTGAGCCTCGGACAGCAGCACGTCAAATGCGGCGGCACATTCATCGATGCGGCGCAGTAGAGCGTCGTCGGTCAGGAAGTCGATTTCTTCCTCGGGAAAGTCGATTGCAGCCTCGACATGCATGCGCAGGCGGACCAGTTGTTCGGCGAGGCCATTCACGGCCTCTGAGAACGCCCCGGAGAGCGAGCGCAGGGCGGCACGCGCCGCTTGCGCCGTGCCGCTCCCGATCAGGTCGGCGATGGCTTCAGCCTGCACGAGGTCGAGCTTGTCGTTAAGGAAGGCGCGTTTCGAAAATTCGCCGGGTTCGGCCATGCGCGCACCGTGTTCGATGGCAGCATCGACCAGCAGCGCGACAACGACGGGCCCACCGTGGCCGTGCAGCTCGAGAACAGACTCGCCCGTAAACGATGCGGGCGCCGGAAAGTACAACGCGAGACCAGCGTCAACACGCGCGCCGCTTACGCTGCGGAAGTTTCGGTAGGTTGCCGTGCGCGGTTCGGGCAGGCTGCCGAGCATCGCGCGAGCGATGCGTTCGGTGTCAGGGCCGGAGATACGTACGATGCCGACGCCGCCCGTACCGGGCGGGGTTGCCGGGGCAACGATCGTATCGGGGTTCACATCAGCCCTTGTTCTTACCGCCCTTCTGCGCCTTGGCCTCAGCCTCGACCACGCGGTTGATCTTCCACTGCTGCGCTATCGACAGCACGGTGTTGGTTACCCAGTACAGGACCAGGCCTGACGGGAAGAACGCAAAGAACACCGTGAACATGATCGGCATGATCTGCATCACGCGCGCCTGCACGGGGTCGGTCGGCGCCGGGTTCAGCTTCTGCTGGAACAGCATTGCCGCGCCCATGATGATCGGCAGAATGAAATACGGGTCACGCGAACTCAGGTCCGTAATCCAGAGCGCGAACGGCGCCTGGCGCATCTCGACGCTCTCGAGCAGCACCCAGTAGAACGCCAGGAAGAACGGCATCTGGATCAGGATCGGCAGACAGCCGGCTGCCGGGTTGACCTTCTCGCGCTTGTACAGATCCATCATGGCCTGGCTGAGGGCCTGGCGATCGTCCTTGTAGCGATCCTGCAGCGCCTTCATGCGCGGCTGGATCTGGCGCATCTTTGCCATCGAGCGACCGGACGATTCGGTCAGCTTGTAGAACACGAGCTTGATCAGCAGCGTGACGATAATGATCGCGACACCCCAGTTGCTGAACAGGTTTTCGTAGACGAAGCTCAGCAACCAGAACATTGGGCTCGACAGAACCGTGAGCCAGCCGTAATCGACGGTCAGCTTGAGCGTGGCGTCGATGTCCTCAAGCTGTTCCTGCAGCTTCGGGCCAACGAACAGCGTCGTCGCAAGCGTCTCGCTTGCGCCCGGCTCTACCGTGACGAGGGCGCGTCGAATGGCGCTCGTGGTAGACACATCGCCCCTGGCGACGGCCGAATACTTGTAGTCCACGCCCGGTGTCGGTACGACGGCGCGGACAAAATGATGCTGGATCGAACCGAACCAGCCACGCTGGCTGCTGAACTCGATCGGCCCGTCGTCAAGCAGATCATCGCGCGACAGCTTCTCTGAGCCCTCGCCGTCGTAGACGATGGGTCCGACGAACGAGTAAGAGTCGACATCGAACATCGAGCGCTCAACGTCCGCCGAGTGGCGACGGATACGCACGTACTCCGCGCCCTTCCAGGTCTCGCTCGAACCGTTGGTGACGATTTGCTCGAGGTCGATCTGGTAGCTGCCGCGGGTAAAGCGGTAACGCTTTTCTACCGAGACGCCACTGGCGTCGGTCCAGCGCAATGGGACAATGAGTTCGTCGCTGCTGCCAAGGTCGTAACTCGTTTGGGCTGCGGTAAACGTAGCCAGATGGGTTGCCTCGGCGGCGCCGCCTGCCGCGCGCACACCGGATTCGATCGTGCCAAAAGTCTTGCCGGCGGTGTCGAGCAGCTTGACCAGGTCATCTGGACGATCCTTTGCAACCGGGTAGTTCTTCAGTGTGGCGCCCTGCAACGTGCCGCCCGCGGTGCTGATCTCAATCTCAAATACGTCGGTGCTGACCGTGATGGTTGCTGCTGCAGCGGCGTTCGTGGCCGGTTCGGGAGCCGCGCCCGTCTCTGTCGCCGGAACGGCTGGCAAATCGGCTGCGCTGTCGGTTTCGGCGAGCGCCGGAACCTCGTTGTCCGTGACGGCAGGCGCGTCGATAACCTCTGTGCCCGGCGCTGCGACCGGGTTTACCGGGCGTGGCGCATAGTCTGCCTGCCACTGCTGCCAGGTCATCCATCCCATCAACAGGAAGAAGGCCCAGATCAGAAGACGTTGGTTATCCATGTTCTTGCGGTCCTCGCGTTTTCGCCTTGCTGCAGCGCCTCCAGTGCTCATCGAGACTGGCGACGATGGCCGAGTTGCTGGCGGTTGTCGCGCCCGGCTGGTTGATCACAACCAGGTCGAGACCGGACAACAGGTCCTGCTGCTGGCGAAAAGACTCTCGTATGACTCTCTTTATACGGTTACGTGCTGTGGCACGGCGGCAATGCTTTTTGGAGATCGCCAGGCCAAGCCTGGCCCTGCCCTCGTCATTGCGTCTGCACAGTACGGTAAAAAGCTTGTCGCGGCTACGTGTTGCTCTGTCGAACACGCGGCCGAAAGCGGCAGCATCAAGGAGCCGGTTGTCTCTCGTAAACCGGAACTTATGGCTGCTCGTCAATCCTGGGGTGCTGCGCGTCGTCGCGACTGGCGCGAGGCGGGTTACGGCGTCAGTCGAGCGCGGCCTTTTGCGCGGCGACGCTTCAAAACGAGACGCCCGGCCTTGGTCGCCATGCGGGCACGGAAACCGTGCGTGCGGGCGCGCTTGATCTTGCTGGGCTGGAAGGTGCGTTTCATGGCTTTTTCCGGAGCCCTTATATAAGGGCCAAAAATCGGTTCAAAAAACGGCCCTCGCGGGGCCGCGTTCTCAGAAGGCCGGCAAGGGTACTGAGATGCCCGGGGAGTGTCAATAGACTACCGTAAACATTGGGATTTCGACGCCACCCAGCCTGTGGATAACCGCATCTGGCGGCATCACCAGATACGGTATAGACTGCCCCGTCTTTCACCAATCTATAGTGTTGCGCCTTTACTTTGCACGCGGGGGAGCCTTTGGCCGCTGAATCGACGCTTTGGAACCAGTGTACGCGCGTCCTGCAAGCGGAACTGCCAGAGCAACAGTTTAATACCTGGATCCGACCGCTGCAGGCCGTCGACGATGGTGGCGTATTGCGCCTGCTGGCGCCAAACCGCTTTGTTATCGACTGGGTGCAGCAGCACTACCTCGACCGTATCCTCGAGGTCGTCGACGACACGGACACGAATACCGAGGTTGTCGTAGAAGTCGGCTCGCGCGCACCGGGCCGACAGGCGCCGCCATCCGCGAACGAGGAGTCGGCTGCCGCAACTCCGAGGCGCCCGGCCAAGGCGCCCGTGGTCTCCCGGCTTAATCCGCTGTTTACCTTCGACAGCTTCGTCGAGGGCAAGAGCAACCAGCTGGCGCGGGCGGCGGCGAGCCAGGTTGGCGAGAACCCGGGCAAATCGTACAACCCGCTCTTTATCTATGGCGGCGTGGGTCTCGGCAAGACGCACCTGATGCATGCCATTGGCAACGCAATGATCCGGAACGATCCGGATGCCCGTGTCAGCTATGTGCACTCGGAGCGCTTCGTCAGTGACATGGTCAAGGGCCTGCAGCACAACAAGATTTCCGAGTTCAAGCGGGCATACCGTTCGCTGGATGCCTTACTCATTGATGATATTCAGTTTTTTGCGGGAAAAGAGCGCTCCCAGGAAGAGTTCTTCCATACTTTTAATGCGCTGCTGGAGGGGCAACGGCAGATCATCCTCACCTGTGATCGCTACCCCAAAGAGGTCAACGGCCTGGAGGAACGGCTTAAGTCCCGCTTCGGTTGGGGCCTGACCGTTGCTATCGAACCGCCCGAGCTCGAAACATCGGTTGCCATTCTGATCAGTAAAGCGACTGCGGAGGGCGTAGAGCTGCCGGACGAGGTTGCCTTTTTCATGGCCAAGAGAATCCGGTCGAACGTGCGCGAACTGGAGGGGGCGTTGCGCCGTGTGATTGCGAACTACCGGTTTACCGGTCGGCCGATCAACCTGGATTTCGCGAAGGAGGCCCTGCGTGACCTGCTCGCACTGCAGGAGCGCCTCGTCTCAATTGAGAATATTCAAAAGACCGTCGCGGACTATTTCAAGATTCGCGTCGGTGACCTGTTGTCGAAGAAGCGCACACGCTCGATTGCCCGCCCGCGCCAGATAGCCATGGCGCTCGCCAAGGAGCTGACGAACCACAGCTTGCCGGAGATTGGCGATGCCTTTGGCGGCAGGGATCACACAACCGTCTTGCATGGTTGCCGGCGCATTGAGTCACTGCGCGAGACCGAAAAACGCGTCGATGACGATTATTTGAACCTGTTGAGAACCTTGACAGGTTAATGTGGATAACTTGTGTACGAACGAAACGACGAAAATTATCCACAGGCTACACACAGGACACCGACTGCTCGTCAGCCAGGTGTTAGCGGGATAATATCAAGATAAGATATTGATTTTATTGGTTTTGTTAAAGTTATTCACAGGCATTTGCCTGCTTAATAATAACAACAAATAACTATTTTCCAATATTTATTAACAGGTGGAATCTATGAAGTTTAACGCTGCTCGGGAAGCGCTGTTGAAGCCTCTGCAGGCTGTCATCGGTGTTGTGGAACGTCGCCAGACGATGCCGATCCTGTCGAATGTTTTGCTGGTTGCTCGAGATGGTCAGTTGTCGGTATCGGCCACGGATCTGGAGGTCGAGCTGGTGGCCCAGACCGATGTCGATACGGAGTCGGGCGGAGAGGTGACGGTATCAGGTCGGAAACTTCTGGATATCTGCAAGGCATTACCCGAGGGGACGGAAGTAAGCATCAGTGTCAGTGGGGAAAAGCTGAGTGTTCGTGGTGGCCGCAGCAAGTTCAACCTCGCGACATTGCCGGCAGCGGAGTTTCCGATTGTCGAAGACATCAAGGCTGGTCAGGCAATCACGGTATCCCAGGAGGCTTTGGGGCGCCTGATAGAGAAGACACACTTCTCAATGGCGCAGCAGGATGTGCGCTACTACCTGAACGGTATGCTGCTGGAGACCGGTGGCGGGCAGTTGCGGGCGGTGGCGACGGATGGTCATCGGCTCGCGCTCTCGCAGGCTGACGTGGAAGGCGAGGTTGACGAGCAGCAGGTGATAGTGCCGCGCAAGGGCGTGCTCGAGTTGCAGAGACTGATGTCAGGGGAAGGTGATCTGAATATAGAGCTCGGGGCTAACCACATTCGCATTCAGCTCGACGGGATTCGCTTTACGTCGAAGCTGATCGACGGGCGCTTCCCTGAGTATGAGCGCGTCATTCCGAAGGAGTCGTCGAACGAGTTGCTGGCAGATCGGGGTGCGTTCAGGGGCGCGCTGCAAAGGACGGCGATTCTCTCGAACGAGAAATACCGTGGTATCCGACTGGTGATTCGGGATTCAGGGGTTGTTCTTCAAGCGCATAACCCGGAGCAGGAGGAAGCCGAAGAGGAGCTCGAGGTCGAGTATGGCGGTGAAGATATCGAGATCGGCTTTAACGTGAACTACCTGCTCGATGCGCTCGGTGCGGTTGATGGCGATGAAGTGACGCTGTCGGTGCAGGACAGCAACTCCAGTTGCCTCATTCGCCAACCAGGTAAGGATGACTGCACGTTCGTTGTTATGCCGATGCGTCTGTAAGCAGGCGACGGGTCTTGTTCTGGAATGATTCGGCGCTTCAAGGTTAATAATTTCCGCTGCCTGGAGAATGCCGACCTTGAACTGAGCGCGGATTTCAATTTGATCCATGGTGCCAACGCCTCCGGGAAGACAAGTCTCCTGGAGGCGTTGGCGTATCTGGGGCGGGGAAAGTCGTTTCGGGGCGCCGGAACGAGCGACATTATCCGGCACGGCGAAAAGGAGTTTGTGCTTTTCGGGGAGACGATGTCGGAGTCGGGCCGACACAAGCTTGGTGTACGCAATAGTCGTGACGGCCTGGAGGTGCGTGTGGACGGTGGTGGCGATGGCGGGGTGGCGGCGCTGGCGGAAGCGCTGCCGTTACAGGTTATCGACCCGGAAGTGCACAACCTCGTTTCGGGTGGGCCGGAGCTGAGGCGACGCTTCGTGGATTGGGTGGCGTTCCACGTGGAACATCATCATCTCGAAATATGGCGTCGCTTTCGGCGGGCGCTCAAGCAGCGGAACGCGGCGCTGAAATCGCGCGCGGGCCCCGCGGCAATTCGCAGTTGGAATTCCGAGTTCGTAGAGCTGAGCCTGGAGCTTGACGCGTCGCGTCGGCGCGCGCTCGAGATTGCGCATGGTCCGTTGGTCGAATACGGCCAGGGCCTGTTGGGCACCGATCTGCTGTTCGAGTATCGCCAGGGCTGGAGCATGGACAAGTCGTTGCCTGACGCGCTGGAGGAGGGGCTCGATCGGGACCTGCAGCAAGGCACGACCCATAACGGCCCGCATCGGGCGGACCTGAAGATCAGTTACGACGAGAGGGTCGCGCGCAAACTCGTATCCCGGGGGCAACAAAAGCTGCTTGCCAGTGCGATGATCCTGGCGGCCACGGAAACAGCGCAAACGGCGCTGGAACGGCCGTTGCTTTTGCTTCTTGATGACCCGGCGGCGGAGCTGGACGGTGATGCGCTAAAACGGTTGATGGCGGCCGTGGCGGGGCTGGGCTGCCAGGTCGTGGCCACCAGCCTGCAAGAAGATGCCCTCGAGGTTCCATCGGGGGCCGCGATGTTTCACGTGGAACACGGCGTCTTGACCCCGGCAAACAGCCCCTGAACGGCGGCCTGAGCACGGCCTTTCCATTTCGGTCAATTTAATACCAAAACGCCTTGAAAAACAGGGCTTTTGGGGGTTCGTCGAGGGCCCGCATTTGGTACAATGCGCCGCTTGTATCCAGAGGATCTCGGATGACCGACGAGACAGAATATACTTCCAGTAATATCAAGGTGTTAAAGGGCCTCGAGGCCGTTCGCAAACGCCCTGGCATGTACATCGGCGACACCGACGATGGCACCGGCCTGCACCACATGGTATTCGAGGTCGTCGACAACTCGATCGACGAAGCCCTGGCAGGGCATTGCGACACCATTACCGTCACGATACACGCCGATGAATCTGTTACCGTCAGCGACGACGGCCGCGGCATCCCCGTGGATATGCACCCGGAAGAGGGACGTTCGGCGGCGGAGGTCATCATGACCGTGCTGCACGCCGGCGGTAAGTTCGACGATAACTCCTACAAGGTATCGGGTGGTTTGCACGGCGTTGGCGTGTCCGTGGTCAATGCGCTGTCGGAACACCTCGTCCTGACGGTGCATCGGGGCGGCGAGATTCACCAGCAGGAGTATGTGCACGGCGAACCGCAGGAACCTCTGGCGGTCGTTGGTAACACCGACCGCACCGGTACGACGCTGCGCTTCAAGCCGAGCGCCGGAACATTCTCGAATATCGAGTTTCACTACGACATCCTGGCGCGCCGCTTGCGCGAACTGTCATTCCTCAACTCGGGTGTGCGCATTCATCTCGTCGATGAACGCGAGGAAGACAAGGAAGACATCTTCCAGTACGAGGGTGGAATCCGGGCGTTTGTCGAACACCTGAATCGCAACAAGACACCGATCCACGGCAACGTCTTTCACTTCACCGCGATGAAGGACGACGTGGGCGTCGAGGCGGCGCTGCAGTGGAATGACGGCTACCAGGAAAACATGTTCTGCTACACGAACAATATTCCGCAGCGCGATGGCGGTACCCATCTCGCAGGTTTCCGTTCGGCCCTGACCCGCACGCTCAATGGCTACATCGAAAAAGAGCTGTCCAATCGCAAGGACAAGTTCACGCCGTCCGGCGACGATGCGCGCGAAGGGTTGACGGCCGTCCTGTCGGTCAAGGTTCCCGACCCGAAGTTCTCGTCCCAGACCAAGGACAAACTGGTTTCATCTGAAATCAAGGGCATCGTCGAGCAGGCAATGGCCGGGCGCCTCGAGGAGTTCCTGCTCGAGAATCCGCAGGAAGCCAAGGCCATAGTCTCGAAGATCGTCGACGCAGCACGCGCGCGCGAAGCTGCCAGGAAGGCGCGGGAAATGACGCGCCGCAAAGGTGCGCTCGACGTTGCCGGCCTGCCGGGCAAACTGGCTGACTGCCAGGAAAAGGATCCGGCGCTCAGCGAGCTGTTCCTGGTCGAGGGTGACTCGGCGGGCGGCTCGGCCAAGCAGGGCCGCGATCGTCGCACCCAGGCGATCCTGCCACTCAAGGGCAAGATCCTCAATGTCGAGAAGGCGCGCTTCGACAAGATGCTGTCATCCGCCGAAGTAGGCACGCTGATCACCGCACTTGGCACGGGTATCGGTCGCGAAGACTTCGATCCCGACAAGTTGCGTTATCACCGCATCATTATCATGACTGACGCCGACGTCGACGGCTCGCACATCCGGACCCTGCTCCTGACGTTCTTCTACAGGCAGATGCCCGAGCTGATCGAGCGCGGTCATGTCTATATTGCGCAGCCGCCCCTCTACAAGATCAAGCGCGGCAAGCAGGAGGTGTACGTCAAGGACGATGCGGAGCTCGATGCGTACCTGCTGAATGCGGCGATGGATAACGCATCGCTGCACGTCAATGCAGACGCGCCCGCCTTGTCCGGCGTCGGCCTCGAAACGCTTGCCAAGGAATTCATTGCCGTTGAGAACATCGTCGCAAGGCTTTCCACGCGTTACGACGAAGTCGTATTGCGCACGATCAGCCGGCTGCCCGAGGTGTCAGCCGAGGACGCCGAAAACCTTGATGACCTTGCTGCCTGGACAGACAAGCTTAGCGCCGCACTGCCCAAACACACGGGTGATCGCGCAGAAAACGGCAATGGCGGCAGTTTCTCCGCGGAACTCGATCGCGGCGACGAGGACGGAGAGGGCGTGCGCGTTGCGGTGACCAAGGTACAGCATGGTCTCGGCACGACGCGTTACCTGCCGCGCGAGTTCTTCAGCACCAACGAGTATCGCCTGATCATGGATCTCGCTGCGAAGCTCGGCGACCTCTTGTCGGAAGGCGCATATGTGAAGCGCGGCGAGCGCACGCAGCCGGTCGACGCTTTCGCGGACGCAGTCGCATGGCTCATGAGCGAAGCGCGCCGCGGGCAGTCGATCCAGCGATACAAGGGCCTGGGTGAGATGAACCCGGAGCAACTCTGGGACACGACCGTGAACCCCGAGACCCGCCGTCTCATGCAGGTGAAAATTGAAGACGCCGTCAAGGCCGATGAAATTTTTACCACGCTGATGGGCGACCAGGTCGAGCCGCGTCGCGAGTTCATCGAGAAAAACGCGCTTACTGTCGAAAATCTCGACGTCTAGAACAAGGAATCTTTTGGCCCGCTCCGGGTCACAAGAAACTACCAATCGGGCCGCCAGGGGGCGGCCCGCTCCAACAAGTACCGCAACAGGGGAGCCAACGTGAACAGATTATTGATCGGCGCAGCCGCGCTGTTCGTCGCAGCCTGTGGACAGGAAGCTGCAGAGCCCGAAGCCGGGCAGGCAGCCGCAACACTTGTGTCAGGAATTGACCTGTCCGCCATGGATACGAGCGTCCGTCCGGGCGACGACTTTTTCGCCTATGTGAATGGCGCATGGGTCGCGGCAACCGAAATCCCGGCCGACAAGTCGCGCTACGGCGTCTTCGACAAGCTGCGCGACGGATCGCAGGAGGCCGTGAAGGCCATCATCGAAACGTCGGCAAGCGGCGATTTTCCGAAAGGTTCGGATGAGCAGAAGGTCGGTGACCTCTACAAATCATTCCTCGACTGGGACACGCGCGACGCGCGCGGTCTCGAGCCGCTGCAACCCGAGCTCGACCGCATTAACGCGATCGACGGTTATGACGATCTGGCCGTGTACTTCGCCGAAGCGGGCCGCCGTTCGCTCGACGCGCCGTTCGGCGTATTCCAGATTCCCGACCCGATGAACCCGAAGCAGTACGCGCTGGTTGCCGGCCAGAGCGGTCTGGGCCTGCCGGATCGCGAGTACTACCTCAAGGACGACGAGAAGTCGGAAGAGATTCGCCAGAAGTACGTCGAACACATCGCCAGGATGTACGAGATTGCCGGCTGGGAAGGTGGCGCCGCAGCGGCGGACACGATCATGGCGTTCGAAACGCGTCTTGCGACCGAGCACATGACCAAGGAGCAGTCGCGCAAGATCATGGAGAACTACAAGGTCTTCAATGCCGACGAGCTCGACCAGCTGATGCCGACGTTCAACTGGGACGGCTTCCTCGGCGCCATCGAGTACCCGGACGTGCCGTTCATTGGCGTTGTCAACGTGGACTATCTCAAGGCGCTCGACGGCATCATCACCGATACCGATCTCGACACCTGGAAGACCTACTTCACCTGGAGCGCACTCAATAACCGGGCGAGCCGCCTCACCCGGGCGATCGACCAGCAAAACTGGGAGTTTTATTCGAAGACCCTGTCGGGCGCCGAAAAGCAGCGCGAAGACTGGCGTCGTGCAACCGGGGTTGTCGACAGCACCCTCGGCGAGGTCGTTGGCAAGGTCTACGTCAAGGAGCATTTCCCGCCCGAGGCCAAGGAGCGCATGCTCGAGCTGGTGGGCAACCTCGTGAAAGCCTACGAGAAGAGCATCAAAGAGCTCGACTGGATGACCGACGAGACCAAGGCGCAGGCGCTCGACAAGCTGTCGAAGTTCCACCCGATGGTCGGCTACCCGGACAAGTGGCGCGACTACTCGGCCGTGGAAATCGACGCGGATGACCTGTACGGCAACCTCGAACGCGCCGCCGCCGCTGAGTTCCGCCGCCTGCGCGATCGTCACGATGAGCCCGTCGACAAGCTCGAGTGGGGCATGAACCCGCAGACGGTGAATGCCTACTACAGCCCGCTCAACAACCAGATCGTATTTCCGGCCGCCATTCTGCAGCCGCCGTTCTTCAATCTCGAAGCGGACGACGCCGTTAACTATGGCGCAATCGGCGCGGTCATCGGTCATGAAATCGGTCACGGATTCGATGACCAGGGCAGCTCGTTTGACGGCGATGGGGTGCTGCGAAACTGGTGGACCGATGAAGATCGTGCCGCGTTCCTCGAGCGCACCGGCGCACTGGTCAAACAGTACGACGCGTACAAGCCTTTCGATGATCTCGCCGTGAACGGCGAATTCACGCAGGGTGAAAACATTGGCGACCTTGGCGGCATCACGATCGGCCTGCTGGCCTACCAGATGTCGCTGCACGGCGAGGAGCCGCCGGTCATCGACGGCTTCACAGGCGTGCAGCGCGTCTTCCTGGGCTTCGGCCAGGTCTGGCGCACGATCGCGCGCGAAGAATACGTGCGCCAGCAGATCGCGACCGACCCGCACTCGCCGGCTCAGTACCGCACGAACGGTCCGGTGCGCAACGTGCCCGAGTGGTACGAGGCGTTCGGCGTCGAAGCAACCGATGCGCTGTACCTGCCGCCCGAAGAGCGCGTGAAAATCTGGTAAGCGCGTGACCCAACGTGACCGATAACCGCAACCTCGCATTCGCGATCGTCGTCTTCCTGACGCCGGTCGCGGTTGCCTGGTTCGACTGGTCGGTAGCGGCCGCAGTGGGCATCGTTATCCTGCTGCTGATGCTTCGCTGGTTTATTACCTTGAGCGGTATCGTCGCACCCGAACGGGTGCCCGATGTCGTGCTCGCAACGATGTCGGCCAGCCACTTTGTCGAGAAAGTACGCTGGAGCATGGACCGGCTCGGGGTCGATTACGTCGAACAGACGTCAGGCGGCACGCTTGGCGCCTACTTCCGCGGCCGCACCGTGCCCCAGCTCAAAGTCCGGACCGGCATAGTCCGCTCGGTCATCGGCAACTCGCCCGACATCCTGCGTTACCTGTACGGCCGTTACCTGCATGAAGACCCGGCCGCGGTTGAGTTTCTCGAACCGACGGCCAACCGCGTCGAACTGGAACGACGCCTCGACGCGTATGCGCGCAGTCTCCAGGTCTGGGTCTACTATCACATCCTCGACGAGCGTGACCTCACCCTGCATGCCTGGGGCGTAAACAACCCCGATACGCCGGCCTGGCAGCGCGCTGCGCTGCGCCTGCTGTACCCGTTGTTGGCCGCGTTGATGCGCTACTCGTTCAGGATCAATGACAGCAACTACGCGCGCGCGGTCAATCGCATTGAGGATGTGATGAGCGACGCCGAAGCCAGCCTCACCGACGGGCGCGCCTCGCTGCTGGGCGGTGACGACATTAACTACACGGACTACGCATTCGCCGCCTTTACGGGTTTGTGGCTGATGCCCAGCGCCTATGGCGGCGGCAAAGCCGATGCCGTGCGCATAGAGCGCGAGGATGCGCCGGCCGCAATGCAGGCTGATATCGGGCGCTGGAAAGACGCGTTTCCGCGCGCGGTCGCCTGGGTCGAGAAGCTCTACGAGTCCCGGTAAGCCGTACTGATCTCGCGCATCTTGCCCTCGATCCATTCCTGCACGATAAGGTTGGTCTCGCGCGGCGGGCGGCCCTGCGCGCTGATCGGCGGTCCAATTACGAAACGCACCGTGCCCGGTTGTTTCGCAAACACGCGCCGTGGCCACAGGTCACCAGCGTTGTGCGCAACCGGCACGATCGACACGTTTGCCTCCTGCGCCAATGCCGCGCCCGAGACGCCATAGCGGCGGGTTTGGCCCGGCGGCATGCGCGTCCCCTCGGGGAAGATCGTTACCCAGATACCGTTCGCAAGTTTTTCCTTGCCCTGCTGGATTACCTGTTTCACCGCAGCGCTACGCGCGCTGCGTCGAATCGCAATCGGCCTGAACAGCAAACCGATGACCCAGCCGAAGACCGGCATCCAGATGATCTCGCGTTTGAGCACCCAGGCTGTGCGCGGGAAGAACGGGACGTGGCCGTAGGTCTCGAGCGTCGTCGTGTGCTTGATCATGATCACGCTGGGCTCGTCCGGCAGATGTTCCTTGCCCTCGACGACCACCTTCATGCCGCACAAGACGTCACCAACCCACAGCATGAACTTGCAGTAGGTAACGACGAAGCCCCACAAGAACTTTTGCGGGGCCCAGAAAAACAACAGCGCCACGATCGCGAACGCGACGATGACGAGGAAGCCCGTAGCGAGAAACAGCGCGGAGCGTATTGCGCGCATCATTTGCGCACCAGTTCGGCTGCAGCCGCAGCCAGGTCATCGAAAACAGCGATGTTGGCGAGCGCTTTCGGCAAAGCGCGTTCTGTGCGCTGGCCGTTACCGGTGCGCACGAGGATGGGCGTAGCGCCGGCCGCTGCTGCTGCCTGCAAATCGCGCAGCGAATCGCCCACCGCAGGAACCCCATCGAGCGTCACGTCATAACGGCGCGCCAGCCGCTCGAACAGTCCGGGTTGCGGCTTGCGACAGTCGCAGCCTTCGTCCGGCCCGTGTGGGCAGTACACGATTCGGTCTATGCGACCCGACCGCGCCGCCACGAGGCGGCGCAGCTTGCGGTGCATGTTGCCGAGCGCTCGCCGGTCCAGCAGGCCGCGCGCAATTCCTGACTGGTTGCTTGCGACGGCAACCGTGTAGCCGGCCTTGCTGAGCGCCGCGATGGCCTCGATGCTGCCCGGGAGCGGACGCCACTCATCGCTCGATTTCACAAACTCGGCGGAATCCTGGTTGATAACACCGTCGCGATCGAGAATGACGAGGCCCCTGCGGCCGAGCGGGGCAGCCATTAACCTATGGAAAGACGCGAAATGTCGGCAACGTCGAGGAAAAGATCCCGAAGTTGCGACAAAAGCGCCAAACGGTTATTCCTGACAGCTTCGTCGTCGGCCATGACCATGACGTCGTCGAAAAAGCGGTCCACGGGGTCACGTAAATCTGCAAGATCGTTCAAGATCTCGGCATATCGACGCTGTTCGAGCATCGGCGCGACCTTTTCGCGTAATTCTTCGACTGCGGTGTGCAGCGCTTTTTCGGCGTCGTGCTCGAAGCGTTTCGCGGTGACCTCGAGGCCCCGGGGATCGCCCGCCTTCCTGAGGATGTTCGCGATGCGCTTGTTCGCCGCAGCGAGGCTCTCGGCCTGTTCAAGGCGCGCGAAGGTCTGCACGGCGGCCAGACGGCGGTCGAAGTCGACCAGCGAAGCCGGCTGCCGCGCCATCACGGCGTCGAAAGTCTCGGCGCCGAGCGTGGTATCACGATCCATGAAGTAGCCGCGCAGCCGGTCAGTGATGTAGCCGTACAAGTCCGCTACGAGCTCCCCGGCGTCGATCTTGCCCTGCGGTTGTTCGGCAACGGCTTTGGCGATCATTGCCTTGAGGTCCACATCGATCCCGCATTCAACAAGTATGCGCACGATACCGAGCGCCGCACGGCGCAGCCCGAACGGATCCCGATTACCGCTTGGCTTCTTGCCGATCGAGAAGACGCCGGCCAGCGTATCGAGTTTCTCCGCGACGGCCAGAACCTGGCCTGCCTGCGATTGCGGCAGGTCGTCGCCGGCAAAGCGCGGCTGGTAATGTTCTGCAATCGCGTCGGCGACCTCGACGGGCTCGCCGTCCGACAACGCGTAGTAGCGTCCCATCGTGCCCTGCAGGTCGGGAAACTCGCCGACCATGCCGGTCGTCAGGTCGCACTTGGCAATTGCCGCTGCGCGCTCGACGGTTTTCGTCGCAACGCCCAGTTCATTCGCCAGCCAGGCGGCCAGGCGAGCGATGCGCTGGCTCTTGTCGAAGACGCTGCCGAGACCGCGCTGGTAGACAACATCGCGCAACGCCTCCTCGCGTGCGCCGAGCGTCGTCTTGCGATCTGACTCCCAGAAGAATGCGGCGTCGGCCAGTCGCGGCCGGATAACGCGCTCGTTACCCTCGATGACCTGCTCGGGGTCCGTGCTTTCGAGGTTCGCAACGGTAATGAAGTGCGGCAGCAGCTGCCCCTTGTCATCGGCCACCGGGAAATAACGCTGATGCCCTGTCAGTGTTGAGACCACCACTTCGCGTGGCAGGTCGAGATAGACCTCGTCGAATGCGCCAACGATGGGCACCGGCCATTCGACCAGCGCTGCAACTTCGTCGTACAGCGCTTCGCCATCCACGACGTTACCGCCAACCTGCTCGGCCGCGTCGTTGACGCCGCTGCGCACCAATTCACGCCGCCGCTCGAAGTCTGCGATGACGAAACCTTCGGTTTCCAGCGTATCGAGGTACTTGCCTGGTGAGGCAATCTCTACGATGCCCTTGCTGTGATAGCGATGGCCGCGCGACTCGCGCCCGGCCTGTATGCCCATAACGGACGCATCAACGACGTCTTTGCCGTGCAGCATGACAATCCAGTGCACGGGACGTACGAACTCGGCCTCGCCCGCGCCCCAACGCATACGGCGCGGGATCGGCAACGAGCCAAGGGCGCGCTCGATAATCTCCGGCATCAGTTCGGCCGCCGACCGCCCGGCTTCAACCGTGTTGAAAACGAGCCACTCGCCCTTGTCCGTCGCAACGCGCTCGAGTTCTTCGACGGCAACGCCGCACTTGGTCGCAAATGCTGTTGCGGCCGGCTTCGGGTTGCTGTCGTCATCGAACGCCACACTGACGGGCGGACCCTTCTGTTCGACCTTGCGGTCTTCCTGCGCCAGCGCGAGTTTTTCGATGAGCACGGTAAGGCGACGCGGACTGGCATAAGTGTGCACGTCGCCGTGCTCGAGGCGCGCCTCGTCCACGCCGTTCGCAAGGTTGTCACCAAAGGCAAGCATCAGTGATTTGAGCGCCTTCGGCGGCAGTTCCTCGGTGCCGATCTCGATAAGGAAATTGCGGGGCTTGCTCATGACGAAGCCCCCTTGACCGAGTCGACCATAGGAAAGCCCAGCGCTTCGCGGCTGGCGTAATAGGCTTCGCAGATCGAGCGTGACATCGTGCGCACGCGCAGAATGAAGCGCTGGCGTTCGGTCACGGAGATGGCGCCGCGCGCGTCGAGCAAATTGAAAGTATGCGAGGCCGTGAGCATTTGTTCGTAGGCCGGTAAGGCCAACCCGAGCTCGATCAGTCGTTCACACTCCTGTTCGCAATGGTCAAAGGTATGGAACAACTCGTCGACGTCCGCTTCCTCGAAGTTGAACCTTGATTGCTCAACTTCGTTCTGGTGGTAGACGTCGCCGTAAGTGATGCGGCCCAATGGGCCGTCCGTCCAGACCAGGTCGAAAATGCTGTGCACGTTCTGCAGATACATGGCGAGACGCTCGATACCGTAAGTAATCTCGCCGGTGACCGGCCGACACTCCAGGCCGCCGACCTGCTGGAAGTACGTGAACTGCGTAACTTCCATGCCGTTGAGCCAGACCTCCCAGCCCAGCCCCCAGGCACCGAGCGTCGGCGACTCCCAGTTGTCTTCGACAAAGCGGATATCGTGCACCAGCGGATCGATACCGATCGCTTCGAGCGAACCGAGGTACATCTCCTGGATGTCAGCGGGCGATGGCTTGATGACTACCTGGTACTGGTAGTAGTGCTGCAGACGAAACGGGTTGTCGCCGTAGCGACCGTCGGTCGGCCTGCGGCTCGGCTGCACGTAGGCTGCCGACCAGGGCTCCGGCCCGACGGCGCGCAGAAACGTCGCCGGGTGAAACGTCCCGGCACCCATCTCCATGTCATAAGGCTGCATGATGACGCAGCCGCGCTCAGCCCAGTACTGCTGCAGCTTGAGGATCAGGTCCTGGAAGCTTGGCGCGCCGGGCGCAATTTCGGTGCTCATTAAGGTGTCTTGCGGCGGTTCAAAGGCGCGCAGTATATCGGGTTTTTGCGTGCTGGGGACGGAGCAAAGCTCCGTCCCCGTTCTGGTGGGCGGGAGTGGAACAGCGAGACGGGGACGCAGCTGCGCTACGTCCCCAATAGGGCATGGCCGATAGCCCGCAAATGCCGCACCAAAATAGTGCACAGAAATTTGCATATGCACTATAATGGTGCAGAACGCGCGAGCCACCTTATATAAACATCAATATAAACAGTGGTTTAGGCGTTGCCCCATTTTGGCACACTTCATGCAGTAAGGAATGCCAACGGGCCGCGTTGCTGCGGCCATTTTAATGACAGCATGAAAATTGGAGGATACCCATGTCAGCCGCAGACGTTATGGCCACGCTGAAAGAGGCCGAGGTCAAATTTGTCGACTTTCGTTTCACGGACACGAAAGGTAAAGAACAACACGTAACTGTGCCCGCCCATACGATCGATGATGACGTATTTGAGGACGGCAAGATGTTCGACGGATCGTCGATCTCTGGCTGGAAGGGTATTAATGAGTCGGACATGATCCTGATGCCGGATCCTGATTCCGCCGTACTCGACGTCTTCACCGACGAGCCCACGATGAACATTCGCTGTAATGTCGTCGAGCCGTCGACGATGCAGGGATATGATCGCTGCCCGCGTTCGCTGGCTGAACGCGCCCAGGCCTACCTCGAGTCGACGGGCGTCGCCGATGCCGCTTACTTCGGCCCGGAGAACGAGTTCTTCATTTTCGACAGCGTGTCCTGGGACGACAACATGCAGGGTGCGTTCTACAAGATCGACTCTGACGAAGGCGCCTGGAACACCGACCGCAGCCTCGAGGAAGGCAATACGGGTCACCGTCCGACGGTCAAGGGGGGTTACTTCCCGGTTCCGCCAGTCGATTCGCTGAACGACATTCGCGGCCAGATGTGTCTCGCGCTTGAGGAAATGGGCGTGGTCACCGAGGTCCATCACCACGAGGTCGCAACGGCCGGCCAGTGTGAAATTGGCACGCGATTCAATACCCTGGTACGCAAGGCAGACGAAGTTCAGGTCATGAAGTACGTCGTCCATAACGTCGCCCACGCCTACGGCAAGACAGCAACGTTCATGCCGAAACCCCTCGTCAACGACAACGGTAACGGCATGCACGTGCACCAGTCGCTGTTCAAGGACGGCGAGAACCTGTTCTCCGGCGACGGCTACGGCGGTCTGTCCGAAACGGCGCTGTACTACATCGGCGGCATCATCAAGCACGCCAAAGCTTTGAATGCCTTCGCGAACCCGTCGACCAATAGCTACAAGCGCCTGGTCCCGGGCTTCGAGGCACCGACGATCCTGGCCTACTCGGCCCGTAACCGTTCGGCGTCGATTCGCATCCCGTACATCGCGAACCCGAAGGGCCGCCGCATTGAAGTTCGCTTCGGTGACTCCATGGCGAACCCTTACCTGTGCTTCGCATCGATGATGATGGCTGGCCTGGACGGCATTCAGAACAAGATCCACCCGGGCGATGCCGCGGACAAGGATCTCTACGACCTGCCGCCGGAAGAGGAAAAGAACCTCGACCTGGTTGCGTTCTCACTCGAAGAGGCGCTTAACGCTCTTGACGAGGATCGCGCGTTCCTGACCGCCGGTGGCGTGTTCTCGGACGACCTGATCGATGCTTACATCGACCTCAAGATGGAGAACGTCACGCGCCTGCGCATGACGACTCACCCGGTCGAATTTGACATGTATTACAGCCTCTAAGGGCTGAAACTGTGAACCGGGCGGCACTTTTCGCCGCCCGGTCACTATCCCGGAAATGCCTGCGCTGCTATGCTAACTGCATGGAAACACGAACGATTCTCGTCCTGCTCGGGCTTCTCGTCACGCCGTTTGCAACGGCCGACGAGGCGTGGGTGTGGACTGATGACGACGGCGTTGTCCATTACTCCGACGTGCCGCGGCCCGGCGCGAAACGCATCGAACTCGCCGAACCGAATTCGGGCCAGTCGCCGGCGCCACGCAGCAGTTCTGCCAACGCCAACGCAGACGACGCCAACGACAACGCTACAGAAGAGAGCTTCAGCTACACCACGCTCGAAGTCAGCTCGCCCGGCGCCGAAGAAACGCTATGGAACATAGAAGGCGTTCTCAATGTGTCGCTGTCCCTGAACCCGCCGCTGCGGCCGGGGCACAGGGTGAAGGTGTATTTCGACGGCAACGAGCAGATGGTGTCGGGCACGAGCTTCCAGCTGCAGGAAGTCTGGCGCGGCGTCCACAATCTGCAGGCCGAAGTGGTCGACGGGACGGGTCAACTGATGATTCGCAGTCGCCCGATTCGCTTCTACGTCCAGCAGAACACCGTTTTCTAGGAAAGGGCGGTTCCGGCGGCGGAACCCTCCGGCAAAACGCCCACAGCATCCTCGACTCGTTGAGCTCGGGCGTCATCCTGCTGGATGACAACCTGTTGATCGTCGATCTGAATCCCGCGGCCGAAAACGTACTCGGCGTCAGCCGCTCGCGCGCGCGCGGCCAGTCGTTGTTGCAACTCATGGACGACGAACCCGAGATGCGCGAAATCCTCGCACGCGTTGCCGTGACCGGCGACCACTATGCCAACGAAATGCGCCTTGCGCCCAGCGAGGTCCATCCGGACGAGCGCGTTGTCGACTGCCGCGTCTCGCCTGTCGAGCTTGAGCACGCGACCCTGCTTGTTGAAATCACCGACGTTACGCGGCGCACCCAGATCACGCGTGAAAACGCCCTGCTTATCCAGCATGGCGCGGGACGGCAAATGATTCGGCAGCTGGCCCATGAGATCAAGAATCCCCTCGGCGGCATACGCGGCGCCGCGCAGTTGCTCGAGCGTCAGCTCGAGGAAGCGGAATTGCGCGAGTACACCGACGTCGTGATCAGCGAAACAGATCGCCTTGCCGGACTGGTCGATACGCTGCTGGGTCCGGGCGGACCGCCGAACAAACAGCCCGTCAATGTGCATGAACTGCTCGAGTATGTCGTGCGCATCATCGATGCCGAGGACCAGAAAAAACTCAATATTGCGCGCGACTACGATCCCGGTCTGCCGGACATAGCGCTGGATCGTGACCAGATGGTGCAGGCGTTCCTGAACCTGGTGCGCAATGCCGCGGCTGCGCTCGAGGGACAGGGCCAACTCACGTTGCGCAGTCGTGCGGTGACCAATTTCACGATTGGCAATACGCGGCACCGCGTTATTGCATCAATTGAAATCGAAGACGACGGGCCCGGCATTCCCCAGGACATGCAGGACTCGATCTTCTACCCGCTCGTAACGAGCCGTCCCGAAGGCACGGGCCTCGGTCTGCCGGCAGCGCAGGAATTGATCAGTCGCCATGGCGGCCTGATCGAGTTCGACAGCCGCCCCGGTCGAACCGTCTTCTTCGTACGCATTCCACTGGAGCAGAAACATGGTTAGCCGACCGCTCGACGTGTGGATCGTCGACGACGACCAGTCGGTCCGCTGGGTGCTGGAGAAAGCGCTCAAACAGGCTGACATGCAGACGCGCAGCTTCGAGCGGGCCGAGCACCTGCTCGAAGCCATCGACGAGCGCGAACCCGATGTGCTGATCACCGACGTGCGCATGCCAGGCATGAGCGGCATCGCGCTGCTCGAGCGGCTGCACAACACCCGACCGGATTTGCCGATTATCGTTATCACGGCGCACTCTGATCTCGAGAACGCGGTAGCTGCCTACAAGGGTGGCGCCTTCGAGTACCTGCCCAAACCGTTCGACATCGACGAGGCCGTTGAGCTCGTGCGCAAAGCGGCCCGCCACAGTGGTGGTGCAGCCGCAGCGGAGACATCCACGGCGGCGATGGCGTCAATGATTGGCCAGGCGCCGGCCATGCAGGAAGTCTTCCGTTCGATCGGTCGCCTTTCCGGTTCCAGCATGACCGTATTGATCACGGGCGAATCCGGCACCGGCAAGGAACTGGTCGCGCGCGCGTTGCATGATCACAGTCCCCGCGCGAACCAGCCGTTCGTAGCGCTGAACACCTCGGCGATTGCCTCCGAACTGCTCGAATCGGAGTTGTTTGGCCATGAGAAAGGCGCGTTCACCGGCGCGGACTCGCGCCGCATCGGTCGTTTCGAACAGGCCGACGGTGGCACCCTGTTCCTCGATGAGATCGGCGACATGTCTCCGGCCCTGCAGACACGCTTGCTGCGTGTGCTGGCCGAGAGTGAGTTCTACAGGGTTGGCGGACAGACGCCTATCAGGGTCGACGTTCGCGTGATTGCGGCGACCAACCAGGATCTTGCGCGTGCAGTCAAGGAAGCGCGCTTCCGCGAAGACCTGTATCACCGCCTCAACGTCATTCGCATCAACACGCCGCCGCTGCGCCAGCGCCGCGAAGATATCCCGGCCCTGCTGCATCACTACCTCAGCGAGGCGGGCGAAGAGCTTGGCGCCACAGCGAAGACCATCGATGTCGACGCCATGAGTGCGCTGCAGGAATTCGATTGGCCTGGCAACGTGCGCCAGTTGGTCAACGCTGCCAGGCGGCTTACCGTCACGGCGCCGGGCAGCGTGATCACGGCGCAGGACATCCCGGCCGATCTCGGCGGCTCGGACAACGCGGCGCGGGGCGCGAAAGAATGGACCGGCATGCTCGCAAGCTGGGCGGATCGCCAGCTGCAAAAGAAAAACCAGCCGTTGCTCGACTCGGCGCTGCCGGAATTCGAAAAGACGCTGATCGAAATCGCACTGACACGCACGAATGGTCATCGCCAGGAGGCTGCCAAGCTGCTCGGCTGGGGTCGCAATACGCTGACGCGTAAGATGAAGGCCCTGCACCTCGACTAGTTGGAGGCGGCTTGCCGGCGACATGCAAATTAAACCAGATGATGTCACCGATCCCCGCGTTCTCGACCTGCTCGAAGAGCACCTGCGCAGCATGTACGCGACTTCCCCGCCCGAAAGTGTGCATGCACTCGACGTCGATGAACTACGCGCACCCGACCTGACCTTCTGGACCGCCTGGGATGGGGATGACTTGCTCGGCTGTGGCGCGCTTAAGGAAATCGATCCGGCGCACGGTGAGATCAAGTCGATGCGCACCGCCGACGCCCACCTGCGCAAAGGTGTTGCAGCTGCCCTTCTCGAGCACATCATCAGCGTCGCCACAGAGCGTGGCTATGCGCGGCTGAGTCTCGAAACAGGGTCCGGCGGACCGTTTGATGCGGCCCTACGCTTCTACGAGAACCACGGTTTCGACTACTGCGAGCCGTTCTCCGACTACAAGCTCGACCCGTTCAGCCGGTTCATGACGCTCGAGCTCAGCTAAACCTAAAGCGCTAACGAGCCGGTCAGCTCGGCAACGCTCTGCATGTCGTTATTCTTGAGGTACGACCCGATACCCGTATTGATCTTCTTGCAAATCAGCGGGTCATAGAACAGCGCCGTCCCAACGCCAACAGCGGCGGCGCCGGCAATCATGAACTCGATCGCGTCCTCTGGCGTCGTGATGCCACCCTGTCCAATGATTGGTACGTTGTGTTCCCTGGCGACCTGGTAAACCTGGTGCACCTTGAGCAGAGCGATCGGCTTGATCGCCGGACCGGACAAACCGCCCTGCACATTACCGATCACCGGCTTGCGCGTTTCGGTATTGATTGCCATCCCCATGAGCGTGTTGATCACCGCGAAACCATCGGTACCCGCTTCGATACAACGACGCGCGTTTTCCTGGATGTTGGTCTGGTTCGGCGACAGTTTCGTAATCAGCGGCTTATTCGTGTACTTGCGACAAGCCTCGACCACGCGCGCGGACATCTCCGGGTCGTTACCAAAAGCCACGCCACCTTCTTTCACGTTAGGGCAGGAAATATTGATCTCGATAGCGTCGATGTCCGACTCGTCGAAGCGCTTGGTGACATACTCATACTCTTCGACCGTCGAGCCCGACACGTTGGCGATAAAGCGCGTTTCCGAGAAATCGAGGCCGGGCAGGATGTTCTGCACGACATGGTCGACGCCCGGATTCTGCAGGCCGATCGCGTTGAGCATGCCATCTGGCGTCTCGTAAACGCGGTGCGGCGGATTACCGAGCCGCGCCTGGCCGGTCGTGCCCTTGAGGCATACGCCACCGACGTCAGCGTTCGAATATCCCTCGACGCGCGTGTACTCCTCGCCGAAGCCGACGCAGCCGGACAGCAGCACGATCGGAGAGGCCATTTCGAGCCCGCAGAAGTTTGTTTTGAGTGAAGCAGTAGTCATTGCGACGCGATTCTACCCAACTAATTCGGGGACAGTTTACTTAATTGCATCAGCAATTAAGTAAACTGTCCCCAAATGTTCTCGGTCATTCTCTACGAGCCCGAAATCCCGCCGAACACGGGCAATATCATTCGCATGTGCGCCAACACGGGCGCAGCACTGCACCTCGTTGAACCGCTCGGCTTTGACCTCGACGAGAAGAAGCTGCGGCGCGCCGGGCTCGATTACCGCGAGTTCGTCGATGTGCGCACGCACATTTCGCTCGACGCCTGCCTCGGCGCCCTGGGCCAGCCGCGCGTGTTCGCGCTGTCCACGCGCAACGCGACCCGTTACGACGAAGCGCGTTTCGAGGCAGACGATGCCTTCCTGTTTGGTCCGGAAACCCGCGGCCTGCCGCAGGACGTGCTGGCCGCGCTGCCCGATGGCCAGCGCCTGCGTTTGCCCATGCAAAAAGGAAACCGCAGCCTCAATCTTTCGAATGCGGCTGCGGTTGTCGTGTATGAAGCCTGGCGTCAGCTCGGTTTCGCAGGTGGCGCCTAGGCCGGCTTGATATTGCTGTTCAGGCGGAACTGGTTGCCCGGATCGTAAGCCTTCTTGATCTCGCGCAAACGCTCGTAGTTCGGGCCGAAGTTGCGCGCGACGCGTGAGTCGCCTTCCTGCTCGATGTTGTCGTAGTACCCGAGCGAGTGATGCTCGAGCGACGCATGCCAGTCCTTGCACATCTGCTTGCCGACCTCGTCGTCCGCAGGATCCATCCAGCCGGTGAAGAACACGATCATCGTCTCGGTGTCGCGATGCGGGAAGGCCGTGTCGGTCGCGCCGTAGTCGGCGACTGCCCCGCCACAGGTGTGCGTAAATACCGCCGCGCGCGGGTCGGCGATATAGGCCTCAACCATGTCGCGCGCGAGCTCCGGCGTGAACTCGCCGATCATCGCGTTCTTTGCGTACGAACGAATGCCGTGGGCGACGGTCGCGTCTTCCATGGTCTGCATGACCTTGTAGTCCTGCACGGTAATGCCGTCGTCCATTGGTTTGCCGATGGCGCGTAGCGGCGCGATCTCTTTCTCACCCTGCGCGGGATCGCCGTTGTAAACGACCTCCATCGCGATGACATGGCCGGCTTCGGGATGCGTCAGCATCGCGGGCCCTGTATACAGCTCGCGCGACAGGCCACCCTGCCAGTCAGCATAGAAGTCGAGGACTTCGCGCGCCTGCTCGATCGGCCAGATGATCATTCCGGAGAACACGTTGCGATCAAAGTCGTGCAGCCGGAAATCGAACTGCGTCACGGCGCCGAAGTTGCCGCCGCCGCCGCGAATCGCCCAGAACAGGTCCGGCTCTTCGTCAGCGCTGACGCGCCGAATCCGGCCGTCCGCCGTGACGACTTCCGCGCCAACGAGGTTGTCGATGGTCAGGCCATACTTGCGGTTGAGTCGGCCAAAGCCGCCACCCGTTGTGTAGCCGCCGACACCGGTATGCGAGACGACCCCGGCCGTCGTCACCAGCCCCTGGGCCAATGTCGCATCATCGAGGTGGCCGAGCAGCGCGCCGCCGGCCGACATGCCGATCTTGTTGGCGGCGTCGACTTCGACGTTGGTCATATGTGAGAGATCGACAACGATGCCATCGTCGCAGATCGATTTGCCCGGCCAGCTATGGCCACCGCCGCGGACCGCGGTGAGTACCCCGTGGTCGCGGGCGAAGTTCACGGCGTGGGCGACGTCTTCACTCGTGAGACAGCGCGCGATCAGAGCCGGGCGCTTGTCGTGCATGCCGTTCCAGATCTTGCGTGAGCCTTCGTAGTCGGGATGTTCCGACATGATGACCGGCCCGGTCATGGCCTCGCCGAGCTCGCGCACCATCGCTTTCGTCAACTCGATCTCAGCCCCGTCGAGCGACACTGCGCGGATGCTGGCTTCGGCCTCGGTCGCGACCTTCGCTTTCTCGCCACATGCAGTCAGAACTGGAAATGAAGCGGCAACACTCGCCGCCAACGTCGTCTTTACAAACTTACGTCGGTCCATGATGACCCCCTTATTTATTCTTATGTGGTTTCAGTATAGACGCTGAAACGGCCTGTATGCCGCAAGTTTAGACTCTGTCCAGCCGTAATGCGGGGTAGAATCGGGCGCATGTCGCTGTTTCGCGAGCTGCAACGCCGAAACGTCCTGCGCGTAGCTGCGGGTTACGTCGCCGTGGCGTGGCTTGTCGTCCAGGTCATGGACACGCTGTCCGAAGCCTTCGGGTTCACGGGCGAACATCTGCGCATCGCGGTGATTGTGCTCGCTGTCGGCCTCATCCCGGTGTTGCTGTTGTCGTGGGCATTCGAGCTGACCCCGGATGGCATCAAGCGCGATGCGGACGCGCGCGCTGACAACACGCCGTCGCGATCCTCGTCAAAGCGTTTCGATCGCATGGTCATCGCCGTGATGGCAATTGCGCTGACCTACTTCGTCATCGACGAGATCTTCTTCGAAACGGCCCCGGTGCTGACGGAAGCCGAGCGCTCGATCGCCGTGCTGCCGTTCGTCAACATGAGCTCGGATGCCGAGCAGGAGTTCTTCTCGGACGGCATCAGCGAGGAGATGCTGAACCTGCTCGCGCGGATTCCCGAGTTGCGGGTGATTTCGCGAACCTCCGCATTCCAGTACAAGGGCTCCGACAAGGAGATTCCGCAGATCGCCGCGGAGCTGCGCGTCGCGCACGTCCTGGAAGGGTCGGTTCGCAAAGCGGGCAATACCATTCGCATTACGGCCCAGCTCATTCACGGACCAACCGACGCACATGTCTGGTCGGAGACCTGGGATCGCGAACTGGATGACGTATTTGCCATCCAGGACGAGATCGCCGCCGAGGTGGTCAGCCGCCTGCGGGTGGAGCTGCTCGGCGAGGTTCCGCAGGCGCAAACCGTCGATCCCGACGCCTACGTACTCTACCTGCGGGCACACCATGTTCTGAACTTTGGCGGCTCCGGTTCTCTCCAGGAAAATCTGCTGGAGGCGGCCGATTACCTCGAGCGCGCACTGGAAATAGCGCCGGACTATGTGGATGCCCTGACCGACCTCGCGCTGACAAACTGGCGCCTGTGGACCTACGATCCACGCCGTGCACCAGACGACCCGCGACTTGTGAGGTCCAGCGCGTTACTGGAGCGTGCTCGCGCAATAGATCCTGACGACCCCGCGGTACTCGTCTTCACGGCCTACGGAATGGACCTGGAGACCGGCAAAACCGCAGACGTCGCGGCATTGTACGAGAGGGCCCTCAGCGCGGCGCCCGATGACGAGGATGCCATCCGGGTCGGCATGCTGTTCGCGCGCTCGATCGGCCGCTGGGATACGGCCATTGAGATCGCCGAGTACAACACCAGCCGCAACCCGCGTTGCGCATCCTGTTTCTACCAGTTATCGCAGGTCTATCGCGATTCCGGCAATTTCGAGCAGGCGCGGCGCGCCGGTGAGGCTGCGAATGCGCTAGGGATCCCGCTCGAATTCAGTCTCGCAAGAACCCAGCTGTTGCAGGGCAATCCGCAGCCGCTGCTCGACTTTTACAGCAGCGGTCATGAGAAGGGATGGCAGCAGCTGACCTACCACGCGATGGCGCTCCATACGGCAGGCAACGAAGAAGAATCAGCGGCGCTCATGCAAGAGGCCGAGAGCCGGTTTGCGGATTCATTCCCGTTCGAAGTGGCCACGGGCTACGCCTGGCGAGGCGATGCTGATGCAGCCTTCCGCATGCTGGAGCGCTCACTGATGGTGAATCGAACGAAAGCCTTGTACTGGAACCAGAATCCCGAGTTCCGGCCGATTCATGACGATCCGCGCTGGGACGATTTCCTGCGGCGCATCGAAAGGCACCCGGAGCAACTGGCGGAGATCCGCTTCGACCCGAAGATCCCGGACTAGGCGGACTCCGGTTTGAGCTCGCGGCTCATGAGCGCGCCGACCGCCTCTTTCGGCGTGGCGCCTTCATACAGGATTCGGTAAACCTGGTTCACGATCGGCATTTCGATGCCAAGTTTTTCGGCGACTTCATGCACGGCCTTGGCGGCTTTGACGCCCTCGACGACCTGGCCGATTTCCTTTTGCGTCTCCTCGACGCTCTTGCCAGCCGCAAGCGCAAGGCCCATACGGCGGTTTCGCGAGAGATCGTCGGTGCAGGTCAGCACGAGATCGCCCATGCCGGCGAGGCCCATAAAGGTTTCTTTCTTCGCACCGAGAGCGACGCCGAGTCGCATGAGTTCGACGAGCCCACGGTTGATCAGCGCGATGCGCGTGTTGGCGCCGAAGCCGAGGCCGTCGGACATGCCGGCGCCGATCGCCAGCGCATTCTTGACGGCGCCGCCTACCTCGACACCGATGATGTCGTCCGAGGTGTAGGCGCGGAAGTTGTCGCTCGAGATAGCCTCGGCGAGCGTGCGCGCAAAGTCTTCGTTATTGGATGCGATCGTCATCGCGGTTGGCAGGCCTTCGCCAACTTCCTTGGCAAAGGTCGGACCCGACAGAACGGCCACGGGAATCTTGTCGCCGAGCACCTCGGCGGCGACCTGGTGCGGCAACTTGCCCGTGCTGAGCTCGAAGCCCTTGGTCGCCCAGCAGATCCGCGCCCCCGGGCTGACGAGCAGCTTGATCTGTGCAAGCGTGGCACGCAGGCCATGGCTGGGTACCACGACGAGAATGTCGCGAACCCCATCGAGGCATTCGCTCAAGTCCGGGTACGCAGCCAGGTTTGGCGGAAACGCGATGCCCGGCAGGTAGCGCTTGTTCTCGCGATCCTCGACCATCGCTTCAAGCAGGTCGAGTTCGACGACACCACCCAACCGGACCTCACAACCGACACGCGCGAACTGCAGCGCCAGCGCCGTGCCCCAGGAACCGGCGCCGATGACGGCAATGCTTGTCGGTGCGTCGCTGATTAATGCGCCTCCGCGCCAGCTGCCTGCTGAGCCTGTTGTTGCTTGGCCTGCATGAACAGTGCGTCGAAGTTGATCGGTTGCAACACGAACTCGGGGAAGCCGCCTTTCTGGATCATTGACGCGATCGCTTCACGCGCGTACGGGAACAGGATATTCGGACAGAAGCTGCCGACGATCGCCTCGAGTTCCTCGTTGCTGTAACCGGCGATCTCGAAGATTCCGGACTGCTGCAGCTCCACGAGGAACAGCGTCTTGTCCTCGTGCTTGGCTTCGACCGTGATCGTCAGAACGATTTCATGTGCGTTGCCTTCGAGTGCGTTGTGTGCGCTGCGCAGGTTGAGGTTGGTCTGGGGACTCCAGTCCCCGCCCTTGAAGATATCCGGCGCCTGCGGCGACTCGAAAGAAAAGTCTTTAACGTAAATTTTGCTGATGGCCAGCTGCTTGTCGGTGGCCTGTTCCTGCTCTGCCATGATGGCTCCTGTCTGTGTTGCCAGGCCCCATTGATGGGGGCCAAATATGATACCTCAAGCGCGGCTTAGCCCCGCTTCTTGCCCTTGGCGGACTTGCTCTTGGTTTTCTTGCCTGTAACAACCGGCAGTCCGGCCGTCGACCAGCCCGTCATGCCGCCCTTGAGGCTGTATACGCTCTCGTAACCTTTGGCCCGCAACGCCGCGACCGTCCGTCGCGCCGAAATGCCGGCGTCGCATACCGCGATGATCGGCTTGCTCTTGTCGCTGCCGATGCGCGATTCGACCTCGTCGGCCGACATATTTTTCGCATTGACGATATGGCCACGGCCATAGGCTTCAGCGCTGCGCAGGTCCACGACAACGGCGTCGTTGTTGATGAGCTTGACGGCCTCGGGCGTGTCGACGTCGATCATGCCGGTCGCCTTGCGGCGCAACTCGGTAAAGATGACCAGGAAAAAACTGGCCAGAAGGGCTACCACCAGCAACGTATGGTTGCCCGCGAATTGAAGAAATTTATCCATTAATCAATAATTTGGGCGCAGGCTTGGCGCCGCGTAGATGTACAAGCCCGCGATTATACCGGTTTGAGCGAACGGGCATAGCCTCGAGACGCTACACTCGCGCGCATGTTGGTGCGAATTACCTTCCTGACGCTTCTGCTGGCGCTCCCTGCCTTCGCCCAGGACAGCGGCGGTGATATAGCCAAGATCAAGGAACAGGAGCTCGCCGAAGTGCGCGAACGTATTTCGGAGCTCAAGAAATCGATGGACCGCGCGGCCGAAGAGCGGGACCGGGTGACAGCCGAGCTGCAGGAACTCGAAATTGCGATTGCCCAGCAACGCACACGCATTCGCGAGATCGAGCGCGATCGTGAATACACCGCGAACAAGAAGGCAGCCCTCGACCGTGAACTTGTCGAGCGCGAGGCGCATCTGGACGCAGAGTCGACCGCGCTCGCCGCGCAGGTGCGTACTGCGTACATGAGCGGCAGCCAGGAGAAGATCAAGTTGCTCCTGAACCAGCGCGACCCGGCGACGCTTGGCCGACTCATGGCCTACTACCGATACCTCAACGACTACCGTGCCGAGAACATCGAGGCCGTAGTCGAGCAGATTCGAAAACTCGACGAACTGCGCGCCCGGATCGCGGCCGAGGAAGCGCGGCTGACCAGCCTCGCCCAGGCGCGCTATGACGAACTCTCTCGTCTGAATAATTCGCAGGAGAAGCGGCAGTCGCTGCTGGTGTCGTTGAAACAGCGCATGGCGGACGAGGGTCGCGAGGTCGAGCGGCTCGCGGCACAGGAACGGAACCTCACGCGCCTGATTGCCGAGCTGACCAGCATCCTGTCCGATTACCCCATCAGTTCCGAGCAGCCGTTCCGCGAACTGCGCGGCCAGCTGACCTGGCCGGTTGCCGGCCGACTCATCCACGACTTCGGCCAGCCACGCGCCGGGGGTATCCGCTGGAACGGCGTCGTCCTTGCGGCGCCGCGCGGTCGCGAGGTGCGCGCGGTCTATCACGGCCGCGTCGCATTTGCCGACTGGCTTGCCGGGATGGGCCTGCTGGTAATCGTCGATCACGGCGACGGTTACATGACGCTATACGGTTACAACGAGACCATACTCAAGGACACGGGCGACTGGGTCGCACCGGGGGATGCGATCGCAACGATTGGCGACAGCGGCGGGCAGGCACAGCCCGGGCTCTACTTCGAGGTGCGCCGCGGCACCACGCCGGAAAATCCGCGCCGCTGGGTGACGAAACAGCCGGGCAGTTAGTGCGCCCTATTGCTGGAGTTGCGCTGTTTTGACCTGTCGCTCACATTATTGCGTGCCGCTGTGCTAAGGTCGATGGTCGCATTCTGGAATTCGTATGTCATTGAAAGTTCGTGCAGTTTTGGTCGTCGTGATCGGCCTGGTACTCGGTTTCAGCCTGTCAATCAGTGGCGGGCTGGTTGATTCCGGTGCGCCGCCCGACAAGGAAGAGCTGGCCTGGGAGCAGGCGCGGCTATTCGCCGAGGTGCTCGAACGCGTCAAACGTGACTACGTTGAGCCAATCGACGACGCGGAACTCCTCGAGGCGGCCATCCGCGGCATGGTCTCGGATCTCGACGCTCACTCGCAGTACCTCGACGCTGGCGAGTATCGCGATATTCGCATCAGCACCACGGGCAGTTACACGGGCATCGGCATAGAAGTCGATTACGTTGGCGACAAAGTCATGGTTGTCACCCCGATCGCCGGTTCGCCCGCGGCACGTTCGGGTCTGCGCAGCGGCGACCAGATCATCGCCATCGATGGCATTGCGCTCGAGTCGGACAGCCTGCAGACGGCGATCGCCCGGCTGCGTGGCCACGCCGGTTCGCGGGTTACGGTGTCGGTGTTGCGTGACGATGCGGTCATCGATCACGACATCCGCCGCCAGATCATTCGCGTGGCGAGCGTCCACAGCGAGTTCCTGTCACCGGCCTATGGGTACGTGCGTGTCAGCCAGTTCAGCGAGAACACGGCACGCGAGCTGAGCCGCGCCGTCGACGACCTGCAGGAGGCGACGGGCGACATGCTCGAGGGCCTGGTGCTCGACCTGCGCAACAATCCCGGCGGTGTTCTCGACGCGGCCGTCGAAGTCAGCGACCTGTTTCTTGATTCCGGGGTGATCGTTTCTGCGGACGGCCGCACGGTCGACGCGCGCTTCACGCGCTCGGCGCATCGCGGCGATATTCTCGACGGCGCTGACCTCGTCGTCCTGGTCAACAGCGGATCCGCGTCGGCATCCGAAATCGTCGCGGGTGCGCTGCAGGATCATAATCGTGCGTTGGTCGTCGGTACCGAAACCTTTGGCAAGGGCCTCGTCCAGACCGTACTGCCGTTGTCCAAGGGTCGGGCGATCAAGCTGACGACCTCGCGCTACTACACGCCATCGGGCGACTCGATTCATGAAGTCGGTATCACGCCCGACGTCTACGTCGATGACACGCCCGGATTTCCCGACCTGAGCCTGTCCGGTTTGCTGGATCGCGAGGCCGACCAGCAGCTGGCCGAGGCAATCGAGCACCTGCAGGCCCACCCGGTCATGCACAGCAACGCGCAGTAACGTGACTGCGAGGGGGCTGCTGGCGGGGCTGTTCCTGTTTGTGTCCGGCGCCGCGTTCGCTGATGCGCCACGCGTTGCGATCATCATTGACGACATGGGTTATCACCTGGGCAACGGCCAGCGCGCCATTGCATTGCCGGGCCCCGTCTCGTTCTCTTTCCTGCCGGATGCGCCACGGGCTCGCTTGCTGGCGGAGCAGGCCCATCTCGCGGGTAAGGACGTCCTGCTCCACTTGCCGTTACAGGCCTATTCGGAGGAGGCGATAGCGGAGCCGTCGGAGATCAACATCGATATGAGTCGCGCCCGTGTCGAGCATGTCTTCGGCGAGGCGCTTGCGTCGGTGCCCTATGTGATCGGCATCAACAGTCACCGCGGTTCGCTGTTGACGCGCCACCCGGGTCACATGCAGTGGCTCATGGAAGAGATCGGTGAGCGCGAGTCGCTGTTCTTTATCGACAGCTATACTCATCATGAGAGCGTCGCCCTGCAAATCGCGCGCGAGAATGGCATCGACGCGACCAGGCGCGACGTCTTCCTGGATCCGGATAGATCGCCCGACACCGTTGCTCGCGAGTTCGAGCGCATGAAGGCGCTGGCGAAGACGCGTGGCCAGGCCGTCGCCATCGGTCATCCGTATCCGGCAACGCTGGAACTGCTCGAGCGCGAATTGCCGCGGCTCGCCGAGCAGGGCTTCGAACTCGTCAGGGTAAGCGAGTTACTGCAATGAGCTTCTACGAAGAACGGATTTTGCCGCACCTGATCAACTGCGCGTGTGGCTCAAAGCCGACGCGCAAGCAGCGCGAGAAGATCGTGCCGCGCGCGTACGGCGACGTGCTTGAAATCGGCTTTGGCGGCGGACTGAACCTGCCCTACTACGATCGCGACAAGGTACGGCGTGTCTTCGGGCTCGAGCCGTCGGCTGGCATGCGCCGCTCGGCCGCGCCCGCGATCGAGGCATCCGGCATCGACGTCGAACTCGTCGACCTGCCCGGCGAGGAAATTCCCCTGGATGACAACTCGGTCGACTCGATTCTCGTCACCTTCACGCTGTGCACGATTCCGGATGCGGTCGAGGCGTTGCGGGGCATGCGCCGGGTTCTCAGACCACGGGGCCACCTGTTCTTCTGTGAGCACGGCATGGCGCCGGATCCGGCCGTGCGCCGTTGGCAAGATCGGCTGAACGGCCCCTGGAGGCGGTTCGCGGGCGGCTGCAATATGAATCGCGATATCCCGGCACTGCTCGTCGAGGGCGGGTTCACGATTGAGGATGACAATCGCATGTATATTCCGGGTATACGCATGCTGAGCTATAACTTCTGGGGCGCTGCGCGTTGAACCCGGCGCCCGGAAGGGGCTCTAAGAGAAAAAGGACCTCTCTTGTACGTATGAAAAAGCTACTCTCGATCTTCGCAATGCTGGCATTGCCGATTGCCACCCCTGCGAGCGATGTTGACCTGCAGTCGATCTTTCCCGCCGCTGCGCCGCTGCTTGTGGCGCAGACGGACGAGGTGGCGTGCACGCAGCAGTACGATCCGGTTTGCGGTGTCGATGGCCAGACCTACAGTAACGATTGCGTCGCGGGCGCGGCGGGTGTCGAAGTCGCGAGCCAGGGAGCTTGCGAGGGCGAGCAGGAAAGCGGCTGTCCGGATACATTCGACCCGGTCTGCGGCATTGACGGCAACACCTATATCAACGAGTGCTTCTCCGCACAGTCAAACGTCGAGGTGGCCGGATTGGGCGCCTGTACGCCGAACGGCTGCCCGAGCATCTATGAGCCGGTGTGCGGCATGAACGGCCGGACCTTCATCAATCGCTGCGAGGCCGGCGCGGAGCGCGTACCCGTGCAGCGCAAGGGGACCTGTGATTTCGAGAACTGCCCCAAGGTGCTCGCGCCCGTCTGCGGCGATGATGGCAACACCTACGACAACGCCTGCTACGCTGACGCGGCCGGCGTGGGCTCGTTCACAGAAGGTGGCTGCGGCCGTCGCAGTTGCACCTCGTTGTTTGTTCCGGTGTGCGGCTCGGATGGCATGACCTATGCGAATTTCTGTTACGCCGAGCGTCGCGGCATCCGCATCGAGTACGCCGGCGTCTGCGAAGGCATGGGCGAGAACTGCCCGGATGAATACTCGCCTGTCTGTGGTCTCGATGGCGTTACCTACGACAACGAGTGCCAGCTCGACAATGCCGGCGTCACCAAGGCCTACGCCGGTACCTGCATCGGCGGTTAGTCGTCCCCGTTGTAGGAGGCCGCTTGCGGGCGACCCGCCGCCTGGTAGGCGTCGATCAACTCGAGCGTTGCAATCATGTCGGGCCGGACCTGCTCCGAGATGAACTTCAGGTAGAAACGCGCCTGGTCGCGTACCGTGATCATGCCGTTGCGCAGGGTTGCGTGAGCATCCGCCGGCGCACCAATCGGGCGGCCGTTCACGCGATCCCAGTTGTTCGCGACGATGGCAATCGAAAAGTCGAAAAACAGGTTGTCATACAAAGCGCCGTTGACTTCCTGCCGATCGTACTCGCGCTCGAACAGGCGCGTAAGCTGCAGTCGCAGCGTATCGTCGGGCAATGATGCCAGGTAACCGCCTGTCTGCATGGCATTGTAGGCGGCCCGGTTCGGGAAAAAGGTCGAGTTGTCGCTGAACAGCGTTTCCAGGATCTCAACGATCTCGTCCCCGTCGGCCCGCCCTGAGCCCCACAGCCGAACCAGCTCTTCCTGCAGGCCGACATTGCGGGTCTGCAGCTTGATAACTTCGCCAATTCTTATGAGGTCGGAGCGCAGCTCGGTCTCCAGCGCCTCGAGCGCCTGGTCGGTCTTGACGGCATGTTCGCGCTCCGCCTGGACGTCGCCGACGTAGATGCCGATGTAGACACCGAATACGACGATCAGGATTTCGAGGACGACAACGAACCAGTCCTGCCGACGAATGGCTTCGCCAATCTTGCGCAGGATCATTTGGCCCGTGCTCGCATGCTGTTACCAGGCCGGGCGCAGGCGCCCCTTATCGCCACGGGTGTACGGCAGCCAGACCAGCCCGGTGATCGCGACATTGATGTCCGTGCTCTTGGCCCGCACGACGATCTCGCTGAGCTCCTCGGTCTGCGCATTGAATGCCGTATCGAGATTAGCGATTTCTTCTTCGAGCTGCTGGTTCAGTGCGGCGATGTCCGCCTCGACCTTGGCCATCGTCTGCCTGGCACGCTCGACATCCTGTGCTTCCTTGCGCGCGCCCCCGGCCGTTCGAATCGCCGTGCCCATCTTCGAGGCCGTGCTGCTCGACAGCTTCTTGCGGCCGAGTACGGCACTGAGAATCGCGGTACCGAAAGAAATCGCCGTATCGAGTTTCTTCTTGGTCGACTGCTCTGTCTGAACCTCGACTGTCTGCCGCGCGCGCATCAGGCGGTTCTCAAGCGTCGTCGTCTTGGTCGCATAGCGTTTGCGAAGCTTCGCAATCGCAAGGTCGCGTTTCTCGCTCGCGGCGTCCTGCAGGCGGGCGCGGAAGTCACCCTCGGTCTCGCCTGCCGCCGACGTCAGACGGAAACGCTTGCTGCGATACAGCGTCACGGTTTCGTTCTGGCGCAGCCAGCGCTTGTAGTCCCTTGCCCACTTCGCATACGCCCTGGCGTTGTCGGCTGCGGCCGGACAGTCGGCGTAACTCGCATCGTCATCACCGGAGCTGTCGAGGTCTGCGACGGCAAGCTCGAGTGGCTCGCCGCTGTCCCAGTCGACATCCACGGGACCATCTTCGAACTCGACCGTGTGCAGGACCTCGCGCTCGTCCTCGATGTTGTAACGCGCGCTTGTGAACACGACATCGCCGCCGGCAACGACACGCGGGTGGTAGACAATCTCCTCGCCCGCACCACGCACGTAGTACTGCTCGATCGATGGCGGCAACGACGGTGCCGTTTGCGACGCTTTACGTTTTGGTTTCGAAACCGCTTGTGCCGCTGCGGCGATCCTGTTCTTCGCCGTCTTCATCAACGTGCGAATGTGATCACGCGTCAGAGGACCTGCGAGGTAGGACAGCACCCAGCGCGTATTGAATACGACCGGCTCGTCTTCATGCACGTTGTGCAGCAGGAAGCGGCGCTTGCCAAGCCCGGCGATCGTGCGCTCCATCGCCTGTTTGTCGAAATTGCCGGCGGACGCGCCCTCGAGACCCTCCATGACACGCGCCTTGTCGCGCTCGGTTTGCAGGCGGCCGATAAACCACGTGCCCGTGTTCGACAGGCCCTTGTAGTCGAGGTCGACCGGGTTCTGCGTCGCGAGTACGAGGCCGACGCCGTAGGCGCGTGCCTGTTTCAGCAAAGTCAGGAACAGTTTCTTGGACGGCGGATTGGCGATCGGCGGCATGTAGCCGAAGATCTCGTCCATGTAGATGATGGCGCGCAGGCTCGAGGTGCCAGGCTGCGCCCGCATCCAGCCGATGATCTCGTTCAGTAACATCGAAACGAAGAACATGCGTTGCGCTTCATCGAGGTGCGAGATGGCCATGACCGAAATGCGTGGCTTGCCTTCCGCTGTGTACAGCAGGTTCTTCGCATGCAGCGGTTCGCCCTGCATCCACGCCTCGAAGCCGGGCGCGGCGAGCAGGTTGTTGAGCGACATGGCGAGCTTGAAGCGATCGTTGGCCGGGAAGAACGAGTCGATGTTCATAACGCCGATCTTGGTGATCGGAGGATCCTGGATTTCGCCGATCAGGGCCGGCACATCGAGGCTGCGCCCTTCTCGCCATGCGTTGTCCAGCAAGCGCGAGATCAGGATATGTTCGCGGCTTGCGACCGGGTCTGCATCCATGCCCAGCAGGGTCAGAATGCCCGTTGCGGTTGCCTGTACCCGCTCGCGGTACAGGTCGACATCGTCGATGAGCTCCTGTTGCGGCGCATCGAACGAGTGCAGTACCGATACAGGCAGGCCCGCGTTGCTGCCCGGCGTGTAGATCGCGAGGTCCGCATTCTTGCGCAACTGCGAAATACGCTTGCCCGTCTGGCCCCACTCGCCGAGACCCTTTTTCCACAGCGCCGCCTGTGCCGCCGCGAACTCGTCCGGCGTCTGGCCCTTGTCCATCGCCGTACGCTCATTGATCCACGGGCGAAAGTTTTCAGGCTTGAGCTGCGGGAAAGTCAGCAGCAGGTTGCCCATGTCACCCTTGGGGTCGATCGCAATGACCGGGATGTGGTCGAGCGCTGCTTCTTCGAGAATGCCGACGCCAAGCCCCGTCTTGCCCGACCCGGTCATGCCGATGATCGCGGCGTGCGTCGTCAGGTCCTTGGAGTCGTACAGCACAAACTCATCCGTGAGTTTGTCGGCGTCGGTGTCATAGCGCTTGCCGAGATAGAAAGCGCCGAGTTTCTCGAAGTCCATACCGGTTCTCTTAGGTCGCCGGGTAGGTATAGCTCGCTCCTATGCCGAGCGGCAGCCCAACCGCGTAGTACACGAGCAGGAAGATCGTCCATACGAGCAGGAACCACATCGAGTACGGCAGCATCATGGCCGTCAGCGTGCCGATGCCCGTGCCTTTCACGTACCGCTGGCAGTAGACCACGACGAGCGGGAAGTACGGCATCAACGGCGTGATGATGTTGGTGCTCGAATCACCGACGCGGTAGGCGGCCTGGGTCAGGTCGGGCGAGATGCCCAGCGACATCAGCATCGGTACGAAGATCGGCGCGAGCAGGCCCCACTTGCCGCTCGCCGAACCAACGAAGATGTTGACGAAGCCCGTGAGCAACACGATGCCCACAATCGTGATCGAGGCGCCGGCATTTAGGGCTTTCAGGAACTCGGCGCCTTTCAGCGCGAGTAACACGCCAAGATTCGACTGGCCGAACGCATACACGAACTGCGCAATGAAGAACATGATCACGAGGTAGTACGCCATGCCATGCATCGCATGCGTCATGCCCTCGATCATGTCCTTCGAGCTCTTCATCGACTTGGATACGATGCCGAAGACGACGCCGGGAACGAGGAACAGCAGGAAGATCAGCGAAACGATCGAGCGCATCATTGGTGCGCTCGACGCCGTGAGGTCGCCATCCGCGGCGCGCCAGGCCGAGTCGGCAGGCAGGGCTGTGGCGATCAGGATGCCGATACCGATAACCATCGAAACGAGCGCAGCGCGCAGGCCCTTGCGGTCCGCATCGCTGAGGTCATGCATCTCTGGCAGGTCTTCTGCGTCGCCATCGATCTCGGTTGCCTTGATGCGCGGCTCGACGATCTTGTCGGTGATGTACCAGCCGAGGCCGATGATGATCACTGACGATGCCGTCGTGAAGAAGTAGTTGTTCAGCGGGTTAACCACAACCGAGGTGTCGAGGATGTGCGCGCCGGCCTGCGTCAGGCCCTGCAGCAACGGATCCAGCGAGCTCGGTACGAAGTTGGCCGAGAAGCCGCCCGATACGCCGGCGAAGGCCGCGGCGATACCGGCCAGCGGATGACGGCCGGCTGCGTAGAAGATCACGCCACCGAGCGGAATGACGAGGACGTAGCCCGCGTCAACGGCCGAGTGCGAAACGATACCGACGAGAATTACCATCGGCGTCAGTAGCGATACCGGCGTGACGTTGAGCAGCGAGCGAATAGCGGCGTTGATAAAGCCGGTATGTTCGGCAACACCGATACCGAGCATGGCGACGAGCACGACGCCCACGGGGTGGAAGTGCGAGAAGTTGGTCACCATGACCGACAGGAACTCGGTAAACGAGGAGCCCGTCAGCAGGTTCTGGATGACGAGCTGTTCACCCGAACGCGGGTCGATAACGTCAAAGCTGACATACGACAGCAGCCACGACAGCACCCAGACGACGAACAGGAGCGCGATGAAGAGAACGGCAGGGTCGGGCAGCTTGTTCCCGACGCGTTCAACAGTACCCAGGAAACCGCCGTTTGCCGGGGCGGCCGGAGCTTGATCTGACATGAGAGTCCCCTCTTATATTTTGGGGACAGTTTACTTGTTTCGAAGCGAAATGTGGGAGCGCGACATGTCGCCGGCAAGCCGCCTCCCACATATTCGCCCGCCAGGTGCCCTTGGGGTACAAAGCGGGCACCTGCATTGCTTAGATTACCAGCCGCAGCTGCGGCCTTCGTTCTGCTCCTTCAGGTAGCCCATGAGCGGCGCGAAGTAATCGATGATCGCCGTGGCGTCCATCTCGCGCGTGCCCGTCATGACCTCGAGCGTGTCCTGCCAGGGCTGGCTCGCGCCGGCCTCCAGCATGGCGTAGAACTTCGCGCCCGCTTCCTTGTTGCCATAGATCGAGCAGGCATGCAGTTCGCCCTCGTGGCCGGCGGTCTCGCACAGCGAACGATGGAACTGGAACTGCAGAATGCGGGCGAGGAAGTAGCGCGTGTACGAGACGTTCGCCGGGATGTGGTACTTCGAGCCCGGATCGAATTCCGCCTCGGTGCGCGCCACGGCAGGGGCAATGCCCTGGAACTCGGTGCGCATGTCCCACCACGACTGGTTGTAGTTGTCGGGCGTGATCTCGCCCGAGAACACCTTCCAGCGCCACTCATCGATGAGTTTGCCGAACGGCAGGAACGCGATGCCATCGAGCGCCATCTGCATCTGGCGGTTAATCACGGCACGCGGATCTTCCGCGGCCTCTTTCACGAGACCGACCTCGGCGAGGTAGCCCGGCGTCATGGACAATACGACGGTGTCGCCGATGGCTTCGTGGAAACCGTCATGTGCGGCGCCCTGGAACACGGGCGGTTGGTCTTTGTAAGCGCCCTGGTAATAGTTGTGTCCGAGCTCATGGTAGATCACGCGCAGCTCGTCGTAGGTCTGGTTGATGCACATCTTGATGCGCAGATCGTTGCCGCCGTCGAGACCCCACGCGCTGGCGTGGCACACCACGTCACGATCCTGCGGCTTCGTGAACTGCGAGCGCTCCCAGAAAGTATCCGGCAGGCGCGGCATGCCGAGCGATACGTAGAAGTCTTCCGCCGAACGCACCATCTCCTGGGGTGAGTAGTTCTTCGTCTTCAGTGTCGAATCGACGTCGATGTCACCGACGCCGGAGTGCGGCTCCATCAGGTCGTACAGCGACGACCAGCCCTGCGCCCACATGTTGCCGAGCAGGTGTGCCGGGATCGGCGCGTCCTGTGGCACCAGCTCCTCGCCATAGACATCGCCGAGTTTCGCCCGCACGTGGCAGTGCAACTCGTCGTAGAGCGGCTTGACCTGTTCCCAGAGCTTGTCACTCTCGGCCTGGAAATCCGCGGGGCTCATGTCGTAGTTCGAGCGCCACATCTCGCCGACGTTCGCATAGCCGAGTTCGGCCGCGCCTTCGTTGGCGAGCTCGACGAAACGCGCGTACTTGTCACGCATCGGGACGGCGACCTGGCGCCAGCCCTGCCAGTATTCGAGTAGCTCATCGTAGTCGCGCGTGTCGCGCATGAGTTGCTCGAGTTCCGAGCCGGACAGGCAGTCGTCGTCGCTGCGGCAGTATTTGCCGGCGCCGTACATGCCGCTGAGCTCGGTGCGAATTTCGGCGAGTTCCTTGCGCTTGGCCGCGTCGTTTGGAGACGGCGCGGATGTGCCGAGCTTCAGCAACTCGATCGCACGGGCCGTGTCCGCATCGAGCTCCGTACCTTCATATTTGAGCGCCTGCTGCACCGACTCGCTGTGCCACTTGGCGTAGCGCTCACTGGCAGCCGCCGCGAGAATCGCAGTGTCACCATTGATGTAGGTAGCACGCACCCAGGCAGCCGCGCCGCCTTCTCGGCTGAGCTCGCGGCTTTCGTCGTTGATGCGGGCGACGAACTCCTGCGCGCTTTCGGCAGGGGCGGCTTCTGCCGCCGGGTCGGCATCGTTGCCGCCGCTCGAGCAGGCAGCGAGGAGTGCGAATGACAGGGTTCCAATAATCAGTTTCTTCATAACGACAGTCTTTCTATTAAGTGTTTACTTGACGCCATGCGTCAGGCGGTTGATTAACGGTGCGAACAACAGGAACAGGCAGCCGAAGCCGACCACGATTCCGGCAACCACCATGAACAGCTGCTCCGGCGGCAGCGTCTCGATGCGACCGGCAATCAGGCCGGCGACGAGGTTGCCGAGGGCGGCGCCCATGAACCACGTGCCCATCATCTGTCCAACGAGACGTTGCGGCGCGAGTTTTGTCACGCTGCTGAGGCCGACCGGGCTGAGAGCCAACTCACCTACCGTGTGGAAGAAGTAAGTCACTACGAGCCAGGTCATGCCGACACCGATTGCCGGGTTGCTCTCGGCGCCTTCGGGCACATACAGCGATCCCCAGGCCAGCACGAGGAAGCCGACGCCAAGCAGCGCCAGGCCCATGCCGAACTTGACCGGGATCGACGGGTTGCGAGCGCCCAGCCGCACCCACAACAGGCCCATGACCGGTGCGAGCAGGATGATGAAGATCGGGTTTACCGACTGCAGCCAACCGGTGGGCACTTCCCAGCCGAAGATGACGCGGTCGGTCAGGTCGCGCGCATAGATGTTCATCGACGAGCCGGCCTGTTCGAAACCGGACCAGAACATCGCGGCGCCGAGGAACAGCAGGAAGATGACGAAGATGCGATGCCGCTCGACCTTGTCGCGGCAGGCAAATGACATGATGCCGCCGAAGTAGAGTGCAGCCACGACCACGACGATCAGCCCGGTCGCCTGGGCGAAACCGATGACGGTCATGGTGATCGTGCCAGTAACAACGAGCGCATACACAGCGACGAACAGGACCAGCGCCGCGATCAGGCCGTACGCCAGCTGTTTGCGGCCCTGGTCGACCCTGGCCAGCGCTTCCTCGTTGAGTTCACCCGCGCCGCGCAGGTCCGGCGTGCCGCGCACATACTGGATCAGGCCGAAGATCATGCCGATGCCGGCGAGGCTGAAGCCCAGGTGCCAGTCGACTTTTTCGGCGAAGTAGCTACAGACGATCGGGCCGAGGAAGGCGCCGATGTTGATGCCCATGTAGTAGATCGAGAAACCGGCGTCGCGGCGCTCTGGCGTGTCGTTGACGTACAGGTCGCCCACGATGGCGCTGACGTTCGGTTTCAGCAGGCCCGTACCAATTACGAGGAAGAACAGGCCGAGATAGAACGACCAGAAATCGGATCCCGGGATGACGATCGGGGCCGCGAGCGTGAAGTGGCCGAGCGCGATGATGACACCGCCGACCAGTACGGCTTGCCGTTGGCCGATGACGCGGTCGGCAATCCAGCCGCCGGGCAAAGCCAGCGCGTACACGCCGAAGGTGTACAGGCCGTAAATGGCGCCGCTGATCTCGGTGCCGAGCCCGAGTCCACCACGGGCAACGTCCGTCATGTAGAGAATCAGGAACGCGCGCATGCCGTAGTAGCTGAAGCGTTCCCAGAGTTCGGTGAAGAACAGGGTCATCAGGCCGCGCGGGTGACCGAATGCTCCCGTGGCCTGGTTGGACGCCGCTGGCGCCGTGGAATCCGTCATGTTTATCCCCCCGATAGGCGTCGGATGCCGAGCTGCGTGGGTCACGCAGGTCCGGCATTAAACACTATTTGCAGCGCCTCCTGCTACTTGACAGCAGACTCTTCCGCAGGTTCCGCGGGCTTGCCCGAGAAGATTCGCGACATAAGAATGCCGAGCTCGTAGAGCAGGTAGACAGGCACGGCGAGCATCGTCTGGCTGATAACGTCGGGCGGAGTCAGCAGCATGCCGACAACGAAGGCGCCAAGAAATACGTATGGGCGCGCCTTGCCGAGTTTCTCCGGCGTGGTCAGTCCGGTCCAGACCAGCAGCACGGTTGCAACCGGCGTTTCGAACGCGAGGCCGAAGACGAGTACGACCATCATCACGAAGCTGACGTACGCGGTCATGTCCGGCTGGTAGTTGACCGTGTCCGGCGTGAACGTCGAGACGAAGCCAAAAATCAGCGGGAAAACGACGTAGTAGGCGAACGCCATGCCGACGAAGAACAGGATGATGCTCGTGGCGAGCATCGGGAACGCAAAGCGTTTTTCCTTGCGGTACAGGCCCGGCGCAACAAATGCCCAGACCTGGTACAGGATCACGGGCATGGAAATGAACAGCGCGAGATAGAAGGTCAGGGCAATCGTTGCCGTCAGTGGCGACACCGGGCTCAGGGCGATCAGTTCGCCGTTGGGCACGACGCTGACGAGCGGCTCGGCGACGTAATTGAAGATGTGCTTGGAGAACGGCAAGAGTGCGAGGAAGACGAGAAACACGGCGCCGAACATCTTGAACAGGCGGCTGCGCAGCTCGATAAGATGCGATAGCAGCGTGCCTTCGGCCAGTTCTTCGTGCTGCTGCTCGCTCATTCTGCGGGCATCTCTTTATCTTTCTTCGGGGCGGGCGGAGCGATGCTCTTTTCTTCCTCGTTCGACTCCTGGTCATGGACCGGCGAGTACGTATCGTCGTCACGCGGCGTGATCAATTGCTCCGGCGTAAGGTTCTTGAGGTCGGCGGGATCGAAGCCGAGGTTTTTCTCCAGGTCGACCTCTTGTTCGAGCTGGCGCTGCAGCGAACGCGTCATCTGGCGCGCCTTGCCGACCCAGCTGCCGATCTGACGGGCCACGCGCGGCAATCTCTCGGGCCCCAGGATGAGGAGCCCGATGATGCACAGGAGTATGAATTCGGAGCCGCCGATTCCGGACATGGTCCGACCTTATCTAAGCGTCCTTTTCCTTGCTGTTTTCTTCAGCAGGCGTGTTGTCGAAGTTTGCATCCTTCGAGTCGTCGGAAATTTGTTCCGCCGCCTCGTCAGCCTCGTTCATGGCCGAACGGAAGCCCTTGACGGCACCACCGAGGTCCGAGCCGAGGTTGCGAAGCTTCTTGGTACCGAAAATGGCAAGCACGATCAGCAGGATGATCAGCAGCTGCCACGGGCCAATGTTGGCAAACATCTTGTTTCTCCTGGGGCCGAGCCCCGTCTTCCAAGCCGCGAATTATGTTCATGATACCGCCCGCGGCGCAATAAAACTGTGACCTGTTGAGATAAGGGGAGATAAGGGACAGTTAACTTATCTCAATTAAGGTAACTGTCCCCGATCTCTGAGATAAGTTAACTGTCCCTTATCTCCTTTTATCTCGTGCTGAGCCAAAAGGTGACCGGACCGTCGTTGGTCAGCGAAACCTGCATGTCGGCGCCGAAGCGCCCCGTTTCCACCACGTCGAGCTTCGCGCGACAGGCCTGGACGAGCCTGTCGAAATAGTCGGATGCCTTGTCCGGCGCGGCGCCCCTGGTAAAGCTCGCGCGCGTGCCCTTCTTCGTGTCGGCGGTCAGCGTGAACTGGGGCACCAGTAACAGTCCGCCCCCGATATCACTGACGCTCAGGTTCATGCGGTCCGCGTCGTCGGGAAATACGCGGTAGCCCAGCAGGCGCTCAGCCAGGCGCGAGATGTCCTGCTCGGTGTCGTCGCGATGCACGGCCACGAGGACCATGAGGCCTCGTTCGATCCGGCCGATGGTCTCGCCTCCCACTGCGACCTGGGCATGGCTGACGCGCTGTAGTAATCCGATCATTTCTGGCGGTCTTTCCCCGATTCCGGGGCCTCGCGGCCTTTATTGATACTTGGACCAGAATGATAAGGCAGATCACAACGGGCCGCGTGAGAGACTCGATAGACCGGCTGGTGGGAGAATTGGGCGGACCTCATCCCACCCGGAGGGCCATGGAGGGCGATTCGGGCAGGATTCTGCCGGCCGGACCACGGAAGGTGTGGCCCCGACGCCCGTGTCGGGGCCTTTTCGCCCCAAAAAGCCAAGAAAGTGGGAAAATAGAACGACTTTTCTCCCCCACTCTGTTCTTCGACCAAGGTCCATTGGCAATCCACGTGCCGGGCAATAGACTAGCGAGCTATTGAGGGGACAGGACCACACAATGAAAAGAAGAGAATTCGTAGGCGGCCTCGCCGCCGTTGCCGGGCTCACCGCCTGCGCGCAGGAATCAGGTAGTGATTGCGAGGGCCAGGGAGTTGCGACAGGGGGCGAAACATTTGAGTGGTCCTGCGTGACCTCGTGGCCACCCAGATTCCCCGGCCTCGGCATGGCGCCCGAGAACCTGGCGACCCGCCTGGAAGCGGCAACCAACGGCCGGCTCAAGATCAAGGTCTTCGGCGCGGGCGAGCTCGTACCGGCATTCGAGGTGTTCGATGCCGTGTCGCGTGGCACCGTCGAAATAGGGCACGGTGCGGCCTATTACCACAAGGGCAAACTCGACGCGGCACAGTTCTTTACGGCCATTCCGTTCGGCATGACCAATGCCGAACTCAATGGCTGGATGTATTACGGCGGCGGGCTCGAGCTGTATCACGAGCTGTATGCGCCGTTTGATCTCGTGCCGTTCCCGACCGGCAATACCGGCGTACAGATGGGTGGCTGGTTTAACAAGGAAATCGATTCGATCGATGACCTCAAGGGCCTGAAGATGCGCATCCCGGGTCTCGGCGGCGAAGTGCTGCGGCGCGCTGGCGGCACACCCGTCACGCTGCCCGGTGCCGAAATCTTCACGGCACTGCAGACTGGTGCAATCGATGCGACCGAATGGGTCGGTCCGTACAACGATGCGTCATTCGGTCTGCACAAGGCCGCGAAGTACTACTACTACCCAGGTTGGCAGGAGCCCGGCCCCGGCCTCGAGACGATTATTCACAAGGCTGCCTGGGATTCACTGCCGCGGGATCTCCAGGAGATGGTCGCGCTCGCCTGCCAGGCAATTACGACCGACATGGCCGCCGAGTACACCAACGGCAACGCCGAGTCGCTGGCGCTGCTCGAGCAGGATCCAAACATCGAGATTCGCCCGTTCCCGGACGAAGTTCTGAAACTGTTGCGCTCGCTCGCGCAGGAAGTTGTTGAAGAACTCATGGCCAGCGACCCGCTGTCGAAGAAAGTCGGGACGGCCTACTTCGAGTTCCTGAAGAAGGCTGCCGCGAATTCGCGCAACACGGAAAAGGCTTACCTCGACGCGCGCGATCTGTAGTACGCAGCGACTACGAGCCGTAGATTTTCGCCGGCAGCCAGGTGACCAGGTCGGGAAACGCCGCGATCAGCAGCAACGCCAGAACCTGGATGGCGACGAACGGAATGGCGCCGCGATAGATGTTCGCGGTTGTCACCATCGGTGGCGCGACGCCGCGTAGATAGAACAGCGCGAAGCCGAAAGGCGGCGTCAGGAACGAGGTCTGCAGGTTGATCGCAATCATGATGCCGAGCCAGACCGGATCGAGACCCATCGCCAGCAGTACGGGGCCGACAATCGGCACGACGACGAACGTGATCTCGATGAAGTCGAGCACGAAGCCGAGCAGGAACATCACGAGCATCACAACGACGACGGCGCCGATCACGCCGCCCGGTAACGCTTCCAGTACCGCGCGTACGCCGTCGTCACCACCATAACCGCGGAACACGAGCGAGAAGATCGAGGCGCCGATCAGGATCAGGAAAACCATGCTGCTGATGCGCAATGTCGTGCGCATGATTTCGCGCAGGCGTTCGAGGTCGAGTTCGCGGCGCGCGAGCGCCAGGAGTAGAGCGCCCATGCCGCCAACGCCTGCGGCCTCGGTCGGCGTTGCAAGGCCGGCCAGGATTGAACCCAGCACCGCGAAAATAAGGAGCAAAGGCGGCGCAAGCGCGCTGACCACGCGCCCGACGGTAACGGCGTCATCGTCGCCGCGCTCATGCGCCGGCATCGACTCCGGACGGAGCCATGCAACGGTGAGGATGTAAACGACGTACAGGGCGACGAGCAGCAGACCCGGTATCAACGCGCCCGCAAACAGGTCGCCGACCGAAACGGTCTTTGGCGAAAAGATGCCCATCTCGAGCTGCGCCTGCTGGTATGCCGTCGTCATGACATCGCCGAGCATGACCAGGATGATCGACGGCGGAATGATCTGTCCGAGCGTGCCGGACGCGCAGATAGTGCCCGTCGCGATCTCTGGCGAGTAACCGCGCTTCAGCATGGTTGGCAGGGATAGCAGGCCCATGGTAACGACGGTCGCCCCGACAATTCCCGTACTCGCCGCCAACAGCATACCGACGAGGGTAACCGACACGCCAAGCCCGCCGCGCAGCGACCCGAACAGGGCGCTAAGCGTCTCCAGCAACTCTTCTGCTATGCGCGCACGCTCCAGCGTCACGCCCATGAATACGAACAGCGGCACCGCGACCAGCGTCTCATTGAGCATGATGCCGAATACGCGATTCGGCAGTCCGAGTAGCAGCGCCTCGTTGAAGCTGCCCGTCAGTACGCCGATGCCCGCAAAGATCAGCGCGGTTCCGCCCAAAGTAAACGCCACCGGAAAGCCCGCGAGCAACACGAGGATGACGGAGACGAACAGCAGGCCGGCAATCCACTCCATCTCAGCGCCCCCGCATCACGCGCAGCGATTTGAGAAACAGCGCTACACCCTGCAGGCCAACCGTAACCGGCATTAACAGAAGCACGGTCTTGAGCATCGGAATGAACGGATAGGGCATGCCGCCCGGCTCCCGCGACGACTCGCGAATACTCCAGGACTGCACGACGAAGTCGAATGATTTCCAGCCAAGAAACACGCACACGGGCAGCAGGAACACGAGAACGCCAATGAGGTCCACCCAGGCGCGCCGCTTGTCACTCATATTGCGATAGAACACATCGACCCGGACATGCTCTTCATCGTGCAGCGTATAAGCCGCGCCCAGCATGAACACGGCCGCATGCATCCAGACCACCGACTCCTGGATCCAGATGAAGCCGGCGTCAAATACGTAGCGCATCACGACGACGACAAAGGTGATGATCACCATGAACAGGGTAAACCACGAGATCGCCTTGCCGAGGGCCGTGTTGATGCGGTCCAGCATTCAGGTGCGCCAGAACGTCGGGGTAATCAGCACCAGCAGCGTAAAGATCTCCAGGCGGCCAAGCAGCATGCCGACGACCGAGATCCACTTGGCTTCGTCGCTCAGCGTCATGAAGCCCGATGCAACATCGCCAAGACCCGGGCCGAGATTGTTGAGCGTCGCAGCAACGGCCGAGAACGCCGTCACCTGGTCGAGTCCGGTCGACATCATCGCGAGCAGCATCGCGCCGAAGACGATGATGTAAACCGAGAAGAAGCCCCAGACCGCTTCGACCACCCGCGACGGTACCGCCTTGTTGCCGAGCTTTACGGGAATCTCGGCGCTCGGGTGCACGAGTCGCACGATCTCGCGCACGCCCTGCTTGTACACCAGCAACCAGCGAATGACCTTGATGCCGCCTGCCGTCGAACCGGCCGAGCCGCCGACAAAACTCGCAAAGATCAGGAGCGCGGGCAAAGCTGCCGGCCACATCGCAAAATTCTCGGTTGTGAAGCCCGTTGTCGTCGCAATCGACACCGCCTGGAACAGGCCATCGCGGAAGGTATCGAAGGGGTCATCAAAGCCGCGATAGAAATACAGAGACCCGATCACAACGGCCGATAACACCATCAGGATAAAGCTGTAAGCGCGGAATTCCTGGTCCTGGAAGTAATGCTTGATCGAGACGTAGCGCCAGGCGAAAAAGTGCAACGAAAAGTTGATGCCCGCCACGAACATGAAGAACACGGCGACGAGGTCGACGGTGGCGCTGTCGAAGTAGGCAATACTCGCATCGTGCGTCGAGAAGCCGCCGATCGCGACAGTCGAGAAGGCGTGGCATAAAGCATCAAACCAGCCCATGCCCGCGATGCGATAGCCGAGCATGCACGCGATCGTGAACGCAAAGTAGACATACCAGAGCGCCTTGGCGGTTTCCGCAATACGCGGCGTCAGCTTGGTGTCCTTGACCGGCCCCGGCGTTTCGGCCCGATACAGCTGCATGCCACCGACACCGAGCATTGGCAGTACAGCGACGGCGAGAACGATGATGCCCATGCCGCCAAGCCACTGCAGCTGTTGGCGGTAGTACAGAATCGAGATTGGCAGATGGTCGAGCCCGGTAAGTACCGTTGCGCCTGTCGTCGTGAGTCCCGACATTGACTCGAACACGGCGTCCGTAAACGACAGGTTCAGTACGTCGGAGAAATACAGTGGCGCCGCACCGGCCGTCCCCAGCACGGTCCAGAAGGCGGCGACCACGAGGAAGCCATCACGCAGCCGCAGGTCCTTCTTCGAACGGTGCACCGGGAGCCAGAATACGAGACCGGCAATGAAGGTGATCGCGAAGCCTTCGACGAACGGCAGCCACGAGTGATCGTTGTACCAGACACTGAAGACGATCGGTGGCAGCATCGTCAGGCTGAACACCATCAGTAGCAGGCCGAGGATGCGTTGTACGACCGTCCAGTTCATGTTGCCCCCGATATGCTGCCTAGATGAACGAGACGCCGACCTGGAACAGGCTCTCGAGCTTCTCGATCTTGCGGCGATCGGTCATGAACAGGATGACATGATCGTCGGCCTCTATCACGGTGTCATGATGCGCGATGATGACCTGGTCGTTGCGCACGATGGCGATAATTGCCGTGCCTTTCGGTAATTCAATGTCCTCGATCGAGCGGCCGACGACCTTCGAGTTCTCCTCGCTGCCGTGCGCGATCGCTTCCATTGCCTCGGCGGCGCCGCGCCGGAGTGAGTGCACCTTGACGACGTCGCCACGGCGTACATGCGCGAGCAGCGACCCGATCGTCACCTGCTGTGGCGAGATCGCAATGTCGATGGTGCCCGACTCAACGAGGTCGACGTAGGACGCCCGATTGATCAGCGCCATGGCCTTGTGCGCACCGAGCCGCTTCGAAAGCATCGAACTGAGGATGTTGGCTTCTTCGGAGTTGGTCAGCGCACAGAACACGTCAACATTATCGATGTTCTCTTCAAGCAGCAGCTCTTCGTCCGCCGCGTCGCCGACGAGCACGATCGCCCGGTTCAGTTGTTCCGAAATAAAACGCGCGCGCTGCGGATCACGCTCGATGATCTTGACCTGGTTGGTTTGTTCCAGCGCGAGAGCGAGGCGCACGCCGATGTTGCCGCCGCCAGCGATCACGACACGCCGCACGGGGTCCTCCAGGCGCCGCATTTCACTCATGAAGACACGAATATCCTTGCGGTCGGCGATGAAGAAAACCTCGTCGCCCTCCTGGATGACGGTGTCGCCATCCGGGAGCATCGCGTTGCCTTGCCGGTAGATGGCGGCAATGCGCGCTTCCGTATTCGGGATGTGGTCCTTGAGCGTCGCAATGCGTTGCCCCACCAGCAAACCGTCGCGGTCGGCCTTGACGCCCACGAGGCGGACGCGGCCACCGGCGAACTCCAGCACCTGCGTTGCGCCGGGATAGTGGATCAGCTGTTCGACGAACGAGCAGACGAGCTGCTCCGGGCTGATGCGCACGTCGATCGGAATCGCGTCCTGCTTGAACAGCTTGTTGGCGTTCATGTACTCGGCGGAACGAATGCGTGCGATCTTGGTGGGCGTACGGAACTGCGTATACGCGACCTGGCAGGCGACCATGTTGGTTTCGTCGGAGTCGGTCAGTGCGACGACGATATCGGCGTCGGCGGCGCCGGCACGCTCGAGTACTTCGGGGTAGGCCGCGTGGCCGACGACGGTACGAATGTCGAGCCGATCCTGCAGCTCGCGAAGTACGTCCGGTCGCATGTCGACGACGGTGACTTCGTTGGCCTCTTCGCGTGACAGGTGATAGGCGGCCGATGAACCGACCTGGCCTGCGCCGAGAATGAGAATTTTCATGCCGCGCAGTTTACCTCAAACGGCCTACATCAACTCGAGATTTGCGTAACTCAGCACCAGCCATTTCGTGCCCGCGCTCTCGAAATTGACCTCGACCCGGGCATGCGCACCCTGGCCCTCGCAGTTGAGGATCACGCCATCGCCAAACTTCTTGTGACGCACATGCTGTCCGAGGCGAATACCAAGCTCGTTACCGCTGCCGCCTGCGGAACGACGTCGGGTCGACTGCGGCGCATGCATCGGCCGCGACACCTGAACGCGTGGCCGGACTTCCTCGACATGTTCGTCGGGAATCTCGTTGATGAATCGTGACGGCTGCGCGTAACTGTCCATGCCGTGCAGGCGTCGTTGTTCCGCATAGGTTATGTACAGCGTTTGCATGGCGCGTGTAATGCCGACGTAGCACAGGCGCCGTTCCTCCTCGAGACCGTTCGGATCCGAGATCGAACGCTGGTGTGGAAACAGGCCGTCCTCCATACCACTGAGGAACACCAGCGGAAACTCGAGACCCTTGGCGGAGTGCATGGTCATGAGCTGCACGCAGTCTTCCCACGCGTCGGCCTGGCCCTCTCCCGCCTCGAGCGCCGCATGCGACAGGAACTCGTCAAGCGGCGTCATCTCGTTCGCCGGGTCCGGCGTAAAGCTGCGCGCGGCCGACACGAGTTCCTCGAGGTTCTCGACGCGCGTTTCGCCTTTCTCGCCCTTGTCCTTCTTGAAGAAATCGATCAGGCCGCTCTGGTAGATAACGTGATCGACCTTGTCGTGCAATTCGAGGCCGCTGGTTTCGCGATCCAGGCGATTGATCAGTGTCATGAACGCATTCACGGCGTTGGCCGCGCGGCCGTTCAGGTCATCCGATGCGATGGCGCCCGCGGCGCGCCACATTGAGCAGGCGTTGGCGCGCGCATAGGAGCGCATGAGGTCGAGCGTGCGCGCACCAATACCGCGTGTCGGCTTGTTGACGACGCGCTCAAACGAGCTGTCGTCATCACGATGGGCGATGAGTCGCAGGTACGCCAGCGCGTCCTTGATCTCCATGCGCTCGAAGAAACGCAGTCCGCCATAGACGCGATAGGGGATGCCTGCATTGATCAGGCTCTCTTCGAGTACGCGCGATTGTGCGTTCGACCGATACAGTACCGCCGCATCCGCGCGCAGATTGCCGTGGTCGATCCAGTCGCGCAGGCGCGCGACAACGAAGTCGGCTTCGTCGCGCTCGTTGTAGGCCGAGTACACCTTGATTGGCTCGCCTGCGCCGCCTTCCGTCCACAGGTTCTTGCCGAGCCGTGACGCATTGTTGGCGATAATGGCATTCGCCGCGTCAAGAATGGTCGAGGTCGAGCGGTAGTTCTGTTCGAGCTTGACCACCGCAGTGCCGGGGAAGTCTCGCTGGAACTGGTGGATGTGCTCCACGCGCGCGCCGCGCCAGCGATAAATGGACTGATCATCGTCGCCGACGACGAACGGCACGCCCTCGCCGCCCGCGAGCAACCGCAGCCAGGCGTACTGGATCGCGTTGGTGTCCTGGAACTCGTCAACCAGCAGGTGCTGGAAACGCCGCCGGTAGTGGCCGAGCAGTTCTTCGTTGTCGCGCAGCAACTCGTGCGCACGCAGCAGCAGTTCAGCAAAGTCGACGAGACCGCCGCGCTGGCATACCTCTTCGTAGGATGCGTACAGCGAGATCATCTGGCGCCGGTTTGGATCACCTTCGTCTTCGAGGTGCTGCGGGCGCAGACCTTCATCTTTCTGCGCGTTGATAAACCACTGGATCTCCTTTGGCACCCAGCGGTCGTCATCCATTTCCAGGTTCTTGATCAGCCGCTTGATCAGGCGCAGCTGGTCGTCCGAGTCGATTATCTGGAAGTTCTGCGGCAGGTTCGCTTCGCGCCAGTGGCGCCGCAGCATGCGGTGAGCGAGGCCATGGAAAGTGCCGATCCAGAGGTGCTGCACTGGCACATTGAGCAAGCCCTCGATGCGCGAGCGCATCTCGGCGGCGGCCTTGTTGGTGAAGGTTACGGCCAGCAGGCCGTGTGGCGAGACACCTTCAACGTCGATCAGCCAGGCCGCGCGGTGCACGAGCACGCGTGTTTTGCCGCTGCCGGCACCCGCGATCACGAGTGTTGGCCGCGCAGGCGCAGTCACCGCTTCCCGCTGGCGGTCGTTCAGGCTGTCGAGTATCGGGGTGACGTCCATGGCGCGCTCTTCAAAGCGCGCGAGTTTAGCAGTTCTACTGTTCCCAGCGAACGCCCAAAACGTACTGAGTGCGGTCGTATTGGATACGAATGTCGTTCGACACGACCTCGCGGTGGCGCGCTTCGGCCACGATGCTCCAGTGACGGTTGATGTGCCACGTCGCCAGCAGGCTGCCATCCAGCGATTCCCGGGTCTTGGGACCGGCGGCCGGGTTGTGGAAGGCGAAGGCGTTCGGGAAGTCGTACAGGCGATAGGTGCCGCTGGCCTCGATATCGAAGCGGTCCCCGGGCGCCCAGTGGAATTCGAAGCCGAAACTGTCGCGCGTGTAGTCGTTATAGCCGACGTACTGGTCGGTGCGCCGGGTGTGCTCGACGTCGAAGCCGAACCACATGCTGTCCATGACGCGCTGGCGGGCGCGCAGCGTCAGCGACGCGTAGTCGTAGCGAATTGTGGGGTTGCCCAGGCGTTGCCGGCCGTCAAGATCATAGGCCGGGCGGTCGCCAAAACGGCGACTGTAATACTCGCCCGTCACGCGCAGCAGTGAGGTCGGCGTGAACCGGTACTGGCCGTACAGTGCGACGAGCAAATGTTCATGGTCGTACTCGGGCAATACCTCGGTCGCTTCGTAGTTCCAGAGCTGCGCTTTGACGTTTATCCCGAACGCAAGATGTTCGCCGGACTGGCGCGCGGAGAACTCGGGTCCGTAGCGCAGGTAATTCATGCGGTCGCTGACATCGACGCCGTTGATGTCGCGTTCGAGTCCATTGTCTGGGTCGTAGTAAACCTCGTCATGCTGCGCAATCTTGAAGGCACTGTGAATGCGACGCTCACGATTCTTCTCTTCGTCCTTGCGCTCGTACTGGCTGCCGAAGCTGACCTCGTGCTGGTACTCGTTGGCGTTCTCGTTGATCTCGTCAGTGTAGTAGCGTCCCGCGAGTCGATAGGCGCCGTAGAAGCCCTCAAACGGCAGTGCGTTGATCATGTACCTGGCGGACAGGCTGAGCGGAACAAACGCGCCGCTCCTGGCCTCGGGCACGACGATCGGCGCGTTCGGGTCCGACAGGTCGACGTAGGGCTGTTCGGGCGAGCGGAATATGTTGCTGTCATTGCCGTAGCTCAAGCGAATGCGCAACTCGAGATCGGAGAACTCGCGCTTCTTCTTGCGCTCTTCGACGATGACTTCATACTCGGTTGGTTGCTCGGCCGCGCGCCGCAGCCGCGCGATCGCGACGACGGCGTAGCGCTGCAATTTGCGATTGGCCTGCTGGTCGCGGACGAGGCGGAACCAGCGCAGAGCCTCCTCGGTATTGCCGGCCGCCCAGGCGTTAAGGCCCAGGTTGTACTGTGCGGCAATGCGCAGAGCCGGATCATCCTGCGCCAGCAGCAGTGACTGCCGGGCACGAATGTGTTGCCCGGCACGGTAATGCGCGATACCCGTGTTGTAGTGCAGTAGCGGGGTATCCATGCCCTGCTCGGCGGCCTGGCGATAGCGCAGCAGCGCCGCCCAGTAGAGGTCGTCACGGAACAGGCGATTGCCGTCGGCGAAGTTTTCGTCCGCCGTCATAGCCTGCGCCTTGCCGGCGGGCGCCAGCACGGCGGTGGCCGTAAGCAGGACGACCAACGCCGTTGTCAGGAAGTTTCTGTGCATCGAGGGTCGGGCCAAGCGTTATGTTACGTCAAAGAATATCCGGTAATTGCAAGCCGAAACCATGACGTAGCGCATATTTATGAAGACCTAGACGCCCTCGTCTTCGTGCTCCTCCTCTTCCTCCTCCTCTTCTTCTTCGTCGAACTCGTCCTCGTCGACGTCTTCACCGTCTTCGAAGTCGTCTTCGTGCTCCATCTCGTCCTCGACTTCGACTTCCTCGTCGTGCTCGAACTCGTCCTCGCGCTCTTTCTCGAGCTCCTCCTCGAACTCGGACTCATGCTCGGCCTCGCCGTCGTACTCTGTTTCAGATTCGGACTCGGACTCATGCTCGGCTTCGTGCTCTTCCTCGTTCTCCCAGTCCTCGTCGCGCACGTCGCTGTCGTCGGGGCCGTCCATCTCCGACATGGAATCCTCGATGTCATCGACATCGTCGAGTACGTCCATCGTGACTTCGAGGTCGTCGAAGTCGTCGGCGCGAACCGCGGCAGGTGAGAACGCCATCAGCGTCAGTACCAGTGCGGCGATAAAAGTGGTCAGGTGTTTCATGAGGCTGCTCCGTTAGCTCACATCTACACGCAGCCGGAAGGTACGGCTGCGATCGTCATGTTCGAGGCGCGCGAGCACTTCGCCACCGGCAGGCGTGAGTGCGATGAGCTCGAGCGGTAAGTAGTTCTTGCCTTCTTCCAGGCTGGTTTCCCAGGTGATCTCGCGCTGCCCGGGAAAGCCGGCCAGTTCGACGCCAGCAGGAAGGCTGACGGTCAGGGTGGCGCCATCGAGCGCTGCTTTCGAAGCGAACATCAGGTTGATCGTGCGCGGCTCTTCGACCGTCATGGCGACACCCGGAATGCCCGGGTCGGGCTGCGTTAGCTGGGGAGCTGTAAACAGGAACCCGCCCACGAACCACAGGACGATACCCGCGGCGACCGCCGAACCGAAGCCAGCCATGAGCCAGCGGTTGCGCTGGCGGCGCGAGCCCTCGTGCGTCGCACGGGCCAGCGCCTGGTCATAAAAGCCTGCGGTTGCTGCAGCCATCGGGTAGTCCTTTAACAGCTCCAGGACCTCCTGGTCCTGCTTTGTCACATCGTTCGTGTGCATGATTCTGTCCTGCCTGTTCCCTTACACGATGCTCGTCACGAAAAGGTTCCACCTGACGTGAGAGTTTCCCTGAGGCGGGCGCGGGCGCGATGCAGCCGGGATTTGACGGTGCCGACCGGGACGCCCATAAGTTCTTGTATTTCCTTGAGTGTATAGCCCTCGGTGTCGTGCAGGAGGACGGTAACGCGGTGTTCATCGCTGAGCTGCGCGAGAGCCTGATCGAGCCGCTTGAGCTTCTCAAAGCGCTCACTGTCGCGAACCGGGTCAGCATCGGAGGCCAGACCCTCGAGGCCATCGCCGGGCAGGAAGCCCTCGTCCACCGTGTGCATGCGGCGGCGGGCGAAGCGGCGCTGCTCGTCGATGAACAGGTTGTACATGACGCGGGACAGCCATGAACCGGGCTCGTTGATCGTGACGAGATCATCGAGCATGCCGCAGGCCTTGATGAGCAGCTCCTGGAACAGGTCCTCGGCCTCGGGCTTGCGCCCGGTCAGCCGAAACGCGAGCCGCCACAGCCGCTCGAAGTGTGGCTGCACCAGTTTCTCGAAGGTCGCGCTGTTTTCGTGAGTGCTCATGCGGTCGCCAGTTTATTACGGTCGACGAATGGCGAGTGCAGAACCAATCCGCATTTCTGTGAATTGGATAATCGAATGAAATATATACTGGTATATACTGATCAGATGCTTGCCTTGCAAAAGATCTGTGGTGCGCTCGCTGCTGCGGGTGTCCGTTACGCGATTGTCGGAGGGCACGCGGTAGCTCTGCACGGAGCTGTGCGAGGCACCGTGGATATCGATATCGCGATCAACTGGAATCGGCGCGCGCTGGAGAAGACCGAGCATGCGCTGCGTTCTCTCGGGCTGGAGTCACGCTTGCCATTGACGGCTGACGACGTTTTCAGCTTCAGGGACGAGTACGTCAACAATAGAAACCTACTGGCGTGGAGCTTTTACAACCCCGCCGATCTCAGTGAGCAGGTCGACGTGCTGATCGACTATGACCTCAAAGGCAAGTCAACCAAGACGCTCGTATTTGAGGAAACGAGGATGCGAATACTGGCGTTGGACGACCTGATCGAAATGAAGCAGCAAAGCGGGCGCGCCCAGGACCTCGCGGATGTCGAGGCGTTGGAGAAACTGAAATGAGACCCGTGCAGAAGTTCTCCGACGAGTACCTGGACCGTTGTCGTGAGATGTCGACCGAGGACATTGTCCACTTCCTCGACGACTTCCGCCGTATGCATGGTTCGAGCCCGGCGAAATCGAAACTCATCAGTATCAAAGTGCCCGAAGACCTGTTGGGTGCATTCCGCGCCAGAGCGGAACTCGAAGGCACGCGCTACCAGACGCAGATCAAGAACCTGATGAAGGAGTGGCTCGAAAACGCCTAGAGATGCAGCTGGAACATGGCGTAGTGGTCGACGAGCAGCGCCGCGAACAGGAGGCCGAGATAACTGATGGAGTACTTGAAGGTCTGCATCGGTAATTCAGTTTCCTCCGGCTTGCGATACATCGCAATCGCGTACCACAGGAAGCGGGCGCCGAGTACCACTGCCACCACGAGGTACAGGAGGCCGCTCATGCCGATCACATACGGCAGGATCGTCACAATGAGCAACAGGATCGTATAGAGAAGAATGTTGAGTCGCGTGTAGGCCTCGCCGTGGGTGACGGGCAACATCGGGATGTCGACCTTGGCGTACTCGTCCTTGCGTGCGATGGCCAGCGCCCAGAAATGTGGCGGCGTCCATACGAACACGATCAGGAACATCAGCAGTGCTCCGGCATGGATCTCGTTGGTCACGGCGGTCCAGCCGAGGATCGGGGGCGCGGCGCCCGCGGCGCCACCAATAACGATGTTTTGCGGCGTCGCGCGTTTCAGCCAGGCCGTGTACACGACGGCATAGCCGATCAGGGACACAAACGTCAGGATCGCGGTGAGCGGGTTGACGAGGAATACCAGGATCAGCATCGAGATGATGCACAGCACCGTCGCGAACGCTAATGCGGATCTCTCGGTGAGTTTGCCCTGCGGCAACGGCCGGCCGCGCGTGCGCATCATCTGGATGTCGATGCGGGCGTCGAGCACGTGGTTGTAGACAGCTGCCGCCGACGAGGCGAGGCCGATGCCAAGCGTGCCAAAGATCAGCGGCAACGCGCCCGGCCAGCCGGGCACGGACATGAACATGCCGACGATTGCCGTGAACACGATCAGCATCACGACGCGCGGCTTGGTCAGCTCGTAGTAGTCGCGCCAGTCCGCGTAAGTGTCTTCAACCGTCGTATTCACAGTTCCCTCGTCAGCCGATACGGGACAGCTCGAGCAGATGCTCGATGTCCTCAACCATGGCCTGTGGATCGATACCGGGTGGGAAGTACATCACGAGGTTCCCGAGCGGATCGACCAGGTAATAGCCCCCGGCGTCCAGGTCAGCGGGCCTTTTCTTCTCCAGCAATTCCGCAAGGCCGCCATCCTGCAGCGTTACGAGACCCTTGTGCTCTTCGGCCAGCCAGACTGTATCCGGCAGGGTTTCGCCGTGCAAGAAGACCCGGACCAGCCGGTCCATGTCGTCGCCCAGCATACGCCTGGCCTGGCGCAGCGTGTAGACCGCGAACTGGCAGTTGTCGTCACAGGCTTCGCCATTGGCATACAGCAGCACCCAGTAGCCATCGTTGTGGGCATGCAGGGGTGAATCCGGCAGCTCGTCGGTGAGCTGCACGATCGGTTCGAGTAGCGCGCCGTTGTTGGTGCGCCCAACCGGCGCCATGCCCTGGCCTGCGTAGTACATCCACGCGGCGGCAATCAGCGGTCCGAGAAATACGGCGGCAATCAGCAGGAGCTGCACGCGCCCCTTGCCCTTGGGAGTGTCAGTCATTATTGAAATCGCTTTTTTCGGTAGTTCCAGATGAGCAGGCCCATGAGCACCGCGCCCATGGCAAACCACTGCAGCGCGTAGCCAAAGTGCTTGCCCGGCCCGAACTCGGTCGGGACCCAGTGGCGCAGAAAGCCATGCTCTTCCTCGTGATCCATGAGCAGGACAAAGTCCTGCACCTCGCGGCCAAGCTCGGCCTCGACTTCTTCTGCGGACGGATAGACTGCCGACTTTGGCCAGTCCTGCCCCGGCTCGAACGCTTCGCCCATCTTCATGCCGGCGCGTGGCAACGAGCCGACTCGTCCGCGAACCGTAACCTGCCCGTCCGGCACTTCGAGTCGCTCGGCATCGATCGGTTCCAGTCCTTTTTCAACCCAGCCCCGGTTGACCAGGAGCACGGGCTGGCCGTCAGGACCGGCAAGCGGCGTAATGACGTAGGCGCCGTAGCGGCTGTTGACGATGATGTTGTCGAGCAGGACCTGGTGCTCGCCATCGTAATAGCCCGTCGCCCTGATGCGCTGGTAGGAGCGCACGTCCGTACCGTGTTCCCACGCAGTGAACGAGCTTGCATCGCGATACAGCTCACGCTCGGCGCGCTTCTCGAGACCGCGGCTGACCTGCCACACGCCGAGCCCCGCGAACTGCACCACGAGCACGGCGCCGACAACAAGCGGCAGCCACGCCGGCAGTTTCTTTTTGCCCTGTTCGTTCACGTTATAATTCCGGAATGAAATACGTCGTCTATGTTTTGCTGGCCGCGATCGTCTTCAGCCTTGGCACCGGCCTATTCTACCTGCGTCGCGAAGACGGTGATTCGTCCAAGATGCTGCGCGCCCTGCAGATTCGTGTCGCGCTCTCGGCGGTGCTGATCCTGTTCCTGGTAGCAGCCTATTTCTTCGGCTGGCTCCAACCCTGAATAAAAACGCGGACGGGTACATTTGTACCCGTCCCCGCAGGTTACCGTCCCCGGAAGTTTGTGCGAAGCGTCGCCCGCAAGGCGGGCTCCCACGGTGGTCTTTACATCCAGTAAACGAACACGTACAGGCCGATCCAGACCACATCAACGAAATGCCAGTACCAGGCGACTGCTTCGAACGCGAAGTGATTCTCGGCCGAGAAGTGCCCCTTCAGCACGCGGAAGAAGATGATCGTCAACATGATGGCGCCGATCGTTACGTGCAGGCCGTGGAAACCGGTCAGCATGAAGAAGGTCGAGCCGTAGATGCCCGACGACAGCTTCAGGTTCAGGTCCTGGTAGGCGTGTACGTACTCGTAGCCCTGCAGGCCGATGAAGATGAAGCCGAGGATGAACGTGCTGGCAAGGAAAATCGAAAGCTGCGCACGTTTGCCGGCGATCAGGGCGTGATGCGCGATCGTGATGGTAATCGACGAGGTCAGCAGCAGCGCCGTATTGATCAGCGGCAGGCCGAACGGAGGCATTGCCTCGTAGTCACCGCCGACATTGCCCGGGCCGTTGGTCGGCCAGGTGCTCTCGTAGCCTTCCCAGAGGATCAGGTTGGTGAAGAAGTTGTTGCTGTCGCCGCCGAGCCAGGGAATCGCCATGTTGCGCGCATAGAACAGGGCGCCGAAGAAGGCCGCGAAGAACATTACTTCGGAGAAGATGAACCAGAACATGCCCTGGCGGAATGACTTGTCGACCTGGGCGTTGTACAGGCCGCGCTGTCCTTCACCGATAACTTCGGCGAACCAGCCCGTAATCATGAAGACAATGACCGCAAGGCCCGTCAGCATCACGTAGAAGCCGAAGTCTGCACCATTAAGCCAGCTGGAGACGCCAACCATCATGAACAGCAGGCCGACCGAGCCGACGATGGGCCAGTGGCTGCCATGCGGTACGTAGTAATGTTCTTCAGAGTGAGTTGTCATGGTGTTTCTCTGGTACTAAAGCTTGTCAGTTGTTCGACGCCAGCTCGGTGGTGTCGAAAAAGGTGTATCCCAGCGTGATCGTGTCGACATGTTCGGGCAGATCCGGATCGACGATGAACTGCAGGGGCATGGCTTTTTCTTCGCTCGCCAGGAACTCCTGGCTGTTGAAGCAAAAGCACTCGATCTTGACGAAGTGCTCGGCCGCCGCAACCGGGGCTACGCTGGGTACTGCATGCGCAACCTTGTCGGCATCCGTCATGTTCTTCGCGGTGAACGTGGCGAAGTACATCTTGCCCGGATGCACGGTCATGCTGTCGGCGTCCGCGGCAAACTCGAACTGGGCGTAGGAGTTGACCGTCGTCATGAACTCGATGCGAATCTCGCGCGACAGGTCCGGTGCCTCCTGGACATTGGTGACGGCTTCCGTATTGGTGCGACCGCCAAAGCCCGTGATCTCGCAGAACACGTCGTACAAAGGTACCAGCGCATAGCCGAAGCCGAATGATCCGACGACGACAACCAGCAGCGATGTTACGAGATTGCGATGCATGTCAGGCCTTGAGCACACCCATGGCGATAAAGCCGAGGTAGAACGCGAGCGCAACCGCCGCCACGATCAGGGCCGTGCGGCGAATGTTCTTCTTGCGCTCGAGTTCGTCCATCGTCGCTTAGTCGAACGCTTCGTCGGCGATGCGATGTTTCGGCGGCGTCGTGAAGGTGTGCCACGGGGCCGGCGAAGGCACGGTCCACTCGAGGCCGTGCGCGCCTTCCCAGACGCGATCGTCGGCCTTGGCGCCCTTCTTCGCGGTCAGCAACACCAGGACGAAGATCAGCTGCGACAGGCCAAAGCCCATGGCGCCGATGCTCGAAATGAGGTTGAAGTCTGCGAACTGCACCGAGTAATCCGGGATACGGCGCGGCATGCCGGCCAGCCCCAGGAAGTGCTGCGGGAAGAACGTGATGTTGACGAAGATCGTCGACGCCCAGAAGTGCAGCTTGCCGAGCTTCTCGTTGTAGTAGTGACCGGTCCACTTCGGCAGCCAGTAATAGGCGCCCGCCATGATGGCAAACACCGAGCCCGGTACCAGCACGTAGTGGAAGTGCGCCACGACGAAGTAGGTATCGTGGTACTGCACGTCGGCCGGTGCGATCGCGAGCATCAGGCCCGAGAAACCGCCGATAGTGAACAGGAAGACGAATGCCAGCGAGAACAGCATCGGCGTCTCGAAAGTCATCGCGCCGCGCCACATCGTGGCAATCCAGTTGAAGATCTTCACGCCCGTAGGCACGGCGATCAGCATCGTCGCGAACATGAAGAACAGCTGGCCCGTAAGCGGCATGCCGACCGTGAACATGTGGTGCGCCCAGACGATGAACGACAGGAACGCGATACACGATGCGGCATACACCATGGAGTCATGGCCGAACAGCTTCTTGCGCGAGAAGGTCGGGATGATTTCCGACACCACGCCGAAGGCCGGCAGAATCATGATGTAAACCTCGGGGTGACCGAAGAACCAGAAAATGTGCTGGAACATGACGGGATCGCCGCCGCCGGCTGCGAGGAAGAAGCTCGTGCCGAAGAACTGGTCGGTCAGCAGCATCGTAACTGCGCCGGCGAGTACCGGCATTACCGCGATCAGCAGGTACGCCGTAATCAGCCACGTCCATACGAACATCGGCATCTTGAGGAGCGTCATGTCCGGCGCGCGCATGTTGATGATCGTCACGATGACGTTGATCGCGCCCATGATCGACGACAGGCCCATGAGGTGGACCGCGAAGATCAGGAACGGGAACGCGTCACCGGTCTGCAGGATGAGCGGCGGGTACATGGTCCAGCCGCCGGCAGGCGCGCCGCCGTCCATGAACAGGGTCGACAGCAGGATGCCGAACGCGATCGGCAGGATCCAGAAGGACCAGTTGTTCATGCGCGGCAGTGCCATGTCGGGCGCGCCGATCTGCAGCGGGATCATCCAGTTGGCGAGGCCGACAAAGGCCGGCATGACAGCGCCGAATACCATGATCAGCGCGTGCATCGTGGTCATCGAGTTGAAGAACTCCGGATGCACGAACTGCAGGCCGGGTACGGCGAGTTCCGAACGGATGACGAGCGCCATGGCGCCGCCGATGAAAAACATGAGCAGGCTGAAGACAAGGTACATCGTGCCGATGTCCTTGTGGTTCGTAGAGAACAGCCAGCGCTTCAGGCCCTTGTCGGGGCCGCCATGATCGTGAGTGTCGTGGTGCTCTGCGGCCGCGTCAGCGGTAGTCGTGGTCATTTCCGATTACTCCAATTCTTTACTGTGCGCTGGCGAGCTGCGCGTCGCCTTCTTTGCGTGCATCGACCCAGGCCGTGTAAGCGTCCTGTTCGACCACTTCGACAACGATCGGCATGTAGCCATGATCCTTGCCGCACAACTCGGTGCACTGACCGCGATACGTTCCGACCTCTTCGGCCTTGAACCACGTTTCATTCACGATGCCGGGGACGGCGTCTTTCTTGATGGCAAGATCGGGTACCCACCACGAGTGGATGACGTCGTTCGACGTCAGCAGCAGGCGAACCTTTGCGCCGACCGGTACGACGACCGGGCGATCAACTTCAAGAAGGTAGTTATCAACCGACTTCACATCCACACCGGAATCGAGACGGCGGGCATCGACACTCGGACGCGCCAGGCTCGAGAAGAATTCGACGCCTTCGTCCTGGTACTTGTAATGCCACTTCCACTGGTACGCGGTAACGACGATGGAGACGTCCGGGTTACGCGAGTCTTCCGCCTTGATCATCGTCTCGGCAGCGGGCACGGCCATAATAAGGAGAATCACGACCGGGATAGCGGTCCAGATCACCTCGGCAGTGGTGCTGTGCGTAAACGTGGCGGGTTCGGCGCCTTTCGACTTGCGGTGCTTGAACAGCGAGATGATCATGACGCCGAAAACGACGACGCCGATGGCGACACACCACCAGAAGACCATCATGTGCAGGTCGTAGGTTTCCTGCGAGAGTTCGGTAACGCCCTTGGGCATGTTCAAGCCCCAATCGGCATTCGCCGCGCCGGCCGCAACAAGGCCGAGCACGCTGAGTACTGCTTTTCGTATCATTAGTTGTCCACCCTGCAACCGCCGCGGCGATCACATGTCTCAAAATTCCGGATGTGACGAATACTGGGATTGCCAGTGAGCGCTGGCCCGAATGACCCCGGGATGGCCGGACGCATTCGGCAACTTCGTCGGTTGGCCGGTTTGACCCCTCAAGCTGGTCAAAAAAAGCTCGCGCAGTGTACTTAAATCGGATCGTCCATGCAATGCTGCTTATAAACAATCCGCAATAATTAATTGTTATTTAACAAACAGTTACCGTCGCAATGGTATCCGGCCTGCATCAATTTTGATCTGCGCCGGATCCGGGCGCGGTCCGCCGCCCCAGCAATGCCCGTAAACCAGCTCCAGCTCGAGCGACAATTTGTCCCCGTCAGTCGCGTTTTCGTCGCCGGCAAACGGCCCGAGACCCTGCAGATCGGCCTGCAGCCGCGAAGCATCCTCGTAATTGACGGTAAGCCGGTCGACATCGAGCACGGGGTCCCGCAGGCCGGCCCGGACCAGGCCATCGCCAACGTCATGCATGTCGGCGAGGCTGGCGAACGTCCGGTTGCACGGACCGAGCGTTGCGAAGGCGAATACGCCGCCCTTGCCGAGCACACGCGCGACCTCGGCGAACATGGCATCGGGTTCCGGCAGCCACGGCAACAGCTGATTGGCGACCACCACGTCGAAGCTGCCCTCTGCGAACGGCAGGCGGCCGGCGTCGGCCTGGACCACGCTGGCTTTCGAGAGCCAGCCTCGGCGCCGCCGGGCGGCCGCGAGCATGGCGGCGCTGATGTCGAGCGACACGACGTGCGCCCGATGAAAGCGCTTGCGAACCTGCCGGCCCGTCGCGCCCGCGGCTGAGCCGAGATCGAGTATGGTCCTGGCCTCGACCACGAGCGGCTCGAGACGGGACAACAGTCCGTCACGCGTGATGGCGTGGACAAAGTGCTGCTGGTCGTCGCGCGGGCCGGGCATGCGCGAACCGTAGCACGCTTTTACGGGCGTATCGCCGGGTTATCCGCGTGGCGGCGGGACCAGCCCCCGACAACAATTGAAGAATGTCTACGCGCCCGATCCTGACGCAGGCACAGGACATCCTGATGCCCCTGCGCTGCGTGTTCTGCGGCGAGCCGACACGCGACGATGAGCGTTATGTGTGCGCGGACTGTTGCGATGATCTGCCCTGGATCGAGTCGCCGCCGCCCGCCAAGGCATCGCTCTTCGAGGCCGAAATCCGGCCGCTGGCTTACGCATTCCCGGTCGACGCCGCGATCAAGGCGCTCAAGTTCGGGCGTAAGCTGTTCTACGGCCCGGCCCTGGCACAACTGCTGCTCCCTGCCTGCGAGCGGCTGCCTGATGAGGTCGACGCCGTGCTGCCGGTCCCCCTGCACTGGCGTCGCAAATGGTGGCGCGGCTTCAACCAGGCGCGCGAGATCGCACTGCCAATAGCGAAGCATCTTGGTTTGCCGATCATCGAACCCGTCAGGCGCAGGCGCGCCACGCCACCGCAGTCCGGCCTGGACGCGCACACTCGCGTGCGCAATCTGCGGCACGCATTCGAGCTGGCGCGGCCGGTTCGGGCTGCACACGTACTGGTGGTCGATGACGTCATTACGACCGGGACGACGATACGGGAGCTGGCCCGCGTTCTGCGGCACTCCGGAGTGCCCAGGGTGAGCGCACTGGCCGTCGCGAAGGCTTAAGCGGAAACCGCGTGCCAACTTGATCTAGATCATGGAGGCCGGTTTTGGGAGGAGGATAATTCAGGCATTGCTCCACTCCTGACGCCGGATCCCGTAATGCAAAACGCTCTCATTCACCCTGCCGCACTGGGCGCGCTGGTGCTTTCCCTGTCGCCGGTCGCCACGGCAACGGCGCAGCCGGACAACGATGGGCCCATCGACCAGATCGTGGTTGTCGCCAACAAGGATGAGCGCTCGATACGCGAGGTTGCGGCCAATGTAACGGTGTTGTCCCGGGTCGAGCTGAGCAATGAGCTCGCCACTTCGATTGGCGACGTATTCCGCTACGTGCCCGGCGTCGACTACGAAGCCGCCGGTACCCGCTTCGGTACCGAGGGTATCAACATTCGCGGCATCGGCGGCAATCGTGTCGCCATGCTCGTTGACGGCGTGCCGCTGGCCGACCAGTTCGACACCGGCAGCTTCTCGAACGCAACCCGCGACTTCATCGACGCCGGCCTGATCCAGAACATCGAAGTTCTGCACGGCCCCGCGTCGGCGCTGTACGGCAGCTCCGCAATTGGCGGCGTGGTCGCGGTGCGCACGCCGGACCCGGACGACATTGCGCGCGGCAAAGAGTTTGGCGGCGATTTCGTCGGCACCTGGCGCGGCGTGGACAACAGTAAGCACGGCCAGGCGATGGTCGCGCTTGGCGATAACGCGCTTGGTCTCGTGGCCGGGTACAGCTACCGCGACGGCGGTGAAGTCGAGTCCGCTGCGGCCCCCGACAGCGCCGACACCCGCGACTACACACGTGAGACGGCCCTGCTCAAGTTCGTCATGGATAACCGCTGGGGCCAGACACTGCGCGCCAACGTAATGCGCCAGGAAGGACATACGCTGTCTTCGCTGAGCTCGATGCTTGGCGCCGGCCGCTACCGCTCGACCACCGCCCTCGAGGGCGACGACCGGGCGCGGCTCGACGTCGTTAGCCTGGCATGGGAATTCGGTGCGCCCGAAAGCTGGATTGACTCGGGCATCGTGCGGGCGTTCTGGGAACAGTCCGAGATCGACCAGTACACGCTTGATGAGCGCGCGGCTGCGCGCACACCGGTGTCGATAGACCGCTTCTTCTCCTATGACCAGGAGATTCGCGGCCTGGAACTCAACCTGTGGAAGAATTTCTCAGGCGAGTACGTGTCGCACCGATTCGGCTTCGGCGCCGAGTATCGCGATCGCCAGACCGAGGAATATCGTGACGGTCTGTCCACCAACCTCGCGACCGGTGCCCGGACCAATGTCCTGCTCGGCGAAGTATTCCCGCTGCGTGATTTCCCGATCAGTGAAACCATCGAATCGGCGTTGTTCGTCGAAGACACCATGTCCTTCGGTGACAACTGGACAGTGATTGCTGCGCTGCGCGCCGATCGCTACGAGATGAACCCCGAGGTCGACACGATGTACCTCCAGGACTATCCGGGCTACGAGACAATCAGTCTCGACGAGTCGGACGTGTCGCCAAAACTCGGCGTCATCTACAGCATCACGCCGGGTGTGGATGCCTACCTGCAGTACTCGCATGGTTTTCGCGCACCGCCGTACTCGGACGCGAACGTCAGCCTCGACCTGCCATTGTTCCGCTACAGCGCCATACCGAACCCGGACCTGCGCTCGGAGACGTCGGATGGTTTCGACATCGGCCTGCGCTGGCACGGCACGCGCTCGACCGCACGCATTGCGGCATTTCGCAGCGACTACAAGGACTTCATCGAAACCAAGGTCAACATCGGCGTCGACCCGGTCAGCGGCTATACGCAGTTCCAGTCGCAGAATATCGGCGACTCGATGATCGAAGGCATCGAGGCCGGCTGGAGTACACGATTCGGCGACCGTGAGCAGTTCGCTTTCGACGGCTCGGCGTACTACGCGAGCGGCGATAACAAGGTCAGCGGGCAGCCGCTCAACTCGGTCGGGCCGGCCCAGGCGGTACTCGGGATCTCGTGGTTGTCCGCCAACGAGTCGCGGCAGTTGCGTCTCAAGGGGACCTTCACAGGCGCCTACGACCGCCTCGACGAATCGGCGGGTGAACTGTTCAAGCCCGCGGGTCACGCCGCCTTCGATATCTACCTTACCCAGAAGTTCGGCAACAACGCCCTCGTGCGCGCCGGGCTGCAGAACCTGACCGACCGCGTCTACTGGAATTGGTCCGACGTTCGCGGCCTGTCGCCCGGCGATCCCATTCTTCCATACCTTGCACAGGCCGGCCGCACCGTGTCCGTCAGCCTGAACCTGGTGTGGTGAATTTCGCGACTACAACAATGACAGGGGAGTGCATGTCATGAAACGCAAGCAAATCGGTTGGCTCCTGGCAGTTCCACTTATTGGTCTGTCGCTCGGAGCCTGTTCACAAGATACGCCGGGGCAGTCTTCCGGCGACGATACCGCGGTGCATGACGCCGAAGTCGCCAGCGCGTCCGTCGGCGATCTCATGGCGCGAGGTGAAGCGGTCTATCTCGCTAACTGCGCGGCCTGCCATCAGCCCGACGGTTCGGGCCTGACCGGCGCATTCCCGCCGCTCGCGGGTTCGGACTACCTGGCTGGCGATCGCAAGAAGGTCCTTGCGGCCGCCATGTTCGGTCTTTCAGGCCCGATCACGGTGAATGGCGTCGACTATAACGGCGTGATGCCGAGTCTCGGTCACCTGCCCGACGAAGATCTTGCTGCCGCCCTGACCTACGTATTTGGTTCGTGGGGCAACACCGGCGCGGCAGTCAGCGTCGAAGAGGTCGCAGCGCTGCGCGTCGAGCTCGGCCAGGAAGATCGCGCCGCCGGTGAGCGCCACCAGGGCGCCACCGAAGGCGAGATGAAATACCAGGGCGCACCGTCCGCCATCACGGGCGAAGGCGCGGTCCAGCTCACCGCTGCCGGTGGCCCGGTTCTTTCCGAGGCCGAATTCGGTCGCGCCACGCAGCTGTACTTCGAGCGCTGCGCCGGTTGCCACGGCGTATTGCGCAAAGGTGCGACGGGCAAAGCCCTGACGCCCGACATTACGCAGGAAAAGGGCACGGACTACCTGAAAGCCCTGATTACCTACGGCTCGCCGGCCGGCATGCCCAACTGGGGCACCTCGGGCGACATGACGCCGGAAGAGATCGACATCATGGCGCGCTTCCTACAACAGGAGCCGCCGTCACCACCTGAATTCGGCATGGCCGAAATGATGGATACGTGGAAGGTCCTGATTGCGCCGGAGGATCGTCCGACGGCCCCGCAACATGACCGTGACATCGAGAACTTCTTCTCGGTCACGCTGCGCGACACCGGTGAAGTCGCCATTATCGACGGCGACACCAAGGAAATCTTCGCGCGCCTGAAGACGGGCTACGCGGTGCACATCTCGCGCGTCTCCGCATCGGGTCGCTATGTCTTCACGATCGGTCGCGATGCGCTGATCAACATGATCGACCTGTACATGGATCCGCCGGCAACGGTTGCCCAGATCAAGGTCGGCCTGGAAGCGCGTTCCGTTGAGACGTCGAAATACAAAGGCTATGAAGACAAGTATGCGATCGCCGGTTCCTACTGGCCGCCGCAGTACGTCATCATGGACGGCGACACGCTCGAGCCCCTGAAGATCGTCTCGACGCGCGGCATGACCGTCGACACGCAGGAATACCATCCGGAACCGCGTGTCGCAGCCATCGTTGCTTCGCACGAGCATCCCGACTTCATCGTCAACGTCAAGGAGACCGGCCATATCCTGCTGGTCGACTACAGTGACATCGAGAACATCACGGTTACCGATATCGGCGCCGCGAAATTCCTGCATGACGGCGGCTGGGACCGCTCGAAACGTTACTTCCTGACGGCTGCCAACCAGTCCGACAAGATCGCCGTTGTCGACTCACGCGAACGCAAGCTCGTCGCACTGTCCGACGTCTACAAGACGCCGCACCCTGGCCGTGGCGCCAATCTCGACGACCCCGAGCACGGGCCCGTCTGGGTAACGTCGGCGCTCGGAAATGCTGACGTCACCTTCCTCGGTACCGACCCCGAAGGTCGTCCGGACAAAGCCTGGAAGACGGTGCGCGTGATCCAGGGCATGGGCGGCGGTTCGCTGTTCGTGAAGTCGCATCCAAAGTCCACCAACCTGTGGGTTGATGCACCGCTGAACCCCGACGAGTCGATCAGCCAGTCGATCGCCGTATTCGACGTCAATGACATCGACGCCGGCTTCGTCAAACTGCCGATCGCTGAATGGGCAGACCTCGGTGAAGGTCCGAAGCGCGTCGTGCAGGGCGAGTACAACAAGGCGGGCGACGAGATCTGGTTCTCGGTCTGGTCCGGCAAAGAGCAGGAAAGCGCCATCGTCGTCGTTGACGACAAGACGCGCGAGCTTAAGACCGTCATCAAGGACCCGGACCTGATCACGCCGACGGGCAAGTTCAACGTCTATAACACGCTGAACGACATCTACTAGGGGCATGGAGAAAGGACCAGGACAATGAAACGCAAGCGACTCTTACTCTTGTCGGCAGCAGGCCTGGCGCTCGCAACAGCGGCGCCCGCGTTTGCCGACGCAGGAGTCAACGTCCGGGCTCGTTACGAGCACGTCGATCAGGACAACATCCCGGATAAGGCGGATGCCGTAACAGCCCGGTTGCGTCTCAACTACCGGACAGGCTCATGGAAGGGCCTGTCTGCGTTTGCTGAGTACGATCACGTTTTCCACCTGCTGAGTGATTTCAACAGCGGCGCGGGAACCAGCCCCGACAAGGGCCAGTACCCCGTCGTAGCGGACCCGAAAGGGTCGGATCTCAACCAGCTGTATATCGATTATGCGGCGAGCGAAAACGCGTCGCTGCGCTTTGGTCGACAACGCATCCTGCTCGACAACCAGCGTTTCGTCGGTGGTGTGGGCTGGCGCCAAAACGAACAGACCTACGACGGTTTGACGTTCACGACCAGCGCCATCAGCAAGACGCAGCTGCAGTACAGCTACATCGGCTACGTGCGTCGTATTTTTGGCGAGCGCGTCGCGGCGGGCAAGAACAACGTCGATACGCACCTGCTGAACGCGAAGATCTCGTTGACCGATAACTGGTCGCTGACACCGTACTACTACTACATCGATAACCAGGACGTTGCGGCATTCTCAACCGGAACCGCGGGCGCACGGCTTGCGGGCAGCTTCGCGGCAGGCGACAGCGGCAAGATCAACCTGGTCGCCGAGCTGGCAACGCAGTCGGATGTTGCCAATAACCCGGTCAGCTATGACGCGCAATATGCGCACATCGACGCTGCATGGGTACTCGACAACGGGCTGACGTTCGGCCTCGGTTACGAGTCGCTGGGCGGCGACGCCACGATGCCGGGCATGATGTTTCGTACGCCATTGGCAACGCTGCACAAGTTCCAGGGTTGGGCCGATCGCTTCCTGACCACACCAGCGCAGGGCATTGACGATGTATACGTGACGGCGAAGGCCAGGGCCGGCAAGTGGAATCTCACCGGTGTCTACCACGACTTCTCTGCAGAAGCCGTTAGCGGTGATTACGGTACGGAATTCGACGTGTCTGCGGGTACGAAGCTGAACGAGAACTACAGCATCCTGTTCAAGGGTGCATTTTTCTCCAGCGACTCCACCGCGTTCCCCGACACCAATAAGTTCTGGATCATGTTCGTCGCGAACTACTAGGCATTAACCGAGCATGTGATGCAACTTTGCGTCATGTGTTCGGAAATGATCTGAGAACCAGACGTTCAGATCGCGAGACAGGGCCGCTCGATCGTAGCGGCCCTCCTCGTCTACCGAATCGATAACGTCGAGCAGATCGTCGAGCAGGGTTTCGTGATCCTGCTTATGCACCTCGTAGTCGACGTAACGTGCCCGGCGCATGATGCGTTCCTCGAGCGCGAAGTGCGCCGCTATGTTGGCGTAGATTTCGCCAAGCGCTTCCACGACCGTGTCATGACTCACCTCTTCGCTCATCGAGTGGTCAAGTTCATTGATCAGCTCGATCATCTCGCGGTGTTCGTGATCCACGTCAGGTACGCCGACGCTGTACTCGTCTTTCCAGCTAACCAGGTTCATCGGAATTCGAATCCTCCCGCCTCGCTGCGGAACGTAATAGTAAAGTAGCGACCTGGTTCGAGCGTAACCATCGCAGTTCGCTCGTAGTCCCAGCCCTCGCTGCGCGCGGTGTCCCTGAGCCGCGCCATGATTTCATGCGTGCCGGCCGGGATCGACAGGCGCTCGTAGACCGATGAGGGTCCGTCGTTCCACAGCCCGGATGGCTCAGCCGTAATTACCAGCCTGCTTTCGCCATCAACCACGAGCTCGACCGTCAGCGGCAGGCGTTCCCGCGCGCAGTCATTCGTCGGCGGCTCGCCGCGCATGGCGCGTTCGTTTATTTCCTGCGGCGTCAGCTTCACACATTCCTCGACGCGGTCCGCAGCGTGGCTCAGCGACAACTTGATCTGTGCGAGCTCGGGCTCGGCGTAACGGTAGTCCGGGTCGAGGGAGAAGTAGCCGACGACGCCAACAAACGCGCCATACAAAAGGACCTGGAGCAGCTTACTCATCGCCAAGCTCCTTCAGGGTGTTGCGGAAATCCTCGAGCGCTTTCGTGCGGCGCCGGACCGCACCGCGTGGCAGCCAGCTCAGCAGCAGCCGACGCGTGTCGACGCGCTTTCTCAGGTGCGGGTCACGGCGGCGTGCCATGCGCTCTTCCGTCCACTCATTGCCCAGCCGGTGATGACAGTCGCCTTCCGCACAACCTGCGACCATGACGCCGTCGGCGTGATTGCGCGCCAGTGCAAAGTCGACAAACGCGGGTGGCAGCATGCCGACACAAGGCACGCGAATGACGGTCGTGTCATGGCGTTCCTGCATGTCGCTCGTGTCGCAGGCGAACACGATGACATGCGTGTCCTGTTTCTCTTCGCGGGCCCCGACGACCTGTTCGCGCAGCTCCACAATCGGTCGATGCGGCAGTTCGATACCCGGATGCAGCGGGCCCGCCCGCCGGAATGGTGTCGATGTCGGGCAGGAGCCGGCGCAGATGCCGCAGGATGTGCAGTTATCGACATTGACGAGGGGCTCGGCCGAGTACGCACGCCCGTCAGTGCGGGGCACCATCGTGATCGCGCTGAACGGGCAATCGTCGAAGCAGCGCTCGCAGCCATTGCAGTTGTCGAGGTTTACCTTCGCCGCCGGCACCTTGGCGGCAGGCGGAATCCACGGCAGCATCGCGAGCAGGAAAAAGCCGGCGAAGAGATAGAGCCACATCTGGCCGCCGGGGATGACGTCGAGCAACGGATACAACACGAGGTAGAACCAGTCGAGCCCAAGATCCGTCGGCACGACGTCGAGGTTCGCGGGGCCCTGGCTAACAGCCGGGTAGACCAGCGACAACACGAGCAATGCGACCATGGTGCCAATTGCGAGCGAGCGCGGCGGGTTCACTTTCGCCTGCGAGTGCCGCTGCACATGCACCCACATCAACAGCAGCATGAACAGCGGGCCGAAGATATGAATGAAGACCATGAGTGTGAAGAACCGACCGGTTAGCCGCGAGCTGTTGAGGAAGTTGTTGGCAATGGGCTCGCCGAACAGCGGCAGCGTGTCCAGCCACTCGGTGGTCGCGACGGCGATGTACTGGGCCAGCTGGTCCCATACGAGCCAGTAGCCGCTGATGCCGCAGAGGTAGATGAAGCCCAGAAGCGGCACGCCGGTTAGCCACGCGAAGAATCGCCGGCCGCGCAGACGGTCGTAGGCGAACTCGCGAAATATATGCAACACCACGACAATGACGAGCGCATCCGACGCGTAGCGATGCAGGCTGCGCATGATGCCCGCAGCCCACCACTGGTCGTTCGTAATGTACTCGACCGAGGCGTATGCGTCGGTCACCCCCGTATCGAAAAAAATGTACAGGTACACACCGGTCGCCGCGACGATCCAGTAGAAGTACCAGCCCAGGGCGCCCAGCCAGGCGAACGGGTTGTTTCTTTGCCCGAACGCATACTCGAAGACGCGCTCGAAACGTAGGAATCCTCTCAGCAGGCCACGCTTCAGAAGTCCCATGGCGAAGCTACCGGGCGTGCCGCCATTCGTTGACGATGAAGAACGCCACGAGGCCCAGGCAGAAAATGCCAAGGATCACGGCCAGGAAGATCGAGTAGTCGAAGCGATAGCGATCACTGTTCGGGTCATAGACCGTGCAGAACAGTTTGAACGTGCTGAGCCAGTGCTCGATGAAGCCGGCGCTGCGCGGCGTATTGAAGACGAGCTCCTTGAGCGGCTCGACCAGCGCCTGCGTTTCGATATCGACGCCGTAGACCTGACGATAAATGCGGCCGTCCGCATCGATCACGGTTGCCTGCGCGAGGTGATCGAAGCCCTTGGCGCTCGGGTAAAACAGGAATCCCAGGTTGTCACTGAGACGATCGACCACACCGGCCTCGGTGGCCAGGAAGTGCCAGTTCGGAACATTGCGCGCACCCAGCTCGCCGCGGAACTGGCGCATGCGCTCCGGCGTATCCACGCGCCAGTCGAAACCGATCGTGACCACGTTGAAGCTGTCGTTGCCGAGCGCTTCCTGTGCGACATCGATCGTCTCACCGAGGTTGCGCGTAATCGCAGGACAGATGTGGTGGCAGCTCGTGTAGATCATGCTCACGACGAGCGGCTTGCCGCGCAACTCGGCCAACGAGAACGGCTGGCCATCGATGTCACGCAGTGAGTAATCCTCGAGCAGTTCGCCGATGGCGCCCTGGCTGATCGCGAGCGCATCGTCGCGATCGTATCCGTCGTCCCCAGTCGCGGCGTGGCCGGCGGTGAAGCCGGCCACGATGCAAAGGACAAGCAGATAACGGAAGCGCCCCATCACTAGCTCAGCGGCCAGATCTCGGACAGGTACTTCCAGTTCACGAAGTAGTACAGCACGAAGGAGATGAAGAAGATCGCGACGAGCATCGTCGTGCCCGGGATCTTCAGCGAGTGCGCACTACCGTGTTCGGCGACGACGGCCGCCTGTGGCGGTACATCCGGGTATGCCGGCTTCTCGTCTTTGCCGAGTTTGCGGCCGAAGAACACCGAAGCGACGACCACGACAATGAACATGATGCCGCCGAGTGCCGCGAGAACCGCGAACATGCCATTGAGGCCCATCATCAGGAAGGCCGCGGACGGGTAGTCAAATGGCAGTACCGCGTCAGCAAACTGCATATCCCAGTGACGCCGTGCAACACCGAGAGTGCCCGCGCCCATCATGAACACCGAGATACCCGCGACGCCAATGCCGAACACGTAGGGCTGCAGCTTCGCGAGTTTCATGAACATGAGTTCCCGGCGGAAGATCAGCGGCACGAGGTAGTACGTGATCGCCATGAAGGCCAGTGTTGTGCCCGCAACCACGGTGCCGTGGAAGTGGCCGGGTACGTACAGCGTGTTGTGCATGATCAGGTTGATTTGCTCGGTGCCCATGACGACGCCCGAGATACCGCCGATGAAGCCGAAGAACACGAGCGACATGAACATGCCGGCAAACGCCGGGTTACCCCACGGCGCCTTGCGCAGCCATTCGAACATTCCCTTGGTCAGGCCGCGTGCGCGCTGTGCTGCCTCGATCGAGCCAGGCACCGTCATGCCGTGCACCATGCTGCCGAGTACCGCGAGGTACATCGCGTAGGACGTGTTGAAGATCTTCCATTCCGAGCTGAAGCCGGGTTCGACGAGCATGTGGTGCGCCGAGGCAATCTGCAGGAACAGGATGTACATCAGGAACGCGGTACGGCTGACTTTCTCGGACAGCGGGCGTGCGCCGAAGGTCAGCGCAGCGATTGCATACCAAATCGCGACGTGTGCCGAGACGTTGATCTGCTGCGATGAATGTCCCATCGCCCACCAGATAGTCTTGTACAGCAGTGGGTCGATATCGCTGACCAGCCCAACCGACCACAACAGCGTTGGAATCAGGATGATTGCGCCGGACGCGATCGTGAACACGGCGATGATTGCCGCGGTCAGCGCGCCGAAGGTCACGAGCGGAATCGAGCCCTCGTAGGTGCGTTCCTGGCGCGCCACGACCAGCGTGCCGAAAAACACGAAGCAGCCAATTAACGCACCGACGGCAAACAGGATAATGCCGAGATAAAAGCCGGGCTCGGCCCTGAGCGGCACATAGGATGTGAACATCACGCTCGAGCCACCCTGCAACACGACGATATTCGTCATGATGGCGCCGACGAGCATCAGGGCGAACGCTGTCCACGCCCATTTCGGCGCGGCGAGGCGGCTGCCGAGCAGGACGGCCGACGCGAAGTACAGGACCGCCATCTCGAAGAAGATGATCCAGACCAGCAGCACGTCGAGTCCATGCGCGGTCAGCGCCAGATAGAACCAGTCGGCGGGCAGCAAGTGCACTTCCGGCCAGCGGGTCAGGGCCACGAGCAGGCCGAACAGCCCGCCGATGGCGAGAAAAATAACTGCCGCGACGGCATTGACCTTGATCAGCTTCTCAGCTGCGAGGTCGACTTTGAGTCCTGTCGTGGGGCAGGTGCGAAATTCTGTATTGGTAGACATATCGACGCTCCCCTATTCGACGACGTAAATCTTGCCGACCATCAGGTGATGGCCGACGCCGCAAAACTCGTTGCAGACAATGCCGTACTCACCGGCGCGGTCAGGCTTGATGGTCACGACCATGTCGTAACCCGGGTGCACCTGGACGTTGATGTTGACGGGCTGTAGTGAGAAACCGTGCTGCACGTCGGGCGACGACAGGTGCAGGCGATACGTCTGGTCCTTCTCGAGCTCGAGAATCGGCCACCAGTTGTACAGGCGACCCATCAGGTAGACGTCACTGCCGGCAGGCGGCTTGACGACCGGGAAGCCGTTCTCCTCGCGGACGGTGTGAGCGTCGATCATGGCCTGCGTCTTCTCGGAGAAGCGCTCGGCCGTGATTTTGTAAGCCTCGTTGGAGAGGTTTTGCTCACCCGCGCCATGCCAGTAGACCATCATGAAGAACATGACGAGGCCCCATGTGAACGCAATGATGATCCACGTGAGCTCTACCTTGGCGATCGGTTCTTTCCACCAGATTTTGTTGGTTGGAGGTGTAATAGCCATGATCAGATCCCCCTAATCAATCGGCGATCGGGATCCGGGTGATCTCCATGATTCCCCAGATGATGTAGAAGACGGTTGGTACCGCGACGCCCAGGAACAACAGCAGGAACGGGTTGTCCAGCAGTCGTTGCATAAACGGAATGGGCTCGTCGTCGGGCGAGTTGTCTTGTGGTTTGTGTTGTTCGTCAGTCATGGTTCAGGTCCCCTGGTTGCCGCCGGTCATCTGACCGATCAGCGCGAAACTCCCGAGTGCGAGCGGCAGCAGGATGCAAAAGAACACGAGCGATCGGTGCTCGAGGCGGCGGCCCACGGCAACTTCGATGCGGCGCAGGACCCAGTCCGAGAACAGGTATAAAAGGGCGGCCACGAGTGTGAAGTAGATCGTGCTCATAAGATCCTGATAAGGCTGCGTAAAACGCACATCCCACAGGAATCATCGCGCCACGGGGGTGGCGTTTTCCATGACCTAGATCAAGACGACCGGGCTAGTCGTAGGGGCGCAATCTCGCGAGGCTTTTGACGTACACGAGGCGGTCGTCGACGGTGAGGATGCCGTCGTCGGCCATCGCGCGCAGCAGGCGCGACAGGGTCTCGGGCGTGATCGACAGGCGCGAAGCGATGACATGCTTGGGCAGGTCGAGGCGCACGGTGGCTTCGTCGTCGTTGGTTTCGACGATGTGGTCGATCAGGTAACTGGACAGGCGGCTGCGGGCGTTCTGGATCGTGAGGCGTTCGATCTCCTGGACGCGCTGGTGCAGGTGCCGGCAGACGTCGCTGAGCAGTCGCATGCAGGCGTCGGAGTTGTCGACAAGCATGGCGCGGTAAGCATCGTTGGGAATGCGATAGACAACGGTGTCCGAGAGCGCCTCCGCGGTCACCGGGAATTTGCCTTCGCGCATGAACAGGATGGCTTCGGCGAACGTGCGATCAGGACCGATAACCTCGACGACTTTTTTCTGGCCCTCGGGGGAAATCAGGCTGAGCTCGACATGCCCTACTTCGATGAAGAAGAATGCGTGCGCGGCATCGCCGCGATGAAACAGGATCTCGCCCTTGTCGTAGGCATCGACAGAAATCTCATGGGCGAGGTTCTCAAAAACCTCGTCGTCGAGTCCCGCGAACAGGTAGTGTCGGCGGATGGCCTCGTACTGCGGCGTATCCTTCTCCATGGCGGGGAAGTCTAGCACTTCGATGCGTCTCCGATTCATGAGACGCAGTCTATGCAGTTCATTGGCGGCCGCATTGATGCAGGTCAATCGGCCGCACAGATCGGGCTTATCTGCCGATGATTACGTCTTCCAGTACGTCGTGAATGACCTGGGTTGCAATCTCGACGAGCAGTACTTTGCCGGACAGCACGACACGCTCGTAGCCGCGCGGTGCGGGTGGCAGCAGATCGACGAGTCCGCCGGGCAGCGCTTGTTTTGCGATCCCCGGCGGCAATGCTTTGCCGCGCTGCAGGTTCTTCGCTATTCCAGGCGGCAGGCCCTTGTGTTTGTTGCCCTTGCCTCGTCGCGGCATGTCGCGGTCGCGATAGTAGGCGCGAATGATCGACGCTTCGCCATCCGAGAAAACGACATCCACGCCGACTTCGCCCGCAGACGCGGGAGCGCAGAAGAACAGAATGAAAAGACCTGCGAGTCCGTAGAGGTTCAAGTAAGCCATGATCGATACCATCTGCGAGCAAGGGTCCCAATCTATGCGGCGGCGGCCACGGGCAGTATGAACTGGTTCACATATCAGAGCTTGTCGAGGTGATTCTCGACACTTTGGGCAAGAATTGCCGCTTTCTCGCCGATCCTGGCGTATTCGGTTGCGGTGAGCGTTTTGTGGGCCCAGATTCGGACGGCAAGAATATTACGAAATTCCTGGTCCGACGATAGCGACTCGTAGTCGATGGGCGTCATCGTCAGTTTGTCGCTGTGCCAGCGGAAGTTCTTCTTGAAAAAAGGTTCCGCACTCATGGCATCGGTAAAGTCGAATTCGTTACGCCGGTTCAGGCGATCCTTTTCAGTGTCGTAGTAGTCGACCAACAGGTTTCTCAGGTTCGCGTCGGACACCAGGTCGAGCCCTCTGTAGGTCAGGGTCTCGAATGGCGCGGTGTTCATCTGTACCCCTTCGACCATGATGACAGTACGAAACGCTTCGTCGAGGTGTGGATCGTATGGCAGCCCTTGTTCAAGGTGCTCCTCGAGATCTGTCATTACCCGGATCTTTGCAGCGATCGCCTCCCGGTTTCTTTTATAGGCCTCGATGTCTGTTTGCAGGCTTGCGAGCACCTGGCCAAGAATTTCTTTTTCTTCCGCCCGGTCCTGCGAGTTCTCGTACCAGGAGTTGGCAAGCAGCGCCAAAGTGATACCGACGAAGATCAACGCCACCTCACCGACGGCGTACTTCCAGTTTGCTGACCTGATGATTCGCGAGAGTCTGTTCATGGTGATGCCAACCAATACTACTCTCAAAACAGTCGGCGAAACGAATTGCCCTGGCTATGTACTACTGCTCGAGCATTCAGCAAGAATCACGGCATCGTCCAGAAAAGCATCGTTACTACAATTGCCGCCCAGTACTCTATAGGAATGAAGAACAAGGTATGCGCCGGCGCCCTACCCAATACCTTGCCAGTCTCTTCGTCAATCAGAGCCTGACGCTTTACGTGATTCAGATAGATTCCGAGTATGCAGATAGGAACCGCAGCAACGAGTAATGCTGCTTGTTTGGGCCAGGCGTTTGCCGTGTAGAAACCTTCACCATAAACGGCGTCAATGGAACTCTGTGTTAAGACCAGCGCAACGATCCAAATGACCGGCACCAGCCAGCCAAGCCCTGTCCAGACGATCGGCGCAATCAAGCCAATCAATTCCGCAGCAATTCGTTTCAGGCGCATTCCTGATCCAACAAGCTCTGTCAGCTTTGGATTACAAGCAGACCCCCATACTACTCCCAAAGCAGTCGCCGAAACGACTGCTCTAAGACTGGTTCCAGTCCTTCAAAAGCTAAAGATCAGGCCCGCGGATGTTCGCCAGCACCCAAACGGCATACTCCATGTCCATTTCCTCGCCCGCGTACCAACGCGCCTTCGACGTTGAGCCCAAGGCCCCGTTGTCCGCTGAAACATCGGCCTCTGCAAACTTGCGGTACATCCAAGCCATCGACTCTTCGATGTTCTTGCGTGGTGCCGATTGAAATTCTGCGAGCCGTTCTTCGCGCTGGTCGACGAAGTAGATCTCGCCGCCCGCGCCCCTGCGACAGCCGAATCCGCCTTCGTGAACGAGATGATGATGAAACCGGCAAAGCAGGACGAGGTTGTCGAGGCTCGTTTCGCCGCCGTCGGCCCAGTGCTGAATATGGTGACCGTCGACGAACTTGTGGTTGGTGCAACCCGGGAACCGACAACCGCCGTCGCGTGCTTTCAACGCCCGTCGCATTGCCGGCGGAATCGTCCGTGACCGGCGACCGATACTGAGTGGTTCGCCATCCGCATCCTCAATGATCTCAGTCTTGCTGCAATCGCACGAAATGCGCTCTGATGTTTCAGCGGAAACATGGGGACCATTTTCGAGCTGTGTTCCACCATCCGCTTGCTTATGAACAACAACCTGGTAACGGTCGGCCGTTGACCCCGAATTCTCGGGATGATTGAGGTACGTCTCGGCGATCTCGCACAAAGCATCGGCTCGCCGCGCCGCTACCGGCGACTCATCTTCGGGATCGTACTCGGCATCCATCGCGGCGTCGATTGCCTTGACCAGCAACTCGCCCATATCGGCCGGGACGCGCACTTTCATTACAAGGCAGCCATCGTCGTCATAGTGGTAACTCGCCTCGCGTGCCATGTAGATGTCGTTCGCCGTCTCCGGATGCTGCAGTTTTTCGGCGCGACGATATTGTGAGACCAGGCGCTCGACGTGATTGGCCGTGCCGTGATGGGCAACCATCATCAGGAAGTCTTCGCTTTCCGGTCTGGCAACGCGCGTCATTGCGCGGACCTTCGAGTAGCTGAGCCTGCCTTCCGAGAACGCTGCGCTGATCTTCGGCAGGTGGCTCAATGCTTGTGCAACACGAAGACGTTCCCGGGCGGCGCCGAATCCGATGCCACAGCGAAAGTTGAGCCAGTGCGAACAGGACTGGAATCCTTGCGCCTGCCAGAAGCGCTGTTCGTCGAACTCGCGCAGTAGCTCGAGAAAGCGCGCAGTGGCCGCAGTGATATAGCTGTTTAGTTCGGCAATTTCATCGCCGAGTCGGTCGGCGGCAGTGCGCCTGAGGCGCGCGTCGTGGAGTAGGTTTTCGGCCATTTCAGTCACCCGTTTGATACTGTCTTTACATACAGTATTATACGCGTAAGCGACTGATAAATCGATTAAAAAAAGGGCTATATCAGGCGATTCCGGGGGTAAACGTGTAATGCAGTACGATGCCGATGAACACGATCATGCCGATGTAATGGTTCTTGAGGAACGCCTCAAAGCAGCCTTCCGGCTTGCGGTCGCGGGCGAGCCACAGGTGCCAGCCCATCATGCACGCGGCGATGAATACTGACAGGTAGTACCAGAAGCCGAGTTCGGCACGGTAGCCGATCAATGCAAGTGCAAGGACCATCAATGCCTGGAGTCCCGCGATGACGAACAGGTCGACGTCACCGAACAATACGGCTGTCGATTTCACGCCGAGCTTCTTGTCGTCTTCACGGTCGACCATTGCGTAGAACGTGTCGTAGATGACCGCCCAGATCAGCGTCGTACCAAACACGAGCCAGGCAAGTTCCGGCGTCTCGCCGGTTTGCGCCGCGAACGCCATCGGCGCCGCCCAGCCGAATGCGGCGCCAAGCACAAACTGCGGGATTGAGATATAGCGCTTGATGAATGGGTAGACGATCGTAAGGCCCGCGGCGACCACGGCGAGGATTTGCGTCGGGCGATTCAGCATCGTCGCGAGCCCGATGGCGATCAGGCCGAGCGCGACAAACAGGGTCAGTGCCTCGAACGGCGCGACTGCACCGGTCGCGAGCGGTCGCGTGCGCGTGCGTTCCACGTACGGATCGATCTTACGATCGACGAAGTCGTTCAGAACACAGCCGGCTGAGCGCATCACGAACACGCCGAGCATGAAGACGATGAACAGGCCCTGGTCAGGCGTGCCCTCGCCGGCCAGCCACAACGCCCACAGCGTCGGCCACAACAGCAGCCAGATACCGATCGGCTTATCGATGCGCATCAGCTTGGCGTAGTTGCGCAGCTGACTGACGATTTCAGGCGCGAACGTGGCGAAGGCGGAGGTTTTCATCAGGGGAATATTACACTTTGCCGTAGCGCCCGGCATCGCCAAGCCAGCGGCGCACGATCGCCGCCGCGTGGTCCGGCGACGCCTTGCGAATCTCTTCAGCCGTCATCTGCACTTGCGGCATCAGTTCCGCGTCACGCACGAGATTGGCAACGCGGTAATCGGGCAGCCCCGTCTGTTTCGTGCCGAGCATCTCGCCCGGGCCGCGCAGCTCGAGATCTCTCTGCGCGACAACGAAACCGTCGTTGGTATCGCGCAACACAGACAGTCGTTCTTTGGCGATCCGTCCGAGCGGCGGTTTGTACAACAACACGCAATGACTCTGGGCCGCACCGCGACCCACGCGCCCGCGTAGCTGGTGCAGCTGCGACAAGCCCATGCGCTCGGCGTTCTCGATAATCATCAGGCTCGCATTAGGTACGTCGACACCAACTTCGATGACGGTGGTGGCTACCAGCACCTGGATGAGTCCTTCCTTGAACGCCTGCATGCCTTTTTCTTTCTCGGCAGGTCGCATGCGACCATGCACGAGCCCGATGCGCAGCTCGGGCAGCGCCTCGACGAGCATCTCATAGCTCTTCTCGGCAGCCTGGAAGTCGAGCACTTCCGATTCTTCGATCAGCGGGCAGACCCAGTAAGCCTGCTGTCCGGACTCAACCGCCGCACGAACCCGCTCGACAATCTCGCCGCGACGCGAGTCCGGCAGCGCCACGGTCGTGACTGGCGTCCGACCCGGTGGCAACTCGTCGATTACCGACGTGTCGAGGTCCGCGTACGCCGCCATCGCGAGTGTGCGGGGTATCGGCGTCGCGGTCATGACGAGTTGATGCGGATGCCCTGCCGCGCCGACGCCCTTGTCACGTAGTGCCATGCGCTGGTGCACACCGAAGCGATGCTGCTCATCGATGACGACGAGGGCGAGCTTGCCGAATTCGACGCCTTCCTGGAACAGCGCGTGTGTGCCGACGACGAGCTGCGCGCTGCCGTCCGCGATTGCCGCGAGCGACTCGCGGCGCGCGGCCGCTTTCTGACTGCCACTCAGCCACGCAGGCTCGATGCCGAGCGGCCGGAACCAGTCGGAAAAATTGCGCCAGTGCTGCTCCGCGAGGATCTCGGTTGGCGCCATGATCGCCGCCTGCACACCGCAGGAGATCGCCTTGAGACAAGCGATTGCCGCCACGACCGTCTTGCCCGAACCGACGTCGCCCTGGATCAGCCGCATCATCGGATGCGGTTCCGCGAGATCGTGAAGAATGTCATCGACTACGCGCGACTGTGCGCCGGTCAGCGTGAACGGCAGATCGTCGACAAAACGATCGACGATGTCCTGGCCGTTTTTCAATGCGAGTGCGTCTTCGGTTTCGGCGAGCGCGCGCAGGCTGCGCAGGCTGAGAAAGTGTGCGAGCAGTTCTTCGAACGCGAGGCGTTGCTGGCACGAATGCGTGCCCGCCTGCAGCAAGGCAACGTCCGCATCGGGCGGCGGCCGGTGCAGGTAGCGGATAGCGTCGGCCAGCGACGGCATGCCGAGTTTCTGCGTCACGTTCGCGGGTAGTAACTCTTCCGGCGGCGCTTTCCGCATGCCGTGCAAGGCCTGGTCAGTCAGGTATCGCAGGCGGCCTTGTTGCACGCCTTCCGTCGCCGGATAGATCGGCGTCAGCGAGTCGTTCATCGCTGCGTCCTGCTCAGGGCGCAGGAGGCGGTACTCGGGATGAATCATTTCAAAACCGGACGAACCACGCCGCACTTCACCGAAGCAGCTGACGTGCACACCGTTCCTGAACTGCGCTTGTTGCTGGCGCGAAAAATGGAAGAACCGCAGGGTCAGCTGGCCGCTGCCATCGCCGATGCGCACCAACAGATTGCGGCGCCCGCGAAATGCGACTTCGCTAAGCAGGACTTCGCCGGTCACGAGGCAACGATTGCCGGCTACCAGCGAGCCGATCCTGACGAGTTGCGTGCGATCCTCGTAGCGCAGCGGCAGCAGGAACAGCAGGTCCTCGACGCGTGACAGGCCGAGTTTCGCGAGCTTGGTCGCGAGCGCCGGGCCGACGCCTTTCAGGTCTGTTAACGGGGTCGCCGGCAAGCCGCCTCCCACATTACACGGCTATGACAGCGTCAGCCTCGACATCGACGCCTTTCGGCAGTGCCGAGACCTCGACCGCGGCGCGCGCCGGGTAGGGTTCGCCACAGTACTCGGCCATGATCTCGTTGACGGTCGCGAAGTTGCCGAGGTCGGTCAGGAAGATGGTTAGCTTGACGGCGTCATCGAGGCTGCCGCCCGCCGCTTCGGCGATGGCCTTGAGGTTCTCGAACACCTGGCGCGCGCGCGCCGCGAAGTCACCATCGACTATTTCCATCGTCTCGGGAACGAGTGGAATCTGGCCGGAGATGAAGACGAGGTCGCCGACCCTGACTGCCTGAGAATAGGTGCCGATTGCCGCGGGCGCACGGTCGGTATGAAAGATTTCTTTGCTCATTGGGACTTCCGGTTGAGATCACGCGCAGTCGCGCGAGACTTTAATGACATTCGGCATGTTGCGCACGTTACGCATGATCTGTGCGAGATGGATACGATCGCGGACCTGCAGCAGGAACGTCAGCACCGACACGTCCTCGTGACGCGAGATTACCTCGACCTGCTCGATGTTCGACTCGGAGTCGGCGATCGTCGCCGCAACCTCGGCGAGCACGCCCGTGCGGTTGCGCGTTTCGCACTGGATCTGGCAATTGAAGTTGCGCTCGATCTTTTTCTCCCATGACACCGCTATCCACTTTTCCGGCTGCTTGCGGAAGTTCGACAGGTTGCCGCACTGGTTGCGATGAATGACGACCCCGAGGCCCGCGGTCAGGTATCCCATGACGGCGTCGCCCGGCAGCGGGTAGCAGCACTTGGCATAGCTGACGACCATGCCTTCCGTACCCGCGATAACGAGACTCGCGATGTCGGTATCCGGCTCCTCGCTGTCATCTGCGCCGGCCAGGAAGCGTGCGGTCAGCGGCGCAAGTCGTTCGCCAAGACCGAGCTGTTCGAAGAGCTCATCCGTCGAGTTCAGGCCGAGCTCATCCAGCGCCTCAGACATACGCACCTTGCCGATCTTGCGCAATGACGAACCAACGTCCTTGAGCGACTTGTCGAGCAGGCGCTTGCCGAGGTCGACCGACTCGGTCGAGCGCAGGTTCTTCATGTGATGGCGAATGGCCGTGCGGGCCTTTGCCGAGCGCACGAAGGTCAGCCAGTTCGGGTTTGGTTTCGCGCCGCGTGCGGTAACGATCTCGACGGTCTGGCCGTTTTGCAGCGGCGTTCGCAGCGGCACAAGCTGGCGATTGATCTTGGCGGCGACCGTGCGATTGCCGATGTCGGTATGGACGGCATAGGCAAAGTCGACCGTCGTTGCGCCTTTGGGCAACGGCATGATGTCGCCTTTCGGCGTGAACACGTAGATCTTGTCCGGGAACAGGTCGACCTTGACGCTTTCGAGAAATTCTTCGCTCGTACCGGACTGTTGCAGCTCGGCGAGCTTGGACAGCCACTCGCGCGCTTTACGCTGCGGCATCGCATCGGACTTTTCGTCGGCCTTGTAAATCCAGTGCGACGCGACGCCGGATTCGGCGACGCGGTCCATGTTGCGCGTGCGAATCTGCACCTCGAGCGGCAGACCTTTCGGGCCGAACAGCGTCGTGTGCAACGACTGGTAGCCGTTGATCCGCGGTATCGCGATGTAATCCTTGAAGCGGCCAGGCATCGGTTTGAAAACCTGGTGCACGAGTCCGAGCACCTGGTAGCAGGTGCTGACGTCGTCGACGATGATGCGGAATCCGTAGACGTCGACAATGTCCGAGAGCACGCGCTTCTTCTCGGCCATCTTCTTGTAAATACTGTAGAGGTGCTTCTCGCGCCCGATGATCTCGCCCTCGATGCCTTCCTCGTCCAGCGCTTTCGCGAACGCTTCGGAAATGCGTTTGACGATCTGCTTCTGGCTGCCCTTGCTCTTTCTGAGTGCGCTCTCGAGCACGCGATAGCGATAGGGATGCAGGTGCATGAAGCCGAGGTCTTCGAGCTGGACCTTGAGGCGGTTGATGCCGAGTCGGTTCGCGATGGGCGCGTAGATGTCGAGCGTTTCGCGCGCGATGCGCTTCTTCTTCGCCGCCGGCATCGCGCCGAGCGTCTGCATGTTATGCAGGCGGTCCGCCAGCTTGACGAGGATGACGCGAATGTCCTCGATCATCGCCAGCATCATCTTGCGGAAGCTTTCGGCCTGGGCTTCGGCGCGACTGCGGAACTGGATCTGGTCGAGCTTGCTGACGCCGTCGACGATTAGCGCGACATCTTCACCGAACTTGTCCTCGATCTCGTCGAGCGTTGCGTCGGTGTCTTCAACGACATCGTGCAGAATGGCCGCGCAGATGGCTTCGCCATCGAGGTGCATCTCGGCGAGCTCCTGCGCAACCGCGACGGGATGGGTGATATAGGGCTCGCCCGACTTGCGCGTCTGGCCTTCGTGAGATGCGGCGCCAAACTCATAGGCGCTCAGGATCGTTTCGACCTGTTCCTTGGGGAGATAGGTTTCGAGCGTTTCGACCAGATTGCGGACACCGTTATCCCTGCGCGAAGCGCCGGGAAGTCGGGACAGAATGGTGGCCGCGTAATCCATACCCCAATCTTAACGGGGCTGGCGGGGTTTTGGACTAGTCTCCGATCGAAATTCCGCGCAATGGCGGCAGAATTTCTTCGGCACTCTCGGGCTGCATCAGCTCTTCGGCGGCGGGCTGCTCGATTTCCTCGAGAATAGCCGGCGTAACCAGGCCGTCCGCGATCTCGCGCAGGGCGAGGACCGTCGGCTTGTCGTTCTCGAGTTCGACCATCGGCTCGGCACCGTGGGCAATACGACGCGCGCGCTTGGCGGCAACGAGAACCATTTCAAAAATGTTGTCGATGTTTTCGACGCAGTCTTCGACTGTAATGCGAGCCATTCTGAATTCCTTAAAAACCGGGGACGGACACCAATTTCCTGTCGGAAATTGGTGTCCGTCCCCGGATTCTCCCGACTTCGCGCGCGAGAGCCACCGAATATAACCAAACGTTATATGTGCTTAGCCTGTAATGCGTGTAACGGCGCGGCGTAGCGCCACATTTGCGGTCGAGCAGGCCTCGCCCTCGCCCGCCAGGACGGACTCGAGATCCGCGACCGCCTGGTCCAGGTCGTCGTTGATGATGACGTAGTCGAATTCGTCCCAATGGGACATGTCGGAGAGCGCATCGCGCAGGCGGCGCTCGATGACCTCGGGCGCGTCAGTGCGGCGATCACGCAGGCGGCGTTCGAGTTCCTCAACCGTCGGCGGCAGGATGAACACGGTGATGCACTCCGGCATCGACTCGCGCACCTGGCGCGCACCCTGCCAGTCGATCTCGAGAATGACGTTGCGATTGTCCGCAAGGTGTTTTTCGACCTGGCTGCGACTGGTCGCGTAGTAATGATCGAACACTTCCGCGTACTCGAGCATCTCGCCCTCGTCGCGCAGTTTCATGAATTCTTCGTCATCGACAAACAGGTAGTCGACGCCGTCCGCCTCGTTCTTGCGCGGTTTGCGCGTCGTGTACGAAATCGAGAACCGCATCTCCGGGTGCTTCGCGACCATCGCATGCACGAGCGTGGTCTTGCCGGCGCCGGAAGGCGCGGCAAAAACGAAGAGCTTTCCTTCGGTCTTGCTACGCATCACTCGACGTTCTGGATCTGTTCGCGCATCTGCTCGATGAGCACTTTGAGCTCGACGGCGGCCTTGGTCGTTTCCGTATCCGCCGACTTCGAACCCAGCGTGTTCGCTTCGCGATTGAGCTCCTGCATCAGGAAATCGAGGCGGCGGCCGACCGGTTTGTCGGCTGCGATGGCGTCACGAATCTCTACCAGGTGACTCTCGAGGCGATCGAGCTCTTCGTCGACATCGAGCTTCGTGGCAAGCAGCGCCAACTCAACCTCGAGGCGAGCCGGATCGGCTTCCACATCGAGCGCATCAATGCGTTCCTTCTGTTTCGCGCGCGTCGCGGCCAGTACTTCGGGCATACGGGCGCGCACGTTCGTCGCGATCTCCGCAATCTCGGCGCAGCGCGCCTCCAGCATGTCCGCGATGCGGGCGCCCTCGCTGGCGCGCATTTCACCGATCGCGGCAAGCGCGACCTCCAGCAGCTCGCCCGCCTGCGCGACCAGCGGCTCGATATCGACCTCGGCCTGCTGCACGACACCGGGCCAGCGCAGGATCTCGATCGGGTTCACCGCCGCGACGTTGGGCAGCTTCGCGGTAACGTCGGAAATTCGATGGCCGATCAGCTCGACCAGATCGGTATCGATCTGCATCTCCGCGTCTTCATTGAACGCACGGCGGAAATACAGCGCGCACTCGACCTTGCCGCGACCGAGCCTGCTGCTCGCCTGCTGCCGAAAGGCCTGCTCCTTGGGGCGCAGATCCTCGGGCAATTTGAACTGCACATCGAGATAGCGGTGGTTTACCGCGCGGATTTCCCAGGTCAGCGTACCGAGGTCGGTCTCGACCGACTCTCGCGCGAACCCTGTCATACTGTGTAACATCTGTTGCCTGCGTCACGTTTTTTGAGCGTCCGACATTCTAAGCTCTCGCTGCAGCCGATAGCCAACACAGTTTCCATGCAAATCGAATACGCCAAAGTCTCCGCACTCGGAGATCGCCAGGATAACCAGGACCGCGCCGCCGTCGTCGTGTCGGAGGACGCCGCGCTGATGCTCGTCTTCGACGGTATGGGCGGCCACTCGGATGGCGCCGCCGCTGCCGAAACGGGGCTCAAGGTCGTGCAGGACCTGTTCATGAACGCACAGCAGCCGATCTTCGATCCGCAGGGCTTTCTCTACATGGCCCTGTCGAAGGCGCATGATGAAGTGGCCACACTCGGCGCCGATCTCGACGTCGATTTCCGCCCGCGTGCGACCTGCGCCGTGTGTCTCGTGCAGGAGGGCTACGCGTTCTGGGCCCATATCGGCGACAGCCGCATCTACCAGTTCCGCAACCAGAAAATGCTGACGCGCTCGCGCGATCACAGCCACGTCGAGGTCCTGATCCAGGAAGGCGCCATTTCGGAGGAAGAGGCGCAGGACCATCCGATGCGCAATTTCGTGGAGTGTTGTATCGGCGGCGATGCGCCCGTGCCCGACATGAGCATCGCGTCCGGCAAGAAACTCAAGGAAGGCGACGTTTTGCTGGCCTGCTCGGATGGCCTGTGGTCGGGCCTCAGCGACGAGGATATGGCCGGGATAGCCAAACCCGGTGACGACAATCTTGTCGAGAACCTGAAGGCGCTCAGCATGAAAGCGTTGAACGTCAACTCTCCCTACAGCGACAATACGACCGGTACTGCATTACGCTGGAACGGCTGACCGCTGTTTCACCCAAAGGAGAGTCCGCATGCGACCAAGTGGCCGCGAAGCATCGCAATTGCGCGCGTTGCGCTTTGTTCCCGATTACACCACCCACGCCGAAGGCAGCGTCATGGCCGAGTTCGGCGAGACCCGCGTCCTGTGCACGGCCAGCGTCGAGGACCGCGTTCCCGGCTGGATGCGCAATACCGGCCGCGGCTGGGTCACCGCCGAGTACGGCATGCTGCCGCGCTCGACCCATACGCGCTCCGGCCGCGAGGCCGCGCGCGGCAAGCAGGGCGGCCGCACGCTGGAAATCCAGCGCCTGATCGGCCGCTCGCTGCGAGCCGTTACCGATCTCGAAGCGCTCGGCGAGCGCTCGATCACGCTCGATTGCGACGTGATCCAGGCAGACGGCGGCACGCGTACCGCGTCGATTACCGGTGCGTATATCGCGCTCGCCATCGCCATGCATCGCCTGCACAAGAAAGGCGCCCTCAAGAAGAACCCGCTGCATGGCCAGGTCGCCGCAATCTCGGTCGGTATCTACCGCGGCACGCCGGTGCTGGATCTCGACTACGCCGAAGACTCCGAGGCCGAGACCGACATGAACATCGTCATGAACGATGCCGGGCGCTTCATCGAAGTACAGGGCACCGCCGAAGGGCACGCGTTCACCGACGCTGAATTCACGGCGATGATCGGCCTGGCTCGTGCGGGCATCGCCGACATTATCGAGGCCCAGAACGAGGCGATCGCCAGGGCAACCACGTGAGCAAACTGCCTGCGAAAATCGTCATGGCGACGGGGAACCCGGGCAAGATTCGGGAGATCGCGCGCCTGCTCGAAGGCCTGGGCGTCGAAATCGTGGCGCAGTCCGAGTTCGGTGTGTCCGATGCCGACGAGACTGGCACCACCTTTGCCGAGAATTCCCTGATCAAGGCGCAGCATGCCGCCGATGCGACCGGCTTGCCGGCAATTGCCGACGATTCCGGCCTGTCCGTCGACGCGCTCGACGGCGCGCCCGGCGTGTATTCCGCGCGTTATGCGGGCGATGCCGGCGACGAGGCCAACAATGACAAGCTGCTTGCGGAGCTCCACGGTGTTGCCGAGCGGGGCGCCGCGTTTCATTGCGTCGCCACGTTTCTCGCGCCCGGTGAGCAACCGCTCGTCGCTGCCGGCGAATGGCGCGGCGAAATCCTGCACGAACGGACGGGTAGCGGCGGTTTCGGTTATGACCCGCTGTTCTTTGTCCCGGAATGCGGCTGCAGCACGGCAGAGCTGCCGCCCGAGGAGAAGAACGCGCGCAGCCATCGCGGCCAGGCACTGCGTGAACTCGCCCGGCTGATCGAACAACGCTACGCGTGAACGCACCGCCGCTTTCCTTGTACGTGCACCTGCCCTGGTGCGTGAAGAAATGCCCGTACTGCGACTTCAACTCGCACTCGGCCGGCGGTGATGCGCCGACGACGCGCTATATCGACGCGTTGCTCACAGACCTGCGGCGGGAGGCGGACCGGGCCGCGGGGCGACGCATCGAAACAATCTTCCTGGGTGGCGGTACGCCGAGCCTGTTTTCACCTCAGGAGGTCGCGCGCCTGCTCGATGGCATTCGCGCGCACCTTGATGTCGCAGACGATGCCGAGATTACGATGGAGGCCAATCCGGGCACCGTCGAGTGCGGCTCGCCGGCGGGCTACCGTGACGCCGGCGTCAATCGCATGTCGATCGGCGCGCAGAGTTTTGACAACGTGTCGTTGCAGCGCCTCGGACGCATTCACAATAGCGACGATATCCGCCGCACCGTCGATGAGGTTGCCGCGGCAGGCTTCGAGAACTTCAATCTCGACCTGATGCACGCGCTGCCCGGACAAACCGTCGACATGGCAATCACCGACCTCGAAGCCGCTATCGGCCTGGGGGCGGAGCACATTTCCTGGTACCAGCTCACGCTTGAACCGAACACGGTGTTTCACGCGCGACCGCCCGTCGGATTGCCGGACGAGGAAACGACCTGGACTATCCAGGACGCGGGCGCGGCGATCCTCGGCGAGGCAGGCTTTGTTCAATACGAGGTGTCGGCCTGGGCTCGCGACGGGCAGCAGTGCCAACACAACCTGAACTACTGGGAGTTCGGCGATTACCTTGCGGTCGGCGCCGGCGCGCATGGGAAGCTGACGGACAACGACTCGATCCTGCGCTACAGGAAAGCGGCCAATCCGCTGCAGTACATGCAGATGATGGAGGCGGGCGAGCACGGCGCGGAGGCTGACGTGCCCGACGAGCCCGACATCCTGTTCGAATTCATGCTGAACGCGTCCCGCTTGCTCGACGGCTTCAGCGAAGCGCTGTTTGAGCAGCGAACCGGCCTCGATGCGGCAACTCTTGAAGAGGCTGCGGCCAACGCGGTGAGTAAAGGGCTGATTGAACGCGATCACAGTTCGATCTGGAGGCCAACGACCCTCGGCAGGCGTTTCCTGAACGATTTGCAGGCCGAATTTCTGCGCGATTTTTGAGCAGTCCTGGCCGAAACCGCGCCCGGTCGAGCCGTTCCCCGGCGAAATCGTTTATGCACAAGAGGGCGTGCTGCTCTGTATTTTCAGTGTCTGAACGGCCTCATTTCACTCTAAGCGTTGCGAAACCCTCGTAAGTGATTGTTTTTGTTTAACTAATGAAAATGGACACAAAATAGTCATATTGATGGCGGTGCTTGAAAATCCGCACCTTACGGCACTCGTTCAATTTTCTTCCACAAACTTATCCACAGGTTCTGTGGATAAGATTTCAGGGCTTGCGGATGCCGCGCCATCCCTATATCCTACGCGCCCTTTTTCGCACAGAAGCACGCTCGGAGAGCAGAAATGAAAGCTGACATTCACCCCAATTACGAGCCTATCAAGGTCGTATGTAGTTGCGGCAATGAATTCGAGACTCGTTCTACGCTCGGTGAGGAACTCCACATCGAGGTGTGCTCCTCGTGTCACCCGTTTTATACCGGTAAGCAGAAGATCGTCGACACCGGCGGTCGCGTAGACAAGTTCCGTAAGAAATACGGAATGAGCTAAGCCGTCTGCGGGTGCCGGGGGGGATCTTTCGGCACCACGCAGGACAATCGACTTTCGTCTATCCACGACTCCCTATAGAGGGGGTCTCTGCTATGCTCGTAGGGTTTGCACACAGGAACACAGAGGACAAGTATGAGCCAGGACGCGTATCGGCTGATTAGCCCCGAAGGAAAGGAGCTGGAACTCCCGGTTCACAAAGGCACTTCGGGCCCGGATGTTGTTGATGTCGCGCGCCTGTACCGCGATCACGGGGTCTTCACCTACGACCCCGGCTTCGTGGCGACCGGTAGCTGCAAGTCCGACATCACCTTTATTGATGGTGAAGAAGGCGTCCTGCAGTACCGTGGCTATCCCGTCGAACAGCTGGCCGAGAAGTCCAGCTTCATCGAAGTTTGCTACCTGCTCCTGCACGGCCACCTGCCGACGCAGGCGGAGCTCGACGACTTCGAGAACACGATCCGTCGTCACACCATGCTCAACGAGGGCATGCTTAACTTCTTCAAGGGCTTCCGTTACGACGCCCACCCGATGGCGCAGCTGTCGGCAGTCGTGGGCTCGATGTCGGCCTACTACCATTCGGAAATGGATGCTTCGAACCCGAAGCATCGCGATATCTTTGCGCACCGTATCGTCGCCAAGCTGCCGACGATTGCGGCGGCCGCCTACAAACTCAACGTTGGCCAGCCGTTCATCTACCCGCGTAACGATCTCAACTACTCCGAGAACTTCCTGCACATGATGTTCGCGGTACCGGCCGAGCCTTACGAGGTCAGCCCGATTGCAGCCGAGGCGCTGGACCTGCTGTTCATACTGCATGCCGACCACGAGCAGAACTGTTCGACCTCGACGGTCCGCATGGCGGGTAGCTCGGGCGCCAACCCGTTCTCGGCCATCGCGGCCGGCATCTCGGCCCTGTGGGGCCCGGCCCATGGCGGCGCCAACGAAGCGGTGCTGCGTATGCTGAAAGAGATCGGCGACGTCAAGCAGATTCCGAAGTACATCGAAAAAGCCAAAGACAAGGACGACCCGTTCCGCCTCATGGGCTTTGGCCACCGCGTCTACAAGAATTTCGACCCGCGCGCCAAGATCATCCGCGAGATGTGCTACAAGGTGCTCGACGCCCTGGATCGCGAAGACACGCCGCTGTTCGATCTCGCGCGCGAACTCGAGCAGGTCGCACTCCACGACGATTACTTCAAGGAGCGCAACCTGTACCCGAACGTCGATTTCTACTCGGGCATCATCTACAAGGCGCTCGGCATTCCGACCTCGATGTTCACGGTCATGTTTGCTCTCGGTCGTTCCGTCGGCTGGGTTGCACACTGGCGTGAGATGATCACGGATCCGAATGCCAAGATCGCGCGTCCTCGCCAGCTGTACATTGGCGAAGCCGAGCGCGACTACATCGACATCGCGAAGCGCTAGTCAGCTAGTTGTGGCTTAGTAGCGCTTGCACGGCGGCTGAATCGACGCGTTTCATCGGCTTGCCATCGATGGGTGACAGTGGCGCCTGGCGGATGCCGTCGAAAGGGAAGACCGTCGCCTGAACAGGTGCGTGGTTGTGGCGGAACTCGAAGCCCGCGTAGGTCTCGACCTGGTTCGGCCGGCTTTTGAGGCGACGCTCATACGGCTTGAAACTCACGCCCAGCCCCTCGAGCTCCATTGCAACAGCCTCAGGGCTGTCCGCAAAGACATGCAGGTTGACGGCGGAGTTTTCGTCCGCGGTTCCCGCCAAAACAGGCCCAACCAGTCGCGGCGTGAAGTCTGCAAGTAGCTCCATCGCCGAGAGCGCCGCGACCCGCATCAGGCGCAGGTAGTCGGCGTGTTCGTCACCGCCAAATAGCTGCAGGTGCTCTGCAACAGCGGCTTCGATCTCGGCATTGCCGGGCAACGATCCGCGCCCGCTCACGCCAAGCCGCTCGGCCGCCTTCTGTTTCGCAACGCGATAGTCGCGAATGCCGTGATCGACGATGATCCGCGCCGCTTCCTGCGCCAGTACCTGGCGACTCCGGTCGTTTCCGTTATGTCGTTTGCGCGGCATGTCTCAGAACAGTGATTCGGCGTCCTCTTCCGTCTCTTCGTCGGGCTCCGGATCGATGCCGGACGCGTTATTGAAGATGTCTGTCACATCTTCGGCGAGATCGCATTCGGGCACGTGGCCTTCGCGGAATACTTCAAACGTCGTATTCGGTTGCCCTGCGCGGGCAGGGCAGCCTGTCTCGAGGTCGATCTTCACCTGCACGATGCCTTCCGGCATCGGCATCTGGTGTTCCGGTACACCGTCAAACGCAATGCGCGCGAACTCGACCCAGATAGGCAGCGCCGTGCGCGAGCCTTCCTCGCCGGGTCCGAGCGGCAAATCATCGTCATAGCCAACCCAGACGATCGCAGCGAGGTCGCCATTAAACCCACCGAACCAGGCGTCGCGGCGATCGTTCGACGTGCCCGTCTTGCCTGACAGATCATTGCGGCCCAATGCCATCGCACGCCGGCCCGTGCCGCGTTTAACGACCGTGCGCATCATGTCCTGGATCAGGAATGCGTTCTGCGGCGTGATCGCTTCGGGTGCCAGCGGGACGTCCTCGTAGAGTTTCGGGTCAACGGTCGCATCCGCCCGGTAAACGGGGGCGATTTCCGACATTTCCTCGAGGGTCATGCCACCGATCAGTTCGTCGTCTTCAGGAAGCTGTTCGCCGGGTGCGCAGGCGTCGCAGGCAACCAGCGGCTCCGCCCGGTACAGGGTGTCACCCGTGGGGCCGTAGATGGCGTCGATTACGTAGGGTTTAACGGCGCGGCCGCCATTGGCGAGAACCGCATAGCCCTGTGCCATGTCGAGCGGCGACGCGGCGCCGCCACCGAGCGCGAGGGAACCGTTGTGCGGCAGGGCAGCGCCGCCAAAACCAAATTTTTCGATATGGCGCACGGCGTTGCCAATACCGGTTTCGAACAGCAACAACCGCACCGACACCAGGTTGCGCGATGCCCGCAAGGCTTCGCGCAGGCGCGTCGGGCCATAGAAACGACCGCCGTAGTTGATCGGTCGCCACACCGCCTCGAGCTCCGATGAGTTGATGACCACGGGTGCGTCCAGAATCACCGTTGCGGGCGTGTTGCCGTGTTCGAGGGCGGCTGAGTAGATAAAGGGTTTGAACGATGAACCCGGCTGGCGGAACGCCTGGGTCGCGCGGTTGAACTTGCTGGTCGTGAAATCGAAGCCGCCCGCCAGCGCGATCACGGCGCCATCGAACGGATCGGTCGATACGACGGCGCCCTGCGCCTCGGGCACTTGCGCCAGCGCCCATGTGCCCTGCGTTGTCGGCATCACGTACACAAGGTCGCCCGCCGCCAGTACGTCCGCGGCAGTTTCGGGTTCGGGCCCGGTTGTTTCACGATCGATGAATGGCTTGGCCCAGCGCATGCCTGACCACGGTATCGAGTCCGCCACCCCACCGCGCATGATGATCGATGCCGAATTGTCCGGGTTGACTGCCGTGACCATGGCGATCGACAAGCCACCTGGCGCGTACTGATCGAAGAGTTCGCGGACCTCGAGCGGCCACTCCTCGAATGGCGTTGCCAGAACCTCGTCGGTGATCTCCAGCGGTTCGATTGGAATCGGACCGCGATAACCGCGCCGCCGCGAGAACTCCAGCAGACCATTGCGCAGCGAGTAATTCGCCGCTGTCTGCAGGCGGGAATCCAGCGAAGTCACGACCTGGTAGCCGTCCGTATACGTGTTCGGGCCATAGCGTCGCAGCATCTCTGCGCGAACCATTTCCGCAACGTAAGGAGCGTTCAGCTCGACAGCCGCGCCATGCAGTTTGGACTCCATCGGAAACGCCATGGCCTCGTCATAGGCTGCGTCATCGATGTAGCCGAGGTCGCGCATGCGGCTGAGCACGTAGCCGCGGCGCATTTCTGCATTGGCTGCGCTGTAGACCGGGTTGTAACGTGACGGCGCCGGCAGGACGCCGGCGAGCGTTGCCGCTTCGGCGACATTGATGTCGGCCAGGCTCTTATTAAAGTAGACACGTGCGGCCGCGGCGACGCCATAGGCGCGCTGGCCGAAGAACATCTTGTTGAGGAACAGCGCCATGATCTGTTCCTTCGTGAATTCCTGCTCGATCTTCCAGGCGAGAAAGCCTTCGCGAATCTTGCGCGTGACTCTGCGTTCACGCGTGAGAAAGTAATCGCGCGCAAGCTGCTGGGTCAGGGTCGAGCCGCCGGTCGGGTCGCCCGTCGTCACGAATTCCTTGAAGACGCGTATGAGGCCACGGTAATCGATGCCCGGGTGCTCGAAGAAGCGCTGGTCTTCCGCAGCGACAAACGCCTGCACGACATGCGGGGGCAGCTCATCCCAGGTGACGAGAATGCGCCGGCGCTCGCCGATCTCTGAAATCAGGCGACCGTCGCGGCTGTAGATTCTGAGCGGGATCTGCAACGGGATGTCGCGGATCGTCTCGGCCTGCGGCAGGCCGGGCGCCACGTAGTAATAGGCGCCGATGATGCCCGCGGTGACGCCAATCCCGCCGATGCAGCCGAGCGCGAGTACCGCAATTGCCGCGCGAATCAGCTTATGTCGCCTAATGTGACGCGCGTTGGATTTTTTTTTCGTTGATTTATGCATAGTTACAGGCGTTTTCGGACGAAAACCCGGAATTAGGGCGGCGTTTCACCGCTTTATTAAAGGGTAACGTGGTGTTCGACCGATGACGAGAATGTGGCTTTTCGAGGGCAATTGCTCAGCGAAGCGGGTCCAGGCGGCGATGATAGGCACAGCTGCCTGAACGTCGCAATAACGAGCAGGGATTCGGGAGTTCGACTGGATCACAGAATGTTGCCTGAAGGGTCAATAACATAGGGATTGTCGGATCGTGAACACAGTCACGTTTTATTTAACATTTTCTTGATATATAGTTAAATCGCTTTGCTCAGGTTCGACTCATATTTGACTCGCAACTTACCGACTTAGAAGGAAATTTACGTGCTTTTTGGCAACAAACAACAGCCATTGCTGGGCCTCGATATCACGACCTCGTCGGTCAAGCTGATTGAGCTCTCCCAGAGCGGGAAGCGCTATCGCGTCGAGTCATATTCAGCAGAGCCTACGCCCCCGAGCTCGGTGAGCGAAAAAGCCATTGTCGACGCCAAGGCGGTCGGTGAGGCAATTCGTCGTGCCGTCAAGCGTGCGGGCGCCAAGGCAACCGACGTCGCGGTCGCCATTTCCGGTGACGCCGCGATTACCAAAGTCATCCAGATGCCCGGCAGCCTGTCGGAGCGCGACCTCGAAGGCCAGGTCGAGATCCAGGCTGATCAGTACATCCCCTTCCCGATGGAAGAGGTGAGCTTCGACTACGAAGTGATCGGCCCGAACGACAAGGACCCGGAACTCATGGACGTGTTGCTCGTCGCAACGCGCACCGAGAATGTCGAACAGCGCCAGTCGGCCGTAAGCGCCGCCGGCCTGAATTCGCAGATCGTCGACGTCGAGGCATTCGCGCTCGAGAACGCCTGCCGCTTGCTCAGCCACCAGATTCCTGATGGCGGCATGGGGCAGTCGGTTGCGGTCGTCGACATCGGCGCCTCCAGCACGACCTTCTCCGTGCTGCAGGATCTCAAAGTTATCTACACGCGTGATTTCAACTTCGGCGGCCAGCAGCTGACCGAGGAAATCATGCGCACCTATGGCCTGTCGATGGAAGACGCGGGCCGCGCCAAGAAGCAGGGTGGCCTGCCGTCGAACTACCAGCCCGAGGTTCTTGAGCCGTTCATCGACGACATGACCCAGCAGGTCAGCCGTTCACTGCAGTTCTATCTTGCCTCGGGCGGTGGCCGCGAGCAGCCGGACATGATTCTCGTGTGCGGCGGTTGCGCCAACATCCCGGGCATTGCAGACGTCATCTCGAGCCGCGTTGGCATCCCGACCGAAGTCGGCGATCCGCTTGGCCAGATGAAGATTTCATCCAAGGCCAAATCACAAGGTGTGCACAAAGATGCAACAGCACTGCTTACGGCCTGCGGTCTCGCACTCAGGAGTTTTGACTAATGCCAAGTATTAATCTACTCCCCTGGCGCGAGGCGGAACGCAAGAAGCGCCAACGAGATTTCGGCGTCGCCATGGGTGGAGCGGTAATCGCGGCAGTGGCCGTCATCATGCTGACGATGCTGTTTTACTCGCAGATGATTTCGAATCAGAAGGCTCGCAACGATCGGCTCAATGCCGAGATCGTCGAGCTGCAGAAGAGCATCGAGGAAATCGATGGGCTCGAGCGGCAGAAAGAACGCCTGCTTGCGCGCATGGAGATCATTGAGCAGCTGCAGAAGAGCCGCCCCGAAATCGTGCACCTGTTTGACGAAGTTGCGCGCCAGTTACCCGAAGGCGTTTATCTCACCGGCCTCAAGCAAACCGGCGCGCGCGTCGAGATTCGCGGCATCGCCCAGTCGAGTACGCGTGTATCCGCACTGATGCGCCAGATTGACCAGTCGGAGTGGATGGCGGATCCGGACGTCGAGAAGATCGACACGCAACAGTCCGGCTCGTCACGTCAATCCGAGTTCGTGCTCTACTTCAGGCAGCAGCGCGAAGGCTCCGAGGAGGACATGGAATGAACCTCGTAGAAGAACTACAGAGCCTGGACGCGAATGACGTCGGTCGCTGGCCGCTGCCGTTCCGGGTAGCAGTAATCGCGATCGTCTTCGTGCTGGTTACGGGCATGGGCATTTACTTCTTCATCGTCAAGGACAAAGCGCCGCAGTTGGAGCGTGCGCAGGCTGAGGAGCTGGAGCTCCGCGACGTTTTCGAGAACAAGCAGAAGAAGGCCGCCAATTACGATGCCTACAAGGCGCAGCTCGCCCAGATCGAGCAGTCGTTTGGCACGATGCTGCGACAGCTGCCGGGCGAAACCGAAATTCCGAGCCTGATCGTGGATATTTCACAGACCGGGCTGGCTGCCGGACTGCAGGAAAAGCTGTTCGTGCCGCAGGCCGAAATCCCCAAGGATTTTTACGCCGAGAAGCCCATCAAGATTCGCCTGACGGGCGGCTACCACGAGATCGGCAACTTCGTCAGCGGTATCGCGGCCCTGCCTCGAATCGTAACCCTGCATGACATCAACATCACGCGGGAAGACCAGGAGAGCTTTGACAACCTGAGCATGGAAGTCACGGCGCAAACGTACCGCTACATCGACGAGGAGGCAGAGTGATCATGCGCGCTTCATCATTGAAACTCGGCCTCGTCCTGACGCTTTCCCTCGGGCTGACTGCCTGCGGCGGCGACATGGACGACCTCGACAGCTACATCAACGAGATCAAGGCGCGTCCTGGCGGCCGCATCGAACCGCTGCCGGAGATTACGCCTTACGAAACCTTTACCTACGTCGTTGATGCGCAGGGCCTGCGCTCGCCGTTTGTTCCGGACACACCGCAGACAGCGGGTTCGGCGGCAGGCGGTGTGCGGCCCGACTCCGATCGCAGCCGCGAGTACCTCGAAGGTTTCCCACTGGACACGTTGTCCATGGTCGGAACCCTGAATATTGGCGAGACGGTTTACGGTCTCGTGCAAACCGCAGACGGTCTGATTCACCGCGTCGTTCCCGGCAACTACATGGGTCAAAACGACGGACGAATCACGGACATTTCGGATGCAGAAATTGCACTGGTTGAAATTATTTCTGACGGTATTGGCGGTTACATCGAACGTGACGCCGCTGTGGGTCTATCAGACTGACGCCTGAATGGAACTGGGAGTAATGGGAATGATGCTCAAAACTAAACGGACGGCGGGCCATCGCTATGCGAAACTCGCCGCACTGGCACAGGCAGCGCTGCTGCTCTTCTGGGGTGGTGTTGCAAACGCCCAGGAAGATAACAGGCTGCAGGACATTCAGGTTCAGAGTCTGCCCGGCGACCGGATCGAGCTGAAGCTCGTCATGAGCGATACGGCTCCGGAGCCACTGGACTTCACGATCGAGAATCCCGCGCGCATCGCGCTTGACCTGCCGAACACGTCCCTCGGGCTGTCGCAGCGTCGTCGCGACGTCAACCTCGGGCCCCTCGACACCGTACTTACGGCAGAGGCTAACGGCCGCACCCGCGTCGTCCTGAATCTCGGCACCATGGTCGAGTACGATACGCGTCTCAGCGGCAATACCGTAATCGTTACCCTGGGTGACGGAGACAACTACAGCGCCGGTTCTACCCAGTTCGCCAGCGCCCCGACGTCTTCTTCTGCGTCTTACGCAGCCCCGGGCAGCCGCGCCATTTCCGCAGTCGATTTCCGCCGTACTCGTGACGGTGGCGGCCGCGTCGTCGTTAACCTGACCGATCCTTCAACCCCGGTCGACATCCGCCAGGAGGGCGGTCGTGTCGTCGCGGTCTTCAAGGATACGAGTCTGCCGGCAGAACTGATGCGTCGCCTCGACGTCAACGACTTTGCAACGCCGGTTACGACAGTCGACACGCTGCGTACCAACCTTGATACGCGTATCGTTATTTCCGCTGACGGCAAGTATGAGCAGCTTGCCTACCAGTCGGACAATGAATTCACGATCGAGATCAACCCGGCACCGGAAACGGCCGACGCCGAGTCGAGCCTGTTCTCGGAGACCAAGGAATACGAAGGCCAGCGGCTGACGCTGAATTTCCAGGACATCGAGACGCGCGCTGTACTGCAGCTGCTCGCAGAGACGTCCGGCAAGAACATCGTTGTTTCGGACACGGTGGTGGGCAACGTCACGCTGCGTTTGCGCAACGTGCCGTGGGACCAGGCGCTCGACATCGTGATGACGACCAAGGGTCTGGATATGCGCCAGAATGGTAATGTCATCATGGTTGCGCCGGCTGAAGAAATCGCGGCCCGCGAAACAGCGGACCTCGAAGCGCAGCTGGCCATTGCAGAACTAGAACCGGTTTACTCCGAGTTCCTGCAGGTCAATTACGCCAAGGCAGCTGACCTTTCCAGCCTGATCTCGGGTACGGACGACGGTTCGATGCTGTCGGAGCGCGGCAGCATCGCGGTCGACGATCGCACCAATACGCTGCTGATTTCCGATACGGCTGAACGCCTGCAGAATATCCGCCGCATGGTTCGCACCCTGGACGTTCCGATCAAACAGGTGCTCATCGAGTCACGCATTGTCGTCGTCAATGATGACTTCGCCCGTGATATCGGCGTGCGTCTCGGACTGACGGGTTTCCAGGAGAGCAGTGACAACCTCATCGTTGCCTCAGGCACCGGCAATGGCACCGACACAATGATCGATTCTGCGCTGGATAACCTGGCCGATCCGGGCAATGGCACGCCGTACCCGATCGAGGTGCCGTTCCTGCAGGATCGCTACAACGTCAACGTACCGATTTCGGATGCCGCGGGACGCTTCTCGCTCGCCGTCCTTGGTAGTGACTACCTCGTCGACCTCGAGCTGACGGCACTTGAAGCCGAAGGCGTTGGTGAGATCGTTTCGACGCCGCGCGTCATTACGGCTAACCAGAAAGAGGCATCGATCAAGCAGGGTGTCGAGATTCCATACCAGCAGTCGGCATCGTCAGGCGCCACGACGATTCAGTTCAAGGAAGCTGTTCTTGAGCTTACCGTCACGCCGCAGATCACGCCGGACAACAACATCATCATGGACCTGATGGTGAGCAAGGATAACGTTGGTGACATCATCTCGACCGGCGGACTCGGCGGCACGGTTCCGAGTATCGATACGCGCTCCGTTGAGACGCAGGTGCTCGTCCAGGATGGCCAGACGGTCGTACTCGGCGGCATCTACGAGACCGAGCGCCGCGAGACGATCAACAAGGTTCCGTTCCTCGGCGACATTCCTTATGTCGGCGCCGCATTCCGTAGCAAGAAGCGCGTCAACAACAAGGCTGAGCTGCTGATCTTCGTGACGCCGCGCATCCTTGAGGAAGGCTCGAGCATCTACTAAGCTGCCCAACCGCAGATAACAAATCCGGGGACGGACACCAATTCCCATTCGGAAATTGGTGTCCGTCCCCGGTTCTTTTCAAGCAATGAACAAACCGCAGAAGATTTTTCTCGTCGGGCCGATGGGCGCAGGGAAGTCCGCCGTCGGCAAGACCCTGGCGCGTGCGCTGCACCTGGCGTTTGTTGACAGCGACGACGAGATCGAGTCGCGTACCGGCGTCGACATTCCGTTCATTTTTGAGAAAGAGGGCGAGGAGGGTTTTCGCAAGCGCGAAGCCGCCGTGATAAACGACCTGACCAAGCTCGATTCCGTGGTACTTGCCACGGGCGGTGGCGCCGTGATGCTGCCCGAAAATCGTTCCCATCTCGGCGGTCGCGGCTTTGTCGTGTATCTGTATACCTCGGTCGACCAGCAGGCCAGGCGCACAGCCAGAGGTCGTGAGCGGCCGTTACTTGAAGGCGGCGATCCGCGGCAGATCCTCGAGGACCTGCTCGAGAAGCGCGATCCGCTGTACCGCGAGATTGCGGACCTGGTGGTCGAGACGGACGGCAGGAAGGTTAAGTCCGTGGCCGATGAGATCATCGAGAGTTTTTCCTGACCTGTGGGAGGCGGCTTGCCGGCGACCTTGCGAGCGTTCCACCCAAGCACAAGCGTATCCCCATCTAGAGGGGACACAGCAAGCTATGTCCCCACTTCTACTATCAGTTAACCTAGTCGCATGGACGACGCACTCCACGTAAATCTTGGCGAACGCAGCTACCCGATCGTGATCGGGAGCGGTTTGCTGGGTGGAGACTACGATCTTGCGCAGCATCTGCGCGGCAATGATTGCCTCGTTGTCAGTAACGGGACCGTGGCGCCGCTGTACCATGAAAAGCTGCTGCCGAATCTTGCTGGCTGCGATGTGTCGCTGATCGAGCTACCCGATGGCGAGGCGCACAAGACTGTAGCGACGATGCAATCAATCCTTGATCGACTGGTTGAGTCGGGCGCCAACCGGGACACGAGTATCGTCGCGCTGGGTGGCGGCGTCGTCGGTGATATCGCCGGCTTTGCCGCGGCGTGCTACATGCGTGGCGTCGACTTCGTGCAGGTGCCGACCACGCTGCTGGCCCAGGTCGATTCCTCGGTCGGCGGCAAGACCGGCGTCAATCATCCGCAAGGCAAGAACCTGATCGGCGCCTTCCACCAGCCGCGCGCTGTGCTGATCGATACCGATACCCTGAATACCTTGCCCGATCGCGAACTCAGCGCCGGCATCGCGGAAGTCATCAAGTACGGCGCCATTTGTGACGCTGGTTTTTTTGCCTGGCTTGAAGACAACATGGCCGCGTTGCGGCAGCGCGACCCGGAGGCGCTCGCGCATGCTATTCGCCGCTCCTGCGAGCTCAAGGCCGAGGTCGTTGCAGAGGACGAGCGCGAAGCAGGCCGCCGGGCCATCCTGAACTTCGGCCACACCTTCGGGCATGCGATCGAGCACTGCCAGGGCTACGGCGCATGGCTGCACGGCGAGGCCGTTGCCGCGGGCATGCTCATGGCGGCGCGCCTGAGTGGTATTGCCTCGGGTGACGTCGAGCGCCTGCAGGCGCTGGTCGAGGCGGGCGGCCTGCCTGTCGAGCCGCCGGCTATCGATGCCGACGACTGGATGGCCGCGATGGGCATGGACAAGAAAGTGCAGGGCAAGCAATTGCGTTTCGTCCTGCTCGATGGCATCGGTGCGTGCCGGGTGACGGCCGACTATGACGAGCAGAGGCTGGATGCGCTCCTGCGCGGCTGAAGAATCACGCAGTCGCGGCCGACGGTTCGCCGAGCCGGGCCCGACCTTTCGTACCGAGTACCAGCGCGATCGCGATCGCATCATTCATTGCACGGCATTCAGGCGCCTCATGTACAAGACCCAGGTCTTCGTCAATCATGAGGGCGACCTGTACCGCACGCGCCTGACCCATTCGCTCGAGGTCTCGCAAATCGGCCGTGCGGTAGCTTATGCGCTGGAGTTGAACGAACCGCTGACCGAGGCGATCTGTCTTGCGCACGACCTCGGTCATACGCCATTCGGCCACGCCGGGCAGGACACGCTCAATGCCTGCATGCGCGACTATGGCGGTTTCGAACACAACCTGCAGTCGCTGCGCGTCGTCGATGAGCTCGAGTCGAAGTATGCGGACTTTCCGGGTCTGAACCTGATGTTCGAGACCCGCGAGGGCATACTCAAGCACTGCTCGAAGCGCAACGCGCGCGAGCTGGGCGAGGTCGGTCGCCGCTTCCTGGAGCGCGGGCAGCCGGGCCTTGAAGCGCAGATCGCGAACCTCGCGGACGCCATCGCCTACAACAATCATGACGTCGACGACGGCTACCGCGCGGGCCTGCTCACCCTCGATCAGCTGCGCGAACAGCCGCTGTTCGAGACCCAGTTCGTCGAAGTGCGGCGCCTGTACCCGGAGCTCGAGGACCGACGCCTGATCTACGAGATCATCCGCCGCATGATCGGCACGGTTGTCGGTGACCTCGTGGCAGAGACGCGTCGTCGACTCGATGAGTCAGGGGTGGAGACGATCGATGATGTACGGGCGGCAGACGGACCGCTCGTGAACATGTCCGTACCGGTCTACGAGCAGCACATCGCGCTAAAGCGCTTTCTCAACCAGCACCTGTACGGCCACGAGCAGAAGCTCGAGGTCGAGCGCGAGGCGCAGAAGATCATCGAGCAGCTGTTCGCCGCCTACTCGGAGGATGTCTCGCGGATGCCGGCGCAGTTCGCCGAGCGTGCCGCCACGCTGGATCGGGCCGGCAAGGCGCGCGTCATTGCCGATTACATCGCGGGCATGACGGACCGATTCGCGATGAAGGCCCACGAGGCGCTCGCCGGCTGCTAGAATGCGCGCGCTATGAAAAACATACCCTCGAAAGACCGGCTGATCTTCGCCATGGACGTCCCGACCTGCGATCGCGCAAAAGAGCTCGCGACCGAGCTTGGTGACGCCGTTACTTTTTACAAGATCGGCCTGGAACTGATGATGAGCGGCGAGTATTTCGAACTGCTCGACTGGATGCTGGCGCGCGACAAGAAGGTCTTCTGTGACCTCAAGTTCTTCGATATCCCGGCAACCGTTGGTTCGGCCGTGCGTTCCCTCAAGGACCGTGGCGCGAGCTTTGTCACTGTCCACGGCAACCGCTCGATCATGGAAGCTGCCGCCGAGCACAAGGGCGATTCGCTCAAGGTGCTGGGCGTAACCGTTCTCACCAGTCTCGATCGCGGTGACCTGGACGACCTCGGATTCGAGTGCGAGATCGAGGACCTGGTGCTCTCGCGCGCAAGGCAGTGCCTGGAGTCAGGCTGTGACGGCGTGATTTCTTCCGGCCTCGAAGTGCCCCGACTGCGCGAGTTCGTCGATGAAAAGCTGCTGGTCGTGTCGCCAGGCATTCGTCCTGTCGACAACAAGCCGGTTGGCGACCAGAAGCGCGTGGTGACGGTCGCAACGGCGTTCCAGAATGGCTGCGACCATATCGTTGTCGGCCGCCCGATTCGCGATGCCCAAAGCCCGCGCGCTGCAGCCGAAATGATGCAGGCGCAGATCGCGGAGCAGGTGGGCGCATGAGCGAACTCAGGAACGATCGATTCCTGCGGGCGCTGCTGCGTGAGCCCGTAGACCGCACCCCCATGTGGATCATGCGCCAGGCAGGACGCTACCTGCCGGAGTACCGCGCCACGCGCGCCGCGGCCGGCGACTTCATGAGCCTGTGCCGCAACCCGGACCTGGCCTGCGAAGTTACGCTGCAGCCGCTCCGCCGTTACCCGCTCGATGCCGCGATCCTGTTTTCCGACATCCTGACGGTGCCCGACGCGATGGGGCTCGGCCTGTATTTCGTGACCGGTGAGGGGCCGAAATTCGAGCGCCCTGTGCAGACGGCGGATGCGATTCGCAATCTGCGTGTACCGGACGTCGAGAAGTCGCTCGGCTATGTGTTCGACGCCGTGCGCACAATTCGTCGCGAACTCGATGGCAAGGTGCCGTTGATTGGCTTCGCGGGCAGCCCGTTTACCTGCGGCACCTACATGGTCGAAGGCGGCTCGAGTCGCGAGTTTCCGACGATCAAGGGGCTGGCGAAAGAAGCGCCGGAAGTACTCGACGAACTCATGGACAAGGTGGCCGATACCACCATCGAGTACCTCAATGCCCAGATCGAGGCCGGCGCGCAGGCAGTGCAGGTGTTCGACACCTGGGGCGCGGCGCTGGAGCCCGATGATTTCCGGCGCTTCTCGCTGGCGAGCATGCAGAAGATCGTCGACGGTCTGATTCGTGAAAAAGATGGCCGGCGCATTCCCGTCATCCTGTTCACCAAGGGCGCGGGCCCGCTGCTCAAGGACCTGGCCGAGACCGGCGCGGACGCGCTTGGCGTCGACTGGACCACGGACCTCGCCACGGCGCGCGAGTACGTGCAGGACCAGGTCGCCCTGCAGGGCAACCTCGATCCTGCGACGCTGCGCGAGAGCCCGGAGGCGATCCGCGCCGGCGTCGCGGCAACGCTCGCAAGCTACGGCAAAGGCCCCGGCCACGTGTTTAATCTCGGCCACGGCATCACGCCCGATATCGATCCCGACAACGTCACGGCGCTGTGTGACGCGGTCCATGAGCTGAGTCCGCAGTATCACGAATAGACAGCCCTGACGGGCGTCGCTATCGTCAACGCAGCGGCTGACATGCGCTGCGTTGCGATGGACATTCTCTACCTGATACTTGTCCTGCTCGTCGTTACGCGGGTTTTTGCGGAGCTGGCCGAGCGGGTCCGGGTGCCGGCCATCGTCGGTGAGTTGATGGCTGGTGTAGCGCTCGGCGTTTGCCTGCGTGCCTTCGGCGACAGCATGCCCGTGCTGTGGTCCGCCACGCAAAGCGAAACCTACGAGTCGATTGTCAGCCTCGGCATGTTCTTCCTGATGCTGCTGGCCGGCATTCGCATGGAACCCCTCGACTTCGCGCGCACATCGAAAACCGCTGTCGTCGTCGCGGTCGGCGGCATGGCCGTGCCCGTCGGAGCAGGTTTCGCGCTAGGCGCAATCGTCCTGCCGGATTCCCCGTACAAGCTTGTGCAGTGCCTGTTCCTCGGCGTCGCTCTCGCGATTACCGCCGTGCCGGTCGCCGTGCGCATATTCCTTGACGTCGGAGAGCTCGATACGCGCGTCGGCAAGATGGTCATCGCGGCTGCAATCTGGGACGACCTCATCAGCCTGTTCCTGCTTGCCTTGCTCGTGGCGGCCATCACGGGTGGCGGCATCGAGACGTTCGGGACCCGCGAAGCGCTGTTGTTGCTTGGCAAGGTCGTGCTGTTCTTCGCCATCACGATCCCATTCGGCCTGTTCGTGTTCCCATGGGCAGGGCGCTACTTCAAGTACCTGCGCTTCCCGGAGGTCGATTTCACCATGTTGTTGATCGCGGCACTCGCGTATGCGTCGCTGGCCGAGCGCCTCGAGCTGCACTTCATCATCGGGGCGTTCCTGGCGGGCATGTTCTTCTATCCCGGGATCGCGCCGCAGACGAATTACGACCGTGTCGAAGAACAGATGTCGGGCATTACGCGCGGTTTCCTCGCGCCGATCTTCTTCGTGTCCGTCGGGCTCCACATCGAGTTCAGCGCGCTGGGCGAGGCGCCAGTGTTTGTGTTCGTGCTGACGATGGTCGCGCTGCTTAGCAAGTTCGTCGGGGCAGGGTTGCCCGCCTACTGGACGGGCCTCAGCAAGGTCGAGGCGCTCAAGGTGGGTGTCGGCATGAGCGGGCGTGGCGCTGTTGAGCTCATCGTTGCCGGTGTCGCCCTGCAGGCCGGCCTGTTCCTGCATCCGTCCCCGCCACCGCCGATCGTGGCCAGCCTCTACTCGGCCATCGTGATCATGGCGCTGGTGACGACGGTACTCGCGCCGCTCATCCTGCGGCGACTCGTTGACTAGTCTTCGCGCAGGGCGCGGCGCAGGATCTTCCCAACGTTGGTCTTTGGCAGTTCTTCGCGGAACTCGACGTACTTCGGTCGCTTGTACCCGGTCAGGTTCTCCTTGCAGTAGTCCAGCACGTCCTGTTCGGTGACCGACGGGTCCTTGCGCACCGCAAAAATCTTCACGACCTCGCCTGCCCGCTCGTCTTTGACGCCAATCGCCGCGGCCTCGAGAATTCCGTCGAGTTCAACGACGACATTTTCGATCTCGTTCGGGTAAACGTTGAAACCTGAGACGAGAATCATGTCTTTCTTGCGATCCTCGATCCAGATCCGGCCTTCCTCATCCATGCGGCCCACGTCGCCGGTACGCAGCCAGCCGCCGGGCAACATGACGTCTGCCGTCTCCTGCGGCCGCTGCCAGTAGCCTTCCATGACCTGCGGGCCCTTGATGCAGATCTCGCCGATCTCGCCCAATGCGAGGGCGTTGCCGTCATCGCCCGCGATCATGACATCCGTGGACGGGACCGGGTAACCGATCGAACCGTCGAAGTCGCTGCGTACCTTGCAGCAGATCGCGACTGGCGAGGTCTCGGTCAGGCCATAGCCCTGCAGGATCGTCTCGCCGGTCTTCTGTTTCCATTCCTTGGCTACGGCGGGTTGGACTGCCATGCCGCCGCCAATCGCCACCCGCAGGTGACTGAAGTCGATCCTGGAGAAATTCTCCGTGTTCATCAGCGCCGCGAACATCGTGTTGACGCCAGTGAACAGGTTGAAATCGTATTTTGCGATCTCCCTGGCGAAGCCCTCGAAATCGCGCGGGTTGGTGATCAGGACATTCTGCCCGCCAAGCGCCATGACGGTCAGGCAATTCCCCTCGAGCGAGAAGATGTGATACAGCGGCAAGGCCGTTATCGCGACAACCTGGTCGACATCGTCGTAGATGTCAGCTTGCCATGTGATGGTCTGCTGGACGTTGTAGACCATGTTGCGGTGGCTGAGCATCGCGCCTTTCGATACGCCCGTTGTGCCGCCCGTGTACTGCAGGTAGGCGATGTCGGCATAACCGAGCTCGACCGGGCTGAGCGATTCAGCCGCGCCCTGCTTGAGCACTTTGTTGAACGTGGTGCCGTTGGCGAAGCTGTAGCCCGGCACCGCCTTTTTGATGTACTTGAGCACGAAGTTCGTCACGGCGCCGCGCGGGAAGCCGAGCAGGTCGCCCACGCCCGTCGTGATCACATGGTCGACATCCGTATCCGAGATGACTTGCTCGAGCGTGTGCGCGAAGTTTTCGAGGATCACGATGGCGCGTGCGCCGGAATCCTGCAGCTGGTGGCGGAGTTCGCGGGCCGTGTACAGCGGATTGACGTTCACGACGACGAGGCCGGCGCGGAAGATGCCGCACATCGCTACCGGGTACTGCAGGATGTTCGGCAGCATGATCGCGACGCGTTCGCCGCGCGTCAGGCCAAGTTTTTTCTGCAGGAAGGCGGCAAAAGCCATCGATTGTTGATTGAGATCGGCATACGTCAGGGTCGTGCCCATATTGGTATAGGCAGGACGATCCGGGTAGGACGCGAAGCTGTGCTCAAACAGGTCGCGGACCGAGCGCCAGGGCGGTTCGGGCACTTCCGCAGGTACGCCTTCCGGGTAGGACTTCAGCCAGATCTTTTCCACGCAGATATCTCTCTTCTTTAGAGTCGGTCCAGTGTAGCGCGAATTATCGGCCACGCGTTATCGAGCAGGATCGGCTGCGCCTCTTCGTTGGGATGGATGCGGTCTTCCTGCAGCAGCTCGTCGTTCAGCGCCACACCTTCCATGAAGAACTCGATCCACTCGATCTCGAGTTCGTTCGCCACCTCCGCGTACACGGCCTCGAATGCGCGCGTATAGCGAGCGCCGTAGTTGGTCGGGATGCGGATACCGAGCAGCACGACTTCGGCGCCCGACGACCGCGCGCGCTCGGCGATCAGCTTCAGGTTGGTCTTGATGCGGGCCGGCGGAAAGCCGCGCAATCCATCGTTGCCGCCGAGTTCGAGAATGATCAGCTCGGGCGCGAACTCGGCGATCGCGCTGGCGATCTGGGTGGCGCCGCCCTCGGTGGTTTCACCGGAGATGCTGGCGTTGACCACCTGATGTTCGTAACCTTGGCTTTCGAGCCGTTTTTGCAACAAAGCGCCCCAGGACTGGTCAACCTCTATGCCGTAGCCGGCACTGAGGCTGTCACCGAAAATAAGCACGGTCGGGGACTCCGCTGCCTGCAGTGTGGCTGTCGTTAACAAGCCAATAAGGATAATCAGTATTCGCATGTCGGATTCGTCTGTGAACAAGGTGCTGGAAGCACACCAGTTAAGTAAGCAGGTTAGCAGCCCTGAAGGGACTCTGACCATCCTCAACGACGTGAGTTTCGCAATCCGTGGGGGCGCTACCGTCGCCATTGTCGGTGCCTCGGGCGCCGGTAAGTCGACACTGCTCGCACTGCTGGCCGGACTCGACCTACCGACGCATGGTCATGTCGACCTGAACGGCAGCAACCTGTCGGACCTCGATGAAGACGGTCGCGCCCTGGTGCGTGCCGAGAGCGTCGGCTTTGTGTTCCAGTCATTTCACCTGGTCCCGTCGCTGAACGCGCTCGAGAATGTCATGTTGCCGCTCGAACTGGCGGGGCAGGAGAATGCCCGCGATGCGGCGCGCGAGCTGATCGACAAGGTCGGCCTTGCGGATCGCTGGAGCCACTACCCGGCGCAGCTATCCGGCGGCGAGAAGCAGCGCGTCGCCATCGCCCGCGCGTTTGCCACGGAGCCGGCCGTGCTGTTTGCCGATGAGCCGACCGGCAATCTCGACACCCGCACCGGCGCCAACATCATGGAGCTGATGTTCGAGCTGAACCGCAGCTCCTCGACCACGCTCGTGCTCGTCACGCACGACCAGGGGCTGGCCGAGCGCTGCGATCGGGTGCTGGTGCTCGATGCAGGCAAGCTTGTCTCCGACAGCGAGAACGACGGATGAGGCCGATTGCCTTTGCACTGCGCAGCTTCGGGCGCGAATTGCGCTCGGGCGAGGTGCTGGTGTTGCTGGCGGCGGTGAGCCTGGCCGTCGCGGCGCTGACGGCGGTTGGCTTTCTCACCGATCGCATCGGCAAAGCCGTCGCCCGCCAGGCGAACGAGGTGCTTGCCGCTGACCTGCGCTTGCGCTCGCAGGCTCCCGTGCCCGAGGAATGGCGTGAACTGGCTGCCGAGTATGACCTGCAGACGGCGGACACGATGAGTTTTCCGTCGGTGGTATTTTTCGGCGACGACAATGCGCTGTCGGCGATCAAGGTCGTCAGCGACCAGTACCCTTTGCGTGGCGCCATGCGCGTCGCGGACGAGTTCTTCGGCGAGCAGCGTACGGTCGATGACATTCCCGCACCTGGCGAGATCTGGGCGGACGGCGCTTTGCTGGCGCGCCTGGGTGCCGACGTCGGCGACACGGTCGACATTGGCGAGCTGCAATTCCGCGTGTCCGCGATCCTGACTTACCGACCCGATCAATCCATCGGGTTCGCGTCGCTTGCACCGACCGTGATCATGAATATCGCGGATGTCGATGCCACGGGACTGATCGGCGAGGGCAGCCGCGTGCGCTATGCACTGTTGCTGGCGGGCGAAGAGAGCGCGGTCAGCGCATTCAATGACGATGTCGAAGAGCTGCTGCCTGACGAGATTCGGGTGCGCAGCCGCGAGGAAAGCAGCGACCAGGTTGCTGTGTCCGCAGATCGTGCGCAACGGTTCCTGTCCCTGACGGCGGTGATCAGCCTGCTGCTGAGTGCGGTCGCCGTCGCCATGTCTGCGCGCCGCTTCGCGCTGCGCCGCATGGACACGGTCGCATTGATGAAGAGCCTTGGCGCTACCCAGGGGTTCGTTATCGCGGTCGCGCTCGTGCAACTGCTGCTGCTCGGGATCATGGGCGTGCTCGCGGGCAGCGTTGCTGGCTATGCGGCGGAAGAGATTCTCGCCAACATCCTGTCAGATTTGCTGGCGGGTGAGTTGCCCGAAACGGGATTGAAGCCTGTGATCCTGGCGAGCGGCAGTGCGCTCGTCCTGTTGCTCGGTTTTGCCCTGCCGTCAGTGATCCAGTTGCGCGACACGCCGCCGCTGCGCGTGCTGCGGCACGACGAGATGCCACCGTCGCCGTCGCGCCTGTTTGTCGGCGGGTTGTCACTCGCGGCGGTGGGCGCCCTGCTGTACAGCTCGGTCGGCGACCCGCTGCTGCTGGTTATCCTGATCGGCGGCATTATCGGCATTGCTGCGGCGCTGTACCTTGTCGGACGCCTTCTCGTGGCCGCGATCGGCAGCGCGCGTTCGGGCGTCGGTGTGGCGTGGCGCTACGGGCTTGCCAACGTCTCGCGCCGCGGTCGGGCGAGCGCCATCCAGGTCGTTGCGTTCGGCCTCAGCATCACCGTGTTGCTGCTGTTGACGCTGGTGCGCACGGATCTCGTCGATGGCTGGCAGCAGATGCTCAACGAGGATGCGCCGAATCATTTCCTGATCAACATTCAGCCGCACGAGGTCGATGCGGTGGGCGAGTTGTTTGCCGCCAATGGCATGGAAGCGCCGACGTTCACGCCGCTGGTGCGTGCGCGCATGACGACGATCAACGGCGAGTCGGTCAAGGATCGTACCTATCCGAGCGATGATGGCCGCTGGCTCGCCAATCGCGAGGCCAACCTGTCGTGGGCCAGCGAGCTCAGCAGCAGCAACGAGCTTGTCGCAGGCGAGTGGTGGGCGGCCGACTATGCAGGGCCGCCGCTGATCTCGATCGAGGAAGAAGCCGCGATGAATGCCGGGCTCGGCATCGGCGACACGCTGAACTTCTTCGTCGCGGGCCGCGAGGTCGAAGGCACGATCGCGAGCGTGCGGCGCATCGACTGGCAATCGTTCCAGCCGAACTTCTTCATCCTGTTGTCGCCGGGCTCGCTCGACGGCATGCCGGCAACCTATATATCGAGCATGCGCATTGCAGAAGAGCAGCAGCCGATGTTGATCGACCTGATGCGCGAGCACCCATCGATCTCGGTTATCGATCTCGGCGCGATCCTCGAGCAGGTGCGCGGTATTGTCGAGAAGGCGAGTCTCGCCGTGCAGGCGGTCTTCGTGTTCACGTTAGCGGCCGGTATCGCAGTGCTGTTTGCCGCCGTACAGTCGACCATTGATGAACGTCGCTTTGAGAGCGCCATGTTGCGCGCGTTGGGCGCGAAGAAACGCGTTGTCTTTGCCGGCGTGATGGCAGAATTCGCGGCGCTCGGCGCTGCCGCAGGCGTGCTGGCTTCCGCCGGCGCATCGATACTGGCCGCCGTCGTTGCCGTGCAGTTGTTCGAGCTGCCGTACTCATTTAATCCGCTGATCTGGGTCGCCGGTGTCGGCGCCGGCATCCTGATCGTCTGCCTCAGCGGCTTCTTTGCCGCGCGCGGCGCGGTCAACGCCGCCCCGGTCGATGTGTTGCGCGGAGTCCCGGCGTGAGCGAGTCGAAACTCTCTTGTGGCGTCGTGCTTGCGCGCCGTGAGGGCGGGGCCTGGATGACGCTGATGTTGCGCGCCTTTCATCACTGGGATTTCCCCAAGGGCATTCGCGAGCTCGGCGAGGAACCGATGGAAGCGGCGATCCGCGAAGTTCGGGAAGAAACCTCGATCGACGACCTGTCATTCGAGTGGGGCGACCGCTTCTTCGAAACCGGACCGTACAGCCGCGGCAAGATCGCCCGCTACTTCATCGCGACGACCCGGCAGCATGATGTTGTCATGGGCCCATCCCCCGAAACCGGCGAACCGGAACACCATGAATGGCGCTGGGTCAGCTTCGACGAGGCCTACGACCTCGGCTCACCGCGCGTGAAACAGATCGTGCAGTGGGCCCGCCAGATCATCGGCGCCTAGACGACGCGGCAGCGCTCCTCGCCGTTTAGAAAAGCTCGTACGTTCGCCGTCAACTCATCCATCGCATTCTGGCGCGCGGTTTGTGTGGCCCAGGCGATGTGTGGCGTCACCATGAGGTTGTCGCCTTTGTAGTCCAGCAGCGGATCGCCGTTGATCGGCGGTTCCTCGGGCAGCACATCGATCGCCGCGCCGCCAATCTCGCCAAATCGCAGCGCATCGACGAGCGCCTGTGAATCGATCAGTCCGCCGCGCGCCGTATTGACGAGGATCGCCGTGTTTTTCATCGCGTGGAACTGTTCGGCGCCAAACAGGTTCCTGGTGGCATCGTTCAGGGGGCAATGCAGGGAAATCACATCCGAGCGGGCGAGCAATTCGTCGAACGAAACGCGACCCTCGGGGATCTCATCCTTGCCCGGCCGTGCGGCAACGATGACTTCCATGCCAAATGCTTCACCAATGCGTGCAACACCGCCACCGAGTTCGCCGTAGCCAACAATGCCGAGTGTCATGGATGACAGCTGTCGATTCGGGCGCGTCAGCATGCAGAAGATCGTCGCGTCCTGCCAGGCGCCGCCGCGCACATCTGCGGCATAGTTGCTGATGTTGTGCGACAGGTTGAGGATGCAGCCAAACACGTGCTCGACGACCGACCCGGTGCAATAAGCGCGAATGTTGGCAACGGCAACGCCATACTTCCTGGCAGAGTCGAGGTCGATGTTGTCGGTGCCGGTGGCTGTCAAGCCGATAAAACGCATGTTCGGCGCGCCACGAAACAGGTCCTCGGAAATAATCGCCTTGTTGCCCAGCACGATCTCGGCGTCTGCGATGCGCGCGGCGATTTCGTCGCCCGTCGATTCGTCGTAGATCTCGAGCTCGGGCAAGAGCTCCCTGAGCTCGGAAATATCGAGGTCCGGACCCATCGTCGCCCAGTCGAGCATGACCGCTTTCATCTGGATTATCGTCCCGTGCTGTCGCAAAGTACGGGACGATGACCGAAGCCTTCTGGAAACGCAAATCGCTGGATGAGATGTCGCGCGCGGAGTGGGAATCCCTGTGCGACGGGTGCGCGCTGTGCTGCCTGCACAAGGTCCAGGACGAAGATACCGAGGAAGTTTTCTACACCGACGTGGCCTGCAGACTGCTCGACCTCGAGACCTGCAGGTGCACGAACTACGCCAATCGCGCGCAGCTCGTTCCCGAGTGCCTGGTGTTGTCGCCCGACAGGCCCGAACGCTACCAATGGCTCCCCGCCAGCTGCGCCTACCGCCGCCTGGAGGCAGGCAAGGATCTTCCCGCGTGGCACCCTCTCATTACAGGCGATCCCATGAGCGTCCACGAGGCGGGCATTTCCGTCATGAGCTTCGCGGTATCCGAGAACGAGACGACCGAATGGAGTATCGTCATCGCCCTGGACGACGACGAGGACTAACGTGAAGGACTACCCGACAAGGCCGTTTGATGAGTATCGCGAATATCCGCTCGACGAGATGCGCGCGCGTCTCGCCGATTTCTACACGGACCTCAATCGTCGCCGCACCATACGCGAGTTCTCGGACCGGCCCGTGCCGCGCGACCTCATCGAAACGGCTTTGCAAACGGCCAACACGGCGCCGAGCGGCGCCAACCTGCAGCCCTGGCATTTCGCCGTCGTCAGCGGCGCCGAGACCAAGAAGAAGATTCGTGAGGCTGCCGAAGTCGAGGAACGCGAGTTCTACGAGCATCGTGCGTCCGCAGAGTGGCTCGATGCCCTGAGGCCGCTCGGCACCGACGAGCACAAACCGTTTCTCGAAACCGCGCCCTACCTGATTGCCGTATTCCTGCAGAAATTCGGCGAGCTGCCGGACGGCCGCAAGGTAAAGCACTACTACCCGACCGAGTCGACCGGCCTCGCAACGGGGATGTTGATCGCGGCACTGCATCGGGCTGGTCTTGCAACGCTGACGCATACGCCGAGCCCGATGAAGTTTCTCAATGAGATCCTCGGACGGCCCAGGAGCGAACGGCCGTTCCTGCTGCTCGTGGTTGGCTATCCGGACGAAGATGTCGAGGTACCCGACATCAGGCGGAAGGAACTGGATGAGTTCACATCCTGGATCGACTAACCGGTGTTCTGCAGCCCCTGGGCGATACCGTTGACCGTGGCCAGCAGGGCATCGAAAAGTTCCTCGTCCTCGGAACCGCTCGCGCGCCAGCGGCCGAGCAAGTCGACCTGCATCAGGCTGATTGGATCGACGTAGGGATTACGCAGCATGATCGCGCGCTGCAGCGTCACGTCGCCCTCGAGAATCGAGTCGTGCTCCGAGTAGTTGAGGATCGTGTCGCGGGTCAGTTCGAACTCGCCGACGATCTTCGGAAAAAACTCGTCGTGCAGGTCACCCGACAGCTCCGAATAAAGTTTCGAGATGCCGAGATCGGATTTGGCAAGCACCATCTCCACGTCCGCTATCAATGAGCGCAGGAAGAACCACTCGCGGAACATCTCGCCGAAAGCATGTTCGCCAAATTCTTCAATGGCCTTCCGGAGGCCCGTGCCAACGCCATACCAGCCTGGCAGGATGAAGCGTGATTGCGTCCAGGCAAATACCCACGGAATGGCGCGCAGGTCGCCAATGCCCTGTTGACTGCGCCGCGACGCGGGACGCGAGCCGATGCGCATGCGCTCGATAACGTCGACCGGCGTGGCCGTGCGGAAATACTGGTAGAAATTCGGCGTCTCGTAGACCAGCTCGCGGTAAGCCTTGCGGCTTTCGTCGGCAATGACATTCATGATGTCGTGCCACTCGGGCATGTCGTTACCGCGATGTCGCGGCATCGCCGTGGCCAGCGCGACGGAGCCCGTGATCTGCTCGAGCGTGCGCAGCGCGATGCCGCGCAGGCCGTATTTCTCGTTGATGATTTCGCCCTGCTCGGTGACGCGCAGGCGGCCGTTGACCGTGCCCGGCGGCGCGCCCAGTACAGCCGTGTGCGTCTTGCTGCCGCCACGACTGACGCTGCCGCCGCGACCGTGGAACAGGGTTAGCTCAACGCCTTCGGCATCCATCGCATTGACGAGGTGCTCCTGCGCATTCTGGATCGCCCAGCGCGCCGACGCGATGCCGCCGTCCTTGTTGCTGTCGGAATAGCCGATCATGACCATCTGCCGGTTCTTGCGCCGTTCGAGATGGTCCCGGTACAGCTGCGACGACAGCAGCGACTCAAGGATCGCGGGTCCTGCCTCGAGGTCGTCCACCGTCTCGAGCAGTGGCGCGGTATCCAGCGGCACATCGCCACGGCGATTGTGCAGTTCGCCCCACTGGGCCAGCAGCATCACCGAGAGGATGTCGTCGGCGCCCTGGGTCATGCTGATGATGAACGGACCAATCGCCCGCTTGCCATATTTGCGGCGGCAGAAGGCGATTGCCTGGAACACCGCGATCGTCTTGCGCGCCAGTGTGCTCAGCGTCATCGGCGCGTTCTCGCGTTGTTCGATCGCCTCGATGATGCGTTCGGCCCGCTCCTCGGCAGGTCGCTCCATCCATTCGTCGTCGCCGAGGCATTCGCCGATGACCCGCCGATGCACTTCCGCATCCTGGCGCACGTCGAGCGTGACCATGTGGAAGCCGAAGGTCCGGATACGCCGCAGCAGGCGTTTGACGACGAACAGGCCGGCATGACGACCCTTGTTGAACGTCAGGCTCTCGGCGACCAGCTCGATATCCTCGATAAGCTGGTCCACTTTTTCATAAGGGTAAATATCGTCGTCGTAGGTCGACTGCAGCCGCGCCTGCACCAGGCGCAGGAATACGCGGTAAGGCATGTCGCGGTGGCGCGCCGGCACCGCGTGGTAAGCGTTCGGGAAGATTGCGCGGTATTCCTCGATCTTGTCGAGCATGCCCTGGCCGAACTCGGCGCGATCGGTCGACTGGCTGAGCTTGCCGGCAATTGACGCGCACTCTTTGTAGTACAGGTCGAGAATGAGCGAGCGTTGTCGCGCCAGCGTCGCACGAATCGTCTTCGCGTTGACGTTCGGGTTGCCGTCCATGTCGCCGCCAACCCACGAGGCGAAGTTGACGAGATTCGGAATCTCGATGTGCTTGCCTTCGTCGCCATAGATGCGATCGATGGCCGCGCGAATATCTTCGTAGAACGGCGGCATCGAGCGATACAGGACATCGGTGACGAAGAACAACACGTGTTCGAGTTCGTCGGCAACCGTCATGCGTTCGCTCGGGTGTTCTGCAGTTTGCCAGCCCGTCGTCGCGAGCAGGCGAATGTTCGCCAGCGCGGTATCGCGCTCCTGCGGCGTCATCGTCGGATTCAGCATGTCGACGAGATGTTTGACGATATTCTGTTCCTTGCGCAGGATCGTGCGTCGTGTCGACTCGGTCGGGTGTGCCGTGAACACCGGTTCGATAGCGAGTGAGTTGAGCAGCGCCTGCAGGCCGTCGGCGTCGAGCCCGGATGCCTTGAGCTTGATGAGGCTGTCTTCGAGTCCGCCGGGCTGGTAGATCGCAACGTCGCGCAGGTAATCACGACGGCGGCGAATGCGATGCACCTTCTCCGCGGTGTTCACCATCTGGAAGTAAGTGGCGAACGAGCGGATCAGCTGGGTCGATGTTTCAGTGTCCATGCCGCCGACCAGCGCGGACAGTTCTTCGCCGGGTTTCTCATTACCTTCGCGGCGGCGAATCGAACGCAGCCGCGAGTCTTCCACGATCTCGAACAGTTCTTCGCCGTTCTGTTCGCGAATCAGATCGCCGACGAGGGCGCCAAGCGTGCGGACGTCGTCGCGCAGTGCCTGGTCCTTCTCCTCGAAGGTAATGTCCTGGCGACGCGGCGCCTTGTGAGTTGCAGTAGTCATGAGCTTCGAACGTGCAAAGGTACACCCGGTGACCAGCGTGTACCAGTCGCGCTGCGCACCAAAACAGTGCCTTTCGCCAAGTTTCGCGGCGCGACCGCAATAGTCTCGAAAGTAACAATACGTGCATGTATTTCGTTGTGGATCCCGACAAGGAGGTCGCTCCGCAGCATGCGGCATTCGTGTGGCGGCGGTTGTGGGAAATGCGCGACCTGGCGCCGATAGGTGCGCTGCTTCCCGCCGTTGTGTCGTCGCCGTGCGCGTTGTTGCCGAGCGAAGACGCCAATGCCAGCCTCGTGGCATCGCTGACCCAGGTACCGGAAGGGACGGCATGGGTTTCGGTGCACGTCGACCTGGTGCGGTTCGTGAGTTCGCGCGGTGTACAGGAGCAGCGGCTTGCGAAGGCATTGCGCGATGCAGTTGAAACCGGCGAACGCCGGCATGACGAAACGCGCTGGCCTGACGTCGCGCAGCGTGAGGACAGTCGTGAGAACCGTCGTCTGTCGGTCTTCGTGCGTGGCTGGGGCGACGTCGCGGCACTGCTGGGCGCAGACCCACGGCAACTGGCAACCCTGCGCCAACTCGAGGCGCTGGCGGACTTCGTCGTGTCGACCCTCGAACAACGCTCGGCCGAGATCGGGGCACAGCGTGGTTACTGTCCGATTCTCGACGTCGCGGGCGCCCGGGCGCGGCAATTCGGCGATGAAATGAGTGCACGCTGGCAACAAGCGGTCGTCGCTAACGGCCTGCGTCACAGGAATCTGCTGACGCTCTCGCCCTGGGACGTATTTCCGCGTCATGGACCGGCTGAGTTCCGTTACATGAACCTGTTGCCGATCGTGCGCAAGGCGCACTCCGTATCGCTGCGTCGTGACGTCGATATAGCCAAATGGAATGCCAGGGATTTCAGGGCTTTCCATGAGCGCGTCAGCGCAATCCTGCGGCGCGCGAGCGAGTTGCCGGGGGTGGCGCAATTGCTCGAATCGGGCGGCCGGGATGCCTGACATCGTATTGCGTGTCAGGTCGCAACTAGGATACCGTCTACCGTCCTGAAGCAGAGCCCAAGGGGAAGCTTTGCAGCCGATCACACCTGACGCGCACGGTATCGCGGTACTGCTGTTGACCGTCGTTGCGCTGTACCTGTTTACACGCGATAACATACCGCTCGAGTCTTCGTCGCTCGCGATCCTGATTCTCCTGACTGCGGGATTCCAGCTGTTCCCGTATATGAAGGATGGCGAAGTTGCGGTCGGCCCCGTCGACTTCTTCGCCGGCTTTGGTAACGAAGCCCTGATCGCAATTTGTGCGCTGATGATGGTCGGCAAGGCGCTCGAAACGACAGGTTCGCTGCAACCACTCGCGACGATTGTCGGACGCGCCTGGGCCTCGCGCCCGGTCATGGCACTGGTCGCAACGCTGGTTGCCGGCGCGATTCTCAGCGCCTTCATGAATAACACGCCGATCGTCGTGCTGCTTATGCCGATCCTGGTCGGCGCGTCACTGCGCTCGAAGTTCCCGGTGTCGGGCGTGATGATGCCGATGGGCCTGGCCACGATTATTGGCGGCATGTCGACGACGATTGGCACGTCGACCAACCTGCTGGTTGTCGGTATCTCCAATGACATGGGCCTGCACGAGTTCACGATGTTCGAGTGGGTGCTGCCCGTCGCCATCGTCGGTGGTATTGGCATCATGTTCCTGTGGCTGGTCGCGCCGCGCCTGCTGCCGGATCGCACGCCGCCAATGGCCGATACGACACCGCGTATTTTCAGCGGCCAGCTGCACGTGAAAGAGGGCGGCTTTGCGGACGGCAAGACCCTGTCCGAGGTGCTCGCGAAAGCGGACGGCAACCTGCGTATCGACAAGATCCAGCGCTCCGAATCATTGTTCCTCGCCAAGCTGCCTTCCGTGACGATCCAGCCCGGCGATCGCTTGTTCGTCAAGGACTCGCCCGAGAACCTCAAGCACTACGAAGCATTGCTCGGCACGACGCTCTTCAACATGAGCGACAACGAGCATCCGGTCGACGAGGATACGCCGCTCAATGCCGAGGGCCAGCAGCTTGCCGAGGTCGTCATTACCCGCGGCTCGCCGCTTCACCTGCGCAGCCTGGCCGCGGCTCGCTTTACGAACAGCTACGGCCTGCTGCCGCTCGCCCTGCATCGGGCCCGCGCACCGAGTTCCCAGGTGACCGGCGACCTCAACATGATTCGCCTGCGCGCGGGTGACGTGCTGCTGGTGCAGGGCACGCGCGAGGCGATCGCGCAGCTGAAGGACTCGGGGTCGATGCTGGTTCTCGATGGCACGACCGACCTGCCGCAGACGCATCACGCCAAGCGCGCGCTGTCGATCATGGCGTTCGTCGTGCTGGCTGCGGCGACCGGCCTCATGCCGATCTCGGTCAGTGCGCTGGTCGGTCTCGGACTGATGCTGGCGACCGGCTGCATGACCTGGAGGGATGCCGCCAGCTCCATGTCGATCCCCGTGGTCATGATCATCGTAACCGCGCTCGCCCTGGGTAAGGCGCTGCTGGATACCGGCATGGCCGGCTTCATCGCGCAGACCTTCGTCGCGCTCGCGTCGGGGTTGCCACCGCCGCTGATCCTGAGCGCGTTCATGCTGCTGATGACCGTGATGACCAACATCGTGTCGAACAATGCGGCAGCGGCAATCGGCACGCCCATCGCGGTGAGCATCGCGAACCAGCTTGGCGTACCGGCAGAGCCTTTCATTCTCGCCGTACTGTTCGGCGCCAACATGAGCTTCGCGACGCCCTATGGCTACCAGACCAACCTGCTGGTCATGACGGCCGGCGGCTACAAATTCGGCGATTTCCTGCGCGTCGGCATCCCATTGACTATTATTATGTGGATCGGGTTCTCGATCGTTCTGCCGCTCCTTTACGAACTCTGAGGAAAGCGCGACTAATTGCGCCCGCAACCATTGACTCAAAGAGAATGGGCGGCAATACTCCGGCACATGAATTCAACACGCGTCAACAACTGGTGGTGGCTGCTCTTACAGGAGAGGGCGGTCGGCTAGCGCGTAGCTGAAACGAATACACCGAAGCCCGCTCTGTGAAAACACAGCGGGCTTTTTTGTATATGGATGTACTTATGCCGTGGAGCACATGGATGTGCGAGAGCGGCGTTTGTTGCAGGAGGCGGCTTGCCGGCGACAACAGCAAGGGAAAAATATGCAGGCACCATTCGACATAGCGGCCGATCTCGATACCCCGGTATCGGCCTACCTGAAACTGCAGGCGCTCAAGCCGCGCTTCCTGCTCGAGTCGGTCGAGGGCGGCGAGCGTCTCGCGCGCTATTCCTTTCTCGGCTTCGGCGACGCGCTGGAAGTGCGCATGGACGATGATGCGCTGCGCATCGGCGACAAGTCACAGCCGCGCCCGACCAGCCAGGACGAATACCTGGACGCGCTGCGCGGCGCCCTTGCGGATGCGCCGCAGCCGCAGCCGGCGGATGACCTGCCGTTCGCGGGAGGGCTTGTCGGCGTCTCTGGCTACGATGTTGTGCGCCTGTTCGAGCGCCTGCCGGTCGATACCGAGAAACAGACCAATGTGCCGGACGCAGCGTTTGTGGCGCCGCAGTCGCTGCTGGTGTTCGATCACGTCACGCGCCGCATCGCGCTGCTGCACGATGGCCCGGAAGCAGAACGGCAAGCGCTGCGCGCCGAGGTAATCAGCCAGTTACGTGGCCCGGTGCCGGGGAACGCTAATGCGGTTGAGACCTCGCCGGCGGAGCCGAGCCTGAGCGAGGCAGAGTTCTGTGAGGGCGTCGAGGCCTGCAAGGAGTACATTGCGGCCGGCGATATCTACCAGATCGTGTTGTCGGTGCTGTTCAAGGGTAAGACCAACGTTGCGCCGTTTGAAGTCTATCGCGCGTTGCGTCTGCTGAACCCGTCGCCCTATATGTTCTTCTTTGACTTCGGCGACCTGCAGGTAGCGGGGTCCTCACCGGAGGCCCTGGTGCGCCTGCATGGTGAAACGGCGTCATTGCGGCCGATTGCGGGTACGTTACCGCGCGGTGCGACGAGCGCGGAGGATGTCGCCAACGAGGAGGCCTTGCTCGCCGACCCGAAGGAAGCGGCGGAGCACGTGATGCTTGTCGACCTCGCGCGCAATGACCTTGGGCGGGTGGCGCGGGCCGGTAGCGTGCACGTCGATCCGTATCGGTCGATCGAGCGGTACAGTCATGTCATGCACATTGTCAGTGGCGTGCAGGGTGAGCTGGATGACACAAACGATCAGTTTGACCTGCTCGCGGCGACGTTCCCGGCGGGTACGCTGGTCGGCGCGCCGAAAGTGCGCGCGATGGAGATTATCGAGGAGATGGAGCAGGTCGGTCGCGGCTTGTACGCGGGCACGGCCGGCTACTTCGGCCTGCATGGCGACATGGACCAGGCAATTACGATTCGCACGCTCGTGTTCTCGGGCGATGAGTACAGTTTTCAGGCGGGTGCGGGTATCGTTGCCGACTCGGTTCCCGTCAAGGAGTACCAGGAAGTCATGGCTAAAAGCGCAATCCTCAGGCGCGCGCTCGAGATCGCCGGGGAGGGTCTGTGATGAGCAGGGAATTCGACCACGTGCGCATGCTCCTGATCGACAACTACGACTCGTTCACTTACAACCTCGTGCAGGCGTTTGCCGCGATGGGGGCCGCGGTGATGGTGTACCGCAATGACGCGATTTCCGTGGCAGAGAGTGTGGCGCTGGAGCCGACCCATCTCGTGATTTCGCCAGGGCCCGGGCGGCCCGAAGACGCTGGTGTGTCGCTGGACATGATTGGCGCCTGGGCGGGCAAGGTGCCGATTCTCGGCGTATGCCTCGGGCACCAGAGCATTGTGCAACAGCATGGCGGTAAGATCGTGCGTGCCGAGCGGCTCATGCACGGCAAGACGTCGATGGTGCAGCATGATGGCGAGTCGATCTTCGCGGGGCTGTCGAATCCGTTCGAAGTCGGGCGCTACCACTCTTTGTGTGCCGAGCATGAGACCTTGCCGGATGAACTGGTCGTGACCGCGCAGACCGAACGCGGCGAGATCATGGGCGTGCGCCACAAGACACTGCGGATCGAGGGTGTGCAGTTTCATCCGGAGAGCGTGCTGACGCCCGAGGGCGATGCGCTTATGGCCAACTTCATGCGGCAGGAGGTGGCATGAGCAACAGTCAGCTACTTGACGGCCTTTTGAATGGCAACAACCTCGAGGACGGCCAGGCCTACGACCTGATGCAGCAGTTTGCGGCGGGCGAGCTCGACCCGGCGTTTGCCGGCGCCATGCTGGCGGGTCTGCGCGCGAAGGGCGAAGTGGCCGAAGAGATCCGCGGCTTTGCGCGAGCCATGCGCGAGCTGGCGGTACATCCCGAGGTGCCGGACGGTTCGCCGACGATTGACGTGGTGGGTACCGGGGGTGACGGCTCGGGATCTTTGAATATTTCGACGGGCACGGGCTTGCTTGCGGCGGCTGCGGGCATGCGTGTCGTGAAGCACGGTAATCGCTCGATTTCGAGCAAGTCGGGTAGCGCCGATATGCTCGAGCGCTTCGGTATGCCATTGCCGCTCGACAAGGATGCGGCGGTCGATTGCCTGCAGGCGACAGGGTTTACGTTCCTGTTTGCGCCCGGGTATCACCCCGCGATGAAATCGGTAATGCCGGTGCGCATGGCGATGGGTGTGCGTACGGTGTTTAACATTCTCGGCCCGCTGACGAATCCGGCGCGTACGCCCTACCAGTTGATCGGCGCGTTCAGCAAGGACATGGCGAAGCTGATGGCGGAGGCGCTGTCGGGGCTCGATATCGAACGCGCCTTTGTAGTGCATGGCGAGCCGGGCTGGGATGAAGCCACTCCCGCTGGCGACTTCGTGCTGTACGACGTGAAGCCGGGCGAAGTGACGGAGTTGCAGCGTTCGCCCGAAGACTATGGCATCGCGCGCTGCGCGCCCGAGGATCTCGCGGGCGGCGATGCCGAGCACAACGCCAACGAGCTGGCCCGCGTGTTTGCAGGCGAAGACAAAGGTCCGCATCGGGATGCGCTGCTCATGGGCGTATCGCTGATGCTGGAGAACCAGGGGCTGGTGTCGGATCCGAAAGAAGGCGTGGAGCAGGCTGCAGCAGCGATCGACGATGGCCGTGCGGAAGCATTCCTCGGCAAACTGAAGGCGCACTTCGAAGACTGATGAGCGACTTCCTGAAATCGATGGCGGAAAGCAGCGCGGCACGCGCAGCGCAGGCGGGCCCGTTCACGGATGCGGACTTCGACAAACCCGTGGTCCCGCTCTCCCTGGGCACCTTCGACATCATCGCAGAAATCAAACGCCGCTCCCCCGCTGAGGGCCAATTGGGGGACAGTGCCCCTATTTCCGGGGACAGTGCCCTTATTTCACGTGCTCATGACTACTCCGGCGGTGGCGCGGCGGCAATCTCCGTGCTCACTGAACCAAGTCGGTTCGATGGTGCACTTGAGCACCTGGGCCCCGTCGTTTCAGGGGTTCCGGGCACGCCTGTCATGCGCAAGGACTTCCTCGTCGATCCCGTCCAGGTGCTTGAAGCGCGCAAGTTTGGAGCCAGCGGCGTACTGCTGATCACGACAATGCTCGACGATAAGGCGCTTGCTTCGATGCTGGATGCGGCGCATGACCATGGAATGTTCGTGCTCCTGGAATCCTTTGATGAGCAGGACCTGCGGCGCTCAGAAAAGCTGCTTGATCGTGACGGACAGACCCTGATCGGTGTGAACACCCGCGATCTCAGAACACTTGAAGTCGACAGTGATCGACTCCGCCGACTTGGCCCTGCGCTTCCCGACGCCCACTGTGTTGCGGAGAGTGGTTTGCACAAGCCGGAAGATGCCGCTCGCGTTGCCGAGTGGGGTTACACGATGGCGTTGGTCGGTACCGCTTTGATGCGCAGCGAAGATCCGGCGAGGCTTGTGAAAGCCATGAAAGACGCGGGGTCTGCGGCATGTTCGTGAAGATCTGCGGTCTGAGTTCGCGCGCGCATGTGGATGCCGCTGTGGCAGCTGGCGCGGATGCAATCGGGTTCGTGTTTGCGGATTCCGTGCGGCGGGTAGAGCCGGCGTTAGCTGCCGAGATTTCATCCAATTTGCCCACACCACTGCGCAAGGTTGCCGTCATGCTTCATCCGTCAAACGACGAGTGGCAGACGGTACTGAACGATTTCATACCCGATGTTCTGCAGACCGATGCAGAAGACTTCGAATCGCTCGATATTCCTGAGTCGATCGAATGCTGGCCTGTGTACCGCGAGTCCAATAGGGGCACTGTCCCCGGAAATAGGGGCACTGTCCCCTATATATATGAGGGGAAGGCGAGTGGGGTTGGTGAGACGGTTGACTGGGAGCGGGCGGCCGAGGTCGCGCGGCGGGGCAACATGATTCTCGCTGGCGGTATCAGCGCCGCGAACGTTGCCGAGGCGGTCGCCATCGTCAGGCCTTTCGGGGTCGACGTGTCGAGCGCGGTCGAGTCCAGTCGCGGGCAAAAAGATTCAAACCTGATTCGAGAGTTCATCAGTGCGGCGCGTGCCGCGGAGAAAAACCTATGAGTGGAGTGCTGCAAGGCTTTGATGCCCAACAGCTGCTCGACGCGACCATCAAGGGCGAAATGCCTGACAGTCGCGGTCGATTCGGTCCCTTCGGCGGCCGCTACGTGCCGGAGACGCTGGTCCCCGCATTCGAGCGCCTCGAAGCCGGCGTAAAGGAACACCTGCACGATCCGGCGTTTCAACAGGAATTCCGCAAGGAGCTGCGCGAGTGGGTCGGTCGTCCGACCGCGCTGACCTTTGCACCGCGCCTCTCCGAGAAGTGGGGCGCGGACGTCTGGCTAAAGCGCGAAGATCTCGCACACACGGGCGCCCACAAGATCAACAACGCGATCGGCCAGGCCTTGCTCGCCAAGCGCCTCGGCGCCAAGCGTGTAATCGCTGAAACCGGCGCCGGCCAGCACGGCGTCGCATCGGCTGCCGCCTGCGCCCGCGTCGGCCTGCCGTGCACCGTTTACATGGGTGCCGTCGACATGGAGCGCCAGGCGCCCAACGTGGATCGCATGAATCGCCTCGGCGCCGAATGTGTCGCGGTTGAATCCGGCGACAAGACCCTGCGCGCCGCCATCGACGAAGCGCTGCGTAACTGGGTCACCGATCCCCATGGCACGTACTACCTGCTCGGCTCCGCAGTCGGCGCACACCCGTATCCGTATCTCGTACGCGAACTGCAATCGGTCATCGGCGAGGAATCGCGCCAGCAGATGCTCGACCAGGCTGGCGCTTTGCCCGATGTCGCATTCGCCTGTGTCGGCGGCGGCTCGAACGCCATCGGCCTGTTCCACCCGCTGCTCGGTGACGATATCGAACTGATCGGCGTCGAAGCCGGCGGTACCGGCACCGGCCTTGGCCAGAACGCGGCAACACTCGCCACCGGCACGCCCGGTGTCCTGCAGGGCTCGTATACTATCATCCTGCAGGACGACGATGGCCAGGTGCAGGAGACCCATTCAATCTCGGCCGGCCTCGACTACTCCGGCGTCGGTCCCGAGCATGCGCTCCTGCAGGCGACCGGCCGCGTAAAATACATCGCAGCCGAAGACGACGAAGCGCTCGAAGCCCTTGAAGAGCTGTGCGAGCTGGAAGGTATTCTCACCGCCCTCGAAACCTCGCACGCCTTCGCCGCCGCAAAGAAATACGCGCAGGAAAATCCCGGCGCGAAGATCCTGATCGGCAACTCCGGCCGCGGTGACAAGGACATGCCGACATTGACCAAGTACCCAGCAAGGATTCGTAGCCATGCAACCGCATGATCGCATCAGCGCGGCGCTGCGAGCCGCAAACGACGCAGGACATTCGGCGCTCGTCCCGTTCATTACGGCGGGCTACCCGGAACCGGGCGATTTCATCGCGACACTGAAGGCGGTCGCCGCAGTCGGCGACGTTGTCGAGCTCGGCATCCCGTTTTCGGATCCAATGGCCGACGGCATGACGATCCAGCGCTCGAGCTTCGAAGCGCTCGCGAAAGGCGTCAGCCTAAAGTGGATCTTCGACCAGCTCGAATCGGCGCAAGGCGAGATTGATGCGCCGCTCGTCATGATGTCCTACCTGAACCCGCTGCTCGCGTTCGGCTACGACAAGCTCGCCGAACGCGCCGCCGCGACGGGCGTCTGCGGTTTCATCGTTCCGGACCTGCCGTTTGAAGAGTCACAGGAAATTCGCGACGCGCTCGAAGCGCAGGGCCTTGGCCTGATCCAGCTGGTAACCCCGGCAACCCCGGATGACCGTCTGCAGACCTTGTGCGACGCATCGCGCGGTTTCGTTTACGCCGTTACGATCACAGGTATCACGGGCGGCGGCGCCGGACTGCCCGCCGACCTCGCCGACTACTTAGACAAAGTGTCGGGCATGTCGAAAATCCCGGTCTGCGCCGGCTTCGGCATACGCGCCGCAGAAGACGTCGCCAACGTCGGCGCACACGCGTCCGGCGCGATCGTTGGCTCTGCGCTCGTTGAGGTGTTGGAGAAGGGCGAGGACCCAAAAAATTTCCTCCACGAGTTAAGGGACAGTTAACCTAATTGAGATAAGTTAACTGACCCCGAACTGCCGACGATGAAAAAGCTCACCTCCGCCGAGTCGTTGATCACGATCAACCACTATAAGAATCTGCTGCAGGCGGAGGGCATCCCAACCGAAGTGCGCAACCAGCACCTCGGCTCGGTCATGGGCGAGATTCCATTCTTCGAGACCTGGCCACAGCTGTGGGTCGTCAATGACCTTGATTACGACCGCGCACTCCAGCTGATCGAGCAATCCGACGACGAGGTTCCTACGGAACCCTGGACGTGTCCCGCCTGCGAGGAGCAGAACGAAGGGCAGTTTTCGGTGTGCTGGAAGTGCGGGACCAGCGTGGACCTGTAGGAGGGCGACCGTCGCCCGCAAGGCGGGCGCCCACAGGGGTCGCCGGCAAGCCGCCTCCTACGGCATCCCTCGCGACAGCAGTGACGTGCCTGCAATCTCGCTGCGCAGCACGGCCGCCACTTTCTCCGGCTGCATCGGGCGGCTTATCAAAAAGCCCTGTGCCAGGTCGCAGTTGCAGCTCTTCAGGAACTCGAGCTGCGATACGGTTTCGACGCCTTCCGCGGCAACTTCGATATCGAGGCCCTGGGCCATCGCGATTGCCGCACGCACGATGCGCTGGTGCGAGTCGTTCTCCATGATGTCCGCGACGAGGCCGCGATCCAGCACAAAGCTGTCGATGAAGCCGTTGTCGAGCGACTCGAACGATACGTCGCGCGTGCCGAACTGATCCAGCGACAGGCGTACGCCAAGACGCCGCAGTGCGCGCAGCGTATCCAGCTCGCTCGCACGCTTGCGCACGATCTCGCCGTCGCCGATTTCGAGTTCGACACAGCCCGGATCGAGCATCGTATCGTTCAGGACCCTGCCGACAACGTCGGCAAGACGCGTGTGCATGAGCTGCTGCGGCGACAGGTTGATTGCGACCGACAGGTCGGGCAGCTCGAACTTCTGCTGCCATGCTGCGAGTTGCCGGCATGCAGTCTCAACCACCCACTCACCGGCCGAATGGATCAGTCCGCTTGATTCGAGAATCGGCAGGAAGCGCGCGGGCGGAAGCAGGCCAAAGCGCGGATGTTGCCAGCGCAGCAATGCCTCGAGCCCGATCAGGCGACCCGTGGTCAAATCAATACGCGGCTGGTAGTGCAACACGAACTCGTCGCGAACCAGCGCATGGCGCAGGCCTACTTCGAGCTCTTCGCGCTGCTCAAGCTTGGTGTTGAGCGCCGTCGAGTAATGCTGGAAGCGACCGCCGCCACGTTTCTTCGCTTCGTACATGGCGACATCGGCCGCCTTGACCATGCGCTCGGCGGTGTCGCCCGAGTCCGGGTACAACGCGATACCTATACTCGGTGTCGCGTACACCTCGCTGTGACCAATCTGGTACTTCTCCGACAACACCAGCAGCAGCTTCTGCGCTGCAGCCGCGGCATTGCCCGCTTCGCCGAAATCCTCGAGGCAGACAACAAACTCATCACCACCCCAACGCCCCGTGAAGTCGCCGATCCGCACATTGTTGCGCAGGCGATCCGCCACTTTGATCAACAACGCGTCGCCAATATCGTGGCCGAGCGTATCGTTCACCGACTTGAAGCGATCGAGATCGATAAACAGCGCCGCAAGCGGTGCGCCCTTACGTTGGGCGCGACCGATCGCACGCGACAACTGCTCGAGGAACAGGCTGCGATTCGCGAGTCCGGTCAGTTCATCGAACTGCGCAAGCTTCTCCAGCTCAGACGTGCGGTGCGTCTGCTCGGTTACATCGCGGAACGTGATAACGCCACCGATCAATTCGCGCTTGCCGTCGAACAGTCCCTGGCCGTTGATGCTGAGCACGATGTCAGGCTGTTCGGGCGTTCTGTAGATTGCCACCTGGTTGGCGAACTTCTCGCCATCGCGCGCGCGGACCAGCGGCAGGTCGTGCGCATTACGGTAACTGTCCCCGTTTTCGTCGATGCAGCAGAAGGTCTGTTCCCAGGTCGGGTCGGGCTGTACGCGCGGGCCGAGCCCGAGGATCGTGCGCGCGGCCGGATTGATGTCCAGCACGTGCCCGGCCTCGTCGACGATGATCACACCATCGTTAATGTTGCGCAGGATCGACAGCACCGTGACGTCGGTGTCCGACAGGCGCTGCTGCATGCGAGCGCGCTTCACGGCGTGCTCGAATACGGCGTCCTGGGCCTCGACCGTGACGTCATCGACGCAGATATAGCCCTGCGCGCCGGCACGCACCGCCGCGATACCGCGGTGCTCATGTTCTTTCTGGGTCAGCGCCACGACCGGGTAGGGTTCGAGCGACTGGATGGTCTCGACAAGCGACTTGCCCGACTGCGCAATCATCGGTCCCGCTTCCAGCAGCACCAGGTCGATATACGCCTCGTCCTCCGGCAACGCCAGCGCGTTACTGCGCGTCAGCAATGTGCAGCAGGGGAGCGTTTCGAGTTCGGACAAATAGTCGGCAGCGAATTCACCACGGCCGAGATAAAGAATGGAGTGACCCGACATTTACAGACTCGCAACTGTCAGGGGCAACTGGGCTATGGGTTCCGGGATTTGAGCGCAGGTCGGACGAGCGTCAAACAGTGCCATAAGTTGCTGTCTTTGTTAGATAAGGCCGGGAGAATAATAGCAGGATTTTTTTGCCGATTGGGAAGCGGAAATTCAAACCATTCGCTCCATACGGGCATCAAAAGGTCAAGATAAGGGGAGACACGCAGTTTGAGAGCGCTTTTGGCCACCGCAGGCAGCGACTATAGTCGGGCAATGGTTACTACCAGCCAGGATACAGCCGCTGACGAGGATACCTGGATACGCCGGGCAAAACGGTCGGATGCGCGCGCCTTCGAGGCCCTTTATCGGCTGCATGTGGACAAGGTCTATGGACTTTGCCTGCGCATGACGGGAAACGTCAGCGAAGCCGAGGATTGTACGCAGGAAGCGTTCATCCTTGCCTGGAACAAGTTGACCAAGTTTCGCGGTGACAGCGCCTTTTCTACGTGGCTGCACCGCATTGCGGTCAACGCGGTTCTCGGCAGGATCCGCAAGTCGAAGCGTGAGCACGACCGGATCCAGGCCGTCGCCGACAGCGAGCCACAGCGCGTGGCGACCGGCGATACCGGTGAGCTGCGCGACCTGGCCGCCGCGATAGACCGGCTTCCCGAAGGCGCACGACACGTGTTCGTTTTGCACGGCGTATATGGCTACAGCCATGACGAAACAGCCGCAATGCTGGCCATCGCGTCCGGCACGAGCAAGGCACAGATGCATCGGGCAAGGAGGCTGCTGATGCAACAACTGGAAGAACAGGGATCGGAGTAATGAGCACAGAATTTGACGACAAACTGGACCAGGCGGCACGCCAACTCGCGACAGAGGTAGCGCCTCAGCGCGACCTGTGGCCGGGTATCGAGCAGGCGATCACACAGCCCGCTCCGCGGCAGCGCACGCCCTGGTATGCCCAGGCGGCGGCCGTCGTATTGCTCGTCGGCGCGTCCTCGGCGATCACCTATGTCGCCGTCAAGGACAGCGGCAAACAGGTCATGGTGGTCGATCCCGAGCTCGTTTTCGAGCAGGCCGCTTTCGGCGGTAATTACCACCTCGGCCCGGCCTTCCAGGATGCGCGCAACAGCCTGCGCGCGCAGCTCGATGCCGAGTTACAGCGCCTGTCGGCCGAAGATGTGGCCAATATCCAGGCCAACCTCGACGTGATCCACACGGCGATCGTCGAAATCAACACCGCGCTCGAGCAGGAACCGGATAACGCCCTGCTGCAGCAAAAACTGCTGCGCGCGTATCGCGAAGAACTCAGTTTACTGCGCCGGGTCAGCGGCCTGACGCGCAATGTTATGACGAGAAATGACATCTAGTCGACGGGGAGTCGGCGAAATGACGAAGAGAAGTACGATGAAGAGAATGAAGCTAATTGTTTTGGGGCTCCTGGCAGCGACGCCTGTTGCTGCAGAGGAGGTGGATCGCACGATCGATGCGGCGCAGGACGGTCATGTGCACGTCTCGAATATCTCGGGCTCGGTTACCATTGCAGGCTGGTCGAAGAACCAGGTTGAGGTGACAGGCGAGCTCGGCCGCAACGTCGAAGAGCTGATCTTCACGCGTGATGGCGACAAGATCACGATCAAGGTCAAGGTTCCGAGAAAGGGCGGCCGTGGTATCGAAAGCGATCTCAACATCAAGGTGCCGGAGCGCAGCTCGATCGACGTGGGCACGGTGAGCGCCGACATCGAGGTCTCGGGCGTAAGCGGTTACCAGAAGCTTGAGGCCGTTAGCGGCGATATTGAAACTGAATCCGTCGCCGCAGACGTCACGAGCGGCACGGTCAGCGGCGACGTCGTGATTCGCGGTTCGGGTAAGGACGCCAATACGCAGTGCGCCACGGTGTCCGGCGATCTGAGGCTGATGGGCCTCGCCGGCAACCTCAAGGCCGAGACGGTCAGTGGCGACGTGGTGATCGACGATGGTTCGTTCGATCGTGCCGGCCTGAACGCCGTCAATGGCGACATCGAGTTTTCGTCTGAACTGCGCGATGGCGGCAAGCTCAGTGTTGAAACCGTCAACGGCGAGATCGACCTGCAGTTTGCGAACGACGTATCGGGCCAGTTCGATATCGACACCTTCAATGGCGAGATCGACAATTGCTTCGGGCCCAAGGCCAAGCGCACCAGCAAATATGCGCCGGGCAAAGAGCTGAATTTCAAGGAAGGTAGCGGGAGCTCCCGGGTAGTGATCTCGACGGTCAACGGCGACATCACGATGTGTAAGTAAGTCTTAAGTAAGATTCCATTGATTCGGGCCGCACTGCGGCCCGTTTTTTTGGTCTATTTGATACCCTGTCATTCCACTCTGGAGGGTACCTGATGGGCCGAGCATCAAAGGTCGTTCTGTGGCTGGTTGTCGCAGTCGTCGCTGTTTTCCTCGTTGCGACTGTCGCATTCCGGCTGTTCTTCGATCCCAACGACTTTCGTGAAGAAATCGCCGCTGCCGTAAAGGAACGCACGGGCCGTGAGCTCGTCATCGCCGGCGATGTTGATGTGCAGGTCTTCCCGTGGCTCGCAATCGAGATTGGCTCGACCACGCTCGGCAATGCGCCGGGTTTCGGCGACGAACCTTTCCTCGCATTCGATCGGGCCAGGCTCAGCGTCCGGTTCCTGCCGCTCGTGATGGGCGGCAACGTCTCGGTTGGCACGGCCGAGCTCGAGGGCCTGCGCGTCAGCCTCGCTGTCAATGAGCGCGACGAGCGCAACTGGTCCGATTTCCTCGCCACCGAGGATGAAGGTGCGGCAATTGAGTCGACGACCGAAGACGTCGCTGCAGACGCGGCCTCAACCGGCGGCACGCTCGAGATTGGCGGCCTGGCGCTGCGCAATGCGACAATTTCCTACGTACACGAACCCAAGGGGGACGCGTACTCGTTCACGGACGTGAACCTCGAGATCGGCAGGATTGCAGGGAGCGCTGACGAGGTACCCGTCAGCGGCGGGCTCACCTTCGATGTGCAGCCGGCAGGCTACAGCGGCAGCATGGAGCTCGATACGAGCGTCAGTTTCGATACCGAAGCCGGCACGGTGATTTTCGGTGACTCGAGCCTCGAGGCAACACTTGCAGGCATCGCCACCGAGCCGACCCGGTTGAGTTTCGCAACAGCCGGCATTGCGGTCGACACGGTTGACAAGATGACGACGCTCGAGCCGATCGAGCTGTCGATTCTTGGCATTGACCTCGATGCGACGGTCGAGCCGTTTTCCTATGCCGACGCGATTACGCCAAAAGCGGCAATAAAGATCGATGCGTTCTCGCCGCGCAGCCTGATGCGTCTGCTCGATGTCGCGCCGCCGGCAACGGCCGATCCGGCCGCACTAAGCCTGGTCATTGTCGAAGCCAACGCGCAAATGGCTGAGGACCTTGTGCGGCTGACTGGTCTCAGCATCAAGCTCGACGACACGAGCTTTACAGGCTCGATGACTGTGCCTTTTGATTCGAAAGGTCGCTTCTTCGCCAGGCTCGATGGCGACGCGATCGATCTGAACCGCTACATGGAGCCGCCGGCAGAGGATGCGGCGGGCGCAGACGACGGGGCGGCCCCGGTCGAAATCCCGGTCGATCTGCTGAGGCCCCTGAACGTGCGCGGCGAGCTGACTCTGCAGCGCGTTACGATGGGCGCCTTGCCGCTCGAGGATGTCACGGTGACCGTCAATGCACGTGACGGCAAGCTGCGCATCTACCCGATCTCCTCCAACCTGTTTGGCGGTAGCTACAACGGCGACATCAGCATCGATACGACCGGGTCGCTGCCAGTGCTCGCGGTCAACGAATCCGTACAGGGCGTCGATCTCGGCCAGCTCGCGCTTGCCATGTTCGAGCAGGAGAACGTCACGGGCGCAATCGCGGGCAACTTCAAGTTGACGGGTCGTGGTCACGACATGGCTGCCATCCAACGGTCCCTGAACGGCTCGATGTCATTCGAGTTACTCGATGGCACCTACGAAGGCACCGATATCTGGTACGAGTTGCGGCGCGCCCGCGCGCTGATCAAGCAGGAAACACCGCCCGAGCCGACACTGCCCGCGCGCACCAGGTTCAGCAAGGTGACCGCTTCGGGCGCGGTCCGCGACGGCATCATGCGTAACGAAGACCTCGTTGCCGAACTGCCGTTCATGCAGCTGACCGGCAGCGGCGATGTGAATCTCCCCGAGGGCACGGTGGACTACGGCCTGCGCGCGCGTATCTATAGCGAGCCCGAAGCGATGGACGGGGCGACGGCCGAGGAGATCGATGATCTCACCAAGACCGTTATCCCGCTCACGATCACAGGATCGCTGGCGTCGCCGACCGTGCGTCCGGATGTCGAAGCATTGCTGCGCCAGAAGGTGGAAGACAAGGTCAAGGAACAGATCGAAGACAAGCTCAAGGATTTGTTCAAGCGATGATCCGAAGCGCGGCCGCCGCACTGGCGCTAGTCGCGCTGCCGGCGCATGCAGCCGAGATGCGCAGCATCGACGTCAATTACGAAGACGGCCACTACACGCTGGTGTCCGAGGTCTGGTTCGATGCAGGGATCGACGCAATCTATGACGTGTTCAGCCGCTGGGACCTGTCCGAGCAATTCTCGAGTGCTGTTGTCGAGGCGCGCGATGTGGAAGCCGACGAGCAGGGCCGTCCCGGCTTCGTCGTTGTCAATCGCGGTTGCGTGCTGTTTTTCTGCAAGACGCTGCGGCGCGAAGGTTACGTCGAGCGCGTACCCAATGCCGTACTGCGCTCGTTTGCCGACCCGGAGCGCAGCGACTTCACGGTCAGCAACGAGGTCTGGGAGTTTGAGCAGGCAGACGACGGGACGGTCGTTAAGTACACGCTCTATATGAAGCCGGCCTTCTGGGTGCCGCCGGCGATCGGGCCGTACATGATCCAGCGCAAACTGAAGAAAGACGGCGGCAAGGCGCTGGATCGGATCGAGGCGATTGCGCAGGATGTCGAACAGGCTGATGACATCGCACCCTGAGTTCGCAGCGCGACTGCTCGCATGGTTTGACGAGCACGGCCGCAAGGAGCTGCCGTGGCAGCAGCCGAAAGATGCCTATCGCACCTGGGTCTCGGAGATCATGCTGCAGCAAACCCAGGTGCAGACCGTGATCCCGTTTTTCGAGCGCTTCGTGGCCAGTTTCCCCGACATTGTCGCGCTCGCCGATGCAGAGCAGGACGAGGTCCTGCAACATTGGTCCGGGCTCGGTTACTACGCTCGTGCGCGCAACCTGCACAAGGCGGCGCAGATGATTCGCGATGAGTTCGGGGGACAGTTCCCTGCGACGATTGACGAGGTCATGGCGCTACCCGGCGTCGGCCGCTCGACGGCCGGTGCGATCCTGTCGCTGAGCATGGACCAGCGCCATCCGATCCTCGACGGCAATGCCAAGCGCGTACTCGCCCGCCATGAAGGCGTCGAAGGCTGGCCGGGCAAGACCAGCGTCACGAAGCGCCTGTGGGCGATCGCGGAGACCAACACGCCACATGAGCGCGTCGCCAATTACACCCAGGCCATCATGGATCTCGGTGCCACCCTCTGCACACGCGCGAAGCCAGCCTGCGAGCGCTGCCCCGTCGCCGCCGACTGCACCGCCCTGAGTTCGGGGACAGTTAACTTAATTCCCGGTCGCAAGCCCAGGAAAGCCAAGCCGCTGAAGAAAACAACCATGGTGCTGGCCAGCCATGATGGCCGCGTATACCTGGAACGGCGACCGGAGTCGGGCATCTGGGGCGGGCTCTGGAGCCTGCCCGAGGTGAATGGGCAGGGCGTCGACGACTGGTGCCGGGAGCGACTCTCACTCGAGCCGGGCGAAGTCGAGTCCTGGCGCGTACTGCGCCACAGCTTCAGTCACTACGATCTCGATATCCAGCCGATAGTCGTGCGCGTGCAGTCGCCTTTGAGTAAAGTAGCCGACTGCGACGATGCCCGCTGGCATCGACTGGACAATGACTTGCCGGGTGGCGTTGCAGCGCCGGTTGGCAAACTGATCGAGCACTTGAGAAATGGCACGAACAATTAACTGCATCATGATGGGCGAGGGCGCCGAAGGCCTCGACTTTGCACCGTACCCGGGCGAACTCGGGCAGCGGCTGTACGACAATGTCTCGAAGCAGGCATGGCAGCGCTGGCTCGATCACCAGACGATGCTCATTAACGAGTATCGCCTGACGCCGATCGAACCCGAGGCGCGCAAGTTCCTCGAAACCGAGATGGAGAAGTTCTTTTTTGCCGGTGGATCGGCGGCGCCGAAGGAGTTTGTGCCGCCGAATTCGTAGGAGGGGTCTTGGCCGCGACCCTGTCGCCCGCAAGCGGCCTCCCACAGGGTTGGCGGGGTCTCCCACAGCAGTCGCCCGCAAGCGGCCTCCCACAGCGGCCTCCCACAGGGTTGGCGGGGTCTCCCACAGCAGTCGCCCGCAAGCGGCCTCCTACAGTCAACGCAGTGGTAACTCCGTCTTCCGCAATACCGTGCGGATACCGAAACTGGAATTGACCCGCGACACGCCGGGCAGGCGTGTCAGCACGGTCTTGTGAATGCGCTCAAAGTCGGCCATGTCGGATACCACGACTCGTAACAGGTAGTCGAACTCACCCGACATCAGGTAACAGTCCATGATCTCGGGCACGTTTCGCACGGCCTGCTCGAACGCCGTGAGGTCCGCCTCGACTTCGCGATGCAGCCCGATATGCACGAACACGTTGCCCGATAAGCCCATCTTGTTCTGATTCATCAGCGCGACGTAGCGATCAATGATGCCCGCATCCTCGAGCGCGCGCACGCGTCGCAGGCAGGACGACTCCGACAGGTTGACCGCCTCAGCGAGGTGCTTGTTGCTGATGCGACCGTCACGCTGTAGCAGTTCGACGATCTGTTTGTCGTGTCGGTCAAGTGACATGGCAGAAAATTGCTAAAATAGTCAGAAAGTTCGAATAAAATACCATAAATACACCCAGCAGGGTATGTATTTCGCAAGCAAATGCCGCGAAATGCAACTTATCATGGCGCTTGATTCGACCCACTATGGTCTGGAGAGAGCCATGAAGATCGGAGTACCAAAAGAAATCAAAACCCTCGAGTTCCGCGTCGGCATGACGCCGGCGGGCGTACACGAGGTTGTTCACGACGGCCACGAAGTCGTCGTGGAAACGAATGCCGGTGCAGGCATTGGGGTTACCGACGCCGACTACGAAGCGGCCGGCGCGACGGTTCTTGGCTCGGCGCAGGAAGTCTTTGACGCCGCCGAGATGATCGTCAAGGTCAAGGAGCCGCAGCTGCCTGAGTGCGCGATGCTGCGCCCCGACCAGCTGCTGTTCACGTACCTGCACCTGGCCCCGGATCCCGCGCAGACTGAAGCGCTGGTCAAATCCGGCACGACGGCAATTGCTTACGAAACGGTCACGGCCAATGATGGCACGCTGCCGCTGCTGACGCCGATGTCGGAAGTTGCCGGTCGCCTGTCGATCCAGGCTGGCGCGTTCTCGCTGCAGAAAGCCAACGGCGGCTGCGGCAAATTGCTTGGCGGCGTACCGGGTGTTGCACCGGCACGCGTCCTCGTCATCGGTGGCGGTGTTTCAGGCAAGGCCGCCACCGACATGGCGATTGGTCTTGGCGCCGAGGTAACCATCCTCGATCGCTCGCTGCCGCGACTGCGTCATCTCGACGACCTGTACAAGGGTCGCGTCAAGACGCTGTACTCGACCAAACACACGATCGAAGAGCTGGCTCCCGAGTCGGATCTCATCATCGGCGCGGTCCTGATCCCCGGCGCAGCGGCGCCGAAGCTGGTCACCGCTGATAACGTCAAAGAGATGGCCGCAGGTTCGGTCATGGTCGATATTTCGATCGACCAGGGCGGCTGCTTCGAGACGAGTCATGCAACGACGCACGCCGAGCCGACTTACGTCGTCGACGATGTCGTTCACTATTGTGTCGCAAACATGCCGGGCGCGGTTCCCCGCACCAGCACGTTTGCCCTGACGAACGCGACTCTGCCGTTCGTCAAATCACTTGCGAACCTTGGCTGGGTCGATGCGTGCAAGCGCGATCCGCACCTGGCCAACGGTCTCAACGTAAGTGGCGGGCATGTAACTTACGAGGCTGTCGCCCGTGACCTCGGCTATGACTATCTCTCCGCCGAGGACGTGCTCAACGCTGCCTGATTCCTTTAACCCCCTTCAGGTTCAGGCATTCCTGAGGCCGGGCATCTGCCCGGCCTTTTTTTTGCCTGTCCGCGGTGACTACGTATGTTGCCCGGCCATGGTGTTGGACTACGCTCAAAAGAGGTGACGCCTGCGCAGACGTCATCGTATCCCGCGATCAGGTACAGCGGAGCAAGGAGCATGAACAGCAAGCCTGGCAAGACCCGCACTGGGGGTCAGCCAAAAGACACGCATATCACCGTCATATGCGCAGCGCTTGCGCTCGCGGTCTTCATCGTTGACGTTGCTGTCCTGCCGCTTGGTGTGGCAGCCGGCGTGGCTTACGTGCCGGCCGTCCTCGTGGCGCTGTTCTACGACCGGCCGCGCAACACGTTCATTGTTGCGGGGGCGACGTCGGCCCTGACATTCCTGGGTTTCGTCCTGTCCGAACCGGCCGGCATTCCGTGGATGGTCATCGCCAACAGGCTGCTCGCGCTGGCGACTATCTGGCTCACCGCGCTGGGCGGCGCATGGCTGATTCATGTGCGTCGCACGAGATCCGACGAAGAAATCCGACGCGCCGAACTCGAAGCCGATAAGGCTCGCGCCGCAAAGCTGCGGTTCATGCTGACGGCAAGCAACGACATTCGTCATCACCTGCAGACGCTCGTCCTGCTGAATGCTGCTCTGCAGCGCACTGTCGACAACGAAAAGGCGCTACAGATGATCGGCGGGCAGGGTGATGCTCTCGGGCACCTGAGCGACCTCATGAATTCGCTGCTCGACCTGACCGAAATCGAGTCGGGCGAGGTGCAACCGAAGATTCGCGAAGTGCGTCTCGACGAGCTGTTCGGGAAGCTCGACCAGGAGTTTCGCGGCAGCGCAACAGCCAAACAAGTCGAGCTCGAGATCGACGCCTCGACCGAGGTCGTCTGGACCGATCGCAAGCTGCTGACGCAGGCTTTGCGCAGCCTGTTATCGAACGCGATTCGTTACACGGAATCAGGCCGCGTCACCGTGCGCTGCCAGCGCGAGGAAGGCGGCCTGCGCGTGACAGTCCGCGACACCGGCATCGGCATCGCGGACGACCAGCTCGCCAATATCTTCGATGAGTTTTATCGCGTCGAGAACGATCCGGCCGGCAGGGACCAGGGCCTCGGCCTTGGTCTGACCATCGTGCAGCACATCGCCCAGCTGCTCGGCATGCGGCTGGACGTCGAGTCCCAGCCGGGCGAAGGATCACGCTTCTCGCTGCTGTTGCCGGCGGCGATCGAAGCCGCCTAGTTCTTGATCTCCACGCGCGGGTCGATCATGCCGACGCCCGGAATGACGACCGTGTACTTGTACATGTCCTCCGGTGCGTCCGCGCAAATGTCGAAGGTCTTCTGATTAGCGCCACCCGCATTGTAGGTACCACTAAGCCACTGCGACTTGGCGTCGGCGCCGATCAGGAACACGTTCATCGTCGTGAAGTCGACCGGATCCGCCGAACTATTCGACGGGTCGAGCTTCAGCTCGAAGTAATTGTTCTGCTTCGACTTGATCTTGTGCGTGACCTCGATGCTCGAGTCACCATACTTGATGGTGATGCGAGGCTTCGGTCCGGTAGGCTGGGTGCATGATGCCGGCCCCACTGCGGGCGGTGGCGTCACACCCGGATTCATGCTCGCGTCGACCGGCGGATTGGCGGGGCATCCTGCAAGCATTGTGCAACCGGCAATCAGTGCGATTTTCTTGATCATCGTTGTCTCCCCTTTTGCCGTTCGCCCGTCAGCGCGACGAAACGATGGTCGTCCCGCAGGCTGGCAAGCAACGGCTCTGCTTTGAGTATAGTCGTGGAATAGCCTTGCGCGACTGCGCGCTCGAGTGAGTCGAGGGCGGCGTCGCGATCACCGAAGCGCACCAGGATCAGCGCTTCGATGTAATGCGCGTAAGGGTCGTCGGGTGTGCCAGCAAGGGCACCAGCGATGTACTCGCGCGCCGCTTGCTCGTTGCCGAGCATCGCTTCGATCAATGCGATGTCCATGAGCAGTGGCGCGTAGTTGTCGTTCAGCGAAAGCTCCCGCTGAGCCAGTTCATGCGCTCGCTCGTATGCGGCTTGCGCTTCTTCCGTACGTCCCGCGTTGGTCAGCACATCGCCGAGGTTGGCCCACAGCAACTGATCGTCCGGCTGCATCTCGACACTCGTCTGGATGGCGGCAACAGCTTCGTCGTGGTTACCAAGGTAATAGTGCATCAGTCCGAGATTGCTGTAGTTAACCGCGTCGGGACTGATATCGGTCGCACGCGCGAATACGGGCGCGGCGCGGTCGAAGTCACCGGCAAGCATGTATGACGCGCCGAGACCGAGCAGCCCCATGATGTTGCGGTCGTCGATATCGATGACGACCTCGTACTGTTCCGCTGCTGCCTCGTACTCGCCGCGGCGATACAGGAAGTTGGCGAGCGAGGAATACACGCGCCAGTTGCCCGGTTGCAGGCCTACAGCGTTGCGCAGCAATGCGATGGCCTCGTCGGGCCGCTGCAGCGAACGGTAGGTGTCCGCGAGCGCCATCATCGCGGTTACGTTTGTCGGATTAATACGCAATGCTTCGCCGAAATCTGCCTCGGCCTCGGCATGCATTCCCTTGCGTAGGTGCAGCTGCCCCAGCGCGGTGTGCACGATGTCGAGGTTGGGGTTGCTGTTGAGCGCCTGTGCACAGGCTTGCTCAGCGGCATCGATATCGCCGAGGTCGTCCGTCTCACGGAACATGACGATATAGGCGCGGCACTTGCCGGCCAGCGCCGCCGCGTATTCCGCGTCAACGTCGAGGGCGGCGTCGAACCAGCCGATCGCCGCGGACAGCGAATCCACTGTGCCAGGTTTATCCAGCTCGTCCACGCCGCGCCGGTACAGGACGTAGGCATCGAATTCGGGAATCTGCGCCGCAACCCGCGACCTGGCCTGAATGTCGTCAGGTAGTGCGACCCGCAACGACGATACGGTTAGCTCCGTGATCTCGTCGCGGATGTGGAAGAAGTCTTCGCGCACGTGGGTGAAGGTACGCGAATGCAGGTGGATTCCGTCGTTGCTGTCGATCAGCTGCACCGTGACGCGAATGAGGTTTTCAGCTATTTCGACGCTGCCTTCGATATAACGCGCGACACGCAGGCGTTTGCGCACCAGGTTCGACGCCGAGTTCGGGTCGAGCGTAAACGAGTCGCCGCGCGAGGAAACGCGCAGGCCCGGCACGCGGGCGAGTCGATTAATAACATCGTCGACAAGTCCATTCGCAAATGCCTGGGTTTCGTCGCTGCCATCGACATTCAGGAACGGCAATACCGCGATCGAGTTCTGCGTGACCGGCGCCAGCACCTCGGCGGGCGTAGCCGGTTCCGTGGCTTGCCGTGGCAAACCAAATTCCCGGTCAAACATGAATACCAGGATCGCGGCGAGCGCGAGGCCCGAGAGTACGGAGATGTAGGTGCGACTGAAGCGCCGTCGGCGAATGTCACGTGGCGTCATTTCATCGAGCACGGCTTTGCCGTCGCGGAACTCGAGGAACCACGACAGCAGCAGGGCGATCGGAAAACCCGCGATAACGAGGATAGTGACAAACGTGCCCGCCCAGTCGGGGAAGAGCAGCTGGTCGAAGACAATGTCGGCGATCTGGATCAGCAGCCAGCCCAGGATCAGGTAGGCAAGGGCGGTCTCGAAGACGCCGCGACGATTCAGGTTCTCGAACAGGCCGAGATCCTGCCCGTTGTTCTGGGCGCCGATGACAATCGACTCGGTGTGCTGCTCGCCGGATGCGGGTTCGACCACAAGGCGATAACCGCGCCGCGGCAGCGTCTGGATGTAGTGCGGGTCGTCGACGTGGTCGTCGAGGGCGTGGCGAATCTCGCCGACGGCGTGGCTGAGCGCCTCGGAGCTTCCGTGGCCTGCACCCCAGACCTGTTCGAGCAGGGCCTCGCGCGTAACCAGTTCGCCGGGGCTGCTCGCGAGACACAAAAGTACCTCGGCCGCCTTGGGCGGCAGGTGCGTGGTGACCCCCTTTCCGGTCACGTGGCCGCTGAGCGGTTCGATGTAGAAGTCGCCCAGGTAGAAGCCCTGTAACAGCTCGGTTTTCAAGCGCTTGCGCCTCCCGAGTTCTCTTCAACAGGATACACCCAAGGGCGCGAGCTTGCCGGGTGGTGGACTCGGTGTTGCGGGTTTACCAGTCTTTCAGCGGAAACTCGCGCCCGCTGCGGGGCGGCCACTCGATATCGGCTTCTTCGATCCTGCGCGCAAAGTTGGGCGTAACGTCGAGATCGAACATGGCGTCGCACGCACACCAGTGCGTTGTCTGCCATAGCAGGTGAGAGCCCCAGGGGTGCGCGTCATACCGAGCAGCCAGACGGTTGACGTCGTCGCGTTGTCCGGTCCACGCGTACACGATGATGCCCATGAAGGAATCCTCGAAGTTGTCGCGCATGTTGCCGAGCGCCGCTTGCGCGCCGGCGCGGTCGCCCTGGCGCGCCGCCAGCAGCACTTCGGTTGCCGCGGCGAAGTCGGGATCACGAATGACGGTGTCGATCACTTTCTCGGCTTCTTCGTAGCGACCGGCCGAGATGAGAATGCGCGCGAACTCCCACTCCAGCCAACCGCCCGGCGCGGCCTCCATCCCTTCGCGCGCAACCTCGAGGGCATCGTCGATCTTGCCTTCGAAGTGCAGTGCGCGAGCGAGGTTGAACCAGGACAGTGAGCGCAGCGGATCGCATTCGACGATCTTGCGTGACTGTTTGGCATGCGCGGCGGACAGGCCGATGACGTTGGCAATCGTCGGTGACCAGTTGCCGTCCGAGCAGATGTCCTGTGCGAAGAGGCGCATCGTGCGCGTTTTCAGGCCGCGCCAGTTGCCTTCGAGATAGGCGAGATCGACCTCGTTGCGCAGACGGCGAGCCGGATTGGTTTCGTATTTCACCGCGGCGCGCATGTCGGCTATGGCCGCAGGGTAGGCTGCAGCAGCTTCCTCGGCGGTAAAGCGTTCGTCGGGTCCGCTGTGCAGGTCCTGGGTCATCATGTGCGTGTAGAAGTCGGCGTGATAGGCATACACCTCGGCAAACTCCGGCACGAGCTCAATCACCTTGTCGAAGTGATGGTTGGCCTGGCGAAGCCCGGCGATAGTTTCAATTTCGCCATGGGCACGCCGGAACAGGTCGCGGCCTTTCTGGAAGGCCGTGAATGCTTCTGCGTCACGCAGACCGGCGCTGCGCATCGCTGCGCTCTTCTCTTCATCGAGAGCGACGTCGAGCGCTATCGCAATGCGCTCGGCGATGTTCTCCTGTACCTCGATCGTGTCCGCCGTATCACCGTCGTAATTGTTCGACCACAGGTGGAAACCGTCCTCGGCACGGATGAGCTGGGCGGTAACGCGCAGGCGATCGCCCGAACGTCGCACCGAACCTTCGACGACGTGCTTTACCCCGAGGCGCTCGGCGATCTCAGGAATCGGCGGAATATCGTCGCCTTTGAATACGAATGCGGACGTGCGTGCGGTCACCAGCAGCTCGGGCAGCTGTGCCAACGAGTTGAGAATTTCCTCGGTGAGACCGTCGGCGAAGTACTCGTCGTCGGGACCGCTGCTCATGGCGACGAATGGCAGCACAGCGACGGAATTGTCGGGCGCGCCGTCATCCGCCTCGACGGATTGCACAGGTTCGTCCGCCGGCTGCGCCGTCGCCATCTCCGGCTCGCGCCCGTACTTGTCGAAGGCAAAGAAGGCAAGGGCGATAGCGAGCACCGAGATGATGACGCGGTCGATGCGGCGGCCGGTCTGCGGGGTGATCGATTGCGAGCGATCGATGTCTTTCTCTTTCTTCAGGCCCTCGGGGGTCATTTCGTAGATCCACGAGAAGGCAAGGACGACCGGCAGGCCGATCAGCATCAGGACAATCAGGGACTTGATGACCCAATCGGGGGCGCCAAAACTCTCGAAGGCGAACTCGGCGACTTGCGCAACGACCCAGCAGACCAGCGTGTAGGCGATACCTACGCGTACGACGTTGCGTCGTTGCAACTCAGAGAAAAATGACAAGCGCTGACCCCCACTTCAGGACCGGCACAGTATAGCCGCAAAGTGGCCTTACTTGTCTGCGTAGCCCCACGGCGCGGGCGGGGCTTCTACCGGCGCGGTCAAATCAAAGTCCACCCTGAACTCGCGGCCCTGCCGAACCAGGCGATAGGTAAAGCGCTCAGGGTAGATGTACATCTGCCACGTGTTGCCGACTGACTGCGGGATCGCGTTCGCGACAAACAGCTCTTTTGAATACTGGTCCGCAGGAAAAGACTGCACCTGTGGCCAACCGGCATCAACGGTGTGGCCGCCGTACTGCGTGAGAGCGTCCTCAGAGCCATCGCTGTGCCGATGGTCATGCTTGAGCGACAGGCCGGACCCCGTCTTGGTAATCAGCCAGGTGCGAGATGCATCGTCGCCAACATGAAACGGAATCTGGAGTTGCGTCTCGTCGCAGTGGCGGACGTGCATGATGAGCTGCTTGCCCGTGAAGGCATCACTGGGATCGTTGTCGACAGTGATCTCACCGGCAAACGCCTTGCCACACAGTTTGCTGATGGCATTAAAGAACGCGTCGTGCGACGGAATTGATGAGACGCTGGTGTCTGCGACAGCGGATGAAAGTGCGAGGCTTGAAAGTATCGCGATCAGGATAGGCTTCATGCGGCCGGATTATACGCAGCTTCGCGGTAGGTCACTGCACGCTGCAGCTCCTCATCCCACAGTGCGGCCCGGAAACAGTTGCGGATTTCCTTCAGGCTCAGGGTCGTCGTCGCGGGTGACTGCAGTTCGGGGATGGCGTTCATTGCTTCGGGCAGCCGGTAGAACGGGATGCGGACGTTGAGATGGTGAACGTGGTGAAAACCGATGTTGCCGGTGAACCACTGCATCACCTTGTTGAGCTTCATGTAACTCGACGACGCCAGCGCCGCCTCGTGAAACGACCATTTTTCCTCGGACAGGATCTTCATGTCTTCGAAACTGTGCTGTGCGAAGAACAGGTAGCTGCCCAGCAGTGACGCGACAGTGACGGGCAGGAACATGACGAAGAATGCTGTCGTGAATCCGCCGAAGACCCACAGTGCCGCAATCAGGGCCACGTGACCGGCCAGTGCAACGATGCTGTCCCAGTGGCGTGCCGGATCTTTGAGGAATGGCAATAACGTGAGGCTCCACAGGAAAACCGTGACGTAGCCGGCGAGCACGGTGATCGGGTGACGTGTAACCCGGTAGTTGAGCTTCGTGGCCCACGACGCCTCACGCCACGCCTCGGTGGTCATGACGGGAAATGTACCGATGCCCGAGTCGTGCAGCTGTCCCACGTGGCCATGATGATGGTTGTGGCTTTGTTTCCACGACCGCGGCGGCGTAAGTGTGAGCGCCGAGAAGGTCTTGAACAGAGCTCCTGCGAATCGCGAACGCACCAATATGGCCTTGTGCATATAGTCGTGATACAGAATGAACGAACGGACCATCAACAGGGCCGCCAGCAGCGAAAACGCCGTTTGGACCGGCCACCATGGCGTGAGTCCGGCGCCGATAAGCGCGACGAGCAGTAACGTGAGCGTGGAGCCGACGTGCCACCAGCTCGCGGCGATCGATTCCCTGGCAAACGGAACCGTCGCGTTGATGAGGGCCTTGCCCCTGCGCTGCTTCTCAGTTGTGTCTTCGCGGCTCATTGGCGCCGAGTATAGAGAGGCGCGCCGCGGCACAGTTTCGAAATCGCGACAATTTCGCCGCTTTGATCCTTGACTGAGTCGCCGGAGATGGGTCTAATACGACGCCCCTGCAGGAGGCCGCTTGCGGGCGACGCAACAACCCGTAGGAGGCCGCTTGCGGGCGACAGGACAAAGGCCAGGTAGCTCAGTTGGTAGAGCAGCGGATTGAAAATCCGCGTGTCGGTGGTTCGATTCCGCCCCTGGCCACCATTTTTTTCAAGTTAGGTCAGACGCTTACGAGCTAGGTGTCTGACCTTTCTTTTCATAAGCCTTGGGTTTGCGTAAATTTTGCGGGAGTCTAACTAACGTTTAGGCGCCGCAAGACCACTAGCTCAGGCTTGTTTCCTCGTCTTTCACACACAGAGTTCGCCGCTTCGATCAGCTTCGTAAGCTCAGCGGCGGAGTAGTGTGTTGTCATTCGTCCGGAACGGTGACCAAGAAGGTCCTGTCGATCCTCGAAACTCACGCCTGCGGCACGAAGCCGCCGGCCAAACGTGTGCTTCAAGTCATGGACGCGAACCTGTGGTAAGCCGACTTCCTTGCGGACCCGGCACCACGAGCTATTGAGCATTCTCTTGATCGGTTCACCCTTGTAGTCGAATACATGTGTGCGGTGTTTGCCGCGACGTGCATTGACCACCGAGCGGGCGACGTCATTGAGGACAACTAATCGCTCATCGCCATTCTTGACGAATGATCCCGGTACGATGAAAACGAACGTGCGGAGCTCGGGGACGGCGACCTCCCAGTCCCATTGCAGTCTGCAGATTTCGGCGTCTCGGCAACCAGTATTGACGGCGAACAATGCCATTTCTGCAAGATGCGATGGAAGTGCGGAGAACAATGTCTTCTGTTCGTCCCAACTCAACGGATAGGGTTGCCGCTTGTTGGTGTCGGGTAGAAGCTTGATCCTTGGCGCCCTCTCGAGCCAGGTCATTCCGTTTTCGTCCATCCATTCGTACTCAGCGAGATTCAGGATTCGGCGAACGACCTTGAGCCCGTGATTTATCGTTCCGGGTTTTCTTCCCTCCTTTCGTTTGAAATCGACCCACGGATCCAGCGTGCCCCGATGGACTCGATGCAATGGCAGATTGCCGATCCACGGCATCAGTTGCTTGAGAAGGCAGATGTCGCGATCAAGAGAACGTTTATGTTGGTTCTCTTGAACGAATTTTATTGCCGCTTCTTCAAAGCTCCGTTCTGGCCTTACGCCGTAGATTCGTGCCTGGCGAAGATTCTCGATCAGCCGTGCGAGGTACCGCTCAGCTTCTGCGAGGTCAGCCGATCCAGTGCTTTGGCAAACTCTTTGCCCTTCGATCCGTTTGTCGATGTGCCAAATACCCGATCTCTTGAAGAGTCCGGGCGTCTTTTTGCGTCCCATAGTCGTTCTCCTAGCAATCGACCGGGACGCCCGTTGCACGACACATAGTCGTCCACCCAGGCATCCAGTTCAAGTCGATCGAAGGCGATTCCCTGCTGGCCGATGGGGATCTCGGTAAGAGAAGGTCGGACCTCGGCGTTGAAGCGGTTGCGGTCCATCCCGAGGTAGTCAGGAACATCGCGGAAGCGAATAAGGCGTGGGAGCAAGATAATCCGTGACGTTGGATTATTCATCGACCGAGATAGCTCGCCGATATGTGCTCGCGACTGTGGCCCAGCTCTTGAGCGATGGTTTCGCGCGCGCCCCTATCACGCGCGCGTTGATCCTTGGTAAATGATCTCAACGTTGGGCCACCGGCGACCGGTGCTTTCCAGCCGGTCAGTTCTTCGTAGCGGCGCTGTGCATAGTTGTGCCTTAGCCCATGAGGGTTCTTAATGCCTGCGCTACGGACCTGGGCGTCGTAGTGATTTTGCTGCTCAATGTAATTCTGGTCGGGCGGAATCAAGGCACCGCCCTTGGCCAGTGCCTTGACCTCATCGAGCAACACGCGTTGCTCGTCATTCAATATCGGCACGGTTCGCGCTCGGCCGCCTTTGGTCCAGCTGGCCTTCAGCTTGATGTGATCGGCCTTGATCGCGTAGTTGGGTCGAAACTTGATGGCTTCCTCGCGGCGAAGTCCGAAGGCCGCCTGTAACCTCAAACTCAGGCGAACGTACTCGTCCGGTACTTTTTCGAGGTGGGTGGCTTTGAGGGTCCAGGCCTTCGATTCTATAGCCACCAGGCTGCGCTTGCCGATGTCGAAGGCATCGTTGCTCTTTGGGACGATGTCAGGCTTGCCGATCTTTCTCGCCCACCATCGCAATGCGGCCATGTAGTTCTTGAGTGTTCCCACTTTCAAGCCCTTGTCTTTCCACAGGGAGACCAGGGCATCAACGTGTTTCGGTTTCAGGGATCTCGCCCTCATGCGGCGGTAACCCAGCTCGTGCAACTGATTGGCAATTCGATCGAGCATTCGTCGTCGTGTCGCCTGGGTGGAGAAACTTCCATCCCGGTTTGCCTTGCAAAGCTCTTTCAACTCGTAGTTCAGGTCCTTAATGGTGCATACCTCGTTTGGTTAGTTTTGATGACCACCTCGCTGCCTATGAAGCAAACGAGGTCCGACTTAATGTCAGATACGGTCCAGGGACACCAGTCCCATACGGCCTGAAGCCGGGATTCGGTTCGCCGGGGCGCTCTTCTGAGCGCCGTCGGCGGCTACCAGTTGATGGCCTTTGCGGCCAGTTGCTTTTGAGTGGATTGCTACCTCCTTTCTTTGTTGAGTTAATAAAGACGCCCATGGGCGAACCAACCTGGATTGCCGGACAGCATTACGTCCGGCCCAGGTGACCGTGCGGGACCCTAAGTCCCCGCTAACTTGGGATCGTGCTGCCTCCGATACGGTCGGATGATCAGCTCGTTTGACCGTGCTGGGAGCCGGAAAGACCGGCTATCAGCGGCTTTGACAATGCCGAACTCAAGGTTCAGCTATTTGTGAACATGGATCCTGCGATTGTCGTTCTAGATAATCGCTGCTCCCTGGCTCGGATCCTTGGAGAGCTTGTTGCCACACTTCTCGCAGTGGCCAGCGTTAGATACTGGGGACGTTAGTAGAAAGACCGACATCCTTCCATAGAAAATCCAATCAACCTCTGTCGGGATTTTCTATTGACAAGAATTGGCTGGTTAACCTCAGCAACTCGGTCCTTCCGGCAACCTCCTTATTACACGCTGTAACCAACAGAAGGGAACACGCATTTCTGGGTAAGTGGCCCAGAAATGCGATTACCCGGACAGGGCACCTGCCAGCCCTTCGATACCACGTTTGGCGTGATTGGAAAGGCCTGCCGGAAGCCCCCTGATCGGACTATCACTCGCCGAGAACTTCCGGTTTTGCCCGTCCAGACCGCATGGCTGTGCGGTTTGTGCGCCGCGTCACTACAGCGCTACGCTCTGGTAGTGACGCGGCTGACGTCTTCACGCTTCCACCATTCCGGATCGTGATCGAGACAGACCCTAATCGACAACCGGCGAACACAATCGTCATCGAAATCGTCTTTCGCCGGAAACTCGGATTCGTAGCGAAAGACATCGTCCAGGTCGCATTCGAGCGCCTCGGCAATACGATAGGCAACTTCCAGCGACGGCACCCGCTGACCGCGCTCGATGGCGTTCAGCGTTTGCCTACTGATATGGACTTCCCTTGCGAGCGGCGTCTGCGACATGTTGTCGTTCTCATCGCGTTCTTGTCGGATTCGGTTCAGGATCACCATTTTCATACTCCTATAGAAGATCACCATCGTTCTAGGCGGTGGCCAGAAATCGGCCGAGCCCGTCAGAATGTCACAAATCCGTACACCCGGTGTCGCAAATCCGGGCAACCAGTGTTGCGTTTTCGGACTACCGTCTGGCCGAATCCGCGACATTCCGGCTGATGCAATATTCTGCGCAATCAACGACTGCGATATCTGGCAGTAAGACTCAAAATCGAACCCATAGGCGACTGGATGGAGATCGTAGGGGAAACAAGCGCGCTACGTTTAATGGGGATTGGAACGTTCACGCCGTATAATGAATCGATGCAACGGAAAATCGCAGCAGTGACATGAAGATATTCGTCAGCTGGTCGGGGCCGCGGAGCAAAGCGGCTGCCAAGCTACTCCGGGAGTGGATCAAAGACGTTTTGCCATTGGCGGGCCCGTGGATGTCCGAAGAAGACATTCCATCCGGTACGATCTGGTTCGATGGTATTAATCAAGAGCTTGAGCAGACTCGCTATGGAATCCTCTGTGTTACGCAGCAGAATCAGACCGCTCCCTGGCTGCTATGGGAGGCTGGCGCTTTGTTTGGTGGGACGAATGATGGACGTCGGCGTGAGGTAGTGCCGCTTCTAGTCGATCTGGGCAAGAATGATCTGATCGCACCGCTTAACAAGTACCAAGCTGTAACCGCGTCAAATAGCAAAGACATGAAGAAGATGCTGGCCGCGATCAACTCCGAGTCGGAGCGTCCGCTTGAACGTGACCGCTTTGTACGACAGTTTGAAAGATGTTGGGGTGAGTGGCACGGTCAGTTGACGGATGCGATTGCAGCTGTTGCAGATGTTCGTGTCGGGGGGGGCAGTAGCCACACGTTCGGAGAAGCTTCCGAACGGTTTCGCCGAGAAAAGAAGATTAGGAGGTATGACTACGGTTTGGGTCGGGTTGCACCGTACATCGACCAGCTGCCAGTTGATCAGATCGACGACAATCATCTGGAGCGTTACAAAGAAGATCGGCTGGCCGGAAAGCTGAACGTACCGGACGGCCAGACGCCGCCACCACCCGCTGAGGCAGCAACACTCCACAAGGAAATCCAACTCGTCAAGCAGGTTCTAAAGAGCGCCAAAAGTTGGGGCTGGCTCAAGTATGTCCCAGACATTACCCAGGTCGGGCGGCGCGTCGCGAGAGACGCCTACGTTCTTACTTGGGATGAGCAGGAACGATTTCTTGGTGGCATGCGAGACAATTTGCGCCAACTTTCTCTATTTTCACTCAATACCGGAGCACAGAAGGGATTATTGAGAGACCTTGAATGGTCCTGGCTTACGTCACTTCCAGGTCTAGACATTTTCGCGTTCGTGGTGCCCGAGACGTATGGGGTGAAGAATCGGGGGCGAGTTATCTTACTGAATTCGGTGGCTCGCCGGGTGATTCGCGCGCAGAAAGAGGTCGGGCATGATCGATACGTTTTTCCAGGCCGCGGAGGCGGCAAGTGGAATATCGGAAAGACATTCCAAGCGGCGTGGAAGCGGGCGAACTTGTCAACGAAAGGTAACCATGCGATGGGTCCGTCGAATCTACGTCATACTTTCGAGGATCGATTGAAGAAAGCAGGAGTTACCTTGGAAGACAGGGAATTTCTTTTGTGGCGGGGATCGGCTGTTCGTGAGCGAGCCGATCGCTATCCAGACTATCGTCATCTTCTGGATTGTTTGGAGCGAATTGCGACACCACTGCCTAGAGAGGAATTAAGCCTCTAGAAAGACTAATACAGACGTATCTGCGAGCACCTGTAACCTGCAGTTCTGGCACTCAGACTACGCATCCAAGTTGGCAGCGCGTTAGATCGGGTGCTCCACTTACACCGCACTTCGTGCACTGCCCCTGATCTCCTTGCGCAGAAACCCGGCACGTTTAGCGGATCGGTGCGGGGCAACACGATGTTTCCTTTGGCGCTTGGCCGCCGTCGCCCCGAAAATTTCATTCACGAATTGCCAGACGTTCGAAGATCATATTCGGCGGGGTAACAGACCAGCATATGGCACCTCGGGACGATGGAACCAGCAAGACTGAGTCCAGCGATTCAGCGGAACCCAGGATCAATAGCTTGCGGGGTATTCCTGGAAGACTGTCGAGCCGTCATTGGGTTCGATTGCGCACATACGCGCCATCAGTAAAGGGAGTGAGCTAAATACGGTAAGTATTTCCCACATTTGACGTGGCGGGACTGTTGGGCGTACAAGCGATATCGGCACCGCCTCAGACCGCCACGCGGTCTGTTGACCGTCTGACCGATTGTTCGGAGATGCTCATGACCGCTGTCTTTCGCCCGTCCGCTGTTCAGGTTTCCTTGTTCGTTATTGCTTTGCTGTCGTTGTCGACAATTGCCGGTGCGGAAGCTCCGCCGAAGTCGCTCAAGGAGGTCATGCCGGTCAAGACCGAGCGAACCTCGTTCGAGTACGAGCAGTGCTTCAACGGTTGTCAGCAGGCCCTCGACAAGGCGCTGGAGCGCTGCTCGCTGGCGGTCGATCCGGAAGACGAGGTCGCCCAGAGTCGCTGTCGCCAGGCGGCGATCGACCAGTTCGAGCAGGCGTTGGCGCGTTGCCCGGCGGATACCGGCAGGAGGGCACAGCGATGACCCGTTTCTCGATCGTTGCCCTGAGCGCCTTAGCACTGTCACTGTCCGAGCCAACCGCGGCGGCGGTCGGTCGCACGCAGGGCGAGGCCGCAGTCTCGCCGGTCGGGGATGCCGTCTACAGTATTCCGATCAAACTGCCGGCCGGTATCAACGGGCTGACGCCGGATCTCAGCTTAAGTTATAGCCATAGCCAGTTGGAGGGACTTGCAGGGGTCGGTTGGGGCGTGTCGGGACTATCGGTTATCGCGCGGTGCCCGAAGACCGTCGCGCAAGACGGGACGCCCGATGGCGTCAACCTCGAGCGCGATGATCGCTTGTGCCTGGATGGTAACCAGTTGCGCCTGACCTCGGGGACGTACGGGTACTCGGGCTCGCAGTACCGTACCGAGGTCGACATGATTGCGCGGGTAACGGCCTATGGTTCCGCTGGTGATGGCCCGGCCTGGTTCAAGGTTGAGGCGAAGGGCGGCCTGATCTACGAGTACGGCAATACCGCCGATTCGAGAATCGAGTCGCTGGCGCTCGGCGATGACTCAACGGTGCGCGTCTGGGCGCTCAGCAAGATGTCGGATCGAGCGGGCAACGAGATTCAATTTACGTACACAGAAGATGGTGCGCCGTTTGGTTCATACCGGCCGACATCCATCAAGTATGGCATTAACCCCGCCGCAGGGCAGACGATGTCGGGTTACAAGGTCTCGTTCGTATACGAGACACAACCGGCACTGGACGTTGATACGTCCTACGCAACAGCAGGTGTGGTCGAAGACATCAAGCGCTTGACGGCAATTAGGGTCGATCAGCATCTGCTGTTGTCTAACCGAGTGCGCAGCTACGAGCTGACCTACGAGACGAGCCTGTCATCGGCGAATCGCAGTCGCCTCATGTGGGTGAGGGAATGTGGCAAGACCACGTTTAACTGCCTGGCACCACTTACTTTTACCTACCAGGACGGCACCAGCGATCTCGATAATGAGACCGCCTCGGGCTCGACCATTCCGTCAGGCACCAAGCCCCTTGCCATCGATATCAATGGCGATGGCCGCACAGACCTTGCGTATCCCTCGGCCGCCAGCGGCGGCACCTGGATGTATCGCCTGGCCAATGCATCCGGCGGCTATGGCTCCGCACAGAGTACCGGCATCAGCAGCGCCAACCACGATGCCGCCATTGCCATCGATCACAACACCGATGGCCTCGACGACATTCTGGTGCCAACCAATGGCACTACCTGGTCGGCGATTCAGGGCACGTCCTCAGGCTTATCAAGCTTGGCGGTGGTAGACACGCTCTACAGCTACAGTAACTCGCCGGGCGATGCTGCAGCCCTGGACGTTAACGGCGACGGTCGCGACGACCTCGTCTGGATTACGTCGTCAGGTGGTATCGCAAGAATTCGTGCCGCGTATCGCAGCGCCTCCGGAGACGGTTTCGACACCGCGGTCATCATGGTGTCGGAGTCGGGCTCCATCATGCCGGTATCGCGCACTTTCGAGAAACTCTCGCGATCGCGCGGCCGCAACTTCGATGTTAATGGCGATGGCTACCAGGATGTCGGCTATGTTCGATCCTATTGGGAGTGGGGCTGGGACGGTCCCGAGCCCTACTGGGACCTCAAAGTCGTATTGGGCAACAGCCAAGGTACCTGGGTTGCAGCGACCGGCAATCCGTTCCTGACCGGTGTACCGATCGATCTGAATGGCGATGGCTACACCGACATCGCCTACAGCGAGTCTTCCAATCTTTCGACACGCATCAGCAACGGCAAGAACTTCGGCACGGCCTACGCAGTGAGTTCGGATCCCAATCTCGACTGGACTCAAGGCGTGGTGTTGGACTGGAACGGCGACGGCATGGAGGACTTCCTGGCACCGCATTCCAATGGCTACTGGTATATCGCCAAATCGGACGGGTTCAAGTTGCAGACACCGACCAGCACCGGCCTCTCAACCGGCAGCCCCACAGCCTCCTTCGCCACGGACTCCGATGGCGATGGCCTGCACGATATTGCCTACGCGAAATCAACCGGGGCCTACGTGCACCGCACCCATGCCGGCGTCAAACCCGATCTCTTGACCGATGTCACTGATGGTTACGGCAACACCGTGGAGTTTCATTACGGGTCCTTGTCGGACAGCTCGGTGTACACGCGCGGCACAGGCGCTACTCTGCCAGAAACCGACTACCTCGAGCCGCGGCTGGTGGTGAAGACGCTGGAGCAGTCTGACGGTGTTGGCTCGACCTTTACCATCGATTACCAATACGAAGGCGCCACGCGCAACGTTGAGGGACGCGGTATCGGTGGGTTTGCGAAACGCATCGTCACCGACAATCGTTCCGGCAACGTGGTCACGGAGACCTATCACACGGATTTCCCGTATCGCGGACGCGTCAAGAAGCGTGAGCTCAACCTGAGCGATAACACGCTGGTACAGGAGATCACCCACACCTGGAACAAGCTGGCCGCTGGGACAGGCTTTCAGGAGTATTTCTTCCCCTACATCTCCAACACAATCGAGAAGAACTTCGAGGTCGGTGGTATCTACAACGGCGACCAAATCAATACCGTGTCGACCACCTCGATCGTGGACAGCTACGGCACGCCGTACGATGTAACGGTCGTGACGACCGAGCACACCGATGCTAACGGCGCCATGCCGGGCACGGCGTTCACACAGCGAACTTATACGCCGACCGGTTCTCTGCATAATGTGACTGGTACCTGGTGTATCGGGCGCCGGCAGAAGGTGCAACGCATCAACTCGCACACCAGCACCTACGGCGCCAGCATCACGCGCACCACCGATTACACCTGGGACACGACTAGCAATTGCCGCATAACGAAAAGAGTCGTCGAGCCCTCGAGCAGCGACTACAAGGTCACCGTGGATCTCGAGTACGATCAGTTCGGCAATGTGGACAAGCAGACGGTCACCGGCGTGGATACGGGCACAACCATGCCGGCGCGTGTCACCGAGACCGGTTGGAGCACCGACGGTCGATTCCTGGAGACCCTTAAGAACCCGCTACTGCAAACCACCACGGTCGGCTGGGACAGCGTTACTGGTGACCTCCTTAGCGTCACCGACCCGAACGGACTGGTTCGCTCCTGGTTGTACGATGATTTCAATCGCAAGACGCGCGAAACCAACGTTGACGGTACGTTCACGGACCTGACGCTGTCGGCCTGTACCAATGACTGCGATACCGGATACTCCGATCCCGGATATTCTCTCGTAAAGACCAAGCTTCGAGCAACGCAAAAGACCGCAGCGGGTTCGCAGATCCGTTTTGATGATGTGTTCCTGGATGTCTTCGATCGCGAGGTCGAGACCGCGAGCCAGATCATCGGCGGCGGCACCACCAAGACGCGCACCATCTACGACGCCGTGGGTCGAGCCTGGAAACGCTCGTCGCCAACCAAATCGACCTCGACGCTGTACTACGCTGAGACGAGCTTTGATGCTATCGGTCGGCCAAAGCAAATCTCGCGCCCCATCCACGACGGAACATCGGTGCTTCAGCACACCTACATTGACTACGAGGGCCTGACCACAAAGACCACGGATGCCGAAGGTAACCTGACCTGGAAGATCCTGGATGCCCTCGGTCGCGTGCATCAGTCGCACGATAATCTCTCGCACTATCAGCAGTTTGATTTCGATGCCTTTGGCAGCGTCAAGCGCGTTCAGGACTGCGTCATCTCGACCTGCGATGTCTTGATGACAAATGCGTTCGACTACGGGGCCAGTGCTTTCAAGGTCCAGTCGGACGATATGAGTCTCGGTGTTTGGGATTATGCCTATAATTCGCTCGGCGAAATGACGGCTTACAACGACGCCAAGACTCAAGATCCGCTGTCGTTGTACGAGACCGCGAGCTTTACCTACGACAAGCTTGGGCGCATTCTCAGCCGCTCGGAGAGCGAGGGCGTGACGACGTGGACCTGGGGTACCTCGGCGGCGGCCAAGAACATTGGCCAACTGGCGTCAGTCAGCGCGCCAGGCCACAGCCAGTCGTTCACCTTCGATTCCTACGGCCGCCTGAAACAGCACCTGCGCGTCGGCGGCGGTACCTATGATATTGACTACGGCTACAGCACGACCACGGGCCTGCTCGAGAGTATCGAGTACCCGGCCAGCACGGGTGGTTATCGCTTCAAGGTACAGCAGGAATACGACTACGGGGTCCTCAAGCGCGTAAAACGTGCCGACTCTCCCTACACGGTGTACTGGGAAGCCAATACACAGGATGCCTTCGGCAATGTCATCGATGAATATCTTGGCAATGGCACCACGACGATACGCGGGTTCGACGGCGTCACCGGTCGCATTGACTCCCTCAAAACCGACAACGGTGCGCTGCAGGACTTGACCTACTCGTGGGACAAGGTTGGCAATCTCTTGAGTCGCAAAGACTGGCGCCAGTCCGGCAATCCGACCGAGGTCTTTGATTACGACAGCTTGAATCGCATGACGGATGCCGACATCAGCGGTGCTGCGACATCCAGCCTTGGCCTGCAGTACGACGAGAACGGCAACATCGACGTCAAGGACGACGTGGGTGCTGGTACCTGGACGTATCACGCGACCAAAAAGCACGCTGTCACTTCGGCCGGCGGAAACTCGTATAGCTACGATGCCAACGGCAACATGACCTCCAGGAAGGGCGATGCGATCACCTGGACGAGCTACAACTACCCCTCGGAGATCGACGACGGGCCAAGAAATTATCAGTACAGTTACGACGCCGACCGCCAGAAATGGAAGCAGGTGTACGACAACGGTTCAACAGTCGAGACCACGTACTTTGCCGGGCGCATCTTCGAGAAGAACGTCAACAGCAGTGACACCGATCACCGTCACTACATCATGGCCAACGGCCGGGCCGTGGCGATGTTCGTTGAGCGTGCTTCAAATAGCGATTACACGCGCTACTTCACGCACGATCACCTGGGCGGCACTGACGGCATCGTCAAAGACGATGGCAGCCTCCATGTTGCTGAAAGTTTCTCGGCGTTCGGTGAGCGGCGCGACCCCATCGACTGGGTGGGTGCCCCAAGTGCGAGTGATCTGACGAAGATTGCGGACTCAACCGATCGTGGCTATACCGATCACGTTAATCTTGAGCAAAGCTCACTGATACATATGAACGGCCGAGTATTCGATGCCGAGATCGGGCGCTTCCTGAGTCCGGATCCGTACGTCACGAGCCCCATGAATACTCAAGGGTTCAACCGCTATGCGTACGTGATGAACAACCCAATGCGCTATACGGATCCGAGCGGGTTTTATTGCACTGACGCGGCGGGAATCCCTGTTTGCGCCGCTATCTTCGCATCGATAGGGTCATTTCTGTTCGGTGATGACGAACCACCGCCTCCGGATTTCTGCAAGGATAACGCAAGCGGTTGCGGCGGGCCGCTTCCAGGAATTGAGATCCGATTCACCCTGAATCTGTTTTATCTTCCATTGGACGACGAAGATGATGAGAAGAAGAAAAAGAAGGAGTCGAGGCTCAAGGAGTGGTTCAAGTGCATGGTCCCTTGGGGCGGAAACGACACTCGAGATTGCAATATGCGGTTTTCGATCCGTTTGACCGAGGAGACAGCAGACGATGTAGAGGAAGCCACAGAAGAAGCGGCGGAAGTAGTTGAAGAAGTCGCCGCGACTGCAGCAGAGTGTTCAGCTCGAGTACTAGTCGGACTTACGCCCGATGAGATCGGTCAGAACATTGGCGAAGAGGTGGCCGAGCGAGTTGGAACACGTGCCATCGATGAGGTCGGAAACGTCGCTTCGGAAACCGTTCAAGACGTGCTACATCGGGCGCAAGGTAAGCCGGCTGGAAAGTTGGTGGTGAAGAGGGTCGCCAGCGTGGCACCCGGGGTCGGTCAAGTAATATGGACCGTAGATGGTGTTAGGATTGCTACTTGTACTTATCGGAATGTAGGGGCCCAGGAGTGACGTCGAAAGTAGCTGTGCTTGCTGTTTTTTGGATGCTCTTCGGAGGTTCAATGTTATTCTGGCGTCTATGCACAGCGAAGTTCTTAAGGGAGAATGGTGAGAATGCAGACTTCGTAATTCCGACCTTCTTCTTGTCGATTACCGGCGACCTCATAAAGGCGATCCGTGTGGCAAGGTCATCGGACGCAAAAGTACCAGTCGGTGTGTATTTTCACGGATTGCTTTTCGCTTCTGCTATTGGGTTGCTACTTGTCGCGGCAAGATGGTCAATGTTCGAATAATAAAGCGTGATTTGGTTCATTTAGTTCAATAATGGGCTCCTACGTGGGCCCGTTAGTGATGTATCGGACATCATATTGTTTAGTTTTGTCAGGTTTTGACGAGCTTCGTGTAGGGTGCGAATTCTTATTCACGCCGCAATTGGAAGTTGGTAGAGGCGGCGGCAGTATGATGTTGATTTGCACCGAAAAGTGGAGTGAACTGTGCCTATCGTTTAATCGTCCGCGTTGATTTCTCTGGAGTTTTTGGAAAGAGCCGGATAGAGTCAACTGATGACTAAATGGCTCTCGATCATTCTTCGATCCGCAGTTTCATTCTTTTGGACCCGCCAAGACTTGGCATTTGAGAATCTGCTATTGCGACAGCGACTAGCGGCGCTGAAAGACCGGTGCCCGCCGCGATTTCAAACGGTCGTTTATGACTTAGCCCATGTGCCTGCGTAAGTTTTGCGTAACTGAGCTGTGCACGGACGTGCAAAGTAGGGCAATTGTATGCAACGGGCGCCCGGTAAGTTATTGAAATTACGAGCGGCCTCGACACACCTTTCAAATTGAAAATCCGCGTGTCGGTGGTTCGATTCCGCCCCTGGCCACCAACCTTTTCAAGTATTTACATCCTTACGCGTTTCAATCCGCGTGTCGGTCGGTACACTTTCGGTACACCTGTGGTGCAGAGAGTGCATTGGCCAGTATCCAAAAGACCAAATCTTCGACTTGGAAAGCGGTGATCCGGAAGCGCGGGTGGCCGACGACGGTCAAGACATTCCGTACCAAAAGAGATGCTCAAGACTGGGCTAGGCGCACCGAAGATGAGATGGTGCGTGGCACGTACATAAATCGATCAGTCTCCGAACGCATGCTCGTTCGTCACGCGCTTGAGCGATACCTCGCTGAACTGACGCCGACGAAGAAACCTTCGACCGCTCGACGAGAACGATCGTCGGCAGTTCATCTGAAAAGAGAGCTGGGCAAATACAGCCTGGCTGCGTTGTCGCCCGACATTATCGCTAGTTATCGTGATCAGCGAATTGCAGAGGGGCTGTCCAATAGCAGTGTGCGAAACGAGCTCGCACTCCTATCTCATCTCTACACGATCGCGATTAAAGAATGGCGGGTTGGTCTGATCTACAACCCGGTCTCGAATATTCGGAAACCGGCGCCGCACCCAGGACGCAATCGGCGACTAACCCCTGACGAAGAGAAGAAGCTCCTCTCTGCCTGCGACGGTCATACCAATCCCATGTTGGGCTGGATCGTCAGGCTCGCGCTTTACACGGGAATGCGAGCCGGGGAGATTTCGTCACTTCGACGAAACCAGGTGGACCTGAAGAAGCGGACCGTAACGTTGATGGAAACAAAGAACGGATCGACTCGAACCGTCCCGCTGTCGCGCTCAGCTGAGCAAGTAATGCGGGTCGCGATGAAGAACCCGGTCCGGCCGTTTGATACGGACCTTCTGTTCTTCGGTGAGCCCGGGCGAGACGGTGTTCGGCGGCCCTATGACTTCAAACTCGAATGGCACCGCAAACTCGCCGCGGCCAAGATTACGGGCTTGCGTTTTCATGATCTGCGGCACGAAGCTGTATCGAGACTTGTTGAAGCGGGGCTCAGTGATCAAGAAGTGGCAGCGATCTCCGGGCACAAGTCGATGCAGATGCTTCGACGGTACACGCATCTGCGGGCCGAGGATCTGGTCGACCGACTGGATCGCCTCGGAGTCATCTAACGTTCGGCACCGTTTACACGGTGAACAATCGGACTACGGGAGGCGACGATTGCTCAAGTAAGGTGAGCATAGCCGGCATCGATTAGTTGCTGCCTATATAAGGAGTCTCGTGGTCTTATGAGCGAATTGCCGCTCACTACAAGGCTCATCATCATGGATACCAGCTCGATCTCTACGCAAAGCGCATTGGCTACGCACCTGCTTTCTGAATACGGCCCCCTCCTGTCACAGGCGCAACTCGCAGACCTGCTCGGTCGTTCGCTGGGTGGTCTTCGTTACAGTCTTTGTTGTCCGGCTGACGCCCGCACCAGGCAATTGAAAGCGTGTGGTCGGCGAATCGGTCGACGTGTCTACTATCCCGCCCAGGACGTCGCCGGCATCATAGGTAAAGCCAACTAGACAGACCTACCGCCCCAAATACACGGTTGTAATCTCCGGTCGGTTGTGTCCCAACTCATTTGAAATCCTGGCGCGCGCTTCTCGGTCGAGCGAGCGTTGTTCGTTGGTGAAGTCGTTGAGTTTCGGTCCGCCGGCTAGGGGCGACTTGAATCCCGTTATCTCCTCAAACCGTCGCTGCGCATAGGCATGCCTCAGTCCGTGCATGTTGGATAGGCCTGCACGAATACATTGGCCCTCGTAGAGTCGCAGCTGCTGAACGTAAGTCTTATTGCTTGGTATCAGCGAGCCGCGGCCGGCGAGCTGTTTTGCTCGATTGAGGACCTCTCGTTGCTCATCCGTTCTCACGGGAATCTCTCGCTCCCGACCGCCCTTGGTCCAGCTGGGCTTTAGCCAGAGTGTGTCGCCTCTGTCGGCGAGGTGAGGTTGGATCTTGATCGCTTCCTCTCGCCTCAGTCCGAATGCGGCCTGGAGCTCGAGGCTCATCCTGACGTAAGGGTTCGTGATCTTCGTGAGGACTTCCTCGTCAATTGCCTTGGCACGGTTGGCGCCGTTCGCATACTGCCGGCGCGGTAACCCATAGTGATCGTTGGAACGGGCAACCACGTTCTGTTTATTCACCTTGGCGGCCCACCAGCGAATCGCTGACATACGATTCTTCATCGTTCCTGGTGCGACCTCTGTCTCTAGCCAGTGCTTGGTTAAGGCTTCTATGTGTTTGGGCTTCAACGATCGGGCCAGCATCTTTCGGTATCCCAGCTCATGGAGCTGGTTAGCGATCAGCGTGAGCTGGCGCTCGCGCTGTACCTGGGTACCGATACTGCCGTCCCGATTGTTCTTGCATAGCTGTTTCAGCTGGTAGTTCAGGTCTCGCATGGTGTTGGAATCAATCTCTTAATAAGTTCTCATCTATAAACTCAGGTGAGTGTTTCTGATCACTTGCCAACCGTAGTCGGACAAGCCCACTCAATTACATTGAGATGGCGATGGACCAAGGGACACCACTCCCTATCGACCTGAATGTGCCTGGTCGCAGGCAACACCGGGTTCTCTGAGGATTCAGATGGGTCCGGTGTGGACCAGCTGAGCTCTCGAACGAGAGCGAAGATGAAAGATTGCCAATGACAAAGTCCTCCTTATTAGAAATGTGCAGGGCAATGAGCTGCGGGATAGAAGATGCCGACAAATGTCGGCGGTGGGGAAGATGGGCTGTCGAAGATAAATCTTCGGTACTGATCACAAGCCCTATCAGTACGGTTGCCACAAGTTGCGGTGTGGCTCCGCCTAAATACGATGGAGGCAGAATACGACGTCGTCATTCGTGCTGCATTGGGAAATCGGCTCTGCAGCCTGCACGGTTTCTGGGCTCGGGCCGCACGTCACTACAGCGCTACGCCCTGGTAGTGACGCGGCTAACGTCCTCCGACTTCCACCATTCAGGATCAAGGTCCAGGCAAATGACGAACGATATCGGGCCATCGCCACCTTCACTGTCCATTGCCGGGAACTCGGATTCGTAGCGGAACACATCGTCCAGGTCGCATTCCAGCGCATCAGCGATTCGGTGCGCGACTTCCAGGGTCGGCAAACGCTGACCGCGCTCAATGGCGTTCACCGTTTGCCTGCTGACCCCGATCTCTCTTGCGAGCTGCGCCTGGGATATGTTGTCGATTCCAGCCCGCAGCTGTCGGATTCGGTTCAAGATTGCCACTTACATTCTTTAGTTCAATAATGGGCTCCTACGTCGGCCCGTTAGTGTCATATCGGACATCATATTGTTTAGTTCTGTCAGGTTTTGACGAGCTTCGGCTCGCTGAGATTTGAGGAGACAAGCGATGAGACGATGGGATGCTCTGGCAGATGCCTTTATAGAGGAGTACAAGGCCCGAGGCGTCAGCGAGGACTACGTAACGCACGTAGTGGTTGCTACGAGTGGCTCAAGAAGCCAGAGTCCGACCGCGCAATTGAAGACAAGCGCCTTCTGAGGTTGATTCGTGCCTCATTTGCAGCAAGCCAAGGCATCTATGGCGCGCCTCGAGTCTTTCTGGATCTACGCGAAGCTGGGGAGACTTGTAGCAAACACCGCGTCGCACGGCTGATGCGTGAGAACAATATTCGTGCGAAAGCTAGGTATCGAACTCGGCGCTATGTCGCAGGTAAGCCGTTCGAGCTCATTCCGGATCTTGTGAAGCGCAAGTTTGAAGTCTCTAGGCCCAATCGAATCTGGGTCTCAGACATTACATACATCCGTACATGGGAAGGATGGCTCTACTTGGCGATCGTCATGGATTTGTTCTCCAGGAGGATCGTCGGCTGGGCGACGCGCTCGACAATGCACCGCGATCTTGTCCTGGACGCGGTCATGATAGCCGTGAAGGAGAAGGAGCGCCGCCCGAAGGAAACGATCATTCACTCGGATCAAGGAAGCCAATATGGCAGCGACGACTGGCGACGGTTTTGTCTCACCAACAATTTGCAACCCAGTATGAGCCGGCGAGGAAATTGCTGGGACAATGCGGTCGCTGAATCGTTTTTTTTGTACCCTGAAGAAGGAACGCATCAAGAAGCGTATCTACAGAAATCACGAACTCGCGACAAATGACATCTCAGATTACATAGAATCGTTTTACAATCGAAAACGAAGACTTCAGCATCTTGGCGGTGTAAGTCCTCAGGAGTTCGAGGCTACGATTATGGGGCGTTGAGTTCGGTGTCCACAAAACTCTGGGACCTCCATCTCAACATAAAAGGTCTCCGGCAAACCCGGGGTGGTTCACCACGCTTGATTTGAAATAGTTTCGACTTGATCTGACACCTTGCTTGATCAAAGCGAGGGTTATCGGTTCTGATGGTCGTGCGTGTGCCAAATCGGGCCGCAACTAATTGAGCTATTTCACTCAAGAATCAAACAGCAGTTTTCATTTTCCCCCAGGATTTTGTTTGCAAGCCTTTCGGCCTCATTCCTTTCGTGTTCGTGCAACAACTCCGAATCTCTGTTGTCTGTAGCCATTAGCCCAGCAACAATTATGCTGCCTGGATAGCCTTGGTAGTCGAAGTACTCCATCGCCACCTTCATGCGTACCAGATAAAATGCTTCGGCACGAACATGTCCCTGAGGATCTGCTCCGCTAGCATGTCGCGCTTCCGATATTCTTATCAAGTCCTTTAGTACCCTCGGATCGCCGTCATCCCACATGTCCAGCAGTATGCGCTCACCTTCGGCGGAGTTCAGCGAACGCGCGTACACAATCTTAGCTTGTTCAAAGTCACTGTTTTCCGCAGCGTATGCTAGCCATCCTTCGGCTTCATGGCGTTGCTCCATCTCAATGTCGTTGCAAAGTGCCAATGATCGCCTAAACGACTGAAGCCTATCAACCAGGGCATTCGGATTGCTGCCGTCAATGGTCTCGTATCCAACTAGCTCACCTGCATCGTATTTCGGAATTCGGTGTGTCTGCCGGATATCGGAAATGGCAGTTTCCACATCTTCTTCAGTCATGATTGGCGGCGCCCTTAGACATCCGCCGAACTGTTGGTAAAGCATCCAAGCCGCGTCACCGTCGCCACCAAGTGCTAACGAGCGTAAGGAGTCGTAGTCACCCGGTAAATCTCCGAACTTAAACTTCGGCCGAGACCTCCAGCGAATATCGCTCCTAAAGAAACCAAGCGATCCCGATTCGGCATCTATTTCACGGCCCATTTCCGCCGTCTCCGATACCGGATTCGACTCCGATTCCGAGCCATTGACCAATAGCACAATTGACGGATTAGAGCGCTTAGGTGATTCGGGCAGTCGACCGACAAACGAAGTGGTGATTATAGTGACAAGAACAAGCGCTACGACGAGTAGTCCGAGTAAAAGTTTCGCAAGCCTCTTCAATACATTCGACCTCATATGCCGATACTGTCCTCTGAAAAATTTGACCCTGAAGATACAGTAGTTCAGTTGTCACAGCATGTTCAACCGCATTCTTGCAACTCTGAATTTCACACTTTCTTCGCTACTTGGCTTTTAATCTTGTTCGGCGACAATTTATCGCCTTTTTCGCAATTATAAATGTGGTTTACGGACTAACAACGAAAATAAGATCGGTTCAATAGGGTCGGAGGCAAATAAAGTGAGGTGGGAAATGATCAATAAAAGAAAATACGACAAACGACGACAAGAGCTATTGAAGGAACTCAATGAACAACGGGAATTGGTCGAGATTGATGGTGGTTGGTTGTTCAGCTGTGGGCCAAACGAGGTCGGCTGCTGCGACTACAATGATCCGGACTGCGAAGAAGGAGAAACGCGGTGCCCTGGTGGCGATACTGATTGCCCCGTCCTGCCCGTTCTTGGTTTCGGCGTATGTTGTTTTACTGGCCAATACGTTCCAGACGGTTGCTAGATTTTGTGAATTTGGCCGTCGACATTTAGTCTTGCGCCGAGTCGTCTAGCACTTAGGTTGAGTAGATGCACGTAAAATCGCGGCCTAATAGGCTCGGCAATTTGAATCGATTTCTGGCGGACTACGAATCCAGCGACGACTTGAAGACGGTGATCGGTTCGTTGGTATATGCAATTGATGCTGGGTCACGACGACGAGCCTATAGATTCTTAGCGGATTATCATGCAGACGACGAAGAGGCTATATTTGCACTTCCCCGAGAAGTTGATCCGAGATTCGTATCGAGAGAAGTCGAGCAATTTCTCTTAGTTACGAAGGAATCAAGCAATTCGAGTGCGGTTCGGGCGAACGCCAGTATCCTTTTGGGTCGCTTATACGTTGATGCGTGTTGATTTGCACCCAATATTGACCCGGGATTGGAGTGAACCCCTGGGTCTGGACCGTTGGTGGGGTACTAACTGATACGTTTGGCGGATGACCTCGAACGCGAAATTCCCTGGGCGGACCGGATTCCGCCAATTCACGTAAGCAGGTAGGTCCGTCTTCTCGAAATGAGTACACTGTGCCCGATTTTCAGACGAGGCACGTTTTGTCGGCGAAAACCACACAGGCGAAAAAGGCCAAAGCAGCTGACCTGATCGCGAAGGCGCGGGCCGCGTTCGGCGAGTTCGATCGCGACAGGGCCGCTAAACACTTGAAAAGAGCGGTTGATTCGGCGCCGACGGACGTCGATACGATCCTCAATTGTGGCCAGCACTATTCGATGTTGGACCGGCACGAGTTGGCGCTTGGACTGTTCCTGAAAGCCGTAAAGATTGCGCCGGCAAACGCGGTGGGCTGGTACAACCTGTCGGCAACGCACCGCTTTCTTGGCAACGCAGCGGACGCCGAGCGGGCGATAGACAAGGCGATCAGCCTGGACGATACAAACTTCGAAGCGTACTTCCTGCGATCAGACTTGCGGAAAGCGAGCGAAACGTCGAATCATCTGGCCGAAATCAGGGCGCGACTCGAGCGAGGGGTGCCTGCGGGTAAGTCTCGCGCATTCTTGCAGTACGCGATTGCGAAAGAGTTCGACGATCTTGGTCGGTTTGATGACGCCTTCGAGTACTTTGCGATGGGCGCCCGGTCGCGGCGCGACTCTTTTGATTACTCCATCGACAACGACGAACGCATCTTTGCGCAGATAGCACATTGCTACGATGCGGAATTCCTGAATCGGGACACGGCGGGTTTCGACGAAGCGAACCCGGTTTTCATTCTCGGGATGCCAAGGACCGGTACGACATTGCTGGAGCGCATACTCAGTAGTCACTCGTCGGTCGTGACCGCCGGAGAGCGGACCGAGTTCTCCACCGCGTTGACGCGAGCAACGCTAGCCGGGTCGGGTGCCGACTATCTGAAACAACATGGCATCGTGAAAGCATCATTGCAGGCGGATTTTAAAAGCATGGGAAAACGCTATGCGGAGATGACGCGCGCGTTTCGCCAGGGTGACGCCGCCGTCATCGATAAACTGCCGTTCAACTTCCTCTATGTCGGGTTGATTCGCCGCGCGTTGCCGAACGCTAAAATCATTCACGTGGTTCGGGACCCCATGGACACGTGCTTTGCCGTGTTTCGCATGTTGTTCGCGAAGGCATACCCTTTTTCCTACGATCTGGACGAAATCGCGCGGTACTACATTGCCTATCGCAAGCTCATGGCGCACTGGAACGACATGGTCAGTACGGCGATGCATACGATTGCATACGAAGACCTTGTCGCCGATACCGAGGCTGAAACTCGACGCGTGTTTGACTACCTGAATCTCGAATTTGAGTCCGAATGTCTGGAACTCGACAAGAATCGGGGTTCCGTTACTACGGCGAGCGCGTCGCAGGTACGTCAGGGAGTGTATTCATCATCGGTGCAAAAATGGAGGCGATACGAAAGTCATTTGGGACCGTTATACGATCAACTGAACAAGGCGGGCGTGCTGACCTGGCCGGGGTAAGACGGCAGGGCTCATTATTTTGTCGCGGCAGCGCCCAGTTCTTCTTCCAGAATTTTCGTCAGCGTCCAAACCGCTTCGTTGTTGTTATTCGGGGAGACGTAGGCGACGAGATCACTCTTGTACCTGAATTCTGCCGAGTTCACGGGCCAAAGCACGTTCTTCCTGACCCACCTGCTGGCATAGGGCTCCGACATGAATCCCAGGTAGTCACTGGCCTGCAGCAGCAGCAATTTGCCGTCCTGCAGCGACGAATTGACAAATACCTGGGAGAACTTGAGTTTCTCGACGATGTTGTGCGGTACGTAGAATCCGTATCCGCGCATCAACTTGAAATCCGCAAGGCTCTGCGAGTCGACATCTTGCGGCGACTTTCCGAACAGCGGGTTTCGCGGGCCGCAGTAAAGATCCACATACTCGAACCCCACCTTGTAAGTCTTGAGTCCTGACTGTGCGCCGGCCGAACTGTGAAAGGCGATGTCCATACTGCCGTCGCGGATCAGGCCGCAAATATCGCCGGGCTCCGCCGTCTTGATATTAATACAGACCTCGGGCGCCTCTTCCTGAAACCGATGAAAAACCGGGACGAGTACGTCACGCATGTATTCGAGCATGACGTCCGGCGCAACCAGCGTGATCTCGCCGGCCAGACCCGCGTGCATCTGCTGCATCTGTTCGCGAAACGAGTCCATCGAATCGAAGATTTTTTGCGCCGCCCGGTAGACCTTCTCGCCTTCGTCAGTCAATGCGAATCCGGCACGCCCACGGTGGCACAGGCGCATATCGAGCCGCTGTTCCAGTTTTGACAGATGCGTGCTGATCGTATTGTTGGCCATGTCCAGGCGGCCCTCTGCCAGGGAGATGCCACCCGATTCAACGATTGTCGCGAAAATTCTGAGTTGACGGACGTCGATGTCGGAAAGGCCGCCAAGAATCTGGCTGATGTGCTTGGTCATCGTGGAAATAGTCAGGATTCAAAGGGGCTCCGAGTATACATCTGCCGAAGCAGATGTAAGTAGCCGCTCTGCGAAACATTGCCGTCGGACACCATTGGCAGAATGGTTTTCGAGATTTTTGCGGCACATCTAAGGGGTGGATGCGGCCGTTCATTTTGATCCAGTTATTCCTTGGGGGAGCATCATGAAAGACAAATCCAGGTCCGCGACCTATAGCAAAACAATGGTTGCGGCTGCGGTTGCCGGCGTTGTAGCGGCCCATTCGCCGGTTTCCGTTTTGGCACAGGAAATGGAAGAAATCATGGTTACGGCTACGCGCCGAGCCGAAAGTGTCCAGGACGTGCCGTACAACATCACAGCCATTTCGGGCGAATCGCTGAATGAGGCCGGTATTGGCAACCTTGCGGACCTGATGAAGGCAGTGCCTGGTGCCGTGCATGCCGATATGGGTGCAAGGGCTAATTCGCAGAACAGCACGATCGTGCTGCGCGGGCTGAATGCGCAGGCATTGGTGAACAGTTCGGCTTTCGCGAATCTGACGGTTCCGTCGGTTTCAACCTACATGGACGAAACGCCAGTATTCATGAACCTGCAGTTGCTCGACGTAAATCGCGTAGAAGTCCTGCGCGGACCGCAAGGTACGTTGTACGGATCCGGTTCGCTCGCCGGCACGATACGCTTCATTCATAATGAGCCCGATCTCGAGGCCACGTCCGGGGCCGTTCAAGCCAGCATTCGTTCCGATGACGGGGCTGGCGATCTCAGTTATGGCCTGCGTGGCACGGTCAACATTCCAATGTCAGATAACTTTGGTGTGCGTTTTTCCGGCGGTTACGACAATACCGCTGGCCTGATTGACGTTACCGGGCTTGCGGTGCGCGACAGCGCCGGCATACCGGTACTCGACGATCCCAGTGACGTCATCAATAGTCCATATGCAACGACCGACATCAGCGACCACGACACGTCTGAGTCCTGGTCGGTGCGTTTTGCCGCACTGTGGGATATCAGCGAATCGGTCGAAGCGAAGTTGACTTGGCATCATCAGACGATTGATGCAGAAGGCAACGCATTCCGTGACATGGGTGGCGACGCCTACTCGCTTGAGTATGCCTCCGTCGACGAATTTGAGCAGGACGTCGATGTATTGAGCCTCGAAATCGAAGCTGACCTTGGTTTCGCGACGCTGGTTTCGAGCACGTCTCAGTCGGAATCCGACATCGAGACCACGCGCGACTTGTCCTTTCTCGTCGAATCGCTGGACGCAGATATCGGCCCCTGCTACATCTACGGCTGCTACCCGCGCGGTGTTTTCACTGGTTCCGAACCGGCCAAACGCAAAGACGTCACGCAGGAGTTGCGCCTCGTGTCCAATTCCGAGGGCAGCGTAGACTGGATGATCGGCGGATTTTACAACGACCAGGATGCGGATCTGATTCTCGCGCAAACCGTTTACGGTTATGCCGATTGGGCGAACACTCCGGGCTCAGACGCAGCAGTTGCGGGAACGATTGGAATTCCCGGGGGGCTTGGTCTGTCGTTCTATGACTTCTGGCTCGCTGGTGCCATCGCGAACCCGGCGGACGAGGACTACCAGTTCTTCAACCAGCGAAACGTTCAGTTTACGGACAAGGCGATCTACGGTGAGCTTACATTCCATGCGACAGACCAGTGGCAGATTACCTTCGGTGCGCGCGCGTTCGACCAGGACTACAAGCACAATTTGCGCCAGGAGTTTACAAACTGCGGCATCTTCTGCTCGCCATCGGGCAGTGTTCGTGGCGTAGATAACTGGGCGACAGCGAACTCGTTCGACGACCAGATTTTCAAGGTCAATACATCTTATGAGATCAATGACTCGACAAATGTCTACGTGACCTGGTCGGAAGGCTTCAGGCATGGTGGCTCGAATGCGTTGCCGGTGGGCGCTTTCGGTATCGTACAGGAAGACATCCCGTTCGAGTCTGACGAGTCACAGAACATCGAGGTTGGCGTCAAAGGGAGCTTTGGCGAATCGGGCATGAACTATACGGCCGCGTACTACCAGATCGACTGGAAGAACCCGCAGCTGGATATGTTCCTCACCGCGGCAGCATTGCCAGCCGTTAAGAACGGTGACGAAGCCGAGTCAAAAGGACTTGAATTGGCAATTGATGGCAACCTGACCGAAAACCTGTACGTGATGTTCGGTTATAACTACACCGATGCACAGATCACCAAAGACTTCGTTGCGGGATCGATTGCCGGCTTCGCCGGCGAACGCCTGCCGGGTATCGCGGAACACCAGGCCAACCTGACGCTCAGCTATATCAAGCCGCTTAGCAACGGTTGGGACGTCAGCTATCGTCTTGACGGTGTGTACATGGGTGATCGCAAGAACGATCTGAGCACAGGCGGCGCGGCGTTTGACCTGCCGTCATACTCCCTCTTCAACGGCTCCGTAGGTGTATTGACCGACAACTGGACGGTAACGGCGCACCTGAGAAACATGCTTAATGAGAAGAACGCCATTTTTACGGCGACGAACGCTCGTTCGGCGGTTTCCGCGGCACGCCCGATTTCGTTCGGCATCACGGCTAGCTACAACTTCTGATGTAGTCAGAGTGCGCCACCATCATACTGGTGGTGGCGCACATCTTATTATTCGATCCACCAAGGTGCCGGGCATGGTTGACCGTGCCCCGGTCAGTATTGCGCAACGGAAGGGTTATGAGGCTCGACGAGTACGCGAGTAACGACGCAATCGCCCTGGCCGGGCTCGTTGCGAGCGGCGAAGTAACGCCACGCGAGTTGGCGCTGACGGCATTGGCAGCGATCGAGGCGGTCAATCCGGCATTGAACGCGGTCATAGAAACTTACCAGGACCGTATCGGCGAACTCGACGAATCGACACTGGGGAGTGGTCCGTTTCGAGGCGTGCCTTTCCTGATGAAGGACGCCGGGCTGCAGGAAGCAGGCCGCCTCTACGAAATGGGCAGCCGATTGCTCGCCGGTCGCAAGGCGCCGAACGACACCAACTTCATGAAGATGATCAAGGCCAGTGGTTTGAATCCGCTTGGCCGGACTAACGTGCCCGAATTTTGTATTGCTGGCACGACGGAAGGAGTATTCCACGGCAATGCGTCAAATCCGTGGCGGCAAGGCTTTTCCGCCGGAGGTTCGAGCGGTGGCTCACAGGCGGCAGTCAGCGCCGGAATAGTGCCGATGGCGCACGGCTCGGATATTGGTGGTTCGATTCGCATCCCGGCAAGCTATTGCGGCGGTGTTGGGCTCAAGCCATCGCGGGGACGCATCTCCTACGGGCCCGATATAGGTGAGGGGGCCTGGGGGATGGTCACCAGCCTGGTACAAACCCGAACGGTTCGCGATGCGGCGCTGGCACTCGATTGCCTGTCAATTCCACAACCCGGGGACCCGTTCGTCATCCGCCAGCCGGATCAACCGTTCCTCGACATCGCTGTTCGCGGTGGGGCGCAGAAACTGCGAATCGGCTACTCCTGCGAAGCGCTAATGCCTGATCAGCCGGTAAACCCTGATACCGCGAAAGCCGTGCACTCTGTGGCGGCGACCCTGCAATCCATGGGCCACTCGGTTGAGGAAGCAGCACCAGCTTACGATTTTGACCTGGTCATCGAGGCCTTCACCATTGCCTGGTTCGTCGGCTACAGTGAGATGTTCGAGTCCTATGCTGTTGATATGGGGCGATCGCTGTGTTCTTCGACGCTCGAGCCTATGACACTGGCTGTGGTCGAATCGGCAAAGAAAACACCACATATCAAGTTGTTTGACGCTTTGGACTATTTCAATCAGGTACGGCGCGAGTTCGGACGGTTTTTCACGCAATACGATGTCTGGCTAACGCCGGCAACGGCGCAACCCAGCGAGCCTTGGGGTAAATATGGGCAGTACCTCGAAGGCATGACCGGTGAAGAGTACATTCGTCTGACCGAGCGTCCGGTCCAGTTTGCAATTCCCTACAATGTGACGGGCTTCCCTGCAATATCATTACCACTGGCAGAGACGCACGACGCATTACCGATTGGTATCCAGCTCGGCTCTGCACACAGCGAAGAGGCAAAGCTTCTTAGGCTGGCGGCGGATCTCGAGAAGGCGTTGCCGTGGGCAGGTCGTATACCGCCGATTCATGTAAGCAACGCGTAATAGGGGAGCTTCCAGAATGCTTAGCAAGTACCACCTGCCGGCGGAAAACGTCTTTTCGTATGTCTTGATCGCGTATATCGCGTCAGCCGGCATCTTCTATATAACTGCACTGCCCGGGATTGTCACGGCCCTGGTCGACGGGCTTGGGTTCAGCGACCAGCAGGCGGGCTATGCGTCGTCGGCGAACGCGTACGGCAGCATGACCGGCGCGCTTCTCGCTGTAGCGCTGGTGCGGCGCTGGGGCTGGAAGAAAGCGGTCGGATGGATGTTTGTCCTGATGACCGCCCTGGAGCTTTGCAGCACCCAGATCAGTTCGCCGACGCTCATGGCCGGTGTGCGCTTTTTCTCCGGGCTCGTGGGTGGCTGTTCCGTGGGTTTCGGACTGGCTATTCTCGCGCGGACCGCGCATCCGGATCGTGGTTTCGGCACGTTGTTCCTGTTGCAGTTCGGTCTGGGTGGATTATTGATTCTGCTTCGGCCGCTGGTCATTCCCTACATTGGGGTCACGGGGATCTTCGTGATGCTGGCCCTATTGATTCTGGTTGGCCTGGCTGTTCTGCCGTTCCTGAGCGATTACTCCGCTGAGGAAACGGAGCACTCGCGGGGCTCGCAACTCCCGCCGCTGACATTGTTCACTTTGCTCGGACTCGCCGCGATTTTCCTTTACCAGATGTCCGGCAATGGCATGTGGGCGTTTATTGAGCGCGTTGGTGCCGCGCTTCAGTTCAAGGAGACGGCCGTGTCCGGTGCCGTTGCGGTCGCGACCTGGGCCGGTATTGCGGGTGCGTTTGTGCCCATCGTCCTCGGCAAAGCCATCGGCAAAACGATTCCGCTGGTGGTAGGCATTGTCATGACAATCGCCGGCGTGCTGTTTGTCCACCAGGCCGAAGCGCTGCCCGGCTACACGATCGGCGGCGCGATGATCAACTTTGCGTGGTCGTTTTCGCTCGCCTATTTGTTCGGCATCTCGGCACACTACGATTCGACCGGACAGCTGACGGCGCTTGCGGGCACCGCATCCAAGTTTGGCCTTGCAACGGGACCGCTCGTAGCCACCTTCCTGATCGATGACGGCAGCTATGGACGACTGTTGATCGCCGCAACGTTCGGTTTCGCGGCGGCGCTGGCCGTCGTCATCGCACCGGCGCGCCGTGCTGATTCGGAGTAGTCAGATGCGTAGTCGTTCAATAGGATTTCTGTTTTCGGCGCTGCTATTGACGCAATCGGTGATCGCCGATCAGTCCTCGCTCGTTCCTAGAACGGACTTTGACGGGCCGGTGCTCGAGTTCGAATTTCCGGGCATGCAGATTGGTATTGCCGAGTACGACGAAGGCCCGACCGGCGCGACGGTGTTCTATTTCCCGATGCCGTCTTTGACGGCCGTCGACATTATCGGCGGTGCGCCCGGCACGATGAACACGGACTCGGTTCGCAAGGGCTCGGGCGAGTCCTTCATGAAGGCTGTCACTTTGGCAGGTGGTTCGTGGTACGGGCTGGCTGCAGGAACCGGCGTTGCCGACGCCATCAAGGACGCCACCGGGAGCTCCAACGAGTGGTACGACACGGCTGGCGTAGTGTCTGCGATCATCTGGGATCTCGGCGGGCGCCGCTTCAATGCCATCACGCCTGATTACGAGCTTGGTCGGGCGGCACTGAACGCGGCCGTCCCCGGAAGATTTCCGCTGGGCGCTCGCGGTGCCGGACGCCTGGCCATGCAGGGAGCCTATGTAGGCTCATTGCCCGACCGCGATACCCGCATGCACTCAGGACAGGGCGGTGCGTTCCGGCAGGTCGGTGAGACGAAAATTGCCGTATTCACGGTCGTCAATGCCTATGGCTCGATAGTCGATCGTGACGGTCGCATCGTGCGATGCAGCGATAGGCCTGATGTGAATGATTGCGGCTACATCGCCGATTTGCTGAAGAGGAAATACGAGGCGATCGAATCGTCATCGGCGGTCGTGGAGGAGAGACGCCCGGGTCCGACGCAGGCGACGACGGTGACCCTGGTGGTCACGAACCAGAAGCTCGAACACTGGGCATTACAACGCCTGGCGACCCACGTTCATACGTCGATGGCACGTGCAATCCAGCCGTTCGGAACCGAGGGAGACGGTGACACCCTGTATGCGGTCACCACGGGTGCCGTCGAGAATCCGAACCTGTCGACCGTCGATCTTGCGGCTATTGCCGCTGATGTTGCCTGGGATGCGGTCCTAGCCAGTGTCCCCGAGCGCGAAGCACTGCCGGAACTCTCGGAAGAATTGCCTGCAGCCGATCTTGCCCGATTTGAGGGAACCTACGAGTTCGCACCCGGGGATCAACTGGTGATCACGGCCGGCATGCGCGGTCTGGTCGCCAGCTACAACGGGCAGTCCAATCATTACTTCGCCCCTGACCGCCCGATAACGTTGCAGCCGGCCGGTCCGAACACGTTTCTGATCGACGAGCCAGCCAGTGACTACTTGCGGTTTGCATGGGACGGAAATGAAGTCGAGTCGGTCATTCTCAATCCGGGCAACTGGCAAATGACAGCGCGGCGCATCGACTAGCCTGCGGCTAGGCTGGCTGCAGAGTTGACGAGAACAGATCTGGGGCAGAATCCAGATCCGGCGGCACCAGCCGCGATTTACCGAAATACCGAATTTCATGTGGGCGCCAATGGCGCTGCGCCTGGGCTGGCTCGACATTGCGTTGATCGGCGTGCCGATTGACCTCGGTGTAACAAACCGGGCGTATCACTCGGGCGATAGTGACGAATAAGTGGAAGAGGAGGATGAAGGCATCGCGCATGGCACCCTTATCGTAATGCGCCGGACGAGATAGACAAGCTTACGAAATTCGCGAGATTCTCCGATAAATAGGGATTCGCACGCCACGGGCTAAATCATCGCAGCACTGAAACGCTGAAGCGCTTTAGAGCATGTTTCGTGACTCTTCCGCCTCAAACACGCCAGCCTCGCCACCAGGCGCTGAATCATCCAGCGTGTAGTAACGCGATCGCTCTACCCTGTCCTGATCGTAGGGCGGCGTGAATACGTCGATCATCCGCGTGAAATGCCTCGCGCGCAGCCCATGGATGTTGTTCCTGTTTGCAGTCAGCGCCGCGGTATTGCCCGCGGTCATGACTATGCTCGGTCCTCTCTGCAGCAGCGGATTGCCGTTCGCGGCCGCATCTGCGAGCCGATCGAAGTGATCGATTTCAGTGTGTCCTTCGGTACAGAAGATGACCCCGGTCATGTCCGGGTGATCGTGTAGCGGAATCACTTCTCCTTCTTCAAACTCCAGCATCGCAACCATGAAGTCCTGCTTGTAGTACATCGACCGAATCTCCGGAAAGTCCTCGGTCTTGTCATGGTAGTTCGCAATGAACTTGCCGATGTGCGGGTCATCGAGCCTGAGCCGGCGCACAAGTCGCTGCATGTCATTCGTGTACCTTGCCTGGTCCCAGTCGGGATTCTGCTGGATGCTTGCCAGCTCATGGCAGAGTTCAAGAAATCGCTCCCAACTAACCGCATCCGACTCCCCGGCCAACGCCGTTCGAACAAGTGAGCCACTGGCGGCGATCGAGAGAAGTACACTGCCGGACAGGCGCAGCATGTGGCGGCGAGAAACGTTACTCATCGGTCTGTCTCCTTTTTCGAATGCGCAACATTCTCGGGTCCTCAGGTTGCCTCAGCATGACTTGTTATCTCGAACCGTGGGAACGGGAGTTTGGCACAAAAAAAGGGGCCCTTGCGGGCCCCGAAGCGAATGCATGATCAGGTGCAGATCAGCATAAGGGAAGATTGCTTAGCGCAGGCGTTCGCCGAACCCGTTCCAGACCTCAACCTCGCCAAGACCCAGCGCTCTGACAGGCTCCTCGATAACCGCCAGGTCGCCGACAACGACCCACGTGAGGTCGCTGGGTCGGATTAACTCGTCGGTCCGGCTGGTGAGCTGGTCTGGAGCAATCGCCTCCAGGCGGTCTGCTTCGCCCTCGGCATAGTCGAAGGCCAGTCCCTGTCGGTCGGACGAGATGATGCTCGAAAGGAATCCACCGTTGGTTGAGAAGGAGCCCGGCAACGAACGGCTGCGGTTGAGTTTCGTGCGTTGAACTTCGTTGGCCGTCGGGAGTGCCGACGTTCCAAACGCAGTCAGTTCTCGCAGGATCTCCTGCATGCTTTCAGCCGTCTTGTCCGTCTGCACCTGGCCGCTCGTGGCGAAGATCATGTCGCCGCTGGTGTTGACCGATATTCCCGAGCGGTATCCGTACGACCAGCCCTTGTCTTCGCGCAGGTTCATATTCAGGCGAGACTCGAACGAACCGCCGACGATTGCATTCAGGACGGACAGGTCCGTGAAGGTTGCAGGGTCGAACCGGGGCAGTGCGTGCCCGGCCATAATCGTCGACGACATGGCGCCCTTCTGATCAACCAGGATAACTTTCGGCGTCGCTGCAGGTGCGGGTCCGATTGCTGCGGAACTTGCGCCGACACTCGCAGACCAACGCGAAAATGCAGACTTCACGTGCTGCCTGGCCTCGTCCATGGTGATGTTGCCGATCATGTAGACGGTCACGCGGTCCGGCGCGACTTCATTAGCATGAAACTCCACAATCGTCTCGCGATCGATAGCGCTGAGATTGTCTTGCGTAATGGTTCTGCCCAGCGGGTTATCGGCCCCGAAAATCGAACGATTGAGGAGTGTACGTGCAGCGCCGGACGGTGCCCGTTCAAGATTCGCCAGGCCAGCCGAAAACGATTGCTTCAGCTTTGCGAGCTCTTCCTCGGGAAAACTGGGGTAACGAAGCATCTCGGCAACCAGGTCAAGCGATGTCTCCAGGTGAGGTTTCAGGATCGAGAACTGGTAACTCGAATCTTCGATGCCGGACTGGAACTGGCCGCTCATGCCGATACGGTCGCGTTGTTCCGCCAGTTGTTCAGCGTCGAGTTTACGGGTTCCCTTGCCGAGCAACGCGAATGCCATATCGGACAAAGCGGGCAACGCCGACGGCGCTGACGCCCTGCCGGCGTCGACTCGTACCGAAACGTCGATCAATGGCGTACTGCCGCGACGAGCGACAACCAGCCGCATACCGTTGTCGAGTACGGTTTCTTCGATCTCGGGAAACTGGATACCCGACTTCGCGGTAACCGGCGGGATCGAGGTTCGGTCAGCAAGCGGCTCGCTGCTGGTCAAACGGGGAAACGGCACCACACTTAACTCGTAGTGCGGGCGTCGCAGCCAACGGTTGGCCGCGTCGCGGAGATCATCGACGTCGGCGGACTCGATTCGGGCAAGCTGTTCATTTATGTACAGCGGGTTCCCCGAGTAGAGTTGGCCTTCCGCAAGGAACTGGCCGACTGAATGACGTGACTCCAATGCCTTAAACAGCGACATCGTAATACCGAGCCGGGTGTTGGCGACAATCTCGGCGTCCGGGCCATCGGCAAAGTAGTTGCTGAGGACCTCGTCAATCGCCGGATCGACCTGCGCGGGCTGAACGCCCGGCTTGAGATCGACCGTGATATGAAACTCGCCAGATAAAAGTCGTCCGATACTCGATACCGAAACATTGGTGGCGAGCTGCAGCTCATCGATCAGCTTCTTTCGGAGTGGCGCGTTTTTGTTGCCGGCAAGCGACTGGGCGATCAGGTACAGCCGTGTCGAGTCCGGGCTGTTGAGACCGGGGACAGGCCATACACGGGTCATGCGCGTCTGCCCGACGTTGTCCGTCATGACTTCCTTGCGGACGGCATCAAGCTCAGGCACCCATTCCGTCATCTTCGTGAGTGGCACACCAGCTGGCGCTTCAGCGAAATAGTGCGTGACCTTCTCCCGGGCCGTTTCGACGTCGACATCGCCGGCCAGTACCAGGACGACATTGGACGCGCCGTAGTATTTGCGGAACCAGGCATGGACGTCTTCGACCGATGCCGCGTCCAGATCCTCCATCGAACCGATGACCGAGTGACGGTAGGGATGATCCACCGGGTAGATGGCATTGCGGATGCGCTCTGCCATCGGCGCATACGGCTGGTTTTCGCGCTGTCGTTTCTCATTCTTTACGACACCGCGTTGTTCATCGAGCGCCTCCTGCGTCACTGCTTCGAGCAGGTACGTCATGCGGTCGCTTTCCATCCACAGCGCCATGTCCAGCGCGCCACTTGGAACCGTTGCGAAGTAGTTGGTGCGGTCCTCTGCCGTGGTACCGTTCATGCCCGTGGCGCCGGCGTCCTGGAAGGGCGAGAAGTACTCGCCATCCCTGTTCGCGGTCCCCTGGAACATCAGGTGTTCGAACAGGTGTGCGAATCCGGTCTTGCCGGCCGGCTCATCCTTGGAGCCGACGCCGTACCAGAGACCGACAAACACGGTCGGCGTGGATCGGTCGGTATGCACGAGGACCGTGAGCCCGTTGTCGAGCGTGAAGGACTCGTAGGGAATATCGACGGACATGGATACGCCGTCCGCGGCGCTGGCCTGAATCGGTGTGTATGCCGCCAGGACTAAAGCGCTGACAAGGATCAGCTTGCGAATTGAAAAAGTCATTTTTCGACCTCAGTGGAGTAACTGCGGTCAATTAGGGCAGAGGACTATTGCGGGAGCATTATGCGCCGCTGCTCACCAGGGACAGAGTGAAGCTGGCGCCGCCATCAGCCTGATTGGCGACCTCAACCCGGCCACCGTGCCGCGCCGCCACAGCGCTCACGATCGCCAGCCCAAGGCCGTGACCGCGCCGGTTCGGCGGGCTCTTGGCAAACGGTTCGAAGAGTTTGTCCTGCAACGCCGGGGGAATGCCGGGCCCCCGGTCCTGCACGATGACCTGACCCTTCGGGGTGATCTCGACGCAGATCGGGTCGCCGGAACTGGAAAATGAAATCGCATTGTCGATCAGGTTGCTGATGGCGATTTCCACCAGCGTCTTGTCGCCGCGAACGTTGACCGGTGACGAAGGTGTGCGCACGTCGAAGGTCAGTGACTTGCTGTCGCACAGCGGACGTTTCTTCTCGACAAGTCGCGTGACCAGCCGGTTCAGGTCGACCTGGTCAAGCGGTGTCTCCCAGTTGTTGACGTCCATGAGCGTTAGCAACTGGTCCACGAGCGCCGTGATCCGGCGCATGTCAGTCTTGACCTCTTCCTTGGTCTCATTATCCGGAAGCTCGTTGATCCGCAGCTTCAGGATGGACATCGGCGTGCGCAACTCATGCGCGGCGGCGGCGAGGAAAAAGCTCTGCTGTTCCTGCGATGCCCGCAGTTTGCCAATCAGCGAATTGATTGACTCCACCAACGGGACAATCTCGAGTGGCAGGCCTTCTGCTGGCAGCGGGGCGCCGAGGTCGTCTACATCGAGTGTCTCGACCACGCGCGTCACCCGGCCCAGTGCGCGAGCGGCGTACAGGAACACGAGTAGCACGATGATGGTGAACCCGGCCGTGGCAATAACGATGCCCTTGCCTGATTCCCAGATGAATTTGAGGTTCTCGACGGACAGCAGGGACGTGAACCGTGGCACGGGGTTCGCAATACCGCCGACTTCGGTGTAGACCGTACTGCCGCCACACTGTCGGTATGCGACCTCGACCAGGACGCCCTTGTCGTCGAACGAATTGACCCAGTAGCCGCGAGGTTCGCATGCCGGTATGGTCTGGCCCGGCTCGAACGGTGTGACCGGGACCGAGGGCGCTGCGCTGGCTACAGCTGTCTGCGGCGCATTCGTCTTTTCCGGTATCGGTCCGAACCTGACTTCCTGCTGCCCGATCCGGATCGAGTAGCGAAAGTCCGGGTTTACCGCCGCAATCTCTCGAATGACCGGCGAGTCTGCAAGCGTGGTGAGCGCGTCCTGGCTGCCGATCGCGATGGTCTCCTCGATTGCCGTTTCAGCCAGCGCCCGCGTGCGCTCCAGCGGATGCAGTTCCTGGCGCGCGAGAAATGGCACGAACACAAACAAGGCGAGGGCCAGCAAAAGAAACGTCGACGACAGCGCGGCCACCTGGCCGAACAGCGAGCGATGCAGGTTGCCAAGCTGCTCGAGCATCAGTCGGTCGGCACCATGATGTAGCCGACGCCGCGAATGTTATCGATCCGGACAGTGGCCTCGCGCAGCGTCAAGTGTTTGCGCAGCCGCGACACATGCGCGTCCAGCGTATTCGACTGGATTTCGTCGTCGTATCCATACATCTCAGCCTCCAGGTGCTCTCGAGTGACGACGCGGCCAGCGCCAAGCATCAGGCACTCGAGCACAATCATCTCGCGCCGCGGCAGCACGAGGATTTCCCCGGACACGAAGAAGTTTCTCTCTTTGCAGCGCAGGTGCAGGTTGCCGACCTCAATGGTGCGCGACAAGTCGGGCAACGGACGCCGTTCTGCCGCGCGAATGCGCGCAATGAGTTCGTCTTCTTCGAAAGGTTTCACGATGTAGTCATCGGCGCCGAGTTCCAGTCCTTCGACGCGCTGGTTGAGTTTCCCCAGCGCCGACAGCACCAGGAACCGCGTCGGTAATGATTTGCGTTCCATGAACTCGATCAATTGCGTGCCGTCGCCGTCCGGCAAGCGACGGTCGAGAAGGACCAGCGAATAGGCATTGTCCTGCACAGCCGATCTTGCCATTGCCAGGTTCTCGGCAACATCGACGACGTAGTTGTGTTTCTCCAGCACTCGCGCGGTCATTGCCGCGAGGTCCGGATCGTCTTCTACGAGCAGAATCTTCATGACTTTCCTGCAACCGACTTGATCAGATCGACCAGCTTGTCGTCCAGAATCTGGGTTCGCGCGGCGATCACGCCGCTGGCATCGATCAGTATATAGGTAGGATAGCCACGAATGGCCCACTCCGTGAGAATCTCGCTATCCGGCCCGATGTGCCAGTTGGCCCAGGGCATGGACTGCCCGTCCTGGAAGTCGAGGACGTCGGCAACGTCCTCGTCAACGCTGATCGAAAGAATCTCGAATGACTCTGACGGAACGTCACTGGCCAGTTCGCGCAGTTTCGGCAATGCGCCGATGCATGGGCCGCACCAGGTCGCCCAGAAGTCCAGCAGAACAGCGCGGCCGTTGTAATCGTTGATGCTCTCCTCAGCGCCGTCCAGGCGTTGCGCGACGACGGCAGGTATCGGGCTGCCGACCGACAGGTAACGCAGGTTGTAGAGGAGGTCGGCTTCGACATCGGCGAGTCGCGGCAGGGGCTTGGTTTCCCCGTTTTCGTCGGGCTGCCTGGGGACCCAGAAATCGGCATCCTCGAGACCGCTGCTCAGGCCTTCGGCAATCTCGATGGCGGCATCGCGAAAGCCGGCGCGATTGCCAGCATCGGTTGCCACGTCATTGGCCCGACGCATCAGGCGCGCCGCCTGGTAGTAGCGTGCCGTCGCTGCGGCGACCGGGTCTGCCAGTTGCTCCCTTGCAGCAATAAAAAAGTCGTCAACCCGGGCATTGGCGCCGGGAAGGAAGAGGAATTCCAGCCGGCGCAGAATCTGCGGCCAGTCCTCGCGCGCGGGATCATGCCCGAGCAGGGCATAGGCCCCGCGTGGAATATTGACGTCTGCGCCCGCAAAGCCAAACGTGTGGTCGATCAGGAACCACGCCGCATCCTCGAACCTCTCGTTGCCGGGCCCGTCATTCACTATGGCCGTCGCCGCGGCAACGGCCGGTTGTATGTCCGGGTGGTCGCCGCGCTCGTCTTCCAGCCGCGCGGCTTTCTCCTCCGCCGGGATGTCTGCCTGCTGAATCTCGAGATCCAGCGCATGCCAGGCTGTATCGATCTCGATGTAGTGGCTGACAACAGACCAGTCGGGTGCAGCAGCGGGTACGACGTAAGGCTCGTCACCCTGCGGGCTGACGGCTGCCACGACTGTCCGGGTGGCGGATGTTGAGTCGGCCTCCTCAATTGCCGCCACGACCGTCGCGGGCAGCAGGACCTGGGGCAATACGGTGGCGGTCTCCAGCGTCGACCCCGCCGGGAAGTAGAGATAGAGCGGCACGCCCACGCGGTCGTATTTCGCCAGCCACTCGGTGATGATCGGGTCCTCGTTGGTCCAGTCGCCTTCGACGACGCGAATGCCACGCGCATCGAAGGCCTCCGCGACCGCGTCGGTTGCCAGTGCGACGCGCTCATTGACCTTGCAACTGACGCACCAGTCCGCGGTGAAGTAGACGAACACGGGTTGGCCGTTGTCGACATAGTCGCGAACGAGCTGCGGTGAGAAGTGTTCGAGCGTCAATCCGCCAAGAGTCCGTGCGGCATTCGAGTCGGAACCGCTGGCATCGGAAGCAGGCACCTGGGCGAGCGTGTATCCGGCGCCCAGGATGACGACCGCGCTGGTTATGAGCCAGGGGCTGCGCCGCAGCACCAGCTGCGATTGGCCGTAAAGCCAGAGTGCGAGCGCAAACAGGACCGCTCCCAGCAAGGCGATCGTCATCGACGTGACGCCCAGTTGCCGGCCGACAATCCAGAACAGCCACAGGGCCGTGATCAACATCGGAAAGCCGAGCAAGATTCGCAGGCGCGCGGTCCAGGCGCCCGGTTTCGGCAGCATCTTGCCCAGTGCAGGAATGAAGCTGAACAGCAGGTAAGGAAAGGCGAGTCCGATGCCCAACGCCAGGAATACGGCGATAGCGACGGCTGCAGGCTGAGCCAGCGCGTAACCAAGGGCGCCCGCCATGAACGGCGCGGTGCAGGGCGTTGCGACGACAACGGCGAGCAGGCCGGTAAAGAACGATGCCTTGCGCTCGCCACCTTCTGTGAGGCCCTGTCCGGCGCCCATCAACCGGGCGCCAATCTCGTAAACGCCGAACAGGTTCAACGCGATCGCGACCATCAACACGCCGAGACTGATGTTGACGATCGGGCTTTGCATCTGGAAGCCCCAGCCCACGGCGTCGCCGGCTGCGCGCAGGCCGACCAGCGCGGCACCGATAGCGGTAAAGGCAAGCAGTATGCCGAGCGTGTAGAGAATGCCGCTTTCCCGGGCAATGCGGCGGTCACTGTGTGACATCTTCACAAGGCTCAGCGCCTTCATGCTGAGTATGGGGAAGACGCAGGGCATGGCGTTGAGGATGATGCCGCCGAGAAACGCAAAGAGCAGCGCTTTGCCAAGCCCTGCCAGCGATACCGCGCCCGTCACGGCCATTACTGCAGCGTCATTCGATGCGGGCACCACAGAAAGTTCGACACTTTGCAGTGCCCCTGCCGCATCCGTCCAGGCGAGGACGGCAGACGTCGATTCGCCCTCGGCAACGCGCGGTGATACCGGCATCGAGAAGATGGCGCCGTTGCGATCGAAGCTGACGGTTTGTGACGCGTAGGCGACCAGCTTCTTCGACTCGATGAACAGGTACGGTTCCTGCATCGCGGTGGATTGCGGCACGGCAATCCGGATGTCGACGTTGTCATCGGCTACGCGGTAGCTCGCTGCCCAGTCGACCGCCTGCGGCACTTTCGCCTCTGCCTCGGCAATCGTACTGGCAGCGTCGTTCGGACGCGGCGAATTCGCGGCAGGAAGAGCAACGCTCAGCGTCGCACGTTCCGGTACGCATAACTCGTCGTCACACACGACCCAACTGGCCTTACCCGCGATTTCATAGTCCGTTCCCGGCTCGAGTCCGGCCGGCACCTCGATATCAGCGAGCAAAACCAACGACTCGTTGTAGCCGTAAGTGTTCATGTCGCCAAACGGAATCAGGTGTGGCGCCGGGAATCGGAACGAGGCCGCGGCAAACCCGTCGGGCAGCGTCCACTTCATTTTCGGTGCCCGTCCCGCGTCACCCGGGTTCTTCCAGTAAGCATGCCAACCCGCATCCGGACTGATCACCAGCGCGAGGGTGACTGCGCCTCCCGCGAGCGGGAGCGAGTCCTGCCCTGCGAGCAAATCCACGGTACTATATTGGGTCTTCTGCGGCTCGGCTTGCGCGTCGATCGGGACGCTCAGTACGAGCAGGGACATCGCGATGAACAGGATGTCGAGCGTTCTGCGTCGGGCGGTCGCCAGATCCATGGACAATAACTCTTTCATAACAGACCTCATTCTTTTGTGTCCGCAATTGTCTGCAAGAAAGATTGCGCAAGCATGATCCGCAACAAGCGCGCCACGGATCATGTTCGCGCAATGTTTCGGTCAGAGACTTCTCGTCACACCCATGTTGGGGGAAAACTGATGGGAGTCGAAATCATGTTCCGCAGAAAGATCTTATTGTTCGTGTGCGCCAGTTTGGCGACGAATATTGCAATGGCCCAGACAGCAGGGCAGACCAGCGGTACCGTTGAGAGTCAGAAGCCGCGCGTGTTCAGGACCGACGACGATGAACCGATCAACCGGGAGGCGGATACGGCGAACGAGCTTGCGGAAGAAATCGTCGTCACCGGTTCCAGGATCAAGCGCGATTTCAACTCCTTGAGCGCCAACACCATCCTGATTTCCGCCGAGGACCTGGCGGCGACCGGCGAGCCGACCCTCGAGGCGGCGCTGAGAAAGTTGCCGCAGACCATCGATGGCGCCTCGGGCGTTGGCAGCACCCTCGACGGCGCAAATCTCGTTAACGGCAGCCGCAACATTCTGGGCGCCTCGACGATCAACCTGCGCGGGCTCGGCGCCGAATCCACGTTGATCCTTGTCGACGGACGACGCATTGGCAAGACGGGCATCACCGGCGGACCGTCGAACATCGCCGGCATCCCGCTGGCCGCGATTGAGCGCGTCGAGGTCTTGCTGGATGGCGCATCGGCCGTCTATGGGTCGGACGCTGTGGGCGGCGTGGTTAACGTCGTTCTCAAGAAAGACGCCAGCGATGCGGCCGTCGAGCTACGTTACGGCGTACCCGAGGCCGGCGGCTTCGAGGAATACCTCGTCAACATCAACGTCGGCAAAGCATGGGACAGCGGCAATGTCCGCGTTACCTACGAGCATCGCGAGAACACGCATCTCGATGCCTCGGAACGGCCGTACGCGGTCGGCGACATTCGCCTGAGCCAGGACAACCTCAGCCTGGTCCGGGCGATGGGTAACCGACCGATCGTGACGTCCGTCCTGGCAGGCCAGGGAGTGCCGTTGTTGTGGGAGTGGAATGGCGTGCTCTATCCGGGCAATATGCCGCCGCCTGATCCCGCGGCGACCCCGATCGCCAGCGCCTATGTGCCACTGAACCCGGCTGATCCGGATAACCTCACGCACGCAGACTTCTCGCTGGAGGATACGGTTCTTGTCGAGAATCCGGACTTCGATCGCGGCAAGTCCCTGCTACCCGCAGCGCAGGGCGATTCACTGACCACAGTGTTCCGCCAGGACCTGTGGGGCAGCGTCAGCCTCGGCGGCACTGTGCTGTACCGCAGTTTCGAGAGCCAGCCGTCGGGTGGCGAGGCCATCATCAGTACCTTCAGCGGGCACCCACAGTTCGGCCAGAACCCGTTTTCGCTCGGCCTCGACCCGAACCTGAGCGCACCGATGTACATCAACGGCCTGTTGCCTGCGGTCATCCAACATTTCGACGCAGAGTCGGACACCGTGCATGTCGGGCTCGATCTAAGTGGCGACATCGGGGACTCCTGGGGCTGGCAAGTACAAACCAGCCATAGTTACGAGAAGAACAACGCGCTGTCGTACAACGGCACCAACCGCAATGGCCTGTTCTCCCGCAGTTTTGCCCCGTTCGGACCGCCGCCTGCAGATACATCGGGCTATTTCAATCCATTCTGCTCGCCGATGGGCTCGTGCAGCTCGGCCGAGGTTCTCAATGACATCGTTCATGACGTTGCGGATACCGGCAGTCGCAATCGCGAAACGACGGCGGACCTGGTCATCGATGGCTCGTTGTTCAGCATGAGCGGCGGCGACGTCAAGGTCGCATTTGCCGGCGGCTGGCACGAGGAAAAACTCGACTCGTGGAACAGGATCGAGGGCCCCGGCTCGCCACAGGGGCCAGCCGCGCAGACGCCGGTCATCGGTACCTGGGACAACAGCGTGTCGCGCTCCAATAAGTGGATTTCAACGGAGTTCTACGTACCGCTGGTCGGAGATTCGAATGCGGTTGCCGGATTCCGGCGCCTGACGCTCGACCTCAGCGCACGTCACGACAAGTACGACAATTCCGGGTCGGACAACACGTGGTCGGCGGGACTCAGCTGGAAACCGCTCGAGCAGGTCGGTCTGCGGTACCGCGAGTCGACGGCGTTCCTGGCCCCGACCCTGTCGCAGGGCCTGATCGGCCGCATCGAGCAGCCGGGCTTTGTCAGTGTTTCGTATCCGGGCGAGGAAACCTGCATCAATCACCCGCAGTTCGGCCTGATCTGCTTCCCGCGCACGGAGATGGGTTCGACCTATATTGCCGGCGGCAATCCGGACCTTGGCGCAGAACGGTCACGCTCGAAGACGGCTGCGCTCGACTACACCCCAGCGTGGGCGGAAGGTCTGAGCGTGTCGGTTGCCTGGCATAACACCGACTACACGGATCGGATCGCGCCATTTCCGATTTCGCCTTTCAACGTCATTGCGGGAGTGGATGACGTTGCCTACCCGGATCGCATCTACCAGGACCCGGACGCGGCATTCAACAGCCCGTTTGCTCCCTGGGTAGTGGACACACGCTGGATCAACCTCGCGTATGTCGAACAGAGCGGTGTCGACTACCGGGTGAACTATGCTGCAAGGTCCGAGCGCGGCGAGTTTTCCTTCGGCCTGAATGTCGCGCGGCTGCTGAAGTATCGCGAGTCGCTTGACGGCACGGAGGAAGTCAGCCTCGTCGGGAGCTACGTCGGCGACCGCGCTGCGACGGCCTTGCCGAAACATCGCGCCGTTGCCGTGTTCACCTGGGCACATCGTGGCTTCGATGCCTCCATTAGCGGCACGTACTCGAGCGAGATCGAGACCATGCTCGTCAACCTTAATCCGTTCCTGCCGGAGCCGATCGTGACCGATCACTATTTCATCCAGGCGCCGACGATCGTCGACCTGGTTGTTGGTTACGACTTCGAAAGTGGTGACCTGTGGAACGCACCGGCGTGGCTCAATGGAACGCGTATCGCGCTGACCGTCAACAACCTCGGCGACGATACCGTGAAGACGCGCTCGCTGCGCCGTAATGGTCGCGACGTGGATAGCGAGTGGGCCGGGTTCAATACCTCGGCAAGCGATCCGCGCGGCAGGATGTACAGCATTAGCCTGCGCAAGCAGTTCTAAAGGAATGACCATGCGAAGACTTTGCTTTCTTATTCTGACGATCTTCCTGTCGCTCGCAGGCCCCGCCTGCGCAGCGGCGGAGGGCGACAATCGCTACACGATCACCGGCGACTTTTCGGGATCCGACCAGGCCTACTATTCGGGCGTGGTCGTGATCTTCGAACCGTTGCCGCCGATCGAGCGGGCGCGCATCGCGCAGCAGGCACACGAACAGGGCGTCAGCCTCCACAGTGAGGAGGCGGCCGACCTGTTCAAGGGAGACCACCAGTCCGAGTATTTCCTGCCGTTTGTCATGGAGTCGATCGTCCACGAGGCCGAGCTTGTCGATGGCCGCTTCGATATCAGCGGCGCACTGGCGGGTGCGGAGGATATCCGGACGCTCCAGTGGTTCGTGTTCGAGGGCAAGAACAAGGCTGGTGAGGACATGGGCCTGATGCAGATGCAGAAGCTCATCCTCGAACCCGGTGAACTCAAGTTCGAGTACGACGACGCGTTTCGTGCCTACACGGTGCGCGGCGGTCATTACAACGAGCTCGTGATCAATTCGTGGAAGCTGGGCGAGTATCGCGATGCGATGGTCGAAGGACTGAGAATTCTCGCAGAGGCGCATGCAACCGACGACTATGACGAAAGAGGCGCCCTCGAACTGCAGGCGCGGGACTACTTCGCGAAGACGCCTTCTATGGGGAACGACGCACTCAAGACGATTGCCTCCGAGTCGGATGACGTTACTGCGCGCATCCTGGCAATGCAGAACATCGAGATGAAGGAGAAGCAGTTTTACGACCGGGTCTTTGCCGAGCTTCGCGAGGCTGCGCCCACGCATCCGTGGGTTGTCGGTGAGCTTGAGAGCGCAGAGCTCTGGAAAGAGCTGCAGGACAAGATGCCGCAACAACAGCAGCGCATCGTTGCGATGTCGAGCCAGCCACAGGTCGGCCAGCCGCTGCGCCCGTTCGTGGCGCATGAGCGTGACGGCAAGGTCTTCGATCTGCGCGCCTATCTCGGTGAGAGCGATTCGGAGTATGTATTGCTGGAATTCTGGGCGTCCTGGTGCGGGCCGTGTCGTGTCGAAATCCCGCACCTCAAGGAGAACTACTCGCGCTACCGCGACAAGGGCTTTGACATCGTGTCCTTTTCCGTCGATGACGACGAGGAGGAATGGCTGATCGCGTTGGATGAAGAGCAAATGCCCTGGCCGAACGTGAGTGACCTGAAGGGCGTTGGCGAAGGTGTCGCAGAGTTCTACGGTATTGGCGGTGTTCCCTACAGCCTGCTGATTGCTGCCGATACCGGCGAGGTCCTGGAAGTTGGCATTCGCGGTTACGAGCTGACCCTGAAACTCAGGGAGCTCTTCGACGAGTAGCCTGATTGCGGGGCAACGCCGACCCTAGTTGTTTGCGGGCGGCAGCCCAACGGCGCGGAACAGCCGAATCGTCGCCTGGATGCCGGCGAGTCGCGTCGACAAGACAGCCTCCTGTTGATTGATCAATGCACGTTGTTGCGTGATCAATTCGAAGCCCGGTACCGACCCCACTCGGTATCGGGCTTCGGTCTCTCGAGTGACGCGCTCCTGCGAGGCGAGCGCCAGCTGCTGGATCTCGAGTTGCCGAAGGCTTACTTCCTGCTGATTCAAGGCAGCCTCGACATCGGCCAGGGCTGCAAGGATTGATCTGCGATAGGACGCAATCTGCTGCCGGGCGGCCACCGCGGCGCGTTCGGCATTGCGACGTCGCGCTCCGTTGTCGAGTAACGTCGCTACCAGGTTGGCTCCGATCGAGTACGTCCAGGACTGGTCGGCGATCAGGTCGCTCAGCGAGCTCGACGCAAAGCCGCTCGAACCGGTCAGGGTAATCGTTGGATAAAACACCTTGCGTGCAAGCCCGAGGTTCAGCATCGAGGCCTCGAGGCGGGCCTCCGCCGCGCGAATGTCGGGCCTTGCGGCCAGTACGGCGGCCGGAAGATCGGGCGCGAGCTGGGTGGTTGGCAGGGCGGCCGACGTGTCGGCGGCAAGGCTGAAGGTCTGCGGTTGCTCGCCGAGCAATATCGCGAGCCGGTCTTCCTGGATACTGCGGGCGCCCCTGAGGTCTTCGATCTGGAAACGCAGGCGTTGCACTTCGACTTCCTGGCGATCGACCTCGACACCGGTAATGATGCCGGCATCCTTGCGAGCCTGGATCTGCTTTTGCTGTTGCAGCACGTATTCGAGCGCATCCAGCTTGAGCGCGATGCGGGCATCATTCACGCGGATCGCATAGTAGGTGTCGGCCACTTCGGCCGCGATGCTGATGCGCGTCGTCAGGTAGGCGGACTCCGCGGCAGTCACGTCGAGCTGCGCCAGCGTCTCCCTGTCCCTGTTGCGCCCCCACAAGTCGATTTCGTAACTTGCCGAGCCGCTGATGTCGAACGCCTCGAACGAATCAAGGTCGCGCGTGTTGCGGGTGGAGGCGCCGGTGCCAACGGTATAGAGGATGCCGCGCGCGGCTTGTGCCTCTTCGAGGCCGATGCGCGACGCGTTCAGGCTCTCGACCGCCGTGATCGCATCCGGATTGTTCCGCAGCGCCTGTTCGATATAGCCCGCCAGGATAGAGTCGTCAAAGCTGCGCCAGTCAGCGGTCTCGCTGGCGAGCTCGCTCACAGGATTTTTCCACGCGCTCGGTGCCGACAGGTCCTGCGCGGACTCCTCTAACTCCGAGCCGCTCGCACACCCCGCCAGGATCGTTACAACGGATAACCGGGCTGCCAGGTGCCTAGCTCGCATCCGGATCATCCTTCATGAAGCGTACGGTCACGCGCTGGCCGATCAGCAGGTCGCTGTCGCCCGCGCTGACGACCACCTGGATGACGTGGTCGCTACCGCCGCCCGGGCCTTGCTGGGTAGCGCGTTGCCCGAAAATCTCGCCGACACGCAGGACCTCGCCGGTGAAGGATTCCTGGCGATTGGCGTCGGGCGAAATCTGCACCGCCTGCCCGACGTAGACCGAACCGACAAAGGCTTCGTCCAGGTCAGCGCGCACGATCTTCTGCGCGTCCGGCATCAGGGTGAACGCGGTCGACACCTGGAGCGTCGAGGCGCCCACGCCCGGGCGGGCTTCCGCCTCGACGATGCGGCCCGCGACGGGCGCACGTACCGTGCGCTGTTCCAGCCGGAATTGCGCCGACTTCACGTTCACTTCGGCCTGCTTGAGCTGGGCCCTCTGCGACGCGATGTCTACTTCAGTGCGTCGCAAGTCGTCGCTTGCCCGGTCCAGTTCCTGTGGCGACGCCGCGTCAATCTCGACGAGAGGCTGCAAACGATCGAATTCGCGTTGCTGTATCTCCTTGCTCAGCAGCAGCGCGTCCATCCTGGCTTGCGCAGATTCGAGGGAGGCCTCGGCCGTTTCCAGGCTGAGGCGCTGTTCGTCGTCCTCGAGGATCGCCAGTACCTGGCCCGCCGTGACGCGATCGCCTTCGGTTACCAGCACTTCCCGGTAGACGCCGCCGCCGCCGCGCGCGGCGACCTTGATAATGCCGCCGTCGACGTCAATCTTGCCCTGCGCGACCGCGGCGTATGGCGTATCCGGTACCTGCACGGCTTCCACCGCGTATGGGCGGGACGTGTCGCCACTCCTGACGATCCACCAGGTCAGCGCGATGACGATCGCGATCGCGATCCAGAGTCTCTTCGATTTAATCATTACTGTCCTTCAAGTCCCGACGCCCGTCATGTTGAGCGTCACGGATCAGCTTGCCGTCTTCCATTTCGATGACCCGATCTGCGTGCTCCGACAGGCGATCGTCGTGCGTTACGATCATTACCGCGGCGTCATGCAGTCTTGCCGACCGATGCAGCAGGTCGGCCACGATCTGCCCGTTCGCGCTGTCCAGCGCCGACGTTGGCTCATCCGCGAAAATCAGTTTTGGTTCTTTGGCAAGCATGCGCGCAATGGCGACGCGCTGATTTTCGCCGCCCGACATCTGTGCCGGTCTTGCGTCGCGTCGACCGGATAAGCCGACTTCTTCCAGCATCTGTTCGGCCTTGCGCTCACTCCGACGGCGGTCGTAGCCCATGTACTGCAGCGGCAGCACGATCTGCTCGAAAGCGGTAAGCGACGCGAACAATCCCACTGACTGAAACACGAACCCGCAATGCTGGCGGCGAAACTTGTCGATGCCGCTGCGATTGAGTGACCAGACATCGACAGTCCCCATCGTCACCCTTCCTGCGTCCGGCCGCTGTAACCCGCCGAGCGCTGCGATCAGGGTCGATTTGCCCGACCCGGAGGGCCCCTTGACCAGGGTCATCTCGCCGGCACGCAGCTGCAGATCGACACTATCGAGCGCTATGACTTCGGCGTTGCCGAGACCGAAGCGCTTGTTGATGCCGATTGCTTCAATGCTGGTCCGGCTCATCGCAGGAGCTCCGCGGGCTCGACCTTCGTGACCGCGGTCAACGAGATCAGGCCTGCAATAATGGCTACCGCCAATAGCAATACCGAGGTGCCGATCAGCAGGGTGGGTGACAGGCCCAGCACGATATCGAACTGCTGAGCGATGGTTCGCACCACGAAACTGAGGAACAGCGTGATTGGCACCGCCGCCAGCCCGGTCAGGGCTGCCTGTTCCATCGCGACTAGCGCCATGCGGGCGCGACTGACGCCGAGCGCGCGCAATGATCCAAATTCCCTGAGTTGCGCGAGAAACGCGCCGCGCAGGGTCTGGCTGGCAATGCCACAACCGACCACGAGCCCGAAAGCCGCCGACCCCAGCAGGATCCAGCCAAAACTGCTGGAGAACAGCTGCGTCAGGCCATAAGAGGAGGCGAAATCCTGCGGCAGAACGGCGGTGAGACGTCGCTCGGCGAGCATCCGGTTCAGTTCAGCGGCGACACGCGTGGCATCGGCATCCGGCTTCAGGCCCACCAGAAAGTTTGTCGACCACCGCGAGGCGGGCGCCGAGTTGGTCAGCCGTGCCGTCTGCGATGAAACGAACACGATCGGTATGAAGGCGCCGGGAATGCCATCGATAATTGCGCCAATTGTTGCGGGCGAGTCATTGAAGTTGCCGGTATCGCCGACTTTGACCTGTAGCTTGCGGGCCGCCTCGGACGTGGCGACGATATGCCCCGGCACGCGCAATACGTCCCGGACTTCCTCCGGAAAGCGCCTGAGATAAGTCAGTGAGTCGTCGTCCGGATCTGCAATGCGGACATCGACGTATTCGTTGACGCCCTGGTCATTGCGCCACTGTCCCCGTCCACCGTTCCTCGAGTAGGGCTCGGCGGACACGACATCCGGGTGCATCAGGATATGACTGATGTGACGCGTCTCGACCATGGCCGGGCCAAAGCCACCAAATGGTCCGCCGCCGCGGCTCGCGGTGCGACTGCGCTCGATGATCAGGTCGGCCTGGAGCTGCCGAATTAACTGCGTCTGCGACTCGATGAAGCCGGTCACGAGCCCGAGCTGCGAGGTCATCAACAAGCCGGCCAGCACCAGCACAACGATGGCTGTTGCGTGCCGACGCCAGTCGTGAACCAGGTTTGCCCGGGCAAGAGAGATCATTACAGGTAATACGCGCCCGGGCGCGTACACCTCAGCACTGCGCTAGGTCGCCTTGATGTTCGCGTTCAGCCTGAACAGGTTGGTCGGGTCGTATTCCTGCTTGATCCTGAGCAGGCGCGGGAAGTTCTCGCGGTACGTTCGGTTGACCTGTTCCTGCGTGTGATCGTAGTAATCGTTGACGTAAAAGCCGGTCGTGAACGGTTCGACTTTGGCCCAGTGCGCACTGTGATAGTCGACATGCTGAGTCGGGTCTACGCCGGATTTCCAGCCGAGGAACGACAGCACATTGAATTTCGAATCGCGGTGTGCGAATGCCGTCTCCGTTTGACCGACTCTGCCGATTGCGCCGCCGTCCTGCACGATAGCGATGCGGGCGCCCCGATCCGGATGCGGCTCGAAATTATCGACCATCGCGTCGATACACGCTTCGCTCAATTCGGTTACAAACCCGGACTTCATGCGCCCTATAAATTCCCGCACATCGCCAACGTCTCCGGAGCGCTGCACTGCGACGTAGTCCTGTACCTCGACGCTCTCCATTACGACCGTGCCTGCTTTGCGAAGCGGCGCGATGTACTGCTCCGCGTCGGCGGCTGCACCGCTCCAGATGAAGTTGATACCAACGCCTGGCTCCTGTCCCGGGCGACCGCCCAGTCCACAACCCATGCCCATTTCGTCAGGCACGGTCATGGAGTACTCGGAGAAGAAACGCATAACCTGCTTCGCCTCGGATAACGGATAGGCGATAAACCCGGTAACGACCTCGCGCTGCATCTCATGCAGCTGGAACAGGAATGAGGTGACGATGCCAAAATTGCCGCCACCGCCGCGCAACGCCCAGTAGAGATCGTCGTTCATTCCCGGGCCGACTCTGCGTAGTTTGCCGTCCGGTGTAACGACATCCATCTCGAGCACGTTGTCGATCGTCATGCCGAAGCGCCGTCCGAGGCGGCCGAAGCCGCCGCCGAGGGTAAGTCCACCCACGCCAGTGTGCGACACCGTGCCTGCTGTCGTTACGAGGCCGTGCGCCATCGCTTCGTAATCGAGTTCGCCAAGCAGGCTGCCGCCGGCGACGCGTGCTGTCCTGGCGGCACGGTCGACACGCGCATTGCGCAATTGCGACAGGTCGATCTGCAGGCCCTTGTCGCAACTCGACGTGCCGGCCGCCGCATGGCCGCCGCACTTGACCGCAAGCAACAGGGAGTTTTCACGGGCGAAGGTCACCGCATGCTGAACGTCGGCGGCGCCGACCGGTTGTACGACCAGCGCAGGATACTTGTCATACGCCTGGTTCAACAGGAAGCGCGCATCGTCGTAGCCCTGGCTGTCCGGTAGCAACAGCTTGCCTTTGAGGCTGTCGCTGAGCTCCTGCACGGCCGCTCGCGCGAGCGTAACTTCGCTGCCGTCTCCGCGCAGCGCGTTGATGTCTGATGGTACCGAGGTAGGTGTGTGTATCCACGATTGGGCGAACGCCTGTGGGCCTGAAACGGCCGCCAGTCCTGCAGCGGATAGTGACGAGCGTAGAAAACGACGACGATCCATGAGCAATTCCCCTGATTATTCTTGTTTGTTTGGAACCAATCTATCCTGCGATGTGCAGGCTGGCAAGCGAACCGCCGTTCGCGTCTACTCGTCTGCGTTCAACACGCCATCGAGGTCGCGATCGATACCGATGCGCGTGCCGGACCCCCACGGGGTACACAGGAAAGTCAGGTACTCGCCGCCCTCCGTGATACTCGCTTCGAGCGCCGCGCGGCCGATCGCAGGGTCGCTGCCCCGGTCGGCCACGAACATGCCGTCGCGGCCCATGGTCCAGCTGCGCTCGGCGCCATCAACCAGGCCGCTGACCACCAGGTCGCATTCGGGGACTGGCGTCTCCACCATGCCCCGCTCGATGAGCAGGTCGATGCGCGGGCGCGCTGCTGAGCGATTGCTGTCGGTCAGCGTCACCTGCTGGCCAAGGACCGGTGGTGACTCGGTCGGGAATGCATAGATAAACGCTCGCAGTGCGAGCAGGTCATCCTGCGGCATGCCGAGATCGGCGATGATGAAGTTCGAACTCGTCGCGCCGTTGTGATTGAAGGAGAACCCGCGGACCTGCGGTCCGGTCGCGGCGGGCGAATTGAAGCCCCAACCGAACATGCCGACCTTCTGGTATTGATCACGGAAGTGCGGGATCTTGACGTTGCGTTCGCCCTGCTGCGAGTTATCGGCCATCAGCCCACGGGTACCGAATGTGCCCGTTGCGGGTTCGACCGGATGGCACTGCGCGCACACCTCCAACAGCCCGGTCTGCACCCGCACGACGCCATTGTTATAGAGCGTCTCGCCATCGACCTCGATACCGACCAGGCTGTTGTCGAGCTGTCGTATCGGATTGGGCGGGTAGTTGATGCGCATGGCGAAATCCGTGAACGCCTGCATGTCCGCCTCGGACAGCTCGCCGCCGAGGCCGGCCAGGGCGTCGAATGCCCCGTTGAATTCCTTGAACGCGGCTTCTTCCAGCGTTTCGCCCGGGGCGCGATTTGCGCCCGTGCGATCGCCGCGCCAGTGCATCGGCCCATGGTTGGTCAGGCCGCGCATCGACTGCGTGGTCATCGGGCCTTTCATCGGGTGAAAGGTGAAGGGCGTTGCGGGAGGTGAGATGGCGATAAACGTATTCGGGATATCGGCGACCGAACCGCCAGGTTCGCCGAGGTCCCATGCCAGTCCATCGTTGTCGCCGAATACATGACAACTGGCACAGGAATCATTGCCATTGCCCGACGTCAGGCGCGCGTCATACAGGAACTTGCGCCCGTCCCGAATGGCCGCCGGTTCGGGATTGAACATCGCGACGTGGGCAATCTCCTGGTTGGTCGCCAGATCAATCGTCGAGATGCCGTTATCGAAGCGCGTCAGGACATAGGCGAGGTCGTTGGTCTCATCGAGCACGATGCCGCTCGGTCCGCCTGCGCTCAGTTCGATCTGGGCCGCGGCATCCGGCACGAAACTGTCGTCAGCAAGCTTTGCCGTTTCGAATACGCCGACCTTCTGTGAGCCGAACGCGGTTGCATAGAGCGTCTGGCCGTCGCTGGTTACCGCCATGTCGAGGAGCGTCGACAGGCTCAGGTCGCGCTCGGCCGGTGAGCCCGTCGGCACGCTGAAATCAATGTGCTTGTTCACCTGGCGTTTGCGCACGTCCTGGCCTGCGCCGACAACCGTCACCTGGTGATCGACAAGATGGCCGCGCACGGACGTGTTGCCAAGACTCGTGTTTCCGGCGAAGCGCACGTGATTGCGCGAGTCCATGTTCGATACATATAAGGTGTCATCGATGGGGTTCGCGACGATGTTGAACAGGATCGTGCCGACGCCCCGAACCTGGCGGTTGATCGAGAGCGACAATGCGTCGATTTCAAACACATCGTAGTCAGGGAGCGTGAATGGCACGGTCGCACTGCGGTCGTTGCCATCTGCATCCAGCCAGTTCGCGCCGTTGAATTTGAGGATCAGCCCGGAGTCTGGCGCCGCGATGCCCTCCGTGTTGCTGGTTGGCGGACTTTTCACGTAATTGTTCGGCGCGATAGACGTGGTCTGGTTGCCCGACAGGAAGATGCCTGCAAATACGCGCAAACCATCACCCGACACGGCCAGCGGCCGGGGCCGGTCACCGAACAGGGTGACGATGTGCTCCTCGGTTCCGCCCGGCGTGTCGTCAATCGACGTGCTATCAAAGACCCACACGTCGGCACGGCCGATGCCCGGTGTGTTGAGCGCCGGATCGACGGGGCTGTTCTGGCCGCGGTGCGCAGTGGTTATGAAAGCGCGCTCACGATTGGTTCCCGCGAAGACGATATCGCGCGGTTCATCCCCGACCCACAGCGTCTGCACGACGTGTGGAACGGCCGCATCGACGTCGACAACGCTGACGCTGTCGGACAGGTGATTCACGACCCAGGCTCGTCCCGCGGGATCCAGCGCGACGGCAACCGGTTCGAGTCCGACGAGTACCGAGCCGATTGATTGCAGCCCGCCATCGGTCGAGAAAATCTCCAGCCGGTTATCCGCGGTATTGACGGCATAGAGGCGTTGGCCATCGGCGGACAACGCAAGCGGTCGGACCTGTCCGGACTCAAACGCAACAAATGACTGGGGCCCGACTGTCGGCCTGGGGCCGGGCAGGGTGCTGCCTGATGGTGGTGTCGTCGGAGACGGCGATCCGGTTGGCGGCGGAGCCGCGGAGTCACCACCGCCCGACGACCCGCCGCCACAGGCGGCGAGCAGAATGCAGGTAAGCGCGAGAACGTGCCGTCTCGCGGGGAATCCGGAAAGTACCCTCATAAACCCGACAATATCACCCCTGGTTTGACATAAGCGCTAAGTCTATAGACTGAGACTAAATCAGTGCTATGCTGGCCGTCTGTTCGCCCGCTCGGGCGACCACAAGCTCGACAAAACAAGATTTATAAAACGACACAACCAGAAGGGGAAACTTCTATGAGGATTGATCGAAAGATCGCCGTTCTTGCGGGTGTGACATCGCTGGGCATGCTGGCATCCGCTGCGAACGCGGCCGACTACCTGATCGGCGTGAATGGTTCCAAAGGTCTCGAAGCAAAGGTTGAGGCAGCGGGCGGTACGCTGACGCGCAGCTACCCGTTCGGGCTTGCTGTGGCCAGTTCCGATGCTCCGGACTTTGCCGACAGGCTTGGCAAGAGCATCAAGGCACAGTTCATCGTTGAAGACGTTGGTTTCACGGTTGAAGCGCCGGCCGTCGAGCGATTCGACGAAGCTGGATACCCGCCCAACAGCGGCGACGACGACTTCTTCTTCGACCTGCAGTGGGGCCATAACTACGTAGGCGCACAGGAAGCGTGGGCCGAAGGGCATCGTGGCCAGGGCGTGATCGTTGCCGTTCTGGACGGCGGCTTTGAACCGTCGCATCCTGACCTCGCGCCGAACATTTATGGCCTGGCGAACATGACCGACCAGGACTTCTTCTATAACAATAACTGTCCGGGTGACTCGTTCAGCCACGGCAACCATGTGGCGGGCACAATCGCGGCCGCCGACAACGGCTATGGCGCGATCGGCGTCGCGCCCGAAGCAAGCCTGATGCTCGTGAAGGTCCTGGAGGACACGCCAGAGTGCAGCGGCTCCGGTTCGTTTGGCGACATTATCGAGGGCATTTACTTTGCAACCACGAACGGCGCGCATGTCATCAATATGAGCCTCGGCACGCAGATCCCGCGCATCGGCAACAAGAACTTCAATTCGCTGATCTCGAACCTGCAGAACGCGGTTAACACCGCAATCACCTACGCCCACCAGAATGGCACGACCGTGATCGTTTCGGCCGGTAACGGCGGTGGCGACCTGGACGGCGGTAACAAGAGCGCGGTTCGCTTCAACACGGGCATGTCGCATGCTGTCGGCATCAGCGCGCTGGCTCCGCACAACTGGGCAGGCAATCACGCGGCAGGCAACGGTGATGTGCCGCTCGATCCGGCCGGTTATACGGACTACGGTACGTCAATGGTCGATTTCGGTTCGCCGGGCGGCGATTGGGATTACGTATTTGATGGCGGTTTCACGCCTTGCGTGGTGGCCGGACTCAATCGGCCGTGCTTTGTGTTTGACTACGTGTTCAGCACGGGCAGCTTTAACGCCGCTGGCAATCCGAGCTGGTACTGGTCCGTCGGCACCAGCATGGCGGCACCGCATGCCGCTGGCGTTGCTGCTCTGATCATCTCCGAGACGGGCAACTCGAACCCGGACCAGGTGATTCGTGAAATGCGCCTGCGCGCCAAGGATGCCGGCAAACCTGGTCGTGACGACTTCTACGGCCATGGCATCACGCACTCGGGCCACTAGGAAGGTCTGATCGCTAATGCGAAAAAGAAGCCGCCGACGAAAGTCGGCGGCTTTTTTCATGGGCGAGGCCCTGGTAGCTACAGGATCTTGATGCTGCCAGAGCCCGTGTCGATGCGCAGCTCCGGTCCGCCGCCGCGTACTTCGCCGCGGATGTGACGCTTCGAGATCTTGCCTTCGACCATCAGCGGGTGCTCGATCGTGATCCCGCCCGAGCTGGATTCGGCGTCCAGCGTGAAGGCCGCATCGTCCGGCAGGCTGACGCGCACCGAACCCGAGCCCGTGCCGAGCTTCCAGTCGCCGGTCTGTACGCCGTCGACCGTGATCGTGCCGCTGCCGGCGCTGGCCTTGACCGCACCAACGACGCCGACAAGCTCGGCGCTGCCGGAACCCGTCGAGACCTTCACATCACCCGGCGCAGTCTGCGACAGGTAGATGCTGCCGCTGCCGGCGCTCGCTTTGAAACCGCCAGCAACGTTCTCGGCGCGGATCGAGCCACTCCCCGTGCTCGCTTTGACGGCATCGCCGATGTTTTCGAGGTGCAGGCGTCCGGAACCTGCGGACACTTCGACCGGCGCGTCGATATTGGTCACGTCGATCGAGCCCGAGCCGGTCTTCGCTTTTACCTCGGTATCTGCCGGAACGACGATCACGTAGCTGATGCTGACGCGCCTGCGAATCGCACGATCCTCGATCTTGCCGATTTCCAGCACGCCGCCTTCAAGCTTGATCGGCGGATTGTCGATCACGGCCTGGAGAATCTCGTCCTTGTCGCCGCCGCTGAACAGGGATTTGCGGTTGACCTTAACCTTGCCCGTAACCGAGATCTCGCGACCCGGCCCCGAACTGATTTCGATCGAACCGGAACCCGTGCCGACCTCGAGGAAAATGGTGTCGGACGCGGTCAGCGTCTCTTCGAACGTATTGTCCGCAGCGTTGGCTGCCGCAGCCGGTATCAGCAGCAGCGACAGGGCAAAAAGCTTGAATCTGGTTGTGGTTGTCATAGCAAGTCTCTCCCGATATCTCCCAGGTACCACTTATAGATGCCCCTCGAGGGCATTTGGATTACAGGAGCAACGAAGTTAAGGCTGTGGCGACCGCCAACTTACAGTGCGCTCTCTGCAAATCTCTCATAACGCAGACGTAGCCTCTCGGGATCTGGCCGGTCTCGCAGCCTTTGCGGCAGTATTAGCTTCGAGTTATTGATGGATTGCAGGCCCGCTTTCAGCATTGGCCCATCATCTTCTTCCATTATCTCGGGTCGAACTGTGATCTTGTAGTCGGGCTGAATGCCAAAGTACTCGCGGTCATACGCGGCATGATGGATCTTGCACAGCGACAGGCCGTTGCTGATGATTGGCTCTCCAGCTTCATCAGTATCGGGTGTGATATGAGCCGCATCGAGTAAATCCGAATGGCCGAGGCGACATATTGTGCATTGATCTCTATACGCGCGAAGTACGCGATCGGGAAAACTACGCTGATGCATCCTCTGCCGGACCAGCCGAGTGACGTATCTGCGTCGGACCACGTCGTCAGAATCGTCGCGCTCATAGCGAAGTTGCAGTGGGTCATCGGCGGCGACCGTGAACATCAATCGGCTTGGATCGTCGCCAACGATAAACACAGGATAGATTGCGAGGTACTGTCCAGGAACAGTGCTGTAGAAATAGATCAACGGAATTCGTTTCCGCATAGCGTCGCGTAAACGACGGTTCTCGTGAAAGTCTGGGTCTGTCCCCCGGTAGTTGTAAAGTAGATGATCTCCGGTTGGGTCGAACGAGTCTGAGTATGGTCCTTTTGTGGTGGTCGTAATTGAAATCGGGAAATATTGAATTTGACTTGGCTTGAAGATGCCCTGTGGGCCGACCAGCCTCACGTAGTCGCCTCTGTATGGAAAGCCACGTGCCAATAAATCACGCGAGAAGGTTTCGTGGCCCTGCACAGATTGTTCAGTCAGCCACTCAAAAGCCGCGTTTCGGCAGGCTGCACTAGCACGGTCTTCCATTTTGGTTCGTTCTTATTCTTGGGGCTGCGAGAAGTCTACCAGGCTAAAGTCTCATGATTTCAGTTCGCTAGAGACGACCCCACGCCAACATGATTGATTAAGAAACAAAAAAGCCATATCCTTTCTTAACGCGGAATCTAAAGAAAGGATCCTTTCCTAGTGGCGGCTGCTAAGAAAGCTTCGGACCGGATTGGTACGTACAGTATCTCCACAGCGGGCGGTGAGGAGGTTCGGGCATATGTGCCGCCGCCGCTGCCACCGAAACCTGCTGTCGACTTGGGCCCGTTCTACAGTCAGATCGAGGCAGCTAATCGTGCTATCGGGCACCTCGACGGCGTCACGTCAATTCTCCCTGATACGCCGTTGTTCCTCTATATGTACGTTCGCAAAGAGGCTTTGCTGTCATCGCAGATCGAGGGCACTCAGTCGTCACTGTCCGATCTGCTGCTCTATGAAAGCGACGCCAAGCCGAGTGTTCCTATAGATGACGTTCGAGAGGTCTCGAACTACGTGGCCGCCATGGACCTAGGAATGCGCCGCATCAAGGGCGGGCTACCGATATCCAACCGCTTACTTAAAGAAATTCATGCCACACTGCTCCGTAAGGGCCGCGGTAGCACCAAGGGCCCAGGGGAGTTTCGTCGTTCACAAAACTGGATTGGCGGAACACGTCCCGGTAATGCGCTTTACGTGCCTCCTCCACCGCAAGAGGTCACACGTTGCATGAGTGATCTGGAGCGGTTTATCCATGAGCAGGCTAGACCATTACCACTCCTGGTCCAGGCAGCTTTTGCGCATGTCCAATTCGAGACTATTCATCCGTTCCTGGACGGTAACGGGCGGTTAGGGCGCCTCTTGATAACCCTGATGCTGCATGCTCAAGGAGCATTGAAAGAACCTGTTTTGTATCTGAGTCTTTACCTTAAGACGCACCGTCAGACGTACTACGACCTACTTCAGCGCGTGCGAACCCATGGGGACTGGGAAGCATGGCTTGCCTTCTTTCTAGAAGGTATCGAGGAAACCTCGCGCCAGGCTGCGGAAACCGCCAAGGCAATTCTGGAGCTCTTCGAAAAGGATCGAAAAGCCATTGAAGGATTGGGCCGTCCGGCCGGTTCAGCGCTCCAGATTCATAATTACATCCAGGGTAAGCCATACATATCGGTTACCGAGGCGGCGAAAGCGCTGCCGCTATCGCCACCGACGATACGCAAATCGATTGATCATCTCGTCGACCTGAGAATCTTGTCTGAGATGACGGGGAAACGTCGTGGCAAGATTTTCGTATACCGGGAGTACATGGAAAGACTAAGCCAGGGCACGGAGCCAATTAGCTAGTAGAGAAACGGACGAAATGTAGTAGTCATGAAAGACAAGACAAAGAAGATATGGGTAGTCCGAGCCGGCCAAGGCGCGCAACTCATCGACCGATTCCTGGAGGAGGGGCAGGTAGCTATCGGGTGGAATGAGCCGGGGTCAATCGACGCGGGACCGACTGAAAAGCGGCGCTTCGAGAGGAGACCGCCCAGAAAACTTCTTTTATTTCAGTAAGTTGCAGATGCTCAGTTACCGTCCTGCGTTTCTTGCGTGGGTTTTGCGTGGGTCGGGACCGGCTAGAAAGGATCGTTCATATGTGTTACAAAACCTCGGACAATATCTAACTTTGTCCGAGGTTTTGTAACATGGTGCTGGCAACAGCAACTCAACAAGATCGCCTGATTCAGCTGCTCCAGGATCATCCGCTGATGCGTGCCCGTGACCTGAGGGCAGCGGGAATCGCTGCGTCCACGATTGCACGTGCCGCCAAGGCCGGCGCGATTATTCGTGCCACGAGAGGGCTGTACCAACTCCCCGACAGCGAACTGGATCTGGAATCCACGCTGGCGGAAGCGTCAAAGCGGGTTCCCAAGGGCGTGATCTGCATGATCTCTGCACTTGCTTACCATCAACTGACTGACCAGATGCCACGCAAGGTCTGGATCGCCATCGGCGCTAAGGACTGGGAGCCTTCTGTTGATTACCCGCCGCTTCGAATTGTCCGACTTCGCTCTCCGTATCTCGAGTACGGCGTTGAACATCACGTCATATCGGGAGTCGACGTTCCGATCTATTCGATCTCGAAATCACTGGCAGACGCATTTCGAAGCCGACGGTTTGTCGACCGGTCCGTCGCGATAGAGTGCCTCCGCAATACGGTAGAAGAACGAAAAGCGACGCCCGCCGAGATCATACAAGCGGCCAGGGACTGCGGCGCCTGGAAACAGATGCAGCCCTACCTTGAAGCGATGACCGCGAATGGCTAACAGCCGTAACAACTCACCTGCTTCTGTGAGGCAGCGGCTTCTGAACCTTGCACGCGAAAAAGGTCAGGTGTTTGATGTCGTCCTTGTAACCTATGGCCTCGAGCGCCTGATGTATCGCCTGTCGATATCGGAGCACCGCGATTCATTCGTGCTGAAAGGCGGTATGCTGGTGACACTCTGGATAGGCGATGAGAATCGCGTCACTCGCGATGCCGATTTCCTCGGATTCGGCGAGGCGTCGGAAGAGCGTCTGATCTCCGTATTCTCGGAGGTTATGAGCCAGCAGGTTGACGATGGGCTGGTATACGACATTGAGAATTTGAGCGCTCGGCCGATCCGCGAGGAGCAGCAATACGGCGGTATCCGCCTGAGAACCGTCGCGTATCTCGGCAAGACACGAGTCCCGATTGTGGTGGACGTCGGATTCGGTGATGCGACGATCGCACCGGATATCACGATAGAGTATCCAACGCTTCTCGACATGCCGGCCGCCAGAATCCGAGCCTATCCGCCCGCGAGTGTCGTCGCAGAGAAATTCCATGCGATCGTCACGCTGGGGCTCGTCAATAGCCGTATGAAAGACTACTACGACCTGTGGGCCATATTGAATTCTCAACCCATCGACCAGGGCGAGTTGGCCGACGCCATAGCTGCGACGTTTTCTCGGCGGCAGACGGAAATTCCGACAACCGTGCCGGCCGGCTTGACCGACCGGTTCTCCGCGGACCCGCAAAAGGCTCAGCAGTGGGCTACCTATGCTACTTCGATCGGTCTGGAGGGACTATCTCTGGACGACGCGATAGATTTCGTCCGGACCAACCTGGCTCCGGCCTGTGAGCGACTGCGCCGGTGATTGAAGCATGCCTGACCGATCAAAAGAAGAACTTGAGGCGGTGCTGGCACGCTTACGTTCTGAGAACCGTCGACTGAAGAAAGAAAACCAGGCACTGCGGCAAGAGCTGGGGCCGATCGCGCGTCAAGAGGCGCCTGCCGAGGACGACGCGGGGCAGGTCAATGGCGTCACGAACCACTCCAGCGTAGATCAAAAGATTCGCCTGTTTCGAAGTCTCTTCCGAGGCCGTGAGGACGTGTACCCGGTTCGTTGGGAAAATCAGAAAGGAAGGGCGGGCTACTCACCGGCATGCGGCAACGAGTGGCACAAGACATTGTGCGGTAAGCCCAAAGTCAAATGCGGCGCTTGCCCGAACAGCCAGTTTCTCCCAGTAACCGACCAGGTGATTCATGATCATCTACTTGGCAAGACGACTGTCGGTGTGTATCCGATACTGGAAGATGGGTCTTGCTGGTTTCTGGCAATCGACTTCGATAAGACATCCTGGCGAAATGACGTGCGCGGTTTCATCGATAGTTGTACGCATTTCGACATTCCGGCATACGTAGAGCGTTCCCGCTCCGGTGATGGTGCTCACGTCTGGATCTTCTTTAGCCAATCTGTGCAAGCATCCTTGGCCAGAAAGCTGGGCTCTCTGATCCTGACTCACGCAACGGCTCAAAGGCCCGGTATCGGCCTCGAATCCTACGACCGTTTGTTCCCCAGCCAGGACACTTTGCCCAAAGGTGGATTCGGAAACCTGATCGCTCTGCCGCTGCAGAAACAGCCAAGAGAGTTAGGCAACAGCGAATTCCTGACTGAGGCGCTCGAACCCTTTGACGATCAATGGGCGTATCTGGATTGCGTGAGACGCGTTTCCCGAAATCAGATTGAACGCCTCATCCAACAATACGACGTTGGTGATAATCTTCTCGGTGTTCGCCGCGTGTCAGAACTGGAGGGTGAACCGGAAGATTCGTGGACCAGGCCAGAACTCCAACACGAGCCACAGCCACATGTCGCCGGCGACATGCCCGAGTCAGTAAGACTGGTTCTCTCAAACGGCCTGCGTATTGCGAAGCAGGGCATGCCAGCTTCGCTTCAAAACACGCTCATTCGACTTGCTGCATTTCAGAATCCCGAGTTCTACCGTGCTCAGGCAATGCGGATGTCAACGTACGGAAAGCCGCGCATCATCTCCTGCGCCGAGGATCTTGACCAGGAAATCGTACTGCCTCGGGGTTGTCTCGATGCGGCGCGATCAGCACTGGAAAGCCAGGGAATCACCGTTACTGCCGACGACCAGCGCTTCGAGGGCGATCCCATCGAGGCGAAGTTCTTGGGTACTTTGCGACCGGAGCAGGAATCCGCAGTGAGTGACTTGCTTGACGACGATACGGGGCTTTTGTGCGCGCCCACTGCCTTCGGAAAGACCGTCGTTGCTGCCGCCGCTATCGGAGAAAGACGACGAACCACGCTGGTACTCGTGCATCGCCGCCAGCTTATGGTTCAGTGGCGCGAACGCCTTGCTACTTTCCTCGACAGACCGGTGGAGAGCATCGGCCAGATTGGCGGAGGCAAACGCAAGCGAACCGGGGAGATCGATATCGCGGTGATGCAGAGCATCAATCGCAAGGGCAAAGTCGATCCCTTGGTTGGAGAGTACGGGCAGATCATCGTCGACGAAGCGCACCACGTTTCGGCTTTCAGTTTCGAATCAGTTCTCAAGAAAGTCCGAGCCAAATACATTCTTGGCTTGACAGCGACGCCGGTTCGCAAGGATGGCCACCATCCGATCATCCTGATGCAGTGCGGCCCGATACGACACCGGGTCACCCCACAGAAGCAACGGCACCTGGCCAACATCGAGTATCGGCTTATCCCCAGGTCCACCGAATTCCGCGTATCCGATGAAGAAGAGGAGATCGGCATCCAGGCGCTCTATGGGAAGCTGGCTCAGGACGACCAAAGGAACGCACAGATCTTCGACGATATCCTCCAGGCCCTCGATTCAGGGCGAACGCCCCTTGTACTCACCGAGCGAGTTGGTCACGCTGAGTTGCTTGCCGAGAAATTGGGGCGCTTCGCGAAAAACGTCATTATTCTTCGCGGTGGCCGGAGTCGGAAGAAAGCGTCGGAGGCGCTCGATGAACTGGCGGCGATTCCGGCGGACCAGGAGCGCCTGATCATCGCTACCGGCCGCTACATCGGTGAGGGGTTCGATGACGCAAGGCTGGATACTCTGTTCCTGACCATGCCGATCTCGTGGAAGGGAACGCTGCAACAATATGTGGGCCGGCTTCATCGGCAGTATCGCGGCAAACGAGAAGTGCGTGTCTACGACTACGTCGACCAGAACCTACCGGTCCTCCGCAAGATGTATGAGCGACGACTGAGGGGATACAGGGCGCTGGGTTACGATGTTTCCGCCAATTTGTAGCTCGACGAAAGCACCCGTTAAATCCGGTAATTCCTTGCGTGAATTTTGCGTGGAACGGTCCTGCATCGTTGTGATTTGTGATGCAAGTTAAGCAACGGACGCCCCGGTAACTTGTTGAAAAACTGAATCGAATCAACCACTTACTTTTCTGAAAATCCGCGTGTCGGCAGTTCGATCGATCCAAATCGGCCCCAGCCGATTCTCACCCTTAAGGGAGACAGGTGACCTCGCGCGAAAAGTAGTCGAGTATGTATTCACCATCAATCCAGACGAATCTCCGCATCACGGTGAATAGCAAATTCCCGGGGCTACCAGGCTGACCGACTAACACGTCATGGCTGAGTAGCGTGACGTGGGCCTTGTAGGTATCGCCACCAATCACGTCATGCGAAGTTCTTCGAAAGTGACCATTGAATTTCCAGGTGTTCGCATACGAGTCGGTAGCTTCGCCTGACTGGCGTACGTTCCGCACGGCGACCGTCATGTTTTCTTTCTGCACCAGGCTGTAATTCAGACTGTATGTATAGTCCAGAGTGATTGTGTCGTTCAGGCACTCCACCCATTGCGAAAAACTGCTTTCGCCTTCTGCCTTGAACAACTCCGCGGATGCAGGTTGAACAACAAATACGCAGAACAGCCCACATACAATGCGTTGCAAATTGGTCATTTCAGTTTTCCCTCCGGCCAGTGCGAATTTGTCGGTTGTTCTTGTTGTGGCCTTGGACAGAGTCTCACGACCATTGACCAGTTGGCAAATGTTTGACTCGGGACCAGTATTCGCGGTGCCTGCAACTCGTCTATTACTGCGTTATGTGCAATTAGCGACCAATGCCCCAATCAAGCAATCACGCAGCACGCGCCTGGAGGGGCAGGTCGAAATCAAAACGGGTGCCGTGCCGTTCTTCGCTGGTCACACGGATTTCGCTGCCGTGCAGTTCGAGGATTTTCTTGGCGATCGCAAGCCCGAGGCCCGTCGAGCTACATTCCTCGTTTGCCTGCCGATCTTCTTTGTAGAAGCGATCGAATATGTGCGGCAGCGCCTGCGCCGAAATACCTGCGCCGGTATCCGCGACCGAAACCGCGGCTCCGGCCGGGCACGCTTGTACCGAGATCGATACCTTGCCGCCTTCAGGCGTATATTTGAGCGCGTTGCCGACCAGGTTTTCGAGCACGCGCTGAATCAGGCTGATGTCTGCATAAACGTTCACCGCCTCGCCGGGAGGATCGACTTGCAGGGTGACGCGCGCTTCGTTCGCCTGCAGCCTGAATTCCTGCGCCACGTCGTAAATAAGCTCTGTGAGCGAGAACTCTTCGAACTCCGGCGCGGTGCTGCCTGAATCGAACATGGCGAGCTCGAACAGGTCCTGTATCAGCCGGCCGAGGTGAGCGGCGTGTTTGCAGGCGGTATCCAGGTATTGCCGGCGTGTTGCCTGGTCCAGTGTTTCATCCTTGATGATCAGCGTCTCGATATACCCCTGCATCGAAGCCAGCGGCGTGCGCAGGTCGTGAGAGATGTTTGTGAACAGCTCGCGCCGCAGCCGATCGTTTTCCTGCAGGCGGAGCATCTGTTGCTGAATCGTATTCGTCATGAAGTGGCAGGCGTTACGTAACTGGTCGACTTCGTCGCTTGCCGCCGCGACGCTGTCGATCGGTCTGTTCGCCTCGAGATCGGATGTCGTGAACACAGTCACGTCGTCCGTCAATTTGCGGAGCCGTCGGGTCAGGAATGAAAACACCAGCGTGCCAGCGACGAACGCGGCCAACACCAGTAGCACGATCCCGGTGGTCACCATGCGCTGCTTGTCGCTGCTGGACACCTGCTCCGCGATCGCCTCGTACTGAGAGCCGCCGAGAACCACGTACAGGTAACCGGCCTCGCTGTTCGAATACTCGGGATCGACCACCGGGAACGCAGAGAAGATCTTTTGCGTCCGGGGGTTTCGGGGGTCGATGCCCTTGATCGGCAATGGTCCCGTTTCGGCCAGCAGGTCGCGGATCGGGCCCACGTCGACGCGTTCCACTGAAACCTCATCGGGCGGTAACGCATGGCCGAGAATCGCCCCGTCGGGTGCCAGCAGGTAGATCTCCGCGGTAGGGTTGATGATCATTGCGCGTCGCGACAGCTCGGACAGCGCCGCATCATTGACGCGGCCGCCAGTGATCAGCGGTTCTGCATCGACAACGTACATCGCGAGCGAGGCATTCAGTCTCTGACTGAGCTCTTCGTGGTACATGCGAACGCTGTAGCGATCGATCTGGTAAAACGCGGCGCCGAGCAAGAAGACAATGGCGAGCATTGCCGCCGAATGTTTGTAGTGGAGACGATTCATGCGCGCTGCTCGCGATCGAGCAAGCGGTTCATCTTGTAGCCCACGCCCCACATGGTAACGATAAATTCCGGATGTGCCGGATCGTTCTCGATCTTCTTGCGCAGTCGATTAATGTGGGAGTTGACAGTGTGCTCGTAACCCTCGTGGCCGTATCCCCACACATGATCCAGGAGCTCCGCGCGGCTGAAGACACGGCCAGGATGCTTGGCGAAGTGAAACAGCAAGTCGAACTCCTTGGCCGTCAGTTCGACGGCTTCGCCATGTACCGCCGCATCTCGTGTAGCCGGGTCGATCCTGAGACTGCCCACCTGAATTGAATCCATAGCCTTCGTCTTCGATTTATCGAAGATGTCTGTACGGCGCAGAATGGCCTTGATGCGAGCCATCAGTTCGAGAATGCTGAACGGTTTGGTGACATAGTCGTCGGCGCCTATTTCTAGCCCAACGACGCGATCGAGCTCGGACGACTTGGAGGTCAGTATCAGGATCGGGACGTATTCCGATCGCTGGCGCAGGCGACGGCAAATCTCGAGGCCGTCAACGCCGGGCAGGCGAAGATCGAGGATGATCAGGTCCCAGGAACCGGCCGAACTCTTGCGCAGGCCGGTGTTGCCGTCCCGGGCCACCGTGACATCGTAATTGAGGTCCTGCAGATGCAGTCGAATGAGCTCGGCAATGTCGTGCTCATCTTCGACCACGAGTATTTTTTTGCGCATGCGCCTCCCCCGGTCATCAGGCCCGTTGCCATTAGAGACCGGGAGAAGCACAGAAATATCACAGCGCCGGATGTCAGGGACTGCTGCGCCCCGGGCCGAGCAGCGGACACAGGAAGAAAGTGTCCTCTTCGTCCATATAGCCGTTGCCGTTGCCGTCAACCCACCAACGGCCGCCGAGATAGCCGACATCGCCGGGCCCAAACTCTGTCTGTGGCCCGAACTGGCCGACGCTCAGCTGTTGAAACCGGCCTTTCATCGGCAGTTCCGTTAGCAGGATCGTGTCATAGAACTGGCCCTGGGACGTCACATATATAACAGGGCCGCTGCCACGCCCTTTGCCCGGATTATCGGCCAGGGCGTTCGCAGCCATCATGGTCGGCACGGCAAGAATCGCTGCCGCAGCTATCGTTTTCGTCAGTTTCACGGTAAAGCTCCTTGGTTTCGATGCTGAGGAGCTTTAATCCTGGCAGGGCGGGTTCACGTGCGGGTCGCGCAGATATCACAAATCCATCACAACGAAGATGCTGAAGATCGCGCATATTCCGCGCCGGGAACAGCCGCCGCTGCGTACCAATTTCATACTACAGAGCGCGACCTGGGCCACAGAATCCGCGGCCCGATTAATGTAAAAATCTGTCAAACCCGCAATTGCGGATCGGCCCTGTTGCCTGGACTTTTACATAACGGACGAGCACGTGCTAAGGAATGGCGCATTAGTATTCGTCGGAACGTTGCTTGCTGGATGCTCGATCCTGCAGGCGCCGTTGCCGGCCCCCGTCGAAGAACCGGTGGAAGTTGTCGTTGTCGAGGAACCCTCGATCCCGATCGTTAAGGCCGAGCCGAAACCCGAGCCCAAAGTCGAGCTGCCCCCTGCGCCGCCGCTCTCGGTATCGATCGTCCTGACCAACAACCAGCCGGCTTATGCGGATGTAGCACGCGAACTGGCGCAGCACTTCGACAACCACGCGATTTACGACCTCGCAGAAGACAGCCGTCCGCCGTCGACCATTCTGCGCGTCATCAACGATGACGCCCCCAGTACTGTCGTTGCCATCGGACTGCGCGCCGCCACGTCCTCGATTGCAATCTCCGACCGACCCGTCGTCTTCAGCCAGGTGTTCAACTATGAGCACCACGGTCTGCTGCAGGACAACAGCCGCGGCGTTGCCGCATGGCCGCCTGTCGAAGCGCAGGTCGCGGCATGGAAGGAAGTCGATCCATCCGTCCGGCGCATCGGCCTGATCATTGGCGCAGGCCACGATGAACTCCTTCGCGAAGCGCAGCTGGCCGCCGAGCGCCACGATATCGACCTTGTGATCGAGGTGTCGCGATCCGACCAGGAAACGCTGTACCTCTTCCGCCGCATGGTTCGCGACATCGACGGATTCTGGCTATTGCCGGACAGCCGCATACTGAGTTCACGGGCGCTGCGCCAGATGCTCGCCGATGCCAAGCAACGCCAGGTTCCCGTGTCGGTACCGACCGAGTCGATGCTGTCGCTGGGCGCGTCGATGAGCATGACAACGGAAGCGGAGGACATTGCAGCGGCCATCGCCGGGGTCGTCCGCAAGATTCATGCAGGCGACCTCGATCGTGTCCCGGCGATCACGCCACTGTCTGCGATCAGCATCAAGTTGGCCGAAAACGACAGGGTCGCCAGTCGATGAATATGCCGCGCTTCAATTACCGCAGGTTCATGGTCGCCGTGCGACGTGGCTGGTACACCGTGCGTGATCGGATCACTAATTTCGGCCAGGGCAGAAAGAGTGGCAAGCGCGTGCTCGTGCACGAGATTCTGTCCATCCAGGTTCTGAGCGCGGCCCTGTTCGGTGGCCTCGCCATTATCAGCCTCTATTTTGGCGGTCAGTGGGTTCTGCAGGACAATTACAGCCGCTGGGCGCTGCAGTGGACCGAGGAACTCAACGAGCTTGCTGCGCCCCTGTACCTTGCGGATGACAGTGAAGCGCAGCTGCGACTCGAGAGCTTCGTCGAGCGCTATCCCGAGATCGACCGGGTGTCTTATTTCGGCAAGAATGGCGAGCCGCTGTTTGCTGTCGGTTCCACAGAGCAAGATGCAGAGCTGGACAGTCTCGACAAAGCGCGTCTCGAGGAAGCGATTGAGCGCATCGGGCAGAACGAGCCTTACCTGATGCGGAGTGGCCTGCTCAGTCCGCGCGAGTTTGAGATCCTCGCGCCAGTCTGGACGGAGTCGATGGCCGAGGACGACTTGTTCGGCTTCGGTGCCGAAGATGTCGAGGTGGGCTCCAAAACCGAGTTGCTCGGCTTCGTCGGCATCCACCTCGATTTCGTGCTGTTCCATGACCGCCTGCTGACCAATATAAAGAGCGCCGTCCTGATACTGCTGGTGCTGATCTTCCTGTTCGCGGTGTATGGCCGCTGGGCCGTGCGGCGTGCGCTGTCTTCGATCTCCGATCTGCAAGCGCCGATCCAGGAACTCGCGAAGGGCAATCTCGGCGTCAAGTTCAACCCGGCCGAGCACCGCGAGATCTCCGACATTGTCGAAGCGCTCGAGACAACCGCGTCTGCCCTCAGCGAGCGTGATGCGCGCCTGGTGCAGATGGCGAACCATGACAGCCTGACCGGCCTGTTCAATCGCCGCCGGTTCGTGGAAGAACTCAAGAAAGAATCAATCGCAATCATGCGTCACCGGCATGCGAGCGCACTGCTGTTTGTCGATCTTGATCAATTCAAGTACGTCAACGATTCCTGCGGTCACCAGGCCGGCGATCGCCTGATCCAGAAGGTGGCTGACGAGCTTTCTCGCAGCGTTCGCGGTGATGACGTCGTCGCGCGCTTCGGCGGCGACGAGTTCGCCATTTTGTTGCGCAAGACTTCAATTTCCGGGGCCCATTCAGCAGCAGATACCATCCTCGCCAACATGCGTCGAATGGCACATATCGAAGACGAGCAGGTATTCCACATTCACTGCAGTATCGGCATTGCGATGATGGACGGCGAACACCTCTACTACGACGATCTCATCAACAAGGCGGACATCGCCTGCCGTGACGCAAAAACTGCGGGCAGGAACCGCGCTGTGATGTACGCGCACTCGGACGCAACGATGGAAGAGGATGCGGCGTGTGTCGGTTGGGTCAACCAGTTGCGCAATGCGCTCGACGACGGCGGCTTTGAGCTGCGCTTCCAACCGATCAACGACATCAGCACCGGCACGACGACGCACCACGAAGTCCTCATTCGTTTACGCAGCGAAGACGGCAAGCTGATTCCGCCCGACGCGTTCCTGACGTCGGCTGAGCGCTTCGGCATGATGAGTGAGATCGATTTCTGGATCATCGAGAGCGCAGCGAAGGCCTATGCGGAGCACTCGACGAACAACAATCCAGTCAAGCTCTCCATCAACGTATCGGCTAACGCGTTTGAAAGCGATGACCTCGTTGGCCATGTCCAGCGGGTCTTCGAGGAGTACCAGGTCGATCCGAGCGACATCATCTTCGAGATAACCGAGAGCCTTGCCGTGCGCCACCCGCCGCACGTTGAGAAGCAGATTACTGCGCTGCGCGAGTTCGGCTGCGAGTTCGCGCTCGACGATTTCGGCACGGGCTACAGTTCTTTCAGTTACCTGCAGCAACTGCAGTTCGACTACATCAAGATCGACGGCACCTTTGTCGAAGACCTGATGAACAAGCGGGTCAACCAGAAGATGATCAAGCTGATCGCCGAGATCGGGCACGAGGCCGGCATGCGCACCATCGCCGAGTATGTGCAGAACGCAGAGTCACTGGCGGTGCTCGAGGAGCTTGGTGTCGATCTCGCCCAGGGCTACTTTGTCGGCAAACCCGCCAAGGAGCCGGTGAGCAGAACCACGCCGATTTCGCTGGACTATCGCCGCTTCAAACGCACGGTGTCCTGAGTCGTCGATTTGCAAATGTTCTCAGAATAGCTACAGTCGTTGCGAATTTGGGAGCATGTTGCCCAGATGGTTATCAAGCAACCAATCGAGTTTATGTTCAGCTCCTACCGTCGCCAGGTGCTTGCAGTCCTGTTTCTGCACCCGGATCAGCAGTTTCATGTCCGTGAGCTCGAGCGCATAACCGGCATATCTGCCGGATCTCTGCATCGTGAACTGACCGCGATGGCTCGGTCTGGTCTATTAACTCGCCAAAAGATCGGGAATCAGGTCTTTTATCGCGTCAACATCGAGTGTTCAATTTACGAAGAGCTGTCATCCATCTTTCGCAAGACAATCGGATTGACATCAATGCTGCAAGAAGCGTTATCCGATCTGGACAGCGAGATTCATGTGGCTTTTGTGTTTGGCTCGATGGCGAGTGGGCGGCAGACCGAGGGCAGCGATCTGGATGTCTGTGTCCTGGGCGATGCATCCATGTTAGAAGTCGTAAAAGCGTTGTCCGAAGTCCAGGAATTGTTACGGCGAGAAATCAATCCGGTTGTAATGCCGACAGCGACATTCTCAGAGTCGCTTGCGGGCCAGGACAGGTTCATCACGCGACTGATGAATGAGCCGAAGCTATTCATAAAGGCGAGCTCTGATGAGCTTGAAGAACTTACTCAAGAACGAGCAACTCGAAGAGCATGAAACGAACGCTGAGCAGGCGCAGCGGCTAATCGCATCGGCTGAGCGCAGTATTGCAGACGCCAGGCAAGGCTCTATTAGTCCGGAAACCCGACTGGAGGCTGCTTATCGCGCGATCATGTCGCTTGTTCACACGGTCGACTTGCACATGGATCAGATGCTGATGATCGACATCTTCCGCGTCAAAAGAAATGCGATCGACTACACAGGGAAAGATGTCGATGAAGAATCAGTTCAGGCGTGTATCGATGCGGCGACCGATCTATTCGTTCATGTAACCACGTGGTTGGCCGACAACAGACAGGATCTGATCACCTGAGCACTCGTCGCCGACAGGCGCCTACCGCATCTCCAGGCGATTTTCTATCTCTTCCACCTGCGCTTCCGTTACAGGCAGGAACTCGCCAAGGGTGCAGGTCGCGGCTACCGACAGCGGCGCGCCCCGGTCGGCTGCCTCGAACTGGTCTAGCTTGCAGACGCGCCCACTTGACAGCGGCTTCATGATGAACAGCGTGTCTTTTCTGAGGCCGGCGCATCTGCCCCGCAGTACATTGACCCACTGCCTGTTCTTGCGGCCGTAAAACAGGAGGTGGCGTTTGCCGAGGGCACGGTAGCTTCGGTACTCGTTGTCGGTCAGGCAATCGCGGACCTCGCCGACCTCGGCCGGGTCGTTCTCGTAAGTCAGGATGTCATCGACATCGGCTTCCATTTGCTTACGGCGTTCCTCCTCCACAGGCGATCCGGCACAGCCGGCCAGGAAGAGGAGGGAAATGGCGGCGAGAAGGATGCGGTTTCGTGTGTTCATACCGACATGATACGGCAATTGGGGTCAGAGCACTGTTAGACGTGCAGTTCAACGAGGTCACCGTCAACAACCACATGGTCGTGCCCGACCTGCTGGCCGTCGAACACTTCGGCGCCCCACATGCGCGCGAACTTGAGGTCGCGGGCGATGTCTTTGTGCACGAGCTTGGCGACGTCGTGCACGGTCTGGCCTCCGCGCACAGTGAACGGTTTGTCCTTCTCGGCGGGCTTGCCCGGGGTCTTGGTGTAGACGCGCACGATATCGAGCGCGTTGAACAGGAACGGGCCAATGTCGCCGAGGCCGGCACCGGTTTCGGCAGAGACGGTCAATGCAGGGAAGCGCAGCCCAAGCAGTTCTTCGAGCACTTTCACTTCGTCGGGATCCGGATCGAGGTCGCTCTTATTTGCGACGAGTACGGTCGGGATATCCATGCGAAACGGATCGTCGTGTTCTTCGGGCTTGCGGTCGGGCTCGAGTCCCGGCCAGTGTGAGCGCAGGTAGATTTTTTTCTCGGCAAGCCGCTCGAGAATCACCGGTACCTGTTCCAGGCACTCGGGATCGGCCAGGTCGATAACCAGCAGGATGCCGTTGGCATGCTGCAGCGTGTTGACGAGCCAGGGCTCGAAGAAATCTGCGGAGATCGGTGGCAGGTCGACGAGCTGAAACTGCACGTCCTCGTACGGCAGCATGCCCGGGATTGGCAGGTGCGTCGTGAACGGGTAGGGGCCTATGTCGGAGTGCGATCCGGTGAGTCGTACATGCAGACTCGACTTGCCTGCATTCGGTGGGCCAATCATGCACAGCTGTGCCGCGCCGTCCGGGCGGACGACGTGCGACGGGCCGCTGCGTTTGCCGCCTTTCTTTGGCCCCGAGAGCTCTTCGGTCAGCGCCTTGATGCGCTGCTTGATATCGGACTGCAGGTGCTCGGTGCCCTTGTGCTTCGGGATCGTCCGCAGCATCTCCTTGAGGCAGTCGAGCCGGTCTTTCGGCTCGCGCGCCGCGCGGTAAGCCTCCTCGGCTTTCTTGTACTCGGGCGAGACGTTGGTGGGCATGGTCTAAATTTTACCGCCTGCTTCAGGTTCTGTTAACGTGGCCTTGGCTATTGTCCCTGCGTTCACAGTTTAAGGAGAAGACGATGAAATGGGGAACCGTACTTGCCGCACTCCTGATGGCGGCATCATCATCGAGTACCACTTCAATGCGCGTGAGTGGGATGTTGTCGAAGACCTCAGGATTATCCCGGGCGGCATCTTCATGGATCGCTACGACGAGGATCAGATCGAGCGCTCCTACCGTTGGAACGATGGCGTGTTCACGTCGACCGACCAGGGCAAGCATGCACTGCTGACGCTCACAGACGGTACCTACACTGACGAGCTTGGCAACGCGGTGTACAAGGAAGAGGGCGGCATCAGCAGCTGGCATCGAGCGGTTCTCATGCATCGCCACTACCAGCTCGTATACAAGACCGAGGCGTTCGAGCCGATTCTTGCCAAGCGCGAGGTCGAGTTGGCCGCGTTCAATGAGTCGAACTCGCTGGCGTTGGAAATTCTCGACTGGACTGCGAAGTACGAAGGCAAGTACCCGAAGAAAGAGGTATTCCGCTTTGCGGTCGTCGGTGGTGACTCATTCGTGCTGACCGACGATCAGTTGAAAAACATCAAGAACGCGTGGCTGGTCGTGAACGAAAAACCGCGCATGGCCACTTGGCCACATCACATTCCCGAGGCGAGCTTCAAAAGTTCGCGCGGTAAAGCGAAGAAAAAAGGAGTGACGGGCGCCGAGCGCAAACACTTCGTTCTCGAGTTGCAGGTTGCGGCCGAGCACGCGGATGCGTTCCGCGCGGCGATGGCACAATAGAACTGCACGCGTTGTGCGCGTCTAGAACAGGGCGCGCACAACCAGCAGGAAACCGAATGCGGCAATGGCAATGCCGACAGGCGCGGCAACGAATGTCATCGCGATCACGCCGCCAAGAATCATGACGGCAATACCAAGCAAGGCGCACAATATTCGCCCAACGGCCATCAGGACAAACGTGACCAGGCGCCAGACGGCGTAGAAGGGCCACAGAAGAATCGGTACGTTGCGGTCGGTGTCGCTCACGGTTCGGTCAGCATACCAGAATGCTCGGAAACTACGTGTTTGAGCCGGCGTCGCAACCGGGCCAGAATTAGGCCATGAAGAAACTGCTGTTTATTCCCGTCGTGCTTAGCCTGCTCGTGCTGGGCGCGCACTTCATGCGCGATGGCAACAATATTGGCATTGCGATTTGTGTTGGCCTCATTGGACTGCTGTTCGTTAGGCGCCCGGGCGCTGCAAGAGTCGTGCAGGTCGCATTGCTGATTGGCGCGCTCGAGTGGGTGTGGACGATCTACGGTCTCGTTGAGTACCGCACTGCGATGGGCATGCCCGCAACGCGGATGATGATTATTCTGGGTAGCGTGGCTGCAATTACTGCGTTCTCCGCAGCCGTCTTCCAGGTCAAGGCGATCAAGCAGATTTACGGCATCGAGCAGGGCGGTTCGTAACCACTTGTAACGTCGCGACCAAATCGCTCTTCGCCGACACCTTGTCGTGTTAGCGTTCGCCCGTGAACATTCGCAACACAGTTTTCGCAGCGCTTGCCTGCGCGTTATCGACAGCCGCTCTTGCGGTTGACCTCGAGGTACGTCTGGCCAACGTGCCCGACGAAGGCACGCTTGTGTTCCAGGTTTACGATGCGGCTGATGCGTTTGGCGACCTGCGCGACCCGGCGCAGGAAATCGCGCTGCCGGCACGCGGAGATGGCAGCTATTCCCTGAGTGACGTCGCCGACGGCGAGATCGCCATGCTCGTGTACTTTGACGAGAACGACAACGGGACACTCGACAAGAACTTCATAGGCATCCCGCGCGAGCGTCTGGCGATCTCGCGTAACTACCAGCCCAAGGGTCCGCCAAGTTTTGCGCGTGCGAGTTTCTCGACAGCGGATACGAGCGTGCTCGATCTTGAGCTATATCGCGTGCTGGGCGAGCGCGGCCGGGTTGGTCTCGGCATTGGCGCGATTACACGCAGCAGCCCGTACGTGGCGTCGACCAAAGATGTTACGCGTGTGATTCCCGCGGTGACCTATATCGGCGAACGCCTGCAGTGGCTTGGACCCGCCTTGCGATATGGCATTGCGGGCAGCGACAAGTTGCGCCTGGCTCTTGCGGCCGAGTACCGTATCGGCGCTTACGAAGAAGCGGACAGTCCGTTTCTTGCCGGCCTTGTTGATCGCGAGGACACGCTCATGGCCGGGCTGGGCCTGCAGTACGAGATCGCCGAAGGCTTCGAAGCCGAACTCCTGTACCAGGCGGACGCGCTCGATCGCATTGGCGGAAGCATCGCAACGGCTCGCCTGTCCCGTGGTATTCCGTGGGGCACGGCTACGTTTGTGCCGCAGATCGCCTGGAACTGGTCGAGCAGCGAAATCAGCAATCACGACTTCGGCGTGCCTGTCGCGGCCGCGACGATTGCGCGACCGGCTTACGAGCTCGGCAGTACGAACAGCTTCGAGGCAGGTCTCGGTGTATTTGTCGAGCTGACCGAAGACTGGCGCATCATCGTCAACGTCGCCGCCGAGAAACTCGACGACGACGTTGTCCGCAGCCCGATCGTCGATGACGATGTCGTCATCAAGGGTCTGGCTGTCGTTACCTACGTCTTCTAGATGATTACTCCTCGATCGCAGTCAGGCCAATCGCCAGCCTTCCGCTGAATTCCTGCTGGATGCGCTCCGGCAGCGGATGGAAGTGAATCGCCCGAACATCGCGCACGATGCGTTCCAGCGGGTGGTTACGGAAGAAGGCGCCGCCGCCCGAGATGTCCGCGGCCGCTTCGACTACTGCCTTGGCGGCTTGCGCCGCAATCGACTTGCGCGTGAGCATCGCATCGGTCATCGAGATGTCGGGCGTGAATGCCAGGTTGTCCGCCATCCGGATCATGTCCTCGAACGCGAGGCGCGCCGTGGTCAGCTCGTTGTGCATGTTGCCGATCGCCGACGCCATCTTTGCCTTGCCAACAGACCCATTAACCGCCAGCTCCGCCGCTTTCTCAGCAACACCGACGTAGGCCGACACGATCACCGGCAATGCGATCGGCACGATCACGTCCCACATCGGATGCCAGACGCCGACCGGTCGTCTTGCAACCACAGCTACCTTCGGTACGAAGACGTTCTGCATGACGATGTCATTCGAGCCCGTGCCACGCATGCCAATCGTGTCCCAGTTTGCCTGGATCTCGATACCTTCGGACCCCATGGGCACGGCGAAATGCAGTACCTCGGGACCATCGTCGCCGTCATGCACGGCACTTGTCACGAACAGGTCGGCGCCCGGGCCGCCGCTGACAAAACGCTTGTGGGCGTTGACGACGTAGCCGTCGGCAACTTCGATGGCTTCACCATTCGAGGCGAGCCAGTCATTTGCGCCGGTGCCGGCAATAACAAACTCGTTCGCAGCGATCTTTTGCAGCGCACCGGTCGCCTGTGCATCACCGCGTTGATGCTTGAATACATTCGCGAGCACGGGGTGGCTGTGCATCGCGAATGATAGTGCTGTTGATGAGCAATGTTTGCCCAGCGTCCGCACAATGTTGCACACGTCAGCATGGCTGGCATTGCCGCCACCGAGATCGGCCGGAATCATCGCCGAAAACAAACGCGCTTCCTTCATCTGCATGTAGTTGTCAGCGACGAAACTACCGTCGCGATCGTGATCCGCGGCACGCTGTGCGAACTCGGGGCCGAGCTTGCGCGCGACCTGTACCCAGTCGGTTTGCATGTTCATAACTGTCTCTTCTGCTGCACTCATCGTCTTCTCCTTAATTCAGTGTAGTCGGTCGGCCATAGTTGCGACCCGTGTACAAAAGCGGTGTTGATTCGCCGCCGCTTGTATCCACGACGTCGCCGACGAAAATCGAATGGCTGCCAAAGCTCATCGCGGAAGACAGCCGGCACTCGAACCAGGCGGCAGCGCCGCGCAGTCGCGGAACGTCGGCTGCCAGGTCCCACGCGCCGGCGTCGAACTCGTAGGCGCGGTCCGTCTGCCCGGCGAAACGGTTGGCCAGCCCATGTTGGTCCGCGCCGAGCACGTTGATCGTAAAGCGGGTATTGGCGCAAATCGGATCGTGCGGCACTGCGCTCTGGTTCACGCATACGAGTAGCATCGGCGGCTCCGCCGAGACCGAGGTCATCGAGCTGACGGTCATGCCAAAACGTCCGGCCGGACCATCCGTCGTGACGATGCTGACGCCATTGACCGCGCGGCTCATCGAATGAATGAATTCCTCCGGCCGGCAACGCGGTGCAAACAGGGTTTCTGCACTGGCGCTCATGGCTAACTCCTTGATTTAACGTAGTCTTCTAATTGACGGTAGTCAGCATCGCAGGTTGCCCTGATTCCCTCTAGTACAAGATTTGTACCTGTAGGCTATAGTTGGGGTATGCAGGGATACGGCCAGTTCTGTCCGGTGGCCAAGGCCACCGAGTTACTCGGCGAACGCTGGACGCCGCTGATCATTCGCGAACTGCTCTGCGACGCGCAGAGTTTCACGAACCTGAAGAAGGGCGTGCCGCTGATGTCGCCGTCGTTGTTATCGAGCCGGCTCAAGACGCTCGAGGCGGCCGGCGTGATTCAGCGCGACAAGACCGAGCGCGGCGTCCTGTACTCACTCACCAGCGCCGGCGAAGAGTTACGGCCGATCATCGAGCAGCTCGGCGTGTGGGGCCAGCGCTGGGTGCGCAGCGATATGAGCAAGGACGATCTCGATCCGTCGCTGCTCATGTGGGACATGCACCGCAACATCGAAACCTCGTCGTTCGATAAGGAGCGCACGGTACTGCGCTTCGAGTATTACGACTACGAACCGAAGATGCGGCTATGGTGGCTGGTCATTACGGATGGCGTTGTGGACATCTGCCTCAAGGACCCGGGGCATGAAGTCGATCTGTACGTGCGCTGCCGTCTCGAGACCATGACCAGGATCTGGGTCGGTGACATGACCGTCACGGGCGCCAGGCGTGAAGGCCTTCTCGAGGTGCGCGGCAACTCGGTCCTCAATCGCACAATGACCCAGTGGATCGGTCGTAGCACGCTTGCAGCAGTCAAAGCCGCACAGCGCTCGGGTATCTGAACTCGGTACAGAATTTGTACTAGTTTGAGTTTCCCTGAATCCGCAGACTCCCCTCCGACACTTACACATCGAGGGAGAGAACGATGAACTTTGCAAAAGGGGCCCTTGTGGGCCTGGCTTTACTTGCCTTACTGCCCGCGGACGCCGTGTCTGCGGAAACCGGACGTTATAACTCGCTGGGCGGGATCCAGGGTATGGACCTTGCCTACGATTTCCGACTGACGGAGCCGAAGGTCGCGGCGCTGTTCTTACGGCTTATTCATGAGACCTGGCAGGATCAGACGGTACGCGGGATGAAGGATGCGCCGCGTTTTGTCGTGGTCGTGAACGGTGGCGCCGTCAAACTCATCGCGAAAGACCAGCCCGGCTACTCGGACGAAGATCGCGTCTACATCGAGGAAATCGCAGAGCGCATTGAGCAGATGGCTGCGGACGGAATCCAGTTCGAGGGTTGCCTGAAAGCGGCCGCGATATTCGGGGTGGATCATGAGTTGTTCGTTGACGATATCCACAAAATCAGTAACGCGTGGATCTCGATCGCGGGCTACCAGGCCCAGCAATATGCGTTCATGCCGATCAATTAGGAGCGGCGCAACTGGTCGGTCGGGAGTGGATTTGCACATTTGCCCTTGCATTCTTGACCGATCAGTCTTATATTCACGACCAAGCAGTCAACAATTGGACCCGAAATGGCACAGCACAGAACATCCCGATCCGTAGGTCGGCCTCGCGAATTCGACGAGGAAGCTGCCCTCGAGGCGGCGATGGATACGTTCTGGGCCAAGGGTTTCGAGGCGACGTCCATGGCAGATCTTTGCAACTGCACGGGCCTCCACAAGGGCAGTCTCTACCAGGCGTTCGGCGACAAGCACACGCTGTTCATGAGCGCGCTGAAGCATTATGCCGATTCGGAGTTCGCGGAGACGACCTCGGTGTTGAGTGACTCGAACACGCCGCTCGAGAATCTGCGCGCCGTGATCAACCGGGTCGTTGAGGATGCCGCAGGCGACAACGGCTGCATGATGATCAACTCGATGGTCGAGCTGGCCCCGCGAGATCCGGCGGTGAAGAAGGCATTGCAGGGCTTCGGCCAGCAACGCATGCAGGCGATCGGTGGAATGATCGCCATGGCCCAGGAGTCCGGTGAACTGCGTGTGAAAACCGCGCCCGACAAGCTTGCCCGGCAACTCATGATGACCATGGCAGGTGGTGCGGCGATGGTGAAGGGCGTCCTTCCGCCGGGCGCATTCGTAGAGACGGTCAACGATCTGATCGACTCCTGGGCGTGACTTTTTATTTATCTAATTTATGACCGAATGGTCATAAACATGCAAGAAGGGGATGGGATTATGGGTACGTATTTCAAAGCAATCGATCGCTTCGCGGCAGCGCTGACGCAGCGAGTGATTCGGCGCCGGGGACTGGTTCTGCTGGCTGCTGTATTCGCCGCCGTGTTACTGGGCTCGGGCGCAACCCGTCTCGAGTTTTCGACCAACTACCGCGTGTTCTTCTCGGATGCGAACCCTGAGCTGCAGGCGTTCGAGGAACTGCAAAACACCTACACGAAGAACGACAATTTCTTCTTCGTCGTCGAGCCCAAATCGGGGTCCGCGTTCGATCGCGAGACTCTGGCAGCGGTTGAGGAATTGACTGAAGCCGCTTGGCAGATTCCCTACACGATTCGTGTCGACTCAGTCAGCAACTTCCAGCACACCTATGCGACCGAAGACGATCTGATCGTTGAGGACCTCGTCCGCAACGCCGGTGACCAGCAGGCCAGTTTCCTCGACGCGCGCCGCGACGTCGCACTGGACGAACCACTGCTGCGCGACCAGATCGTTACCGCGGATGGCAATGTCACCGCGATCAACGTCGTCCTGCAGTACCCGGAGAAGGGCTTTATGGAGGTGCCCGAAGCGGTTGAGCACGCGCGTGCCTTGCAGACTGACATCGAAGCCAGTTACCCGAACCTGACCATCCATCTCACCGGTGTGTCAATGCTGAACAACGCGTTCGCCGAAACCGGCATGAACGATGGCGCCACCCTGATGCCATTGATGTTCGGGGTTATCTTCATCCTGACGTGGCTGATCATCCGTTCGCTCAGCGCAACCCTGGCGACACTGCTGGTGATCATCCTGTCTACGACGGTTGCCATGGGCGTCGCAGGCTTCTTCGGCATCAAGCTCACGCCGATCGCCATGTCGGCACCCGTTGTGATTCTGACCCTGGCCGTTGCCGACTCGATTCACATTCTCATGTCCCTGCGCGGACTCATGCGCGACGGCATGCAGAAGCATGAAGCCCTGGTCGAGGCCGTACGCATCAATTTCCTGCCGGTCGCGATCACATCCATGACAACCGTTGTCGGCTTCCTGTCGCTGAACTTCTCCGACTCGCCGCCGTATTGGCACCTTGGCAATATCACGGCCGTCGGCATCCTGGCCGCGTGGATCTTTTCGATCACAGTGCTGCCTGCAGCGCTAAGTTTTCTGCCGTACCGGGTCATCAAGAAGACCGGTGACGATTGGGCGACCAGGTCGATGGACAGACTGGCCAACTTCGTCATCCACCGCTACCGCGCTTTGCTCATGGGTGTCGGCCTGCCGGTACTGGTACTGATCTCGTTCATCCCGACCCTCGACTTCAATGACCAATGGGTTGAGTACTTCGACGAGCGCATCGAGTTCCGCGTGGACTCGAACGAGGCCCTGAACCACTTCGGTTTATACCCGATCGAGTACTCGATCCCGGCAGCCGGTCCTGGCGGCATATCCGAGCCGGAATACCTCGAGCACCTGGAGGCGTTGACCGAATTCCTGCGCGAGCAGGAGCACGTCACGCATGTGTACTCGATCTCGGACATCATGAAGCGCCTGAACCGCAACATGCATGCGGACGAGGATAGTTACTACCGCGTCCCGGACGATCGCGACCTGTCGGCGCAGTACCTGTTGTTGTACGAACTGTCATTGCCGTACGGCCTCGATCTGAATGACCGTATCAATGTCGACAAGTCCGCGACCCGCGTTACGGCGACCATCGTGCAGACAACTTCTGCAGAAACCAAAGCCTTCTTCAGTGCTGTCGATAACTGGATGCAGGACAACCTGCCGGCTTACATGCACGCCAAGCCGACCAGCGCTGCGGTTATGTTCACGTACATCTCCGAGCGCAACATGCAGAACATGGTGCTCGGCACAATTATCGCGATTGCAGCGATCGCCGTGATCATGATGTTCGCCCTGCGCAGCATCCGCCTCGGCACACTCAGCCTCGTGCCGAATGGACTGCCGATCCTGACGACGTTCGGCGCCTGGGCGCTGCTGGTCGGAGAAGTCGGCTTCTCGGTTGCGACCGTCGCATCGATCTCGCTCGGCATCATTGTCGATGACACGGTGCACTGGCTGTCGAAGTACGTGCGCGCTCGTGACGAGCGGCAACTGAGCGTCGAGGACTCGATTCGCTACGCCTTCCACAACGTCGGCACGGCGATTGTCGTGAACACGATCATTCTCGCGGCAGGCTTCTACGTCATGACGACATCGGCATTCAAGATGAACGTCGATCTTGGCCTGATGACGATCCTCTCGATCGTCGGGGCCCTGATCCTCGACTTCCTGTTCCTGCCGGCACTGCTGTTGCTCGGTGATAGCAAGAAAGACGAAGTAGCCGATGTGGCGCTGCTGCCGCAGACAACCTGACACATCCACACAAGAGGAGAGAAAACCATGAATTGCACCAAGACAGTAATCCTTGCGTCCATAGCCGCGCTCCTGCTCGGTACAGCAGGAGCCGTATTCGCCGCCGAAGCGCGTGGCTTCGATATTGCAGCCCGCTCGGATCGTACCGATCTTGGCTTTGGCGATAGCCAGGTCGAGCTGGAAATGATTCTGCGCAACGCAGCCGGGCAGGAATCGACCCGCAGCCTGCGTATCGCAACGCTCGAAAAACCCGACGAGTCGGTTGGCGACAAGAGCCTCGTGGTGTTTCACACGCCACGCGATATCGAGGGCACGGCGCTGCTCTCGCACGCACGAATCCTCGATCCGGACGACCAGTGGCTGTACCTGCCCGCCCTGAAACGCGTCAAGCGTATTTCCTCGGCCAACAAGTCCGGCCCATTCGTCGGCTCCGAATTTGCTTTCGAAGATTTCACGGCGATTGAACTCAACAAGTTTGATTACACGTTCGTCCGTGAAGAGCCCTGCGGCGACCTCGTCTGCGATGTTCTCGAGCGCGATCCGCGTTACGAGAACTCGGGCTACACCAAACAACTCGCGTGGGTCGACCAGACGGACTTCCAGATTCGCAAAGTCGAATTCTACGATCGTCGCGGTGACCTCCTGAAGGTCCTGGAGCTCACCGACTACCGCGAGTACGACGGCGTGTGGCGTGCCCACAGGCTATCGATGAGTAACGTCCAGACCAACAAGCAGACCGACCTGGTCTATGGCGAATACACGTTTGGCACCGGCCTCGGTGAGAACGATTTCGTCAAGGGTCGGTTGAGCCGACTGAGGTAGCGTCATGCAACGCTTCTTGCTGGTCAGCTTCCTTGCCGCGCTCTTTTCTCTCCCCCACATTGCGCGCGGCGAGGGGGTGGACATCTCCGGGAGTCTCGATATACAGATGCGACTGTTCTGGAACGACCCCGCCTGGGCGGGCCAGGACAGTAACGCGCTGCACGGCTCGATCGCTGCGACGACCGAGTTACGTTGGCGCGGACCTAGTTCACGCGTGTCGCTGATTTCATCCCTGCGGCACGACGCCAACGACGAGGAACGAAATCTTCTCGATCTAAAGGAGGCCTACTGGGCCTACGAGGGCAGCGATTTCGACCTCCTGGTTGGCGCCAATACCGTATTCTGGGGCGTCACCGAGTCGGTCCATCTCGTCGACATCATCAGCCAGAGCGATCTCGCCGGCGATATTGACGGCGAGGACAAGCTCGGCCAACCCATGGTCAGTCTCACCCTGCAACACGACTGGGGTGAGGTGACGCTGTTCGCGATGCCCTTTTTCCGCGAGCGCACCTTCCCCGGTGTGGACGGGCGCTTGCGAGCGCCACTGCCGGTCGACACCGACAGGCCGCAGTTCGCGTCATCGGGTGACGAGAAACGCACCGACGTTGCGTTGCGCTACAGCCACTATTTCGGCGATATCGATATCGGACTGAGCGCCTTTTCCGGAACCAGTCGCGAACCGCGCTTCGTTCCATCGGACGATGGCACGTCGTTCTTGCCGGTCTACGACGTGATCGACCAGGTGGGCGTCGACCTGCAGTACACGAAGGATGCGTGGTTGTGGAAACTTGAAACTATCCTTCGGGACGGCGCCGCAGACAGTTTTGCCGCGGCAGTTGGCGGGTTCGAATACACGCTGTACCAGGTGCGTGAGTCAAATGCGGACCTGGGCATGCTGCTGGAATACCAGTACGACGGTCGCAATGAGTTCGAGCCGATTACGATAGCCGACAACGACATCTTCGTTGCCACGCGCTACGCGGCAAATGACGCCCAGGACACCACCGTCCTGGCTGGCGTCTCCTACGACCTCGACACCGGTGAGACCTTCGTCAACGTCGAGGCAGAGCGGCGTTTTGGCGCAGACTGGTTCGGCCGGCTGCGCATCCGTGCTTTCTCAGGCGCGGAACCCGTCGATGTGACTTACGCCATGCAACAGGACGATTACGTCGAGCTGAGCATGAGCCGATACTTCTGAACGGTCGTGACTGCCCTGCGGCGCAAGGCAGTCACTCCTGTTGTTCTACTGCGGCAGTCGCTTGCAACGAACGCCAACAAACGCGCTGCCATTAGGCAACACTGCCACGCATGCAACCGGCGACGGCCAGTTTACGTAACCGTCGCTCCACCCGTACCCGGAGTTGTATGCATCGTAGTAGATGCCACTGTCATAGCCATAGCCGCCAAAGAGATCCGAGTCATACGTCGGTGTATCGCCGGGCACCGCTACGGGGTCCGGCTCCACAGGTTCGGTTTCCGGCACATCCGGCTCGGCCTGGCCAGCCGGGACCGGCAGCGTGCCGTTCGGATCGAGGTCGGTTGTCTCGAAGCGGTAGGTCAGGATGTCGCCATTGGCGCTGATGATGCGAACCTGGATGATCAGTTTATCGGCCAGCGGGATTAATGGAATCTGGAACGGCAGCCGGATGCTCGGGAAGTCTGTCCACTGCAGGATGATCGTGGCGTTGATGTCCGCCGTCACCGTGTTGCCGTATGGATCGGTGATCATGAAACGGTCCGCCTGGTCCGCGGTCAGCCAGCTGCTCGCGCCAAAGAGCTGGTTGACTGCGAAATTGCGTGCGTCCTGGGGGTACTCGTTGAGGTCGCGACAGTCCTGGCAATAGATGTTGAGCAGCGATTCCTGCGCCGCGCTGATCTGTGGTATCCCGAGTGCGACAAACAGTATGGTCAATGGGAGAAGTCTCATAGCGCCTCCTCCCCAATCGATGTTTCGCCAAACACATCGAGCTGGATGCTGCGAACCCTGTCGAGGTCTTTCTTCGCGAAGTCATCGAGCGCGGTGATGTCGTGTTCCTCGAATCCGGCTTTGCGCAAGTCTTCGACAATCCAGTCGAGATCTGCATTCGAGCCGAGCGCCCGGGCCGTCTGCGTAATGATGTAGGCATTGGCTGCGGCATTCAGTGCCGCGTCTGTCTCACCCCGCAAGCTGTACGATTGTGACGCGAGCCATGCGAGAGGCTCGACGTTGCCCGGTTCGAGAGCGGCCGCGCGCAGCAGCAAGGCACGAGATCGATCAGGTTCCGACTCGACAAGGCGCTTGCCCAAAACACTCGCCGCTTTGGCGTCGCCGTATGCCATGACTGCCAGCTCGGCATTACTGTAGTCGCTGTATTCGGTGGCGGGTTCCTCGTTGCGAACGCACGAGTAGGCCTCGGTAACCGTGCCGTTGCCGAGATCGACATAGTGCCGGGTGACGGTGCAGTTGCGCTCTTTGAGGACCGAAATGCCCATGACTGTTTCGGTTTCGGGCGCTGCGGTTTGGGGTACGGTCGTTTGGGACGCTGCGGCTTCGGCATTGGCGGCCAGGTCCGGCGCGGTCGTGATGAGTCGAGCGGTTCCTTGCCCGACACTGCGAGGTTCGGCAGGCGTATTCAGGAGGCTGCCGAGATACACAGCTCCGCCCGCCACAATCAGGCATAAGCCTGTGACGATAAATCTCAAATTCACATCGTTCTCCCTGTCCTTGGGTTGGTGAGTCAAACCGGGGTCCTTCCCGATTCGTGAGAGCTACGATGTTAGGGACCGGAAGCGGCGTTTACGCGGGGCATAAGCGCGTAATTCATAGACAAATGCGAGTGGGCTTTGCCTGAAATTGTATGGACTCGTAACGGTGTCCGGCATTTGATGGCGATTCGAGTCGCAAAGTGGGACGATTGACGGGATGAACCTTGTAACCGACAGTCGCGCACTCGCGGCGCTGATCCTGTTCGCATGCCACAGCGCGTTTGCCGTGGATGCCCCCGTATCCGTCGCAACAACGAGCGAACGGCCGATTGTGCGCGTGGTGCAGGTCAGCGGCACCGTCACTGCGCCTCGCAGCGCCGTGCTGTCGCCATCGGTTGGCGGCCTGGTGGAAACCCTGGATCTCGATGCCGGTGATCGCGTCGCCAAGGGCGATGTCGTCGTCGTCCTCGATGCGGAACTTGCCCGCCTCACGTTGACGCGCGAAGAGGCGCGCCTTACCCAGGCAAAGACTGCACTGGCGGATGCGCGCCGCCGGCTTGCAGAAGCCGAACGCATCGGCGAAACGCAGGCAATCGCCGCCAGCCAGATCAAATCGATTGCCGCGGAGGTCGAGCAGAACGAGGCGGCTGTCACCGAAGCCGAGGCGGCCGTCGCGCAGCAGCGAGCGGTCGTTGCACGGCATCGCATCAGGGCGCCCTTCGCAGGCGTCATCTCGCGGCGCATGTCCGAGATCGGCCAGTGGGCCAATCCAGGTAACGCGCTGGTCGAGCTCGTTGCGACCGATGACCTGCGTTTCGATTTCCGGTTGGCGCAGGAGTTCTACCGCGACGTCACAACTGACACACGCGTCGTTCTGCGGACCGATGCGATGTCCGACGAGGCAATCGAAGGCCGTGTCCAGGCCATCGTTCCCGTGAAGGAGCCAGGTGCGCGCACCTTCCTGCTGCGCGCTGTCGCTAATGACTCCGCCAATACGTCGGTGACACCCGGCATGTCTGTTCACGGTGAGTTACACATCGACACGACGCGCATGGGTGTCGTCGTGCCGCGCGATGCGCTGCTGCGTTATCCGGACGGTCGCGAGGTCGTCTGGGTTGTGCATCAGTCGGGTGGCGAGTCGCGTGTCGAGATGCGCCAGGTTCGTACCGGTCTGCAGTTCGGCGGCCACATTGAAATCATCGAAGGCCTCGAGCCCGGGATCACGGTTGTGACGCGCGGCAACGAAGCGCTGCAGGACAACCAGAACGTGAGCATTCGCTGATCGGGGCACCTGATGTTTGAGAAGATCGTCAACAATGGCATCCTCATGGCCGTCGCCGTGTTGATCCTCGGCGTGCTCGGGCTGATCGCCACGTTTCGCATTCCGATCCAGATGATTCCCGACCTCGAGGTGCGGACGATTACCGTGCAAACTTCGTGGCCGGGCGCGACGCCGCAGGACGTAGAAAAGGAAATCCTGATCGAGCAGGAAGAGTTCCTGCGCAACACTCCTTACCTGACGCGTCTCGAGGCGTCGGCGTCCAGCGGCCGCGCGACGCTCGAACTCGACTTCCCGTTCGGCATCGACATGACCGAAACGTTGATCCGCGTTAACAATGCCCTCAACCAGGTCCCGTCGTACCCGGAGAATGTCGACGAGCCCGTCGTGTACGCGAGTTCGTTCTCCGCCAACTCGTTCATGTATTTCGCGATCTCGCCGCTCGAGGGCAACCCGGCCGGCCTCGACATGGACATGATGCGTGACTTTGTTGAAGACAATGTGCGCACGCGCTTGTCGAGTGTGCCCGGCGTTTCGCAGGCATCGGTATGGGGCGGCGCGCAGCGCCAGATTCGCATCCTTGTCGATGCCGACAGGCTCGCCAATCGCGAGTTGACGATCGGCAACGTCGCCAACGCGATTCGTGAACGTAATCGCGATGTGTCGGGCGGCGAAATCGAGAGCGGCAAGCGTCGCTACCTGTTGCGTACCGTCGGCCGCTTCGACAGCGTTGACGACCTCGGCGAGTTGATTGTCGCGCGCCGCGGCGACGCGATCATTCGCCTGCGTGATGTTGCGGAGATCGAACTCGATCACTTCGAGGTTCGTAACGTCAGCTATTTCAACGGCAATCCAATGATGATGATGGCTGTGAGTCGCGAGGCCGGCTCCAATGTCATCGACATCAAGTACGCCGCGATCGAGGAAGTCGAGGCGATCAATGCCGAGGTTCTGAACCCGGCCGGCATGGAGATGGTGCTGACGGCCGAAGACGCGGGCTACGTCGAAGCATCGGTGCGCAACGTCTGGACAAACCTGTTGCTCGGCGCGTTGCTCGCGACGGCGGTGATGTACCTGTTCCTGCGCTCTGGCCGCGCGACCGCGGTCGGCGTGATCGGCGTGCCGATCTGTACGATTGCTGCGTTTCTTGGCCTGCTTGCGACCGGCCGGACGATTAACGTGATTTCGCTGGCGGGCGTCGCGTTCGCGATTGGCATGACGCTCGACAACAGTATCGTCGTGATCGAATCCATAGAGTTGCAACGCCGCCGCGGCATGGATCGGCTGAAGGCGGCCGTCGAAGGCGTGCGCAGCGTGTGGCCCGCGGTTCTCGCGTCGACTGCGACGACGATTCTCGTGTTCGCGCCCGTCATGTTTATCTCGGAAGAGGCGGGGCAGCTGTACTCGGATATCGCGGTCGCAATCTCCGCGTCGATTCTTGCCTCGATGCTGGTTGCGACGACGCTGATCCCGACGGCGAGCGCACGGCTCGAGTTTGGCACGGACGCCAGGCACTCGTCCGACACGACCAATCGCCTGCGCGAACGCACGCTTGGGTTCATCAATCGCCTGATCGACACGCCGCGCCGTCGCGCAATCACGATCGGCACTACCGTATTCGCCAGCATCGCGGTCATCGTGTTCCTGACGCCACCGGCCGAGTACCTGCCCGAGGGTGAAGAGCCCAAGACGTTTGCGCGCATGAACGCGCCGCCGGGTTATAACCTGGAAACGATGGTCGAGATCGCGGAGGAGGTGCAGGCGCACTTCCTGCCTTACGTCCAGGACGATCCCGAGCGTTTCGATCGTGGCGAAACGGACGTGCCTGCGATCAAGTATCTGAACGTGGGCGCGGACGCGGGCGGCATGCGCATCATTTCCGAGACCGTGCGTCCGAAAGACATCAATGCGCTCATGGATGTGTACACCGCGAAATTCGAAACCTATCCGGGCATGCGGTCGTTCGCTGCGCGCGGTTCGATTATCTCGAGCAATGACGGCGGCACGCGCAGCATCAACCTGGATATCTCCGGGCCTGAACTCGGCGTTATCTATGATGCAGCGCTGACAACCTATCGCCGGGCGCAGGAAGTGTTTGGCAATCCGCGCATCCAGTCGAGCCCGTCGTCGCTGACGCTGGCGCAACCGCTCGTCGAGATTCGTCCCGACTGGGACCGTGTCGCTGAGCTTGGCATGACGGCGCGCGATGTCGGCTACACGGTCGCGGCGCTGACGGACGGCGCGTTCGTCGACGAGTTCTTCCAGGCGGACGACAAGATCGACATTTACCTGTTCGGCCGCGAAGCTGGGCGAGCTGACCTCGACGACCTCGGTACGGTTCCGGTCTACACGCCGCGCGGCAGTGTGCTGCCGTTGTCCGCCATCGCTTCCATTCACGAGACGGTGGATACGAGTACTGTCCGTCGTATCAATGGCAAACGCACGGTGACACTGAATATCATCCCGCCGCCCGATGTGCCGCTCGAGACGGGCGTGGACATGGTGCGTAATGACGTTGTCGCCTACCTGCGTGAAAGCGGTGGTATCCCTGCGGCGGTGGGTATCGAGATATCCGGCGCCAGTGACCAGCTCGACGCCACCAAGGCGGCGCTGGCGGCGAACTACCCGGTAGCGCTAATCATTATTTTCCTGCTGCTCGTCGCGATTTTCCGGCACTGGGGCTATCCGTTGCTCATCATGACGACGATCCCGCTCGGTATCGCGGGCGGCATTATAGGACTTGCGCTGATGAACGGCGTCGGCAGCGTGATGGGCGCAATCGGCCTTGATCCGCTGCATCAGCCGTTCGACATGATCTCCATGCTCGGATTCCTCATCCTGATGGGTACCGTTGTTAACAACCCGATCCTGATTGTCGATCGAGCCATGTCGCGCATTCGCGATCACGGCATGTCGGCACGGGATGCGGTGCGCGAAGCAGTCGAGGTTCGCCTGCGGCCGATCGCGATGTCGACGCTGACGACGATCTGTGGCATTTCGCCGCTGGTGTTCATGCCAGGCGCGGGTACCGAGCTGTATCGCGGCGTCGGCGCCATCGTCCTGTTCGGAATCCTTGGCGCGGCAGTCGTTTCGCTGACGATGCTGCCGGCGTTAACGGTCACGGCACTGGAATGGCGGCAAGCGCGCGCGGTGGCGCAGCTTCGTAGCGCCACCGCACGCTGAATCGCAGCCGCTAGAACGGATTCAACGTATAGCCCTGTTGCTGCAGCAGCGCGTGTGCGGTCATGGCGGACAGCGCCATCTCGACACCGGGCAGCAAGTCGCCAACCGCAACGCCGTAGTAGCTTGCGCTTTGCCCGCACAGGATGATCCGCACGCCCTTGCCCGTGAGTGCGGCGATCAGTTCGGCGCTGCCCGATGACGCATCTGCCATTTCCCTGGAAGCCTGGCCGTGGACGACGACAGCGATCTGAATATCGTCAATGGGAACGCCGGCTCTCGCGTGCATGTTGATGAAGCGTGCGGCCGAGACAAGCGTGCTGTTGGCTTTGCCCGCGGGCGCAGGTTCGAACAGGTCGAAACTGATCTTGAAGCTTGTACCGCGCGGGATGGGCATCGTGACCTCGACGTCGGCGACCGGGCCGAAATCCTCAAACACGGGGCCCTTCGAGAATGCGCCGTCTTGTGCCGAAGCGGCGCTTGTGATGACAACGAGTGCCAACAGCGAAATCAGGTAACGCATGAGTTATGCCTCTGCATAGTCAAAGATATGAATGAGTGAAGCAGCTAGCCGCTGCCCATGCGCCAGATCTCGGTCTGGTCGAGCGAGCGCTCGCGATGCATGAGTATCCACTGCGCGTGTTCATCGAGGGCGGAACGTCCGAGCGCAATCAGGACGTGACGCCTCAATTTGTCGGAGTCCGACTCGTCCAGCCGTTTCCTCGCATTCGCAAAGATGTGGAGCATGAATTCATACTGCTTGATCAGCTCGGTCTCGGCTATTGCATGCGCGTAGCCGTGGCGTACGGCAAACAGCAACAGCGTGATACCCATCAGCGCGAGCATTGGCTCGAGTAGGCCGGGTGGTAGCTGCGAGCCGGCGAATAGCAGAACTACGACGACAATCGCGCTCGCCCCGAGACTGATCTTGCCGAGCGTTTCCGTTACCCGTTTGCGGCGTGTGCGTTCGGCGGTCTTGGTTGCGTAGTAGCCAAGCTGTCCCGTGTCGCGTCCGCCGACCCACTCATCGATCGCAACCTCGAGTGCGCCGTCCGCCTGCTGCGGTTGTGCGTCGGCATACAATCCCGCGGCTCGCATTGCATTGCGAATCCAGCCGACCTCCGGGTCCTGCAGGCGCAGAAAGTTGTCATGTGCGTCGAGATCCAGCTCGTCCTGCGAGATGCCGGCTAACGCCCAGTAGAACTGCACGCGCAATCCTTCGGCCAGCGTGCGGTAGTCGAGATACTTCCGAAACCACGCACGCCGCACAGCGATTGCCTGGACTCCCGCCGCTGCCGCGAAGCAGGCGAGGAACAGGTACAGCAGCGGTTGGGCGGTCGCGAGGTCGGAGTACAGGATGAACAGCGCACCCATGATGAAGGCCAACAAATGTGTCGCGCGCAGAGTGCGCAAACTCTTGCGCTGATAATGGATTGCGAGGTAATCGGCGCACTTGAACGGCTCGTCGATATGATCGAGCCCACCCGGTTCTGCGGCCACCACGAGTTCCGATCTGAGCGACCACGCCTCAGTGCGTATCTCGTTTTCGAAGCGCTGCGCGTCGTGACTGAATTCGTTTGCGCGACTCAGCACGCTGTCATGCGAATCGGGCAGCGCCTTGCTGCGCGGCGCTTCCGGGTCCTTCGTGAACCACCACCAGTCGGTTGCCTCGAGCCCGTCGGCAGGTTGTCCATCGGCGCGGTCGCGTGAGCAGACAACGTGGTAGACGAGGTCGCTCTCGTCATCGATAAGCATCTGCTGGCTGATGTTCGACTTCGCCGCATAGCCCGGCATGATGTCATCATGGTGGAACTTCACGACCTGGCTGGTGCCGCCGAGCTTGCCGGAGTGCTTACCGTCCCAAAGTGCCATCAGCAAGTGACAGTGCGACGCAAGAAAAATGCCGAGGTGGGCATACCGCTCGGCGGGCCCGAGCGCATCGAGGTGCGAACCGACAACGAGCACCTCGCTCGCTGCATCGCACAGCTTGTGAAACTTCTCCACGCCAGCATCGCTCTCGAAGTCTTTGACGTAGTCTTCCACAGCCATCGGCAACGGCACGACCAGTTCGACGCCCATTTCGAGCGCGACGTCCGCCGCCAGCTGGTCCGCGCCCTCTGCGAGCGCCGAGAGAAGTTGCAGTGACACGTCCGGATACTGCTCCGCGAGAAACGCGAAGCAGTTCCGTACCCGTCCCCGGATCTCGTCGACTTCGCTGTCGACGAGATCACGGTGTCCGGTAACCGCGACTACGAGCGGTTGCCGCATGCTTACTGCTCGATGTTGTCGATCTTGGGGTCTGCTTCGAACGTGGCGTTGGCGACGGTGTCGAGAACAATCACCTTGTAGTAGATGTCCCGTTCCACATCCGCCGCGTTATCCGCAAACGTCGCCGATTTCTGAGCTTTCGATTTCGAGATGTCGCCCTTGGAGTCGTTGCTAACCGCGGTATCGCTTACGTCAAACCGGGCATCTGCATGAATCGTGACGACGACATTGGTCGGATTACCCTTGGTGACCGTGACATTGCCCTTGTTGTCCGTACCGCCCGTGTACTTGAAGCTGTACCACTGGTTGTTCGAACCCTTGATGTTTGTGTACGTATTGTCATTGGTTGTCTTGAAGTTTCTGCAGTCGAGCGAAACGTTCACTGTTGCTGGCATGGTGGTTCTCCTTACTGTGTTGTTGTTGATTTTGTCTTCAGGGTGACGATCGAAGTCGTTCTGTGAGCTCGTCGACCTTTTCCTGTCGGTCTTGCCATTCTTCATTGCTTGGGTCGATCGCAATGAGCTCCTCAATCTGGCGACGCGCCTGTGTCAGCATACTGTCCACCAGCTCCGATCGGCCCGTCATATGAGCGGCTTCGGCGACATTGGTTGCCGCAACAGCGTATTGGCGCTTCCAGCGGTTGTTCGTAGGATCGTGAGCAACGAGTTGCGCAAACTCGTCGTAGTTCAATTGCGCCAGTGCGTACGCCTCGGCGTATTTCTCGCGTTGCACGAGCAGGCTGGATAACAAGCCTGCCGTCTCAGCGCGACGTTCGCGATAGCGCGCATTGTCTTCCGCGGATGCCAGCTCGTCGTACTTCGCGAAGGCGAGACGGAATGCCTCTTCGGATGCTTCGAGATTGCCGAGTTCCTGCTCCGCGGTGCCGATCCATGAATAGCCGCCTGCGAGGTCATCCATGAGAGAAGCATTGCCCGGGTCTTCGGCAAGCTGCAATTCATTGATCGCGACCGATTCGCGGAAGAATTCAATTGCATCGGTCTTGTCGCCGCGGGTTCGCGCAACGGAACCAAGGTTGCTCCAGGCATAGGCGAGTTCGGCGAGGTAGCCCTGGTTATCCGGCTGGCGTGCGACCAGTTCTTGACTGATCGTCATGTAGCTGTTCATTGCGCCGAGCGCCTCGCGGTACTCATTGCGCTCGTAGTGAACGTAACCCACCCAAAACTCGGATTGCCCCAGCTCGAACAGGTAGTCGTCGATTTCCTGGTCCAGGTCGACCAGGCGCTGCAGGACATCGCGGGATTCTGTGAACGAGGCCAGTGCCGGCTCGAGTTGGCCCTGGCCAAAACGGACTTCGCCGATCTGCCGTAACGCCATTGCGCGGCTGAAGAGATCGCTTGGAGTCGCTTCGTCGTCAAGCGCCTCGAAGTAGTCCATTGCCTCGTCGCCGACAGCATCGAGAAGGTCCAGGCGACCGATCGGTTGCAGGCCTTTGCGCAGGTCGCCAAGCATGAAACCGATGAGATTTTCGGCCTGGGCGCGGCGCAGCTCCGCTTCCTGGCGCGCATCGATGGCGACCAGCGCCAGGGCGAGCATTGCGGCGGCCAGAACTGCGGACGCTGCCGCAACGCCGGCCCAGATGCGCGAGCGTCGCTGTGCATCGCGCTGCACCAACTCGTCGAGACGTACGCCGATCATGCCGGCGATGATCTTCAGCAGTGCGCCCCGACGCCCGTCTCCTTCGGGTCGCGCATCTGCCGCGACGTGTTCGTACTCGGAAGGGACTACCGATCCGCCGTGGTTGCCAGTCAGGCCCAGCGCCGGCGGGAAGCACTCGCGAGCATCCTCGCCCGGCTTACCCGACGCGTAAGGCTCGCCGTCGACGATCACGCAAATGACCCGCTCGCTCCCATGCATGCGGCGGTAGTCGGCGATCTCGCGATTGACCCACTCCGACCCGGCAGCGGCTGGTGAGCAGACGACGATCAGAAACTCGGATTTCTCGAGCGAATCGCTGACCGTTGCCTGCAGGCTGCTGCCGGCCGACAGCTCCTCGCGGTCGCGAAAAATCGGCCGCAGTCGCGCGGGCACTTTGCCATGCGCAGTCTCCCGACCGACAAGGCGCGACGGCACCTTGTAGGTCTCGAGTTTCTTCTGCAGCCACGACACAAATCGAGTGTCCTCGTGGCTGTAGGTAATGAACGCTTTGTACGCGGCCGTCATTCTTGATTCTTATTGCTACCCGCTATCTGGGCAGTATAGACCACGAATGGGGGGCAAACGTCTGCTAGGATTTGCGGAGGAATTCTCTGGAGATCGCCCATGCCCCCAATCACTCCATTAGGATGGTTTCACACTGCCATGGGCATCATCGCTTTACTAAGTGCCGGCTATGCGTTGTTCGCGTACAAGGAAATCGTGCCGAAGCATCGCTCGGCGCAGATCTACCTGCTGACCACGTTGGTCACGGCGGGCACGGCGCTTGCGATCTTCCAGCATGGTGGATTCGGCATCGCGCACGTGCTCGCGGTCACGACACTTGGTGCACTGGCCGTCGGTTTTGCGGCTTACGCGGGATTGTTTGGCGGGTTCTCCCGGTACGTCCAGGCCTTCGCGTTCTCGGCAACGGTCCTGTTCCACTGCATCCCGGCTGTCACCGATGGCCTGCTGCGATTGCCGCCCGGCAGCCCGGTCGTCAGCTCTCTCGAGGACCCGCTCATGCAAGGCGCGCATTTTGGCTTGCTCGTCCTGTTCATCATCGGCGTGACCTTGCAGCTACGCTGGATTCGTCGCCAGGAGAAGTACCTGGCGTGAAACAGGATTACCTGCAGATCAAGATGCTCGAAGTTGCGGACCAGGTGTTCGCCTCACCGCAATTATTCGAAGCCGACCTCGGCCTGATAGCGAAGCAGGGCGCACGCAGCATCGTGAGTATTCTCCCGGATGCGGATCTCGAGCAGGCGGCCAGCGAGCACGGTATTCGTTTCGTATATTTCCCATTCGAAGGTGGGGTGATTGGTGCAGAGTTCGCCGCCGCCTTTGCCGAGGTCTGCGCAGGTCTCGAGCGGCCACTGATCGTTTGCAGCCACTCGGGCGCGCACGCCACCAGGGTGTGGGAGATGTCGGAGTCGGTCGCGACCTCTTGATCCTGCCCGCAAACGGGGTAACGTTGCACCCATGATCAATACAGACGTCGTCATCGTAGGCGCGGGCCCGTGCGGCCTGTTCCAGGTATTCGAACTCGGGCTGCTCGGCCTCAAAGCGGAGGTCGTCGATTCGATCAGTCAGCCCGGCGGGCAGTGCACCGAACTCTATCCGGACAAACCCATTTACGACATCCCGGCCGTACCTGTGTGCACGGGCGAGGAACTCACGCAGTCGCTGCTCAAGCAGATCGAACCGTTCGGGGCTGGCATGCACCTCGGCGAAGAGGTCCGGACGGTGCAGCGCCAGGACGACGATTCATTCCTGGTCGAAACGAGCAAGGGCAAGCAGTTCAATGCCAAGGCGGTCGTGATCGCTGCCGGCGTTGGCTCGTTCCAGCCGCGCCCATTGCGCGTGCCGAACGCCGAGGACTATGAGAACAAGTCGCTGCACTACCGCGTGCGCGATCCAGAGCAGTTTCATGGTAAGCGCCTGGCAATCCTGGGTGGTGGCGATTCTGCGCTCGACTGGGTGATGGAGTTCGCCGGCAAGGCCGAACACGTCACGCTGGTGCATCGTCGCGATGAGTATCGCGGCATGCCGGACTCGGTCGCGAAGGTGAAGCAGCTCGTTGCCGACGGCAAGGTCACGGAGATCCTGAGCGCGAAGGCGCAATCGCTCGAGGGCGCGGACGGGCAGGTAACGAAGCTCGTGGTTCAGCCAAAAGACAAGGAAGCAGCGGCGATCGACGTCGACGTCGATCACGTGCTCGTCTTCTACGGCCTCGCGCCGAAGCTTGGCCCGGTTGCCGAGTGGGGGCTCGACATCAATCGCAAAACGATCAATGTAGATACCGAGAAGTTCGAAACCTCTGCACCCGGCATCTATGCCGTCGGCGATATCAATTACTACCCGGGCAAGAAGAAACTGATCCTGTGCGGCTTCCACGAGGCAGCGCTTGCGGCGTTCGCGATCAAGCAACGCATCGGGCCCGAACGCAAGGTGCATGTGCAGTACACGACTACCAGTCCGATCATGCATGAGCGGCTCGGCGTCGATGAGTGAGCACTGGATCGAGCGCTGGGCAGTCGGTCGCACCGGCTGGCATGAACCCGAAGGCAATCAGAACCTGCGACAGCACTGGCAGGCGACCGGCAAGCGGGTGCTCGTGCCGCTTTGCGGCAAGACGCCCGACCTGTTGTGGCTGGAAGCGCAGGGCAATGAAGTGGTCGGTGTCGAGCTGGCAGAGCTCGCCGTCGAGGCGTTCTTCGCAGAAAATGGCCTGGCCTATAAGCGCGCAGACAGTTCACTGCCAGGCTTTCGGTGCACCACTCGCAACATCACGCTCTACTGTGGCGACTTCCTTGAATTCGAGGGCGACTCCTTCGACGCGCACTACGATCGCGGCGCGCTGATTGCGCTGACACCCGAACTGCGAGCGCGCTATGGGCCACACGTCGCTTCGATGCTAACCGACGACGCGTTGCAACTCGTGTTGACGGTCGCTTACGACGACTCGATTTGCGAAGGCCCGCCGTTCTGTATTCGCGAGGAAGAGTTGCTGACTTACTGGCCGCGACTGCGCGAGCTCGCTCGAGTTGATGACTCCGAAAACGCCCCGCCCAAGTTTCTTGAAGCGGGGCTTTCGGTGTTACATGAGGTCGTCTGGGTCAGCTGAGCCGGAGCCGGCGCGTACGCCCGACGAGTAGCGTCAACAGGCCGAGCAAGCCGAAACTGCCGCCGCCACCACCACCGCTGTCCCCGCCGCCCGGACCGCCTCCGGTGCTGCCGCCCGTGCTGCCCGCGACAACCGAGGCCTCATAGGCGACCCAGTCGTTTGCAGACTGGTTGTCGCGGTTGTTGTCCGTACCGAATTCTGCGTCGATACGCAGCTTGATAGTGTTGCTGACGAGTTCCTGGACGAGCACGATCGTCGCGGTTGCCCCGTTAGCCAGGGTATCGAGCTTGCACAAGAGCATTGGTTCGGCGTACGAGTTGTAGCCCTGTTCGCAGTCGTTACCCGCAATAGTGGCGCTCTTGCCGTAGCTGTTTTCGGGCGACACGATCAACGTACCGTCATCGACCCAGGTCGCGAACTCGATCTCGACGGTTATGTCGCTGACGTCATCGGGTCCAAAGTTGCGGATTTCTAGGGTATAGCGCTCCGTGCTATCCGTAACCTGGGTGGCCGTCGGCGACACCATGCGCACGCCAAGATCGGCATCAGTCAACTCGGGCGGCGGCGGGGGCGGTTCCTCGTATGGCTCCTCCACATCCCGCAAGACAGTCCAGCCGATACCGCCACGCGACTTGAGGTACAGGCCTTCCGTGTGTGCGACGAAGACCCACGGATCGCAGGCTTCGCATGGGCCGACGTACAGCTGATTCACGATGATCGCGTTGAAGAGTTCCTCGTTCCAGCTGGCGCCTGCATCGTTGGTAACGAGGTAATCGAGCAGTTCACCGTCGCCGGATGTGGTCGCCGTCTCGCGGAACTCGAGCAGGTGGACAGCATCGCCGTCGCCGGCAAGCCCGCGAACATGTAGCGAGGCGCCGTCTTTCTGGATTTCCTCGAAGCTAGTCAGCTCGGCGCTGCTGGTGCGATACAGGTGTGCGCCGTCCGGGTCGCCCGTGTCTACGGCCATATACAGCGTGCCGTCCATGGTCCGCGCCAGGGCCTCGATCTCACCGGCGAATGGCGAACTGCCGGTCAGGTCAGTGACCGTCGTGCCGCCGCTGGAGAGTTCGAACAACTCGCCTGCCGAGGTGCCGACCCAGGCCATGTCGCCGCCGCTGTTGACGATGGCGCTGACATTCTTGCCCGCGATCCCGGCGACCAGCGTCCAGTTCGCGCCGTCGTCGAGGGAAACGTAGACAGCGCCGTCCGACGCGACCACCCATGCAGCTTCAGCACTCTGGGCGGCGACGGAAATCGTCTCGATGCCGATTGCCGCGTCGTTCCAGACGGTCCAGGTCGTGCCGTTATCGGTCGAGCGGAACAGGCCATCTGCCGCGGTACCGGCGAGCAGGATATCGCCACCCGCATCCGGGATGATTGCGAACGTCGTCGTGGCAATCTCACCACCCGCGCCGTCAGAAATGCCCGGCAGACGCGTCCACGATTGCCCATTGGTGTCGCTGACGTGAATCGTCGGCGCGCGGTTGGCGCTGTCGGGGTTGGTCGGCAGGGCGTAGAAGTCGCCCGAAACCGGGTGATGCCAGGCCTCGCTGACCGCTACCTGGGCCAGTGCCTGGGGGAATATGTAAAGGCCGATCAGGGCCGTCAGCAGTCGAATCGTCTTGTTCATCGGATCTGTCCCGTGCAGTGAATGTGTTGGATATCACTGTGCCTGCGGGCCCGAACCGGGTCCTGAGGAGGGTCTGACAGGAACCTGATGTTGTCCGGATGGCGACGCGCTGGTCACCGCACGCTACGAGAACGAGTTGGCCTAGATTCCGCGCAGGCCCTGGAGACCTGCGTCAATCAGGTCGAGCGGCACGTTCCGCTTGATTCGTCGAATCAGCTTCTTGCGAATCCGCCGCTTCGATACGCGGTGGGCACGCTCGGAGAGATTCTTTAGTTCCCGGGCTTTAGCCATCGCACGTTCGTCGAGATCGCCGACCTCCACGACCTCGTCGAAGAAGCCGGCGCGGCGCGCGCCCTCAACGTCGAATGCTTCGGCGAGGTTCACGGCTCGCTGGTAAGCGCCCGGGTTCAGGCGGTGCTGCAACAGCATCGCGGCCACGCGTGGCATCGTCATGCCGATCGCAACCTCGTTCGCCGAAATCTTGTACTCGCCGCGGCTACCGATGAGATAGTCACCTGACAGCATCAGGAAAACGCCCATTGCGAAGCAGTGCCCGGGGCAGGCGACGATTACGGGGCGCGGGTAGGCAAGTACGCGCGCGGTTAATGAGTAACCCAGGCGCAACATGTTGATCGCCTTCGCGCCGCCGCGCTTCATGACCTTGAGATCGAAGCCGGCCGAGAATACATCCTCGCGACCGGTCAGGATGACGATCGCGTTGTCTGCCTCCGCTCGGTCGAGCGCCGCGTAGATGCCTTTGAGCACATGTGGCGCAAGCGCATTGCGCTTACCATCGTCGATGCGAATCGTTGCGATGCCATCTTTGAACTCGTACTGAACTGGCTGGTCTTCCATTCGTGTTCCTTATCTAGGCAGCGTACTCGGCGACCGACGCACCGAGGGCATCCATGTTCGGTTCGATGCCGAGCCCCGGCGCATCGGAGGCCGTCATTTGGCCGTTGTCTCGTTGCGGCGCCCCCGACGCATTGCTGACCGTGACATAGCTGTTGAAGTCGGTTGCCGTGAAACGCAGCGCTTCTGGCGTCGAGTGAGCAAGGTGTGCGATCGCCGCCGTGATGATGTCGCCGCCCCAGCTATCTTCGATCGTCATCGGGATGTTGAGCGCAACGCACAAATCCCGGATTTGCCGCGCACGAGTCAGTCCGCCGACCTTCGAGATCTTCAGATTGATCACATCCATCGCGCGGTCATGATGGCCGCGCAGCAGGGAGTCGACGTTGGTGATGAGTTCATCGAGAATGAACGGCAGCGTGGTCCGCTCGCGAACGGCGAGGCAGTGTTCGTAGGTCTTGCAGGGCTGCTCGATGTAGACATCGCGGTCGCGCACGGCGTTAACGACGCGCACCGCATCATCGACGCGCCACCCCGTATTGGCATCCGCGACGAGAATCTCGTCCGACGTCAGCACATCGGCAATCGCATGAATGCGTTCGATATCGTCCTGGGGCTTGCCGCCGACTTTCAGCTGGAAGCGCGTGTAGCCGTCCGCGCGATGCGCCGCGACGTTCTCGGCCATCTCGGCCGCGGGTCGCTGGCTGATCGCCCGGTATAACGTGACGCCCTCGCCGAACTTGCCGCCCATGAGATCACAGATCGATTTGCCGGTCGTCTTGCCGAGGAGATCCCAGCAAGCCATGTCGATGGCCGATTTGACGTAGGCGTGGCCCTGCAGGGCACGATCCATGAGGTCATTGATCGGCCCGAGCGCAGTCGGATCCTGGCCAATCAGTGTCGGCGCAAGCTCGCCGATACCGGCGCGTGCGCCGGCCGCGAAAGCGGGCAGGTAGAAGGGGCCGAGCGGGCAGACCTCGCCATAGCCAGAGACGCCCTCATCGGTGAGCAGCTCAACCACGGTGCTGTCGAAGACGTCGACATACTTGCCCTCGGACCACGCGTAGCGCCCTTCGACAAGCGGCAGATCCACCCGGTAGACACGAATTCCTGCGATCTTCACATCGTCCCCTTGTTGTTATTTTTTCAATGTTGCACGCAGGATTCATACTGTCTGATAGTCTTGCGGCAAATCAAGCTTCGCAGGGACACAAAGTGCTCGACGTACTAGACGACAAAGAAGCCCGCGTTATCGGTTGCCTGATCGAGAAGTCAATCGTCACACCGGATCAGTACCCATTAACGTTGAACGCGCTGACGAATGCCTGCAATCAGAAGTCGTCGCGCGAGCCGGTGATGAACCTGAGCCAGGGCGAAGTGCAGCACACTATTCGTAGCCTCGAATCGAAGCACCTCGTGCGCAGCGAAGAAAACTTCAAGAGCCGCACCGAGAAATACACGCAACGACTGTGCAACACGCGCTATAGCGACCTGCAGCTGAGTCCGGCTGAGGTGGCCGTCATCTGCCTCATGTTATTGCGCGGCCCGCAAACGCCGGGCGAACTACGAGCTCGCAGCGGCCGGCTGCATACCTTTGCCGACAACAGCGATGTTGTCATGACGCTTGAGGGCCTGATCGAGCGCGAGGGCTCGCCGCTCGTGGTTAAACTGCCGCGCACACCAGGCCGCAAGGGCTCCGAGTACATGCATCTGCTCTGCGGCCCTGTTGATGTCGAAGCGCATGTCGCGGAAGCCGGCGCCGCAAGACCGGTCACGCCTCGCGGCAATGTCGCGGAACTCACGGAACGCGTTGAACGGCTCGAGGCGGAGCTCGCGGCTTTGAAGGCGCAGCTGGGCATTGATGCAGGGACCGATTGATGGCCGGCAAAGAAGATACGATTGCTGCGCGTATTCGCCACGCTCGTGAGCAAGCCCAGATGCCGCCGGCCGAATTGCGCGAGATTCTGCGCGACGAGTTCGGAATCGATCTGTCGAAAACCGGTCTGCATCGCCTGGAGACGGTCGAGTCTCGCAATCCCAACCTGAAACTGATCCAGGCCATCGCAAAGGTCACGCGTGTGTCCCCGAGCTGGATCCTGTTTGGCGAAGGCACATCCGTGCCGGGCGACGAAGTCGGCGCGTCCATTCGCTCGCGCGTCATCGACACGATCGAACTAATGACGGGTGCGCTCGATATGTCTGTTCGCCAGGAAAGTACGATCGCAAACTGGCTTAAGAGCATGCGCGAGAACCCGCCAAAGAAAGTCCGCAAGCCATGATCATGTGAAGGCTGTTCACTTTTTCGGAACATTTGTTCATCAGAAGTGTTGACAGCAAAACATTCATGCGTATACTGCGCCGCACTATGAAATCTATGAATTCACAAATTCGGTTAATAACCGCCGCAAGTTGGCGCCGGCATTCCTATGCCCGGCTTAGCCAGCCCGGTGGTATCCGCCAGTGCGCGAAACATGCGCCCATGGCGTTCGACCGTTTTGATGCCCCTCTTACAAACAGCGGGGCACCGATGACTTAGGCTTTCCATGAATGGTTCCTGGAAGGCTCAACGATCAGTCTTCCAGGGAAACTCCAGGAGTAAACCCCGGTTGGATTGATCCACCCGGGGTTTTTTTTGGCCCCGATAAAGCTCTTTAACAATGCGGATTGTGTAGACGTTGGGGCAGAGCCTCTCATGGGGAGGGCTGCGGCACTCAGACCCGGTCGTGCGCTTACGCGCCTGCCCCCGACGTATTTTGAATTTAGGAACGCCGACCCTGCCGGGGTCGGTGCTGGCGGCCTGGCGCCTCGTACCAGGCAAGTCCGATCTCCCGAGTCCTCGTCCTGCGGGGATAGCGGCAGAGCGATGCGCGGCCGGTGAACACGTTGTGGTGCACTACCGCGGTACAAACATCGTGAGTCGTGAGAGACAACGGATAGTGTGGTCGCGTGAGTCCTGCAAACAAGCGCGATCATGCAGTTGCGTGGGGTGCCGGTGTGCAGCCGGTGTCCTGCCCAGCCGCCCGGTAACCGGCAGGTGAAGGGCAAGCCTGAGGCGGTTGGCAACAGCCGCCTTGCTTTTTGATGCCCGTAGACGGGTGCGGCGACCAGACCGGATTCCAATGCTGGGAGGCGAAAGCCCGGAGAGCGATCAGCTCTCTGCCAAATTTCCTGGGTGTAGCTCAGCCTGGAAGAGCTCTGGCTTTGGAAGCCAGCGGTCGCAGGTTCAAATCCTGCCGCCCAGACCAAACCATGGCCGTCTGAAGGGAACTGGAATACCTGCCTGTCTCAGAAACAGGTGCTTCCCGGTTCGACTCCGGGGACGGCTACCAACATCGATTCGATAGCTCAATTGGCAGAGCACCCGGTTCTTACCCGGGAGGTTGCGAGGTCGGGACTCGCTCGATTCACCAGTTTTGACGGCTCGGCCGTCATACCGAGGTCTTTCAATTGACCAATGCCTTGCGGTTCGGGTTCTCTGAATTCCCGTCCGGCGCACCGAAGCTTGATATCGCAACGTGTGTACCTGGCAACGTCCGTTGAACTAACCACCAGTGAAATTAGCTCAGTGGGTAGAGCATACAACTGTTAACTGTAAGTCGGAGGTTCGAATCCTCCATTTCAACTCTGGCTTTGCCGGCCACCTCAGGCAACTGGAAATGGCTAACGCCTTGCGGTTCGAATCCGCTCCCCGGGCAGGACTATGCCCGCCACCCGCGGCGGCTTCCCGCGGACTGTGACACCGAAGCTTGCTTCAACGTGACAGACCGCAGCAGTTCACAGGCCGGTCGGCGTGTTACGCCCCGTACCCGAATACCAATCCAGCAAACCCGTGAACGCGGCGCCTCGGCGTCCGGAGTCCGGGTGCGCCGCGTTGCGATTCCGGTCGTGGTGTACCGGCGATCCGCTCGTGAGGTGTGGAAGTGCGTCGCACCAAATTCCGAGGAGTCGCCCGCAAGGCGGGCTCCCACAGACTATTTCCGGTCGCCCGCAAGCGGCCTCCAACATTTCTAACAACAAGGAGAGTGACCATGTTTTACAACAAGGTAACCGTGCTCAAGCACGAACGTGCACTCCTGTTCCGCGACGGTGACTTCGTCAAGTTCCTCGAGCCTGGCGTGTACCGTTTCGTAACGTTGCTGCACAAGTACGCCGTAGTTCGTTTCGATATTACGGACCTGACTTTCACGCACCCTCTCGAGGACTTCCTGGTCGAAAAGTACCCGGAAGACGTGAAGGGCTACTTCGATATTGTCGAGACGGGTCTCGACGAGGTCGCCGTGGTTTACCACGACGATCACATCACGGCTGTCATGGCGCCGGCCGAGCGCAAGCTATTCGCGAAGGGTGTCTACGACATCCGTGTCGAACGCTTCGAGGTCGTCGACAACTTTGCCATCGACAAGCGCTTGGCCAAGCGTCTCGCGACGGTAGCCAACGCGCAGGTCAAGGCAATTGCCGCAAAGCTGGTATTCGCGACCACTGTGCCGGAGGGCCACACGGGCCTCCTGTATGTGGATGGCGAGCTCACGCATTCGCTGAATGCGGGTTACCACGCTTTCCTGGCGGTCGACCGTGATATTCACGTGAAGCACTTCGACACGCGTATCCAGACGCTGGAAGTCTCGGGTCAGGAGATCCTGACCAAGGACAAGGTGTCGCTGCGCATTAACCTGACGGCGACCTACCAGCTGACCGATGTCGAAAAAGCGGTGCGTGAGACCAAGGATCCGCTGGATCACCTGTACAAGGAAGTGCAGTTCGGTCTGCGTGGTGCCGTGGGTACTCGCACGCTCGACGCGCTGCTGGAGGACAAGGCCGCTATCGACCAGTCGGTGGCGGACCACCTGAAGGCACGCTTCGAGGAGATCGGCGTAACCGTAAAGTCGGTCGGTGTGAAGGACATCATCCTGCCTGGTGACATGAAGGAACTGCTGGGCAAGGTGGTGGAGGCCGAGAAGGCTGCCCAGGCAAACGTGATTCGCCGCCGCGAAGAGACCAACGCAACGCGTTCGCTGCTGAACACCGCCAAGGTGATGGAGACGAACGATGTCGCGCTGCGTCTCAAGGAACTCGAGACCCTCGAGAAGATTACCGACAAGATCGGCAACATCTCGGTTTACGGTGGTCTCGATTCGGTTCTGAACGACCTGGTTCGTATGAAGCAGTGAGTTCGGGACAGCCCCTGTGGGAGCGCGTCTTGCGCGCGACTCAATGTCGTGCGCAAGGCGGGTTCCCGCACTTTTCTACATGTCGCCCGCGAGCGGCCTCCTACGCACGGACGTCTACACAATCCGCATTGTTCGAGCGCAAGAGAAGAACAATGAACACCAGGATTTTGAAATTGAACATCGCCGGAAGGCCCGTCGCGTGGATTACCCGCGAGGAGGGCGCATTGCTGTACTGCCGTGATCGCGTTGCGTGGGAGGCAGGACACAATGTCGTGCGCCTGCGTGGTGGCGTAACTCGTGCAACCGGGCGCCGTTCAGTGCTGTTCCTGTCAACGATTGTTGCGGCACACGGCGGGATGCATGAGTACGACCTGCTCAACGACGTGCCGGCGCTGAACAATCGGCGCCTGTTCCGGCGCGACAAAAACATGTGCATGTACTGCGGCGATTACCTGTACGACTGCGAGTTGACTCGCGACCACGTCGTACCAGTATCGCGTGGCGGTACGGACACCTGGGACAACGTCGTTACGGCTTGCCGTTTGTGCAACACGCGTAAGGCAGACAAGAGTCTCGATGAAATCGAGGCCATGGGTATGCGCCTGCTGGCGATCCCGTATGTGCCAAACCGCGCGGAAGGATTGATTCTCGAGAACCGCAGCATCCTGGGCGACCAGATGGAGTTTCTCACCGATCACGCCGACCGGCGCAACGAATTGCTGTATCGCAAGAACTAATGGAGGATGGAACGATGGCGTTCCTGCACGAAGTACAGAAAGTATCGGACGCACACTACGTGCTGCCGAAGATCGGTGACATGCGCACCGAGGTGCACGCGTCCCTGTCGGAGACGCTGTTCAAGCAGACCGACGAGGCGCTGTGGCGGCAGGCCGCCCAGGCGGCCTCGTACCCGGGCATCATCGGTCTCTACCTGATGCCGGACACGCACCTGGGTTATGGCATCCCGGTTGGCGGCGTTGCCGTCACCGAGGATGTCATCATCCAGGCCGGCTCGGGTTACGACATCTCGTGCGGCGTTGTGTACCTGAAGGTACCCGACCTGTCGGCCGCGGACGTTGCCGACTGGGATAAACGTCGCGCGTGGATCAACGATGTCGAGCAGCGCATCGCTACCGGGATCGGTTCGCATCGTCCGAAACACATGCCGCGTCTCGCTGAGACGAAGATCGAAGACATCTTTCGTTTTGGCGCCAAGGCGATCGGCGTGCACAAGGACGTGTGCGAACGCCAGTACATTGACGTCGATGAGGAGTCACTGGATACCGAACGCATCAAGCGTGCGCGCGACAAGGCGTGCCCGCAGATCGGTTCGGTGGGTGGCGGCAACCACTTCGTTGAAATGCAGGTGGACGTCAATGACGGCTCGGTGTGGGTAATGATTCACTGCGGTTCGCGCGGCTACGGCTGGCAGACCGCGAACCATTACTTCTACGCCGGTGCCGAGCTGCGTGGTCTCGCGAAAAACCGTCGCGAGGAATCGTGGTTGCGCGTCGACGAACCGCTAGGCAAGGAGTACTGGGCGCACCACAACTCGGCGGCAAACTACGCTGTCGCAAACCGCCACATCATTGTGCGCGGGGTGCAGACGGCGCTGCAGAACGTCTACAACGCAACGGGTGAGGTCTTTTACGAGATCTCGCATAACCTGGTGCAGGAAGAGACGCTCGTGCTGCCGGACGGCACGACCAAGAAAGGCTTTGTCCACCGCAAGGGTGCCACGCGCGCCTTCCCGGCGGGCCATCCCGATCTGGTCGGCACAAAGTGGGAAAAGACCGGCCACCCGTGCCTGGTTCCCGGCTCGATGCTGGATGGCGCTGCCATCCTGTATCCGCTTAAGGGTGCATTTGATTCGGGTTGCTCGGTCAACCACGGTTCGGGTCGCGTCATGGCACGCGGCCAGGCCAAGCGTGAGCTGGCCGAGATGCACGACGAGATCGACAACGAGATGCGCTACATCAAGCGCACGCTCGGTGGCGTCGAGATCCAGGGCATCGTCGGCAACACTCGTCGTACGCCGCTGGACGAGTGCGGCCACGTTTACAAGGACCTCGACGAGGTTCTGCGCGTACTGGAAGCAGAAGGTATCGCCCGGGTGGCGAACCGTTTGTACCCGGTCGCAAACATCAAGGGTGCCGATTAGGCACCCTTTTTTTATTGCTGTGCCATCTCCGGGTAGGCCTTCAGCAATTCCTCGCGCACGAGGTTGGCAAGCTGCTGTGCGCCAAACTCGGTCAGCATGCGGTCGTTGACGTAGTACTGTGGAGTCGCTCGCACCTGCAGGAAGATCGCGTCCTGCTGGTCCTGTTCCATGCGCTGCAGCACATCCATGCGATTGATGTCCTCGAGCAGTTTGTCGGTATCGAGCCCGACGTGCGTGATCGCCGGCACGATGCGCTCGGCAATCACGCGATGATTCTGCGTCCACACGCGTTGTGATTCGAGCAGTGCCTCGAGCGTTTGCCAGTACTTGTCCTGCTCGCGGCTTGCCTCCAGCACGCGCACCGCGTAGTCCGCCCCCGTGTGGAACGGCACGTGACGTATCGACAGTTTGATCTTGCCGGGCATTTCGTCGATCCACTGCTTGACCAGCGGATAGAACAGGGCACAGGTTTCGCAGGCCGGATCAATGAACTCGACGATATGCACTTTGGCATTCGGATCGCCCGCCAGCGGCGCATAGTCACGTGACAGCGCAGCCTTGTACTCGGCAGCGATCGACGCGGCTTCCTCTTCCGACTGCGATGCGTCGTCCTGGATGAAGACGGTCATCGATAGCGCAATCAGGATTACGACGACAATCGCGCCCGCGACGATGACAGGTAGCATGCGGCCGGTCTGCTTGAATGGGAATGGGTGTTTCATTGCGACTCCTTTCAGCACAGAGTCTAGAGAGGTCGCTCTGCCGGCGCCAGACCATCGGGCAATAAATAGGCTACTCTTGGAAAGGTAATTGACGCGGAGAACGTCATGCTGCTTGCCCGACTGCTCGGTTGGATCAAAAGTCACAAGACAACGCATATCTTCATGCTTGAGATTGCGGCCGTGTTCATTGGTATCACGGGCTCGCTGCTCGTTGATAATTGGCGCCAGCAGCAGGCCGACTACGAGACGCTGGACCGCGAGCTGAGTTCCCTGTTCTTCAATTTGTCGCGATCCTCGAGCCAGTTTGATGTGAACATGGCGGCGGATACCGATGCGCTCGAGGCGAACGTAATACTCGCCTTCGAAGATCTCGACAGGTACTCGGATGAGGAACTGGTGGGGCTATATCGGGAAGCGCTCCAGATGCAGGTTTCGTTGCCGCTTGAGTTCAGGCTCAACGTCAACATTGCCGAGATGTCGATTCCATACGACTCCCGGCTCAGCCTGCTCCTCGCAACCCTGCGGGATCTCGACTGGGTGCTGGCTTGGGCTCGCGACATCCGGGACACAGGCCTGCAACGGCAGCAGGAGTTGATGCGCGCGTCCGGGCTTGCAGACAGAAACTGGGACGGCGCGAGCGGCATCGCACATGACGACCTGGTGGAGCGCATGATGGCCGCTTACGATCTAACCGGGGGATTACGTGGCGAATTCGTGGGACGAGCGCACAACCTGGCAGCGATACGTGATGTTCTGGATTCGCCCGAGATCAGGGCCAGGTTTCGGGACATGATCTATTATCGCGAGACTCTCCTGGTTATGAATGTAAATCTCGAGCAGGCCTACCGCGCTGTCATCAGCGCGATTCGCGGCATTAATCCCGATATTCGCATTCACTTCAGGGAAATCGGAATCGACGGCAGCGGCACATCCTTCGGTTGGCAGAATTACCTGCCGATGCGGCAGGATCCTGCAGACGCCGATACCTGGCGACTGGAGATTGAGCTCGTCGATGGCGAGGTCAAGTTTCGGGCCGACAACGCCTGGGCCGTGAACTGGGGCGCGACAGGCTCTGGAGGCTCGGACGATACCTGGGGCTTTTCGGGCGACATAGACACAGTCTTCCCACGCGGCATTGCGACCGTGAACGGATCGAACATCCCCGTTCGCGCAGGTCGCTACAATGTCGAATTCAATACCGCTACGTTGGAGTATGTGTTCGAGGAAATCGCGGCGATCGACTAGAGCACGTACGGCACCAGCCACCAGCTGCGTTTCTTATAAGCGGCCCATTCGGGGTAGCGAGACATGCTCGCTTCCTTGTTGATCATGTTGACCGCGAACAGGCCGATCCACACCCACGCGAGCACCAGGACCGGCAGCCAATGCCAGACCATCATGGCGAAGCTGCCGTAGATCATCATCTCGCCGAGATAGTTCGGGTGGCGGATGTAGCGATGCATGCCGTTGGTGATCAGGCCGCGCTGCACGCGCAGCGTATAGAACTTCTGCGCGTCCGCCGCAATCATGATGACGCTGCCGATCAGGCACAGGCTGATGCACAGGCAGTACCACGCGAATTCAGGCAACGGGTACTCGGGCTGCGCGGTGCCGGAGATCAGCAGCCAGCCGAAGGCCCAGTACCAGCCGAGCACGCCTGCGAACGCCATGACGCCGCCGCCGATCGTGATGCGCTTCTGCCAGGCGGGGTCCGGAAATGCGATGTCCTTGATGAACCAGACCAGTCCGTAGCCACCGTGCATGGCTGCGTAGATCCAGGCAGCGGGAGAGTAGTTCTCGTAGTACGCCATCAGGGCGAACAAAAAGATGAACGTGCCCGTCTTCTGGAAGTTGATGACCCAGGAGAACTTCCACGGCCGCGGGCCGCCGAGGAAATCATTCACCATATAATCGGTGAAGCGGCGAACGGTCTGGGCGATTGCAACTATTCCGGGGTTCATAGACATCTAACAGGAAAGGGGAGGACGTGATGGCCGAAGATAGCAAGAAAGACCGCGGTCCGCTGCGCTTTGCGCGGCGCTACACAGAGGCTTTGGTGTCTGTCGCGGCACTAGTCACCGCCGTCGCAGCCGTCGTCATTACGATGGAGCAGACCAAGGTGATGCGCGAGGAGGCGGCGCTCGAGCGCAAGAACGCGCGCATCAGTGTCATGCCGTCAGTCTGGATTGGCACGCATATCGCCAACTCCGAAGATGAGGCCTATTTCAGGGTCGTACTGACAAACAAGGGGCTCGGACCTGCTGTCATCGAGCGCTTTGACGTCGCGTACAAAGGCGAGCCCGTCTACAACTGGGACGACCTTGCGCGTCGCATCGAGGCTGACATCGGAAGCGAGAAGACATTCGTGAATGGGACGCTCAGCAGTTCGCGGTCCCCGGTCAGCCCGGGCATCATGCTCGAAGCCGGCGGATCATCGGAGCCGCTGAGCGTGTACGATGACACCGATATCGACGGGCTCAAGCTGCTGATGCGCGGCGCGCAGAATATGAGCATCAGCCTGTGTTACTGCTCACTGTACGGCGATTGCTTCCGCGCCGAGTTATTCCGTCGGCCGCTTGAAGTCGAAGCCTGCGGGGTGCCCGAGCAGGAATTCATCAGCCACGGCTTTTTCAGGAAGTAGATCCCAGCCGAGCGGCGCCGACCTTGCCCCAGTTCACTTCGTTGCCTTCGATCGGGCGAGTCGGGATGTTTTGTGACAGGATCAGTGAGCACAGTGCGAACGCCGTGCCCACCAGGAACACGGCCGCGTTCGAGACGACCCAGACGAGACCAAGCGCCGCGGGAATGATGACGGCGGCGATGTGATTGATCGTGAAGGACACGCCCGCCGAACTCGCAATGTCTTCAGGGCTCGCAATTTTCTGGAAGTAGGTCTTGATCGCGATCGACAGCGCGAAAAACATGTGATCGACGATGTACAAGCTCGCCGCAAGGTAGGCGTTATCGACGAACGCGTAGGCCGTAAATACAAACACCAGGCCGACGTATTCGATGGTTAGCGCGCGCCGCTCGCCAATGCGGCCGATCAAGCCGCCGATGCGTTCCGCGAACAGCCAGTTGAAGGCATAGTTGACCAGGAACAGCGTCGTGACCTGCGCAGCCGAGTAGCCGAATTTTTCGACCATGAGGAAGGCAGCAAACACCATGAATATCTGGCGGCGCGCGCCGGAGAAGAACTGCAGGCCGTAGTACAGCCAGTACCGCTTTTTGAGAACCAGCTTCGTAGTCTGCTCATGCTCCGCTGTAAACTTCGGGAAGCTGAAGTACATGAACAGCGCGAGACCAAAACAGATCCCGCCGGTCAACACGTAGATATAAACGTAGTCGAGCTGCAGCGGCGACAGCATGACCCACAGGCAGCCATAGACGATCAGCGACGTTATCGATCCCACAGAGATCAGCTTGCCAAGTTTCCGCGGCGCCTCATCCTGGTTGTACCACTGCAGGGCCAGCGATTGTTTGACCACCTCGAAGTAGTGGAATCCCATCGACATAAGCACTGTCGTGAAGTACAGCCCCAGTGCGCTCGGGAAGAAACCGGTCAGCGCAACGCCGATGCCAAGCATGGCGAGCGCGATTACGGCAAAGGTCTGTTCGCGCAGGATTAGCAGAACAAATGCGGTGGTGAACGCCAGGAAGCCGGGAACCTCGCGCAGGCTCTGCAGAATGCCGATCTCGACACCCGTGAAATTGGCGCGCTCAACCACGAAATTGTTGAGCAGGGCGGCCCAGGAGCTGAACGCGATTGGCATCGCGACAGACATCAGGACCAGCAGCGTATGCCGGGATTGCCAGGGGTGCTTGAGCATCCGGGCAGCTTAGGAAGGCGTTGCACCGCCGTCAATGCGCATGCTGTATTCTTTTGTATCCAAAAAAGAACAAAGGGGCACGATGAAAAAGTTAATTGCATGCCTGGCGGTCCTGGTTCTGCCGTTGAGCGCTGCTGCCGGCGACGATGCCAGGAGCGAGGTAGAGGCCGCGTCCACAGCCTTTAATAAGGCGTACGCGACCAACGATGTTGCCACTTACATGGGCTTCTATGCCGAAGGAGCAGTCGTGTACTGGTTTGGTGAGCGCCAGGATCTTGCCGCATATCACAAGGAATGGGCTGCGATGATTGAAGCCGGCGGTGGCGTCGAAGTGAACGAACTGTCCGACAAGATCTTCCAGGTCCTGCCCGGCGGCGAGGCGGTTGTTGCCTCCTATTTCGTCGATAACACAACACGTTCACCGGATGGCGAGAAGACATCCGCGCGGGCCTACGAGTCCGAAGTGTGGCAGAAGATAGACGGCCACTGGAAAGTCGTGAGCCTGCACTACTCCGAGATCTGATCCGGTTTCTACCTGGCTTCCCAGGCGTTGCTGTAGCGAATGATGCGCATCGTGCTGAGGCGCGCGCCGGTCTCGAACTCATTGCCACGCAGGGTCACTTCGAGCATGGCCTGGCCGATCTGGCGTGCCTTGACCGCCGCCCCCAGCGGCGCGAAGAAGCCGTACAGCATGCGTTGCCCGAGGTGCGCCTCTTCGTCGGTCGGGCCGATGTAGTCGGGTCGGAACGCGATCACCTTGACGCCCTTCTCTGTGCCGAGCGCAAACAGCTCGACCTCCGCCTCGAACTTCACGCGCGCCCACATTGAGTTGGCATCCTCGGAGATGTCGCTCGAGCTAATGTAGTGAAACGCGGTGTTGGCTCGCGCAGCCACATCGCCCCAGGACTCGAGAAAGCGAACCGGAAAGTCGATATGGATACGGCGGTACTGGTCTTCTTCGACACCGAGTGAGCTGAGCCCGATGGCCCAGTAGACGGCATCGACGTCGGCCAGTTGCAGAGGTATGGCCGCGTAGTCGAGGTAATCCATGTGGATGGTTGCTTCGACCTTGCCTGCGTCGATGCCCGCCTGCATGCGCGGCGTGATGCGGCGCGTAACGACATGGATCTTGTTGATTCGCGGTTCGGCCAATGCGGCTTTGAGGATGCCGTCGCCGGCTGTACCGCTGGCGCCAAAAATTGCGATCGTCTCGAGCGGCGCATCGGCCGCTTCCTGCGGTGGCGCCGCATTGTCATACGTTGCTACGCGCATCCCGATGATCGCGTAGCCGAGCACGAGCAGCACGAACAGGGCCTTGAGTATCGTCCGGATGCGCAGGTTCTTCATTATTTCATCCTGTCAGGGTCGAGAGCGCCTCCGCGCAGTCGGCGTCCACCTTGAGCGTTGCAATATCGTCGGCACGCGTCTTGCCGCGATTCACAATCGCAATTGGCTTGCCCGTTTCATGCGCGCGGCGTGCGAAGCGGAATCCCGAGAAGACCATGAGCGATGAGCCCACCACCAGCAGGGCGGACGAGCGATCGATCGATGCCATTGCCTCGTCAACGCGAGTGATCGGTACGTTCTCGCCGAACATCACAACGTCGGGTTTCATGCGGCCTCCGCAGGCGGGGCAGCCTGGCACCTCGAAGTCGGCATAGCTCTCGCCGGCCAGCTCGGCGTCACCATCCGGGCGGTATGCGAATACCTTTGCGTGCCAGTCGGGGTTGACCGCCTTGAGCAAGTCCTGGAACTCACTGCGTTGTAACATCGCATCGCAATCGAGGCAGCAGACTTTGCTCAGGTCGCCATGCAGGTCGATCACCCGTTCACTGCCCGCCCGGCTATGCAAGCGGTCGACGTTTTGCGTGATCAGGGTGTCGATCTTGCCGCGGGTTTCAAGGTGGACCAGTGCGCGGTGCGCGTCATTTGGTTGGGCCCTGCCAAAGCGTTGCCAGCCGACGTAACTGCGTGCCCAGTAGCGCCGCCGCATGTCTTCGCTGCCGGCGAACTCGGCAAACTGAATCGGCTGTGCGCCTTTCCAGTCGCCTTTTTCGTTACGGTAATCGGGGATGCCCGATGAAGTGCTAATGCCGGCGCCGGTCAGGACGGCGAGCGATTCGGAATCGTCGACGAATCTGGTGAGCGCCTGCACGACACTCAGAAGTAGTCAGGCGCGTTGCCCGGCTGCCACTTGATATTGCAGCCGATGCTCGGAACCTGCTGGTCGCTCACGGCCGCGCCGCCGAGGACGGCATTTAGAGCGGCGCGCACATCACGTCCATTCACTGCCTTGTCGTTCGATGGGCGACTGGCGTCGAGTTGGCCGCGGTAGACGAGTCGACGATTCGCGTCGAACACGTAGAAGTCCGGCGTACACGCCGCGCGGTAGGCCTTGGCGACAGACTGGTCGGCGTCGAACAGGTAGGGGAACGTATAGTCCCACTTGGCAGCTTCGATCTTCATTTGCTCCGGACTGTCGCCCGGATGCGTCTCGACGTCGTTGCTGTTGATCGCATAGATCGCGACGCCGCGCGCCGCGTAGTCATTACCGAGGCATGCAAGTTCGGTACGCACGTGCTTGACGAACGGACAGTGATTGCAGATGAACATGACGAGGTACGCACTCGCATCAACCGCGAGCGAGTGTGTCGCACCGTCCGGATCGGGTAGCGCAAAATCCGGCGCGACGGTACCAAGTTCGAGCATTTGTGATTCGACAGCAGCCATTTAGTCAGGCTAGCCGAATCGAGGGCAAAGGGAAACCTCGCGACTCAGGCAGGCTCGATCAGTTCAACAAACGCCTCGAGCTGGTTGCCAGAGCGAATGATCAGGGCATTGCTGGTCAGGTCGGGATGAACCTGGTGCGCCGTATAACCGGTTGGCAGTCCCGAGTCCGAACGTACGATCCACGACGTCTCGGGACGTCGCATACCGAGGACCTTGCCGAGTTGTATCGCGGACAGCCCCAGGTACTCACCCAGAGCCCGGTAGGTCGCCCGGACCCTGCGGTCGTTCAGGACCGACAAGGCATCGGCAAGACGTGAGTGCACAGCTATGTGATTCATCAGTGCAGCTCCGAAGATTCCTGCCAGCCAACGAAATGCGCGAGTCGCTGGACGTCGTCCATCGTATGCAGCCGAACCGTCCACTCACCGTCGCTGGTCTGGCTGGCGCTCGGGAAACAGCCGCGCAAACTCGCGAATGAGAAGGCTGTCGATGTCGTTGCCGGCTCGCGGAAATAGAAGAGCAACCATTCAGCTACGGTCACGAAGGCAAACGTCTGTTCGCCGGACAGCTTGTCGTAGAAGCTAAAGTGAGGTTTCTCGCCGTCTGCCTGGATATGGCAGTCGAAGTCGCGTAACTGCGAGGCGAGGTCTACGAGGTACCAGAATGCCGCGCGTGTGTTGCTGTTCGCAATCTGGCTCGCCCAGTCCCGGTAGAGCGATTGCTTTTGTGTGGTCGTAAGCATGAGGTTCTTCTTCCATGGGCCTGTACATGAGGCTCATGGTAAGAACCAGCTGACGGCGGGGATTGTCTCCCGCCGTCAGCGCTTGGTCATTTCTGGTCGATATGGCCCAGGGCTATCCGGAACTTGCGCGTGTCGCGATTGCGGGCGTGATATTGCTTGCGCGGCGCGCCGGCCCGGTTACGGCAAACTGGCCTACCAGCCACAGGAGCACGGCGCCAACCGGGATGATGTACCACGCCAGTGGTTCGAGTGAGAACGCTTCGACCATGGCAACGTTCAGGCCGATGGCGAGTCCCGCACCTGCGATCAGGCCAATGCCACTGACGATGCTGTTCTCGACCAGGAAGTACCGCACGATGGCCGGCTTGGTCGCGCCGAGTGCGCGCCGGATGCCAATCTGGCGCGTCCGCCGGCTGACGTTAAAGCTCGCGAGGCCGACGATGCCGAGGGCCGTGATGATCGTCAGCAGGAAGGCGACAAACGACAGGATCTTGATCAGGGCGGAGTCCCCTACATAGGCGAGCTTGCGGGTCTGCTCCATCGTCGTGACGTCGCGAATAATGCGGTCCTTGTTGCTCTCCGCGAGCGCTGCCTCGATTTCGGGCATGAGCTGGTCGCGCATGCCCGGCTCGGTGCGCACGATATAGCGTACGAAGTCCGATGCGCGCCGTTGCGGCACGAGCATGGAACGCTCGACCACGGCTTCCCAGTTGGGCCATGGCGATTGCAGCTGGTCGACGACGCCGATGATGTTCACGGGGTCGTTATCATTGATGTAGGTGACCTTGCCGATGTAGCCATCCGTCGATTCCGGCCACAGTTGTTGCCCCAGCTTCTCGGTGATGATCGCGTACGCCGGCCAGGTGTTGTCGTCAGGGTTGTCCCACGTGACCTGGTCCGGCGTGAAGTTGCGGCCCTCGAGCAGGTCGAGATCGAACGTCTCCAGGCCATGTTCATCAACAAAGTAGATGGCCGTGCTGATCGAGTCGGGCGTCGCATTGCCGGGTTGGTGCTGGAGCAACATCGACCAGCCGCCCTGGCGCAACGGGAACGAGTTCGAAGCTATGGCGTTCACAACGCCCGGCGTGTTGCGAATCAGGTCGAGATCTTCGTCGATCAGGACTTTTCGCTGGTCGCGCTCATAGTCGCTGAACAGCACGCTTGCAAGCGTAAACGTGTTCGCTTCATCCACGCCGCTTGGGGCAGAGATCTTGCTGGCATTTTCCTGGATGACGCCGAAGGCGTTCGTCAGGATGGTCAGTGTTACTGCAATCTGCAGTGCGATCAGGACAAAGCCCGCTTTGTTACGCAGCATTGCCCGCCAGATTGGTCCGATATCCATGTTCTTCTCCTGCGCTACTGGATGCGCAATGTCGTGGCCGGCGAAACGCTGCAGGCGCGCCACGTGGGGTAGAGTGCGGCGCCAAGCGCCGACACGATCGCGAGGGCGACGGCGAGTCCGACCATCTGCCAGTCCATCGTTACGAGGTACTGGATGAAGTCGTAATCCGCGAATACGTTTTCGATGCCGCGCAGACCGAGCCAGGTCATACCGATGCCGGCGATACCGCCGGCGGCGCCGATCATGCCGGCCTCGATGATGTACTGCTTGAACAACTCGCCACGGCTGGCGCCGAGGGCGCGGCGCAGGCTGATGTCGCTGCTGCGGCGAATGACCTTGGCCAGCAACAGTCCGATCGTATTGAGCAGGCAGACGACGAGGAACAGCACGGAGATGGACAGCAACACGCCGACCATGTCGTCCACGACCTCGCGGTTGACCATCCATTCCTGTGGCGTGGACAGGCGATTGTTCAGGTCGCGCGGGAAGCGTCCGAGCTGCTTTTGCTCCATGACGTAGTCGTCGAGGAACTGGGCATAGGCCTCCTTGTCGGCCTGGCTGCGTAGCTCAACCCACATCTGGATCCAGATGCACTCCGAGGCGAGATAGCCTTCGTACCCGCCTTCAGTCGGGGGCTTCCAGCAGCTGTTGTTGCCGGAACTGCCCCAGCGGCCGCTGACCGCGAGCGAGAAGGGCGCAAAGATTTTTTCGGCGCCTTCGAACGGGTTGTTATTGAGGTCGTAGAACTTCGGCACCGGGTTCCACTCGTCGAGTACGCCGACGATGCGGAACGGTTCGTTGTTCATATTGAGCATGCGGCCCGTGGAGTCCTCGCCGCCGAACAGCCGGTCGTTCATCGCGCGCGACAGAACTACGACGCGCTCCTCTGCATCGTCCGCGCTGGAGTCCCAGCCGGAGCCATACAGGAACGGCACGTCGAACATCGCGAAGAAGTCGGCCGACGTCGCGCGCACCTCTTCCTGGAACGGCAGGATCTCTTCCTTCTCCGGCTGCACGACGCGGTCGCTCTTGAACATGATTACCTGGCGATGCGCGCGCCCCGCCTCGAGCAGCGCCGTCGAATCGAGGTGAGTCACCTGTTCCGGCGGCTCGTTCGGCTCGCTATACGGCTGGTTCGGGTTCCAGTTGTCGAGCTGCACGTGATACAGCACATCGTTTTTGTGCTCGATCGGGTTGTCCGCCATGACGTAACGCACGGTCAGGATCGTCATGCAGGCGCCGATGCCGATTGCGATCGCCGCAACCATCAGGGCGCTCAGCGCGGGATTCGCGCGGATACTGAGGAAGCCGAGCTTGAAGTAGTAACGCAACATGGGCGTCTCCTCTTAAGCGCTGGCGGCCGCGGCGAAGTGCAGCTCGGGCGGGCCGTCATGAATACGGCCGTCACGCACGAAGATGTTGCGCTTGGCGCGGTCGGCGAGTTCGAGCTCGTGCGTCACCATGATGATGGTCGTGCCACCCTCATTGATCTCGGCGAGCAGATCGAGAACGCTGTCGGCCATGTTGGTGTCGAGGTTGCCGGTCGGCTCGTCGGCGAGCAGGAAACGCGGTTCGCCGGCCAGCGCACGGGCAATCGCGACGCGCTGCTGCTGGCCGCCGGACAACTGCGCCGGGAAGTGCTCGATACGTGATGCGAGGCCGACACGTTCGAGTCCGTTCATGATGCGTCTCTTGCGTTCAGCCGCGTCGAAACCGCGATAACGCAAAGGGACATCCACGTTGTCAAAGACGTTGAGTTCCGGGATCAGGTTGAAGCTCTGGAAGATAAAGCCGATCTTCTCGTTGCGCACGCGCGAGCGTTCCCTGTCATTCAGCTTCGAGATGTCGCGGCCGTCGAGTTCATAGGTGCCGCTCGTCATCTCTTCAAGCAGGCCCGCGATGTTGAGGAAGGTCGTCTTGCCCGAACCCGATGGTCCGGTCACGGAGACGAACTCGCCCTCGTCGACGGCTAGCGAGAAGTTACGCAAGGCGTGCGTCTCGACCGTGTCGGTGCGGAATATCTTGGATACGTCTTTCATTGTCAGCATGGAATGCTCCCGATTCGTCAGTCGGTAAGAAGAACCGTGTCCGCACCGCGGAACGGGTCGAGGTTGGAAATTACGATGGTCTCGCCGGGCTCGAGTCCGGCAACGATCTCGACGGCGCCGAGGCTGTAAGCGCCTGTCTGGATCTGGCGGCGCTCGGCAGTGCGTTCGTCGGATACGACATAGGCCAGGCGGCCGCCGCCGCTGTCGAGGAACTGGCCACGTTGCACCATCAGTACGTCGTTATGCTCGGCGAGCAGGATGCGGGTCGTGAGTCTCTGGTTCTGGCGCAGGCCGGTAGGGCCGGCGCCGACAAAACGTACACGGCTGGTTACCTGGTTGTTGATGACCTCGGGCGAAACGGCGACAAGCTCGCCGTTGAAGAGCTGGCCGCCCGACGTGATTTCGGCGGCCATGCCGATTGCGAGATCGTCGGCGTAGCTTTCGGGCACGAGCACGTCAATCTCGAAGCGCGACAGATCGACGACGGCCATGACCGGCATGTCGCGGGATACGGCAGCCTTCTGCTCGACGAGCAGGTCGCCGACGATCCCATCGACCGGTGAGTTGATCGACAGGTTGTCGACCTGGCGGCGCAGGTCCTCGACGACCAGTTCCTGGGCATTGACTTCGAACTCGCTGGCGCGCAGTTCGAACTGCAGGCGCTCGTCGTACAGGTCCGCGTCCGCCTGTGCGTGCTCGGCCGCAAGTTCGGCATTGCGCAGGTCGTCCTGCGCCTTCTCGTAATCGATGTCGGGGATGATCCCTTTTTCCCTGGCCTCATCGGCGCGGCGCTTTTCGCGCAGCGCGGCGGTCAGTGCGACATCGGCAAGGTCCGCCGCTTTGCGCTTCTCGAGGGCGAGCTGGCGGGATTCGATGCGCTGGCGATCGAGTTCAAGTTTGCGTTGTGCGAGCGAGGCCTCGGCTTGCTTGAGCTGGTTGGTCAGCTCCGGACTGTCGACGGTAGCCAGCACCTGTCCGGCCAGCACCCGCTCACCGGCTTCGACCTGCAACGTGATCGAACCCGAGGCCGTCGCGTACAGGGTCGGGCGGACCGCCGCGACCACGCGGCCCTGGATCGATACGTCACGAACAAGGTTGCCGCGGGTGACGGTCGCCGTACGGACGCGTTCGTAGGGTACGCTGACCGTCGCATTGGCCCAACGCAGCACCGTGGGCGTCGCGACAACGAGCAGGGCCACAGCGGCCGCGGTTATACCGCCATAAATCAGCCACTTACGCCGTGGGTCCTGCGGCGCGAGCCGGATATCCTGGCCGGATGTATCTGCAATATTCAGGGCGAGTCCCCCACATCAGTAATCAAACGGACGGCTTTTCCAGCCGCTTTGAATGATTAGATGCGGGAGTTCGGCGAATCGTTTGAACGGGGATTGCGGCGGCTCAGCCGAGGATCTGGTCGAGGTCCTTGAGCAGGGCGCGCATCGTGCCCGTAAACAACACGAATTCGGCATCGAGGCGGGCGATCGGGTCCTGCTCGTCATCGGTGTCGTCATCCATGCCGAGGAACTTCACTTTCGTGAGGACGCCGTTCTCGTCGAGGACGAAGCTCATGATGTTGTCATAGACGAGGCCAAGGTGGGTCAGGCGCATGCCGTCTGCGACATGGCGACGAATCGTGCTGTCGGTCAGGTCGAAGTTGGACCACCGGACATTCGACGCGGTATCTGCGGCATCGGTCATGCGGCACTCGCGCCCGAGCGTGAAATTGGGCGGCGCATCGCCGAGAAACATCCGCGTCAGGAACTCGCTTACCGGGCTCCGGAACGCCAGCGGCTTGATGTCGAGATCGCCGAAGGCTGCGCGCAGGCGGCGTTCGAATCGTTCGGCTGCGGCGGGCTGCCCGGCATCGATGCCGAGCGTCTTTGTTGCGATGTCGACGTAGCCGCGGATGCGGTCCGACTTCACCATCGACTTCGGCATCAATTCGTCGCGTACTTCCGCCTTCATGCGGCGCTTCTCGCGAGGCACCGGGTCTTCGCCCATGCGTTTCCTGAAGTCTTCAATACGTGCTTCAAGCTCTTCATTAACCGCGGCCGCCGGCAATACGCGTGACTGGCTGCGCAGTTTCATGAGATCTGCGCCGCTGACGCGTCGGGCGAGCGATTCGCCGGCTTCGGGCATGACGACCTCGAAGCCCGAGCTGCGCTCGGTCAGGGGGCCGCAGGGTCGGAACGCCGCAGTGGCGAGCGCCTCGGACAGGGCCTCCTCGGTGTCGGGCCAGGCGTTATCGAATCGGTAGAGGCGAACATTGCGGAACATGGCGGGTCTGCGCTTTCAAAAGCGGCGCAGTATGGCAGCTTGTTTGCGCTGTGTCAGCGAGTGGTATCCTCGGTGCATCATGACGAAGAATCGCAAGATCGCCTGGACTGTATTTGCCGTGATTGCGGCGGCTATTGCACTGACCGGCATCGCCGACGACACCTCGGACGACTATGCCGATGAGGCGTTCACGCGCGCGCTCGTCACGTTTGCCGTGGCACGTGGACTGAACGGCGTTATCTCGGTTGCCCAGGGTACCGAGGTGGCGGTTGAGCCCGGCGGCGTGGGCGTAAATTTCTCGGTCGGCCAGATCCTCGATCCGATCAATGACCTCGTTGAGCAGTTCTCGTCAGTCATGCTGGTCGCATCCGCCTCGCTCGGATTGCAGAATATCCTGCTCAACATGACCGGATGGTGGGGCGTGAGCGCGTTGCTCGCGCTGGCTGCGTTGTCGCTTGTACTGGCAACCTGGTGGCCGGGTGGCGTGAAGAGTGCGACGCGTGTCTTCGTCGTTCGCGTCTTCCTGGTGGCGGCGTTCCTGCGCTTTGCACTGCCGGTCCTCATAATCGGGACGCATCTCGTATTTGCAGCGTTCCTCGAAGAGGAACATGACGCGGCAACCGCGGTTCTGGAGGCAACCAGCACCGAGATCGAAGATTTCAATGACCAGGGTGCGGCGCCGGTCGAAGATCCTGACGCGACCATCCTGGATAAGCTCGGCGGCATGATCGATAGCTCGGTGGCCTCGCTGGATGTATCCGGCCGCATCGACCGGCTCAAAGAGAGCGCGTCGAGCGCGAGCGAACAGATCGTCAATCTCATTGTCATATTCGTATTGCAGACGATCATCCTGCCGCTTGCGTTTCTCTGGATGTTCGTCGAAGGGCTCAAGTCGATCGCGAGCCGTGCTACGAAGTTCGGCTCGGACCAGGGGGACTGACAATGAAAATCCTGCACCTCGCGACTGCCGCGTGCGTTCTGCTGCTGGCAAGCGCTGCCAATGCGCAATCGCAGCATACCGAGCATACCTTCAAGCTGGACGATCCCGACGCCCGTCCGCCAGCGACGCTGGAAGACGTTTCCTGGCTGGTCGGCTCGTGGCAAGGCGAGGCCTTTGGCTCGACCTTCGAAGAGGTGTGGAATCCGCCATCGGCCGGTTCGATGGTCGGTTTGTTCAAGGTTTACAAGGACGATGTCGTCTCGTTCTACGAGATCCTGCTGATCGTCGAGGAAGAGGGCAGCCTGAGTATCAAGGTGAAGCACTTCAATGCCGACTTCACGGCGTGGGAAACCAAGGAAGACTATGTGCGCTTTCGTTTCATCCGTGCCGATGAGAACGAAATCCACTTCTCGGGTATCAGCTTCTACCGCATCAACGATGACGAGTTTCACGGCTATCTCGTTCTGAAGAACGAGGACAAGGTGTGGGAAGAGAAGCTGGTCTACCGGCGCGTCGGTACCTGAGCGTTCAAGTCGGCTTTTAGAATCGCTGCATCCAACAAAAAAGGCCCGGGAGTCCCGGGCCTTGATCGTGTCGCGCCTGGATGTTGCGCCTGGGGCTATGAGTTAGCCGGAATAACCGGGTAGCTCTTCATGATTTCCGTCACTGCCGAGTCAATCGCGCCCCGCAGGTCCTTGAGGTCCTTGTTGGTGACGCGCCCGACGGCAGCGCCTTCCCAGACCAGCTTGTTGCTGTTGGCGTCGACGACATCGATGGTCAGGGTGCCTTCCGTGTACTGACGGACTTCGGTACGCCAGCCGCCATAGCCGCCCCAGGTATCCCAGAATGGATCGTAGAAGGCGCCGATGTGGCCGGTCGGAACGCTGTGTGAGCGAATCTTTTCCTTGGTATGAACGTGGAAGTTGATCAGCAGGTCAGGCGAGTTTGACTCGCTCATGCCGCGATTCTGCAGTTCGCTGCCGATAGCCGACTTCAGGTAGTTCGTCTGCAGCGACTGGTAGTCGCGCGTGTCAGTGCCCATCGCCGGTACGAAACCGTAAGTCTGGAACTGTGCGAAATTCGCGCTCGGGTCCGCGTTGGCATAGGTGTTGGGCGTGCTCGCGCAACCGGCCATGGTCACGACTGCCACCATGATGACAGCGATGCGACCCAATTTTGAAGTGATAGTAGTCATTGTTTTCTCCTCTTGCTGGTGTCGCAGCTCCGGGCTGCTATATAACGTTGAGGACGTTATAGGCCCCCACCGACCCCGCCTCAATAGGGCTGCGACGGGTTGATGCGCAATGACCAAGGGGTGATGGAAATGGGACAGGATATGGCCGTTTCGCCGTCAAAACCGACCGATTCCTGTAACTTTCGCAACGTTTCGCTTAGCATCGGCAAGGTCCTTCCGGACCAGAAGAAGAAGGGGATCACCAGCATGACAAGCATTCGGCCGCGCCGCGGCATCGGGACAGGATTGTTGCTCGCGTTCGCAGCGGCATTGAGCGGTTGCGCTGCGCAGCAAGGGCTGCAGATGGGTGCGAAAGACGCGGTTCTCGTGAAAGGCGTCGAGGCGCCGGTCGACGTATCGCTCGGCGTCTATGTGCCGGACACGCATCTAGATATGCGTTTTTATGCCAAGTCTTTCGGCGTCTGGGTGACGCCCGGTGATGCGCTACGCGCGGGCATTGAAACGGCGACCAGCGCGTACTTTGCCAATCACGGGTTTATCGAAGCTGACAAGGCGTCGGACAGCCGATTCAATATCGTTACCACGCTGGCGCCGAAGTGGGACTTCGACGCCGGCAAGATCCAGCTCACACTCGGCTACCGCACCTATAATGCGGCCGGCGACCTGATCGTGGAAGGCTCGGTTATGCGCGAGAGGCCGATCGGCAGCGTGCAGGACAGCTCCGGTTTCTACAATGCGGCGCTGAAGACGATGCAGATCGTGCTCGTCGAGAACATCAACAAGATCTACGGGAAGAACATCTCGACGGCGGGGACCGTTGCGTCCGATGACGTTGACCGCGATCTGCTGGTCAACATGAAGGACTCGGTCCGCACCGGCACGGCCTTCTTCGTTTCCGACACGGGACAACTACTGACTGCGGCGCATGTGGTCGATGGCTGCCTGCGCGCGCAGGTGAACTTCGAAGACGAGTTGCATGATGTCGAACTCCTGGCCTGGAGCAAGCTTCTCGATGTCGCGCTGCTGCAAAGCGACGTAAAGACGCACCGTTTTCTTGCCTTACGCGCCGAACCGAAGATCGTGCTCGGCGAGTACGTCAGTACGGCCGGATTTCCGTTGCAGAACGTACTGGCCAAGAGCGCCAACCTGACGACCGGAAATGTGAGTTCGATGGACGCGTTGCCGGGTTCGATCGGCAAGTTCCAGTTCTCGGCGCCGGTTCAGCCGGGGTCGAGCGGCGGCCCGCTGGTATCCGAGAAAGGTGAGTTGATTGGCATGACGACCGGATCGCTAAACGTCTCGGCAATGGCCCAGGCCGGCATTATCCCGCAGAACGTCAACTTTGCGCTCGACGGCAAGTATCTCGCGAAGTTCGGGAAGCGGCACAATGCCGATCTGCGTATTTTCACCGAGGACCTGGCAATCAATGATCGTGCCGCGCTCAATGAACATGTCGCGGCCTCGGTTGCCCAGATCACCTGCTACCAGTAAGGGAGAACAGCCATGACGAAGACCAAAAAGACAGTCCTGCTGTTCTCTGCAGCTAGCGCACTTTTCGCCAGTTCCACCGCACTGGCAGAAAAATATCCGCCGATGGTATTCACGTCCTCCGTATCGGAGGAGAAACTGCTCGAACAGATCCGGACGATCGAAGGATTCAAGGATCTCGACAAGGATGCGCTCGGTAGCCCGATCAGGCTGAGCGTCCGCCACTTTACCCGCATGACGGCGGGCGGCAGCGCCGCAGGTTGGAGTTCGGCGGTGTTGTCGGGTTCGACGTTAGGCCTGATTCCGGTCGTGACCAACAACGACCTTGTGGTCAAGTACGAATTTCTCGTGCATGGCACGCCGATAGCCGCCTGGGAGTATGTCGAGAATTTCACCGAGGTCGAATCGCTGTATAACATGGACACGGATCTTGAAGGCGATATGCTGGCCTGGGCCGAGGGCACCGTGAACGAATTCATCCAGGAGATCGTCAAGAGCGAAGATATCCAGGCGGTCCTCGACGAGTACCACTACTACTTCGGCGACGAATAGTCCCTGGTGGGGTCAGGCGTTCATGCCGGGCCCCTTTTTGAACCAGGTCATGGAATAGTCCGGCAATAGTCACGACATTGCCGGCCAGGTTTCCTATGGTGCATACCAGGAGGAAACCACTATGAGCTACATCGACACCATTTCACCCGCGGACGCCGACGGCGATGTCCTGGCCATGTACGAGCACCAGCAGAGGCACTGGGGCTACGTACCCAATTACGCCAAATCTTTTTCGCGCCGGCCCGAGGTCATGGCCCGCTGGGGCCGCCTGCTCGCCGAGATTCGCCGGCCGCTGGACGATCGCACGTTCGAACTCGCGACCTTTGCCGCGGCAATTGAGCTGAAGCACACGAGCTGTTCGCTGGCCCACGGCAAAGCCTTGCTGCCGTTCTTCAGCAAGGAGCAGGTTCGGGCAATTGCCGAGCAGGGCGGTCTCGACTTCCTGAGCGCAGCCGAGCAGGAAATCGTGCGTTTCGCCCGCCAGGTAGCCAGAGACGCGTCCACCGTGACGCAGGCCGATGTGCAGCGCCTCAAGGACACGGGCCTCGACGACGGCGCGATTTTCGACATTGCTGCGGCTGCCGCGGGCAGGGCGTTTTTCACCAAGCTTCTCGACGCTGTCGGCTCGATGCCGGACGCCGCTTTTGGCCGTCTCGACGCGGATTTTCGCGTCCCGCTGACCGTCGGCCACCCGATTTCAACCGCTGACGACGAGGTCATGAGTCACTTAAGTGACTGAATTTATTATGGAATAAATTGGTCACGCAAAGGTCACTCAACGGTCAAGCCCGCCGGGCGGCAAATCCGCAGTATGCGCTCCGTACCGCGGCACTCCCGCCGCCAAGACTAGAGGAGAAAGACCATGAGTGAAGCACAGACGGCAGTAAACAACGGTGTAAACGTAGAGGCGCTTCTGGGCGCACGTGAGGCCCTGACCGAGGCGCCGGCCGCCGCACAGTTCGTGTGGAAAGCGGAGAGCGAGTGGCAGAGCGGCACGCACACGCGCTCGACGATTAACAAGTTCTTCGGCCTGGGCGAAGAGCAGGATCGCGGCAAGCAGTTCACGGTCGATACCGATCACCCCGAAGTATTCGCAGCCGAAGACAATGGCGCGACGCCGGTCGAGATGGTTCTCGCTGGCCTGGCTGGCTGCCTGACGGGCGGCATCGCATCGGTCGCACAGAACCGCGGCATCCAGCTGCGTTCGGTCAAGGCTACGATCGAGGCGCCGATGGACCTGGCTGGCATTCTCGGCATCGACCCCGAAGTTCGTAACGGCTTCAAGGCAATTACGGTCAGCTACCAGATCGACGCCGACGCCACCGAAGACGAAATCGCAGCGCTCGTTGCTCAGTCGCAGAAGCGTTCCGCAGTCTTTGACGTCATCACCAACCCGACCAATATCAATGTTGAGGTTAACAAGTGATCAACGTCCTGCGACAGATGATCCGGCCGGTCGGCACCACTGACGTCATCGTCATTGGCGCCGGCCACGCCGGCCTGGCCGCGAGCTGGTTCCTGAACCGGCGCTCGATCGACCACGTGGTCCTCGAGCGCGGCGTGGTCGCGAATTCCTGGCGCAATGAACGCTGGGATTCGCTGCGGCTGCTGACGCCGAACTGGCAGACACGCTTGCCCGGCTTCGAATATGCCGGCGAGGACCCGGACGGCTTCATGAGTATGCCCGAGGTGATTGAGTTCATCGAAGAGTATGCAAAGAGCTCTGGTGCGCCCGTGCATACGCACACGACCGTGCAGTCGGTGCAGAAGTATTTTGACGGCTATCGCGTCGTGACCAACAAGGGTGTCTGGAATACGAAAGCAGTCGTCATCGCCAGCGGCGCATGCAACATAGCGAGCAAACCGCGTGTTTCCGAGCAGGTGCCGAACGGTATCGCGTCGCTGACGCCCCATGAATATCGCAGTCCTGCGCAACTCGAGGAGGGCGGCGTGCTTGTCGTCGGCGCCTCTGCGACGGGATTACAGCTTGCCGATGAAATTCGCGCGGCAGGCCACGAGGTTACGATCGCAACGGGTGAGCATGTTCGCATGCCGCGCCGTTATCGTGGCCATGACATCCAGCATTGGTTGCACCGGGCCGGCACGCTCAACGAGACCTGGAAAGAGATCGACGACGTAACGCGCGCCCGGCACCTGCCGTCACCGCAACTTGTCGGCTCGCAGGACCTGAAGATTCTCGATCTGAATCACCTCGCTGATAAAGGCGTGCATGTCACGGGTCGCCTGATGGGTTTCCAGGACGGCAAGGCACAGTTTTCCGGATCATTGCGTAACGTGTGCGCGCTCGCGGACCTGAAGATGAACCGCATGCTCGATGCGATTGACGACTGGATCGACAACAACCCGGTCCTGTGTGATGCCCCCGAGCGTTTCGATGCCACTCGCATTGACGACGATCCGGCGTTGCTGATCGACCTCGAGAACAGCGGCATCCGTACCGTAATCTGGGCAACCGGATTCCGCCCCGACTACAGCTGGCTCGATGTACCGGTTCTCGATCGCAAAGGCCACCTGCGCCACGATGGCGGCATTGTGGACGCGCCGGGACTTTACGTGCTCGGTCTGCCGATGATGCGCCGCCGCAAGTCGAGCTTCATCCACGGCATCGAGGATGACGCCCGTGACATTACGGATCACCTTGCGGCATATCTCGGTGTAGTATCGAATGATGCCGAAACTCAAGGACTACCTGGCGGACCCGCTGCTGAATGGCATGTACAGCATGATTCGCGGCGCTGGACCGGTGCGCCCAATCTCGCTGGACATCACCAGCAAATGTAATCTGCGCTGCGCCGGCTGCTACTACTACGCAGAGGGCATGGACAAGGTCGATGCCCGCAAGGACGACGAGGCGTTCGACGCCCTGATCCAGAGTGAGCTCGAGCGCGGTACGAACTTCGTCACCGTGGTCGGCGGCGAGCCCGCGCTCGTCCCCGACCGGCTGCGCAAGCTGCACGCCAATTTCAAGATGAACGTGGCGACGAACGGTCTGATCAGGATTCCCCGTGAGGGTCTCGAAGACATGCCGCTCGGCATCGCACTGTGGGGCAACCGCGAAACGGATTCCAGGCTGCGCGATCGCGGCAATCGTGACCTGTTCTCGATGGCGCTGGATAACTACCGTGGCGATCCCAGGGCATTCTGGTACTACACGGTCGCGCCCGGTTGCGCACACGAAATCGAGGCCGTGGTCGAGGAGTGCGTCGAGAACGGCAATCGCGTGCTGTTCAACTATTACAGCGACGTCTCGGAACTCGGCGGCGAGCTCGATTACCGACGTGGATTCGACGACGTACATGACGAGGTCGAGCGCATGATTGCGCGCTATCCCGACCAGATGTACACGACGCGCTACCTCTCGGATGTCATTACGAGCGGCACGCTGCAGGGGGAGCGCTGGGGCTATGACGTCTGCACGAACCTGACCTTCGATAACGAGGTCAACAAGGATCGTCAGCAGAATGGGAAACCGTTCAACCGCCACTTCCGCGCGATCAACGCGGATTTCATAACAACCCGTCGCTGCTGCACCGGCATCGATCGCGACTGCGCCTCGTGCTTCGACACCTGGGAGCATTTCTCGTGGATCATGATCAACATGCGCTCCCATCTTGGTTCCAGGCAGGACTTCAGCAACTGGCTGACGACGATGTTCGCCTTCTACGTCGTGAATCGCCTCGTCGATTTCGATAGCGGGATTGCGTTACTGGCGCAGGCGCAAATGGGCGAGCTTCCCAGGCCGCAAAAACAAACGGCCAACCTTATGTAAATGTCTCTGTTTGGAGACATTATCCCGTGACTCCGAGGCTGCTAGAGTCGTCTTCACAGACACACAACCTGACTCGAGTCAGAGGGAAAACAATGAGCATTGAAACACTGCGCACGCTTGCCGTAGCGCTTATCGCGTCTCTGTCCCTGGCCGCATGCGGCGGCAGCAGCGGCGACCCTGAAGACATAGGCTTCCTGGATCCGACCGTGGGCACCGTCTCTCTCATGCTGACGGATGCACCGAGCGACGATTACGAGAAGATTCTTTTATCGGTTACCGGCGCCATCCTGATTGGCGGTGATGACTCGCAGCAGGTGCTGTTCGAAGGCGATCGTGAGATCGACCTCCTGAACCTGCAAAACTACAGCGAGCCGGTCGTATTCGGCGAAGTCAAGGTTGGCACTTACAAGAAGATTCGCCTGTATCTCGAGGACCTCGAGCTCGTGCCGATCGGCGGGGGGGCTTCTATCTTTCCGAAGCTGCCTGCGGACGGCAAGATCGACCTGCTGCAGGCGACCGGTTTTGACGTGCTTCCCGGCCGTACGGTGATCGTGGAGATCGACATCGATGCGAACAAGTCAATCAAGGTCACGGGTGCCGGCAAGAGCGGCAAAGTCAACTTCCGTCCGGTTGTGTTCGTCAACGTTTTCGAAGGCGGCTCGCCGAACAAGCTGGCGCGCCTGGAAGGCGCAGTGACCGGCGCGCCGACAGCGGGTGGATTTGTCCTGTGCTCGATTGATGCACCGGACCATTGCGTCGATATCGCGACCAACGGTGATACCAGTTTCTTCGACGACACTGGCAGCGATGCCGACAGCAGCGTCGTCACGGACGGGGCGATGGCTGTAGCTATTGGTGAATACTCGACCGACCCTATCGTGCTCAACGCCATTGTTGTCGAAGTTGGCGGCAATACGGAGCAAGTAAGTGGTGAGGTGATCACCGCGCCGGCTGACGGCAAGTTCCTCCTGCTCAAGGCCGACGACAGCAACATCAATGTCGAGACCCAGGAAGGGACCAGGTACTACGACAACGAAGGCACTGTCGATCCTGCAATCGTGACGCTTGGCGCCATGGTCGAGGTTGAAGGTGTCCAGCCCCAGAAAGCAGACGCAGCGGATCCTGACCTGATTCGTGCTGCATTGGTCTTCCTCCTGGCCGAAGCGCCGGAGCAGCGCAGCGGTACGATCGGCGAGCCCATCGACGCTGATGCCCGCACATTCGTCCTGACGCCTGTTGAAGAAGGCGCGGGCGACATCAACGTCTGCGTTGCGGATCCGGCGCGAATTCTGTTTGTCGATCCCGAGAACTCGACGGTCGAGGAGAAAGAGTTCGCCGATCTCGCAGTGGACCAGATGGTTGACGTATTTGGCGCGATGGCCGAGGACGACAGCTGCTTCGAAGCCAGTGACGTTATCGTCGAAGTCGTGGCCGAGCCCTGAGCTAAAGGTCGTAAGCCCCGGAGCCTCGCGGCTCCGGGGCTTTTTTTATGCCCGCGTTGGCCGGACATAGTTCGCCAATCTGGTACATTTGGGGTCCCGGGGGTCGCCAAGTACCAGTTATATGAGCAGTTTCTTCGAGGAACTCAAACGGCGAAACGTTTTTCGCGTGGGCGTGGCCTACGTCGTCGTCTCGTGGCTGATCATCCAGGTCATCGAAACCGTCAGCGATCCGCTCGGCCTGCCGGAGTGGACCGAAGCGTTTTTCATCGTGCTCCTGTTGGCCGGTCTGCCGCTGGTGCTCATCTTTTCCTGGGCCTTCGAGCTCACGCCCGAGGGAATCAAGAAGACCAAAGATGTCGACGCAACTGAATCGGTAACTGCCGATACCGGCAAGAAACTGAATTACACGATCATCGCGGTCCTGGTCCTCGCGCTTGGTTATTCGCTCTGGGATCGGCAGGGGCTGGTCGATCAGTCCGGGCAAGCCGAGGATGGCGCGGCCGCCGGCACGGCATCGGTCGCCGTGTTGCCGTTCGTCAACATGTCGGCGGATGCCGAGCAGGAGTACTTCTCGGACGGCATCTCCGAAGAACTTCTGAACCTGCTGGCGAAGATCCCGGAAATGCGCGTACCGGCGCGAACCTCGAGTTTTCAGTTCAAGGGCCAGAACCTCGACATAGGCGATGTTGCGGAACAGCTCAACGTCGATCACGTGCTCGAGGGTAGCGTGCGCAAGTCTGGGATGAAGGTGCGCGTCACCGCGCAGCTCATTGAGGCCGATACCGGTTATCACCTCTGGTCGGAAACCTACGATCGCGAATTGACCGATATCTTCGCAATCCAGGACGAAATTTCGGCCGCCATCGTCGCGGCGCTCGCCGAGACGCTTGGCATCGACAGCGTTGCTGCGCCGAAGGTCGCTGCGCAAACAGATGCGGAAGCGTATAACGCCTACCTGCTCGGCCAGCACCAGTTGAAGCTGCGTAGCAAACTGAGTATCGAGTCCGCGGTGCAGAACTTCGAGCGGGCGCTCGAAATCGACCCCGATTACGCGCCGGCGCATGCGGGCGCAGGCCTCGGCTGGTACCTGCTGACCGCCAGCTTTTCCACCTATGGGACCCTGCCGCTCGACGAGTCACTTGCCAAAGCGATGCCGCATCTCGAGCGCGCGCTGGAGATCGATCCGGATTTGCCCGAAGCGTTGGGTGCATATGGCCTGGTGCTGGATGCGCAGCTCAAGTACGAGGAGGCGGTGCCGTATTTTGAGAAAGCGCTCGCTCTGAATCCTTCGCTGACCGACGTGCGCAACTGGTACTCGGCCACGCTGGTTGACCTGGCTGAGTACGACGAGTCAGTCGATCAACTGCGCAAGGCGTACGAACTCGATCCGCTGTCGATTCTCACACTCAACAACTACACGAACCAGCTGATCACTCGTAGTCGTTTTGACGAGGCCGAACCCGTTCTTGAGCGCCTCGAGCAAATCGACCCGGACCGGGGCATCCAGTTTCGTGCCAGGATGGAATTCCAGCGGGGCGAGGCGGCAGCCGGCACAGAATACCTTCTGCGATTGGTGGACAGGGACAGTACCAGGCTGGTTGCCCGGCGGGTGGTCTCGCACAATTTGTGGGCAATGGAACTCAAAGAAGCCGCACTTGGCATCTGGCCCTATCCCGATAACGTATATGCGTTGGTCAACGATACCAGCGACGTTGAAGAGGCATTGCGGCTTGCGTTGGAGAACTACGCGAAGAACCCCAATGAACCGAGCGTGAAACAGGATCTCGCGTGGGCCCACTGGAGAGCGGGCAAGAGAGAGGCAAGCCTCGAGTACGCCGCGGAATTTCTCGACACGCTCGGCGAGTCGTCGGCCCGGATTTCTTTCGCGAATATTCTTTTTGCTTTGGACGCCAGAGAGCGTGGTGACGAGGAAGAGGTTCTCAATCGCATCGGTCCGGTGGAGGCGATTATTGACCAGGCTTTGGCGATTGGCGCGGACGTGCCTGAACTGCATCGCGGCAAAGCGCTAATCCTGGAGCTGCGCGGCGAGTCGGAAGCTGCGCTCGATTCTCTGGAAAAGGCTGTCGCCCAGGGGCATACGTCCCCAGAAAGTTTCGCCGTGTTCTTTGACACGGCCGGCTGGAGTGGCAGGCCGGAATTCGACAGCCTGCTCGAGCAGTATCGCGATCACATAGCCGCGGAACGCGCCAAATTGCTCGAGATCGCCTGCGGTTCCAACGGGTTTGAAATCTGGCAGCCGTCGCCAGAGGATTGCGGCAAGCACAGGGCTACGCCCGGCCCGACCTGATCAGAGCACCGGCTCCAGCGGCAGGAGGCGGTTGAAGAACGCCTTGAAGCGCTTCCAGCGACTCACCACAGCGTCGGGGTTTGAGTCCAGTGTCGATTGCCAGCTGTTGCCGGGTTCGATGTCGCGCTCGATTGCGGACGTCAACCGACCCGCCAGTTCCTCGCTTTCCACCAGCATCCCTACCTCGGTATTGAGGTTCGCAGATCGCGGGTCGAGATTGAATGTGCCGATGTAAGCGATGCGGTCATCGACGACCATGCTCTTGGCGTGGATCGCGAAGATCGGGTCATTGTCGGCGATGCGCGGGTACCGGTTGATCAGCTCGTGCTTGATCTTCGGGTCGGCGTTGAACTCGTAGAGTTCGACCCCGGCCTTGAGAAGATCCTTGCGCTGCCCCTGGTAGCCGCTGAATGCCTGGATGTTATCGGTCGAGGCCAGCGAGTTTGTCGAGATACGAACGCGCACACCTTTGTTGACGAGCTCCGCGAACAGTTCGATACCGCCTTCCGGCATGACGAGGTAGGGCGACTGGATCAGTACCGATGACCTGGCATTACGAACTTCTTCGATCAGGCGCGCGGTTGACGCGCCACCGCCGCCTAATCCCTCGTCGCCGCGATTCTTGCCCGGCTCATCGCTGATGAACTCGACGTCTTCCCAGCTCATCGCCTCCAGCAGTGCCGGGAAGTACTGCGGTGCATCATCAATAGCCTGACGTACCTGCGGCTCGAAATTCCTGGGGTCGGCTGCATAGTCGTGCAGCAGTTTGGCGCGGTCACGAACGTCGCCTGCGGTCAGGTTCTCGAGGTCTTCGGCAAGAATCGTCTCGACCGGCTGCACGAAATCGCTGTTCCAGAATTCCTCGAAGTTTTCCGTCATCTGCGCGACGGCCTTGCCAAGCAGGAGCACGTCGCGATCGCGGAAGTTGTATTCGTGGTTGTAGTCGAAGTACTCATCCGCCATGTTGCGGCCGCCGGTGATGCCGGCCACGCCGTCAAAGATTGCCGTCTTGTCGTGCATGCGCTGGTTCACCGCACGAAACTCGGTGAATGCGGACTTGATGCGGTCCCAGGTGCTCCTGCCAACCGTGATGTTCGGGTTGTAGATGCGAATATGCGCATTCGGGTGCGCGGCGAGCAGCAACAGGGTCCTGCTCTGGGCGTCGATCAGGAAGTCGTCGACGATTACGCGAACACGTACACCGCGCTCCGCTGCGCTGAGCAATTGCTCGGCGGCCAGGATGCCGATGTTGTCGGTGCTCCAGATGAAATACTGGACGTCGATTGATTGTTGCGCGCTCTTCGTCAGCCACGCGCGCCCGATCAACGCTTCTTCGCCTTTCTCGAGTATGTAGGCGCCGGTCTTGTTCGCCATACGCTCCGGGCAATCGGCGCAGACGTCGGTCAGCCAGTTGTGAACGTCGGCTGCGCCGGCTTCGCAAGCGAGCAGCGCCGTACAGAGCAGCGCGATTGCGTGTCGTCGTACCAGCATGCAGGCATCTTATAGTGTTATTGTGCAAACGTCCCATTTCATGAAGGAGTGCGCATGCGACTCTGGAGCCTGGCAAGTGAAATGGCGGCCCAAACGCCGCCGGAACGTAATCGCTATGTCGATTTCCTGCGGGCAGTGTCGATCATGGTCGTCATCATTGGCCACTGGATGATCGCTACAGCCTGGTATGTCGATGGCCAACTCACGCCCGGGCACTTGCTCAAGTCGCACCCGCAGCACCAGTGGCTGACCTGGTTGTTCCAGGTGATGCCGATCTTTTTTATCGTCGGCGGTTACTCGAACGCGGTCTCGCTTGAAAGCGCGGCGCGCAAAGGCCAGGACTATGCCAGGTGGCTCGTGGCGCGACTGCACCGGCTCGTTTCGCCGTTGCTGGTCCTGTTCGTCGTGTGGGCTGCGATGGCCGGTGTCATGACGCTGATGAACGTGCGCGAGGTCGTCATCGTCTTCACCTCGCAGGCGGCACTGATTCCGACGTGGTTCCTGGCGATCTATATCGTCGTCGTCCTGCTTGCACCGACCGCATACAAGCTCTGGCAAAAATTCGGCTTTGTTTCGTTCTGGGCTTTCGTCGCGGTTGGCGTCATTACTGACACCTTGTTCTTCGCAGCCGACATCAAGTGGCCGGCGTGGAGCAACTATTTCTGGGTCTGGCTGGCCGTGCACCAGCTCGGCTTTGCGTGGCGCGACGGCAAGATGGGTAGCCCGCCCAAACTGTTGCTGTATTCGGCACTGGGCTTCGGCGCACTGTACGCGCTCATCAATTACGGCCCGTATCCGCTGGCGATGGTCGGTTCGCCTGACGAAGGGCTGAGCAACACCTTGCCGCCCAAGATCACGCTGATCGCCCTCGGCGTATTCCAGTTTGGTCTGTTGCTCGCGGTCGAAGGACCGATGCGGCGCGCACTCGATAACCTGAAGCTCTGGACGGCAACGGTGCTGATCAATTCGATGATCATGACCGTGTACCTGTGGCACATCACGATCATGGTTCTGTTCGGCGCAGTTCTCTACCAGTTCGGCGGCTTCGGCTTTCACATCGAGCCCGGCACGACCGAGTGGTGGACAACACGACCGCTATGGATTGGTGTGCTGCTCGTCCTGTTGCTGCCACTCGCGCTGGCGCTGTCGCCGCTCGAGCGCCGCGGCCGAAAGAAGGGAGCACCGGTACCCGCTGCCTCACGCCAGGTAACTGGCGCCGTCATGACCGGGCTCGGCATTGCGCTGCTCGCCATGTGGGGGTTTGGCGGCGGACCGATGCCGTGGCTGGATATCGCGGCATTTCTGCTCGTCATCGTCGGTGCGTCGATGAGCGGCCTGCTGTTCGCCGGCAGACCCGACAAGCGGTAGCTACACGCCGATAACCGGTGGAACTCCGATAAACGGTCGGTTTCAGCCGACCGGCGACATTAACTCCTGCCTGTTTGTCTCCTACGTTGAAAGTATGGGGAAACCAACAACGGACAGGATTATGTCTAACGAGAAAACGACAACCAGTGCAGCAGCAATTGATCCGGTAGCCCCGGTGGCGCAGGGTGGTGCCAGGGCTGCGGCTACGGAGAAGCCGAAGAAGACGGCTGAGATCGTATCGCTCGAGATCGACACGGACGACGACCTTGGCGGCGACCCGTACAACCACACCGGTTCGTTCTGCGTGCCTGAATTCGACGACTGAGCCGCAGCATGTGGGAGCCCGCCTTGCGGGCGACACGTCGGTGTCAGGCGAACCAGCGACTCCAGAAATACAGTCGGCTATGACTGACGCGCAGGGCCGACTCGACTACTTCATTGCCCAGGTATTCACGATGTGGCACGACGAAGTCTGCATCGGTCGTGACGAGATGACGCGCATGCCGGCGGATGGCCATGTCCGCCATATAGTAGCCATGGTTCTCGAGAATCTTTGCCTCGGCTTCGGTGAACGCGTCCAGGTCGGTTCGAATCTCACCAATGAGTGATTCCTGCAGATCGTCGGGGTAGCCGTACCAGTCACTTTCGAGTTCCTGCAGTTCCTGTGCGAACTCATCCGAACAGTCCTTGCAGAAATTTTCCTTGCGGCTGGCCAGCCGCCAGAACGCACCAGTGGGTTTGGCCGTCACGCGCCTGTTCTGCATATGGCAATCGTCGTCCGCAGATAGAGGGCAGGGTGACGGACCCTGCCCAACCCGAACCGTCTCGTAACCACGGTGCAGGCGCCGAATGATCGCGCGCCGCCGCAGCGCGCCAACCTGGTTGCGCCCAATATCGACATAGCGCATCACGCGTGAGCCAAACCACTTCGGCACTTTGAACTCGAACGGCGTGCCTGCATCCGATACCAGCACGATCTGGTTGGTGTTCCAGATTGGCTCCATGCCCGTGTTGTCGTAGACACCGCCGTCGGTCAGGTGCGCAATGGTGCGGCCATCCTTCTCAACCTTGATTGGCCCGAAGATCGGCGGAAAGCACGCGGAGGCCGCGACCGCCTCGGCGATCGTCATCGTATTCGGCGTGCGGTGCTTGCCGATTTTTTCAGACGTGAACCGGAACGGCATGCCGGTTTCAATATTGGTCGCCAGGAAGATGAACTCGATGCCATCGGCGGGCTTCGGCAGGTCCACGAGCGGACGATCTCCGAGCCGCCTGCGGAGTGCCTTTTCGAGTCCGCGAGCGCGCGGCCCCGGCCAGGCCCAGTTCCAGGCAAGGTGGCGCAGGAACAGGCCGGTGCGAATGTCTTTGCGGACAATTCGCCGGAAGGGCGCGGAGACTTCCTTTTCCCAGTCCTCGAATGCCAGCCGCTTACCCTCGCGGCGCAGCATGCAGTGAGCCAGGAAGCCAGCGAGAATGCTGCCGCCCGACACCGTCGACAGGCGTGTCGTGGCCTGCAGGATGCCGAGCTCATGAAGCCGCCGCGTGACGCCGAGGTGGAACAGGCTGGCGCGGTAGCCGCCGCCCGACAGGGCTAGTCCCTGGCCCTTCAGATCCCTCGCCATAGCCCCCTCTGACCATCACCCGATTACCGTAAATATCTCATACATTTAGTGGATTGCCGCAATTCCCCGGGGCCCCGAATTCAGTGAGCATGCGTACAAAAGCGCTCCTATTTTTCTTCTCAGGCAAACATCATGAACAAGTACGTGTATTCCTTCGCCCAGGGCGACGGTAAGAACAAGCAATTGCTCGGCGGCAAAGGCGCCAACCTCTGCGAAATGACGCAGATAGGCCTCAATGTCCCGCCCGGATTCGTGATCACGACCGAGGCCTGCCTGCAATATCTCGACGGCAATGTTCTCCCCGACAGCCTCATGGACCAGGTTCGCGACGAGATCGCGGCTCTCGAGAAGGAAACGGGCAAGACCTTTGGCCACGGCGCGGACCCGCTGCTGGTGTCGGTTCGCTCCGGTTCGGCTTTGTCCATGCCGGGCATGATGGATACGATCCTCAACCTCGGCCTGAATGCCGAGACGCTCACCGGCTTGATCGAGCAGACCGGTGACGAGCGCTTTGCTTACGATGCATACCGTCGCTTCATCCAGTTGTTCGGCAAGGTTGCCCTCGGCATCGACGACGAGCACTTCGACGAACACTTTGATGCCGTGAAGCAACGTGTCGGCGTCAAGGCGGACGTCGGTCTCGAAGCCGAGCACCTGAAAGAGATCAGCGAACTGTTCCTCGAAGTCGTGCGTGAGCGCGCCGGCCGCGAATTCCCCGGCGACGTCTACGATCAGCTGCGACTGGCGGTTGAAGCCGTGTTCCGTTCATGGATGGGCAAACGCGCCGTCGACTACCGCCGCGAGTTCAACATCACGCCGGACATGGCGAATGGCACCGCCGTCAATGTTTGCACGATGGTATTTGGCAACAAGGGCAACGACTGCGCCACGGGCGTCGGCTTTACGCGTAACCCGGGTACGGGCGAGAACGAGATGTTCGGTGAGTACCTGACGAACGCGCAGGGCGAAGACGTGGTCGCGGGTATTCGCACGCCGAAACCCATCGCCGAACTCGAGAACGAGATGCCTGAGCAATATCGCCAGCTCGTCGAGCTGCGCGACACGCTCGAGGCGCATTACAAGGAAGTACAGGACTACGAGTTCACGATTGAGAAAGGCACGCTGTACTGCTTGCAGACCCGTAATGGCAAGATGAACGCCGCGGCAACGGTTAAGACGTCCGTCGATATGTTCGAAGAAGAACTGCTGACGCGCAATGAAGCCTTGCTCAGGGTTCCACCCGACCTGCTCGAGCAACTGCTGCACCCGACGCTGGATCCCGACAACGACATCCCCCCGGTCGCTCTCGGTCTGCCGGCGTCTCCGGGTGCGGCGTCGGGCAAGTGTGTATTCGACGCAGACCTGGCTGAGAAGCTCGGCAACGAGGGCGAGAAGATCATCCTCGTGCGCGAGGAAACGCGGCCTGAGGACATTCATGGCTTCTTTGCAGCCCAGGGAATTCTGACGAGCCGTGGCGGCAAGACCTCGCATGCGGCCGTCGTTGCGCGGGGCATGGGCAAGCCCTGTGTTGCCGGCGCCGAAGGCATCGTCGTCGATGTCTCCGCACGCCTGGCACGCGTTGGCGAGCACATCATTCATGAGGGCGATGTGATCACGCTCGATGGCGGAACCGGTGAGGTTTACCTCGGCTCCATCGCGACGATCCCGGCGCATTTCTCCGAAGATCTCGCGACCCTGCTGGGCTGGGCGGACGAGACGGCCGATCTCAAGGTCATGGCGAATGCCGATACGCCGGACGCGGCCAAAGCGGCCCGCGAGTTCGGCGCGATGGGCATAGGCCTGTGCCGCACCGAGCGCATGTTCAATGCGGTCGATCGCCTGCCGATCGTCATCGATATGATCCTCGCCAACAACGAAGAAGATCGCAAAGCGGCACTCGACAGGTTGCTGCCAATCCAGCGCGATGACTTCGCACAGGTATTCACGGCGATGTCACCGTACCCGGTGACAGTGCGCCTGCTCGACCCGCCGATGCATGAGTTCCTGCCGACCGAGCATGATCTGCTCGAGCAGATCGAGAACCTCGAGGTGTATCGCAAGATCGTACGCGGCCGCCAGGCGGCGCTCGCAACGCTCGATCATGACGTGAAATTGCCCGAGGCATTGCAGGAGCTTAGCGAGGAATACGTGAACGATGCGCTCGCACACAAGAACCGCATGCTGCGCAAGGTTCGTGAGCTCGAGGAAGTGAATCCGATGCTTGGTCATCGTGGCGTGCGCCTCGGCATTACGTATCCCGAGATTTACGAGATGCAGATTCGAGCGGTGCTCGAAGCGGCGTTGCTGTGCGCCGAGAACGGTGTCGATGTAACGCCGGAGATCATGGTGCCGCAGGTCATCACGCTGCAGGAAATCAAGCATGTCAAACAGGCTGCGGACGAAATTGTCGCCAAGCTGGAGCAGGAGCACGGCAAGAAGATCAGCTACAAGTTCGGCACGATGATCGAGACGGTGCGGGCCTGCACCCGTGCATGGCACCTGGCCGGTGTCGCCGAGTTCTTCTCTTTCGGCACCAACGACCTGACGCAGGCGACGTTCTCGTTCTCGCGCGAAGACGCCGAGAACAAGTTCCTGCCGATGTACAACGAGTCCGGCGTGCTGCAGGACAACCCGTTCGAGGTCCTCGATCTCAAGGGCGTCGGCAAGCTGATCAAGATGGCCGTACAGGGCGGTCGCGAGCAGCGCGCAGAACTCAAGATCGGGATCTGCGGTGAGCAGGGCGGTCATCCCGATTCGATCCAGTTCTGCCATGACGTTGGCCTGAATTACGTGTCCTGCTCGGGTCCGCGCGTGCCGGTCGCAAGACTGGCTGCGGCACAGGCGAAGCTCCTGGGCAGTGCCGACGCGCGAGACTTGCAGTAAAAACAGCGCTTTACCTGTGAGTTTCCCGACGCGCCCCCGGGCGCATCGGGAAGCTCACTCCGTTGATTTGCGGCTTGGATCACAGATTCACGCGCAGATTTCCTCAAAACTATCCCCGTGCCCGAAGGATCGGCAACGGCTGCTGATGCCAAGAGGCAAGGATTATGTTGAAAAAAGGGAGTTTGCAATGTGGCAACGCTTACGTAGAGCGGGACTGGTAACACTGTCGCTTCTGCCGATCGCGATTGCTGGTGCGCAGGAGCCTGGCGGTTCCGATATGCGCAGCCTCGACGGCCAGGTTCAGGAAATCAAATCCGATGTCCTGAATATCGCATCAGAAATCAACAACCTCGAAGAACGGCTGTTGTACCCGTCGAATACCCATCTCGCGGTGTTTGTCGAGCTCGCGGCCGATGAGGAATTCCGGCTCGATTCGGTGCAGGTCATGATCGACGGTGAAGTCGCGACGCACCACATCTATAGCTTCAAGGAACTCGAAGCGCTGCAAAAGGGCGGCGTACAGCGAATCTTCACGGGTAATGTCCCCGCAGGCGATCACCAGATCAGCGTGGTCATGAGCGGCAAACTGAAGAATGGCGACGACTTCAATGAGAGCAGCAGTTTTGCGTTTTCAAAGGGTGTAAAGCCCAAAGCCCTGGGCGTTACGCTGGCCGGACCGGGCTTCGGCAAGCAAGCCATCCAGGTCGGGGACTGGTAAGCGATGCGCTTTAGCGCCATATCTGTCCTGGCATCGCTGGGTCTCTCCGCACTGGCGGCGGCGCCCGTGCGGGCAGAGGAACTCAACGACGCGTACTTCGGCGAAGCGCTGTTCCATGCCCACCAGGGCCTGTATTTTGAAGCGCTCGAGCGCCTCGATACCGAGGTGGGGCAGCACATTGGCGTCGACGAGCCGGAACTGGATCGGCTCTACGTTCACTTCGATGACGCCACGTTCAACCTGGGCGACTTCGAACTGCGCTATCGCATGCATCACAGGGCGGGGCGGGCGATCACGGCAGTTCTCGAGGGCTCTGTCGATGAGCAGGTGCGCAACGACGCTGCCTTCCGCCTGGCGCGCATCCATTTCCAGAAAGGCCAGATGGCCGACGCATTGCTGGCGCTCGACCGCATTGAGGGCCGCATTCCGGAGGGCATTCGCGAAGACATCGAATTTCTGCGCGCCAATGTTTTCCTGGCCGAGCAACGCTTCGACGACGCTGTCCAGGTTCTCGGGAACCTCGAGGACTCCGATAGCTATGGTGGATTTGCCGCCTACAATCTCGGCATTGCGCACTTGCATGCCGGCCGGCTGAGTCTTGCTCACGAGCAACTCGAGAAAGCCGGCCTCCGGGAAACCGATGACCCGGCAGAACTCGCCATCCGTGACAAAGCCAACCTGGTCCTTGGCACCGCATTCCTCGAAGAGGAAGACTTCGACCAGGCTGTAACTTATCTCAATCGCGTCCGTATTGACGGACCGTTCTCCAATCGCGCGTTGCTCAGCGCGGGCTGGGCCAGCCTGTCCGCAGGCGACTACGATCGCGCCGTCGTACCGTGGAGCGAGCTCGCGACACGCGAGGTCACGGATCGCTCGACCCAGGAAGCGATGCTTGCCTTGCCGTATGCCTACAGCAAGCTCGAAATCCATGGCCGCGCCGCGATCCACTACGGCTACGCACTCGATGCTTTCCTTGCCGAGAGCGAGCGCCTGAGCGTCTCGATCGAAAGCATTCGGGAAGGCAAGTTTCTCGAAGCTCTGATTCGCGAAGAGATTCGCAACGATGCGGACTGGGTCATTCGGCTGCGAGAGCTGCCCGAGACGCCCGAGACCTACTACCTGATGGAACTCATGGCGTCACATGACTTCCAGACCGGGCTGAAGAACTATCTCGATTTGGCCGACCTGAAGCGCAAATTGCTGGTCTGGAACGGCGACTTCGATGCCTATGAGCAGATGGTCGACATCCGCCATGATCATTATGAACCCCTGCTGCCGGATATCGACGATTCCTTCCGCAAGCTGGATTCGCGCATGCGGCTGCGGATCGAGCAGCATGAGATGCTGGTCAAGCGGCGCGACGATCTCCTGACGTCGCCGCGCCCCGAATTCCTCGCGACACCGCAGGAATTACAGATTCTCGGCCGCATTCAGCAAGTTGCGGCGGCCCTTGCCGAATCACAGGGCGCTAACAAGGAAATTCTCGAGCAGCGCCTGGCGCGTCTGCAGGGGCTGGTTACCTGGAATATCGAAACCCAGTATCACGAGCGCTTTACGCGCTTCGACAAGAACCTGCGCACCCTCGACGAAGCGATGACGGTGGCGCGCGCCGAATACGACCAGTACGTGCGATCCAGGCAGGCTGCGACGCACAGCTACGTTGGCTATGAGAAGCCGATCATGCGACTGCGCGCGGATGTTGCCCAGGCCGTCGAGCGTATCGAGCGCCTGATGGCCCGCCAGGGCCGCATGCTCGAGGTTGTCGCGATCGACGAACTGATCGCGCGCCGCGACCACCTGGACAACTATGGCGACAAGGCACGCTTTGCCCTGGCAGATAGTTACGACCGTGCGACTCAGGCGCAAGCGCGCGTGGATGGTGCCGAATGAAGTTCCACTCCGCTCTAATCGTTCCTGCGACCCTGCTGTTGGCATCCTGTGCGACGCCGGTTCAGGAGCAGGGTACGCTGGCCGAGCTGGCGAACGTAGAGGCTGATCTCGACGAGGTTTACCTCGAAGACGGGCTTGAACGCGCCGCCGAGAGCTACCGGCGATACCTGCGCGATACCTCGGTCAACGCTCAGACACCCGAAGCCATGCGGCGCCTCGCGGACCTGCAGATCGAGCAGGCGTACGGCGTGATCGGCGATGGCGATCCGGTTGAGATGAAAGCGCCGGAGTCGGCAGCCCGGTCCGATACCATTGCGACTGGAGGGGAGCAGCGAGTTGCGCAACCGGCGGGCGAGACCGATGCAGCGTTCGAACAGCGTGCGCTGAATCGACAGGAGTTTCTCACGCAGGCAACCGACAGCGACGACGAGTTGCTCGATGCGGACGGCATGCCCATTCCTGCCGGCCCGCGTGAAGCAATCCTGACCTACCAGAAGATTCTCGACACCTACCCGGACTACGAGCGCAATGACCGTGTGCTGTACCAGATGTCCCGGGCCTATGACGAGATAGGGCAGCCCGACAAGGCCATGGAAGTCATGGACAGGCTGGTCCGCGAGTATCCACATTCCAGGCATATCGACGAAGTGCATTTCCGCCGCGGCGAGTACTACTTCGTGCGCAAGAAATTCATCGATGCGGAAGACGCCTATGGCGCGGTCATCGGCATGGGGTCGAGCTCTTATTATTATGAGCTGGCGCTCTACAAGAAGGGCTGGGCGCTCTACAAACAGTATTTCTATGAAGAGGCCCTGGATCACTTCGTCGCCATGCTCGATCACCGCGACGATATTGGCTTCGACTTCGACACGCTCGATGAAGAAGACGAAGAGCACCGGGTCAAGGATACCTTCCGTGTCATCAGCCTGAGCTTCTCGAACATGGGCAGGTCCGAGGTCGTTGACGAGTACTTTTCCGTCAAGGGACAGCGCGGCTATGCCGACAAGATCTATAGCAACCTTGCGGAATTCTATTTCGAGAAGCTGCGCTACGACGATGCCGCTGACGTCTACAAATCGTTCATGGCGCTGAATCCCTATCACCACCGCTCGCCGCACTTCGCGATGCGCGTTGTCGATATCTATGACGCTGCCGGGTTCCCGCTACTCGTGGTCGAGTCGAAAAAAGAATTTGCCAACCTGTACGCAGTCGATTCGAACTACTGGAATTACATCGATATCGAAGAATCGCAGGATGTCGTTGATTTTCTGAAGACGAATCTCACGGACCTTGCAGGCCACTACCACGCGCTGTACCAGGAAGAGGCTTTCGCCGAGCAGCAGCCCGAACATTTTGCCGAGGCGAGCCAATGGTATCGCCAGCTGCTGGGATCGTTCCCCGACGACGCCGAGACGCCGGGCGTGAACTATCAGCTCGCCGACCTGTTGCTGGAAAACGGCAACTACGCCGACGCAGCGAACGAATATGAGCGTACGGCCTATGGTTATGACGCCCATGAGAAATCGGCTGCCGCCGGCTATGCGGCGGTCTACGCCTTCAGGCAGGAGCTTGAACAGGTAACGGGTGTCCGCCAGCGCGATGTGAAGGAAGCGACCGTGGAAAGCTCGCTGCGATTCACGAATACGTTCCCCGATCACGAAGAAGCGCCAGTGGTTCTCGGTGCAGCCGCGGACGACCTCTACGAGATGAAGGACTTCGAGCGCGCAATTGAATCGGGGCGTCTGCTGGTTGAACGCTACCCGTCGTCCGACCCCGATCTGCGCCGCACCGCCTGGGCGGTGGTCGCGCACTCGTCGATCGATATCGCCGAGTACGTCGATGCCGAGCACGCCTACACCGAAGTTCTTGCCTTGACCGGCGCCGAAGACGAATCCCGGGCAGCCATTGTCGATGGCCTCGCTGCATCGATTTACAAGCAGGCTGAACAGGCCAACCTGCTCGAAGACTACAGGGCGGCGGCAAATCACTTCCTGCGTATCAAGCAGCTCGCTCCAACGTCTGCGATACGCAGCTCCGCCGAATACGACGCAGCCGCGGCGCTCATGAAGATCGAGGACTGGGATATGGCATCCGACGTCCTCGAAGATTTTCGAGCGGAGCATGTTGATCACGAACTCAATGCCGATGCGACGAAGCAGCTGGCCTACATCTATCGCGAGGATGGCCAGACGGCGCGCTCTGCTGCCGAGCACGAGCGCATTTCGGCTGAGGCCGAGGATGTGGACCTGGCGCGCGAAGCATTGCTGACCGCCGCTGAGCTCTATGACGAAGTGAACGTCATCGATGACGCTGTTCGCGTCTACGAATCGTATGTGGATAGCTATCCGCGCCCGCTGGATCTCGCGATGGAAGCGCGCAATCGCCTGTCCGAGATTTATCACGAACAGATGGATTACCAGCGTTACTTCGACGAGCTTAACGACATCATTCGCGAGGACCGCGATGCAGGCGCCGATCGCAGTGACAGAAGCCGCTTCCTGGCGTCGCGCGCGGCCCTGGTGCTTGCGGAGCGCGATTATGAGCAGTTCGCCCGTCTCGAGCTCAGGCAGCCGTTCGAACAGAGCCTGCAGTTGAAGCAGCAAAGCATGGACACAACGCTGAACACGCTCGAGGGCCTCGTGGACTACGAGGTTGCCGAGGTAACGGCAGCTGCGACCTACTACATCGCGCAGGTTTATATGAATTTCTCAACCTCGCTGCTCGAGTCAGAACGACCGGATGGTCTCACGGCCGCCGAACTCAACAGCTATGAGCTGGTGATCGAGGAAGAGGCTTATCCCTTCGAGGAAAAGGCGATCGAGGTTCACGAACAAAACTTCGCGATGCTTGCAGCGGGCGTGTACAACCCGTGGGTGCAGAAGAGCCTGGATAACCTGGCGGACATGATGCCGGGGCGCTATGCCAAGAGCGAGTCCAGCGAAGGCTTTGTCGGGGCAATCGAGGTTTACGCTTATCGTATGCCCATCGCGCCGCCGGAAGTCATTGAGGGCGAGCAGGCAAGCGCGTCGCCAGATGACGATGCCTCGGATAAACCGCGCAGAGTGGTTGTGTCCAGTGCCGGAGGGGTAACGCAATGAACACAAGACTGATACTCATGCTGTGTCTTTGCGGCGTTCTCGGGGCATGCGCCACGACAACGGAAAAGCCGCGCGCCACCGCCCGGATTCTGGTCGACGAGCAGGTCGGGTTTACGATCAGCGAGCCGGTAACGGTCGATGGCGAGGTGCGGGCCGAGTACGAGCACGCATTGCTACTGCTCGAACAAGGGGAGCTGGATCGCGGTATTGCGCTTTTGCAGGGCGTCGTGGATGCAGCGCCGGAGGTATCCGGACCGCGGATCGACCTGGGCGTCGCCTGGCATCGCAAGGGCGACCTCGAAGCGGCGGAGAAGCACCTGCTCAAGGCGCTGGAACTCAATCCAGAGCACCCTGTTGCGCACAACGAACTGGGCATCGTGTATCGCAAAACCGGCCGTTTCGCTGAGGCGCGCAACAGCTATGAAGCGGCGTTGTCCGTATTCCCGAACTATCATCACGCGCGCCGCAATCTCGGCGTGTTATGCGACCTTTATCTTGGTGATCCCGAGTGTGCGCTGGAGGCCTATGAGGCTTACATGGCGACCGTTCCCGAGGACGCCGAGGCGGCGATGTGGATCGTCGATCTGCGCAATCGTACGGGTCGACAGGAGTGACTATGAACAGGTTTATCGCTGGTCTGGCACTGGCGCTGCTGGCCTGGTCCCCGGTTTACGCCGAGGACGAGCCCGAGGCGGTGGAAGAGGCTGAATCGCAAGAGCAGGCTGAGCCGAATGGCGACGGTATTTCGAACCCGAAAACCATGTCAGGCATGTCGATCCTCGGTAACGAGGAGGCGCCGAAGTCGCTCGTGATCGTTCCCTGGAAGTCCTCCGAGCTCGGCGACGCTCTGACCCTGTCAGATACGCTTGACGACCGCGCAACGCCAGTCGACAAGGAAGTATTCCTGCGCGAACTGCGTTACTACGAGATCCGCAAGGACGACTGATTCGCATTATGTGACGTAGGTCAAGAAAGCGGCGACCGCCGCTTGATGCGCGATGCGAATGTGCGCTCCGTCACACTCTGGTCCACGACCCCCGTCTATTCTGAACCCTGAACCGGCTAATCCGGTGCATTCTGTTAATTGAGGATTTGGAAATGGACGTTTTGTATTCAATTGTCAGTTTCTTTTCCACGGGCGGCATGTTCATGTACCCGATCCTGCTCGTGTTCGCTGTTGGTGTGGCGATCGCGGTCGAGCGTTTCGTGACGCTCAGCATGGTGACGAACAAGAACCAGGCCGTCTGGGAAAGGGTTCAGCCGCTGCTCGATAGCGGCGAATTTGACGAAGCCCGGGAGATGACGAACTCTGACGAGTCGACGATTTCCCAGGTACTCAACATGGGCCTGTCCCTGCAGGGCGCCGTGCGCCGCCGCGAGGACATCGAGATCGCCATGGAAGAGAGCATGATGGAAATCGTGCCGCGGCTCGAAAAACGCACGCCTTACGTGGCGCTGGCATCGAGCATCGCAACTCTGCTCGGCCTGCTCGGCACGATCATGGGCCTGATCCAGGCATTCACGGCAGTTGCCAATGCGAATCCGGCAGAGAAGGCTGACCTTCTTTCCGCGAGTATCTCGGTAGCCATGAACACAACGGCATTCGGCCTGATGGTCGCGATTCCGCTGTTGGTGGTTCACGCGGTATTGACGAGCAAGACTGGCGATATCGTTGACAGCCTCGAGATGGCGACGGTCAAAGCACTGAACGTCTTCTCCCGTCGTGCGAAGCGCACTGTAGCGGCCTGATTAAAGACCATGGCCCGCAAACGACATCACTACAAACGCCGCGTCGGCGCGACCTACGAGATCGACGTCACTACCTTCCTTAACCTGATGGTAGTGCTGGTCCCGTTCCTGCTGATTACCGCTGTGTTTTCGCGCCTGACGATCGTCGAGCTCGACCTGCCCAGCGCGTCGAGCGCGCAGTCGAACGACGCGGATTCTTTCCGCGTGGAAGTGATCGTGCGTGAGGCTGGTGTCGAGATCAGCAACGGCACAGCGACCATTGCCTCGATTCCGAAGAAGGACGAGGAATACGACCTCGAAAGCCTGTCGGACCTGATGGTGGAGCTGAAGCGGGAATATCCGGACCACGATTCGGCGTCTGTCCTGATGGAATCTTTCATTCCGTACGATTACCTGATCCAGGTGATGGACATCGTACGCAGCGTCGAGGTACCGACGGACGTGGAAGGTGAAGTCGAGCTATACGCGCTGTTCTCGGATATATCTGTCGGAGACGCACCATGAGAAATTCGCGACGCATAAAGCGCATGGGCCGTAACCGCATGAAGATTGGCAAGATGAACCTGACGTCGCTGATGGACGTGTTCACGATCCTGGTCTTCTTCCTGCTGGTGAACTCCGGCTCGGTCGAGGTGGTGGAAGCGCCGAAGGATGTCAAGTTGCCGGAATCCCGCATCGAGTCCAAACCGCGTGAAACGGTTGTCATATCGATCAGTCCCGAGGAAGTGCTGGTACAGGGCAAGCTGGTTGCTTTCGTGGAAGATATCCTGAGCGACAAACAGAATGCAGTCGACCCGATTAATGCCCGGCTCGCAGAGCTGAAGGGCAATGTAATCGGAATCAACACGAAAGCGGTCGCCGACAGCCTCGAAGTCACAATCCTCGCGGATCGGTCAGTGCCGTTCACCGTGGTCAAAACCATCATGTCTACCTGCACGGCGGAGGGTTACGAGAACGTTTCCCTGGCCGTGATCCAGAAGGGAGCTCAGCAGGTAGCAAGCGCGAGATAGCGGATCATGGAAGAACGCGACATCGAACAACACGGATTATCTGAGGAAGAACTCTCCCTCAAGGCGCAGGTCGACGAGTCCGAGGCCGGACTGGCAGACCTGGAGCGCGAGCTCGAAACGGTAGACGCCGAGCTGGCGGGTCTCGCTGTCGAGCAACAGAAGTACGAAGCGCTGAACAGCGTTTGCCGTTCGCTCGAGGAGCTTGACGGGCTCGGCGGTACCGAGCTCTTCTGGCGGGAAGAGTCGGTCGATGTAAACGAGTACATCGATGCGGCCCGCGAGCGCTTGCATGATTTCGGCGAGAATATCATCCAGGTCGAAAATCGCCGCGACTCGCTCGTCGCCCGGATTGGCGACCAGAACCTCGCACTCGACAGTCTGCACTACGAGCTGCTCGACGCCATGGAGCGCGAGGAGACTCGTCGTAATGAATGGGTTGTCGAGCGAGACGAAAGCGAGGTTGCCCCGCATGCGCTGATCATGCCGTGGCAGCGCGGCACCGAGGAAGACAAGCGCTACCGGCAATCGCTCGGGTCGTCGCTGGCCGCCGCCCTGGTACTGGGCATCCTGGTTGGATCTATCGCCATTCCCGTACCGGACAAGGAAAAGGAAATCGAGCTGCCGGAGCGCATGGCAAAGCTTGTACATGCCAATCTGCCGGCTCCGCCCCCCGAGCCGGAGCCGCTTGTGGCCGAGGAAATTCCAGAGCCTGAGCCCGAGACCGAGCCGGACATTCCCGAAGAACTGCCGGACGAGATCGTCCCCGAGAATGTCGAGGAACCGAAAGTCGCGGTGGCAGAAGAACCGGACATCAAGGAACAGGTGAAAGGCAAGGGCATCCTGGCCTTCCGCGACAGCTTCGCCACGCAGGCGTCATTGCGTGACACCACGCAGCTCGGTGCCCAGGCACGCGTCAGCAGCGGCGGTGAAGAACAGACGGGCCGACCGACTCGCTCGATGGTGACCAGCAATGCGCCGGGATCGAGCGGTGGCATCAACCTGGCGGACATCAGCCGCAACGTCGGCGGTGGCGGCCAGGGTATGGGCGGTGTGGCCGTGTCCCGGGTAGCCAGTTCGATCGGCAGCGGCGGCAATGGCTTCGCGGACCGACCCATGTCCGGTGGGGCCATGGCCGGGCGTACCGATGAAGAGATTCAAATCGTGTTCGACCGGTACAAGGCTTCGTTGTACAGGCTCTATAACCGCGAACTTCGCCGGGACCCGACACTGCGCGGGCAGATCATCATCAAGCTGACGATCGAGCCCGACGGATCAGTGTCATTCTGCGCGCTGCAGTCAAGCGACATGAACGCGCCGGCGCTCGCCGGCCAGGTGGTGGAACGCGTTGGCACGTTCGATTTTGGCGCCAAGGAAGATATAGCGGCGGTAACGATCATTTACCCGATCGATTTCCTGCCGGCCGCCTGATTCCCGGGTTTTAACTAAATGCGACTGATGACGCCAAGCTGTGATGCAGGTCAAGTTTTGGCAGCCGTTGGTCGTTCATAGTCTGGTATTGCAAGGAAAAGTGGCAAACCCGTCGAAAGACGGGGACGCAAAGTCACCGGCCTGAGGAGCAACGGCTCTATGGCAGCGGGACCGCCCTTAAAACGGGCCGGTCGGACGGCAGTCGGTGACGTAGGGATTACGGATTCGACATAACGACGATGGATCGGACAAAGAAAACAAATAGCCTGTTTGGCGCGCTGACAAGGACGTTGGCGGCCGTCGTGCTATTCGGCCTGTCCGCGGTAGCACAGGCACAGGACGGCGCAGTCGACTGCTCGTCCTTCCCGAACGCCACGATCGACGGCCTGGTTGAACCCGCGCCGTCGAATCTCAACGTCGATACCGACTGCACGGTGCGCAACTTCCCGGCCAGCAACCCGTTCGACACGAACATTTCGTTCTACACGGCGCCCGGGCAGACCGACACGCGTCACCTGCTTATCTTCGACAATGTCGTGCACACGAAGAACATGTCGTGCGCGGTCGTCCACAATCACATGCTCTGGTTCGTCAACTCCTCGGTGACCAGTGTCAGTGGCAGATGCATCAACTGGTTGCTCGCCGTCGAAAAGATCGACAAGCGGAATCCACCAGGAGACGCTGCGACGGTCGGTGTGCCGTTCACGTACCGGCTCGTAATCCCCGTGCTCTTCACGCCGGACTGGGACGAGAACGGCAATGCGACCGGCACGATCGACTATACCGGCTCGCCCAATGAACTGCACAGTGTCTTCGTAAGCGATGACCTGAACGAGACCGGCGTTGACCTGGTCTACGAGAGCCACACGGTGACGTGGGCGGATTCAGGCGCGCCCGTCAGTCACTCGTTTACAAATACGGGTGGGTTGCTGACCTTCGACATCGATCCGATCATCCCGGCGTCGACGCAGATCTATGTCGATATCACGGTGCGACTTCTCGATACGCCGACGAATTCGGTTGGCACGCAGTTCATCAACACCGCGCGCTGGCAGTTCGGCCGCATCCTCGACGGCACGCTACATGAGCCACTGCCGGGCGAGAACGGCATCACGCCGCCGATCACGATTGGTGGGCCGGATATTATTGCGACGAAGACCGGGCCTAGTACTCTCGGTTCGACGCTTAATCTCGGCGAATGGGGCAACTATCGACTCGATCTGGAGAATACGGGCACGACCGACGCGTGGGGCCTACGAATCGAGGATCGGTTACCTAACCGACTGATAGGCGGGACCTGCGATACGACGCCCGAGATACTCAACGCGCAAGTATTTGCCAGCGACGGTGTTACCGCAATTCCCGGCAAGGGGCCGTTAGTCCAGGGAGTCGACTACTCATTCGACTACATCGGACCATCGCGATGCCGCCTTGAACTGAGACTCCTTACACCCGCCGCAGTTATTGGGGCCGGCGAACGTCTGATAATTGACTACCGTACCCGTTTGGACGCTGACAGCCGGGACGGTGCACAGCTTACAAACATCGCTGGCGTAACAGACTGGTACAACGACGCCCCATCAAACAGGGACCGCGTTCGATGGTATCGGCGACTAGGTGATGGCACCCCTGGCATAGTCGATCATGCGGACGCCCACACCGTAACCGTCGACCTCTACGGCTACTTCTTCGAAAAAACCATCGAGAACCTGAACAGTGGCGATTACCCGGCGCTCGTCGCCGACCCCGGCGATGTGCTGCGCTACTCGCTGCGCGTACAAACCACCGACGGCCCTCTCGACGACGTCCAGATCATCGACGATCTTGGCGCCTACAACGGCGCGGCCCGTTTCGTACCCGGCTCGCTGACAATCAATGGCGCTTCGATTCCCGCGGGCGCCGTCAATAACTCCGACCCGAATGGCGGCACCAACGGCGACGGGCTGATCGACGTGAGCAACATCGACATCCCGGAAAGCAGCGAGATCACGATTCAGTACGACGTCGAGCTCGACGGCAGCCTGGTCGACGGGACCATCGTCACCAACCAGGCAGGCCTGTTTGCCGCAGGCGTCAAGCTCGTCGACTCCGACGACCCCTTCGTCAACGGCCAGTCCAGCCCCGACGTCATGGGCGACGAAGACCAGACCATCGTCCTGATCGAGGCCGAGCAGCCCGTCGGGCTCGCCAAGACGACGACGCAGTCGACGGCCACGATCGGCGAAGAATTCAGCTACCAGGTCACTATCCCGTCGGCACCGCACACCGCGCCGTTGTACGACGTACGCATCCTCGACGACCTCGACACAGGCTCCGTTGCCGATCTCGAGTTCGTCAGTGCCAGCGTCGTCTCCGGTCCCGGCAGCTGGACGCTGCAGAACACGGGCGACTCGACCGCCGTCGCCCTCGAGGACCTGTCGGGCGGCATCGATATCCCCGCCGGCGAGCAGGCCGTGTTCGAGATCACGGTGCGCCTGCAGGACACGGGCACGAATGTTGCCGGACTCGAGTTTACGAACACCGCGTCCTACACCTACAACATCATCGATGGCACGCCAACGACCGAGCGTCCCGGCATTCCTGGCACGAGCGGACCGATGACCGTCGTCGAGCCCGAGCTTACGCTCGAGAAAACGGGTCCGCCGCAAATGCGCGTCGGTACGCCCGCGACCTTCACGCTGAACATTCATAATACGGGCGACTCGCCGGCGTGGCAGGTGACGATCGGTGACCTGCTGGCCAACGAAATCGACGGCGGCACCTGTGACGCCGCGCCTACCAACATCACGGCCCAGGTTTTCGAGGCCAATGGCACAACGCCGGTATCGGGCGTACTCGTCCAGGGTGCCGACTACACAGCCACCTTCGACGGCGCGCCGAACTGCACGCTGACGCTCAACTTCCTGACGGCAGCGGCTGTTGTCGACGCCGACCAGCGCCTGATCGTCAACTACGACGCGACGCTCGATGCGGGCAGCCAGGAAAACGCTACCCTGACCAACATTGCGGGTGCCACCGAGTGGTTCGGCCTCGATGTTTCGGATGCCGGCAACCAGCCGTACGCGCGCACTTACACGCGCGTCATCACGGACGGTACGGTCGGCACCCTTGACCACGAGGATGCGCACACGACCGAGGTCTTCACGCCGGTTCTGGTTTTCGAGAAGACTGCGATCAACATAAACACGGGCGAGAACCCGGCCACGGTGGCATCGCCGGGCGACAGCATCCGTTACACGCTCCGGGTCGAGAACGCCGGCGACACGAACATCGCGGATTTCAGCATTGTCGACGAACTCGACAGCCTGAACGCGTCCCCATACTTCCAGCCCGGCAGCCTGAACGTCGTGACTCTGCCCCCGGGAGCCGTGAACAACAGCGACCCGAATGGCGGTGCGGCGGGCACTGGCCTGATCGACATCGGCGGCCTCGACCTCGCAGGCTCCGGCAGCAGCGTAACCATCGAATTCGAAGTCCAGCTCGCGCCGGTCATTGCCGACGGCACGACGGTATTGAACCAGTCGCAGGCCTACTACTCCGGCTATTCGATCGCGGTCAGTGACGACCCGAATATCAACGGTCCGGCAGACCCGAACATTGATGGCGACGAGGACCCGACCGCCATCCTGATCGAGACCGACCAGCCCGTTGGCCTGGGCAAGGCAACAACGCAGGCGACGGCCGCGATTGGCGAAAGCTTCACTTACCAGTTATCCGTACCGTCGACGCCGCATACGGCGCCACTCTATGACGTACGCATACTCGACGACCTCGCACTGTCTGCGGCCGACCTCGAGTTCGTGAGTGTCACCAAGGTGTCAGCGGGTGGCACATGGGTGCCGCAGAACACGGGCGATACCACCAGCCTGGTTATCGAAGACCCGGTCAATGGCATCGACATCCCGGCCGGTGAGCAGGCCGTTGTCGAGATCACGGTGCGCCTCCTGGATACGGCCACCAACGTCGCGGGCCTCGAGTTCGCGAACACCGCGTACTACACCTACAACTTGCTCGATGGCAACGTCGCGACCGAACGTCCCGGACTGCCGGGTACGAGCGGACCGATGACCGTCGTCGAGCCGGAGCTCACGCTCGAGAAGACCGGCCCGCTGCAGATGGGGCTCGGCGATACGGGCACCTATACGCTCAACGTGCACAACACGGGCGACTCGCCGGCATGGAATGTCACCGTCGAAGACCTGCTCGCCAACCAGGTTGATGGCGGCACCTGCGATGCGGCACCGACGAATATTACGGCGCAGCTGTTTGCGGCCGACGGCACGACCGCGATTGCTGCGGCGCTCATAGACGGCACCGACTACACGGCTACCTTCGACGGCGATCCGAACTGCACACTGACATTCGACTTCCTGACGGCTGATGCTGCGATCGGCGCCGACCAGCGCCTGATCGTGACCTACGATGCTGCGCTCGATGCCGATACCCAGGAAAACGCCGCGCTGATCAATATCGCGGGCGCCACCGAGTGGTTCAGCCTTGACGTCTCCGACGCCAATAACACGCCGTACGCGCGTACTTATACGCGCGTCATCACCGATGGCACGGTCGGCACGCTCGACCACGAGGATGCGCATACGACGACGATCTTCACGCCGGTGTTCATCTTCGAGAAGACCGCGGTCAACGTGACGACGGGCGACGACCCGGCGACAACTGCGACGCCCGGCGACACGATTCGCTACAGGCTGCGCATCGAGAACGTCAATGGCACGAACATCTCGAGCCTCAACGTTGTCGATGAACTCGACAGCCTGAATGCATCGCCATACTTCCAGCCGGGCACGCTGAACGTCGTAACCGTTCCCGCCGGGGCGACCGATAACAGCGACCCGAACGGTGGCGCGGCCGGGACCGGCCTCGTGGATATCGGCGATCTCAGTTCGAACGGCGTCGGCGACGTCCTGACGATCGAGTTCGAAGTCGACCTCGCGCCGGTTATCGCCAATGATACGGTCGTGCTCAACCAGTCGCAGGCGCTATACGCCGGCAACGCGGTTGCGATCAGTGATGACCCGAATATCAATGGTGCCGCCGATCCGACTGTCGACGGAGACGAAGACCCGACCGAGATCCTGATCCAGTCCGCGCCATACTTCGACGTCGACAAGATCTCGACCTACCTGGATGGCGACACATCCGTACTGCTGGCCGGCGAAACGCTGCGCTACACGATCACGGTGCAGAACGTCGGCAGCGAGGACTCGACGAACGTCTACATCACGGACATGGTGCCGGCTAACACGACCTACGTTGCCGGCAGCACCACGCTGAACGGCGCTCCGTTCGCCGACGGCGCGAATGGTTCACCGCTGATCGATGGCATCCTGCTCGGCGACCTCGCCGCGGGCGGCCCGGTCGTGACGCTTGAGTTCGACGTCACCGTCTACCCCGACGTGCCGAACGGCACGATCATCTCCAACCAGGCCTTCGTCACCGCCGCCGACCAGGGCGTGACGGATGTCCCGTCCGACGATCCGCGTACCGACGTCGAGAACGATCCGACCCGCGACGTTGTCGGCAACTACCCACTACTGTTTGCCGAGAAGTCCGCGGCACTGCAGATCGACAACGGCTCGCCGGGTATCGTCGATCCGGGCGACACGCTGCGCTACACGATCACGATCTACAACAACAGCGCCAGTGAGCCTGCGACGATGGTCGAGCTGTTCGACAACGTGCCGGCCAACCTGATCTACGTCGCTGACTCGACGACGCTCGACGGCGCACCGACCGGCCAGCCCGATGGCGGCGTGTTCCCGCTCGAGGCGCGTATTCTCGTCGGCAATGACGGCGTGCTCGATCCGGGCGCCTCGACCACAGTCACGTTCGACATGCAGGTCGACGCGGCCACGCCGCGAGGCACGCAGATCATCAACCAGGGCACGGTTTACAGCGCCGAGTCCGCGAATCTCCTGACCGATGGCGACGGCAATCCGTCAACCGGCCCCGAGCCTACCGTCGTTGTCGTTGGCGATGCACAGACGCTTACGATCGTGAAGGACGTAGCAGTCGTCGGTGGCGGCGCGGCCATCCCCGGTGCGACGCTCGAATACACGGTCACAGTGCAGAACGTCGGTAATGTGCCGGCGCAGTACGTGCTCGTTCGCGACGACCTCGACGAGGTCAACCCGGGCTACCTGACCTACGTTGACCAGTCCGCGACGATGAACGGACTCACGGCCGGCGTCAGCGCGGCCGGGCAGATCATCACGGCCGATTATTTCAATGAGTACGGGCCGCTTGAGCCGGGCGAGTTCGTCACCGTGCGCTTCCAGGCGACGATCGATGACACGCTCCTCGAGGGCACGACGATCGTCAACACGGGCCGCGTCTATTGGGACGACCCGCAGCAGCAGGCCGAGGCTAGCGTCTCGATCGATGTCGGCGCGATGCCGAACGCCGGTACCGTGAGCGGCCAGGTCTGGCATGACGCCGATCATGACAACACGCCGGACGGCATAGAGCGCGCGCTCGAAGGCTGGACCGTCGAGTTGTGGCTGAACGGTCAGCTCGTTCGCTCGACGCTTAGTGATGCGGACGGCAACTACGTGTTTACCTTTGTTGCGCCAAACTACATCCAGGGCGAGACCTACTCGATACGCTTCTCCGCGCCTGGTGCCACCGCGACGACCGCATTGCTCGGCCAGACCGACTCCGACTTCACGGACGGACAGCAGCGCATTGACGACATCGATGTGCAGGAAGGCAGCAACCTGCTCGCGCTCAACATGCCGGTCGATCCTAATGGCGTGGTTTACGATTCGATTTCGCGTGGGCCGGTCCCGGGCGCGGTCGTGACGTTGCTCGATGCCCGTAACAGCCAGCCCCTGCCGAACAGTTGTTTCGACGATCCGAATCAGCAGGGCCAGGTCACGATTGGCAATGGCTACTACAAGTTCGACATCAACTTCTCGGATCCGTCCTGCGCGAGCCCTGGCAACTACCTGTTGCAGGTTACCGCTCCCAGCACGGCCTATGTTCCGGGCGTTTCGGTGATGATTCCGCCTACGTCCGACCTGGCGACGCTGCCGTTTGACGTACCGGCATGCCCGGGTTCGGCAAATGATGCCGTCATCGCCACCGCCCAGCATTGCGAAGCTCAACCGTCCGAGTTTGCCCCGGACGTGACCATCGCGGCTCGTAGCGCGGCGACCAACTATCACCTGTTCCTGCGTCTCGACGGCACGTCGTCGCCGGGCACCAGCCAGCTATTCAACAACCATATTCCGCTCGACCCGCGCCTCGACGGTGCGGTCGCTGTTACCAAGACCACGCCAATGCTGCACGTGACGCGCGGCGATCTCGTGCCGTACGTGATTACTGTCAGCAACTCTTTCGGCGCCGATCTGCGCGACGTCAACATCATCGACCTGTTCCCCGCCGGCTTTAAGTATGTCGAGGGCTCGGCGCGCTTCGACGATGTACCGGCCGAGCCGGTGATCGCAGGTCGCCAGCTGACCTGGTCGAACCTGTTGCTGCAGACGGACGGTCGCCATGAGATCAAGCTGTTGCTCGCCGTCGGCGCGGGCGTAACGGAAGGTGAATTCGTCAACCGGGCATTCGCGATGAACGGACTGACCGGGGCCGTGATGTCGGCCGAGGCGCAAGCCAAGGTTCGCATCATCCCCGACCCGACGTTCGACTGCACCGATGTCATGGGCAAGGTGTACGACGACAGCAACCGGAATGGCATCCAGGACGACGCTGAAGAAGGTCTTGCAGGCGTTCGTCTCGTAACCGCGCGGGGCCTGGCAGCAACGACCGACCAACACGGTCGCTACCACGTTACCTGCGCCATTGTGCCGAACGAGAGCCGTGGCTCGAACTTCGTCATCAAACTCGATGACCGGACGCTACCGAGCGGCTATCGCGCGTCGACGCGCCCGGTGCAGGTACAGCGCGCGACGCGCGGTAAAGCGCTGCGCATCAACTTCGGCGCGTCGATCCATCGTGTCGTCGGACTTGATATTGCAGATCCGGTCTTCGAACCCGAATCCACCGTGATGCGCGCCCAGTGGGAACCGCGCCTGGGTCTGCTGCTGGACGAGCTGCGCAAGGCGCCCGCAATTTTGCGCCTGTCGTATGTCGCCGACCTCGAATCGGAAGCCCTGGTTAACCAGCGCCTCGAGGATCTCAAGAAACGCATCATGACGGCCTGGCAGACGGAAGGCGGTAACTATGAACTCATCGTCGAGCCGGAAGTGTTCTGGCGCCTCGGCGGACCAGTGAAACAGCCGCAGGGAGGTGCACAATGAGCGCGCTTCGCTACCTGTTATTGTTCGCCGGCATCATGCTGCCTTTCGCGGTAACGGCCGAGGATGTGGATGAGACATCCATGGGCGAGGCCGTTGAGCGTCACCTGTCGCTGGATGAGCCGTTCATGCAGTGGGTGCAGGACCCCGATCGCGTGGACGTGCAGATCGGTGACACGATCGAGCTGCGCGAAGGGCTTGCCGACGGTTACGAGACCATCAAACTGACGGGTCTTGTGCCGCCCATCTACTTCGAATCCGGCGTTGCACAAATTCCCGATGGTACGGTCGAGTCGCTCAGTGAAATTCTCGAGCGCATGCGCGACCGTATGAACCTGCGCCTGCACCTTGTGGGCCATGCTGATAACCAGCCCCTGTCGCCGCGACTGCAGGATGTCTACGGCGACAACATGGGCCTTTCGCGTGAGCGCGCGGGTGAGGTCGCCGAGTACATGCAGACGGCGCTGGCGCTGCCGGCGGAAGGCGTTTCATACTCCTGGCAGGGCGACCTGCAGCCCGCCGCAACGAATGCAAACGAGCAGGGACGCGCACTCAATCGCCGTGTCGAAGTTGAGGTCTGGTACGACGAGGTTCGGCAGAAAGCCAAGCTCGAAGAAGTGCTGGTCGAACACGAAGTTCAGACCGTAAAAGTCTGCCGCATGGAGACCGTGTGCAAACTGCGCTACGTCGACGGCCATGCGAAACGTGCGCGCGTGCAGAATCTCGTCGCGCCGCTGTACTTCGCGGACGAGGGCATCGAGGTGCCCGAACAATTCGTCGACAGCATTCGTGAGAGCCTTAACAACCTCGCGGACAAAGGTAATGTTGTGGTTCGTTTTGTCGGTCATACCGACGGTACACCCCTGACGGGTCGTACAGAGCGCATCTATGGCAACCACACCGGCCTGTCGAAAGCCAGGGCCCGCCGCGTTGCGCTGGCCGTGCAGGATGCGCTCGACCTGCCAACTGATATGCTGCAAAGCGATGGCCGCGGCGCCGAGCGTCCGCTGGCATCGAACAACACGGCGCAGGGGCGTGCAGCGAACCGTCGCGTCGAGGTCGAATTCTGGTACGACGATCCCCTGCAGGAGCTGCCCGACGAGCCGCAGATGTGTCCGGGTGACGCAGGTGCCGAAATGGTCACGCAGGTTTACGATCCGCCGTGGGGAGCGATCGCGCCGATCGACTTTGCCGGCGGCCAGCCCGCTATCCCCGATGGTTATGCGAGCGTACTCGAGCGCGCCCTCGGCGACGTGGCGGACAAGACCAGGCCGCGCCTGCGCTTCGTGGGCTACACGCGCAATGAAAGACTCGAGCGTCGTACCGCCGCCGTCTATGGCGATGACATTGGGCTCTCGGCATCACGCGCGCGGCGCGCGATGGAACAGGTCGCAGAAACCATGGGGCTTACCCCTGAGCAGACCGAATTCGAAGGTCGCGGTTACGTGCATTCTGACGATGTCGTGAACGCGGGCTTTATCCAGGGCGAGACCTCGCATGTGGCCGTCCAGGTTGTATACGACGAGCTCGCGATCCTCGACGATTACGAGGGCGTCGACATCACGCGCATGACGCGCGAGATCGAGCCGGAGAATCCGCTGGGTCTCAACATGATGCGCATTACCGTCGATGGCGAACCGATCGACGATCCGAAGCGCAGTTCGTCCGATATCCAGCGCTGCACAGACGTTGCATTCGCCGGAGCCGACATTGAGTTCCGCTATGACAACCTGCGTTCGAGCCCGCGCCTCAGCGTGACGGCAGACCCCGCCCGTATCGAGGTCGCCGAGGACGAGGCTGGCTACAGGCGGTCGCCGCCCGTGCGGTTCCGCATGTACACCAACTACTCGCACTTCGTCGAGCGCGCCGAAATCCGCGTCTTCCGCGGTGGGCAGTCGCTCGAGGCCGTGCCGCTGGACACCATTGAGCTGGACGCGGCCGGCGCTGCCGAGTGGCGACCGCTGCCGGACGACTTCCAGGCCCCTGGTGATGAGCTGGCATACGTGCTGCGTGTCTACGGCAAGGACGGCAATTTCGACGAAACCCGGCCGCAGCCTCTGTGGATCGTGTTCGGCGACACACCGACTGAAGAAGAGACCGCCGCGGAAGAACCCGAATTACTGGCAGCCTATGGCGAGAATCGCCTGGGCCTGCACAACATCGGCCTCAGCAGCGGCACCGTGACCGTGCATGGCGACGCCGTGCCCGAGGGCCATGAGGTCTGGGTCGCCGGTCGCCCGATTCCGGTTGATGAGAACGGCAGCTTTGTGGCCGAAGAAATCCTGCCGCAGGGAGCGCATACGGTTGAAGTCGCGGTGCTCGACAAGGAAGGAGCGGGCGAGCTCTACCTGCGAGACCTGGAGTTCGAAAATAACGACTGGTTCTACGTGGGCATGGCCGACGTGACCGTATCGGGCAGCAAGGCCAGCGGACCGATCGATCTGTTGGAGGGCGAGAATTCGCCGTATCGCCACGACTCCAATGTCGACGGCCGCCTGGCGTTCTTTGTCGACGGCAAGTTCGGCGATCACTGGCGCGTCACGGCAAGCGCCGATACACGCGAAGGCCCGGTCGATGAACTGTTCAGCAATTTCCTGAACAAGTCGGCGGATTCACTGTTCCGTCGTATCGACTCGGACTACTACTACCCGACCTATGGTGACGACAGCACGGTGCAGGAACTGGCGCCGACCATGGGCAAGTTCTTCGTGCGCGTCGCCCAGGACGAGAACTACGGCCAGTGGGGCAACTTCAAGGTTGCCTACATGAACAACGAATTGGCGCGTGTCGATCGCGGTCTGTACGGCGCGAACGCGCATTACGAGTCGGATGGCGCGACAGAGTTCGGCGACAAGCGACTCGTGATCGATGGCTTTGCCGCAGAGCCGGGTACGGTCGGCAGCCGCGAAGAATTCCGCGGCACCGGTGGTTCGCTCTATTTCCTGCGCAACCAGGATCTCCTGGCAGGCTCCGAACGCATTCGCATCGAAGTGCGCGACAAGGCGTCGGGCATCGTGACGGGCGTCGTGAATCTGACGCCGGGTATCGACTACGACATCGATTACCTGCAGGGTCGGGTACTCCTGACTGAGCCGCTGGCGTCGACAACCGATGACAATCTGCTGGTACGGAGCGGCGCCGTTTCGGGCGACGAGACGTATCTCGTCGTGCGTTACGAATTCACGCCGGGCTTCGACGATATCGACGCCGTCTCACTGGGTGGCCAGGCTCACTACTGGGTGGCAGACCTCGTGCGCATCGGCGTCACCTCGAATGTGAACGAGCAGGACGGTGTCGACAACAGCCTGAACGCCGTCGACCTGACGCTCAAGCTCGCGCCGGACAGCTGGTTGAAGCTGCAGCAGGCGCGTAGCGAAGGCCTGGTCTCGATGCCGATCATTTCGAATGACGGTGGTTTCGATTTCGCATCGCCGGACTCGTCCTCATTCGTCAACGCCGAAGCAGAGGCGAGTCGCGCAGACCTGAGTTTCCGCCTCAAGGACTTCGTCGGTGTATTCGATACGAAACTCACGATGTACGTGCAGGACGTCGGGGCGGGATATTCTGCGCCGGGAATCACGGCGATCACAGATACGAAGAACTACGGCGGCACGCTGAGTGTGCCGGTGGGTGACCGCTTCTCGTTCGGCGCCAAATTCGACAAGCGGACCCAGGCGCTCGGACTCGAAGCCGAAGCCCTCGAAGTCAATGTCGGCTATCGCATTGGCGATAACTGGGACGTCAGCGTCGGCTACCGCACGGATGATCGTACCGACGGTTCGGTCCTCGTTCCCCTGACGCAGGAAGAGGGTGAACGTACTGACGCAGTCGTGCAGGTAGGTTACGACTCGGACGCCGACTGGAACGTCTACGGATTCGTTCAGGACACCCTGTCGGTCGCTGGTACCCGTCGTGAGAACGCCCGCGCTGGTGTCGGTGGCGCTTACCAGGTCACCGAGAAACTGCAGGTCGACGTCGAAGTTTCGAATGGCGACCTCGGTGCGGGCGGGCGCCTCGGTTCAAACTACCTCTATTCCGATCGCACGAGCCTGTATCTCGGGTATACGCTCGATAACGAACGCAATGGCCTTGGCCTGCGCAACGCCCAGGGCACCGAGGGCAACCTGGTTGCAGGCCTCAAGACGCGGTTGTCTGACAGTGCCAGCGTCTTCCTGGAAGAGCGCTACCAGCACGGCAGCGCCGCAACCGGTCTGACGCATTCGGCCGGCATCAACTTCGCGCCGGACGAGAAGTGGACGCTGGGCTTCAATACGGATGTGGGTACCTTGCAGGATGCGGCCACCGGCGCCGAGACCGAACGGGTCGCGGCCGGCGTCCAGGTTTCGTTGCATCACGGCGGCTGGCAGTTGTCGAGCGGTGTCGAATATCGTAACGATAATGTCGAACAGTTCGATCTGTCGTTCAACGAGCGCAAGACCTGGCTGTTCCGCAACAACCTCAAGTTCCAGCTCAGCCCGTCGTCACGTCTGTTCGGCAAGTTCAATTATGCCGACAGCAAGAGCTCGGTCGGCACATTCTTCGATGGTGGTTACACCGAGGCAGTGCTGGGTTACGGGCTGCGCCCGGTCGAGAACGATCGCCTCAATGCGTTGGTGAAGTACACCTACTTCTACAATATGCCGACGACCGGCCAGGTGGGTGGCCAGAGCTCTGCGGCACAGTTCCTGCAGAAGAGCCACATTGCCGCTGTCGACGTTACCTATGACATCACGCCTTCATTCACGCTGGGCGGCAAGTACGCCTATCGTCTCGGTCAGGTGAGCCTGGACCGCGTGGATCCGGAGTTCTTCGAAAACAACGCGAGCCTGTACGTGATTCGTGGCGATTATCGTCTGTGGGAGAACTGGGAAATCCTGGTCGAGGGACGCCTGCTCGACATGCCGGACCTGAACGAAAGCCGGGCCGGTGCCCTGGCCGCTGTGTCACGCTACTTCGGCGACCACGTCAAGGTTGGTCTCGGCTATAACTTCACGGACTTCTCGGACGACCTGACGGATCTCAGCTTCGATCACCAAGGTGTCTTCCTGAACGTCACCGGCTCACTGTAGCCACTAGAACTTGTCCATGATTTTTCCGACGCGCTCGCGCAGCGCGTCGGGAGAATCGCTTTTTGCCGTCTTCTTCATGCGCGCATTCAGCGCCCGCTCCATCTCAATACGCGAGAAGCAGCTGCGGCAATGGCCAAGATGGTGCTCAAAGTCGGCAATCGTTTCAGGGTCGTCGATCTCGCCGTCGAGATAGGCGTAGAACGCCTCGATCGCCTGCAGACAGCCAATGTCGTGTTTCATTCCTGTGCACCTTGCATCGCAGCGGGTCGTTGTTGCCAGAGCGCCTTTTGCAGCAGCGTACGACCGCGCTTCATTCTTGAGCGTACCGTGCCGGGCGCGATGCCAAGCACCTCCGCTGTTTCATCGTATGTGAACCCCTCGACGTTGACGAGTATCACGACTGTCCTGAACGTCTCGGGAAGCTTGTCCAGCGCGGCCAGGAGCTGTTCGCCGAGCAGATTGTTGAAGTACTCATGTTCCGGGTTTGACCACCACACGAGGAAGTCATCACTTTGCTCATTGAGCAGCGTGGCGAGGTCATCATCCTCGCACTCACCCTCGCTGTAACTCGCTTCGACGGGTCGCACCGACTGTTTGCGATACGCGCTGATAAACGTGTTGTGCAGAATCCGGAACAGCCAGGGCCGAAAGCGGTCCCGGTCGCTGAGCGTGTCGATCGCACTCCAGGCTTTCGCCACGGTCTCAGCAACCAGGTCTTCGGCGTCAGCGCCGCTACGGGCCAGCCGCAGGGCTACGCTGTACAGCGCATCGAGGTTGTCTTCGATGCCTTGGCCGAAGAACGCTTTCGTATCCGCGTCGCCCATTCAGGTCCATTGTTCAGAAGGTAATTGCTTCCGCACCCTGTTGTACCACGTCGAGCATCGCAACCGAGCCGGCCAGCGTAACGCCGTCCATGAGATCATCCTGCTCGTAACCGCGCACGCCTGCGCATGGCGGACATACGAGGATCTTGCCACCTGAGTCGGTGACCGTCTTCACCATCTCGCCGATGGTCGGATCCAGCGGGTTCAGCCGAGCGTGCTCCAGTGCGCCCTTGCGTACCCAGTCGACGCCGGAGCTGACGAGGAACATCGTTACTTCCATACCGCTTGCGACGCCGCCATTGGCGACGCTCCAGGCCACCGACGAACGCTCATTGTCCGCGCCGTTGGTTACGATAACTACCAGTTTCTTTTTCTCAGTCATGATTCTCTCCCGTTAGTGAAAAGCCCGTTTTTCGGGTGCTTGGGAGTAATGACGCAGGACTGGCCAATTCAGGTCCCGCTTTTTTCAGTGGGCTGTCTCTAGTGCTTCGATCGCGGCCTCCGGGGTGAGGCCATGACCTTCGCAGACGAACGATTCGCCCTCGGGCCGGCACACGTCGCCCCAGCCGTTCACCTGCCAGTATTCGACCAGTCCAAGGCGCTGCATCAGGGCCGGGAAGTCAGGGTGTTCATAAAGCCGGTAGCCGATGCCCCATAACGGTCGCGTATCCAGAAAATTGTCCTGGTCCAGCCGGTAGTGGATGTACTCGAAGAGTTGCTCGTGTGCGCCCAGCCGCGCCAGCAGCCACAGCTTGAACTGGTAGACAATGGCTGACGTTGGGGCGCTGTAGAGGTCCTCCGCCAGGTCCGGGTCCTGCAGTCCCTCCTCGTGGTCGAGGAATCGGTGCACGATTGCTTTGCCATCGTCGGGCATAGGCGAGTCATTGACCCATTGACGAGCTTCGTCGATACGCCCGGTCACCACGAGCGCGATAAAATTGCCCATCCAGTTAACGGGGCTGCGGAATCCCGACGACCACAAGTCAGCGAACCGGGTTGCGCCGAGGCTGGTGGCGCCCATAGTCATGATCCCGAATGCGATGTTCATCTTCGGCGCTTCGTAGGTCGGATCGAGTTCGACGGCGCGCCGCATATGCCGGATGCTATCTGCGAAACGACCGGTGGCTGACAGGAGTTCGCCATACCAGAAATTGGCCGTCGCGTTGTTTGGAGCGAGGTGCAGGCTCTCCATGAAAAAATCCTGCGCCACGAGCCACTCACGCCGTGACTGCGCATGCGAGGCCAGGACGGCATAAGGTTCGGGCAGATTCGGGTCGAGTTCGACCGCTTTGAGCGCAACGTCTTCGGACGAATACCACGTGCCATAACCTTCGGGTGAGTAGCTGGGCCAGGTCAGGTAACCGGAAGCGAGCGCAGCCCATCCCTTCGCGAATTCGGAATCGATGCGAGTGGCCTCGGCCAACATCCTGATCCCGGGGCCGATATCGACGGTGCCGCGGCGATGCCAGATGTGCCGCCCACGCAGGTAGAGGTCATAGGCCTCCGGGTCTGGTGCATCAGCAGCTACGACCTCCCGGACTTCGACGCCGACTTCTGATGCCAGCGCCCCGGCCACCGCCCGCGATAATTCGTCCTGCCCGCGGAACACCGCGAGCTTGCTGACCTCGCGGCTTTCGGACCACGCCGTAGCGCCGCTACGCGTGTCAATCAGGCTGGCGCTGAAGCGCAGTAATTGGCCGCTGCTGCGCACGGAGCCGCGAACGATCCAGGCGACATCGAGTTCCCTGCCAATCTCCGCGGCATCAATCTCGGCGCCGCGGAAGCGAAACGACTGGGTCAATGCGCTGACATCGAATGCGCCTAATCCAGTCAGGGCCGCAATAACCTCTTCGGCGACACCATCGCCGAGGTACTCGAGCTCGGCATCGCCTGTGTAATTGGCGAACGGCAAAACAGCAACGGTGTTCGCTTCCAGGCCTGCCACTGTCGATGCTTCCTCAACCATCGGCTTGGCCACAAAGACGCCAACAACGGGCAACAGCAACGACGCAATGACGATTGCCTTGTCACCGCCGCTCAGACTGGCTTCCTTGTGAATACCGCGCCGGTCGACGTCAAAGTACCAGGCGAGGAAGAGGGCGGCCGGGAGACCGAGCAGCAGGAAAATCAAGAGAAGCGTGATCCAGGAATCGCGGAAGCCGAAGCGCGTCAGGACCTCGCTCGCAATCTCGTAGAACCCCCAGCCGATAGCAACGTACAGGACCAGGGTCTTGATGACCTGTCGTTCGCGCAGTCGACCGAGGAATGTTGCCGCGTCACTCATGAAGTCTTCCGGCGCCGCAGAGATTGCATGCGACGCAGGATGTCGTCGAGCGTACGAATGGCTGCGAGAATATGCGGGCCCTTGTTCAGCATGACGCAGTCGGCGCGTTCCGACTGTGCCGCGTCGGTGATTTCCGCACGTGACGGCAGACCTTTCTTGGCCTCCTGTTCCAGCACCTGGGTGGCCCACATGACTGGTACGCGCGCCGCGCTGCAGACCCAGAGAATTTCTTCCTGTAACTCGGCGAGCCGCACCCAGCCGCATTCCACGGCGAGGTCCCCGCGCGCGATCATGACCGCGATGGGGTAGCGGCGCATTGCCGCGAGCATGACCTTGGGCAGGCTCTTGAAGCCCTTCTTGGTCTCGACCTTGATGACCAGGCCGAGCTTGTCGGCGCCGAGCCGGTCAAGCTCCTCGTGCAGCGCTTCGATGTCCTTCGGTTTGCGGATGAACGACAGGCTTACGGCGTCGGCATGTTCAGCGATGAATTCGAGGTTGCTCTTATCCGCATTCGTCAGTCCGGGCATCCGGATATCGCTTTGCGGAAAGTTGATGCCGCGATGACCGCGTAGCCGGCTACCGGTAGGCTTGGCCTTGGTAACAGTGACCGCAATCTGTGCGCTGCTTACCTCGTCGATCCGCCCCGAGATCTTGCCGTCATTGAGTGAAACCTCCTCGCCCGGGGACAGGAACTCGAATACCTCGGGTTGCTGGCAGGCGATATGGGCCGGCTCCAGGATCACGCCGTCGGCATCTTCCCTGGCAGGTTCGCCGGGACGACTATCTGCATGCACGATCAGGGTGTCGCCAACCCGCAAGAGTAATGGCTGCTCGGCGGCGGGCAGTTCGCCAACCTTGTACTGGAGTTTCTCGCCAAGATCCTCACGTACAAGTGTCAGCTTCGAGCCGGTCGCTATGTAGGCGCCTTGCCAGGACTCCAGCACAAGTCCCTTGTCATCCTTTTCGGCAACTCGCAGCCGGCGCTTTTTGCCACGGGTATCGCGAAACCGCATCTCGTCGCCTTCGCGAGCGAGTTCGATGCATTCGCGAGGGACGGGCACGACGGCAATCTTCGTGCCGCGCTGTAACGCATCTTCGGGAATGAGGCGAATGCGGCGCGGCGCCACGACCCGCCCCATCGCGTCGCGCTTGGGGCGGATGTGAATGACGCGCGGCCCCGGCGTCAGTTCGCCGGTGCGTAGCTTGGGCCCGGCGAGGTCCATGATGACGCGGCATTCGGTGTCGGCTTCGGTGGCCTTCGTGCGAACGTTGGCAATCATGCGCTTCCAGGTTTCGGCATCATCATGCGCGCAATTGATGCGTGCGACGTTCATGCCTGCCGCGATCATCTCCGCAACCAGGTCCTCGTTTTCGGCAGCTTCGGTCGGTAGCGTCACCATGATGCTGACATGCCGACCGTGCGGGCTGGGGCCGAGAATCGCGCGCCTGTGTTCGTCGGCTGTCGGATTGGCGCTTGCGAGAACTTTCTCGAGCGAGCCCACATCGGCGTCGTTCTCGCCGGTTAGCGTCGCCAGCGCGTTGCGGACTGCGCCAATCGTACCCAGCACGTTGCGTTCCGCATGAGCCAGCGAGTACAGGCCCAGTCGCCGCAGGTCGCGGCGTAACTCATGCGTGTCGAACTTGCGCAGCGCCAGATAGTGGACCAGGTTGCGGGCGCCCTCGCGAAACGCGGGATGAACCTGGGAGAGCGCTTCGGCGTACTTCTGCTCGAGGGCCGTTGCGCGGTCGTGGATATCCTGCAGCGAAGTACGTATCTGTCCGATGTCGGCGGGACGGTCCATGCGTGCTAGATTAGTCGCGGAGATAACACATGGCAAAAGTACTCATACTGTACTCGACAACCGACGGTCACACGATAGAAATCTGCAATCGGATGCAGTCGGTCATTGAGCAACTCGGCGACACGGTCGAGCTGGTCGATCTTGCTGACGGGCCCGATCTCGCGGCGCTCGAGTTCGACAAGATCGTGATTGGCGCCAGCATCCGTTACGGCAAACACCAGAAATCGGTGTACGAGTTCATTCGCAAGCACCGCGCCACGCTGGAGGCGCATCCAAACGCGCTGTTCTCCGTGAACGTCGTGGCGCGCAAACCCGAGAAGAACACGCCGGAAACCAATCCCTACCTGCAGAAGTTCCTGAAGCAGATCGACTGGCAGCCGCAGAACCTCGGTGTGTTCGCGGGAAAGATTGTCTACCCGGCGCTCGGACCGATCGATCGAACGATGATTCGCTTCATCATGTGGATGACCAAGGGACCCACTGACCCAACCGGCACTTTCGAGTTCACCGATTGGGAAAAGGTCGAGGAGTTCGGGCGGCGCATCGCCGCGTTATAAGTACTCCGCGTAGGCGGCGACGTACTTGGCCGCATTGTCGCCCGAGATCACGACGGCGCGCCCGGGATTCGTCTTGCCCCATTCACGCGCGGCATGCAGGGAGGCGCCGGTCGTCGGCCCGACCAGGATGCCATCGGTGCGGGCAATATCGATGCCGGCCTGGAACGCTTCCTCGTCCGTGACCGAGAAGAATTCGTCGACGACATCACGATCCAGGATTGCGGGGAAGTGCTCATCCGGCAGCCCCGTCACGCGCTTCAGTCCGGACAGCTTGTGATGCCGCGCGGCGGGCTCGACGCCGATGATCCTGATATTGGGGTTTTGCTCTTTGAGGTAGCGGCCGACGCCGGTAATCGTGCCGCCCGTGCCGATACTCGTGAACAGGTAGTCGATGTTGCCAGCGGTCTGGTTCCAGATCTCCGGACCCGTCGAGTGATAGTGAGCCGCAACGTTGAGCTCGCTTTCATACTGGTTCGGCGAGACGTACCTGCCATCGAACGCGACGCTCTCAACCATACTCTTGACCACGCCGCGCGCGCCCTCCGACGGGTAGATCGGGCAGAGCTCGTCTTCGACTTCGATTACTTCTGCGCCGAGGAAGCGCAGCTGTGCCTTCTTCTCCTCGGGGACACCCTCGGGGATCGCGACTTCGAGCGGTACCCCACGCGCATTAGCGAGTGCACCCAGCGCGATGCCGGTGTTGCCGGCCGTGGGTTCGACCAGCGACTGGTCCGCGGAGAGTTCGAGATCTTTCAGCATGTACCAGGCCGTGCGGTCCTTGATCGAGCCGAACGGGTTCATGCCTTCGAGCTTCACGAGCAGGTCGAAATCGTCCTGCGCATTGAAGCGCGACCCGACGCGCACGATGGGCGTCGGGTTATCGGGTCCCGGGATCAGCTCGACGATGCTGTCGCGAATGTCCTCGCGGGTTTCGTCGTGCTGCTGGAAAAGCGTTTCTACGTTTGCATTCATAGGTCGACCAAGTCTAAATAAGAGACCCGCCGGAACAAGAAAACGGCCAGACGCGTTCGTTATGGCCTTATTCCACGCAGGAATAACATATGGCCGATTGCGATATCACTGAATGCGTCGAGACGTGTGCTTTGCAGGCATGGCATGCGGAGTTCACCGATGCGGGTATCCGGGGATACGATTGGCGCCTGGAGCAGGTCGGCGACGCGTTGTGCTCGGTATCGTCGTCGGAGCCGAGCATCCTTATCAATAGGGTTCTCGATCTTGGTGCCAGCGGTGCGCCGAGCGAGGATCAATTGCGCGAGATACATCGGGTCTACGAGGACGCAGGTGTCGGACGCTTCTTCCTGCACGTGGTGCCGGAACGCAAGGGTCCCGACACCGACGCGGCGCTGGCTGCGGCCGGCTTCGAGAAGTACCGTGGCTGGATGAAGTTCAAACGCGGGGCAGGAGAGGTTCGGGACGCACGGACCGATCTCGATGTGCGGTCGGTCGGACTCGAACATGGCGACGCGTTTGCAGCGATCGTCGCGCCCGCGTTCGATATGGCGCCGGCATCATTGCCCGCACTCGCACTTTTGCCCGGCGTGCCGGGGCAACAAGCCTTTATGAGTTTCGATGGCGACCAGCCGGCCGGCACCGGCGTTGTCTTCATGGACGGTGCGGTTGCGGCGCTCGACTGGGGTGCGACGCATCCGGACTTCCGCCGCCGCGGGGGGCAGACGGCAGTCCTGAGCGCCCGGATACGACACGCGCTTGAGCAGTGCTGCGACCTTGTTTGCACAATGACAGGCGAGGCCGTCCCGGGCGATCCACAACATTCCTATTCGAATATTAAAAAGAACGGCTTCGAGGAAGCCTATCTACGTGAAAACTGGGTGCCGACGACAGGCAATTAAGGGGAGTCAATGAACAACAAAGAACTGATCAGTGGGCTGTACGAGAGTTTCGCCGCGGGCGACGTGCCGGCGGTATTGGCAGTCTTCTCGGACGATATCGAATGGATGGAAGCGGATGGTTTCCCGCTTGCCGGTACCTATACCGGCCCGCAGGCTGTGCTCGAAGGCGTATTCATGCGCCTCGGCGACTTCAGCGAGAACTGGGGTGTAGTAGTTGACCGACTGGTTGCCGACGGCGACACCGTGGTCGCTGACGGCAAATACACGTGGAATCACAAGGAAACGGGTGAGCCTTGCGAGGCCAGGATGGCGCATGTGTGGACGTTGTCCGATGGCAAAGCTACAGCCTTCCTGCAACACGTCGATACGGTGCGCGTGCGGGAGCAGATCAGCTGACTACACACTGAGCCCGGCCGCATAGCCTGACGCCCAGGCCCACTGGAAGTTAAAGCCTCCCAGATGGCCGGTCACGTCGACGACTTCGCCAACCAGGAAGAGTCCCGGCACTTTTTTCGATTCCATCGTTCGGGAGGAGAGTTCGTTGGTGTCGACGCCGCCCAATGTGACCTCGGCGGTGCGGTAGCCCTCGGTTGCAGCAGGTTTCAGGGTCCATGCATTGAGTGACGCGCCAATGGCAAGAAGGACGTCGTTGCGAATCTCTGTAACAGGGGTATCGGCGTAGTCACGCCAGTATTGATCCTGGAGTTCGGCGACAAGTTTGCGGGGCAGATGTGTTGCGAGAATTGTTCGCAGGAGTGATTTCGGTTGTTCCTTCTTGGCCTCAATGAGGCGTTGCCCTGCATCCGTCCCGGGCAATAAATCGATCACGATGTCATCGCCCGGTTTCCAGAAGCTCGATACCTGCAGAACGGCCGGACCGCTCAGTCCACGATGTGTGAACAGGATGTCTTCTGTAAAAGCTGTGTCGTTAGCTGAAACGATCGCAGGCGTACTGACACCCGAAAGCCGCGCCATCATCTCATGCGCCGCACCTGTGAACGTGAACGGTACGAGTCCGGCACGCGTGTCGAATACGTTCAATCCAAACTGTCTCGCCAGCTCGTAACCAAAACCCGTGGCGCCCATCTTCGGAATCGACAGCCCGCCTGTCGCGACGACCAGTGACTCCGAGGTGAAATCGCCGAGATTTGAACGGACGACAAAGTTATCGGCTTTCGAAACGGAGGCGATGTCACAGGATGTCTCGATCCGCACGCCGACCTCATCGCACTCCCGTAACAGCATCGCGACGATGTCCTTCGAGGACCCATCGCAGAACAGCTGGCCGAGCGTCTTCTCGTGATAGGCGATGCCATGCTTCTCGACCAGCGCGACGAAATCGTGCTGCGTGTAGCGTGACAAGGCCGACTTGCAGAAATGCGGATTGTGCGACAGGTAGTTGGCGGGCTCGCAGTAGAGGTTGGTGAAATTGCAGCGCCCGCCACCCGACATCAGGATTTTCTTGCCGACGCGGTTCGAGCCTTCGAGAACGATGACATCACGACCGCGTTGCGCGGCGCTTATGGCGCACATTAGACCGGCGGCGCCGCCGCCGAGAACAAGGACGTCGGTACGGGTCATGCCGCGAGAATAACAGGGGTGTCAGATACGAACGAGCCCGGATTCGGTCTCCGCGCTCAGCCGACGCATGCGTTCGAGCAGTGTCAGGTTTGACTTCTCTTCTGCAAACACGATCTTCGTCGTGGTCTCGCCGCTGTCCTGGATCGCGCCGATGAACTTGTGCAGGTGATCCATGTCGATGGCAATGACATCCAGGCTCAGCATCCCGTCGCCCGCCATAACCGACACGCTCAGCACCTCGGGGCGCTCGAGCAACTTCGGTTTCACCAGCGCCGACGAGCGGCCGTTCATCGCAATCTCGACGTTAGCTCGCACCTTGAAGCCCATGGTCTCGTAGTTGAGTACGTCAGCGGATTCGTTGAGAACTTTCATTTGACGCAGAGCGGCAATGCGACGCGATACAGCTGTGCGTGACAGGTGCACCTTGCTCGCAAGCTCAACCGTCGTGAGCCGCGTGTTAGTCGAAAGGGCCGACAGTATTGCTACATCGTATCTGTCGAGACCCGCGCGCCGCTTTTTCATCTTCACAGTCTCCCCTTGCGGTTTTCCGCAACTGCGTAACTATCTGACCATGGAGTTCCGTCATCGGTTCCTTATTCAATGCATGGAAACTGCAACGCTTTGCAATGCGCACGGATCGCAACCCATGCGAAGCAGAAACGCACGTAACGCAACAATCAAATTGCTGCGCAACGCATCCTAGTTACAGAGGGTTGTGATTTTTCCGGAGGGAGTTGGAATGCACGGTGAATTAAAGCAGGTTGCGGATCTCGCGCTATTCGCAAAGATTGTTCAAACAGGCGGAATATCCAAGTGTGCAGCGGACCTTGGTATGGAGCGCACGACGATAAGTCGTCGACTCGGTTCGCTCGAAAAACAGTTGGGAGTGAAACTACTTGATCGAACGCCCAAGCATATTGCGGTAACGGATGCGGGCGCGCGTTGCCTGGAGCAGTGCGAGATGCTTCTCGAGTCGGCACAGAACGCACAGTCGCTGGCCACCGTCGGTGCGATAGTTGCCGACACATCACCCATTATCGTTGGTGCACCCGCCGACATGATCGAGCGTTTTCTCGATCGACAACTGGTTTCGTTTGAAAGCGAAAACCCGCGCGTACATGTCGAGCGGCGACCGGTAAGCGTGTGGACGGAAGAAGCGGTCGACTCCGTCGACGTTGGCATCGCACTTGCCCCGGTTACCGTTTCCGGAGGATGGACCAATGCCGCCGGGCAGGTGCGCCAGTCTATCTTTGCCAGCGCCGAGTATGTCGCACAACACGGCTCGATCCGTTCGCCGTTCGACCTGGAGTCGCACGACTGCATTGTCGAGGCCGCGGAGAGCGATCGACATTCCTGGCGGTTCGGTCGTAACGAACAAATTACGACTGTGACCGTCAGGGCGAAATATGTGGTGTCGGGCCTGCTCGAAGCGCGCGAGGCGGCGCTCGCGGGACTCGGCATTTGCCGCCTGCCGCAATACCTGTGTGAACCGTATTTGCGCACCGGCAGGTTGATCGACCTGACGCCCGACCTCGAGTCGTCGGGACGCGACGTAATTGTGATCAGCCCGCGTGTACGTCGGCGCAAGACTGGCACGGCGGCGTTACGCATGTACATTGAGGCTGCGTTCAAGCACCAGCTGAACTGAGTTGCGCAAAAGTTTGTTGCGCCGAAACGACGAGCGGCGATTTTGCAGCGATGCAAGATCGCCGTTTCGTTTTTGCAACGTAATTGCAGCCGATCGTCATCCCGACTCGAGCGAAAAAGACTCGGTCCGGGCGAACCTTATTGCGCGTCGGCGGCAGCGCCGCCACGCTGCAAAAACGCCGTAGCAAGAACGCCGCGTTACATCGATTGAGTCAATTTCACAACAAAACTCACCAGTGCTCCCATGACGACAAGAAGCGCGGCCCTGCGTCGCGGTTCGCGTTCAACAACCTTTATAGGGGAGCATCAACATGAGTAAGTCACGAAGCAAAGCAGTGTCGACATTGTGTGTCGGCGTCGCGCTCGCGCTTGCGGCCACCAGCACGGCAAATGCGCAGGATGCCGGGGCCGACGAGTCGCTCGAGGAAATTATCGTAACGGGCAGTCACATCCGCAGGGATGGATTCAGTTACTCATCGCCAGTGGAAGTCATTGACTCTGAAGTCCTCGAGTTTACGGGCACTACTAATCTTGGCGACCTGTTGCAGACATTGCCGCAGAACGTCCAGGCCATAAACAACGCTAACAGCGCCTTTACCGTACAGTCAGCCGGTCTTAACCTGACCAGCCTGCGCAACCTCGGTACCGCGCGCACACTCGTGCTCATCAACGGTCGGCGTTTCGTCTCCGGCGTCAGCCCAAGCGTTGGCTATGCCGTTGACCTCAACGCCATCCCGGTCGGCATGATCGAGCGCATTGAAGTGCTGACAGGCGGCGCGTCCGCGGTGTACGGATCCGACGCGGTTGCCGGCGTCGTGAATATCGTGACGAAGACCGACTTCGAAGGATTCATGATCGATGCGCAGATCGGCGCGTCCTCGCGGTCCGATAAGAACAAAGAGGACGTCTACCTGACCTTCGGCGGCGAACTCGGCGATGGCGGCAACGCGTGGTTATCGCTCGGCTACTCGAATGACGATCCTCTGTTCGCCCGTGATCGCGACTACTCGAATACCGACCTGGCCGTGTATGACCTGGATGGCGACGGGCTTGGCGAAACGGATGAGTGGCTGGGCTCGAGCTTCTTGCCGCAGGGCCGCTTCGGCAACCTGCTGGGCGACGGCAACACGTTCCGCAGCGGATTGGCCGACAGGGCCAACTCGGATCGCTTCAACCGCGCCGAATACCGCACGATTTTTAACCCGATAGAACGGCGCTTCGCTTACGGTGCCGCGACCATGCCGGTTTCCGACAGGGTCGAGATATTCGGTGAGATGAACTACTCGATCGTCGAAGCGTTCAGCCAGCTCGAGCCGTTTGCGCTCGACCTGAACTCCAACATCTGGTTTACACAGCGCGGCGGCACCGGTGGCCTCGACGTCGCAACATCGCCGCTGTTGCCAACCCTCCTGCGCGATAACCTGTTGGCGCAGGGCGTGACCAACCTGAACCAGCTCGGTGTCAACGCGACCGCGCGCCGACTGGTCGAGTTCGGGCCACGCCAGACGACGATTCAGCGCACCTCGCTGCGCGGCGTAGTTGGCTTCGATATTCAGCTGACAGATAACTGGCACCTGAACACGTACTACACATATGGCAAGACCGACCAGGATCAGCAGGGTGTTGGCCAGATCAATGTCGAACGTGCCGCACTTGCACTCGACGTTGAATCCGACGGCAATGGCGGTTTGCAGTGCGTCAACGAGCAGGCGCGCCTGCAGGGCTGTGTGCCATTCAACATCTTCGGCGCGAACACGATTTCGCCGGCCGCTGTCGCTTACCTGTCACTACCGACTAACCGTCAGGGTATCGTCGAACAAGAGGTGTTCAACGTAACCGTATCTGGCGACACGCCATTCGAACTCAGCGGCGGTGCGCTGGCGGTCGCATTCGGTGCCGAATACCGTGAAGAGCGCGGCGCAGATATCCCCGGCGAAAGCGTTCAGCGCGGCATTACCGCGGGTAACGCCAGCGCGCCGACCGACGGTACATTCGACGTTCTCGAGTTCTATGGTGAAGTCAGCGCGCCCATCCTCGATCGCTGGTCGATCGATGCAGCAGTGCGTGTTGGCGACTATTCCAGCGTCGGCAACCAGACTACGTGGAAACTCGGTACAGATATCTCGATACTCGAGAGCCTGCGCTTCCGCGGTACCGTGTCGAGCTCCGTGCGGGCGCCGAACATTTCCGACCTGTTCGCGGGCGCTGGCCAGACGTTCCGCACCCTCCAGGACCCATGTGACGGCGTCGATGCCAACACGACCGGAAATGTCGCGGACAACTGCCGCTCGATTGCTGTGATCGCAAATCGCATCGCCGACCAGGGGTCGTTCACGCTATCGCAGGTCGAGCGTCAGTCGACTGGCGGTTTCCTGATTGGCAACCCGAACGTGCGTGAAGAGACGGCTGACTCGATTACTGCGGGCCTGGTCTGGCAGCCCGAGTTTGTTGGTGGGCTGTCTGCATCACTCGACTGGTATCGGATCGAGATCGATGATGGCATCGCAACGACACCGCGTACCGTGGTTGTGCAGCGCTGCTTCGACGTTGACCCCGGATCCTTCGACCCGACATGCGGCGGCCTTGCCCGTCGCAACCTGAGCCCGGGTGAGGGCGCACTGGTCGAGGTTGACTCAATCACGTCGAACGAAAACCGGTTTGAGACTGAAGGTCTCGACCTGCAGGCGCGTTACCAGTTCGCGCTCGGTCCCGGTGACATGAACCTCGGGCTGTTCTACAACCATCTGTTCCAGTTCGACACCATCGGCATCGTCGACGGCAGTCTCGACGAGGATGCCGGCGAGATCCTGTATCCCGAGAATCGCGTGGTGCTGAGCATCGGCTACACGATGAACGAGTGGGATGCCTCCTGGCGGATTCGCCACTGGGATCGCGTCAAGGACTCGAACACGCCTGAGCTGACAAACGAGAATAGCGACGTGTTTGGTAACCCGGTTGCCCCGTCGAAGAATGAGATGCCGACGTACATCTACAACGACTTCTCGATTGCCTATAGCAGCGATCGCTATCGTCTGCGTGCCGGCGTCAATAATGTCTTCGACAAGCAGCCGCCATTGCTGACGCAGATCAGCCAGTATGGCAATACCGGTACGAACATCGCAGCGGAAGCCTACGACCCGATCGGCCGGGCCTGGTTCCTGTCCTTCACGTACAGCACCGAGTAATTCAGCTGCATGCTGGTGCAAAAAAAGGGGCCGCATCTGCGGCCCCTTTCCTTTTCGCGCTTATCTTTACTGGCGGCGGTACGCGGGCGGACCGTCGTTCGTCAGGTAGCGATCGCGCAGCAGCGTCTGGCGGCTGACCATGTCGATCGCCTCGCCATTGATGAATACCTGGTCAGGATAGTTCACCAGCTCCAGCGGGTCGCCCGGCCAGATCACGACATCGGCCGCTTTGCCGGTCTCGAGGCTACCGGCTGTTGCAGCCATGCCGAAGATTTCTGCCGGCGCCAACGTGATCGCCTGGAGTGCATCGTCCCAGTCGAGACCCTGTGCGACCGCGTTACCTGCGTTCTGCGTGATATTGCGCGCGTTATGCGTACCACCACCCGCAATCGCAACCTTGACGCCGGCGTCGATCAGGATCTTCTCCGCGCCGAAGCGCGCATTGATGCTGTCGAATCCGCCGGGCAGGTTTGCGGTCGGATCGATGATGACCGCAATGCGTGCGGCAGCCAGCTCGTCGGCCAGCATCCAGGCCTCGGCGCCGCCCGAGATGATGGCACTAACGCTGTACTCGTCAACGAAGTTGATCAGTACCTCGATGTCGGCTGCCCTGTTGATGCCGACGATCATCGGCGTATTGCCGTTGATAACGCCCTGCAGGGCTTCGAGATCGGCAACGCTGTGCACATACGCCCGCCGCATGCCGCGCTCGAAATCGCCTTTGTGCTCGCGATAATCGAGCGCCTCGTCGAGCGCATTGCGCAGCGTCAGCCAGGCACCGGTGCGCGTGCCGCCAGCGAAATGGCTGCCGCTCTCGCCGAGTGCGACAACCATTGCCGTACTGCGCTGGTCGAGCGCATTGGTATCACCGAGATTCACGACCGCAGCGAGGCCGGCCAGGATATGGCCTGCGCCACTCTCATCGGGATACCCTGGCGACGGCGCAATCACCGCGCGTGTGACGCCTTCGATTCGGTTGATCGCAATCAGCGTCGAACGCGGATTGTATGCGTCGGCGACATCGAAGCCTGCCGTGAACAGCGGACCGCGCTGTGAGCCGTCCGTTGGTCCCGCCGAGCTTGTCACCTCAACGAGTCCGAGTTGGCTGAGTGGCGTGAACAGGCCGGGGGTTACGACCTTGCCGCTCGCGTCGATGGTCTTAGCGCCGGAAGGTACCGTGACGTCAGTGCCGACTGCCGCGATGCGTCCGTCAACGATCAGGACTGTGCCGTCCTCGATCGTGCCCTGTGGGCCGACCGTATGTACTTTGCCGCCGACAATTGCGGTTGTTTGTGCCGAGGCGTTCGCTGCACAACTGAGCAGCGCGATGTAAGTCAGTATGCGCTTCACTTCGCACCTCCGGCGGCAGCAGCGGTGCCGAGCGTGAAATCAGTAACGGGGTTGACGTCGTCGTTGCCGAGTTCGTAGGCGAGGGCGCCGTCGATGTAGACGCGTTCCGCGCGTGTGTAGACCGAAAACGGGTTGCCGTTCCAGATCACGACGTCGGCCATCTTGCCGGCCTCGAGCGTGCCGGTCTGGTCAAGAACACCAAGCGACTTGGCGGCGTTCGATGTCAGCCATCGCATGGCATGCTCGGGCGTGATGTCGATGCCGACACGCGCGGCCGAACCGATGACCTTGGCGGCCTCCTGGTTCAGGCGCTGGATGCCGATATCCGAATCCGAGTGCACGATGGCGCAGGCGCCGGCCTTGTCGACCAGTGCAATGTTCTCGCGAATGCCATCGTAGGCTTCCATCTTGAAGCCCCACCAGTCGGCCCACATTGCGGAACAGGTGTCGGCTTCCGCGAGCAGGTCGGCAATTTTGTACGACTCGACCGCGTGGTGAAAGGTGCCAACCTTGTAGCCGAACTCCTCGGCGATCTCGAGCATGATCGACATCTCGTCGGCGCGATAGCAGTGGTTGTGTACGAGTATCTCGCCGTCGAGCACGCCCATCAGCGTTTCGAGTTTGAGGTCGCGCTTCGGCATCGAACCGTTACCCTCTTCGGCCGCTTTGATCTTGCTGCGATACTCTTCGGCATCGATCCATGCGGCGCGATAGCCGGCAACGTTACCCATGCGAGTGCCCGGCGCCTGGCCCTTGCCGCCATATACGCGTTTGGGGTTCTCGCCACAGGCCATCTTCAGGCCATGCGGGGCGCCAGGGAATTTCATATCCATGACGTTCCGGCCCGGCACATTCTTGAGCGTGACGCCACGGCCGCCAATCAGGTTTGCCGAGCCAGGCAGGATCAGCATCGAGGTCACGCCGCCCGCGAGCGCGGTCGTGAAACCCGGATCGTTCGGCCAGACGCTGTGCTCGGCCCAGACCTGCGCGGTTACGGGCGAGGTCATCTCGTTGCCGTCCGAATGGGATTCAGTGCTCGGCGAGGGATACACACCGAGATGCGAGTGCACGTCGATGATGCCCGGCGTGACCCACTTGCCCGCAGCGTCAACAACATCGGCGTCCGGAGCGCTCAGGCCCGTACCGACTTCCGCGATCTTGCCAGCGACGACAAGAACGTCGGCGTTCTCGAGCCGTCCGCCGGCACCGTCAAGCACGGTAGCGCCCGTGATCAGCGTCGTTCCGGATGGTAATGGCGCATAGCGGCTTGCGAACGGAGCAGGGCCCGTATCGCTCTCGTTCTCGTTAGTGTCGCAACCTGCGACCAATAGCAGGCAGGTCGCCAACGCGACAGTCAGTTTTCTCACATGAACTCCCAGGTGAATGCGTGAAATTTTCGGCCGCCAACTATACTACTAGTGCGGCTTGTCGCGCAGGTCGTTCTCGCCCAGGTGCGGTGTGGCCTTCCAGCTTGCGGCCAGTTCGGCAGATCTTTCTTCGAGTCGCATCTTCAGCTCGGCAAATTCCGGTCGATTTCGAATCCCGTCGAGATTGCGACTTGCGAACTGCGGGCGCCAGTCGAGATACCAGCCGCCGTCGACCGCGTCCTGCAGACGCTCGAGCGCGGCGTCGTATTGTCCCGAAACTGCGAGGGCTTCGACGTCGATGATTCCGGTGTCGTAGCCGCGAATACGCTCAGGGTTGATGCGGTCGTATAGCTCGAGCGCCGCCGCCGCGACCTGACCTGCCTGGTCATTTTCGCCGAGGAACTGCAGCAGCAGAACAGAATCAACAGCGTAACCGAGCGTATCGAAGGTCACGACAGGCTCAGACTCGAAGACCAATGGCGCGCGTTCCTGGTACATGTCGAAAATGGGCTGAACGGTGCCGTCATCCATCGCCGCATCTCTTACTGTGCGCATGAAGATGAAGTCGGAACCCCAGCGGTCATCCAGGTTGGTTGCCAGCGCTTCCCTGGCAATTCTGACGGCCTCTTGATGATTGCCTCGAGCCTGGTGGATCAGGACCTGGCACTTGAGTACCGATGGTTCTCCCGGCCCGAGTTCGGCGGCTCGTTGCAGGGCACGATCCGCAGCAACCGAATCACCCAGGTCTTCGAGGTGAAGCGAAATGTGCGCCCAGTTCTCATAGTCGAGAGGATCGAAGCCAAGACTGCGAATGAACCACTGTACGGCCATATCAATCTGGCCCATCCACAAATAGGCCTGCATTGTGCCGTTGTACGCATTGATTACCGATGGATCGATTTCACGCATCAGCTCCGTTATCTCGAGAAAGCGTTCGGGCCGGCCGGCATGCATGTGTGCCTTGCCGAGTTGGAACAACAGTTCCGTCGATAGCGGGTCGTTCTCCAGAGCTTTCTCCACGAGCGGAATCGCCTCTTCCGCACGGAAGGAATTGCGCAAGAAGTAAGCGTACTCGCCGACTGCCACAGAATCATAAGCGTCGAGTTCGAGCGCTGTTTCGAATGACCGTTGCGCACCGTCATAATCTCCACGGGCCCACTGCAGGACGGCTTGTTGCGTATGTGCGGCGGCCAGTAGCGGATCGATGCGCATGGCCTTGGCCACGGCGGGCTCGGCTCCGGCGATTAGTTCTTCTGAAGTAATGGCGCCGGTCTGAAACGCGCTTGTATATGCCTTCGCAAGGGCAACCCAGGCGGCCGCAAACTCGGGATCCAGCGTCGTCGCTTCATTGAGATAGCCAATCGCATCGGAAAGAGCGCCAAACGTCTGGCGATTCCACAGCTGCACGCCAAGGAGGTATTTCTCGAGCGCCTCGGTGTTGGTCGTCGGTACCGCTTCCAGCAGGACCTCGTCCTCGGGAGAGAGTTCGGCGTGCAGGGCGTCGGCAATGGTGCGAGCGATCGTGCTCTGCACGTCGAAGACGTTCTCAGCGGTCAACTCGCTGTCGTACACGTTGGCCCAGATATGGCCTTCCGCAGCCGTATCGATCAGCTGCACGTTGATACGCAGTCGATCGCCGGCACGCTGCACCTGGCCCTCCAGGACCGTCGCAACGTTCAGTAACTCGCCAATTTCGGGAATGGAAAGTGCCGGGTCGAGTCGCTCAACCGAGGTTCGCGAGATGACGCGCAGGTCGCCGATTTTCGACAGCAAGGTCAGCAGTTCGTCGTGCAGGCCGCCGGCGAAGAATTCGGCGTTTTCGGTACTGGCACTCTGGTTCTTGAAAGGCAGCACCGCAATTGAGTGATCAGTTGCAACGATTGTGTCCAGTATCGGTGCCGGTTCTTCGGGACGCAGCTGGTCTTTGACGAGCAGGAATACGACGGCAAGCGCGAGTATGGCGATGATGGCGTAGTTGATCTTGCGCCCGGTGTCGCTCGTGATCGATTGCTCGACCGGGACATCGGCGGTGCGCACGACGCCGTCGGGCGTCAGTTCGAAGGCCCACGCGAATACGAGCGCCATCGGGAAGCCGAGGATCAGAAAGGCTGCAAGCAGGGTGTCGGTCCAGTCCGGCAGGAGCAGTGCATCGAACATGACGTCGCCGACCTGCATGAGCAGCCAGCTTACGACCACGTAGATTATGGCGACGCGAAAGACATTGCGTCGTTTCAGCTCCTGGATGAAGGATCCAGACATCGAGCCCCCCGGTTATTTTTGTGCCCAGAGAATAGCAGGAACTGCAGTGAATACGCGCGTTTGCACCATAAGTTATCGACTCGATCCCGTGGTAGGGTTGCCCGATGGATATCGGCACGCTCGACAGCCTGCGCATCGTACTGGACCCGATCGGACAGGTCGGTGTCGCGTTGGCGCTGATGCTCGTGATGTTCAGCGTCGCGCTCGGATTGCGCATCAATGACTTCTCGTTCCTGCGCGACAAACCGCTGTTGTTCTTCGGCGGCGTCGTGGCCCAGATCGCCGTGCTGCCGCTGGCTACGTTCTGCCTGGTTCTATTACTGCAGCCGGCCGCATCGATTGCGCTTGGCATGATTGTCGTCGCGTGTTGCCCCGGCGGCGCGGTGTCCAATCTGCTGACCTACCTGTCGCGCGGCAACGTTGCCGCCTCGGTTGCGTTGACCGCGACCTCGAGTTTGCTCGCCGCAATCCTGACGCCGGCGTCGATCCTGTTCTGGTCGCAGGCCTACACACCGACCGCGGCACTGCTGCGTACGCTGGACGTGAACCCGGTGATCTTCCTCGCCCAGACGACCTTCCTGCTGGCGTTGCCACTCGTGCTGGGCATGCTTGTCGCCGCAAAAGCGCCAGACGTGGCGGCCGGTATTCGCAAGCGCACGACGATCCTTGGCGTCTCGGTCCTGGTCGGCGTGATTATTTATGGCATCGCCTATTTCTTCCCCGTGCTGTGGCCCGCATTGCCATTGCTCGGAGGTATCGTCGTCCTGCACAATGCCGTGGCCTTCGCGACTGGCGCTGCCGCGGGGGCGCTGCTGTCGCGACTCTCGTCGACGCGGCGTGCATTGACGTTCGAGATCGGCATCCAGAACTCCGGGCTCGCCCTCGTCATTCTGCTCAGCCAGTTGAAGGGGCTCGGCGGGGCCGCCGCGATTGCGGCCGTGTGGGGCGTCTGGCATCTCATAGCAGGTGGATTGCTGGCCGGCTTTTTCCGACTGGTCGACGGGGGTAAGAAGCTCGCTGGTGAGTCGAGTTACTAGGTATTTCTTATGGTATTCGGTGCGCTTGGAATTGGGGCCGGGCGAGATAGAATCGCGGGCACGCTATGGTAAGTGACGATCCACAAATCGATCTGGGCGAGTTTCGTCGCGCGCTGAGTTGCTTCGCGACAGGCGTCGCCGTGGCGACTACGCGCAAAGGGAGCGGCGAGCGCGTCGGCATGACGATCAGCAGTTTCAACTCGGTGTCGCTGGACCCGCCCCTGGTGCTCTGGAGCATCGCCAACAACGCATACAGCTACGACGCATTCATGAATGCCGAGTACTTTGCGGTGAACGTGCTGACGATGAAGCAGCAGCACCTGTCATCTCGATTCGCACAGCGTGGTGAGGATAAATTCGAAGGGATCGAGTGCCACGACGGCCTGCATGGTGTGCCGATTCTGCCCGAGTACGCAGCTTGCTTCGAGTGCCGTACGGAACATCGCTACGATGGCGGTGACCACAAGATCATCGTCGGGCGTGTCCTGCGCCTCGAGGACCGCGAATCAGACCCACTCATTCTTTATCGCGGGCGATTCCTGACGAAGGGCGGGCGATACCCGGAACAGGGATAGGCTCCACTCCTGTTATGTGGAAGCCGCGCCTTGCGGGCGACAAACTTCACTGTAGGAGGCGGCTTGCCGGCGACCGGCAGCTTTCACACCGGCCAGCCGATTCTACGCTTTTTGCCTGTGCAGGATGCCCGCAATCTTGTGCCTGCCAGCAATCAATATGAAACCAAGGATGCAGCGAGCCAGCCCGGCGTATCGTCGTGCATCGACGTCAGGTGACACAGTTGTCTCGGGCATGTTCATCATCCGGAGGTGCCTTTCGAACGTAACACGCATGGTTTCTGTGTGAACAAGGTCGACTACACCAAAAACCAATGCGTACAAGCCAATCAATGCGACACCGATCAGCGAGACCTCATTGGGTCTAATGCCGTGGCCCTCTTGGCTGTCGCTATCCGCCGCAAGTGAACCCACGACGGTATTGGGAAATCTCCAGAATACGTACGCAATGACCACCGGCAAAAGCACGGTGAATAACAACGCGATCAGCGCCGTTGGAACCCACCAAGGCTTGCCGAGTATCAATGAGAGGTAGCTCTGAAAGTTTCCGACTGCGATGACAACAATTAGAGCCGCACCTAGCTTCACTAAGACAACGTCGGTTCTCATGCCGTTCCCCTTATTCTCAAGCCTTTCTTTGGCTCCGATGGCGCATTCCCGACGTCCGCTGAGGGTTGCTGATTCAACCGGTCGCCCGCAAGGCGGGCTCCTACAGGGTTAACAAGGTCGCCGGCAAGCCGCCTCCTACAGCGGCCCGGTGTACACGCACCCCGACGTGCAGGTTTCCTGCACCACAATCTTCGACAGCAGCGGCAGCACAGGTTTGATCTCATTCCAGATCCATGCTGCAAGGTGCTCACTGGTCGGATTCTCAAGTCCGGGGATGTCGTTCAGGTAGTTGTGGTCCAGGCGATCGAAGATTGGCTTAAACGCCGCTTTCAAATCGGCGAAGTCCTGCACCCACCCCGATGTCTCACCGACCTCGCCCGATACATGCACCTCGATCTGGAATGAATGACCGTGCAGGCGGGCGCACTTGTGATCCTCGGGCACATTCGGCAGCCGGTGTGCGGCCTCGACCTGGAAGACTTTGAAAACATCCATACGTTAGCTCATGCCTGTGCGTTCATCAGCAGTAATTGTCAGCCACGGGAGCGACCTTGACAACTCAGCGCGCAGCCGGCCCCTGTTTCGGGCGAGCCAGCTCGCGGATCTTCACGACGATCAGGTCGACCAGCGAGCCGGCGACAAATGCCTGGAACAGGACGAGTTCGCGGCTCTCGATGACGTCGATGATTGTCGAACCAAAAAGGTAGCTGGCGGCGGTAGCGGCGACGATCAGTACGAATGCCACGACCGATGCTGCGGTGCCAATTGACGGCCGGAATGTCCACCAGATGGCCATGCCGACCGGAACCCGATGAGCAATCACGGCCAGGTTGAGGCTTTCTCCGCTCTCTGGCAGTAATGCCACACCGTCGATAGCGGCGTGCAGGATTAGCGCCAGCGCCGCGATCGCGAGAATTGCGACATGCGTCGTACTTGTTGCCAGGTGGAATATCCGGCCAAGCAGCCATGGGAACGCCATACCGACCGCCAGCGCCAGGACTGCGGCGTAGCCAGCGATGTCGAGCGCCTCGGGAACAATGTGCACGCCCACGATCCACGCGATCGTCGCGATGATCAGCGCATCGAGGGCATGGCGAACCAGGCGGCGGCGACGCCCGAGGGCATACAAGAACGGGCCAGCCAGGAGTGCCGCTGTGCTCAACAACAGATTCATGATTAGAATGGTCGCATGATTTGCCGCGCGCTTCTCATCGGATTACTGGCTGTGACGCTGCCGCTGACCGCCGCCGCGCATGGTGGCGTGGTCGAGGAGGATGACATCTGTGTCATCAAGGTCAACTTCCTGCGCGCCCACTTCAAGATCTACCAGCCCGCGGCCAGCGGCCATGAACAGTTTTGCGAGGACCTGCCGGCTGCGACGGAAAGCGTGTTCGTCATGGAATACATGCACGATGCGCTGCAGACGATGCCGATCGATTTCCGCATTATTCGCGATGTCACTGGCAAAGGGCGCTTTGCCCGGCTGGAAGACGTGCAGGAAATCGCTGATATCGAAAGTGTCACCGTGTTTTACCGGGAACCAGTGCATGAGCCCGACGTATACACGATTTCGCACACTTTCGAGGAAGAGGGCGATTTCATTGGTATCGTGTCAGCAAGTCACCCGGAAACCGGGGTGGTCTACGCCTCCGTGTTTCCGTTCGAGGTTGGCTTCACCGGCTGGGGCTACTGGCCGTTTTTCATAGGACTGCTCATCATGATCCAGATTCAGTACCTACATATGAGCGGGCGCCTGAAACGCTGGTTCGGCCGGGCCGCGCCTGCGGCAGTCGCGCTCGTCGCACTGGCGGTATCGGCACCCGCGTTCGCCGCAGACTATGTCGTTACCTATACGCCACGGCAGGGCAAGATCGAGATCAATCGCATGCACAGCTGGGTTTTGCATGTTGAAACTGACGATGGCCAGCCTGTCGAGGGTGCGACGATATCGATCGAGGGTGGTATGCCGGAGCATGACCATGGTCTGCCAACCGCGCCACGCGTCACCGAGGAACTTGGCGACGGCGATTACATTCTCGATGGCCTGCGCTTTCACATGGGCGGTGAATGGGAACTCGTGTTTACGATCAGTTCCGAACATGGCGAGGGCTCGGCCAGGGTAATCCTGACCCTGTGATCTCAATGTCCCGGCCATTGCTCCCCGCTTTGCTGGTCGGGATACTGTTGCTACCGTCATGCCAGTTCGCGCCGGCCCCGTGGACCGACGAAGAAATTGCAGTGCTCCGGTCGTTGTCGCTCGCGGCGCTGCCCGAGTTGCCACCGGATCCGACCAACGCCGTTGCCGATGACCCGCGCGCCGCGGAGTTCGGGCGCCAGCTGTTCTTCGATACGCGCTTCAGCCGCAATGGCAAGATTTCCTGTGCGACCTGTCATCAGCCCGAGCGCCGCTTCACCGATGGCCTGCCGAAGGGCGTGGCGATCGGCGTGTCGAAACGACACACGCCGAGCATCGTCGGAACGGCCTACAGTCCCTGGCTGTACTGGGACGGTCGTCGCGACAGCCAATGGGCGCAGGCGCTGGCGCCACTGGAGGACCCCGACGAGCACGGCAGCAATCGACTGACCGTCGTCGCCATCGTCGTTGACGATAACAACTACTGGAAGCAGTACCGTGAACTGTTCGGTGAGGCAAGCGAGGCCGATGCAATGTTCGCGAATATCGGCAAAGCCATTGCGGCGTTCGAACGCACGATCATGCCAACCGCTGCGCGCTTTGATGATTATGTCGACGCGGTTGTCGCGGACGATAAAGCGCGGCAACGAGAGCTGTTCAGCGATGACGAGGTGCGTGGCCTGCGCCTGTTTATCGGTGCGGCCAACTGCACGCAGTGCCACAATGGCCCGTTATTGACCAACAACGAGTTTCACAACACCGGGTTGATTAACTTTCCGGGCGAGGTTCCCGACAAGGGGCGCGTCGCCGGCGTTCGCAAGGTGCTCGCCGACCCTTTCAACTGCAAGGGGCGCTTCAGTGACGATCCGTCCGCGTCTTGTGCCGAGCTCGAGTTTACGCGCACGGGCGCTGATCTTATCGGCAGCTTCAGGACGCCATCTCTGCGCAACATTCACGGTACTGCCCCATACGGGCACATAGGACAACAGGCATCCCTGGCCGACGTGCTCGATCACTACAACGAAGCGCCCGATGCGATGATCGGGCATAACGAGGCCAAGCCCCTTGGCCTGAGCCGCAGTGAGTTGCGCCAGCTTGAGGCCTTTCTGAAAACGCTGGAAGCACCGGTTCGAGTGCTGCAACAGGTCGATTGACCAGGCAACCCTAGTTCGACAGCATGTAGATCTGCCACAGATCCTGACGGCTCATGCGCAGGAAGGGTTTCATCGCGCGCAGGCCGGTCGGGCCGATGCTGCCGACGAGGAACTTGAGCTCTTCGAGCTTGGCCTTGGTCGTCTCGCCGGGCTTATCGTCGAAGCCCTGCTCGCGCATCATCAACAATCCCTTGGCGCGCATCGCGAGTTCCTTGTGCAGTCGCAGGTAGCACAGCATATCTACGACGACGGGACCCTCGAACTTCTCGGTCAGCGTGTGCAGGTAAGTGCCGATGCGGGAGGATGTGAAGTCGCCCGAGTTGATCAACTCGATGATCTCGGCGTCCGCATCGAAACCGATATCAAGCCAATGCGTGATCGCGCGTTCGCTCTGCTGGAATACGATGGTGAACAGGATTGGGAGTGACGCAAACACGATCAGCGTGTTCACGATCGGCATCAGGAAGAAATGGTTATAGACCGAATGTGCGACGACAGCGACAAGAAAGCCGGGCAGCTTGGCAAGCCAACCATGCGTCGGGTGCTGCCCCATCAGCGTATGCGAGACGATCGCAAAAATCGCGGTAGCGCCGCCGTGCATGATCGCTGTCCCGAAGCCACGCACGATCCACGTGCCCAGCGCCATATCAGGCACGGCCTGCAGGTAGTAGAGATTTTCGAAGATTGCAAAGCCGGCGCCGACCGCGAAGCCGTAGATCGCGGCGTCAACGGGGAAGCCAATGCGATTGAAGCGAATCAGGGCGACGATGATCAACGCCTTGAGCGCTTCCTCGATGACCGGCGCCGCATAGCGCGTCAGCGTCATGAAGTCGAGATCGAGGAGTTCGGCTGTTCCTACATTGAGCGGGTAACTCAGTAGTCCGGCGACTGATCCAATGGCGATCGTGCCAAGGATCCAGCGCATCGGCACGAGCTTGTAGCTGTCGAGGAACACGAGCGCGCCGAGAAAGGCGCACACAGGCAACAGGCCGACCAGCGCATGAATGACGAGATCCATGCGCGCAGACTACAGTATCTTGAGCGACACCATGAACTCGTCCTGGTCTTCGACGAGGTCGTCGCCGAAGCCGCGGGCATAGCCAAATGACAGGGTCATATCCATGCGCGACAGAACGGTGAAACGCAGGTCCACCTGCAGGCCGGCGCTGTGCACCTCGCGTCGCGACGCACTGTCATCAAGGCCAACCTGGAGATGCTTGGCGAAGATCGCCGGGCGCGCCCAGCTCAGGTAGAAGCCCGGCCTGCCGACGCGATCGAAGCGCAGCGGCGGCAGGTTCCATTCGAGCATCGTTGCAGCGAAGTTGCGTCCGCCGACTTCGTTGAGTTCGAAGCCCGGCATCGCGTAGTGCTCGCGGTAGCGCTTGATCGAACCGCGGTCGACGTAGTTGTTGCCGAAGCCGCCAAAGTAAAAGTTGGCGAACTCGTCGATACGTTCGCCGAATGCAGCGCCAGCCGAGTTGCGCAGCCAGATGGAAGAATGCCTGAGGGGCAGGGCGAAGCCGAAATCGAGTCCCGCGACGAGTTTCGGGACCGTGTCGCCATCCACATGATTGGCGCGCGTACTGATGCCCCAGGTCACGCCCTTTTCGTCATCGACATGGCCAAGCGAGCCGCGCACGTTGCTGTAGCTGATGTCGGCGTTGAATGAGGTCAGTGAGTCGAATGTGACAGGCACGTTCTGGTAACGCGGCAAGCTATCCATGTCCGAGTAGTGGTTGATGCTGGTCGACAGGCTGAGTTGCCGCGGCGAATCGGACATCAGGATCTTGTCGAATGCGATCGAGAACTGGTTACCCTTGCGGCTTTTCCTGGTTGGCCCAAACAGATCGTAGAAATCTGCGTTGTTGCGTTTGGCGCTAAAGGTCCACACGCCCGCGATCGGCGAGTTCCGGGCGATATTGTGGCGGTACACAATGCTGGCATTCAGTCGCTCGTCGGTCGGCAGGTCGCTGTCGGTCGAGTAGCCAACGCCCATGCTCAGCGTATCGAGACGCAATTTGTCGGAGAAGTTGAACTTCAGGCCGGCGGACACCGAGTCCTTGTAACCCAACAAAGTCGGGTAAATCGACTCGAGGCCCATATGCTCGATCGCGGCATAGGATCCTTGCGAAACAATGCGCGACTCGGCGTCGACGTCATCCGCGGATCCGGCACGCCAGGTCTGCAGAACCGGGTGTTTCGCGATCGTGCGTGCGCCGAGGAAAGAGATGTTACTCACATCTTCGAGAGGCTTTGCCTCGATACGCGCAGGGACGAAGCCCTGTCCCGTGTAGCTGAAGACAATCAGGTTCTCGTTGTCGATGGGAATCGGCCGGAAGAAGCCGGTCTCGGTATTGCTGACCGCCTCGAGTTCACCGGTCTCGACCTCGAAGCGGAAGATATTGGAAATGCCCGTATAGTAGGAGCTACCAAACAGGTAACGGCCATCCGGCGAGAACACAAAACTTTCGGGGATCGTCTGTCCGAAAGTGAATGTCGATATCGGATCAAGTTCGCCCGCGAGGAGGGTGTCGATACTGTGCACCTCGAGCGCATGCCGCGCCCGGATGTCGCCAAAGGACCCGGAGAGCAGCGTGCCGTCGGGCGAGATGTCGAGATCGTAGACGATGCCTCCATACGGCAGGGTCTTGACCAGTTCCCACTCCGTATAAGGGGGCGGGATGCGCACGATCGAGGCATAGCCATTGAGGTGTCGCACGCCCCACAGTGAACCGTCCGTCTTGTTGAAGACGATCTCACCGATGCGCACATTGCGCTGGAGCAGTTCGGCCTTGCCGGTTTCGCGATCGAGACGCATCAGGTCGCGGAAGGCGTAGTTGTCGGTCGTGTAGAAAATGGTGTCCGATTCGGCATCGAACGCAACGGAAGCGACGCGATAGACCATCGGACCCTTGACGTCTTCAAGGCGGCGCAGGTCGCCGGTGCCAATCGAGTATTCACCGATACTCGCGATGACGCCGGGCTCGCGATAGCCGGCAATGATTGAATCGGCCTCGGCGTCATAGAACGCGCGCGACACGGAGCCGAGGCCGCCCGGAGCAAGGGTCTCGTAGGGCGTCACCTCGAACTGGCGAACCCGCTCGAGATTTTCCTGCTGGAACCTGTGTTCGAATTCGATCCAGTCCTGCCACGCAGCATCGAGCGGTTGGCCGAAGACGCGCTCGAACTCCTTGCGGTATGAGCGATGGCTGCCTTCATCACGCTGTGCCCACTCTACGACCTTCCCGGGCGAATACTCGTGGGCAAGGTAGGTGATGAAGCGCGTGCCATAAAGGTAGGCGTTGTTGCCAACCTGGAAGTCGACCTTGACGCCCTCGGCGACAAGGCCGAGCGGATCGTAGAAGTGCGCGTCGTCGCGCACCATGGCGCGGAACACCATTTCGTCGTACGCACTCTGCGCGCGTCCGAGGCCGCCGGCCATCCAGGTCTCGAGGAAGACGGCCATGCCCTCGAGGTACCAGCGCGGGCTCGTCTTACGGGGCGCGGTCAGGTACTGGTACAGGATCGTTTCGGGATGCTCTGGCGTGGCCAACACCTTGCCGGCAAAGAAACGGCGCGCGCGTCGATCCGCAGGCGCCGCATCGTCGGTGTTGCTGATATGAACCAGCTCGTGGTTCATGATCGTTTCGATCCGTTCCGCGGTCGATGCGGTCTCGAAGGTCAACGGGATCGGCGCGACGTCCATGATGACCGAGCTGGCCGGTACCGACGTCGCCCCGGCGTTGCCGTAGTCGGAGAAGTCAGTGAGAAGGACCGTGATTTTCTCGTCGGGCTTGTAGCCCAGGATGCTTTCCTGGCGGTCGAGCGAATTGTGGAAGGTCTGGATGACCCGCGGGACGAGGTAGGTTTCGGTGGGGTCGAAGTACAGCAGCCGCAGCTTGTCCGTTTCGACCGAACTTAGCTGTTGCCCAAACGCGTTGGCACCGGCGAGTGCCAGTGCCAACGCGGCCAGATATTGGGCGCCTGCTTTCAGGGGTAATGCCTAGCGATCACTCAACGCTCAACGCGTCTCTGAATGCTTCGCTCTGGAGGGCGTCGCGCAGCGCGTCGCTCGACAGTGCGTCACGGAAGGCGTCGGCAGACAGCGCATCGCGGAAGGCTTCGCTCGACAGTGCGTCACGGAAGGCCTCGCTCGACAGCGCGTCACGGAACGCATCATTCGCCAGTGCATCACGGAAGGCGTCGGCAGACAGTGCCTCGCGGAAGGCCTCGCTGGTCAGCGCCTCGCGCAGGGCATCGGCCGTCAGCGCTTCACGTAATGCTTCTGCGCTCAGCGCCTCGCGAAACGCGTCGACTCGCAGCGCCTCGGCAAATGCATCGGATGCCAGGGCCTCGCGCAACGCATCAGCCGACAGTGCTTCGCGGAATGCCTCGCTGTTCAGAGCTTCGGCAAACGCTTCGTTGCTCATGGCGTCGGCCCACGCGTCGCTGGCAAATGCTTCGGCGAAAGCTTCGCTGGTCAGCGCATCCCGGAATGCCTCGCTGGTTAGTGATTCGCGCAGGGCTTCGGCATTCAGCGCCTCGCGGAAGGCTTCGCTGGTCAGCGCTTCCCGGAACTGCTCGCTGGCAAACGCTTCGCGTAATGCTTCGCTGGACAAGGCTTCGCGTAACGCCTCGTTGCTCAGCGCGTCTCTAAACGCGGCGCTTGAAAAGGCTTCCCGGAACGCCTCGTTTGCAAGCGCTTCACGCAAGCTCTCGCTCGACAGGGCTTCGCGGAAAGCTTCCGAGCTGAGCGCCTCGCGGAACGCGTCATTTGCGAACGCTTCGCGTAATGCTTCTGACGCCAATGCCTCGCGGAATGCTTCGCTGGCCATCGCCTCGCGGAATGCGTCATCGGCGACCAGGCGCGCGAACGCGTCGGACTGCATGACTTCCTGAAGCGATTCGTCGCCGAGCTGGATCTCGTTGGTCTGCTCCGCCTGGTAGCGCTCTGCCGGCGCCACGGTACCGGCGACTTCGTCGCCCGGCTGGTTATTCATGCCAAACCAGGCAATCGCGGCCAATGCGACGACGCCGATTACGATGATAGGAGCTTTGTTGCTGGTAGCCATCTTTCTATCCCCTTGGCCCTCTGACGGGCTCTTTGCTGTTCCACTTAACCTGCAGTACCGGCAGGCCAGGAAAAAGTTGGTTATTTGCCGGGCGCGTAGTCGAGGCTGGCCTCGTGAACGATCTCCCCATTCGCCAGGAAGCGCAGGTTAACAGTCGTCTCGCGGCTGCCCCGATTCTGCAAATACACGGCATAGCGGCGCTTGCCTTCCATGCCAAGGCGCACGCGGCCGGTCTCAGCCGAAATCGTCGTGCCTTCGCTTTCCAGTTGTGCGAACCCGTTGAACCAGATGGTCTGGTCCGAATAATCCGCTTCAATTTCGATCGGATCGCGTGAATTCAGGTCGAAATCGAGAATGAGCAGGGAGCCCGCGCTGCGCAGCGACACCGTGCCCGCAATGTTGATTTCATCGACCGCTACCGAGCTGGCCAACGTCGCCGGTACCGGTTCAGCGACCGTGCCCACGAGGCTGGTGACATCGTCAAATGCCTGGTTCGATACCTGGCCCGAATTGACAATGCTCAAGGACAGGAACACGCCCGCCGCAAACGTCATCGCGTAACGTAGAGCCGGCGTTGCAAACAGCGCCTGCAGGAAGCCCGGCGAATGGTCGCTGACTGGGGCTTTCGGGATCTGGTTCATGATGACGTGCCTCAGGTGGACAGGTGGCACTTCCTCGTCGACGTTGTCGAGCGATAAGCATAAGGAAGAAAGTTCGTCGCGCAGCGCACGACCGTCGGCGCTGTCGGCGAGGAAGGCCTCAAGCTCGGCTTTATCCCCGGCACTGATTTCGCCGTCGATATCGGCGTTGATCAGGTCTGTGTATTTCTGCTCAATAGCCATCAGTGCTCGCTGCTCAATGCGTCTTTAAGCTGCTGTCGCGCAGTATAAAGCCTTGATTTAACTTTCTTTTCCGGGATGTCGAGGATCTGGCTTATCTCCTCGTAACTGCATCCCAAAAAGTGTTTCAACACGACAACGGAGCGGTAGTCGGATTTGATCGTCATCAGCGCTGCCTGGACGTTTGCCGATGTACGGTCGCTTTCAACCTGTTGTTCCGGTCCCTTGCCCTCGAATGCCGCTTCAATCGTAAGCGGCTCCATCCTGTTCGATTTACCGAGCCAGTTGATCGATTCGTTCAACGTGATGCGGTAGATCCAGCTGAAAAAGCGGCGCGACGGGTCGTACTGGTCAAAGCGTTCGAACACCTTGAGAAAGACCGTTTGGGTTACGTCTCGCGCATCATCCGGGCTGTTCAGCATCCGGTACGCGGCGTTGTAGACGGGTTTCTCGTATTCCACCAACAAGGCCTCGAAGGCCTCGCGGTCGCCTGTCATGCACCGCTCAATCAATTTCGTATCGTCTGTCTTACTCATACGTACAATTGACCCGGTGGAAAGTTGGAAAAAACCCGTTCGACTTATTCTTTTGCTTGTATGTCGAAGATGGCGTGAAAGCCGGAATACCGGAACACGTCATGTATATGGTTGTTGACGTTAATTATTTTGAGCCCCGCTCCGTTTGCTGCGAGGCGTTTTTGCGTCTTTAGCAGTATACCGAGGCCGGCGCTCGAGATGTATTCGAGTTGGTCGAAATCCAGCGTGCTGGCGCCCTCAAGCCCGTTCAGAAAGCTCTCGGCGGTTGCTGTCTGCGCAGCATCCAGCCGCCCGCGGCACTTCACGTCGCCGCCATCTCCATATTCGATTGCAAACATCTTAAGTCCCTGACCCCTTGGTAAATATAACCTCGCCTCGGCCGTCTTGGTACTCGTATTCCAACGTATCCACGAGATTCTGGATCAGGTGAATGCCAAGCCCCCCGGGCGTGCGCTCCTCGAGTGGCGAGTCGACATCGACATCACGCTTGACCGTTACATCGAATTCGGCGCCGCCATTGTCGACCAGGGAGACGGTCACTTTGCCGTCGACCGATACGTCGACCTCGATAGCGGTCGTCACCTCGGGGTTGTAGTGCACCATGTTGACGAACAGTTCCTCCATCGCGAGGTGTACGGGGAAACGGACGCCGTCGGGCAGGTCGTGCTCGGACATGATCGCTTCGCTGAACTCGTACAGTCCGGCGAGGGAACTCAGGTGACGCGGGAATTCTTGTCGCATGGCCTTACTCCGGCAATCGTCGCGCAAGGACGATAGTGATGTCGTCGGCCTGGGGTGCGCTGCCGCCGTGTGCGCGGGCGGCCTCCATAATCAGGTCGACGAGCTCCTGGGCGCCGGCATCCGGGTGGGCATCAAGCACGCGCATGACGCCGCGTCGCCCGAATTGCACACCTTCTTCGTTTTCGTATTCATAGATGCCGTCGGAGATCAGGCCGAGGACGTCGCCGGGGTCGAGTACGGCCATCTGCGGCGCATCGAGCTCCGAATGGGGCAGGTAGCCCAGCGGGTACGTCGTGGCGGGGTGCCAGTCGAACTCACCCATGTCGGCCTGGTAATGCATGATCGGCCCCTGGCCGCCCGAATGAAACCGCACGGTATGGGTAGCGGCGTCGAGCAGGCCGAAGAAGCCCGTGACGAAACGATCGTCAGGCAGATCTTCGCAAAGCTGATCATTAATATGTATGAAGGCGTCGTCGAGGCTCGACTGCAGGCGCAACGCAACGCGCAGCATCGCGCGTACCTGCGTGGCGCTGAGCGCGGGACCGATGCCGTGCCCGGTTGCGTCGCCCATGAGCATGAACAGGCGGTTGTCGCCGAGCGGAATGAAATCGTAGAGATCGCCGCCAGTCTGATCGGTCGGCGAAAACGCGCCGCCGAACTCGTAGCCGTCGATTTCGGGCATGTTCTTGGGCAGCGTGCCCATCTGCACGTCACGTGCAACCGAGATTTCGCGGCCGATCTTTTCCGATTCGATGATCTTCTCGGTGATCTTGGCGCGATGCAGCACCACCGCGGCCTGGGCCGCGAGCGCCTGGGCGACGTACTCATCACGGGCGTCGAACACGCCGTCGTTCTTGTTGAGAATCTGCAGTACGCCGACCAGTGATTCCTCGTAACCGATCAATGGAATGGTCAACATGCAACGCGACTTGTAGCCGGTCTGCTTGTCGATGGCGCGGTTAAAGCGCTCGTCGGCATAACAGTCGGGGACGTTGATTACTTCGCGCGTCTGGGCGCATTCGCCGACGATGCCCTTGTCGGCCGGGATGCGAATCTGGTCGAGGTCGGTGCCGACCCGGACGACGAGTTCGTCCTTCGCCTCGTCGAACAGGAAAACAGTGCCACGGTCGGCATTCAGCACTTCGCGTGCCGCGTTGACGACCTCACCAAGCATCGTGTCGAGATCGAACGGCGCGGCGAGCTTGCGCGTGACCTCGAGGATCTGGCGCAGTGCCTGGGTATCGCTGGTGTCGCCCGGTGCGCTAGTCATCGCCCGTGAATTCGGTCATGGGCAGGCGTACGTACTGGATCTCGATTTCCGAGATGCGTGCGGTCATGCGCTCGGCGAGTTCGGGGATTTCAAAGTTCGAATGCTCGATGGCGCGCCGCGTTACCAGTACTTCCTCGCGGATTGCGAGGTCCTCGCCGAGCTTCGACGCCGTGTTGACGGGATCGCCGAAGAAGTCGATATCGCCGACCAGCAGCACTCGGCCGTAGTCGATGCCGACCGAGAGGTAGATCTGTTCCGCGATGCCAAATTCGTCGTTTGCCTTGAACAGCGCCGAGTTCACCTCGAAGCTTGCCTTGATCGCCTCGTCCGGATGCTTGAAAAAGGCATAGCAGTTGTCGGCATCGCATTTCAGCAGGGTGCCGCCATTGGTTTCGATGATCGGCGCGATGATCTGGCGCGCCCGATGAATCATCTTCAGGAAGTGACACACACCGATCTTGCGCGAGGTGCTCGAGAAGCTGGCCATGTCCGAGATAAACACGGTGCCCTCGGTGCCATACCTGTCCCAGATACCGCGCCGGATTGACTCGGCCTTGTCCGGATCCGATTCCTCGGCAAACTGCGCGATCAGGTCGTCGAATTCGTCGTGACCCGTCAGTGGCTCATGAAAAGCGACGTCCGGCATGGGCACCCCAATATTTACTGCATGTGGCGGGGGTTTCATTCCCGCATATTGTTGTTCTCGGCAGGCCTCCAGTATATCCCGTAAAAGTGGCGTTTTTGCTACTCTCGACAGAGGTTTGCGACGACGAGAACAATAAATGAAGTCCCTCGAAGACCTGATCCGGACGCGGCGTCCCGGTTATTCGCTGGATCAGGCTTTTTATACCGAACCCCTTGTTTACGAGCATGAACTCGAGAAGATCATTTTCCGCAACTGGATTCTCGCGGGTCATGTTTCGGAGCTTGCCGAGCCGGGCGACTTCAAAGTACTCAATGTCGCCGGCGAATCGGCGATTATCGTGCGTGGCGAGGACACCGAGTTGCGGGCCTTCGCCAACGTTTGCCGGCATCGCGGTTCGCTGATTTGTCTCGAAGAGCGCGGCAGGGTGAAGGAGCTCTCCTGCCCTTACCATGGCTGGAAATATGCGCTCGATGGCGCGTTGACGGCGGCGCGCGCGATGCCGGACGACTTCGACAAGTTGGCGCATGCGCTCAAGCCGGTATCGTTCGACGTCATCCACGGACTGATGTTCGTCGCGTTTACCGACGCACCTCCATCGCTGGACGGCTGCAAGCGGGATCTCGCCGAGCCAATGGCGATGTTCGACTTCCCGAATCTGAAAGTGGCCGCGAGCAAGACCTACGATATTCCTGCCAACTGGAAGCTCTGCATAGAGAATTACCAGGAGTGCTATCACTGCGCGCCGGCGCATCCCGAGTACGCCGCGATGCATACGCTGATGGTTCCCCGCGACAAACGTGCGGCCCTGCAGGACAAGATGAAAAGTCGCTGGGCCGCGTGTGGAATCAGGGCAATGGAGTTCGATTACATCGACACGGCGGCGCGGCCGGGCGAAATCGGCTACGGCTACAGTCGTACGGCCATGTTCGACAAGTACCGGACCGGCAGCCGCGACGGCCAGCCCGTGGCGCCGCTGCTTGGTAAGTTACAGGACTACGACCACGGCGCCTCGGATTTTTCCTTCGGCGCGTTTTCGTTTCTGCTCGCGTACTCCGATCATGTTGTCGCCTACGTGTTTACGCCGTTAGAGCACCAGCGTTCACGATGTGAAATCACCTGGCTCGTGCGGGGAGACGCGGAGGAGGGCAAGGACTATGATGTCGATGAGTTGACCTGGTTATGGGACATCACGACCCAGGCCGACAAGGAAATCATCGTCAACAACTCGAAAGGCGTGCACTCGAAGTACTACGAACCGGGCCCGTTGTCGAAACAGGAAGGGGCGGAAAGCGTGTACATCGACTGGATCCTCGAAGAACTGCAAAGACCATAACAAGATCGACAGTTTGCTGGCCGCATGAAAACTTATGACGCAATCGTCGTCGGCGCCGGGCACAACGGCCTGACCACCGCTGCCTTCCTGGCCAAGGCGGGGCTCGATGTCGTATGCGTCGAGAAGAATGACTACATTGGCGGCGCAGCGGTCAGCCGCGAGCTGCACAAGGACTGGATCTATTCGAACTGCTCTTATGTGTGCAGCCTGTTGCGCCCCGAGATTTTTCGCGCGCTCGAACTGCACAAGCACGGCCTGCAGATCACGCCATTCGGCGGCTCGGTGCAGTTCATGGAAAACGGCGATTACTTCGGTGCCTATCACGACCCCGAGGTCGCCTATCGCGAGATGGCGCGTTTCTCGCGCCGCGACGCAGATATGTACAAGGTCTACCGCGCGGACACGATGCGCCAGTGCCGCTTTATCCGCGACTTCCTGCTCTCGACGGCGCCGGATCCGACCTCGTTCAAGCCCAGGGACCTGCTCGAGCTGATGCACATCGGCGGCAAGTTCTGGGAGATGGGCGAGGATCGCATGTATGAGACGATCCGCTTCTGGACGATGAGCGTCGCAGAGTACCTCGATCAGTATTTCGAGACCGACATTATCAAGACCGCGAAGTCGGGCAGCGGCATCATCGGCACGGCGCTCGGCGTGCACTCGCCGGGAACGGCCTATGTCCTGCTGCATCACTACATGGGCGAGGTCGATGGCAACGTTGGCTCGTGGGGCTTTGCGCGCGGTGGTATGGGCGCGGTTTCCGGTTCCATCGCAAGCGCATTCCAGGCCCACGGCGGCGAGCTGCGTACGGAGGCGGGCGTCGACAAGATTATCGTGCAGGGCGGCAAGGCGCAGGGCGTCGCGCTCGAGAATGGCGAGGAGATCAAGGGCCGCCTCGTCGTCTCGGCGATGGATGTCAAACGCACGTTCCTGAAATGCATGGCCAAGAGCGACCTGCCCGAACACTTCGTGCGACGGGTCGAAAACTTCAAGATTCGCGGCTCGTCGGGCAAGGTCAATATTGCGCTCGACGGCTTGCCCGAGTTCCCGGCGCTGCCCGACAACAGCACGCTGATGCACAGCGATTTCCACTTCATCGACACGATGGAAAAGATGGAGCGCGCGTACGACGACTGGAAGGCAGGTACGTGGTCGAAGGATCCGTATGTCGACTGCGTCATTCCAACGCTCAGCGATCCAACCATGGCGCCACCGGGCAAACACTTCATGAGCGTGTTCGTGCAGTACTGCCCGCACCAGATTGACGGGCGGGCGTGGACCAGCGAGGAGAAGGATGCCTTCGGTCAGACCGTTATCGACCAGATCGCGAACTACAGCCCCAATTTCAAAGACCTGATCCTGCATATGGAGGTACGCACGCCCGAGGACATCGAGCGCGAGATCGGTATCACTGAGGGAAACATATTCCACGGCGAGCTGACCATGGACCAGCTGCTGTTCAATCGTCCGGTGCCCGGTTACGCACAGTACCGCAGCCCGGTCGAAGGCTTGTACATGTGCGGCTCGAGCACTCACCCGGGCGGCGGCGTGATGGCCGCGCCGGGCGCGAATGCGGCCCGCGAGATCCTCGCGGATCTGAGGCGCCCGAGCACGGTACCGGAGAACTTTGGCGATGACTGACCGTTGGGATGCCATCATCGTCGGCGCGGGCCATAACGGTCTCGTGTGTGCTGCGATGCTCGCGCAGGCGGGTAAGCGCGTGCTCGTGCTCGAGGCCAACGCCCAGGTTGGCGGTGCCGCGGTCACCCGCGAGTTTGCGGACGGCTATGTCACATCGGCTTGCGCGCACCTGCTCTACCAGCTGCAGCCTGACGTGCGTAAGGAGTTGAAGCTGCGGCCGCCTTTGGCGAGCGAGGATCTTGTCACGATCGCACTTGGTGAAGATGGTGCGCACGTGCGCATCGACGGCAATGAAGTGTCCGGCGTGTCGGGTGACGATGCCGAGCAGTATCGTCGCTTCCACAAACGCACCGCGCGCTTTTCCGACCTGTTGCGGAAGGTTCTGAACAAGCGCCCACCGCGACTTGGCACAACAGACAAGGCCGACCTCTTCATGCTCGCCCGGCTCGGTCTCGATATCCGGTTGCTTGGTCGCGACGAGATGCGCGAATTCCTGCGCCTGATTGGCATGAATATCCACGACGAGGTGACCGAGCGCTTTGCGAGCCCGTTACTCAGAGGTGCGGTGTCGCTCGACGCCGTACTTGGCACGCACCTTGGCCCTCGCTCACCGAACACGTTCCTGACCTACCTGTATCGTCTCGCGGGCAACCATGGCCGCATGGCGATGCCGAAAGGCGGCATGGGCGCCGTGTCGAATGAACTGGCGCAGGTTGCGCGCAATGCAGGAGCGACGATTCGAACCGGCACGCCGGTCAAACGCATCATTGTCGATAACGGCCGTATTGGTGGCGTTGAAACCGAAGACGGCGAACAGTTCCTGAGTTACCTCGTCGTCTCGAACGCCGATCCCAAACGCACGGTCAACGAGCTGGTAGGCGCACGCCACTTCGAAACGACGTTCGTGAATCGCATTCATCATATGCGCGCGAAAGGCAATGCGGCGAAGCTGCACCTTGCGCTCGACGGCCTGCCAACGATCAAGGGACTCGACAAGAGAGATTTCGGCCACCGCATCGTAATCGCAGGCGACGAACACTATGTCGAGCGTGCGTTCAACCCGGCGAAGTATGGCGAGTACTCGCCGGAGCCCGTTATTGAAATGACGTTCCCCAGCGTGCGCGATGAAACACTGGCGCCTACCGGCAAGCACGTCATGTCGGCGATCGTGCAGTTTGCGCCATGGGCACTGAAGGGTGGCTGGAACAGAGAATCGAAACAGGCCTTCCTGGCCACGGTCATCGCGACGATCGCAAAGTACGCGCCTGATATCGAGCATCGCATCGTAGCCAGCGAACTGCTGACGCCGGCCGACATTGAAACTGAATTCCATATTTCGGGCGGCCATTGGCACCATGCTGAACTCACGCTCGACCAGTTCCTGTTCGTGCGTCCGGTCAGCAGCGCGGCGCAGTACGCGATGCCGCTCGATGGCTTGTTCCTGTGTGGCGCCGGCACCCATCCGGGCGGTGGCGTCAGCGGTGCCGCGGGTCGCAATGCGGCGAAGACCATCCTGCAACGGGAGAGCGCGCGATGAAGCCGGGACCCGTACACCAGGGACGTCTCGAGTCGCCGTTCTACCCGCGGCTGAAAGCGCTCGATACCGTCAACGAATGGCACCAGTGGAAGGGCTACACGACGCCGAACGAGCTGTACTGTGGCGATACGGAGTACTTCGCGATTCGTAACGCGACGGCCGTGTTCGACCTGACGCCGATGACGAAGTACCGGATCACTGGACCGGATGCTGAGGCCTACCTGAATCGACTGGTGACACGCGACATGGCGAAGGTTGCGCCTGGGCGGGTCGCTTACGCTGTATGGTGCGACGGGCAGGGCCAGGTCCTCGACGACGGCACGATCTTCCACCTGCGCGAGGGCGAGTATCGACTCTGTTCGCAGGAGCGTCACTTCGCGTGGCTGCAACAGGCGACACTTGGCTTCGATGTCGATGTGCGCCACGAAACGGAAGAAATCGCCGCACTCGCGGTGCAGGGTCCGACTTGCTACACCGTGCTCGAGAAGCTCGGCTTCGCAGGGCTCGGTGATCTCAAACCCTTTGGCCTGATGCACACGGATTTCGAGGGTGCCGAGCTTATGATCTCGCGCACGGGCTTCACCGGTGATCTGGGTTACGAACTCTGGATCGAACCGGGCAAGGCGTTGGCCTTATGGGATGCGCTGTTCGAGGCCGGCAAGATTCATGGTATACGCGCGATTGGTACGCACGCGCTCGAAATGTCACGCGTCGAGGCGGGCTACATCGCGGCCTTCCAGGAGTTCCTGCCCGCGGATGAGACAGTTCGCTCGGGGCGGTCGCGATCGCCATTCGAACTTGGCCTCGGCTGGCTCGTCGATTTCAAGAAACCCAACTTCAACGGGCGCCGCGCGCTCGCGGAAGAAAAACGCCGCGGCTCCAACTGGCAGCTGGTCAAGCTCGACATCGAGGGCAACAAGCCCGCGCATAACTCCTATATCTTTGCCAGGGAAAAGCGTAACAAGGACAACATCGGTTTCATCACGTCCGCGATGTGGTCACCCGTGTGCAAGAAGAACATTGCGCTCGGCACCGTGCGGGCGCCGCATGGCAAGACCGGCGATACTGTCTGGGTCGAAATCTACTACCAGCGCGAGATGCACTGGAATCGCATGATGGCCGAGGCGCAGGTCGTCGATAAGCCCTTCTGGTTCCCGGCCCGCAGGAGTGCGACGCCGCCGCAACCGTACTGACGTGGCGGACAAGGGCAAACAGTTCCCCGGACCGAAGACTCGTGCTGTGCTCGAGCGCGGCATCCCGTTGTTCCGGAACGGCCTGCGTTTCGAGGAAGAGATGCGGAAAGCCGGGCGCCGCGGTTTTCGCACGGCCAACCAGGTGGTCATCGATCGTGCCGAGGGCGATTTCATCTGGGACCTCGACGGCAATCGCTACATCGATTTCCAGAACGGCTGGGCGACCAACCCGATCGGTAACGCGCATCCTGAGATCATCGAAGCGGTCGATGCCGCGCACCGGCGCTACGGCTTTCATTACGATCACCCGCTCCGCTACGACCTTGCCGAGATGCTCGCGGAGATCATGCCGGGCAAGGCGCTGCCGCGATTCAACTATGAAGTGTCCGGCACCGAGGCAGCGGAAGCAGCCGTGCATCTCGCACTGACGCATACCAAGCGCCGTTACATCATTACCTTCGGTGCCGGTTTTCACGGCGTCAGCATCGGCGCGAAACTGCTCGATGGTTACGACTCGAGCGTCGGCCGCTACCTCGAGGCGTGGGGCGGCGGCGTGATCAAGGCGCCATACCCGTACAGCGACCAACGCCCGGCGGGCATGAGCCAGGAACAGTACGTCGATTACTGCCTCTGGTATCTCGATAACCACATCCCCGACGTCATTGCGCCGCGCGACAACATTGCGGGCATTCTTGTCGAGCCGGGACTGGCTGAAGGCGGTAACTGGATTCCGCCGACGAATTTCCTCAAGGGCATCCGCGACATTTGTGACAAGAACGACTGGCTGATGATCGCGGACGAAGTTCTTACCGGCCTGGGGCGCACGGGCAAGATGTGGGCGATCGAACATTACGACGTGATCCCCGACATCCTCGTTGTCGGTAAGAACCTGTCCGGCGGTATTGCGCCCTGTGCCGGTATTGCTGCGAAGGATGAGATTCTCGGTGACGCAGAGCACTTCCTGACCGGTTCGACGTTTGCGGGAACCCCTGCCGGATGCGCAGCAGGCATCAAGACGCTTGAGATCTACGAGCGCGACAAGGTTGTTGAGCATGCAGCCGGGCTTGGCAAGTTGGCGGCTGACGCTATGGCCGAGTGGGAGCAGTACGACATCGTGCGCCAGGTGCGCGGTAACGGCCTCTTGCTCGGCGTCAGTTTCGAGAGTCCTAACGAGGACGAAAAAGACTGGTGGTACGCTCGCGCGGTGCGCGCGCGCATGCTCGAGAATGGCGTCTGGGCCATCAGCGACCGGGAGACGACGATTCGCATGTACCCGGCGCTCAACATGGATGAGCAGGTCTTGCTCGAGGGCCTCGAGATCATGCACGAGGCGATCCGCCATGTGAACGAGCATGGCCAGATGACAGGCGACAGCCCGGGGTGGCCAACCGGCGTCGCCGGGTTCTGACCGGTGTCGCGATTCGGCGAGGCGCTTGCGCGGGAAGTGCCGCTGATCCTCGACGGTGGACTCGCCACGCAACTGGAAGCGCAGGGTTGTGATATCGGTAATGCGCTCTGGTCCGCCTCGCTTCTCATCGAAGACCCGCAGCAGATTGTTGATGCAACGCGCGCGTTTCTTGACGCAGGCGCCGAGTGCGTCGCGACGGCAAGTTACCAGGCGAGTCGGGAAGGGTTTGCGCAACGCGGCTTGTCTGCGGACGAAGCCGATGCGTTGATGATCAGGTCGGTGGCATTGGCGCGCCAGGCGGTTGATGAATATGTCGCCGCCGAGTCTCCTGATTTCGTGCCACTCGTTGCGGCGAGTATCGGACCGTACGGCGCGATGCTGCATGACGGTTCGGAGTATCGCGGCGACTATGGCGTTTCAGCTGAAACGCTGCGCGAATTTCATGAGCCGCGATTGCACCTGTTTGATGCAAGTGGCGCTGATGTTCTGGCGCTTGAGACGGTGCCGTCGACCCAGGAAGCAAGCGTTCTTGCTGAGCTGCTTGCAGATTGCAGGATGCCAGCATGGGTGAGTTTCTCGTGCAGGGACGGAGAACACATTAGCGACGGCACACAGGTCGAACAGGCTGTTGCGGTGTTCGCCGATCATCCAACGGTAACTGCAGTTGGCCTGAACTGTACGCCGCCGCAATATGTGCCGGAGCTGATCTGCAGAATTTGCGAGGCCGTTCCGAACAAAGCCGTAATCGCCTATCCGAATTCAGGCGAGACGTGGCATGCCGATTCCAACACCTGGTCGGGCACCGCAACGCCACTCGACTTTGCAGCTGCGGGGGCGCGTTGGGTAGAGGCGGGCGCGAAAATTGTCGGTGGTTGTTGCAGGACCGGGCCGGAGCATATCGCCACGATGCGCAAGGCGCTCAACAATCAGGCATAGGTCGTCAGGAACATATAGAGACACAGAATGATGAAGCCGATCATGACGATCGTCTCCATGCTATCGAGAATCCACTCGACTACCCCATGGGCCCGCCGACTCAAGCGTGAGTTTCTGCTCAGCTCTTCAGCGCGACCTTGCAGATCGTCGGGAATCGCCGCGTTGGTCAGGGACGCATAGTAAAATCGCATACGCGGGCTGGCGAACAGCCAGGCAAACACGGCGGCAGTGACAAATATTGTCACAATGACTCGCAAGTCGTCGGACAGGTTCAGGTTGCCCAGAACGCCAAGCCCGGCAAGTGTGGCGCCGCCGAGAATTACCATATACAGCGCGATCGCGGGCCGACTCCACGGACTGTTGGAAACCACTGTGTAGAAGATGCCTACCGGCAGAACGAAATGCAGGATGGCGACGTAGTAACCCCCAGGTACCGTCGTATCAGTTGCGCCAGTGTGATCAAGCCCCCGAGCGACGCTGTAGAACAAAAAACCGACCGCCGACAGTATCGACAGGGCGCTGACCAACCTCAGCAATGTTGGCGGTTCGATGTCTGGTCGATTGGTGTACTTCGGAGACCAGAGCCGGAATTTGGCACCGGGGCGCATTTGAGCCATGCAGTTATTATAAGGCGGTGCGTGAGCTGCGCTTGGTCTTGGTCTAACCGCATCGTCGCCCGCAAGGCGGGCTCCCACAAGGTTTGGGCGGGCTCCCACAAGGTTTGGGCGGGCTCCCACAGAGGTACAGTGGGAGCAATCACAGGTAGCTAGCTAAGTGACCAGGTCACTCAATTCGGACGGAGTCTTCGCAATCGCCTCGGCGCCTGCGGCGAGAAGTTCCTCGTCGGAACCGTAACCCCACGCCACGCCGATGGGTGTCATGCCGGTGTTCACAGCCGCGACCAGGTCGTGTTTGCGGTCGCCGATCATGACGCGGCGATCCGCGCCGGGGTTTTTCTCGATGGCGAAGTGCAAAAGATCGGTCTTTTTGCCGCGCGTGCCATCGAGCTCGCTGCCGTAAACGTTGTGGAAGAACTCGCCCATGCCGAAATGGTGCACGATGCGGGCCGCGTGCATGTGCGGTTTGGCCGTCGCGACGAACAACGTGTACCCATTCGACGCGATTTCCTCGAGCGCGTCGTGAATGCCGTCGTAGAGCGTGTTCTCTCTCCAGCCAATCTCGGTAAAGCGTTCGCGATATAGATCAACCGCCTTGCGCGTCAGTTCTTCGCCGACCAGTTCCGGAAACGTGTCCCAGAGTGGCGGTCCGATACAGCTGTACAGGTAGTCGTCGTCGGGATGCGGGAAGCCGAGTTCGTCGAGGGCATACAGGATGCACTTCGTGATGCCCTCGTACGGGTCTGTCAGCGTGCCATCGAGATCGAAATAGATGTGAGTCGACATGCGCGGGAGCTTACGCTGCCCGGCTATCGCATGGCTAGAAGTTAAACGAGAGAACCAGCCGGGTCGCGCCGATGTCCATGTCGTAGACGGGGCCGATGAAGTCGTCGCGGCCGGTCATCGGCGAGATGTGGAGGTCCAGCGAGAACGCGGCGTTCGGTTCGAAGCGCAATGCATAACCGGGCCGGTCGCAGCGCAGTCCGTCCATGAGGTAGCCAATATCATAAGTGGCGGGTTGCGTCGGGGCGGGGCGGAACAAGGACCAGTCGCTGTCCCCAATCCGGATGGCGGGACGCAGCGTGTCCGGCGCTTCGGCAAGCGCCGTCGCGGCCGCAAGGGCCAGTGCGAGTCCGAGCAAAACGCGATTGGACATATTCCACCCGTCTTTGGTGACGAGATTCCAGACTACGCGGGCTGGCACGGAATTGAGACGATCTGCGTCACGAATCGCGGACATCGCGAATGACGTAGGATGCACCCAATGAACGAGGTTTCCTCAACCTGGCGCAAGCCTTTCAACCCGCCGGAGCGCGTCCCGGCCGGTGCCGACGTCGTGATCATCGGTGGCGGCATCGTGGGGGTCTCGACCGCGTGGTTCCTGGCAAGGCAAGGCATCAGCATTGCGCTGTGCGAGAAGGGCCACATCGCCGGCGAACAATCGGGACGCAACTGGGGCTGGGTGCGCGTGCAGGGCCGGGACGTGCGCGAGATCCCGATGATGCTCGACGCGCTCGATACCTGGCAGAGCTTCAGGGAAGAAACAGGCGAGGACGTTGGCTTCGTGCGCGGCGGCTGCACGTTTGCGACGCGCAAGGAAAAAGACCTGTCGGCTTTTGCGGACTGGGTGGCCGTTGCCAAAGAGTATGGTATTGATTCCGAGCTCCTGTCGCGGGAAGAAATGCAGCGGTTCGTGCCCGATGCCGCGACTGACTGGGCCGGCGCCGTGCATACGGCCAGCGACGGTCGAGCGGAACCGCAACAGGCAGCACCTGCGTTCGCACGCGCGGCAGCGCGTGAGGGTGCCGCGATTCTCGAAAGCTGTGCCGTGCGCGGTGTCGAAACCGAGGGTGGTCGCATCTCGGCGGTGGTAACCGAGCATGGCGTGATCAAGACCGGCACCGTGCTTTGCGCGGCGGGTGCGTGGTCGTCGATGTTTTGTCGCTCGCTTGGCATTGCACTGCCGCAATTGAAAGTGCGCGGCACAGTGGTGCGAACCGCGCCCGGCGAGAATGTGCTGAACGGCAACCTGTTCGACGAGAAACTGGGTATTCGCCGCCGCGAGGACGGCGGTTACACGGTCGCGCATGGCACGATCCTGCATCACCCGCTGACGCCGTCGACGCTACGTTGGGGCTGCAAATTCCTGCCGGCGCTGAAAAAGGAATTCAAGGTCCTGCGCCTGTCCTTCGGCCCCGAATTCTTCGCCGAATGGCGCCAGCCGAAAAGCTGGGCGCTCGACAGCGTTTCACCATTCGAAACCACGCGTGTACTCGACCCCGAGCCCGGCGATAATGTCGTGCGCGGCATACGTCGCAATCTCGACGAGACGTTCCCGGCGCTCCGGGACACACCGATTGTCGAAAGTTGGGCCGGCATGGTCGAGACCACGCCCGACGTCGTGCCTGTTATCGATGCGGTGGAGGCATTACCCGGCTTTCACATTGCGACGGGCTTCAGCGGTCATGGCTTCGGGCTGGGTCCCGGCGCCGGCAAAGCCGCAGCGCAGATGTTGACGGGTGCGACTACGGGCGTTGATATTACGCCCCTGCGGCTGGACCGCTTTTTCGACGGCAGCCCGATCGAGCTGCTGTCGGCGATTTAGAGGAACACATGGCAACACCCAATGGTCCGGGCTACCCGGACAGTTACTACGTAGCAACCGCTAACGGCATCACCGACCGCCCCGAACTCGACGAATCGCTCGTCGCGGACGTGTGCGTGATCGGCGCAGGCTTCACCGGCCTGTCCGCTGCGCTGAATCTTGCCGAGATAGGCATGAGTGTGGTCGTGCTCGAGGCCGAGCGCGTTGGCTTCGGCGCGTCGGGTCGTTGCGGCGGCTTGATCGGCAGCGGCCAGCGCATGGAAGCGCTCGACATGGAAGAAGCGTTCGGCATCGATCGCTCGCGCCAGTTCTGGCGTTTCGCCGAGGACGCGAAGAAAGAAATTCGCATGCGCGTCGAAAAGCACTCGATCGATTGCGACCTGCAGAACGGCCAGCTCGTCGGCGTGCACAAGAAAAGTTACCTCGGCTGGGCACAGGAACTCGCCGATGCGCTGACCGAGCGCTACGACTACCCGTTCTGCCAGGCATTGAGCCGCGAACAAACCTACGAGTACTGTGCGACGGACACCTTCCTCGAAGGCTTTTACGACCCGGAAGCCATGGCGCTGCATCCGCTCAACTACACGCTCGGTCTTGCCCGCGCGGCCACCGAGGCGGGTGTGCGCATCTTCGAAAACTCGCGTGTGACCGGCTATACGCGGGAAGAACCAGCCGTGGTGTCGACGGCGAAGGGTAGCGTCAGGGCGACGCATGTCGTGCTGGGCTGCAATGGCTATCTTGGCAATCTTGAGCCGCGTTCCTCCGGCAAGATCATGCCGATCAACAACTTCATGATCGCGACTGAACCGCTTGGTGAAGAGCGGGCGCGCGAAGTCATCAGCGGGCGCTTCGGCGTGCACGACACACGTTTCGTCGTGAACTACTTTCGCATGTCGGACGACCATCGCCTGATTTTCGGTGGCGGCGAGAACTATCGACCCGGCTTCCCGAAGGACATCGCGAAGTTCGTACGGCCCTACATGCTCAAGCTGTTCCCACAGCTCAAGGATGTCGCGATCGACTATGCATGGGGCGGCACATTGTCGGTCACCGTAAATCGCCTGCCGCACCTCGGTCGCCTCGAACCGAACGTCTGGTTCGGCCAGGGCTACTCGGGTCACGGCATTTCGACGGCAAATTTCGCAGGCAAGGTGATTGCCGAGGCGATCGCGGGCGTTGCCGGACGTTTTGACGCATTTTCCAGCTTGCCGATTCATACATTCCCTGGCGGCTCTTTGCTGCGTTATCCGGGCATGGTGCTTGGCATGTTGTACTACGGACTAAAGGACAGGCTATGACGATTGCAGTAGTGACAGGCGGCGGCAACGGCATCGGTGAGGCAATTTGCCGGCGCTTGCACCAAGACGGAATGGCGGTGGTGGTCGCCGACCTCGACGAAGCCGCTGCAAATGCGGTCGCGAACGAGATCAATGGGATTGGCTGGGCGCTCGATGTCAGCGATGAGCAGGCTGTTGCGTCGCTGGTCGACAAGGTTGAGAGCGAGCACGGACCGATCGAATTGTTTGTCTCGAATGCGGGCGTCGCATTCGGCGACGGCGCAAGCGGCGCGATCTCGGTCGAGGGCGGACTGCGGCCGATCGACGACCGGTGGCAGGTCTCCTGGAATGTCAACGTCATGGCGCACGTCTACGCGGCGCGCGCGGTCGTGCCGCGCATGCTCGGGCGGGGCGGCGGTCGGCTCATCAACATCGCATCCGCCGCCGGCTTGCTGAGCCAGATCGGTGATGCGGCCTACGCGGTCACCAAGCATGCGGCTGTCGGTTTCGCCGAGGCGCTCGCGATCGACTATGGCGATCGCGGTATCAAGGTTTCCATGGTTTGTCCGCAGGCGGTCGCGACCAAACTACTGGGTCCGGAAGGCGACTCCGGCAAGCCGCAAGGCGGGTTCGCCGCCGCGGTGCTGGACGGCATCCTGTCGCCCGATGAGGTGGCGCACACCATTATCGACGGCGCCAATGCGGGCCAGTTCCTGATCCTGACGCACCCGAACGTGACGACCTACATGCAGCGCAAGACGGCCGACTACGACCGCTGGATCACGGGAATGCAGCGTTTTCGCCAGAAAGTAATGGCGGAAGATTAGGGCGAACCGCTCGCCTGCCACAACACGGACGAGCGCTGTCCCGAACGGCAATAAGCGAAGACGGGACCGTCGCTGGCGGCGACGGCATCGCGAAAGCTCTCGACCATTTCCATCGTCAGCCCGCTCTTGTCAACGGGGATGTAATGGAATGCAATATCCTGTGCTTCACAGGCCTGCGCAATGTCCGCGGCTGGCGGCTGACCGAATTCTTCACCGTCCGGTCGATTGCAAATAATCGCTTTGAATCCGTGCTCGGCCAGTTGCGCCACATGCTCCGGTTGGATCTGTCCCGAGACCGCCACGGCCTCGCTCATCTGGTAAATACTCATTCTTACAATCCTAATGCTGCCGGGCCGGTTCGCGCGAGAATGAAGACTCCCATCACGATCAAAAAGTAACCGAACCAGCGTTTGAGTTTATCCTGCGGCAGGCGCCGCGCGAGTTTACTTCCGGCTACGCTGCCCGCGATGCCGAGGGCAGTCACGATGAACAGCGTTCGCCAATCGAGTTCGAGCGACTGTTGCTCGAGCACGTCGAGATATTTCCAGAAGCCGCTGTACGACTTCAGGGCAATGATGACCAGGCTTGTCGCCACGGCCTGGTGCATCGACAGGCCGCCAAGAAGCACGAGTGCCGGAACAATCAGGAAGCCACCGCCAACGCCGACGAGTCCTGTAATGACGCCCACGACGAGGCCATCCGCAGCGATCTTCCATGCGGCGCGAACCTGGCGATCCGCAGGGACAAGAGCGAGCGGCCGCAGCATCAGCCACGACGCGCCCAGCATGACCAGCGCAAACAATGCCAGTTGCATGACGCCGGAGACCCACACCGAAGCCAGTGCGCCGAGGTACGTCCCGAGCATACCCGGTACGCCGAACATGAGGACGCTGCGCCACTGAATGAAGCCGGCGCGTACAAATTGAAGCCCGCCCGCAAGAGCGATGCTGCCGACGATGAACAGTGAGCCCGCGATCGCCAGTTTCTCGTCCTGACCGATAAGGTATACGAGCACCGGCACCGTCAGGATCGACCCGCCCGAGCCGAGCAGGCCCAAACTAAGGCCGATCGCAAGCGCGCCGGGCACCGCCAGCAGGAGATCCATCGACTTGCTGCCGAATCAGACCGCGTCGAGCGGAATCTTCAGATAGCGAATATCGTTATCTTCGGGATCGGGCAGGTGGCCGGCGCGCAGGTTCACCTGCAGCGACGGCAGGATCAGCTTCGGCATGCCGAGCTGGCTGTCGCGGCTTTCGCGCATCTCGACAAACTCGTCTTTCGAGACCTTGTCGCTGATGTGGATATTTGCCGCGCGCTGCTCGGCGACGCTGGTTTCCCACGCAAATTCGTCCCGCCCCTGTGCCTTGTAGTCATGACACATGAACAGGCGCGTGTTGTCGGGCAGGGACAGGATCTTCTGGATCGAATCGTACAGCTGCGGTGCGCTGCCGCCGGGGAAGTCGGTGCGCGCGCTGCCAAAGTCGGGCATGAACAAGGTGTCGCCGACATAGGCAGAATCGCCGATGACATAGGTGATACAAGCCGGGGTGTGCCCCGGCGTCGCAATGACGCGCGCCTCGATCTCGCCAACCTTGAAGGTTTCGCCGTCGGTAAACAGGTGGTCGAACTGACTGCCATCAGTCGCCAGGTCCTTGATGTTGAAGACACCTTTGAAGGTTTCCTGGACCGTCGTAACACTCGCACCGATTGCCGTCTTGCCGCCGAGCTGGTCGCGCAGGTAAGGCGCGCCGCTCAGGTGGTCGGCGTGAACATGCGTTTCGAGGATCCAGTCGACGCCGAGATCGTTGTCCCTGACGTACGCAATGACTTCGTCAGCAGACGCCGTGGATGTGCGGCCGGACGCCGCGTCGTAGTCGAGCACGGGATCGATGATGGCTGCGCGACCGGTTGCGGGATCGCTGACCACATAGGTAATCGTGAAGGTGGCCTGATCGTGGAATGCAGTGACGTTTGCTTTGTTCATGGCGGTAATCTGCTCTCAGAAGCCTGTATATTATAAAAAACTAATATAAAAAGTCAAAAAAGGGGCGGGCCCGGAGGCCCGCCCAAAGCTCTGATAGATACGACTATCAGTTAGGGGGATTCTTTCAGGATGCCGTCACGCGGTGCCGGCGCGCTCGGTGATTTCACTGACGCGCTGCTCGTAGCTGCCGGCGCGTTCGGCAAGTTCCGAAATCATCGTCACGAGCTCGCGCGTGCCGCGGTCGTTGAGAATGAGCGGCAGGTTCGACAGACGGCGCGCCAGGTCCTCGTGGAACGAGTACATCAGCGAGCGGAGTGCGTCGGTCATGTCATGCACACCGGCTTCGTCTTCCTGCAGGTGCGCCATGATCATTTCAGAGACCGTGGCGTCGATCCTGGCGCGGTCGTAGCGTGCATTGATCGTGACCCAGACGAGATCCATGTCGCGGTACGAGTGCGTCAATTCATCGGGAAACAGCACCGGCGCTACCTGGTCCATGTGCGCGTTCAGCGTTCCCGAGATGCCGGGATCCATTGCCAGGTCTCGTAGTGCGCGTGAGCAGCCGGCCGTGCCGATCAGGAAGACGCCCGATTCAGCCTCGGTATCGACCTCGCGGATCAGGTTCTGGTAACAGGTTTCAACCGGATCCTCGGATTCGAGTACCAGCGAGACCTTCGCCATGTTCTCGTCGATGACGCGTCGTTGCGTCCAGCGGTCCAGCGATGCCAGCGCGCTATCCTCTGCGCTGAAGATGTCGTACAGCCGCGCTGCGATGTCATTTCGCAGGATCGCGCTGTCGTCTTGTTTCCGTGCCAGGTCAAGCATTGCTGCCTCCCAATGAATAATCGATGGGGGGCAATGTACTGGCGTTGCCGCCAGCCATCTTGTCTGTACACCGCGCCGCGTGGTCCTAATGCGGCAAGTCGCGAAAAGGCTTACTGACCGCTGATTACGGCCTCGCGAATCTGGTCAATCTGTGGCTTGAGCTTGGGCGGGGCCTCGCCAAGGCAGTGTTTGTCGCGGGGGCAGTTGGAGCTGCGCTGACAGATGATCGTGGCGTCCTTGCGGGCTCCGTCGTCAATCCAGCCGATGTTGAGGATCTTGCCGATGCTCTCCAGTTGCTTGCGCGCCTCCGCTGGAATCGGTGCCGAGCCGCCGCCGCGGTTACAGCTTGCCTCGATATTGTCGATGGTCTCGGCAGCGTCGATCCCCTGCGCCTGCAGCGCGGGCGACAGGTCAACGCCGGCGCACAGTACGTGGGTGTTGCCGGCCGCGTCCTTGCTGCGAATCGACTCACAGCAATACAGGCGCTTGTCATCGCCTGAGCGCAACACGGAGATCTGTGCCGACGGCTGGTCCGAGCGGGTGTTCAGCATGCGAAATACTGCCCAGTGCTGGCACGGGTCCGAAACCAGGCGCATGTTGCCCCACGGCAGCGGAATGCCGTTGCCGCGATAGACGGCGCGCAAGTGGCCCGGCGGGTAGGCATCGAAGTAATGCCAGTAAGGGTAGGGCGATACGCCCGACATGCGCCGCATCACAAGCGTGTTGGTCAGCTCGGCCTTGTCGCCCGAGTTGATGGCATAAGAGTTGCGGGCGAGGAACTGCCGGAATGGCGTCTTTGGCGCCAGCAGCGCAGCTGCGAAGTAGCTGCACTCGAAATCACGCCACGCGTACAGGATGTCCTTGGCGTCGACATTCAGCGAGTCGGCTTCGCTGCGGCGACCGGTAATGCGACCACCCGACACCTGCGGCGCGCGTGCGCCATCGCCATCATGCAAGACCATGTGGCCGATGTGGTTGGCGAGGTCGTACTTGAGGCGTGCGGGGTTATCCTCGAGTGAGCGATTCAGGTAGATCTTATTGGGGGCGTCGAAGAACGATCGCACCAGCATATTGATGGGCGGCGTGCTGTCACCCTTGTCCTTGAAGGCCGAATTATCGAACCAGTTAATCTCGAGTCCGAGGTTCCTGGCAATCGCAAAGACGTCCTCGACACGCATCGGGAAGTGCTTCTTGCCGACGCTTTCTGCGGCACGTTCCAGGTCGGGAAAACGATTGTGGCTCTTTTCCTGGTGCGCTCGAATCAGCAGGTGCGCAAACTGCCGCCCGGTCGTGCCGGTCTGGGCGAGCAGCTCCGGGATTGCGAGTTGCAGCAGCGCTTCGGAAAACAGGAAACCGGGTTCGAGCGGCATACCGCTGACGGCTGCCGCCGGCGCCGTATCGATCGCCTCCTCATCGAGCGATTCATCGTAGAACCAGTTGGGGTCCTTCTGAAAAATCTCGGCGATGATCTCGAGCAGGCGTTCCGAAGGGACACGTTTGCCGTTTTCGATCATCGACAGGTACGAGACGGATGGTCCGGCCTCGGCATCGATCTGCACGCAGCGCACCGACAGGTCTTCGAGCGTTAACCGGTTGCGCTTGCGCAGGCTCTTGATCTTGGTGCCAAGGAAATGTGCTTTGCGCCGGAGGCCCTGGGGTGCGGTCATGGTGCAGTCCCGTGTGAAATTCACACTGTAAAATTTAGATTGTGAAATTTTATATCACAGAACGCTAGTATAGCGTCGCCACGAACGAATGGTGGCACCACCCGAGAAACACAATAAAGTCGCCGCAACCATTGACACGACAGGGCCGGCGCGAGGTAATGCGCGTGCACTCAGCTACAAGTGACGATATGGGCACCACGGAACGACAGATTCCCGGCACGATTAAGGTCGCGCCGGTTTTTGCGCAATTTATCGAAGACGAACTGCTGCCGGCAATCGGCATGCGGCCCGACGTATTCTGGGCCGGTCTCGAATCGATCATCACCGACCTGACGCCGCTGAACGAGGCCCTGCTGGCCAAGCGCGACCAAATCCAGAAGCAGATCGATGACTACCACCTCGCTCGCAACGGCCAGCCGTGGGACCGCGACGACTATGTCGGCTTTCTCAAGGAAATTGGTTACCTGGTACCGCAAGGCGACTCGTTCGCGGTCGAGACCGAGAACGTCGACCCCGAGATCGCCAACATTGCCGGGCCGCAGCTCGTGGTGCCTGTTTCGAATGCGCGCTTCGCGATCAATGCGGCGAATGCGCGCTGGGGCAGCCTGTATGACGCGCTGTACGGCACCGACGCGATCAGCGAAGACAACGGCCGGGAACGCGCGGGCAAGTACAACCCGGCACGCGGTGCTGCGGTCATTCGCTTCGCCACGGAGTTCCTCGACGGCACGCTGCCGCTCGATGGTGTCAGTCATGCCGACGTCAACGCTTACGGGATCGATCACGATGATGCGGGCGATACATTCGTCGCCTCGCTGGCCAGTGGCGAAACCGTCGGGCTGGTCAGGCCGGAACAGTTCGCGGGCCACAATGGCGAGAGCGGGCGCTGTCGGTTCCTGTTCCGCAACCACGGATTACACATCGAGTTGCTCGTCGATCCCGAACACCCAATCGGCAAAGAGGCCACCGCCAATCTTGCCGACGTCATCCTCGAATCGGCGCTGACGACGATCCAGGACTGCGAAGATTCCGTCGCAGCCGTGGATGCCGACGACAAGGTCGGCGTATACCGGAACTGGCTCGGCCTGATGCAGGCAGATCTTGAAGCGACGTTCGACAAGGGCGGTAAGATGATGACGCGTGCACTGGAGCGCGATCGCCAGTACACGTCTCCGCAGGGGGACGAGTTCGCGTTATCGGGTCGCAGCCTGATGCTGGTGCGCAATGTCGGTCACCTGATGCGCACTGACGCGGTCATCGATGCGGATGGCAATGAAGTTTTCGAAGGGATTCTTGACGCCGTCGTAACGACCGCATGTTCGATGACTGATCGGCGTCGCGACAACCTGCAGGCCAACAGCCGCTCCGGCAGCATTTATATCGTCAAGCCTAAAATGCATGGCCCGCACGAGGTCGCATTCACCGACACCTTGTTCGGTCGCGTCGAAAAGCTGTTCCAGCTCGAGCCGAATACCCTGAAAGTCGGTGTCATGGACGAGGAGCGGCGCACGTCGACGAATCTGGCCGAGTGCATCCGCGCCGTTCGCAAGCGCATTGTGTTCATCAACACCGGTTTCCTCGATCGTACCGGCGATGAGATTCATACGAGCATGCAGGCTGGCACGGTCATGCGCAAGGAAGCGATCAAGGCGGAGCCATGGATTCTTGCTTACGAGGATCGCAACGTCGATGTCGGCATCGCTTGCGGGCTGCCGGGCAAAGCGCAGATCGGCAAGGGCATGTGGCCCAAACCCGACGAAATGCGGCAGATGCTCGATACGAAACAGGCCCATCCCGAAGCCGGCGCGAACTGCGCCTGGGTGCCGTCACCCACTGCGGCGACGCTGCACGCGATGCACTACCACGCAGTGGATGTTCGAGCGCGGCAGGCCGCGCTCGCCAGGCGCGATATGGCCAGTCTCGACGACATCCTGACGCCACCGCTTGCGGACGTCGGCGGTTTGTCGGCAGAGGAAGTACAGGCCGAACTCGATAACAACGCTCAGGGCATCCTCGGCTACGTCGTACGCTGGATCGACCAGGGGGTCGGGTGCTCGAAGGTCCCGGACATCGACGACGTCGGGCTCATGGAAGACCGCGCCACGCTGCGCATTTCGAGCCAGCACATGGCGAACTGGCTGCTGCATGGTGTCGTGACCAGGGAACAGGTGCTCGACACGTTTACGCGCATGGCCAAAGTCGTCGACAGGCAGAATGAGGCTGATGCATCATACGAACGCATGAGTGACGACTTTGCCTCAAGCATCGCTTTCCAGGCTGCGTGCGCACTGGTGTTCGAAGGTTGTGAACAACCGAACGGCTATACTGAGCCGCTTCTGCACCAGTTCCGTCGCCAGAAGAAAGCGGAGCTTGCCGCGCGCTGACGTTCGTAATGCGCGCCTGCGCATGCTGCGTCCTGTTGCTGGTATTCGGTACCGCGGGTGCCGCTGATAAACTGCGCGTCGCCGTCGCCAGTAACTTCATAGAAACCTTTGACGAAATTGCCGCGGTCTTCGCTGACGAGACTGGCATCGAGGCCGTACCCAGCACCGGCTCGACCGGGCAACTGTTCGCCCAGATCGTTCGCGGTGCCCCATTCGAGGTATTTCTTGCAGCCGACGTGCTGCGCCCGGAACGCCTGGAGGCGCGCGGACTGGTGCCAGGCGGCGCCCGCTTCACTTATGCCTTCGGCCGCCTCGTCGTCTGGTCATCACAAGCGAACGATTGCCTGGCAGTACTGCGCGATGAGAAAGCGGGGCGAGTCGCGATCGCCAATCCGGATACCGCACCTTATGGTGCGGCGGCTCGCGATTTCCTGCGCTCCATAGACGCGTGGAATCCGTCGCGCCTGGTGCAGGGAGCGAATGCGATGCAGGCGCGTGCTTTTGCCGTGACCGGGAACGCGGTCGCCGCGATCATCCCCGTCGCGCAAGTATCGGGGCCGATGGCAGATAGGGCGAGCTGCCTCTACGAAGTGCCGGCAACCCGGCATCAAGCCATCGAACAGCAAGCGGTGCTGCTCGATGGCGCGAGCGACGCTGCCTTGCGATTCATTGGATTCCTGCAATCGCCCGAGGCGCGCAGCATCATCGAGGCGCACGGCTACGGAGCCCCGCAATGAGCCTGTTCGGTCCGTTGTGGTTGTCGGCGCAACTGGCGTTTGTGACGACGTTGGTTCTGCTCTTGCTTGGCGCGCCGCTGGCGTGGTGGTTGGCGCGCACTGACGCGCGGGCCAAACCGTTCGTCCAGGCTGTCGTCGCCATGCCAATCGTGCTGCCGCCAACGGTCCTCGGCTTTTACCTGCTGATTCTGCTGGGGCCGGAGGGCGCTGTCGGTAGCTGGTGGATATCGCTTACCGGGAGCACATTGACGTTTTCGTTCACCGGATTGGTGATTGCCTCCTGCGTCTACAGCCTGCCATTTGCCGTGCAACCAATGCAGACGGCGTTCGAAGCGCTGCCGCGCCAGATGCTGGAGCGCGCCTGGACCCTGGGTGCATCACGACTCGATGCGTTCTTCTCCGTAGCCGTGCCATTGTCCGCGCGTGGCTTCATTGGCGGCGCAGTGCTTGCGTTCGCGCACACCCTCGGCGAATTTGGCGTCGTCCTCATGGTCGGTGGCAACATTCCGGGCGAAACACGGGTGGTTTCGATCGCGATCTACGATCACGTGGAAATGCTGGATTACGTTGCGGCACACCAGCTCTCTCTCGTCCTGATCGGTTTCGCGTTTGTCGCGATGCTCGCCATGTTCGCGATCAATCATCGCCGGAGCCGTCAATGATCCGCTTGCGGCATAAGGTCGAACGCAAGCGCTTCGTGCTCGACGTGGACGTCGAGATTCCCGACGTCGGCGTTACCGGTTTGTTCGGCGAATCGGGCTCCGGCAAAACAACTTTGCTGCGGTGTGTTGCTGGCCTCGAGGGCGAAGGTGGTCTGCCCGTGCACCAGCGCAATATCGGTTACGTGTTCCAGCAGCCGACGCTCTTTCCGCACCTCGATGTGCGCGGCAATATCGACTACGGCGCGCGACGTGCAAGCTCAGGTCGAATCGACAACCAGCAGGTTATCGATATGCTCAGGCTCGACGAGTTGCTCGATCGCAGTGTCGCAACTTTGTCGGGCGGAGAGGCGCAACGCGTTGCGATTGCCGCTGCACTGATGCGCTCACCCGATCTCGTCCTCATGGACGAACCTCTGGCGTCGCTGGATCGGCGCCGCAAGGACGAGCTGTTGCCGTACTTCGATCGTCTGCACGATGAACTGGCCGTGCCCGTCGTGTATGTCAGTCACGATATCGAAGAGATCAGCCGCCTGTGCGATCACCTCGTCGTTCTCGAGAACGGCCATGTTGCTGACAGCGGAAGTATGTTCGACGTGCTTGCGCGCGCCGATGTTGCGTCGCTGACCGGCAGGAACGCGGGCGTGGTGTTGTGGGCAACGCCGGTCGATCATGAGGACGGACTGACGCGCTTCGACTTTGGTGATGGCGACATCTGGGTTCCGGGAACGATCGATACGGGGAAAAAACCGATGCGTCTGCGTATTGCTGCCAATGACGTCAGCATTACGCTCGAGCGTCCGGCGAAAACAACCATCCTGAACGTTCTGCGCGCGACGGTCGAAGAGGTCAATGATGTTGACGCTGCTCGCGCCCTGGTGCGCCTCGGCGTCGGCAATCAGGACCTGCTCGCACAGGTCACGAAACGTTCGGTCGCCCGGCTGAATCTCCGGGAAGGGGACCGCGTGTTCGCGCAGATCAAATCCGTGACCGTCCGGCGCTGACAGGGAGTTACGCGACTCTTGTCCGAACGCTGGTAAATACTGCCCACATAGCAATGAAATTGATGACCGCTTGCTAACAACGCTGCGTTTCCCGCGCGTTCTGTGCGCCACGTCAACTCACACTGTCGCGGTCCTCGGCACAATCGAATTACAGGGTTCCGGGGTAATACACCAACGCATGGAAACGCAGGTCTCCTACATACTGGTTTCGATGATCTTCACGAGCGCCGCTCTGTCGATCGTCTTTTTTCTCGCATGGATGAACCTCGGCGAAAAACCTTATGCGTTGAGCTGGTCGATTGCCTATGCCGCGGCGACCGCGCAATGGTTCGTCGACTGGCGCGCCGCCTGGTTCGCATCGCCCGAAGTCTATTCGCTAGTCGCGAATGTATTCTCGATGATCCTGATTACGCTGACTGTCAAAGGTCACTGCCAGCGCACGAACTGCACGCTGTTGCCGCGTAATCTGTGGCCGTTTACGGGGGTCGTCTTCGGCGCACTCGTGTGGGTGACCGTGGTGCAGCCGCACATTGGCTGGCGCCATGCGATCATCCCCGCAACTGTGTGTGCCACGCTGTTCCTGTGTGCGCTCATGATTATTCGTCATCGCGAGCATTCGCGGCCTGCGGAATGGGCGACGGCCACGAGCATGGTCCTGTTCGCAGTCTCGCAAGGTATCGCCGCGGGCATGTCACTGATGCAGGGCGCCAGCGGCGATCCTTCCTACGCGGCGCTGCACATGGACTATTTCTACATTACGTTACCGGCCGGCTATATCGCGACCTCGATGTTTGTTGTCTTCATGCTCGCGTCCGACCTGTCCGAAGAAATGAAGAGCATCGCGATTCGCGACCAGCTGACCGGGCTCCTGAACCGTCGCGGCTTTAACGACTATGGCGAGCGCGCCTTTTCGCTCGCGCGTCGCAACGGCACGCAGCTCTCCGTGATCATGGCCGATATTGATCGCTTCAAGTTCATCAATGACAAGTATGGTCACGCCGCGGGCGATACCGCGCTCGCGCACTTCGCGAGGGTGCTGCTCGATGGTCGTCGCAATGAAGACATCGTGGCGCGCGTCGGCGGTGAGGAGTTTGCACTGCTGCTGCCGGGAACAGACCTTCGCGACGCAATGGCGATGGCAGACCAGCTCTGCGACAAGATTGGCGCGACGCCGATGGAGCTTACGGCGATTGGCCTGCCGATGACCTCGAGCTTCGGCGTTGCCGCGATTTCGGAGAAGGACAATGAGCTCGACGATATGGTGCGCCGCGCCGACCGCGCGCTGTATCGCTCCAAGCGCGCTGGCCGCAACCAGGTCGACCTCGAGTCGTCGCAGCTCATACTGGCTGCGGATGGCACGCTCAAGCCAGTCGAATCAACTTAGCGAGTTGAACCACATTCCGAGCAGGAGAATCTGCGGCACCGTGACGATCGGGAGCCAGATGGCAGTGCGCTTGCCGATATTGGTCCACAGCAAGCCGATCTCGGTGTAGTCGGTCGCAACGCCTGCCATAAGGAACACGAACGGATTGCCGAGCGCGGCGGTCTTGTTGAAGATTTCGAATGCGATTGGCGACGTGCCTTCACTGCAGACCTCGAGCACTGTCGCGACGAGCAAGGTGATCAGCATGCCGGACAGGTCCGGGCCGAGATAGTGCATGAACCAGTGGTCCGGCACGAACGCGCCGATCAACGCTGCGGCCAGGATGCCGATCAGGATCCACCACAACACCATGTTCGCCAGCGAGACGAATCCTATCGCAACGCCTTTGGCCGATTTCTGCAGGTTGAAGTTCGTGACGCGCTCCCAGGAGACGTCTTCGGCATCAACGTCCTTGGCCGGGCCCTCGATCAGCTTGAATTCGTCGAGCACCGTGAAGATAAGGCCGGTGACCAGCGCAATTGCCATTGCGCCGCCAACGAACAGCAGTGCCTTGATGCCGAAGAAACCGAAAAGCAGAATCGTCATCGGCAGGTTGGCCCACGGGGATGCGAGCAGGAACGTGATGACTGCGGGTACGCTGGCGCCTTTCTTGTAGAGCTGGATCGCGATTGCCAGGATGCCGTGCGAACACGCGGACATCAGGAAGCCTGCGAGCACCGCATTCACAAGCGTCAGCTTGCTGCGGCCGCCCAGCAGGCGCACGACAAAACCGTCCGGGACGAAGTAGTCGATGAAGCCGCCGAGCACGAGGCCGAGCAGCACCGCCCACCAAACGATGCGCAGGTACTCGAACATGCTCTCGTTGAGCGCGGCCAGCGCGGGCAGGAACGACAAGCCGAGCACGGCGAGAAAGACACTGCCCGTGATCAACAGGCGGCGGTTCAGCGGCGGAATCGTCTCTGCCGGTTTGGCGCTATGACAGCAATGCGAACTCATGTCCCCAGCATACGACGCTACTTTAGGAAACGCTAATGTGTTTAGTACCTATCGGCTTGGGGTACAGTAGGGGCAGCGCTAATAACAAGGAATAACAATGCTGCTGTCCGGATTTCCGCGGGTTTCACTCGCCCACCTGCCTACGCGGCTCGAGTTCCTGCCGCGCCTGACCGAGGAACTAGATGGCCCCGAGATCTGGGTCAAACGCGATGACTGCACCGGCCTTGCAACCGGCGGTAACAAGACGCGCAAACTCGAGTTCTCCATGGGCGAAGCCGTGGAGCAGGGTGCCGATACGATCGTCACTTGCGGCGCGGTGCAATCCAATCACGTACGTCAGGCTGCGGCGGCAGCTGCGAGACTCGGGATGCACTGCGAGGTGTTACTCGAACACCGCGTCAAAGACCCGAGCGACTTGTACCTGACATCGGGCAACATCCTGCTTGATCGCGTTTTCGGCGCCAACCTGCGTGACTACGAGAAGGGTACGGACATGGTCGCTGCCATGGACGAAGTTGCCGGCGAGATACGAGCCAGCGGCGGCACGCCTTACATCATCCCGGGTGGCGCTTCGAACCCTGTCGGCGCGCTCGGCTACGTCGGTTGCGCTGAGGAACTAATGCGCCAGTGCGAGGAGCAGGACGTCAGGTTCGATCATGTTGTTTTGGCATCCGGCAGCGCCGGTACGCATGCCGGTTTCGTAACTGGTCTGCGTGCCAGCGGCGAAGATCTGCCCGTACTCGGCATCGGCGTAAACATCCCGCAGGATGCACAGGAATCGAAAGTCTTCGACCTGGCGCTCGCTACCGCTGAGTACATCGACAAGCCAGGTTGTGTTGCGCGTGATGACATCGTCGCCGACTGCAACTATATCGGCCCGGGTTACGGCGAATACACGGACGGCATGAACGAAGCCGTACTCATGCTCGCGCGTCGCGAGGGCCTGCTGTTCGATCCGGTTTACAGTGGCAAGGCACTCGCCGGCATGATCGACTATGTTCGACAAGGTCGATTCGAAACGGGCCAGAAGATCGTGTTCCTGCACACCGGCGGCGTCGCTGGCCTGTTCGCTTACGCGGATCTTCTGAGACTCTGAGCCCCCGCAAAAAAAGGCCGCCTCGGAGGAGGCGGCCCTGAATACTGGTTGCGCAACGATTTAGTAGTTGAACTCGACGCCCAGAGACCACGTGCGCGGGTTGCCATAGTAGGCCGTCTGAATATTGCCGACGCTGCGGAACTCCTGGCCCTCAACCCTATAGACCTCGTCTGTCGCGTTCTTGAGGCCGGCGGTTACCCCCCAGCGCCCGCTTTCACTACGGTATTGAACCATTGCATTCAATAACCAGTAGTCGCTCTCGCTCAACGGTGTAACATTCTCGACGCTCAACCACATGGCATCACGGTAGCTCGCATCAGCAGCCAGATTGAGTTGACCACTACCTATATCAAACGACATCAATGCGGCGAGCCGAGCCGTCCATTCTGGCGAAAAGGCGGGTTCGTCCGGAACCCCGTCGGAGCCGGAGAATCCACCTTTGCCGTACTTTGAATCCAGATATCCAATTTGTGCGGAGAACTGCAACGTCTCAGTGGGGAGCCAGACCGTCTCAATTTCTGCGCCGGCGATGTCGAGTTCCGCAGCATTCAGCACCGGGAATCTGAAATCGATTCCGTCTCCAACCGATACACGCGCCTGGAAGTCTTCATACTTGCTGGCGAAGACAGCATAGTTCGCCTGCAGTTTGCCGTTGGCCATCGTTGTTTTAGCGCCGATCTCGGCTGTCCAGACTGTCTCCGGGTCAAATGCGCTGACATCGGGTGCGCTGTTGGCGCGGCCATTGAAACCGCCACTCTTGAAACCCTTGGCGACTCTGCCGTAGAGATTGACCGAGTCGCTTGCCGCGTAGCCGACAGTCAGTGTCGGTGTGAAAGCGTTCCATGAACCTGAATCGACGAATTCAAACGCCGGGTCGGCATTTCCAAGTATGTTGCTGAATGTGCTGGTGGTGCGGAAGTATTCTTTGTCTTCCCTGGTATACCGCCCACCGGCACCGAACGTCCAATTCCCGATGCGATAGTCGACATGACCAAAAATCGCATAGCTATCGGTATTCAGATCATCGTTGATGGTCCGTGTGAAAGAAATCGGGATGCCGCCAAAGAGTAGAAAATCATCGGCCCAGGCCGCCTGATCAGACACCGCAGTTTCACGCAGGTAGTATGCACCCAGGATCCAGTCCAGGTTGGCCCGTTCACCCAGCAACTGGAATTCCTGGCTGAACTGGTCTTGCTCGATACCAACAAAAACATCGCCGAGTTCGAACTCGGTTGCATCGATGTCAATATAAAAATCCAGATCCAGTTTGCGTTGCGAGGTAATGGACCTGAAACGAACATCCGTAGGCGTATCCCAGGTTACGCCGATGTGCCCTCCTGAGCCGCGAATATTCTGGCCGGGCAAATCCGTCATCGATGTGCGCGTGCGACGATCCCACTCGCCGCTCGACGGAATGTGTAAGGGTACAAGGCCTGTAGCGAGGTCTACCGCAACAAGAATATCTTCAGCTTTGCCCAGTGTTTTTTCGACACTCTCGTTCGTGCCATCGATCGCGAGGTCAATAGTGACTGCATCGCTGACAGCCCACTTCGCCTTGACGCGTCCGACAAGTGTGTCTTCGTCGTTGTATTCCAGGCCCGTTGCGGGGTCTGTTACAAAACCGTCGCGTTTGTCGCTGAGGAAGCTGGCCGACAGGCTCAGGTTGTCTGAAACCGGTCCGCCAACATAACCCTTGATCTGATAGCGATCATATTCCCCGACAAGGAGCCCGGCGCGCGCAGTGAGCTCGTCACCCGGTTCCTTTGTGACCAGCTTGATCGCCCCGCCCGGTGTGTTCTTGCCGTACAGTGTGCCCTGCGGACCGCGCAGAACCTCGATGCGCTCGATATCGTAGAGCTTGAAAAGTGATCCCTGAATACGAGCCATATAGACATCGTCCAGGTAGATTCCCACCGCCGGATCAAAGGTTTGCAACGCGTCAGGTTGACCTACGCCGCGAATGAATGCGTTAACGCTTGAGTTTGAGCCGCGACCTCGCACGAGATTCAGGTTTGGCACGGCGCCTTGCAGCGAGTCGAGATTATCCGCCTGTAGCACCTCAAGATCGTCACTCGTGAAGGCCGAGACCGCCATTGGGACATCCTGAATATTCTGTTCTCTTCGCTGGGCTGTGACAGTAATTTCTTCGAGCACATCTGCACCATCTTGCGCGTCTGCGGGCATCGCCATGAGGCTTAACCCAACGCAGACCGCCAACGACGCTGATGCCGCGAAGCCTTTGTAATTATCTGATCCCATTATGTATTCCCCCTCGAGCAACGTATTGGAAGGCCCGCTTTTTCAACGAACGTTGAATACAGGCTAATTCAACGAACGTTGAAAAACAAGCCCTGGGATGGACTCAGGGTTTTGGTGTACAGAGTGCTCGGAAGCCGGCTGCGAGAAACTCGGGCATGCGCTCGTTGACGGCGGCGATGTCGGTCGACTTGTACGCACCGCCGGACAGGTTGTCGATCCGACCTGTTTCCGCAAACGTCAGCGTCAGTGCGCCGGACAGGAAGTGATAACTCCAGTAGAGGTCGGCCGGGTTGGTGTCGGGCAGCGCCTTCTTGAGCGCTTCGATAAAGCGCAATACGAGCGGGTCGAAGTAACGCGACATCAGCTCGCCGCCGCGTTCGGGCGAGTTGTTGATCTGGGCGATCAGCTGGAAGTAGTGACTCCACTTGTCGTGATCTTCGGCCAGCAGCTCAAGCAAGGGTCGGGTAAACGCACCAATGATTTCCTCGACCGTCGGCTCATCGTCCGGGTGGCGCTCCTCGACGTCCTCGAGCGCTTTCAGGCGAATCTCATTGAGGTGGTCGGCATGGCGCAGCATCACCTGGTCGAACAGGTCGCGCTTGGATTTGAAGTGATAGTAGGCGAGCGAAACGTCAGCTTCGGCCCTGGTCATTATCTGGCGAACCGATACGCCTTCGAAGCCACGTTGTGCGAAAAGCTCTTCGGCGGCGTCGAGAATGCGCTCGCGTGTCGGGTGTTGTTCTTTTGCCATCGATGCACGCTAACCGAGGCTCATTTGAATTTCAACAATCGTTCAACTACCATTCAACGCTCGTTGAATTTCTGTGGATGCCCGATATGGCGTGGTTTTCGCCGCAGCCCCTGTTGATTCCCGACATCATCACGATGAATACCGAGTACCTCGGTAGCAAGCCCGCGGTGCTGATCGATGACGACGAAATCAGCTGGCAGGCGTTCGGCGACGGCACCGCGAAATTCGCGAACGCGCTGCTCGACAGCGGCCTGCAGAAGGGCGATCGCGTCGTCGTTCTGATGAAGAACAGCTACGAGATGGTTGAGGCGATGTTCGGCATCATCCGGGCAGGCCTCGTCGCCGTACCGCTCAATGTTTCGATCACCGACGAAGCCGTCGCCGGCATGATCGCTAACTCCGAAGCCAAAGCTCTAGTTGCATCCGGCGAGCATGTGCATCGTGTCGAGCAGTTGCGAGAGCGGGTTGCGGCGCAGCTGAACGGTCGTTTCATTGCACCCGATGTGCAAATGGACGGCTGGCTCAACTACGCGGACATGCGAGACCAAGCAGACAGCGCAGCGCCCGCCATCGATATCGCGCCGTCCGACGAGTGCAACATCATCTACAGCTCCGGCACGACCGGGCTGCCCAAGGGCATCGTCCACGACCATGCATGCCGCGAAGCCTGGGGCAGCGACATGGCTGTCGCACTGCGTTACCACGCCGGAGCCCGAACTCTGTGTAACCTCGGCCTGTTTTCGAACATTGTGTGGGTCGGCATGCTCGCTACGTTTTTCGCGGGCGGCACGTTGGTTGTGTCGCGTCGCTTTGACGTCGACGACTGCCTCGCGACCATTGGGAAGCACCGCGCCACGCACGCCACGATGGTGCCGCTGCAATTCCAGAAACTGCTCGAGCACCCGGAGTTCGACAAGTTCGACCTGTCGAGTCTGGACGCCTGCATGTGTTGCGGATCGCCGCTTTCCGTCGGCCTCAAGCAGGAGCTGGCGGACCGCTGGCCCGGCCAGTTCATCGAACTGTATGGGCTGACGGAAGGGCTGGTCACAATCCTGTCACCCGAAGACCTGCGCACCAAGACGGCCTCGGTCGGCCAGCCTTGTCCCGGGCAGCAACTCGCGATACTCGGCAGCGACGACGAGATGTTACCGGTTGGCGAAGCCGGCGAGATCGTCGGCCACTGTCGCTTCATGATGGCCGGTTACCACGCGAACAATGCAGCGAATGAGGAAGCAACCTGGACGCATCCGAACGGGCAGCGCTGGCTGCGCACCGGCGATATCGGGCGTTTCGATGAGGACGGCTTCCTGTATCTCGTCGATCGCAAGAAAGACATGATTATTTCGGGTGGCCAGAATATCTATCCGGCCGACATCGAGACCGCGTTGCTCGAGCACGACGCTGTCAGCGAAGTTGCCGTTATCGGCGTGCCACACGAGAAGTGGGGCGAGACGCCGATTGCTGTCGTCGTACCGACTGAGGGCGCAGACGCCAATGCCGAGATGCTCACTGGCTGGGTCAATGGACGCGTTGGTAAACAACAGCGCATTGCGATGACCGTGTTCGTCGAGGAATTGCCTCGCAATCCGAATGGCAAGATACTCAAGCGCGAACTTCGTGATATCTATGCTGGGATTCTTTCATGAACGTGGATGACAACGGTGCCTTCTACAAGAGCAGCGACGGGCTGAAACTTTACTACCGCGATTTCGGCTCCGACAATCCGGGAACGCCGATCATCTGTTTACCGGGACTCACGCGTAACAACCGCGACTTTGAAGACCTCGCCAGTTGTCTTTCGGACCGGCGCCGCGTGATTACCACTGATTTTCGGGGACGCGGTTTTTCCGAGCACGATCCCGAGTGGCAGAACTACCACCCGCTGACTTACGTCAACGACGTATGGACTCTGCTGGACCACCTCGGCATCGAGAAGATCGCGGTCATCGGCACGTCGCTCGGCGGCTTGTGCGCGATGGTGATGTCGGCAACGCAGAGCGATCGCGTTGCGGGCGCAGTTATGAATGACATAGGTCCCGAGATCAATCCTGCGGGCGTCGCGCGTGTGCAGGAATACACAGGCCGCATTCCACCTGTTAGCAGCTGGGACGAAGCCGTCGAACAAACGAGGACGATTTACGGTGACTGGTTGCCCGGTTTATCCGACGCAGACTGGCAGAAGATGGCCTGGCGCGCCTACCGCGAAGATGAAAACGGTGTGCCGCGCCTCGATATCGACAACAACATCGGCGAGGCCGTGCGCCAGGTTGGTCCGCAGAAAGGCGACCCGTGGGCACTCTTTGAGAGTTTCGGCGACAAACCGGTGACGCTGCTGTGGGGTGTGATGTCCGACATCCTGACCGAAGACATCATCGCAAAGATGGTCGAACGCAAACCGGATCTCAACGTCGTCCCCGTGACGAACCGCGGTCACGTGCCGTTGCTCGACGAGCCGGAGTCAATTGCTGCAATCGACGCGTTCCTGGAGCGTGTGTGAGGATCGTCGCACTAAGCGCGATAGCAATCTTCGTTGCCGGTTGTGGCGCGGAAGAACCGGCTGTTGTCGATGTGCCGTCTTACAACATCGATGCGTCACGGATTACCGTTTCCGGGGCCTCATCGGGCGCGATGATGGCGACGCAGATGCACGTCGCTCATTCCGGATTCGTGCACGGCGCCGCATTGCTTGCGGGCGGCCTTTACTACTGCTCCGAAGCCAGCCTGTCCAAGGGACTGGATGCCTGCATGAAGGGCGGCGATCTCAATCTGCCGGCACTGGTCGAGTACGCGCGCGCCGCCGAAGCCGTTGGCACGATCGATGCCCTCACGAATCTCGCCGACGATCCGGTCTGGGTGTTCCATGGCAAGAACGACGCTGTCATACACAGCGACCTGACTCGCGGAACCGCTGATTTCTACCGCGAGATTGCTGCTGTCGAGTCTGTTGTGGTTGACGACGTTGCCGCATTGCATGGATTTCCGACGCTCGCCTCTGGCGTGCCCTGTGACTCATTCGAGACGCCGTTCATCAATGCCTGTGACTACGACGCCGCGGGCGAGGCGTTGAGAACGCTACACGGTGACCTGGCTCCTCGCGGTTCGGCAGATGGCGCCCTGATCGAAGTGCCACAACCAGGCGCGGCCGATGCGACCATGCTCGAGAATGCGCTGGTCTATGTGCCGGCGGCATGCGCGGCTGGCGAGGAGTGTGGCTTGCATGTCGCATTCCATGGCTGCCAGCAGTCGACCGCGTATGTCGGTGATGCGTTCGCGACTCTGACTGGCTACAACGAATGGGCCGAGACGAATAAGCTGGTCGTGCTGTACCCGCAAGTCGACAGCAGCAGGATTGCGCCAATGAACCCGATGGGTTGCTGGGACTGGTGGGGTTACACAGACGACAATTTCGCCACCAAGGACGGTGCGCAGATGCGCGTCGTCAAGGCGACGCTCGACCTGCTGGCCGGTAAGACACTTTGAGCTTCGCCTGGGTCCTGTTCCTGGTTTACCTGGTCGGGACCGCCTGGCTCGGTTATCGCGGTTTTCGCAAGACTTCGGGCTTCAGCAGTTTCGCGATTGGCGATCGTGCCATGCATCCCGTCATCGTGGGCATCACTCTCGCGGCCAGCGTCTCATCCGCTTCGACGTTCATCATTAACCCCGGGTTTGTCTATGTTGATGGCTGGGGTGCGTTCTTCCACATGACGATCGGCGTCGGCATCGGCTTTTTGTCGATGCTTACGGTGCTGTCATTCCAGTTCCGGCGCATTGGCGCCGAAGTAAGCGCGCTCACTATTCCCGACTGGATCGGCAAGCGTTACGAGTCGCCGGGTTTTGCTCTGTTCTTTTCCGTCCTGAACCTATTGTCGTTTGCGTTCGTTGTCCTCTTGGTCGGCGGCATCTCGATCGTCATGCAGAACCTGCTTGGCATTTCCAATGTCGTCGCATTGACCATCACGCTCGTGTTCGTGACCGGCTACGTGTTCATCGGTGGCACCTATGCGCATGTTCTGACCAACATGCTGCAGGGCAGCCTGATGGTGCTCGTGACAATTCTGGTCCTCGGTTCCTGCGTCTGGCTGGCGCTGCAAGAGCCTGGATCAGTTGTCGATGCGCTGCGCGCCAAGGATCCGGGGCTCGTTGCTGCGGTGAATCCCAGCGGTGCTTTGTTTAACGATGTCTTCTCGATTTACGTGGCTGGTTTCGTTGTCGGCGCCATTGTCGTCTGCCAGCCGCATATCCTGACCAAGGCGCTGTACGTCAAAGACGATCGCGCGGTGAAGCACTACCTGATCGTCTTCGCGGTTATCTTCCTGCTGTTCCAGATGCTCGCACTCGTCGGTTTCTTCTCGCACCTTGCTGTGCCGCCCGAAGCGCTGATTGATGGTGATACCGGAGCGTTCCGGCAGGACCTCGTCATGACGAAGTACCTTGCGACGATGTTCCCGCCCTGGGTGTTCACGATCGTGGGTGTCGTCTTGCTTGCGGCAGCCATGTCGACACTCGATGGCCTGCTCGTATCGATGTCGACGATCACGGCGAACGACCTCGTACTCAATCTTGCCGAACGTCGCGCGCACCACAGTGAAGAAGAGCAGATGGCGTTCGCGCTCAAGGTCAGCCACATCGTGCTGGTTGTGATTGCCGTCGCGGCATTCCTGATTAATCTGCAACCGCCCAGGCTGCTCGGCATCTTCGGGCAGACAGGGGTGTATGGATTAACGGCTGCAGCGGCCCCACCGCTGCTGCTCGGTGTGCTGTTCCGCAAGGTGCCCGTGGCGCTGGTCTGGACCGGTTCGGCCGCAGCGCTTGTTATTCATTTCCTGTTGTTCTTCAAGGGCGCTGAGATGTTCCCGGGTTCGTCGCTGACATTTGCCAATCCCGGGGTGACGGTGTCGTTGGCAACGCTGGTGGTTCTGCCGGTGTTGTTGATCGTCGCGGCGTTTCTTAACAAGCGGTAGTTATCGGTCAATCTTGTCGGCGTCCATCACCTTGTCTCTCTCTGTATTTTCAGTAGCGTATTTCATGATGTTGATATAAGAATCAACCCAGAATCTTTTCCGGTTTTCTGCGAGGTATTGCAATAGCTGCTCATGCGCCTCTGCTGACACGGTCAGATGGTCGCCACCGATGCCGTGGAAAATAATATTGTAGAGCTTGGTGCCTTTGGCTGCCTCGGCTTCCACTCGGCTAATGAGTTCCGCGCCCGTGACCTGCACCGGCCCCCAAATTGTCGCGAAGGTCGGGTCATGGGACTCAAAGCCCTTTATCGCGACAAACAATTTTCTCACAGCGGGAATATAACTTCCGTCGCTGGCCATAATGTCACCGCAAGGCACTGTCAGCGTGCGCTCGGTTCGCCCGTCAATTGCGTGTAGGAAACTATTGGCAACAGTGATTTCATGGACGATTTCCTCGATCATGTAATCGTCTATGTTGTAGTAACTGGGCACCCAGTCCCTGTCGGGCAAAGCCGCGCTACATGGATGGTAGATCGTGTGATTGCCTAATTCGTGCCCTAGCTCAGCAGCTGCCCGCCACTCAGTCAGACGTCTATGCACGGTTGGCGAAGCGAGTGTGAGATAGAACGACGCGACAAAGCCATGCTTGTTCAGCGCTGGAATTGCATTATCCAGCTGCGAATCGATGGCATCATCATATGAAAGACTTATCGCCATCTCCTGGCCATCGGGCCACGTAAATTTATCCTCGGCAGCAACGGTCCCGGACACCAGGAAAATCAGCCAAGACACCCGAAAAATGTGCGATGCATACATTGGAACTCCCCTAGGCTTCATTAAGCTGCATCAAGCCTGTGCAACCCAACGTACAAATGTCACCCAAGCGCCCGAACTGATGATCGCGTAAGTGGCAGCAGGCGTGATTATGAATATCGAACCCAATCCCCAATAGGTCCCGGGCAGTAATCGTCGTTCCGAGATCAGATCATTGATAACTACGCTCAAGAGCATCGTTAGGAAGGCCAGCGTCGCAAATGCAATTTCCGTTGGGGCCGGGAACCAGGAAAGCAGCGGCCCGAGAATATCGTAAAACACTGGAATTCTTGCGAGACGATCCAACGCCGGTGCCAGGAGCGGAATTGATGCGATCAACATGAGTCGCTTGTGTACTGCTGATTGGCGACGAAATATGACGCCCAGTGTGAAACATATTGAGAACATCAGCAGCGCTGCAATATTGCCGACGGCGCGGTTTGGGAATTCGTCGATTTCCAAAGCGTCGCGCATAAACAAGGTCCAAATTCCACTGGCGACAACGCAAACCGCAAAAAAAATGCCGAAGTACCCAAGTTTTCGGTGTGCATCCGTAAGGCGAAACTTGATCAGCCACGGCTGGATGAATGCCAAAACGAACCACGCGGTTAGGGCGGCTCCATGCACGTACAAGTGCATCGGTAGCTCGGGAAAATCAAAGTAACTGCGAAGATAGAAACTTCGAGAAAAGCCGATCAACGCAACGGCCAGGAAAATCGAAGACATGCTCAGGAAGAATTTGCTGCGAGTCATACGCTTTTGCATTGTTGTTTTTTCGGACGACCGCGATTGATAACTTTCTGTTGAGGGTCACGAGCAGAAATCATGACTCGACCCAAGCTGAATTCTGCTCTTGGCCATTAGCTGCCCCGTTTCATCTGGAGCTTTTTCTTCTCCGCAGCTTTGCGAGCGTTCCATTCAAAGGTGATCTGAACCATACTTACTCTGTAACTACAATGTAAGTTACATCAAGTGGCGAATGTCTGCTTTTGTGGCGGAAACGTCGCCTTCGGATCAGAGGCTGTCGGCTTGCAACAGTTCAACCGGGCGGCGGCTTAGCAAGGTATATTTGCCCTTCGCGTTACCGCGGTAACTCGCTATCTGCGAAACTTGAAGTAGATTCGAGGTAATCCACCGCGCGGTGGATAAGACTGATTCCAATTGGCGTTTCAGCTGACGACGGGGCCTTGGGCGCAACGTCGGTACGGCGAGACTGCTCTCGCCGAAAGCAGTCGCTCGATCAAGGGGATTCCTCGATCTCAAACAGGTAGCTTACGGCCATCAGTAGTCGTTCAGACTGGAGAATGCGACTGGGATTCGCGACTGGCCTCGTGTTACCACCCAACCCGAATCGACTGAATCTTTTGATAGAAACTGGGTGTCGATCTGTCCTTGCCGATCCTATCCCACCACTCACTACCGTATCGAGACGAAAGCATCTCTCGGAAGGTTGGTGCCATGTACTCGACCAGGTCAGTGTCGTCATCCTCCTCGAAGTACAGTCCTGATTTATATTGGTGGTCTTGATCCTCAAGACTGGTGAAAAAAACCTCCAATAACGCTTCGAATCGAGTTACCTCGTCGGGGTCGAGTGACTCTCCTGTCAGGCCCTTTCGATAGATTTCAGCCAGGTCACTGTTCTCTGCAATCAGCTCGAAAAACCGCACATAGAATACGGAGGTATCGTGCACCATCGAAGACCGGGCAACGATAGTATTTTGCTCAATTAATTCGGAGTTTTGACGTACCTGGACCGCCAAATAGATTAGCGAAATGACAACAGCCAGCAGGCCGACTATCTCGACTATTGCGACTATTGCTTCCCAGTTCATCTACGCTACTTTTTCTTCGCGAGTGCTATTTGGCCCAGCGAACGCTTCGGATCATGACCGGCTATCGAGTATACAACCAGATGAGTGGCTGGAGTCGGCTGCGGACGTTACTGAGCAGTTTTCACCAATCTAATCTGCTCATCTACGTACGTTGCAAATGACTCATTAAACTCGCCACGGTGTCTGTCCCAGTAGTCTCGGAAATAGATGGTTCTTGCCCACATTTGAATTATCAGCGCGTAAGAACGTGCAATGTCATCATCGAGTAGGCCTTGGCTATATAAATTATGTTGAAGCTCATATAGACGGAAGAACGACTGATAGAACATATTCCGACGCATCACGTCTTCATTCTCAAACTGGCGAATCTCTGCGGAGATTCTCGCCAACGAATCATCTGATGCGATGTCCATGATTGCCGTTCGCGATGCAAGGTAAAGATCCTTGGTCATCTCGGCCCGGGCGACTTTGGTACTCTGGCGAATTTCCACCGCCAGAAACACGATGCCGATCAACACGCCAATATTCGCACCGAGCGTGAGCCAGCGATTTAGTCGATCAAAATCCACATAGCACCTCTCACCGCTCTCCCGACAGCAGCCTTCGCGGTCAAGGTCCGTAACGGGTCAACAGGAGAAGATTCTAGCAATTCCAGGCGAATGGCTCAGTACGATCAGATGCGGCTGCTGGATTACGGTAGCTCAAAGCAAGCTGATCGACTGCTTACCACCAGAAGAAGCGGAGAAATTGACTCGATCGGCCAAATATCATGGCGACAATGCCAGCCAGCACGAGGCCAAACCCCAAGAGTATCAGCTTTGGTGAATCGTCTGACGATATCGTTATCGAACCGCTCGACAAGATTGGCGACAAAAAAATAATCCCAGCAATAAATGAAATAAGTCCTCCTAAGCGCCAAACGCAGCCATCAGAGTTTGCCGCTCTCGGCTGTTGCTCCGCGGCCTCCTCCTGTCTTTCTGTTTCGGCTTTGCCCGTTTCTGTGGGGTTAGACATTGCAGTTTCCCAAATCAAAGAAGGGGAATTGTCCGCTGCGGGTCAGAGGCTGACGGTTTACAACAGTTCGACCGAGGGACAGCTAAGGAAACCATTGCTGCCGGTCGATCGCGTTACCGCGGTATCGTCGGTCGTTAGCGGCCGCTGTTGCAGCAAGCTGCCGCTCAAACTGACGCCAAGAAAATCTCTGCTCTCGGCCGATTCTGTTGAAAAACTCGTTATTGAAGCCGCCATTGTTGTCGCGATTTCATCGATTCGAGTTCTTTGATCCGGCGTAGCCGGATTTTTTGTTTTCTATTCGGTATTTTCGCTCAAGTTACTGCCATTTGGCTGATTTTGGGCGGACCTGTCCCTAGGCATTTCGCCATGCGTCTTAAGTTCTGTGCCGTCGCGGTGAGCAGGAACTCGTCCTGAGCACCACTCATGCCGCGTAATCGCAAGCGGTCCACCTTCAGGATGCGCTTCATGTGGGCAAAGAGCATCTCGACCTGCTTTCTCTGCCTTCGTGTTCGTCGATAGGCCGGCGTCTTCCTGATCGCGCGAGCAACATCCCGCGCCGGCTCGTACACGCTGCGCGTGACCTTGCGGATCTCGGTGTTGGGACAGCACTGTTCCTTCATCGGGCAGGCATCGCAGTCCTGCTTCCTGGACCGGTACTTGATCTCCTTGGCCTTGGTCACGCCGGTGCGCGGCTTGTTGAAGTTGCGCCAGAAGCGACGTAGCTCGTTGCCGTTGGGGCAGGTGTAGATGTCGGTCTCCGCATCATAGGTAAAGTCGGAACGGCCGAAGCGATCTTCTTTCTCGTTGCCGCGATCCCAGACCGGCACATGCGGTTCGATCTCTGCGTCATTCACCATCCAGTCAAGGAACTCGGCCGTGCCATAGGCCGTGTCACCGATCAGCTTCTTCACTTCTATGCCGAAGCGATCCTTCACCCTCTCGATCATGGTCTTGGTCGACCACACCTCCGGCGTTCTGAGTGCCGGCGTTGCTTCAACGTCAACGATGATGCCGTTGTCGATGTCCACCAGGTAGTTGGTCGAGTACGCATAGTACGCCGGGCCACCCAGCACGGCGGTCCAGCGCGCCATCGGGTCGGTCTGCGAGACCTTCTTCGGCGGTGTTGCCGGCGCACCGTCGGCCTCGATCGAGTCCAGGTACTCGTTGATGGCGCGGCTGCCGCCGCCCCAGTCATCGTCGTCGTCCTCGTGATGCTTTTGCTTGCTGGCATCGGCCTTCACCACCGAGGCATCGACGGCAAAGCCTTCGGCACCGATCAGGCCTTCTTCCATACAGCGCTTCAGGACCTCTTCGAAGACGAAGCGGAACACCTCCGAGTCGCGGAACCGGCCATGCCGGTTCTTCGAGAAGGTCGAGTGATCCGGCACCTTGTCAGTAATGCTGAGCTTGCAGAACCAGCGGTACGCCAGGTTCATCGTCACTTCGTAGCACAGCTGCCGTTCTGAGCGGATCCCGCAGCAGTAGCCGATCAACAGCATACGGATCATCAGCTCGGGGTCGATCGACGGACGGCCCGTGTGGCTGTAGAACGGTGCGAGATGTTCTCTCAGGTTAGAAAGGTCGAGTACGCGATCGATATCACGAAGCAGGTGATCCTGCGGGACTATCTCGTCGAGATTGAACGCGTAGAACAGTTCGTCCTGCGCCTTGTCGTTGCTTCCCATCATCCGGGATCGCTCCGGCAATCAACACGCAGCAATTATCTCATTGACGTAAGATCAGTAGGAGTTTTTCAACAGAATCGGCCAAAACCTGCCGATCAAGATGCGAGAATCCGAACTGTGATTACGGCCAGAAATCCGAACCAGAACAAGAAGAACAAAGCCTGCAAATACCAGAAGGCATCATTCTTGATCCACTCGTGCATAAAGCGAGGGCCAACATCTTTCATTCGCTCCGCTTCTTCAAGCCTCTTTGATCGTTGAAATGTCTGGACAAAGAACGCGAGGCCAAACAACCACATGAACGACAGCATGAACGGCCAGACTATCTCATGCCCGCGAAAGTCGAGTATCGCAAGGACGACGAAAACGACTCCGCAGAGTGCTAAGAACCACCAGCGGAAACCGTGTAAATACACTGCGAGTTTCTCAAGGCGGTCGAGCATGTGAGCGTATTCCTAAGAGATCGAATGCGCGAAATTGGAATTTGCGAACGACCGCAACGGGTCAGAAGCCGTCATCCGGGACCATCCCGGTGACTGACTGCTTTCGAGAGTATAGCGGTCGTTCCGGCATGTAAATTTCGCGAATCCGAAATTGAGCGTCTGCTCTTACCGAGAGCAGCCGTTCGGAACATTCCAAGCGAACGACTGGAGTCGGCCAATAGCAGACGCTGGCAGCCATCATTGCAATCCCATCAGCATTGCTCGTAGGCCGAAATCTCATCCGGAACTGCAATTCATCGCCTAGTGAAGACTTGTCCAATTTCCTGCGCAACCGTAAATGCTCTAGTATGGTCTGAGCGTTGCTGCCTTGTTTCAGGGAATGAACGCCAGCATTGTTGGGTAGTACATTTTCACGAGTTTAGAATTTTCGCAGTAGCACAAGAAGCTTCGGACGACACCAGACCATGAATACAGATTTTCGAAGAATAATCGACTCCGCCATAAACCAGATCGGAATACTGTTATGTCGCTACTCGTATCAGGCGCGCCGGAGAATAACTGTGATGGAGTCACTAGTCGGTCCAGGCAGGACCATCAAGATTCCTGTATTTCATACAGCCGGTCTCGGAAACCTGAATGCGCTAGATAGAGATCGATGGTTTCGCCGACTGATACCAGACATAGTAAGTAATCGAAGGGGCTGCTTCATAGATGTCGGCGCGAATCGCGGGCAAACTCTGATTAACGCCACAATGTTCATCCCAGACACAAGATATATTGCTTTTGAACCAAATATTGCGTGCTGTTATTACCTGCAGAAACTGGTTGCTGCCAACGGGCTTCGCAATATCTCGATTATTCCGTGTGGAATAGGAGAGTCTGTCGAAGTCTGTCAACTCTCAGTAAATAATACATTTGACGACTCAGGCACTCTTCACCCGGAATTACGCGGCCAAGAGTCTTTCAAAAATAGTACTACAGTACTGTTGCTCACTGGAGACGAAATGGTTCGCAAGCTCCAGATCTCTGAGATTGCGGCCGTCAAGATCGATGTGGAAGGAGCGGAACTTGAGGTCTTGAAAGGGCTGGTAGGCACAATCGATAAATTTTCGCCCCCAATCATCTTTGAAGTTCTGCCGTATGCGCACTTAAATGATAGCTACTACAATGAACTTGGATTTACGGTCTCTAAAGAAAGTCGGCGCATAGCCAAGGAGTCCAGGCGTGTCTTGGCTGAGGGGATCAATAGTTTTTTTCATAGACGCTCATACCGGATATTCAGGATCGATCAAAATGACGGTACCCTCTTGCCAATTGGCATTCTCAATGATCCCGAAAATTACGACTGCATCAATATAAATTATCTCGCAGTTCACGAAGCACAGCAGAGCGAATATGAGCGACTTATTCGTCTAGAGACAGACGCGAGTGCGAATTGACTCGACATTAGTTGCCATGAGGTGCAAGCGCGCTTGAATTATTACTATCTTTATTGACAATCTATTTAGTGACGTCCGCTTTGGGTCATTAGCGGAACTCAATCATACCCCGAAAGCAGCCGCTCCAGCGGCTGGTATTGGGAGTGGAGCGGAATCCGCCATTGGCCAGTCTGACCCGATCGAGACACTGCCCTTTCCGGCCGAAATTTGTCCGCTCGCGCTGAAGAAGATCCTGATCGATCAAACTCAGAAGGAAATACCGCCACCGACAATAATGGTCTGGCCGGAGATGTAGTCGGACTCGGGCACGCAGAAGAGGTAGACGCCGCCGGCGGCTTCCTCGACCGTGCCGGGACGGCCCATCGGGACCATCGCTGAGAAGCCCTGGTGCACCTTGCTGGGGATACCGATGGCGACCTCGTTGCCGTCCACGGTGACCGTCTTCTTCTCGTCCGTTGCTTCGGTCAGGCGTGTTTCGATGAAGCCGAAGGCCACGGCGTTGACGCACACCTTCATGCGGCCCCACTCCTTGGCGAGGGTCTTGGTCAGACCGAGAACTGCCGATTTGGCTGACGAGTAGTTGGCCTGCCCAATATTGCCGCCCGTGCCTGCAACCGAGGAAATGTTCACGACCTTGCGGAAGACTTCGCGCTCTTCGGCAGCTTCTTCGGCTGCTGCGTTACGTATGAAATGCGACGCTGCGCGCAGAATCTGGAACGGCGCTTTGACGTGCACGTCGTACATCGCGTCGAATTGCTCGTCACTCATCTTGTGGATCATCGAGTCCCACGTGTAGCCGGCATTGTTGACGATGATGTCGACGCCGCCGAAAGTCTCGATTCCTGTATTGATGAAACGCTCGGCGAAACCGTCTTCCGTCACGCTGCCCGGAACGGCGATTGCCTGCCCGCCTGCTGCCGTAATTTCAGCAACGACTTTGTCTGCCGGCTCCTGGTCCAGGTCATTCACCACGACGCTGGCGCCGTCGCCGGCGAGTTTAAGGGCGACTGCCCGGCCAATACCCCGGCCCGAACCGGTCACATACGCGACCTTTCCTGCAAGTTTGCTCATTGTGTATCTCTTGGGTGTCTCTTTTGGGAACTTCTCTTGGTGCTCTGAATCAGGCGGCAAGGCCGAGTACGGCCGTGCCGGTAAGCTTGATATCGCCGTTCTGGTCGGCGGCCTGCAGTTCGACGGTGACATCACCATTGTCATCGATCGCGGCGACGCGCCCCGTGCATGTGATCTCGGCATGAATCTGTATCATCGAGCTGAAGCGTACGCCGTAGGTTTTCAGAGTCGACTGCGGCACCCAGTTGGTCAACATGCGGCCCGCATAGGCCATGACCAGCATCCCGTGCGCGATGACGTCAGGCAGGCCATACTTCTTCGCAAAATCGAGATCGATGTGGATCGGGTTGTGATCGCCGGACGCGCCCGCGTACAACGCGAGTGTCGTGCGCGAGATCGGCGCGAGCTGCAGCGCAGGAATTTCGTCTCCAACCTTGAGAGATGCGGCATTGATGTCAGTCATATGTCCGGCCTCCCTTTAGTTGCGAATGACGAGAACACGGCGCGCATCCGCGACGTGGGCATCGTCCTGGTTGGTGATCTTCGTGTCGACGACGACGAACTCGAGCGCGCCATCCTTCTTGTCGAAGATATCGGTAATGGTTGACTCAAAGGTCACGGTGTCGCCGGCGCAGACCGGGTCATGGTAGGTAAACGACTGCTCCGCATGCAGCAAGCGCCCGAGATCCACGTCGAGCATCTTGAACATCTCGAACGGATCGGGCACATCCATCTCGAGACAGAAGGTCATCGTCGGTGCGATGGGCAGCGAGCGGTAGCCGGCCGCGCGCGCAGCATCCTCATCGGTGTAGATCGGGTTGGTCTCGCCAATGGCTTTTGCGAAAAAACGCAGGCGGCCCGCTTCAACCAACGACTCATGCACGGGCATCGTGTGCCCGATGAAATTACGGTCAATCATAAAACTCCCCAATAGCGGGTCCGAATGCTACCAGAGGTTTTCCTCGAACAGTTTGAAAATTCGCCGGTAGCCATCGAGCCAGCTTTCCGGATGCGTGTAGCCGTGCGGGTCCTGCGGGTACAGCGCCATCTCGAAATCCTCTTTCTTCAGCTCAATGAGCCGCTGCACGACAAACACGGCGTCCTGGAAGAACACGTTGTCGTCCTGCATGCCGGCCTGGATGAGCAGTGCGCCTTCCAGGCCCTCAACGAAATTGATTGGCGAGCTGATGTAGTAGGCCTCGGGATCGACGTCGGGCGTGTTAAGGATGTTCGAGGTATAGCCATGGTTGTAGTGCGCCCAGTCGGACACGGGTCGCAGCGCCGCGCCAGCCTGGAAATCGCCCGGCGCCCGGAACATCGCGGTGAAAGCCATGGAACCGCCATAGGAGCCGCCGTAGATACCGACCCGATTTCGGTCAACGCCGTAGTTTTCCTCCAGGTAGTCGATACCGTCCTGGTAGTCCTCGAGTTCCGGCACGCCCATGCGGCGGTAGATCGCCGTACGCCAGTCACGGCCGTAGCCTTCCGAAGCACGGTAGTCCATATCGATCACGACGTAGCCGTGTTGCGTCAGCAGGTCGTGGAACATGCTCTCGCGGAAATAGTTCGGCCAGCCATGGTCGGAGTTCTGCAGGTAGCCCGCGCCGTGGACGAACATGACGGCCGGGTAGGTCTTCGCGGGGTCATGATCCTCGGGAACCATAATCTTCGACCAGATCGGCTGCTCGCTGTGCGATGACGGAACCGGGACGACCTCGGGCAATTGCCAGTCGATAGCTTTGAACTCGGCGCTCATGGTGTCGGTCAAGCGCCGTGCTGCGGCGCCCGGCGCGTTGTCCTGTACAAACAGGTCCGGGTGACGCCGTAACGTGGAATGCGTTATGAGCAGCTGCGACTCGTCGGGCGAGACAACGAACTCGTTGTTGCCGCCAAGATTCGTCAGCTGTTCCGCCTCGCGCGAGTCGACGCCGACGCGCCAAATTTCGTAAATGCCGGGATGCGCGACGTTAGCGCGGTAGTAAATGTACTTGCCCGACGGTCCGAGCTCGGGGTCGAACACGACATGCTTGCCTGCAACAAGCGTTTTGCTGCGCCGCTCATCGACTGCTTTCGTGTACAGGCCGAGGTAACCATGATCCTCGGACAGGAACCACAAGGTCTTGCCGTCCTTGAGCCAGCCATGCTCGCGGTGATACGGGTTGACCCAGGCCTCGTCGGTAATGCGGTGCTGGCTGACGAGCTCGCGCTTGTCGAAGTCGATGGTCGCGAGCCAGCGGTCCTTGTTGTCGATCGAACGCACGTACAGCACAACATTGCCGCCGTCGCCGGACCAGTCAGTGCTCCAAACCAGTACGTCGCGCCGCTCCGGCGACTTGAGGCGCTTTTCGGCCTTGTCGCGATCCTCGCCCAGCCCGACGAAGTGCTCGATCGCCGCTTTGCGCAGGTCCGCCAGCGGGTCGTCCTTGATGCCGGGAAGGGCGCCGAAATCCAGTTTGTGCTTCGCGCCCGTTTCAAGATCGACGAGCCACGCCGTGTGCGGCGCGTGGCCATTGCGTCCGACGCGCGTGCGCACCTCGCGTGTCTCGACATGGCCGCTCAGTGTTACGTAGTTCGGCATGGTGCCGCGCTTGCCGTCGTTGCGGCTTTTCTGGCTGGTTATGACGACCAGCCAGCGACCTTCCGGTGACAGCGAATGCCCTTCGAATTCGACATCGTCGCCGAAATAGATCGGTGCCGCGGGTAGCGCCGCGTCGAGTTCGTAGAGCGAATCCGTGCGCTCGCGTTCCGCTTTGTTGTTTTCTTCGACTTTGCGCAGCTGCGAGTAGAGGCGCTCCTGGTGCGCTCGCATGACGTCGAAGTCCTTGTCGGCATTCGGGTCCCTGGTGAAGCGCAGGTCAGTGAGCTGCTCGATCAGGCCCGTAGCCGGGTCGAAGACGAAGAACTGGCCGTCGCGCTGGAACGCCACGCGGCGCCCATCGGCCATGAATGAGGGATTGGACTCGTTCGCACTCGTGCGCGTGACCTGGCGATTGCTGTCGCCATCGCTCATGAAGATATCGCCGGAGTAGGTCCAGGCGTGCAGGTCGCCGCCGGGGCTGTAAGTGATGTCGCTGCGATGCAATGCGGACCAGTTTGCTTCGGCTACCTCCGCAATCGCACCGTCGACGGTATCTACCGAGTAGAGGTCCTTGAGCTCGGATCCGGCTCGTTTCTGCTGGAAATAGGCCGTGCGATTGTCGGCGCCCCAGAACGGCTGTTCGGGTTCATTACCGAGCCAGTCGGCGTCGGCCATGATTTGCTCGAGGGTCAGCTCCGCTGCGGGAGCCAGTGAGGGCAGTGCCGCGACAAGCAGCACCGCAAGATTGCGGGCAGTTTTCATGCCCGCAATCATACCGGTGTCGAATTCCTAGCGCTTGCCGGGCTTCTTGCGTACGTGACGATCGTCGCCGAGCGAGTCGCCATCGCTGTCGGGGTCGACTGCGCCGTTGATATTGTTGGAGCGACTCGAGTTGTAGTCCCGGGCGGTCGTGCCGCGGTTGCCGGCGTCGACCACACCATCGCAGTCATCGTCTACGCCGTCACGGCATGCGGCGTCATTGCGCCCGTCGTTGTCCAGGTCAGCGGCTCCCATGTTGCGTGTCGCGACATCACGATGAACGACGCCGCCAGAGCGTTTGCCATTTGAGGCGCTCTCGCCCTGCTGACCCTGGTTGCGGTCGGCCGCCACACCCGAGCGCGACGTCGTGTTCGAGCGGCTGGAGTTGTAATCCTGGGCCCGTGTCGGGGCGCTTTTCGCATCGTCGCCAGTCGAGTCTGAGTTGTCGCTGTCGGACATCAACATGGGCGAGGACTTGTCGACCTGCTTGGTCAAAGTAGGTGGTTTCTTCTTGTCCTCGGCGAGGGCCGTCATGGCCAGCGCGAGGCTTGCGATCAGTACGAGTAAGCGCATCGGTTTCTCCGGAAAAAACGTATACGGACCCGTAACCTGCCACATGGCGGCCCGTATTTCCGGACCTGTGTCTCGGTCCGCAGCGAAAACCCGATTACTCGTGTTTGAAACCCGCTGCGGGCGGCGTCATAAGCGCGGCCACAATTTGCCACAGTTTCCGCAGCGAGACGTCCGAATCGGGGTGTCAAATTCCCGTTGCACTCAAGCAAGGGGAACGTAGATGCGTATCAAGATAAAACTGGCAGTAATCGCAGTGCTGCTTGTGATACTGGCCGTACCGTTGTCGCTCGTCGTCAGCAAGATTTATGAGCGCAGCGGCTTTCGGGATGAGGCACGCTTTGACATTGCGCGTAGCTGGACCGGCGAACAACACGTCATCGGCCCGTTACTGGTTGTCAATTACCAGCGCGTCGAGCGCCGGCGTACATTTGATGAAGAGGCACGCCAGTACGTTATGCGTGAGCAGGGAGTCGACGAGCGCCTGATTCTCGTACCGGAATTACTCACGGTAGAGACCGACCTGCAAACGGAAACGCGCTACCGGGGTATCTATGAGGTGCCTGTCTACACGAGCAATAGCATGCTCGCCGGCGCGTTTGCGACCGATCGGATCAAAGCGCTGTACGACCGAGACGACGTGCGCGACATCAGTGAGCCGAGAGTGGTTATCGCAGTTAGTGACGCACGCGGCATAGGAACGCCACCACAACTCGAGCTGAACGGCAAGACGTTCGCATTTCGACCCGGCAGCTCCATGGCGTTTCAGCAGGCCGGAATTCACGCACCGCTGGATGATGTGGATGGCACTGCTGTCAGCGAGCTGTCTTTCGCTGTCACGCTCGAGTTGCGTGGTATGTCGTCGTTTGGCCTGGCGCCGGTTGGAGAGCTCACCGAAGTGTCGACGACGTCGCCCTGGTTGCATCCCCGCTTCGATGGCCTTTACCTGCCTGTGCATCGTGAGATTTCGAGCAGCGGCTTCGTGGCCGCCTGGAAGACCTCGAGATTTGCGACCAATAGCACCGAGCAGGCCAACAGCTGTGCGCGGGGCGACTGCTCATCGCTGGCAACCAACTACCTGGGTGTCACGTTAGTCGAGCCCGTCGACGTTTACACGCAGGCGCAACGCGCAACCAAGTACGGCATGTTGTTTATCGGCCTGACCTTCACGGCGTTTTTCCTGTACGAAGTCATGCGCAAGCTGGCCATTCACCCGATCCAGTACGGTCTCGTCGGTCTCGCGCTCGCGATCTTCTATCTCCTGCTCGTGTCGCTCGCCGAATTCATAGCGTTCGGCTATGCGTACCTGTTGGCTGGAGCGGCCTGCTGTGGCTTGCTGGCCTTCTACGTCACGTATGTGTTGGGTAGTTTCAGGCGCGGCCTTGGGTTCGGCGGGTCGGTTGCCGCTTTGTACGGCGTGTTGTACGTGATCATCTCCGCGGAAGACTTCGCGTTCGCCATGGGCGCCATTCTCGTGTTTCTGGCGCTGACTGCCGTGATGTTCGCGACGCGCCGAATCGACTGGTATGCCGTCGGAAACTCGTCGCTCAGTAATGGACCCGACGCGTGAAAGCGATCAGTAGCACGGTAACGGCGGCGCACAGCGCGAAGATCGTGAGGAGATCCTGGGTGCTTGCGCCGCCATCGATAATGCCGCCTACGATATAGGGGCCCAGGCCGCCGCCGATCATCGTGGTCAGCCCGTTGTACAGGCCGATGCCGTTGGCCACGGTGGCGCGTGGCACGATGCGCTGGATGATCGCGAACTCGGATGCCGTCCATGCGGATACGCAGAACACGGCAAGACTGAGCAGCGTGACCGTTAACCAGACGATGTTGGCGCTGCCGGCCCGAAAAGCGAACACGGCGAAGATGCCGGTCAACAAGTACCCGGTAGCCGCCACAATGGCGCGCCGGTTCGTGCGATCGCCGATGAATGCCCACATTGCGAGTCCGAGCAGGGATGCGCCATAGGGCACCGCGGCAAGGAATGACAAATCACCGTACTCGACGCCGTCGAGCGATTCGAGATAGGTCGGCAGCCAGCCGGCGATGCCGAGTGCGACGGCGTTATTGATGATGCCCGCCAGCATCATGAGCTGGAACGGCCGCTCGAGCAGCAGGTGCCAGGTCGGTTGATACGCGACGTCGATACTGCTGGCCTTGTCTTCGAGTTCCGCGGCCAGGCCGGGGCCTACTCGCGGGTGTATCGTCGGACGATCATGTACAAACCGGAGGACCAGCGGCAGGCTGACCGCAACGCCGCCGACAGCAAGGACGAAGAACCCGGTGCGCCAGCCGAATCTCTCCATAATCGGCACCAGCAGGATCGGCGCCGTCAGGATGGCCAGGAACAGTCCCGACACCCAGACGCTGTTGGCGCGGCTGCGCTCGTCGGGCGCGAACCAGCTGTTGGTGAGCTGGTTCATCATGGGCGGGTGCGGGCCTTCCGCGAGGCCGAGCAGCACGCGGCTGGCCATGAAGATCATCATTACCTGGCTTGCAAACGCGCCCAGCGCCGTGAACACCGACCACAGGATGATGATTACAACGAGGCTGCGGCGCGGACCGACGCGCGTGGCGAACGGCGTCAGGAAGATATTGGCGATGCCGTAGCCCGCGTAGAACAGGCCCATGAGCAAGGCGCCCTTCGAGGCCGTTTCCGCGTCGGTCCAGCCGTTTTCAGCCGCAATCAGCGGCATCGCCAGCGAGATGTTCAGGCGATCGTAGTAGCCGATGAGAAATGTCACGCCGAGCGTGAGTACGAGTTTCCAGCGCTCCCGGTTTCCAGCGTGCGTGTCGATGGCGCGTTACTGGCTGGTGTACAGGCGGTTGACGAACCTGGCGAGCAACTCGTCGCGCACGGGCGGAGGCAACTGGTTCAGCAGGTTGTTGATGCCGTCCATGCGCTCGGGCAGGTTATCCGGATCGATACCCGTCGCGCCCGCGATTGCCGCGAATGCGTCGCCACCGTTCGTAAACGCTGCAGCAAGTTCCGCGGGCAGTTCCGACAGGCCGGTCACATTGCGCTCGCGCAGGCTTGCCTCGCACTCGCCAAGATCACGCAGGAACTCGTCAACATGTGGCGCATTGCCTGCGCCGACCGACAGGTGCAGGTTGGCCGGCGAGTTCGAGAAGCCAAACTGCGGCTGGATGTACCAGCCCCTGGCTTTCATGTCGTCCGCCAGTGCGAACACATCAATTGTGTCGGACGTGATCGAGAACAGGTTGGTTTTCGGCTGGCCGAGGACGCGCAGCGAGGGCATTGCTTCAACACCCGCGATGATCTTCGCCGACGCGTTCTGGCACTTCTCGACCAGTTCGAGATAACCCTCGCGGCCGATGTGCTGGAGGGTCGCCCAGCACGCCGCCGCGGGTCCGCCACTCTTCGTGGACATGACGGTCGGATTGATCACCGAGTAACCGGTCCAGCCCGACCACGACCACACCTGGTAGTCGCGCATGTCGCCGTCCTTGTAGAGGATGGCCGAGGCGCCCTTGGCAGCGTAGCCCCACTTGTGGAAGTCCATCGACAGCTGCGTCACGCCCGGTACCGACAGGTTGAAGTCGGGAATGTCCGCGCCGAGTTCCCTGGCGAACGGCAGGTACATGCCGCCGACGCAGGAGTCGACATGCAGCAGGATGTCGTGGCGCAGGCAGATCTCGCCGAGCTCCGCGATCGGGTCCACGCTGCCGTGCGCGTACGACGTCGCCGAGCCCACCATGAGAATGGTCCGGTCATTGACGGCCGCTTCCATGTCGGCCGGGATCGCGCAATAGGTGTCCGGGTCGACCGGCACGCGAATCGCCTCGACGTCGAAGTAGTGACAGGCTTTGAAGAACGACGAGTGACCCGTTTCCGGAATCACGATATTGGGTTTCGTCTTTTCCGGGTACAGGTCGCGCGCACGATCGCGCGCTGTCTTGATGGACAACAGGATGCTTTCCGTCCCGCCACAGGTAAACGAGCCGGCCGCAGCCGGGCCGCCCTGCTGCAGGTCGACTGCCATGCCGATGATCTGTCGCTCGAGCTCCATGCAACTCGGGAACGAGGTTGGGTCGAGGCCGTTCTCGACGAGAAACGTCGAAAACGCATCCTTGAGCAACTGCATTGCCACGGGACCCGCGTCGTAGATGTACGCGAATACGCGACCGTCAGCCCACGGCACATCGTGGCCTTTCAGGGCCTCGAGTTCGGTCAGAAGCTCTTCAGGCGCACGGCCTGCTTGCGGAAACTGCATCCTGGTGTCCTTCTCGTGGTTCCGTATCAGAATTGCCAGCTGAACGTGGCGCCGACCTGGCGCGGTGCGCCCGCGACGCGCTGGGCACCCGACAGGAAGGTCTCGAGGCTGGTGTAGCCTAGCACGTACTTCTCGTCGAACGCGTTACGCACCCAGAGCGACAGGTCGTAGCGATCAGCCTGGATGCCGACGCGAGCGTTGACGATCTCGTATTTCGGAATGACGCGCGCTGCGCTGTTGCGAGCATCGGCGTACTGCTTGTCCACGAACGAGTAGTCGAGCCGTGCGTAAGCGTCAAATGATCGCTGCAGCGGGAACGTCATATCGAAGCTGGCGCTCAATGTATTCTCGGGTGCATACGGAATCGTATTGCCGGACGCATCGAAGACGTTGCCGTCGAGGTCGACTGCATTCGGGAAGCTACCGAAGGTCGAGTCGAGATTGCCGTAGCCAAGCGTGAAGTCGGCGTTGTCCGTTACGGCAGCGATCAGCTCGATTTCAATACCTTTCGACTCGGCATCTGCCGCATTCTGTACGAACTGGCGCTGGCTCAGGATGTCCTGGCTGCGCACCTGCAGGTCTTTCCAGTCGAACATGAATGCTGCCGCATTCAGACGTACCCGGCCACCAGCGAAGTCCGTCTTGATGCCGGCTTCATAGTTATAGCCGGTTTCTTCCGCGAAGAACTTGTCGACTGCGGGCAGGCTGGCCGTAACGTCCGAATTGACGCCACCGACCTTGTAACCTTTCGCAACCGTTGCGTAGACCGTCGTCTGGTCGGTCGGGAAGAAGTTGGCGGTCAGGCGCGGCGAGATATCGTCATAGGACTGCGTTTGCTGGTCGTTGCCGACCGGCAGTGTAATCGTCGGACGGGTAACCTCCGAGAAGCGCACCTTGTCGTCGGTGTAGCGCAGGCCGAACGACAGGTCGAACGCGTCGTTGATGTGCCAGGTCGCGTCACCGAACAGGGCAAAGCTGTCGGTCGTGTTGGCACGGTCAACATCTTCGAAGTTGCCGACGGTCAGCGGCCCGAAGACCGCCGGCACCAGGCCGTTGGCCAGCAGGAACTGGATCTGCGGGTCGGCGAAATCGATCTGGCCGCCCTGGGCAGCCAGCGCAAACAAGGTGGCGCCCCAGGCGCCGAGGAACGGGTCGCTGGCCAGGTGCGTCGACAGGTCCGTTTCAGTGATTTCGTCCTCGGAGTAGATCGCGCCGATCATCCAGTCGAAGCGGTCGTTGCCGTAGCTGCTGAGGCGGAACTCCTGGCTCCACGCGTCCGATTTGCTCGTACGACTCACCGTGAATGCCGGGTAGATCGACATGTCGCCATCACCATTGACGTCGAAGTCGTTCTGGATCCAGCCCGTAACCGAGGTCAGGGTCAGGTTGTTGCCAAAGTCGTAGCTCAGGTTCGCGATCACGGTGTCCGTAACGCTCTTGCTGGCGTTCGCAACGTCGGTCGCGATCGTGTCGTAGTTGTTCGGGTAGAACGGCGCGCCCGTGACCGGCAGCGGCCACTCGGGGAACTGCGATGTGTCGATCGGCGCAGTCGGCAATGGCGCAAACAGGAACGGGAAGAAGTTAACGACATCGACCATCTGTGACGGGATGGTCGCGAGATCGCCGGTCGGGATCAGCGCCTGCTGGTCCTGCTGCATGTCCGAGTGGCCGTAGGAGAGGTCCAGCGTCAGGCTGTCGCTGGGTGCAAAGCGCAGCGCAAGGCGAGCACCCTTTTCTTCGCCGTCGTTACTGGTGCCGGACGGTCCGACATTCTTCAGGAAGCCGCCGACATTGCGGTAGTAACCGCTGACGAGCAGCGCGGCCGAGTCCGACAAAGGCTGGTTGAAGCTGGCACGTCCCAGGTAGCCGTCGAAGTCGTCGGCTTCGAGTTTGACGGAGCCGGCCCGCTCTGCGGTATCCGGCTTTTTCGACGTGATGCTGATGGCGCCACCCATCGTGTTGCGGCCAAAGAAGGTGCCCTGCGGGCCGCGCAGAACCTCGATGCGTTCCACGTCATACAGGCCTGTGTCTGCAGTGCGCGACTGACCGGTTACGAGGATGTTCGGCGCGATGTTGAACTCATCGAGGTAGATACCGACGGAATTCGCTTTACCGCCGATGTTGGTGACGCCGCGTATACCGACCTTGGTCGTGGCGCGATTACCGCGCGTGCTGAAGCCGACATTCGGTGTCTTGCTCGCGTAATCGGTGAACTCGCGGATACCGGCGCGCTCGATGGTCGCGGCGCTGAAGGCAGTGATGCTGATGGGTACTTCCTGCAGGCTCTGCTCGCGCTTCTGGGCCGTGACGAGGATTTCCTCGATGACGGCGTCGTCGTCGTTCTGCGCCAGGGCAGGGATGGAAAGGGCAGTAACTGTCAGCGCAGCGATGGCGCGGCCGACAAGCGTTGTCCGTGGATTCATGGTCGTCCCCCGGTGGAGTAGTCTGAATTTCTCAGGCATTCTCCTCCTAATTGTACATTTGTGCAAGTATGATTGTACGGGTGTGCAATGAAATTGACGGCGAAATCTGCGAGAATCAGGGTCATGAGTGAGTCGAAAATCGTCAGACTGAAGCAGCGCGGTACGCGGCCGCGTGGCGAGCAGACGCGCGCCAGGATCATCGATGCCACGTTGCGTGTAATCGGCCGCGACGGCGTGCGCGGCACGACGCACCGGGCTGTTGCCAAGGAAGCGGGCGTGCAGCTCTCGCTGACGACCTACTATTTCAAGGATCTCAACGAGCTGATCTCGTTGGCCTTCCAGGCGTTCATGGAACGCGATTACGACGCGTTGACCGAGCAGTGGGGGCGGGCGTTCAGGTACCTCGACCAGTTCACGGCCGACGACCTCAAGAATGCCGACACGCGCCAGCGGATTGTCGACTACTGCACCAAGCGTATCGTCGATCATGTCCGGCATGGCCTTGCAGACCATCCCGAAGGCCTGGCCGTCGAGCACAACTTTTTCTATGAGGCGTTGCAGGATCCGAAGCTGCAGGATCTGTCAGCTTTGCATCGCCAGCGCTTACTGCAGCCGTTTGTCCGGTTTTGCGAATATTTCAATGCCAACGATCCGGAGACCGACGCCAGCCTTCTTTTCGGCACGATCACGCGCCTCGAGTACCAGGCGTTGCCGAGCGCCCCGGACAACGTCGATTACCGCGCTATCCGCAATGAGATCCGCCGTATTGTCGGCTGGATCGTCAATTCAGACTGAGAACAATCACAATGACCGAAGCAGCCACTCCGATTTCTACCTCGCCCGATTACGCGCCATTGCTGAAGGAATTGCAGGACACCTTCGAAACCGGCCGCACGGCAGACCTCGACTGGCGCGCGACCCAGCTCAAGGCCCTCGAACGCATGATGGTCGAGTGCGAGCAGGACTTTATGGATGCTTTGGCCGCCGATCTCGGCAAGCACGCGCTGGAAGCGTGGTCGACGGAGATTTCCTACGTCGGCGGCGACGCGGCGTACTGCCGCAAGAACCTCGGGAAGTGGTCGAAACGTCGCAAGGTTGCGACGCCCATGGTGGGTCAACCGGGCAAGAGCTGGCTGCAGCCGGAACCGCTGGGCGTCGTGTTGATCATCGGCGCGTGGAATTATCCGTTACAGCTCGTGCTTGCAGGCATGGCCGCCGCGATTGCGGCGGGCAACTGCGTCGTCCTGAAACCGTCGGAGCTGGCGCCTGCTACCTCGGACGCCGTCGCAAAGCTGGTACCAAAGTACATGGACAACGACTGCATCAGGGTGGTCGAGGGCTCGGTGCCCGAGACGACAGCGCTCCTGGAACAGCCCTGGGATCACATCCTGTATACGGGTGGCGGCAACGTTGGACGCATCGTCATGGCCGCTGCCGCGAAACACCTGACGCCGGTGACGCTGGAGCTCGGCGGCAAGAGTCCGTGCGTGGTTCTCCCGGACGCCGACCTGTTGACGACCGCGCGTCGCATTACCTGGGGCAAATTCACCAATGCCGGCCAGACGTGCATTGCGCCCGACTATATTCTCGTCGACGCAGCAACCGAGAAGAAACTCGTGCCATTGCTCCGGCAGGCTGTGACCGAGATGTTTGGTGAGGATCCCGAGGCGTCCGATTCCTATGGGCGCATCGTAAACGACCGCCATTTCGAACGGCTCAGCGGCTTCCTGTCGTCGGGCGAGGTTGCTATCGGCGGACAGACGAATGCCGCGACGCGCTTCATCGCCCCGACGGTATTGACCGGCGTGTCCGCCGACAGCGCCGTGATGCAGGAAGAAATTTTCGGCCCCGTGCTACCGATCCTGCGTAGCGACGACCTCGAGTCCTCGATCCGCTTCATTCGCGCAGGCGACAAGCCGCTGGCCGCTTACATCTTCACGAAAGACAAGGCAGCGGAAGCGCGCTTCCTCGACAAGGTGTCGAGTGGCAATGCGTGCGTCAACGACACGATGATGTTCATGACCGTGCACGAGCTGCCGTTCGGCGGCGTCGGGCCAAGCGGCATGGGTAATTACTCGGGCGAGCACGGTTTCCGGACTTTCAGTCATTTCAAGGCTGTCATGAAGCGCAGCTGGTGGCCGGATGTCGATCTGCGTTACGCGCCGTACACGGACAAGAAGTTCAAGATGCTGCGCAAATTGCGCTGATGCAAAACGGCACGGAGAGTTCGTACTTCGCCGCGCTTAGCCTGCTGCTGAAGCAGGTCGGTACGGGCATGCCGCGCCTGGTCATCGACCTTGAGCGCCTCGACGCGAATCTCGAGGCGCTGGTCGAACTGCAGGCGCCCGAATCGCTGCGGATCGTCGCCAAGTCCCTGCCTAGCCCCGAGCTGCTGAACTACATTTTTGGCAAGCTCGGCTACCAGCGCCTGATGGTGTTTCATCTGCCGTTCCTGTTGCAGCTGGTGGAACGCTTTCCGCAGGCCGACATCCTCATGGGCAAACCTCTGCCGATCGAGGCGCTGCGGCGTTTTTATCGCGGTCGACCGGTCAATGCGTTCGACGACTCCGAGCAGCTGCAATGGCTGGCAGATACCAAAGAACGCCTGTTGCAGATGGTGGAGCTCGCGCGTGAAATCAGGCGACGTGTAACGGTCAGCATCGAACTCGACATCGGCATGCACCGCGGCGGTCTGCGCTACCAGGAGCAGCTCGGTGAGATGCTCGACACGATCCGCGGCTACCAGGACGAGTTGTGTCTTGGCGGATTCATGGGCTACGACGCGCATGTGCCGAAAGCGCCCTGGCCGCACTCGGTTGAACGTGCGGGCAGCAAGGCCCGTCAACGTTACGCGGAGTTCCTCGAGTTCGCCTTCGCGGGCTGGTCGGATCTCGAAGAGCGCGACTGGTGCGTCAACGGCGCCGGCAGTCCCACGATTGCGATGCATGATGAATCGTCACCGCTCAACGACTTTTCGATCGGCTCCGCACTCGTCAAGCCGACGAGTTTCGATTTGGCGTCACTGGCGAACTTTACGCCGGCTGCCTGGATTGCCGCGCCCGTACTGAAGCGCTCGCGCGGCGTGCGCATTCCATTCGTTGAAAAGCTGCCATCGCGCGGTCGCGATACCTTGTTCATCTACGGCGGCAAGTGGATGGCGCAACCCTGTTGGCCAGAGGGCCTGCGGGAAAACCCGGCCTACGGTGTCAGTTCGAACCAGCAGATGCTGACCGTGCCGCGCTCATCCGACATCGCGGTCGATGACTACGTCTTCCTGCGCCCGACCCAGAGCGAAGCCGTGCTGCTGCACTTCGGCGATCTCTGCATCGTTCGCGGCGACCATCACGTGGGCAGCTGGCCTGTCCTGAGCAACGACGGTTTCCCGGCAGGTTCACTGAATTGATCCGCAAACTGCTGCTCCTGCTCGCACTCCTGGCCGCCCTGAGTTTGGGGTCAGTTTACTTATCTTTGCGTCTGTCCCTGTCATTGCCGGGCGGCGCCTACGACGTTGCGGGCCTCACGGACAGCGTGCAAATCCGTTTCGATCCCTATCTGCGACCGTTCATCGACGCGCGCAATCTGGACGATGCATTATTTGCCGAGGGCTGGCTGCACGCGCGCTACCGGCTGTGGCAAATGGAGCTCCTGCGCCGTGCGGGTAGCGGCCGCCTGGCGGAGGGGCTGGGCAAAGACCTCCAGTCTGCCGACGAAAGCCTGTGGCGGGCCGGCGTCCCGCAGCTGGCCAAACGACTCGAGATGCAGGCGTCATCCGCGACGCGTGGCAGTGTTGAGGCGTACGTGGCGGGCATCAATGCGGCGCTGGATCGCTACCAGGCGCGTCCGCCCGAATTGCTGTTGGCCGGTATCGAGCCGGCACCGTGGACGCCCCGTGACGTGTTTGCGGTCGGCGCCATCATCGCGTTCCAGTCCGCCAACAACATGGGCAAGGAGCGCTTGCGCCTGTCGTTGGCGAACGCTCTTGAGGACGAATACTTTGCAGTATTTCTTCCCGACGAGGCTGATACACCGGGTTTTCCCTACATTCTGAAAGACCCGCGGCTGGTTGTGGGCGGCGAATTTCTAAACTCGCTGGACGCGTTCGAACAGTTGCTGATGCCAAACGCATCGCTCGGCTCCAGCGGCTGGGCCGTTGCGCCCGCGCGTTCGGCGTCCGGAAATGCACTGTTTGCTTTTGATTCGCACGACGCGCTGAACCTCCCCAACCTGTTCTACGAGGTGCACCTGTTCTACGGACCAGGCAAGAGTATTCGCGGCTGGTCCTTGCCCGGGCTGCCCGGCGTGATCAACGGGTTTAATGAGCGACTCGCCTGGGGCATGACCAATATCGGCGATACCCAGGACTTGTACGTCGAGACCCGCAACCCGGACAACCCCCGCGAGTTTCTCCGGGATGGCGGGTGGCAAGAGGCGTCATCACAGACCGTCACGATTCCGGTCAAAGGCGGCGATCCGGTCGAGATTGAAATCCTGACGACAGCCAATGGACCGCTCGTCGAAGACGAGCCGGCGATCTCGCTACGCTGGACCGGCCACGACCTGGCCGGGGGCGGCATCGAGACGCTGCTTGCGATGAATACGGCCGGCAACTGGCGGGATTTCGAGGCCGCGCTCGATCGGCACGGGGCTCCCACCGCAAACATCACCTACGCCGATCGCGACAACCGCATCGCGTTTCGCACTATCGGCGTCGTACCGGTTCGCGGTTCCGGCCACGGTCTCGTGCCGCTCGCGGGCGATCGTGCCGCGCATGGCTGGACGGGCTTCGTCGCTGCCAGCGAGCTGCCAGCGCTGGTCGACCCGGAGTACGGATACGTCGCGGCCGCCAACGCGCGCGTGCACGACGGCGAACCACTCATTTCCGCTGATAATGCGCCGGGCTATCGCATGCGGCGACTGCAGGATGTGCTGTCGAGTCGCGGCGACTTCACTCTCGATGACATGCGCACCCTGCAGCTCGATGAGTTCAATACGCAGGCGCACCGACTCCTGCCGCACATGCTGCCAGTGACACGTGACGTCTGGGAGGATGCCGAAGACATCGGCATCGACTGGCTCAATGACTGGCTGGACGATCCGCAGAATTCGGCCGACTCGACCGGCGCGCTGATCTGGGAGCACTGGTACCCACGGCTCGCGCGCGAGCTGTTTGGCAGCCAGCTCGATGCAGACCTGTTGCGGCGCCTTTTGCGTGAGAGCTACGTGGTCAACCAGGCGCTCGATCACCTGGTCGTGAGCGATCATGACTCACCCTGGTGGCAGGGCCGGCGCGACGTAATTCTCCGCGATACGCTCGTCGACACGCTGCAGCAGCTCGCAAGCACTTATGGCCCGGATCTGCAGAGCTGGCGTTGGGACGCGGCCCACTCGGTCAGTTTCCGGCACGAGTTGCACGGCGTCAGCGGCCTTACCGACAGGTGGCTCAGCCGCGGACCTTACCCATGGGGCGGCGGCCATCCCGTTCTGGCACGTGCGCGCTACTCCTACGATCGCCTGTTCGAAGGCCGCGCCGGAGCGACGGTCCGCGTCATCGCCGAGATGAGCGAGCCCATGCGGGTGCGGGCGGTCATTCCCGGCGGCCAGCATGGGCATCCGGCGAGCGAGTGGTACGATGACCAGCTGCAAACCTGGCTGGACGGCGAGCTGCTGGAAATAGCGAGCGCACCCGGCGAGGTTGACGGAGTAGTCACCACGTTGAGGCCGGTCGCACAACCATGAAGAAACTCATTGCCGTCCTTGTGTTCGTAGCGATCGCGCTTGTCGCAGCGTTCGATTACAGCCGCTACATACGCGAGCAAATTTATGTTGGCGCCGGCGTTCCCGAGCGCCCGGCTCCAGGCACGGTGCTCGTGCAGGTCGAATCGCAGGACCGCATTGCCAGCGGGCTCCTGATCCCGCGCGGGCCGACCCTGGTGGTCGTCTTGCACGGCAACGGCAGCAACGCGGAACGGGAACTGGAATTCGTGCAGCGGTTCGTCGCACGCAAGGATACGGTGCTGATTCCCGAGTATCCGGGCTATGGCATCTCGCGCGACTACGATGCGCGCGAGGAAGCCATCTATGACGATGTCGAGGCCGTCATTCGTGATGTGCAGAAAGAAAGTGGCTTTGCGCCCGGGAACACCAAGATTGTCGGTATTTCGCTCGGCGGCGGCGTGGCGGTCGAACTTGCGCAACGAGGTCTTGCCGGCAAGCTGGTATTGCTGAGCACGTTCAGTTCGGTTGATGACATGCTCGCCCTGTACGGTCCGAAGCTTATTGCAGCGCTGCTGAACACCGAGAAATTCGACAACCTTGCCAAGGCGCCATCGATCGATATCGATACGCTGATCGTGCACGGTGACAATGACGACCTGGTTCCTTTCTACATGGCCGAGGACCTGCATGCGGCCTTCCCGAACTCGACCCTCGCCCCCTATGTAAACACGCAACATGCGAGTCTGCGCAGTGACCTCGACGAGGATACCTGGGGCCAGATCCTTGCTTTCGGCGCCGCACAGGTCGCGGCAACTCGTCCTGAGCCATGCTCCTCGGACTGGCTGGTATTCGTCGAGGAAAAGGTGCAGACCGGCGATGGACAGGGTCATGGCCCGGACTTTGGTTCGGCGGAGTGGCGCTCGGTGGTTGAGTTCAAGCTCGGTATTCGCGACGATCCTGCGAACCCGCCCTCTGACTCGCGTGAGTGGTGTGGATTTATCGACGCATTGATCCAGGATTGACCGTGAAGTATCTGAAGCAACTCGCACTGACTGCCGTGCTACTTGTTGTCGCTGCCGCCTGCACATCGGAAGAACAGGCGCTGCCGGACCCGCTGGCTGCCGGCTGGGAAGGCAAGCCGGTATGCGAACACCTGTTCGAAGATGAGGAGCAACGCGTGCTGCGCTGCACGTTCCCGCCCGGCGTTGGCCACGAACGCCACTACCATGTCGCCCATTTCGGCTATGCCCTGGCGGGTGGCCGCATGCGCATTACCGACGCGACGGGCGTACGTGAAGTGGATCTCGCGACGGGCAGCAGCTATGTCAGCGAGGGTGTCGACTGGCACGAGGTCTACAATATCGGTGACGAGACCGTCATCTACCTGTTGCTGGAATTCAAATAGAGTCCGCGTACGGCCGCCGATAGCGCGCGATAAGCGTTGTCACGTGACGCAGGTCACACTTCATTCCTTGAACTGGATCGAGTCCAGACGTTTTGTGAAGAGCGCCACACATTTGGGACCGAAGTCGCGGTTATGGTCTGGGCGTCGTTGACCATATACGCACGTGAGGCGTGTTATGAAGCAATTAGCAAAAGATCTTGTCGAGAGAGCCCCGATGGTATGGCTGCTGCTCGGCCTCCTGTTTGTTTCACTTGGCCTGTATGTCGGGTTCGATAAGGCGATGTCCTTCGTCTACCTGGTTATCGGTGCGTTTTGTGTCGTTTACGGAGTGACGCTGTTCTTTTTCCTGTTCCGCGAAGGCCCGAAAAAGAGCGCGCGCCCTCTGTCGAAGAACTTTATCTCGGCTGGCAGGACCGTGGTCATGCCAGCGCCGGACACCGCCGAGTCCTCATAGGACCCTGATCTCCCCCGCGTCGCCGTCGACTTCGACGGTGGCGCCATCTGCAATCAGATCGTAGAGATCGTCGTTTTCGTATTCGACGATCGGTATCTTGCGGTCGAACCACACGTCGGACAGCACGACGCCCGAGATCAGCAACGAATCGTTGCGTTGCACGACGAGGGCTGCGGGTCCGCGGCCCATGCTGACCAGGTCGAGCAGCACGAGCCCCGTATGCGTCGAGCCAATGCACGACGGGAATACGAGGACCCGGTCCGCAATATTCTGCTTGAACAGCTCATGATGCGAGTCGCGGATTTCCGCACGCTTGCTCGGCAGCATGTTGGGCACCTTGCACATGGCGGCGGTGAAGTTGATCGGCTGTTTCGTGACCATCGCCGGTCCCTGCGCTTTGCCGCCGATGACGGTCTTACATTTCAGGACGGTCATGAGCCCAGCACTCCCGCTTCGCGCAATACGTCGTCGAGATTGCCGTAGCGCGTTCCCTCGAGGTAGTAGTACAGTTTGCCCGAAGGCGTTAGTACGTCTTTTCTTCCAAGACCGATACGCAGCGACAACCCGGCGAGGGGGCAGTGACGCTGGATCTGCACGCCGGCGTTGAGGACTTCCTGGTAGAGCTCGGTTTTCGAAAACTCATCCGCTGCGTCAGGCATGACGTGGAATGAGACGGGCTTGGCGATCTGCTTGCCCACGAAGTGCCGGCTGATTTCAGTAACCTCGTCGAGGGTCATTTGCGGACAGCCAAAAGCAATCTGCGAGGCCTCGTGCTGTACCTCGCGCTCAGCGCGCACCGCGTCGAGATCCTTCTGAGTAATCGTGACGGTCTCGGCCGGCTCTCTGCCGCCGAACGCCGTGTCGAGATCCGGCGCCTCGGGTGTCACGCCCTCGACGCCGAACATCGTGACGCCACCCGATGAGGCCATCGCGGCGCCCATGTTCTTGAGTTCGGCGTCAGTGAACGGGTAGTGCGTAAGGACCGGGTTGCGGTCCACGGCAATCTGCCCGACGACAAAACCCAGCGCCGGCGCGTCCATCTCATCGATATCGAGCTTGACGAGCACTTCACCCTTGCGCTGCTCATCGAACAGGTAGCCAAACTCCGGCGTCAGGCCGGTTACGGCCTGGCAGATGTCAACCATGATCGAATTACGGTTGCTGCGCGCGCCGATCACCGAGTTGGCATAGATGATGGCGGATGACTCGGCCCAGCCGAGCACGTCGCCAAATTCAGGATTATTGGCGCCGTGGTAGCACACGCAGGAGTAGTTCGGCGTGACGCCAAGCGCCTCGAGCTGCGCCTCGTGCCATTTCTGGCTCTTGAATACGATGCGGTTCTGCGGCGCGTAGTCGTAACCGGGCCGCGGGTTGAGCGTCGTCGGCACCTTGACCTTGACGCCCGCGTCGACCAGCTGGCTTACGATCTTGTAGTACGCGGTGTAGAAAAAGATCTTGAAGCTGCCAGTCAGGTGCGCGCTCTTGATTGGTACGAGCCGGGGCGCGTCAAATGCCGAACCGTAATTGACGAGCGTCTGCAGGCACTTCGCCATGACGTCGCCTGCAGCGCCATCGAGGATGGCCTGTTGTTCATGTGTCAGTTGCATATCCATATTTTCCGCGAAAACCGCCGCAATTCCCACCGTTCGCCAACATACCGTTTTCGACGATGCGTGTGACCCGATCCGGTGTCACAATGTGGGCCCCACAGACGAGGTCGCAGTACACCCAATGCGTTCCCGAACCGATAATCGACTGGTCGTGGCTGGCATCCTGTTGCTGGCCGCGCTGGCGACGGCTTGTCAACAAGAGGCGAGCAGGGCGCTGCACGGCACGCTGTACTTTGCTGCCGGGCCGTACCTTGCGTCGCTGGATCTTGGGAGCGGCGCTACGGCGGTGGAAGCGAACTTCGGTGACGCCGAGGTGCTGTCGCTCGGCGCTCATCTTGGCGATCTTGTCGTCGTGTCGGTGTACGGTTCGGTCAACAACCGGGATCGCCACAGGCTTTTTCTCTACGACCTGGAGACCCGTCAGCGGAGCACCCTCCTGAATGGACGCAACGGCCGCTATCTGCCCGGAACGCGCACCCTTGTTTACGACCAGGCGACGGGCCTGAACGTCACGCGCCTGGTAAATGGTGTCTGGGAGAAAACCCTGGTTGAACGTCACTCCTACGGGGCGCATGTCGCAATTACCCCGATATCGGAGTCCCGCTTCCTGTACGCGATCGACGACGACGTAACGAAGGTGTACGACATGGATGCCGGCAGCACCGTCGAGCTTGTTGAGTTCAGTCGCCGTTGCTCGCTCGACGGCGCGCTGTGGGAGCCGACCCGCGACCGGGCCCTGTGCTGGACCGCAATCGATGAGGGCAGTTACGAATATGCATTCGTCGCACTCGATGGCACGGTACACGAGATGGTCCCACTTCCCGCAGATAGCGAGTTGTTGCCGGTTGCGTTCCTGCCGGACCAGGATGCGCTGGTGCTTACCGAAGAGTGGCGCGGCCTGATCGATAACCAGCCGCAGTACGCGATCTGGGCCTATCATTTCAGCGACCAGGCCCTGCACCGCCTGGCTGAGAACCAACACCTGGGATCCACTGTAATTTACAAGCCACTCCAATGAATTTATTCGAACGTTACCTGACCGTCTGGGTTGCCCTGTGCATCGTGGTCGGAATTGCGCTGGGCAAGTTTGCGCCCGGCATTGCCGAATCGCTCGACGCGATGGCCATTACTGTCGACGGCGCGCCAGTCGTGTCGATCCCGATCGCGTTGTGCCTGTTCTTCATGATGTATCCCATCATGGTGAAGATCGACTTCGCTGAAGTCGTGCGCGCCGGCAAAGCGGTCAAGCCGGTCGGCCTGACACTGTTCATCAACTGGGCGGTCAAGCCGTTTACCATGTACGCGATCGCCAGCTTCTTCCTTGGCAGCCTGTTTCTCGCGTTCATCGGCCCGGAGGCGACCGATCTCGTCAAGATGCCGCTCGGCAAGGACCTCATCGTCGGCGAGACCTACGGCGCCGGCCAGGTCGTGCTCGTCGATGGCGTGCGTATGCTCGAAGTGCCGTTGTGGCGCAGTTACCTCGCCGGTTGCATCCTGCTCGGCATCGCGCCCTGCACGGCCATGGTTCTGGTTTGGGGGTACCTGTCCAAAGGCAACGACAGCCACACGCTCGTCATGGTCGCGATCAACTCGCTGACGATGCTGTTGTTGTTCGGTTTCCTGGGCGGGTTCCTGTTGGGTGTCGGTCGGCTGCCTGTTCCGTGGCAGGCCCTGTTGCTCTCGATCAGCGTGTACGTGGCGCTGCCGCTGGTTGCCGGCTACATATCGCGCAAGTGGATCATCGCGCACAAGGGCGAAACCTGGTTCCGCGAGAAGTTCCTGCATGTGCTTACGCCGGTGACAATCACGGCGCTGCTCGCGACGCTCGTGATCCTGTTCTCGCTCAAGGGCGACACGATCGTGCAGAACCCGTTGACGATTTTATGGATCGCGATTCCGCTGTTTGTGCAGACCGTGGTCGTGTTTGCACTCGGCTATGTGCTGGCGAAGTGGTTGAAGCTGTCCTATGAGAACGCAGCGCCTACCGCAATGATCGGCGCTTCCAATCACTTCGAAGTCGCGATTGCGACGGCGGCGATGTTGTACGGCCTGTCCTCGGGCGCCGCGCTGGCCACGGTCGTCGGCGTGCTCATCGAGGTACCGCTGATGTTGATGCTGGTCCGTTTCTGCCTGCGGACCAAGGGGTGGTTCGCGCGCAGTCCCGCGTAATGCTCGGCCTGGGGTTTCGACCGTTCTACCTGCTGGCTGCCGCGTTTGCGGTTGTCGCGATCGGCGTGTGGCTGATGTCCTTCAGCGGCGGCCTGGTCTTCGGCGCTTACCTGCAGGGCGTTTTGTGGCACAGCCACGAAATGACCTTCGGCTTTCTGAGCGCCGTGCTGGCCGGGTTCCTGTTCACGGCTGTGCGCAACTGGACCGGTCAAGCAACGCCAACTGGCGCGGGACTCGGCGCGATTGCTGCGCTCTGGGTGCTGGCCCGGGTGCTGACCGTGACCGGGCCAACGTCAATCGCGGTTCTCGTCGATGTGCTGTTCCTGCCGATCATTACGCTTGGCATTGCCGTGCCGATTTTTCGCAGCAGGAATGCACGCAACTACAAGGTGGTCCTGCTGCTGGCTGTCCTGAGCGCGCTGCATATGGTTTGCCACGCAGCGCTGGGCGGCTATCTGCCGGCCTGGATGTCGCGCGCGTCGATGTTTGTGTTCCTTGACGTGCTGGTGATCCTGTTCGCGTTAATTGGCGGACGCGTGATTCCTGCGTTCACGCGCAATGCGGTACCCGGCGCGAATCCGCGCCACTTGCCCTGGCTCGAGTATGTGTCCTTCGCTTCGCTGATAGCCATCGCGTTCGTAACCATGTTCGGCTCCTATTTTTCAGCGCCAGCATGGCTGCCGCGCGTCCTCCTGGTTATCGCGGCCGTCGCGCAGTTCCTGCGGCTCGCGCTATGGCAGCCATACCTGACAGTTGGCAATCCGCTGCTGTGGATGCTGCCGGCGGCATACTCGTGGTTGCCCGTCGCCCTGTTCCTGCGGGCGCTCGCGAGCGCCGGAGCCGTCATGCCCGGCACGTGGATTCACGCACTTGCCGCCGGCGCGCTCAGCAGCCTGATGCTGGCAATGATGATGCGCAGCTCGCTGGGACACACAGGTCGCGAGCTCGTCGCCAGCCGTACTGATATGGCCGCGTTCCTGCTGCTCCAGCTTGGCGCGATCGCGCGCGTCATTGCCGGTGGTTTCGACGCCTACCGCAGCATGATCGACTTGTCTGGCACGCTCTGGGCGCTGGCTTTTGTCGTGTTCCTGGTGCGCTATGCGCCAATGCTTGTGCGGCCGCGCATCGACGGTAAACCCGGCTAGCACGACGAAGCGTGCCTGTGCGACGGCGAAGCGTGCAGATGCAAGCTCCCGCTGATCTATAATCGCCCGGTGAAAAGCGTCGAACTTCTCAGGGACCGCGGCCGCCTCTTCTGGATTCTGAATGCCGCGGGGTGGGCCGGCTATACGATCGCCGCGTGGCTGGGCGCGCTCGCGCACGAGAAGCCCGAATCTTTCTTTGCCGTTATCGTGGCGCAGGCCGTGAGTGGCTTCATCGGCACGCTGCCGCTGCGCTATCTCTACCGCTACGTGTGGTCGCGGTCGTTCGCGGCCATCAGCGGCGTCGTACTGGTAGCCAGTTACGTGATTGCCTTCTTCTGGCAATGGCTGCGCAACACGGTTTACTGGGACTGGGTGAAAGACGGCTGGCGCCCCGAGCATGCTATGGACTTTGTCAGCGGCGTGATGGGCTCGTTCTATATCATGTTGTGCTGGAGCGGCCTGTACTTTGGCATCAAGTACTACCAGCAACTGCAGGAACAGACCGAGCAAACGCTCAAGGCTGTGGCCGCCGCTCACCAGGCGCAGCTGAAGATGCTGCGCTACCAGCTCAATCCGCATTTCTTGTTCAATACACTGAATGCGATCTCGACCCTGATTCTCGATGGGTCCAACAAGACGGCCAACGAGGCGGTGACGCGCCTGTCGGACTTCCTGCGCTATACGCTCGACAACGACCCGATGAGTCGCGTCACGCTGGGATCCGAACTCGCCGCGCTGGATCTCTACCTCGAGATTGAAAAAGTGCGTTTTCGTGAACGCCTGATCATCGAGAAGGACATCGAGTCGCATGCGACGCGGGCGTTGGTGCCAAGCCTGATCCTGCAGCCCCTGATCGAGAACGCGATCAAGTATGCGATCACCCCGAGTGAGGAAGGCGGCACCCTGCGTATCGAGGCGCGCGTACAACAAGGCACGCTTGTCCTGCGGCTGTCTGATACGGGTCCGGGTCTTGGCAATGGCAACAATGGGCAGAAGTCGAGCGGCGTCGGGCTGAAAAACACACGCGAGCGCTTGCAACAGCTGTACGGCGAACGCCAGGCGTTCACGCTGGGTCCCAACGAACCCAGCGGGCTCGTAATCACGATCAATATTCCGTTCGAGGAAGACGATGCTTAGGGCATTGATCGTTGACGACGAGGAACTGGCCCGTCGCGGGCTCGAGATTCGTCTCGCCGAGTTCGACGATATCGAGGTGTGCGGCCACGCGCGGAACGGGCGCGAGGCGCTCGGGGCTGTGCGCAAGCTGGCTCCGGACCTGCTGTTTCTCGATATCCAGATGCCGGGCATGAACGGCTTCGACGTGTTGCGGAACCTGTCCGGTCGCAGCATGCCCGAGGTCATCTTCGTTACCGCATACGACGAGTTTGCGTTGCAGGCATTCGATGCGAACGCGCTCGACTACCTGCTCAAGCCAATCAACGACGAGCGCCTGGGCGAAGCGCTTGAGCGAGCGCGCAGGCATCGCGACGAACAGCGCGCAGACGAACAGCGCAACAAGCTGCTCAAGTTCGTCTGCGAGCTGACCGGGCGTGAACTTTCGCTCGAAGATGCGCTCGAGGCGGCTGGCGGGCACAGTACTTATCCACGTCGACTGGCCATTCGCGACGGCAGTGAAACTCACTGCGTGGACGTTGAGGCCATCGACTGGATCGATGCCGCGGGCGACTACATGTGCGTGCATGCCGCGGGCGAAACCTATGTTCTGCGCGGCACCATGAAACACCTCGAGCAAATGCTGGACCCGGCCACGTTCGTGCGTGTGCACCGCTCGGCCATCGTCAATTGCCAGCGTGTGACGTCCATGCGACCGCACCGAAATGGCGAGTACTTTTTGCAACTTGGCGATGTCGCCGAGTTGAAATTGAGCCGCAAGTACAAAGGCAATCTCGACCGGCTTGCACACTTCACCGCAGGCTAGAAACCGCTCGTCGCAAGTCCCGCAACGTTATTCCGTTGCCGCTCCTCTAAGGGTCAGTGCATCACTGATCACGGGGAGTCATCATGAAGTCACGCTTGTTATTTGCAGCAGGTTTGTTGCTGCTGGTTGGAGAGTCGGCCGCGGCATACCAGGCGGATACGGAACGCAAGTCATTCGAGATCCAGCGCGTCGATGCGCCGCCTGTCATTGACGGCGAACTTGACGACGCAATCTGGAGTTCGGCCGTTCCCGTCGATGATTTTCACCAGACGTCCCCCGGGGATGGAACGCCCGCAACGGAGCGCACTATAGTGCGCGTCGCTTACGATGATGACTACCTGTACATCTCGGCGAATCTGCTCGACAGCGATCCCGAGGCCATCCAGGCCCTGCAGATGATCCAGGGAAAAACGTTTTATTCCGATGATCGGTTCTGGGTGACGATCGACAGTTTCAACAACAAGCGCAACGACTACTTCTTCCAGGTCAACGCCAACGGCGTACGTCGTGATGCGCTGCGCGAGAACAATGCCCGGTTCATCGATGAATGGGGCACGATCTGGCACGCCGAATCGAAGGTGCATGAGAATGGCTGGTCGACGGAAATTGCGATTCCATTCAAGTCCATCTCGTTTGCGCCGGGTTCTGATACCTGGGGTATCAATTTTGGCCGCGGCGTGGTGCGTAAGCAGGAGTACCTCATCTGGTCTTCGTACCAGCGCGAGTGGTGGCCGGCCTATGGTGGTGAAATCACCGGCATCGGCGAGATCGAACAGGGCCTGGGTCTCGACGTTGTCCCATCGATCAACGTAAGCCAGGAGCGTGACTTCATCGCTGGCGAGAGTCACAACGGCTTTGAGCCCTCACTCGACGTACGTTATCGAATCACGCCGTCGCTGAGCGCCACGTTCACCATGAATACGGACTTCTCGACCGCTGAGGTCGACGAGCAACAGGTTGCGCTCGATCGATTTTCATTATTCTTCCCCGAGAAGCGCGACTTCTTTCTGCAGGATGCAGGCATCTTCGAGTTCGGCAACATCGATACGAACGGTCGGCCATTCTTCTCGCGTCGGATCGGTCTGTCCGAGGACGGCGAGGCGGTCGGCATCGATGCCGGCATCAAGCTGACGGGCCGGGTCGGTGACTTAAACGTCGGCGCGCTGGCCATTCGCCAGGAAGAGCATGGCGATGTCAGCGCCAAGGACCTGTTCGTGGCGCGCGGTTCGTACAATGTGCTCGAGGAATCTGCGCTCGGGTTTGTCGTCACGCACGGCGATCCGACCTCCAACGAGAGCAATTCGGTCGTTGGCCTCGACTTCCTGTATCGGAACAGCGACGGTCCGTTCGGCGAGATCTTCACCGGGACGTTCTGGGCCCAGCAAAGTGAGACGCCCGGCCTGGATGGCGACGATACGGCGGTCGGTGCGTTTTTCGAGATTCCGAGTGACAGGCTCGAGGTGTATCTCGATCTGCAACAGATCGAGGAAAACTTCCGGCCAGCGCTCGGGTTCGTCAATCGTGCCGGGGCGCGGCGCTACGGCACCGGCGTGCGTTACCGCACGCGGCCGGAAAAGGGTTACTGGCGGGCAATCAATCACCGCTTTGACTACACGCTCTATACCGACATGGACGATGCCAGGCTATCGCAGCGCCTCGCCATCGAGCCGGTAGCTCTGTATTCGAATGGTGACGATTATGTGTTCCTGCGCTGGTCGCGCAACGACGAGTTGGTGCGCAGTGACTTTGACCTGTTCGGCCGTCTCGCAGTGCCGGCCGGCGAGTACACGTTTGATCGCTATCGCGCCGAGCTGCGCACCGGCCAGCAGCGACCGCTACGCCTTGTCCTCGCGGTTGAGGATGGCGGTTTTTTCGGTGGCGATCGGCTCGAGAAATCGGTCAATCTGCAATGGCGCCAGTCAGCCTACCTGTTCCTCGGCCTGGGCTTTACCGAGAACCAGGTAGACCTGCCGAGCGGCAGCTTTACCTCGCACCTCGCGAGCCTCCGCTCGGACGTGGCGTTCAACTCCAAATGGTCGTGGAGCAACATCGCGCAGTACGACAACACGAGCGAGGCATTTGGCATCAACAGCCGCCTGCGCTACCTGCCCGAGGCAGGCAAAGAGGTCGTCCTGGTGCTGAATCATGGCGGCAGCGTCGACCCCGATAACCGCTTCTCGAGCGATTACAGCGGCCTGAATCTCAAGCTTTCGTACACGTTCAGGTACTGACAGGAATTTTATCAATGACGCGATAGTCCGCGGCTGTTAAGGGTATGCTTGTTCGCAGCCATGACTGACGAACAAGCCATCATCGCGGCGACCAAGCCGTCGAAAGCCGAGCTCAAGGCCGGCGAAAAGTACTTCTGGTGCGCCTGCGGTCGTTCCGGAAGCCAGCCATTCTGCGACGGCTCGCATCGCGGCACCGGCATCACGCCGGTCGCCGTTTCGGTCGACGAGGACAAGGAAGCGTTCCTGTGCCAGTGCAAGGCGAGCGCGAATCCGCCGTATTGCGATGGCAGCCATACGCGACTCGGTTCGGCCAAGCCGGGCGATCCCGCGCCGCAGCCGGATTCGGGCGCACCTCGGGCAGTGCCCACTCCCGAGGAGCCGACCGTCGCCCGCATCCACGCGCTGGCCAGGGACGGCCTCGAGAAAATTGGTCATCACGGTGAGATGGGCGCCATGGGCGTGCCGCTCACCGAGTTGCCGATGTGGCGCGACATCCAGTTTGTCACGGCGCAGTTTGCCAGCAAGCCGCTGATGGAAGACTCCGCGGTTGGTACGGACCTCACTATCGGTCCGCGCGCGGCGAAGCCTCTCAAGCTCGACATTCCCCTGTTTGTCTCGGACATGAGCTTTGGCGCGCTGTCCGAAGAAGCCAAGGTTGCTCTGTCGCGCGGGGCGGAGCTTGCCGGTACCGGTATCTGTTCGGGCGAGGGCGGCATGCTCCCCGAGGAGCAGGCAGCCAACAGCCGCTATTTCTACGAGCTGGCTTCCGCGCAGTTCGGCTGGGACATCGCCCACGCGGAGCGCGTGCAGGCGTTTCACTTTAAAGGCGGCCAGGGCGCCAAGACAGGTACGGGCGGACACCTTCCCGGTAACAAGGTCACCGAGAAGATTGCCGCGGTTCGCGGGCTTGGCGTCGGCGAGGACGCAATCTCGCCGCCGACCTTTGCCGACCTCGAAACGCCGGACGACTACCGGCGGATTGCGGACGAGGTCCGTGAACGCAGCGGCGGCATCCCGATCGGCTTCAAGCTATCCGCCCAGCATATCGAGGATGACATCGATTTCGCGCTCGACGCGAGTGCCGACTACATCATCCTGGACGGTCGCGGCGGCGGCACCGGCGCTGCGCCATTGCTGTTCCGCGACAATATCAGCGTGCCGACGATTCCTGCGCTGGCGCGTGCCCGACGCCATCTCGATCGATGTTGCGGGCGTGATGTCACCCTGATCATTACGGGCGGACTCCGCGTACCGGAAGATTTCGCCAAGGCGATGGCGATGGGGGCCGACGGCGTTGCCGTATCGAACTCGGCCTTACAGGCGGTCGGCTGTATAGGCGCACGCATGTGCAATACGAACAACTGCCCGGCCGGCATCGCAACGCAGAAGCCCGAGCTGCGCGCGCGCCTCGATGTCGACGCGGGCGCGCAGCGGCTCGCGACGTTTTTCGGTGCCGCAGTTGAATTGATGCAGGTGATGGCACGCGCTTGCGGCCACGATCACCTGGGCAAGTTTGCGCTCGGTGACCTGACCACGTGGCAGCGCGATATGGCCGATCTCAGCGGCGTGCCGTTCGGGGGCGATACCCCGGCCTAAGGCAGGAAGATCGTCGCCGGGTGCTCCAGCATTTCCTTGATGCGCTGGATCATTGCTGCCGCATCGTAACCATCGACAAAACGGTGATCGAACGATGAACTCAGGTTCATCATCAGGCGCACCTGTACCTGGCCGTTCACGACGACCGGGCGTTCGACCGCCCGATTCACGCCGATAATGGCGACCTCGGGCGAATTGATGACCGGCGTCGATGCAATGCCGCCCAGCTTGCCAAGGCTGGTCAGCGTGATCGTCGAGCCGGACAGTTCGCTGCGTGTCGCCTTGTTCGTGCGCGCCGCTTCAGCGAGTCGCCTGATCTCACCGGACAGGCCGTCGAGCGTCATCATCTCTGCATGCTTGACGACAGGCACCTTGAGACCGTCCGGCGTCTGCGTCGCGATGCCGAGATGCACGGCCTCGTGCTGTAGCAGCAGGTTGCGATCCTTGTCGTGCGTCACGTTGCACTGCGGGAAGTCGCGAATCGCCCTGATCATCGCCATTGCCAGGAACGGCAGAAGCGTCAGACGGTCGTCCTTATCCTTCTTCGAATTGAGGTGCTTGCGCAGCGCCTCGAGCTCCGTGATGTCGAGTTCCTCGACGTATGAGAAGTGCGGGATCTCCTGCTTCGCGAGCTGCATGCGTTCGGCGATAACGCGGCGCACGCCGATAATCTTGGTCTCGGTGACCTTGGTCGATGGCGTCAGTGGCGCCGCGATGGCGGCGCCCGTAGCGCGCGCTTTGAGATAAGCGTCGAAGTCCTTGCGTACGATGCGTCCGCCCGGTCCGGAGCCCGGCACCAGTGTGAGGTCAACGCCTGCCTCCTTCGCGCGCCGGCGAATCGCGGGCGAGGTCATGACACGTTTGCGGTCTGTAGGAGGCCCCTTGGGGGCGACCTTGTCAGTCGCCTTTGTGGGAGGCCCCTTGGGGGCGACCGTGTCAGTCGCCGGCAAGCCGCCTCCTACATCAGTCGCCGGCAAGCCGCCTCCTACATCCGCGGCATCACCATCCGTCTCAAAGACGATCAGCGGCGCGCCAACAGCGATGACATCGCCGGGTTCGCCGGCGAGTTGGGTAACTGTCCCCGAAACCGGGCTCGAGACCTCGACTGCGGCTTTGTCGGTCATCATCGTACCGATGACGGCTTCTTCCTCGACGAACTCGCCAACTTTGACGAACCACTCACCGATTTCGGATTCGACGGTGCCTTCGGCGAGGTCTGGCAGTTTGAAAATGTACTCGCTCATTCTGCCTCCATGACTCGTTTGATGCCGGCGATCATGCGTTTCAGGCCGGGGAAGTACTGCCACTCGAAGGCGTGCGGGTAGGGCGTATCCCAGCCGGCCACGCGACTGATCGGTGCTTCCAGATTATAGAAGCACTCTTTCTGGATCGTCGCCGCGAGCTCGGCGCCGTAGCCGCCGAAGCGGGTCGCTTCGTGGGCAACCAGGCAACGCCCGGTCTTGTTAACCGAGTCGGCCAGCGTCTTCACATCGAGCGGAGCCATGGTGCGGACGTCGACGACTTCAGCGTCGACGCCGGCTTCGCGCGCCGCTGCAATTGCGACGTGAACCAGCGTGCCATAGGTGATGATCGTGATCTCTTCGCCCTCGAGCGCGATGTCGGCCGTGCCCAGCGGCACGGTGTAGTAGCCCTCCGGGACTTCGCCTTTCGGGTGCGAAGCCCAGGACACGCTGGGCTTGTCCGGGTCGCCATCGAACGGACCGTTGTAGATACGCTTTGGCTCGAAGAACACGACCGGGTCGTCGGACTCGATCGCCGCGATCAGCAGGCCCTTCGCATCGTAGGGGTTTGACGGCATGACCGTCTTGATGCCACTGACATGCGTGAAAATACCTTCAGGCGACTGCGAGTGGGTCTGGCCGCCACGAATGCCGCCGCCACAGGGCGTGCGCACGGTTACCGGCGAGAAGAACTCACCGCCCGAGCGATGCCGCAGGCGCGCCAGCTCGGACACGATCTGGTCGAAGCCAGGATAGATGTAGTCGGCGAACTGGATTTCGGCGACGGGTCGCAGGCCGTTGACGCCCATGCCGATTGCGGCACCAATGATGCCGCCCTCGGCGATCGGCGCATCGATGACACGGTGCTCACCGTACTTGCGCTGCAGGCCGTCGGTGCAGCGGAACACGCCGCCGATGTAGCCGACGTCTTCGCCGAGCACCACAACCGAGGGGTCACGATCCATCATCACGTCATGCGCGGAGCGGATGGCTTCAATCATGTTCATCTGTGCCATGACTCACTCCTCTCCGAAAATTTCGCGCAGACGGCGCTGCTGCGACTGCAGGTGATGCGGCATTTCCGCGTACACGTCTTCGAACATGGTCGAAGCATCGAGGAACGGACCCTCGGTCATCGTTCCGTAAGTCTGCGCTTCTTTCCACGCTGCTGTAACTTCGTCGACACACTCGTTCCAGAGTTTCTCGTGCTTTTCTTCGCTCCAGCTGCCGGCGTTAATCAGGTGCTGCTTCAGGCGTTCGACCGGATCGCCGAGCGGGAACGCATTCCATTCATCCTTCGGCCGGTACTTCGACGGGTCGTCGCTGGTCGAGTGCGAGCCGCCACGATAAGTAACATGCTCGATGAGCGTTGGGCCGTGGCCGCGACGGGCATGATCGGCAGCCCACAACGTGGCCGAATACACGGCCAGGAAGTCGTTGCCGTCGACGCGAATACCCGGGATACCAAGGCCGAGTCCGCGGGCTGCGAACGGACGACGCTGACCGCCGGCAGTGCCCTGGAAGGTCGAGATTGCCCACTGGTTATTGACGACGTTCAGAATGACCGGCGCCTGGTAGACGGCGGCGAAGGTGAGGGCATGATGGAAGTCAGCTTCGGCGGTGCTGCCGTCGCCGAGCCAGGCTGCCGCGATGTGGTCTTCGCCCTTGAGCGCCGAGGCCATCGCCCAACCTACCGCGTGCGGATACTGCGTGGCGAGGTTGCCCGAGATTGAGAACACATTGCCCTTGGCGCTGTGATACATGATCGGCAACTGCCGGCCTTTGCACATGTCACGCGTGTTCGACAGGCACTGACACATCATGTCGACGAGTTTCACGCCGCGGAACATGTACAGGCCCTGGTTGCGATATGACGGGAAACACATGTCGCCGGAGCGCAACGCCATGCCCTGCGCTATCGAGATCGCCTCTTCACCGAGCGCCTGCATGTAGAACGAGATGCGGCCCTGGCGCTGGATCTTCCACATGCGTTCGTCGAACGCGCGGTTCAGCAGCATCCAGCGTAGCGCCACCTGCAGCTTTTCGGGATCGAGGTTCGGATCCCAGGGTCCCTGTGCTTCGTGATTGTCGTCGAGCACGCGCACGAGGCCGCTGCTCATGAACTCGAGATCGCGCGTACGCGAGCCGATTGGTGGCTTGTCCACCGCGCCGGCCGGCGACAGGTCCAGGTAACTGAAGTCGGGATCATCACCCGGGCGCGCGAAAGGACGCGGTATCTGCAGTCGCGATTTTTCTATCATGTGGCGCTCCGTTAGCGGGCGGCGGCGACGATCCTGCGTGCGAGTTCGTCTGCCAGTTCGTGGGTTGGCCGCCCGGTTTCTTTTGCTTCTTTGAAAATGTTCTCAAGGCGCTCTTTGATGCGTCCGACGTCGTTGCGTACGTCATCTTCCGAGCTGTTGCCGTAGTACTCGGCTGCAACACTGATGATGCCGCCGGCGTTAATGACGTAGTCGGGCGCATACAGAATATCGCGTTCCGCGAGCAGTACGCCGTCGGCCGGGGTCGACAGCTGGTTGTTCGCGGCGCCGGCAATAATCCTGGCCTTGATCTTCGGGATTGTTACCGACGTCAGGATGTTGCCCAGCGCGCATGGCGCGAGTACGTCGACATCGGCGAACAGCAGTTCGGTCGGTGGGATGACCGTAGCGGGCACTTCCGCCAGCGTCATCTTGATGTGGTCACTGTTCACGTCCGAAATAAACAGCTCGGCGCCGGCTTCGTGCAGCAATTTGCACAGATTCAGGCCGACGTGGCCGACGCCCTGCACGGCGACGCGCAGACCCTTGAGCGAATCCGTTCCTAGGCGTGCTTCGACACAGGCCTCGATGCCCTGGGCACAACCGAGGGCGGTCCACGGTGACGGATCGCCGCCGGCGTCTTTGCCGCATTGCGGCAGGCCGGAGACGAATTCGGTGTTCTCGCGCACGTAGCGCATGTCGTCGACCGAGCAACCGACATCTTCGGCGGTGACATAGCGGCCCGACATCGAGTCAACGCAACGACCGAAAGCGCGGAACAGTTCCGGCGACTTCGGTGCATCGTCACTGGCGAGAATAACGGCCTTGCCGCCGCCAAATTTCAGCCCGGCAACCGCATTCTTGTAGGTCATACCGCGCGACAGGCGCAGAACATCGGTCAGTGCGTCAGCGTCGCTGGCATAGGCCCAGCGACGGGTGCCGCCAGCGCCCGGTCCGAGCGCGGTCGAATGAACAGCTACGATCGCCTTGAGGCCGGTCGCAGCGTCGTGAAAGTAGTTGATGGACTCGTGACTATCGAATTCCACGTGGTCGAACACGCTCATTCTTTTCCCCTAAAAAGCGTCGCGCATACGCTGACTAATATATCCCTAAAAAACCCGATAATACTTGCAAAATCTTTTATCCAAGTTCAAAACAGCGCATAATATATGCAATTACAGATCATAAAGAACATAAATTATGCAGACAGTCTCCCTGGATCATATCGACCGCAAGATCCTCGGCCTGATGCAGACCGAGTCGGGCATCAACGCTTCAGCCATTGGCGAGCGCATTGGCCTCAGCCAGTCTGCCTGTTGGCGGCGTATCCAGCGCCTGCGCGAGGAGGGCGTCATCAAGGACCAGCCCGCGGTACTCGACCGCGAAAAGGTCGGTCTGACGACCATGGTCTTCGCGCATGTGAAGCTTACCTCGCACGGCCGCAGCAACCTGTCCGCATTTGCCGAATCCGTGAAGAGTTTTCCGGAAGTGATGGACTGCTATGTCCTGCTCGGCAACGTCGACTTCCTGCTGCGCATCGTCGCCGAGGACATCAAGGCCTATGAGCAGTTCTTCTTCGAGAAGCTGTCGCAGCTGCCCGGCATCCAGGAGGTGACCTCGAGCATTGTGCTCTCGGATACCAAGCACACGACAGCACTACCGATCTAGACCAGTACCCCTGTAGGAGGCCGCTTGCGGGCGACCCGAGGCAGGTCGCCGGCAAGCCGCCTCCTACAAGAAGTAATCAGTTTTTCGTCAGCTCGTTCACAGGCCCTGGCGAGCCAGTCGCCGTAGCCTGTATCCGTCGAATATCTACGGGAGACAGGACATGCAACGGTCCATACTGACAGCGACCCTGGCGGCCTCGGCGCTTGCGCTGGGTGGCTGCGCGGCGACCCCTTTCTACATGGGGCAGCAGCCGTCAACGAACTACGATCGCGCCGCCGATCACATGCCTGAGACGATCCGTTCGTCCATCTCGACGATCAGCGTACATCCCGGCGAGCGCCTCCCCGACCTCTATGTCGGTGGTGACTACCAGGCGCAGACGCCGACTATGGGCGACGGTGCCGCGGCCGGTGCCGCGGAGGGAGCCAAGCTGACCGGGGAGATGATCGTAGAAGATCCGCGCGCGCTGATCGTCGCACCGATCATCCTGCCGGTGGCAATGGTCGCGGGGACGATCGTCGGTGCGGCGGCCGCCAAGATCCAGGAAGAGGTGCGGGAATTTCGGGACGAGATGACCGATGACATGCTGGACGAGTCGAACCCCACATTGCCAAGTGCGGCGCTGGCGTCGGAGCTGGAATCTTTTGTCGGTTCAGTCGACGGTGTGCAGCTTGCCGATCCCGACGTCGCCGACGCCGCGCTCACGATTACGCTGACAGAGATTGCCGTCATTCTTGATGGCAATGACGCCGAGATGACGGCAACGGCGCATCTCGTCCTGCGCGACAGCGCCGACGGCAAGGCGCTGTACACGCGATCCGTGCTCTATTCCGATAGCGACACCCTGAGGAACTGGACCAGGGACGATAACGCCCTGTGGGAAGAGTTCACGGTCAATGCGCGGCGTTACATCGCACGGGAAGCCGCGGCGCAGCTGTTCGAAACCATAACGACTCGTCATGTATTGCGCCCCACGGACAACAAGTGGAGTAGTCGCGCAAAGACAGACAGGCCGACATTGAGCTGGGATTTTGCGCTGCTGGGCGGCGACAGCTTTGACGGCACCGATATCGCCGACACGCCCGCCCGCTATGACCTCGAGATCTACGACGGTAGTCGCATCGTCTATGCGGCGCGCGACATTGCCGAGTCACGCCATGTAGTCGCCGAGCCGCTGCCAACCTGCAAGCGCCTGTACTGGTCGGTTCGCCCACTCATGCTGGTCGAAGGGAAACGGCGCGGTGGTGAATGGATGCGACGCGCGACTGCAGCGGAGCGCGCGTACCAGCAGACTGGCGCGTCATTTTCGGGTCGCAAGCGCGAGTACATGGAAGGCTTTGCCAGGCTGACGACGAGGTGCAAACAATGAAGATCAGGTTCTTTCTGCTCGTAATGATTGCAGTACTCACAACGGGCTGCGCGTCGGCCGTTCCCCAGATCGACTACTACGATGTGGATACGGAAGCATTGCAGCGCTTACGCGGACTGACTGTGCTGGACGACCCGACGATAGAGCGCGGCAATTACCAGGTACTTGGAGACGTCGAGGGCCTGTTCTGCGATCGAAATCAGATGTATGGCGTCGGGTCGGCCGAGGCAAAACGGGTTGCCGTCGACCAGCTGAAGATTCGAGCTGCGCAGTTGGGTGCCGACCACATCAGCACACCGTCCTGCGAAGTCAGCGAGTCAATGGACCTGACGAACAACTGCTGGAACAGCGTGATGTGCAGCGCCGAGGCGCTGGCAGTGCAGCCGGACGCAGACTAGCTGGCAAATGTCGAGACGACGACGTCCGAGTTCGATGAGCCGCAAGCGCGCTTCATGCCCTCGGAGTTGTACGGCATGATGATGTCGCCGTTCCTGGTAACCGCAATAAGTCCCGCATCGCCTCCCAGCCTCGCAATCTCATCGAGCATCTCCTGCGCGGCATCGGCAAGCGCGATACCGGAGCGGAATCGCACGGCCATCGACGATGCGCCGCCCGAACGAATGATGTGCTCACCGATACCCGTGCACGAAATTGCGATGCGGTCGTCGGCCCACGTACCCGGCCCGATTAATGGCGTGTCCCCAATACGGCCCTCGAGCTTACCGAACGTGCCGCCTGTGGAGGTGGCCGCTGCGAGCGAGCCATGCTGGTCCAACGCCACGGCGCCGACGGTGCCATGCGCAATGTCGGTAACGTCCGCCGAGGTTACGCCGACCGGCAGACGGTAGTAACTGTCCGGATCGGCAACCGCCTCGAAGCCCTGTGCGCGTGCGAAGTTCGCTGCGCCCTGTCCGCCAAGCATGACATGCGGCGTGCGCTCCATGACACCGCGCGCGACGCCGACGGGGCTGACAAAGTCGCGCAACGAGGCAACCGCTCCCGCGGCACGCGTCGCGCCGTCCATAATCGACGCATCCATTTCGACGTAGCCCGCCGAATTTGGTGCCGAGCCGCGGCCCGCGACATACAAGCCGCAGGTTTCGAGTTCGCGTACGGCCGCCTCGACGACGTCCAACGCAGACGCGCCAGCCTCAAGATCGACTTTGCAGGCTTCGGCAAGCGTCTGCAGGTGTGCTTCGGTTTCGGCGTAGTCGCGCCCGGCGACGGCGCCCGCACCGCCGTGCAGCGCGAATGCCCAGGTATCTCTTTGCATGCCGCAAATCTACACGAATTGGCGGCGAAATCACGCTAAGCTCGGGGGATGAGTTTGCGAGCTGTCATTGGCCAGCTAATGCAGCGCAGCGTGTTCCGTGCGGCATCCATGTATCTCGCGGCGGCCTGGTTTCTGCTGCAGGTCGCGGATACGCTGGCCGGCGGCGGAATCATTCCTGACGGTTCGGTCCAGGTCCTGATCTTCGTCGGTGTCATCGGTTTTCCGCTGGTACTGGTTGGCAGCTGGTTTCTCGAAGCGCCGTGGCAGGCGGGCGGGCGCATGGCAGCCGCCGGCGACATATTCATCATCGGCGCAATTGCGGTCGGTGCCCTGTTATTTGCCCGCCAGCAATGGCTTGAAAACCTGCCCGACGTTGAGATTTTCGTCGAGCATATCGAGGCGACCGACCTGCAGCCGGAAACGCAGCAGCTGGCAGATCATCTGCAAATGCGATTCGTGGAGTTCCTCGGCACGAGCGAACCGGCCGACCTGGTACTTACCGGAACGCTGGCGCGGGGCGGCGAAGTGCTACGCCTGACGATGCGTCTTGGTGATGCATCGGGCGAGCTGTTGTGGAGCGATACGTTTGAAGGGGCGCTTGTCGACCTAGGCAACCTGCAACTGGACTTCATCGCCGCGCTTGCCGAGGAGGTGGCATCGGTCCGAAAGCATGCAGCGACGGCAAGAAAAGCGCTTGACGCTTGCCCGTATCCGTCAAGCGGCGCCGCGATACTCGCGCTTGCCGGTGACGCTGAGCCAGAACTGCTCGCCGAACATATCGCGACCAGTCCCGACAACGGTTACCTCTACCTTGAGCAGTCCCTGCGTTGGTATGAGGCGATCAGCGAGGCGCCTGCTCACCAGAAGTCGGTGCTCTATTCGTTGGCGATGCGCGGCCTCGAAGAAGCAGAAGCCGCCTGTCCCGACTACCAGCGCATCGCGGCGGTACGTCATGCGTATACCCAACTGGAGTCGCCTCGATGACGGCCAACTTCCGTGAATCGCACGTAACGAACACTGCTCGCCCCAACATCCTGCGTGCAGCCCTGGCGCACATTCTCATTGCCTGGTTGTTCGTGCAGGTCGCTGACGTTGTCCTGCCGTACCTTGGCATCGTGGAACAACCGATCCGTTGGGCCGTCGTCGTTGGCGTGGCGACATTTCCAGTGACATTGCTGGTCGCGTGGTTTATCGCTCGGGACTGGCCGGTCGCCGAGATAATCGGCATCGTACTGATTGCCGCCCTGTGCGGCTGGTGGGTGTCGGGCAACCTGCCTGAAGCGGCGCGCGATCGCACGAGTCTCCTGGTGATGCCATTTGCACACGCGGATAAGGATCGTGAACGGGGGCTGGCGCGTGCACTGACATTTGAAGTTACCAACCTCCTGACCCGCACGCGCGCAATCGATGTGATCGCCTACCAGAGTTCCAGCTCCTCGGTATTACAAGGAATGGATTCGGTCGCAGCAGCCGGCCGTGTCAACGTCCGCAATGTACTGGAAGGCCGGGTTGCAGCCAACGGCGACAGCATGCGCATCGAGCTCAGGCTGCTGTCCGCAGCAGGCGATGCGATTTGGGAGTCGGTTGTCGAAGACAGCGTTGCAAACCTGTTCACCGTGCAGGAACGCATCGCAACCGAGGTCGAGAGCCGGCTCGGCGCGGGTGACGATGTTGTCGCGGTCGAGTCACTGGCGGCCGAGCGATGCTGGATGCCGGACGATCCGGCTGCACTGCAAAAGTACTACACGGCGCGCTATTACACCGAGAATCGCAGCAGCAGCCCCGAATCGCGTACGCAGATCGCTGAGGCGATCCGTATATACAAGGGATTAATCGACCAATTCCCGGAGTTTGCCGAAGCCTACGCGGGGCTGGCCTGGGCACAGGGCTACCAGGCTACCTATCACCGCCAGGACGCGGTGGCGAACTTGCAGGCGGCCAACGCTGAACTTGCGACCACCGCGTTGCAGCACTGCCCGGCGCTGGGCGAGGCTCGTGTCCTGTTGCCGAACGAGTTCGATCACTCGAATCGCTGGATCGCCGAGTGGCAGCAGCTCACTGCGTTCATGGAGGCGGAACCGCACAAACCGGAATACGCACAAAAGCTTGCGTTTCACTTTGGCATGACGGGCTTGTGGGATGATGCGCTCGAGGTCGCCGAGCGCGTGGTGGAGCTCAACCCGTTGTCCGTGCGGGCCATTCGCGAGCTTGCCTCGGTCCTGCAGAAAAAAGGCGAATTACAGCGCGCGTCCGAGCTCTACGAGCTGTCGATTGAACTGGGCGCGACCGCACCGAATTTTGCCGCGCAGCAACTCGCCAGGAAGCAGTGCGGACCGGAGGACCTCGACTGCTTTATGGCCAGCTTGCCCGGCATGTTCAAGCCACTGGCAGCGGATTTCCGGGTTATCTACCGGATTCCGGAGAATGCGGAGCAGGCGCAGGAATCGCTGGAGTTGGCAATTCGCCGTCTTGACGAAGTGCCCGAGCTGACGAATTGGTTCAGCGGCTCGGCCTGCAGGTTCGAGCACCTGACGCCATTGTTCTTCCACGCCTGGGAACGGGCCAATGAAGGGCACGCGGGCTGGTTCTTCGCCAATTCCTGGGGGGAACACTGCGAGACCGTGCAATCGCAACCGGAATTCCTTACCTATGTCGAAGATGCCGGCTTCGTCGAATACTGGCGGAAAGTCGGCTGGCCGGCGGTTTGCCAACCCCGGGAAGCAGGCTTCGCGTGCGGCAGAAACGCCAGCAAACATTAGCGGCGCGCCAAGCGCGGCGAAAATATGTTGTAAAATCGCAACAAACGTAGGGATTTCGCCATATCACTTTGGAATATGTGTTGCAAAAACACCATTTTTAGAGGAAACTCCCGTCACTGTTCCCAGCATAGGGAGCTATAAAGTGTCGTGGCTGAAATTCAACAGCAACGACATTCTCAAAAAAGCATAGGGGTTTAGATAATGAATAGATCCAAACTACGGGCGGCTGGATTCAGTTCCGTTGCTGCGGTGTTTGCGATATCGGCCATGCCAAGTGGTCCGGCATTCGCACAGACCGACGACGAAGCTGATGAGCCGATTGAAGAAATCGTAACAACGGGTTCTCGTATCCGCCGTGACGATTTCAGTTCCATGAGTCCGCTGACCGTCATTGGCGGCCAGGCGATTCTGGAGCAGGGTGTCTCGAACCTTGGTGAGGCACTGCGTGACCAGCCTTCGATCGGCACGGGCGGCTTCAACCAGTCGAGTGTTCTCTCGGGTGGTGGCGCCTCGTCGATCGACCTTCGCAACCTCGGCCAGGATCGCGTACTGATCCTGATCAACGGCCGCCGCGTTGCATCGTTTGCGGATGCTCTGCAGAACCAGGCAGCTGACCTTAGCTTCGTTCCGACGGCAATGGTCGACCGCGTGGAAATCCTGCGTGACGGCGCCTCGGCCGTATACGGTTCGGACGCTATCACGGGTGTTGTCAACGTTATCCTCAAGAAGGACTTCGAGGGCATCGAGGCGTCACTGAACACGGGCGCAACGACGGAAAGCGACGGCGAGTCGTACGGCCTTGCGCTGACGATGGGCACGAGCGGCGAGCGTGGCAACTTTGTCATGGGCGCCGAGTATCGTCGCCAGGATGTGATCTGGCAGCGCGATCGCGACTGGGCCTTCCCGGCGATTTCGTCGTTGACGGCTTCCGGCGCGCAGACCGGTTCGTTCTATTCGCCGGGCGGTTTCTTCGAGGGCAATGCTGCCCCGTACCCGTTCTTCTGCACCCAGCCGGCCGCTTACGGCGGTAACGAGATCGACGACGTCTCCAACACGACGGGCTGCGTAAGCCTGTCGCCGCGCCAGAACGTCAGCAGCCCGGACCAGGTCCAGGTGACTCGTTACGACTATGCGCTCGCTCAGAGCCTGGTCGTCCCGAACGAAGTCATCACCTCGTCGCTGTACGGCAACTACGAGCTGACCGAGACGGTTAATACGTTCCTGGAAATGCAGTATGCGAAGCGTGACGGTACGTCGTACCTCGACGGCAACCCGGGCGCGTTCTTCGTTCCTGCAACCAACCCGAACAACCCGCTCGGTGTGGACGCGACCATGTATGTTCGTCCTTCGACGACCATTGGTCCGCGTACCCAGGATTACGCCTCGACAACGTTCCGCGTCGTTGCTGGCCTCGAGGGTGAGCTGCCGATCGGCGAAGACTGGAACTGGGAAGCTTCGGTTCTGTACACGTCGGTTGACGCAGACCTCGTGACCAATTCCGTCTGGAACGTCGTACGCGCCGAGCGTATCGCCGATCCCGACGCGTGTGCACTGGACGCGCTCTGCTCAGCAGCCGTGAACCCGTCGGGCGCCCTTGACGCCGCTCGTCCGGGTAACTGGACCGAGCAGGAAATCCGTTACATGCGCCAGGGTGCGCAGGCCATTTCGAAGTTCGATATGGTCGGCGGCCAGGCCTTTGTTTCGGGTTCGCTGTTCGAACTGCCCGCCGGCTCGGTTGGCATGGCGTTCGGTGTCGAAACTCGCCGCGAGACGGGCTATGCCAAGCCTGACTCCGTGACGGAAGCTGGCGAGAGTATCGCCAACCAGACGTTCACGACCCGCGGCGCCTACGAAACGGACGAAGCGTTCGTCGAATTCGACGTGCCGCTGCTCGCGGACATGACGGGCTTCGAAGACCTGAGCCTGAACCTGCAGTACCGCTTCACGGACTACAGCTCGTTCGGTTCGGATAACGCATGGCGTGCAGGCCTCAACTGGCAGGTGACCGACTGGATGCGCGTCCGCGGTAACTTCAGCACGGCCTACCGTGCGCCGAGCGTGACCGACCTTTACAGCGGCGGTGTGCAGAGCTTCGACTTCTTCACGGACATCTGTGAATCAGGAACGAGCGGCATCACGCCGACCGATAACGCGTGGCAGAACTGCGTAATCGACGGTATCGATCCCGCGACGTTCGAGCAGTTCTCGGCGCAGTACCCGGTTACGGCCGGCGGTAACCCGAACCTGACACCGGAGACGGCGGATACGATCACCTACGGTATCGTCCTGACGCCGGGCGGCGCCCTCGAAGGCCTGCAGCTCTCTGTTGACTTCTGGGACATCGAGGTTGATAACCTGATCGGTCGCGATTCTTCTGACGGCCAGCTCGACGCTTGCTACGAAGGTCCGGTTGGCCTGACGGCGCCTGAATGTGACCAGTTCGCCGGGCGTAACCCGAATACGGGTATCCCGATCGACTTCATCAACTTCACGACGAACTTCCCGGGCGATCCTGTGAAGACCAATGGTATCGACCTGGGCGTCAACTACGCGTTTGAAATCGGCGATAACGGCTTCAACGTAGCGCTCAACGGTACGTTCACGGACGAGAACACGTTCTACTCCGAGACGCCGAGCGCCAACAACCGTGGTTCGCAGCCGGACGTTCAGATCAGCACCCGTGCTGACTGGTACCTCTCCGACTGGACGTTCTCGTGGATGATGCGTCACATTGGTGAAATGAACGACACGCGCTTCGACGGTAGCAACCCGTTCGGTTATAGCAAGGTCAAGGCTTACTACAAGCATGACGTTCGCGTTGCCTACGACTGGGAGCGTTACCGGTTCGTATTCGGTATCAACAACGTTACCGATGAAGATCCGCCGTACGTGTTCGGTTCGGGTAACAACACCGACCTGTTCCTGTATGAACCATTTGGCTCGTACTGGTTCGCACGTGTGACGTTCTCGATGTAAGGGAACGAACGATTCGTAGAATCGTGAAGGGTGGGTTCTTCGGAACCCACCCTTTTTTGTTGGCTGCTTATTGTTGGATAACTGGCGGGGGGAGTCAGCGGACGCGCCTGACTTTCGCTTTGCGATTGCGTCCTTCCATCAACAGGTCGTAAGAGCCGAGCGCTCCTTCGGTGATCGTGACCATCTTGCCTTTCTTGAACCGTACGCCGCTATCACCGCCTGTCTCGCGCCAGACCTGGCCGTTGTCGAGGTACAGGTAGTCGACGGAACCGGCTTTTTCCAGCTTCTCGATCTTTGCTGTAACTGAGAGTTGCCTGTCTTCCGGCCTCTCTTTCAGCCCGAAATTTTCCGCCGAATCCGGCGGCGATCTAACTTCACGAACCGGCTCGGGTTCCGGGCGCGGTGGTGGCGCAGAGCTGGCTTCCGGGAGGGACTCCTGAACAGGTGCCGCAGGCTGTGTCGCAGCGGGCTTATTCATCGCGTCGTAGCAAGCCAGGCGCTCCCTGTCGTCCTTGATATCGGCGCAATCCTGCGCCAATGTCAGTCCTGGGAAGGCGACCAGCACGCAAACATAGTTGGCTGTTTTCATGGGGTTGTACTCGATGTGCTTTTTCAAGGCATACAAGCATACACGAGCCAGGCTCGCGCCATAAAGATCAGGCTACGAACCTAGCGGCTCGAAGGAGGAGCGGCAATCAGCTGTCGAATCTCAGCCCGTTGGGTGCGATCAATTGGATAGATCTTTTCAATGATGCAGCCGCGAATGGTATCTACGCGCGCACGCAGGTTGCGATGGTCGGTTATGTAGTCCGCTGGTAGCCAGCTATTGTCGCTAAGTTCGCCACAATCGTTCCGAAATTCGACAAGGTAATCCTTGGGGCCACGGTAGATGATGTAGCGATCATTTATGTACTTCCAGTGATCATGATTACCTTTTCGGATTTGGCCCACTTCCGAGAGCTGGCTGGCTGTAATGTAATCAACCATGGTCTCATTGGCCGGCACCTCCTGTAGTGGTGCGGTCGCGCAACCGAACAAAAAAGTCGCACAAGCTAATGTTGACAGCTGCTTCATGATGTCCCCCTCATTAATTCGGAACCACGGATACCTGAGACACATTAGATATCCCGAAGTTCAAACGCAACAAGGATGGGCGCCGCGGAACGGCCACGAGCCGTCCGTCAGGTTGATTGTGTCGATTTAGCCCGAACCTTGGCAACCTGAGTCCGTGTCGCGGCCCCGTCGCGCAGGTTCTCCGCGCCACGAATGGCAACGCGATCACCCTCGCGCAGCGGTCCGGTCACGGCGATCATGTCGCCGGCGGAGTCGCCCAGCTCGACTGAGACCTGCTCGGCCGTATCGTCGTCATTGATGCGAAACACGAACTGGCCGTTGTGGCGCAGTACCAATGCATCGCGCGGCACGGCCAGGACACTGGCGCGAGCGCGGATCGGTACGGCCACGCTCACGAGCTGGCCTACGGTCCAGCTGTCAAGCGCAGCGGCCGGCAGATCAATGCGCGCTTCGAAGGTCTGTGAACGCACATCGCCGGTTGGGACCAGCGCACGTATCTTGCCTTCGTAAACGGCATCCGAGGCAAACACGTTGATCGAGTCCCCTACCACGGTGCGCTGAAGATGCTTGAGCGGCACGAATGCGCGCACCTCCATGTTCATGATGTCGGTCAGCTGCGCCAGCACTTCGCCGCGGGCGACGTCTTCGCCGCCACGTCGTTCGCGATTGATGACGATTCCGGTAAACGGCGCGCGCACGTCGGCACGCCGGATCTGGTCGTCGATCTGGCGGATACGAACCCTGGTTATGTTGGCGTCGCTGAGCGCGAGGTCGCGGTTGGCCTCGGTCTGCTCGAGTTCGAATTCCGATACCAGGCTCTCGCTCTGCAACTCTCGTTGCCGGCGTAACTGGCTCTCGAGCTGGCGCACGTTGATCTCGGCGCGAGCAAGTAATGCTTCCTGTTCGGCGCGCTGCAACAACAGTGCCTGCTTGTCGATGCGCGCTACCGGTTCTCCCTCGTGCACGATCGTGCCTGGTTCGGCGACCATGACGAGCTGTCCCGCGACGCCGGCTGTAACACGTACATCGTTGCGGCTGTAGATGGTGCCAGGTACGGCAACGGTCGGCGCAATCTCGGTGCGCTCGACAGGTGCGACCTGGACGACCTTGGCGGGCATGGGCTGCTGTGCAGCGGCGGTGCCTGCCAACAGGCAGAGCATGATTGTCGTTGTTGTCCTACGCATCAGCGGTAACTCCCCGGGGTGTGTCCGCAGCGCGCCGGCGCAGCGGGTTGGCGAGCGGCGGCAGGCGCAGCACGCTCGGCATCAGGATCAATGTGAACAGAGCGGACACGAACATGCCGCCGATAATGACGGTCGCGAGACCGCGGTAAATTTGCGAGCCAACGCCGGGCACGAGCATCAGCGGCAGCATGCCGAAAATACTCGTCAGCGTACTCATGTATATCGGTCGCGCCCGGACCCGCACGGCTTCGGCCACCGCGTTGTCGCGAGTCAGGCCATTACGCTGACCTGCACGCGTCTGCATGACCAGCAGGATCGCGTTGTTCACGACGAGGCCGAGCAGGATCAGGAAGCCGATTGTCGTCAGCAAATCCATGGCCTGGGTGGTGAACAGGTTGAGGACCCGCAGGGCGACAACGCCGCCGGCGATCGCCAGGGGCATAGACAGCATGACCAGTACGCCGTCCCAAAGCGAGCGGAACATCGCGGCCAGCACGAGGAACAACACCACGGCGGCAACGACCAGGTTGATGGTCATCGTGCGGAATGCGGCCTCGAGGCGATCGGCCGCGCCACGATACGCCATGCTGACATCACTCGGCATGGTTTCGCGCAACTGCGGACCGACGACATCGCGTAAGGTATCGAGCGCTTCCTGCACCGTCATTTCCGGTGGCGGTGTGACGGACAAGGTCAGCGTGCGCTGGCCGTTGACCCGCAATAGCTGCGTCGGGCCAACGGTACGCTCAATGCGGGTCAGCTCGCCGATAGTCTGGATGCCGGCAAGCGGCGTCGCGATCGGCACCGAGGCGAGTTCCTCCGGCGAACTCCAGCGCGGCCCGCGCAGAATCATGTCCATGCGGTCGTTACCGTCGAAGTATTCACCGACAAAGGTGCCGCTGGTCAGCGCCCGCACGATATTGGCAACCGCGGCCCGATCAAGACCGGCGGCGGTGATCCGTCGGTCATCGGGAACGAGCTGCAATTCGGGTTCGGCGATTTGCAGGCCCGGGATCGGCCGTACCTGTGCGCCGGGCAGGGCCTCGTTGATCATCGGCATGGCCGTCATCGCCACCTCGGACAGAGCTGTGATGTCGGGTCCCTGCAGGTCGACGTTGATACTTCGGCCACCGTCGAAGCCGAAGTTGAGCAGCGAGGAACGTTGCACGAAGGCCTGCGTGTCGGGCAGGTCGATCAACACCTGGTCGCGAACGATCGAGATCATTTCCTCGATTCGGTTCGGGTCCTGCGGATAAATGAACAAGGCGTTGAAGCTGCCAAACGAGGACAGGTTGTAGCCACGGATGTAAGGCTGCTGTTCGTGCTCCATGTAGGGGCGCAGTCGCTCGACGATTGTGCCGGCGATCTCCGTCTCGACCATTTCGACTGTGCCGCCGGGCGGCATCGCAAAGAATGCGTTCAGGCTGTCCGATGGAGCCTGCGGCAACAGGTTCGCTTTTGGCACGAGCGTGAAGATCGCGAGCAGTGATGCGCCGAGGATGCCGATGATCCAGCTCCGACAAAGAGCTGGCGAGCGCGTCAGTCGCATGACAAACGATGTGATCCGATCCCACCAGCGCGAGAGTGCGTCGCCGCTTTCCTGGCGCAGCAGGAACCTGGCTGCCACGGGTAGCACGGTGATAGCAATGAAGAACGATGCGGATACGGCAACCGCGATTGTCAGGGCGAGGTCCTGGAACAGCTGGCCTTCCATGCCCTGCATGAACAGCACAGGTACGAAGATTGCGACGCTGGTAATCGTCGAGGCGAACAATGCCCCGGTGATCTGTTTCGTGCCGCGCGAAACGGCCTGCTCCTGGTCCATGCCCTGTTGTCGGCAGCGCACGATGTTCTCCAGCGTGACGATTGCCGCGTCCATGACAAGACCGACCGAGAAGGCGAGGCCGGCGAGCGAGATCACGTTCAGGGACTTGTCGAACAGGCGTAGCGCGACGAATGCGACCAGCACCGAGAGCGGCACGGTAGCCGTGACCAGGAAGGTCGCGCGCCGACTGCGCATCAGGAAATAGAGGATGCCGATAGCCAGGAGCAGGCCAATACCGAGGTTGCCCTTGACCAGCGCGATCGCACGACGAATATGGATCGAGGCGTCGAAGCTCAGGTCCATTTCGAGGCCGGCGTCGTGCAGCACGTTCTCGTTCAGTTCGACGATCGCCTTGTTGACCTCGTCGAGAATCGACACCGTGTTGGCGTCGTAGTCGCGCTGCACCGTGATGTAGTAGGCGGGATAACCATTCCGCAGAGTGAAGCCATCCTGGCTGCGCGGCGTAATTTCGACATCGGCGACTTCGCTGAGGTAGATCGGTCGCTCGTTGCTCCAGCCGACGATTAGCTCGTTCAGCTGCTCCGGTTCGAACTGGCCGACGAAACGCACGGTATAGCGCCGGCGGCCGACATCCGAGAATCCACCGGATGAATCCGTCGCGCGTGAGACCGTCGCGATAATGTCATTGATCTGGACGCCGAGCGCGGCCGCCCTGTAGGAGTCGAACGTGATATGCAGCTCCAGCGGCCGCTCGCCCTGCAGGTTGACCTGCGAGACGCCGGGGATGCGCGCCAGGCGTGGCTGCACCTGGTCTTCTATCAGCTTCTGGTAGCTCGACAGCTCACGGTTCGGGTTGTCGGGCAGGACCCGGATCAGCAGCGACGCAGCGCCAGGTGTCTGCTGGCCGCCGCCGACGTTGACCTGCGGTTCGAGTGCATCACCCGGGCGGGGTGGCGCCTGCGTCAGGTTGTTGATGACATCGAGCTTGGCCGTCTGGATGTCGGTACCGACCGCGAAGCTCAGGTTTACGAAGCCCGAGCCGCGGCCGATGAACGAGTTGATATTGGTGACGCCGGGCGTGTTGCGCAGGACATTTTCCTGCGGCTCGACGATATTCGCCTCCATCTCTTCGGGCGCGGCGGCGCGCCAGAAGTTGGCCACAGAAATCTGCGGCTCCTCGATATTGGGCAGTAACTGGATCGGCAGCACTGCAATCGACGTCATGCCGAACAGCGCGACCAATGCGACGGCGGCGGCGACTGACGGCCATTGCCGCGTGCTCAGGTCGGTGAGATTCATGCATCTTAGATGCGCGAGCCCCCGAATTGGTTATTCCTGTTTGGAATAAAGCTCCTGGCGACGCGGGATCGGCTCCCCGAGCATCAAAGCACGCACGTATTTCACGGGCGGCGAACCGTAGGACAGCGTCTGATCGTGGTAGCGGCGATAAGTGAACTCATCGCCCCACGCCTTCTCGACGGCGGCGCGCATCTCAATGTGCTCCTGGTAACCGACAAAGTAGGTCGACAACTGCGCCGAGGTCAGCTGCGCACGCACCCATTTGCCCGCGGCCTCGCGCTCTTCCTGGAAACCGCCTTCGACCATGAGCTTCATCGCCTCGTCGCGCGTCATGCCGTCGACGTGGATGGCCGAATCAATGATCGCGTTGGTGATGCCGCGCAGGTACCACTTGAGCGCGATGATTTTCTGCAGCGGATCGTGATCCTGGTAGCCGGCTTCAATCATCATCTGCTCGGCGTAGACGGCCCAGCCCTCGACGAACGGACCCGACCACAACACGCTGCGCAACAGCGATGGGTAGCGATTCGACAATGCAAGCTGCAGGTAGTGACCCGGTACGCCCTCATGGATGGTCAGGTTCTGGATCGAGTAGAGGTTGTACTCTCGCAGGAAGGATTCGACCTGCTCATCGGTCCAGTCTTCCGGCAACGGGGCCACGGCATAGAAAGCTGGCTGGTTTTTGTCGAGCGGCCCGGGCGGATCCAGGTAGGCGACGGAAACGCCGCGCTGGAACTCGGGCATGATGATGATCTCGACCGGCTCCTCGGGCATCTCGACGAGGTTGTGCTCGATGACGAAGTCGGTGGCCTCCTGCAGCTGCGCCTTGGCAACATCGACGATACCGTCGCGCGGCGGCAGCGCCTGGTAAGCCTCCTCGAGCGCCGCGCGGATGATCGCCTGCTTGTAGGCCTCATCCGGCTGGTCCGGGAATGCGGTCTGCGGATACTTGTCTATGTAAATCGTTTTCGCAACGTCGTACATACGGTTGCGGACGTTCTCGTATTCCTGTTCCGCGCGCGCCGTGATCTCCTTGCGGGACATTGGCGAGTTCAAAGCAAACGCGAGCTTGACGTCATAGAGCTCTGCGCCGATGCGGAAGTCGCCATTGGCGCGGGGCAGCAGTTCCTCCTCGAGCCAGGTCTGGTGATCGGCGAGCGCATCGCGGGCGCTTTCGATAGCAGCGTCGAGACGCTCCTGTTCGGCATCGCTCAACGCGCCCATCTGCGGCACGATCATGGTGTCGATGATTGACCCCAATCCGGGGTTCTGACTGACCGCTGTCTCCGCATGAATCTTTGGCACTCGATCGACGTCGATCTGGCCGCGGGCCTGCTCGAGGAACCGCGGGATCTGCTCGAGCCTCGACGTCGCCGAGACCAGCCGTTCTTCTATGGGCGCGAAATCGCGCGCCAGCAGCGAGTAGATCGAGCTGCCTGAAATATTGATGTAGTAGAGCGGGTTCCACGCCCACTCCTGCAGCTCTTCCGTCGACCAGATGTTCGACTCGATGTTGTGCAGCAGCAGGTCTGCATCAACCTGGTTGGCGCGCGACAGCTCGTCGAAATCGAGCGCCTCGATCGCGGCCTTGTACTGGTGCAGGAGGACCAGGCTCTCTTCGCGCGCTGCTGCGTCGACGTGATCGAGTTTTCCGTCCGCGCTGTGGTCGCCGATCATCGTCGCATAAACGGGCGAGAAGTTGGCGATATCGCCCAGGTACTCGTTGGCCAGGTTCTCGAAGGCCTCGTCGGTGGCGCTGCCAGCCTGCGCCACGCCGGCAAGAATCAAGACGGTTGCTGCTGTCAGGAGTCGGTTCACAATGGTGCCTCTGGTCCGGATTCAGCCTGCGACCTTAGCATGGGATCGGGCGACCTGTACTATCCGTGTATGCCGAGGTTACTCGCCATTTTGCTCGCTGTTTCGCCCGTTCTCGCTGCGGCCGAGCAGGTGCCTGCGTGGCTGTTGCGGCTGCCCGAGTCGACGACGACCGTGTTCGTTGCGGAAACCGACGCTTCATCCCTGCATCGATTCGTCCGCAACGGCGATGCGGTGACGAAGGCCGGGCAGGATTACATCTCGATTGGCAAGGGCGGCACGGGCAAGCGGCGCAGCGGCGACCAGCGGACTCCGCTGGGCATTTACTTCGTTACCGAGCAGCTCGATACAACGAGATTGCACGAGAAGTACGGCGTCACCGCGTTCCCGCTCGACTATCCCAACGCCTGGGACCGTCGGCATGGGCGCACGGGCGACGGCATCTGGGTGCATGGCGTCGATCCGAACGGGGGCGCGCGACCGCCGCTTGATACCGACGGCTGCATCGCTTTGCCGAACGAACGGCTGCTCGCGCTGGAAGATCTGTTCGAAGCAAACGTGACGCCCGTGCTGGTGGGTACGCAACTCGAGTGGGCGGAAGCAGACACGGTTGCCGAGCGGCGCGCCGCGTTGCAGGCAGCGGTTGAGCGTTGGGCGAGCGCACTCGAGGAAGGTGACATGTTCGCCTGGCTGCAGGCTTACGACGACGACTTCGCGCACTGGGGCATGACGCGCGATGAGTGGACGGCGTTCGCGCTGCAGACAGTCGGCAGCCGATCGATTGAAACGGTTACCGTGACGGACCTCCTGTTACTCGCCGACCCGGTCGAAGATGGTCTCTACCTGAGCCGATTTCGCCTCACGGTTGCCGAGCGCGATGGACGCGAGGTCAGTTCCATACGCCGAATGTACTGGCGCCGCTCGGAGAGCGGCGCCTTGAAGATCATTACTGAAGACAGCGGCTAGTTGAGGCCTTCGCGCGCCAGCAGTTCGTCGATGATCGCGGTCATGTTCCTGTTGTTGGGAACGCGATACTTGCCGTTGACGACAACAGCCGGCACGGAATCCACGCCATAGCGGCGCGTCAGGTCAGCCGCGACCCGCAGCTTCTGGTTGACCGGGAACGAGTTCCAGGCCTTCTGGAAGTCCTCGGGGCTGACGCCAAAGCGCGCGAACAGGCGCTGGATGGCGTCGACTGACAGCAGGCGATTGTTGCGCTGGTGAAATTCGATAAACACGGTCTGATGCAGCAGTGGCCAATCAGCAAGCTGGCCGTTCGCGGATAACAGCTCGGCTGTGTAATAGAGCTGTGAGTGCAGCTGTGCAACGCGGTTGAAAATCACGGGGACGCGCACGAAGCGCACACCGGGATCTGCGTTCGCTGACCACTGGGTCAGAACCGGATCGAGATCCGCGCAATGCGGGCAGCTGTACATGAACAGCTTGGCAACTTCGATCTTGTCGGCGCCGCCAACTGTCGGCTGCGTCGGCATCAGGCGGAAGTAATCACGTCCTTCCCGAAAGCGCCATTCGCGCGCGGGCGTATCGTCAGCCAGCGCCAACACGATTGGCTCGTCGCTCGATTCCTCTTCTACCGCGGCCGATTCCTCGACAACTTCCTGGACCTCATCAGCGGCTTCTTCGACAGCCTCGGCCGCATCTTCCTGCAGCGTCTCCGTTACCTCGGTGACCGGCTGCTCTTCGACCGGCGCCTGCGCCGGCTCTTCCGAACATCCCGTCACAAAGAACGCGGCGGCAATCATGACGACGGGCACCGCAGCGGCCGTAAACAATTTCTTCATCGAGCTTTCCTGTACCGTTCCTTGAAGTCCTACTTCAGACCCTGGATGTATGAAGAAAGTGCCTCGATATCCTCGGCATCGAGCGTCGCAGCGATATCACGCATGATCCGGGTCTTGCCGTCAGTCTTGCGTGCGCCGCTCTTGTAATCGTTGAGCTGCTTTGCCGTGTACGTGGCGTGCTGGCCCTGGATCGCCGGATATTTGGCAGCCGGGTTGCCGCGTCCTGTGGGGCCATGGCAGGCGAGGCAGGCGGTCGTGCCGTTCTCGAGGTTGCCGCCGCGATACAGCGCTTCGCCGCGATCGACGCTCTTCGGGTTGGCAACGGCCTGGGCGGCAGCCGGCAGACCTTCAAAGTAAACGGCGAGGTCGGCCATGTCCTGGTCCGACAGCATCATGGCCTGGCCGCTCATCAGCGGGTCCTGGCGCGAGCCGTCCTTGAACGCCTGCAACTGCTGCACGGTGTATGCGGCATTTTGTCCCGCGAGGTTCGGCCATACGGGGCTGGCGCTGATACCTTGCGGGCCGTGACACGCCGTGCAGGTCAGCGACTTGGCTTCACCGTCTTCGGCATTTCCTTCCACCAGGCTCTCCGCGAAGGCCTGGGTTGCGGCAAGAGCCAGGGCGGCTGTTGCGAGCGTGGCAGCGAACTTTATCTTCATACGTCCTAACCGTCAGTTCACGCACATGCATATGCATGTGATTTCGTTGATAATTCCTGCTTGAGTTGCGCCGGACCGGCGCCAGCAGCGCGAATTATACACAGAAACCAGCAGGTATACCCATGTCGAAGTACAGCGAGGCGGCCTTCATAAAGAGCGCCAATGCGCCGGCCCAGTTCGTACCCGACGAGGGTGCGGAGGTAGCATTTGCGGGCCGCTCGAATGCCGGCAAATCGAGCGCGATTAACGTTATCGTGAACCGCCGCCAGTTCGCGCGCACCAGCAAGACGCCGGGTCGCACCCAGCTGGTGAATTTCTTCTCCCTACGCGAGGGTGCGCGCATCGTCGACCTGCCCGGCTACGGCTTCGCCAAAGTCGCGGACAGGATGCGGGCCCACTGGGCTGACCTCATGGCGGACTACTTCGAGAGTCGAGCCAGCCTGCGCGGCATGTTCCTGATCGTCGATATCCGGCGGCAGCTCACCGATTTCGATCGCCAGATGCTGGCGTTCGCGGATTCCGTCGGCTTGCCGGCGCACGTGCTGCTGACGAAGACCGATAAGCTCAAGCGCGGCCAGGCAGCCAAGGCGCTTTTCGAGGTTCGCAAGGAACTCGGCGACATGGCCACCGTGCAGCACTTTTCGGCCCTCAAGCGGGATGGGGAAAGCGAGGCGCGCGCGCAGCTCGAAGCCTTCCTGAACGCCCCGGCGGCCCGGTAACCGCGGCAATAAAAAGCCCCGGAACGCCTGGGCGTCCGGGGCCAGAAGAAGCAACAGGCTTGGGGTTACCGTGTTGCACGCCTGCTTAGGGAGGTAAACAGGCGAGTGACTTACGCACTCGGTTATTTAGAGGCCAAAGGCCACGGGGAGTTCCCTGTGTGTCATAAGTCGCTGACAAGTATAACAAAGCGAGCTAGATCAAGTCTAAGTCTAGTGCGCCTCATCCCAATTCGCCCCGACGCCGACATCGACCTTGAGCGGGACCTTTAGAGAGGCGGCCGCGTTCATCAGCCCGGTTACCCTGTCAGTCACGGCGTCCACCGCGTCTTTCTCGACCTCGAATACCAGCTCATCGTGGACCTGCATGATCATGCGAGCCCCGGTGTTTTCGACATGCAGCCAGTCGTACACGTCGATCATCGCGCGTTTGATGATGTCCGCGGCCGTGCCCTGCATCGGGGCGTTGATGGCACTGCGCTCGGCGTACTGACGACGCTGCGCATTACGGGCATTGATCTCGGGCAGGTAGAGACGCCGCCCGAACACGGTTTCGACATAACCCAGTTCACTGGCGCGCGCCCGGATGTCGTCCATGTACTGTTTCACGCCCGGGTAACGGTCGAAGTACAGGTCGACATATTCCTGGGCCTCGCCGCGGCTAATGCCGAGTTGCTTGCCGAGGCCAAAGGCCGACATGCCGTACATCAGGCCGAAGTTGATGGCCTTGGCGGAGCGGCGCTGGTCCGCTGTTACATCCTCCAGACTGGCGCCGAAGACCTCGGCGGCCGTCGCGCGGTGCACGTCCTGTTCTTTGTCGAAAGCGCTTACAAGTCCGGGGTCGGCCGACAGGTGCGCCATGATGCGGAGTTCGATCTGCGAGTAGTCAGCGGCCAGCAGGACGTGACCGTCGGGCGGCACAAACGCCTGGCGAATGCGCCGGCCTTCCTCGGTGCGGATCGGGATGTTTTGCAGGTTTGGGTCGGTCGACGACAGCCGCCCGGTCGCGGCGACGGCCTGGTGATACGAGGTATGAATACGGCCGGTGCGCTCATTGATCATGAGCGGCAACTTGTCGGTGTAGGTGCTCTTCAGTTTGCTGACGCCCCGATACTCGATAATTACCGCAGGCAACTCGTAGTCGGTCGCGAGTTCGACCAGTACGTCTTCCGCCGTCGATGGCTGTCCCTTCGGCGTCTTGCGAATGACGGGCAGGCCCTGCTGTTCGAACAGGATTTCCTGCAGCTGCTTCGGCGAGCCGAGATTGAACGGACCGCCGGCGAGTTCATGCGCGCGCGTCTCGAGTTCGGCCATCTTCTTGCCGAGCTCGCCACTCTGCGTCGCCAGCATCTTGCGGTCGACGAGCACGCCGGTTTCTTCCATCTCGAGCAGCACCTGCACGAGCGGTTGCTCTATGTCCTCGTAGACGCTGCGCAAGGAGTCGATCTCCTCGAGTTGCTGCCACAATGCGTCATGCAACTGCAGCGTGATGTCGGCGTCCTCGGCCGCATAGGGGGAGGCGTTTTCGAGATCGACCTGGTTGAAGGTCAGCTGCTTCGCGCCCTTGCCGGCGACGTCTTCGTAGTGAATCGTCTCCTTGCCGAGATACTTGCGCGCCACCGAGTCCATGTCGTGGCGCGTGGCAACGCTGTTGAGAACGTATGACTCGAGCATTGAGTCGAAGGCCATGCCCTGCAGCGCGATGTCGTAACGCGCGAGAATATGCGCGTCGTACTTGAGGTGATGCCCAAGCTTCTTCTTGCCGGCGTCCTCCAGCCATGGCCTGAGCTTTTCGAGTACCTCATCCCGCGGCAACTGGTCCGGAGCGCCGGGATAGTCGTGCGCGACCGGGACGTAGCAGGCCTCACCTGCGGCGACCGCGAGCGAGAGGCCGACGATCTCTGCGTTCATGTAGTCGAGGCTGTTGGTCTCGGTGTCGAACGCAACGAGATCAGCCGCGTCGAGCTTCTCGAGCCAGGCGTCAAACGCCTCCCAGTCGAGAACCGTCTCGTACTCGGCCTTATCCTGTTCCTCGACCAGTTCGGGCGCGGCGCCGTCTTCCTCGTCGAGCTGGCGGAGCAGGGTGCGGAGTTCGTAATGGCTCAGAATCTGCCGCAGCGCGGCGCTGTCGCCTTCACCCTGGTCGAGATCTTCGATCGCAAGATCGAGTTCGACGTCGGTCCGAATCGTCGCGAGATCGCGGGACAGTTTCAGCTGATCGAAGTTATTACGTACGTTTTCGCCGAGCTTGCCCTTGATGCCATCGGCATTTTCCATGATGCCGTCGGCCGTCTCGTATTCATTGAGTAGTTTCGCAGCAGTCTTGGCCCCGACCTTGGGCACGCCCGGAATATTGTCGGACGAATCGCCAACCAGCGCGAGGTAGTCGACGATCTGTTCGGGCCAGACGTCAAACTTCTCTTTCACTGCATCGCGATCCATGCGCGAGTCGTTCATTGTATTGATCAGCGTGACGCGCCCGGAGACAAGCTGTGCGAGATCCTTGTCGCCCGTCGATACGAGGACATTCAGACCCTCTGCTTCGCCCTGTTTGCACAATGTGCCGATGACGTCATCGGCCTCGACACCTTCGACGCGCAGCAACGGCAGGCCCATCGCGACAACAGCGTCGAGAATAGGTTGCACCTGCGAGCGCAGTTCGTCCGGCATCGGCGGGCGATTCGCCTTGTACTCGGCGTACATGTCGTCGCGGAAGGTCTTGCCCGGCGCATCGAATACGACGGCGACATGAGCGGGCTGCTCTTCGCGTATGAGTTTGCGGATCATCGTCAGTACGCCATGCATTGCGCCAGTGGGCTCACCTTGTGCGTTGGTGAGCCCCTTGATCGCGTAGAACGCGCGGTACAGGTACGACGACCCGTCGATCAGGACGAGGTCGGTCATGGTGTGGCTGTTCTATCCCTTGTCGGAATCGCCGTTATCGTCGGCTTGCTCTTCTTCGGCCGGTTCTTCCGCGGCCGGCGGCGGGTTCTGGATCTTGCTCGGGTTACCCGGGATGTACAGTGGGCCGCTCTGGCCGCAGCCGGCGGCTGCAAACATGAGTACGGCGATGGCTGCGAAAAGGCGTTTCATGGCGTCGATCCGTTGGCAAAGGTCCCGCTGATTATATCGGGTTTCCTACTTGTACTTTTCTGCGATTGTTCGGTAGGCATCACGGAACGGTACACCTTTTTCGGTGACCAGTCTGTAAGCCTCCTCGGTCGCATACAGGCCCTCACTAAGTTGGATACTGTCGGGCAGGAACTCGAGGCCCTCCAGCAGGTAGGCCATGATGTCGACGCTTTCGATCGCAAGATCGATCGATCGGAACACGGGCGGCTTCAGGCGCTGCAGGTCGCGGTGATATCCCGAGGGCAGCTTGGCCGTGATCATCATGGTTTCATCGAGGCAGGCCTGGGTCGTGGCCGATGCGGCACGCAGCAGTTCGAGCACGTCCGGGTTGCGTTTCTGCGGCATGATCGAAGAGCCCGTCGTGACCTCGTCCGCGAGCGAGATGTAGGCGAATTCCTGGGTGTAGAACATGAGCAGGTCGCTGGCCATGCGCGACAGGTCCTGCATCATCAACGCGATCTCGAAGAGCAGGGCGCTTTCGGCTTTGCCGCGCGAAAGCTGGGCGGCTGTGACGGGCTCCTGCGTCGCGTCGAAACCGAGCCGTTTGGTCGTAAACTCGCGATCGAGCGGCAGCCCCGGCGTTCCATAGCCGGCCGCACTACCCAGCGGATTCTTGTTGATGCGTCGATGCACGCCGCGCAGGCCCTCGACGGCATCGCCGAAGCCTTCGTCGAAGCCACCGCACCACAGGGCTACCGATGAGGGCATCGCATGTTGCATATGAGTGTAGCCGGGCAGGTCGACCTCGCCCTGGCGCTCCGCCAGGTGTCCAATTGCTGAGCGCAGGTGCTCGACGCGGCCTGCCAGATCGAGCGCGGCGTCACGCAGGTACAGGCGCAGTGCCGTCAATACCTGGTCGTTGCGTGAGCGGCCAAGATGCAGGCGTCCGCCTGCCGCGCCGATATTCTTCGTCAGGCGCGATTCCAGCGCCGTGTGCACGTCCTCGTCTTCGAGCGTGATCTCCCACTCGCCGTTTTCAAAGCTTGTCTCGAGCGCGCGCAGGCCTTCGCAAATGTCGTGGCAATCGTCATGCGAGATCAGGTCCTGCGCCGCCAGCATTTCGGCATGCGCAATCGAGCCGCGCACGTCGTAGGGCACGAGGCGCGCATCCAGCAAGTGATCCTCTCCCGCCGTATAGCGCAGTACGCGTTCGTCGAGCGGCAAGCCTTTCTCCCAGAGCCGGCTCACGAGTCTGCCGCCTGTTCTTCGGGCGACAACGCATTGATGTCGTCGACGACCAATGTGCCCGTGCCTTCGTTCGTAAACACCTCGAGCAGGATGCTGTCGGCCAGCTTGTACGAAATGACATGGACGCGTGAAACGCCATCCTTGATCGCCTTGTCGATCGCCGCGGCTTTCGGCAGCATGCCGTCAGCGAGAATCCCTTTCTCGCGCAGTTCCTTGAGGCGCTTGCGGTCGATGTAGCTGATCAGCGAGCTCGGGTCGTTCACGTCCTCGAGGATGCCCGTGGCGCCTGTTACGAGAATCAGCTTCTCGGCGTCGAGCTCCGCGGCAATGGCCGCAGCCACGGTGTCGGCATTGATGTTCAGCAGTGTGCCCTTCTCGTCGCAGGACAGCGGGCTGACAACCGGCATCAGGCCGTTATCGAGCTGTTTCCTGAGTATGTCGGCCTCGACCGAATCGATATCGCCGACGAAACCGTAGTCGACGGACCCGCCGTCACTGCTTGCCACCGGCGGGCGTTTGTGGGCGCGGATCAGGCCCGCGTCGACGCCGCTGATGCCGACAGCCGGAATCTGCAGGTCACGGCAGGTCGCGAGGATGCGCGTATTGATCTGGCCGTTGAGGATCATCATCGCGACGTTCAACGAGTCGCTGTCCGTGACGCGACGACCTTCGACGAACTGCGTCTCGAGACCGAGCTCGGTTGCGAGCTTGGTCGACTGCGGGCCGCCGCCGTGAATCAGTACGGTGCGGATGCCGACCTGGTGCAGGATGCCGACCTGCTCGATCAGTGCGCTCGACAGTACGGGATCGGCGAAAACCTCGCCGCCTGCCTTGATGACGAACACCTTGCCCTTGAACAAGCGGATGTACGGCGCGGCGTGCTTGAGCGCCGATACGACGATCGCGCGATCGCGTTTCGAGTTCATGACGAGCCTCCCATCATCTGATGCAGTACCGCCATCTGCGCAAGCATGCGGTTGCGCGCCTCGGGAATCACTATGCTGCGCGGGCCGTCGAGAATCTCGTCCGCGACCACGACACCGCGACGCACGGGCAGGCAGTGCATGAAACGTGCGTCTTCCTTCGCATTGCCGAACCAGGACTCGTCGACGCACCAGTCGAGGTGCTGCTCGCGCAGTTTTTCGTCGGCGAGTCGGTCGCCGTAGTGCTTCGTCGATGACCACGACTTGGCATAGATGACGTGCGCGCCTTCCATCGCCTCGGCGCGGTCGTCGGTCTCGCGCACGGACCCACCCGATTCCTCGGCCGCGAAGATCGCCTTCTGCATCACCGGCGCGGGCAACTCGAAGCCTTCGGGCCGCAGCACCGTTACATCCATGCCGCGCTTTGCGGCCATGTGCAGTGTCGCCGAAGGCACGGCCAGCGGCAGCGCCTTCGGGTGGTAAGCCCAGCTCAGCACGAACTTGCCGCCGTTCGCGGGCATGTTGAAGTCGTCCATCGTTTTCCAGTCCGCGAGGCTCTGGCACGGATGGTTGAGCGCAGATTCCATATTGATGTAAGGCTTGTCGATCAGGTCTGTCAGCGAATTGAAGCGCGTCTCGGCGAGATCGTCTTCGATCTTCTTGCGATCGGCAAAAGCGCGGATGCCGATGGCATCGCCATACGAGGCAATCACGGGCACGGCCTCACGGATGTGCTCCGCCGCCACGCCATCCATGACGATGCCGTCGCGCACCTCGAGGCCGTGAATCGACATGTCGGGCGAGATCACGAACGAACCGCCGCCGAGGCGCACCATCGCAGCCTGGAACGACGCCAGCGTGCGCAGCGACGGGCTCAGGAACAGGAGCGACAACACCTTGCCCTTAAGCGCTTCGGGCTCCGGGTGCTCGTCCAGTCGTCCGGCCAGCTCCACGAGTGCTTTGATTTCCTCGGTGGAAAAATCTGCCAGATCATTAAATGCTTTCATTAGTTATGTCCTTGTCCTAGTCGGTTGCCGGCGTAATGTTGGCCAGTGCATGGGCCAGGTGGTTGACGTGTTTGTCCTGTAGCACGAGCGGGGCGAGGATGCGCAGCACATCCGGATCGCCGCTCGTGCCGGTGAGAATGTCGTGTTCGAGCAGGGCGTCGCGTACTTCGTTTGCGGGGCGGTCGCAGACGAGGCCGAGCAGCAGGCCCATGCCCTGGATCTTGCGTACCGGGCCGACGACGCATTGCTCCCGAATCTGGGCTTCGCGTGCACGCACATTGGCGAGCAGATGCTCGGCGAGGATGCCCTGGATCGTCGCGGCGATCGCGGCCGCGGCGACCGGGCCACCGCCAAAAGTGGTCCCCAGCGAGCCCGAGCCAAAATTCGAGGCAATAGCGTCCGTGCACAGCACCGCGCCGCAGGGGATGCCGCCGCCGAGCGCCTTGGCGCTCGTAATGATGTCCGGTGTGACGCCATGAACCTGAACGGCAAAGAACTGACCGCAGCGCCCCATGCCGGACTGCACTTCGTCCGCAATCAGCACGACGCCATGCTTCACTGTCTGCCGACGCAGCGTCTCGACAAAGTCGTTCGACAGGTCGTAGGCGCCCGCCACGCCCTGCACGGGTTCGAAAATCACGGCCGCGACGCTGTCGTCGATCATCGCCTCAGCGGCCGCGATGTCATCGCGAGGAATGAAGTCGACTTTGAACGGCTTCTTCGGGAACGCGTACCACTTGTCCGAATTCCAGGTCACGGCCCCGGCCGCGGCCGTGCGGCCATGGAAGCCCTGGGTAATCGCGAGCACTTTCTTGCGCCCTGTCGCCATAATCGCCATGCGCAACGCATTCTCGTTGGCCTCGGCTCCCGAATTGACAAAGAACACGCGATCGAGTCCGTCCGGCGACACTCGGGTCAGCTGCTCGGCCGCATCAGCGCGCACATCGAGCGCCACGGCATTGCTCTGGAACAGCAGCTTGCTGCTTTGCTCCTGGATCGCCGCAACAAGGCGCGGATGCCCGTAACCGAGTGCCGCAACGGCATGGCCGCCATACAGATCAAGAATACGGCGCCCGTCGCGCGTGAAGATATCGCAGCCGCTCGCGCGCTCCGGTACAAACGGCAGCTGACCGTAAACCGGGATTGTCAGGTTCGCCTCACGAACCCGCGGGTCGTCGTTGTGTGCCATTTCCGTTGCCATCAAGTCCATCCTGGAGCAGGTGCGTCGAGACCAGCCGTCTCCGGCAGGCCCCAGAGTCGATTCATCCACTGCACGGCGCCGCCGGCCGCTCCTTTTACAAGGTTGTCGATCGCGGCCATCACAACGACGGTATCGCCATCGGTTGCCAACCCGATGTGGCAGGCATTGCTCGATACCACGTTCTTGATACGCGGCGTACCGTCCACGACCCGCACGAACGGCGCGTCAGCATACGCGTCCTCATAGACTTTGCGCAGCTGCTCTTCGGTAACCGTCCCCGTCGCTTTTGCCTGCACCGTCACATGGATGCCCCTGGCAAACGGTCCGGAGTGCGGCACGAAGTGAACGCTGGTAGACCGTCCGCTCGCTTTTTCGGCCAGCGCCACAACTTCTGGCGCATGTCGATGCGCGAGCGGCTTGTACGCATACAGGTTGCTGTTGCGCTCGGGATGATGCGTGCCCGCAACCGGCGATTTGCCGGAACCGGTACTGCCCGTGATACCGCTGATGAAAACCTCCGCCTCGGTGAGTCCCGATTGAATCAGGGGGACCGTTGCAAGCGTCGAGGCGGTTGCGAAGCAGCCGGGATGGCCGACATGTTCGGCGTCGATATCGCCGACATGCTCGGGCAGGGCGCACACGAATTTATCGAGTAGTTCGGGCGCGCCATGGTCGAGCTTGTAAACAGCTTCCCAGGCATCCTGCTCCGCGAAGCGGAAGTCCGCCGACGAATCGACGACATGAACCTTGATGCCCTTGGCTTCGCAATCCGCAATCGCTTTGGCGAGCATTGCGGCCGATGCGCCATGCGGCGCCGCCGAGAACAGTGCGAGCTTCGAGTCGGCATCAACGTGGTTGAGCCATTCGCCATGCGCCACGAACGCATGATCCTGAAGCGCGACACCAAGGTGCCCGAACAGCGCGCCAATCGGCTTGCCCGCGGCACTGTCGGACACCGCCGCCTTCAGCTCGAACTCCGGGTGACCGTGGATGATCCGCAGCAGTTCACCGCCGACATAACCACTCGCGCCGATAATGACGGCAGGGATACTCATGCCGCGGCCTCCTTCAGCAAACCGGCGACCATATCACCCAGCTCGACCGGATTGACCAGTGCGTTGATTGCGGGCAGCGAGGTGCGCTCATCGATCTGCTGGACACCGACCTCGTTGTCGGTCGCCGGGCCGGTCACGACCGCGGGTTCGATATTCCATTCCTTGCGCAGCAGTTCGACGCCGCCCCAGGCCGACACCGGGTCATTGGCGCACAAGACAACTGCGGTCAGCGCATCGCGAATCGCCTCGTCCGACAGGATTGCCCCGACACCATAGGCGCCAAGGAGTCCATCGCCCAGCTCGAGTACGATCACATCAGGTTCTTTTTCCGCGAGGCCCGTAAGCAACGCGCGTGTCAGCTGCCGACCATTCGCTTCGGTCGTCGTGACGATGCCGAAGTCGGAAAAAATCATCGTATCCGTCGCGCCCGCATCTTCCATCGCGAGCACATCGCGCCGCAGCGAAACGCCTGTGGCTTTGCACGCGGCAATATTGAAGCCAAGATGGCGCAGCCGGCCGACGATCGCGCAGGCCGCGGCAGTCTTGCCCGAGTCCATGCAGGTCCCGGCCAATGCGATGACCGGCACGCCGTTCATGGCAATCGGCGGCTCGTCCTCGAGCGTATTCGCACCCACGCGCGCGGGAACACCGATGCGCTCGCCGAGGTAGGGGAAGCTCAGGACGGTTCCCAGCACTTCGCAGTCGAACGGTGCGCCGACATCGGGATTGGCCGAATCGCATACGCCAAGCACGCCACCGATGTTCAGGATCTGGATCGTGTCGCCGGGCTTGAGCGTTTTCGGCAGGTGACCCGAGTAGCCACGCAAGGCCTTACGGTGGCCAAGCGCACCGACGATGACGTCACCCTGGTTGACCGTGGCCATACGTCCAGAGGTCAGCTCGAGCTGGTTATAGCGCGACTTGTTATTCAGGACCTTGGCGGCAACGAGCACACCTTCCTCGCAGGGAATATCCTTCGACAGTCGCAGCTCCGATGCGAGATCGTTGTGCTGCGCAACCGATGCGATCTTGTCGACGACGACGCTCTTCATAACTAGTGCCCACCTGCACGGGTCTGCAACGTCCCGGTCAATGACAGGATACGTGCGTAACCCAGCGCATCCGACGGCGTCCACTCACCGGCCGCCTCCCCGTACACGCCCTTGGTCGCTGCCAGCAGCGAGTAATCGGACTCGACACCATCAATAAACAGTTGGCCGGGGCGCAGCGTGAACTTGACCGTGCCCGACACGCGCCGCTGCGATGAGGTCAGCATGGCCTCGATGTCCTCGCAGGCGAGGTCGAGTTGCTTGCCTTCATGCACAAGATCGCCATAAGTCGCGGCGATGCTGTCCTTGACCCGCATCTGTTGCGCGCTTAGTACCAGTTTCTCGAGTTCGCGATGCGCGGTGATCAGCGTGATTGCAGCGGGCGCCTCGAACGCAACGCGCCCCTTGGTGCCAAGCACCGTGTCGCCGAGATGAATACCGCGACCGATGCCATAACTGCCGGCCAGTTCCTCGAGCGCCTCAATCAGTTTGACCGGCGGAAGCGCCTTGCCATCCAGTTTCGCCGGAATTCCCTTGCTGAAGGTCAGTGTGTGTGTCGACGCTTCCCTGGGTTCGGCGAACGCGTTTGCCGACAGCACCCACGCCGACTCGGGAATCGAGTTCTCTGACGTCAGTGTTTCCTGGCCGCCGATCGTAATGCCCCACAGGCCGCGGTTGATCGAGTACGCCGAGCCCTGTGCCGGCAGCGGCATGTCGTGATCTTGGAGGTAGGCGAGTTGCTCCTCGCGGACCCAGCTGTTGTCGCGCACCGGTGCGAGCACCTCGAGGCCCGGGTTGAGCGTCCGCAGCGCAACTTCGAACCGAACCTGGTCGTTGCCCGCCGCCGTGCAGCCATGGGCAACGGTGGTCGCATCGCGCTCTTTGGCGATGTGCGCAAGCTTTTCAGCTTGCAGACCGCGTTCCGCACCAACGCACAACGGGTAGGCATTGCCACGCAAGACATTGCCCGCGATCAGGTGCTTGATGACAGTCTCGAAGAACTCCTGCTTCGCGTCGATCAGCACGTGTTCGATCGCGCCGAGCGCTTGCGAGCGTTCTGCAAGCGCCTTGGCCGCATCGTCATCGATGCCGCCTGTGTCGACACAGGCCGTCACGACGTCACGGCCGTAGTTCTCTTTCAACCATGGCACGCAGAACGAGGTGTCGAGGCCGCCCGAGAAGGCGAGAATGATGGGGGAGGTGTCCTTGCTCACGATATATCTCCGGTCAGGACCGAGCCGCGTGCTCGATCCGGGTAATCAGGTTTTTTTGTGCATGCGCCGATTCGGTCGCAATAAATACGGTGTCATCACCCGCGATCGTGCCAACCATGCCAGGCCAGCCGCAGCGATCGAGCGCGAGGCCGACGCGCTGTGCCGCGCCAATCGCCGTGCGAATAACGAGCAGGTTGGCGCCCGCCGGCGTCACCGTACGCAGGAGCTCGGCGACGGCCGCTACCGGGTCGTCGCGCGTGGTCTCCGCAACAGGCAGCTCGTAGCCATTGGCGGTCTTGATCGCGCCCAGCTCACGCAGGTCACGGCTGACGCTCGACTGCGTCGCGACGAGGCCGCGATTCTCAAGCGCAGCGACGAGAGAGGCCTGCGTTCCCGCATGGCCCTCGGCAAGCAGCTCGCGCAGCGCCGCACGGCGCTGGTGTTGTTCTTCGTTGGTCGGCGGCACGGAAATGACGCTATTTTGAATAAATATGCGCATATTGGAACCTCAATGCGCATAAAATGCAAGCCCCAGCGTACATTTTTTTCCCCTCGATGCTGTACACTGCGCCGCTTTCGGACGATTGGAGCACAATCTTGGCCCTTCCTGAGTGCGTGGAAATAACAACCGGCGAGAATCCTGTCGGCAGTGTCATCTGGCTGCACGGCCTCGGCGCCGACGGTCACGACTTCGAGCCGATCGTTCCCGAGCTGCGCCTGCCGGCCGATCTGCCGCTGCGCTTCGTCTTCCCGCACGCACCAACGCGCCCCGTCACGATCAACGGCGGCATGGTCATGCGCGCCTGGTACGACATCGTCAGCCTCGATGCCGAGGGCCGCGCAGATGCCGCAGGCGTACGCGAAAGCACAGCGCTTCTGGATGAATTGATTGCGCGCGAGATCGAGCGCGGCGTGCCCGAAGACAAAATCATGATCGCGGGTTTTTCGATGGGCGGCGCAATTGTGATCAACAAGCTGCTGACCACTGAGCGCAAACTCGCCGGCGCGATGGCTCTGTCGACCTACCTGCCGATTCCGGCAGAACTCGAAAGCTCAACCAGTAGTCGCGAGCTGCCGGTCTTCATGGGGCACGGCACGTTCGATCCGATGGTGATGCACCAGTGGGGCACGATGTCGCGCGATCACCTCATGGGCGCGGGCTTCTCCGTCGAGTGGCACGACTACCCGATGGCGCATGCGGTTTGTCCCCAGGAGATCGGGGATATCCGGGAATTCCTGCTGAGAGTGCTCAACTAGCGATCGAATTGCAGGGCTTCATCCCAATACCTGCCGCTTGAGCGGCTGCTTTCGCGGTATGATGGGGTTCTGCTGCGGACCCAAAGCCGCCAGTCGTCTCAGCGGGAGACAAGCCATGGCCTTGCGTTTCATCGCTATTGCAGCGTTACTATTCGACTCCGCAAGCACATTTGCGGAATCTCCCATTTCATACTACGTAGCCTTTCCGAATGCGGCACACCATGAAGCGCGGATAGAGGTTACGTTCAAGAACGTCTCTGCTGATCCTCTCGAGTTGCGCATGAGTCGTTCCTCCCCGGGCCGATATGCGCTGCACGAGTTTGCCAAGAACGTTTATGGAGTAGCAGCCACCGATGGGGCCGGTCGAGCCCTGCCCATAACCCGCCCGGACCCGCACCAATGGAATGTTTCCGGCCACGATGGAACGGTCATCGTGACCTATACCTTGTTTGCGGATCTTCTTGACGGTACCTATTCGGCGATTGACCTGACGCACGCGCATCTGAATATGCCGGCTACTTTCATGTGGGCACGCGGATACCAGGACCTGCCGATATCCGTCACGTTCAATCCGCCGGTTGAGGACTGGAAGGTCGCTACTCAGCTCGAAGCAACAGATGATCCATACACGGTCACGGCGCCAGACCTGGACTATTTCCTGGATAGTCCGGTTGAGCTCAGCGATTTTTCGGAGCGGAGCTGGACTGTGGAGTCGGGTGATCGTACCTATACGATTCGGCTTGTCGTGCATCACCTCGGTACCGAGGAAGACGTTGACGAGTATGCCGAGATGGCGGCCAAGGTCGTCGCTGAGCAAGTCAAAGTATTCGGCGAATTGCCGGAGTTTGATTACGGAACGTACACATTCATATGCGATTACCTGCCATACGCCGACGGGGACGGCATGGAGCACCGTAATTCGACGGTCGTCACACTAGCGGAGTCGCTTTACGAAACGGATTTCGGGCCGCAACTGTGGACGTTGTCACACGAATTCCTGCACGCGTGGAATGCAGAGCGCATTCGCCCGAAGCGCCTGGAACCGTTTGACTTCGAACGGGCCAACATGTCATTCAATCTCTGGTTTGTAGAGGGATTCACAAGCTACTACGACTCGCTCACGATACGACGTGCCGGACTGACAACCGTCGATGAATTTCTTGAACAAATACTTCGGTACCTGGATCCGGTAACACGCTCGCCGGGGCGACTTTACTCATCTCCATTGGATATGAGCGCAAGGGCTCCTTTCGTTGACGCTGCAACAAGCGTCGACCCCACGAACTTCGCTAACATCCACATTTCATACTACGCTTACGGCGCTGCGCTGGGCCTCGCCCTGGACCTGGAGTTGCGATCGAAGTTTGGTGATGTGTCCCTCGATGATTACATGCGGGAGGTGTGGAAGACACACGGTAGGGCTGAGGCCAACTATGAGACTAAGGACCTCGAACTCGCCCTCGCTCGCGTAACAGGAGATACCGACTTCGCATCCGATTTCTTCAGGCGGTTTGTGTTCGGACGGGAGTTGCCGGACTTCCAAACGCTTTTGTCCGGCGCAGGCCTCCTGATCAAGCGAGCGAACGAAGGCAGCGCCAGCGCCGGACCGGTCGAGTTTGAGTTCGTCGGTAGGGAAGCATTAGTCGCCAATAGTACGATTGTTGGTTCTCCGCTTTACGACGCTGGCATCGACATGGGCGACCGAATTATTGCGATTGGGCGACTCGAGATCGGTAGCCAGGAGCAGTGGGATGCCGCCCTCGAACGATACGAACCCGGTTCGACGGTAACCATTCGCTATGAGCAACGGGAAATCGAAAGAGAGGCACAGCTGACGCTTGTCGAGGATAACGAGATCTTGGTCGCAAAATTTGAAGACGAGGACTTGACGCTCAGAAGGTCTATGCAGCGATTTCGCGACAAGTGGCTTGGGCCCGATTCTGAGACCGAGTGACTGCTTCAACCTGTGGATTCAATTGCAAGCGGACGTTGAGCCCAAGGCCCCGTTGACCGCTAATACGTCGTCGGAAACATCACTGACACCGCGTAGTCGTAGTCCATCTCATCGCCGGCAAAGTACTTCGTCGAGCAACCATGGACCTCGATATCCTCGAAGCGGCGGTACATCGTCGCCATAGTTTCCTCGAGCGTGATTCCTGGCAGCGTCGCATATCGTTTCATGCGCTCACCGCGCCGGTCTTCGAACCATATTTCTGTCCCATCAGTTTGAACTTCGAAGCCACCCTCGTGAACCAGCCTGTGATGGTGTCGACACAGCAACACCAGGTTATCCAGGCTGTGTTCACCACCATCTATCCAGTGCCTGATGTGGTGACCGTCACAATGGCGCGTATGCGTGCATCCCGGGAAGCGGCATCCGCGGTCTCGAGCCCATAACGCTCTTCGAATCGCGACCGGAATCGTGCGCGACTTGCGACTCACCTCCCTGGGATTGCCGTGCGCGCACTCGGTGATCTCGACCTTCGAACAATCGCACGCAACCCGCTCCCACGTTACCGCGGTAACGTCTGGCCCGTTCTCGATGAAGTGATCTTCGCTCTCTTCTTTCCGGTGCACGACTACCTGGAATCGATCCGCGGAATTCCCGCCGTTCTCGCTATTGTTTAGAAACGTCTCGGCGACGTCAGTCAACGCATCGGCCCGGCGCTGAGCGACCGGCGTCTCCTCGGACAGCTCCGAAACATCGATTGCCTTCTCAAGCGCCTGCAGTACAACCTCGCCCTGATCCGGCGTCAGTCGCGCGGTAATCACGATGCTGCCGTCACCGGCGTAGCGCCAGGTCGCTTCACGGCGTGCGTACTGATCAATGGCGAAATCCGCCTCCTGGAACATCTTGGCGCGCCGGTACTTTGAAACCAGCCGTTCGACCTGCTGCGCGGTGCCGTGCGTGCACATGTTCAACAGGAATTCCTCGTTCGACGGATCGGGCACACGCGTTACCGCGCGGACTTTGGAAAAACTGATGCGGCCCTCGGAGAAGGCCCGATGAATACGCGGCATTGCCGGCAAGGTGTGAGCCACGCGCAGGCGTTCTCTCGCTGCGTTTAAGCCGATCCCGCAATGGAAGTTCAGCCAATGGGCGCAAGATTGAAATCCCATCTGCGCCCAGTAGCGTCGTTCATCGAAGGTACGAATCAGATCAAGGAGGTGGCTGCATAGATGTAGCCGCAGAGCTCGGTGATTTCGGCGCCGAGTTGCTCGGCTTCGGTGTGCTCATCGCGTGGCTCAAAGGGGATGATATCCGGCATTTCGCGCTCCTTGATCGATGCTGTTTACATATACAGTAGTATACGCGTAAAGCATTGATAAATCGAGTGAAAAAGGCTGGTTACGGACTAGTTCTGGATGTCGAAATCGAACCTCGACTCACCGGTCACCGAACCCGCCGGATCGAAGCGCCGCTCAGTGAAATGCCATCTGCCTTGCCGATCCACGAGCAGCACGGTCGTGCAGCGCGTGCCGTAATCGGGCAGAACAATAAATGGCGCGGTGATCGCGTGCGCGGTATTGAAGTCGAGGCGGCCGGATTCCACTTCGTCGACTGGGCCCTTATCGCGATCGTGCATCAGGCGCAGCAGTGACGTCTCGTTAACGTCGTCATTCTTCACGAGGGTCGCCAGCCGCGCACGGCTGGACTCCACCTTGTGCCATGGGCCGTCGAGTAGCGCGTTACTTAGACCGTAGGTACCGGAAGCAAGAACCCGTGTCCCTTCCTCGCGGTTTGACAGGTACGCAACCTCATCGGCCGTCCCGGCGATCAGGTTGAAGCCGGCGTAGTTATCTTCCTCGACCGTCTCGACAAACCCGGAGGGGCCCAGGTCGCTTTCGAGAAAGTCCGTCACGAGGAAACCTCGAGACCGATGCCCCGGTTCCGGCGGTTTTGCGTCGCGATAATTCGTGACGGTCGCGAAGCGGCCGCGCTTGCTTGCGGCAAGCCATGTGCCACCAGCCTGCAGGTCCCGGCCGCCGACGATCACTGGCTTGTCAGGCCACCAGTGCGCTTCCTGCGTCGGTCGCGCGTGAAATTCGTCGCGGTTGCCAGCAAGGATGATGGGGTAGTCCGGGTGTGTCCCGAACGACATGGCGATCAGGCACATTGTCAGTCGCCGTTGATAAAATGATCGACGAGTCGTCGCGCGATCGAAATCCTGAAGGGCAGGCCGACGTCGCCCGAACGCAGTTCCTCACGAGAGAACCAGCGGGCGTCCTCAAGTTCGCCGTCGTTGAGGTTGATATCCGAGGAGACGGCTTCGGCAATGAAACCGAGCATCAGTGACGAGGGGAATGGCCATGGCTGTGAGCTGTGGTAGCGCACGGCGCCAACGTGAATGTTGGTCTCTTCGTAGACTTCGCGGCGCACGGCATCCTCGAGACTTTCGCCGGGCTCGACAAATCCCGCGATGGTCGAATAACGACCCTCCGGCCAGGCGGCCTGGCGTCCCAGCACGCAGCGATCGCCATCGGCGACGAGCACGATGATGGCGGGATCCGTACGCGGGAACAGTTCGCGGTGACAGTCGGGGTTGCAGCAGCGTCGGGTGTTGCCGCCGGCCTCGGGCTGCGAGGCGGAGCCGCAACGTGGGCAATAGAGCGTCGTGCTGTGCCAGATCGCGAGCGCGCGTGCATGTGCAACGAGGTTGGCTTCGTCGGCCGGGAGTACCGTGCCAAGAAAGCGCAGATCGCGGAACTCGCCGAGGTCACGGAACGGTGCATCGACGTCGTGGTCGATCATGACGGCGAAAGCGGGTTGGTCGCGAAACAGCCCCAGGAAGATCGCATTGTCCTCGGTGACATATTCGCGGATCGCATCGGCCCCGAGCAGGACCGCCGCAGGCGGATCACCACCGACGAGACAATGCGAACCCCAGACCGGCACGAAGCGCGTGCTGTCGTCAGCAAGCGCCGCGGCCAGCCAGTCGGGGTCCTTGCGTCGCTCGCCGTTGCGGTCGACGAACGCGCCGGCGAATACGTTGTGACTCTCGGTCAATTCTTTGCGAGCAGGTCGCGAATTTCCGTGAGCAGTTTTTCTTCGGCGGAAGGTTTTGGCGGTTCGGCCGGCTTTTCTTCTTCCTTGCGTTTGAGCGTATTGATCGCCTTGATCAGCATGAAGACCGCGAGAGCAACAATCAGGAAGTTGATCACGGTATCGATGAACATGCCGTAGTTCAGTGTGGCCGCACCTTCACCCTCACCGAGTGCGAGCGACAGATCGCTGAAGCTGACGCTGCCCATGATTACGCCGATCGGCGGCATGATGACATCAGATACCAGCGATGAAACGATTTTGCCGAAGGCGGCGCCGATTATGATACCGACGGCCATGTCGACGACGTTGCCGCGCATCGCAAACTCTTTGAATTCCTTAAGCATCTATCCTTCTCCCGTCATTCTTGTCGTTATTGCACGAGGGATCGTGCCCAGCCAGTTTACCGGAAGATTCTCCTATCTCGCAGGTAGGGCAGGTTTCGTTGTCGAGCGCATACGCATCCTGCACATAGCGTGACGCACAGGAACGGCAAGTGGCGAGATACAACTCGTCGTTGAAAGAGATGCAATGCAGCAGGTTCCAGGCCCACTCGAAATTGAGCGCCGCGTCCTCGTGCAGCACCAGGTAGGTTTCGTACGCCCGGCATACGCGGTGACCAAATTCGACGTCGGGGCGAGGCCAGCAGGCGCGCACCTTGTTGCCGTCCTCGATACGGATCAGCAGGCCGGCACAGAACAGCGCGACCAGCGTCGTTGACTGCAGCCGGTTGGCCGGGCTCTTGACGTAGTGCTGGACCTGGCGCGGGGATTTGCCGCGGCGTCGCCGAATGTCGCTGCGGTGGTGGAAGTAGGTCGTGTACAGCTTGCGAATGCGGTCGTCCGACAGGCCCGTGCAGGTTTTGATCGTGCGCGTGCGGGCCTCGTGGCCAATCATGCGCAGGGCCAGTTCAAACTGGCTGCGTTCGCCAGCGTAGCGGTCGTCGGTTAGTCTCATTTATCGCCCTTTGTGTTAGAAAAATACCATATATGGTTCTACAATAGGGTATATCATCCATATTTGGTACTAAAAAACCATTATTAGAAATTCCGGGCGAGGTGCAGAAACAGCCCTGATCGCCTGCCGAGGGAGGATGTATGGAGTTCCAGGGACTGACGAAGGACGATCTCAACAACGTACGGGCACTGAATCGGGCGTGGCTGGCATTGCCCGCCCCCGGCGCAAGAGTGGTGACCGACCTGCGTCGCCGCGAGCGCCTGTCGCGGACGCCGTTCCTGCTGTTTAGCCTGCGCGAGAACGACGAATCAGTATGGGACGACCTGCTTGGCGAAGCGCCGCAGCCGGATCTGTTCGCGGCGCGCCAGCCGCCTGCCCGGCAGGTGCGTGACCTGCAGGCCGATGCGCTGGCGTTTCTGTGGGAACTGGCGCGGCGTAATCCCTATGTCTGCCGACTCGTTTCCGGTGCGCCGCTGTCCTGGTGCGAACTGCTGGCTTCGGTGACCTTGTGCCGACTGCTGCGGCGGACGCGCCGCATCGCATTGCTCGACGAGCGCTTCGAGGAAGACTCGCCGCTGTTCCGACGGCTGTTGCTGATTGGCGGCAGTGCCTTACGCGATGCGCGCCGCGCGGCTCATATGTCGGCGCTGCAAGCGATGCTTACGCAAGTACCGGTACCGCCGTACCAGCGATTGCCGGCGGCTGCATGTCGGATGCGGCGCAGTTACAATACGGCGCTGCATGAAAGCACTATCGATAACAAATCTAACCAAGACCTACGCAAACGGTAACCAGGCACTCAAGGGCATCGACCTTGCGGTCGAGGAAGGCGATTTCTATGCCTTGCTGGGCCCAAACGGTGCAGGCAAGACCACGGCCATTGGCATTATCTCGTCGCTCGTCAACAAATCGGGTGGCGAGGTCGAGATTTTCGGTCACAACATCGATACCGACCTCGAAAAAGCCAAGGCCTGTCTCGGAATCGTGCCGCAGGAGATCAACCTGAACCTGTGGGAGTCGGTTGGGAACACGCTCCGCAACCAGGCCGGTTACTACGGCCTGAGCGGCAAGCTGCGTGACGAGCGTATCGAGAAGTACCTGCGTGCGCTGCGCCTCTGGGATCGTATCGACGACAACGCGCGCAGCTTGTCGGGCGGTATGAAACGACGCCTGATGATTGCGCGGGCGCTGGTGCATGAGCCGCGTTTACTGATCCTCGACGAACCGACCGCGGGTGTGGATATCGAAATCCGCCGCTCGATGTGGGAATTCCTGCGTGAAATAAACGACGCTGGTACCACGATTATCCTGACGACTCACTATCTCGAGGAAGCAGAGTCGCTGTGCCGCAACATTGCGATCATTGATGAGGGCACGATCATCGAAGATGCGGCCATGAGTGAAATCCTGCGTCGCCTGCACCGCGAGGTATTCGTGCTCAGTGTCGAAGGCGAACTGACGGCAGCGCCGCAACTGGACGGCTTCGAGACGCGCCTGCGCGACGATGGCGAGCTCGAGATCGAGAAGGGTCCCGCACACGACATGAACGAGCTATTTGCCGCGCTGCAGGCGCATGGCATCAAGGTCGCGAGCATGCGCAACAAGGCGAATCGCCTGGAAGAGATGTTCATGCACCTCGTCGAGCGCAAGGGGGACGCGGCATGAACCTCGCGCTGAACCTGGTCGCGGTCAGGACGATCATTCGCAAGGAAATGGTGCGCGTGCTGCGCATCTGGGTGCAGACGATCGTGCCGCCCGCGATCACGATGACGCTGTACTTCATCATCTTCGGCAACCTTATCGGCCGCCGCATTGGCACGATGGACGGCTTTGACTACATGCAGTACATCGCGCCGGGCCTGATCATGATGTCGGTGATTACAAACTCCTATGGCAACGTCGTGTCGTCGTTCTTCGGCGCCAAGTTTGGCCGTCACCTCGAGGAAATGCTGGTAGCGCCGATGTCGTATGCAACGATCATCATCGGCCATGTCGCTGGCGGAGTGTTACGTGGCCTGCTCGTCGGTGCGCTGGTCACAGTGATCGCATTGTTCTTCACGCGCCTCGATGTCGCGCACCCGTTCATCATGATCTCGGTTGTGCTGCTGTCGTCGATCGTGTTCTCGCTGATGGGCTTCATTAACGCGCTGTTTGCGAAGAAGTTCGACGATATCTCGATCATCCCGACCTTCGTGTTGACGCCACTCACTTACCTCGGAGGCGTCTTCTACTCGATCTCGCTGCTCCCGGATTTCTGGCAGGGCGCGTCCAAGGCAAATCCAATTCTCTACATGGTTAATGCGTTCCGCTATGGGATTCTCGGCACATCCGATATCAGCATCGGCGTCGCCTATGCCATCCTGGTCGTATTCGTCATCGTATTGTTTTCGGCGTGTATGATCCTGATGAAGCGCGGCATAGGTATTCGTGAATAATGTGCGGGCGCTTCGCGTTCTATTCGCCGACCGAGGCCGCCGCGGCCCTGTTTGGCGTTGAGGCCGCCCACGAAGTCGAGCCGCGCTACAACATTGCGCCGACGCAATTTGTAGCGGCCATCCGCGACAACGACGAGAAGCAGCGCGAGCTCGTGATGCTGCGCTGGGGGTTGATCCCGTTCTGGGCAAAGGACCCGTCGATCGGCAATCGCATGATCAACGCGCGCGCGGAGACCGTCGCCGAGAAACCCTCGTACAGAAATGCCTACAAGCATCGTCGCTGCCTGGTATTGGCCGACGGGTTCTACGAGTGGCATCGTGACGGCGACGTCAAAATTCCGCATTTCATCTCACTGGCAAGCGGTGAGCCGTTTGCGCTGGCGGCCCTGTGGGAGAACTGGACCGACAGGGAGAGCGGCGAGTCCCTGCAGACGACAACATTGATTACGACAGAGGCCAACGACTTCATGGCATCATTGCATCACCGGATGCCAGTCATACTCGGGGCGCGAACTGCTGGGGAGTGGCTCGCGGGGTCGACGACACTGATCGACGATGTGGCGGCGATAACGCCGCCGCTGCAGGCGTGGCCAGTGGACCGGCGCGTCAACAACGCGCGCAACCAGGGAGACGGGCTGATTCGTAAGATTGGGGATTAGCTATGCGAAAGTACGCAGTACTGCTGTCGGCAGCCGCGTTTAGTGTTCTGCTTGCCTGGTTCTTTGTCGCCCGGGAGCCCAGTGACAAGCCAGGCTTTCGTCCGCCGACACCGCTCACCGACTCGGTACCTGAGGTGGCGCCTGAAGCGACAGAGTCACGTGAAGTCCCGGCCTCAGACATTCCCGTCATGAGGGACACAGGATACGGATCTATCCAGCCATCCGAAATCGATGAGCTGTGCGAAATTGAAGACCTCCTGGCAAACGTGGTGTGGCGCGAGTCCGAAGATTTCGACATCAGCGAGTACCCGCGTGATTACGATGCACTGCACCAACTGGCAGAGAGCGGCGATGGGTACGCCGCCGGGCGCCTGTATTCGATGGTGCGCCAATGCGGTGAATTCGCGCCGCCGGGAACGTACCCGGATATTGATGCTGCCGCCGAAGAATTCCAGCGCGAAGGCAGGCTGCCGATTTATCGCGATGGCAAGATTGTCGACTGGCTTGAACAAAGCCACATTCAAGAGAAGAGGTGGCAAAGGGCTCTGGAGAACAGTATTCGCGCTATGAGGCGCTGTGAGCAGCTCTCAATGGAGCAGCGGGCGGAGGCCGGTCGCTGGCTGCAGGTGGCAAAGGACAATGGGGGCTTGCGGCATGTCATTCTGCAGCTGCACGACGCGATGGAAGTGGGCGAGTTCGAAGCACTTGCCGAGGAACTCTGGCTGAGCGGTAACAGTGTCGGCCTCGAAGCTCTGCGTATTAGCTACCTGGCGGGTCACGACGAAACCATGGATCCCGGGGTACACCTCGAGCGCAAGGCGATATACGTTGCCCAGAGACTGCTGGCAATAAGCGAGAGTCAGGCGCAGTACGATGGTCTCCTGGAGAGCAGGATCAGGGCCAGGATTTACGAGGCCATCGACTCGGTACGGGAATCCGTGCACGAGCACGAATGGAAAGAGGTCATAGGTCGGGCTCGCGAGATTTTATCGAGCAATCCCAATTGCTGCGATCTGCAGGCCCGGATCGCCGATGAACACGTGTCGACCTACCTGGAATCGATGTCGCAAGTCCCGCCGGCGCCGTCCTGCGACTAAGAGCTAAAGTCGGCGGGCGTCGACCAGGGCCTGAAGAATACAATCATCGTACCGGGGCCGGCGTGGGCGCCGATGCCGGGGCCGAGCCCTGTGACCACGAACTTGCGGATGTCGGGTACAAGCTCCCGCAGTTCCTTCTCGAGTTCGTGCGCGTCCGGTTCGCAGATTGCGTGGCCGATGCCGATCTCGACGGGACCCTCCGGGATGCGCTTCGCGACGTAGCGCGCGAAACGCCTGATGCGATTGCGCCGGCCGAATAGTGCGCCAGTCACAGTCAAGCGCCCGTCGCGCGTCACGCTGATGATCGGGGTAGCCCGCAATGCTTCTGCAATCGCCCGCACCCAGCCCGGCATGCGGCCACCGCGCACGGCGTAGCGCATGTCGTCGACGATGCCATAGCCGGTAACGTGCGGAATCTGCTCGTGAATTGCGGCCATCGTGGTTTCGACGTCGAGTCCCATTTCCGCGCACTCGGCCGCGAAAACCGCGAGCTGGCCTTGTCCGAGCGAGCCGCTCAGCGAATCGATGACATGAATTTTGCCCGGCGCATTGATCCGGGACGCGGCTGAACGCGCTGCTTGATACGTACCGCTGACCGTCGACGTTAGATTGATCGAGATAACGTCGTCAAAGTGGCTCGCGAGGAACTGGAATTGGCGACGGAAGTCGCCCGGCGCCGGCTGCGAGGTCGTCGGGTGTATCGGGTTGCCGGCAACCTCCTCATAGAACTCCTCGATCGTGATACTGACCTTGTCGAGGTAGCCGTGGCTGCCGAACTGGATACGCGCGGGCACCATGTGAATATCGAGTCGTTCGATGTCTTCTTCGCTGATATCGGCGACCGAATCAACAATCACCGCGAAACGCCGCTTGCCGTCATGCGTCGCATGTTGCTGCCGCTGCATGTCGTCGGCCTTGGTGGCGCTGATGGCGCCATACTGCCGCGCCGTCTCGAATACCTGTTCCGGCTCATCGACATGGATGTGAATCTTGGCCTTACGCTTGGTGCCGGCGAGCACCAGGGAATCCCCGAGTTCGGACAGGGCCTCGCGCAGTTTACGCCGGTCGATTTCGCTGCCGGTAACAATGCACTCGGTGCAAAAGCGATACTGCGATGCGTTATCGCCTTCAGCAAACTCCACCGCCGGCTCGATGTCGTGGGGGAGTGAGACGTCGGGCAACGGCACCTCGGCGCCATCGGCAATGTAGTCGGCCATGCCGGCGACGAGTTCGGTGAATCCCTTGGCGCCTGCGTCGACGACCCCGGCTTTGCGCAAGACATCGAGCTGCTCAGGCGTCTTCGCCAGCGCTTCCTCGACCTGGGCCAGCGCCGCGCCAATAACCGTGCTGAATTCGCCTTCCTTTGCTGTGCTCGCCTGGTGCCGGGTGCTCTCGGCGAAGGCCTTGATCACGGACAAAATCGTGCCTTCACGCGGCTTCGACAATGCGTCATGAGCGTACTCATTACCAAGGCTCACAGCCTTCGCAAAGGTGTAAGTTGTAAAACGCGTAAGCTCGCCTGCCGAGTCGCTCATGCCCTGGAAGAACTGCGCCATGATGGCACCCGAATTACCGCGCGAGCCGTCCAGAAGGGCATCGGCGACCGCCGCCAGCAGTGTGCCGAGGTGTTGTTCGTCCTCGCGGTTGAGGACCCCGAGCGCGGACCCCAGCGACAGGCCGAGATTGGTTCCCGTATCCGCATCCGCGACCGGGAAGACGTTAATGCGATTCAACAGCTCCTGCTGGCCGAGGACCCGATGGATGCCCGACCGCAATGCGGCCGCGAAGCTATTGCCGTCCAGGTACTTGTCGCTTCCCTCCGACAACGAACGATCACCTAGTCGCGCGGCAGCAGGAACGTGACGCCGTTGTGCTTGAGCACAACGCCATCGGGGGTGATTTCCTCGATGAGGGGGCCTTCGGAGAGGCGTGAGCCTTCGTTGTGTTTCGCCATGTTAATGAAGACGAAGCGATCCTCGGCAGAGTCACTGAAAACGTGAATATCGACATGCAGCGGCGGCAGGCTGACGAGGCCGTTGGCCTGGACCTGGTGAATTGTGGGCAATGCCGCAGGGTTGTACTCGGCCTGCGTCACCGGCAGCGGCGCGGGTTCGGGTATCGCGACCGGCGGTTCTTCAGTAACGGGTTCTTCGACAACCGTCTCGACCGGCGGTGCATTCAGCCGCGCTGCCGCAACGCGCTCCGCGAAGTCGTCCGGTTCGGTTGTCGCCGCTGGTTGAGCAGTCATGACGGTTTGCACCGGCTCCGGGTCGGGTCGCATCAGGATGCCGATCAATACGACAAGATTGACGAGCAACAGGGCGCCTACGATCCATAGCCAGGCCGGCGGGCCGGAACGCTCACCGCCACTGGTCGGCACGTTCGCGAATTCTGCCGAACCGCTTTGCTGGCGGTCGTTCTCGGATTTGCGCAGCGCGTCGAGGATAAACGACATGGATCAGTCCTTTGCCAGCAACGGGGCCGACAGTCGCGGCGTACCTTCTACCGCGAGCAGTGAATTGATGATGATCTGTGTCTGCTGGCCCGCCAGGCCGTCGACGTCGAGGCGATGGTCGCGCTGAAAAGTCCGGACGATCTGCTCGAGCTCGCTGTCGAAGGTTTCGGACTGCGGGTTTGCGCTGACATAACGGCTGTCAATCGCAGCGAGACTGCTGCGCAGCCAGGTCACGGCCGGACCGGTCGAACCCGGGCCGAGTGACACGACCGTTCCCGTCGGGGGGCGCCAAAGAAGCATGTAGTCGCCGAACCAGGCACGAGTGACGTCGCCGATGGGATGTGTAACCCGCACGCCACCGATGGAGAGTTCGGCGTTGTCCGCAATGATGCCGGTCAATACAACTTCGTGATTGTCGCCGCTGTCGTCCACCAGGCTCAGGACTGCGGGGCGATCCATCTGCGCGAGGCTCGCCCACGATGCGCGCTGATAGACGCACACGAGGCCGGCATCGGCGGCCTGGTCGCAACCACCGCGCCCGCCCGCGCGATATTCGAGCCCCCAGGTTTCAAACAGTGCCGCGAGTGCGTAGTCGCTCGTGGTGATTTCCGTCGCCAGTTGCAGCTCGTCCTGCAGCGTCGGGCCGGGTGTGGGAGGGGCCTCGGCCGCGACTTCAGCCGCGGGGTCCTCTGTGGGCGGAGCTTCGGCCGCGACCTCTTCAACGACAGGTCCAGGTTCTTCAGGCTGCTGCATCAGCGTCCAGGCGCTCGCTGCGACGATGGCGATGCCGGCAACGCCGGCCGCGATGGCGGAACGCTGAACCCACGGCGAACGTTCGAGTTCGCCTTTGACCTCGGCGGCAGCAAGACGCACGAGGCGCGCATTCACGCGCCGCGCCTCCTGCGCATAGGCCCCGAGCAGCGCCCGATCGCAAATGACATTCACCAGTCGGGGTACGCCCTGCGACAGGCGGTAGACCTCGCGCTTGGCGCCGGCGTCAAAAACCTCGCCCAACGCCCCGGCAACCTTGAGGCGATGTTCGATGTAGCTTGACGTTTCCTCGCGCGACAGCGGCTCGAGGTGATAACGGCCGGTGATGCGCTGGGCAAGCTGCCGCAGGTCGTTGCGGGCGAGCAGGTCGCGCAGTTCTTCCTGGCCGATGAGAATAATCTGCAGCAGTTTTTGCTTGGCTGTCTCGAGATTAGTCAGCAGGCGGACCTGTTCGAGAACGGCGGGCGCGAGATTCTGTGCTTCGTCGACAACGAGGATTGTGCGGCGGCCCGCTGCGTGCGCTTCAAGCAGGTGACGATTGAGGGCGTCGGTCAGCGCCTTGACGCTGCCCTTGTTGTGAACGACTTCGATGTGCAGCTCTTCGCAGATCGTGGCGAGAAACTCGATGACGGAGAGTTGTGGATTGAGTACGACAGCAACGTCGGCGTTGTCCGGCATGCGGTTGAGGAGCAAAGAGCGCACCAGCGTGGTCTTGCCCGTACCGACTTCCCCGGTCAGCTGGATGAAGCCGCCACTTTCGGTGACGCCGTAAACGAGATGCGCCAGCGCTTCGCCGTGTCGTTCGCTCAGGAACAGGTAACGCGGATCGGGCGTTATCGAGAACGGTTTTTCGTTGAGTCCGAAAAAACTGGTGTACATGATTCCTGGCCGCGAACTGGCGGCCGTCCATTCTAACCCAAATCAGTCCCTGTCCAGCGTTCGCGCGCGTCCGAGCGCACCTGTACCGAAACGGTCGCGAATTTCATCGACTGTGCGGTCGACTGGAGACTCCGTCTCTGCTTCGCCAAACAGGTCTTGTTGCACCGCTGGTGCGAGGTCGCTGCCGCCGACACCGAGCAGCCGCAGTCTCGCGTCCGGATTACCTGCCAGCCACGTCTGCAGGAGCTGGCGTGCGATCGCGTACAGCTGGTCAGTGCCATTTGCCGGCGGATTAATACGGCGCTGGCGTGTAAAGGTCGAGAAATCGGCCTGGCGAATCTTGATCTGTACGGTAGCCGCCGCGAGATTCGCCTTGCGGATCCGGGCGGCGGTCCGCTCGGTCAGGCGCAACAGCTCACGCTCCATATCCTCGCGATTGTCGAGGTCGGTATCGTAGGTCTCCTCCGCACTGATCGACTTTTCCTCGCGCTCGGGTACGACGGGCCGGTCGTCGATGCCGGCGGCGCGCTCGCGGGTCTTTTGCGTGTAGCGGCCGAAAACCGGTCGCAATACGCTGTCTTCGGCGAGCCGCAGGTCGCGAACGGTTGCGATACCGGTGCCGTCGAGTCGTTCGAGCGTCTTTTTTCCTATCCCCGGAATGACCGATACCGGCAGCGGGTCGAGGCGGCTGGCATAGTCATCCGGGTAGACGACCGTGAGTCCATCCGGTTTATCGAGGTCGGAAGCGATTTTCGCGACGAGCTTGTTTTGTGCGACGCCGACCGAGGCCGTCAGCTGCGTCTGCTCCAGAATCTGTTGCTTGATTGAGCGGGCAATCTCAACGGGTGAGCCGAATAACGCGACGCTGGACGAAACGTCGAGGAATGCTTCATCAAGCGATAGTCCCTCGACCAGCGGCGTGATGCTGCGGAAGATTTCGAATACCTGCCTGGATACTGCCTTGTAATGCGACATGCGCGGGCGGACACGGAGCAGGTCGGGACAACGGCGCAGTGCATCGCGCATTGGCATGGCCGAGCGAATACCAAAGCGGCGGGCCTCGTAACTGGCTGCGGCGACGACGCCGCGATTGGTGGTACCGCCGACGACCAGCGGCTTGCCGCGCAGCTCGGCGTTGTCGCGCTGCTCAACGGACGCATAGAAGGCGTCCATGTCGACATGCAGGATGCTGCGGGCCGACACGCGTTAGTCCTACTGGCCGCGCTCGACGATGTAGCGCGCGAGCCATTCAAGCGGCGCTGCGGACGGACCAAAACGCTCGAGTTGCGCGAGGGCATTCCCCAGCAGTTCGTCGCAGCGCCGACGCGATGCTGCGAGGCCGAACAACGACGGGTAGGTCGCCTTGTCGAGTCTTGCGTCGGAGCCCGATGGCTTGCCGATGACATGCGTTTCGCCTTCGACATCCAGGATGTCGTCCTTGATCTGGAAGGCGACACCGATATCGCGCCCGAAGACGTCCAGCGCACTCATGTCAGCCTCGTCGGCGTCATGGAGCAGACAGGCGGACACGATCGAGGCATGGATCAGCGCGCCGGTCTTGAGCGCGAACATGTGCTCGAGTTCGGCAACGGTCAGGGAATTGCCTTCGGCGGCGAGATCAATCGACTGGCCGCCGGTCATGCCGACGGAACCGCAGGCGTCCGAGATCAGCCTGACCAGGCCATTGCGAGCTTCATGCGAGGCGCCGTCAAGTCTCGCCAGGACCGAAAACGCGAGTGGTACCAGTGCGTCGGCCGCCAGGATGGCCGTCGCCTCGTCGTACTGGATGTGCACGGTTGGCTTGCCGCGCCTCAGGTCGTCGTCGTCCATGGCTGGCAGGTCGTCGTGCACCAGCGAGAACGCGTGAATCAGTTCGATCGCGACCGCGGGCGCATCGAGCAAGTCCGGCGCGACTCCAAGACATTCTCCAGCCGCGTACACAAGCAGCGGCCGGACGCGCTTGCCGCCGTTGAAAACGGCATAGCGCATCGCGTCATGCAGGCGTTGCGGCGCCAGGTCGGCGGGCGGCAGCGTGCGATCGAGGCGCTCGTCCACGCGGCGCTGGTAGTCGCCGACGCGCTCGCTAAAGTTCACGGCCATCTCTTATCCTGTGTCATCAGGCGGTGTAGCTTAATATAATCCGCTTCCCTTATCTCAGAGGATGCGCCGGCATGCAGGCCACGGCGATTGCACAACCAAACATCGCGCTCATCAAGTACTGGGGCAAGCGCGATGTCGCGCGGAATCTGCCGGCCGTGGGCTCGATATCGATCACGTTGCGCGAGCTCTTCACGCGCATGAGCCTGTCGTTCGACGCGGCCCTGGAGGCCGATGAACTCACCGTAAACGGCGCGGCAAACACGCAGATGCTGCCGCGCCTGTCGCAATGCATCGATCGAGTCGCCGGCACGAACCGGGCGCACGCGAAGATTGTCAGCGAATGCAATTTTCCGATCGCGGCCGGGCTGGCGTCGTCTGCATCGTCGTTCGCCGCGCTGACCGTCGCAGCTGCCGCGGCGACAGGCGAGCAACACGACAGGGCCGCACTTGCGAGCCTCGCCGGTCACGCGTCGGGTTCTGCCGCGCGTTCGCTGCGCGGCGGCTTCGTCGAACTCTCGAATGCGGACGATGACATCGCGCTATCGGGCCTGGCTGACGCCGCCGACTGGCCGCTTGCCGTCGTCGTTGCGATCACCGCAAAGGGACCCAAGCCGGTCGGCTCAACCGAGGCCATGGAAATCAGTCGCCGCACCTCGCCGTTCTATGGCAACTGGGTGGCACAGCAGGACAACGACCTGACCGTTGCACGCAGGGCGATACAGGACAGGGATTTCGCCTCGCTGGCAGCGATTGCCGAACACAATTGTCTCAAGATGCATTCGATCATGTGGGCGTCGCGCCCGCCCATGGTCTACTGGAACGCGGCCACGATGCGTTGCCTGCAAACGATTCGTCGTTTGCAGGGAGATGGCGTTCCAGTGTTCTTTACGATCGACGCCGGCCCGCAGATCAAGGCCGTGTGCTTGCCTGAAGCGGCGGACGATGTTGAAGCTGCGCTGCGAGCAACGGGTGGCGTGGTCGACCTGATGACAACGGGGTTGGGTGAGGGCGCGCGCCTGGAGTCCAGCGGATGACTGTTGTTGCGAGCGCGCCCGGCAAAATCGTGCTCTCGGGTGAGTACGCCGTTTTATGGGGCGCGCCGGCCATCTGCATGGCCGTCAATCGGCGCGCCTTCGCGCGCGTAGCGGACGGCACTTCCGCCGAGTGCCGGTTATCCACGCGGGGGTTCACGGGCGACGATCGTTTTCGTGTACTTGATGCGCTGACCGGCGGTATCCGGCCGGCGCAGGACATCGAGCTCGACACGACGGCTTTTTACGAGGGCGATCGCAAGTCGGGTATCGGGTCCAGCGCGGCGTTGACCGTGGCGCTGGCCGCGGCGCTCAGCGGTTCCACCAATGTACTCGACAGCGCGCGCGACGCTCATGCGGCTATGCAGGGTGGCATGGGTAGCGGCATCGATATCGTTGCTGCCATTCACGGCGGGCTGTTCTCGTACACAAGCGGCGATCGCAAAGTGACGTCGATCAGCTGGCCTGAAGGCCTCGCCATGCGTGTTATCTGGACCGGCGTCCCGGCCAGTACCGAGGGCAAATTGAGGCGGCTTGCGGAATACGCAGGAGGGCCATCGCGGTCGGCGTTACTGCTGGCTGCGCCACGGATGAGCGACGCCTGGCTTTCGGGTGATGTCGGCGCCGTGCTCACCGAGTACGTGTCCTATACAGGTGTCCTGCGGCAGTTCAGTGTTGACCATGAACTCGGCATATTCGATGCTGGCCACGACGAGTTAACGGATGCAGCGATGGTCGATGGCCTCGTATACAAACCCGCCGGCGCTGGCGGCGGCGACATCGGCGTGCTGCTGGGCCGCGCTGAGAGCGAACTGGATGCATTCGTTGAACGGCGCGCCGCGCTGATTCACGGCGTCCTCGACTGTGAACTCGAACCTGACGGCGTGCGGCTGGAAGCATCGTGAGCGACTCGCAGATATCGGGACTCTACAAGCTGCCCGTGGTCGAGCGAATTGCGCGTCTGGAGCAGCTCGGCTGGTTGTCGCCCGATGCGGCGGCGAATCTCGGGAATGGTTACCACGTGCTTTCCGTCGGTACCGCCGACCACATGATCGAGAACGTGGTAGGCGTTTTCGGTCTGCCCATGGCGATTGCGCCGAATTTCGTCGTCGATGGTCGCGACTGCATCGTGCCGCTGGTCGTCGAGGAGCCATCAATCGTGGCTGGCCTGAGCGGGGCGGCGGCACTCGCGCGCAAATCGGGCGGTTTCGAGATCGAGAGTCGCGATTCCCTGTTGATCGGCCAGGTGCATGTCACCGACATGGCGGACGCCGATCATGCGCTCGCGGCAATCCGGCGCGGCAAGACCGCATTGCTCGACGCCGCGAATGCCGTGCATCCGCGGCTCGTCGAACGCGGCGGCGGCGTGCGTGACATCGAATTGCGCCTGTTTGCGTTACCTGACGGTCGGCCGCTGATTGCGGTACATGTCCTCGTCGATACCTGCGATGCCATGGGCGCAAATCTCGTCAACTCGATTTGCGAGGCACTGGCGCCGCAGATTGCCGAGCTGTGCGCAGGCACCGTTGCGCTGCGGATCCTGTCGAATCTCGCGGACCGCTCGTTATTTACTGCAAGTGCCCATTTCCCGGTCGATCGGGAAGTTCGCGATGCGATCATCACCGCCAATGACATCGCTCTCGTCGATCCCTACCGCGCAGCGACGCATAACAAGGGCGTCATGAACGGTGTCGATGCTGTCGCTATCGCCACGGGTAACGACTGGCGTGCCATCGAGGCGGGTGCGCATGCTTATGCCGCTGCCTCCGGGCATTACCGATCATTAACGCGTTGGCGTATTGCGGATGACGGTCAGCTGCTCGGCGAGATAACCCTGCCGCTCAAGGTCGGTACGGTTGGCGGCACGCTTGCGAACAACGCCACTGCGGCACTCGGGCTCGCGCTGACCGGGGCAGAGTCTGCCCGCGAGTTGGCGGGCATAATGGCGGCGGTCGGTCTGGCACAAAATTTTGCCGCGTTGCGGGCGCTCGCAACGAGTGGCATTCAGGCCGGACACATGAAACTGCATGCCCGTGGCCTCGCCGCGGCGGCTGGAGCCGAGGGCGGGGAGTTCGATGCCGTTGTTGAGAAGCTGATCGAGAGCGGCGATATCAAGGACTGGAAAGCGCAGCAGATTCTCAAGGAACTCCGTGGCGTCGAGGCGGTTGCGGCCGACGGTGCCGCCGCCGGCAAGATCATACTGCTGGGCGAACACGGGGTCGTCTATGGCCGGCGCGCACTTGCGGTGCCCATTGCCGATGCCGTCGCCGTGTCGCTTGAGACCGCCGACAGTCTCTCGCATGAACTCCCCGGCGAGTTCGTCATTCGCCTGCTCGATGAGCTGGGTATCGACGAGCGAAACTGGCGCATCAATATTCAGTCGCGCGTGCCGATAGGTAAAGGGCTGGGCTCCTCAGCCTCGATTGCGGTCGCTCTTGCGCGAGCGTTCAATATGAAGCTCGACCTCGGACTCGACGACGAGCGCATCAATGAGGTCGCCTTCGAGAGCGAAAAGCTGGCACACGGTACGCCGTCCGGAGTAGATAACACGCTCGCCACTTACGCGACCGCGATGTTGTTCTCCAATGACGGCGAACTGCGCTTCGAAGCGGTGGAGCCGGGCGCCGATATTCCGCTGGTCGTGGCCTGGGGCGATCAAACCGGGCGCACAAGCGAACTGGTCGCGGCCGTGCGAGCGCGTCGTGAGCGGTCGCCGGATCATTACGATGCGCTGTTCGATCGGATGGACGCGTTGGCGCAGGACGGCGCGGCGCTGCTGGCGCGCGCTGATTGGGCGGGTCTCGGCGCACTAATGAATATGGCGCAGGGGCTGTTGAACGCGATCGGCGTGTCGACGCCCGAGCTGGAGCGCATGCTCGACATCGCCCGCCAGCATGGCGCGGTCGGCGCGAAGTTGACCGGTGCGGGCGGTGGCGGATCGATTGTTGCCCTGTGTCCCGGTAAGATCGCGCATGTCCGCGACGCCCTGCAACAAGCGGGCTACAGCACCTTCATACCGGCCGGTGAGTAACACCATTGAATGACCAGCACCGTATCGTTTCTTCCGAGAGCGAAGAACTCATTCTCGTCGATACCAACGACCGGGAGCTCGGGTTCATTTCGAAAGCGGACGCGCACAATGGCGCGGGCGTATTGCACCGGGCGTTTTCACTCTTCCTGTTCAATGAAAAAGGAGCGCTGCTGTTGCAGCAACGGGCGTCCGGCAAACGGCTTTGGGGAGGCTACTGGTCGAACAGTTGCTGCAGCCATCCGCGCCGGGGTGAATCACTGGACGTTGCGACGCAACGGCGCCTGGCCGACGAACTGAATATCGAAACCGAGCTCGAACACGTGTATCGATTCTGTTACCAGGCATCATTTGGCGCGGCCGGTTCAGAGAACGAGTTGTGTCACGTGTACCTGGGACGAACTGCCGGCGATGTGCAGCCGAATGACAGCGAAGTTGCGGCGATACGCTATCTGCTTCCAGCCGCCCTCGACGCTGAACTTGCGGCACAGCCTGGCGAGTTTACGCCGTGGTTCAAGCAGGAATGGCGGGAGTTGAAGACGAGGTACCGGGAGCAACTGGCCAGCTACTGCAACGTGCCCTAGGCGATGTAGCGATAGTACTCGATGCCGAGATCGGCGAAGTGCCGGTCGTCTGCTTCGCCGACGCTTTCAATAACGAATTCGTTCGTGGGCTCGTAGTCGATTCCGTTGACACGGCGGCCATCGTGCAGCGCCTTGTACTGCTCGAAGTCGATGTCAATCGCAAACTCCAGAGCCTCGGCGAAACGCATTTTGCGCGTCGCCTCCTGCCAGCCATCGGCGAGGAAGAACGGGATTACTTCCGCGGCATCGCCGCTGCCGTAACCAAGCGTGAGGATCTCTTCGCCGACCTCCAGCGAACCTTCTTCGAGCGCCTGCTCGAATCCAGCCGCCATCCACGCGGGCAGCGCAGCCGTGTAAAGGTTGCCGAGGTCCAGCATTGCTTCACTGCCAAGGCGCAACTTGTCGAGTACTTCCTCGCGATAGGAGTCGGCGCCGCGGAAGGTGCGCAGGACGGCCATCGTCATCGGGTAGGCTTCGTAGCTGTGACGCTCCGGCGTTGCGAGGTCGGTAACCTCGGGCCTGGCGTTCATCTCGCGGATAACATCGTCCGTGTTGACGCCGGCCTGCTCGCAGTAACGGGCCAGTTCGGTGCGGTCTGCATCGTCACCATGCGCGAGCGCAAACAGGTAGGAAACGGCCCAACCCGTTTCCGGCATGCGCCGGTATGGCCGATGCATGAACACGTTGCGGAGCGAGCGCAGGTAGGCGATCGGGTCCAGGCTGCGCTTTTCATACATGTCGTTGAGCGCGTGCAGTGTCTCGTCAACATAGCAGGTCGTCGAGTACTTGCCATTGAAGACCGGGAAGTCCTGCACCTGGTGTGTCTCGGAACGGTCCTGGCCGCAGAAGCGTGACATCGGCTTGCGGAAGTCCATGACGCGATAGTCGCTGGCAGATCCGGAGCCAACCAGGTCCACCACGGCAAGCTTGGGATCTTCCTCGAGCAGCATGGCGACCGCGCCAGCTCCCTGGGTCGGTTCGCCGGTGCTGCCGCGCGCATATTCGGCGATGTCGGCACAGACGACAATCGCCTGGCCGCCTGCCCCATCGAGTGCGAGATGGCGAATCGCCCCTTTCATGCCGTACACGCCACCAAGGCAGGCATGTTTGAATTCCGGAACCTCGCAACTGCGCGAGATCGGCGGTTTGCCGCGCGCAGCCAGGGCCTCGTCGACCATACCCTTGACGATAATCGCGCCGGCCGAGTTGTCGGTACTGGATTCGGTACCGAGGCCCAGGAACTTCACGCGCGCAGGGTCGACGTCGTACTGGTCGATCAGGCGAATGACGGCATTGGCCGCCATCGTGTAGACGCTGTGGTTCGGTCCACGAACGCGGAAACTGCGGCCGACGACCTCGCGGATCTTCGGCCACTGGTTGTCCGTCCAGTCACACCAATCCTCCAGCCACACGCGGTACGGCGGGATATAAGCGGCGAGGCCGCTGATTCCAATGGATTTTGTGAACTTGGGAGGCGTCATGACGGAATTCGCTATAGCCCGGCGATTTTAGATGCGCCGGCCTTGTCACTCAACACTTTATTGCACCGTAATCGTGATCGTGTCCGAGACCAGGGGCGGGTCATGCGGGATGTGCAGGTGGTCGCCAAGCAGCATCTGCAGCGTGTGCTCGCCGGGTTCGAGCGCAATTTCCGTCGCGGTGCTGCCGTCACCGAAGTGTTTGTGCTGGTCATCCATGGGAATAGGAAGACCGAGGTCGGGAAGCCCTGTATCGATCAACAGGTGATGGTGGCCGGAGTGCTGCTGGTCCTGGCCAGCCGGCACGATGTCCATGCCTGCCACGCCAAACTCGACGCGTACCGGGTTGCTCACGGTATCTCCGTCGGCGGGACTTATGAAAAAGACGCGCGCGCCTTCGGCGGACTCGGAGCGCGGCAAAGCGGCTGGCGCGGCGACCGCAGGCTGCTCCTCGACGGCGGCCGAAGTATCCACGGATTCCTGCGCTTCGCCACCACAGGCAACGAGTGCAAAGGCGAGCGTGCAAACGAACATGATTCTCATTATTTTCTCCGAGTGCTTCAGACCGAAAAGAGCGCGAATAACATGGCACCAAACATGGTGACCATAACGCCGGCCAGGTAGGCGGTGACCATGATGAGGTACTTCAGGAGCGTGAAGAAATGTCCCTGGCCGTAAACGCGCCGCATCGCCTTGTACAGGTATACCGGGACATAAAACGAGGCGGCAACGAGGACCAGGATCGTGATCGGCTCCGGGACGAATACCAGTCCGGCCAATCGCTCAAACAGGATCTGCAGCGTCAGGATCAGGAAAAAGAACGAGTGGTAGTGGACGAAAAACAGCAGGTGCTCGACGAAATAGCGCCGCGATAGCGGGTACAGGGCCTTAAGCACGAGCGCCATAAACGGCAGCAGCACGATCAGCGCAACGGGAATGTTGTCGAGCAGCAGGTCGACGAAGGTCTTGCCACCGTCCGCGCCGACGCGCTCGCAAACACCAACAAGTCGCTCTTCGGTCAGGCGTCGCTGGAACCATGCAGGCAGCTTTTCGAGGCCGGTGACGGTGCACTCACCAGTGTCATCGTCATATTGAAAATTCAGGCCTTCGTCGCCGTCACCGTAGAGCGTGACGTTCGGGCCGGGATTCTCGCGGGCGCGCTCTTTGATGTCCTCGACTTGCTCAGCCGACATGTAGCCGCGCTCAACCAGCCTGTCCAGCCTCTCGAGGTCTTCGAGATTGTCGGGATCATCCGAATCGAGTTCGTCCAGCTTCTCGAGCGCCTCTTCTCCGGCTTCTTCTTTACGTTGTTCTTCCGCGGTTGGCGGTGGTTCGGGCTCGAACAGCAGGCTCAGGTCATCGCGCGGGTCGAAGAACGCGACAATGAAGAACACGACACTGAGCACCAGGTACATGCGAAACGGCGGCATGTAGCGCGCGCGTCGGCCCTGCAGGTAATCCAGCGTCAGCAGGCCGGGTCGGATCAGCAGCGGCTTCAGGGTTTGCCACAGACGTGAATCGAGATCCAGCAGGTCGCCAAAGCCGTCGCGCAGGAGTTCCCACAGGCTGATCAGTCGACTGGTGGCACGCTGGCCGCAGTCGCCACAGTACTGCCCTCGTAGTCGCGCGCCACAATTCAGGCAGTCCGGGTGATCGGGCAGCTGGGCGGCACGCTTCGGCATAAATCAGGCTTTGGCGGCTTTCTTCTTGGTCGCTTTCTTGCGCGAGGCCTTCTTCCGGGCAGCCGGCTTTTTCTTCGCCGTCGTTTTGCCCGGCGCCGTCGCTGATTCGGCCGAAGTGCGGCGAAACGCGTCCGGCTCGAAGTCATCGACACTGAGCAGGTCGCTGACCTTCTCGTAATAGTCGCGCAGGCTGTTTGCTTCTGCCTTGCTGATTACCTGGGCTTTCTCGGCTTCGCCGATCTGCAAACCGAGATAGTCCGCCTCGATCAGGCCTTCCTTACGCGCCTGGCGCAGGCGTTTCTCGAGCGGTTCATTCTCCTTCGACAGCTCGAGGGCTTCCTGCAGCTTGCCGAGCGGATTGGTCGATTCGAGCGTCGTGTAGGCAATCTCGGCGAGGCGTTCACGCGACTCACCCGGCGTCGTGATGAGGTCGACGACGCGCTGGCCCAGCTCGTCCGAGGGGTTCTTGTAGGTACGGCCGCGCGGGAAGATGAAGAAGCGCAGCGCCCACGAAACCCAGCGGTTCGGCATGTTGAGCAGGAACGCATGCAACGATTCCTGGGCCTGGTACATCAGGGTGCGCACCGACCACTCAACGAGCGGCAGATCGGTGGCACGACGTCCCTGGTTTTCGAAATGCTTGAGTACGCAGGACGCGAGGTACATGGAGCTCAGGATGTCGCCGAGGCGAGCCGACAGCAATTCGCGGCGCTTGAGATCGCCGCCGAGGGTCAGCATCGCAAAGTCCGACGCCAGCGCGAACGCGGCGCTGTACCGGTTGATGTTCTGGTAGTAACGGCGCGTCGGCGTGTTCAGCGGAACCCGGCTGAATTTTGCGTGCGTCAGTGCCAGGAAGAACGAGCGAGCGACGTTACTGATCGCGTAGCCGATATGGCCGAACAATGCGTCATCAAACTCCAGCAGGCCGCGATCATGGTCCGGGTCCGCTGCCGCCTGCAGCTCGCGCAGCACGAACGGATGGCAGCGAATAGCACCCTGGCCGTAAATGATCAGGCTGCGCGTCAGGATGTTGGCGCCTTCGACCGTGATTGCGATCGGCGTCGCCATGTAGCCGCGCGCGAGATAGTTGTTCGGCCCCATCATGACGGCCTTGCCGCCGTGGACGTCCATGGCATCGTTGGCGCATTTGCGGCCGAGTTCAGTGCAGTGGTACTTGAGGATCGCCGACGGCACGGCAGGCTTCTCGCCCTGGTCGATCGCGCCGGACGTGACCGACAGCGCCGCGTTGATGATGTAAGTGTGGCCCGCGATTCGCGTGATCGCGTCACCGACGCCTTCAAAGTTGGCGATCGGCGTATTGAACTGCTTGCGAATCCCGGCGTAGGCGCCCGTCGCATAGCTGGCGGCCTGCGCGCCGCCGCAGGACGATGCGGGCAGAGAAATGGCGCGGCCGACCGACAGTAATTCGACCAGCATCTTCCAGCCCTTGCCGGCCATCTCCTGTCCGCCAATGATGTAGTCCAGCGGTACGAAGACATCCTTGCCGGAGGTTGGGCCGTTCTGGAACGGGATCGACAGCGGGTAGTGGCGGCGCCCGGAGACCACGCCTTCCGTATCCGTCGGGATCAGCGCCGCCGTGATGCCATACTCGTCCTTGTCGCCGATCAGGTGATCGGGATCGTAAAGCTTGAAGGCGAGGCCGAGCACGGTCGCAACCGGGGCAAGCGTGATGTAACGCTTATCCCAGTTCAGCCGGATCCCCGTGATGGTCTTGCCGTTCCACTTGCCCCTGCAAACGACGCCGCTGTCGATCAGCGACGCGGCGTCCGAACCCGCTTGCGGCGAGGTCAGTGCAAAGCATGGAATTTCCTTGCCGGAAGCGAGGCCAGGCAGGTACTTGTCCTTTTGCTCGTCGGTGCCGTAGTGCAAGAGCAACTCAGCCGGGCCGAGCGAGTTGGGTACGCCAATGGTTGAGCCAACCGTTGCGCTGCGACTGCCAACCTTTGTCAGCACCATCGCGACGGCGTAGGCCGAGAACTCGAGGCCGCCATACTGCTTCGGGATGATCATCGCGAAGAAGCGTTTCTCGATGATGTAGTCCCAGACTTCCTGCGGCATGTCGCCGAGCTCGTGGCAGATCTCCCAGTCGTCGATCATGCGACACAGTTCTTCGCATGGGCCGTCCAGGAAAGCCTGCTCTTCCGCGGACAATTGGGGCGCCGGGAAGTCCATGAGCTTGTCCCAGTTGGGCATGCCGGAGAACAGCTCGCCGTCCCAGCCGACGTTGCCGGCCTCGAGGGCTTCACGCTCGGTGTCCGACATCGATGGCAGCATCTTGCGGTAAACCGCCAGCAGCGGTTTCGTAATCTTCTCCCGCCGGACGTCGAGCAGATTGGGCACGATCAGGATGCCCAACAGCGCCAGCAGAACGATCAGCCAGGCAAAGGAACCGTTGCCGAAGATCGTGTACAACGCGTAGGCGCCGACACCGACGCCCGCAGCAAATGTCGACGTACGCAGGTCGATACGCTGATACGCGAGGAAGATACCGCCGCCGACAAACAGCAGCGCCCAGAACAAACTAACGGCCATACCGGACAATGCGAAAACCTCTGTTGTTTACCCAGGAGCGCAGCGTCAAACGCTGCCTCACACTCTATAGGAGTTCTTCAATAGCAGCACGTTCCTCGCGCAGCTCTTTTTCTGTCTCATCCATTCGTGCGCGACTAAAGTCATCGATGTCGAGACCCTGAACAATTTCGTAGTCACCGCCCGAGCAACGCACCGGGTATGAGTAAATGATGCCAGGCTCAACGCCATAGCTGCCGTCGGCCGGCACAGCCATGCTGACCCAGTCGCCGTCCGGCGTGCCAAGCGCCCAGTCGCGCATGTGATCTATCGCGGCGGAAGCGGCCGAGGCCGCCGACGAAGCGCCACGCGCCTTGATGATTGCAGCGCCGCGTTGCTGGACGACGGGAATGAACTCATCTGCCAGCCAGTCCCGGGCAACCAGGTCCGCAGCTGCGGCAGAGCCGACGCTGGCGTGATTCACGTCCGGGTACTGGGTTGCTGAATGGTTGCCCCAGATCGTCATGCACTTGATGTCGTTGACGTGGCTGTCCGTTTTCTGGGCCAGCTGCGCCATCGCGCGGTTGTGGTCAAGGCGCGTCATCGCCGTGAAATTGCGCGGGTTGAGATCCGGCGCGTTTGACTGGGCGATCAGCGCGTTCGTGTTGGCAGGGTTGCCGACAACGAGGACCCTGATGTCGCGGCTGGCGTGATCGTTCATCGCCTTACCCTGTACCGAGAAGATTGCGGCATTGGCTTCGAGCAGGTCCTTGCGCTCCATGCCGGGGCCGCGCGGGCGTGCGCCGACGAGCAGGGCGTAATCGGCGTCCTTGAAGGCCTCGTTCGGGTCGTCAGTTGCAACGATACCGGCGAGCGTCGGGAACGCGCAATCGTCGAGTTCCATGACGACACCCTTGAGCGCATCGAGCGCAGGTGTGATCTCGAGCAGCTGGAGTACGACGGGCTGGTCGTTACCCAACATCTGGCCAGAGGCGATACGGAAGGCGAGCTGGTAGCCGATCTGGCCGGCGGCGCCGGTGATCGCGACGCGAACGGGTGCTTTCATTTGACAGTTCCTGGTAAAGCGTTTGAATAGATTTCGGGGCCGCGATTCTAGCATCGGGCGCCCTGCCAGGCACTGCCGTACTTTACCTATTCGATGCCAGGTTCCTCGAAATCCGGGAACGCCGCGAGCAGTGCCTCCAGCTGCGCGGCAGCTGCTTCGTCCAGGCCGCGTTCGCGCAGGTCAAGGATGCACTCATGCCAGCTTGCGGCGCTGTTGCGCTGTGCGCTGGTACAGGCCTCGGCGTCGGCCAGTCGTTCGACTTTCATCTCCGCCGCAGCGGCGGCCGGCGACGCGCTGCGCTGGGACGCTTCAAAGCGCGCGCGCTCCCGTTCCTTGGCCGGCATGACGGCGCTGTCCATCATCGCGTCGGCGTCGCGCTGCTCTTTTGCTGCGGGGGCGGCAAGCGATTCCTCGAGAATCTCACTCTCAAGCATGGCGTCCGGTTGTGCCGCGATGTCCGGCGTCTGCGTGACCTCGAGCACGATGGCCAGGCTCAGGCCGATCATCGCGGCCCAGGCAACCGGGCGCGTCCAGCTGCGGGCCAGCCCGTAGCGAGTCTTCGCCTCGCGTTCTGCCATGCGCAGCACCTTGTCGTCGAGCGCCGCGGGCGTAGTTTCGGTCGCGATATCGCTATACGCGTCGCTGATAATCTTCTTGTCCTGGTCGTTGCTCATGCTCGTTCCACCGGTTCATCGATTGCGACACGCAGCTTGTTGACCGCGTAACGCAGGCGGCTCTTGGCCGTTTCGCGATTGCAGCCGGTGACGGTCGCGATCTGGTCGACACTCAGTCCGCCCTCCTCGTGCAGCAGGAAGGCATCGCGCTGCTCGTCCGGTAAGTCGCCAAGGGCCTGTTCGAGTCGTTGCCGCGCGAGACTGCGCTCGGTCGCGGTCTCGAGCGACTCGGCGTTGTCGCTGTGCAGCTCCGGCTCCAGCGGCATGCCGCCCGCATGGCGCTTGTTGCGGCGCACATGATCGATAAAGCAGTTGTGCGCGACCCGGTACAGGAAGGTCGTGAACTTGGCCGTGGGTCGATAGCTGCTCCGGGCCCTGACGATTTTGCCCCAGACTTCCTGGAACACATCCTCGGCCGTCTCGTTGTGGCCGGACAATCGCAGCAGGTAGCGATACACCGGATCCTTGTGGCGCCGGTACAGCACCTCGAATGCCGAGACGTCGCCGTCCCGGTAACGCAGCATCAGTGCGCTGTCTGCCGGTGTATGGCTCATGGCCGGAGCATAGGCGAGCGACGCGGCGCTGCCTAGGCCCGGACTTCCTGCAGTGATGAATTCGGGGTTGGCGGCCATGCGGACCCTCCGTTTCCTTTCCCTTACCAACGTGCGCAATGGCCTGCGGGGTTAGAAAAAAGAGGATCGAAAGGCTTGCAATCGGGAAAAACAGTGTTATAGTCAACTATAACACCAATTCACCTATGCCCTGAGCGGGGGCCCCGGATCGGACCGGGGAGACCAAAATGAACAGACTCGCACCGTATGTAAATGAAATTGTTAGCTTTGTTGTCATGTTGCTGTTGATCGTTGCGCTGGTCGCCGGGCAGTCGAATGCTCGCGAGATCGCATTGGCCGCGGCGGAAAACAACAGTGCCGAAGCCCCTCATATCCGTCTCGAAGACGAGTAAAGTAGCGACGGAGACGTTGCGCCGGTCCTTGTGACCGGCGCCTTTTTAAGCACATCAGGTGCCCAGGAGAGCCAGGACTTTTAAACGCATGGATCCCAAATGGAATGAAGACCAGCCCATCTATCGTCAGCTGCGCGACCGTGTAGTGGCGATGATCCTTGAGGGCGTACTGGGCGACGGCGATGCCTTGCCATCGGTGCGCAATGTCGCGGCTGAGTATCGACTCAACCCGCTGACGGTGCTCAAGGGTTACCAGGAACTGGTCGACGAAGGTCTCGTCGAGAAGAAACGCGGTCGTGGCATGTTCGTCAATGACGGCGCCCGCGTGGAGTTGCTGAAAGCAGAGCGACAGCGTTTCCTCGAGAAAGAGTGGCCGCAGGTCCGGGCAACGATCGAGCGACTCGGTCTCGATGCCGCGGATCTCTTACAACAAGAATTGGCAAGCCAAGCGGGAGGCAATGATGAGTAGCCTGGTCACCGCGCGCAACGTGTCGAAGCATTTCGGCGACGTGCGCGCCGTCGATGACGTCAGTTTCGACATTGAGAAGGGGAAAATTCTCGGCCTGATAGGTCCGAATGGCGCCGGCAAGACGACACTCCTGAAGGCCGTGCTCGGATTGACCGACTGCGACGGCGACCTGTCGGTCATGGGGCTCGACCCGTTCCGCCAGCGCAAGGAGCTGATGCAGCAAATCTGCTTCATCGCGGACGTGGCTGTATTGCCGCGCTGGATCAAGGTGTCGCAACTGCTTGACTACGTCGAGTCTGTTCATCCGAACTTCTCGCGCTCCCGGGCAGAAGAGTTGCTGCGCCAGACCAAGGTGCAGTCGGGCGCGAAAGTAAAACAGCTTTCGAAAGGCATGGTCACGCAGCTGCATCTCGCCATCATTATGTCGATCGACGCCAAACTCCTCGTACTGGACGAGCCCACGCTGGGTCTCGATATCCTGTTCCGCAAGGAGTTCTACGCCAACCTGCTGAACGATTATTTCGATGAAGAGCGCACGATTCTCGTCACGACTCACCAGGTTGAGGAGATCGAGAACCTGTTGACCGACATCATGTTTATCAATGACGGCAAAATCCTGTTGGATTCGTCCATGGACACGCTTAGCGACACGTACATCGAGCTTATGACCTCCGGGGAGAACACCCAGAAGGCCAGGGGCCTGGCGCCGCTTGCCGAGTCCGAGATGTTCGGCAAATCGATCATGTTGTTCGAGGGCGTGAGCCGCGAGCATCTCGAAGGGCTCGGCGAAATTCGCATTCCATCGGTCGCCGATCTGTTCGTCGCCAAGATCAAGGAGGCTCGCAAATGATTGGTCACTATGTCGCACTGATTAAACGCGAGCTCTGGGAACACCGCGCTATTTTCGTTACGCCTGCTGTTATCGGCGCTATCGTTACGCTGGGTACACTGACCGCATTGATGTTTGCGGGCGAGTTCAAGGAACAGCTCGATATGGTCCTGTTCGGCGCCCAGAACATACCCGACGACAATGCGCGGCGGGCGGTGTTGACCGGTTTCTTCAGCGGCACCTCGGGCCTGTTCGTGTTCGCCCTGGGTGTCCTGATCATCTTTTACGCACTGGATTCCCTGTACGCCGAACGCAAGGACAAGAGCATCCTGTTCTGGCGGTCGCTGCCCGTCACTGATGCTGAAACGGTTCTTGCCAAATTGCTTACGGCGGTGATTGTGATTCCTACAATTACGTTTGCCGGTATTGTGGCGACGCACCTGGTCAACCTGCTGGTCACATCCATCTGGGTTTCGGCCCAGGGCGCTTCCGGCTTCGACCTGATCTTCGGTTCGGTGTCGTTCCTCGACAACTGGGCGGCGACCTGGATCGTTCTGGTCGCCGGTGCGATCTGGATGTCGCCGTTCGTAGGTTGGTTCCTGTTCGTTTCTGCATGGACGAAGCGAGCACCGTTTATGGTCGCGTTCCTGCCGCTGGTGCTGGTTCCGATGGTGGAGGGCATCTTCTTCAAGAGTGCCCATTTCGCCGAAGCGGTCTGGGGCCGCGGCGCAAAAATACCGCTGTTTGCAGCAATCAATCCCGAAGACTTTTTTGACGAGACGACGGCCCGCCTCAGCGAGCACATGGCCAGCCTGCTTAGTCATCTCGATCTCGGCAAGTTCGTAACCAGCATCGACACCTGGCTTGGTATCGCTGTCTGCGCTCTGCTGACGACGGCCGCGATCTACGTGCGCCGCTTCCGCGACGAAAGTTAGGGCTTGCTGCTGATATCCAGCTTGCGCAACTTGCCGCGCAGCTGGTGGTAGGTGAGGCCGAGGAGATCTGCTGCAAGGCGCTGGTTATAGTGCGCCTTTTCCAGCGCCGCCTCGATCAGGTCAGTTTCGGTATCGAGCAGCCGTTGCTTCAGGTCAGCCGGTAGCAACGGCTCTTTCCTGCGCTTGCCGCGCGCCGGGGCAGCTCCAGTCGACGCAGTCGTGATCTTGAACGGTGAGTCGAAAGCATCGAAGACGATGTCCGCGATCGGTTGCTCCGGGTCATGCGAGCGATAGACCGATCGCTCCACGGCGAACTTAAGCTCGCGCACATTGCCTGGCCATTTGTTGCGCAACAGCGCCGATGTGGCCCGCGGACTGAACCCCGGAAAGAAGCTCCACTTGAGTTCGCTCGCCATGTTGATCGCAAAAGCGTGGGCAAGCGGCAGGATGTCCTCGACACGCTCCCTGAGCGGCGGCACGGTAATGACGTCGAAAGCGAGGCGGTCCAGCAGGTCCTTGCGAAATTCGCCGCGGTCCGCGAGTGACTGCAAGTCGGCATTGGTAGAGCCGACAATGCGCACATCGACATGCAAGGTCTCGTTGCCACCAACCCGCTGGATCTCTCCGTACTCAATCGTGCGCAGTATTTTTTCCTGCATACGCAGGGAGATGGTGGCGAGCTCATCCAGGATCAGTGTGCCGCCGTCGGCGCGTTCGAAGTGACCAATATGCGTCTTCGCGGCGCCCGTGAATGCCCCTGCCTCGTGACCGAAGAGCTCTGACTCGAGGATCGATTCGGTCAGCGCTGCGCAGTTCACCTTGACGACATGCTGCTCCCAGCGCTCCGACAAAAAATGCAGACGCGAGGCTACGAGCTCCTTGCCGGTTCCTCGCTCTCCCACCACCAATACGGGCTTGGATAGCGGCGCCGCGCGCGACACATGCTCGAGCATTTCGAGAAAGGCCGGAGCCTCGCCAATGATGGGTTGCGATTCGGGGGGAATTGCCATTGGCTAATTAGGCCATAAGTTAGCGAAAATAAACAAGGTATAGCGAAAAATGCCAAATTCGCATCTTTACTCAGGGGCCACAATTCCCCACTTATTCCTTTTTCATCAATTACTTATCATTTAGCTGCAGGATTGGCACGATTGCTGCAATTATCCAGGCAGGTTTCATACGGAAAGAGGGATAACCATGGGAATTTTCACGAGATTCAGTGACATCGTGAACTCCAACATCAACGCGATCCTTGATAAAGCAGAGGATCCCGAAAAGATCGTGCGGCTGATGATCCAGGAGATGGAAGACACGCTGGTCGAGGTCCGCTCTGCCGCGGCCCGATCCATTGCCGACAAGAAAGACCTGAATCGCAAGATCGAGGCCCTGGAGAACGAGCGCGATGATTGGGACGACAAAGCCGAGCTCGCGATGCGCAAGGGTCGCGAAGACCTGGCCAAGGCAGCGCTGGTGGAGAAGTCACGCGTAGCAGCGGCCGTGGATGCTTTCAAGCAGGACTATGTTGCCGTCGATGAAGGACTGGCGAAACTCAATGAAGATATTGCCCGCCTCGAGGCCAAGCTTGAGGACGCCAAAGCAAGGCAGAAGGCGCTGCTCGCTCGCCACAAGACTGCCAGCAGCAGGCTGGCTGCCCGCAAGAAGATTCACGACTACAAGATCGACGACGCCATGCTGCGTTTCGAGGCTTACACGCGTCGCATCGACGATGTTGAAGGGCGCGTCGAAGCTTATGATCTCGGCCTGCCGAAAGACCTGAATCATGAGTTTGCGAGCCTGGAGGCGGAAGAGTCCGTCACCAAGGAGCTTGACGAGCTGAAGAAACGGGTAGCAGCAGAACGGACCGCGGAGGCGGGATAGATGAGTCGAGAGACGTGGAATATTGACTACGGGCCATTGCGTGGCTTCTACCGGGACCGCGAGAACAGCTGGGTCTTCGGGGTGTGCGCAGGGATTGCCGACCGCTTCAATTTCAACGTCGGCACTGTCCGGATTATTGCGGTGATCAGCCTGGCCCTGTTCTTCTGGTTGACCGCCGCGATCTACCTGGGATTGACGTTGCTGATCAAGGAGAAGCCGCTGGTGTATTCGGGGCGTCGGAGCGAATATGAGTTCTGGCGCAAATGCAGACGCGACGACTGGAGGCATTCATGAGCACATTTGCGGGAACCACAGGTGGACGCCTGTACCGCGATGCGGACCGGGCCGTTCTCGGCGGCGTCTGCGCGGGCCTCGCGAATTACCTGGGATTCAATCTCAAAGTCACACGCTTCCTGTGCTTTATCGCGTTTCTGTGTGCCTTTCCATTTGCGTTCTTCGCCTACCTTATCGCCGTGCTGGTGATACCGTCATCTTCGTCCCGAATCTACGACGAGGATCTCCGCGAAACGCGACGCAAAGATGCGCTACGCGAAGAGATTCTGCGGTCGAAGCCAACGGTCAAGGACGTACAGGATCGCTACAGGGACATGGACGAGCGAATCGCCAACATAGAAAAGATCGTGACCTCGTCGCGCTACCGGCTCGACGAAGAATTCCGCCGACTCTGACATACAGGGATAGCACATGAACACAATGTTTTACGTCTTCTGCATCGTTGCTGTGGTCTTGGTGGCTGATACGGTGCAGAAGTACCTTAAAGTGAAAGGCAAACAAAAAGACAAGGACCCGGAGCTGGAAGCGTCGCTTGCGCATATTGAAAAGCTCGAGGAGCGTATCCGCGTTCTTGAGCGCATCGTCACCGAAAACAAGTTCGACCTCAAAAACGAGATCGACAGGCTCAAGTAGCCACATCCACGCAAAAAAAGGCCCGTCAGTGACGGGCCTTTTCACGTCTTTGAGCCGTGGTGATCAGTTCTGCTGCTGCGCCTTGTATGCGCGTAGCTGAACATTGAACTCTTCCGCGACCAGGTTCATCTCTTCAACAGCCGCGTTGTATTTCTTGTCGAAGGTCGCCTTGCGCTGCGCCTTGGTGTCATCGTCGACATCGCCGAGAGAGACGACGGCCTGCGCTTCCTCTGCTTCAATGCACGACAGGTAGCTTTCCATGTTCGCGAGGTACGACTGCACGACTTTCTTGCCAGCGAGCATTTCATCCCGAGTTGCTGTGTCGCCGTTCGGCAGGTCTTTGATGCGTTCCGGGTAATCGCAGGCAAACGCGCCTTGCGCCAGTATGAGCAGGGCCACGGAGACGGCCGCTTTCGTGATTTTGTTCATTGATTCAACTTCGTCTGGCCCGTCATCCTGACAGGCGGTTTCAAGGACAGGCAATTTAATCATGTTGCTGCGCGCGTGTGAAGCAGCTTACTTTATGTAATGAAAACAAACTCTTACGTTTCATCTCAACCGAACAGGGCGCGGTGCGTATCCGTGCCCTCGGCCTGCGCAAGCAGGAGTTCAAGGTAGTTATCGGCACTCATCGGGTCGCCGAACAACAGGCCCTGCACATAGGTGCAGCCGAGTTTCTGCAGGAACACCAGCTGGTCCTCATCCTCCACGCCCTCGGCGACGACATCCATATTCAGGTTCCGCCCCATCTGGACAATCGTGTCGACGATAGTGGCGTCATCGGGATTGGTGACGACATGTTGCACAAACGACCTGTCGATCTTCAGTGTGCTGATGGGGAACTGCTGCAAGGCACTCAGGGATGAATAGCCGGTGCCAAAATCGTCGATCGCAAGATGCAGGCCCAGGCCATAGAGCTGATCCAGCAACTTGATCGTACGCTCGGGGTTCTCCATCAGCGTCGTTTCCGTGATTTCGAGCTCGAGCGATGTTGGCGATATTTCGTGGCTTCGCAGGATAGCGCCAATGCGCCTGATGAAATTTAGTTGCCGTAACTGCTTCAAGGACAAATTGACCGAAACGCGGCCCGGCGAACCCACACTGCGCTGCCAGACACGGAAGTCCTCGCAAACCTTGTCCAGCACCCACTCGCCAATTTCGATAATCAGGTTGGTTTCTTCCGCGATCGGAATAAAGTCCGATGGCAGGATCAGGCCGCGCTCGGGCAATTCCCAGCGGACCAAAGCTTCCGCGCCGAATACTTCCCCCGTTTCGAGGTTGTACTTGGGTTGGTAATGAACCAGCAATTCATCACGTTCGAACGCACGTTTGAGCTTGCTCTTCGTCATAAGACGTTCGACCGAAGCCTCGTTCATCGCAGGCCGATAGAATTTGAAGACGTTGCCACCAGACTTCTTGGCGCTGTACAACGCCGCATCGGCGTTGCGAATCAGATCGATTACGTTCGGCGCATCCTTGGGGTAGTAGGCGATGCCCATGCTCGCTGTCATGAACACTTCGTGGCCCTGGACAAAAAACGGGTCCGCAAGTCGATCGAGAATTTTCTGCGCCAGCTCGCGAGTCTTCTTTTCGCCCTTGGCATCGGGTCCCGCTCCGTCGACGATGACCGCGAATTCGTCACCGGCAAGACGGCCGATGATCGAACGCTTCGGCAAAGTCGCCGACAGTCGTTCCGCCACGGTTTCAAGCGTTGTGTCACCAGCGAGATGGCCGAAGGTGTCGTTGATTTCCTTGAAGTGATCGACGTCGACATAGAACAGGCAAAGCGGCTTACCGGCACGCCGGGCCCTGGCAATGCCACGTTGCAGCAAATGCTGGAACTGCATGCGATTTGGAATCTTGGTCAGCGCATCGATGCGAGCGAGGTATCGAATACGCTTCTCGGCACGTCGCCTTTCAGTAATGTTCTGCGCCGCGTAGATACGATTGGCGGCCCCGTCGCTACCAGTCTCGACGATGGAGCACGTGTAGGAGACTGGAATCGATTCGCCATACTTGCTTTCGAAAATGGCCTCACGCGGTAGCCCTGATGGCGTATCGTTCGCCAGCGAGTGGCTTTTCTCCTTGTTGATGACGAAATCGATCGATGTACCTTTGAGTTCGTCTTGCTCGTAACCGAGCAAATGTGTTGTAGCCGTATTGATGCGAGAGATCTGTCCCTCGTCATTGGTAACGATAATCGCCTCGTTCATCCCGGACAGGATGCCGTCGACATAGTCGCGCGAGTGGGTCGTGGTGCGCAGCTTGTCACGCATGTCGTTAAAGACCTGCGCCAGCGCGCCGAGCTCGTCTTCACGAGTGGCCGGAAGGGGCTCGCCGAAGTCAGCATCCCGGAACCGCTCAGCCTGCGCCTTCAGCTGCCGTATTCGCCTGGTCTGGCTGCGCACGAGCAGCCAGACGATGCCGCCGCAAAGCAGCAGGACGGCAATCGTGCCGCCGCCGATCCACAGGTAGCTGATACGGCGGCTCTGGTCTTCGCGTGATCCCAGTTCAGCCGCAAAACGATCAAGGTCGGCGCGTAGCGGAGCCAGGTCGAATGATCCTGAAAGTTCGCCTACTTCGAGGCCGTCTTGCCGGACCACGAACGACAGTAGCAGTTGCTCGTCCAGCCAGGTCGGGCTGTCGACGCTGGCGGTCTGCGGGAAATTGCCGCTTGAGTGAGTGACTTCGTCGGCCATCGTCAGGCGCAATCCATTGAGTGCCGGGTTATCTGACAGCCCTCGATTCAGGATGCGGCTGACGTCGACGGCGTCGCCGGACTCGAGCGCCGCAGGCAGCAGATCGGCTATGCGGCGCAATTCTGCGCGGGCGCGCCGTTCATAGCTGGCTTCAAGTAGCGCACGGTGCTCTGCGAAACTCGCATCGACGATCTGTCGTGCGAGCCAGCGATACTGGCCATAGAACAACGTCAGCATAACGATCGCGACGACCACGCCGAGCGTCGTCGCGTACAGGAAAAAGCGAGGAATCCTGGTGCCGATCATGTCATCGTTGTTATACGGCTATGTTTCGACCCACAGTGTAGCATCCGCGTTCCCGCTGAACGCGTTATTTTTCCCAGACGGAAAGAAATTAGTCGTCGGCGTCGCGCTTTTCGACGAAATTAACCGGTTCGGGCTGGCCCGTGGTCTTCATCTGCCCTTCAACCACGGCGCCTTCGGCGACGGCAATGGCCTCGCCCGAGACGGTGCCAGAGATACGCGCGGAGTTCGTTATCTCGACTTTACCCGAGGCGACGATATCGCCCTCAACGTGACCCGATACGATGACGTGTTGCGCTTTGATTGTGCCCTGCCACAAGCCGTTGCGGGCCAGGGACACGGTGCCATCGATGTCGCAATCGCCGTCGATTTCGCCGCTGACCTGGTAGTCGCCACTGCCTGTGATCACGCCCGTGATCCTGCAGCCTTCGTTGATGAGGGTGGGTGCGCCGGAGACCTTGTCTCGCAAGCGTCGATGCTTGTTGTCGTTCATGTGGCGTAGTCTACTTACTCCCGGTAGCCATAGCCAAGCGATTCAATTGAAACGAGCACTCCGCCCTCGAACAGGAGTCGGCGCATCAGTTTGCGCGGACCAAAGTTGTAGACGTATTCGGTGATAACGACTTCCTGCAGAAAGCCGTAGCCGGGATAGGTTCGCGATGTCCAGCCGCCACTGCGGCTTTCAATCGGAATGTTCACGTTGCGAACCGTACGGCCGATGTGACGCATCGTCGTGGGAGCGCCGCACGCTCGCCGGACTTCCACTTCGTGCATGTCTTTTGTAACGATACGGTTCTTGCAACGAAATGCGTGCGCCGGCGTGCTGACCAGCACCAGCGCCGTTATTGCCGCAATGAAAGAAATCGCGCGTCGCATGGTCCAAGCATAGCAAAGCGCGACTGACACGGACGCGCAGGTCCGGTTATGGTAAAACAGCAAGCCGGCTCGAAAACGAACGGCAGCAAAGGAAGCGAATTGCAGCAGGGCTTCGAGAAACGCCTCGCAGGCGTCACGGCGAATAGCGGTGACGTCCTTTACGGAGGGCTCAAGGGCGTCGAAAAGGAATCCTTGCGCGTTGCCGCGGACGGCTTCCTCGCCGAGACGTCGCACCCGATCGGCCTCGGGTCCGCGCTAACCAACCGCTTTATCACCACGGATTTCTCCGAAGCGTTGCTCGAATTCGTGACGCCGGCGTTCCCGACGACCTGGGAAGCGCTGCGCTGCATCTGTGACATCCACCAGTTCACTTACTCGCAACTCGACGACGAAATGCTATGGGCGTCGAGCATGCCCTGCCGGATTCCGCCAGACCGCGAGATTCCGCTGGCGCGCTACGGCGATTCCAATGTCGGGCAGATGAAAACGATCTACCGTCGCGGCCTCGGCTATCGGTACGGTCGCGAGATGCAGGTGATAGCGGGCGTGCACTACAACTATTCGGTGCCCGCCGCATTCTGGCCGCTGTATCAAGAGCTCCTCGGCAGCGAACTTGGCGAAGACGACTTTCGTTCCGAGCAGTACCTCGGGATGATTCGAAACTTCCGCCGCATGGGCTGGATAATCCTGTACCTGTACGGTGCGTCGCCCGCCGTCTGCAAATCCTTTACGAGCGGCAAGGTCGACCTGTCATCGCTGAACGCAGATACCTGGTATGAGCCCTGGGCGACGTCGCTGCGCATGAGCGATCTCGGCTACAGCAACAAGAACCAGTCGCGCATCAATATTTCCCTGAACAGCGTCAACGAGTACATCCGCGACCTGAGCAATGCGATTTGCACGCGCGAGCCGAGCTATGAAGAGATTGGCGTCAAGGTCGACGGTGAATATCGGCAGCTGAACGCCAACCTGTTGCAGATTGAAAACGAGTTTTATTCGTCGGTGCGGCCGAAGCGCGTGATTCGCCCGGGCGAGCGCCCGACCGCGGCCTTGCGCCGGGCCGGTATCGAGTACGTCGAGGTGCGCTCGCTCGATATCAACATGTTCGATCCATCGGGCATCAACCAGAATACGATGCGCTTTATCGAGGCATTTCTGTTGTATTGCCTGCTCGAGGACAGTCCGCTGCTGGACGCTGCCGAGATGGATGAGATTCGTCACAATCACACGGGTACGGCCAAGCACGGCCGCGACCCGGAATTTCGATTGCAGCGAGATGGCCGCGAGGTTCCTCTGCAGGATTGGGCGCGTGAGATCGTCGACAAAGTCGCAACCATTGCCGCGGCGATCGACCGGGAGGACGATAACTACTCGTCTGCCGTAGCGCTGGCGCGAGGTCTCATCGACAGGACGGAGGAGACCTTGTCGGCGCGCATCGTGCGCGAATTGCGCGAGACCGGCAGCAGTTTCTTCGAGTTCGCGCTCGATACGGCGAACTGTCATCGCGACTATTTCAATGCGATCGCACCGTTGCGTGATAGCCAACAGATGATGTTCAGGACTGAAGCGAGTGAGTCGCTGCAGCGCCAGGCGGATATCGAGGCGAGCGACGCTGTCTCGCTGGACACGTATCTCGAGCAGTATTTCCGGCCTTGTTGAGGCCCGGCACCGGTAAATCCTGTGCGGTGGGTCACAAAATGGCCCAGACCCGGTAGGAGCGCAGCGCCGATTTAACTAAACTCCTTGCATGTGCCTGATTTGGCAAGCGAATTTGGTGGTATAGCTGTGTTCAAGACGTTTATCGCAGGGATTCTACTCGGCCTCGCCGCCGCGGCTGGCGCGCTGTATGCGTTTCCGGCCGTCGATCAATACCGCGAGGCGTCCATCGTTGCGGTTGCCCCCAACGGCGGCAACATCGAGTCGTTCCACATCAATATCCCGATGGACCGCATTATGACGGGCGCCCAGGACCAGGCGCGTCCATTGCCAGCCGGACTGGAATGGCCGGACGACCCGCAGTTCGCGTATGTCCGCACCGAGATGTTCAAGGTTCGCAACGCCCGCGACGCGGTTATTGGTGTCGCCGTGCGTACCGCAGCGGAACGCGCCGAAGAAGCGAGTATCGTCGACTGGATGGTGCATTTTCCTGCTCGTGGCTCGCTTTTCGCCAGCATGGAATCAGCGCCACGCGAGGGCGGCTATCGCATCGGCGAGATCGTGTCGGGCTCGCGTGAGTTCGAGCCACTCAGCGGGTTCGTGACGGAGCGTTGGGTCGAGGACACATCCGGCGAAGAAGATGCACCACTTGGCCGGATCGAACTCCAGGCCACCTATGTGAGCACTATTCTGCCGCCCGATCCGGAAGAAGCTGGGGAGGAGTTCGAATGAAGTACCTAATTTCTCTCTTCCTCGGCATACTCGCCGGCGCCGCCTTGTTCGTCGCCGGACTTGTATACAACCCGTTTATCGCGGACCGTGGTTTGTCGCCGCTTTCAGTTACGGATGCCGAAGTCATCGTGCTCAACTATTCGGTCGTGCCCGATGCTGCCATCGTCTATACGAACGATGGCGAATCGCTCCAGCAACCGCATCCGGAAAAAGTGTTGCAACTGTGGGAGGCGCCCATTCGCAAGACCAGCGCCATGGTGTCGATGATGCGCGACGCGCGCAGCCAGCCAGCCGGATTCGGCATCAAGTTTTCGTCGCTTTCTGAAAGCACTGAATTGTTTCGTGGCGATGCGATCATAGACAGCGTCTGGTACGTGTACCTGCCGCAGCATGGCAGCATGTTCATACACCAGACCGAGAACTACTGGCCGTTCCTGCGTGAAGTTGCGTTTCCCGCCTGGCGCAGCGGTGCCAACAATTGGCGTGGCACGTGGCTCGGAGACCTGACCTCGGGCCCGGGCGCGCTTGGCACGGCAGCCGTAAGTGGCAGCTCCGGACAGTTGCGCGGACTGGAACTGGAAGCGGTCGAGTCGCTGTCAGTCAAGGCATTCTCCAGCGACGACGGGTTCGTGTCGGCCGACGGGCGGCTCATTATCGAATTGCCGGCCGTCGATGAGAACAACGCCGAGTTCTAGGCTGCGACATCCTTCATCATTACCGACGCGTCAGCCAGCAGGTTGGCGTCAACGCGTGCGCAGCTGGCGATCAATTGCTTGGATTGCACGAAATCGCGCGGGGCATTGATTGCATCGATCGCAATTACCCGGCCATTCCGCAAGTAGACGCAGGCGAACGAACGTTCCGACGGATTGCCGCGAATTACGACATCATCGTAGCCTTCTGACAGCCCCGCTATCTGCAATTTCAGGTCGTACTGGTCGGACCAGAACCACGGCACCTGGTTGTAGATCGTGTCGACTCCGCAAATATTGGCGACGGCCGTCTTGGCCTGTTCGAGCGCATTGTGGACCGACTCCAGCCTGAGCATGCGATCGTAGATCGCATTCGGGTGCAGCGTGCAATCGCCAACGGCATAGATGTTCGGATCGCCGGTTGCGCAACGCTCGTCTACGACAATGCCATTATCGACATCGAGTCCGGCCGCGCTGGCCAACTCGGTATTCGGCACAATGCCTACGCCAATCACAACCAGATCGGCAGGGATGTCTTCGCCGTCCGGAGTCGTCACATGAGTGACGCGCTTCTTGCCGCCAATACCGGCGACCCCGGTTGACAGGCGCAGCTTGACGCCCTGGTTCGTATGTTCGATCTGGTAGAAGTCGGAAATCTCGGGGGAAACCACGCGACTCATGACCCGATCCGCCATTTCGACGACGGTAACGTCGAGGCCTGCCTGGCGCGCAACCGCAGCAACCTCGAGACCGATGTAGCCGGCGCCTACGATGACGAGTTTGCCGCCATTTTCGAAGTCAGCCCGTATGTTGTCGACATCGGCAATGCTGCGCAGGTAGTGAACGCCGGGAAGGTTGACACCCTCGACCGGCAGTCGGCGCACCCGCGAGCCGAGTGCAAGGATTAGCTTGTCATAGGCGATTTCGCCGCCGCTTGTCGCCAGGGTTCGCGCAGCGCAGTCGATTGACTCGATGCGCGTGTCGAGGTGCGTCTCGACACCGGCGTCAGCATAGATAGACTCGGGCTTGACGTACAGCCGCTCGGCCGGCATCTCGCCTGCAAGGAATTTCTTGGACAGCGGCGGACGCTGGTACGGCAGGTAGGGCTCGTCGCCGACCAGCACAATCTGGCCGTCGAACTTGTGCTGGCCGAGGCTGGCAACGATCTGGCCAGCCGCATGGCCGGCGCCGGCGATAACAATTCGAGAACTCAACTTCTTACTCCTAGACGGGAACCAGCGGCCACATGATCGGCAGCAACACCATGACGGTGATGAACACGACGATCGTCAGCGGCACGCCGACTTTCAGGTAATCGACAAAACGGTATCCACCCGGACCCATCACGAGGATGTTGGCCGGATGCGAAATTGGGCTGGTGAAACTCGCGGAAGCAGCCATCGCGACCGCCATCATCGCAGTTTCGGGCGCAACACCCAGATCACCCATCGCGGATAATACGATCGGCGACATCAAAACCACCAATGCAGCCGTGGGGATAATCATCGTCGCCATGGCCGTCAGGATGTACAGGCCCATGATCACGGGCCATGGACCTGCGTCACCGAGCAGGTCCATGACCTGCGTGGCGAGATATTCGGCGGCGCCGGTCTCCTGCATCGCGGTTCCGAGTGGCAGCATACCGGCGATGAGAAAGATCGCGCGCCAGTCGATCGCGCGGTAGGCCTGTTCCATATTGAGACAGCCGGTCAGCACCATGATCGTGCCGCCGATAACGGCCGCGATCGAGATCGGTGCATAGCCGAGCATCACCGTCACTACCACCCCGAGCATGATGGCAGCAGCGAGCGGCGCGCGCCCGGTGTCCGGCGGCTCCTGGCCGAGCGGCGTCAGGATCAGGAAGTCGGTGTCGCTGGACAACAATTGCAGCCGGTCGCGCGGGCCGAGCAGCAACAATGCGTCACCGACCTGCAGGCGCTCGTCCGCGAGCTCGGTGCCCACGGTTTCGCCTTCGCGCCAGATCCCTGCGAGCTCGATGCCGTAGCGTTCACGGAAGTTGAGCTCGCCGACCGTGCGGCCAGCCAGGGTGCTGCGCGGGTCGAGCGTCGCGTCCATCAGGGTCAGGCGTTCGGACTCGAAGGATGAGACGTTGGCGGGCACCTTCGTATCGATCTCGAGTTCCTGTAGCCCACGCAGTACGTCCAGATCACCGTGCTGTCCTTCGATCAGGAGCAGGTCACCACCAAGCAGCAACTCGTCGCCACGCGGCATGACCTTGAGCTCGCCGTCGCGGAAAATTGCCAGGACGCGGAAGTCGAATACATCGGCGAGACGGCTCTTGGCCAGCGTCTCATCGACGAGGCCGCTGTGCTTCGGCAGACGCACGACAAACATGCGTTCGTCCGCCTGGTAGGCCTCCTGCAGGCGCTCCTCGGTGTAGATATCGACCGCCGAGAAATCCGAGAACTTCTCGAGTTGCGCAATCGCTTCAATCTCCCCCTGCACAAGGACCTCGTCGCCGGCCTTGAGCGGGACGTAGGAAAGATTGGTCAGGCGGAATGAGCCGCGGCGCCTGACGCCGACAACCGCGACGTCGAAACGCGTACGAAAACCCGCGTGGCGGATCAGTTCGGATACCACGGCTGAGCTATCGGAAATCGTTACGGTCGCATACACGACCTTGGCGGCGACCATCGACTTGAGCACGGGCGCCTCGCGTTCGATGACAAGGTCGGACCAGCGCCGCAGCTCGCGGAACTGGTCGACGCGGCCCTGTACGAGAATGCCGTCGCCGCCACGCAGTACCGTCTGGCGGCCTGGCAGGGTCTCGCTGCGGCCGGCCCGGAACAGTGACAGGATGATCAGCCCGGTCGATGCGCCAATGCGGCTTTCCGCCAGCGTCTTGCCCACGAGAATCGAATCGGTCGGCACGCGCAGCATGAACGTGCGTTCCTGCAACTTGTAACGCGCGCGCAGGCTGCGTTGACTGACATGCTTGTCGCGCGCTGCCTTTTGCCTGGGCAGCATGAAGCGGCCAAGAAATGCGACGAACAAGACGCCGATCGCCATGACGGCGCCACCTATCGGCGTGAAGTCGAACAGTTCGAACGGCTCGTAGCCGTTCAGGACCAACGATTCGGAAATCAGCAGGTTGGGTGGCGTGCCGATCAGCGTCATGAGACCGCCGAGCAGGGTGGAATAGGCGAGCGGCATCAGCAGGCGAGAGGCGGGAATTCGAGTCCGCCTGGCCACCTCGACCACGACGGGCAGCATCAGCGCAGCGACGCCGATATTGTTCATGAACGCGGACAGCACGGCCCCCGTCATCATGATCACGATGATCAGCGTTATTTCCTGGCGTCCGCCGATGCGCATGACCTGGCGGCCGATGATGTCGGCGATACCCGTGCGGGTCAGTCCTTCGGAGAGGATGAACATGGCCCACACTGTGATGACGGCGCTGTTCGAGAAACCCGCGAACGCCTGGTTCGAATCGACGAGCCCCGTGATTGCGAGCGCGCCCAGGACGAGCAGCGCCACGACGTCCATGCGTATGACTTCGCTGATGAACAAGACCAGCGAAATAGCCAGGATACCGAGGACCAGTGCGATTTCGAGGGTCATGCAGTCATTCTGTCAGAGGTAACACGGCGTCATTGCAGGGATTGACACGTTTATACACGACCTAACACTTTGTACAACCTTGCGTTTCGACTTGTAAATTCATCCAGTACTGTATAAAAATACAGACTCTTCGTGAGGTGTCCCGTGCAGGTTGCAGAACAGGAAATCGACTATCTGGGTCTATTGAACCCGGCCCAGCGGCTGGCCGCCGAGTTTGGCGAGCGCGACGGCGACGCCGCATTTGCGTCGGGACCGTTGTTGGTGATCGCCGGTGCCGGTACCGGCAAGACCATGACACTGGCGCATCGGGTTGCCCATCTCATTATCGAGGGGGTCAGTCCCGAGCGGATTCTGCTGCTTACTTTTACACGGCGAGCGGCCCAGGAAATGACGCGCCGCGTCGAAAATATCGTGCGAACGTCGATCAAGGACGCGGCGAAGTTGCCATCGGGTGGATTGCCCTGGTCCGGAACGTTTCATTCCGTCGCTAACCGCCTGCTCAGGCGTTTCGCACACAACCTCGGCCTCGACCCGGGCTTTTCGGTACTCGACCGCAGCGACGCGGCTGACATGCTCGACGTCGTGCGCCACGAGCGCAAGCTGACCAGGACGTCGCGTCGCTTCCCGAAGAAAGACACCTGTCTCGCAATCTACTCGCGCTGCGTGAACACGCAGAAACCGCTCGAGGAAACGCTCGACCTGTATTACCCGTGGTGCTCCGACTGGTCCGACGAACTCGCAGAGTTGTTCCGCCATTACGTCGAGCGCAAGCAATACAGCCAGTCGCTCGATTATGACGACCTGTTGTTGTACTGGAACCATCTCGTCGCAGAACCTGAGTTTGCTGAAGAGATCGGTGCGTGGTTCGACCACGTACTGGTCGATGAGTACCAGGACACCAATCTCGTGCAGGCACAGATCTTGAACGCCCTGAAACCTGACGGCCGCGGCGTCACGGTTGTCGGCGACGACGCACAGTCGATCTACTCGTTCCGGGCCGCGGAGGTTGAGAACATCCTCGGCTTTCCGGATCAGTACATCCCGACAGCCCAGGTCGTAACGCTGGAGCAGAACTATCGCTCGACCCAGCCGATCCTCGACGCGGCCAATCACCTGATTGCCGAGAGCGAACGCCAGTACCGCAAGAACCTCTTTTCCGAGCAGGACGCCGGCGCCAGACCGCGCTATGTCACCGTTGAGGATGGTGATGCCGAGGCGGAGTACGTCGTCACGGAGATTCTCGCGAATCGCGAACTCGGCATGCAGCTCATGGATCAGGCCGTACTTTTCCGCGGCTCCCACCATAGCGATCGCCTCGAGCTCGAGCTCGTGCGGCGCAATATCCCGTATGTGAAGTATGGCGGCCTCAAGTTTCTCGAGGCGGCACATGTGAAAGACCTGTTATCGGTACTCAAGTGGGCGGAAAACCCGAAAAACGAAGTCGCCGCGTTTCGCGTATTGAAATTGCTGCCGGGCATGGGGCCGGCATACGCAGCGCGCTGTTTCGAACATCTTGCCGTCAACGATCATTCCTTCACGGCATTGTCTGAGTTCCGACCGCCGGGGGCAGCAGTGCCCGAGTGGCCTGCGTTTTGCCAGCTGCTCACTGCGCTGGGCGGCGCCGGAATTGACGATCGCGGTTGGCAGGCGCAGCTGACACAGGTGCGCAAGTGGTACCAGCCGCATCTCGAGCGAATTTACGATGCGATTGACACGCGCGAGGCTGATCTCGAGCAGCTTGAGCAGATTTCGGGGCGCTACCCGACGCGCGAACGATTCCTGACGGAACTGACGCTGGACCCGCCCAGCGCCGCGGGCGACCTGTCCGGTGACCCGTTACTCGATGAGGACTACCTGATCCTGTCGACCGTGCATTCGGCCAAGGGCCAGGAGTGGGAGTCGGTATTCGTGCTGAACGTGACCGATGGCAATTTCCCGTCGGAGTTCGCGACGGGCAAGCCTGAGATGATCGAAGAGGAACGGCGCCTGCTGTACGTTGCAATGACGCGTGCGAAACAATCGCTGTCGCTGATAGCGCCGCTCAGGTTTCATGTTACGCAGCAACGGCGTGACGGCGACCGACATGTTTACGGCGCGCGCAGCCGCTTTATGACCGATGCTCTGCTGGCGACGCTGGACCAGCGTTTTGCAGGGCGGCCGGAAAACCAGTCGGGTACGTTTCGGGTGCGCTCGAATCGCCAGATCGATGTGGCGTCCCGTATGCGGGATATGTGGTAACGCATAAAAATCGGGCGGTGACTCGCATCACCGCCCAAAACAACAAACCGCATAGGGGAGGTATTCAGTTTGCCGTCTTCTCGATTTCTTTCTTGATGACGCGAACTTTGACGCGCTCGCGGCTCTTCTCGACATGTACGTCTTTTTCGACGTGCACATCTTCGTCGATGTCGATCTTCACTTCGTGGTCGCCATGAAACTCCATGACGTCGATCTTTTTGCCATCGATGTTGAAGACGAGGCCGTCTTCAGTCTTGGTGACCTCGACTTCCTTGCCATTGCCGCCTTCGAGCGTGCGAGTTTCGCCGACTTCCATCGTGGAGAAGTCAGCATTCGGGTCGTTGCTATGCCACTCAAACATGCTCGACTCGCTGCCGTCACCAGATACCTGGATCTTGATTTCGGTCTCGTGTTCTTCGCCAGCTATTGCTGCCGTAGCGATCAGGAAGCCCCACAGAAATACGGTAATAGTCCTGAGATTCATGGCGGTCCTTCGGTTTCTTGTCTGTCGTTGAACATAGGATGCGCCGACGACCGATTTGGTCGCAGGTTCAGCCCAAAAACATGCGATAGGCGGGATTGTCGCTTTCTTCCCAATGCGCGTAGCCGAGCTCGGCAAGATGTGCTTCGAGCTCGTCGGTCTCGTCCGGGGGTACGTCTATGCCCGCGAGGATTCGACCGTAGTCGGAGCCGTGATTGCGATAGTGGAACAGGCTGATGTTCCAGTCGGTTCCGATGGCGTTCAAAAAATCGAGCAGGGCGCCGGGGCGCTCGGGAAACTCGAAACGGAACAGGCGCTCGTTGTGAACGCTGGGGGCGCGGCCGCCAACCATATGGCGCACATGCAGCTTGGCCATCTCGTTGTCGGACAAGTCTTCAACCGGAAAGCCGGCCTCGCGCAGCTTGCCGAGCAGTTCGACGCGTTCCTCCATGCCGCGGCGCAGCTGCACGCCAACGAAGATGTGCGCTTCGCGGTCATCGCCGTAGCGATAGTTGAACTCGGTAATGCCGCGGCGCCCGATCGCTTCGCAGAAACGGCGGAAACTGCCGGGCCGTTCGGGGATCTCCGCGGCTAACAGCATCTCGGCCTGTTCGCCAACTGCAGCACGCTCGGCAATGTGGCGCAGGCGATCGAAATTCACGTTTGCGCCGCAACTCAAAGTTACGAAGGTCTGGTTCTGTACATTATGCTCGGCGACGTATTGCTTGACTGCGGCAACCGCCAACCCACCGGCGGGTTCGACGATCGAGCGCGTGTCCTCGAACATGTCCCGTATCGCGGCGCAGGTCTGGTCAGTGCCGACCGTGACAACCTCATCGACCAGTTCCCGGCAAAGCCTGAAGGTTTCGTCACCGACGCGGCGTACCGCGACACCGTCGGCAAATATGCCAACGTGGTCGAGCGTGACCGGTTCCCCTGCATCAAGCGAGCGACGCATGGCATCCGAGTCGTCGGGTTCGACACCAATGATGCGGATGTCCGGCTGGACTTGTCGAATCCAGGCAGCGATACCGGCGATCAGGCCGCCGCCGCCAACCGGGATGAAGATTGCGTCAATCTTCTCGTCTGCCTGCTCGAGGATTTCCTTGCCAATCGTGCCCTGGCCAGCGATGACGACCGGGTCGTCGAATGGGTGAATGAATGCCAGCTTGTCACGTTCAGCCAGCTCGATGGCATGCGCATAGGCGTCGTCGTAGGTGTCCCCGTGCAGGACAACCTCGCCGCCGAGCGCGGCAACGGCTTCTGTCTTGATCGACGGCGTGGTGATTGGCATGACGATGACTGCGCGCACGCTGCGTCGTTGTGCCGCCAGCGCCACGCCCTGCGCGTGATTGCCGGCTGAACTGCAGATCACGCCATTGCCAATCTCCGCCGCGGAAAGAGAGGCAATCTTGTTGTACGCGCCGCGCAGCTTGAATGAAAACACGGGCTGCAGGTCCTCGCGTTTCATGAGGACGCGATTGCCCAGCCGCTCCGAAAGATTACGCGCGAGTTCGAGCGGCGTCTGCTCAGCGACGTCGTAGACACGCGCAGCGCGGATCAGGTCGAGATAAGCGGTCGTCTCCATAGCGCCCTTATCGCACACGGCAGCTGTGGTAATCAACGGTAAGCCCTTTCATAATGCGCGCATGAGCAAATTGCTGATCACGAACGCACGGCTCGTCAATGAGGGCGAGATTCGCGACGCCGACGTCCTGATCGACGGTGAGCGGATCGAGCAGGTCGGCTCGAGCATCACTGCGCCGGATGGCGCCGAGGTCCTTGATGCGGCCGGCAAGGTCCTGATGCCAGGCATGATCGACGACCAGGTGCATTTCCGAGAGCCGGGCCTCACGCACAAGGGCGATCTCGCGACGGAGTCCGCTGCCGCTGCGGCAGGCGGCATTACGAGCTTCATGGACATGCCGAATGTCAATCCGTTGACAACGACGCGCGCAGCGCTCGCTGACAAGTACGCGATCGCAGCCGGACGCTGCACAGGCAACTACGGCTTCTATTTCGGCGCCACCAACAGCAATATCGAAGAGATCAAGGCGCTGCAGGTAGGCGAAGCCTGCGGTATCAAGGCATTCATGGGCGCCTCCACCGGTGACATGCTCGTTGATGACCCGGATACGCTCGACAAGATGTTCGAGCATGCGCCGGTTCTTGTTGTCACGCACTGCGAAGACTCACCGACAATCTGGGCCAACGAAGACGCTGCGCGTGAGAAGTACGGCGAAGATGTGCCGATGAGTGAGCACCCTTATATAAGGTCGGCTGACGCGTGCTATGCATCGTCGAGTCTCGCCATAGATCTTGCGAACCGGCACAGCGCGTTGTTGCACGTCCTGCACCTGACAACCGAGAAAGAGATGTCGCACTTCTCAATGGCACACCGCTCCGAGAAGCGTATTACAGCCGAGGTCTGCGTGCATCATCTCTGGTTCGACGAATCGCGCTACGCGCAGCTCGGTACCCATATAAAGTGCAATCCGGCAATCAAAAAAGCGACCGACCGCGAGGCGCTGGTTGCCGCGCTTAACGACGGCCGCATTGACATTATCGCGACCGATCATGCGCCGCATACATTGGCAGAGAAGCAGGGGACCTACTTCAAGGCACCGGCAGGGCTGCCGCTGGTGCAACACGCTGTCCAGACCCTGTTTGACCTGGTGGCCAGCGGCCAGACCACTCTTGAACTCGTCGTGGACAAGGCGTGTCACGCGTCCGCAGACCTGTTTGGCGTGCCCGAGCGCGGCTACGTGCGTGAGGGTTACTTCGCCGACCTCGTGCTGGTCGATACAAATCGACCGTATCGCGTGACGCGCGACAACGTGCTGTACAAGTGTGGCTGGTCGCCGTTCGAGGGGCATGAATTCACGTCCACGATCGACACGACCATAGTTAACGGCCAGGTGGTGTATCGCGACGGAAGTCTCACAGGAGTTGTGCCCGGACAACGCCTGCGGTTCGCGCGGGCCCGTTAGATCAAAAGTCTTGTTTACTTTCCGGTCCAACTCGTTAAAGTAGCGCGAACCAAGAGCCCCACTGATGAAGCCGACCGATACAAGCAACCCCGAGTACTTTCACAAGGTCGTTGACTGCCAGTACGGCTGTCCGGCCCACACCGACGTTCCCGAGTACATTCGCCTGATCGCCCAGGGTCGCTTCAGCGATGCGTACATGGAAAACCGCAAGTCGAACGTCTTCCCGGGGATCCTCGGTCGTGTCTGCGATCGTCCCTGCGAGCCCGCCTGCCGGCGCGGTCGCGTCGAAGATAAGCCTGTTGCGATCTGCCGCCTGAAGCGCGTTGCCGCGGACAACCGCGATGACATTCGCGATCGCTTGCCAACTGCACCGGAAGAAAAGAACGGCAAGAAGGTTGCCCTGATCGGCGCCGGTTGCGCGTCGCTAACCGTTGCCAACGATCTTCTGCCGCTCGGCTACGATGTCACAATTTTCGAGGCGCTGGACGTCACCGGCGGCCTGATGCGTACCAACATCCCGTCCTTCCGACTGCCGCCCGAGGTTCTCGACGAGGAAATCGGTTACATCGTCGACATGGGCGCAAAGGTCAGGTTTGGGCACCGCATTGACAGCATGCAGTCGTTGCTCGACGAAGGGTATGACGCTGTGTTCGTTGGCTCCGGCGCGCCGAAGGGCAAGAACCTGGAGATTCCCGGGCGCTACGATTCGGATCGCATTCATATCGGCATCGAATGGCTGGAGTCGGTTGCCTTTGACCACATCGACAGCATCGGCGAACGCGTACTGATTATTGGCGTCGGCAACACCGCCATGGATTGCTGCCGTACGTCACTGCGTCTCGGCGCCAGGGACGTCAAGGTCATGGCGCGCAAACCACGCGGCTTCTTCAAGGCCTCGGAGTGGGAACTCGAAGACGCCGAGGAAGAGAACGTCGACATCATGGTCAATCACTCACCGAAGGAGTTTGTCTACGACAACGGCAAGCTCGTCGGCATGAAGTTCGACCTGATGGAATACAACATCGATGAGGATGGCCGCATCGATCGTGGTACCTCGACGGGCGAGGTGATTATCCCGTGCGATGACGTTGTGCTGGCCATTGGCCAGGACAATGCCTTCCCCTGGATCGAGCGCGACATCGGCATCGAATTCGACAAGTGGGACTGCCCCGTAGTCGACGAGACCACAATGATGTGTTCGCGCGACGGCATCTTCTTCGGTGGCGACGCTGCATTCGGCCCGAAGAACATCATCTGGGCGGTTGAGCACGGCCACCAGGCCGCGATCTCGATGCACAAGTACTGTCATGGCGAAGACCTGCACGACCGGTTGCCGTTCGGCCTGAATCTCGCCAGCCAGAAAATGGGCATGCACGAGTGGAGCTACTCGAACAACTACGACGGCGCCGCGCGCACGCTCGTGCCGCATGTCGATCTGAAGGAACGTTTCAAGAAACTGAATATCGAGGTTGAGCTCGGGTTCTCGGCGGAACTCGCCGCCGAAGAGGTCGAGCGCTGCCTGAACTGCGATATTCAGACCGTCTTTGCAGCAGATCTCTGTATCGAGTGCGACGCCTGCCTCGACATCTGCCCGGTCAACTGCCTGACGATCACGCACAACGGCGATGAAGACGACCTGCGTACGCGCCTCAAGGCGCCTGCGACGAACCTCGAACAGGACCTTTACGTGTCAGCCAAGTTGCCGCAGACGGGTCGCGTCATGGTCAAGGATGAAGATATCTGCGTGCATTGCGGCCTGTGCGCCGAGCGCTGCCCGACAGGCGCGTGGGACATGCAGAAATCCAAGTTGCTTATTCCGTATGCCGTTGATGAGGCGGCTGCCGACCAGCCGCAGACCGCGGCGGGCGGATCCAAAAGTTAAGGACAGCTAGTGGCTTCGATCAACGACGTCGTTATCAAGATTGCGACGGTCAACGGCACCGGCTCAGCAAGCGCCAACGGCTTGTTGCGCAAAGCGATCTTCCGCATGGGCGTACCGGTTGTCGGCAAAAACTACTTCCCGTCGAATATCCAGGGACTGCCAACCTGGTATGAAATACGGGTGTCCGGCAAGGGTTACAGCTGCCGGTCCGACCGTGTCGACATCATGGTCGCAATGAACGCGCAGACCTACGCGCGTGACATGGCCGAGGTTGAGCCCGGCGGTTGCCTGATCTACGACTCGACCTGGCCGCGCAGCACGCTGTTGAATCGTGACGACATTACGATCATCGGCATTCCCCTGTCGCAGATGTGTAACGAGACCTTCGACGGCGCTCGTGCACGCATCCTGATGAAGAACATCGGCTACGTCGGCGTCATTGCCGCGTTGCTGAATGTCGATCTCGATGTCATCAAATTGCTGCTCGAAGAGACGTTTGCTGCCAAGGCGCACCTGATCGACTCGAATATGCAGGCGATTCATCTCGGCTACGACTACACGAAGGAGAATTTCCCGTGTCCGTTACCGGCCCACATCGAGAAGATGGACGAGACGAAAGGCCAGATTATCATTGACGGTAACACCGCAGCGGGACTCGGCTGTATGTATGCCGGCGCGACGGTGGGCGCCTGGTACCCGATTACGCCGTCGACGTCGCTGATGGACGCTTTCGCAGGCTTCTGCCGCGCTTATCGCAACGATCCGGAGACGGATAAACGCACGTACTGCATCATCCAGGCCGAAGACGAACTGGCAGCGATCGGCATGGTGCTCGGCGCCAACTGGAACGGCGCGCGTTCGTTCACGCCGACCAGCGGTCCCGGGATTTCGCTGATGAGCGAGTTCATCGGCCTCGGCTATTACGCCGAGATTCCGGCGGTCATTTTCGACGTGCAGCGGACGGGCCCGTCGACGGGCATGCCTACGCGCACGCAGCAGTGCGATCTGATCAGTTGCGCTTACGCATCGCATGGCGATACCCGGCATGTGTTGTTATTCCCTGCCGACCCGAAGGAGTGCTTCGAAACGGCGGTCCAGGCTTTCGACCTGGCCGAGCGTCTGCAGACTCCGGTCATGGTCCTGTCCGATCTCGATATCGGCATGAACGACTGGATGGTTCCGGAACTCGAATGGGACGACAACTACGTTCCGGACCGCGGCAAGGTACTGAGCGCCGAGGATCTCGAGGGCATGGACAAGTTCTACCGGTACCTCGACGTAGACGGCGATGGCATCCCCTACCGCACCTTGCCTGGCGTGCACCCGAAGGGCGCCTACTTCACGCGTGGTTCGGGCCACACCAAGTATGGCGGTTACACGGAAGACTCCGCCGAGTACCAGGAAGTTGTCGATCGCCAGCTCGTCAAGTGGGCGACGGCGCGCACGCTGGTGCCGGAGGCCGAGATTCGCTACTCGAAGTTCAACAAGGCTGCGATCCTGACGCTGGGCAGCGGCCACGGCGCCTGCATCGAAGCACTCGACCGGCTCGAGGCTGACAACGTCAATCTCAACTACTGCCGGGTCAAGGCCTTCCCGTTCACGGATGCCGTGCGCGAATTCATCGACCAGCACGATGTTGTTTACGTCGTCGAACAGAATCGCGACGCGCAGTTGCGTACGTTGTTGATCAACGACATCGACGCGGACCAGAACAAGCTGGTGCCGGTGTTGCACTACGACGGCATGCCACTGAATCCGGGTTCGGTCGTTGACGGCATCCTCGAAGAAATCAAGAAGGGACGCGCAGCATGACGTACATCGCGAAACCGAAAGTCGCGCATCCGAGCATGCCGCGCAATGAACTGGGACTGACGACGCGCGATTACGAAGGTGCCATCTCGACATTGTGCGCCGGCTGCGGCCACGACTCGGTAACCGCCGCCCTGATCCAGGCCGTATTCGAACTGGATATCGAGCCGCACATGCTCGCCAAGATGTCGGGCATTGGTTGCTCGTCGAAGACGCCGGCCTACTTTGTAAGCCAGGCACATGGTTTCAATTCGGTCCATGGGCGCATGCCGTCCGTGACCACGGGCGCAAATGCGGCAAATCGCGACATGACCTACATCGGCGTCTCCGGTGACGGCGACTCGCTGTCGATCGGTGCGGGCCAGTTCGTGCATGCGATTCGACGCAACCTCAACATGTGCTACCTGATCGAGAACAATGGCGTTTACGGCCTGACCAAGGGCCAGTTCTCGGCCTCGGCCGATATTGGCAGCAAGCCAAAGAAGGGCCTGCCCAACCAGCAGGAACCGATCGATCCGGTGAGCACTGCACTGAGCCTTGGCGCTACCTACATCGCGCGCAGCTTCTCGGGCGACAAGGAACAGCTGGTGCCCCTCATCAAGGGCGCGATTATGCACAACGGTTTTGCGCTGGTTGACATCATTAGCCCGTGCGTGACGTTCAATGATCATGAAGGCTCGACAAAGAGCTACGCGCATACGCGCGAGCACTACAATCACGTCATCAACGTCGATTACATCCAGCCTTCCGAGGAAATCAAAGCGTCGTACAAGGAAGGCGAGGCGATGCCGATTCACCTGCACGGCGGCGACACGATCGTTTTGCGCAAGGTCGACCATGATTACGACCCGACCAGCCGTGCCGACTCGTTCAAGTACCTGCGCGATCGTTTCAATGCGGGCGAAATCACAACGGGCCTCCTGTACGTCAACGAAGATCGTGCCGAGATGCACGAGTTAATGGGCAACGTGGATACGCCGTTGTCGCAGTTGCCTTACGAAGGTCTGCATCCCGGCAATGCCGAGTTGAAGAAGATCCAGAAGCGCTACCGTTAACGCATGCTAGAATAGCTCCTGCGCGCCAGCCGGCGCGCGACAACCAGGCGGGAATCCTCACAGGAGATTGTGATGAGTAGATTCCAGGCTGTCTTTCCGGATGATCGTTCCGAGATCAACCTGTCGCCGATGCTCGACGTCGTCTTCATCATGCTGATTTTCTTCATCGTTGTTGCGACTTTCATTCGAGAACAGGGTATCGACGTTGCGCTGCCGCACGGTAAAGCCACCGGCGATCCCGAAGTTACTTCGATCGTCTTAACCATCGAGTCGCCCGGTGTGTTCAATATCAACGGCTCGATCGTTAGCCGCGCGAGTGTTATGGCGCACGTGCAGGCACTGCATGGAAAACACCCCAAGGCTGACTACGTTGTAAGAGCCGCGAACAAAGTTCCAGTGTCCGATACGGCGGTGGCCGTCGACGCGGGCCGCAGGATAGGCGAGTACGTTGTGACGATCATGCCGATCGAAAACTGAATCATAGCGTGAGGTTCGCTAGACTGTCCGTCAACCAATCGACGGAGAACCAAGAATGAGAAACAGTCGACGCGATTTCATTAAAGCAGCAGCAGCCGGCGCCGCGGTCGCCGCAACCGGTGTTTCGACTTCGGCGGCAGCCGGAGAGAAAGAGTCCGGGCACCGCGGCGCATTCGAACCAAAGAGCATCCTGATCCTGGGTGGCACGGGCTTTATTGGCCCACACATGGTGCGTGAGGCATTACGCCGCGGCCATTCGGTCACGTTGTTCAATCGCGGACGGACCAACAACGAGTTGTTCCCTGACCTCGAGACGATCAAGGGCGATCGTGACAATGGCCTCGACGGCCTGAAAGGTCGCAGGTGGGACGCGGTGATCGATAACTCGGGCTATGTGCCCCGTCATGTGCAGGATTCGGCGCGGCTGTTAGCCCCGAATTGTGATCGCTATGTCTACATTTCCACGATTGCGGTTTACGAGGACGTCTGGGGTGCGACGAGCGAAGACTCGCCGCTGGCGACGATTGCAGATGAGACGGTCGAAGAGGTCACGGGCGAGACTTACGGGCCGCTGAAAGCGCTTTGTGAGAAACGCGCGGCGGCGGAGATCGATCCGGACAAGTTCACGATCCTGCGTCCAACCTATATTTGCGGACCGGGCGACCATACCGACCGATTCACCTATTGGCCGCTACGTACGCGGCAAGGCGGGGAAATGCTGTGGCCCGGCACTCCCGACGACCAGATCCAGATCGTCGATGTGCGCGACCTCGCGACTTTCTGCGTGAATTGCGTCGACCACGCGATCAACGGTACCTACAACATGGTCAACCCGGCAGGCTCATACTCGATGGGACAGCTGCTCGAAGACTCGCAGGCAGTTACGGCTACCGCGGTCGATCCTGTATGGGTGGATCAGGCGTTCCTGGCCTCCCATGAACTCAATCCGGGGGCGCAGTTGCCGATCTGGGCGGGGTCGCGCGCATCCGAAGGTGTCAGCGTCGAGCGCGCATTGCAGCAGGGCTTTGCACATCGACCCGAGCGCGAAACGATCCGCGATCTGCTGGTCTGGTGGGACACGCTGTCCGAAGAGCGCAGAACAAGTGGCCGGGTCTTTGTCACTACTGACAAGGAAGCCGAGGTCCTGGCGGCGTGGAAGGCGCGCTAGTCCGTTTCCGCGAGACGTTCCTGCTCTTCGGCGCGTCTGGCAAAGCCTTCCTGCCACTGTGAGCGTCGCGTGGCCGGCGCGATTTGCACGGCCGTGACTTTGTACTCGGGGCAATTGGTGGCCCAGTCGCTGTACTCCGTTGTCACCACGTTGGCGCCGGTCTCGGGGTTGTGGAAGGTCGTATAGACGACGCCCGGCTTGACGCGCGTCGTGATCTTCGCGCGCAACGTGATGTCGCCCTTGCGGCTCGCGAGTGATACCAGCATGCCGTCGGTGATACCGCGCGTTTCTGCGTCGGACGGATGGACCTCGAGCAGGTCCTCGCCGTGCCAGACATTGTTGTCCGTACGGCGCGTCTGTGCGCCCACGTTGTACTGGGACAGGATGCGACCCGTCGTGAGCAACAGCGGGAACTTGCGGTTGGTGCGTTCCTCGGTCGGCACGTAGTCGGTCTCTACGAACAGGCCTTTGCCGCGCACGAAGGCATCGATGTGCATGATCGGCGTGCCCATTGGCGCGTCGTCGTTGCACGGCCACTGCACGCTGCCGACCTCGTCCAGGAAGTCGAAGCTGACGTTCCTGAACGTCGGTGTGAGTTCGGCAATTTCATCCATGATCTCGGCCGCATCGCTGTAGTTCATGTTGTAGCCGAGCGCCTGTGCGAACTCCTGCGTAATGCGCCATTCGTCCTTGCCCTGTTGCGGCTCCATGACCTTGCGTACGCGATTGATGCGACGCTCCGCATTGATGAACGTGCCGTTTTTCTCGAGGAACGACGTTCCCGGGAAAAACACGTGCGCGAACTTCGCGGTCTCGTTCAGGAACAGATCCTGCACCACGATACATTCCATCGCATCCAATGCTGCTTCGACATGCAACGTGTTGGGATCCGACTGGGCGACATCTTCGCCCTGGATGTACATACCCTTGAAGTCACCGCCGACGGCGGCGTCAAACATGTTCGGAATCCTGAATCCGGGTTCCGGATCGAGCGTGACACCCCAGTGCGCTTCGAACTGGTTGCGAACCTCTTCGCCAGAGATGTGGCGGTAGCCGGCGAGTTCATGCGGGAACGAGCCCATATCACAGGAGCCCTGCACATTGTTCTGGCCGCGCAATGGGTTCACGCCAACACCGGAGCGGCCGATGTTGCCTGTCGCCATCGCGAGGTTCGCCATGCCCATGACCATGGTCGAGCCCTGGCTGTGTTCGGTGACGCCGAGACCGTAGTAGATTGCGCCATTGCGCGCTCCGCCGAACAGTCGCGCGGCGGCCCGAATCTCATCGGCACTGACGCCTGAAACCTGCGCCACTTCTTCTGGCGAGTTTTCGGGTTTCAGGATCATGGCCTTCCACGATTCCCAGGACTCGAGATCGCAACGCTCCCGCACGTAGTCCTCATCGGCCAAACCTTCGCTGACGATGACGTGCGCGAGCGCATTGATGATCGGTACATTGGTGCCAGGCAGCAGCGCCAGGTGATGGGCCGCTTCGATCCGCGGCGAGCGCACCAGGCCAATCTCACGCGGGTCGACGACGATGAGCTTGGCGCCCTCGCGCAGACGCTGCTTCATCTGCGACGCAAACACGGGGTGACCCGCGGTCGGGTTGGCGCCGATGACCATGATGACATCGGCGTCCATCACGCTGTCGAAGGGCTGTGTGCCGGCCGATGTGCCAAGCGTAGTCTTCAGGCCGTAACCCGTGGGCGAGTGACAGACACGCGCGCAGGTATCGACGTTGTTGTTGCCCATCGCCGCACGTACGAGCTTTTGCACGACATAGACTTCTTCGTTCGTGCACCGCGACGACGTGATGCCACCGATCGACTTGCGCCCGTATTTTTCCTGGATCGCCTTGAACCGTGCGGCCGCGAAATTGATGGCTTCATCCCATTCCACTTCGCGCCAGGGGTCAGTCGTCTTCTCGCGGACCAAAGGCTTCAGGACACGATCGCGGTGCGACGCATAGCCCCATGCAAAGCGGCCTTTCACGCAGGAATGGCCATGATTGGCCTGGCCGTCTTTCCACGGCGTCATGCGTACGACCTGGTCGCCCTTCATCTCGGCCTGGAACGAGCAGCCGACGCCACAATAGGCGCAGGTCGTCACGACTTTATGATCGGGTTGGCCGTGGTCGACGATGCTCTTCTCCATGAGCGTCGCGGTCGGGCAGGCCTGCACGCAGGCGCCGCAGGATACGCATTCGGAACCGAGGAAGTCTTCGCTGATACCCGCCGAGACTTTCGACTTGAAGCCACGGTTCTCGATGGTCAGCGCAAACGTCCCCTGGACCTCGTCGCAGGCACGCACGCAGCGTGAGCAGACGATGCACTTCGAGGCATCGAACTGGAAGTAAGGGTTGCTCGCGTCGACCGGCGCATCGAGATGGTTCTCGCCGTCAAAGCCATATCGCACATCGCGCAGACCCACTGCGCCGGCCATGTCCTGCAGTTCGCAATCGCCGTTCGCGGAGCAGGTCAGGCAGTCGAGCGGGTGGTCGGAGATATACAGTTCCATGACATTGCGACGCAGCTGCGCCAGCTTGTCGGTCTGCGTGCGGATCTGCATGCCTTCTTCGACGGGCGTCGTGCACGACGCGGGGTAGCCCTTGCGGCCTTCGACCTCAACGAGGCACAGGCGGCAGGAACCGAATGGTTTAAGGGAATCCGTGGCGCAGAGCCTGGGGATGTCGACCCCGGACTCGCGGCATGCGCGCATGATGCTGCTGCCGGCCTTGACCGTCGCCGGCAGGCCGTCGATCTCGACGCGCACGGTTTCGGTCGCCGGGCTGGCCGGCGTGCCAAGATCCGTTTGTCGCGTTTTGTTCATTCACCGCCTCCGGGAGCAAAGTCTTCCGCGAACTTCTGCAGCACGCTGCGTACGGGGTAGGGCGTCATGCCGCCCATGGCACACAGCGATGCGTCCTCCATGGTATCGCAGAGTTCGACCAGCAAATCGTAATTATCGTCGCGTTTCTCGCCATTGATCAGCCGATCAATGACTTCGACGCCGCGCGTCGAGCCAATGCGGCACGGCGTACATTTTCCACAGGACTCGATCGCACAGAATTCCATCGCGAAGCGCGCCTGCTCGGCCATGTTGGCGGTGTCGTCAAAGACCACGATGCCGCCATGGCCGATCATTGCGCCAATGGCGATAAACGCCTCGTAATCCATCGGCGTATCGAGTTCGTCGGCGCCCAGGTAGGCGCCCAGAGGCCCGCCGACCTGCACGGCCTTGACGGGGCGCCCACTGGCCGTGCCGCCGCCATAGGTTTCGACTAGTTCGCGCAGCGTGATGCCGAACCCTTTCTCGACGAGACCGCCGCGCTTGATGTTGCCCGCCAGCTGGAACGCGAGCGTGCCCTTCGACCGATCGACCCCCATACCCGCATAGCGTTCGCCGCCAAGGTTGACGATGTTCGGTACCGACGCGAGGGTGACGACGTTGTTAACTACTGTCGGTTTGCCGAACAGTCCTTCAATAGCAGGGAGAGGTGGCTTGTAGCGCACGATTCCCTTCTTGCCTTCGAGGCTTTCCAGCATTGCGGTCTCTTCGCCGCAAACGTAGGACCCCGCGCCAAGATGCAGTTCGATATCGAAGTTAAAGCCACTGCCTTGAATGTTTTCGCCGAGCCAGCCGGTTTCGCGCAGCGAATCGATAGCGCGCGTCAGTATCGAATGCGTCAGCGGGTACTCGGAGCGCAGGTAGATGTAGCCCTTGCTGGCGCCAACGGCATAACCCGCGATCGCGATCGACTCGATAAATCCGAACGGGTCGCCTTCCATGAGCATGCGGTCCGAGAACGTGCCGCTGTCGCCTTCGTCGGCATTGCACGCGATGTACTTTTGCTCGCCCGCCGCATCGGCCACCGTGCGCCACTTGATGCCAGTCGGGAAGCCGGCGCCACCGCGCCCGCGCAAGCCAGACTCGGTCACGGCATCGATAACAGCATCCGGGCCGATTTCCCAGGCCTTCTCCAGCGCCTTGAAACCCTGGTGCAGCAGGAAGTCTTCGAGCGATAGTGACTCGACGAGGCCGACGCGCCAGAAGGTCCAGCGTTCCTGCTTGATCAGGTAGTCGATCTCGTTGGTCGGGCCGAGGCGCTTGTCGTGTTCGCCGCCTGCCAGAAAGTCCGCATCGAACAGGGATGGCACGTCCTCGGGTGCTACTTCACCGTAGGCAATGCGCGTTTCGCCGAGTTGCACCTCGACGAGCGGCTCGAGCCAGCAGGCGCCCCAGGACCCGTTGCGGACGAGTTGTATCTCTATGCCGCGCTGCTTCGCCTCCGCCGCAATCGCGACCGCAACCTCATTGGCGCCGAGCGATACCGCGGAAGTTTCGCGCGGCACAAAGACCTTGATTGCGCTCATGACCGCCCCCCCTTTGTGGCGGCGAGCAACGCGTCAAAGCGTGCGGCATCAACACGACCATGGGTCTTGCCATCAATCATGACTGCCGGAGCACAGGCGCAGTTGCCGAGGCAATAGACCGGTTCGAGGGTGGTATCGCCGTCGACGGCGCTCTCCGCGTGCGCGACGAGTTCGCGGCTGCCCATCGCCTGGCAGGCCTCTGCCTGGCATACCTTGACGATGTGCTTGCCCGGCGGTTCGGTGCGGAAGTCGTGGTAATACTCGACGACCCCGTGGACATCGGCGCGCGACAGGTTAAGTGCGTCAGCAAGCTGCCGCTTGGTGTCCTCGGAAACCCAGCCGATCTCGCGCACGATGGCAACAAGAATCTGCACGAGCATCTCGGGCCGATTATCGAATCGTGTCGCGATGGCAGCGACGGTATCGTTATGTATGGCGCTCATGTCCTTATGCGCTCCCCTGCGGCGTAGCTATTGAACGACTCGCCGCGCAAGAATCCGACGAGCGTCATATTGAACTCCCGGGCAAGCTCGACCGCAAGGCTTGTCGGTGCGCCGACAGCGGCCATCACGGGAATGCCGGCAACCAGCGTTTTCTGCACCAGCTCGAAACCGGCGCGTCCGGAAACCATCATGCCGAGCGCGGTGCCAGGCAGGCGATCATCCAGCAGCAATTGGCCTATTACTTTGTCCACGGCATTGTGTCTACCAACGTCCTCTTTGACCACGAGGAGCCTGCCAGATGAGTCGAATGCCGCAGCGGCATGCAGGCCACCGGTCTCCTCGAACGTGGCCTGGGCATCGCGCAGGCGGTCGGGTATAGCCGTCAGCGTATCTTTATGCATCGCAAACGAGGCAGTATCTAACGCGTTACAGCCCTGCACGCGCAGCGCATCGAGCGACGTCTTGCCACACACGCCGCAGCTCGAGGTTGTGTAGAAGTGGCGCTCGAGCTGGTCGAGCGCGACGGGCACGCCGTCCTCGAGTTCGACGCGCACGGTGTTCTCGCCCTGGCAGGGCTTGACGATTGCAATATCGGTGCGCGCCCGCACGATGCCTTCTGTAAACAGGAAGCCTGCGGCCAGGATCTCGTCGTCGCCCGGCGTGCGCATCGTGATCGAGATGTTGCGGGTCTCGCGGCGGCCGCCAGCCTGGAAGCCAAGACGAATCTCCAGGGGTTCCTCGATGGCGACCCTGTCGGCGACGGTTTCGCGCAAATCTGCACGAATTCGCGTGACTTCGACTACCTTGCTGCGGCCTGTCATTGGTTGTTGTCCGGGCCCGGTGGCAGGGCAGTATATCGCAGCGATGCGGCCTCCCGCATTTAATGCGAATGCTTCTCAAAACCATTGAAAAGCTGCATAAATTTCCGTTATGCGTGCGTTCAGGAAACTCGGCTAGAATTGCGCGCCTCGATTCCACGAACTCACGTATCAAGGAGATTCCGTTGAGCAAAATTGCACGCCGCCAGTTCCTCCAGCTGTCAGCCGTCGCCGCTGCAGCCGCCGTTGTCGTACCAGGTCGCGAAGCCAATGCTGCAGACCTGCCGCAATTATCCGAAGACGATCCGATGGCACAGGCCATGAAATACACGCACGATGCGTCGACGGTCGATCCCGCAACGCGCAACAACCCGGCCGAAGTCCAGAACTGCGCCAACTGCGCGCTGATCCAGGGCGAAGACGGCGCCGATTGGCGCCCCTGCCAGATCTTCCCGGGCAAGGCAGTCGCAGCAGCGGGCTGGTGTTCGGTCTGGGCGCCCAAAGCCTGATCGACGCACTTTCAGTTGCAACAGAAACGCCGGCTTCTACGCCGGCGTTTTCGTTTGTACAATCGATCCGCTTGCATCGTGCGAGCGCACTGGAGACCCGTCGTGTTTGAAACCCTGCAGGCCGCACCGGCCGACGCCATCCTCGGACTCATCGCTGAGCACCGGGACGACCCGCGCCCCGAGAAGATCGATCTCGGTGTCGGCGTGTTCCGCACAGCAGAGGGCGAGACACCGGTACTCGATGTCGTCAAGCTGGCCGAACGACGCATCCTGGATACGCAGGACAGCAAGGCCTACATCGGCACGGCGGGCGACCCGCAGTTCAACGCCGGGATGCAGGCGCTGACTTTTGGCGATTCCGTCGATCCGAACCGGGTCAGCACGATCCAGGCGCCGGGTGGCTCGGGCAGTCTGCGTGTTGCGGCGAGCCTCATACTGCGCGCCAGGCCGGACGCCAGGGTCTGGGTCTCGGACCCGACCTGGGCCAACCATGTGCCGCTGCTCGGCGGGGCGGGCCTGGAGCTCGTTACCTACCCGTATTACGACGCCGACAGGCACGTCATCAAGATCGACGAAATGCTCGATACGCTGCGTACCATCGACAAGGGCGATATCGTGTTGCTGCATGCCTGTTGCCACAACCCGTCGGGCATGGACCCGAGCGAGGACGAGTGGCGCGCAATTGCCGATGTGATCGTCGAACGCGAGCTCGTGCCGTTCATCGACATGGCCTACCAGGGCTTCGCGCGCAGCATCAGGGACGACGCGTTCATCGTACGCCACCTGGCGGCCCGAGTACCGGAGATGATCGTTGCCAATTCCTGTTCCAAGAACTTTGGTCTGTATCGCGACCGAGTGGGCAGCCTGTCATTCCTCGCCGCCGACACTATCGCGCGCGACATTGTGCACAGCCAGGTCAACAACGTGGTGCGCACGATTTACTCGGTACCGCCCGATCACGGCGCGGTCGTCGTTGCGACGATTCTCGATGATCCTGAGTTGAAGGCCGCATGGCGTGTCGAGCTCGCCGAGATGCGCGGTCGCCTGCGGGAAATGCGTGTACTGCTCAACGATGCGCTAAGCGAGAAAGCGCCCGAGCACGACTTTTCGCACCTCGTGCGCGCAACGGGCATGTTTTGCTTCCTCGGTATCAGTGCGGACCAGGTGGATCGCCTGAAGAAGGACCACGGCGTATACATGGTGGGATCCAGCCGCATCAATACGGCCGGCATCACTGCACACAACGTCAACTATCTCGCCGACGCGATTGCTGCCACGCTGTAATCCTGATTGCCAGCGCCAGCGCAAAGGGGATGCCGAACTTCAGGTAGTCCGGGTCGCTGAGCGCTTCGACGGAGCGGGGCAGGCCGAAGATCAACGCAGCCCATACGAGCCCCGTTCGGTGCAGCAGTTTCCACTTCCTCGGCCCGAGCGCTCTTTTCGGCGTATCGAATGATGTGACCAGCATCAGGTAGAACAGCAGGTAGGCGGTCCCGCCGAACAGCAGGCTGAACAGCGGATACGTGAGCTCAGGCTGGGAGCCGAAGCGGTAGGCCAGCAAGCCGAGGTGCACCGTCATCGCCGCCGCAAAAGCGACGCCGACCAGCCGCCTGCCGCGCAGCAGAGCCGCGGTCCAGGGCTTGCGCAGCAGTTGCTGCAAAGGGCGCGCCACCAGAATGATGAGATACAGCACGAAGGCGAGCTGGGCCGTCGCACGTACCGGTAGCCGGATGCTCTCGTCGCCCGTACCACCGACGACAAGTGCCGCGAGCGATGCACCGCCCAGCATGACGAGCAAGGTCAGCAATACCTGCCAGTTCTGCTGGTCGTTGCGGGTCATCTATCCTCCACAAGCAGACGGCTGTGCGTCCCAATGCCGAGCTGGCGCGTGATGCCGGCATTCAGTTCGAGCGCATAAAGCACGGGTTCTGTCGATACGTTCGAGTCCAGCGTCTGTGGCACTGTGTCGCGAATCACGTTGGTGACGGTACCGTCAGCACGCGCGAAGACCATGTCGAGGGATATGTAGGTGTTCTTCATCCACATGGAGCGAATCGCTGGGTCGTCGTAGATAAACAGCATGCCGACGTTGTCGGGCATGTCGCGGACGAACATCAGGCCGCGGCGATGCTGCTCGTTCGTCGTCGCGACGTAGACCTCGAATTCATGCGCTTCGCCAGCATCGTTGATAACAGTCAGCATGTCGCGTCCAAAAGTCTTGTCTAGTCCCGGTACGGGTCCAGGTCCCGCTGCATCAGTCGACGTCGTAGCCTGCGGGCTGCAGGCTGCCAGGCAAAGTACCGTAACAAGTGAGACCAGCCTCACGACGCACTCCAGTCGGCGATGCCGCTGAATTCGAGGTCCTGCAGATCGACGTAGGCATCGCCATTGAACTCGCCCAGGGGCCCGACACAGTTCAGTACGCCAGACACCCTGTGCAGCCCACCGCTCGCCGCAAGCGGCTCATTGTCTGCAATATCGACCCAGCAGGCGCCAAGATTCGGCGTGCTGAAGAAACGGCCGCTGCCATCGACCGTGATCGTGACCACGCTGTCGAATCCAGCGCCGGTCTCTCCGGCATCCAGCTCAGGCATCGCGATAATGATCGCCAGACGCTCATCGGCAACCTGGCCTGACAGGCGCAGTCGAACGCCGCGATCATCCGGACGCCGCATGCTTTCACAGGTCAAATCGGTATCTGGCCAGTCGATTTCTGCATGCAGCGCCCCGGACAAGCGGGCACGGACAAAGCCTGAGTCACCACAGGTCGAGGCAACCGATTCGGGCGCCGGCGCCGCTGCCACGGCTGGCGGCTCTTCGCTGCCACAGCCAGCCAGCGCCAGTGCGACGAAAAGCAATGCTCGTGAATCATTAGGCAGATGCAATGTCTGTCCTTATAACAAGGTCGAATTTCCGGCCAATTCTACTAAAATGGCCGACTGCCTAAATGTACCGGAGTTTATTAATGAGTGTCGCCGAACAATTCCAGAAGCTCGAGGCTCACGCCAGTGGTCTGATCATCGGGCAGGCGCACCTGATCAACCGCATGCTGATCGCGCTGCTATGTGACGGTCACCTGCTCGTCGAAGGCGCGCCCGGGCTCGCCAAGACACGCGCAATCAAGGTTCTCGCGGAGAGTATCGAAGGCGACTTCCATCGCTTGCAGTTCACGCCCGACCTGCTGCCGGCCGATCTCACCGGTACCGATATCTACCGTCCGCAGGAGGGCACCTTCGAATTCCGCAAGGGCCCGCTGTTCCATAACCTGATTCTTGCCGACGAGATCAACCGCGCCCCCGCCAAGGTCCAGTCGGCGTTGCTCGAGGCTATGGAAGAGCGCCAGATTTCGGTCGGCGACAAGACCTATCCGCTCGATGGGCTCTTCATGGTCATGGCGACGCAGAACCCGATCGAGCAGGAAGGCACCTACCCGCTGCCCGAGGCGCAGCTCGACCGCTTCCTGCTGCATGTGCAGGTCGGCTATCCGAGCGTCGAAGACGAGCGCCGCATTCTCGTGCTGAACCGCGACGAAGCGAAATCCGGTGAGCGTGACGCGTTCCGGCCGCCCGAGGAACTCAGTGCGGAATCCATCATGCAGGCACGTATGGACATCCTGAACCTGCACCTCGCGCCGGAACTCGAGGAGTACATCGTCAACGTCGTATCCGCGACGCGGAAGCCGGGTGATGTGGACAGCTCGCTCGAGGGCCAGGTTCTGTATGGTGCCAGCCCGCGTGCCAGCATGGGTATCGACCGTGCAGCGCGTGCTCACGCCTGGCTCGCCGGTCGCGACTTCGTCGGCCCCGAAGACATCCAGGCCATTGCGCCCGACGTCCTGCGCCATCGCCTCGTATTGAGCTTCGAGGCGGAAGCGGACGGTGTAGAGGCCGACACGGTAATCAAAGGCATCCTGGATGGCGTTGGAGTGCCCTAGTGCGGCTCGACCACATCCATGCAGGCGCATCCCCGGTCAGCGTCAGCCAGCCTGGCCTGATCCGGTTATCCAGCCCCGCGCGCGCAATCGCGCTCGACGTGTTGCGTGTCAATTCCCTGCAGACGGGCGCCTATGTTTCGCGCTTCCGCGGTCGTGGCATGGAGTTCGATGAATCGCGGCCCTACCAGCCTGGCGACGATCCGCGCAGTATCGACTGGCGGGTTACAGCGCGCAGCACGACGGCGTACACGAAACTGTTCCGCGAAGAGCGTGAGCGCCCCGTACTGGTTGCCGTCGACCTGCGTTCGAACATGCACTTTGCGACGCGGGGCTGTTTCAAGTCGGTGAACGCCAGCCGTGCTGCGGCCCTGATCGCCTGGGCGGCGCACCATCGCGGTGATCGTCTCGGCGGACTGATCTTCGGCGATACGAGCCACCGTGAGATGAAACCGCGTCTCGGCCGGCGCTCGGCGCTGCGCTTTGTGCACGAACTCGCCGAGCACCGCGACTGGAATGCAGATGGCGAGGCGGCGAGCGTCGATGCTTTTACGCAGGCGATGTCAGCGCTGCGACGCGTGGCGCGCCCCGGCAGCCTGGTCGTCGTCATCAGCGACTTCGTCGGGTTCCATCGCGCCGCGCAGTCCTACCTTTCTGCGGTCGCCCGCCATAGCGAAGTGCTTGCTGTATTTCTGAACGACCCGATTGAACGCGAACTTCCGCCGCCCGGACGCTACCGCCTGGTGTCTGCCGAGGACGAGCTTGCCATCGATACCTACGCAGCGCCGGCGCGCCGGGATTACGCACAGGCTTACGAGAAGCGCCTGCATGAGTTCGAACGCTTCTGCCAGACCTACCACGTGCACTTGATGCCGATGTCGACGGACGATGATCCGGTCAGCACCTTGCAAACAGCCCTCGGTCGAAGAACACACTAGCTATGGATGAGAGCGCCCTGCCATTGCGTGACCTGCACCTGCCGGACCCTGTCGGCTGGTGGCCGCTCGCGCCCGGTTGGTGGGTGTTGCTTGCGCTCGCATCATTGCTCGTCGGTGTCGTTGCGTGGCAGTGGTACAAAGCCTGGCGCTTCAATGCGCCGCGCCGATTCGCGCTTGCGGAGCTCGCGCGCTACGAAGCGGAGTACTTGCAGCATCGCGACCCTGTGCTGCTCGGCAAGCAGGTCTCCGAATTGCTGCGCCGCGGCATGCTGGCGTACGCGCCGCGCGAGGAAGTCGCGGGGCTGACCGGCGACGCCTGGCTGAGCTGGCTCGATCGCGGCATGCCCGTGCCGTACTTCCATACCGAGGGCGGCAAGAGTTTGCTGAGCCTGCCGTACCGCGACCCGGCCAACGGCGATTTCTCGGACGTCGATATCGGCGCACTGTTGTCGGCTGTGCGCATGCGCCTGAGCGAACTGCTGCGAGGTGATGCCTGATGTGGTCGCTGGCCTGGCCCTGGGCATTGCTTGCGTTGCCACTGCCGTGGTTGCTGCGTCGCATACTGCCCGAAGCGCGCGGCATGTCCGAGGCCGGACTGCGCGTTCCGAGCCTGTCGGGTTTCGAGACACTGCGCGATCGGTCCGCGGCGGAACAGATGCTGAACTGGCGCTTCTGGGTGGCGGTACTGGCCTGGTGTTTACTGGTGCTTGCCGCAGCGCGCCCGGAGCGCATCGGCGATGAACTCGAGGTGCCTGTCGCAGGCCGCAACCTGATGCTGGCCGTCGACCTGTCGGGCAGCATGGACCAGAAGGATTTCGAACTCGCGGGCCGCCGCGTCGATCGCCTGACCGCAACCAAGGCTGTCGCGAGCGACTTCATCTCGCGCCGCGAGGGCGACCGCATCGGACTCATCCTGTTCGGCGAACGCGCGTACCTCCAGGTGCCGCTGACCCTCGATCGGGACACTGTGAAGATCCTCCTGCTCGAAGCGGAGATCGGCCTCGCCGGCGAGAAGACCGCGATCGGCGACGCAATCACGCTGGCCGTGCGCCGCATCCACGAACAGGACGTGGACGAGGGCGAGCAGGTTCTCGTGCTTCTCACCGACGGCGCCAATACCGCCGGCGAGGTGCCGCCGCTGAAGGCCTCCGAACTGGCACAGCAGGTTGGACTGCGTATCTACACGATCGGCATCGGTGCGGAGTCGATGGAAGTATCCTCGGCATTCGGTGGTCAGCGCGCCATCAACCCGTCAGCCGATCTTGATGAAGACACACTAACCGCGATCGCACAGCAGACAGGCGGGCGCTATTTCCGGGCAACGGATACGTCGAGCCTGCAGGACATCTACGCGCTGGTCGACGAACTCGAGCCCGTGGAAGAGCCGGAATCGGGTTTCCGACCGGTGCGTTCCTATTTCTTCTGGCCACTCGGCATCGCGCTGGCGCTGGTGGGCTTGCTGAGCCTGGCGTCGCTGCTGCAACGCGTCGCCCTGTGGCGTCGCGCGGAGGTGCAGTCTCATGCTGGCTGATTTCCACTGGCTGCGCCCCGAGTGGCTGTTCCTGATTCCCGTCGTCGTGATGGTTGCCGTGCTGCTTGCGCGGCGCCAGCTCGGCGCAGGCCACTGGCACGGGGTCGTCGATGAGGAACTCATGCCGCACGTGCTCTCGCGCACTCCCGGACGCGGTGTCGACTGGCGTTGGTGGTTGTACGGCCTCGGCGGCATCGTCGCGGTTACCGCGCTGGCCGGACCGGCGTGGCAACGTATTGACCAGCCCGTGTTCCGCGCGGACCAGGCCATCGTCGTTGCGCTCGATTTGTCGCGCTCCATGGATGCCGAGGACATCGAGCCGAGTCGCCTGGGTCGCGCGCGACTGAAAATTCTCGAACTCCTCGATCGGCGTGATGGCGGCCAGACAGCCCTCGTTGTCTACTCAGCGAACGCGTTTACCGTGACGCCGCTGACGGATGACAGCGACACGGTTGGCGCACTCGTCAACAGCCTCAGCACCGACATCATGCCGAGCCGGGGCAGCTATCCCGAGGTCGGTATCCGCAAGGCACAGACGCTGCTGGAGCAGGCGGGCGTAGGCTATGGCGAGGTGCTCCTGATTACCGATGGTGGCACGTCGCCGGCCGCGGAAAAGGCCGCGCGCGACCTGCGCGACGCAGGCTTTGCGTTGTCCGTGATGGGCGTCGGTACGCGCGAAGGCGCGCCGATTCCGCGCATGTCCGGCGGCTTCGTTACGGACAATCGCGGCAATATCGCGGTCGCGCGTCTCGAGGAACGTGGCCTGCAAGATCTTGCGCGCATTGGCGGCGGGCGTTTTGCGGTGTTGTCGGCCGATGACAGTGATCTCGATCACCTGCTCTCGGGTGAGGTGCGTGCAGCGGCCCAGGCGGGTGATGACAACCTCGCGTCGGACCAATGGCGCGAAGAAGGTCCGTGGCTCGTGTTGCTGCTGTTGCCGCTGGCGGCGCTGGCGTTCCGGCGCGGCTGGGTGCTGGTGCTGGTTATCTTCATCATGCCAGTCCCGCAGATTGCGCATGCCTCGCTCTGGGACGATCTGTGGCTCAACAAGGACCAGCAGGCGCAGAAGGCGCTGGAGGAAGGCAGCCCGGCTGATGCGGCCGTGCTGTTCGACGACCGCGAATGGCGCGCTGTCGCCAATTACCGCGCCGGTGACTACAAGAGCAGTGCGGCGGAGTTCGCCGAGAGCGGCGATGCTCGTAATCTCTACAACCTCGGCAACGCCATGGCGCAGCAGGGCGAGTACGAAGCGGCAATCGATGCCTACGAACAGGTGCTCGAGATGGACCCCGGCAATGAGGATGCGGCCTTCAATCTCGAGTTCGTACAAAACCTTCAGAACCAGGAGCAGGATGAGAGCGCCGGCGACGACCAGACGTCGACCCAGAACCCGGGTGGGCAGGGCGACCAGTCGGAGAGTGAAGGCGAGCAGAACCAGGAGGGCTCTGAAGGCGCTTCGCAGAACCAACAATCGGATGAGCAATCCGAAGGCTCGCAGCGCGACGACGAGATGAGCGAAGAAGATCTCGAGGCGCTGCAGCAGGAACTCGAACGCGCTGCCGAGGAAGCCCAGCAGGGCGAACAACCGCAACAGCTTTCAGAGGCGCAGCTCGCGGAGATGCGCCAGCAACAGGAACAGCAACAGGCGATGGAGCAGTGGCTGCGCCGTATCCCCGACGACCCGGGCGGCCTGCTGCGACGCAAGTTCCGCTACCAGTACCAGCGCTATCGCAGGGACCAGGAAGGGAACGAGGCGTGGCCCGACGACGAGATGCAACCGTGGTGAATGTGCGAACAAAAATCTGGCAGGCGCTGCTTGTACTGGCGGCAACAATGGCGACGGCAACGGCGGACGTAACCGCGCGTGTCGACCGCCCGACGGTTGACCTGAATGAGTCGCTGACCCTCGAGATCGTCGTCGACTCCACTACCGACGCCGAGCCTGATTTCACGCAGCTCGAGGCGGACTTCTATGTCGGCCAGGTCAGCAAGCTCAGCAACACGTCGATCTTCAACGGCGAGATTCGCCGCAGCCTGACCTGGACGGTTTCTTTAATGCCAAAGCGCACAGGCATGCAGGAGATTCCGCCGATCGCGCTTGGCAACGAGCAGAGCAACCCGGTCACGATTGTCGTTAACGAACCGACGAATGCCCCGCCGGGGGAGGCCGACGTGTTCGTTACCAGCGAGGTGGATGTCCACGAGACCTACGTGCAGGCACAAATTCTGTACCGCGTCCGCATCTACCGCGCCGTCGCGACACGGCAACCGTCGCTGCGCGAGCCCACGGTATCGGGGCTGGAGTTCCTCGCGGAACAGGCCGGAGACGAGCGCCCGTACGAAGCCATGCTGAATGGTCGCTCGTACACGGTGAATGAGCGCGTCATCGCAATCTACCCGCAGGAAAGCGGCGAGCTGCAAATCTCGCCCTCGCGCTTCGAAGCGCGCGTCCTGCGCGACGGCCGCATCACGGGTCGCAAAGTGTTTGAGTCCGAAGCGCATACGGTGACCGTGAATCCGATACCGGCGCCGCCTGCAGATCACCCGGATGCTGCATGGCTGCCGGCGCGCGATGTGCAGATTACCGACGAGTGGTCGCGCGAGACTGACCTGCTTGAGGCGGGCGAACCCGTAACGCGCCGCGTGCGCCTGAGCGCACTGGGCCAGATCGAAACGCAGTTGCCCGCGATCGAGGTGCCCGAAGTCGATGGCATCAATGTGTATTCGGATCGACCGGAACTGTCGCGGCAGCTTGAAGCCGAAGGTATTCGCGGCGTTCGCGAGGACCAGTATGCAGTCATTGGCGTTGCCGGTGGCGATGTCGAACTGCCGGCAATCGACGTTCCGTGGTGGGACGTCGAGGCAGGCGAGTGGAAGGTCGCAACGCTGCCGCCGCGCACGCTGAACATCAAGGGCGTTGAGTCCGCGCCTCTGCCGGTTGAGCCTGAACCGGAGGCGGTTGCCGATGAGGTCGAGCCCGTCACGGGCCCCTCCGCCGAAGAAACCCTCGCCGTGGTGTCATTCTGGAAGCGCGCCACGGAGATTCTGGCAGTGCTCTGGCTGCTGACCCTTGGGGCGTGGTGGTGGTCGACCCGCTCGCGCCCGCGCCGTGAGCGCGAAGCGGAGGCGCCCAAAGAGGCGCCGTTGCACAAGCAGCAGGCGGCTTTGCTGAAGTCGGCTCGCAAGCTCGCGATTGCCGGAGATGGTTCGGGCGTGCGTACTGCGTTGCTCGATTGGGGCAAGCTGCAATGGCCGCAAGATGCACCGCGCAGCATTGGCGAATTTGCCAAGCGTGTCGACGCGCCGTTATCCGACGAACTGCGGCGTCTGTCGTCCGCCAGCTACGGCCCGAACGCGGGCAGTTTTGATGGTGCAGCCCTCGCGGACGCCATCCGCTCGCTGCGCATCTCGACCGCAACTACGGCAACAGCGACAGGCGAGAAACTGCCGCCGCTGATGCCGCCAACTGCCTGACCTGGTCCTAACTCCCAGCCGCGCCCATGACGGCGCCGCGCAGTGATTCGAGGATAGCGGCAACTTCCTGTGTCGATTCCTCATCGACGCCATTACTGCGGACAGCCTTGAGTACGTCGGCTACGGCCTGGTCGAAGTCCTCGTTCGACATGTTCATGTCGGCGTGCGTCGAGGTCATGTCGCGGCCCGTGTAGTTGGCCGGTCCACCGGTACCGGCGGCGAAGAATGCCGCGACGTGCATCTTGAGATTGTCGAGGTCGACATCTGCGAAATAGTGCGCGATTTCTTCGTTCTCGAGGTGCAGTGCGACCGTATCGGCCACGATCTTCTCGATTCCGGCCTCTGCGCCAAGACGTTCATACAGTGACGGACCAGTTGCTTCTTCGTCGCCGGCAGAAGCAGCGCCGGACAGCAGGATGACGGCAAGAGCGGTAATACGGATCAGTGATTTCATGTTTATCTCCCCTGAATGGTGCAGGTCACTCTAGTGACAGTCTGCTGCTGTTGCATGAGATTTTGATGAGAATTCAGGCCGGCTGGCGCAGGCGATAGCCCACGCCGCGCACCGTTTCGACAATATCGGCATGCTCGCCGCACTTTTTGCGCAGTCCGCGGACCACGGCGTCAACGACATTGCTGCCGCCGCCGTAGCCGTGCCCCCAGACCTGCTCGAGCAGTTCCGAACGCGACACGGCCGCACCGCCACGCGCGTCGAGCATCGATACGACGCCGTATTCCAGCGGCGTCAGCGCGATGCGGGCGTCGCCAATCACAAGTTCGCGCGCCGCCGCATCAAGTAGCTGCTCGCGGTCGATCCCGAGTTCGGCTGCGACGAGATTACCGATCCAGCCGTCCACGGAGCCGGGCCCGAAATCGAGCATTGCTGTATAGCAAGGTACGCCGTCAAGCGACACGGTGGCGTCCTCGAGCACCTGGAAGCCGAGTTCAGTCGCCGCCGCCGCATAGGGCGCGAGGTCTGCAAGAGTCAGGTAGACGCGCCGCAAAGCGGGGCGGAGTTCGAGATACGTACGTTTGACGTCCACCCACGCTGCGCCCTGTTCACCACACGGCGCCTCACCGGCGCCACGGCTGAGCCAGCGTCGCAGGAACAGGGCGTCTGGCCTGGGTCCGGGTGCCGATGCGACATGCTCCTGCCACGCTTTTGCGACCGGATCGAAACTCATCCATTTGTTGGCGAGTTCGTCCGGACGGGCCGCGCAATAGAATGCGGTTATCTGCCCGTCGGAATCGCGCACGGTGTGGAACGCTGACGGCAGGTGCTTCCACCACAGGCGAATCGCATTGACGCCGGCGGGCGGTTCGTGCGCGGCCGCGATATCGAGAATGTCATCGATATCGCCGGCGACGGTCGGATCCACGGAAAAGTCGGCTGACTCACTCGGAAAGAAGGCTTCGCGAATTACGGGGTTCTCGATGAGGTAAATCGTATCGGCCGTGGTGCGCCACAGGTCGGCCCGGGTCGCTTGCTTGAGCTGCTCACGCAGACGTCGCCACGCCTTGCGTTGCAGTTCGCGGTAACGCTCCGGGTCAGCCGATTGCAAGCGGGCGCTCAGCTCACGTTGCAACAGGCCGCTGATCGCCAGCCCGTCGCGCTGGCGATCGACGAAAGACAACGCGGCGAGGCGCTCCCAGGTCTGATCGGTATCGATCCCAGGCCTTAGTGCGGCCAGCATCGGTCTTGTGACACGCCGTACGACGCTGAGATCTTCCAGTATGCGGCGCAGGTCGATATCGCTCGCTTCGTCGAGCATGCGCTGAACTGCGAGCGCCGGGTCGCCTTCCCCCACGGCGATCACGCCGAAGAACGGTTGCCACTTCGCGGCGCTCAGCCAGCCGGCGGACGGGCGCTCGGTACTGGAAAGAACCACGCGCACATTCGCGCCGAGCGCGGGGAAGAATTCGCGCCGCAACCAGCTGTCGGCAAGTCGCAGTACTTCGTAATTGCGGAAGACAACGACAAGTTGCCTGGCGGATCCGGACAGGCGGCCCGCGATTGCAGCAAGATCCTCGCCATCGTCACCCAGTTCCCGGGCAAGGCCCGCCTGTGTCGGTTCGACCGTACGGCAGTCCAGTTGCACAACCGGTACCGGCGCGATGCGTGCAGCGAAATCGTCCAGCAGCGGCCCTTTGCCGCTACCCGGGCTGCCGTGCAGCCATGTAACGATCGCGCCATCATCGTCGAGGACCTGCAGCAACCGCTGCAGCGGAGCCGAGCCCGTTGCCGCGGCGCCGGACTCGTTGAGCAGGTCGTGGATCGTTTTCATCGCGTTGGCCGGCTTACCAATGGCCCGAGTTCTCCATCGAAGCCCAGGGCTCCTGTGGCTCGAGCGAACCGCCTTTCTGCAGCAACTCGATCGAGATGTTATCGGGCGAACGCACGAACGCCATGCGACCGTCGCGCGGTGGGCGGTTGATCGTTACGCCCGCGTCCATGAGTTTCTGGCAGGCGGCATAGATGTCATCGACCTCGTACGCGAGGTGCCCGAAGTTCCGGCCCTCGTCGTATTCCTCGGGGTCCCAGTTGTACGTGAGTTCGACCTGGGCCTCCTCGTCGCCCGGGGCTGCGAGGAAGATCAGCGTGAAACGGCCCTGCTCACTCTCGTAGCGCCGTAACTCGGTCAACCCGAGGTGATTGCAGTAAAAATCGAGCGATGCATCGATGTCGCTCACGCGTACCATGGTGTGCAGGTACTTCATAGCCTTGCTCCGTTGAGTCCCCGAGCCCGGAATAATACCCCCGTATCTATGGCCCGGCGCAAACTACCTGCGCATGACGGAGTAGTTCGTGTATCGGTCGTTCTAGGTTTCGGGAAACTGCAGTACGGAAAAGGTCGTCCCCGGGTCGCCTTTGACCTGGATGCTGCATTCACCCCAGGACTCGGGGATCTTCCACTCAACCAGGTCAGATATTGGCGATTCGAAACGTCTGTGCGTACAGCGCAACTCTATAGATGTAAGTTCGCCGTTTACGTCAGCGAAAGCAAACTGGCGGCGCACAGGCGAAAACGCATAGCTGTCGTTGCACCTGTAGCACTCGCCGCGACGTCGAACCTCGGCTTGTGTCTTGATCGTCTTGTCGCTATCGATCAATTCGCGAAGCTTGTCGATTCTCGGCTTAGCCTCTCTCGCTACATCCGACTCGGCACCCGTGAGCTCTACGAGTGCGTCGTATGCCTCCAGCGCCTCGGCGTAGAGTCCGAGGTATAGCTCGATACTAATGCGAGCGGCGAGCAATCCGGCGTAGCTCTCTTTCTCAATCCACTGACCGGTGGACACGGTTGCGCGGTAAATCGCCAGGTTGGCCCTGGAGTAGTCGCTTCGGGCCATCTCATAGCTGACACGCTGAGTCCATAGGCGACCCATCGCGTAGAGGTTCAGGTCGTCGTCGGCATACATTTGCTGGAACAGTTCATCCGCCTCGTCCAGGTCACCCGAATCGATTAGCTCGCCGAGGCGCCTGTGGTTGCGAGTGAATTTGCGGCTTGCTCCTTTTTCCGTACCTTCCAACGCGAAGATCACAACAACCTGATTGTTCGATTGCCACGATGGGGTGCCGTCCAGGTTCGCAGGCTTGAAACGCCACTCTCGGGCCGCCTCCAGCGCTGCATGTTCAAATACGCCGCTACCCCCGGAGTCCAGCACTGACAGGTTTTGCGGAATACCTGCTTCATCGATGCAGTAGGAGACCACGACCCAGGCCTCGCGGTACCGTTGTCGCTCCCTCTCCGGATATCGTGGAGCATCCCGCGCGATAATTTCGGCGGGCTCGTACGTATGGGCAGAACCAAAAACCGTCTCGAGGGTCTCATTGGCTTGATTCGAGACATCTTCCGCACTGACGTCTGTCGCCAGTGCGAGCCCAGCTAACAGGATGCACTGGTGAATGCGTACCTTGATGTGCAGGTACTTCATAGCCTTGCTCCGTTGAGTCCCCGAGCCCAGAATAATACGCATGAACGGCATTCGCACCATTACACTCGACCTGGACGATACGCTCTGGGACATCCAGCCGGTGATTCGGCGCGCCGAGGTGCGCCTGTACGAATGGCTGGGTGCGAATTACCCGCGCATCACGGAAAGGTTCGCGCTCGAGGAGATGCGCATCCTGCGCGACGAAGTCATGCACAAGTACGCCGATCGGCTGCATGACCTGACTTTCCTGCGGCACATGGTGCTGTCCGAAGCGGCGGACGCCGTGGGCTACACCGAATTTGCCGTCGAGGAGGCGTTCGCCGTATTCGATGAGGTGCGCAACGATGTCGAAATGTATCCCGAGGCCATACCGACACTGGAAGTACTCGCGGAACGCTACACGTTGATCGCGCTCACCAACGGCAATGCGAACCTCGAAACGATCGGGATTCATGAGTTGTTCGATGGCCATATCAGCGCGGCGATGGCCGGCGCTGCCAAACCGGCACGCCCGATTTTCGATGCGGCGGTCGCGGCCGGTGGGGCGCATCCGTCCGAAACGCTGCATGTCGGCGACCAGCCGTTACAGGACGTGCACGGTGCGCGTGAGGCGGGCCTGCGGACGGTCTGGGTGAACCGCAACGGCAACGAGTGGCCGGATGACTATGACGCGCCGGACATCGAGGTGCGTCACATCGGCGAGCTCACCGGCATTCTCGCGTGAACGGCCATCCGCTGATCCTTTACATTCCGGGGCTGTTGCCGAAGCCGGAGCCCGAAATCCATCGTGATGCGTTGCTGCGCTGCCTGCTGACGGCCGTGCGTCGCGTCGATAGCACGATCGCGGACGAGATCGAATCGAATCCCGCGGTTTTCGATATTGTGTCCTGGACCTACGATTTCTATCGGACGTATCGCGACTTCGAACTCGATCGCACAGCGGTCGACGAGGTAATCGCCAAGAGCGAAGCGGATGAGACCGACATTGCGGAGGCGACCTCTTGGCAGCGCCGCCTGACGCGCACGATCTACCAGTTTGGCGACCTGGTTCCCTTCCTGATTCCGCATGTCGCGAACGAGCGGATGGCGGTGCACCTGCGCGATCTCAGACGCTATACGCGCGACATTGATGGCATTGCCGCACACACGCGGCGCATGCTGAAAGTGCCATTGCGCGCGGCTGGCAAGGGGAGACACCCGGTACTCCTGATCGCGCACAGCATGGGGTCGGTCATCGCCTACGACAGTTTGTGGGAGATGACGCATAGTGGTCGTGACCGCATGCAACTCGACCTGCTACTGACGATGGGCAGCCCGCTGGGGCAGCGCTACCTGCAAAGACGCATCAAGGGCGCGAGGAAACAGGGCTATGGGCGCTACCCCGGGAACATTCGGCGCTGGAAGAACCTGTCAGCGTTCGGCGACCTCACCGCGCTGGATCCATACCTCGCTAACGATTTCGAGGAAATGCTCGAGCTGGGTTTGCTGGAAAGCTTTGAAGATGAGCGCCTGCTGGCGTGGTTTCGACTTGACGGCGAGCTGAACGTGCATGCCGAATACGGCTATCTCGTGCATCAAAAAACCGCGCGCACCATCGTTGAATGGTGGCGCGGTCTCGATAAATGACGTTTCTTAGCTGACTTCCGCGTTCGGCTTGATCACGATGTCGATGCGGCGGTTGCGCGCGCGACCCGCCTCGGTCTCGTTGCTCGCGACCGGGCGCGTTTCCCCATAGCCCGTTGCGATCAGGCGATAGGTCGGAATACGCATCGCATTGATCATGTACTGCTGCACCGCGACCGCGCGTTCCTGCGACAGCTTCTGGTTGAGCTCATCGCCGCCATGCGAGTCGGTGTGGCCTTCGATAATCAGTTCGCTGCGCGGGAAGACATCGATGGCACGCTCGACTTTCGCGAGCAGGTCAAAGTTTTGCGGCTTGATCTGCGCCGCGCCGCTGTCGAATGACAGGCCGACCAGGCGCAGGATGACAGTGTCGCCCTGGCGGAATACGCGCGCTTCGTCCGAGCTGAACATTTTCTCGACCTGCTCGAACTGCTGCTTGACGCGCGCCTGTGCTTCGAGACGCTGCACCAGCGCTGCGCGTTCGGCCGTGGCGCCACCGAGGCGCTCGTCGAGAGCGCGCAGCTCTTCTTCCATGTCGGCCATGCGGATTTCATTTTCCGCTTTTTCCTGTTCGAGCGCCTGCTTCTCTTTCGCCTGGTTCTCGAAGTACTGCACAAGCTCGGCAGTGAGTTGGTCCGGGCCCGTCTTCATGTCAGGCACGATGTCGGCAACGCCGGCGATTTGACGCAGCGGGTCTTCCCACTGCAGCACGAGTTGCTCGGCCGTCAGGTCCTTATCACGAACCTTGCGGACGATCTCCGAAAGGTAGATCGCGTGCTTGGCTTCATAGTTGGCCTGGTGCGCAAGGCTGCGCGGCAGGTCGGTGTCATAGCGGTTCTCGTTGAGCTCGCGCTCGGCGTTGGCCAGCAGCTGCTTGGCCCGGCCCAGCGTAATCGGCGCATAGCGGCCGACGCGTGCGCGATCGGCGTCCGCCAGCAAGCGACGCGTCTCGGACAGGTATTCGGCCTTGATCGCCACGAGTTCTGCATCGCGGTACAGACCGGTCGCTTCGATCTCACGACGGCTGGCGCCCTTGAGGTCGCCGCGCTCGAGGTAACGAATCGCGTCACCAAACTTGCGCTGCGCCTGCTGCCAGAGGTCCGCGGAAAGTTGCGGTGCCTTGGCATTAGCGGCGTCCTGGCGACTCTTCAGGACCTGTGCGAATTTCAGCTGCGCGATGCGCGCCTTCTCTTCTGCCTCACGAAAGTACCGGGTCGCATCGGCGGCGTTGTCGCGGACGAACTCGATGTTGCGTCCGCGTTCGAGCAGCGACTCGGCGTCACTGTACTCTTTCAGGCCGCGTTCCCACGCGCGCGGAGCGAGCAGGCTGGCGTCGAGAGCCTCGGCTGCCGCCCTGGCGGCGTCAGCTTCTTTGAAAAAAGTCTTGCGCAACTCGTCCTGGGCCGCAGCCTGGCCGGCCGCCAGGAGGGCAAAGCCGACGATAACGAGTCGCAGAAAGTTGGTTTTCGCAACCATGTGTATTCCTCAGTTTCCTGGTCCGAAATCCGCCCAAGCGAAGACGGAAGCGAGCCGATATTACATATGCGTAATCGTAAAGACTGTGCATTACGTCGCTAAGTCACGGATTTTAAGCCCGAAAGCGCCAAAATCGGGCGGAAATTGTGATTTATGTCAAATTTTAACGAATTGGCGCCGTTTTCCGGGATTTTTGTGCCATGGCTCACAGTCCGCCACTCGGGGTAGGCGTAGTCTAAACCCATGTCTGCGAAGTACTACACACAGTTTGTTCTAACCGACGCGGAGTATCGCGGCGGTAATGAATTTTGCGGTGTAGTCGAACTCAATCACCCGATGTCTTCGGAATCGGATCGCAAGGACATAGAGGCAATCCTCGCCCAGAACTTCGACCTTGCTCGCAGCGCGGTGCGCCTGGTCAGCTGGTCAAGATTGCACTGAACACTTCTGGCGCGTCACAGATTTCCCCCTGACTCTCCCGGCTTCGGCCGGGATTTTTTTTGCCCCGCGTTATGAGAGAATCCCCCTCCCATGTCGAAAGCCAACGAAAAACTAGAGCGCATCCCGGTCGTCGAGAGCGGTAAGAAGTACACGACGGATGCCGGCTTCTCTGCCATCAAGAACGGCCAGAAGCAGGGACGCGAATCCGCGCCCGCGACGCGTGGCGACAAGCCGAAATGGCTGCGCGCCAAAATGCCTTCTGGTAAGGGCTATTCCGGGACCCGCAACATCGTCCACGAACATCGACTGAGCACGGTGTGCGAGGAATCGATGTGCCCGAACATCGGCGAGTGCTGGAACGCCGGTACTGCGACGATCATGGTCCTGGGTTCCGTGTGCACACGCGCGTGTCGTTTCTGCGCCGTTGATACCGGCAACCCGAAAGGCTGGCTGGACTCCGAAGAGCCTGACAACACGGGCAAGGCCGTCAAGCTCATGGGCCTCGAGTACGTCGTGATCACCTCGGTCGATCGTGATGACCTCGCGGATAGCGGTGCGTCGCATTACGCGGCCTGTGTGCAGGCCATCAAGAAGCACAGCCCCAAGACGGCCGTCGAAGCACTGACGCCGGACTTTAACGGCGTTGAAGAGCACGTCGAACTTGTCGTCGACTCTGGCCTCGAAGTGTTCGCGCAGAACGTCGAGACGGTGCAGCGGTTGACGCACCCGGTGCGTGATCCGCGCGCGGGCTATGAGCAGACCATCGAAGTACTGCGCCACGCGAAAGCACATCGCCCCGATGTCCTGACCAAGACCAGCCTGATGCTGGGCCTCGGCGAGAAGGACACCGAGATCCTGAAAACGATGGACGACCTGCGTGCGGCCAACGTCGACATCCTGACGCTCGGCCAGTACCTGCGCCCGACCCCGAATCACCTGCCGGTCGATCGCTATGTGTCGCCGCAGCAGTTCGACGCCTATCGCGCGGAGGGCCTGGAACGTGGCTTCATCGAAGTCGTCGCCGGACCGATGGTACGTTCGAGTTATCGTGCCGAGCAGGTGCTGCAGAAAAATAACGTGGGACTGAATACCTGACATGGCAGCATTCTTTGCCGACTACGGCCTGTTTCTCCTCAAGACCCTTACCATCGTCGTTGCAATCATCGTCGTGATCGTTGCGGCAACGGCGGCGCAACGCAAAGCGGGCGTCGACGGGCTTGAGGTTGAGAATCTCAACAAGAAATTCCGCGGCTTGTCGGACGCGCTTCGCGGTGCGGTATCGTCGAAAGATGAACGCAAGAAAGCCGCGAAGGAGCGCAAGAAGGAGGCGAAGGCCGAGAACAAGGAGCCGTCGACAAGGCCGCGCAGCTTTGTACTCGACTTCAAAGGCGACCTGAAAGCCAGTGCTGCAGAATCGCTGCGCGAAGAAATCAGCGCGATCCTCGATGTCGCAACCGAGGAAGACGAGGTCATCCTGCGCCTGGAGAACCACGGTGGCATCGTGCACGAACACGGCCTTGCTGCGTCGTTGCTGTCGCGTATTCGTGACCGCGACATTCCTCTCGTCGTCTGCGTCGACAAGGTTGCTGCGAGTGGCGGTTACCTGATGGCCTGCGTTGCGTCGCATGTCTATGCGGCACCGTTTGCGATTCTCGGCTCGATTGGCGTGCTGGCACAGATCCCGAACTTCCATCGCTTGCTGGATGACAAAGGCGTCGACTTCGAGCAGATCACGGCCGGCAAGTACAAGCGCACCGTTACGATGTTCGGCGAGAACACCGAAGAAGATCGCGCCAAGCTGAAAGAAGAACTCGAGGATGTCCACACTCTGTTCAAGGACGCGGTTGCGAAATACCGCCCGGATCTCGATCTGGACAAGGTTGCGACAGGCGAGCACTGGTACGGTACGCGGGCGCTCGAGCTCGGTCTTGCGGACGAGCTCAAGACCAGCGACGAGGTTCTGGCCGCGCGCGCGGCAGAGCGCGATCTCTATCTCGTCAGCTACAAGATCAAGCAGCCGCTGCAGAAACGGCTGATGGCCAATGTCGAAGGCGCCATCGAGCGTGCGACCGCAGCCCAGTGGCGGCGCCATTTCGAGTCCCGTCTGCCGCGCTAACTGCGGAACCCCCGCCGGGACGGACGGGTCATATATAATCCGGGCAGGCACCCAGGAGTTCCCATGATTACTCGTCGAATCCGTTTTCTGGTCCCATTCGTAGCCGTTTCACTGGCGCTCGCTTCGTGTTCGTCGCAACCGACGCAGGCGACGCGTGCCGAGGTCGAAGCCGAGGCAAATCGCGCGTTTAACCAGATGGCGGCGAGTATGCCGCTTACCACGGATCGCGAGACGATCGATTTCGTCGCCTGTGTTGCCCAGGCGGTCGTCGCGGAACTCGAGCCGCCGTACAACGATATTGACTGGTCGCTGCGCGTGTTCGAGAACGAGGCCGTGAATGCCTTCGCGATGCCCGGCGGCAAGATTGGCGTCTTCAGCGGCATCCTCGCAGTGACTGAGAATCAGGACCAGTTGGCGACCGTCATCGGGCACGAGATTGCGCACGTGACGGCAGAGCATGCGCTTGAACGTGCGGGCCGTGCCGGCCTGACAAATTTCGGCATCAACGCGGTCGCGATCATCCTCGGTGGCGGTTACTCGGGCGCAACCTACACGGCACAGCAGGCCCTCGCTGCAGGCGCAACGTTCGGTATCACGTTGCCATATAGCCGCTCTCGCGAAACCGAGGCCGACGTTATTGGTCTTGAGTACATGGCGCGTGCGGGATTCGATCCGCGTGAGTCAGTGCCGCTGTGGCAGCGCATGGGCGAGTCAGGCGGCAAGAAGCCAGCCGAATTCATGTCGACGCATCCGTCGTCCGAAACGCGTATCGAAAACCTGATCCAGCGGTGGCAAAAGACATTGCCCATCTATAACGAAGCGAAAGTTGCAGGCAAGTCGCCTGACTGCGGCGGCAAGAGCCCGCGCTACGTTGAAGAAGCCGAGGAAGCCGAAGAGGCGCAGGAAGTTGAGGTGGGCGTAGAGGAGCAGCAGGAGAATTGACGGCGCGCCGCGCATTCCTGCTGTTGCCGCTGCTGGCCCTCGGCGGTTGCGCCACGCTCGATGATCTCTGGTCCTCGAAGGGCACGAACGGCGGGTCGGCCGCAGTGCCGTTCGACCAGCGCCCCGTGCAGGAACCGCTCGATCCCAACAACTTCTTTATTGAGGTCGACGGCCAGACCGTAATCGGCGAACCGCAAGTTGTTTTTGCGAGCGATGCGGACACGCTATCGGATCTCGCGCGCACCTACGGACTCGGCTACGACGAAATCATCGCGGCGAACCCGGGCGTCGACCCCTGGCTGCCAGGGGAGGGCACGCCGATCGTATTGCCGACGCAGTACGTGTTGCCGCCAGTCGAACATACTGGCGTCGTCCTGAATATCGCTACCAAGCGCCTGTTCTATTTTCCCGCTGCCGCGGAAGGCGAGGCGCGGGAAGTGCGAACCTATCCGATCGGCATCGGCCGCGTTGGCTGGGAAACGCCGCTCGGGCAAACCACCGTGATTTCCAAGGCCAGGGATCCGCACTGGTGGGTGCCGGCGTCGGTTCGGCGAGAGCATGCCGAGATGGGCGATCCGTTGCCGTCGGTTGTGCCTCCCGGGCCGGATAATCCCCTCGGCCATCGCGTGCTGAAACTCGACATGCCGGGCTACCTGATTCACGGCACCAACATGCCCTACGGTGTCGGCATGCGCGTTAGTCATGGCTGCGTGCGGCTATATCCCGAAAACATCGAGGTGCTGTACGAACTTGTTGGCGTAGGGGAGGCGGTGACGATCATCAACGAGCCGTACCAGTTCGGACGCCGGGACGGCACTTTGTTCTTCGAGGCGCATGAACCGCTGGAAGACGATGAGATGCCACCTGAGGATCGGCTGGCCATGCTGCTCGAGTCACAGGTTGACGAGACCGGTGCGCCACTCAAGGAATTCCTGCAGCAACACATCAAGACCGTTGCAACTGCGCCACATGGCGTGCCTGTGGGCATCTACCAGGTGGATGCGAATGAGTACCTGGCACGTGCGCGTGTCGTTCAGAACACCGTCGTCGAAGACCCGAACGCACCGACACTGAGCGAAGTGCGCGAGATGATGAATGAGGTCGAAGCGGAGATGGCAGCCGAGGGCGAGGCCGCGCCCTGAATTGCAATCGGCAGCGCGTCTATACTGAGCTTCTCGTAGCTTAGAGATGGGACGATGAATGTCACCCTGAAGAATCCGCTCGTTCCAATTGCGTTCGCTGTTCTTATGGCAGGGCTTGACGCTAAAGCCAATGACGTCGACGAAAGTGCGCCGCAAAAGCTAAGCGACAGGGAGTTGGCTGCTATTGGCATTGCCATCAGCGTGACGGTTCGTGGTGGCGAAGATTGCGCTGGCGGCAAGGGCGACGAAAGACGGGATGCTTTCCAGGAACTGTTTGGGACGGATGCGCCATTCTCCGGCAGAAAGCCGAGCCAGGCGTCCGGCAGCATCATCAGTTCGAACGGTGAAATCTTGAGCCTTTCGATCACCGGCGGCTGCGCCTCGTATCCGGTAATGCTGCCCGATGGCCGGGAAGTTTCAGCCCGGCCGGTAGGCTTCGATGAAGAATCGCAGGTCGCGCTCTTGCGTGTCGAAGAGACTGGTCTCACCGTGGCCCGCATCGGTGATCCAAATGCTCTACGCCCCGGTGATCGTGTCCTGGCCGTCGGATCGCCCTTCGGCATGGAAAACACCCTGTCCGCCGGGATGGTGTCCACGGCGCGGCGATACATGCCTACCGAGTCCGGTACCCATTACATTCATACCGACGCCATGATTAATCCAGGCTCGGCGGGCGGTCCGCTGCTTAACGAATATGGCGAAGTCGTTGGGGCTCATGCCTTATTGCTAACGCGTCGCAACCGTTTTGATGGCTTGTCGTTCGCGATTCCCATCGACGTTGCGATGCGACTCGTCGAAGACCTGAGGGAGTTTGGCCAGGTGCGGCGTGCGTGGCTCGGCATCACGATTGATCAGTTCGAGCCGGGCGACACCGGCGTAACGATTACGGATGTTGAGTCAGAAGGTCCGCTTGCAGGGCACGCTCAGAAAGACGACGTAATCGTTTCTTTCGATGGCGAGCCCGTTACCTCGTCAGACGAGCTTCAGCGCCGATTGCTGATGAACCGCGTCGGAGCGGAAATCTCGCTCTCGCTCGCAAGAGGGGACGATACGATCGACGTCGCGGTAACGCTCACCGAGCGTCCTTAAACCACCTTCGCCAGCACGATCGGAAAGTGCCCCTGCGTCACGCCATCGGCTTCGCTGAATTCCACTATCAATGAGTCGCGCGAGTCTTCCGGGACGTCTCGCAATAAGGCGTCCGTTTCATTCAGGGATTCTCCCGCGAAATACATCTGCGTTGTGATCTCGTGGAATCCGCGGCGCGAAACTTTGTAGTGAATGTGAGGTGGCCGTCTCCAGGTCTTGTTGACGCTGTATGCGCCCGGCTTGATCGTCGTAAAGGCGTAGCGGCCTTCCGAGTCGGTCTTGACCATGCCCCATCCCTGGAAATTAGGGTCGGTTGGTTCCGTTGAAGGGTCGTCCTCGTGGTGATACTTGCCATGCGTATTGGCCTGCCAGATATCGACCAGCGCTCCTTCCACCGGATTACCTTCCTCGTCCAGAACCTGTCCGGTCACCCGGATCACTTGCCCTTGTGCACGCTCCGTATGTCCGTCGATCAAAGTCAGGTCAGTGTCTTTGTCTGACTGTTCATGCTTGGGATAGAAGGGCCCCTCAGGGTTGGCGGGAGTGACCTTCGGCGATCCGGATATAGCGGTTGCTGGCACTGCACTGGCGGCCAGGCCTACACCTGCTTTGATTACCGTGCGGCGATTGAACTTCTTTGACTGGCTCATTTCCTGTTCCCCTTTTGTGGTCTGCGGCGCGTCTATCGGTTGGTCGTACCATTAACAATCATCGTGGTGATGAGCTATGCGAAGGGCTGCTGGCGGCCATTAGCGCGAGGCTATTCCCAGGATACGGGCACCCAGGAGTGCCAGAGCATCTTCCAATCACCGTTCTCTTTAACAAGGACATCGATGTATCGGTTTTTGGCGGTCACAGGATCATCTTGGCCCGAAATGATGAACTCAGCCGTTCCAAAATAGCGCCGGGTCGCCATTTCGCCAGTTACAACGATGACTGGCCTTTCATACACATTGCTGAGTATCGTGATGCCGCTAAAGGCGTCGTTGTAGAAACGAGCAATGGCTTCCCGTCCATGTATCGCTGCTCCAGCGGCCGGAAGCAACGTTGGCTCTTCGGAAAAAAACGTCATGTATTCATTCGTTGTTTCTGCCGTCGGCCGATCGAGAGCAGACATAGTTGCGATTTCCAGCAGCTGTGCACGAATCGACTCAACTTCCTTGTCCGAATTCCCAGGCTGACTGCAAGCAGCGCACAATACAATCGTCATCAAGAGCGCGATGTTCTTCATATCATTTGGCTCCAGAAGCAAGTGGGCGGCCATTGTCCACATATCTGCAGTGGACCATTACCAGTCAGTTTAGCTGAAGCCAGTTAAACTGCCGAAAATGCCGCGAAGATGTTGCTCATCGGCATATTTTTTGGGGGCAGGGCCACACGGGACAATGCAAGATAGAATCGCTAAGATTTCATCGTAGACTCCAGACAGTCCTGTATGCGTCGCATAGCACGGATTAGATTCCAAGCGGCTGCTCTTGGTCGGTAGGAGAAATCATAACTCAAACCAGGCGACCGTCTCAGTACGGCCACAACCAGCCGTTCCTAGAACCTCGTTATCGGCCCGTTGGGAACCCCGTCTTCTATTATCTTCGCGGCCTCGTCGGTCTGAGACCACTCGCGCAATGCACTCCGAGCAGACGACGACTCGATAGTGGCGATCTTTTCGTATCCATAGCGTTTGAGGTCTTTTGCCCTGAGCTTGTATGCGATTGACACAAAATAGATATACCCGATCGCGAAACTCGTAAACCCAACGAGACCCCATACTACGGAGTCGGTACCGGTACTCCCGATGATGAAAAGCGGAATCGAGAAGACCGCCATGATGGCGAAAAACTCTACAAACAGTCCGTTCGCGAATACCCAGAGCGGGGCGAGGAAAAATACTATTTCAGAAAAGCCCTCTGGGATGATTTCGTACTTCCCAGACGGCTTTGCATATAGGTGATATGTGCGCATCGTTCCGAATTGGTGAACGGCTGCTCCGGGTCATCTACTGACCTTGAGTCTATCACCGATTGACAGACAGCTAAGCGAAGTGAACCGGACAGTCAAAGACGCTTTCGCGGAAACGTCGGCGCGACCGTCAGCTTTTGCAGCCACAGCGGAAGTCATTTCTCGACTTGGGTGAATGCGTACTCTCGGCCATGAGCGGTCATCGAAGTACGGCCCACAGAATTGCCAACGCTATCAGCCAACTCAAAACGCCTATCCATTCGACCGACTCGCGGTACAAGTATCGCCGACCATTGTTGACGTAATGGAAGCCGAAGTTCTGCCAAAGATAGGGGTTGGAACGGACCTTTCCTCGATCTTGTACTCGAAAAAACGGATACAACAGGAGGCACGTAATCCGTCCTGAAAAATAGGCCATACGATCTGCATTGATGATGCTGAGCCAATCAAACATCGGTTTAGCGCTAAGAATCGAACGACTGCTCGGGTCAAAGAACGACAGTTTACAACAGTTCAATCGACGGTCAGCTAACCAGGGCATTCCGGTCGGTCAGATGCGTTTACCCCGAGGGCACCTAGTCCGCGGAAACGTCTGACGCGAGCGTCTGCTGTGGCTGAGAGCTGCCGCTCAAGTTGAAATTGGGAAGACTTCCGAGTACGGCCATTACCGGACCTTCTCACGTTCGTCTTCTAACCTTTCTCGCTCGCTTTCACAGAGAAGCGACAATAGGTCTTCCATCGGCGGTGCAGTCGATTCCGAAACAGCGATGGGTGGCAAACCAGCAGCCTGCAAGTCGCGTTGAAATCGATCGGCAAGCTGATGGACGATAACGCGCTGTCGATCAGAACGAGGCATGAGATCAGCTATCAGCGCGCCGTGAGGCCCGCTCTTGAGTTCTGGCGCGATTTCGAACGACAGTGCGTTGTACACATTCGATGGCATCAAAGCTGTCTTCTCATGATTTGACAAACTGTCGTACTCTTCTGCATCGATCCACCCTAGTTTCACAGCCCCTACATTTTCAAAGAACAGAGATTCTCCTATGCGATGTAGGACCATTACACGTCCATGCAAGGCTGCGTCGTAGAACCACTTTCTTGCTTGGGCCATGTGGCCGAGGAACTCCGGAGATAGAGGGCGATTAGTCATGTAGGACATGAGCGCCGGATCTTCGTACATCAAGTATGGTACGGCTTTCTCCACCGGCCACTCTCTCGCCCGCATAACCGATATAGCACCAAGTATGGCCATAGCGGCCGAATCCCCCTGGGCTGCCAAATCGCGTAACTCATGCTCAGCAAGGCCTCGATAGGATGCGATAGTCGGACCGGAGTCGCTCACAGCATCAAACCGGTATGAGTCTCGAACGAGTATGGGGTGGCTTTCGAGTTGCGCGGCCGTCAGGCAGGACTGCAAATCACCGCTGGACGACTCCATTGAGTCACCCGGCTGCGGCTCACGTCCGAAGTCGTCACCCTCTTCTTCGCGTTGGGTAGCGACATCGATCAACTGAGTGGTGTGCGGATTGTTTCCGTAATCCTCAGAGATACGCAATTCAGCTAGTAAGAATGCAGCGACGGCTGCAACGAGACCTGCAAATGCCCATTTTGATCTCGAAGACCGTCTCAAATCGCAGCCCTTATCTTCGCTTTTTCGACTGATCGCGAACGACCGCTTCGGGTCAGAGGCTGACAGTTTACAACAGTTCGACCGAGGGTCAGCTAAGCAAACCATTGCGGCCTGTCGGACGCGTTACCGCGGTAACGTCGATCACGAGCGACCGCTGTTGCAGCAAGCCGCCGCTCAATCTGACTCCTAGAAAATCTCTGCTCTCGGCCACAACCGGACGGTCAGAGCGTCCCCTCCGAGACGATTATCGAACGCCGACCCTCTGGATCGAAGGTCACAACCCTCCATCCTTCGTAGTGAACCTTGTGCGTGTATGTGATCCAGTTCTTGAGCAGCAATTCTTCGTAATCTTCCTTGCTGATCTGGATGATCTGATAGTTGGCTTCGTAGTAGTCCGCCTCGGGTAACCACTGGGGAAGATCACTTGTCAGACCGAACGACTCTGTTTCGAGGAACCGGTCGGCCAGCCGCTCCGCGTCCCCATCAAGGCTAGAATCTTCCCAATGAACAGCCACATGCGGTTTGAATCTGGCTTCGTACTCGTACAGCCGGGAACCTTCCGCAGACGAAATGGAAACCACAAGCGTAGCCTCGTAACAGGGGCTTCCCTGAATTGTTATCTCAAGCTGGTCTTTTGAATCCGGCCCGATGAAAGAAACCTTCGACTGTCGCGAAACGTCACAGTCGGGGTAGTCATCACCAGCAGATGACTCACAGGCGAGCAAGAAAGCGGTGACGACGAGTAGCGAGATTCTTATCAAAGACGTGGATTCCGCGACCGGCTGGTATGTATATGGACTCCCCCAGTCTAGCAGACAGATATTTCGATCAGAGTTAAGACGCGTTTGTATATTCGGCCTCTGTTTGGAGACGCTATCTCCGGGCCCTCTATGTATGCGCACCCCGGTTCCTCTTTGGGTCAGTGGGCTCTAGGCCTCATTCCGGTGTAGGTTTTCCCAGGGCAGATATCTTTATCTGATACTCGGTTTCTATCTGCAGGACGTTCTAGGCGGCCATCTCCAGTTGCGGTCGACGTTGGTATTCAGTTCCCTGGGCGATTAACGCCCAGGCCGTTCTTACATTCTTGTTGGCGAGCGCGACCGCCGCACGGCGGGGTCCCGCTCGCTCGATGAGTTCCGTTAACCAGCAGTCCTTCGAGGACTTTGGTTCCTTCATACGATACACGTAGGCCAGTGCGCCCTGGATCAGTACTGAGCGCAACTTGCGGTTGCCGACGTACTTGCTGAGGCCCACGATGTTGGCCTTGCCGCCGCTACTGTACTGTCTCGGAGTGAGACCAACGTAGGCCGAGGCCTCGCGACCGTTGGCGAACGCAGCACCCGAGCCAAGCGACGCATACAGTGCCGTCGCACCGATCGGGCCGATGCCCTCGATGTCAGTGAGCCTGCTACAGACCGGGTGGTTCTTTACCAGCTCGCCGACTTCCTTGGTCATCGCGTCGATGTCTTCGCGGAGCTCGAGCATGCGGCGATACATACGATGCAGCGTTGGCCGGTAGAAGTCGGGCAGCTCGTTGTCGCCGTCTTCGAGCACTTCAGGCAACGTGCGCAGGAGGGCAGCGAAGCCCAGCGGGATCGCGATGCCGAACTCGAGCAGGATGCCGCGCATGTGGTTCGACTGCGCGATGCACTCCTGGATCAGCCGGTCGCGTGCACGCAGCATCGCCTGCAGACCCTGTTGCTCAACCGTCTTGATCGGTGCGTCCTTGATGTTCGGTCGTCTCGCGGCCTCAGCAACGGCAAGCGCATCGTTGCTATCTGTCTTGTGGCCCTGCCGGAACGGCGCCACGGCCTTGGCCGGGATGATGCGTGCTTCGTGCCCGTGCCGCTCTGCGGCACGCGCCCAGTAGTGCGCTGTCGCGCATGTCTCAAAGGCAACGAGTGATGGCTTTTGCTTGCCAAGGAACTCAGCGAACTTCTTGCGAGAAAGTGAGCGGTTCAACGTCTCTTTGCCTCGGCCATTGACGACCGAGATCTGGATGACGTTCTTTGCTAAGTCGACCCCGACTGTTGTTGAATATGACATGTATGGACTCTCTTTATGGTTTTGGTCGACCTCCAACCTAGGCAACTGGGTTGGGGGAGTCCATACATAGGGTCATCAACTGCCTTCGAGTTTATCACCGGTCGAGGGGCAGCTAACCAGGGCATTCCGGCCGGTCGCATGCGTTTCCGCGGAAACGTGAGGGTTGGACGTCAGCTCCTGCGGATAGCCGCCGCTCAAGCTACTCCTTGGAAAATCTCCGCTCTCGGCCATAACCGGACCGTCATTCTCGGATTTCAATTGGCGTATTTACCGCGACCGAGTTCCAGATTTGATCCATCTCGCCATTGGTGACCGCGATACATCCGTCAGTCCAGTTGAATCGCTGAGTGATAAACGACAACCAGCCAATCCGGTTGCGCTGGCCATGAATCATGATCAATCCGCCGGGATCGACACCTTTGGCCGCTGCCGCTTGCTTGTCTGCGTCATTCGGATAGGAAATGTGAATCGCTTTGTAGAAGGAGCTGTCAGCCTTTTTGTAATCAAGGAGATAGTGACCTTCAGGCGTTCGCTCATCCCCTTCCTGCTTCTTATGACCGACAGGATTCGCACCAAAGGCTACCGAGAACTCAGCGATAGTAGTTCCGTCTTTCAGCAGATAGAGTTTTTCGTCGGACTTGTCTACCAAGACTTTGTCTGCCGACTCAGACAGCACGATTTCTTCTGACCCCTCGATCACAAATGCAGCCAACAGAAGTGCGGCCAAAGCTAACAATGCGTATCGAATCAACGTATTTCTCGGGGTTCTGCGAACGGCGGCTTCGGGTCATTAGCAGAACACCATCATAACCTGAAAGCAGACGTTTGAGCGGCTGCTTGGTGTCCCTTAGCCGCCATCCCAATGACAGCTTTCAGACTAACTCTAGCAGGGTTATAACCCTGGATGCTTGCTTGCTGCGTTTATTGAGATGTCTAGCAGAGGAGGCAACCATGAAGACCAAGTTACCTATGCTGGTGCTACTCGCATTTGCCATGATAAGTGCGGCGGCACTTGCTACCTCGCCGCCGGTTCATCCGGCTCCACCGCAAGTTACCAAGGCGTTGCTCGAAGATGTATTGAACGCAGTGAGCAGGACGTCGGGCGAGAAATTCCTCGTAAGCTATGCGGTTCAGCCCGAAGTCACGCTCGGTCCGGCCGACGTAGAGGACATCAACTACCTGATGCTTCACTCGGTGCTGCGTAACAACGAGCTTGCCGCGATTGAAATCAACGGCGTCATCAACATCATTCCCGCCAACAGGATTCGGCAGTACCCAATTCGTCGTCTCGACAAGGACGACAAGAAAGTCTCGGACGACGAATGGGTGTTGCGGACAATCACCGTGCAGAATTCTGACGCTGCACAGTATGTGCCTATTCTCAGGCCGTTGATTGCGAATGAGGGCTATCTCGTCACCCACCCCTCGTCGAACACGCTCGTTTTCTCAGCCAGGTATGGCATGGTCAAGCGGATCACCGAACTCGTAACCGAAATGGACCGCAAACCGCAACGACCGCGGCACTAATTGCCACAGGTTTGCCAGAATTGGGTGTTCGAATAACACCCATGAAGGATTATCTCGATCGCAAACCACGTCGCGTCGGTCGCAGAGGCTTCCTAGTTGCTTCTGCGGCCGCGCTTGGTGTCGCCGGCGCCGGTTTCTTCTGGTGGCCGGAGCGCTGGCGCTACATCGTCATCCATCACTCCGCCGGTGATTACGGCTCCATCGAGTTTCTGCAGCGCGTCCATCGCGACCGCCAGCCTGGAGACCCGATCGACGCTATTCCGTACCACTTTGTCATCGGTAATGGCAATGGCCTCGGCATGGGCGAAATCGCCAGCGACTGGCGTCGCGACATGAACATCTGGGGGACGCATGTCTCGGGCAATAACAAGGCCCGCAACTTCCTCGGCCTCGGCATCTGCCTGATCGGCAACTTCGAACTCAACGACGTCCCGGACCCGCAGTTCAAAGCCGCCGTCTCGCTTACGCGCATGCTCATGAACCGTTACGAGATCCCCGTCGAGGACGTCGGTTTTCATGGGCGCATCGAAGGTGAGTCGTCTCAATGCCCCGGGCATCGCTTTCCCGTCGATCGCTTCCGCCGCGCTATTGCCTAGGCGTAGTAGCGCTCGAAGTCCGCGGGAATATTGGCCAGGTCGTCTGGCCTATCGGCACTAACCGGTAGCAGTCGAGCGTTGTAGGTGTTCCAGAACATGGCTCGTTTTCCGTCGTAAGCGGATGACTGCAGGTCATGCAGCATCGCGGCGAATGCTTTTCCGGTGTACGTCCTCTCCAGGGCCAGGCCAGCGTGGTCTCTTGCTATTTCGACTGCAGACTCCGTCGCATCATCAGCGCGCGCATAGCCGCCAGCCAGGAACTCATCGCGCCAGACGAGACGCTCCGCGCTGATGTCCGCTCTAAACGCCGGATCTATACGTTGCAGCAATGACCGGGTCTTGCTGACCAGTCGTCGCATCTTCGCTTCGCTCGCAAACGGATTGTCGGCGACCTGGATTGCCTGCACGGTCGTGTTGAGTCCGGCCGCGGCGAGTCCCACTGCCAAGCCCGCAGCGCTGCCTGTGGTGCCGCAGGCCAAGTAGATCTGATCCGGTCTCTCCAGAATCCCGTCGGCGATCTGCTGCGCCAGCTCGAGGCCGGCATTCACGAATCCCACGGCGCCCAGCCAGCAGGTTCCGCCCAGCGGAATCACCCACGCGCCACGAAACTGCAGGTGTCGTCGGAACAGATCGACTGAATCAACACCGTGTCCAAACCGAAACACTTCGGTGCCCAGTTGCCGATGCATGTTGAGCGCGACCGGGACTTTGGGCGTCGCTCTCTGGTGAGCGAGGAAACAGGTGCAATCGAGTCCGAGTTCAGTCGCGTGAATGGCAGTCGCTAGCGCGTGGTTCGAACCGGCCGCGCCAAACGTTGCAACGCGACGTGCGCCGCGATCTCGTGCGCGCTGCAGCAAGTACTCGAGCTTGCGAACCTTGTTGCCGCCGTACAGCGTGCTGGTTGCTTCGTCGTGTTTGACTGTAATGCTGCGGGAGCCAGCGGGGAGGGTGAGTTCATGTTCGCTTACGGGCGTAGGCAAGTCGGCGATAGAGACCTTCGGCAGTTGTGCACCGATCTTCGGGTAAGCCGCCGCGAGGTAATCGCTCATGCGTCGAGATTATCGAAGTGCACTTGCAATCGCGAATGCTTTACACTGCGGACACGCTTATCTGACCGAGTGCGGAGACAGGTTTGTCAGATGCAGTTGACTGTGGCATCACGGTCACAGAAATCGCAGCGATGGATCAACCCATCGATGTAGCGCCAGAGACCACGGCAGCTTTTGTTGGCCGTGCGCTTCGTGGCCCCCTCAATACTCCGATCCTCGTAAAAAGTTTTGGTGAGTTTCGTCGTCGTTTCGGCGAGTCATGGTCACGTTCGAGTCTTGGTCCCGCCGTGCGACAGTTCTTCGAGCATGGCGGCTTGAAACTTTACATAGTGCGAGTCGCGAACAACGCGCGCGGTGCGTTGTTGTGTCTGCCAGCGAGTGGTTCCGCGCTTGTGCTGCGCGCAGTGGAACCTGGGTCGAGCGAAGTCATTCGTGCAGCCGTTGACTACGACGGTATCGAAGAAGACAACGACGAACTCTTCAATCTCACGTTGCAACGGATCAACCCTGCGACGGGTCATGTCGAAGACCAGGAATTCCTGCGCCGCGTTTCCTATCGCGAAGAGTCAGAGAGTTTCGTCGGTGACGAATTGCTCACTTCCGGCATGGCGCGTGCCGAGCACCCGTACCCAAGCCATCGTCCCGAGGTCACCCTCGACGCAGTTGGTCGTGCCGGTGCGACGTATGTTGAGCCCGTGCAGGCCGGTACCGATGGCACCGAGTTGTCCGATTACGACCTGATCGGTTCGCGCGATGAGCGCCGCGGTTTGTTCGCACTCGAGCAGGTCGAGAACTTCGACATGCTGTACCTGCCGCCACCAGGAAAGGGAATCGACACTGGCCCAGCAGCGATTCTGGCCGCCCAGCAGTATTGTCGCGAACGTCGCGCGATGCTGATTGTTGATCCGCGCAGCGAGTGGACGACCGCCGCCAAAGCCGTGCGCGGCGTCCGTGAACTGGGGTACGCGAGCCCGAACATGCTTGGCTACTTCCCGCGTATGCTGCAGCGCGGCAGCGATGACATCGCGCGACCGGCCGGCGGCGCGATATCCGGTTTGTTGTGCAAGCAGGACCGAACACATGGACCATGGCAGGAGCTCGATCAGCCCGGACTCGGGCTGCAACGTAAGCTCGTGCCGTCGATCGAACTCGATGATGAAGATACGCATTTGCTGCAACGCGCCGGCCTCAACACGATCGCAAGTGGTCCGGCGGGACGTTCGCGCGTCAGCGGTTCGCTGACCATGGGTCGTGGTTCCGAAGCGCAGCGCGTGTTCGCGAAGTTGCCTGTACGGCGCTTCTGTCTGCGCATCATCAGCACGATTGCGAGCGCGGCACGCTGGGCTGTGTTCGAGCCCGGCGACCGCAATCTCGCGCGCCGCGTCAAGGCACAGGTGCTGACCTACTTCCATTGCCTCAACGATCTCGGCGCGTTCGCCGACAGTCGCTTCATTGTCGAGTGCGACGCCGGCGTCAGCAATCGCGATGACTCCGATGAGCACGGCGTCACGATCCTGCTGGCCTTCCATCCGCAGGCCAGCGACGAACCCATCTCGCTCACACTGCACCTGACGCCATCCGGCTGCCGCGTCGGCAGCACGGCGTTTGCGCCATCGATCGAAGACTGCGCCTGATTCCGCGCCAGCGGGCTTAACATAAGGCCTCAACGCGGTCTGCCCGTGCTTGTCATACAAGTAAGGGACCTGTGCCACCAACTTATCGGGAGGGGGTATGAGAGACAGCGATGTCCTGGACAGCAACCCGCAAGTATCTCGATCGGCACTGGAAGCCATCCACGGCCAGGTATTCGGCTGGGCCCTCTCCCGTTGCGATTACGACCAGGCGGTAGCGGAGGATCTTGTGCAACAGGCGTACATGGAATTGCTCACGGGTAAGGCACGTTTCGATGGCGCGTCGTCGCTCAAGACGTTCGTGTTCTCCGTGGTGCAAAACCTGGCACGCGGGCGCTACCGCCGGCAGGCAACACGGCTGCGTCTTGCGCCGCAGCTTGCGCCCGTCGATGACGTGACGCGGCCCGAGGAGCCGACCGATTACAGCGAACTGTGGCAAGCGGTGCAGGAGCTGCCCGCACGCCAGCGCGACATCGTGGAGCTGGTGTTCTGCCGCGATCTGACGGTGGAAGAGGCTTCCCGGGTCATGGGTGTCAGCAAGGGCACGGGACGTGTGCATTACGACAGGGCGAAGAAAGCGCTCAGGAGATTACTCGCCGATGAATGACAACGCTATTCGCGATGCATTGGAAGATGCGTTGAAAAAGGGGCAGGCGGCTGCAGAAGCAGGGCAGGTGCCCGGGTTCGATGCGACGTTCAGCGCAGCGCAGGAACGGCTCGCAGTGCGCCGCCAACATCGCCGCACAGCACTCAGCGTTGCCGCCGCCGCCGCGGTTGTCGCTATCGCAGCGGGACTGCTGCTGCCGCAGGAACCGGACTGGCAGTACGTCGATCCGGAACTGTTTGCCACGACGACGGCGTGGGAAGCGCCGAGCGACGTGCTGCTGCCGGAACACAGATTTGACATATATGGAGAGATTCCAGTGCTCATCGAGTCAACCGGAACCGATGGAGGATCGTTACTATGAGGAAGGGAATTCTTTGCCTGCTGGCTATTGCCAGTTTTGGTATCGGGACGGCGCATGCCGAAAACCCGAAGGATGTGTTCCAGGGCAAGCTGTTTGCGCCGAACATCATCCTTGAGAACCGCGAGCACCTGCAGCTCAGCAAGGAGCAGTTCACGGCGATTCGCAAGGCGGTCGTCGAAGTGCAGGCCGGCGTCGCCGAGCACGAGTGGGATATGCAGGAGGCCTACCAGGCGCTCATGCTCGAGCTCGACAAGTCGCCGGTCGATGAAGAAAGTGTCCTGGAACACGCGAACAAGGCATTGCTCGCCGAGAACAAGGTGAAGAAAAAACAGATGGCCATGCTGGTTCGATTGAAGAACCTGCTGACCGATGACCAGGTTGCGTACCTGGAAAGCGTGTACGCGAAGTAAGCGGCGTACGCGCGAGGACGGGGCAGAACTATGACCAGAATTCGACTCGTATCGTTACTTGTTTCGATCGCATTCGCCGTCGCCGCTTGTGGTGGCGGCGGTGGATCGGACGGGCCGCCGCCAACGCAGGGTCCGCCGCCGATCACCGATGCCGAGGCGTTCAAGTTTCTGAACCAGGCAACGTTTGGCGCCACGGCCGCCGAAGTCGACCGTGTGCAGAGCCTGCGTTACGAAGCCTGGATCGACGACCAGATGCGGCGTCCGGCGTCGCTGCAACTGCCGCACATGCTGACCTTGCCGCCGCCGCAGTTCATGGGGCAGCTGCATACGGACCGGGTCGATATCTGGTTCCGCAACTCGTTATCGGGCGGCGACCAACTGCGCCAGCGCGTCGCGTTCGCGCTTTCGGAGACCATGGTCGTGTCGCAATTGGGCGCGCTGCAGGGCAGGCCGTTTGCAGTGGCGGACTATTACGACGTGCTCGCGCGTAACGCGTTCGGCAACTATCGCGACCTGATTGAAGAGGTCACCTTGCATCCTGCAATGGGCGTGTACCTGAGCATGCTCGGCAATCGCAAACCGAATACGGCTTTGAACATCCGTCCCGACGAAAACTATGCACGCGAGTTGATGCAGCTGTTTTCGATCGGTCTCGTTGAGTTGAACAGCGATGGTTCCGAGAAACTCGACCCCGTTTCCAATCTGCCGATACCGACTTACGACCAGGCAGTCATCGAGGGTTTCGCCCATGTGTTCACGGGCTGGACGTGGGCCAATTCGCTGAGTTTCGGGAGCAATCGCGTGCCGACGCAGAGTCAGTACACGCCGATGGTGTTGTGGCCCGACGAGCACGACACCGGCGCGAAGATACTCCTGAACAATACGACATTGCCCGCCGGACAGACGGGTGAGCAGGACCTCGCCGCTGCGCTCGACAATATCTTCAATCACCCCAACGTCGGGCCGTTCATGGCGATTCGCCTGATCCAGCGTCTGACGACGAGCAATCCGTCGCCTGCGTACATCCAGCGTGTTGCGCAGGTGTTTGATAACAACGGCTCCGGCGTGCGCGGTGACATGGGTGCCGTGGTCAAGGCAATCCTGCTCGACCCTGAAGCGCGCCCGGCATTCCCGGGAGAAACAGACGGCAAACTGAAAGAGCCGCTGCTGCGGTTGACGCAGTTGTACAAGGCCTATGACGCGACCTCGATCAGCGGGCGTTTTCCACTGGTCGGTTCGTACATCTTTTTTGGCCAGGGGCCGCTGCAGTCGCCGTCGGTGTTCAACTTCTTCAGTCCGTTCTATGCGCCGCCTGGTGAAGTTCGCGACGCGGGCCTCGTGGCGCCGGAGCTGGAGATCGCGACGGAATACCTGAACACATTCACCACGAATTACATGTTCTACCAGGTGTTCGGTCTCAACCAGACGAACGAAAACCTCAATGACGACGACATCTACATCGATATCCAGGAAGAGATGGATATCGCGGATGACATCGACGCGATGATCGATATGGCGGCCGCCAAGCTGCTCGGTGGCGAAATATCGGCAACGCTGCGAACCGAGATTACCGGCATGGTCGAACGCCTGCCCGAAGATCAGGCAGTGCTGCGCGCTGCCGAGACGATCTATCTCATCGTCACATCGCCCGAATACGCGTACCAGCGGTAAGGGGAGAAGCATCATGAAAACACTGAATCGACGTGACTTCCTGAGAACCAGCGGCGCGGCGGCATTGTTTGCGGCGACGCCAGGACTTGCGTACTCGCAGGTCGTCGGCGGTCCCGGACCGTTCACGGACTACAAGGCGCTCGTCTGTGTGTTCCTGTTCGGCGGCAATGATTCGTTCAACATGCTGGTGCCGAATACGACGGCCGAGTACAACGCGTACGCGGCATCGCGACAGAACATGGGTTTGTTGCAGGCCGACCTGCTGCCGATCTCGCCCGCGTCCTCGGGCAATCCGGACTTCGGCCTGCACCCGGCGATGGCGACGACAAAGACGCTGTTTGACTCTGGCGCAGCCGCGCTGGTGACGAATGTCGGTCCGCTCGTGGAGCCGACGACGAAGGACCAGTACTTCCAGGGGTCGGTAACGCTGCCGCCGCAGCTGTTCTCGCACAACGACCAGCAGGACCAGTGGACTTCCCTGCGCGGCAACGTGCCGAGCAAGACCGGCTGGGCGGGTCGCATCGCCGACCTGATGCGGGACGGTGTCGCGGGCCAGCAGATGGCGACGAATGCATCTCTGTTCGGATCGAACCTGTTCCAGTCTGCGGATGAGACAGTCGCCTATGTGATGGGCCCGAATGGGCCGATCCAGTTCGAAGGTTTCTCGCGCATGCCGGGCGATATCCTGAACGAGCAACGCGAGGCGTTTCTGCGCATCGTGAATGCGGAGTACGGATCGATTTACGAGCGCGGCTTTGCTGATGTGCAGCGTCGTGCGATCGCCGCCGCGGATACTGTGACCGCGGCGCTGGACGCTGTGCCGGCACTCACAACGCAGTTCCCGCAGTCGCAGCTTGGTAACCAGCTGCGGACGGTGGCGCGCTTGATTGCAGCCCGCGATGACCTGCAGATGCAGCGCCAGATCTTCTTCGTTGCGACGGGTGGCTTCGATTCGCACGACGACCAGGTGCAGAACCAGCCCGGTCTGCTTGGCGGAATCTCGGACGCGATCGCCTCGTTCTACAACGCGACGGTCGAGCTTGGCATCTCGGACAAGGTCACGACTTTCACGCAGTCGGACTTCGGTCGCACGCTGACGTCCAATGGCGACGGCACCGACCATGCCTGGGCCGGCAACCAGCTTGTGGTCGGTGACGCGGTCGCGGGCGGGGACCTCTATGGCAGCTATCCACTGCTGCAGATCGGTGGTCCCGAAGACGTCGGTGGCGGGCGCATCATCCCGTCAACGTCAGCGGACCAGTACGCAGCAACGCTGGCACGCTGGTTCGGCATCCCGGACGCCGACCTCGACGTCGTGGCACCAAATCTCGGCAACTTCGCCCAACGCGACCTCGGTTTCATGGTCTAGTTCGGGGACAGTTAACCTAACTGAGATGAGTGACCAGATAGCGTATTTCACCCCAATAAAATCAAAGAGTTAGTTCGGGGACAGTTAACTTATCTCAGATAGGTTAACTGTCCCCGAACTGATAGAATGGCCCCCTTTTTTTGTCCGGGGGACATGATGAAAGCCAGATTTGCTACCGCGCTGCTCGCGGCAACGTTGATCGCCGCCTGCGGCGGCAAGGAAGAGCCGGCTCCTGACGCTGCGGCTACGGAAGCAGTTGACGTCGGTGCGCAACTGCATGCGCTGTTCGACGAGCATTTCGAGCGCGGCCTCGAGATGAATCCGGTCTACGCCACGTTTATTGGTGATAATCGCTTTAACGATCGGCTCGGTGACTTCCACAGCGCTGAGTATCGTGCCGCGAGTCAAGCTATGGACGAGGAATTTCTCGCACGCCTGCTCGAGATCGACCGCGAGCAGCTGGGTTACCAGGACCAGCTCAGCTATGACATCTTTCGTGTTGCGCGGGAACAATCCCTCGAGGGCAACCAGTTCCCGGGCTGGATGCAGCCGGAGAACCAGTTCCGTTCAAACATGGCCTTTTTCGTCCAGCTTGGCAGTGGCGCCAGCGCGCACCCGTTCAAGACGGTCAAGGACTACGAAGACTTCCTGAGCCGCGCCGATGATTTCGCACGCAACACGGATCAGATGATCGCGAACATGCGCGAAGGCATGCAGAACGGCATCGTGCAGCCGCGCATCCTGATCGAGAAACTCGTGCCCCAGCTCGAGTCGCAAATCGTGGACGACATCACCGAGAGCGCTTTCTACAAGCCGGTACAGAGCATGCCGGAGGACTTCAGCGACGAGGACAGGGCGCGCCTGACCGCTGCATACGAAGACAAGATCACCAACACGATCATTCCCGCCTACGCGCGCCTCAATAACTTTCTCGGCGATGAGTATCTTGGCGCTGCACGCGAGACGGTCGGTATGTACGCGTTGCCGAATGGCGACGACTGGTACGCCTACAACGTTCGCAGTATCACGACGACTGACCTGACGCCTGATGAGATTCACCAGATCGGGATCGACGAGGTCGCGCGCATTCATGGCGAGATGCAGAGCGTCATGGATGAGGTTGGTTTTGACGGGGAACTCGAGGAATTCTTCGAGTATGTCAACACGGACCCGCAGTTCTTCTTCGATGAGCCGGAGCAGCTGATCCAGGGCTATCGCGACATGGCCGATCACATCAACACGCTTGCCGAAGACCTGTTCGAGATCTTCCCGAAGACCGATTTCGAAGTGCGCCGCGTCGAACCCTTCCGCGAGAAGTCGGCATCGGGTGGTTCTTACAGCGCCGGCACGCCGGACGGCACGCGCCCGGGCATTTTCTACGCAAACGCCTACGATCTCAGTGCGCGGCCAAGCTGGGCGATGGAATCTCTGTACCTGCATGAGGCGATCCCGGGGCACCATTTCCAGATCATGATCCAGCGCGAAAATGAAGACCTGCCAGGTTTCCGTCGTTTCGGCGGCTTTACGGCATTCATCGAAGGCTGGGGCCTGTACGCGGAGTCGCTCGGCAAGGAGATCGGTGTCTACACCGACCCCTACCAGTACTTTGGCGGACTCAATGCCGAGCTGTGGCGGTCAATCAGACTCGTCGTCGATACTGGCATTCACGCCAAAGGGTGGACGCGCCAACAGGTCCTCGACTACATGTACGCGAACTCGGCCGTGGCCGAGGCGCGCGCCGTATCCGAGGCGGAGCGCTTCATGGCGATTCCGGGCCAGGCGCTTGCTTACAAGGTCGGCCAGATCAAGATCCGGGCGATTCGCGATAAAGCTGAGGAACGCCTTGGCGACAAGTTCGACGTGAAGGACTTCCATACGCAGGTTCTCAAGGACGGCGCCATGCCGCTGTCGCTGCTCGAGGCCAAGATCGATCGCTGGGTGGAAGCGCAGCTCTGAGCCAAAAAGGGGACAGTGACCCTAATTGTTGCGGCGCACATGGCGAGCAATTAAGTAAACTGTCCCCAATATGAAGCTAGACAGGTTCATACGTGTTGCGATCGCAGTCGTCGTCCTGCTCGTGTTTGTTATCGCGACGGGTGCACTGCTGTTCATTTCGGAATCTGCGCTGAACGTGTGGGACCGGCTGCGGGCCGGTCCCCCGGCGCTGCTCTATGCGTATGTCGGCGTCATGCTGTTGCTCGGCGTCACGGCCCTGTGGCTGATCTGGCGCCTGGTTGTGCGCCGCAAGATCGCGCCCGAAAAAAAAGTCACCGCCGCACCCCTGACCAAGGTCGATATCGAGGAGCGCATGCGCGAGGCGGAGGCCGCCGGCGTCGATGTTAGCGAGGCCCAGGCCGAGCTCAAGGAGCTCGCGTCGCGCGGCAACGACATCCATCTATGCTTCTTCGGTGAAATCAGCTCGGGCAAGAGCTCGCTGATACGTACGCTCGTACCCGAAGCCGACGTCGTCGTCGATGTGGTCGGCGGCTCGACCGACGACATTCGTCACTACCGCTGGCGTGACGATGGCGGCAACGAAATCCTTCTGACCGACGTTCCGGGCATCGGCGGCACAGAGGAAGGCCTGACCGACGTCGCGACAGAAGAAGCACAACGCGCGAACGTTGTTCTATTCGTCTGCGATAGCGACCTGACCCGACCAGAGCTGGAATCCGTCAGGGCGCTGCTGGTATTCGACAAGCCGCTCATACTCGTGCTGAACAAAGCCGACCGCTACTCGGCGGAAGAGCAGGCCGCGTTGATGCAAAAACTGCTTGAGCGCGTCGATGGCATTGGTGGCAAGGTCGAACGGGATCATGTTGTCGCCGTGACCGCCGGCGGCGAAGTCGATGTCATCGAACGCGGCGCGGACGGCGGCGAGGAAACGGTCCGCCGCCAGCGTCCGGCGGATATCGGTGTGCTGGTTGTCGCGCTGAATCGACTCCTCGAAAACGAGGGCGGGTCGCTGGATGCGCGTCGCGAACGCGCGGTGTTCCAGCTCGCGGCGACGCGCCTGGCCGAGGCCGAGGGCGCATATCGACTGCAACGTTCCGAACAGATAATTCGCAACTCGACCCGTAAAGCCATTATCGGTGCGCTTGCGGCAATCAGCCCGGGTACGGATATCCTTATCCAGGGCTATATCGGCACGACGATGACGCAGGAACTGTGCAAGCTCTACGGCGCCGCGCCGCGCGACCTCGACATCGAGGAGTTTCTCAATCTCAGCCAGAGTCGGGTTGGCCGCGCGCTGCCACTGTCCCTGGCCGTCGCGGGCAATGGTCTCAAGGCATTTCCCGGTATTGGCACGGTCGCTGGCGGTTTCGTGCATGCCGTCGCCTACGGTTTGATTTTCGATGCGCTCGGGCGCAGCCTCGTGCTGACATTGTCGAAGCATGGCGAGCTGCTACCCGAAGTGGCCGCGAAGGAATTCGAGGAAGGCATCAGTGAGTATCTGGAAGCGGGCGTTCGACGCATTGCCAAGATGGCCCTGGAAGAAAGACAGGGCTGAGGGCAGCGGCGCCCCGGACGAGGATCATCTCGGGCTCGCGCGCGAGAGCCTGCGCGAACTCGTCCACGACAAGCGCCTTCCCGCCGGCGTCCGCGAAGCGTTGTCGCATGACTACGAAGCCGTGCAGGCGATGCTCGACAAAATCGAGCATGGTCATCTGCACCTGTCGGTGTTTGGCCGCGTTAGCACAGGCAAGTCGTCCCTGCTTAACGCACTGATCGGTGAGCCGCGTTTCTCGGTGAGCCCGTTGCATGGCGAAACACGGTTCTCCGCGATGGAGGCGTGGGCCGAGGAAGAGGCGGGTGGCGTCTACCTGATCGACACGCCGGGTCTCGATGAGGCTGGCGGTGAAGACCGTGAGGCCATGGCGAAGGAAGTCGCCGGACGCTCCGATCTCGTGATTTTCGTGCTTGATGGTGACATCACCGAGACCGAGCTCGACGCACTCAAAGCGGTGCTCTCGCAGGGCCGTCCCGTCATCGTCGTCCTCAACAAGGCCGACCTGTATACAAGCGAAGAACGCGCGGCCCTGCTGGCATCGATTCGCGCCAAGACCAACGGACAGATCGACCCTGCGCACGTTCTCGAAGCGGCCGCGCAGCCGCGTCCGCAAACCGTCGTGGAGATAGATGCCGATGGCAACGAGGTGGCGCGCGAGCGCGAACGCGCGCCCGATATCGCTGCGTTGAAACTCAAGCTCTGGGACATCCTCGAAGCCGAAGGCAAAACCCTGGCAGCGCTGAATGCCAGCCTGTTTGCTGCAGACCTGTCGGACCAGGTCGGGCGTCGCATTCTTGCAGCACGCCGCGAGCTCGGCGACAAGCTGGTGCGCACGTACTGCATCGGCAAAGGCGTCGCAGTCGCGCTCAACCCGGTGCCGGTTGCCGACCTGTTCGCCGCGGCGTTCATCGATGTCGGCATGGTGGTCCATCTGTCGAAGGTTTACGACCTGCCGCTGAGCCGCAAAGAGGCCGGCTCGATCGTCAAGGTCATCGTCGCTGAGTCCGCCGCCTTGATGACGACGGTCTGGGCGCTGCATCTCGTCTCGAGCGCGCTCAAGGTTGGCACGCTCGGTTTGTCGACGATCCTGACCGCGGGCGCACAGGGCGCTATCGCGTACTACAGCACTTACCTTGTCGGACAGGCCGCGGCGGAATACCTGGCTGAAGGCAAGTCATGGGGCGAGGGAGGACCCAAGCGCGTGGTCAAGGACATTCTCGATTCGCTCGATCGCGATACGGTCCTGAGCGACGCCAAGCGCGAAATCCAGGCGCGCCTCGGATTGAAGTAGATGGACCGCGAAACACGCATGCGTCGCATCTGGGAGACCATCGCCGAGATTCCTCCCGGCTGCGTTGCAAACTACGGTCAGGTTGCCGAGGTCGCGGGTATCCCACGCGGTGCACGCCAGGTCGGTTATGCGCTGCGGCATACGCCGAAAGGGCTCGAACTGCCGTGGCACCGGGTCGTGCAATCCTCCGGCAAGAGTGCGTTCGATCCCAACAGCCGCGGGTTCCGGCGCCAACGCGACCGCCTTGCCGATGAAGGTGTCGTCATGCTCAACGGCAAGGTCGACATGAACAAGTACCGCTGGCAACCTGATCTCGATGAGCTGCTCTGGAAACCCTCGTCCATGTGGGATGAAGAATGAGTGTCCGTGACCGATTGCGATCCCGATTGCTGAATGCGTATATCAGTGACCCGGCGCGCCGTCTGCAGCGCTCGTCGAGCGAGCTGAAACGGCGCGTGACGGGCAGCGCGCATGTCGTCTCCGCATTCCTGCAGCTCGATGATCCGTACTCATACCTGCTCGCTCGCTACCTGCCCGCGCTGGCCGACCATTACGACATTGAGTTGCGCGTGCACCTGTCCGAGGCGCTTGGTGGAGACTACCGTCCGATGCCCGAAATGCTGGCCGAGTACGCCGTCACAGATTGCACGCGCCTGGCTGCCGAACTCGGCGTGCCGTTTCTCGACAAACGCGCCACGCCGCCAGTCGAGCATCGCCGCGCATTGCTCGATGAACTGGCGTCGCGAGCGATGGAGGATGATTTTGCGGACGATGTTCTGGAGGCCCTGGAGCTTTACTGGCGCGGTGACGCGGAAGCGGTCTCACGTCGTGCCGCTACCGCTACCGGCGGTGCCGCCGACAAAGTTATCGAAGAGGCACAGAAGCGCCTGGACGATCTCGGCCACTACGACAGCGCGATGCTGCACTACGGTGGCGAGTGGTACTGGGGCGTCGATCGTCTGCAGCACCTGATGACGCGACTCGATGAGCTCGACGTGGCGCGCGCAGAAGACAGTAACGCGCGGCTGGCATCGATCCGGCAGGCCATGCGTGTCGACCTGCCGATCCGCCCGCCGGCCGCGGCGCAGGAGCTGCCGGCGCTCGAGTTGTTCTATTCGTTCCGCAGCCCGTATTCGCAGCTCTGTCTCGATCGCGTTTACGAACTCGCGGATGCGTTCGGGCTCGAGCTGATCGTGCGGCCGGTGTTGCCGATGGTAATGCGCGGCCTGCCGGTACCGTCGCGCAAGATTCGCTACATAGTGCGCGACGCCATGCGTGAGGCAGAGGTGCACGGCGTATCGTTTGGCAAGATCGAAGACCCGGTCGGCGATGCGGTCGAGCGCTGCCATGCCGTGTTCAACTATGCACGCCAGGAAAAGCGCGAGCGCGAGTTCGTGCTCGATGCCGCGCGCCAGATCTGGGGCAATGCTGTGAATGCCGCGACCGACGATGGGTTACGCCGCATCACGGCGAAGACCGGGCTGTTCTGGCCCGAGGTGAAGCTTGCGCTTGAGGACGACAGCTGGCGCGAATCCGAGGCCGAGGATCGGCAGCTCATGCTGTCGCTCGGTAGCTGGGGCGTGCCGACAATGTGCATCGGCGACTATGTCGTCTGGGGCCAGGACCGCATCTGGTTACTGGCCCGCCATCTTGAAGATTTATGTGATACCGGAGAAGGAATACTCGTATGACGACGGTGATTTTTTCGCATGGCCAGGAGAGCGGGCCGTGGGGCACCAAGATTCGCGCCATGGCCGAGCTGGTGCGCGGCATGGGCTGCCAGGCTGACAGCATCGACTACCAGGGGATCGCCGACCCGACCGAACGCGTTGAGAAATGCATACGCGAATGTGCGGACATCAGCGACCAGCTCGTGCTGGTGGGCTCAAGTATGGGCGGTCACGTCGCAACCGCTGCGGCCGAGCAGGTCGGTGCCGCAGGCCTGTTCGTGCTGGCCCCCGCTTACTACATGGAAGGCCATGAGCACCTGACACCAGAGCCGCCAAAAATGCCGATTTGCATCGTGCACGGTTGGCATGATGACATTGTGCCGATCGACAACAGTATTCGTTTCGCAAGAAACTGTGCGGCCACGCTGCACATCGTCGATGGCGATCATCGCCTGACTGCGAACATCGTCGCCATCAACGAGTACCTGCGTCGCTTTATAGAAATGCTTAGGGCTGAATAACAAACTGGGAGGTTAAGTCATGAAATACTGGATATTACTCGCTACGAGTCTGTTCCTTGTCGCCTGCGGTGGCGGCGAGTCGGGTGGTTCCGACAGCGCAACGGCTGAAGACGTTGCCGCGGATGTGCAGGATGCTGCTGACGCGGTCGAGGAAAGCGCGAACACGATCGGGGATGAAGTTGCCGACACGATCAACGCAACCCAGGAAGCGGCCGAAAACGTCGGCGCGGTTCTTGAGGAGAACAAGGAAGCCGTTGACGAAGAACTCAAGAAAATCGAAGACGCGATCGACGACTAGGTCAGAGTTCCAGGCGCATGCCCTCGTGTGCGTAGCGATACCCGCGCCGTAACACTTCGGCCTGCGCCTCACTGCCATCGTGCATCAGGGGGTTCGTGTGATTCATGTGAATGAAGATCACGCGCCCCCTATCTTCTGCGCTGAGGTCGTCGAACAGCGCCATGCTTTCAGAGACGAACGGATGCTTGATCTTGCTCATGTCGCGTCCGCCGAGTTCGCCGTCTGCATAGAATGTCGCGTCCAGTAACGCATAGTCGACTGAGCGCACCACGTCGCGAATGTCGACGTCCCACATTTCCCACTTGTCGATGTCCGGAATGAAAACCGCCGACCTGTTTGGGCCCGTTATCCGAAAGCCAACGGTTTCCGAATATTCGTCGCGGTGCGGAACCAGGAAGGGCGTAACGGTCAGTTGGTCGCCGAGTTCGATCGATTGCTCATGTGCGGCCTCGACCAGATCAATGTTCTCGAGGCGAACCAATTGATCCCAGGGTCCGTTCGATTCAAGGTAGGCCTTCATCCGGGGCATCGCGTAAACGGGCACGCCGTGCGTTCCGGCAGATTCACGGCCGAAATGCATGAGACCGGTGTAATGGCCCATGTGCGCGTGTGTCAGGAATACTCCGTCGAGCACGTACTCACCATCGGGCGCTGCCCGATGCAACTCATAGAGTTGCTCGCGCATGTCGGGCGTTGCATCGAACAGGTATTTCTTCCTTGCGGCGCGGTCGACAACTGCAATTGACGAGGCCATGCGACGCTGCGCCGGGTCCTCCCACGCGCGCATGCAATGCGGCCGATAGCAGTTGGTCTGCGGCATGCCGGCGTCCTGGGCGATGCCGAGCACCTGGATGAATATGCTGTCTTCGGCATTAGCCGAACACGCCAACAAGAGCGCGATGAGTGCGCCGGGGATTATTTTCATGCGCCGAGTATAGCGCGCGGAATCAGAGCGCTTCGGCCTTGAGGTCCAGCAAGGCGGGTACGTCAGCGGGTGCGTACAGGTCGATCTGGCTCATCGCGATCGGCTCGCGCGGCTTCGCGGTAACCACCAGTGTGGTCTTGCCGCTGATGAATTCCTTGTACGGTTCGACGACGTATTCGTCGAAGATCACGCCGTACTCTTCGCCCATGTAACGCAATTTATCCATCTGTGCTGTCAGCGTCTCTTCATCGGACAAACCGAGTCGGCCGCAGTAGGTCGCGACGCGCTCATTGAATTCGAGATCCTCAATCTCGATACGCGCCTCCTTCAGGCGCGGACGGTAGCGCGGTCCTTTCGCCAACTCGGTGACCATATCGCCCGCAAGCGTCAGGTTCGCGTCGATTGCCCACATGTCATCGATGAGTGAGGCGAACTCGACGGAGTAGTCGCCCTGGCCACGACGAAAGTGCGCGCTCAGCGACACGACCTGCTCGTTGAAACCGAGTTTCTGCAGCGCATCCGGAGAGAAGCCATACTTGCCCGTGCAGCGTGCGCCATCTTCGTCGCGCGCTTCCTTGCTGATATCGCTGACCGATTCGATATACGCACGCTTGAAGTAGTCGGCGCTGACGCGCATGCGGACACCTTCGACAAGGAAACCGAATGACTCCGGGATCACCTCGTCCGGCGAGCCGACGTTCTCGCGAATATCGGCGAGGGCGAGCAGGCTGAAGTAGCTGTTCGTGTCGATGCCGATATGGTCGACATAGATCGGGTCGGCAAAACCGGTGATGTACGCCGTGACGCCGTCAATCGTGAGTTCGCCCGTCATGGTCGAACTGACGCCGTCGTACTCGATCTTCACGAACGGCGAGGACATGATGACGGCCGTATCGACAGCTTTTTCGACCCTGTTATGCAGCAGCCATTTCGACCCGAAGTAGCCGACAACACCGACGATGATGGCGAGAACGATCAGGTTTTTCATTAGGCAGCTCTTGGAAGACGGATGAATAAGTGTGAATTGTCCCTCAAAACAGATACTTGACCAACGAAGCCGGTCACAGAACCGGTTTTTGGGTAGACTTGTCCGCCATGCATATCGCAGGCTACATCCTCAGGCCGCTGTACTGGTTGGCCGGCAAGATCTTTGCGATCTGGGCGCGTCCGACAATTCACCCGGAGGCGCCGGCCGAATACATCACCGACAGTGAGGCCGAGGTCTGTTACGTCCTCGAATCCGGCGGACTTGCCGACGTCCTGGCGCTCGAGCGCGCCTGCGCCGTCCATGGCATGCCGTCACCGACTGAACCGTTCGAATTCTGCGGCAACAAGGAACGCCGTCGCTTCGTCGTTTTGCGTCGCATGCAGGGACTCCTGGTTCGTCATCCCCGTACGTTTGGTTCGCAACGCCTGAAAAGACTGGTCGAAGCGGCCGACGAGGGCGGCAAGGAACTGCTGTTGATTCCGGTGTCGTTCTACTGGGGCCGCTCGCCTGAGAAGGAGCGCTCGTTCGTCAAACTGCTGTTCTCCGAGAACTGGGAGCCGATCGGCCGTACCCGCAAGTTCTTCACGACGCTCGTGCACGGCCGTAATACGCTGTTGCGCTTCAGTCATGCATTGCCGCTGCGTTCGCTCGAAGTCGAAGGCAAGGAAACGGGCATCGCGTATCGTAAGGTTGCGCGCATCCTGCGTGTGCATTTCCGACAACGCCGTATTGCTACGGTCGGCCCAGACTTGTCACATCGACGCACGCTGATCAACCAGGTGCTGCGTAAACCCAATGTGCGACGCGTGATTCTCGCCGAAGCGGGCGACGACTTTCGGCAACAGGAAGTCACGAGGCGCAAAGCCCAAAAATACGCACTTGAGATTGCGGCGGATATTTCGTACCCGACGATTCGCGTTCTGGTTCGGCTGCTGCGTTGGTTATGGCAGCAGGTGTATGACGGCATCGAACTTAATCATGCTGAGAAACTCCACGAGGTTGCCAACGACAAGGAAGTGATTTACGTGCCTTGCCACCGTAGTCACTTCGACTACCTGCTGCTTGGTTACGTGACCTATGAAGAAGGTCTGCACCTGCCGCACATCGCCGCGGGCATCAACCTGAACCTGCCCGTCGTCGGCGGCATCCTGCGGCGCGGCGGCGCGTTCTTCCTGCGGCGCAGCTTCAAGGGCAATCGTCTGTATGCAGCAGTGTTCGACGCCTACATCCAGGAGGTCCTGGGCAAAGGCTACTCGATGGAGTATTTCATCGAGGGTGGCCGCAGCCGCACAGGTCGCCTGCTGGCGCCAAAGGGCGGCATGCTGGCGATGACGATCAATGCGTACGTGACTAACCCGCAACGGCCGATCGTATTCGTGCCGGTCTATTTCGGTTACGAGAAGCTCATTGAAGGACAGGCTTTCATCAGCGAACTCGGCGGCGCGGAGAAACAGAAGGAATCGCTCGGTGGCCTGGTCCGCAGCATCAAGTCGTTACGCGAAAATTTCGGCAAGGTCTGGGTGAATTTTGCGGAGCCGATCGAGCTCGAGCCGATACTCGATCGCAATCATCAACCCTGGCGCGACTATGAACCCGAAAATGGCGAGCGACCGCCGTGGCTGGGAGACGTGGTCGATGAGGTCGGCTCGCAGATCATGCAGAACATCAATTCGGCTGCCGCGGTTACGCCGAACTCGCTGCTGGCATATGCCTTGTTGGCGATGCCCAAGCAGAAGATCGGCATCGATGAGCTGCGTCGACAGCTGCAACTGAGCCTCGATCTGTTGAAGCGCTTCGAGTATTCCGATCTTGTGACGCTGCCCGATTTTACGCCCGACGAAATCATCGAGCACGGCGAAAAACTGGACGTCATCAGCCGCACGTCGCACCCGATGGGCGACATGGTGCACATGGAAGAACGCACCGCCGTTCTGATGACCTACTTCCGCAACAACATCACGCACCTGCTTGCGATGCCGGCCTGCGTCGCATGCTGTTTCATCCAGGGAACTGAACTCGAGCACAGTGAACTGCAGCGCCTGGTCGGGTTGATCTACCCATTCATGAAGAAAGAGTTGTGTCTGAAATGGGATGACGACGATGTCGATGAAGTAACGAGCGAGGCTATTCGCGCGCTCGTCGATCTCGGCATCCTGAGCTACGGTCGCCGCAACAAGACGCTGGTGCGGCCGCCTGCGGGCTCGGCCAAGGCATTTCAGCTATTGATGTTGGGGCAATCCATGGTGCCCATGTTGCAGCGCTTCTACCTCGTCATCGCGGTGTTGGTCAGTAACGGTTCGGGCAAATTATCACGGGCTCGACTCGAGACCATGTGCCAACAAAGCGCTGAGCGCCTGTCGATGATTTACGGCCTGCACTCGCCGGATTTCTTCAACAAGACGCTGTTCCACGACTTCATCAAGACGTTGCAGGAACTCGAGGTATTGCGGCGCAACTCAGATGGGCTGATCGAGTTTGACGACAACATCCAGTCAATCGGTGCGGACGCCCGCCTCGTGCTCGGTGAGGAAATCCGCCACAGTATCCTGTCACTGACGCCTACGGACTAGGCAAAAACGTGGGTCGGTTGCTTGCAACATGGCCCCGAAAAGACTAGAAAGACCCTATGATTCAGGCATTTGCACAAAGCAGCCGCTTCCGTACGTCGCGCTTCGCGGCCGTCGCGGTGCTGGCCGTGCTCCTGAATATCGCAATGATACCGTGCTCGATGGCGATCGAAGTCGTCGAGGAAGGGCATGATTGTTGCCCGCCCGAACTCGATCTCGATACCTCCGACTGCTGCGAGCTTGCTGATGCCAGCGTTGACGCGCGTACCGGAAACTTCGAGAACGATAAACCTGGTAGTTTCGAGACAGCCCCTGCTCCGGTCGACTTGCCCTGCGGTATCGCGCCCATCGGTCATCATGTCGACGCTACGGGTCCGCCGCCCGATCCGGACACGAGTCCCGATCTCAACAAGCTCTTCTGCGTGTACCTGGATTAGCCAACCCTGACTGACAAGCCCTTTTTGGTTTAGCAGCAGGAGTTGGTTTCATGTTTTTAAAGAACGGGCGAATGCCCGTGCAGTTCATCGTTTTCACGTTTGCGGCGCTCATGTCGTGGACATCCCCTGGCGCCGCGCAACAGCGCACGGTGCTGACCCTGGCCGAAGCCGAAGACATCGCGATCGCCGGTGAACCGGGTCAGGCAGCTTTGTTGGCGCGCTCCGAGGCTGCGGAAGAGCTGGCTGTTGTAGCGGCGCAATTGCCCGACCCGACGTTGCGTATTGGCCTTGCAAACTACCCGCTCGATGGCGGCGGTTTCAGCGCCGAGGGAATGACTCAAGCGCAACTCGGCGTACGCCAGGCGTTTCCGCGTGCGCGTGAGTCGGGAGCACAGCGGTTGCGCGCACAGGCAAATTCCTTCGGCTACGAGGCGGCCGCTCGGCAACGCGAGGTGCTCACCGCAGTACGTCAAAGCTGGCTGGACGCTTACTTCGCACAGGTTTCATGGGCGCTCGTTAATGAATCACGGCCATTGTTCGCTGACCTGGTCGCGATCACACGTTCGCTGTATTCGGTCGGGCGTAAATCACAACACGATGTCCTGCGAGCAGAACTCGAACTAAGCCGACTCGATGATCGCCTGATCGATATCGGCCGTACCCGATCAGAAGCGCAGGCCTCGCTGTCACGCTGGCTGGGGCAGGACGCCTATCGACCGATTGCGCTCAAACTACCGGACTGGGAGGCGCTGCCGGATATCGCAATATTGCGCGAGGGCCTCGCGACGCATCCCGCACTCGCGGCGGCGGATGCAAAGATCAATGCGCAGCAGGCGGCCGTCCGGGTTGCCGAAGAGAAGCGCAAACCGGGCTGGGCGCTCGATCTTGGCTACGGGTACCGCGAGGGGTATCTACCCAATGGTGCGCCGCGCTCCGACTTCGTAAGTCTGTCGGTGACCGTCGACCTGCCTCTGTTTAGTGAAAATCGCCAGGACCGCAAGCTTGCCGCCGCGCTCGGTGAACGGCGCGCAGCGCAAAATGCTCAGCTTGAGCTGAGTGCGCGCCTCACCAGCGAACTCGACGCCGAGTATGCGCGCTGGCTTGACCTGACACGCCGACTCGCGCTCTACGAAATGGAGATTCTCGAGTTGTCGGAAGGGCAGGCGCAGGCAGCTTTGCTGGCCTACCAGAGCGATGCCGGCGATTTCGCCGATGTCATGCGATCGTCCATTGACGATCTCAACACCCGACTCGAACATATTCGCCTGCAGGTTGAACGGGCGCGCAGTTATGCCGCGCTCGCCAACCTCGGAGGTCTGCAGTAATGAAGAAACTATTGGTAGCAGCTGCCATTGCGGCAGCACTCATAATCGGCCTCATCGTCGGTCGTTCTACCGCGGTGCCCGATGGCGGCGAGGCGGCCATGAGCGCCGAGCGCGAAATTCTCTACTGGGTCGCTCCCATGGACGCAAACTATCGCCGCGACGAGCCTGGCAAGTCGCCGATGGGCATGGACCTGGTGCCCGTGTACGCCGACGAGGCGGCAAGCAAGCCCGGTGTTGTGAAGATCGATCCCGTGCTCGTCAACAATCTCGGCGTGCGTACCGCGGTTGCCGAACGCGGCACCTTGCCCCGCCGCATCGAGACGGTTGGCTACATCGGTTACGACGAGGACACGCTGCAGCATGTGCACACCCGCGTCGACGGCTGGATCGAGAAACTCGCGACCACGGCGAGCGGCGATCCGGTAACGAAGGGCCAACTGCTTTTCGAGCTGTACTCACCGACGCTTGTGAATGCGCAACAGGAATACCTCGCCGCGCTATCGAGCAGCAACGCAGGGCTGCAAAGCGCCTCGCGCGATCGCCTCGTGGCGCTCGGCGTGACGTCGCGCGAAATCGAACGCCTCGATCGCGAGCGCACTGCGAGCCGCCTGATTCGCGTTTACGCAGAAACCGATGGCGTGATCGCCCATCTCGGCGTTCGCGAGGGCATGTTCGTCACCCCAGCTACCGAGGTCATGTCCGTAGCGCAACTCGACAAGGTCTGGGTCGTGGCCGAAGTCTTCGAGCGGCAGTCCGCATGGGTCGCGCCGGGCCAGTCTGCAAGCGTCGAGCTCGACTACCTGCCGGGCATGGTGCTGAGCGGTACGGTTGACTACGTTAATCCGGAGCTCGATCCGAAGACGCGCACGCTCAAGGTGCGTTTGCGCTTCGATAACGAGGGCGCGCGACTGTTGCCAAACATGTTTGCGCGCGTGGTCATCGATGGCGCGCCGATCGACAACATCGTCCATGTGCCGCGCGAGGCCGTGATACGCGGCGGTTCCTCGAATCGCGTGGTTGTCGAAACGGACGCTGGCCTGTTCGAGTCGCGTAAAGTGCTGGTCGGCATCGAGTCGGGCGATCGCGTCGCGATCAGGCGCGGATTGCAGGAAGGCGAACGGGTGGTCACGTCCGCGCAGTTCCTGATTGACTCCGAATCCAACATCGACAGCGCGCTCGGTCGCATGGAGACGTCGCAGTGATTGCAGCACTGATTCGCTGGTCGATTCGCAACCGCGTCCTCGTCGTTACCGCATCGTTAATCATTGCGGCAGCCGGTTCTTACGCGGTTCGGCAAACGCCGGTCGATGCGTTGCCTGACCTGTCGGATGTACAGGTCATTATCAAGACGACCTACCCGGGCCAGGCGCCCCAGGTTGTTGAAGACCAGGTCACCTACCCACTGACAACGGCAATGCTGTCCGTGCCGAAGTCCGTGACGGTGCGTGGCTACTCGTTCTTTGGAGACTCTTATGTCTACGTGATTTTCGAAGACGGTACCGACCTGTACTGGGCCCGCTCACGCGTGCTCGAGTACCTTAACCAGGCATCAGCCAGCTTGCCGGAGGCGGCGACCTCGTCCCTCGGACCGGATGCGACCGGCGTAGGCTGGGTATTCCAGTACGCGCTCGTTGATCGTACTGGCGGACACGATCTCGCCGAGCTGCGCAGCCTGCAGGACTGGTTCCTGAAGTACGAGCTGAAGACCGTACCCGGTGTCGCCGAGGTGGCGACGATCGGCGGCATGGTGCGCCAGTACCAGGTCGTAGTCGACCCGGACAAGCTGCGCGCGTTCGGCGTTACGCTGACTGAGCTGAAAAGCGCTATCCGTGCCGGCAATGCGGAAACAGGTGGCTCCGTAGTCGAGATGGGCGAGGCCGAGTACATGGTGCGTGCCAGCGGCTACCTGCAGGGGATTGAGGATTTGCAGGCGATTCCGCTTGGCGTCAACGAGCGGGGCACGCCGCTCGTGTTGGCCGACGTTGCCGATATCCGTATCGGCCCGCAGATGCGGCGCGGCATCGCAGATCTCGATGGTGAAGGCGAGGTCGTAGGCGCGGTTGTCGTCATGCGCTGGGGCGAAAATGCATCGCGCACGATTGATGGCGTCAAGGCGCGGCTTGCGGAACTGCAGAAGAGTCTGCCCGAGGGTGTCGAAATCGTGACGACCTACGACCGTTCCGAACTCATCGAGCGTTCCGTCGACACGCTCAAGAGTACGCTGGTCAAGGAGTTCATTGTCGTAGCGCTTGTCTGTGCGCTGTTCCTGTTCCACTTACGCTCGTCGGCGGTCATCGTGCTGAGTTTGCCGCTCGGCGTGCTCGTCGCCTTTATCGTTATGCGTGCGCAGGGCATCAATGCCAACATCATGTCGCTTGGCGGTATCGCGATCGCAATCGGCGCAATGGTCGATTCGGCCATCGTCATGATCGAGAACGTGCACAAGCACATCGAGAAGGAGGCGCTGAACGAGAAGAATCGCTGGCGCATCATCGGTGACGCCGCAGCGGAGGTCGGTCCGCCGCTATTCTTTTCGTTGTTGATCATCACGTTGAGCTTTCTGCCCGTGTTCACCCTCGAAGCGCAGGAAGGCCGCCTGTTCGCGCCGCTTGCGTTCACCAAGACCTACGCAATGGCTGCAGCAGCCGGAATCTCGATCACGCTCGTGCCCGTGCTGATGGGCTACTTCATACGTGGCAAGGTCATCCATGAAGGCAAGAACCCGGTTAACCGGGCATTGATCGCCGCGTATCGGCCGTTGATCAACGCCGTCGTGCGTGCTCCGGTTGCGACGCTCGTGATCGCTGCTGCAATTCTCGTCGTTGGGCTATGGCCGGTATCGCGTCTCGGCTCGGAATTTATGCCGCCACTCGACGAAGGCGATCTCATGTATATGCCGACGACTTATCCTGGTGTCTCAGTTGATAAGGCGCGTGAGATTCTGCAGCACACTGACAAGATGATCAAAAGCGTCCCCGAAGTGAAGCAGGTATTCGGCAAGATCGGCCGCGCTGAGACGGCGACAGATCCGGCGCCGTTGACGATGATCGAAACGGTCATTCAGCTGAAGCCGCGTTCGGAGTGGCGCGATGGAATGACCCCGGAGGGTTTGCGTGCCGAACTCGATAAAGCCGTGCAATACACCGGGCTGACCAACGCGTGGGTCATGCCGATCAAGACACGTATCGACATGTTGGCGACCGGCATCAAGACCCCGGTGGGCGTCAAGGTTGCCGGTCCCGATCTCGAAGTGATCCAGAGTATCGGCCGTCAGCTCGAAGCAATACTCGCCGATGTGCCGGGCACAGCCTCCGTTTACTCGGAACGCGTGGCCGGTGGCCGCTATGTCGATGTGGACATCGACAGGGAGCGTGCGTCCCGTTTCGGACTCAATATCGCCGACGTGCAGGACATCATCCGCTCGGCGGTTGGGGGCATGAACGTGACCCGCACGGTGGAAGGCCTGGAGCGCTACCCGGTGAATGTGCGCTATCCGCAGCGCGTGCGCGACTCGGTGCAACAATTGCGACTGCTGCCGATCGTTACACCGAACGGCGCCCGCATCGCGCTGGCTGATGTTGCCGATGTGCGGGTCGTCGATGGACCGCCCGTCATCAAGAGCGAGAACGCGCGGCCAAACGGCTGGACGTACGTGGACATCACGGATCGCGATCTCGGCTCCTACGTTGCCGAAGCGCAGCGCGTCGTCGCGAACTCGCTCGAACTGCCGGCAGGGTACTCGCTGGACTGGTCGGGGCAATACGAGTACATGGTGCGCGCGCAGGAGCGCCTCGCGGTCGTCGGCCCGATTACACTGGCCGTGATCGTCCTGCTGCTGTTTATTAACTTCGGCCGATTCGCCGAAGTCGCTATCGTCATGGGGACCTTGCCGCTCGCGCTGGTTGGCGGTCTGTGGCTGTTGTACCTGCTGGGCTATGAGCTGTCTGTCGCTGTTGGTGTCGGGTTCATTGCGCTCGCGGGTGTTGCGGTCGAGATCGGTGTGGTCATGCTGGTCTATCTGAACCAGGCAATGAGGCGGCGTGAGCCGCGGTCCTTCGAAGACGTTCGCGATGCCGTTGTCGAGGGTGCTTTGCTGCGCATTCGGCCAGTCATCATGACGGTGGCCGCGACGATCGGCGGCCTGCTGCCAATCATGTTTGGTTCGGGGACAGGGTCGGAGGTGATGCGCCGCATCGCCGCGCCCATGGTCGGTGGTATGGTCAGTGCAACCGTGCTCACACTGGCGGTGATTCCGGCGCTGTTCCTGTTATGGCGGCGGCGCCCGGTAGCACAGCGATAGCGGAGAATACGATGGTGAGGTTCTTGTTGCTTGGTGTCGTACTGCTGGCCGGATGCGGCGACGGCGGAAGCACCGAAGCTATGGATGGCGGGCCCGCCAGTGCAGCAGATCTCGAATCGTTCTGCGATCGTTTGCCACGCCCGGCCTATGCGAACCTCGACAGGCACCCGGCCAGCACGGACTGGTTCGAGGTGTATTCCGTCGGGGAGGGCGTGTTCGCGATTTACGAGCCGTTCCAGTGGCAGGAGGTCATCTCCTACCTGATCCTCGGCGACGAGGCGGCCGTGCTGTTCGATACCGGCAACGGGCTCGCGCGTATCCGCCCGATTGTCGAGAAGCTGACAGCGCTACCCGTACGCGTTATCAACTCGCACAGCCACATCGACCATATCGGCGGCAATCACGAATTCGATGAAGTGCTTTCGATCTCGCTGCCGTTCACGTTGCGACGCAACAATGGCATCCGGAATGAGTCGGTTGCGATGGAAGCCTCGGCGGATGCGCTGTGCCAAGGGCTTCCTGAAGGCGTCACGCAGGACTCACATGAAATCAAACCGTTCTCGATCGCCGAGACGATCGAGGACGGGGACCTGGTCGATATCGGTGGGCGGCAGCTCGAGGTTCTGCATGTGCCAGGGCACACGCCGGATGCGATCGCCTTGCTCGATCGTGAGCAGGGCTACCTGTGGACCGGCGACAGTTTTTACGAGGGACCCATCTGGTTGTTCTTTCCTGAGACGGACCTCCCGGCCTACCGGGACTCCGTCGCGAAATTTGCAGCCCTGGTGCCGGGTCTGACGGCAGTATTTCCGGCACACAACACGCCGCGCGCGGAGCCGCAATTACTGGTGAAGCTGCAGGATTACCTGGGACAAATTCTCGCGGGAGAAGCGGATGCGACGGACGTCGGTGACGGCAACGTCGAGTTCCGCTTTGCCGAATTCAGTTTCCTGATGCGCGCGGATTACAATACGATCGGCGACGGTTCCGAGACCGAGCATGCTGACGAAGAACGGAAGATTGATGCGGCATATGAAGCCTGGGTCGTAGCGGCAAACGCCAGGGACATCGAGCAGTGGTCAGAATTTCTCGCTGATGATCCCTACTTCGTGCCAGCGGACACCGCGCCTCTCGTGGGGCGTGATGCCGTGACTCAGTATTACTTGCGATCGTTTGGTGATCCCGCGTTCGCACTGGATTGCCGGCAGGAGCACATTGAGCTGTCTGCCGCCGGCGATATGGCATGGTCGCGAGGAATGTGCGACGCGACCTACACCTTGCCCGATCGCTCTATCGGCCAGGGAACAAGTCGCTGGTTCAAGGTCTGGGTCAAGGGGTCTGACGGCGCGTGGCGCGGCCAGGTGAATAGTTGGAGTTACGTCGACTGAAATTGGGTGCTAGGCATCCATATCCGGAATCAGTTCGCTCTCGAGGGCGGCGATCATGTCCTTGAGGAGCAGCTTGCGCTTCTTGAGCCTGCGAATCCGCAGCTGGTCGACCATGGGGTCTTCCTGCAAGCGATCGATCAGGTAGTCGAGGTCCCTGTGACTGACCCGCAGTTCACGAATTCGCTCGAGCTGCGCAAAGCATTCAGTATCTACCTTGTCGGACATAAGTCCATGCTACTCGCTGTCAGGCAGCAGTGCCAACCAGTCGCGGTCCCGCGCACCGATAACGAAGAAGTGCGGGTTCAGGATATCGGCTTTCGTGTTGTATTTCATGGGCTTGCCGTCGAGTGTCACGACGCTGCCGCCGGCCTGCTCGACCACGGCCTGGGCCGCCGCCGTGTCCCACTCCGACGTCGGGCCGAGGCGGGGGTAGAGGTCGGCATCGCCCTCCGCGACAACGCAGAATTTCAGGGAGCTGCCCATCGGCACCATGTTGTGATCGCCGACGTTGGTGAGATACGCATCGAGGCTGGCGCCGCGGTGCGAGCGGCTGCCAACGATGCGCGCCGGGCTGGCGCAGGTCTCGACGACCCTGATGGCATACGGTGAGCCATCGGCGTCACGACGCTGAGCGCCGATGCCTTTGCAGCCGACGTAGGTGCGGTTCATCACTGGCACGTGTACGACGCCGAGCACCGGCCGGCCGTCTTCGATCAGCGCGATGTTGACCGTAAACTCGCCGTTGCGATTGACGAACTCCCTGGTGCCATCGAGCGGGTCCACGATCCAGTAACGTTGCCACTGGCTGCGTTCCTCGAAGTCGGGGAGTCCCGACTCCTCGGAAATGATGGGCAGATCCGGCGTTAGTGACCGCAGTCCCGCATCGATCCACCGATGGGAAGCGAGGTCTGCCTGGGTGAGCGGCGATTCGTCGTCCTTCGTTTGCACCGCAAAGTCCGTGGAGTAGACTTCGAGGATTGCGCGGCCGGCATCTTCGGCCAGCGCCACGATCGGATCAACGAGCGATTTGAGGTCCATGCCTTATTCCTGCCAGACAAACGGGCGCGCAGTATAGCAATGAAAATCACGCCGCAAACGGCTCTCGAGCAGTGCGAAACGCTGATGCTCGACATGGACGGCACGATTCTCGATCTCGCCTACGACACCTACATCTGGAAAGATCTCGTGCCGCGCCGTTATGCGGCGGTCAACAATATGAGTTTCGAGGAAGCGCGCACGCAGCTCTTTGACAAGTATCGGGCCGTGCAGGGCGATCTCGAGTGGTACTGCCTCGATCACTGGAACGACCGGCTCGGCATTGACGTCGTCCAGATTCACCATGACGTCACGCACCGCATCGGCTATTTGCCCGGCGCTCTCGACTTCCTGCGCAAGATGCACGCGAGCGATACGCGCGTCCTGTTGGTCACAAACTCGCATCACGACACGCTCGAGTTGAAGGATGCCGTTACCGGACTTGGCGACTACTTTGACGGGATGTACAGCTCACATAGCTACGGCCATGCCAAGGAGTCGCAGTCGTTCTGGCATGCCTTGCAGGAAGACGCGGGCTTCGACGCCGCAACGACCCTGTTCGTCGATGACCACCAGCCGGTGCTGCGCAGCGCGCGCGATTACGGCGTAAAAATGCTGGTTACCGTGACCTGGCCGGATACGTCCGAACCGCGTCGCTCCGGCACCGAGTTCCATGGCGTGGAGGGTGTGGGGGACCTGCTTCTGTAGGAGGCGGCTTGCCGGCGACCTGGTTCGCGTCGCCCGCAAGGCGGGCTCCCACAGGAGTGCGGGATTCAGTCTTTCTTGCGCGGGCCGCGGCGGCGGCGATTGCCCTTAGAGTGCTTGTTGTGTTCCTTGCCGCCCGGGCGCCGGCGCGGGCCACCACCGCGCGGTTTGCGCGGCCGCGGTTTCGGAATGACGATTTCGGGCAGTTCATCGGCGGAGTAGTTCGCAACTGGCAGCTTGTGGCCGATATAGTCCTCGATATCGGGCAGGGACATGACGTAGGACTCGCACCCGAAACTGATCGCGTCGCCCGACGCGCCGGCACGCGCGGTGCGGCCAATGCGGTGCACGTAGTCTTCCTTGTCCTGCGGGAGGTCATAGTTGATGACGTACTGAACGTCGGGAATATGCAGACCGCGCGAGGCGACATCCGTACCGATAAGCACGGCCAGGTCGCCGCTCTGGAAATCCAGGAGCATGCGCAGGCGCTTTTTCTGTGGCACGTCACCCGAGATCGCCTTCGCATTAATGTCGTTTGCCTCGAGCGTGTCCTGCACACGTTCGGCATCGCGTTTCATATTCACGAAGATCATGATGCGCGCGGCGCCCATTTCGCGAACCAGCCCGACGAGGAGCGGCAGCTTGTCTTCGTTCGATGGGAAGAATATTGCCTGGCGCACGCGATCCGCCGTTACCTTGTCGGGCTCGATGCGTACGAGCTCCGGCTCGTTCATGTGCTCATAAGCGAGCTCCATGACGCGGTGCGACAGTGTCGCGGAGAACAGCAGGTTGAGGCGATCGTCCGGTTTCGGCAAGCGCCGCAACAGGTAGCGAATGTCCTTGATGAAGCCGAGGTCGAACATGCGGTCGGCTTCGTCGAGAATCGCCACCTGCACGTAATCAAGCTTGAACACGCCCTGTTTGTAGTAGTCGATAATGCGACCTGGCGTGCCGATCAACAGGTCGACGCCATCAGCCAGCGTATTGCGCTGTTTTTCATAGTCTGTGCCGCCGAACGCCAGGCCAATCTTCAGACCGGTATGCGCGCCGAGAACTTCCGCGTCGTTGGCGATCTGTACCGCCAGTTCGCGCGTCGGCGCGAGGGCGAAGACGCGTGGCTGGCGCGGGCCGTCGAACTCGACCGGGTGTGTCATGAGGCGCTGGTAGGCGGCGATCAGGAAGGCGGCGGTCTTGCCTGTGCCTGTCTGTGCCTGGCCGGCAACATCGTGTTGTTTCAGGGCGATGGGCAGGGTCGAGGCCTGGATCGGGGTACAGAACTCGAAACCCGCTTCACGTATGCCCTCCAGCACTTTCTCGTGCAGTGGCAGGGCGTCAAATCTGAGGTCGCTCAGATGATTTTCAGACATAAGAAAAGAACCGGAAAATATGCGTATTGGGCTTGCAAAATGGCTCGCGAAGCGGTCAAATTGACGTTAATTCGACGCGACAACCGTCGCTCCCGCCAGTTTCGCTTTTCAACGATCCAGTAAAGACGCCGGAAAGAGTCGGCCATTAAGCTGCGACAGTTTGCCTGATAGAGAAGGCAGCGTCACCCGTTTTTAAACGTCCGTTTCGACACACCGCTTGTAACGGGCGAAATCACACCCACGTTTATGTTTTTTTGATGGTAAGGAGTATCCGGTGAGCGACAAGATTGTGCACACCTCGGACGCAGCATTCGATGCTGATGTAACACAGAACAGTAAAGCTGTATTGCTCGACTTCTGGGCTGAATGGTGCGGTCCCTGCAAAATGATTGCGCCGCTGCTCGATGAAGTAGCTGACAAATACGAAGACAAGCTTGACGTCGTCAAGCTGAATGTTGATGAAAACCCGAACACTGCCCAGAAGTTCGGTATCCGCAGCATTCCGACACTCATCCTGTTCAAGGATGGCGCCGTACAGGCGCAGATGATGGGCGCGATGCCGAAATCGCAGCTCGAAGAGTTTCTGGACACTAATCTGTGAGAGGGTACTTGGGTACTTCAACGAAAAATCGCCCGAACAAGTCGGGCAACAAAGGCAAGGGAAACCCCAATCGTCGTCGGCGTCGCCGCGGACCGCAGCACGAGTTCCCGGATGATGACGGCAACCTCGAGGTAATCCCGCCCGAGCAGCTCGAAGCCAGCAAGAACATGATGAACCTGGCGGAACTGAAGAACCGCCCGGCCGCCGCGCTCGTCGAACTTGGCGAGTCGCTTGGTATCGAGAACATGGCGCGTTCGCGCAAGCAGGACATGATCTTCGCAATCCTGAAAGCCCACGGGGCCCAGGGCGAAGATATTTACGGCGAAGGCGTTCTCGAGATTCTGCAGGACGGCTTCGGGTTCCTGCGTTCGGCTGACGGTTCCTATCTTGCCGGTCCGGATGACATCTACGTTAGCCCGAGCCAGATTCGCCGCTTCGCATTGCGTACCGGTGACACGGTCTCAGGCCTGATTCGTCCGCCCAAGGATGGTGAGCGCTATTTCGCGTTACTCAAAGTCGGGCAGATCAATCACGATGCTCCCGAGAACGCGCGCACCAAGGTTCTGTTTGAAAACCTGACGCCGCTGTTCCCGAAGGATCGCCTGAAGCTCGAGCAGGGTAACGGGAGTACCGAAGATCTTACGGCACGCATCATCGACATGGTGGCGCCGATCGGTAAAGGCCAACGCGGCCTGATCGTATCGCCGCCGAAAGCCGGTAAGACGATGCTGCTGCAGAACATCGCGTCCGCGATCGTTGCGAACAACCCGGAAGTCGACCTCATGGTGCTGCTCATCGACGAGCGCCCTGAGGAAGTCACCGAGATGGAGCGTACGGTACGCGGCGAAGTCGTGTCGTCGACCTTCGACGAGCCGGCCAGCCGTCATGTCCAGGTTGCGGACATGGTCATCGAGAAAGCCAAGCGACTCGTCGAGCACAAGCGTGATGTGGTCATCCTGCTTGACTCGATCACGCGCCTGGCGCGCGCCTACAACACGGTCGTGCCAAGCTCCGGCAAGGTCCTGACCGGTGGTGTCGACGCCAATGCACTGCATCGTCCGAAGCGCTTCTTCGGCGCAGCGCGCAATATCGAAGAGGGCGGCAGCCTGACGATTCTTGCGACTGCACTGATCGACACGGGCTCGAAGATGGATGAAGTGATTTACGAGGAATTCAAAGGCACGGGCAACATGGAGATCCACCTGGATCGCCGCATTGCCGAGAAGCGCGTCTTTCCCGCGATCAACATCAACCGTTCGGGTACGCGTAAGGAAGAATTGCTCACCGATGAGGCCGAGCTGCAGAAGATGTGGGTTCTCCGCAAGGTCCTGCATCCGATGGACGAACTCGCGGCGATTGAGTTCCTGCTCAACAAGCTGCAGGACACGAAGACCAACGCGCAGTTCTTCGAGGCGATGAAGCGCTAGTAAGACAATTGTGGGAGGGGCTTTAGCCCCGAAGAGGATCGGGCCTGAAGGCCCTCCCTCAGAAGATGAAAACGGGGCCTGCGGGCCCCGTTTTCCGTTATGAGTGGCGGCCGGAAAGATGAAATCGCCCGAATCGGGCGTAAAATATCCGGGTTCCCGACCGATTTCCGGGTGTAACTCCGTCTAATGGACGAGTGCCAGGAGGGTCTGATTCATGGCGGTGTGGCTGGAAGACAAGAAACTTGTCAAGCAGTTGCTGGATGGCGACGAGCGGGCTTTCGAGCGCTTTTTCGACGATAACTTCGGGCGACTGTATCGTTTTGCTCTGGTTCGCCTGTACGATGATTCGGACGCGGCCAGGGAGGTGGCACAAATCACGCTTACGCGAGCCATCCGCAAGTTGCAGTCCTACAAGGGAGAAGCGGCGCTCTTCACGTGGCTGTGTGCGATTTGCCGCAATGAAACCAGTGACTGGCTGACGAAACAGGCCCGCTATCGCGAACATATCAAGCTGGTTGAAGACTTTCCGGATGTACGCGCAGCCGTCGAGACGCTGCAGGCCCCTGCGCAGCTTTCGCCAGAACGTCATTATCGACGGGTTGAATTGTTACGCTTGATCCAGGTTGCGCTTGATCACTTGCCGGCGCGATACGGCGACGTACTCGAACTGAAATACATCGAAGGCTATTCCGTGAAGGAAATCGCTGCGCGGCTGAATCTTGGCACAGAGGCAACCCAATCGCTGATTGCTCGCGCTAAGCGGGCGTTTGCGGATGTCTATTCAACGTTGACCAATGGACTGGACTTGCACGACAGCGAGCTGGTGACATCATGAGCGAGGCCAGAAACGATCGGCTCGAAGAACTTCTGCGGCATGCAGAACCCCGTGCGGTACCTAATGCCGAGGAAATTGTTCGCGCAAGACGAGCAATTCACCGCGAATGGCAGGCTGTGATTGCACGCCGAGCTCGGCGCAACAGAGGATTGCAGTGGGCAACTGCTGCGATGATTCTGTTGGCAGCGTTTTTCTCGTACAACGTGATCCGGGACCCGTTGTCGGAGCTCGTGCCAGCTGCAAGGATCGAAAAGACAGCTGGGGCGGTTTATGTTTTGAGTGCACGGTCGGAGTTGCACGATGCTACTGGTATTCCGACTATCGATGTTGGACAAACGATCGTTACCGGCCGCGATTCCCTTGTGGCGGTCGCTCTGAGCGCCGGCGGCTCACTGCGTATCGACTCAGGTACACGAGTACGCTTCGCCGCGGAGTCGGCGATTTTTCTCGAAAGCGGTCGGATCTATTTTGACTCAGTTGCCGCGGGCATCGGCGGGAGAGGAAGCCATGTGTCGGATTTCGTCGTGCACACCGATCACGGGGAAATCCGTCACGTTGGTACGCAGTTTATGGCGCACGCGATGCAGGAGTCACTCGTTGTCAGTGTTCGCGAAGGCGAAGTTGAAGTTGACGGTCGCTTTTACGACGATATTGCATCGCCGGGTGAGCAGCTGACATTCGTCGGTGATCGGCGCCCGATCCGCCTCAGTATTGCCGGGCATGGTGGTGACTGGTCATGGGTCGAAGCGACCACACCAGTTGCCGACGTCGACGGCAAGAGCTTGCACGAGTTTCTGATTTGGGTCAGTCGCGAGCTGGGTCTCGGGCTGCAATTCGAAGGCGGCGCAGAAGAGGTCGCGCAGAACGCGATCTTGCGTGGCACAGTCGATTCCTCACCGGCTGATGCGCTGCGAATGCGCCTGGCCAGCGCTGCATTAGAGTGGCGAATTGACGAGGGAGTGGTTTACGTCGGTAGCGATCTGTAAATACTTGTTGTGCTTTGTTTTCGGTACGGCGTTCGTAGTACCGGCCGCCGCGGTGGCCGAAGACGGGCGTGCTGTGCCATATGCCGGACGCAGACTGGTCGAGGTCATCGACGAATTTCGGCAACTTGGAGAGAAAATCGTCTACAGCACGAATGTCGTTACTGACGATTTATATGTTGCGTCTGAGCCAGTGCCCGGTTCACCACTCGAGATCGTGCGCCAGATACTGAAACCGCACGGGCTTACGGTGACGGTAGACTCGGGTTTCTACATCATTGTCCGTGCGGAGGCGGGCGCTGACGAACAGCCGCCGAAGAATACCGTCGGCGGACCAGGCCGTACCGAAGTCGAGACCGTCGTAGTAGCCGCGAGCCGTTACGAAATCTCGCGAGAAGCATCGACGTCCCGTTTCCTGCTGGGCCGCCGCAGCATCCAGACGATGCCGGATATCGGCGAAGATCCGATTCGGGTGACCCAACGCCTCCCGGGCGCCGCAGCCAGCGGTGCCTCAGCCCGGGCTCATTTCCGGGGCGGTGAGCAGAACGAGATCGGGATCATGCTGAATGGCCAATGGTTGTTCGACCCTTTCCACATCCGCGACTATCAGAATGTGTTCAGCGTCATCGATGCCCGGGCGATTGACGGTGTCGAGGTCTACACTGGTGGTTTCCCGGTACGCTACGGCGACCGCATGAGCGGGCTGATTCTCATGGAGTCCTTGAAACCTGAAAAGCCACGCCATCATGAGATTGGTGTCAGTGTTTTCAACACCTCGTTTCTCACGGCTGGATCGGGGAGCGATTCGACTTGGCTTCTTTCTGCGCGCCGCGGCAACCTTGATCTCGTCCTCGATCCGAAACTAGGGCGTCCAACCTATTTCGACGTCTTCGGCAAGCTCGGGTACGAATTCTCTCCGGCGGCGCGACTTTCGATAAATGCGCTGTACGCCGATGACAAGATTGAACTGATACTGGAAACAGATCCCCTGGAACGCGAACAGGTCATCAGCGATACGCGCAACGCACAACTATGGCTCCAACTCGAAAGCGATTGGTCTGAGACGCTATCAAGCGACACAGTGATGGCCATGGTCGATTATTCGAACCGCCGCGAAGGCGAAGCCAACGACCCGGAAAAACTCGTGGCCGCTGTCAGCGACGTTCGCGAGATCCGTCAAATCAGTTTTCGCCAGGAATGGCTTTGGGCGCCGTCGCTTGAGCATCGGGTTCAGTGGGGGCTGCATGTTGCCTATGGCGACGCCAAATTCGACTACGCGGGCACAGCAGTTCATGGTGGATTGCCGGCGCTGCTAGCAGCTCCGTTGGTTCCGGCTGATCGCGTGCTTTCAGAACAACCTCGAGGAGCAAGTTATGCTCTCTACATGTCAGATCGCTGGCGCATGTCGGAGCGTTCCATCATCGAATGGGGCCTGCGCTGGGACGACCAGACCTACACGGATCTTCCTTCAGACTCGCAATTGAGCCCGCGATTGAGCCTGATGCACAAGATATCGGACAAAGTCGAGCTGCGACTGAGTGTCGGTCGCTACCACCAGTCGCAGCCGATCCAATCGCTGCAAATCGAGGATGGCGTCAGGAAGTACTGGCCGGCGCAGCGCGCCGATCACCTGATCGCCGGTCTCCGCTACAGAGCGCAGTCGGGGGCAGTCTGGCGCGTCGAGACCTTTGTCAAAGATATTGACCGTCTCAGGCCGCGTTTCGAGAACCTTTACAATCCGCTCGGTGTCTTGCCCGAGCTGCAGGCCGATCGGGTCAGGATTGAACCGTCGCGAGCGAGAGCTCGCGGGATTGAAATCTCCGCTGATCGCCAGGTGGGCGACTGGAGTTGGTGGGCGGCTTACACGTGGTCGCGAGTCTCTGATCGAATCGGCGACCGCGACGTTCCGCGCAATTGGGATCAGGAGCACGCGTTGCAAGGCGGCTTTGCATTGCGAAAGGGTTCGTGGGACTTGTCTGCGGCTGCAAGCGTTCACACAGGATGGCCGACCACATCTCTCAATCTCGTTCGCGTCGGGATCGATGCCGATGGCGAGCCCATATATGACGCAGTGCCGGGCCCTCGCAATGCAGAGCGATTGCCCGATTTCGCAAGCGTGGACGTGCGCGTCAGCAAGACTTTCGACGTGCCGCGCGGCACCTTGATGGTATTCGCTGAAGTTTCCAATATTCTCAATCGACGAAACGTATGCTGTATCGACTGGGATGTCGGTGACGACGGATTGGAGCGCAGTCTTGACTACTGGATGCCGCTCTTACCAGCTGTCGGATTTCTTTGGGAATTCTGATATGCGGTCAGGTATTGGCTGACCGAGCCACGGTACTCGAGTTCGGGCAGAATCGAGATGGAGAGAGCTGGTTCTGAATGTTGCAGTATCGCAGCATCGGTGTCATCGCGGCAGAAGATGCGCACAGCGCGTCTGTAGACTGCCTGGTGCAATGGATTTCTTCCGGGGACTATGTCCTCATCGTGAGTGAGGACATAGGGAATCGAGCGAGACAAAGTCAACAACAATGCGGCGTGCCCAGAGGGCAGGTCATGGGCATGGACGAGATCTCGGTGCGGCATCAGGCAACATGCGGTTACGGCAGATCGGACGACCGGGCCTACGGCAACGTCCTCGACAGTGTCGAGTCTTCTTGCGAGTGCCAGGTTGCGAACGACAAGATGCTGATCGACCACCGAGTCACTCAGTGATTCAACCAGCGCGACGAGGTGTTCGCCCCGGCCATTGAAAGACTCGCCTAGATTAATGTGGCCGAGTTTCATATCAGTCGTCGACAACGTTGTCCTGCAGTCCCAGTTCGGCAGACAGCGACGCGCCACGCGGGTGATCCAGAATCAGTTGCCGGGCTTCCTGGCGAACTGCGCCGTCAGGATCGTTGAATAGTGCGAGTGCCATGTCGAGTGCTGCCGGATCGTCCATACCCGAGAATCGCAAGAGGCCCAGTACGCGCGATCGAGGATTATCACTTCGCGTCAGTTCTAGTGCGGTAATTCTTGCCTCGCAGACGGTGTCGCAATCAAGCCAAGGAGCTACAGGCGTCTTGTTGAAGAGGTAGAGCGCGGCGCCATTGGCGCTTTCGACAAGCATGTAGCTCTGATGCCGGTACTCGCGGTGGATCCGATCGCGAAGTGCTTCGTCTGCCGAGGATGTCATGCTACCGGCGAGCGCGAGGCCCATGAGGGCCCCGCATTGCAGCTGACGCACGTATCTAATCGCCATCTGCTTCAGTCAGGAAGCAGCTTTCAACCGCTGTCTGGTTCCAGCTCGATTCGCGTGCCAAAACTTCGTACTTGAAAGAATCGCTTTGCTCCATGAACTGCAAGGGAATCGACATCTCTGTGACGCCCGGAGGCAGGATGACGCTGAAGACAATCGCGAACTCGTCGCCGTCGTCTGTCTCCAGTTCCGCTTCGACGACAACCTGGTAGTTGACGATCTCAATGCCCGGCGCATTCTGCGGAAATCCGAGTGACGGGTGCGAATGGGTGACGGGCGCCCAGCGAATCGTGTAGTTCTCGGCATCGATAATAGGCGCATCGTATCCTGGCTCCTCATCGTCGCACTGCTGCGCCGCAGCCACGTAGTTGACCGTTGGAATTGGTGGCGCGGGCATGGCGTGTGTTATGCGCGTTTCGCCTTCTATTCCAGTGCCGTCGAGCGTAAGCCCTTCGACTTCGTAGGTGCCTTCCGGAAAGCGCTCAAAAAAAACGGCAGGGGGGAGGTCGTCGAAGGTGGGTTCCGCGCTCTCGAAAAATATCTCGGTAAGGCCTTGGCGGCGCAGCCGACCTCGAGCCTTCACGGCGAATATGGGGCGTTCATCCACGTCCACGATTCGTAACAACTTCCAGGGCTCGCCGTCGACGAGTGCGTGGATGCCGAGATCCCCATCTGTGTTGTTAAGTTCGAAAAAGACTTCTGCTACAGACCACTCCAATTCATCCTCGTAGTCATCTGCCAGCGTCGGTGTGACGAGGGTCGTGGCCATGCTTGCGCATAGGAAAGGCGTCAAGCTCTTCATATCTGATTCTCCTGGCTTTGGGTGTGGACGCTCCTTTAGACGGAGCGCGGCCAGGAAACCGGTCGCGTTAGCGGCCCAAGGCCTTCAACGGCGACCAGCGATCGATGTCCTGCATCCTCTCGAGCTGCTCTTCGATGAAGTCTATGAACACTTTGACTTTCGCCGGCGCATTGCGGTTGGGATAGATCGCATACACGCCATACTCGTTCGGCGATTCGAACTCGTCGAGTATTGTGGTCAGGTGACCGTTCTTGAGTTCGGCTTCGACCAGCAATCTGGGTGTCCTGATGATGCCGCCGCCGAGGCAGGCGATCAGCATGAGGGAGAGATCGTTGTTTGACGTTGTCGTGCAATTGAGCGGCACATCCACCGGACCGTCTGGTCCGACGAAACGCCAGACTACATCTCGTTTCATCAGCGTCAGGCACGTGTAGTGCTTCAGGTCACGCACATGCTGCGGCGCGCCCAGGCGCTCAAGATAGGAAGGTGCTGCGACCAGGACCTCGGGGCTCGTCGCAAGACGGCGCGCCATCAGGTTCGAATCGTTCAGCTTCTTGGCTACTCGGATCGCAACATCGAATCCTTCGCCGATGATGTCGACGAAGCGCTCGTCCGTGTTGACGTTGAGGCAGACGTCCGGCCAGTTCTTCTGAAACTCGGTCATCAAGATAGGCATCAGCGATGCCGCAAGGCTGGTTGCCATCGTGAAAGACAGGACGCCGCTGGGCCGATGATGGGTTTCGTGAACGGCCTCAGCGGCCGAACTCAAGGTGTGGTCGAGCGACGCAGTGTGACCGTAGAACTTGTGGCCGGCTTCGGTCAGGCTGATGCTGCGTGGTGAGCGATTGAAAAGTACAACGCCTAAATCGTTTTCCAGTCGTGCAATTCTCTTGCTGACGGCGGACCTGTTTATGCCGATGATTTCTCCGGCTCGAGTAAAACTCAGTGTTTCTGCCACCTTGTTGAAGACGGCAATGTCCGCAATGTTCATTCGTCAGCAGTCCATTGCATCACCCTCCCCGACAAACTCGACTGCATATCGTCAACGCTCTGGTCAGGTCCGGCATCGCTCGCTCAATGATTTACCTGAGTTCGAATATAGAACACCAGTCCAATTAGTGAAACGGAAATGCGACGGCAATCCCGTCCAAATCGCACTGTGAACATTGTGTTTCTGTAAGCACCCGCTAATCGTCGCATGACTTCGATTAATCTCTCGCGCCGCAAGGTGCCGGCAGAGGGGAGGATGCCAGGGATGGGCGATGACATATTGGGCGATCGTTGCCCGTTTTACCGATTGCTCGAAAAAGAAAATTCACGCCAGCCTGAAAAGCCGATTCGAATTCCGTACTGCGAACACCCGCGGCATTCGCCATTCGGAAAAGGCATGGTCGAGCGCGGCGTTGTCGGCGGGCAACTGCAGTGCGGGGGATCGCTGCGCGCATGTCCGCTTGCCATAGTCTGGATCGAACAACCCGAGGATTAGGACTAATCCGCGAAGAACTCGACGGCACCGTTCTCGATCGAATACTCGGCGCCGATAACGGTCAGCTCACCGGATTCGATTAGTTCCTCGAGGATCTGGGAACCGTGGCGAAGTCGGCTGACCGAGTTGTGGATGTTGGCGACAACAGCCTGTTTGAGCGTTGGGTTTTCGATGCCAATAATGCCGGGAATGATTCGATCAACGATCGATCGCAGGTTAGGGGAACGCGTTTCCTGCCTTTGCGCCAGTTCTTCGAGCGACGCCTCAATCGCGCCACAATTGCTGTGGCCGAGAACGACGACCAGTCGTGTTCCAAGTTTTGCAGCCGCGAACTCAACGCTGCCGATCTGGGATGGCGCAACGACGTTGCCGGCAACGCGGATAACGAACAAGTCGCCGAGCCCCTGGTCGAACAGGAGTTCGACCGGTACGCGCGAGTCGGAGCAGGCGACAACGACGGCGAACGGCGTCTGCCGTTCCACGAGTTCGGCGCGGCGAGCCATGTCAATGGCATCGGCATTGCGCAGCTTGCCTGCGGCGAAACGGCGATTGCCGTCGCGCAGACGTTGCAGGGCTTCTTTAGCAGATATCATGGGCGAACATTACCACCGATGCAGCCGAACAGGCGTGCCCGTAGCGAAATCTGTCTGCTCCAACGGCAGTTCCACATAGCCGTCCGTACCCGAGAGAGCCGCAAAGTCGCCGGATGTATTTGTCTTGACTGGCATCGCGAGGACCTGGCCGGCGGCATTCGACAACAGTCGAACCGGTTGGAAACAGGTCAGTTGCGGCGCAAATGAAATGTCGCTTGCGAGCGCCGCGAACTCCGGCGGAGCAGTAGCGAGTCCGGATGCCTTGCGCAGCGCCGGCACGACGTAGTGACGGCAACACACAAGCGCCGACACCGGGTTGCCGGGCAGGGCGAAGACGACCTTGTTGCCCGGCGCTGTGCCAAACCACATCGGTTTTCCCGGTCGTTGACTGATGCGATGAAACACGACGTCGACGCCAAGTTTCGCGAGGACTTCGGGCACATAGTCGGCTTTGCCCATCGATACGCCGCCACTCAGGATCAGTACGTCCGCCGCATCGAGGTGTGCGCCGATACGCGCCTCCAGAACCGCGCGATCGTCGATAATGTGATCGTGCCGGGCGTCGGTGCAGCCATGCGCCCCCAGCATCGAGGCGAGCGCGGGTCCGTTCGACATCCGTACCTGGTGAGATTCGATCGGATCCCCGGCCGGCACGAGCTCGTCGCCGGTCGAAATGATGCGCACGCTTGGCGCAGCGGAAACCTCCACCTCGGCCAGGCCCGCAGACGCGATCACCGCGATATCGAGCGGGGCTATCTGATGACCCGGCTGCAACAGTTCGTCGTCCTTCTTGTAGTCAGAGGCACGCGGGTGAATGAACTGGTCGGCGTTCGCTTCGTAGCCGTCTTCGAACTTTGCGACCCCGTCGGCGACGCTGATGCGTTCCACGGGGACGATGCAGTCGCTGCCTGCTGGCAGCGCAGCGCCCGTCATGATCTCGATGGCTTTGCCCCGCTCGAGCTGTAATGCTGGCTCGCCAGCCATTTGCGTTGCCTGGATTGGGAACGAGCGTGCACCGGACGCGTAGTCAGCATGCGAGATGGCGATACCGTCCATCATGACACGATCGAAAGGTGGCTGATCGCGCTCAGCAAGCACGACCTGGCGAAGAACGCGTCCCGTGGCGCATGTCAGAGCGCAGGGCTCGGTGGGCATCGCCGGCATGTTGGCTAATACCCGTGCGAGCGCTGCGGCCGTCGTAAGCACGATTCAGGACTGTTCGCGTGCGATCGCGCGATGCCCGATGTCGCGGCGGAAGTAGGCCTCGTCCCAGTCGATTTTGTCGACCGCGGCATAGGCGTCCTGCGCAGCCGCTGCCACGGTGTCGCCGAGACCGACGACGCACAGCACGCGACCGCCCGACGTGATGACATGTTCGCCCGCCTGCGCGGTACCGGCGTGGAAGACCTTTTGCGAGTCGCTGTCCGCATGGTCGAGACCGGCTATAACTTTACCCTTCTCGTACCGGGCCGGGTAACCGCCTGCCGCCATGACGACGCCGAGCGCTGCCCGTGGGTCCCACTGCGCGTCGCGTTCGGCAAGGTTGCCTTCGAGGGTCGAGAGGCAGATATCGACGAGATCCGATTTGAGGCGAGCCATGATCGGCTGGGTTTCGGGATCGCCAAAGCGGCAGTTGAACTCGATGACCTTCGGCGTGCCGTCGGCCATGATCATGAGGCCGGCGTACAGGAAGCCGAGGTAGGGATGACCGTCAGATCGCATGCCGTCGAGCGTAGGTCGGATCACCTCGTTCATGATGCGTGCCTCGATCTCGGGCGTTACGACCGGGGCGGGCGAGTAAGCACCCATGCCACCCGTATTCGGGCCGACATCGCCTTCGTCGCGGGCCTTGTGATCCTGCGATGTCGCCATCGGTAAGACAGTTTCACCATCCGTGACGACGATGAAGCTCGCTTCCTCGCCTTCGAGAAATTCCTCTACGACGATGCGGGCCCCGGCGTCGCCGAAGCTACCGCCCTGCAACATGTCGGTCGCGGCGGCCTCGGCTTCCTCGAGCGTGTGCGCGACGATGACGCCCTTGCCGGCCGCAAGGCCATCGGCCTTGATGACGATCGGCGCACCCTGGGCACGGATGTACTCGAGAGCGGGCGCGAGTTCAGTGAAGTTCTGGTATGCGGCGGTCGGGATATCGTGCCGAGCCAGGAAGTCCTTGGTAAATGCCTTGGATCCCTCGAGTTGCGCTGCTGCGGCAGTCGGCCCGAAGCAAGCCAGTCCGAGCTCGTTGAAACGGTCGACGATACCGACCACGAGCGGCGCTTCGGGGCCGATGATCGTCAGCTCGACGTTCTCGACCTGCGCGAGTCTCGCAAGTGCTTCGATGTCATCGGATGAGACATCGACATTCCGAACGCCGGCCTCGCGGGCTGTGCCTGCGTTCCCCGGTGCGACCAACACCTCGTCGACGCGCGGTGATTGTGCGCACTTCCATGCTAACGCGTGTTCCCTGCCACCTGAACCTACTACCAGAACCTTCATAAAAACCTCTATTGTGGGAGGGCGCTTGCGCCCGACGCAACGCCGCCGCCGATAGGCGGCTCAGGTCGCAGGCTACGTGCCCTTGGGGTGCAAGCCGCCTCCCACAGGTGTATCAAGTCGCCCGCAAGGCGGGCTCCTACATTATCAATGTCTGAAATGCCGCATGCCGGTGAATACCATCGCGAGTCCATGCTCATTCGCCGCCTGGATGACCTCGTCGTCGCGCATCGAACCGCCCGGTTGAATGATAGCCGAGATTCCGGTCTCCGCCGCGGCATCGATGCCATCGCGGAATGGGAAGAACGCGTCGGATGCCATGACCGAACCGCTGACCTCCAGGCCTTCGTCCGCAGCCTTGATGGCCGCGATCTTCGTCGAGTAGACGCGGCTCATCTGGCCGGCGCCGACGCCGATTGTCATGTTGTCCTTGCAGAAGATGATCGCGTTGGACTTCACGTACTTGACCACGGTCCACGCAAACAGCATGTCCTGGATCTGGTCAGGAGTCGGGGCTTTCTCGGTGACCACCTTGAGGTCGGCTTCGGTAATGACGCCAAGGTCCGATGTCTGGACGAGCAGGCCGCCACCGACCTTCTTGAAGTCGAAACCGGTCGCCGGCAAGCTGCCTCCTGCAGACCAGTCGCCGGTCTCGAGCACGCGCACGTTCTTTTTCGCTGCACAGGCTTCGAGCGCACCGGCCTCGACTGACGGGGCGATGATGACTTCGACGAACTGCTTGTCGATAATCGCTTTTGCCGTCGTCTGGTCGAGCGGTCGGTTGAAAGCAATGATGCCACCGAATGCCGATGTCGGATCAGTCATGAATGCCTTTTCATAGGCGCCGAGAATGTCATCGGCCACTGCGACGCCGCAGGGGTTGGCATGCTTGACGATGACGCAGGCCGGGCTGGCGAACTGCTTGACGCACTCGAGCGCCGCGTCACTGTCAGCGATGTTGTTGTACGACAGCGCCTTGCCCTGCAATTGTTTCGCGGTTGCGAGCGAACCTGCGGCAGCCTGTTGATCGACGTAGAACGCGGCTTCCTGGTGCGGGTTCTCGCCATAGCGCAGTTTCTCGCTGATGCCGCCCGAGTACAGGAAGCGCTCGCCGAGAATGTCGTCTTCGAGCGAGGCCGACAGGTACCTGGTGATCGCCGTATCGTAGCTTGCCGTGTGGGCATACGCCTTGGCGGCAAGGCGGCGGCGATCTTCGAGCGCAAGGCCGTCGCCTTTGAGCTTGGCCAGCACGTCATCGTAGTCGTCCGGGCTGACACAGACGGCCACGCCGTCGTGATTCTTGCTGGCTGCTCGGATCATCGCGGGGCCGCCGATATCGATGTTTTCGATCGCATCATCAATGGTTGCGTCCTCACGCGCGATCGTCTGCTCGAACGGGTAAAGGTTCACCACCAGCAGGTCGATCGGTTCGATGCCATGCTCCTCCATGACAGCTTCATCGGTGCCGCGGCGCCCGAGCAGGCCGCCGTGAATGACCGGGTGCAGTGTCTTGACGCGACCGTCCATAATTTCTGGAAAGCCTGTCTTTTCAGACACTTCGATGACATCGAGGCCTGCTTCGCGGAGCTGGCGGCAGGTGCCGCCCGTCGATAGAACTTCAACGCCGAGTTCGGCGAGGCCCTGCACAAAAGGGGTGAGTCCGCGCTTGTCAGAAACGCTGACGAGCGCGCGTCTTACTTTGAACATGCTGGCACCTGGGGGAGGTTACTGAATGAGTGAATAAGTCCTGAGCTTCTTACGCAAAGTGCCACGGTTGATGCCGAGAATGCCGGCAGCCTGGCTTTGATTTCCCTGCGTGTAATCCAATACGGCCTTGAACAGCGGCCGTTCAACCTCGCCGATAACGAGATCGTACAAATCACCGGGGCGATCCCCGTTGAGGGTTGCGAAATATTGGTCGAGTGCGTCTTCGGTATGCTTACAGAGCGGCTTTTTGTTGGTCTTCAGTTCGTTCTTTTTGTTGTTTTTGGTTGCCACTGTGGTCCGTCCCCAGGAAGTACTGCTCTGTCAGCCGAATCTGTTCCTTCGCACTGTCAACACGCACCACCTGATGCCGAAATTCGTCGGCGTCTTCGAGATATTCGCAGTACCAGGTGAGGTGTTTGCGGGCCACCCGAACGCCGGTAAAGTCCCCATAGAACCGGTGCAGATCATTCAGGTGGCCGAGCATAATATCACGCAAATCCCGTTTGCCAAGTTGTGGCAATTCCGTAGTCGGATCGAGCGTCGTGAGCAGTTCCTGGAAGATCCATGGGCGGCCTTGCGCGCCTCTGCCGATCATCAATCCGTCGCAGTTTGTTAGGCGCAATACTTCAAGCGACTTCTCAGGAGTCGTGATGTCACCATTGGCGATAACCGGGATTCCGACCGCCTGTTTGACCTGCGCAATGGTTTCGTACTCCGCGTCGCCGCGGTAGCGATCTGCGCGGGTGCGGCCATGAATTGCGAGTGACTGAATGCCGGCTTCCTCGGCGATCTTTCCGATACGGACAGCATTGCGGTTCTCTCGGTCCCAGCCAGTGCGATATTTGAGTGTCACCGGCACGTCAACGGCGCGCACCACCGTATTGAGGATGGCGGCGACGAGGTCTTCATCCTGCAGCAACGCCGAACCGGCCGCTTTCCGGCAGACCTTCTTGGCCGGGCAGCCCATATTGATGTCGACGATCTGCGCGCCGCGCTCGACAACAGCACTTGCAGCGGCCGCGAGTTGCCCCGGTTCCGATCCCGCGATCTGCACGGCAACCGGCTCTGCGTCGAGGTCGAGATCGAGGCGATGCCGCGATTTTGCGGTCTGCCACAGACTCGTATCGGCCGTCGTCATCTCCGACGTCGTCATGCCGGCACCAAAACGCCGGCAAAGGCGCCGGAAAGGTGCGTCTGTGATGCCTGCCATGGGCGCCAACACGAATGGGCTCGGTAGTTCGTAGGGCCCGATCTTCAGTCGCTGCATTTGCATGCGCGAATTCTACACGTTGAAGTGCGGGTTACTTGAAGTCGTCGATCGCACAGCGCAAGTCGCCGCCCGACTCGCGGTAGCAGACATTGAGTTTGAAGCCGATCGCCTCCTCGCCAGGCGAGTCGATCGTAATGACGGCATTGAAGGTGTTGCCAGGTTGCACGAGCTTGCGCGGATCAAGATCACTCGTCAGGTACTCCGCCGGATCCAGCACTCGACTGCCGATCGTCTCTTCGAAACGGTCCGTCAGCGAAATGCCAATTAGCGGGTAGGGCAACGCCTGGTCGGACTTGTTGCCGAGCCGTGAGTAGATGGTCAGGTTTTCATCGCCTTCGTCAGTGCTGCCCCTGGTGGCCTCGAAGCGCCACCCAGTGATGTCCCATTCCGGTGACAGTGGCTTGCCGACAGCTCGATACATCGGGCCAACAACGTCGTTGAATGCGGGAATCGTAGCGAGCGATTCGCGATTCTGATGGATGTACTGGCCGGCGAGCACCAGTATCAGGGCAACGATGCCTGCGGCCAGGCCGTACTTCCGGCGGCGCAGGGCGCGCTCCTCGTTTTCTTTCTGCTGCCGTTTTGCGTCCGAACTTGCAAGACTGGCGGCAGCGGCGGCCTTGTCGGCTTCCTGTTTTTCCTCATCGACGTCGCTGCGGAAAGCGCTGCCTTCCATGATGATCGTTTCGAAGCCGGCCCCGGTGTCCTTGAGTGCCAGTTCGTGGACCGGGTCGGCCGATTCGCCTGCAGAGTCGTCTTCAGCCGCCTCGACGTCGTTGTTCTCATCCTCGGCGGCTTTGTCTTCGGCCGCATCCTCGGGGAGGACCATGGTTGATGAGAATCCGTCATCGTCCGCGACCGCAATCGCGAGCAGATCCTGGTCGATCTGCATGTTGATCGTCTGCTCTTCCTCCGTCATCGGGGGAACGTAGTGCTCGTCTAATGCTTCGTCGTCGACCTCGATTTCATCTTCGACATCTTCGACATCATCGGTGTCATCGATGTCATCGATGTCATCGATCAGATCGAGCTGAGCAGACTCATCGAGCTCGTCTTCTTCGGCCTCAGCCTCAGCCTCAGCCTCAGCTTCGATCTCAAGCTCCACATCGAGGTCGCCGACCGTATCGTCATCGACGAGTCCGTCGTCCAGCAGGTCTCCGAGACCCTGAACCTCTTCACCGCTTTCCTCGAGCAGGGTCTCGAGATCGTCGACATCGTTGGCCGGCGGTTCCTCGGTTTCGAGGGTCTCATGCATGCGAGACAGGTCGATGCCCATGGCCTCCGCCTGCAATGCAAACTGCGAATCCATGTCGAGCGGCTCGTTCGCAACCTGCTCTTCCGGTTCGTCATCAATATCGCCGGATTCCAGCTCCTCGAGGTCTTCCGCTATCGTCGGCGCGTCGGCCTCGGAGGCAGGCGTTTCTGCCGGGTCGGCCAGGTCTTCGGCCAATCCTTCAAATTCATCGAGAATATCGGTCCATTCGTCCGGCTCGCTGAGTTCGAGATCGACCTGCGGTTCCTCCGGAACGACAGGTTCCGGCTCCGGCTCGGGGCGTGGCACATACGACGACTCGTCGTCGAGATCGAAGTCGTCGGGCAATGGGGTGTTGTCGTCGAAGCGCAGTTCCTCGACCGGCGTCCGCGCCGGTCCATTGGCGTCTTCGGCGAAGATCTCGGGTGATTCGATTTCGGGCGGCGTATCGGTCAGGAACTGGTCGACAGGCGTTGGCGAGTCTTCGAGGATTTCGTCGATGTCGGGCTGGTCCTCGACCTCCGGTTCGATCGCCAGGTCATCGTCTGCCGCCTCGCCGATTTCGTCATCATCGAGCACGCGCCACTCCACGCCAGTGTCTTCGATGCGAATGTCGGAGCCAGCCAGTTCGTCGAGCGTCTTCAGCAGTGCAGCGCTCTGCTCCGCGGAAATGGATTCGGGCAGGTTGCTGTCCCGCTGCAGGGGTTCCGGGGTCAGCTCGGGGAGGTGCGGATCAACTTCTTGTACGGCGGTTTGCCCGGGCATGGACTCGGAGAGGTACTCGAGTGCATTAAACGCATGACCGCAGCCGCCACATCGGACTTTACCGGCGGCTTGCTTCAGTATCTCGGCGGTCACGCGGAACGCCGTGCTGCAATCTGGGCACTGGGTATACATCAGTGCGTCAATCCCTTCGTCTGCCTGTCAATCTTGACCACGTCTGGCCGTCCTGCTCCCGGAACGCTGGTTCGTCAAAGTCGATCCAGGGCTCGTACGCGGCCCTTACATCTTGGGCTTGTTCACATAATACGCCCGACAGAGCAAGCATACCGCGACGGACGAGCCGTGATGTGATGGAGTCGGCAAACTGGGCAAGTGGTCCGGCGAGAATATTGGCGATCACGACATCAAAATTGCCCTCGATTTCCGCATCGCTGCCGAAGACTGTGAGCCGGTCGCCCACGCCGTTGTCGGCCGCATTCTGACGGGTTGCCAGGACGGCCTGCGGGTCGATGTCCATTCCCGTTGCGCTTGCGGCCCCGAGTTTCAGCGCCGCGATGGCAAGAATGCCCGAACCGCAGCCGTAATCGAGAACGCTCTTGCCCTTGAGGTCGAGGCCATCGAGCCACTCCATGCAAAGTGCGGTCGTTGGGTGAGTGCCGGTGCCGAAGGCGAGGCCGGGATCAAGATTGACGATGACAGCCCCTGTGGGAGGCGCCTTGACGGGCGACAAGTCGCCGGCAAGCCGCCTCCCACAGTCGCCGGCAAGCCGCCTCCCACAGTCGCCCGCAAGGCGGGCTCCCACAGGGGCAACGGTGGGGCAAACCCACAATCGCTCGCCAAACCGCATGGGCCCGAAATCCTTGAGCCATTCGCGCTCCCAGGCGCGGTCTTCGAGCGCTTGTATCTCGTGCCAGGGAAGTTCGTCGACGCCGAGTTCATCGCGCAAAGCAACCTTGACGATATCGAGATCGGCGTCGCCGTCGAACAGGGCCGTAATGCGCGTGCTCGACCACAGCGGGGTCTCGCCGGGCGCGGGCTCAAGAACGGGATCGTCGCCGGCGTCCGACAGCGTTACCGAGCAGGCGCCGAGACGCAGGAAAGCGTCCTCGACGTCGGCTGGATCCAGCGCGTCGAGGTGCATGACGAACTGCTGCCAGTCCACCGCCTTACCGTCAGGTCAGCCCGAGGCGCTTTTCGAGATAGTGGATGTCCGTGCCACCCTGCTGGAACGCAGCATGCTGGAAGATCTCCTGGTGCAACGGGACGTTGGTCTTGATGCCCTCGATGACGATCTCGGCCAGCGCGTTCTTGATGCGTGCGAACGCCGCGTCGCGGCTTTCGCCATGCGCAATCAGTTTGCCGATCATCGAATCATAGTAGGGCGGTACCTTGTAGCCGCTGTAGACGTGGCTCTCCATGCGGATGCCCGGTCCGCCCGGCGAATGCCACAGCGTGACTAGGCCCGGAGACGGCATGAAGGTTTTGGGATCTTCCGCGTTGATGCGGCACTCGATCGCGTGCCCCTGGATCTTGATGTCGTCCTGCGTGATGGACAGCGGTTCGCCGCTGGCAATGCGCAGCTGTTCGCGCACGATGTCGACGCCGGTGATCATCTCGGTAACCGGATGCTCGACCTGCAGGCGAGTGTTCATCTCGATGAAGTAGAACTCGCCGTCCTCGTACAGGAATTCGAAGGTGCCGGCGCTGCGGTAGCCCATTTCCAGGCAAGCGTTAACGCAGCGTGCGCCGATCTCATTGCGCTGTTCCTCTGTGATGCCGGGCGCGGGCGCTTCCTCGATCACCTTCTGGTGGCGGCGCTGCATCGAGCAGTCGCGCTCGCCCAGGTGAATGGCGTTACCGTGCGTGTCTGCCAGTACCTGGATCTCGATATGCCGGGGCTTCTCGAGAAACTTCTCCATGTACACGATGTCGTTGCCGAACCCGGCGCGCGCTTCGGCCTTGGTGACCGTGATCGCCGAGGTCAGTGACGCTTCTGAGTGCACGACACGCATGCCGCGTCCGCCGCCACCCGCGGTTGCCTTGATGATGATCGGATAACCGATCTCGCGGGCGAGGCGCAGGTTTTCGTCGGGGTCGTCGCCGAGCGGACCGTCAGACCCCGGTACGCAGGGAACGCCGGCGGCTTTCATCGCCCTGATCGCCGAGACCTTGTCGCCCATCAGGCGAATGGCGTCAGCCTTGGGTCCGATAAACGTAAAGCCGGAGGACTCGCAGCGTTCGGCGAAGTCGGCGTTCTCGGACAGGAAGCCGTAGCCCGGATGAATGCCGGTTGCGTCGGTTACCTCGGCTGCGCTGATAATTGCGGGCATGTTGAGGTAACTGTCGACGGACTGCGGCGGTCCGATGCAAACGGTCTCGTCGGCAAGCAGCACGTGCTTGAGGTTGTTGTCAGCCGTCGAATGAACGGCGACAGTCTTGATGCCCATTTCGCGGCAAGCGCGCAATACTCGCAGCGCAATCTCGCCGCGGTTGGCAATTACAATTTTTTCCAACATGTCGGCTGACTCGCTCTATCACCCTGCGCGCTGATCGATGACGTACAGCACCTGGCCGTACTCGACGGGTTCACCGTTCTGGATCCGGATCGACTTAACGACGCCGGAAACGTCGGCTTCGATCTGATTCATCATCTTCATGGCTTCGATGATGCAGAGCGTGTCGCCTTCGTTGACGCGATCGCCGACCTGGACATACGGCGCAGCGCCCGGCGACGAGGCGGCGTAGAAGGTGCCGACCATTGGTGCCGTGACTTCGAAGCCGTCTTCCTCCGGCGCTTCGGCTGCTGCCTGGGCCTCGGCCGCCGGAGCCGCTGCCGGAGCAGGCGCTGCGGCAGGTGCGGGCGCCGCCGCTGCGGCGGGCGCAGCAGCAACCGGGACGCCCGCTGCATAGCGGCTGATGCGCACCGATTCCTCACCTTCCGTGATTTCAATTTCCGCAATGCCGGAGTCATCCAGCAGTTCGATCAGTTTCTTAACTTTTCTAATATCCATGATCAGTCCTCGACGTGCTTGCTGGCTGCCTGCAGCGCCAGCTCGTAGCCGTAAGCCCCAAATCCAAACAGGCAGCTACTGGCGATATCGCTGAAGTAGCTGTGGTGGCGAAACTCTTCCCGCGCAAACGTGTTACTCAGGTGAATCTCGATAAAAGGAATCTGAACCGCGAGCAACGCATCGCGCAGCGCGACACTCGTGTGCGTGAACGCGCCCGGATTCAGGATGATGAAATCGACACCGTCTTGCACAGCCTGCTGGACGCGATCGACGAGGTCATGTTCGGCATTACTTTGGTAACACGCCAGCGTATGACCGAGTTCGCCGGCGACCACGGCGCAGCGTTCCTCGATGTCTTCGAGCGTTGTCGCCCCGTAGACATGAGGTTCACGCGTACCCAACAAATTCAGGTTGGGCCCGTTAATCAGGAGAAAATCGGCCATTTCTTCGTGTTTTGGGCAAGTTTGCCGGAGATGGCGGCAATTCTAACCCTTTTTGGCGAGTTTTCTACACTTATTGTAGGAGGGGGCTTGCTCGCGACCAGTTGGCAATGTCGCCGGCAAGCCGCCTCCCACAGTCGCCCGCAAGGCGGGCTCCCACAGCCAAGTCGCCGGCGAGCCGCCTCCTACAGGAGGTCGAAGGCGCCGCGGGCTTCGTCCTTCGTAATTTCGCCGTTGTCGAGGCGGGTCATGATGGAGACGACGTCGTCGAGGTGTGACTGGTGCAGTTCGCCGATGTAGGCGCCGACGTATTCGCCGTCGCGCGCGACGAACATGGTAAACGGCATACCAATGAATTCGATGCCCGATGATTCCGCCACTGCCATGGCTTCCTGCTGGCCGATCAGGACCGGGTAATTGAACTCTGTCTTCTCGGCGTAGCGAGTGACTTCTTCCGGGTAATCGACGGCGATGCCGAGCACCTGGAAGCCGGCTTCGCCGTGCTGGTCCTGGAATGCCGTGAGTAATGGAATCTCCCGCCGACACGGCGCGCACCATGTGGCCCAGAAATTGAGGATGCGGTTCTGACCGTCCCACTCGCTGAACTCACGATCGACGCCTTCTACATCGGGTAGGGTGAATGCGGGGTGCGTAACGACCTCGAGTTGCGCAGGTTGAGGTGGCGGCGCCTGGTTCTCGACGGGAATGCGAGCGGCGTAGAACAGTGCGCCGGCCATCAATGCGATGATAGCGGCGCCGAAGATCAGCATGATTCGTGACACGGGTGTTTCCCTTATTGTAATGCCTGTTGCAGGTGTTCGTTGAAGACTTCCGCTTTCATATAGCCCACGACTTCATAGCCGTGGCGCTGCTGGCCGTCCATGCCAAAGAAGATAATAGTCGGCGGTCCGAAGACACCAAAACGATCCAGCAGAGCCTTGTCTGCGTCATCGTTCGCCGTGACATCCGCCTGTAGCCAGACGGTGTTTGCGAGGGTCGCCTGGACCGCGCTGTCGGTGAACGTCCACGCCTCCATCTCTTTACACGAAACGCACCAGTCCGCATAGAAATCGAGAAACGCAGTCTTGCCTGCCGCGGCCGCTGTCGCCACCTCGCGATCGAGATCCTCGATCGTCTTGATGCGGACGAAAGGCAGTTCGTCGTGTGGGTTGGCGGTCGTCACGCCATTCGGGCCTGAAGGCCCTCCCAAGGCTGCACCGACGGTCGCGAGTGGCTTGAGCGGGTTGCTGCCTCCGGACAGTCCACCAAGCAACAGTACGATGCCGTAAATAATTGCGAGGAAGCCAAAGCCCTTGCCGAGTTTCTGCGAGGTCGTTGCATCGCTGGTCAGAGTTGTCAGTCCGCCCATGAACACGCCGGCCATGAAGACCAGTACCGCCCACAACAGCATCGTCACACTGCCGGGAAGAATGCGCGACAGCATCCAGACGGCGAGGCCGAGCATCATGAAGCCGAACGCATTGCGCACAGCGACCATCCACGGCCCCGATTTCGGCAGGAACTTGCCCTGCGCAGCGCCGACGGCGAGCAGCGGAGCTCCCATGCCGAGGCTCATTGCAAACAGCCCGGTGCCGCCGCGTACCATGTCGCCGGTCTGGGCGATCACCATGAGTGCCGCGATCAATACCGGCGCAACGCAGGCCGTAACGATCAGCGATGAGAGGCCGCCCATGATGAATGCGCCGATCATCGTGCCGCTCTTCTGCTGGCCGCTGATCCCCGATAGCCTCGTCTGCACGCTGGCTGGCATCTGCAATTCGAAGACGCCAAACATGCCGAGCGCCAGCACGACGAACAGCGTCGAGAACAGGATCAGCACCCAGGGTTGGTTGAACATCGCCTGCAACTGCAGGCCGGCTGCTGCAGCGGCAACGCCCGCGGCCGTATAAACGATTGCCATGCCAAGCACGTAGGACAGCGCCAGCGTGAAGCCGCGCGCTGGCGTGACGTCATCGCCTTCGCCGGCAATGATGCCGGATAGAATCGGGACCATCGGAAGTACGCAGGGCGTCAGCGCGAGCGCCAGCCCGGCGAGGAAGAAGATGCCGATCGCTTTCCAGATGTTGTCTTCGACGAGAACTTTCGCCAGGAATGCCTGCTCGCTCTGCGGGACAATGGTATCCGGACCCAGGTCCGTGATCGTCGTTGCTTCGGGGAGGCTGACCTTCAGGACACGCGTTTGCGGCATGTAGCACAAGCCGCCCTCGGCGCAGCCCTGGTAACCGAGCTCCAGCTCAAGTTCCATCTGGTCGGGCGTGGCCCGTGCGATGGTCAGTGGCGCAACAAAGCTCTCGAGGTAGACCTCGACCTCGCCGAAGAACTCATCGGTCTTCATTTTGCCTTGTGGCAGATCCCAGCGACCGGACTGCGCGTTCTCGTTCAGCGCCCTGGTCGAGAGCTTGTCCTTGTATATATAGAACCCGGGCTCGATACGAATACCGACTTCGACCGTGTTGCCGTCGAGGGCAAACACTTCCGGGAAGAACACCTCGTCCACGGGCGGAAAATCGCTCGTTGAGTTGCCGCCGCCAAGCTGGCCGAGCTGCATCTTCGGTTTCTTGGCAGACATCGGCTCGAGCGCCACGGTTTCCGTCCACACCTGCGGCGGATAGCACAGCCCGATGTTGTCGTCGCAACCCTGGCTCTTGATGATGAGCTCGATACTTTCGGGCCGTTCGCCGACGACCATGTAAGGAATCGTGACGAAGAAGAAGTCGCGGTAGATCTCCTGCTTGCCGAAGTACTCGTCCTCGTGCTCGATGCCCGTCGGCAGTTGCGGCTCGCCAAGGACGATAGCGTCGCTGTTTGTTTCGAAGCCAAGCTTGCTCTTGTAAAGGTAGGCGTGCTCGTAGATCGACCAGTCGATCTCCAGGGCCTCCCCGGTGTCGTTGACGACGTACTTGAATGCCTCATCAACGGGCAGCAGTTCATCCGCGGCCTGGGCGGGCGCGACGAGGGCGATCATCAGGATCGTTAAGGCTTTGAAAATCTTGGTTATAAGGGACATGTCAGGCCATCAGACCGTTCAGGGGTGCCGATTGTTACCGCTTAGCGACCCGATGTCATCGGTACAGTTCCGAATTTCAGCAAAAATCTTCCGGCCCGACGCTTGAAATTTGATTGTTCATGCCTATCATTAGCACTCCTCGTGGCCGAGTGCTAACAGCCACGGCCCAGAAACCGAACTAATACGGTTTTAAATCAATAAGTTATAGGAGTATCAGACCATGAAGATGCGTCCGCTTCATGACCGGGTTATCGTCAAACGCACTGAAGAAGAGCGTACGTCCCCCGGCGGAATCGTGATTCCCGACGCCGCGACTGAAAAGCCGATTCGAGGCGAAGTCGTAGCAGCCGGCAACGGCAAGATCCTCGAGAACGGCGAAGTCCGCGCTCTGGATGTCAAGGTTGGTGACACGGTGTTGTTCGGCAAGTACGCCGGCACCGAGGTCAAAGTTGAAGGCGAAGAACTGCTCGTGATGAAGGAAGACGACATCATGGCAGTGATCGAAGGATAAAAGGACTCAAAAACAATGGCTGCTAAAGAAGTACGTTTCAGCGACGACGCTCGTCAGAAGATGTTTGCTGGCGTGAACGTTCTCGCCAATGCGGTAAAAGTGACCCTGGGTCCCAAAGGCCGCAATGTCGTTCTCGACAAGAGTTTCGGCGCACCGACCGTCACGAAAGACGGTGTTTCGGTTGCCAAGGAAATCGAGCTCGAGGACAAGTTTGAAAACATGGGCGCGCAGATGGTCAAGGAAGTTGCTTCCCAGACGTCCGACGTCGCCGGTGACGGCACGACGACCGCAACGGTTCTCGCCCAGGCTATCCTGCGCGAAGGCCTGAAGTCGGTTGCCGCCGGCATGAACCCGATGGACCTGAAGCGCGGAATCGACAAGGCAGCTGCTGCCATCGTCGGCGAGCTGCAGGACCTGTCGAAGCCTTGCGAAGACCACAACGCGATTGCCCAGGTCGGCTCGATTTCAGCCAACTCGGACACGGAAATCGGTGAGATCATCTCCGATGCCATGCAGAAGGTCGGCAAAGAAGGCGTTATCACGGTTGAAGAAGGCTCCGGTCTTGCCAATGAGCTGGACGTCGTTGAAGGCATGCAGTTCGATCGCGGCTACCTGTCGCCGTACTTCATCAACGACGCCAACAGCCAGCAGGTCGAGCACGACAACCCGCTGATCCTGTTGTTCGACAAGAAGATCTCGAATATCCGCGATCTGCTGCCGATCCTCGAGGGCGTTGCCAAGGCTGGCCGTCCGCTGCTGATCATCGCGGAAGACGTCGAAGGCGAGGCCCTGGCCACGCTGGTCGTCAACAATATCCGCGGTATCGTCAAGGTTGCTGCCGTCAAGGCACCGGGCTTCGGCGATCGTCGCAAGGCCATGCTGCAGGACATCGCGATCCTGACCGGCGGCCAGGTAATCTCGGAAGAGGTTGGCCTGTCGCTCGAGAAGGCTACGATCGATGATCTCGGCCAGGCCAAGAAGATCCAGATCACGAAGGAAAACACGACGATCATCGACGGCGCAGGCAGCGCCGATGAGATCAAGGGTCGTGTCGACCAGATCAATGCCGAGATTGCAGAGTCTTCGTCGGACTACGACAAGGAGAAGCTGCAGGAGCGTGTTGCCAAGCTGTCCGGCGGTGTTGCCGTCATCAAGGTTGGCGCCGCGACGGAAGTAGAGATGAAGGAAAAGAAAGCACGTGTCGAAGACGCGCTGCACGCTACGCGCGCCGCTGTTGAGGAAGGCGTCGTACCTGGCGGTGGTGTTGCCCTGATCCGAGCTGTCTCTTCAATTGCCAAGCTCGAAGGCGACAACGACGACCAGAACGTCGGCATCGCGATCCTGCGTCGCGCCGTCGAAGAGCCGCTGCGCCAGATCGTGCGCAACGCCGGCGGTGACGCCAGCGTCGTACTGAACGCGGTTGCGGACGGCGAAGGCAACTACGGCTACAACGCTGCGACCGGCGAGTACGGTGACATGATCGAGGCCGGTATCCTGGATCCGACCAAGGTCACGCGCTACGCGCTGCAGAACGCCGCTTCGGTATCGGGCCTGCTCCTGACGACGGAAGCCATGGTTGCTGATGCACCGCAGGACGCTGCTGCTGCTCCGGCCATGCCGGACATGGGCGGCATGGGTGGCATGGGCGGCATGATGTGACGTCCAGGACGGACTAACGTCGCGGAGCACATGGATGTGCGAGAGCGACGAATTGCTGTCCTACAAAGAGCTGTAAAGAAGCCCGGCGTCAGCCGGGCTTTTCTTTTGGAGAATCGAAATGAACTGGAACGAAATCGCGTCCGTCGCCTTGACGCTGTTCTTCATCATGGATCCGCTCGGCAACGTGCCGATCTTCAATGCCGTATTGGCCGAATTTGACGACCGGAAGCGCACGAAGATCGTGGCACGGGAGCTCGTGTTAGCGCTCGTGATCCTGTTTGTATTCCTGTTTTCGGGTAATGCGATTCTCGGTTTTCTCGGACTAAGTCAGTCGTCGCTGAGCATTGCGGGCGGCGTGTTGCTGTTCCTGATTTCATTGCGCATGATCTTCCCGAAGACCACGTCGCGCGACGAAATCGAGGGCGCGGAAGATCCCTTCCTGGTGCCATTGGCCATCCCGATGATCGCAGGCCCGTCAACGATAGCGATCTTGCTGCTGCTGAGCTCCAGCCAGCCGGAACGGATCGGCGAATGGAGCGTCTCGCTGCTGCTCGCGTGGTTGGGTACCACCGTCCTGCTGGTCGCATCGCCGTTTTTGATGCGCGTGCTCGGCAATCGCGGCGCGCGGGCGCTCGAGCGCCTGATGGGCATGATTCTCGTGATTCTGGCGACCCAGATGTTGCTGAATGGAATTCGTGACTTCGTGACGAGCCTGTAATCGCTACAATAGACCTGCACAGGAGGTATGCATGCAGGTCTTTATTGTCGCGGTTTCGATGGCACTTATCGTGTCATTCATGTGTTCGATCTTCGAGTCGGTCTTGTTGTCGTTGAGTCACGCCCAGGTCGAGGTGATGGCACAGAAGGGCAGGGCGTCGGGCAAGATTCTCAAGGCGTTCAAGGAACGCATCGACATCCCGATCTCGGCCATCCTGATAACGAACACGGCCGCGCATACGATTGGTACGGCGGTCGCCGGCGCGAGTTATGCGGAGGCGTTCAGTCCGGAGTCGCTGTGGATCTTCACGGTCGTGTTCACGATCGTCGTGTTGCTGCTGACTGAGATCATTCCGAAAACACTGGGCGTCGCCTACGCGCAGCAACTCGCGCGGCCGGTCGCAATCGGGATCCGTGCTCTGGCTCTCGTCCTCAAGCCATTCGTGCTGATCAGCGAGGCTATCTCGCGGTCGATCCGAGGCAACCAGTCGGGTCCGGTGACGTCGCTGGATGAGATTCGCCTGCTCGCAACGATAGGCCACAGCGAGGGCGTCGTTGCTGCGCAGACGGCCGGCATGATCGTTGGCGCATCGGAGCTCCGCAAGCTGGACGCGGCCAATGTCATGGTGCCACGCCAGGAGGTCGTGTACCTGTCGCGCGAACAGTCCGCCGATGAGGTCATGAAGACGATCAGCGAATCGGGATTCAGTCGTTTTCCGTACACGTCGTCGGGCGATCTGGACGAGGTGGTTGGCGTGGTGCTCGCGAAGGAAATATTGTCGCAACTGGTTGAGTCGGGCAGCGATGCCCTGCGCTGGCAGAGTCTTGTGCACGAGGCGATCGTCGTGCCGGAGACGGTCGCATTGGATTCGCTGCTGCGCACCTTCCGCCAGACACGCCGTCACATGGCGCTGGTCGTGGATGAATACGGAGATTTCCAGGGCATCGTTACGCTCGAGGACGTGATCGAAGAGGTCGTCGGCGACATATTCGACGAGTCCGACTTGCCGCGTGAGGATTTGTGGCAGCGCGCGGACGGCATAGTCCGCGCGTTCGGCAGCGCGGAACTGCACCGGGTCTGTCGTTTGCTCGATCTTGAAATGCCCGATAACGCCGAAATTGCGACAGTCGGTGGATTGTTGTCGGAGTCGCTCGGGCGAATTCCACGGACCGGCGACACGTTCGACTGGCAAGGTTGCCGTTTTTCGGTCTTGTCAGCGGGCGAACGTGGCGCCGATCTCGTGTCAATCAAAAAGACTGATTAGCCGTTCTGTAGCGCTGCGATCCGCTCCTCAATGGGCGGGTGGCTCATGAACAGGCGCTTCAGGCCGGAGTTGCGCGAGCCGGATATGCCGAATGCGCGCATCGATTCCGGAAGTTCCGCCGGCCGGCCGGCCTGCAGACGCGCCAGTGCGCGAATCATCGGCTGGTTGCCGTTCAGTTCGGCAGAGCCCGCGTCGGCGCGGAACTCGCGCTGGCGCGATACCCACATCACGATGATGCTGGCGAGGATGCCTAGCAAAATCTGCGCCGCGATCACGGAAATGAAGTAGCCGACGCCGTGTCCCCCCTCGTTGCGAAAGACCACGCGGTCGACGAAGTGTCCGATGATTCTCGACAGGAAGATGACGAAGGTGTTAACGACGCCCTGGACGAGGGTCAGCGTCACCATGTCGCCGTTGGCGACATGCGAGATTTCATGCGCGAGGACGGCCTCTACCTCGTCCCTGGGCATGCCCTGCAGAAGCCCCGAGCTGACCGCTACGAGCGCGTTGTTGCGGCGTGCGCCGGTCGCAAACGCGTTCATGTCCGGAGCAGGGTAGATTGCAACTTCCGGCATGTCGATCCCGGCCTGGCGAGCCTGGCGTTCGACGACGTTTAGCAGCCAGGATTCGACCTCGTTACGCGGCTGCGTAATCACTTGTGCGCCCGTTGAACGCTTGGCCATCCACTTGGAAATTGCCAGCGAAATGAACGATCCGCCAAAGCCGAAGATCAGCGAAAAGATCAGCAGGGCCTGGATATTGAGCGACGAGCCTGACTCGTACAGCATACGATCGACGCCGAGCAGGTTCAGCACGGTGCCGAGAACGATAATGATGGCCACGTTGGTGGCGACTAACAGTGCTACTCGTTTGAGCATCAGGAAAACTCCGGGGTCACAGGGACAAATCCTTAGACGCGAGAATTGGGCACAGGTTGCGCGAATTCAAGGTACCGCGAATGCCAAAAATTCGGCCAATTGGCAAAATCCTGTCAATGCGCGGATTTCCGAATTGTCCGCTTTTCGCGGCGGAGTATAAGTGGTGCGCTGGCACAGAAATGCCGGCGCTGAATGGAGGGAGGCTCGCCACGCGTCAATTCTGCGCACTAACCAGCCCTGCAACAGGGCAATTGACCGACGAGAAATGCCTCTCGCCGAATGGCATGGAGGAATCCTGCGAGGAATCCCCATGACGCCGCGCAAGCATGCGGCGACAAACACAGTGAAAGTTGCCTGACGAAGTAGCTGTGTGACGACTGCCGGGGCGACACGCCATGGCCGCCCCGGTTTTTATTTGGTGACTGACACCATAAAAAAGCCCCGCTCTTGCGAGCGGGGCTTTTGTCCATCCGATGGACGGGGTGCCGTGCTTACATTCCGGCATCCCAGCGGACACGCAGGTACCAGTACGCGCCATTAAAGCCGAACGGGCTGAACTGGCTGTAGCGATTACCAACGCCGGCCGCCGCGCCCGGATTCTCGTCGGGCGTCTCGTCGGTCACGTTCTGTGCGCCAAGTACAACAGACCAGCTGTCATTGATCTGGTAGGCGCCTTCGAGGTCGAGCAGGTGCTTACCGCTGTACTTGTTGCCGTCTTCCGAATCCCACCAGTCATCGTAGTAGCTGATGCGGGCCAGGACACGGAAGTCGCCCATCATGTGATTGGCAGCAATGTTGTAACGCGTCTCGGGCAGGCCTTCCTCGATCTGGCGAACGCGAGCGTCGTCGACCGTCTGGCCGCGCTTCGTGACCTTCGTCTTCGTGTTATTAAACGCGAGGCTCAGATCCGTGCTGCTGTTCGACCACTCCAACGGGTACGTGGCGACGATATCAAAGCCCTTCGTCTCCGTATCGAAGTCGTTCGTGAAGAAGCGGAAGTTCTGCAGGTTGGCAGCACTCGTTACGCCTTCAGCGATCAGGTCGTCGATCTCCTGCTGCGTCAGCGAGAAGTTCTGCGACAGGTTCAGACGATCCTCAACGTCGATCTGGAAGTAGTCGACCGTGACGTCGAGGTTGCCGAGATTGAAGAACACACCGGCCGTAGCGTTGGTGGACTCTTCAGGCTCGAGCGCCTTGCCGCCGCGCAGCTGGGCTACGCGCGTCGTCGACGGAACCGTACCGTTGTTAACGAGATCGTTGAGAACGAAATCGAACTCGGTCGATACGTTGAACGCGTTCGACTGACCCGGGGTCGGGGCCTTGAAGCCCGTACCAAGGGTAGCGCGGACACCGAAGTTGTCAGCGATGCGCCAGTTGGCAGCGATCTTGCCGTTGGTCGTGTTACCGAAGTCATTGAAGTCCTCGAAACGAACCGCGGCACCGATCAGCAGGCTGTCAGTCGGTTCCCATTCGCCGTCGACGTAGACCGCCGTGTTGCGGCGATCGAATCGACCGCCCGCGATGTTCGAGAAGCCGGGGAAACCGTTGGAAGCGGCGCTGAAGCCCTGCGGGGCCAGCGGACCGATCTCAAACGACTCTTGCTGGCCAACGCGAACCTCGAAGGTCTCGACGCGGTACTCAGCACCGAACGCCAGGTTGGTGTTTTCGGTCGGGGCATAGCTCATGTCCAGGTTGAACATCTTTTCCTGCTGGATGTAAGCACCCGGATCGAAGGACGTTGGAGTCGCGGGTCCAAGCGACGCGTTAACCGTGTTGCGAATGAAGAAGTCAACTTCATTGCGGCCTACGCCTGCACTCAGGTCCCAGGTCATGCCGTTGTTCAGCTCGCCACGTACGCCCGCCGTGAGGGCCGCGTCCGCAACGTCACCGCCAAAGCGCGGCGTGAAACCGCCCGGGAAGATCTCCTGGAACGTGAAGCATTCGTCACGGGCGAATACTTCATTAAGCGCTGTCGGGTCAGGCACATTGTTGGTGATCGTAACGGTCGGGCAACCGGCAGAGCCGTTGCCTGCAGCTTCGAACAGATCACCTACCAGTAGCGTCTGGCCACCGTCGGAGCTGAAAACCGCGCCGCGCGTATTCGGATTACGGAAGTAGAAGCCGCCGTCGACATGCTTCGAAACGTAGTTGCCGTGTGCGTAGGCTTCCTTGTTGTTGCCGAGATCAAGGCCGAGGTTCATCCAGACCTTCAGGTCGTCCTCGATCAGAGGCGAACCCCAGATCTGGGCCGGATTGGCAACAGCCGTATTACCGGCCGCGATAAGTGCAGCCGCATCATCACGCTGTACCGAGCGATCGGTCGGGTCGGTCTCGCCGTATTCGAACGTGAAGTTCGCGAAACCGGCATCGGTCAGCGGCAGACCGAGGTTACCTGCGATCGAGTACTGGTCGCCGTCGCCTTCCTGGAACTGGCCGTACTTGGCTTCGAGCGTCAGGCCTTCAGCGTCGTCGCGCAGGATGAAGTTCATCACGCCGGCGATGGCGTCAGAACCGTACTGGGCAGCAGCGCCGTCACGCAGGACTTCAACCTGGCGCAGGCCGAGCGACGGAATCGCAGAGATATCCGGGCCCTGCGCGCCATTGGCGACACCATTGCCGAGCCAGTAGATGACCGCGGCACGATGGCGGCGTTTGCCGTTGATGAGAACCAACGTGTGGTCCGGGGCCAAACCGCGCAGGTTGGCCGGACGAACAATCGTCGCGGCATCCGAAATCGGCTGCGTGTTGACGTTGTACGACGGCACGACGTTGCGCACGAGATTGGAAAGATCGGTGTCGCCCTGGTTTGCGAAATGGTCGGCGGACAGTACGTCCACCGGAGCCGGGGAATCTTCGACCGAACGTGCCTTCGCACGCGTACCGGTCGTGATGATTTCCTCGATCATCTCGCCATTCTGTGCCATGGCCTGTTGCGGCAACGCAACAAGTGCCGGGACACCCAGGGCCAGCAACACCCCCTTAGTAATGCTGAGCTTGGTATTCAAGTAGTTCTCCTTATGGATTTAGACTCCCAAGAACAACACTTTGACCGCGTTGGAAGCCAAATGCTCCCGGCTTTTCAAAGCGCTGCCGAGGGAATCGTCTTAGCGTTGCGAAGTTGCGACAGTCTTAGACGATTCTGGAATATTCAGCGGATGCGGCCGCCGAGTCAAGTCTGCGGTTGGTCCCAATTACGCGACTTGCCGCGATTTGAGTCGCGAAATAATCCTGTAGCCGAGAAGGGTGGCGAGAATAAGCGCGTAGATAAGGGGTTCGGTGATGTCCTGCTTAACCTGCCACCAGTAGTGCCAGACGCCGAGAACGGCGATGAGGTACACGCTGTTGTGCAGGGTTTGCCAGCGGCGGCCAAGTCGTCTGCGCATGACGGTCGGGGAAGTGACGGCCAGCGCAAGCAACAGGACCAGCGCCGCGAAGCCGATCGTGATGAATGGTCGCTCCGCAATATCTTCGATAACGGCGCCGAGCAGCAGGCCCTGATCGAGCACCAGCCAGGTCAGGAAATGCAGCAGCACATAAAAGAACGTGAACAGGCCAAGCATGCGCCGAAAACGCTGTAGCCACTGCCAGCCGGTGAGCCGCCGCAATGGCGTGATGGCAAGCGTGATCATGATCAGCCGCAATGCCCAGTTACCGAATACATCCAGGATCTCTTCAATCGGGTTGGCGCCCAGACTGCCCCAGAGGCCGAATGCGGCGGCTGCCACCAGGAGGAATGGCGTCAGGCACGCGACAAAGGCGAGCGGCTTCCAGATGAACCGGATTTGGGTAAGCGTGTTCAAGCGGGTCTAGAAGTTGCGGCGCAGGTCGAGGTCTTTGTAGAGATGCGCGACATGCTCCCCATAGCCATTGAACATCAGCGTCGGCTGCTTGTCGGCAAACAACCCGGCACCGATGCGCCGCTCACGCGCCTGGCTCCAGCGCGGATGCGCAACGTTCGGGTTGACGTTGGCGTAGAAACCGTATTCGCGCGGTGTCGTGATATTCCAGGTGCAGGGCGGCTGCTCTTCGGTGAACGAGATCTTTACGATGCTCTTGATGCCCTTGAAGCCATATTTCCAGGGCACGACGAGTCGAATGGGCGCGCCATTCTGGTTGGGCATGACTTCGCCGTACAGTCCTACGGCAAGTATCGGCAGGGGGTCGGTCGCCTCTTCGATCGTGAGGCCCTCGCGGTACGGCCAGTCCAGCGACGAGAAGAAACCGCGCTGTCCCGGCATCCGGTCCGGGTCGTGCAGTGTCTCGAACGCCACGTACTTCGCCCTTGATGTCGGCTGCAGATGCTTCACGACGCTTGCGAGCGAAATGCCCACCCACGGAATCACCATCGACCACGCTTCCACGCAGCGCATGCGGTAAATGCGTTCCTCGAGGTCGAACGGTTTGATGAAGTCTTCAAAGTCGAACGTCCCGGTCTTGTCGGCGTGGCCATCCACCGTGATCGTCCACGGGCGCGGCTCGAAGTCTTGCGCGTTCCTGTACGGATCGTCTTTGCCCGTGCCGAACTCGTAAAAGTTGTTGTAGGTCGTGATGTCCTCGTAGCTGTTCGGTTTTTCATCGGTGCTGAACGGGCTCTTCGCCACGTCTGTGAGTTTGGCCCGACGCCGATCCGGTACCACGGCGCTCAGCGCGGCCGGCGCGAGCAGGCTGCCACCGACAATCGCACCGGCCTGTATGAACTGGCGGCGATTCAGGTAATTGCTGTGGCTGGTGATTTCCGACGGCCGAATATCGGCAGGTTTCTTGATCAGCAAGACGTCGCTCCTGTGGCTGGTTACCGTATTTGACCGGACAGTGACGCAAAATATTGCACAATCCGTGCGCCAGCGAGATGCTGGTTACAAATCCTTACAGGAAGCCTTGTTTGAAGCCTGATCGAATTCTGCTCATGTACTACGCCGCGACGCTGGTTTTTCTTTTGCTCGATTACGGCGCCGGCCTCAATGTGCGCATCGCTTTTCTGGAGCCCTGGCCGGCCGCCCGAGCGGGCTATTACGGCGTGTGCTTCGCCTGTCTCGCGTTAATGATCTGGCGTCCCTCATGGACCACGCTGATCGGGACCTTCGAGTCGCTGGTCACAATGATCGCACTCATTTTCAGCATGGCACTGCGCGTATTGATTCCAAATGACGCCATCTTCGCCGAAAACGCCGATCTCTTGACGAGCAGTCAGGTCATGAACTTCATCATTTCCGGGTACATCGCCTATCTCGCCTGGATTCGAGGTCTACGGGCGTTAAATTTGCGCTAAAAGTAGTTAAAAGCTATTTATTTGACTCGAAAAGTTCCAATAATCGCTAATAGAGTGATTTTCAATAGTGGCATTCAAGGCTGCGGCAGGCGGCTTTAAAGTAATGCCTTGTAGTATTTTTTTCGACTTTTCGGTTCATTTTGCGACATTTTTTCCGGTTTTCGCAGCAAATGATGGAACCTGCAGCTCCAGGCGTACTGTTCAGGCGTGATTCAAACACCGGGCAATACGCTTGTAATCACGAAAACGGGCCTCAGATCAGGCATTCAGACGGAGAACCGAGTACGTGAGCGAGACACTTTTCAATATCGCCCGAAGTAACGACCGCATCACCGCGACGGCAACCCTGCACGTCGAAGTGATCGCGGATTTCGTCTGCCCGTTTTCCTACCTTGGCAAGCGGCGCTTCGAAGCTGCGCTAGAGGCCGTCGAGGGGCCGTCTGATGTCAGCTGGTACCCGTTTCAGCTCAACCCGGAGATTCCGCTCGTGGGTCTGCCGTTCGATGACTACCTGATTCAGCGCTTCGGCAGCCGTGACAACATCGACCCGGTCCTCGATCACCTGGCGATGGAAGGAAAGGCCGAGGGTATCGACTTTGCTTTTGACAGGATCACGCACGTACCCAATACCCTGCCGGCGCACCAGGTAATGCAGATTGCCGAAACCCTGGGGGCGGACCAGGCGGCCCTTGCCGAAGGACTGATGCGTGCGTTCTTCACCGAAGGCCGCAATATTGGCGAGAGGAACGTGCTGATTGATGTGGCGAAGGCGGCCGGTATGTCGGCGCAGGAAACGCGTCGGGCTATTGGCAGCGACCGCTCGCGCCAGGTTGTCGTAACGCGCGAAGCGCAGGTGCGCAGCTCCGGGCTCAGCGCGGCGCCGGGATTCCTGATTAACCGTCGTTTGTTCGTCGTCGGTGCGCAGCCGACTGAGCACATCGTCAACGCCTTCGATCGTGCGATGTTTGGCGAGGGTACGGACTCGCTCGTGTCACCCGCGCTACACTAATTCGTCCGCTGTTGGAGGGAGGCTTGCCCGCGACAGCCAATCTATAAGGATTCGATTCACATCCTCCGGTCGTTCCTGCTGCGACCAGTGACCGCAAGGCTCCAGTGTATGCAGCGTGAGGTCGGGCACCAGCGCGCGCATCAACTCAACGTGTTCCGGTCCGACGACGAGTTCATCTGCCGCAGCGATAAACAGCGTCGGTTTCCGGATCGTCCAGTCGACCCCGTCAAATGCGCGCCAGTTGCGCGACCAGTTGCGGTACCAGTTGATCGGTCGAGTGAATCCGCTCGTCTCGTAGGCACTGACGAAGTAGTCGAGCTCATCGTTATTCAGGATCGCGTCGCCGCCCGGATCGTCGCGCTCGAGCACGCGCAGCAAGCTAAGCACTTTCATCTCGTCCGGCAGCTTCTCAAACGTCGCGCGCGGCACCTGGTTCTTGCGCATGAGGTTGGCGAAGAAGCGCCGCGGCGCGGCGGCGAGAGCGCGATCTGCCTCATCCGAGTCCTGGAAGTTGACGATGTAGAAGTCGTCGCCGAAGCGCCTGCGAAAGATCTCGATTGGATCAATGGGTGGGCGCGGTGTATGCGGGATGTTCAGGCCAACAAGGTTGCGCACGCGGTCTGGGCGGCGCAGCGCGAAGTGCCAGGTCAGCAGTGCCCCCCAGTCATGCCCAACAATTGTCGCTGTCTCAATCTCGAGCGCATCAAGCAGGCCTTCGACATCGGCGATCAGCGTATCGACATCGTAGCCGTCGACGTCATCGGGACCGCCGGTGCGGCCGTAGCCGCGCAGGTCGGGCGCGATTGCGCGGTAGCCGGCCTCGGCCAGCGCGGGTAACTGGTGGCGCCAGGAGTAAGCCAGCTCGGGGAAACCATGCAGGAATACGACCGCATCGCCGCTGCCTTGTTCGTAAACGGCCATTGTCAAGCCGTTGGTGTCGATGAATCGCGGCTCGGGAAACATCCGCTCATTTGACAGCAAAGAGCGGCACCGCGCAAAGTGGGCCAAAGTTTGGGGAGTGAATTTATGAAGGTATTCGTGTTGCTTCTGGCCGTGACAGTGTCCGCGGCTTCCGCCGACGAACTCAAGGACCGTAAGGCCGAGCCCGAGTCGCGCATTCCTGCACATACGCCCGAGTGGACTAATCCAACGACGGGCGATCCGGGTGTAAAGAGCGTAGCCGAAGATTTGCAAAAGATAGTGGTGCTGTGCGCAAAGGATCACGAGTCACCGCAGTTCCGACAGGCGTGGGCGGCCTATGTGCGCAAACATAAGCTCGAGGGTGCAGAACTCGAGAAGACCAAACGCAAGGTGATGAACGAAGCGTTCCAGCACCGCCGGCAATTCGGTCAGTCCAGGGGTGAACGCAAGGACATGATCGAGTGGAAGAAGGGCGCGAAGAAGTCCATGGATGCTACGACGGTCGATATCGTCGACAACCGGCGAGATGAACAATGAGCGAGTTTGCGCTGGTTTACCCGATGGCTGCGATGGTGTTGCTGACCGCCATCGTTCTCGTGCGCATGGTGCTTGGCCGCGTCGCCGGCGTGAAGCGCGGTGACGTCGACGCGCGTCTCTACAAGACCTGGCAAGCCGAGAATACCGAGACGCGCAGCATGGCGCAGAACTCCCGCCACTTCATCAACCTGTTCGAAAACCCCGTGCTGTTCTACGCAGCTTGCGTGACTGCGATGGTCATGGGGCAGGGCACGGGGCTCATCTACTGGCTTGCGTGGGGCTATGTTGCAACCCGGGTAGTGCACGCGCTCGTGCATCTCGGAGCCAATCGAATTCCGCCCCGCATGGCCATCTATGGCGCGGGTTGGGTTGTGCTGCTGGCCATGTGGGCGACGCTGGTCGCCGGAGTGGCGACCAGCGTTGCACCTAATCTATAACGACGAGCAGAAGTTGCCGGAATAATCCTGCAGGTTGTCCGCGCCAACATAGCTTACGCAGAACGTCAGGGTATTCAGCGGTTTCGCAGTGCCACTCGTTGTGACTGTGACCGTGCCGTCCGCACCGGTCTGCGCGTCGATTACGCCTTCGTTTACGTCGCCCGCGAAGCTACCGTCTACCAGTGCGCCGCTAACCGGGTTACCCAGGTCGTCGACGATTGAGATCACGGCACGGCCGCGCTTATTGCCTTTGCCTGCGTTGACCGTCGATACAACGACGCTTTCAACATCGACCGCGGTTGGATTACCTCCGACCGTCAGCGTGGTCGCACTGTCAACATTCGAATACGCAGATTCGCCGTCGCCATTGCCTGCCAGCACTCGGTAGTAATATGTCGTCGATGCGGCGAGACCGGTATCCGAGGTGCTCGTCTGGTTTGCGCCGAGCGTGGCGAGCACTGTGAAGTTACTACCATCGGTCGAGCTCTCCAGGTTGAAGTAATCCTCGTCGCTCGAATTGTCCGACCAGGACAGGTCAATCTGGCTGCTGGACACTGCCGACGCCGACAAGTTGCTGGGAGCCGCCGGCCCTGACGGTGGAGGCGGCGGGCCGCCAGTGAGTTCGTAATACTCGGAATACCCTTCCGGCAGGACCGGTGGTCCAAGTGTTGCTCCGTTTACCTGCATCCAGGCCATCGCGCCCTGGTCCTCGTGCTCCAGGATATGACAGTGGAATATAGTCCTGCCGCTGTAGGCCTCGGCAAGTAGTCCCATGTCAAAACGCAGGTCGCAGTTGCCCGCGACAACATCGTAGTATTCGCCGCCTTCAAACGGCCCGCAGTCGCTTTGCACCTGTACATGATAGATGTGCAGGTGGAACGGATGATTGGTTGCGCCGTTCAGCGACCACTCCTGGATCGATCCGGCATTCTTGATCAGGTTCGCTTCGTTAACATCAAACTTGCGACCGAGAATGGAGCGTGCGCCCATGCGGATGTTCTGCGTTTCGATATTCATCATCTCGTTACGCAGATCGCGCAGGTAGGCCGGCCGGTTCTGGGCTGACCAGGTGCCGTCCGGGGAGGCTGAGTCATACGGGCTGGCATCCGGGTTTGTAGGCAAAGCCCCGTCGACTTTGACATTCGCTACCTGTACGCCGCCGATGCTTACCGTCGAGTCGCTGCTGCAACGCACGGCAAGGTCCGCACGTGACGCGCCCGTCAGCGTCAGGGTGCCGTCGGCCAGCGCCCTCGGCGCAGTTGTTCGCCAGACACCGTCTCGCGCGAGCAACTCGACCTCGCAACCCTGGCCGATTTCCAGATCGACGAGGCGCGCATCCTGGTCGGCGACGAGCATGCGCCAGTGCTGCCAGGTATCGGCTGGCATGCAGATGTCTCCGTTCACCGTGCCATTGATGGTCCAGCCCGCGCTGAACGTACCACTTATCAATGAATCACCGCCGGTGCCCTTGGCATTGCCAGGTTCAAGGTACCCGAGCAGGAGATGGCGCTCATCCATCGCGGCAACTTCGGCAGGGATACCGTCATTGGAGTCATCGATGATGATCAGGCCAAACGCGCCGCTTGAAACCTGCAGGTAGGTCGAGCCATGGTGGTGGGCGTGATACCAGAAGGTGCCGCCCATGTGATCGGCGGGAATGTCATAAACGTAATCGCCGCCGCGCTGCCCCTCGAAGGCCCGGGTGACGTCGTCGCCCGGGGATTCGCCTGAAATGTGCAGGCCGTGCGTGTGGACATTGGTTACGTCAGGATCAGTGAACGTATTGTGCTCGTGCGTCATCCCCGTAAACGGCAACAGGTTCTTGAAGCTCATGACGTACTTGTGGCCGGGCTTCATGATGAGCGTCGGGCCGGGTATGGACAGCGGGCCGCCTTCCTGCGCATACACGCGCGTCGTCAGCGTCTCGTTGTTAATAACGAGATCCGCCTTGTCCATGACCAGTGTGCCGGTTTCGTAACCGTTACCCTGGGTCCACTGGAACACCGGTGGATCTGAGACTACGTTGCTGCCAGTGGCGCAAGATTGAGCATGCGCAGATGTGGCTGCCGCAAGAAATAGTAGTGCCGCAATAGACTGACGGATCATGAGCTGCGCCCTCCTGACTATATTCAAGTCTTTGTTTTTATTATTCGCTCTGCCTCTTTCTACGCCTTAGTACCAGGCGGAACAATCCGGTATTACCCCTAGAGCCGTACGCCCAGCAGGCTCACCAGCGCCCGGCTCCAGCGCCGCCTCAGGATCGGGATCAGGACGCGATACAGGCGGCCCGAGGTGTACTCCGTGCGACCTTTCTCGATCGCTTTGAGAGCTTCGCGTACCACGACGCTGGCGTCATACCAGATGAAGCCCGGCGTGGACTTCTTCATCGCCGAGAGTTTCTCCGACTCGTGAAACTGGGTATGCGTGAAGCCCGGGCACAGTGCCATGACGTTGACGCCCTCAGCTTTGAAGGAAGTGGCCAGCCCTTTCGAGAGAGCTATAAGGTAGGCCTTGGTCGGACCATAGCTGTAATCGCCGTTGACCGTGATCTGGCCGGCGACCGATGCGACGTTGATCACTCGTCCGAAACCACGCTCGACCATCGCAGGTATGAACTCATGACACATCGCCGAGTTGGAGGTCATCATGAGGCGCAGGTAGTTCTCGTTGGCCGGCCAGTCGCGTGTACGAATCAGATCGGGACCGGCAGAGCCCGCGTTGTTGACGAGGTAGTCGACTTGCAAACCCTGCTGCTCCACCAGGCTGCGCAGGTTCGCCGGGGCCGTCGCATCGGTCATGTCAGCCGCCATGACGACAACGTCGACGCCATGCGCCTCGTGTATCTGCGCTGCCAGTTCCTCGAGCTTGTCGACGCGCCGAGCTACCAGAACCAGGTTGTAGCCTGCCGCGGCCAGCTGCCGCGCGAACTCGGCGCCAAGCCCGGCGGATGCGCCCGTAATCAGCGCATAACTAGTCACTCCGGTAACGCTCGAACCACGCAAGGATGTTGTCGACCTTGGCGATCAGGTGCGATGGGCGCCCGGCGATACCATGTGCGGCTTCGGGAATCCGGATTAGCGCCGTGTCGATTTTGCGCAGCTTCAGCGCCTGGTAGTACTGCTCGGACTCCGTGATCGGCGTGCGGTGGTCCTGCTCGCCGGTCAGGAGCGCCGTCGGCGTCGAGACATTACCTACCAGTGAGAGTGGCGAACGCTTCCAGTAAGCATCGGGGTCTTCCCATGGCATGGCGGCGAACCAGTACTTGGTGCCGAATGTGTACATGTCGGCAGTCAGTGCCCAGCTGGTCCAGTTGATGACGGGCTTCGCGACAACGGCCGCCTTGAAGCGGTCCGTATTGCCGACGATCCAAGCGGTGAGAACGCCGCCGCCGGAGCCACCTGTAACAAACAGGTTGCCCTCATCGACGTAGCCGCGCTCGATAACCGCATCGACGCCCGACATCAGGTCATCGTAGTCCTGCCCCGGGTAGTTGTGATGGATCTTGTTGGCGAACTCGCTGCCGTAGCTCGTGGAGCCGCGGGGATTGGTGTACAGCACGACATAGCCGGCCGCGGCGAATAATTGGATTTCCGGCGAGAAGTGCGGGCCGTAGGTGGTGAACGGACCGCCGTGGATCTCGAGTATCAGCGGGTACTTCTTCGCAGGATCAAAGCCCGGCGGTTTGACGATCCAGCCCTGGACATCGAGTTCATCGGCAGAGGACTTCCACCAGATTTCTTCGGCTTCGCCGACCTGCTTGCGGTCCAGCAGGTCGCCATTGATGTCGGTGATGCGTCGCGTCGCGCGTGTGCCACGTCCGACTGCCACCTCTGCGGGACGAGTCGACGAACCGGCCGTGTAGGCAAAAGCGCCGTTGGCCGCCGTAGAGAAATCACCGCTGGAGTAAGGGCGGCCGACGGTAATGCCGCCGACGTCACGCGTGACGACCTCAATCTTGCCGCCGAGGGTCATGCTGGCGAGAACCTTGTCGCCGATGTCATCGTATTGAATGTAGAGACGATTGTTGCCGGCCCACTGCACGTCCTCGATTTCCCGGTCGAGGGCTTCACCGAGTACGCGTGTGTCGCCGCTGCGGCGGTCGAGGACATAGACCTCGGAGCTGTGATAACCCTTTTCCTCGTCATCGAAGCCGAGGTACGCAATCTTCGAGCCGTCCGGAGACACCGTCGGCCCGCCATCGGGACCATTGCGATCGGTGAGCTGGGTCAGCTCACCGCTGGCGACGTCCATGGACCAGAGTTCAGACTCCATGGGGTCGTACTGCCAGTCATCCTGTCGATTTGCGCCGAAGATGAGCGTCTTGCTGTCACGCGACCAGGCCAGGCGGCCGCCGTGATTGTAGTCGCCGCTCGTGAGCTGGCGCGGTGTGCCGCCATCGGCGGACACGAGAAAGATATGTGTGTGGCCGGGGTCGAGGTAACCGGCGCCGTCGCCGCGGTACTGCACGGATTCGATCACCGTGGCCGGCGGTGCCCAGCTTGCACCTTCCGGTTTCCTGGGCGGCGTCGCCAGTGCGCTGCTTTCGCCGGGTACGAACATTGTGAATGCGATCCACTTGCCGTCCGGCGACCAGGAGAGATTGCCGGGCGCACGCCGCAGGTTGGTGAGTGCAGCGGAGCGGCCGGTATCCATCCATAACATGTGAATCTGCGGTCCGCGATCGCGCACATGCGCGATATACGCGAGGCGGTCGCCGTTCGGCGACCAGGTTTGGCCGTAGAAGCTGCGCGGTCCGGATAGCAGGGGGCGGTGATTGCTGCCGTTGGCGTCGACCGTCCAGATATTCGGCACGGCACGATCCGTCATGATGTCCATCGAACGCCTGGCGTAGGCGATGCGTGAACCATCCGGTGAAATCTGCGGGTTCGCCGCAACCTCGAGTTCGAAAACGTCCGTGTTCTTGAAGGCGTTATCGTCGGCAATAGCGCCGGCGGCAAGCGCGGCCATGGCCAGCGCAAGTGTTGGTCGTAGCATGGGGACCTCTCAAGGGGGGGTTGAGTCAACTATCGCATATTTGGCTTGTTTTTTAGCCATTTCCCGGCTACTTTCGCGAGCAAGACGCGGATGGGGACGAGTAAGCAGCCCATCCGGGCCGCAGCGACCGGAGGATGGTGTGAGCTCCGGGCCCGGACCTGCCGAATATCACCCCGGAGTCGCTACCTGAAAGGCATCGCCGAGTAAGGCTGGCCGGCTGGTTCACGACACGAACGACGGGCATGAAGCCCACGAGGCAGCGCAGCTGCGAAACCGGGTGGTACCGCGGTAAGAGTTTATCGCCCCGGAGTGCATGAGCACTCCGGGGTTTTTTTTTGCGGGGACGGTAACCTTCGGGGACGGGAACATCTGTTCCCGTCCCCGAAGGTTACCGTCCCCGGCATTGGAGATGAAATTGGCGTTTAAGGAAGTCACCGGCCGTTACGACGGTCCCTCGCTCGAGGCAGAAGTTCTCGAGTTCTGGCGCGAGCACGATGTGTTCGCGAAGACGATCGAGGCGACTAAGGATGGGCCGCAGTTCAGTTTTAACGAAGGCCCGCCGACGGCGAACGGCAAGCCGGGTATCCACCATGTGCTTGCACGCGCATTCAAAGACGTGTTCCCGCGCTACAAGACGATGCGTGGCTATCATGTGCCGCGCAAAGCCGGTTGGGATACGCATGGTCTGCCCGTAGAACACGAAGTCGAGAAGCTGCTGAAAAAGCAGGGCCGCATCGAGAGCTACGACAAGGCCGAGATCGAGGAGAAGGTCGGTATTGCCGAATTCACGCGCCTGTGTCGCGAGTCGGTCATGACCTACATCGGCGACTGGGAGAAGATGACCGAGCGCATGGGCTTCTGGGTCAATCTCGACGAGGCCTATTACACGCTCAACAACTCGTTCATCGAAACGGTCTGGTGGCTGCTCAAGGAGATCTGGGACAAGGACCTGATCTACAAGGGCTACAAGGTCGTACCCTACGACCCGCGCATCGGCGCGACGCTGTCGTCGCATGAGCTGGCGCAGGGCTACAAGGAAACCGAAGATCCGTCGATCACGGTGCGCTTCAAGGTCGAGGGCGAAGACGACACCTACATCCTCGTCTGGACCACGACGCCGTGGACGCTGCCGTCCAACCTGGCGCTCGCTGTCGGCGCCGATATCGACTACAGCTATTGCGAGTCTGACGGCCAGACGCTGATCGTCGCCGAGGCACTCCGCGAGTCCGTGTTCCGCGACATCGAACACGAAGTCGTGAAGACGGTCAAAGGCTCCGACCTCGTTGGCACGCGCTATGAGCGCCTGTTTGACTACCTCGAGGTCGAGGCTGAAAACGCGTTCTCCGTCATGGCTGCAGATTTCGTCAGCACTGAAGACGGCACGGGCATTGTGCATACGGCGCCAGCCTACGGCGTCGACGATCTCGAGTTCGGCCAGGCCAACGGCTTGCCGGTCGTGCATGGCGTGGGACTAGATGGCCACTTCGTCGATGCGGTCGAGCCGGTCAAAGGCTTGTTCTTCAAGGATGCGGACAAGATTCTGATCCGTCTTCTCAAGGACCGCGGCCTGATGTTCCGTGCGGAGCGTTACAAGCACAACTACCCGTTCGGCTGGCGCACGGGCGACCCGATCCTCTACTACGCGAAGAACGCGTGGTACATCCGCACCTCGAAATTTGCCGAGCGGATGTCGGAGCTCAACCAGACGATCAACTGGGTGCCCGAGCACATCAAGGACGGCCGCTTCGGCAACTGGCTCGAGAACAATATCGACTGGGCGCTGTCCCGTGAGCGCTTCTGGGGCACGCCGCTTCCGGTGTGGACCGACGGCGAAGACTTCATGTGCGTCGGCTCCGTGGCCGAGCTTGAGGAACTGACGGGTCGTGAGCTCACCGAGCTCGATCTGCATCGCCCCGCCGTGGACGAGGTCACGTTCGAGAAGGACGGCAAGACCTGGCAGCGCGTGCCCGAAGTTATCGACTGCTGGTTCGACTCCGGCGCCATGTCCTACGCGCAGTGGCATTACCCGTTCGAGAACGAGGACAAGTTCGAGAAGCATTTCCCGGCGGACTTCATTTGCGAGGCCATCGACCAGACGCGCGGCTGGTTCTACACGCTGCACGCAATCGCGACCCTCGTGTCCGACAGCGTCGCGTACCAGAACTGCATCTGCCTGAGCCACATCGTCGACAAGGACGGCAAGAAGATGTCCAAGTCGCTTGGCAACATCATCGATCCGTACGACGTATTCAACTCGGTCGGTGCCGACGCCTTGCGCTGGTACTTCCTCGCGCGTCTGTCCCCCGACGTGCAGAAGCGCATCTCGGTCGACATCGTGGCCGACGTCGCGAGTTCGTTCATCAACACGTTCTGGAACACGTATGGGTTCTTCGTGTTGTACGCACGTCTGGACGAGATCGACCTGACTCGCGACATCCCGGTTGCGGACCGTCCCGAGATCGATCGCTGGGCGCTCGCGCTCCTGTGCGAGACGATTGAGACGGTGACCAACGCGCTCGACAATTACGACGCTAAAGCGGCGGGCGAGGCCATTGAGTCATTCGTCGATCAGCTCAGTAACTGGTACGTGCGCCGCAATCGCCGCCGTTTCTGGAAGTCGACGGACCACGACGACAAGCAGGCCGCGTACCTGACCTTGTACGAGTGCCTCAAAGGCGCGCATGAATTGATGGCGCCGTTCGTGCCGTTCCTGGCCGAGAACGTCTACCAGAACCTGGTGCGTTCAGTTGATAAGGACGCGCTGCCGTCCGTACATATGGGCAACTGGCCGGAAGCTGAAGCGAGCTGGAAGAACGACGAATTGCTGCATGACATTGGCGTGGTGCAAAAGGTCGTCGGCCTCGGTCGCGCCGCGCGCAGCAAGTCGGGCGTGCGTACCCGCCAGCCGATCTCGCGCGTACTTGTACGCGCACCGAACGATGCGGCCGCGGCAGCGCTGGAAAGCCACAAGGAGCAGATCCTCGAAGAGCTCAACGTCAAGGACATCGAGTTCATCGCCCGCGATGCCGGCTTGGTCAGCTACGTGATCAAGCCCAACCTGCCGAAACTCGGCAAGCAGTACGGCAAGCTCGTGCCGCAGATTCGCCAGGCGCTGCTCGACGCGGACGGCACGGCGATCGCCAGCGCGATGGCCAGCGGTGACGTGTTCGCGCTGACCGTCGCCGACCAGGTGATCCCGCTTGAAGGCGACGATGTCCTGATCGAGACGCATTCAGCGGAAGGCTATTCCTGCGAGGCCGACTCGGGTTACCTCACGGCGCTCGATACAGCATTGAATGATGAGCTGATTGCCGAAGGCCTGGCCCGCGAAGTCGTGCGCTCCGTGCAGGATGCACGCAAGCAGGCCGGCCTCGAGGTCTCGGATCGCATCACGCTGGGCGTGTCCGGATCGGCGGCTGTCGAGCAGGCGCTCGCGACACATCGGGAGTATCTGATGAACGAGACGCTCGCGACCGAGTGGCAGGTGGGCCAGGCCGATGCGCGCCACACGGCGGACAAGACCATGGGCGACGAGCACTGGAAGATCGAGATATCCCTGTAGGAGGCCGCTTGCGGGCGACGGGTCGCGGGCAAGCCCCCTCCCACAGGGCGACGGGTCGCGGGCAAGCCCCCTCCCACAGGGCGACGGGTCGCGGGCAAGCCCCCTCCCACAGGGCGACGGGTCGCGGGCAAGCCCCCTCCCACATGGATGTCTAGAAGCTCTTTCTTGACTCAAGCAGGATTTGCGCCGAATCGATCGTCGGGTCGCCGTTCATCGGGAATGCCAGGTCGAGGTGCACGACGCGGCCCGACGCGACACGCGTGAGTGCGAAACGCAGGCCGACGCCGACATCGGTCATCCAGCCGCGATTGTCCTCTCCCAGTGGGTTCGGCCCCCACACGCGACCCGCATCCGCGAATACGGCGGCACCAACGCGGGCGAAGCGAAACGGGTACCAGTCCGTATAAAAGCGTTGCTCGATGGTTGCGACCATCCTGGATTCCCCAACCTGGTAGCGCAGCGGGTAACCGCGCATGCCGGTCTTGCCGCCGAGTTCGACGAGATTGTCGAGATCGAGGTTGTCGCCCACGATGCCGCCAAGCGACATGAAGAACGTGCGCTTCTCGGACTGGCGGTGGTAGAAGCGGGCATGGATCGACAGCTTGCTGTTGGCCAGTTTGCCCGATTCGATACGGCCAGAGGTTGCCGAATCCAGCAGCAGCGCGGTCTCCTTTAGAGAGCCGAAACCACGGCTCGCGCTACCCCAGAAGATCGCGGCGTCACGGTCGGAGCCAAGCGATCTGTCGTCCCAGCCCAGGCCGCCATTGATATGCCAGCCCATCTGGAAGTCCTCGGTCCGCTCGATCTGGTCATGGTTGGCCGTCGTCACGAATGCATCCTCGACAAACTCGAAGCCAAGCCAGGGATACACGAGCTTGCGATCCGCGGGTGTAAAGGCCCGGAACTCGGACACCAGCGGGTCGCTGAAGCGGTTGTCATCGTAGACGACTCCAGCGGTCCAGCGTATGACCCTGTCGCCGCGCAGACCCTTCGACCAGCCACCGAACAGGTAGGCATAGTCGCGTTGGTGGCGGTATTCCACGGCTGCTTCGCCAAACTGGTAGATCTTGCTGCGGCGGTCGTCCAGCAACAGGTTGCCGCCTGCCGCCCAGCGCGTGTCCAGGGAGTAGAAGGGGCGTGTGACCGTCAGGCGGCTCGCGTCGCCGTCGGAGTTGTCCGAATAGCTTGCCAGCAGGGAGACCCAGCTCTTGCCGAGGTGCCGGTCCGCGAACTCGATTGTCTTTTCGCTGCGGTCGATGTCATCGTCGCGAAGGAAGCGCAACAATTGGCCGCGGCCGAGCAGGTTGGTCTCTTCGAGCCCGATGCGCGAGCGCGTTTCACCACCACTGCGCGAGATCGAAAACTCCGGCGCCAGCGACCAGACGTCGCGGGTTTCGACCACGAGATCGACCTTCCCGTCGGCGGCGCGTACCGCACGAATGTCCGCGTCGTAGAGGTACTTGTTTTGCCGCAGGATGCGCTCGGATTCCTCGATGACGCGCGCGTCGTACGGGTCTCCGGGCGCGAATAACAGCTGTTTGCGGATCGTGCCGGGTCGGGTGTCTATGTGGAGACGATTGGCGGCGCGGTACAGCCACTTGTCTTCTTCCGGATTCGTCAGATCGAAGACGTCTTCCCTGTCGAGCACGATCTCGCCGATGACATAGCCGCCTGCCTCGAGTGCCGCCGGCTCGGGCGTCTCGGTCGGCTCCGCGGCTGCGGCCGACCCTGCCAGGAGACAGGCGATGGCGGTTATCCGATGCGGGTTCATGTGAATTTTCGGCGGGGCGAAACGCCCATTGTAGTCACCTTTTAGCGACACTTGCGCGCCATTCAGGAAACCTGCTATAAAAACCGGGCGCAAGATTCTGATACAGAAGGAGTACTCAGGGACTCGCCGGGCCTGCAGGGGCCCCGGACTACAGGACGTAGTCGACTCCAGAAAAACAAGAACAGCGTACACGCAAGGTACATAAAAACGCTGGAGAGGCAATGACTGACCACGCCGATCGCTTCCACGCGGCACTGCTTGTGCTCGCGGGGCACGGGCATGTTAAACAACGGCTGATCAAGGCCTTCGAAGAGCATCTCGCCGACATCGATGAGGCCGATCTGCCGGTCTCCCTCAAGCAAACGTTTGCCGATCTTCGCCATGAAATGAACCAGGTATCACCGCTCAACGGTGAGGGCGCGATTTGCGCGTCAGTGCGCAAAATGTCGCTGACCCAGGCCAGTGACTGCGCCGGACGTATCGTGACTTTGTTTGGGGAAATCTCGCGCCAGCAGGACGACCTGCAGCCGGCGTTGCCGCTGGGCACGCAGGAAGAGACGCGGGTCCCGCCGTTCCTTGTAAAGTCGGTGTAGGAGGCCGCTTGCGGGCGACAGGTCGCGGGCAAGCCCCCTCCCACAGGGCGACAGGTCGCGGGCAAGCCCCCTCCCACAGGGCGACTGGTCGCGGGCAAGCCCCCTCCCACAACTCAGTTTTGCATGACCGGGTAGTAGATCAGCGTCAGTAAGTCCCGCTCCGCGACCTGCGCCGGGTCGCTTACATACGATTCCCATGCGTCGCCATTGCGACTGATTCCATATGCCGCCAGGTAAGCGGCGATCTTGCGATGCGTTACGGACAGGTTCCGGTAGGAGCCGATGTGCCGGACCCTGATAACGGCGCCGCTGTAGGTGGATCCGAGCCGAATGCCATCCGCGCTGCGCGGGGTGTCATCAGTGATGCCACGAACCGGTATGCCCGCATCGAACTGCAGCTCGGCGCCGGCAAACGTCCGCGTGATCGATAGCGGCGCGCCGGCGTCCTGCAGGTCATTCTCATCGATGAAATTCAGGATGCGAAAGTAGGCCTGGCCGAGCGCTTCTGCGATCGCGCCCGGCTCGGGGCGCGAGCGCGTTGGCAGATAGGCAATATCAACGGGCTCGACGACGAGATGCTCGATCTCGAGTCCGCTAAAGTCTGTTTTCGGCAGGGTTTCCGCGAGTTCCCTGAGGTTGGCGAGACCAGCCTCGTAGTCGCGCGCAACGACGCCGCCAAGCATCGATGCAAAATAACGTCCGACGATGTTCATGCCGTAGTCCGCCTCGAAACCCCAATGCACGATCGTCGTGCCTGTCCCTGGCGCAAGCCGAAACCAGGACCTGGCTTCGCCAGGCTCCCCCGGACTCATGACAATGCCGACGAACTCGTAGGGCTCGCTTGCAACAATGGTCTGCGTACCGGTGCCAATGATGGCGCCGTCCCAGGTGACAGTGGAACCGATGCCGCGCGTGTTACCCGAGTACATGAAGCGCACATTCGGGTCGGTATCCTTCCACGGCGCCCACAAGGTAAAGCGGCGCAAGTCGTTGACGAGCGCAAACACCGTGGCCGGATGGGCGTCGATTTCGGTCGAAACCTCGACACGATGGCTGCGTGGCATCGCGAAGCCGATTGCGATCAGCAACGCGACTGACGCGACGATGCCATAAAGGACTTTCTGCACGGAGTGCACCTGCATTAAATCAACCGGGCCGGATTATTCCACAGTTGGCTCGCATTCGGCACAATGCGCTTGTGAACACATCATCGGAAAACGAGCTGCCGATCGGGGTTTTCGATTCGGGTGTGGGCGGGCTGACCGTGCTCAAGGCGATTCATGATGCCTTGCCGGAAGAGAACCTGGTTTACCTTGGCGATACGGCGAGATTGCCCTATGGCACCAAGAGTCCGGCCTCGATCGAGCGCTATGCGTGCCAGGCGGCCGACAAGTTGCTCGAACAGGGCATCAAGCTGCTTGTCGTGGCCTGCAACACCGCCTCTGCCGTCGCGCTCGACACGCTGCGCGCGCGCTATGCCCCATTGCCTGTCATTGGTGTGGTCGAGCCGGGCGCCGCTGCTGCCGTTACCGCGCGGCCAGGCGGCAAGCACCTCGTATTGGCGACCGAGGCAACCGTGCGGCTGGCTGCGTACCGAACGGCAATCCTGGCACGCGATGATAGCGCCGAAGTGACCGAGCAGGCCTGTGAGATGCTGGTCGCGTTGGCCGAAGAGGGCTGGCGCGATGGCAGCGTTGCGCGTTCGATCATCGAGCGCTACCTGGGCGAGGCGCAGTGCGGCGAGTCGGACACGATCATCCTCGGTTGCACGCATTTCCCGATCCTGTACCAGGCGTTTCGCGAGGTGGTCGGTGACTCGGTTGCGATTGTCGATTCCGCGAGCACAACGGCCAGCGTTGTCCGCCAGACGCTCGACACTGAGAGGCTCGCGAGGGCTGGACGGGGCGCCGGCGAGCTGCGACTGCTCGCGACCGATGGCGCAACCCGGTTCGCGCGCGTCGGCGGATTGTTCCTCGGTCGCGATCTTGGTTACCAGGACATCGAACTCATCGATCTCTGAGCACGGGGCCTTGCCTGTGCGATAATGCGGCCCTGAATCCTTTGCAGGGGTATACCGTGAAATCCAAGAACCTGTTCCGCCCTCTGGGCGTGCTGCTTGTGTCCGCCATGTTCGTCGCCTGCGCCGAGGAGCCGGCGCCCGAACTGCAGGTCTCGCCCGCGGAAACCGCGGCGGAGGTGCGCCCGGAGATCTATGCCGATTTCACGCTGACGGCCGATCTCAGCCACCTCAATGACGACCAGAAGCAGATGATCGTGCTGCTCATCGAGGCATCCGACATCATGGACGACTTGTTCTGGCGGCAGTCCTTCGGGGACGACTATTTGGGATGGCTGGCCTCGATCGAGGATCCGCGTGAGCGACGTTTTGCCCAGCTTAATTACGGTCCCTGGGACGCCCTCAACGATGACAAGGCATTCATGGACGGGTTTTCGGACAAGCCCCTTGGGGCGCAGTTCTATCCCGAGGACATGACCCGGGAGGAATTTGAGCTGGCATTCCTGCCGGGCAAGACCGGGCTGTACTCGTTCGTGCGGCGCGATGCCGAGGGTAAGCTGACGCTGGTCCCGTACCACGTTGAGTACGCGGAAGAGCTGGCCGAGGCAGCGGCCCTGCTGCGCGAAGCCGCCAAGCTCGCCAAGAGCCAAGACTTTGCGAACTACCTGAAGCTTCGTGCTGCCGCGCTCATCAGTGATGATTTCCAGCTCAGCGACAGTTACTGGATGGACGTCAAGGACAATGAGATCGATGTCGTGATCGGCCCGATCGAAACCTACCTCGATCGCCTGTTCGGTTACCGCGCCGCCTATGAGTCGTACGTCCTGATCAAGGACCTCGAGTGGAGCGATCGCCTCAGCCGCTTCGCCGATTTCCTGCCGGCGCTGCAGGAAGGTCTGCCGGTTCCGGACGAGTACAAGCGCGAATCGCCGGGCGCAAATGCCGATCTCAACGCGTATGACGTCGTGTACTACGCCGGGCACAGCAATGCGGGCTCGAAGACGATTGCTATTAACTTGCCCAATGACGAAGACGTGCAGCTTGAGAAGGGTTCGCGTCGCCTGCAGCTCAAGAATGCGATGGAGGCGAAGTACGTTGAGATCCTCGAGCCGATTGCGGACGTCCTGATCGACGAGTCGCAGCGCCAGCACATTTCCTTCGATGCATTTTTCTCGAACACGATGTTCCATGAAGTGGCGCATGGCCTTGGCATCAAGAACACCATCAACGACAAGGGCACCGTGCAGCACGCCCTGCAGGAATATGCGTCGAGCATGGAAGAGGGCAAGGCCGACATCCTCGGCCTGTACATGGTCACCGAGCTGGCGAAGGCCGGTGAGCTCGGCGACGTCGACCTGCGCGATTACTACGTGACGTTCATGGCCGGAATCTTCCGCTCGGTGCGATTCGGTGCCGCCAGTGCTCACGGCAAGGCGAACATGGTGCGCTTCAATTACTTCTTCGACGAAGGCGCGTTTGTGCGCGACTCCGAGACTGGCCGTTACCGCGTCGATTTCGAGAAGTTCGAGGCCGCCATCGCCAGCCTGTCACGCCTGCTGCTGACCCTGCAGGGTGACGGCGATTACGAGGGCGCCAGGGAGCTGACAGAGACCAAGGGAGTGATCACGCCGATTTTGCAGGCTGACCTCGATCGCCTGACCGAGGCGAGTATCCCAGTCGACATCACATTTACGCAGGGCGTCGAGGCGCTGGGGCTGAACTAGTCCAGGCTTGCGTCGATGGCGCGGAACAGCTCGAAGGACTGCAACTCGTCCCAGGAATCCGGGTCGGCCGATAGACCGTAGTCACTGTTAGCGGACAGCTTCACAATGACAGTGCCGGTCGTCGGGTTGACCCAGATGAACTGGTTGTAGACGCCGATAGCGCTGAACTCACCTGTGTCGCTCGCGGGTACCCACCACTGGTAGCCGTACCCGACCGGGTACGGCGAATCAGGGGCGGGCATGACGTGCGGAGCATCGGGCGTAACGGAATCGGTGACCCATTGCTCCGGCACAACCTGCGCCCCCTGCCAGTTGCCTTTGTTCAGGAATAACTGTCCGAGTTTCGCGTAGTCGCGAGCCGTAACCTGAAGTCCGCCCGCGGCCATCTCCATGCCGTGATCATCGACAATCCAGTAAGCAGTATCCTGCATGCCGAGTGGCTGCCACAATTTTTCCACGGCATAGTCGGCAAGCGTCCTGTTGGTCGCGCGGCGCAGCAGCATGCCGAGCGCTTGGGTGTCTGTCGAGTTGTAATAGTTGTAAGTGCCGGGTTCACGTTCACGCTCCAGCGATGCGGTGAATTCATCCAGCGACCCGCCTGAGCCGAACGTGACCGCGTAGCGCATGATGTCCGACTCCGGATCGCTATAGTCCTCGTTCCAGCGCGCGCCCGACGACATCTGCAAGACGTCCTTGATACGCACATTGTCGTAAGCGGAGCCCAGCAGCTCGGGAACGTAATCGGTTATTGGTTCCTCGATGCTGCCGATCAGGCCTTCTTCGATCGCTATGCCGATGAGCGCAGATACGAAGCTCTTGCCGACCGACATCGACATCCACGTAACTTCGGGACCGCCAGTCAGCCAATAATTCTCATAACGAATCTCACCGTCGCGCAGCACCAGCAATGCGGCCGTATCTGTTTCCGCCAGGAAAGCATCAGTCGCGAGAGCGGTCCCCTTGTAGAGAAACGACGCAGGCAGCTCGATCCGATCGCCGCGAGGGAAAGCATACGGCTCTGTGGCTGCGGCAATCGGATTAACCGGAAAGATCTCCTCCAGGCGATTCAGCTTGTCATATTGCTCAACGCCGGTGAACAAGGTTGACACAAATGTTTCGCGCTCTGACGGCGTCGCTACGGCTGCAACTTCGTGTTGCTCGCCACCGCAGGCAGCGACGGTCAGTAAGGCGACGGTGAAGAATTGTGCGTTGCTTCGCATGCGTCTCTCCATTTACAGGTCCTGCTTGGCGATGACGGGAAGCACGTTGCCGTAAAGCGTCGTCAGGTACAGGCTGCGCTGGGTTTCCAGGACGCCCGTCAGCGTCGGGAAGCGCGCTTCAGGGTCGTGCATGTTCATGAGAATCTCACCGTCACCGTTGAACGCGATGACGTGCGATGAGACGTCGGCGGCCGGGCGTACGGCTTTTGGCAGCCGCGCGATGACCTTGCGCAGGAACGGCTTGTCCGCGAGCTTGTCGACGAGCGGTTTGCGTGGCGCGGCAAAGCCGAGCCAGAAACGGCCGTTGTGGCCGGTCTTGAGGTTATCGCCGAAGCCAGGCAGGTTCTCCAGCAGAATCTCCGTCTCACCCTGGCGCGGACCGGCCAGCCAGTGCTTGAGCACGCGGTACTCGTTCATTTCGACAACCACGAGGAAGTCGTTGGCCGCACTGATGGCTACGCCATTGGCATAGGCGAGCCCGTCGATCAGGGTCTCTGCTTCACCCGTCGCGGGATCGAAGACCAGAACGCGGCCATGGCCCCCATGTTCGAGGACGTCAAACAGTGTCGCGTCCATCGTGTCGTGAAAGGCCTTCGCCCCGAATTTGCGACTGGCCTCGGTGAAGTAGATCTTGCCATCCCCGCCAATAGCGACATTATTGGCAAAGACTTCGGTATCCGCACCGCCATAGAGTGTGTCGATGCGGCCATCGGGATGTACGCGCTGCAGTCCCGTGTACGAATTGGCGACGACAAGCGATCCGTCCGTGTCGACTTCAATGCCAAGAGGGCGTCCACCAACATGTGCGAAGTGCTCTACCTCGCGGTTCCGAATACGAATGATGTCGCCGCTGAGCACGGCCGCGTAAACAAGGTTGTCGCGGCCCAGCGTTGCGTCCTCGGGACCCTCGAATTTGCCAAGATCAATGGGGCGCGCGGCCTGCAGTAACTTGTTCGGTGCGAAGGGGTCGACCAGGCCGCGATCGACCGGCGGCTGCCAGGCCACCGGCTCCACGGGGACGGGCCACAGCAACAGGTACAGAAGCGCCGCCAGCAGGAGCGAACCGCCAATCTTGAGACCTGTTTTCATCGCGCGGCGATCAGCGTTGCGAATCGATCATGCGCAGGAATTCGGCGCGCGTGCGAGCGTCGGTGCGAAAGCCGCCGATCATCTGGCTGGTCACCATTGAAACGTTCGACTTGTGGACGCCGCGTGTCGTCATGCATTGATGCGACGCTTCTACCACGACCGCTACACCCTTGGGTTGCAGCACCTCGTGAATGCAATTGGCAATCTGTGCGGTCATCTTCTCCTGCACCTGGAAGCGACGCGCATAGGCTTCAACGACGCGCGCCAGCTTGCTGATGCCAACGACCTTGTTGCGCGGCAGGTAACCGACATGCGCCTTGCCGATGATGGGCGCCATGTGATGCTCGCAGTGAGACTCGAAGCCGATATCGCGTAACACGATCATCTCGTCGTAGCCTTCGACTTCCTCAAACGTCCGCTCCAGGAACTCGTAAGGATTGACCTTGTAGCCACTGAACCAGTCTTCATACGCCGCAGCCACCCGCTTAGGCGTATCAATCAGTCCTTCACGACGTGTGTCCTCGCCAGCCCAAAGCAGCAGTGTACGAACGGCTTCCTCCGCCTGCTTGCGACCTGGCTTGCGGGGTTTTGGCTCTTTCTTCTGGGGCTTCTTCTTAAGCGCCACGGATTGCGTCCTCGAATGAGTTCGGCCCAATCCTACGCAGACTTCTGATCGAGGTCGAGGCCGACCGGGCAACTGACGCCGGTGCCGCCCAGGCCGCAGTAGCCACCCGGGTTCTTGGCCAGGTATTGCTGGTGATAGTCCTCGGCGTAGTAGAAGACCTCGAGCGGTGCGACCTCGGTCGTGATAGCGCCGAGACCGGCGGCCGTCAGTTGCTCCTGGTAGGCAGCGAGCGACTGGCGGGCAGCGTGTTGCTGACCGTCGTCGAGCGTGTAAACAGCCGATCGGTACTGGGTGCCTATGTCGTTGCCCTGGCGCATGCCCTGGGTCGGGTCATGGCTTTCCCAGAACACCTTTAACAGGGTTGCGTAACTGACAAAGGCCGGGTCGTAGACAACCAGCACGACTTCGGTGTGACCCGTATCGCCCGAGCATACTTCCTGGTAGGTCGGGTTTGGCGTGATGCCGCCCGCGTAACCCGCGGCCGTCGTGAATACGCCCTCGGTCTGCCAGAAGCGGCGCTCGGCGCCCCAGAAACAACCGAGTCCGAATACGGCACTCTGCATGTTATCGGGGAACGGGCCCTTTAGCGGGTTGCCGCTTACGTGGTGTCGCTCAGGGACGGGCATGGCCGTTTCCCTGCCGGGGAGCGCTGCGCCGCGCTCGGGCATCGTCGTCTTTCTCATTGAGTAGCGGCCGTAGTTTCCTGCTGCTTGCTGGCTTCTTCGCGCATCTCCTCGAGCTCCGAGTACAGGTAGCGGAACTCGTGCTCGAAGACCTGCGTGCCCGACCCGACCGTGTCGCCTTCGACCATCATCGGTCGGTATTTGCGTCGCCTGATTTCACGCTCCACAGCGCGTGCCATGTTTTCAAATTCGGTGGGTTGGACTATTACGTCTTGCACGCTGGCTCGGCCGCGCGGCGTGACTACATATGTCACTCTCACAGTGCCGGTCCGGACGCGACCATCGCGGCGCTCCTTGGAGCTGCGTGCCGCGTTGGTGCTGCGCGGCAACCGTTCGGACCATATCGGGGTTGGCTGCTCGAGCAATTCCCTGCGCATATCGAGGCGGCCCTCGTCGGCCGACAGCTCGTTCCAGACTTCGTTGTAGATCTTCCTGGCGCGCGAGAAGGACTCTTTGCTGGTGTAGTAGTCGGCCAGCGCAAGCCTCGTTGTCGCGCGATCGAGCCAGGGGAGTTCTTCGCTACGCTCGGCGATCCGGGCAGCGCGCTTCAGGTAGACCTCGCCGGACGCAGCTACCATCGGTCGCGGCCCCATGTCTGTCACGGGCTGGATGTAATAGAACGATTCGCCAAGTTTCACCAGCGGTGTGACAAGGCGCGGATCGTCGCGACCAGAGGCTTCCTCAATGATGCGAATGGCGCGGCGGTAGGTGGCGCGTTCGTCATTGTAGTAGCCGGCTCGATGTTGCCATGCGGCGCGCCGCATCAGGGAGGGCAGAAGACCGGTCGCGTTATCAGCAAAGTGGCGGACATTCAGGATATGCACGCGATCGAGGATGTCGCGGGCGGCGTCAATGTCGCCGAGCCGCAACTGGGCCTCGGCCAGCGCGTCGAGTAGTTCGACCTGCTCGACATTGTGCGGCCCCTCGTTGACATGCGTGATGTGGGTCGCGCGGCCATACGCCCGCGCTGCGAGGTCAGGCCTGCCTGCGCCAAGGTGGGCGACACCGAGACCGCGCAGCGGATTCACAATCTCGCTGCTGAGGCGGTCCTCGACAATCTCGAGAATCTCGATTGCCGAAGTAAAGTTCTGCACGGCCGCGTCGAACTGGCGGGCGTTGTTCTGGACGATGCCGAGGTTGTTGAGCGCTTTGGCGGTTTCACGCGATTGCGCACCATACACCCTGATCGACATTTCTATGACGCGCTTGGCTGAGATATCAGCCTCGTCGAAATTCTGCTCTTCGAGGTATTGCGTGAACGTGTTGTACTCGCGTTGAATGTCCTCTTGTGTGACGGGCGCGTCAGGATCGCGGACCGCATTGACCAGGGGAGTATCGGCTGCGTCAGGGGCATTCGCAGCTGCGTCTCCTATGGCCTCGGCGTCGACCGGGTCGGACTGATCAATCAGCCCGAGTTCCTCGTATGGATCGGTTTGTTCTTCGTCGACGTTTTCCTGCCCGAGGGCGATCATGCTCGCGAGGATCGCGAGGGCAGCGAAACTAATACGTCCTAACTTTCTCATTCGGGATCTGGCTCTCTTCTGTCTGCTCTGCCTGCAGAGTGTATTTTTGAGACATGAAACCGGCGATTTAGTTCTTTCACTATACCGGCGAACGGAGCGCCGCGGTAGCGCCGTCCGGGGATCAGAAATCGAGTCCGAGCTGGCGCTGGCCGGGCGGTAGAAATCGACTCGAATCAAGAGATTGTGTGTACTCGCCCATCCCCAGGCCGAGCTTCCTGCATGCGGCGCGAAAACGCATGCCGAGCATCTCTGCGTAGGCCCCGCGACCGGTTTGCCGAACGCCGAAGTGGGCATCGTAGTTCTTGCCGCCGCTCGCTTCGCGGACCAGGTTCAATACGCGATCGCAGCGCTCAGGAAAATGCGTCTCGAGCCAGGCAGTGAAGATCCCGAGCAGTTCGTGAGGCAGGCGCAGGAAAATGTAGTGTGCCTGGCGCGCGCCGGCCCCCGCGACAGCCTCGAGAATCACTTCGATTTCATGGTCGTTGAGCGCCGGAATAACGGGCGCGATGAGAACGCTGGTTGGCACGCCGGCGCCGGCCAGTTGCTCAATTGCTTTCAGGCGCGCCGCACCCGCCGGAACACGCGGCTCGAGAAGCCGTTTCAGCTCGTCGTCGAGGGTTGGTACGCTGACGGCTACCGAACACAGGTTTTCCGCCGCCAGTTCGGTGAGCAGGTCGAGATCGCGCGTAATGAGGTGGCTTTTGGTGATCAGGGATACCGGGTGACGATGCTCGAGAAACTTCTGGAGTAGCTGGCGAGTGATACCGTGTTCCTTTTCTGCGGGTTGGTAGGGGTCTGTATTGGCGCCGATAGTGATCGGTTTGCAGACGTAACCCTTCTTCTCCCACTCGGCGATCAGAGCCGACGCCGCGTTCGGCTTGTAGAAGATCTTCGTCTCGAAATCGAGGCCGGGTGAGAGGTCGAGGTAGCTGTGGCTGGGACGCGCGTAGCAGTAGATACAGCCGTGCTCGCAGCCCTGGTAGGGATTGATCGACCGGTCGAATGGCACATCCGGTGAGGAGTTCGTGCTGATGATTCGCCCTGCTGTCGTTGCCCGCAGCTCGGTGACAGGAACCTCGGTGGCACGTTCGTGCGCGATGTCATCGTCGAGTTCGACAGGGCGGCGCTCGAAGCGGCCGTCGGGCGTTGACACCGCGCCGCGACCTTTGTGGGCATGACGATTCATAAGACAGGCACTGTATACCCATACAGTATCGATCTGCAATTGATAGTTTGGGGACAGTTAACTTATCTCTGAAGAGATAAGTTAACTGTCCCCAAACTATTGCGTTCAGTTCAGGACGCGGTAGCCGCGGCCGCGCAGGCAGCGTTTGAAGACGCGCTGTTTTTCCCTGGCGCCCTCGACACCCGAACGTGTGCCACCGATAAGAGCGCCATTCGCGGCGCCGCGGCCTACGTCACCGTTGATCGCACCGGCCGCTGCACCGACCGCTGTGCCGAGGCCTGCACCGCGCGCAACGCCCGCGCCAATGACGACCTGCTCGGTATATTCCTCACACTCTGCCCAATCCTGTGCGAGACGCTCCTGGTCAACACCCTTGGTATCGACGATCGGGTCCGGGTGCGAGGCGCAGCCGGTGAGGGTGCCAATCGCGGCAACAATAATTAGTTTGTGCTTAAGCATTATGGTATCAACGCATCACGTAGCAATCGGTTGACAGGTCCAGCCATGGTCGGAAGCTCACACGACTCGACAATCAGGGCAATACTTTACGCCTTTCTCGCCAACCTCGGTATCGCGATTGCCAAGACCTGGGCCTCGATTGTCACGGGCTCGGGCAGCATGCTGGCCGAGGCGATTCACTCCTACGCGGACACGGGTAACCAGGTGCTCCTGTACCTCGGCCTGAAGCAGGCGCAACGGCCGCCCGACACGGAGCACCCTCTCGGTTACGGCAAGCTCAGCTATTTCTGGAGCTTCATCGTCGCCATCATGCTGTTTACGCTCGGTGGCCTGTTCTCGATTTACGAGGGCTACCACAAGTTCATGCACCCGGAGCCGTTGTCGCAGGTCTGGATTGCGATCCTCGTGCTTGTCGTTGCGATCCTTCTCGAAGGTGGCTCGTTGTTTGGCTGCCTGCGTGAGATCAAAAAGGTCCGCAAAGGGCGGCCGTTCCGTGAGTGGCTCAAGAACACCCGCAACTCCGAACTGGTCGTCGTGCTCGGCGAAGATATCGGCGCGCAGCTCGGCCTTATCCTGGCGTTGATCTTCCTGTGGATGGCGTGGGTGACTGGCAACCCGGTCTACGATGCTATGGGTTCGATGAGCATCGGCGTGGTACTGCTCGTCATCTCCGCTTTCCTTGCGTGGCGTGTTCGCTCGCTTCTGGTCGGTCGCTCAGCTGATCCCGAAATCCAGGAAATCATCGACGAGATTGTCGCCAGCGATCCTGATATCCAGAGCGTCTTCAATACGATTACGATCCAGTTCGGCCCTGACACCATGCTGGCGCTCAAGGTCAAGATGGATCCGCAGCTGACCATCGACCAGGCGATCGAGCACATCAACGACCTCGAACGGAATCTCAGGGCGCGCGTGCCGAAGCTGACGTGGTGTTTCGTCGAGCCAGACGTACGCGACTAGCGGAGAATTCTGCGGAAGAGGCGATGGATGCCGAGCGCGCCCAGTGCGAGCGCGGCTGCCACGCTGTTGATCGGCGACAGTAACTGTTGCATCCAGCCAGTCTCGATCTCGATCAGCGATTCCGGTAACAGGCCGGAGATCAGCCCGAATGTGGCCACGACCGGCGCCGCAAACAGCGACAGAGCGAGCACGGCGAAAATGCCGAATACCGACCACATGAGAACGGCCCGGCGACGCTCGCGATCGATGCGTGCCATGATGTCGCGCGCAAACGCTCTGTGATCGAATCCCTGCTCGGCTTGTTCGAAGAGGGCCTGCAGTCTTGGATCGTAGTCGCTGCTCATGCTTCTACCTCGTGTGGTTCCATGTACGCCGCGAGTTCCTCCTGGAGCTTCTGCGTGCCGCGGCGAATGTGTGACTTAACTGTACCGAGCGGGATGCCGGTGAACTCGGCGATTTCGGTATGCGTCATGCGTTCGTGATAGCCCAGCACAACGCACATGCGCACATCTTCCGGGAGCGCGGCCAACGCACGGTCGAGATCCATGGCGATACCCGGTGTCTGCCGGTCGGGAGAATCGGTATCTGCATGTTCGGCCGCTCCGGCAAGCGGGTCGGCTTTGCGCTGGTGCTGCAACCAGACATTGATTGCCGTGCGTTTGAGCCACGGCGCGAAGCGCTCGGCATGGTGCAACTGCCGTATCGATCGCCAGGCCTGCATGAACACCTGTTGCGACAGGTCGTCAGCAAGCTCCGGATCGCGGCAACAGCGACGCATGAGATTGCGAATCCACACCTGCCGGCGGTTGACGATTTCGGCGAAAGCGTCCCGATTGCCGCTCCTGGAAAGTCCCACGAGCACTACCTCCGGACTCTTCGCAAGTAGGTCCGACGTATATCTCAAGGGGCCTACCTGAAGAGCTCTCGATTACTGTCGTTTGCAGCATCCTTACTCTTCGATCGGTCCGAGACCCTGGCGGCCACGAGCAATCCGATGCCAATGCAGGCTACTAATCCTGAAACACCCAGCAGTGGCATGAACGCGTCTGCCGACCGGAAACTGAGCGCATACCCCAGGATCGCCAGGCCTACCGAGGCAAACAGGACGATGATGCCGGCAACCTTCAGATCGCCCGAGCGTTCTTCCTTGTGCCCCAGCAGCTTGTCGATCAATTCGGCATCGGGTTCATTGCCGCTTTCGATCAGGCGGCGCAGCGTTTCGTGCTCGGCTTCACGCTTGCGGACGCCGTCCCAGATGCCACCAACGGCGGCTGCGGCGACGAACATCCAGAATCCGAACGCGGCCAGTCCAAACATGTCACCCATTTGATTCTCCTCGATAAATTGGTGCTATCTATACGTGGAGATGCAGAATTTTCGACCCTGGATGCACCAGGGCCGAAAATAGTCGGTGCCTACTCCGCCTTGTAGAGATGCACGTCCTGCTGCGGGAACGGGAACGAGATCCCTTCCTTGTCGAAGCGTTTCTTGATCGCTTCGGTCATGTCGAACATCACACCCCAATAGTCGGCCGTGTTGACCCACGGGCGTACGACGAAGTTGACGCTGCTATCGGCGAGTTCGGAAACAGCGATCGTCGGCGCCGGTTCGTCGAGGATGCGATCCTCGGCGGAGATCAGCTCTTCGAGCGTCGCGCGCACTTTATCGAGGTCGTCGTCATAGCTGACACCCACCACCATGTCGACGCGGCGTTTGTCGTTGGCCGAGTAGTTGGTGATGATGCTGTCCATGATCTGGCCGTTTGGCACGATGATCTGCTTGTTGTCGCCGGTCTTCAGGACCGTCGTCAGGATCTGCACCTGCTCGACGACGCCGGCGATGCCCGCTGCTTCGACGAAGTCGCCGACGCGATACGGCCGGAACAAGACTATCAGGACGCCGGCTGCAAAATTGGACAGCGAACCCTGCAGAGCAAGACCTACGGCGAGGCCTGCGGCGCCAAAGATGGCGATGAACGACGTTGTCTCGATACCCACCTGGCTGATGGCGGCGATGACAACGACGACCATCAGAGCCATGCGCACCAGGTTGCAGACAAACGTCTCGAGCGTTTTATCGACCTCCTGGCGCCGCATGACTTTGCGCATGCCGCGTACTATCAGGCTGACGACGAGCTTACCAATGTAGAAAATCGCGACCGCAATCGCGACATTGATAGCCAGGTCGACACCTTGCTCCTGGACGATGGTGAGCAGCTCGTTCCAGTTCATGTTAATGCCTTGAACAGTGGTTTCTTCCATTAGATCGATCCTTGGTTTTTATTGACCGGGAACACCTTCTGCACCCGGCCGGAACCGGAAGATCCGGAACGGCGCCTGCGCTTCGATGTGTTCGCGTGATTGCAAAATAAGTTCGGCGAGCGCGCTGTCCGCCACGTACAGGTATCCGTCAGGGCCGAACGACAAGGCGTCGGGCCAACGAATTTCGGGCGCATGAATAAGGGTGCGCATGGCGCGGTTCGAGCCCGCGATAACAATCGAGTTGTGCTCGATGTCCGTAATGTAGACGTTTCCCTCTGTATCAATGCTCATGCCGTCGCTGAGCGGTTTGTCGCCGACTCGTTCGACGCGGTTGGCGAGCTGCTTTGGCGGCAGCGCTTCGTCGCGCAGATCACGGAGGCGAACACGATACAGGCCCGAGCCGCTGATCGCGCCGTAGTACAGCCACTCCCTGCCCAGTGCAATGCCATCAATACCGCCGCGCAGCGCCACGATACCACCGAGGAACTCCATTTCCCGATCGCCGTTGCGAATCACGTAGTCCTCGGCCGCAACTGAATCATGCGCTTCGAGTACGCGCCGCGCCGTCCCTGTCTCAATGTCGTAAACGATGATCGCGGGAGACTTGCGCCAGAAACTGGCGTCCGCAATGACGATCGTATTACCGTCGGCCGAGACCTGCAGGTCCTGCAGGAACGAGCCTGCCGGGGCGATTTCGGGCGGCAGGTTCTGTTCCCGAATAACGGTGTCCGTGTCCAGGTCGATCGCGACGATGCGGGCGGTACGCATGCCGTGATTACCATGGTCGATGGTCCACAGACGGTTGTAACGGTCGATCGATACACCAAGCACTGTGTCGAACAGTTCGGATTGAACTCCGCCGGACGGGTAGGGAACGGCGGCGCCACGTACGTATTCGAGCAACTTGTTACCGCCTGGTCGGGACTCGGGGTGCACGGTAAAGAACACGCGACCATCGCGATTAACCGCGACGTTGCCGATCGGCTCCCGGTAGCTGAGGACCTCTTCGAGTTCGTCGGCGGTGAGTACCGGCGCCGTGGACAAATCCGGGTAAGGCGCGCCACCGCCATACCGAACCCACAGGACAATGGTCCCGATGAGCACGAGTATGACTAGAAACAGCAGGATGTTTTTCATTATTGGCTGCTGAGGCCCGGTAGTCCCCGACGGGCGAATTCTACATGAAAAGGCCCCGGATTCAGCCCAGCAGGGCCAGGAGCCACGCGCTGGCGATGAGCCCGATGGCCGCTGCGCCGGCAACGACTTGCACACGCGGCGGCGCCGGCATGCGGCCGAGCCCGGTCAGGACCATCCCCGCCGCGAAACCGCAAACGAAGCCCATCAGGTGAGCGCCGATATCGGTGTTCGCGTCGCCTGTTCCCGTGAACATCAACAATGCGAGACCGCCGACAATGGGGCCGTAACGCGTTGACCAGCGGTCCTGTGCCATGAGCTGGCCGCGCCACACATAGCCGGCCAGCAAGCCCAGGGTCGCGAATACGGCAGTGGATGCACCGATTGATCGGTGGGTCGATTCGAGCAATAGCGTATTGGCCGTGTTGCCAAGCGCCGCAGCGATGACGACGCTGAGCCAGGCAACGCCGGAGCCAAGCAGGCGACCGGCGAAGATGCCAAAGAATACGCCGAATACGAGATTGCCCAGGAGGTGGCGCACGCCGCCATGCAAGGTGAGGGCGGTGATCGTTCGCCACCACTCGCCCTCGCGAATCAGGTTACCGTCGACGCGCCCGGCCATGAACCAGTCATGGCCAAAATAGGAAAAGCCGGCGAGGCCGGCTACGACGCAGACGACCAGCACGTAGGCGAACACGCCCGGCAGTGCATCCTGGTAAACGATACGCTTGGGCTTGCGCGGAATCCGCGGCGGATTTTCTTCGTCATAGAGGCGCAACTCCTCGGCCGCCCGGGCAGAATGTTCGGCTGGCACCACGAGCGCACAAGTCAGTCCGTCGTCGATGAGCTGATAGGGGATGTGGGCCGCGGCAAGCACGAGGGCACGATCGGAGCAGCTCCTCCGATTGCGACTTTCGAATACAACGCGCAGGTTTTCCATCAGCTCAGGGTAACAAGATTGGGTTAAGCTAAGCCCCAGTTCTTGGGGGTGGAAATGAAAAAAGCAATTCTCCTGCTACTGGTAAGCGCGCTGTCCGCGACGGCCGCCGCTGAAGTTTCAGACTCCGCGGCCAATGGTTTCACAACCGAGAATGAAATCGTCGTTGCAGCGGGACGAGCCGAGGCCTGGGCGGCCGCAATCCAGATTGGCAAATGGTGGAGTTCCGATCACACGATGTCAGGCGATGCCGCTCGCATGAGTATCGAACCCAGGGTGCAGGGCTGCTTTTGTGAGTCACTGGGCCCGGAGTCGGGTGTCGTGCACCTTGTCGTTACGTCAGTGATGCCCGGCACGTCGCTGCGCATGACAGGCGGTCTCGGCCCGCTGGGGCTGATGGGGGTCAATGGCAATATGACCTGGGATTTTTCCGATACAGAAGACGGCACGAAGATCCGCATCAAGTATGCGGTAGGCGGCTACATGGACGGCGGGCTGGACCAGATCGCGCCTGCCGTGGATGGCGTGCTCGCCGAAGCTGCTGCGCGCCTCCAGGCATTCATCGATACGGGCAACCCGGAGCCGGCCAGCGGTGACTGAGATCCCGTTTGCGAGACCGTCATCGACGGTCGTCCTGGTTCGCCCGGGCGCTGGCGAAGCAGAGATTTTCATGGCGCGGCGCCATGAAAAGTCGTCATTCGGCGCCGCGTACGCGTTTCCGGGCGGCGTCGTCGATCCCGAAGACAAAGAGGTGCATGAATTCTGCACGGGGATGAGCACGTTTGATGCCGACGCTAATCTCGGCGTCAAGGGCGAAGGACTCGATTACTACAGCGCCGGCATTCGCGAGCTGTTTGAAGAGACCGGCGTGCTGCTGGCCAATATTGACAGGGTCGGTGAGCCGCTGCGTGCTGCGCGCGATGCGCTCAACGATGGCAGCGACAACTGGGCGGATTTCGTGACGCGACACGAGTTGATGCTGCGTTGCGATGCGCTGCACTACATCAGCCACTGGGTGACGCCGCCCTCCGAAAACAAGCGCTACACGACGCGCTTCTTTCTCGCGGCGCTCCCGGAAGGGCAGGAAGCCACCCACTGCGGCGGCGAGTTGACAGAGTCCTGCTGGCGCACCGCGCGGGAATTCCTGGCCGCGGGGCGCGCCGGCGAACTGGTCTTGCATCACCCGACGGTCAAGACGCTGGAGAGCGTCGCACGCCACAAGACTTTTGACGCACTCCTCGAATGGGCACGGGAATGCGTGGATTGGGGCGTGACCACGTTGTTGCCCATGGTCGTGTATCGCGATGGCCGCCGCGAGATCGTTATGCCTGGCGAGCTCGACTACCCGGGATACGAAGAGTGACCTACTTCGGGCCGCGGCTGGAACCGTATATCGAACTGCGGCCGGGAATTCGCAGGCTCGTGGCGCCGAATCCGTCGATGATGACGGGACCCGGCACGAATACCTACCTGGTCGGTGACAAGGATGTCGCCGTTATCGATCCGGGTCCCGCGATCGAGTCGCACATCGAAAACATCATTCGGCACGCGGGCGGCGATATCTGGTGGATCCTCGTTACGCATACGCACCCGGATCATTCGCCCGCAGCAAATGCGCTCGCGCAGATAACGGGCGCGCAGGTGTACGGTCGGCCGGCACCGCAGGGACCGCACCAGGACGAGACCTTCAGGCCGGACTGGTTCTGCAATGACGGCGAACTGCTTGACATCGACGAGTGCGAGATCGAGGCGATCCACACGCCGGGGCATGCGTCGAATCACGTGTGCTATCTGCATCGCGAGAGCAACTGGCTGTTCACGGGCGACCATGTGATCGACGGGTCGACAGTCGTCATCGACCCGCCCGACGGCAACATGAAGCAGTACATTGAATCACTGCGTCGAGTGAAGCGCCTGGAGTGCGTCGCGATCGCGCCGGGGCACGGCGACGTGATCGAAGACCCCGACCGCGTCGTTGACTGGATCATCGATCATCGGCTCGAGCGCGAAGGCAAGGTTGTCCGGGCATTAATGGCCAACCCCGATCTCAAGACCAGCGAGCTCGTGCCACATGTCTATCAGGATGTCAGCGAGAAACTGTTTGGGCTGGCCGAGCGTTCATTGCTGGCGCATCTCCTGAAGCTCGAGGAGGACGGCATTGCGAAACCGGATCGCGGGCGTTGGCGCCCGGTCAGTCGCTAGTCAGCGGTCCAGCTACTCGGACCTTTGATGAAGTCCCGCACACTTTTCGTGCGTTGCATGCGCGTCGGGTGATGCGCGTAGAAGCTGTCTTCGAAGCTTTGCGCAAGTTGGCGATAGATGACGCCCATGGCGACGGGCGTCCTGAGGTCGATCAGGAGACGAGCGAGTGCAGCATTGCTCTCATCGTGCACCAGTACGTCATCTGGTGATTCCGTCGCATCGACGACCTCGAGCGACCAGTTATCCTGGTTGAATCGAAGGCCCTTGCCGTTGTTTTCGCCGAACAACATCGGTTCGCCGTGCGTGAGATGCAGCTGCGTGCTCGCTGCGGTCTTGCGTTCAGTGAAGTCCGCGAACACGTCCTCGTTATAGACGATGCAGTTCTGGTAGATCTCGACGAACGCAGTGCCGCCGAAAGCATGCGTTTGCTCGAGCACCTGCGTCAGGTTCTTCTTGTCCGTGTCGATACCGCGCGCGAAGAACTGCGCGCCGCAGCCCAGCGCAAACTGGCCGGCCGACAAAGGCGCATCGACCGAACCACGCGGACTTGACGGCGTAGTCGTACCGGTACGGGAGGTTGGCGAGTATTGACCCTTGGTCAGGCCGTAAATCTCGTTGTTGAACAACAGGACTTTCAAACCGACGTTGCGGCGCAAGGCATGTATGAGGTGATTGCCGCCGATCGACAGGCCGTCGCCGTCGCCCGTAACCACCCAGACATCGAGCTCCGGGTTGGCGAGCTTGAGCCCCGTCGCTACTGCGGGCGCGCGGCCGTGAATCGTGTGGAAGCCGTAGGTATCGATGTAGTAAGGGAAGCGCGACGAGCAGCCGATGCCGGAAATGAACGCGGTCCTGGCCGGGTCGGCGCCGACGTCGGAGAGCACGGTCTGCACGGCGCGCAGGATTGCATAGTCGCCGCAGCCCGGACACCAGCGCACTTCCTGAGACGTGGCGAAATCCCTGGCGGTGCGTTTTGCGCTCATGCGGCACCTCCACGCACTTCCTCGATCTTGTCCACAAGTTCGCGAATCAGGAACGGCTGTCCCGTGACCTTGGTGAATGGCACGGGTTCGACGCAGAGCTGGTCGCGCAGCACGGTGGTGAGCTGGCCGTTGTTCATCTCGGGCACGAGCACCTTGTCGAAGCGACTCAGCAACTCCGCGAGATTGTTCGGCAATGGGTGCAGGTGGCGCAGGTGCACGAAGCTCGTGTCGGTGCGGCGCGTCGCCTGGTAGATCGGTCCGTACGTTGAGCCCCAGCCGACGACAACGACATCACCGCTGTCGGGACCATGTTCAATCGCCTGGTCGCCGATGAAGTTGGCGACGGACTCGACCTTGGCCGCACGCAGCTCGGTCATGCGCTGGTGGTTGGCCGGATCGTAAGAGATGTGCCCGGAGTCGTGATCTTTCTCGAGGCCGCCGATACGGTGCATGAGTTCGGGCATGCCTGGCGTAATCCAGGACCGACCCTGCGTCTTCGGGTCGCGTGTGAACGCCTTGCGCTGCGGCGTGGCATCGGAGTCGGGGACGCCGCTGCACCGGATCGCTGCGTAGTCGTCGAGGTTCGGAATTTTCCACGGCTCGGCGGCGTTCGACAGGTAGCCGTCGGCAAGCAGGATGACCGGTGTCATGTGACGCAGGGCGATGCGCGTTGCCTCGATCGCCATGTCGAAGCACTCGCCCGAGGTCGAGGCCGATAGCACGGGAATCGGCGTATCGCCGTTGCGGCCGTAGACGGCCTGGTAGAGATCCGATTGCTCGGTTTTGGTGGGCAGGCCCGTCGATGGCCCACCGCGTTGCCAGTTGACGATGACGAGGGGCAACTCGGCACTGACGGCAAGGCCGATCGCTTCGGTTTTCAGTGCGATGCCGGGGCCGGAGCTGGAAGTCACGCCAATCATGCCGCCGTACGAGGCCCCGATTGCGGCGCAGATGGCAGCGATCTCGTCCTCGGCCTGGTAGGTGCCGACGCCCGTCTCGGCGAGGTGCGTGAGGCGGTGCAACAAGGGCGATGCCGGCGTAATCGGGTAGGAGCAGAACATAACGGGGCGGTCTGCCAGTTCGCCGGCGGCGGCAAGGCCGAGCGCCAGCGCTTCGGCGCCCGTGATGCTGCGATACTCGCCGGGCTCCATCTCGGCCTGCGGCAGGCTGATCTGCGACAATGCCGCGGAAAGCTCCGCCGTCTCGGCATAGGCATGACCGGCATGCAGTGCGCGAATGTTCGCGTCTCGCAGCGTCGGTTGTTTCGCCAGGCGGCGTTCTATCCATGCTTCGACAGGCGCGCACTTGCGATCAAACATCCATAGCAACATGCCGAGCGCATAAAAGTTCTTGCAGCGGCCGCCCTCGGACTTCGACAGGCCGAAGTCCTTGACGGCTTCGAGGTTGAGCGTGCCGATGTCGGCTGCGATCACCTGGAAATCATTGAGCGTCCCATCCTCACGAGGGTCGGTGTCATAGCCGGCCTTGGTCAGGTTGCGGGCCGTGAATGCGTCGTTGTTGACGATGACCAGCGCGCCCTTGTCGATCAGCGGCAGGCTGACCTTGAGTGCTGCCGGGTTGAATGCGACCAGTACTTCCGGCGTATCGCCCGGTGTCGTGATCGGGCCGCCGCCAAGATTGATCTGGTAGGCGGAGACGCCGAAAGTGGTGCCCACCGGGGCCCGGATTTCGGCCGGATAATCGGGGAAGGTGGCGAAATCGGCGCCCGCCAGCGCCGTCGAGACCGCAAACTGCGATCCCATGAGCTGGATGCCGTCGCCCGAATCTCCCGCGAGCCGCACGACTACAGATTCTATGTCGTTATTTTCAATCACAAAAATATATAAGCGCTGATAAGCAGGGGCGGCCCCGCACAAGCCGCGAACGCCGAGTTTAGCGCAATCGCTGGCGCGGCTTGCATGGCGAAATCACGGCTTGATTAGCGGCCCGACTTCGCATAGCTTACGCGGTCCATCAGCTTAAAGGTCGCACCATGACATTCGTTGTCACCGAAGCCTGTATCAAGTGCAAACTGACGGATTGCGTCGAAGTTTGCCCCGTGGATTGTTTCCACGAGGGGCCGAACTTTCTCGTCATCGATCCGGACGAGTGCATTGACTGCACGCTGTGCGAGCCCGAGTGCCCGGTTGAGGCGATTTACTCGGAAGACGAGTTGCCGGCAGGGCAGGAGCAGTTCCTCGAGATCAACGCCGAGTTGTCCCAGGAATGGCCCGTCATCACCGAGATGAAGGATCCGCCCGAGGACTCGGACGAGTGGCGTGAGGTCAAGGACAAGCTCCAGTACCTGGAGCGTTAGACCGGACCGGTCATGGCTATCAGCCGACGCGCACGATTCATTCGCTGGCTGACCGGCCGCTACATCCGCAGTATTGATGTTGCCAATGCGCCCATCGACAAGATGCGCAGGCGTCTCGATGCGCTGGGCAAGTTTGCAAGGTCGGCGCGCGGTGTGTCGGTCGAAAAGACCACGTTGGCAGGGATGCATGCCGAGTGGTATCGCCCCGAGGGTGTAAGCAAAGGGAAGATACTTCTGTATATCCACGGCGGCGCCTACGTGCTTGGTAGCTGCGAATCGCATCGCAAACTGGTCACGCACATGGCGCGCGCAGCCGGCGTCGAAGCCGTCATGCCCGAGTATCGTCTTGCGCCCGAGCATCCGTTCCCTGCCGGCGTCGAGGATACTGTCGCCGCCTATCGCGCGCTGCTGGACCAGGGCTACGAACCCGGTGATGTCTTCATATCCGGTGACTCGGCGGGCGGCGGCCTGTCAACAGCTGCGCTGTTGCAGCTGCGTCATGACGGCGTGCCGCTGCCGAGGGCAGCAATCCTGTTATCGCCGCACCTCGATATGACGGCCAGCGGCGAGTCCATGCAGACCCGGGCCGATGTTGATCCCTGGTTCAGTCCCGGGAACCTCGGCATCGTGGTGCGCTATTACTGCCCCGACGAAGATCTGCGCGCGCCGCTGGTTTCGCCGGTATTCGCGAATGTTGCCGGTCTGCCGCCCTTCCTGATTCATGTGGGTGACCACGAGATTCTGCTCAACGATTCGACGCGCCTGGCGGACAACCTGCGCGCGGCCGGGGTCGACGTGGAAATTGAGGTGTTCCCCGAGCTTTGGCATGCCTTTCACCTGTTCGTCGGCAAGATGCCGGAGAGCGGGAAAGCGATCGCGAAGATTGCCGATTACATGCGCGCAGCGAGCGGCGGCTAGCGTCGGTTTCTTTCCCTTAGCTTGCGGCGGGTGTGCTTGTCCGGACGCCCTGCAGTCTTGGGCATCAGCATGCGGTCCTGTTTGAGCGTTGCAATTTTCTGCTGACGTTCGGCTACGACACTCTCGTCCTCCGCGTAGCATGCCCGCGCCTCGGTAGCAGGGCCACGGCGCGTTGGAATAGCGGATACCTCGAGCGAATAGGGCAGCCGGTCGCGCACGAGCTCAATGCGGTCACCAACTTTGACGCGTACGCCGGGTGCTGGCCGCTCGCCGTTGAGTTTGACGTGGCCGCCGGTCACGGCAGTGGTCGCCTTGCTGCGAGTTTTGAAGAAGCGGCAGTGAAACAGCCACTTGTCGATGCGCAGGCCGTCAGGCATTGGCGCTTCGCCGGAAAAAGTTGAGGCCGCTGCCAAGCAGCGCAATCGCGAGGCTGAGATCCAGGGCCGTTGCAGTGACGAGCATGTTGTGACTCTGCCCCGCCGCGTGTGACAGCCAGCCGCCGAACAGGATCATCAGCACGAGGGCCGGGTAGAAGCTCGCGCGGAAGAATTGCCAGATGCGCGGCGTTTCGAGCGCGGCGATGCGTTCGAGATTGCGCCGGCAGAAACGATTGAACAGGAAGCGAACCTTCAGCACGCCGGCGATGATACCCGCGGCAATGGCGAGCCATGCCTGGTTCGTGTTGACGTCGTGCAGCGTCATGGCGTGCTCGATGCCTTTGCTGCCGAGCATGGCGCCGCCCGAAAACCAGGTCAGGGCGGCCAGAACGACGAGCGTGCGGTGCGCTACGATCATGGATTCGTCTAGTAGCCGCTCTGGCGCTGCGCGTCGTCGTGCATTTTCGTGAGGAACGTACGAATCGCCGGGATTGCCTCGTCCTTGCTCATGAGCCGCTGGCTTTCGAGCACCGCGGCCATGTCCCTAATCGAGCGCTTGCCGTCGATGAGCGACATGATGAACGAGTAGATCTGGGTGGTCATGGCCTGTTGGCGGAACGATGCTGCGAGCGGCACCGGGTCGTCGCCGGTCACGAGCCAGTCGGGGAGGGCCTTGTGACGCTCAGGTTTGGTCGCGTCGCGTTCCTTGTAGGCCGAGAATGTGAAGACGCGCTCCTGGCGGCCGTGGCGGCTCGCGGGTGAGCACATATACGGGATGGTCGCCTGGGATACGTAGGGGTCGGAGAAGCCGTTCTCGGCAACGATGGCCTTGACCTCCTCGGGGCTGTAACAGCGCGCCTTTTCAGCAGCAGCGAAGGCGAGCGAACCAAAGTTGATCCAGCGGCCTTCCTGTTTCAGCAGGCGGTTGATGCGGGCGGAGAAGATCGACAGGTCCTCGCTGATGATATCGATGAGCCAGGGCGTAACGACCGTGTCGAAGGACCCTTCCAGGAATGGCGGGCGCAACGCGTCGCCAAGTACCAGGTGGAAGTTCTCGTCGACCGCTTCAGGCGCTGACAGTTTGCGCAGGACGGCGTCATCCTCGAGCGCGAGCGGTGCAATCGGGAATTCGTAAAGCTTGAGCTGTTCGCCGCTGGTGACGGCCTTGGCCACGAGCATCAGCAGTGGATTGAAATCGACGGCGACGGTCGACGTGCATGCGAACGAGGTGTGGATGTCGTAAGCGAGCCGGCCGGCACCGGCGCCCAACACGAGAACGTTGCCGAGCTCGGCATGGTCGTGCAGCACGGCGCGCACCTGGTTCAATGATGCTTGGTTTTCGTCGGCGCCCCAGGCCCAGTCGCGGTGAATGTTGGCGTAATAGGTGTTGAGCCCCTGGTCTGTTGGCAGGCGGGTGCGCAGAGCGAGATAGCTTTCGTAATTGCCCTGCAGTGACTGCACGTCAACCGGGCGCAGTAGCTTCTGCAGCTTGCGTCGATGCGACTCGACGCATTTCTTGAAACGCTCGACGCGGCGCTTCGCGAGCGGCGTTATATTTTTCTGCTTGAGTTCGTGCTCGAGGCCCGCAATCTCATGGCCCAGCTTCTGCAGCGCGAACTGCAGGCGATTGCGCCATTCGCCGAGCGCGGCCTCAGGCTCGGCGAACATCCAGGGAATGCCCTCAATCGTCGGAAAGTCCACCTTGCAGGCATTGCAGCGCAACCTGTCGTCCCTGGCCTCGAGCGGCGACTTGTCGCAACGCGGACACGCCAGCAGTTCATTCAACTCCGTCATTCCCGAATTATGCCCCACCCTCACAACCTAATCAGGGGACAATCAGGGGACAGTGCCCCTATTTCGGGGGACAGTGCCCCTATTGATGTCGGGAACGGTTGAGCGGCGCCATTTTGTGGCGTGGATCGGTAGATGAGTGCCGGGCTCGATGTTGGATCGGACGTCGTGTTGAGCGCAGCGACGCAGGATGCACAAGCAAGCGAGACCCGCTGCAAGCGAGGCAGGACGCCGAGCGCGCTTAAGGCCGAGCCAACATCGAGCGCGGCTAAGCAACTCCAGGTTAACCCTATCAAGGGCACTGTCCCCCGAAATAGGGGCACTGTCCCCACAAAAAAACGGCCAGTCGCAAGGGGAGCGACGGGCCGTCTGGTGTAGCTTGCGCTACACGGGGTTGACAAATTGTTGCTACGGAAGCGGGACGCGTCCGGAGACGATCGGGTTGAACGCGATGTACCGCGACAGGTCATTGCCCAGACCATGACCGATGCCGAGGTTCTGGTAGATCTGCGCAAAGTCGCCGTTATTTACCTGGTCGTGCAGCGCCATGTAGTTCAGCACCACGGCGTTGACCAGGTTGTTGACATTGTTTGCCATCGGCGTCGCGGCCCGCGCCACCGAGCCACCCGCATCCATGTACCCGAGCTGCTGGTGTTGCGCCTGCTCGAGCGCCGAGCCGCCCATCAACTGAGGCTGGCCGCCAAGTCGCGGCGGGTTATACACCAGGAAGAATGAGCCGGCAGTCGAGGAGTTGTCACTGGTCCACTCGCCTTTGCCGCGCCCGTCATTCGAGTTATCGATTACGCCGTTCGAAGACAACGAGCCGTCACTGAAGACGTACAGCATCAGCGGCATATCGAGGCGCGCTGCGTACTCGAGGCAGGCGCCCATGCACTGGCCGGCGCGGAAGTCCTTGACCTCACCCTCTGCGCGCGCGCCGCCGTGATAGTCGTAACCGCCCATCTCGATGGTGCCGGCACCGGCGAAACCATTCATGACCAGCTTCATGATCGAAGCCGTCTTCTGGAATTCACGCGCGCTGCGGTCGCCCGCCGTAAATTCGTCCCGCGTGAAGATTCCGGTTCCGTCAATCGCCACGATGTCCGGGTCGACACTTGGGTCGATTGGCGTACCGCCAAAGCGATCAGCAATGTGCGCCGCTTTCAGGTAACCACAACGTACCGCCTCATCGATTTGCCCATCGCGGCCGACGAGGTTCTCGACGTTGTACATCTTCTGGTCGGAGATGCGGTAGATCGACTCCATGACCTTGGTCGCATCGTCCTTCGACAGAATGCCGACGAGGTCGCCCGTATCGACGAGGTTGACCACGTCGCTCGGACGGTCGACTTTGGTCGGGCTCAGGCCCGGGTCGAACAACATGACCGGCTGCGTCGAGTTGCCGCCCGAATCCGAGGTTTCCGAACCGGCATTGCCGAGAATCGAGCCCATTGCACCGGCGCGTGCAATACCCATCATCGGGTTGTGCGGGTTGTTGCCGGTGTCGTTATCCGAACGCGCCGGAATTACCGCACCGTTGATGTTCTGCGCGGTCGTTGCGCTGATCTTGTCGAGGATGCCGCGACGGAATGCGCTGTCGAAGTGGAAACCAAGTCCCAGGTCGAAGTTTGCATACTCGTTGCCGTCGACGTCGGTCAGCCCGGGAATCTGATCCGCGGGCAGGCCCATCTTTTCGTAGCCCTGCGTGCTGATGAAGTCCGTCTGACCCTCCTGGTTACCGACCAGTACATTGGAATTGGCGATGTTGGCGCCACCGGCGAGATCGAAACAGATAAACGGAATCTTGCCGGCGCCATCCGAGATCGCACACGGGTCGGCCCGTAGTCTGTCCAGGTCCGGCGACAGGTCCGCCATCGCGTTGCGCGGATTCAGCATCGGCGCGATACCGCCCACGGTGAAGGCCGCACCAGTCATGAAGCCCTGCGACAGGAGCTGGCGACGCGTGACAGGACGGGGATGGTCCGCGTGAAACAGCGGCATGTCCCAGTTGCTCTTGTTACGTTTCATGGTCATAGGTTCCTTTCGACGTCCTGTCGTTACTGAATCAGCGTAGCGGCACTGCCGAGAACCGAAGCGCACACACCCTTGGCAATGGCGCGAGTGTCGCTCGGATTCGGCACGTTGAGCAGGCGATCGATGAGGTTGTCCGGGCGTAGCGCACCGCCCGACTGGAATACGGCCAGCTCGTCATTCACCACCGCAAAGCTCGGTTGCGATGCGATTGCGGTACTCGTCGACGAATGGCCCACAGCGCGCTCGATCAGCGGCTCGACGAAACTGTTGCGGTTGCCGGTGGAGAAGAACGTGGCGGCCGGCGTATCAAAATTCAGCCCCGGCCACATCGAATTGCTCTCGACGGCGGCATCACAATACTGGATAGCCAGCTGTGCGATAGCGACCTGGTGCGACGACAACACACCTTCGATATCTTCGATTGACGGCAGCGACTGGCGCAGTTCCTGGAACGTTTCCTCAACCGGGAACACTGTCTGGCCGTTGACCTGGCGCGAGAAATTCACGCGGTCGACGCCCGTGATCATCGCGTACGTTGCGTCGATTTCGTCAAACGTGCGGACACCGATATCCGAGCGTGCTTCCGCGGCCGATGCAATGTAGTCCGCCTCAACCAGCATCGGGTAGTCCGCGCGGTTGAAGATGACGCCGTCAATGTTGTCGAAGGTCAGGAAGAACTCGTCCGCATCCGGACCTTTTTCGAGCGGTAGCACTGCACCTAGCACGGACAGCGGCTGGCCGAGTTCGCCGACATTCGGATCGCTCATGTCCAGGGTGCGGTCGATGTTGGCATAGCTCTGGCCGACCGGCGCTTCCTGGCCGTTCATCGCGATACGCAAGCCCTGCATCACAGCTGGTGGCGGTGTCGAACCGTCGAGCGTAATAAAGTGCGGCTTGTCGAACAGGTAGGCATAGCTGTCGAACTGCTGCGCTTCGAACAGGATGTAAGCGATCTGCGAATCCACGGGCAGCCCGATCTCTTCCGAGATGTTGAACAGCATGTAGAAGCGCTCGCCCACGCCGGCGTCGAAGTTCTGCACGATTTGTTCTGCGCTCAGCGCGCGGCGATGGATGGCTGCGAGACGGAACGTGCCTTCCCAGACTGCATCGCTCGAGGCTTCATTGCCAAGGATGAACGCCATGTTGTCCTGCCACGGCGCGAACGTGCCGCCCGGGATCGGATCTGTTTGCGTCGTCAGGACGCCATTAACCCAGATCTGGCGGCCGTTGGTCGGGTCGTAGGTCGCAACGACGTGCTGCAGGGTCGCCTGCAGGATTTCGTCCGCATCCGGCGTCGACAACTGCGGGTCGCCATTGAGTGACGTCAGGGCGACGCCGTTCTGGTCTTCTGCATTGGTGCGCAACAGGAAGTCATAGTTATAGAGCGTCTGCTGCAGCGTGAAGTTGCGTGAGTTCTGGCCCATCGAGTAGCTGACGATGCGCCTCATCTCCTGTGTTACGTTCGCCGGCACAACCCACGCCTCGATCGAGAACTCACCCGATTCATTGAGGATGTCGTGAATCTTCTTGCTGGCGCCCGTTGAGGCCTGGGCCTTGCCCGGACCGGCGGGACCGTTGCCAATCGTGATGCCCCAGCCGCCATACCAGGCGACGTCACCTGAGAAGTTCAGGTCCATCGCAGGGTCGACGCCACTGGTGTCATACGCGACCGCGCCGGTGCCTGTCTTGAATTCCCACAGGGCAATCTGGTCGTTTTCATAGCGATTGCCGCCCGACGCGATCGTGCCGTCGATCAGGCGGATCGCCTTACTTCGAAGCTCCGGCGGGTGCGTGACCTGCGTCGGAGTAACGCCGTTGGCGAAGTCCGTGACCCAGCTCAGCATTTGCGACCCCGAGGTTCCGCAGTCGTTGTTCCAGCAGTTATGGAACTCATCACGGACGCGAATTACGAGACGCGAGTTTGCGGGCGTGTCCAGGTCAATCTTCGACTTCACGGCTTCGTAAGCCACCTGCACGCTGTCGATATCTGCGAAGTACGGTTGCTGTGGCGTCGCAGCTTCGGAGCTATGGCAGCTCGAGCAATACAGTTTCAGGCGATCGTCACGCCAGAGGTGTGCTTCAAACAACGCGGTATCGGACGGGAAACTCTTGGTGTCGCCCGGTTCGACGTTGTCCGGCGCCTGCAGCACGATCGTGCGACCACCTTCGGCAGCGTAACCGATCCAGTTTTCAATCCACGTCGTCATGATCGAGCCACAGGTACCTGGGTCCGCAACCCAGCAGTTGTGGCCAAGCGGCGGCGAGCTTACTTTCGAGACAAACTCGGAGTTTGCAGGCAGGTCGCGATCGATCTTCAGTACGGCCTCTTCATAGGCGAGGTTAACGTCGTCCCAGCGCACGAAATAAGGAGCCTGGCCGCCTTCCGGCGTATGGCAGGAGCCACAACGATCCGTACCGCGAGCATTTTCCCAGAACTCGAGGCGGAAATTCTGGACGTCAGCATTCTCCGGTGCCGGGCCCGTGTACGGTGCTTTGGTTGCCGTGTTGCCGCCGGTGTTGCCACCGCCCGAGATCGGGTTCTCCTCTGTCTGGGCGCCGCCGCCACAGGCCGAGAGCACAAAACACGCCAGCAGGGCGACAAATCCTTTTGTATTCATCATCGTCATGCCTCCTTACTGGCTCGGGCCCATGCAGTACTGCGCCGTATCGGCGAATACCTTCTTCATCTGGTAACCGCTCGCCGCGAAATTGCCGACGATGGTGTCGAACTGCGCGTGATCCCCGGCGGTTTCCGGCTCACGCAGGCAGACAGACTTGAACACTTTCTTCACCTGGCAGCGCGCGAACGCGTCGCTGTGCGCGAGCTCGCGACCGAGCGACTTCGCGCCATTGCCGTCGCCGTCATCCGGGCCGTAGAAGCCAAGGTAGCGGTTCTGGCCGGTGCGCCAGTAGTTGGTCCAGTGGTCATCCGGCGTTGCGAAGCCCTGCGGGAAGTTCGCATTGTTGTTGAAGTACTTCTCCTGAACTTCGCTTGGGTCGTAGACAATCGCGCCACCGACATCATCGTAGTCGTAATAAGCGAAAGCCTGCGCCATCGGGTCCATGCCCGTGTGGCAGCCGACGCAGTTATTCAGGAACAGGCGGCTGTCACCGCCCGGGCTGCGACTCACATCCTGACGAATGCGATCCGGCGACAGCTGCGGGTCGTGCAGCTGCTCCATGTCGCGGCAGAAATGATTGACCATCGTGAAGCGGAACATCGCGCGGTTGGTCCCCGCGATAAAGAACGCCTCAGCGGCTGCGCGCGAAGTAATCACGCCGGCCGTGGCCGTGCCCGGCAGGCCGTTAATGCTCGACTGCGTGGTCGGCCGAAGCACAGCTTTCAGGTCGTGGTTGCCTGCTTCGAGCGCAGCGTAGTGGGCGTTGTCGTTCGCCGCGGGCGCCGACGTTACGGTACCGGGCGCGCCAATATATTGAACGTCGTCGTACAGGACCGTGCGGAAGTCTGCGTCGTCGCGGATCATGCCGATGACGGTCGCAATGTAATCGTTGAGCGGTACGAACACATTGAACTCGCGGTTGGTCCAGGGGGCCGCGAAATTCTTCAGCGTTACGTTGTAGAAGCTTGGGTCTTCCATCGCGATGTACGCTGCGCATTCGGCCCCGGTCACGCCTTTCTGCGAACAGATCGTGTGCGAAGCCTGGGTTGCGTTGGTCATCGCTTGCAGGGTGGCCTCGGTCGGCGGAACGCCCGCGAGACGATCATGGATACGCTTGGCCTGATCCCTGGTCTGGGCGCTTGCCGGAGCCGCCAGCATTACTGCCAGCAAGGCCGCAAGCGCCATGCGTATCGACTGTTTCCACATCCTGTTGTTCATATCGTTTTGCTCGTCTCTTTTGTTCAAACGCTACAACGTGGCCGGAAAATCTTGCCAAAGCCCCCTGCGCGGCGCCGTGAAAGCATTCACAGTCCGCACGATCGGCGCGACATCCATTGGTGTCGCAAGCGATCGATCCGTAATCGTTAAAGCAAGTGCTGTGCCAGTCCGGGCGTCTGCCGGCGATTCGCCGTAAAAGTCATTTAAAAACAACAACTTAATCAATTCACGTACGGACTTACCGAGACAAAGATATGTCAAGCAGCTGTCGGTACTTGGGCACAGGGTTTCTGTCCGGCTCGCCTAAGCTACTGATTATCAAGGGAAGCGCAACTGTCGCCGAAGGGAGACAGGGTGACGCGGCGTGGGCATCCCTATACAACAGCGACAAGCGCGAAAAACCTCATGCAGATTCTCACGAGGCGCCATTTTCCGGCCGATTTCGTGCGCAAGAAGATGGCTGGGGAACGGATGGAACGGCACATCATGCGCCCGGGAGGCGTCGACCGGCATGGTCGGTGTCGGGCTTTTGAGACATTACATACCACTCCGCTCGTCTCCTAGAATAGCGGGTCGGGCGCGGAGTGTGACTGCGTTAACGGTAAGACAGGGGCCAGGTCCGTACCCTGCCCAAATGACCGAGGTAAAAGCTATGAACAGGCTAGCGCGGCAAAATAGCAAGGCTGTTGCTAATCGAGTGACCAGGATGGTCGCCTTGTCGCTGGCGTGCATCACCTTTGCTGCGTGCAGCAAGGGGGAGGGCGTGCAGCTGGGCACCGGGCAGAACCCCGATCCCGTCGTCGTCGATTTTCCGATTGCCTACATCAAGGCGCCTTTGCCGCTCGACGACAATGGCGTCTTCGAGCAGCAGGACCTGCGCGAGCAGATTACTTTCGACTTTGGCGCGGACCTTTACTACCGCGATCGTGCGGCGGTCGGCGCCGACGCGATAAATATCACCGGCGAAATCACCGCGGGCCTTGGCGCAATTCGCGATGTCGAAATCGATTACGACGGTAGCCGCCTGCTGTTTTCGATGCGCACGCCGTTCGAGATGGGAGTCGACGTGGATGACCAGGTCGCAACCTGGAACATCTGGCAGTACACCTTCGAAACAGGCGAACTGGTGCGCGTCATTGCAGACGATCTGACTGCCGAAATCGGCCACGACATCATGGGCAAATACCTGCCCGACGGCCGCATCATTTTCTCATCGACTCGCCAGACCCAATCACAGGCATTGCTGCTCGACGAAAACAAGGGCGCATTCCCGGCCATGGACGAGGATGAGAACGAGTTTGCCTTCAACCTGCACGTCATGAACGACGATGGCTCTGGCCTCAAACAGGTCACGTTCAACCAGAGCCATGACCTCGACCCCTCAGTGATGTCCGACGGCAAGATCGTCTTCAGCCGCTGGGACCACAATCTCGCCAACAACCAGGTAAACCTGTACCGCATGAACCCCGATGGCTCGCAGCTCGAGCTGTTCTACGGTCAGTGGAGTCACGACACGGGCAGCAATGGCAGCACCATTCAGTTCATGCAGCCGCGCGAGACCGAAGATGGCCGCGTCATGGTTGTCGCGCGGCCGTTCACCGACTCCGAGGGTGGCGGTGAACTGATAGTGATTGACACGCTGCAGTACGTCGAAAATACGCAGCCTCTGAAGGACAACATTGGCATATTGAACGGTCCGGCGCAGGAAGACGCCACGATCAATGAAGTCGTGACCGAGGCTGGACAGCCGTCGCCGGGTGGCCGTTATTACTCGGTCTACCCGATCCAGGATGGCACCGGTCGCCTGATGGTGAGCTGGAGCCAGTGCCGCCTGGTAGAACACCTGGCGGACGATGGTGATGCGGCGACCGACGACACACGGATAGTTGCCTGCACGGAAGAGAACCTTGCCAATGTCCTGGTGAACAATGATCCGGACAACCCGGTTACGCCGGTCGAAGGCGATTTTACGGTCGCGCAGCCGTTATACGGCATCTGGATTTACGATCCGCGTGACGAGACGCAGCTGCCGATTGTGCCGGGCGAAGAAGGCTTCATGTTCACCGAGGTCGTCTCCGGTGACCCACGCGATTTCCCGGCCGTGATCCCCGACGGCAGCATGTATTACTCACTGGATCCATCGCTGCCGGACTCGGGCCAGGCCATCTTGAATATTCGCAATGTTTACGATTTCGACGGTGCATTCCCGTCCGGAATCGATCCCTACGTGCTCGCTGATCCGGGCCGGACCCTTGCGACGGACCGCCCTGCGCGTTTCCTGCGCATCATCAAGGCGGTATCGCAGCCGGACGAGGATCTGTTCGATATCGACGATACGGCCTTTGGGGTTACGACCTTCTTCGGCATGAAAGAAATCGTCGGCTATACGCCAATCGAGCCCGATGGTTCGGTGATGGTGCGCGTGCCGGCCAATGCCGCGCTGATGATCGACATCGTGGACGAGAACGCGATGCGTATTTCCCCACAACATGGCAACTGGCTAGCGGCGTCCGAGGGGCAGGAACTCAAGTGTAATGGCTGCCATGACCCGAACAGCGGTTTGTCGCACGGTCGTTATGATGCATTCGAAAGCGCCTACGCGGGTGGCCAGACGGCCGGCGTCGAGTTCCCGAACACGGATCCGCAGTGGTTTGTCGGTGAGGTAGGCGAGACGATGGCGGAGATTCGCGCTCGTGTGACCTGTGCCGACGGCAGTTGTTCGTCGCTCGAGCCTTCAATGAACGTAATCTACCGGGATGTCTGGAGCGCCAATCCGCTCGATATGAATGGCGACCCGATCAACCCGGGTATCGATTACCTGTATACGGATCTGACGACGGCCGGCCCGACATCGTTGAACTGCCAGTCAGACTGGCAGTGGAATTGCCGCGCCGTGATCAACTACGAGACAGTCATCCATCCTCTGTGGAGCCAGCCTCGTGTAGTCACGTACGACGACGATAATGATCCGGCCACGCCGGAGGTACCTTTACCGGACCCCAACGGTGGCTTCGTCAACAATAACTGCCTCAACTGTCATACGCCGCGTGATCCTGCAAACAATGCAGTTCGTGTACCGGCCGGACAGCTGGAGTTGCAGGACGGCCTGTCTCCGGATGAGCCTGACCATTTCCACGCCTACCGGGAGCTGTTAGTTACTGATATTCGTCAGATATTGGACAACGGCGCCCTGGTGGACGAGACGCGGATAATCGGGCAGGATGCGGACGGGAACGACATTGTGGAACTGGTTCCGCAACCGTCGCCCGCCTCAATAGGCGGTGCCAGGGCCTCGAGCGATTTCTTTGACCGATTCAACGATCCTAACGATCTACACTTCAACATCTTGTCGAAGGCGGAACGACGCCTCATCGCGGAATGGTTGGATATTGGCGCCCAGTACTACAACAACCCCTTCGACGCACCAGAAAATTAAGTCGCTCCTCGCTGCTTGCCTGTGTTTCGTCGTACTGTCGCTGGCAGCTCCAGCCCAGGCTGCGGATGAATACCGTCAGGTAACCGTTGCCGACCCGTATCTCGAACTGAGAACGGGGCCTGGTCGCGGCTACCCGATCTTTCATGTCGTTGATCGCGGTGAGGAAGTCGATATCCTCAAGCGTCGCACCGACTGGTTCAAGGTGCGTGCCGCGAATGGCAAGGAAGGCTGGGTCAATCGTGGCCAGATGGAGCGCACGCTGCGACCAACCGGCGAAGCCGTCAGCTTCGAGCCGGCGACGATCGAGGACTTCACCAATGCAAAATGGGAGACGGGCCTGCTCGCCGGCGACTTTGGCGGCGCCAATATCATTTCCCTGTATGGCAGCTACTCACTGAATCCGAACATATCGGTCGAGTTGTGGGGATCGCAGATTCTCGGCAACTTCTCGAACGGCTGGATGGCAAGCGCCAACGTCGTGCATGAGGCGTTTCCGGAGTGGCGCGTTTCGCCTTTCTTTACAATGGGTACGGGCATTATTCACACGGAGCCCAAGTCGACGATTATCCGGGGCGAGGATCGCTCCGACCCGATCGGTCATGTTGGCGGCGGTTTCCGCATCTACGTGTCGCGCCGATTCCTGCTGCGCGCCGAATACAAGAGTTACGTGGTTTTCACAAGCCGCGATGAAAACGAGGAAATAGACGAATGGAAAGCCGGTTTCGCGTTCTTTTTCTAGCCGTCGCAATTGTCAGCCTGCCGGGCTGCGCTGCGACGAAGAACCTGTTCGGCTTTGGCGACCGCGAGGCGCCACCGCCTTCGTCGGAGCCGGTCGGCCAGGTCATTGACCCCGACGTCGAACGCCGCGAGGTCAAGGAACCGGCGATCGATCGTGAGGACTTCGAGATCGGAGCCTACGTCGGCATGATGAGTATTGAGGACTTCGGTACGGATATTTCTTACGGCGCGCGCCTCGCTTATCACGTGACTGAAGGCTTCTTCATCGAAGCAACGGCCGGTGCGTCGCGCGGTGGCCTGACGAGCTTTGAAATCCTGTCGGGCGGTGCGCGACTGATCTCAGACAGCGAGCGCGACTTCCTCTATTACAACCTCAACGTTGGCTACAACATTCTTCCCGGCGAGGTGTTCATCGGCGAGGGGCGTGCGTACAACTCGGCCATTTACGTGATCGCGGGCCTTGGTTCGACTCGGTTTGCCGGGGACGATCGCTTCACGGTCAATGTCGGCGCCGGCTATCGCTTCCTGCTCAATGACTCGATTGCGCTACACGTCGATTTCCGCGACCACATGCTCGATATCGACCTGCTGGGCGAGGAGAAGACGGCGCACAATCTCGAGGGCCATCTTGGCGTGACGGTGTTCTTCTGAGGCAGGGATCACGTTTCCCCGCGATGTGACGGGATAAGGTAGGGATTATGGGAAATACAGTCAGAATCACGACGCGACTCCTGCTGCCATTATTGGCCGCGGCGGCCCTGTCCGGCTGTGGTGGCATAGAGCCATGGGTCAAGCCGTACGAACGCGACAAGCTGGCCGATCCGATCATGGCGCTGGATGGTGACCCGGTTTCGGTGGCGTACATTCAGCACGTCTACGAGGCGCGCGAAGGCGCCAAGGGCGGCGAAGGCGCTGTCGGCGGCGGCTGCGGTTGTAACTAGGAACTCACGCATGCTGCGTCGCGGACTTATCGTTGCAATCGTTTCGCTGGCAATCGGTACAGCCCACGCGGGCGTGCTGCCAGACGATCGTGCCGATGTGCTCTATCACCTCTATGACGGCGGCGGCGTCACGATCGACGGCCCGTCCGTGCTGGTCCGCAAGAAAGTCGGCAAGAGCGTCTCGGTGGTCGGCAACTATTACGTCGACTACGTTAGTTCCGCTTCGATCGACGTTATTACGACGGCGAGCCCGTACACGGAAGAACGCGAGCAATGGTCGCTGGGAATGGACTACCTGCATGGCAACACGACCATGCGCGTCGGCTACACGGAAAGCGTGGAGTCCGACTTCGACGCGAAGAGCTATGCGTTCTCGGTCAGCCAGGACATGTTTGGTGACCTGACCACGCTGACACTGAGCTACGGCCTCGGCGACGACCTCGTGCGCAAGTCGGACGATCCGACGTTCGAAGCCCCGCTCGATCGGCAGATCTACGGCGTTGGCATCACGCAAATCCTGACCAAGAACCTGATCTCGTCGCTGAATGTCGAGACGATTACGGAAGAGGGTTACCTCAACAATCCCTACCGCGTGGTGCGCTACCTGGATCCCTTCAGTGCCGTCGGCTACAGCTTCGAACCGGAGTTGTATCCGAACACGCGCACGAGTTCCGCGGTTGGCCTGCGCGCGCGTTACTTCCTGCCGTACCGGGCCGCTATCGAAGCCGAGTATCGCTGGTTCAACGACACCTGGGACATCGAGGCCAATACGGCCGCAATCAGCTACATCCACCCGTGGGGCGATTGGACCTTTACGGGCAAGTTCCGCTGGCACGACCAGACGAGTGCGCATTTCTATCGCGACCTGTTCCTGCGTCCGCAGGAAACGAACTTCCGCGGCCGCGACAAGGAACTCAGTCCGCTGACGAGCTACACGCTCAAGTTGCAGGCGGCTTACGAGTTCATCAATGACGATGGCGATCCGGCCTGGGGCTTCGTCAAACGCGCCAAGGTGACGGCGTCGTTGAATATGCTCAGCATCGACTACCACGACTTCTCGGACCTGACTGCGCTTCAGCCGATTGGCCAGGAGCCGCTGTACCAGCTCGACGCCGACGTCTTCCAGATCTATTTCAGTTTTTTCTACTGATCCGACTGCTTCAAGGCAGTGACTTTGGCGCTGTTGCCGGCGTCAAACTCTACTCATTCGAAGATAAACGGGGACTACGATGAACAAGTGGTTACTTACCTGCGCCGCGGCCCTGGCCCTCGCGCTGGCGACATCCGCCGCATTCGCACAGCAAGACCGCAGTCGTGACGATGACGCCGCTGAGGCGCAGCGCGAGCGTGCGGAAGAAATGCGCGAAGAAGCCGAAGAGCGTGCTGAAGAAGAGCGCGAGCGCGCGGAAAAGATGCGAGATGAGGCAGAGGATCGCGCCGAGGAAGCGCGTGACAATGCAAAGGACGAGCGAGACGCGAAGTCTCGCGGCAATGAGAAAGCCGCGGAAATGCGCGAGCGCCGGGATGAGCGCAAGCGCATCCAGGAAGAGTATCGTGAGGGGCGGGACGATGCTGAGGACGGCGCCGCTGAACTCAGCGACGACGAGGCCGAAGACCAGGAGAAGAAGCCCAAGAAGCCCTGGTGGAAATTCTGGGGTGACTAATTGAGGTGATACGATGGGCTTTCGCAATGCAGGAGCCCGCCGTACGTGACCCTCGTAGTTACAATGACGCTGGCACTCCTCGGAGTTGCCGGCGTCGTTCTTTATAACCGTCTGATCCGCAGTCGTAATCGAGTCGATACCGCCTGGAGCGATATTGATGTGCAGTTGCAGCGGCGCCACGATCTCGTGCCGCGCCTGGTCACCGCGGTCGATCAGTACGCGAAGTACGAGCGTGCGACGCTCGAGGCGGTCACCGAGCTGCGCGCCGAGGCCATGGCACAGGCCGATGTCCGGGCCCGTGGCAAGGCAGAAGAGGAACTCGGCGCCGGCGTGGAACGCCTGATCGCGCTGGCCGAGAGCTACCCCGATCTCAAGGCCAACGAGAACTTTCTCAACCTGCAGAACGAGCTGGTCGAAACGGAGAACTACCTGCAGTTCGCGCGGCGTTACTACAATGGTTCGGTGCGTGACTACAACACGATGACCGAAACGGTTCCGAGCAACATTGTTGCGGGCATGTTCGGTTTCGAGCAGCGCGACTTTTTCCAGAAGACCTCGGACGAGGCGGCCAACGTTCCGCTGGTGAAGTTCGGGACGGTCGAATGAGGCGACTCCTTATCCTGGCGTTGCTGCTGCCACTGGCAGCAACCGCCGACGAACGCATCCTCAGCTTCCACAGCGACATCCGCGTCTTTACCGACGGCATGGTCGAGGTAACGGAAACGATCCATGTACGCGCGGAAGGCAAGCAGATTCGGCGCGGCATCTATCGCGACTTCCCGGTCGACTACATGGACCGCCTCGGCATCGACTACCGGCTGCGCCTGGAGCCAATCGCAGTTCTGCGCGATGGCCAGGCGGAGTCCTGGCACTCGGTACGCAGCGGTCGTGACGTGCGCGTCTATTTCGGCAGCAAGCACAGGTACCTCGACGTTGGCGAATACACCTATACGTTTCGTTATCGAGTCGATCGCACGCTCGGCTACTTCGAGCAGCATGACGAAATCTATTGGAACGTTACGGGACATGAATGGGCGTTCCCCATTGACACGGCCAGCGCCACCGTCCGGCTCGAGTTTGACGCGCCTCGTGACGCAATCCTCGTTGAGGGCTACACCGGGCGCTTTGGATCCAATGAGCAGGACTATGGCCGCTATCTCGATGACGACGGGGCCGTGCACTTCGAGGCCAACAGGCCGCTGCCGGTCGCCCACGGTCTGACCATTGTCGTTGGCTGGCCGAAGGGCTTTGTGACCGAGCCGACGCTTGCGGACCGAATCGGCTGGGCGATCAAGGACAACAGCGATCTGTTGGTTGCGCTGTTGTGCGTGATTGCATTGCTTGCCTATTACATTCCGACCTGGCGCTCGCATGGCAAGGACCCCGAGCCCGGTGTCGTCGTCACGCGCTACGAACCGCCGACAGGGTTTTCACCGGCATCGCTGCGTTATATCCGGCAGATGTACTACGACAACAAGGTCATGACCGCGGCGATCGTCAATCTCGCGGTGAAGGGCTATGTAGAGATTACGGATGCCGGTGGCAAGCATTCGTTGCGCAGACGTTCCGCCGTCGACGCAGTTGCGGCGCTCGCGCCGGGCGAGAAGGAGCTGTATGACGCCCTGTTTGCCGATGGTGATGACATCGTGCTCGAGAACGACAATCACGAGATTCTGGGGGAGGCGCGCAGTGCGCATCGCAAGTCGCTCGAAGATGACTACAAGCGCAACTACTTCAAGACCAACGGCTGGCTCAACATACCTCCGGTTCTGATCCTTATCATCTCGGTCGTCACCGCGATTGGCTTGAGTAATGGCCCATCAGTGCCGGTTATAGGCACGTTCATCGTCGCCGGCGTACTGCTCGTGTGGTTTGCCGTGATCATGAGGCGACCGACCCTGCGCGGCCGCAAGTTGCTCGACGAGATGGAAGGATTCTCGGATTACCTCGAAGTGGCGGAAAAAGACGAGCTGAACCTGCGCAATCCGCCAGAGAAGACGCCGCAACTGTTCGAGGCGCTGTTGCCTTTTGCGCTTGCGCTGGGAGTGGAGCAGGCCTGGTCGGACAAGTTTGCCGATGTGCTTGCTGCGATTCGGAATCCGGATGGCAGCGAATACAGCCCCGACTGGTATCGCGGCAACTGGAATACCCACAAACTATCGCGAAGCACGAGTGGCTTCACGCGCGGGCTGAACAGGGCTGTGGCGTCGTCGGTAACGCCACCAGGCTCGTCATCGGGTAGTGGCGGTGGCGGCTTCTCCGGCGGCGGGGGTGGTGGCGGCGGAGGCGGTGGCTGGTAAGCTTCGCACTCGTCGCGAACCCGGATTACGCATGAACCAGCCAGTCTATAGCCGCCGCCCGCAAAGCCAGGGCGCTATTCCCAACGTGATTTTTGCCTTATTGGTGCTAAACGGGCTCATGTTCGCGCTGCAACAGTTGCTCTTCGAGTTCCTGATGATCAACTTCGCTCTGTGGCCCGCAACGCATCCGCAGTCACCATTTGGGCTCTGGCAGCTGCTGACCTACGGTTTCCTGCACGGTGACCTGATGCATCTCGCATTCAACATGTTCGGTCTGTGGATGTTTGGTCAGGACCTCGAGCGGCTGTGGGGCTCGCAGCGCTTTCTCGTGTTCTACGTTGTCTGCGTCATCGGCGCCGGCTTCGTGCAGCTTGTCGTCGCAGGTATGCAGGGCGGAATCTATCCGACGGTGGGAGCTTCGGGCGGACTGTTCGGCTTGCTGATCGCGTTCGGGCTGACCTTTCCCAATCGCGTCATTGTGCCGCTATTTCCACCAATTCCGATGCGTGCGATCACGTTCGTCTTTGTATTTGGGGCGATTGAGCTGTACCTCGGATTCAGCGGCCGCGCGCCTGGTATCGCGAATTTTGCCCACCTCGGCGGGATGCTGTTCGGCTTCCTGATGCTGCGTTACTGGAGTCGGGGGAGGCGCCGTTGAGCGCGGGCCTGCTGGCACTCATCGTCGCTACATCCGTCCTGGTTGCAATTCCGGGGCCGAACGTCGCGCTGATCGTAGCCAACAGTCTGAGTCTTGGCTGGCGCATGGGCATGACGACGGTAGTCGGAACCACCACGGGACTCGCCTTGCAGCTGTTGCTGGTTGCTGCGGGCATGGTCGCGTTGATCGAGTGCGCGGCCGATGCGTTCACCTGGATACGCTGGCTGGGCGTAGCCTACCTGGTATACCTTGGCGTGCGCACCTGGCGGACGCAGCCCGACGACCTCGATGCGGTCGAGGCGGCGCCAGCCGTCTTCTGGCGTGGCTGCCTGCTGGCTGCGGTAAATCCCAAGACGCTGGTGTTTCTGGCCGCCTTCTTTCCGCAGTTTATTGCCGCCGAGAGCGCCTCAACGCTACAAGTGTTGCTTTTCGCGCTCGTCTATCTTGTCGTCATTTTTGCGGGTGATACGCTGTGGGCCTTGTTCGCCAGCGCGGCGCGTGGCTACATTGCGCGTTATGCGACATGGCGCAACCGGGTCACGGGCGCTTTCCTCGTCGCTGCGGGCGTCGGGCTGGCATTGGCGCGCAAATAGAGTGGCGCCCGGGCGCTTGTGCAACTAAATCTCATGGTGAGGCATCTAAGCTTCAAACCATCAGGGGTCAACAAATGACGATCAAACGCAGAGAGTTCCTCGGCCATATGGCTGCGGGCAGCGCAATACTGACGATGCCGGCGTTCCTGCAGGGCTGCGGCGTGCAGGGCGCGACCACGGTTAGCCAGGCAACGCCTGAAAATCCTTTCATGACCTGGTTCGGCGCCGACCAGGGAACTGCCGCCCGCGTCATGTCGGAACTGACAGCGCGCGGCGCTGACGAAGCCGATCTGTATTTTCAGCATACGCGCAGTAATTCGCTGACGCTTGAAGATGGCATCATCTCGACTGCCAACTCGGATATCGCGCAGGGTGTCGGTCTGCGCGTGGTGATCGGTGACCAGACTGGTTACGCATTCACCGAGGACCTTGCTTTGCCTTCGATGCTGGCGGCTGCCCGCACGGCATCCGCAATAGCATCGGGCAGCGCCGCGGTTGCGCCGCAATCCTTCAATGCGCTCGGAACGGGCGACCTGTATACGACGGCTGTCCCCTGGAGCGACGTCGGCATTGATCAGAAACTGCCGGTCCTGCGGATGGTCGAGCAAAAGGCGAAATCGTCCGATCCGTCGATTGAGAAGGTCGCGGTGTACTGGTCCGATGCGGACGAGCGCGTCATGATCGCGACGCTCGGCGGCGCACTGGTTACCGATCATCGTCCGATGACCCGTATCACCGTCGTCGTCACGGCGAAGAAGGACGGCGAGACCCAGACTGGCTATTCGAACATCGCCGCGCGCGAGGAGTTTGGCTGGTACACGGAAGAGCGTCTCAACAAGATGGTCAAGGAAGCGGTCGACCGGACGTTAATCCAGTTCGAGGCGAAGCGGCCGCCGGCTGGCGAGATGCCGGTGATTCTCGCGTCGGGCGCGAGCGGCATCCTGCTGCACGAGGCCATCGGTCACGGTATGGAAGCGGACTTCAACCGCAAGGGCACGAGTATTTATTCCGATATGATCGGCAAGAAAGTCGCCGAGCCGTTCGTTACGGTCGTCGACCAGGCCGACATTCCGCGCGAGCGCGGCGCGCTCAACTATGACGACGAAGGTAACAAGGCCGGTCGCACCGTCATGGTCGAGAACGGCATCCTGAAGTCCTACCTGCATGACCGCATCAGCGCCAGGCAGTATGGCCTGCAGCCAACCGGTTCGGGCCGGCGCGAGTCGTATCGCTACGCCCCGATGCCGCGCATGAGTTGCACCTTCATGGAAGACGGTCCGCATACGAAAGACGAGATCGTCGCTGCGGTCGATCACGGCATCATCTGCGAGACCTACACGAACGGCCAGGTGCAGATCGGCGCCGGCGACTATACGTTCTACGTCAAGAACGGCTGGCTCGTGGAGAAAGGCAAGGTCACGGCGCCGATCAAGGACGTCAACATCATCGGCAACGGGCCGGAATCGCTCAAGCGCATCACGATGGTTGCGAACGACGCGCGCCTCGATACGGGCGGCTGGACCTGCGGCAAGAACGGCCAGAGCGTGCCGGTATCGCAGGGCATCCCGACTGTGCTCGTGTCCAACATGACCGTGGGAGGCGAAAATGCCGGCTGATCTCGAAACCCGGGCGGCGCAGGCCGTCGAGCTCGCCAAAGCAGCGGGCGCTAATGAGGCATTTGCGACGGCGACCCAGAGTCGCGACGTCGAGTTCGCGTATCGTGATGGCAGCCTCGAGAAGGTCAAGGACACCACGGCGCGCAGTCTGAGCATCTCGATTTACGCGGACGACCGTTACTCGAGCCACCAGACTACGGACTTGGATCCGGAACGCCTGCAGAGCTTCGTCTCCGAAGCCGTTGCGATCACGCGCGCGCTGGAGCCGGACGAGTTTCGCTTGATCACCGACCCGGCGTTATTCGCGAACCGGCCGGCCGATGATCTTGACCTGGTTGACGCGGCCATTGCCGGCATCACCCGTGAGCAGCGGCTCGAGTGGTGCAAATCCCTGGACGGTATTGCGACCGATCATGAGCGCGTGATTTCGGCGACATCCGGGATCTACGACGGCACTCACGATTCAGCGTCGATCAGCAGTAACGGCTTCTCCGGCACGGTCGGCAGTACCTATTGCTGGTACGGCACGAACGTGACACTGAAGGATCAGGGCGACAAGCGGGCGTCGGACGGCTACTACGTCGGCGCCAACCATGTTGCATCGCTGCCGGACGCTGCCGCCGTGGCACGCGTTGGCCTCGACCGTGCGCTTGCGCGCCTCGGCTCGGAGAAGGGTCCGACAGTGAAAGCACCGATGGTCGTCGACTCGCGCGCGGCCGGGCAGCTGATCAGCCGCTTGCTGAGCGCCGCCAATGCGCGCCGCGTGCAGCAGGGCCAGTCGTTCTGGGCGGATCTCGTGGGCAAGCAGGCGTTCAGCGACAAGCTCTCGATCGCAGACGATCCGTTGATTCCGCGCGGTTTTGGTTCGCGCCATTTTGATAGCGAAGGTATCTCGGCCAGGTACATCCCGATCATCGAGAATGGTGTTGTCGAGAACCTGTATGTGGATACCTATCACGGTCGCAAGACGGGCATGAAGCCAACGACGGGATCTGCATCGAACCGCGTGATCGCGCCGGGCGAACAATCGCTCGATGAGTTGGTCGCGGCAGTCGGCGAGGGCGTTTATGTAACCTCGTGGCTTGGCGGCAACGCCGACAACACGACCGGCGATTTCTCACTCGGCCTGCGCGGTCATATGATCGAGGATGGCAAGATTGCCCGGCCGGTTGGCGAGATGAACGTGACGGGCAATCTCAGGGACCTGTTCTCGCGACTCGAGATGGTGGGCAATGACGTGTACCCGTACTCGTCGACGCTGTCGCCGTCGCTGGTGTTTGCCGACGTAGACTTCTCGGGCGCCTGATATCCTCGCCCTCCAGCGGGGACAGTGCCCCTATTTCAGGGGACAGTGCCCCTATTGATAGCCGATACGGCTCAGTTATGCCGTTTTGCGGCGCGGTTCGGTTGATGAATGCCGGGCTCGATGTTGGATCGGGCCGTCGCGTCGAGCGCCGCGAAGCAGGACGCACGAGCAAGCGAGACCCGATGGAAGCGAGGCAGGACGCCGAGCACGCATAAGGCCGAGACAAGATCGAGCTCGGCAAAGCAACTCCAAGTTCACCTCGATACGGGCACTGTCCCCCAAAATAGGGGCACTGTCCCCCAATCAGTCCCCCCAATCAGGCGGAGGCGGAAAGGCCGCCGTCGATCGGGATAGCAGTCCCCGTGATCTGGCTGGCAGCGTCGCTGGCGAGGAACAGTGTCAGCGCCGCAATGTCCTCGGGCGTCGAAATGCGGCCATTGGGGCTGTGGCTGGCGACCATTTCGAGAAACTCGTCCGTATCCTGCTCCTCGTCCGCGCCGGCGGCAAGCATCGGCGTATCGACCCCGCCCGGGCAGATTGCATTGACGCGCACGCCATCCGCCGCGGTGTCCACGGCCAGCGCCTTGGTTAGCATGACCAGGCCGCCTTTGCTGGCGCAGTAGGCGGAAACGCCCTTGCCAGCCTGCAGGCCCCAGTACGACGCGATGTTGACGATACTGCCTTCACTTCGTTGCAAGTAAGGAAGCGCCGCTCGGCTGAGGAAGAACGGCACGTTCAGGTTGACCGTCATTGTGTCGAGCCAGTCGTCGTCGGTGGTGTCGGCGATATCCGCGTGAACCAGGACGCCTGCGGAATTAACCAGGCAGTCCAGCGCACCGAATTCGTCAATCGTATCGGCGATCAGTTCATCGCAGTCCTCAGACTCGCCCAGTTCGCCTGACCAGGTAACGATGTTCTCGGAAACGTCCGCTACCTCTTCGAGACGACCCTCGTCGCGACCCGCGGCCATGACGTCCCAGCCCGCCTCGGCGAATGCAATTGCCGTTGCGGCACCGATGCCGGAGCTGGCCCCTGTGACTAGTACGACGCTCATGATGTTTTCCTGCTGCTTGGTTCGTGATATGGAGTGTATCCCATGAGTAACGACGCGTTGTTACAGGATCTCGGTTGGCGACCGTTTTTTCAGTCGCAGGTCGATCCGGACTTGGCACTCGTGCCGGCAAGGGTCCTGAGCGTGCACCGCGGGCGGATCGTCGCGATGACCGTGGGGGGAGAGCAATCCGTCGATCTCGGCGCCAGGGCAGCTGGACTTGGTATTACCGTCGGCGACTGGGTTCTGCTCGATTCCGAGAGCCCTGCGGTAGTCGAACGGCTGGACCGCCAGAGCATGTTCCAGCGACGGTCCGCCGGTACGGCAAGCGAACTGCAATTGATTGCCGCCAATGTCGACACGCTCTTCATAGTCACTTCGGCAAACCGCGATTTCAACGTCGCGCGACTCGAGCGCTATCTCGCCATTGCTCATGACGCCGGTGCATTTCCTGTCATCGTGATCACCAAGGCGGATACCGTGGAATCGACGGCCCAGTATGCCGCGGAGGCAAGCGCGCTTTCACGAGGCGTACTCGTCGAAACGCTGGACGCGCGCGATCCCGGCCAGGTCGAAGTCCTTCGGTCATGGTGCGAGTCGGGCCAGACCGTGGCGCTTCTCGGCTCGTCGGGCGTCGGCAAGTCGACCCTGATTAACACGCTGTCAGGGGAACACCAGGCGACGCGCGCAGCGCGCGAAGACGACCAGCGCGGCCGCCACACTACGACTGCGCGTTCGATGCACCGCCTGCCGCAAGGCGGCTGGCTGATCGACACACCGGGTATGCGCGAACTGCAACTCGTTGACGTTGGCGACGCGCTTGATGACGTATTTGCCGAATTTGGCGCGCTAGCCGAGAATTGCCGCTTCGCCGACTGTACACACGAGTCCGAGCCTGGCTGCGCGGTTCGCGCCGCAATAGACGAAGGTGCGCTCGACCCCGATCGGCTGCGCCGGTATCGTAAATTGCAGGCGGAAGATCTGCGCAACACCGAAACAATTGCTGAGCGCCGCGCGCGCGACAAGTCGCTTGGCAAATTCTACAAGTCCGTGATGGATGGAAGCCGGGCCGAGAAACGCGGCAAGCACTAGATGAACAGGATTGATCTCAACTCAGACCTTGGCGAAGGCGCCCCATACGATGACGAGCTCCTGCACGTTGTCACCAGCGCCAACGTCGCCTGTGGCGGGCATGCGGGCGATGTGGAAACAATGGCCAGAACAGTGCGCATCGCGATCGCCAACGGCGTCGCGGTCGGCGCGCACCCGGGCTATCCCGACAAGGCCGGATTCGGGCGCGAGAGCGGTTTCATGCGCGGCCCGGATTTGTATGACTCGCTGACGGAGCAGGTCACGATGCTCACGGATATCGCCGCCGAACACGGCGCAAAGATCACGCATCTCAAACCGCATGGCGCGTTGTACAACGATGCGGTTGTCGACGCGGAGCTCGCGGATGTCATCGCACGCGTTACCGCCGAGACGCCCGGATCGCCGGCATTTATGGGCATGGCGGGAACCGAGTTGCAGCGCGCAGCCGAGCGTCATGGACTGGAATTCGTCGCCGAAGCGTTTATCGATCGCGCCTATGAGCCGGACGGCACCCTGGTCTCCCGCAAGGAACCCGGTGCGGTTCACGAAGATCTCAACGTTGCGACGACGCAAGCGACGCGGCTTGCGGAGAGTGGCGAGGTTACGGCGCGCAATGGCGACGTGATCCATGTGAGAGCGGACACGCTCTGCATCCATGGCGATACCGAAGGTGCTGCGGAGAAAGCCCGGGCCGTGCGCAACGTACTGGAATCCAACGGGGTTGAGGTTCGTGCTCACTCGAGTCGGTGACGACCTCTGGTCGATAGCGGCCGGGTCGCCGACCGAGGCCCAGGCGCTGGCAATACAGCTGCGCGGCGCCGGTAACTTTGTCGAGGTTGTGCCGGGTATCGACTCGGTGGTTGCGCGTTTCGACCCTGCGATAACTGATGCACATGGCGCGAGAGCAGCCATCGAAACCGAGATTGCAAAAGGGGTTGAATCGCTTGGATCCGCGTCGGATGTCATCGACATCCCGGTGGTGTACGACGGACCCGATCTCGAAGAGGTCTGCACCCGCACCGGTTTGTCTGCGAAGGAGCTCATCGCGTTGCACACGGGCACTGAATTCCCGGTCGACATGATCGGATTCACGCCCGGCTTCGCATTCATCGGCGGCCTCGACGAGCGCCTCAGGATCCCGCGCAGGGTGGAACCACGCCAACGTGTACCGGCCGGATCGGTAGGCATCGCCGACGGCCGCACCGGGCTGTACGCCATGGCAAGTCCGGGCGGCTGGTCGCTTATCGGTCGTACCTCGTTCAGGCTGTTCGATCCCAACGCGGATCACCCCTTTGCGCTGGTACCGGGGGCACGAGTTCGATTCCGGGCGGTCGACGAATGATCGTCACCGTCGTCAAGCCGGGCCTGCAGACCACTATCCAGTCGCGGCCAAGAAATGGCCGCCGGCATGAGGGTGTGCCGGCCAGTGGGGCGGCCGATCCGTTGTCGTTGGCCCTCGCTAACAAGCTCGTTGGCAACGCCTGGGATGTGCCGGCACTCGAGGCGACCTTGCTCGGGCCGACGCTGCGTTTTGAGGCGCCATGTGCGTTCGCGATTGCAGGCGCTCACGCCCCGGTCGCGCTCAACGGCACAACTGTTGTACCGCATCAAACGCAGCGCGCGATCGCGGGCGACGAACTTGCGATTGGTTCCGTTGAGTCTGGCGCCCGCGTATACGTCGCCATGGCTGGCGGGTTCGTGGCAGATGATCTGCTCGGATCCGCATCGACGAACCTGCAGGCAGGATTTGGCGGACACGCGGGCAGGGCGCTGCAGTCAGGCGATGCCATCGAAGTGTTGGGCGGCGAGACGGATGATGTCGAAACCCCAATCGAGTTCCGCCTGCCAATGTCACGCAGCTGGGCATTGCGAACGACCGCCGCGGCTGAAACGGGCTTGCTCGACGGCGACAGTGAGGCGCGACTGTTCGACACCAACTGGACCGTCGACCGTCGCGCCGACCGCATGGGCCTGCGCCTCGGTGGGCCGAAGCTGCGCGTTGCTTCCGATGGTCGCATGCCGAGCGCGGCCGTCTTTCCGGGGACGATCCAGTGCCCGGAAGATGGCGCGCCATACATGCTTTCCGTGGATGCGGGAACCGTGGGAGGCTACCCGCGCATCGCGCAGGTCGCGCGGCTGGATCGGCATATTCTTGGCCAATTGCGCCCCGGCGATCACGTGCGACTACTGAAGCGCGACCCCGACGACGCGCTCAGGGAGCTGGGCAACAAGCACGGCTATTGGCGCAAATGGTTGCCGGATATTGCGGAGATAATTTAGTACCCTCTCAACATGCATTACGGAGAACGCTTTAACAGCATCAGTCACCTGGTCGGCGCATCCCTCGCGCTGATCGGCGGAAGTGTACTCGTAACGATCTCTGCATTTGATGGGGATGTTGGCAAGATCGTCAGCTACTCAATCTATGCGGTCACCCTGTTTACGCTGTATCTCGCATCAACCCTGTATCACAGTTTCCCGGGTCGGGCGAAGACTTTCTTTCGTGTTGTCGATCACCAGGCGATTTACCTGCTCATCGCCGGAACCTACACGCCGTTCGCGGTCGTCGTTCTCAAGAGCGTGGGTGGCTGGTGGTTGCTTGGCGCGGTATGGGCGATGGCCATCTTCGGCATAGTGCTCGATGCGATCAGGCGCACCGGTCCACGCATCGGCTCGATCATTCTCTACGTTGCCATGGGCTGGTTCTGCATTATGGCGATCGACTCGCTGGTGATTCTTCTGCCGCCTGTATCGCTGGTCATGCTCGTGACGGGCGGCGTGCTGTACACGATCGGGATCGTCTTCTTCATCCTCGACAGCTGGTACCCGTGGTGCCATGGCGTCTGGCACTTGTTCGTGCTGGCCGGCAGCATCAGTCATTACTTCGCGATTCTGTTCCTTTGACGAGCGTCTCGCGCAGGTTCGCGCGTCGAACCGCGTGCCACGGCATTATGATGCCGAGCGTTGCGTAGAACATACCGGATACGACCACGAGCGGGTCGGGCATGAACAGGGCCAGGGCAATGGAGCCTAAACCCACGCCGGCATTGCAGGCCCACGCAAACATCACCGATTTTGAATCGAAGATCTCGATCTCGTTCAGTGCAAGCTGCTCACGCAATTGCAGCGCGTGCCGGTAGAGCAGGGCGATCATGCCGGACAATGCGAAATAGGCCGTGCCGAAGATCGCGAACATGGCGCGTAAATCATCAACGGAACTGATACCGAAATACGAGGCGAAATAGCCGCCACTGAAGAAATCAAGAGCGCCGGAGTAAATTGCCTTGAGCGGGTAGACGTATACGAGTACGACGAGCACCAGTATCAGGCTCAGAAAGATAGACTTCGTATCGTCGAGCCCGAAGCGCCGGCTCCAGATATGGTGGGCGTACCAGAAATACATGATGTTGGCGAAGCTCGCGGCGAAAGCCGGGATTTGTTTCATCGCCGTGGTCATTTCGGTGAAATTCATCGGCACCGAATCGCCGCCGCCGACAACAAGCAGTGTCACGGCGAACGCAAAAGCTGCGTCGGTGAATGTTTCGAGGCGCGTCATATCCGTGCCGCGCTGGCGAAAACCGTTCTTGGTCGGATAGTCGACCAGTTGTTCCTCGGTGAACGTGTCGGTTTCTGCCATGCTTCCCGCCCTGAAGTGGAAAGTGGTGGGCCCGCCAGGACTCGAACCTGGGACCAAGGGATTCACTGTACCCATTCGTTTCCGAATGGAGCGGACTATCTCATCACCCTCGACCGAATCGTTAGGGGCGGGACGCTCTAGCCTGTTATTAAGGACGCTGAAGTCCCCAGGTAGTCTCTGCACCTTCCGCGGGTGTACCCGCGGCTTGGCTCAGGATTGCCACCAGCCGCACTGCTGAGGTTTCCCTGAGTTCATCCCGTTCAATTCGTGCCTTTCGGCACGAACGCACCATTTTGATGAGTCCCCTGCTCTAACCAACTGAGCTACAGGCCCACACGAGGGCGTGGATTCTAGCAGATAAACGCGTGCCTGAAACATGGCGTTTACTACGGAACCTGAGGCGTCGAAGCCGTTCAAAAGACTCAGGAACAACGAAGGGGGAGATCATGAGATTCATCAAGCCGGTTTTTGCGCTCGGCGCTGCAAGCGCATTGTTCTTCAGCCTCCCGACATCCGCCGGCGAATCTGACAACGCCTGCCTCGAAGGTCCAATGGAACAGTTCGGGCGCTATGTCGGCGACTGGAAGATAACCGATGAAGCGCTGGCGCAGGACGGTAGTGGCTGGGGCCCTGGCAACGGCGAACGCTGGATTTTCGAATGCGTCGGCAACGGTGTCGCAGTGCAGGACTATTGGAAGCCGAAGACAGGCGGCTGGGGTACCAACCTGCGCACCTACAATCCCGATACCGGTTCCTGGGAAATTGTCTGGGCGGCGACGGGCCTGAATGGCCTGATGCACATCTCGGCTACCCTGGACGAGGAGGGCAGACTTGTCATGGACATCCTCAAGCCGGTCCAGGATCCGCCGCGTCGCATCATCTTCATGGCGCCCGACCATGAAGGCTGGAGTTGGGTGCAGGAATGGTCGTTTGACGGCGGCGAAACGTGGACGCCCGTCTACAAGATTCGCGCAACACCCTGGGAGGGCGGCGGCGGTTAGACGCTACTCGACGAACTCGTAGACCGCGTTAATCGTCGCGCGAATTTCATTCTCACCGGGCGAGATCGGTACCGACATCTCACTCGCGGCCATCATTCTGACGCTGCCCTGATAGAGCTCGGGTCGCGGCACTGAAGCACCGGCTTCGGCAATCGAAATGGTGCGCCCAAGCTTGCCACCCGCGGCGTCGGCGTACAGTTCCGCCTTGTGCCGCGCGTTCTCGACCGCAAGTTTGCGGGCTTCGTCGAGAAGCTCGTCGGCGTTCGAGTTGCCGAAACTCAGTGAGTTGATCGTATTTCCGCCTGCATCCACGACGGCGCCGAGCAGGTCGCCGAGCCGGTCCAGATCGCGCACGCGAATCGTCACCTGGTTGCTGACCGAGTAGCCGGCGATCTCGGACATCCCATTGGTATTGCGCCGGTTATCGTAGCGAGGCTGGACATTGAAGCCGCGGCTCTGGCGATCGCGAGCCTCGATACCAAAACCGTCGAGCGTCTTGTTCAATGCGGCCAGCGCCGCATTGTTGGCAGCAACCGCGCTCCTGGCGTCCTCAGCCTGGCTTGCGACACCGACGGTGACGCTAGCCATGTCGGGCGCAGCAGCCACTGAGCCCTGACCGGCCACGGAAATAAGCGCGGGCGCTGGCCCGCCGGATTCCTCCGCCTGGCACGACAGCGTCGTGACGAGCAGGAGGCACAGCGCAATGACGCGCATCAGTCTTCCAGCAGGAAGCTGCGCAGTTGGTCCGAACGTGTCGGGTGGCGCAGCTTGCGCAAGGCCTTGGCCTCGATCTGGCGAATACGCTCACGCGTCACGTCGAACTGTTTGCCGACTTCCTCGAGCGTGTGATCGGTATTCATGTCGATACCAAAACGCATGCGCAGGACCTTGGCTTCGCGCGGCGTCAGGCCGGCGAGTACCGAGTGCGTCGTTTCCTTGAGGCCGGACGTCGTCGCCGAATCCACCGGCGAATGCACCGTCGTGTCCTCGATGAAATCCCCGAGATGCGAATCTTCATCGTCGCCGATCGGTGTTTCCATCGAGATCGGTTCCTTCGCAATCTTGAGGACCTTGCGGACCTTGTCCTCCGGCATCTCCATGCGCTCGGCGAGTTCGTCAGGCAGCGGCTCGCGGCCCATCTCCTGCAGCATCTGGCGCGAGATGCGGTTCAGCTTGTTGATCGTCTCGATCATGTGCACCGGGATACGGATCGTGCGTGCCTGGTCGGCAATCGAACGCGTGATCGCCTGGCGAATCCACCACGTGGCATAGGTCGAGAACTTGTAACCGCGACGGTATTCGAACTTGTCGACGGCCTTCATCAGGCCGATGTTGCCTTCCTGGATGAGATCGAGGAACTGCAGGCCACGGTTGGTGTACTTCTTCGCGATCGAGATCACGAGACGCAGGTTCGCCTCGACCATCTCTTTCTTGGCGCGGCGGGCCTTTGCTTCGCCAATCGACATCTGGCGATTGATCTCCTTGATCTCGGCGATCGACAGGCGTGTTGCTTCTTCGACGGCGATCAGCTTGCGCTGCGCACGCAGGACATCGTCCTTGAGCTTGGCCAGAATCGACGAATGCTTGCGCTTGGCGCGAATGTGCTTGTCGACCCACTCGAGGTCGGTCTCACTTTTCGGGAAGCTGGACAGGAAGTCCTTGCGTGGCATGCCGGCATCGCGCACACAGAGCCGCATGACCAGGCGCTCCTGGCTACGGATAATCGACACGACGTCGCGCAAGTCGCGGACCAGGGCGTCGAACAGTTTCGGCGAGAGTTTCAGCTCCATGATCTGCTGGGCGCAGTCGTCCTGCGCCTTGATCGTGCGCTTGTCCTTGAGGCCATACTTGTCGAGATACTTCATCGAACGGTTGAAGTGCCGCTTGATGACGCGGACGCGCGCCTTGACTTCATCCGGATCCGGCCCGGTGTCGACAACCTCGTCGTCGTCATCGTCGGTCTTAGGTGCTGGCGGCTTGATTTCATCCGGCTCATTCGGGTCGATAAAGCCGACGACGAAGTCCTGCATGCGGGTTTCGCCGCCAATAACACGGTCTGCTACCTGCAAAAGCGCTTCTACCTCTGGCGGAAAATGCACCATGTGGTACTTGACCTGGTTCAGGCCGTCCTCGATGCGCTTCGCGATTTCGATTTCGCCCTGGCGCGTCAACAGCTCGACCGTGCCCATTTCGCGCATGTACATGCGCACGGGATCGGTGGTCCGACCAAACTCGGCATCGACACTGGCAAGCGCGGCCTCGGCGTCTTCGACCGCCTCTTCGTCGGTGGCCGGCGTATCGGTCAGCGTCTGCGACTCGGTCTCGGGCGCTTCTTCGTACACCGTAATGCCCATGTCGTTAATCATGTTGACGATGTCTTCGATCTGCTCGGGATCGACGATGTCGTTGGGCAGGTGATCGTTCACCTCAACGTAAGTCAGGTAACCCTGTTCCTTACCTCGTGCAATCAAATCTCTGAGCTGCTGAGCCTGCTTGCTGACGGCAGCTACGGGTGCTTTTTTCTCGGTCAAGTCGAAACCCCTGCGGGTAAAAAATGCAAACGAGTAATTCTACTCTTGTGGCAGAGCAGAATCTACATAAATTTCATCAGCTTACGCGGCATTCAGGAGCGCCTGAAGCTCGCTCTTTTCGTCGTCGGACAGCCCGTTAAGCTTTTGTTTTTCAATAAGAAACTCAATTCTTTCCTTGCGGCCCGCATGCGCCAGCTGGGCGATGCATTCGGCGAGTTCCGCCGCGGCGTCAAATTCCTCGTCAACAGGCAGTTCCGACGCCGCCAGTTTGCCGAGATGACGGCCTTGTTCGTCGTGCCGGAACCGCTCCAGAAGTCCGGCCGTCGTTATATTGGGTTCGGCCTGCACAGTTTCAATGAGGGAAACCAGTAAATCTGTTCCCTTGCGCATCACGCCCGCCAGATTCTCGATATCCGTTTTGAGACCTGCCGCCGGGTGGTTCAGCACCAGCGCAATGGCGTGGCGCACGACCGACGGGTGCCCAGCCTGCGGGCGCGGTCCGCTACGGCGATGCGCTTCGACAGATTTACTGATGCGCGAGTCGCCCGGCTGGTCACTGCCAAGTATCTTCTCGAGCTTGGCGCCGCTCAATCCGACCGCCTCCGCGAGGCTGTCGATCAGGAGCTCGCGGTACACGCCAATTGGTATGCGACTCACGAGGGGGCGAGCGAGTTCCGCCAGTCGTGCGCGCCCATCGACCGTTCCCATGTCGACCTGTCCGGCCAGTTCCTCGATCAGGAATGCCGACAGTGCCACGCCTTCGTCCAGGGCTTTCAGGAACGCATCGGTACCGAATTCATTGACGTACGTATCCGGGTCGTGCCCCTCGGGCAGGAACATGAAGCGGATCTGGCGGCCTTCGCGAATCTGCGGCAGCGCATTTTCCAGGGCCCGCCATGCGGCCTTGCGGCCCGCGCGGTCGCCATCGAATGCAAAGCATACGTTATCGGTCAGGCGGAACAGGCGATTAAGGTGCTCAGGGGTCGTAGCCGTGCCCAGCGTTGCGACCGCGAAATCGATGCCGTGGCGAGCGAGCGCAACGGCGTCCATGTAGCCCTCGACCACCACGAGCTGGTCAATGTGGCGCAGCGCCTGTCGTGCTTCATAGAGGCCGTACAACTCGCGGCCCTTGTGGAACAGGACGGTCTCCGGCGAGTTCAGGTATTTAGGCTCGCCATCGCCGAGCGTGCGTCCGCCGAAACCGATGGTGCGCCCGCGCGCGTCGCGGATCGGGAACATGATGCGGTCGCGAAAACGGTCGTAGTGCTTGCCCTTGTCATTCTCGATGATCATTCCGGTCGCGAGCAGGCGCTCGACGGCTTCGGAAGATTTGCCAAACTTGTCCAGCACGTTGCTCCAGCCGTCCGGCGCATAGCCAATGCCAAAGCGCTTGGCGGTCGTGCCGTCGATGCCGCGGTTCTTGACGTACTCAACCGCGTGCGGCGCATCCTTCAGGCAGGCCTGCCAGTGGCGAGCGATCGTGTCGAGCAGGGAAAACAGTTCGTCGTAGCGGCGGGCCGGCTTGTCGCTGTCGCTGCGCGGGACATCCACGCCCATGGTTTGCGCGAGGCTCTCGATGGCCTCGACAAAGCTCATGTGGTCGTACTCCATGAGGAAACCGATCGCGGTGCCATGGGCGCCGCAGCCGAAGCAGTGGTAAAAGCCTTTCGAGGGGCTGACCGTAAAGGACGGTGTCTTCTCGTCATGGAACGGGCAGCATGCCTTGAATTCGCGGCCGGCTTTCTTGAGCTGCACGCGACGGCCGACAACCTCGACGATATCGGCGCGAGCGATGAGGTCGTCGATGAAGTCCTGCGGGATCAGTCCAGCCATACCGATACAAACGTGCCCCGGTTGCGACCGGGTCCCAAGAGAATTGTTATTGTTTTTTTGACAGCATAGCCGATTGTTCGGCCTATGCCAGAGCGCAATTTCCGGGCCAGATAAGAAGGTCGACCGGCCTTTCTTACAGCGCGTTCAGTCGTTCTTTAACCGTGGCGCTTACGGCGCCCATGTCGGCGCGGCCTGCAGCCTTCGCTTTGATCTGGCCCATGACTTTGCCCATGTCACGAATACTCTCGGCGCCCGTGGCGGCGATGACTTCATCGACCAGCGCGGCGAGTTCGTCGGCCGTTAGCTGTTCGGGCAGGTATTTTTCGAGCACCTCGATTTCGGCGCGCTCGATCGCGGCCAGGTCTTCGCGACCACCTTTTTCGAACTGCTCAACCGAATCACGTCGCTGCTTGACCATTTTGTCGAGAACGCTGAGCACGCCGGCATCATCCAGTTCGACGCGCTTGTCGACCTCGACCTGCTTGATGGCGGCCATGATCAGTCGCACCACCTTGAGCCGGTCTTTCTCACCGGCCTTCATGGCGGACTTCATGTCCTCGGTAATCTGGTTCTTAAGCGACATGGCTTAGAAACTGTTGGTTTGCTCCGCGGACGCGGAGCAAAGGAGTATCAGTAGAGACGTTTGCGCTTGGCTTCTTCGCGCGACAGGCGTTTCATGTGGCGCTTTACAGCAGCCGCTTTCTTACGCTTGCGTTCCTGGGTTGGCTTCTCGTAGTACTCGCGACGACGAAGCTCGGTCAGGATGCCGGCCTTCTCGCAGGCACGCTTGAAGCGGCGCAGGGCAGCGTCAAAATACTCGTTCTCTTTTACGCGAACGCTTGGCATGTTCAGGTATTCCGTCCAGACATAAATAAACCCGGCACCTGGCCGGGATGGGCCGCGCATTTTAACGCCGGTTTTTGCGCTTTGCAAAGGAAAAAACCGGGGACGGAGGAGTTTTCCGGGGACGGTAACGTCCGTTACCGTCCCCGCCAAACCAGTGGAAATAGGTGTCCGTCCCCGGATACTATCCGCGGCGATGAACATCCTCGGAATCGAATCGAGCTGCGACGAGACCGGCGTCGCGCTTTACAGCACCGAAAAGGGCCTTCTCGCGAATGCCCTGCATAGCCAGGTGGACTTGCACGCGGTCTACGGCGGGGTCGTGCCCGAGATCGCGTCGCGCGATCATATCCGGATGCTTTTGCCGTTAATTCAACAGGTTATGAATGAGGCAGGGGTCGACAGGCCGGACGCAATTGCCTATACGGCCGGCCCTGGGCTGGTTGGCGCACTCATGGTTGGTGGCGGCATGGCCAACGGGCTTGGCCTTGCCTGGGGTTGCCCGGTGATTCCCGTGCACCATATGGAAGGGCACCTCGTAGCGCCTATGCTCGAGGATACGCCGCCCGCATTCCCGTTCCTTGCCCTGCTCGTATCCGGCGGTCATTCGATGTTGATCGGTGTCCGGGAGTTGGGTGACTACCGGGTGCTCGGCACCACCCTGGACGATGCGGTGGGCGAGGCATTTGATAAAACCGCCAAGTTGCTTGGCCTGGGCTACCCGGGCGGGCCGGCCCTCGCCGCGCTCGCCGAGGACGGTGACGAGAACGCCTTCGACTTGCCGCGGCCGATGCTCAATAAGCCTGGCTTCGACTTCAGTTTCAGCGGCCTCAAGACGGCGGTCATGCTGGAGGTGCGCAAGGCTGAGTCCGAAGGACGCCTCGACGAGTGTCGCGCGGATCTTGCCGCATCGTTCCAGCGCGCTGCTGTGGACACGCTGATCGCCAAGTCGATTCGTGCGGCGCGTGCGGAGGGTCTCGACCGGATCGTGGTGGCCGGCGGCGTCGGCGCAAACAAATTGTTGCGAAAAGAGATCGCGGAGCGCTTTGATGGCGAGGTCTTTTACCCGAGACTGCAGTTCTGCACCGACAACGGTGCGATGATTGCGGTGGCAGGCGCGCTGCGACTGGCGGAAGCCGGTCCGGCAGCTGAGATCCGGGCTCAGCCGCGCTGGGCGTTGGACACGCTTGTAGTGCCGCCGGCCGCGGAGGCAGGAGCGTAATGGACAAGATTTTTCTCGAAGAGCTCAGGATTGAAACGATCATCGGCATCTGGGAATGGGAACGAAAGATTCGCCAGACAGTGATTATCGATCTCGAGATGAGTGCGGACATCGCGAAGGCCGCGGTCAGCGACGATGTCGCGGACACGCTCAACTACAAATCGGTTGCAAAACGCGTCCAGGAATTCGTCGGCGCATCGAGTTTTCAACTGGTAGAGACGCTGGCGGAACGGATCGCCGGCATCATCCGCGACGAATTCGACGTCGCCTGGGTACGCGTCAAATTGCATAAGCCAGGCGCAATTCGCGGCTCGAAAGACGTTGGCGTCGAAATCGAGCGCGGCGAAATGCCGGGGTAACGACGATGGCGATCGTGTATGTCGGCCTGGGCAGCAACATCGAACCCGAGGCCAATCTCCATCTCGGTATTCGCGAATTGCGGCGCCGCTACGGAGACGTCCAGACTTCGCCCGTATACAGGAGCGCAGCGGTCGGCTTCGAGGGCGACGATTTTCTGAACCTCGTCGCCTCATTTGAGTCCGATTCTTCGCCGCAGGCTATCTGCGAGGCGATCGAGGCTATACATAATCTGCTCGGGCGTGATCGAAGCGGTGGAAAGTGGGAGGCACGCACTCTCGATATCGATCTGCTGCTCTACAATGACCTGGTGATGGACGAGCACCCGGTGCGAGTACCTCGCGATGATGTACTCGAGTACAGCTTTGTACTGCGGCCGCTGGCCGAGCTGGCGCCGGACCTGGTGCACCCCGTTACCGGTCGAACCGTCCTCGAGCACTGGCGGGAGTTCGACACGTCGCGTCATCCCCTGGAAGTCGCCGGCGTTATTGTTTGAAGGAGTTTTTCATGCGCAAGTTGACAGTCTTTTTGCTTTCAGCCCTGGTGGTTGCTGGTTGTGGCGGCGGTAGCGCCGGCGAGACGATCACCGGTGATCCGTCTTCCTGCAGCAACGATGGCCAAAAGCAATTCGTGCTCGATGCGCTGTACGACTGGTACCTCTGGAACGACCTGCTTCCCGATAATCTCAGCATCGCTGATTATGCGTCTCCTGAGCAGCTGGTGACCTCTGTTACCCAGACCTACGGGCCACAGGACAGTAACGGCAATCCGGTCGATCTCTTCAGCTCGGTGGGTTCACTCGAGGCCGACCAGCAGTTCTTTGGCGAGGGCAAATATGAAGGCTTCGGCTTCAGCTGGCGCGAAGAAAGCGGCCAGATGCGCATGACGGGCGTGTTCGAGGGCAGCCCGGCAGATAGTGCCGGCATCGCCCGCGGCCAGACCGTGGTATCGCTGAATGGTCGTACTTATTCCGCGATCCAGTCGGCCGAGGGCATTAACCAGTTTTTCGATAACAATGCGACCGTGACGTTCGACATGGACACGCTCGCGGCGCCCGTCGACGTCACCAAGGATATCGTCACGATAACGCCGGTACCGCAGTGGCGTACGATTGACGTCGGCACTGGTGTGCCTGTCGGTTACATGGATTTTCGTTCGTTCATCAGCACCGCTGAGCCCGTGTTCGCGACCGTTTTCAATGAGTTCTCGAACGCCGGTGTGACCGACGTGATCATCGATATGCGTTACAACGGTGGTGGCCTCGTACGCACCGCCGAACTGCTCGGCGACTACCTGGGTAGTGTGGCCAATCCTGGTGCCGTTTTCTCACGCACCGAATTTAACGCGGATCGGGCAGCCGCCAATAACACCGCGGCATTTTTTGCCAATCCCGGGATCACCGATGGCGTCAACATTTCGCGCTTCATCGTGATCGCATCGAACAGAACCGCATCCGCGAGCGAGCTCGTGACCAACTCGCTGAACCCGTATGCGGATGTCTGGATCGTAGGTGATAACACGTTCGGCAAGCCGGTTGGCCAGATTGGCATCGACTTTTGTGAAAAGATCCTGCGCCCGACGTCGTTCCGGACGGTTAACGCGGATGGCGTTGGCGATTACTTCGGCGGCCTGCCGGTCGACTGCCCGGCGACGGACGATCTCGATATCCCTGTCGGCGCGCCGAACGACCCGAACATTGTTGCGGCGACCTCAATTGCTACAACCGGCGCGTGTCCGGCGGTGGCGGTTGGAGCGCAAAGCGCGCAGACTGCTGAGCGACGCTCCGTCATTCGATACCCGGACGGTGGCGGAAATGCAGCCCGCATAAACGCCGGCGCTTACTAGACCTTCTTTCAGGGACAGTGCCCCTATTTCGGGGGACAGTGCCCCTATTGATGGCGGAAACGGCTGAACGGCGCCGTTCTGTGCGCCAATCGACAAATGAATGCCGGGCTCGATGTTGGAGCGGGCGTCGTGTCGAGCGCCGCGATGCACGGCGCCGGAGCAAGCGAAACCCGATGCGAGCGAGGCAGGAGGCCGAGCGCGCTTAAGTCCGAGCCAGCATCGAACTGGCTACGCAACTCGAGGTTCACCCTATTACGGGCACTGTCCCCCGAAATAGGGGCACTGTCCCTGCTACTCCTAGGGGCACTGTCCCTGCTACTCCTGCTACTACCAGCCGATGGAGCGGCCGCCGTCGACCGCGATGATCTGGCCTGTGATGTAGGACGCGTCGCGCATCAGAAACTCGACGCAGGCGGCGATATCGTCCGGCTCGCCTGCTCGCTCCAGCGGAACCTGTCGCAGGATGGACTGCTGGGCCGAGTCGGACATGCCGTCTTCCGGCCACAGGATCGCGCCCGGCGACACACCGTTCACGCGAATCCCGGGCGCCAGGTCCTTGGCCAGCGATCGGGTCAGCATTGCGAGCGCCGCCTTGGCTGGCCCGTAGACCGGGTGGTTGCGCAATGGCCGTTGTGCGTGAATGTCCACGATGTTGACGATCGAGCCCTTGCTCCTCGCGAGGTGCGGCGCCGCCGCTTGTGACAGGAATAACGGCGCTTTGAAGTTGCTGCCGACGAGGTCGTCCCACTCGGTTTCTGAAATCGTCCCGACGGGTGTCGGGTAAAACGTGGACGCATTGTTCACGAGCCCGTCCAGTCGACCGCCCCAGCGCACGACACCGTCGATGAGCGACGGAATATCGGTCGTTGCCAGAAGGTCTGCGTGGAACGTCGCCGCGGAATCGCCCCGAGCAGTGTTGAGCCGGGCGGCCAGTTTCGTCGCTTCTCCGGACGAGCCGCGATAATGGATCGCAACACGCGCGCCGTCGGCGTGCAGTCGTGTCACAATAGCGGCGCCAATACGGCGGGCGGCGCCCGTCACCAGCACAACCCTGTTCTCGAGACTCGCCTCACTCATAGCCCGATACTGACATGCAACCTCAATCGCCGCCATCACTGCCCACGCCCGACGCCGCAAGCGCCGCGCACAGTGAACGCGTTGTGTCGTACATCAAGGAGCACATCGAAGACGGCGGCGGCAGCATCTCGTTCGCCGAATACATGCATCACGCGCTGTATGCGCCGGGCCTTGGCTACTACACTGCCGGCACCACGAAGTTTGGTGAGGCGGGCGACTTTGTCACTGCCCCTGAGATTTCGGGCGTCTTCGGGCACGTGCTTGCGCGCCAGTGCGCCGAAGTCCTCTCCCAGTTTGAGCATGGAGCGATCCTCGAGTATGGCGCCGGCAGCGGCAAGCTGGCCGTCGACATGCTGCGCTGGCTCGAGCGCCACGATGAGCTGCCCGACCAGTACCTGATTCTCGAGGTTTCGCCGGATCTGTGGGAGCGCCAGCAAGCGTATGTCCATGAACACGTGCCGCACCTTGCCGAGCGGGTTTCCTGGGTCGACGACGTGCCGGACCTGCTGCGCGGCGTGATCGTCGCAAACGAAGTGCTCGACTCGATGCCCGTCGAACGTTTCGTGCGCCGCGATACGGGCGTGATGCAGGTGCGCATCATTCATGATGGTGACGGATTTGCCGCGGTCGAAGCGCCCGCACCCGAAAATCTCAGCGCCATGGTTGCCGGCATCGAACGCGATCTCGGCGAGCAGTTGCCCGATGGCTACATGTCTGAAGTCAATCTCGCGACGGGGCCGTGGATTGGCGGCATGTCGCATGCCCTCAAAGCTGGCGTCGCGTTCCTGTTTGATTACGGTGGATCGCGCCGCGAATACTTCGCAAAGGAACGTTCGCAGGGCTGGCTGCGGTGCCATTTTCGACATCACGCTCACAACGATCCACTGATCCTGCCCGGTATCCAGGACCTGACGGCATGGGTGGATTTCACGAGCGTTGCCAAGGTCGCGGCAGCCCAGGGGTTCACAGTCGCTGGCTATTCAGCCCAGGCGCAATTTCTCATGGGTGGTGGCCTGGAAGCGGAGATGGCGGACTTCAACGACCTGCCGCTCGAGCAGCAGCTTGAATTGTCGCAGCAGGTAAAAATGCTGACGCTGCCCGGAGAAATGGGCGAGCGCTTCAAGTGCCTGGCGCTCAGCCGGGGATCGATAAGGGCGCCGTCGGCATTTGGCCTGGCTGACAGGGCGCACACGTTATGAATTCACGCATGTCTCGAGGTTACGGATGACCACTCTCCAGATCGTCATACTGGCTATCGTGCAGGGACTCACCGAGTTCCTGCCGATTTCGAGTTCCGGGCACCTGGTGCTCGTGCCTTACCTGGTGGAGTGGACCGACCAGGGGCTCGCCTTCGACGTCGCCGTGCATTTCGGGTCGCTACTGGCCGTTGTCGTGTTCTTTCGCCAGGACATTGCCGGGCTGCTTCGTGGCGGTGTGGGCGTACTGGGCGGCGACGTCCGCTCGCCACAATCGCGCATGGCGCTCGCTATCGGTCTCGGCACAATCCCCGCGGCCGCCGCGGGCCTGCTGTTTGCCTCATGGATCGAGGCAAACCTGCGCGATCCGTCGGTTATTGTGTACACCCTGGCGGGATACGGCGTGCTCATGGCGCTCGCCGATCGGTTCGCACGACGCGACAAGGGTATCTCGGACGTAACCATTCGCGACGCAATCGTCATCGGCGTCGCCCAGGCGCTCGCGCTGGTGCCCGGCACTTCGCGCTCTGGCGTGACGATAACGGCCGGCCGCCTGCTCGGTTACGAACGCCAGGATGCGGCACGCTTTTCATTCCTGCTCTCGGCTCCCGTCATTCTCCTGGCAACCCTTTATAAAGGAGCGGAGATGGTCATGGGCGAAGCCGCGGTTGCATGGGGCGAGCTTGCGCTCGGTGTCGTAGTCTCGGCGATTGTGGCCTATCTCAGCATCGAGTTCTTCATGCGGTTTGTAACCCGTATCGGCCTCGCGCCATTCGCGATTTATCGCCTGGCCCTCGCGGGTCTCATCCTGTATGTGCTGGCGTAGCGCGTCGCTACTGATTCTTTTTGGCGGCAACGCTGTTGCCGCAGACGACTTCATCATTGGCGTGGGCGGTGAAGGCGACTCGGGAGGTGGCATTGCCGGAACGATCATCGCCGACGTCGCCGTAGCGGAGAACACCTGGTTGTCCGGAAGTCTCGGCGGCACCACGGTCGATCTGCCGCGCAATCTCTCCAGCGAAACCTGGTACGGCGATATCGGCATCGATCACTGGTTCCAGCCTGTCGGGGTGCGTCTGGGTATCGCCTACTGGGGCGATCGTGACGTCCTCGAGTCGAGCGACTATCGGGGCTCTCTGTACTATCGCGGCAACAAATTCACGCTCGTGGGGGATTACGAGTACCGTGACTTCGAGTTCACGCTGCCCGCGACCGATCTGTTTCCCGGTCGGACCATCATGTTCGATGCCAACGGTGTCGGACTGACCACGCGCTTCGAGCTGTCCGATAATGTCAGTCTGAGCCTGAGCGGCATGGACTACGATTACAGCGTCAATCTGCAGCTTGACGACAATCGCGGCATTCTCGATCTGCTGTCCTTCTCGCGTCTCAGCCTGATCGCCAGCCTGGTCGACTATCGCGCGTTCGCCACGCTTGGCATCGATGCGGACCAGTATCGCTGGCAGTTCGAGCTCGGCACCTGGAAAGGGGAGGTCGATGGTAGCGAGTCACGCGCTGCGACGATTCGCTTCATGGCGCCGATGGGCAGCTCGAGCGACATCGAGCTCGGACTGGGCTACGACGACAACGATCTGTACGGTGGCGTGACGACGTTCTCCGTCTTCATGTATTTCTACGGCGGCACCTAGGCAGCGCGGGCGGTCTTGATGGCTCCCAGGCGTGCGCGCCGAATCGCACGCGGAATCTGGCCGCCGGGCGCCTCTTTTGCAACGGCGCCGGCGTCGATCGATGCGGCCGCGGCGAAAGCATTGCGGAAGGCGTTGGCCTGCGGATAGGCGCGGTTCTCGAGTCCCGTGCGTCCGCGCGCATCCGCTTCGCACACGAGCAGGAAGTGCTCGAAGCGCTCAGGACGACGAAACGCGTCAGTCCTCTCCAGCACTTTCAGCACCGTCTTGTCCTGTAGCTCCGCAGCCCTGTGCACATGAGTATGAAACTCGGCCACGAGCTGGCCGAGGTCTCGGCAAGCGTTTGGTAAAGGCAAGCGCTCGGCCATGCGCCGGATGATCTTGCAGCCGCGCGTCTCGTGCCCGGGGTGGCTGGGCAGTCGGTATTTCGGGGTGGTGGCCTTGCCAAGGTCGTGGACCAGCGCAGCGAAGCGGACCTCGAGTGCGTCGCTGAGCGCCTCGGCCTGGTCGAGAACCATCATCGTATGCAAGCCCGTGTCGATCTCTGGATGCCATTTCTCCGGCTGCGGCACGCCGAACAGCGCGTCGACCTCCGGAAACAGAACACGCAGCGCCCCGCACTCACGCAGCACCTCAAAGTAGACGCGACTATGGCTGCCTGCGAGTGCGCTCTCGGTCTCCTTCCAGACGCGATCCGGAACCAGCGCGTCCACTTCGCCGGCGTCGACCATGTCGCGCATCAGCGCCATCGTTTCGGCGGCAATCGTGAAGTTCAAATCGGCAAAGCGTGCCGCAAATTTCGCGACCCGCAGGATCCGCACGGGATCTTCGACGAAGGCGCCGGACACATGCCGCAGCACGCGACTTTCGATGTCCGCGACGCCGCCCCACGGATCGACGAGATTGCCGTCGCCATCCTGGGCAATCGCGTTTATCGTCAGGTCCCGGCGTTGCAGGTCTTCCTCGATCGTGACGTCGGGCGAACAGTCGATATCAAAGCCGTGATAGCCGGGTGCGGTCTTACGCTCGGTGCGCGCGAGCGCGTATTCCTCTCTGGTTTCCGGGTGCAGGAAAACGGGGAAGTCCTTGCCGACGCGCTGGTAGCCGTGCGCTTCCATTGCTGCGGGTGTTGCGCCCACGACGCACCAGTCTCTCTCCCGGGGCGGGATGCCAAGCTGCGCGTCGCGAACCGCGCCTCCTACGAGATATACCTGCATCGTGTCATAGTACCCGAATGCAACGACTTGTCGTTCTCGCCCTGTGTCTCGTCTCGCTGACCGGCTGCTATTACATGCAGGCGGCAAAGGGGCAGTTGGAACTCACGCGCAAGCGCCAGCCGATTGACGAAGTCCTGCAGCGCGACGACACGTCCGAGGAACTGGCCGCCCGCCTGCGTCTCATCCTGGAAGCAAGGCAATTCGCGATCGATGAGCTGCATCTGCCCGACAACGATACCTATCGCAGCTATGCCGATATCGAGCGCGAATACGTAGTGTGGAATGTGTTCGCCGCGCCCGAGTTTTCGCTGCAGCCGAGGACCTGGTGCTTCCCGGTTGCGGGTTGCGTCAGTTACCGCGGGTACTTCCGCAGGGAAGCGGCGATGCGGGAGGCCGAGCGCCTCAGGGAGCAGGGCTTCGACGTCGCGGTGGGCGGGGTTTCGGCGTATTCGACGCTCGGTAAACTCAAGGATCCTGTGCTGAACACGATGATGAAGTGGGACGACATCGAGCTCGTGGCCCTCCTGTTTCACGAACTTGCCCACCAGGTGCTGTATGTGAAGGGCGACTCCAGTTTCAATGAGTCATTCGCGACGGCGGTCGAAGAGACAGGCGTCGAACGCTGGCTTGCGGCACGCGGCATGCAGGACGAATTCGCAGAGTACCGGCAACGCGGCGAGTTCAGCCAGCGCGTCCTCGAAGTTGTCGTCGCTGCCCGTGATGAGCTGGAAGCCTTGTACGAGCAGCCGCTCGGCGATGAAGAGAAACGGCGTCGCAAGCAGGAGCGACTGCGAGACCTGCAGGTCGAAGTCGGTCGGCTGCTGGAGCGTGAGGGACGCGAACCGTCGGCCTGGCTCTCCGGGGAGCTCAACAATGCGCGGCTCATTCCGATGATGCTGTACGAAGGGCGTGTCCCGGAGTTTCGAGCGATGCTGGCGGACTGCAAACAGGATCTGCGCTGTTTCTATGCGCGCGCGAAGGAATCAGCGGGACGCTAGCTTGACGGCCTCCGGTGCGCTGATGCGATGTAGCTCATCCGATACGCGGCGGACCTGCCCCGTCATCCGCCAGTGAAAGATCGCCTGCGCCGCGAGGACGCGCTTCACATACTCGCGCGTCTCGTTGAACGGGATATTTTCGATCCAGACGCGGGCGTCTTCGCTACCCTGTGCGGGCAACCAGTCATCAACACGATGGGGGCCTGCGTTGTACGCGGCAGTGGCGAGAACACGATGGCCGCCAAAGCGGTCCGCCATCTGGCCCAGGTATGACGTGCCAAGGCGAATGTTGCTGACGGGGTCGGTCAGGGTCTTGAGGCCAGCGTAGGGCAGTTTGATTTTCCTGGCGACCGAACGACCGGTCTTCGGCATCAGCTGCATCAGGCCCACCGCGCCTGCGCTCGAGCGGACGTCACGCATGAACAGGCTCTCGCTGCGCGCGATGCCATACGCCCAGGTCGTGTCGATGCTGGCCGCATTGGCGTGGGTTTCGAACTGCTCCTGCCAGGGCAGCGGATAGCGGATCGCGAGGTCATCATACTCACCGACACTGGCTGCCGTTGAGATCGCGCGCGAATGCCAGCCCCAGCGATCGGCAAGAATTGCAGCCTGCAGCTTCTCCTCGTCACTGAAATACTGGATCGCCGCCTGCCACTCGGATCGGCCGCTGCTGTCGAGACCGACAAGAAACAGCTCGCGGGCACGCACGATGCCGGGATCCGACTCAACCCGGGAAAGCACGGCATCGCTGGCCTGCATTGTCGCCGCGTCCATTGCGTAGTCGCGCCCGAGTTCATCGGCCGCGAGGAAACCGTAGTAGCTGCGCTCGCTACTCAGAATCTCGAGTGCGGCACGACCCTCGACTGCCGCGCCGGAGCGCATCTGCGCGATCGCGGTCCAGTAACGCCACTCCTCGGCGTCGCGCTCGGGCGCCTGCATCGTGTTGATGTCCACAAGCAGACGCTGCCATTGACCATCACGCAGACTCGTACGCGCGCGCCAGCGCATGACCTCGTCATCCTGCGCCGCATGCGGCAGGCCCGCGAGCTGCGCATAACCTCCAGGTAAGTTGTCACGCGCGGTCCAGAGCGCAACGTGGCGCCGCGTTCTGAGCTTCTGCTCCTCGGTAAACGGGAATTTGCTCTCCACCGATTGCCAGGCGCGGAGGGCAGCCTCGGGGTCTTTGTAGGTCAGCCGCTCGGCAGCGTAGACGAGTTGTTCGCGATAGGTTTCGCTGTCGAGGCGCCGCTCGTGCCTGGCGATGAAGCGGTCGGGTTTCGACTGTGCCTGGATCCAGCGATTGGCTTCGTCAACGTGGTCCTGGTCGATCTTTTTGCCGAGCCAGCGCGCCAGCCGGAACTCGCGGGCATCGATCGCAAGCTGGTAACGCTTCCTGTATTCAATCGCGCCGAGCTGCTGCTTTTCATGCAGGAACTCGAACACCGGGTCGCACTCGTCGACCTGGCTTTTGCCAACCAGCCACAGGTCGATGCCGCGCCCGATTACGCGCGCATCGCGACCGGCCTCTATCTCGGCCTGCAGCGACAGGCAATCGAGGCGGGCGAGCTCCTGTCCGTGGTAGTACTGCTCGTAAATCTCATGGAAGGCATCGAGCTGACCGCCGCGCGCCAGGTGCAGCGCATAGCGGTACCGGAGCTGCCGGGCTGGCCGCAGCGTGCCATGCGTATCCAGAAAATCGGTGATTTCCTTGGCCGGCACCTTCCTGAGGTTGGCGCGCAGCCAGGCTGCACGCAGGTCAGGCCACAGAGCATAGGTCTCGAGCGCCTCGCGATCCGCTGCGCTGAGGCCCTCGACCAGGCTCCAGTCGCCGCGTTCGGCGGTCTCGTAGACAGCGGTAAAGAGTTCGCGCTGCTGCTCGATGTTCGCGGCGAGTACCTGGCCGCCAAGCCCGAAAAGGACGAGGGCAGCAGCGACGATGCCTGGAAAGATTCGCCGCTTGCTGCCCTCGAAATGCATCTACATAGCTTACCTGATCTGCAGCATCAGTGAGCGTTCGCCCCTTTGTACCAGCAGGAACAGGATGCGGCTGTTCTCGGCGACGGTGGACAGGTCGCGCAGGTTGCGCACGAGCACGCGATTGACTGCCGTTATGACATCGCCGGCACGCAGGCCACGCTGTGCCGCCGGGCTGCCTTCCTCCACCGAGGTGACCTCGACGCCACTGTCACTCGAAGTGCTGGCAGGAGCGAAGCTGGCGCCCGCGAGACCCGGATGAATCTCTGCGCCGGCAAGCATCTGGTCGTCGGCGCGGCCAAGTTCGGCCGAGGTCGTGCGCGTGTCGGAGCCGCGTATGTAGCGGATACCGACGCTGTCACCCGAGCGCAGCAAGCCGATCGTATTGCGCAGGTCCGCAGCGCTCTCGATCTTCTTGTCATTCACGCCAATGATGACATCGCCAACTTCGAGACCCGCCGCCTCGGCGGCCGAATCCTCGAATACACGCGTAATCAGTGCGCCGCTGTCGGTGTCGATGTTGAGGGTCTGGGCAACTTCCGCGTCGATATTCTGGATGTTGACGCCCAGCAGGCCGCGGCGAATTTCGCCAAAGTCGAGAATCTGGCCCATGATCGAGGCCGCGATTTCCGTCGGTACGGCGAAGCCGATGCCGACATTGCCGCCGGATCCCGAAATGATGACCGAGTTGATGCCAATCAGTTCGCCGTTCATGTTGACGAGGGCGCCGCCAGAATTACCCGGGTTGATTGAGGCATCAGTCTGAATGAAGTCCTGCAGGCCATCGCCGATGCCCGAACGACCCAGGGCGCTGACGATGCCGGACGTCACCGTGTGCGACAGCCCGTACGGGTTGCCGATCGCGATGACGAAGTCGCCGACGCGTACGTCATTTGAATCGCCAATCGGCATCTCGGTAAGGTTGTCGCCCTCGACCTTGATGACCGCGATGTCGGTTGCGGCATCGGAGCCGACCATTTCGGCGTCGAGCGTGCGGCCGTCTTTCAGGCTGACCTGGATCTCATCCGCAGCGCCTACCACGTGGTGGTTGGTCAGGATGTAGCCATTATCTGCGTCGACGATGACGCCCGATCCCGCACCAATGCCTTCGGCGCGGCGGCCGAAACGTGCAGGGCGATCCTGCGCGACGCGGATGTTCACCACCGCGGGGGAGGCTGTGTCGACGAGCGGCGCCAGGCTCACGACCGGCTGGCCACCGACAGACGATGGTAACTGCGCCTGGGCGCCGACTGAAGCAAAGGCCAGCATGATGCCGGCAGCAAGTATTCTGAGTTTGGCGGTCATACGTTTCCTCGAAGATGCTGCATCCTGTTTATTGGAGTCGCGTAATCAGGGTAGGTTCACGCAGCTGAATCGCTCGTGAATTATAGGTCCTTGTACGCAAGATGCCCGGACGCGTCGGAACGTCGCGCCCGGGCAATGGCAGCCGCCCGACGTCAGGCGGCTTCGACCGTGATGCGACGGGCCTGGATCTCGGGGGTCTTCGGAATCGAGACCTCGAGAATGCCGGCGGCGCATTTGGCCGTGATCGACTCGGCGTCCGCCGTCTCCGGCAGCGTAAAGCGGCGGAAGAAGCGGCCGGTGGAGCGCTCGATGCGCTGTACGCCGGCTTCCTCATCACGCGCGATCGCGTGACGTTCACCCGACACACTCAGCACGGCGTTGTCCATCGAGACGTCAATGTCTTCGGCACGCACGCCCGGTACGTCTGCGCGCAGGACGAAGCGGTCTTTTTCTTCAACGATATCAACGGCTGGCACCCAGTCGGCGACCGGGTCCTGGCCGTTCTGGGCGGCACCGCGAGAGCCGACGATGCGGTCGAGATCACGGTGCAGCAAGTCGACAAAAGTCCAGGGTTCGAAACGAGCAATATTCATGGTTTTCTCCGCAAAAAATCGTGTATTCGGAGGCTAAAGTAGGGTCGTTTCGGGGGCTTTCAAGAGGCCCCGTGTGAGACAATAGTCGCTACTATATGTAGTGGTTTGCTGGTTTCGCGAAAGTGTCATTTTTTTTGTCTTATTTTTAAAGCGCTTACTGCGGAAGAAACGGTAAGTTATTGATTTTCAATTTAAAAGACATACGCAAAAAAATCGACATAAGGCTTGACAGTGGGGCCCAACGGGCATAATCTAGTCATCACTCGGGCACAACATCTTGTGTCTGGATCAGAAGGGAAAAGAGGCCGAAAACGGCACTCGTCGCGCGCTCTCTGGCCGTCGGCGAGCGGGGCCTTATTCTCTCGAAAAACAGAGCGAGCCAAAAATAAACATTGGGGTCTCCTAAGGGAGTACAGGGGAGAAACAGGTCCTATGAAGTCAGCCGTCAATCTGGATACGGTCACGGTTACCGACATCGAATTTCAACCCGCGTCCCTCGATATATGGGATGCAAAGTATCGTCTGACAGCGAAGGACGGTGCCAAGATCGACGAGACGATCGACGACACCTACAAGCGCGTTGCCGAGGCGCTGGCGAATGTCGAAGTCGAGTCGAAGCGCGAACACTATTTCAAGGAATTCGTCTGGGCCCTGCGCTCCGGCGCAATTCCGGCCGGCCGCATCATGTCGAATGCCGGTGCCCAGGAGCACAAGCCCGCAACATCGACGATCAACTGCACCGTGTCGGGTACGGTGGGCGACTCGATGGACAACATCCTTAATAAGGTGCATGAGGCAGGGCTCACGCTGAAGGCGGGTTGCGGCATCGGCTACGAGTTCTCGACACTGCGCCCGAAAGGAGCCTACGTTACGGGCGCCGGCGCATACACATCGGGCCCGCTGTCGTTCATGGATATCTACGACAAGATGTGTTTCACGGTGTCGTCGGCGGGCGGTCGCCGCGGAGCACAGATGGGCACCTTTGATGTCGGCCACCCGGACGTCATGGAGTTCATTCGTGCGAAGCGCGAGGATGGCCGCCTGCGCCAGTTCAACCTGTCGCTGCTCGTCACCGACGAGTTCATGCAGGCTGTCATTAATGAGGACGACTGGAAGCTTGCGTTCCCGGTCACGCCGAAGGAAGTCGAGGAAGACGGCCTGGACGTGTCGGACAAGACCCAGTTTGTCTGGCGCGACTGGCCGGAAGCCGGCAACTACGTGCAGGACGCCGAAGGCCTGGTGGCCTGCAAGGTCTACAAGACGCTGCCGGCGCGCCGCGTCTGGGACGTCATCATGGCCTCGACCTACGATTTCGCGGAGCCGGGCTTCGTGTTGATCGACAAGGTCAACGAAATGAATAACAACTGGTTCTGCGAAAACATTCGCGCGACCAATCCGTGTGGCGAGCAGCCGCTGCCGCCGTATGGCTCCTGCCTGCTCGGCTCAGTCAACCTGACCAAGTTCGTTGAAAAGCCATTCACCGACGAGGCGCAGTTCGATTGGGAATCGTTCCGCAAGGTCGTCAAGGTGTTCACGCGCATGCTCGACAACGTCGTCGAGATTAACGGCCTGCCGCTGCCGCAACAGCGCAACGAGATCCAGCGTAAGCGTCGTCACGGTATGGGCTTCCTTGGCCTCGGTTCGACGATCACGATGCTGCGCATGAAGTACGGTGAACCGGCCGCCGTTGAATTCACCGAGGAAGTGGCCAAGCAGCTGGCGCTGGCCGGCTGGGAAGAAGGCCTCGAGCTCGCAAAAGAGAAGGGCCCGGCCCCGATCATGGCCGAGAACTTCGAGGTGACCGAAGAGATGCTGCGCCGCCGTCCCGAGATGCGGGCCGATGGCTACCAGGTTGGCGACAAGGTGCCGGGCCGCATCCTGCACGCGAAGTACAGCCGCTACATGCAGCGCGTCGCTGCCGAGAACCCCGAGCTCGTCGAAGAGCTCGCCGCGACCGGTTCGCGCTTCACGCACCACAGCTCGATCGCGCCCACGGGCACGATCTCGCTGTCGCTGGCCAACAATGCCTCGAACGGCATCGAGCCGAGTTTCGCGCATCACTACTTCCGCAACGTCATCCGTCAGGGCAAGAAGTCGAAAGAGAAGGTCGACGTCTTCTCGTTCGAGCTGCTCGCCTACCGCGACATGATTGATGCGGAAGCGATGCCGGCCGGGCCGGCGGAGGGTGCCGCGACCACATTGCCCGATTACTTCATCACGGCTGACGAAGTCACGCCGACGCAGCACGTCGACATCCAGGCCGCTGCGCAGAAGTGGATTGACTCGTCGATCTCGAAGACGGCCAACGTCCCGACTGACTACCCGTATGGGGACTTCAAGGACATCTACCTGTACGCCTACAAACAGGGCCTCAAGGGCTGTACGACCTTCCGCTTCAACCCGGAAGCGTTCCAGGGCGTACTGGTGAAAGAGAAAGACCTCAAGAACACGACTTACACCTTCACACTGGACGACGGTTCGACCGTCGACCTGAAGGGCGACGAAGAGATCGAGTACGACGGCGAGGTGCATACCGCCGCGAACCTCTTCGACGCGCTGAAAGAAGGCTACTACGGCAAGTTCTAGCCGCAAGGAATTTGAGATGATCAAGATCGACAAGCAAATCGTCGGCTACGCTGTAGGCCAGCCGAACGAAGAAAAGGAACAGGCGAGGAAAGATTTCCCGCGCGAGGGTGGGGGCGACCGGGCCGAAGTCATCCGCATGCACGAGAAGCTCGAGCGTCCGGAGATGCTCATCGGCTCGACCTATAAGGTGAAGACGCCGGTGTCGGATCACGCCATGTACGTGACGATCAATGACATCATCCTCAACGAGGGCACCGAGCATGAGAAGCGTCGTCCTTTCGAAATCTTCATTAACTCGAAGAACCTTGATCACTACCAGTGGATCGTGGCGCTGACGCGCATCATCTCGGCCGTATTCCGCAAGGGTGGCGATGTGACCTTCCTCGTCGAAGAGCTGAAGGCCGTGTTCGATCCGCGTGGCGGCTACTGGCAGCCGGGCGGCAAGTTCATGCCGTCGATCATTGCCGAGCTCGGCCACATCGTCGAGAAGCACCTGATCGCGATTGGCATGATGGCGACGCCGGGCCTTGACGAGCACCAGCAGAAGCTTGTTGACCAGAAGCGTGCCGAGTTCGAAGAAGCGCAAAAGCAAACCGACGCGTTCTCGGAAGCCGAGTACCCCGAAGGCGCGCAGCTCTGCGCCAAGTGCAACACGACAGCCGTAATCATGATGGATGGCTGCATGACCTGCCTGTCATGCGGCGATTCGAAATGCGGCTGAGCTGACGAGCGCGCGCTCGAACCCAGCCGATTACGCGACGTACATCAACGGCGGCCTGGCAGGATCATCGCGGGCCGCTATTTGGTGATGAACCCTCGCGAGGTTAGCGCCTCGGCCATGAAGTCGGCGAGACGAGTTACTCCTGTCGAGCCTTCGTCCCACTCATTGGAATCCGTCTGGGCGTGCCAGATTGCGTCCATGGTTTTGGCGTCCCATAGACCGATATCCAGCGAGTGCTCGCCCTGCTGCCAGTAGCTTGCCGCATCGGCGAGATTGCCCCAGGCATCGCTGTTTCTTGAGCCCAGTATCGCAGCCCAACCGCGAGCTGCCCAATAATCGGAGCGATCGTAACCGCTCGCGTCCTCGGCTACGGCGATCGTCAGAATCGCGTCGACATTCCTTTCGGCCAGCACCTGAAGCGCTTCTGAATTCGTGTCGATATTGTCGAGATTCGGCGCGAAGTCATGCGAGACAATCGCGTCGATTCCGTGCTGTCCGAGCCGATCGGCGAACACGGTCTCGCTGCCAATTCGCTCGCCCCGGTCGGCCGTCACTGCGACCACCGCGACTTTCCTGATCGGGACCTGCTGCCAGGCCGTATTGCGTTCCTCGGCTACCACTTTGTGGTAAGTCTGCGCGGTTCCGCACGCAGTCAGCAGGCATAGCATCGCTACCGCTGCGATCAAATTGTTTGAATTACCCATGGTACGTGCTCCCTGATATCTGGTTGCAAAGCATCAACCTGCCGGTGCTGATCATCCAACGCAGGCCGCCAATCTATTCAGTTTAGTATCTATTACGTCTTGCGCGGCGGCAAGCCAGTGTGTTGGGTCAGAGCTTTGCCTTTGCGAATGCGCTTCTTGTGCGCGTCTTTGCGATTCTTGCGGCGCGCAGAACCACGGAATTCATCGTCTTTCGGCTGCGTCGCCGGGACCAGGTGGCCGGCGCCGGAACCGATCAGCCGACCAAGCCCCATGTCCGTCAAGGCGGCGCGAATCAGCGGCCAGTTCTCGGGGTCGTGATAGCGTAGCAGCGCCTTGTGCAGCCGCCGCTGCTCCGGGCTCTTCGGCGTTTCCACGCCCTCGCCCTTGTAGCGGATTTTCGAGAGCGGATTTTTACCCGAGTGATACATGGCAGTCGCGGTTGCCATCGGCGACGGATAGAACGCCTGTACCTGGTCGGCACGGAAGTCGTTTTCCTTGAGCCATAACGCGAGGTTCACCATATCTTCGTCGGTCGTGCCCGGGTGCGCCGCGATGAAGTAGGGGATGAGGTATTGCTCCTTGCCCGCCTCCTTCGAGAACTTATCGAACATTTCCTTGAAGCGATCATAGGTCCCGATGCCCGGTTTCATCATCTTGTCGAGCGGGCCGCGTTCGGTGTGCTCGGGTGCAATCTTCAGATAGCCGCCAACATGGTGCGTGACCAGTTCCTTCACGTACTCGGGGTCCTCGACCGCGAGGTCATAGCGCAGGCCGGAGGCGATCAGGACTTTCTTGATGCCAGGCAACTCACGTGCCTTACGGTACAGGCCCGTCAGTGCAGAGTGGTCGGTTTTCAGGTTTTTGCAGATGCCCGGGAACACGCAGCTCGGGCGGCGGCAGGCGGCCTCGATCTCGGGGCTCTTGCACGCCAGCCGATACATGTTCGCAGTCGGTCCGCCGAGATCCGATATGACGCCCGTGAATCCCGGCACGCTGTCGCGGATCTTCTCAACTTCTTCGAGAATCGATTCCTCCGAGCGATTCTGAATGATGCGCCCTTCGTGCTCGGTGATTGAGCAGAAAGTACAGCCACCGAAGCAGCCGCGCATGATGTTCACCGAGAAACGAATCATCTCGTAGGCCGGTATGCGCGCATCGCCATACGACGTATGCGGCAGGCGCGTGAATGGCATGCCGAATACATAGTCCATCTCCTCGGTGCTGAGCGGCAGCGCCGGGGGATTCATCCAGAGATCGCGATCGCCGTGCGCCTGGACCAGTGCCCTGGCATTGCCCGGATTGGTTTCAAGGTGCAGCACGCGGTTGGCATGGGCGTAGAGGACCGCGTCGTTGCGGACCTTCTCGAAAGAGGGCAGGCGAATGACAGTGCGCCTGCGGTTCTTGCGCGCATCGGGCACGAAGCGCAGGACATTGCCGTCACCCGTCTCTTCCTCGACCGGTTTGCTGCATGCTGTATTGACGTAGGGATTGACGATGTTGTCGACGCGGCCCGGTCGATCGATGCGCGTCGAGTTGATTTCCCACCAGCCGTCGAGATTATCGTCGCGCAGAAATGCCGTGCCGCGAATATCGGTCATGTCGACGATGGCGTCGCCACGGGCGATGCGCTGCGCGATCTCGACGATGGCGCGCTCGGCATTGCCGTACACAAGCATGTCGGCGCCGGCGTCGAACAGGATCGAGCGACGGACGCTGTCCTGCCAGTAGTCGTAGTGTGCAATACGGCGTAGCGACGCCTCGATGCCGCCAAGAATGATCGGCACGTCCGCGAACGCCTCGCGGCAACGCTGCGAATAGACGATCGAGCAGCGGTCCGGGCGTTTGCCGCCGACGCCGTGCGGCGTATAGGCGTCGTCGTTGCGAACTTTGCGATCAGCCGTATACCGATTGATCATCGAGTCCATGTTGCCGGCCGCGACGCCAAAGAACAGGTTGGGTCTGCCAAGCTCCTCGAACGCGTCTTTCGAGTGCCAGTCCGGCTGCGCGATGATGCCGACGCGAAAGCCCTGCGCCTCCAGGAGGCGGCCGATGATGGCCATGCCGAAGGACGGGTGATCGACATAGGCGTCGCCCGTGACGATGATGATGTCGCAGGAGTCCCAGCCAAGCGCATCCATTTCCGCACGCGTCATCGGCAGTTCCGGGGCGATGCCGAAGCATTCGGCCCAGTACTTGTTGTAGTCGTAGAGAGCAGGTGAGCGCATGGATTCTGGCCAGGTTGGCGGACGCTCATTATAGCGGCAGGGCACTCTCGACGGCGCCGTGATCGTGATAAAGTCCGCTGCGTGACTATCAGCATCCCCGATTTCTCAGCGACGCGCGTGGTCGTGGCCGGCGACGTGATGCTCGACCGCTACCTGTTCGGCTCTACCGGGCGCATTTCGCCAGAGGCGCCGGTGCCCGTCGTGCATGTTCACGAAACCGACGATCGCCCGGGCGGCGCCGCCAACGTTGCGGTCAACCTGGCGGCGCTCGGCGCGGCGACGAGCCTCGTTGGCGTGGTCGGCCGCGACGCGGCTGCCGCGTCGCTTGCAAACATCATGAACGAGCGCGGCATTGATTGCTCGTTTGCCGAAGCAGACGATCGGCCCACGATTACCAAGACACGAGTCCAAAGCCGTGGCCAGCAGCTGATCCGGCTCGACGAAGAGATTGCCTCGGCTATGCCGGGCGACGCCGTCGCCGGTGCGCTGGACAAGGTACTCGATGGTGCGGGTGCCGTGATCCTGTCCGACTATGGCAAGGGCGCGCTGGCCGATGTAGAGACAATGATCAAGGCCTGCCGCAGCGCGGGCGTGCCCGTATTGATTGATCCGAAGGGAGCCGATTTCACCAAGTATCGCGGCGCGACACTGATCACGCCAAACCAGTCCGAGTTCGAGGCCGTCGCGGGCGTCGCAGAGTCTGATGAGGACCTCGTTGCACGAGCGCGCGCGATGCTGGACGAACTCGAACTCGATGCGTTGCTGGTGACGCGCAGCGAGAAAGGGATGCTGCTGATCGAATCAGGCGCCGAACCGTTGTTTCTGTCGACGCAGGCGCGCGAAGTGTTCGATGTAACGGGCGCTGGCGATACGGTGATCGCTACGCTCGCCGCTGCACTGGCGGCCGGCCAGGGGCTCGGCTCTGCGGCGGCGCTGGCGAACCTTGCTGCGGGCCTCGTGGTCCGCAAGATCGGTGTTGCCACGGTTACACCGGGCGAACTTTCTGCCGCATTGCACCAGCGCGGCCAGGGTGGTCGCGGCCTGGTTGAACTGGACGCGCTGCTCGCACTTGTCGACGAAGCGCGCGGGCGCAACGAACGCGTCATCATGACCAACGGTTGCTTCGACGTGCTCCATGCAGGCCATGTGGCCTATCTTGAAGAGGCCAAGAGCCTCGGCGATCGATTGGTCGTTGCGGTCAATGACGACGACTCGGTGCGACGACTCAAGGGCGAGTCGCGTCCGATCAATGCGCTCGAGGATCGCATGCTGGTTCTCGCCGGCCTGGCCGCTGTCGACTGGGTCGTACCGTTCTCCGAGGACACGCCGGCGCGTTTGATCGAGGCCGTGTTGCCCGAAGTCCTCGTCAAGGGTGGCGACTACAAGCCCGAGGAAATTGTCGGCGCGAAAGAAGTCCTGCAAAACGGCGGCGAAGTGCGCGTGCTGGCATTCCGTGACGGCCATTCGTCGAGCCGCATCATCGACAGGCTGAAAGACGAATAGGGCCGCAGTGCGCCTTCTCTACAACCTTCTGACCTACCTGCTGCTGATCCCGTTCCTGATCTACTGGGTGGTGCGCGGCTTCGGCAACAGCGCCTACTTCAATCGACTCGGGCAGCGGTTTGGTTTCGGGTTCCCGAAACTCGAGCGCTCGATCTGGGTACATGCGGTCTCTGTTGGCGAGGTCGTCGCCGCGGCGCCCCTCGTTCGGGCACTGCTCGAACGTTTCCCGGAACATGAGTTGCTGGTCACCACGGTAACGCCGACCGGCGCCGCGCGCGTCGAGTCCCTGTTCGGTGATGCCGTGCGTCACGCCTACATCCCATTCGAGTTTCCGCATGCTGTCAAAGCGTTCTTCGATGCGACGAACCCATCGGCGGCACTGATCATGGAGACCGAGATCTGGCCGAATCTTTATCGTGGCTGCGGCGTTCGCAAGATCCCGCTGATTCTTGTCAGCGCGCGCATTTCGCCGAAATCCGTGCCGGGTTATCGCAAGCTGCTGCCGTTGATCCGGGAGACCCTGTCACACGGCATCATCATTGCCTCGCAAAGTGAACAGGATGCCGAGCGCTTCCTGTCGATCGGCGCGAATCCGGATCGCACCTGCGTCATGGGCAACATCAAGTTCGATGTCGAACCCGATCTGACCGTGATCGACAGGGGCAGGGAAGAGCGAGCGCGCCTGTTCGGTGGGCGACCGGTGTGGATTGCCGCGAGCACGCACGAAGGCGAGGAAGAGCTCGTGCTGGACGTGCACGAGGCCCTGCGAGCGCGTCACGATGACCTGCTCCTCGTGCTGGTTCCGCGGCATCCGGAACGTTTTGGGGTCGTCAGGGAATTAACCGAGCGGCGTGGCTTTAGTGTCGTGTCGCGCACTGCAGGGCAGCCTGCCGGTGAGGCCGCGGTATTTCTCTGCGATACGATGGGTGAGGTGCCACTCTTTTACGCAGCGAGCGACGTTGCTTTCGTGGCGGGCAGCCTGGTGCCCATTGGCGGTCACAATCTGCTCGAACCCGCCGCGTTCGGGGCTCCGGTCGTGACCGGGCCGCACAATTTCAACGCGCAGGATATCGCCGACCTCTTCATCAGCCGCGCTGCCTGCCGGCGTGTCGAAGATTCCGATGAACTGGTAGAGGCTGTTAGCGATCTTCTCGAGAACCCGGACGAGGCCCGGCGCCTCGGCGATGCCGGCCGTCGCTTACTCGAGGAAAACAGGGGCGCGCTGCAGCGGCTCCTCGTCTTGCTGGAGCCGCTGCTCGCGGATGAGATAAGCGCCTAGGTGCCCGACGCGCCCTGCGCAGCATCTTCGGCAAAGATCTGTTCAGGTGTTTTGCGCTCTTCCAGCCACTGGTCGATCTCTTCGAGATCCTGAACCTGCAGGGTGCCAGCCGCGCGCTTCAGGCGCAGCATGTTCATGATGTAGTTGTAACGCGCCTGCTCGTACGAGGTGATCGCCGCGTACAGCGCGAACTGCGAGTTAAGCACATCGACAATCGTTCGGGTGCCGACGTCGAAACCGGCTTGTGTGGCCTCGAGCGCTGTGCGGCTCGATTCCACGCCGCGGGCGAGTGCCTGCACGCGGCTGATCTCGGACAGCACGCCGAGGTAGGCATCGCGAGCCTCGCGCTCGGTCTCACGCGTGACGCGCTGCAGCTGCTCGCGCGACGCGCGGTGCAGGTAGACGGCCTCGCGCACACGCGACGACGTCGCGCCACCCGAGAACAGTGGCAGGCTGAATTCCAGCCAGATCGAGTTGCCGTCATTCTTGAAACTGTTTGAGTCGGATACCGTTTGTCCGGTGACCGGGTCAGTTGCGCTGTACCGCGACGTAGTGTCGTTCTCGCCCGTACGCGCATTGAGGTCGAGCGTCGGGTAGTGGCCGTTGCGGCGGAACGAGATTTCGTCGCGCGCCAGGCGTTCGTCGAGGCGGCTGGCAACAAGATTGAGGTTCTGGTTCATCGACAAGTCGACCCAGTCCATTTCGCTGGCCGGGTTCGGATTGTTGAGCGGGAAGTCTTCCTTGGGCGCTGACAGGTTCGACACGTATTCACCCGTGATTTCGCGCAGCAGCTCGCGCGCAGTGGCGAGCGTACGCTTGGCCTGGATCTCATCGGCAATTGACAGGTCGAATGCCGCCTGCGATTCCTGCACGTCGGTAATCGCGATCAGGCCAACCTCGAAACGCTGGCGGGCCTGCTCGAGACGGCGGGCAATGGCCTGGCGGTCCGCGTGAATCGAGCGCAGCCGGTCTTCGGCGGCGAGCACGTCGAAATAGCTCTGGGCAACACGAATGATCAGGTCCTGCTGGGCGGCCTCGCGAATCGCTTCGGCCCGCGTGACGATCTTGTCGGCCTGGCGCATGCCGACGATGCGGTCCCACCGAAAGATGGTCTGGCGCAGATTGAAACCCCACTGCAACACGTCACTTTCATTCGTTGCCGTGACGACCGATGGCGGCTGGGTTGGATCCGGGTTCGGGATGAGGTCGGGGCCGGACTGCTCCGACTCGGTGTAGGTCGCGCCCGCGCTGATCTGCGGCAGGTACGCACCACGTGCCTGCGGCTTGGCTTCCAGCGCGGCGAGGCGGCGTGCCTCGGCTTCGTGAATCTGCGGGTCGCTCTGCAACGCCTGCTGGTAAATCTCCAGCAGCGAATCGGCGCTGGCCATGCCGGGCCCGCCAAAAGCGGCAATTGCGAGAACTAACGCACTGATATTTCGGTATTTTTTCATCTTTTCACGTTCCGGATAGGGGCCGCCCTTGGGCGCTAGGTGTTATAGTCTACTATATCACCAAACCAGTTGGAAAGAAGTGCTTCAAATCTTAGATGCAACAGGACTCCATCTGGTTTCGCGTTTTTCTAAAAAGTGAACTGTGGTGGCAGCGCGCCGTGCACGAGGGGAGCCAGCTCCGTCTCGAACAACGACACTGTATGCCAGTCGTGTTCGCCATCGCGTTCTATCAATCTTGCTTCCATCGCCGGACCTTTGCCAACGACGACGAACAGTCGACCATGATCGCTGAGAGCTTCGACCAGGCGCGGCTCGAAAGTTTCGATCGATCCGGTTACCGCGATTGCATCATATTTTGCCGCCGGTAGTTCCTGCGTCGCGTCCATTTGCAGGATGTCGACATTGTCGATCTCGGCATCCGCCAGCTTGACCGCCGCTGCCTGCACGAAGTCCGCATGAATATCGATGCTCGTAACATGCGCCGACAAGCGCGCGAGACACGCAGTCATGAAGCCGCTGCCGGTGCCGACCTCGAGTACGTTTTCATCGCCATCGAGGGACAGCGCCTGCAACAGGCGGCCTTCGATCGTCGGCGTCATCATGTGCTCGCCGTGATCGAGGGGGATCGCGATATCGGCAAAGGCAAGCGACTCAAAGCCATCCGGTACGAAGTGTTCGCGCGGCAGTTCCCTGAGCATCTCGAGCACATCTTCGTCGTAGACGTTCCAGCCTCGAACCTGCTGGTTGACCATTTGCAGGCGCGCGTAATCCGTGTTCATGCGTTATCGATCCGTAAGAATATGAATGTGAAGCGAAATGTTGCGAGTCTTGTTGTTTTTTCCGGCCGCCTGGCGACGCGTGTTATGACACCCTGTGCCGAATTATGGTGAATAGCCGCAGCGGGCCGAGACAGCTGGGATATGCTTACCCGAACCTGCGTCCGATGCCCGTAAAAAGCAATCATATCAAATGATAACCGCCGACTTGACCATCTCGTAAACGGGCCCTGAATGACTTCCACGCTGATCATCATTTCACTGGCACTCCTGGCCCTGGTGGCGACCGGTGCGTGCGTGTACCTGTGGACCACGCGCCGGAAGATGCTGGCGCGTGTGTCGCGTCTCAACCAGGAAACGCTGGAAGCCTCTCGCGATGCATCTGTTGGCCACCGGCTGACAATCCCTAACGACCCGGAGACGGCGCAGCTTGCGCATACGGTGAACCGCCTGTTCGATGCGCTTGGCGAACGAGATGAAAAGATCCAGGGCCGCGATCGGCTGTTCCAGGATTTCGCCAGGACCTTGCCCGAGATCGTGCTCATTCACGACGAGAAAATACTACTCGCCAATGAGTCGGCTGCGGCGCTGGTTGGCATGGAGCCCGCACAGCTCGCCGGCCGCGAGGTCGCCGATCTCGTCAAGCCGGCCTACCGGGCACTGTTCCGCAAGACCATGTCCACGCGTCTCGCCGGTGAGACGGCGCCGCGCCGCATCGAGATGCAGTTGATCAATGGCAACCAGACCGGCCTGTGGGTTGAGGCGCAGAGCGCCACGATCGAGTATCGCGGCAACCGCGCGATCCTGACCATCGCGCGCGATGTGAGTCATCGCAAGAGTCTCGAAGTGTCGCTCTCGCGCAGCAAGCGTCAGGCGCAGTACACGCTCGAATCGATTGCGGAAGGCGTCATTACAACCGACAACGACGGTCGCATCGACTATATGAATCTTGCGGCCGAATCCATCATCGGCACGAACCGGGACGACGCGTCCGGGCACCGCATCGGTGAACTGTTCAAACTGGTGGACGATGCCGATCGCCGCCCACTTGGCGATCCGGTCGAGCGCTGCCTCGCCATGCGGCGCCGCGTGAACATGGGGCGCCGCGCGGTCATGGTGACCGTTGACGGCGAACACGAACACTCCGTCGAACTGACCGCATCGCCCGTCCGTGGCCCCAGTAACAGCATCTCGGGCGCCGTTGTCGTCTTCCATGACGTGAGCGAACTGCGCGGCCTGACGCGCAAGATGTCTTACCAGGCAACTCATGACCCGTTGACCGGATTGATCAATCGTCGCGAATTCGAGCGTCGTCTCGATGAGGCCATGGATGATGCGCATGCCGAGGAAGCGGTGCACATGTTGTTCTACATGGACCTCGATCGCTTCAAGGCTGTTAACGACAGCTGCGGTCACATGGCGGGGGACAACATGCTTCGCGAGGTCGCGTCGCTGATCAAGGAGCAGGTGCGTGACTCCGACTTTGTCGGCCGTCTTGGCGGTGACGAATTCGGCGCCCTGCTGATCGGCTGCCCCATCGACAAGGCGCGTCAGATCGCCAATGATATCTGCAACGCGATCGCCGATTATCGTTTCGTCTGGAAGGACAAGATCTTCAATATCGGCATCTCAATCGGCCTCGTCGAGATTTCGCACGTGAGTGGCACTCTGCAGGACGTGATGAGCGCGGCGGACTCTGCCTGCTACATGGCGAAACAGTCGGGCAGGGGGCAGGTCCATGTCTATTCGGCACGCGACGAAGCCATGGCGCGCGAGCGTGGCGATATCCAGTGGCTGCGCCACCTGCAGACCGCCCTGCATGAGGACAGTTTCGAACTCGCCACGCAGCCTATTATTGCGATGCGCGGCCGCAGCGATACGGGCCCCGCGGTCGAAGTCCTGATTCGCCTCGATGACGGCCTCGGACGTGCGACCGGCTCGGCCGAATTTCTGCGGCCGGCGGAGCGTTACCAGATGATGCCGCAGATCGATAGGTGGGTAATCAACGCGACACTGGCGGCGATATCGAGCGGTGAGATCAAGTTGGCTGCGCAGCGCAGCTGCGCCATCAACCTGTCAGGCCAGACGCTTGGGGACGAGTCCTTCCTCGGCTTCGTCGTGGATGCGCTCGACCGCACGGGCGTCGCGCCGTCGTCGATCTGTTTCGAGGTCACCGAGGCTGCGATCCTGTCGAACGTGCAACACGCACAACGCTTCATCGAAGTCCTGCATGGTATTGGCTGCGAGTTCTCGCTCGATGACTTCGGCAGCGGGCTTGGCTCGTTCTCGAGCCTCAAGCACCTGCCCATCGATTATCTCAAGATCGACGGCACTTATACGCGTAACCTGCAGACTGATCTCGTCAACCAGGAAATGGTCAATGCAATGATCAAGCTGGCTCGGACGATGGAATTCCAGATCGTTGCCGAGCAGGTCGAGCAACAGGAGGACTTCGATTGGCTGCGGGACGTTGGTGTGGACTTCGTGCAGGGCCACTTCGTCGAAGCGCCCGCAAAACTCGGCAGCGGTGCTACCGGTACCTACCGGATTCTGACGCGTTAGGCGCTAATCATTCGGATCTTCCCGATCCATCGGCGTCTGGCGCGCGCTCCAGATGCCTATTGCCAGTGCAATCCCGATAGCGGGACCGATACCCACGCCCACGGCGATATTGTCCATGGCGGTGCCGAGCGCCGCGCCGACCCCGGCGCCGAGGGCCACACCAACACCGATAAACGCCGCGAGATTATGCGAGTCGTCGTGATGTTCGGTCATGATCGCCTCCTGGAAGCGAACCGGCGGCCGGAAATACCCGCCAGCTGGATCTGAAAATACCACGAAGCAGTCGAGAACTCAGGGAAACGCACCCTCTGGAGTCTGTCTAAAGTGACGATTTCCGGCAATCTTGGAGGATAACGATGAAATCAAAGACCACGGTTCTCACATCTGCACTCGCAGCTGTAATCCTACTGCCCGGCGCCGCGGCCGCCGAGAGCGGATTCTACGTAGGTGGCGGCATTGGTAGCGCCGCTGTCGACGCCAACCTCGACGTGCAGCTGCCGTCTCTGCCCGATTTCGATGAGAGCGACACGGGGTACAAGCTGTTTGCGGGCTACAACTGGCAACTCAGTAACTTTGCGCTTGGGATCGAGGGCGGTTACAGCAACTTTGGCAAACCAAGTGCCAACATTGAGGGGATCGGGCTGCAGGTCGAACCAACAGGCGTGAACCTGTGGGGTATCGCGGCCCTGGGACTGGGCCCGGTAGACCTCTACGGCAAGGCTGGCTACTTGATGTGGGATGCCGATGCCGTTGTCGACGGTAGTGTGTCGACTGACGACGGTTCCGATGCCGTTGTCGACGGTAGTGTGTCGACTGACGACGGTTCCGACCCGGGCTTCGGCGTTGGCTTGCGCTTCAATGCCGGCAAACTGCAGCTGCGTGGCGAATACGAAGTGTTCGACATCGACGGTGCGGACTTGTCGATGCTGTCGGTAGGGCTGGCGTACCGTTTCTAGCCTGCCGCAAAAAAAAGGGGCCGGAGCGAAAGCTCCGGCCCCTTTCTTATGGGGACTTCCGCAGGAGGGCCTTTAGGCCCGACCGGGTCGGGGCTGATGCCCCTCCTACAGATTTTCTCTCTTACATGAACTTCAGCAAGATGCCGCCGTACTGTACGAAGAACGGTACGAAGACGAGCGACAGAATCGCCGACAGCTTGATCAGGATATTCAGCGACGGGCCCGACGTATCTTTCAGGGGATCGCCAACCGTATCGCCAACAACCGCTGCCTTGTGGTTCTCGGTGCCCTTGCCGCCGAGATTGCCGGCTTCGATGAACTTCTTGGCGTTGTCCCAGGCGCCGCCCGAGTTCGATGCCGAGATTGCGAGAACGCCGCCGGCTACCAGTGAGCCGGCCAGCAGTCCGGCCGTGGCCTGGATGCCGAACAGGAATCCGGTGACGAGCGGTGCACCCATAATCAGGATGCCGGGCGCCACCATCTCCTTAATGGCCGCCTGCGTCGAGATCGCGACACATTGCGCGTAGTCAGGATCGCTGGTGCCTTCCATGATGCCCGGGTCGTCGCGGAACTGTCGGCGGACTTCCTCGATCATCTTGAACGCAGCCGCGCCGACCGACTTCATCGTCATGGCCGTGAACAGCGCAGGCAGTACTGCGCCGATGAACAGGCCACTGAAGACCATCGGGTCGAGCAGGTTGATCGAGCCGAGCAGATCCGAGGTCGGGTCCTGTTCCTTCATAAGCAGGTCTGCACGCGTCAGGAATGCGGCGAACAGAGCGAGTGACGTCAGGATAGCGGCGCCAATTGCGAAGCCCTTGCCGATAGCCGCGGTCGTGTTACCAGCCGAGTCGAGGACGTCGGTACGGTCGCGCACGTGTTCCGGCATGCCTGCCATCTCGGCGATGCCGCCGGCGTTGTCGGCGACCGGGCCATAAGCGTCAATCGTCAGAGCGATGACCAGCGTACCCAGCATGCCGAGCGAGGCGATGGCTACGCCGTACATGCCAGCCAGCATCCACGGAATGTAGATGGCAAGGCCGATCGCGAGATAGGGACCGACCGCGCTCTTGTAGCCAAGTGCCAGGCCGAAAATGATGTTGGTAGCGGTACCGGTCTGGCACGACTCGGCCACTTCCTTGACGGGCTGGTAGGCGTCCGATGTGTAGTACTCGGTGAGCAGACCTACGACGAGGCCGGCGATAAGGCCGGTCAGGAAGCAGAAGTACACGCCCTGAGATGTGTACTCGACGCCGTTAATGACGAAGTCTGCGGGAACCAGCATGTCGGTAATCGGATACATGACGGCTGCCATGATCGCGCTCGAGATGATCAGCATGCGTTTCAGTGCCGGGCCCACCTGGGCTTCGGTGTTGACGCGGATCAGCAGAATCGTGAGCAGGCTCACTGGAATACCGATGGCCGAGATGGCGATCGGGTAGAGCAGGGCATCGACGTTGCCGGCGAAGGCAATCGCACTGATGACCATGGCGGCGCAGGTGCTTTCGGCACAGGAACCAAAGAGGTCAGCGCCCATACCGGCGACGTCACCAACGTTGTCGCCGACGTTGTCAGCGATAACGGCCGGGTTGCGCGGATCATCTTCGGGAATGCCTGCCTCTACCTTGCCGACGAGATCGGCGCCGACATCGGCTGCTTTCGTGAAGATGCCGCCACCTACACGCGCGAACAGCGCAATGGAGGAGCCGCCAAGACCGAAGCCTGCAATGACTTCCATCAGGACATGCGATGGCAGATCAGCTGGCAGGACATATTTGAGGCCGAGGTAGATCAGCAGCATGCCGAGCGAGGCCAGGCTGACCAGTGCGAAGCCCATGACCGCACCGGAGTGCAGCGCGAGGTTGAACGCGCCGGACAGCGACTGGTTGGCCGAGACCGTCGTGCGAGCGTTGCCCGCGGTCGCGATCTTCATGCCAATGTAGCCACTGGCGACCGAGATGATCGCACCGAAAATGAACGCGATGGCCGTGTAAATGCCTTCGTTGACGTTCTTGGTGTGGTGATCGTCGATCAGGAGGGCGATGACGATGCCGAACAGGACCATGAAGATGGCCATGAACTTGTATTCCTGCTTGAGGAACGCCATCGCGCCTTCGGCAATCGCCGAGTGAATCTTGCGCAGCTTGCCGCGCGTCTCTTCGTCTTCGACACCCATGTCGACCGCGACGCGGCTGACTGAGTGCGAGTAGTAGAAGGCCACAGCAAGTCCGAAAAGGGACAGGGCCAGGATAATCGCAACTGACATACTGATTGTTACTCCGTCATTGTTGTCCGACGGGAGCGCGCGCGACACACAGGGCTGCAAGGCGCAATGGCTGCACCTTAGCTATGTAGAACGCGTTCGGAATCCCCCAAACCGGAAAAATCTGTCTTTATTGGTGCTTTTCGTCCGCAGGCCGGTCTCGAAAGCGCGCGCATCATACCACAAATTTTGTGCCGAGCTTGGCCTTCACGGAGCGGTTCCTGAGCTTCGCAACCTTTGGTAAGCCATTGACATAAGGCGGATAATCCTCCCCCTTGATGAGTGGCTCGAGGTAGCGGCGACCCGCCTCGGTGATGCCGTAGCCGTCCTTGGTGATGTAGCGGCGCGGCACCATCTTTTCCTTGTTGGCAATGCGGGACAGGGGCGCGGACTCGATTTTCCAGCGGTACGGCTTGTCCGAGGTGCGCTTGATTACAGGCATGACGGCGGTTTTGCCCTGCAGGGCGAATTCGACAGCGGCCTTGCCAACAGCATAGGCCTGCTTGACGTCCGTCGCCGACGCTATATGGCGAGCCGAACGCTGCAGGTAGTCGGCAATCGCGTAGTGATACTTGTAACCGAGGTTATCGCGCACCATTTGAGCGACGACCGAGGCAACGCCGCCGAGTTGGGCGTGGCCAAAAGCGTCACGCGTGCCCTGGTCGGCCAGGAATTTGCCGTTCTTGAAGCGAGCGCCCTCGCTGACGACGATCACGCAGTACCCGTAGTCGTTGACGCACTGGCGTACTTTCTTCAGGAAGTCGCGCTTCACGAACGGGATTTCAGGGAACAGGATGATGTGCGGCGCGTCGCCGGGTTCCTTGCCGGCCAGGCCGCCTGCGGCAGCGATCCAGCCCGCGTGGCGTCCCATGACTTCGAGCACAAACACCTTCGTCGAAGTTGAGGCCATTGAGGCGACATCGAGTGCCGCCTCCTGTGTCGACACTGCAACATACTTGGCGACCGAGCCGAAGCCCGGGCAGCAGTCGGTGATGGGCAGGTCATTATCGACGGTCTTGGGTACGCCCAGGCAGGTGACCGGGAATCCCATCTTCTTGGAAATCAGCGATACCTTGTGCGCCGTGTCCATCGAATCATTGCCGCCGTTGTAGAAGAAGTAGCCGATGTTGTGCGCCTTGAATACTTCGATCAGGCGCTCGTACTCGGCGCGATTTTCTTCGATGCCCTTGAGCTTGTATCGGGCCGAGCCAAATGCGCCGCCCGGCGTATGCATGAGCGCACGAATCGCGGCCGCGCTTTCCTTGCTCGTATCGATCATGTCCTCGGTGAGAGCGCCGATGATGCCGTTGCGGCCGGCATAGACGTTGGCGATCTTGTTCGTATGCTTGCGTGCCGTCTCGATGACACCGCAGGCGGTGGCGTTGATGACAGAGGTGACGCCGCCCGACTGGGCGTAGAAGGCATTCATTGCGGCCATGTTTCGAATCTTCCTGGGGCTGGATTGACGGAGGCGGCAAGGATAACCCGCATTGACGGCAATGTCCTTTGCGAGTAGCGTACCTCGCCGACATGTAGGAGCCCGCCCTGCGGGCAATTGAATCGAGACAAGCTCATGCGAATCGTATTACTCGGCGCACCTGGTTCCGGCAAGGGAACCCAGGCGAAGAAATTGATGGCCGACCGCAATATTCCCCAGGTTTCGACCGGCGATATGCTGCGCGAAGCCGTGGCTGCAGGAACCCGCTTTGGACTCAAGGCGAAGTCGGTCATGGACGCCGGCAACCTGGTGCCCGACGAAGTCGTTCTCGGCATCATCAGCGAACGACTGGCCCAGCCGGATGCGCAGGATGGTTTCATTCTCGATGGCTTCCCGCGCACGACGCAGCAGGCGCTCGACCTCGAGGAACTGCTCGACGAGATGGGCACGCCGCTCGATACTGCGGTTCTCATGGACGTCGATTTCGATATCCTGATGAAACGCCTGACCGGCCGCCGCACGTGCTCGCTTACCGGCAAGCTGCTGAACGTTTACTTCTCTTCGCAGGAGGAGCTCGACGAATGCACCAACGCCGGCGGCGAGCTGATCCAGCGCGAGGACGACAACGAGGAGACGATCTCGAATCGCCTCAACGTCTACCGCGAGAACACCGAGCCGCTGATCGATTTCTACCGCGAGCGCGAGAAGCTCACGACCGTCGACGCCGACGGCTCAATCGACGACGTTTACGAGCGGTTGATAGCTGCGCTCAACTGATCGGAGAGGTCAGGCGGGCAGCAGAAAAAATTGCCGGCGAGGCATCTTAGCCCGCCGGCATTTATTTTCTGGCTGGCCGCCGTTCTGCGTCGTATCAGAGCAGTGACAGTAGCTCGGAGCCGATAAGCTCAGCTCGCCAGCCGCCGAAGACCCGCGACTGGCGGTTGCCCGCGATGATCACGGCCGACAGCTCGCGTTTGGATGCGACGGTTTCGGCGGCGATGCCGAGATCGCCGGCACATTCCGCGACGCGCGCTTGCATCTCTTTCAACAGGGCTTTCTGGCCTTCATCCGGCGGCCGCGGCGGTTGGTAGCCGCCGTTGTCCTGCGCCGAGCGCGCGACCTCTTCGAGCAGTTGCTGCCCGACCCGCCGGACCAGTTTCGGCGGCACGCCCTGGATATCGGCGAGTGCCGCTTCGGAGTCCGGCAGGTTCCAGGCGATATCGAGCAGCACGTTGTCACGCATGATCCACTGACGCGGCCGGTTGCGTTTGATGGCTTCCGTTTCCCGCCATTCGGCCAGGCGGGTCGCAGCGGCGCGCTTGCGCCCGCGCAGGTTCCTCGCGCCCTTGAGTCGGTCGATGGCCTGGCCGTCGGCGGTCTCGTACAGGGCGGAATCGAGCAGCCACCGCGAGTCCTCAACGGCCCACTTGAGACGGTTCTTTTCCTCGAGCCTCTCGGTAAGAATTTCGTATGCCGGCAACAGGTACTCGACATCCTCGGCCGCGTACTCGAGGTATTCGTCACGCAGCGGTCGTCGGCTCCAGTCTGCTCGCGTATGCGACTTGTGAATCTCGACATCAAAGAGCTCTTTCACCAGGCCGGCGTACCCCATCTGCGCGGGGTAGCCGAGCAAGCCTGCGGCAACCTGGGTATCGAATATCGACGCAGGCATTGCGCCCGCCGCCTGGTAGATGACCTCGATATCCTGGCGGGCCGAATGCAGCACCCAGTCGAGCGCTAACAGCTCCTGCCAGAACTCGTTCTGCGGATGGCCGGACAACGGGTCCACACACCAGATCGTATCGGCTGTCGCGATCTGTATCAGGCACAGCTGAGCATAGTAGGTGCGCTCGCGCATGAACTCCGTATCGACGGCAATGCGGGACTGCGGACGCAACTCGGGAGCAAGCGCGTCGGGCTCTTCAACAAACTGAAATCGTGGCATCAAAAGAGGTTAACATGCGGACACCATGCTGGCTCTTTTCCAAACATTGTTCGACATCGTGCGCCTGCGCAAAGGACCCGATGCGATTCCCTATTCGTGGCTGCTGTGCCTCGTTGTACTGGCGTTGTGGATAATGACCGCGGTGCTGGTAAGCGCGACCTCACCGGACAGCAGCGACCAGGATTTCCTGTACGGCATTTTCGTCGGCGTTGTCGGCCTCGCGGCCTACGCGTCAATCGTCGTGTTGTTCGGCCGCACACCGCGCTTGTTGCAGACCATCACGGCGATCGTTGGCTGCGGCGCGCTGATCAACCTGTTGTTCATCGTGGGCAAAGTAGCTCTCGTGCCGTCGCTGGGGCTGAAGATTGCCGGCAACATCCTGACGTTGCTGCTGTTCTGGTCGATTGCCGTCGAGGGGCACATCGTGGCGCGGGCTATAGACCAGCCACGCATTGTCGGAATCCTCGCGGCGATTGCCGTATTTTTCTTCCAGCTCTTCGTATTGACCGCGATCAACCCGGCGCCGGGTACTACGGCCTGATAAAGCATGCACATTCACATCCTTGGCATCTGCGGAACCTTCATGGGCGGTGTTGCGGCGCTGGCCCGTGCGGCCGGGCACGATGTGACCGGCTGCGATCGCAATGTGTATCCCCCGATGAGTACGCAGTTGCGCAAACTTGGCATCGAGATTCACGCAGGCGTGGAAGCGGCGCAACTCGACATCAATCCGGACTGCGTGGTCGTTGGCAATGTCATGAGCCGCGGCGTCGAAGTCGTCGAGGCGATGCTCGATCGTGGTATGCCGTACAAGTCCGGTCCGCAGTGGCTGGCCGAGAACGTCCTCAATGATCGGCATGTCATGGCAATCGCAGGTACTCACGGCAAGACAACGACGTCGAGTATGCTGGCCTGGATACTCGAAGATGCAGGTCATGCGCCCGGCTTCCTGATTGGCGGCATTCCGGCGAACTTCGGCGAGTCGGCGCGCTTTGGGGAATCGGAGTATTTTGTCGTCGAGGCCGACGAATACGACACGGCCTTCTTCGACAAGCGCGCCAAGTTCGTGCACTACCGGCCGCGTACGCTCGTCCTCAATAACCTCGAGTACGACCACGCCGACATCTACAAGGACATGGATGCGATCCTGTGGCAGTTCCACCAGTTGTTGCGGACCGTGCCTGGTGGCGGACGCATCATCGCGAATGGCGCGGACGATCATCTCAAGCAGCTGATCGAGCAGGGCTGCTGGACGCCGGTCGAGACCTTCAGCACCGCGGACGACACTGACTGGACGGGACGGTTCGGGGACAAGGTCGAACGGCATATCGGGGTGCGCGGCCCCGGCGATCGGGCCGCCGAGACTCGTTGGCAGATCGGGGGAATTCACAACCTCGAGAACGCGGTTGCTGCAGTCGCTGCTGCCGCATCAGCGGGCGTGTCAGTCGAGCAGGCAGTCGACGCACTGTCGCGATTCGAGGGCGTGAAGCGCCGCATGGAGCGCACGGCAACCGTCGCGGACATCGCGATTTACGATGACTTCGCACACCACCCCACCGCGATCTCCAAATCGATTCGCTCGATGCGCAAGCGATACCCGGGGCACCGCATCGTTGTTGCCGTTGAACCGCGCTCCAATACGATGAAACTGGGCGTGCATAACGACACGCTGGCCGATTCGCTGGCCGACGCTGATCTCGTATGGATGTATCGGCCTGCCGACATGGGAGAGGGTTTCGATGCGAGCCTCGCCAGCCTCGGCGGCAAACTGCGCGCCTTCAATGACTATGACAAGCTCGTCAACGACATGTCGCAGCGTGTGCTCGGCGGCGACCAGGTCGTATTCATGAGCAATGGCGGATTTGGGTCGGCTCGCCAGACATTTACGGCGCTGCTGCAGCGGACCCGAAGCGCCTAGTTCTATGTGGGAGGCGGCTTGCCGGCGACTTTGTGCACCTGTGGGAGGCGGCTTGCCGGCGACTTTGTGCACCTGTGGGAGGCGGCTTGCCGGCGACTTTGTGCACCTGTGGGAGGCGGCTTGCCGGCGACTTTGTGCACCTGTGGGAGGCGGCTTGCCGGCGACTTATCTATAGTTAGTACATGCGCGTACCACTCTTCCCGCTGAACACCGTCCTGTTTCCGGGCGGCCCGCTGCCGCTCAGGATCTTCGAGCCGCGCTACCTCGACATGATCAGCAACTGCATGAAACAGGGCGCGCCGTTCGGCGTGCTGCTGATCCGTGACGGTGGCGAGGTTGGACCGGCGACCACCTGGGAGGTTGGCACGCTCGCCGAGGTGAACGACTGGTACCAGGGCAGCGACGGCATTCTTGGCATCACGGCCCAGGGCACCGAACGGTTCCGCCTGCTGCAAGCAGAATGCCAGGCGGACGGTCTCAATATCGGGGAGATCACGACCATACCTGCGCCACCGTCCATGGCGCTACCGGCCGAATTCAGCAACCTGCCGAAGATTCTCGAAACCGTGCTCGACGATCTGGGCCGCCTGTATGAAAACCTGGAGCGCCGCCCGACGGATGCCACCTGGGTTGCGTGGCGCTTCGCGGAAATCCTGCCCATCGATCTGCAGAAGAAACAGGCAGTACTCGAGAACGACGATATCCAGGCCTGTCTGGAAATGATCGAGCGGGTATTGCACCGGTAGGAGGGCCGTCAGGCACTTTTCGTAGCACCCTGTCGGAGCCCGCCTTGCGGGCGACAGGTCGCCGGCTCGTCGCTCGCGCACATCCATGTGCTGCGCGACATAAGGCCGTCCTGGCCAAAAGCCGCCTCCTACAGCGTCTTGAATACTTTCGCCGCAGCGGCGATGGTCGCATCGAGATCATCGTCGCTGTGCGCGATAGACACGAAGCCCGCCTCAAATGCCGATGGCGCGAGATAGACGCCTGCGTCGAGCATGCCATGGAAAAACTTCGTGAAGCGTTCCACGTCAGCGGCGGCGACATCCGCGAAGGTTCGCACCGGGCCGGAATCCGTGAACACGAGCCCGAACATGCCGCCCTGGTTCTCGACCGCAACCGGCACACCCGCAGCATCCGCCGCTGCCGACAAGCCGTCCACGAGCTTCTGTGTCTTCGCCGTCAGGCTCGTCCAGAAATCGTCATCGTCGATGAGTTCGAGCGTCTTCAGGCCTGCCGCCATCGCGACCGGGTTGCCGGACAGCGTACCGGCCTGGTAGACCGGGCCGTCCGGCGCGATGCTGGCCATGACATCCGCCTTGCCGCAGTAAGCCGCAACCGGCATGCCGCCGCCAATGACCTTGCCGAGTGTCGTGATGTCCGGCTCGATGCCGAACAGTCCCTGTGCGCAGTTTCTGGCTACGCGAAAGCCGGTCATGACCTCGTCGAAGATCAGCAGGGCGCCGGCCTTGGTGCACTCCTCGCGCAGGGCTTCGTGGAAGCCGGCGACCGGCGGCACCATGTTCATGTTGCCGGCGATCGGTTCGACGATGACGCAGGCAATCTGGTCGCCGAGTTCGGCGAACGCCGCGCGCACACCGTCGATGTCGTTATAAGAGAGGGTGATCGTATGCTCGGCGAGACCGGCCGGAACGCCCGGTGAACTCGGCACGCCCAGTGTCAGCGCGCCCGAGCCCGCCTTGATCAGCAGTGAATCCGAGTGGCCGTGATAGCAGCCCTCGAACTTGACGATCTTGTCGCGGCCGGTGTGACCGCGGGCCAGGCGGATCGCGCTCATGGTCGCCTCGGTGCCCGAGCTGACCATGCGCACCTTTTCCACTGCCGGCAGCATTGCGCAGATCTTCTCGGCGATCTGAGTTTCGAGTACACAGGGCGCGCCGAAGCTCAGGCCGTCGCGGGCCGTATTCACGACCGTATCGATGACATCCGGGTGGGCGTGACCAAGGATCATCGGTCCCCATGAACCGACGTAGTCGATGAACTCACGGCCGTCTTCGGTCTGCACGCGGCTGCCTTTGGCGCTCTTGAAGAACAGCGGCTCGCCGCCGACACCGGCGAAAGCCCGGACGGGCGAGTTTACGCCGCCGGCGATGACCTGTTGCGCGTCAGTGAACAGACTCATGGGAACTCCTTGGTTGAGAGGCTGGGGATGCTACCGGACGGTCGCGGGCTCTCTCAACTGTTGAATACCGAAACCGGCCTGCTGGAGCAGGGCCGGCACACCGTCCTCGCCGACAAGATGCAGGGCACCGACGACGACCAGGTAGTCGTCCTCGTCGTCCAGCCACGTCGCAATAGTCTTCGCCCAACGTCGATTCCGGTCGCGCACCAGCGCATGGCTGAGTTCTTCCTGCTCGGCCATCGATTCGAGCATCTCGCTCTTCAGTGTTGCCGTATCGCCGTGGTGCCAGGCCGTGACGAGTTCATCGATCGATTCGCGCAGGGCGGCGCCCTGTTGCAGGGTTTGCACCAACATTTCGCGCTGCGCCGGGAGCGGTAGCGTATCGAGAAATCCGAGTTGCTCCTGCACCGTCTCCAGCCCTTCGATCGGCTTGCCGTCGGCCATGGCGCGCTGCATCAGGGTCATTTCGATACCGAGCATCGGGTTGAAGCCGGCGCGATACAGCAACATCAGCTCGACCGTCATCGCGGCCAGCCACGGCTCGGACCGGGCGAGCATGTCGAGCGGAATGTCCACGTCCGCGGCCGCGCGCTCGGCCGCGGCGTACATGTCTTCGCCCATCAGGTCGCGCAGGGTCGTGCCGTCCGTCATGACGCCGGCGCTGTTGAAGGCATTCTGCGTCACCGACGGATCGAGGTCATCCATATCGAGTTCCATGATGACGATTTCGGCGTCCTCGTAGGCGACGTCAATAGCGCGCGGCAAGGGATGGTCCTGCTTGCGCAACAGGTGAATCGAGCCGAGCAGGTAGACGGAATTGGTCTCACCTGCCACGCGCCACAGCGTCACCGGATGGTCGCTGTCGTCGGCATACAGCGCGGGGCTGAGAAACAGCAGCAAAAGGGCTGCGAGTCGCATCAGTCGATCCAGACGAGTTCCGTATCCACGCTGCCGTCGGGGAGCAGCGCAATGCGGCGGTATGCGGGAGGTTTGTCGTCCACGGCAAAGTCGTCACTTGCGGGCTTGAACTGCCGGCAGGTTGAGGGGGTGGCAAGGACGCGAATGCCTTCGTACATGTCGTCGTAGGCCTGGTGGACGTGGCCGAAGGTCAGGGCGCGGACGCGTTTCAGCGTGCGCAGTCGCTCGAGCAGTTCGTCGCCATTCTTCATGCCGACGCCGTCGAGCCATTTGCTGCCCATAGGAACGGGCGGGTGATGCAGGAATACGAGCACATGCTTCGCCGGGCTACGCACGACGATGTCGGAAAGGCGGTCGAGTTCCTCCGTGCTGACAGCGCCGCCGGCCTGACCGCGGACACAACTGTCCATGCCGACCAGCAGCCAGTCCCCGATCTCCTCGTAGGCGCAGTAGGAGAATGGCGGGCGGCCACAGACCGGCCGCATCAGGTCACGCACGTCGTGATTGCCGGGCACGCAATGGATGCGCAGCTTCAGCGGCAGCAGGAACTCGCGGAAACGCGCGTAGGCCATCTCCGAGTCGTCCTGGATCAGGTCGCCCGTGACCAGCACGCGCTGCGCGCGCCAGTCAGAGGCAGTGTAGTGATCGAGGACGCGTTGCAGGGACTCCGCGGTGACCATGCCACGCAGCTCGCCGTCGAGGTCGGCAAACAGGTGCGGGTCCGTCAGGTGCAGGACCCGGATTGCATCGTCGTTCCGTTCCGCGGTTGCTGGAATACGCGTGTCCTTAGTAGCGGTAGTGCTCCGGCTTGTACGGGCCGTCCTTTTCGACGCCGATGTACTTCGCCTGCTCGTCCGTCAGTTCAGTGACCTTCGCACCGATGCGGTCGAGGTGCAAGCGGGCGACCTTCTCGTCAAGATGCTTCGGCAGCACGTAGACCTTGTTCTCGTACTGGTCGCCGTTCTGCCACAGCTCGATCTGGGCCAGCACCTGGTTCGTGAACGAGTTCGACATGACGAAGCTCGGGTGACCTGTGCCGCAGCCGAGGTTCACGAGGCGGCCTTCGGCCAGCAGGATGAGGCGTTTGCCGTCCGGGAAGATGATGTGATCGACCTGGGGCTTGATCTCCTCCCACTCGAACTTCTTCAGGTACGCGACGTCGATCTCATTGTCGAAGTGGCCGATGTTGCAGACAATCGCCTGGTCTTTCATGCGTTCCATCTGCGGGCCGGTAACGATGTGATAGTTGCCGGTTGCCGTGACGACGATATCGGCCTGGTCGATGACATCGTCGAGTCGGACGACGCGATAGCCTTCCATCGATGCCTGCAGCGCGCAGATCGGGTCGATCTCGGTGACCCAGACCGTCGCACCGAGTCCGCGCAGCGACTGCGCCGAACCCTTGCCAACGTCGCCATAGCCACACACGATCGCGATCTTGCCCGCGATCATGACGTCGGTTGCGCGCTTGATCGCGTCGACGAGCGACTCACGGCAGCCATACAGGTTGTCGAACTTCGACTTGGTGACCGAGTCATTGACGTTGAAGGCCGGACACTTGAGCGAGCCGTCCTGCATCATTTCATAGAGTCGTTTGACGCCCGTCGTGGTTTCTTCCGACAGGCCCTTGATGTCGTCCATGAGCTCCGGGAACTTGTCATGCAGCACCTGCGTAAGGTCACCGCCGTCGTCGAGGATCATGTTGGGCGTCCAGCCGTCAGGCCCCTGGATCGTCTGCTCGACGCACCACCAATATTCGTCTTCCGTCTCGCCCTTCCAGGCGAATACCGGGATACCGCGCGCCGCGATGGCGGCTGCAGCATGGTCCTGTGTCGAAAAGATATTGCACGACGACCAGCGGATGTCGGCACCCAGCTCGGCCAGCGTCTCGATGAGGACGGCCGTCTGGATTGTCATGTGCAGGCAACCCGTCAGGCGCACGCCGTCGAGCGGCTTCTGGCCCTTGTATTCCTCGCGCAGAGCCATGAGGCCCGGCATTTCGGTCTCGGCAATCGCGATTTCGCGGCGGCCCCAGTCGGCGAGCGCGATGTCGGCGACCTTGTAATCGTTCTGTGCGATGGCAACGGCTTCGTTGCTCATAATCTTCCTCCTGAATTAGGTGGCGGCGTCCCGGAGGGCGTCTGCCTTGTCAGTCCGCTCCCAGCTCAGGTCGATGTCCTGGCGGCCAAAGTGGCCGTAGGCAGCGGTCGGGGTGTAAATGGGGCGGATCAGGTCGAGCATCTGCAGGATTCCGTAAGGCCTGAGATCAAAATGCTCGCGGATCAGTTCCGTCAATTTTGTATCAGAAATTTTCCCGGTGCCGAAGGTGCGGACCGAGATCGAGGTGGGCTCGGCAACGCCGATGGCATAAGACAGCTGAATCTCACAGCGATCGGCGAGGCCTGCGGCGACAATGTTCTTGGCCACGTAGCGCGCGGCATAGGCAGCCGAGCGATCCACCTTGGATGGATCCTTGCCGGAGAAGGCGCCGCCGCCGTGGCGGGCAGCGCCGCCATACGTGTCGACGATGATCTTGCGGCCGGTCAGGCCACAGTCGCCCATCGGCCCGCCGATTTCGAAGCGGCCGGTAGGGTTGATGTGATACTTGGTGTCCTTGCTGACGAGTTCGGCGGGAATGATCGGCTTGATGATCTCTTCCATAACGCCTTCGCGGAGGTCGTCCATGGAGACATCGGGGTCATGCTGTGACGACACGACGATCGCATCGATCGCAACCGGCTTGTTGTCTTCATAAACAAACGTGACCTGGCTCTTGGCGTCCGGGCGCAGGTACGGCAGGGTGCCGTCCTTGCGGACTTCCGACTGGCGCTTGACGAGGCGGTGCGAATAGTCAATCGGTGCCGGCATCAATACGTCGGTCTCATTGGTCGCGTAACCGAACATCAGGCCCTGGTCGCCAGCGCCCTGTTTCTCGGGGCTGGCGCGGTCCACGCCCATCGCGATGTCGGGCGACTGCTTGCCGATGGCATTCAGGACCGAACAGGATGCGCCATCGAAGCCCATCGACGAACTGTTGTAACCAATATCGAGCACTGTCTGGCGCACGATATCTTCGATGTCGACCCATGCTTCGGTGGTGATTTCACCGGCAACAATCGCGACGCCGGTCTTCACCATGGTCTCGCAGGCTACACGTGCCCTGGGATCCTCGGCGATGATCGCATCGAGAATGGCGTCAGAGATCTGGTCGGCAATCTTGTCGGGGTGTCCCTCGGATACCGATTCCGAGGTGAACAGAAACGCGTCAGTCATAATCTGGTGTTATCCATACGATGGGGGCGCCGCATTGTACCCTTGATGCGGTCCCGTAGAACAGGGAAAATGCGCGGCTCGCGCAAGCGTATTTCACCCCTGTATTCATAGCGCCAACTGGCGCTCTCACCAAAGTGTCGACAATGTCACAAGAAGCTAAAGCTGCCGGCCAGCCTGCCCGGCGAGATCTCGCGAATGCCATTCGTGCCCTTTCCATGGACGCGGTCCAGGCCGCTAACTCAGGTCACCCGGGCGCTCCGATGGGTATGGCGGACATCGCCGAGGTCCTGTGGCGGGACTATTTAAAGCACAATCCCGCGAATCCGCGCTGGGCCGATCGCGACCGCTTCGTGCTGTCGAACGGCCATGGTTCGATGCTGCTCTACAGCCTGTTGCACCTGACCGGGTACGAGGATTTCCCGATCGAGCAGCTGCAGAACTTCCGCCAGATGGGCTACAAAACGGCGGGCCACCCCGAGTACGAGCCGGGCGGCCCGGTCGAGACGACCACGGGTCCGCTGGGGCAGGGCATCACGAATGCCGTGGGCATGGCGATGGGCGAGAAGATGCTCGCCGCCGAGTTCAATCGTCCGGGACATGACATCGTCGATCACAAGACCTGGGTGTTCCTCGGCGATGGTTGCCTCATGGAAGGTATCTCGCACGAAGCCTGCTCACTCGCCGGTACGCTCAAGCTCGGCAAGCTGATCTGCCTGTATGACGACAACAACATCTCGATCGATGGCGAAGTCAGCGGCTGGTTCACTGACGACACGGCGAAGCGCTTCGAGGCTTACGGCTGGCAGGTCATCGACAACGTCGACGGCCATGACGCGGCTGCGGTAGCGGCGGCGATCGACCAGGCCGTGGCAGATGCGGATCGCCCGTCGATCATTTGCTGCAAGACGGTTATCGGTTTTGGAGCGCCGAGCAAACAGGGCACCGCTGCCACGCACGGCGCGCCGCTCGGCGACGACGAGATTGCAGCGACGCGCAAGGAACTCGGCTGGGATTCTGCGCCGTTTGAGATTCCTGCTGACATCGCATCAGCCTGGAACGGCCATGAGCGTGGCGCTGCTGACGAGTCGAGTTGGAACGAGGCGTTTGCCGCATACAATGCTGAATACCCTGAGCTCGCTGCCGAGTTCGCGCGCCGCATGGCCGGCAAGCTGCCGCATGGCTGGTGCAAGCACGCCGATGCCGCCATTGCGGAAATCAACGGCGAGGCAGCCAAGATGGCAACGCGCCAGGCGTCGTTGCGCGCACTCAACGCTTTCGCGCCGTTCCTGCCCGAGATGGCAGGGGGCTCCGCCGACCTCACGGGTTCAAACCTGACCAAACATGATGGCTCGACCCCGATCTCGGGCGATGACGCGGCAGGCAACTACGTCTGGTTCGGTGTCCGTGAATTCGGCATGACTGCAATCTGCAACGGCCTGCGCCTGCATGGCGGTTTCATTCCGTATTCGGGCACGTTTCTCACGTTCTCGGATTACTCGCGCAATGCGCTGCGCATGGCCGCACTCATGGGCGTGCAGAATATTCTCGTGTTCACGCACGACTCGATCGGTCTTGGCGAGGACGGCCCGACGCACCAGCCGGTCGAGCACACGGCCTCACTGCGCCTGATGCCGAACATGAGCGTGTGGCGTCCCTGCGATACGGTCGAGACGGCCGTCGCCTGGCGGCATGCGCTCGAAAATGACACGGGTCCGACGAGTCTCGTGCTGACGCGCCAGGGTCTGCCGCACCAAAACCGTGCAACGGATCAGGTCGCGAACATTGCACGTGGCGGATACGTATTGAAGGACAGTGACGGTACGCCCGATATTCTTCTCATCGCTACAGGCTCAGAAGTCGCACTCGCCGTGGACGCTGCCGAAGCGCTGGCGGCCGACGGCATTCAGGCACGCGTGGTTTCGATGCCGAGTACCGATGTTTTCGATGCTCAGGACAAGGACTACCAGGAAAGCGTACTGCCCGCCGCCGTTACGGCGCGCGTGGCTATCGAAGCGGGCGTCACGGATGGATGGTGGCGCTACGTTGGAACGCAGGGACGTGTTGTCGGGCTGGATCGCTTCGGCGAGTCGGCGCCGGCCGGCGAGTTGTTTGAACACTTCGGCTTCACGACGGTCAACGTCGTGACTGTCGCAAAAGAATTAGTGAAATAAGAACCGGAGTTACAACATGGCAATTAAAGTAGGTATCAATGGTTATGGCCGCATCGGGCGCCAGATCGTTCGCGCTATTCATGAGTATGGTCGGTCCGATGAATTCGACGTCGTCGCGCTGAATGACCTCGGCGATCCTGAGACCAACGCGCACCTGACGCGCTACGACACGGCGCACGGCAAGTTCGATGCTGATGTCCAGGTCGACGGCGGCGATATCATCGTCAATGGCGACCGCATCAAGGTGTTTGCCGAACGTGATCCTGCGAAGCTGCCATGGGGCGAGCTCGGCGTTGATGTAGTTTACGAGTGCACGGGTCTGTTCCGTACGGCGGAAACGGCCGGCCAACACATTGCCGGTGGTGCCAAGAAGGTCATCATTTCTGCGCCGGGTGGTGCGGGCGTCGAGAAGACGATTGTTTATGGCGTCAATCACGGCATTCTCGAGGCGTCTGACCAGGTTATTTCGAACGCATCCTGCACGACCAACTGCCTCGCGCCGCTGGTCAAGCCGCTGCATGACGAAATCGGCCTGAAGCACGGCATCATGACGACGATTCATGCCTACACCAACGACCAGGTGCTGACGGATACCTATCACAAGGATCTCAGGCGCGCGCGTTCTGGCACGATGTCGCAGATTCCGACCAGCACGGGCGCGGCCCGCGCAGTTGGCCTGGTGCTGCCTGAACTGAATGGCAAGCTGGATGGTTTCTCGATGCGCGTGCCGACGATCAACGTATCGGCCGTTGACCTGACGTTCGTCGCCGAACGTGCAACGTCGATTGATGAGATCAACGAGATCATGCGTGCGGCGAGCGAAGGTCCGCTGAAGGGCGTTCTTGCTTACAACGAAGAGCCGCTCGTCTCGATCGACTTCAATCACAACCCGGCCTCGTCGACGTACGACTCGTCGCTGACGAAAGTTATCGACGGCACCTGTGTCAAGGTGATCTCGTGGTATGACAACGAGTGGGGCTTCTCGAATCGCATGCTCGACACGACTGTCGCGCTGATGAACGCGAAGTAACGCAGGGACAACGTAGGAGCCAGCATGGCTGTCATCAAGATGTCCGACATTGACCTGTCGGGCAAACGTGTATTCATTCGTGAAGATCTGAACGTCCCCGTTGCTGACGGGGTGGTGACGAGCGATGCTCGTATCCGGGCCGCCTTGCCTACAATCAAGGCGGCGTTGGAGGCGAATGCCGCGGTCATGCTGGTGTCTCACCTCGGTCGCCCAACCGAGGGGCAGCCGGAAGACAAGTTTTCGCTGCAGCCGGTTGCCGACCACATCGGCAAGCTGCTGGATCGGGACGTGCCGCTGGTCAAGGACTGGATCGATGGCGTCGACGTCGAGCCCGGCAATGTCGTCCTGCTCGAGAATGTGCGGTTTCTCGAGGGTGAGAAAAAGTGCGACGAGGCGCTGTCGAAGAAGATGGCAGCTTTGTGCGATGTGTTCGTCATGGACGCGTTTGGCACGGCGCATCGGGCGCAGGCCAGCACTTACGGCGTCGGTGAACACTCACCGGTCGCGTGTGCGGGGCCATTGCTGGCGGCAGAGCTCGATGCCCTGGCGCGTGCTCTGGACAACCCGGCGCGGCCGTTTGTTGCCATTGTGGGTGGCTCCAAGGTGTCGACGAAGCTGACCGTGCTCGATGCGCTGGCCGAGAAGGTCGACACGCTGATCGTTGGCGGCGGCATCGCCAATACGTTCATCGCGGCAGCTGGCAATGATGTCGGCAAATCGCTGTGCGAGATGGATATGCTCGATACGGCGCGCGAACTGGCAGCAGAGAAGGAGGGCCGGGCTGATATACCTGTGCCGGGCGACGTCGTTTGCGCAGACGAGTTCTCGGCCGACGCGAATGCCGCCGTGCGGTTAGTGGATGCGGTTGAGGCCGATGAGTTGATCCTCGACATCGGGCCGGAAACAGCAGCGCGCTTCGCGGACATTCTGAAGAATGCCGGCACGATCATCTGGAACGGCCCGGTGGGCGTCTTCGAGTTCGACAAGTTCGGCAACGGGACGAAGGCACTTGCGGAGGCGATTGCAGCGAGTGAGGCGTTCTCGGTAGCCGGTGGCGGCGACACGTTGGCGGCGATCGACAAATACGGTGTCCGCGACGGTATCTCCTACATCTCAACCGGTGGCGGCGCCTTCCTCGAGTTCGTCGAGGGCAAAAAACTGCCAGCGGTGGAGATGCTCGAGCGCCGCGCCTCCTGACCTTCTCCCGGGGACAGTGCCCCAATTTCCGGGGACAGTGCCCGTATTAGTGTGAACCTGGAGTGGATCAGCCGCGCTCGATGTTGCCTCGGCCTTACGTGCGCTCTGCGTCCTGCCTGACTTGCATCGGGTCTCGCTTGTTCTTGCGTCCTGCTTTGCCGCGCTCGACACGACGGCCCATTCCGACATTGAACTCGGCAATCACCTCCCGATCTGCGCCAGAACCCCCTGCATTTAAGCCATTCCGACTTTAATCAGGGCACTGTCCCCGGAAATAGGGGCACTGTCCCCGATAGAGAGGACTGGTTAGAGGTTGAGCGCAGTGTTCCAGTCGCCGGTGATCGCGAGAGTCGTGCCTGGGTACTGGACATTGAGGAACAGGGTCTTGCCGTCGGGCGAGAAGCACACGCCCGCAACTTCCGAATTCGAATAGCTGTTCTGCGCGATGAGATATTGGCTGCCGTTCGGTCGGATGCCGATCAGACCGCAATCGGTTGCCGTGTCTTCGCATACGATAAGGTCGCCCCAGGGCGCCATCGTCAGGTTGTCGGCATTGCGCAAAATAGAGTCGAGCCCGGCTTCGGCGATCAATTCGAGTTGTCCGGGGGCGTCTGTTTCCCGGGCCGTTCCTTCATGCGGACTGGGTTTGTAAGTGAATACCTGGCCGAGTCGACGCGGACCGCCAATCGTGCAAGTGAAGGCAAAGCGGTCTCCGGCAACGCATAGCCCCTCGCCGCGCGCGAACATGGCGGCTCCATTTTCGGCACCGCGCAGTCGCAGGTCATTCTCGATCGGATCGACATCCTCAAGGTCGACCCAGTACGTTGCCAGTGGTTCACGCACCGGAACCTCGTGATCCCTGGTCCAGTTGTGTGTCGGCAACGCTGACTCACCCACGATTGCGAGCGCCTGCAGCCGGCCACCTCGATGAAGCTCGCCCGGCACGTCCGGAATGTAGCGATAGAACAGGCTGTGGTGACGGTCTTCCGTCATGTAAACGATGCCCGTCGTTTCATCCACCGCGCACGCTTCATGCTCAAAGCGCCCCATCGCCTTGATCGGTACGGGATTGATGGGACCAGTCGCAGACGCCGGCACCTCGAAAACATAGCCGTGGGGCTGCTCGCGCCTCAGTCGACGGCCGTCCTTCCATTCTTCGCCGGGGCCGGTAAAACACTCTTCGCAGGTTAACCAGCTGCCCCAGGGCGTCGCGCCGCCCGCACAGTTGAGCTCTGTTCCGAACAGGCTCATGAACTGTTTCTCGGCCGTCCGCGTTGCGGGGTCGTAGATTATGGTTGTCGTACCCCCCAAACCAGGTGTTACCTTTTTGCCGAAGTCATAGAAGTTCTTGCGCAGGCTCCTCGGAATATTCGGGTAGCGGTCGAGAACGGCGCTCTCGGTCAGGTAGCTGAAATCCAGCTCATGATTGCATACCAGTGCAATACGGCCGTCGTCTCGCGGAAACGCCGCCATACCATCGTGGGCGCCCGGCACCCGCAAACCGTCTGCCATGCGCTTGCCGCGGCGCGAGATAACGCTGTAGTCGAGGCCCTCAGCCAGGTCCAGAATGCGATTCCTGTCTCTCTTCAGCCCGAATTCGCTCGAGCCACGAATTGGACTTGGGGCACATCCTTGAAGCAGGGACGGTGTGGCAGAGGCTGCAACGATACATTGCAGGAATCGTCGGCGGTTTAGCATGGAATTCCGGGTCGGGAGAGCTGGCGTCAGCATATCTTCGAATTGTTACCACTGGTATACCGACAAGCCACATTAGACGCAAATATGCGACTGAGCTGTGCAATAATCGCGCGCATGCTGAGACGTACCAAGATTGTCGCCACGCTGGGACCAGCGTCGGAGCGACCCAAAACGCTGCGTAAGATGATCAGGTCGGGACTCGATGTCGCGCGCCTGAATTTCTCGCATGGTAGTGCTGACGACCACCGCCAACGCGCTCGTCGATTACGCGACGCCGCTGATGACTGCGGGCGCGACATCGGCCTGCTCGGAGACCTGCAGGGCCCGAAGATTCGCGTGATGCGGTTCAAGAAAGGCAGCGTCAACCTGAATTCCGGCGACGATTTCTTTCTCGACAGCTCCCTTGGCCTGAGCGATGGCACGGCCAAAGGTGTCGGCGTTGCGCTCGACACTCTGCATGAGGACGTCAAGGCAGGCGATACCTTGCTGCTCAATGACGGGCTGATCTCGCTGGAGGTCGATCGTGTCGAGGGCACCCGCGTCCATACCAGGGTCATCGACGGTGGCATTCTGTCAGACCACAAGGGCATCAACCTGAAGGGCGGCGGACTGTCCGCCGCGGCACTGACCGACGTCGATCGCGAGAACATAAAGTTAGCCGCTGAACTCGATATCGATTTCCTTGCTGTGTCCTTCGTCAGGACCGGCGAAGACATCGAGGAGGCGCGGCGCCTGTTTCGCAAGGCGGGCGGGACCGGACAGATCGTCGCCAAGATCGAACGCACCGAAGCCGTCGAAAACATCGATTCAATTATCGCAGCGGCCGACGTGATCATGGTGGCCCGCGGCGACCTCGGCGTGGAAATGGGCTACGCCGGACTGACCGGCATCCAGAAGAAGCTCATTCGCAAAACGCGCAAAGCGCACAAGATAGTCATCACGGCGACGCAGATGATGGAGTCGATGATCGACAACCCGATCCCGACCCGTGCCGAGGTGTCCGATGTCGCCAACGCCGTCATCGATGGTACCGATGCCGTGATGCTCTCAGGCGAGACCGCGGTCGGCAAGCATCCCAACAAGGCGATCCAGGCGATGGCCGACGTCTGTATTGGAGCCGAAAAGTACCAGGTACCGCACTCCTCGACGCAACGGGTGCGCGAGCAGTTTGCCCGCGTCGATGAGGCCATCGCGATGGCCACCATGTACACGGCCAACCACCTCGCGGTCAAAGCGATCATTGCGTTGACTGAATCCGGTTCGACGGCTCGCTGGATGTCCCGCGTGCGCTCGGATATTCCGATCTATGCGCTGACGCCGCACGAAGGCACCAGTCGCCGTGTCGCGCTGTACCGCGGCGTTTATCCGGTCGAGTTTGAAATCGGACCGGAGCATACCAAGCGCTTCAACAAACTCTACCAGGACATTTTTGACACCCTGATCGAACAGGGTCACGTCAATGTCGGCGACCTGGTCGTCTTTACGAAGGGCGACCTGGATGGCGTCAGCGGCAGCACCAACGCCCTCAAGATCATCCAGGTAACCGCAGCATCATGAGAAAAATCCTGCTGCGCCTGACTGGCGGCCTGGTTGTCATTGTCCTGGTCGCGACGCTGGCGGCCTGGTGGACAGTGCGCGCGAGCCTGCCTGAACTCGACGGCGAAATCGCCGTCAACGGGATTACCGCCACCGTCACGATTGAACGCGATGACAGCGGCATACCGACGATCACCGCGTCGAATCGCAAGGATCTCGCTTTCGCCACGGGTTACGCGCATGGCCAGGACCGTTTCTTTCAGATGGACCTGATTCGCCGCAGCGCTGCGGGCGAACTGGCGGCGCTGGTAGGACCCGCCGCGGTCGACACGGACAAGCGCCTGCGCTTTCACAGGTTTCGGCATCGTGCGGAGCGGACTGTCAGCGAGGCGTCGGCCGACGAACAGGCGCTGATGCAAGCCTATGCCGATGGCGTCAATGCCGGTCTGAACTCACTCGATGCGCGGCCATTTGAATACCTGCTGCTTGGCGCCGAGCCGCAGGCGTGGCAGCCGGCGGACTCATTGCTGGCCAGCTACGCGATGTACCTGCAGTTGAACGACTCGCGCGCGCGCCGTGACGTCCGGCGCGGACTCGCGCATCGTGTCCTGCCGCCCGAGGTTTTCGCGTGGCTGTATCCGCAAGGAACGTCCTGGGACGCGCCGATCATGGGCGTGGCACGCGAGCTCGCCCCGATTCCCTCCGCCGACGTATTTTCATTGCGCGACGTTGCTGACGATGCGGAGCCGGCGGCGGAGCAGGGCAACGACCCGTTCCTCGGCAGCAACAACTGGGCCGTCGCGGGCTGGCTCACGGCGAGCGGCCGGGCACTTGTTGCCAACGACATGCATCTCGGTCACAACGTGCCCAACATCTGGTACCAGGCACGCCTGCGCGTGTCCGGACCGGATGGTATCGATGTGGCCGGTGTCACCCTGCCGGGCGCGCCGTTTGTAATCAGTGGCAGTAACTCCAATGTTGCCTGGGGCTTCACGAATAGTTATGGCGACTGGTCCGACGCCGTGCTGCTGCGGCCGGGTGCCGCAGAGGGTACCTACCAGACGCCCGAAGGCGACCGCGAATTTGACGTCATCGTCGAGACGATTGAGGTGGCCGATGGCGCAGCAGTCGATTTCACGATCCGCGAAACCATCTGGGGACCGGTCGTTGACGACTTCGAGTATCCCGACGGCGAAATCGTGGTCAGCTGGATTGCCCATAAACCGCGCGGTCTCAATCTGCAGTTAATGCAGGTCGAGAAAGCTACGACTGTCGAAGAGGCGCTCGCCATCGCGAATACGGCAGGTATGCCGCCGCAGAATTTCGTCACGGGCGATGCCGACGGCAACATCGGCTGGACCATCGCGGGTAGCATCCCGCGCAAGAGCGGATTCGATCCGTCTTTGCCAGCGGACTGGAGCGAGGAACACGGCTGGCAGGGCTGGCTGTCTCCCGACGAGTACCCGCGCGTGGTTAACCCGGAAAGCGGCCGCATCTGGACCGCCAACGCACGGGTCGCCGACGCCGAGGCGCTGCGCCTGATCGGTGATGGCGGCTACGATCTCGGCGCGCGCGCGCAGCAGATCCGCGATGGTCTGTTTGCCAAAGACCGTTTCGCTCCCGAAGACATGCTTGAAATCCAGTACGACGATCGCGCCCTGTTCCTGGCGCCGTGGCGGGATCTGCTCCTCGAAGTACTGGATGATGACGTTGTGGCAGCAACCCCGGAGCTTGCGGAGTACCGCCGCCTTGCCGAGGAGTGGATTCCGCGTGCGGCGCCCGAGTCCACCGGCTACCGCCTGGTACGAGCATTCCGGCTCGAGGTTGACCAGCGCATATTTCACGCGCTGACTGCGCCCCTGCGCGCAGCATACGGGGAAGAAGTAAGCCTGCGCCGCAGCAACCAGTTCGAAGGGCCGCTGTGGCAACTCGTAACGGAGCGACCGCCCCACCTTCTGCCCGCGGGCTACGACAGCTGGCAGGAACTGCTGGTCGCCGCGGTCAAAGAGAACATCGAGTATTTCGAGAACAACTATGAAGGACCGCTCGCGTCCCGCACCTGGGGCGAGTACAACACAGCGTCCATTCGTCATCCCCTGAGCGCCAGCGTGCCGCTGATTGGTCACTGGCTGGATATGCCGGCGGACCAGTTGAACGGCGACAGCAATCTGCCCAAGGCGCAGGGCGCAACATGGGGCGCGTCGCAGCGCTATGCCGTTTACCCCGGTGACGAGGCGAGCAGCATCATGCACATGCCGGCCGGGCAGAGCGCACATCCCTTGTCGCGCTTTTTCAGCAAGGGACACGATGACTGGGTGAAGGGCAGGCCGAGTCCGTTCCTGCCGGGCGATACCGCGCATACGCTGACGCTGAGGCCCGAGTAGCGGTACACTGGTCGGCCCCGCGCAACCGGATTGATCCATGGCCGACCAGAAATTTACGGGCACGAGTTCCTATATCGCGACCGACGACCTGACCATGGCCGTCAATGCTGCGGTGACGCTCGAGCGTCCGATCCTCGTCAAGGGTGAGCCCGGTACCGGCAAAACCCAGCTGGCCATCGAAGTAGCGCGGTCTCTCGGCAAGCCACTGCACGAGTGGCACATCAAGTCGACGACAAAAGCACAACAGGGGCTGTACGAATATGACGCCGTGGCACGACTGCGTGACTCACAGCTGGGCGACGACCGCGTCCATGATATCGCCAACTACATCGTGCGGGGCAAAATCTGGGAGGCATTCGAGTCGGACGAACAACCGGTCTTGCTGATTGACGAGATCGACAAGGCCGATATCGAGTTTCCCAATGATCTCTTGCGCGAACTCGATCGCATGGAGTTCTACGTCTACGAAACCAAGCAACTGATCACTGCCAGGCATCGGCCGATCATCGTCATCACGAGCAACAATGAGAAAGAGCTGCCCGATGCATTCCTGCGGCGCTGCTTCTTCCACTACATCAAGTTCCCGGACCAGGAAACGATGGCGGATATCGTCAACGTACACTTCCCGGACCTGAAGAAAGACCTGCTTGCAGAGGCGCTGAATGCGTTCTACCGGGTGCGTGACGTACGCGGCCTGAAGAAAAAGCCGTCGACCTCCGAACTGCTCGACTGGATCAAGTTGTTGCTGGCCGAAGATATCCCGCCTGAAGCTTTGCGCAGTGAAGACAAACGCAGCGCAATCCCGCCGCTGTATGGGGCGTTGCTGAAAAACGAGCAGGACGTGCACCTGTTCGAGCAGCTCGTGTTCCTGGATCGCCGCAACAATCCGCAGTAAAGCCATGCTCCTGTCGTTCTTCTACATGCTGCGCGAAGGCGGGATGAAGACGTCGATCACCGAGTGGCTGGCGTTGCTCGAGGCTTTGCAGAAGGGCCTTGCCGGCCAGAGTGTTGACGATTTCTACTATCTCGCGCGTGCCACACTCGTTAAGGACGAATCCGAACTCGACCGCTTCGATCGCATCTTCGGCGTGTATTTCAAGGGGATCGAGGATTCGCTCAGCGATCTGTTCCAGGATATTCCCGACGAATGGCTGCGCCAACAGGCGGAGTTGATGCTCACCGAGGAAGAGAAAGCGCAGATCGAGGCGATGGGCGGGTTCGAGGCGCTAATGAAAGCGTTGCAGGAGCGCCTCGAAGAACAGGAGGACCGGCACGAGGGCGGTAGCAAGTGGATCGGAACCGCGGGCACGTCACCATTTGGCGCCTATGGTTACAACCCGGAAGGCGTGCGCATCGGGCAGGATGGATCACGCAACCGCAGTGCCGTGAAAGTCTGGGACAAGCGTGAGTACCGCAATCTCGACGATTCGCTCGAACTCGGCACCCGCAACATCAAGGTAGCCCTGCGCCGGCTGCGCAAGTTCGCGCGCGAGGGCGCCGCCGACCAGCTCGATCTCGACGACACGATCGACAAGACAGCGCGTAATGCCGGGCTGCTCGACATTCGCATGGTCCCGGAGCGTCACAACGCAATCAAGGTACTGCTCTGCCTCGATGTTGGCGGGTCAATGGACGACCATGTCCGCGTGTGCGAAGAAATGTTTTCGGCGGCCCGCAGCGAGTTCAAGCACCTCGAGTACTTTTATTTCCACAACTTCATCTACGAGGCAATGTGGAAGGACAATCGGCGTCGCCATAACGAGAAGACGCCGACGCTCGATATCGCGCACAAGTACGGGTCCGACTACAAGCTGATCTTCGTCGGCGACGCGACGATGAGTCCTTACGAGATCGTCTACGCGGGCGGCAGCGTCGAACACTGGAACGAGGAGCCCGGTGCCGTGTGGATCAAGCGCCTGCTCAACACTTACCCGAAAGCTGTGTGGCTGAACCCGGAACCGGAAGGACGGTGGGAGTACACGCCGTCGACGAAGCTGATCCGCGAGATCATGGATGAGCGGATGTATCCACTAACGATCCGCGGGCTGGATGACGCGATTCGCGAGTTGCATTGACTCGTGTAGGAGGCTACGGAGCTCCGAGCTCTTCGAGATCGGCAAGCACCTGTTTGGAATGCTCGGCAGGGTTCACCTTTTCGTAGTGCTTCGCAATCGTTCCGTCCGGCGCGATTATGAACGTCTGTCGTTTCGCGACTTCCATCCCGAACATGCGTGTCTTCACGCCATACGCGCTCGACGCGGCGCCTTCGACATCAGCCAGTAGCGGAAACGGCAGGCCGTGGTTCTCGGCAAAGGCCTTGTGCGATTCGACGTCGTCGAGCGATACGCCGAGGATCTGTGCGTTTAAGTCATTGAACGCAAAAATATTATCGCGGAATTCGCACGCCTCGGTGGTGCAGCCGGGCGTCTCATCCTTGGGATAGAAATACAGCACGACCCACCGGTCGCGGTAGTCCTCGAGCGAGTGCAGCTGGCCGTCCTGGTCCGACAACTCGAAATCCGGCGCGTTCGAACCAACGACTACGCCATCGTTTGCCATACCGAGCGAAGTAAAGCCGAACGTGATTGCGGCGGCCAGCGTAACGATGGCCAGAGAAATTTTTCGCGTCATAGTCGAGGTCCGATTTGTCGATGCGCATTATAATACGAAGCTCACGACGACTACGTAAGTGTTTGCCCAGCCTATGCACGGAAGCCCGGACGACCCGAAATCAGCGCTCGTACTGCCAGGTGGCGGCGCTCGCGGCGCCTTTCAGGTCGGCGTTCTCAAGGCGATCGCTGAACTCCTCCCGCGTAATGCGCCCAACCCTTTCCCGGTTATCAGCGGCACTTCCGCCGGCGCCGTCAATTCCGTCGTTCTGGCATCCCGCGCGCATAAATTGCGTACGGCTGTCGCCGAACTGGAGCGCGTGTGGGCGCATTTTCGCTGTCATCACGTTTACAAGACCGATCGCCTGACGATGCTGAAAAGCAGCCTGCACTGGATGTCGGCGGTCGCGCTCGCGGGATGGCTCGTCGGCATGCCGAAGTCGCTGCTTGATAATGCGCCGTTACGCCAGCTCCTGAGCCGCAACGTGCATTTCCCACGCATTCGGGACGCCATCGAGGCCGGGCATCTCGACGCAGTCGCAGTGACCGCAGCGGGGTACGCGACCGCGCGTTCGACCACGTTCTTCGAGGCCGGCGCCGAACAGCCGGGCTGGGAGCGCACCCGGAGACTCGGCCTCAATACCGAGCTGAATCTCAACCACTTGATGGCGAGCATCGCCGTCCCTTATGTCTTTCCGCCAACGCGTATCGGTACCGAGTACTTCGGCGATGGCGCGATGCGGCAGGCGACGCCGCTGAGTCCCGCTGTGCATCTCGGCGCAGATCGCATCCTCGTCATCGGCATCCGTGACGAGACCGGTGGTCAGCCGCCGCCCGAAGTGGGCGAGCCGCCGAGCTTCGCGCAGATCGCGGGTTACATGCTGGACACGCTGTTCATGGATGGCCTGTATTCAGACCTTGAGCGCATCACACGGATCAACGAAATGCTGGATGCAGTACCCGGCGATACCGTGACCATAGGCGATACCGAAATGCGACCGATCGATACGATGCTGATCGTTCCGAGCGAAGACCTGCGCATCGTAGCCGAGAAACATCGTGCTGAACTGCCATTCGCAATTCGTGCGCTATTGCGCGGCGTTGGCGGCAAGAGTCCGGGTGAGAACAAGTTGCTGAGCTTCCTGTTGTTCGAGCAGGCATACACGCGTGAGCTGATCCAGCTTGGATACCGCGATGCCATGAATGTGAAGGATGAGCTACTGGCGTTCGTGACCGGGGCCGAGGTCCCGCGGCTGTTTGCGCCCGGCTGGATTCGTCGCGACCTTAGTGCGCTCAGCCCTGATTGAGCTGGTGCTCAGGGAGCGCGTTGTGACGCGTAAGCACCGGTTTGTGCAGCGCTTGCAATCGCGTTGCGAGTTTCTCCGTCATGTAGACCGAACGATGCTGACCGCCGGTGCAGCCGATCGCGATTGTCATGTAGCCGCGACTGGCCTGTTCATAATGCGGCACCCAACGCTCGAGAAACACCGCGATGTCTTCAAACATCAACGTAAAGACGTCTTGCCCGTCGAGAAAGTCTCGCACCTCGTCGTCGAGGCCGGTCAGGCCGCGTAACTCCACGGTCCAGTACGGGTTGGGCAGGCTGCGCAGATCGAACACGAAATCGGCATCTGCCGGGATCCCGAACTTGAAGCCGAAAGACTGGATCAGAACGGACAGCGTTTCGGTTTCACGGCGATCGACACGCGAGCGAATGACATCGGCGAGCTGGTAGATGCTCGTATCCGACGTATCAATTACGAGGTCGGCCGATAACTCGATCTCGGCGAGAATCGCACGCTCCGATTCAATCGCGGCGCGCAGCGGCCCGCCTTGTTCGGCCAACGGGTGCCGGCGGCGCGATTCGCGGTATCGCTGTAACAGAATCCTGTCACTGGCGTGCAGGAAAACTATTTCAGTTTGCACGCCCTGTTGCCGCAATTCGTGCAGTACGTCGGGGAATTCGACGAGGCTGTCGGGCGGATTGCGGGCGTCCATACCGACCGCGAGGCGAATTTCGCCACCGTCGCCACGCCGTCGAACCTCGTCAACCGCGGAGACCAGCAAGCCGGCGGGGAGGTTGTCGATGCAGTAGTAGCCGAGGTCCTCGAGTACGTGCAGGGCGACGGACTTTCCTGAGCCGGAGAGTCCGCTGACGATAATCAGGCGCAGTTCGCCTGGCATGTCAGTTCCGCACCATTGATCAAAGCATCGTAGAGATCGCGACTGCTGTTCATCTCACGCAGTCGCGCGCGCAGGCTTTCATCGCCGAGCAGCTCAGTGACCAGGCGGACGTCTGCCCGATGGCTCTCGTCAATGTCCGTCGGCAGTACCATCCCGAAGATCAGGTCGACCAGTTCGCCATCGGGTGAATCGAAGTCGACCGGCTCCGACAGTTTTATCAACACGCCGGTGCTTGCCTCGATTCCGGCGGCACGGCAATGCGGGAAAGCGACACCTTTTTCGAGACTGGTGCAGCCGAGACGTTCGCGATCGACAAGACATTCGAACACGTCATCGCTGGCGATATCCGCGTGATTGCGAACCAGGAGTTCACTGAGTATTTCGAGGCAGTGTTTCTTGCTGCGCGCAGTCGCATTGCACAGGACACCGTCGGGCTTGATTATTTCTTGCAGCAACATGGTAGTGGAAGGGGAGGTGAGAAAGCCGGCGCGGTGTTGGCCGCGCCGGCTGCCTGGTTCAGGCGAACCGTGATTTGTGTTTGTCTCGCGCGTGGTGATCGACGAGCCTTTCCTTGTACTTGCGTACGCGTCGTTCGAGTTTATCGACAAGTCCGTCGATGGCTGCATACATGTCCTCTTCTACATGATCGCAGTAAATGGTGCCGCCATTGACGCTGGCGGTAGCTTCAGCCTTATGCTGGAGCTTTTCGACGGTCAGGGTACATTTGATGTCAGACACGATGTCAAAGTGCCGGGCGATCTTATCTACTTTTGCTCCGACGTAGTCCCTCATGGACTCGGTTACTTCGACATGATGGCCTGAAACATTCAACTGCATAATGGTCTCCCATATTGTGGTTTTGCCTGGGGGTCAGGATAACAGCGGGTGTGTCCTCCCTCATGTAGTGAGTCCTACCTACCGATTACCTTGTCTCGCGAACCCTGCGTTCGCTGGACGAGGGAATATTCATGGCTTCACGGTACTTCGCGACCGTGCGTCTCGCAACTGAAATCCCTTCCTCCTTCAGTAAGTTGGTGATCTTGCTGTCGGAGAGAGGTTTGGCCGGGTTCTCGGCACTGATCAGTTTGCGGATTTTTGCGCGAACCGAGGTCGAGGACTGGTCCTCGCCGCTTGCGGTGGACAGGTGCGAGGAGAAGAAGTACTTGAACTCGAACACGCCGCGCGGGGTGTGCATGTACTTGCTGGTCGTGACACGAGAGATCGTCGATTCGTGCATGCCGATTTCCTCGGCGATGTCCCTCAGCACCATTGGCTTCATGGCCTCGTCGCCATGTTCGAGGAATTCGACCTGGCGCTTGACGATACTCGTCGCAACCTTCATCAATGTCTCGTTCCTGATCTCGAGACTGCGAATCAGCCAGCGGGCTTCCTGCAATTGCGTCTTGAGTGCGGCATGTTCGCCGCTGCCACGCAACAGTTTCGCGTAGGTCTGGTTCACTGACAGGCGCGGAATGCCGGTCGGACTGATTTCGACCTGCCACTTGTTGTCGATCTTGCGCACAAACACGTCCGGAATGACGTATTCGGCGGCAGGTGGGCTGACAGCATTGCCCGGGCGCGGATTGCAGGCGCGAATCAGCGCGAGCGCATCGTGCAAATCGTCCTCTGTGACCCGCAGGCTGCGGCGCAACTCGCCGTAGTCGCGGCTGGCAACGAGATCGAGGCTTTCGCCGGCGATCTCGATCGCCAGCTGCAGCCCGGGCGTCTGCCAGTCGAGCTGGCTGAGCTGCAGGATAATGCTCTCGGACAGCGAGCGAGCGCCAATACCAATCGGGTCGAGCCGCTGGATCTTGGTTAGCGTCCTCTCAACTTCACGCTCGGTAACCGCAGGTTCCTCGTCAAGGCTCGCCAGGATCTCGTCGAGATCCGCCTCGAGGTAACCGTCATCATTGATCGAGTCGACAATCGCCTCGCCGATAATCACCTCGCGAGGCGAGAAATGTTCCATCTCGAGCTGCCACAGCAGGTGATCGCGCAGCGACTGGCCGGATTCGTCAGCAAACTCGGTGATGGGCCGCCCTTCGCCATTCCAGCCGCCATCCTGGATGCGTTCGGCGGCGCGCGTCTGCCACAACTCGTCGGCCTTGATGGTTTCAACTTCGGCCGTCGTCTCGGCGCTGGTGGACGGAACGTCGGGCAGGTCCTCCATCTCCAGCATGATGTTCTCTTCAAGCGCCTCCTGGATCTGCGCATTGAGGTCGAGAACCGGCAGCTGCAGGAGCCGGATCGCCTGCTGCAATTGCGGCGTCATGGTCAGGGTCTGACCGAGTTTTAACTGCAGCGAAGGTTTCAGCATTGCCCGTTTCTAGCAGCCTGTTGAATTAGTATTTGGGCGCCACAACGGCGCTCAATATGTGAGTTTGTACAGTGTGCCTCAGAGTTTGAATTCCTGTCCGAGATACACTTCTCGAACGTGCTGATTCTCGAGAATTTCTTCCGGAGAGCCTGCGGCAATCAGGGTGCCATCGCTCAGGATATAGGCGTGACCGCAGATGCCCAGCGTCTCGCGGACATTATGGTCAGTAATAAGTACGCCGATACCGCGCTCGCAGAGGTGACGGATGATGCGCTGGATGTCGAGTACGGAAATCGGATCGACGCCTGCGAACGGCTCATCCAGCAGTACGAAGAGCGGGTCGGCCGCCAGTGCGCGCGCAATTTCCACGCGGCGCCGCTCGCCGCCCGACAGGCTGATGCCGAGGCTGGAGCGCACATGCCCGACATGCAGTTCGTCGAGCAGCTTTTCCAGTTCCTCTTCGCGACCGGCACGATCCAGGTCCTGGCGATTCTCCAGGATCGCGAGAATATTCTGTTCGACCGTCAGCTTGCGAAAAATCGACGCTTCCTGCGGCAGATAACCGACGCCCATGCGCGCTCGACGGTGCATGGGCTCGGCCGTCAGGTCCTTGCCGTCCAGCAGGATCTTGCCGCCGTCGGCGGCGACAAGTCCGACAATCATGTAAAACGCGGTTGTCTTGCCGGCGCCGTTCGGGCCGAGCAGGCCGACAACTTCGCCGCTCTTGATCTCGAGCGACAGGCTCTTGACGACCTTGCGGAGCTTGTAGCTCTTCGAAATATCGTGCGCGCTAAGGATGCTCATGGAGCGTCGCTATCCTCGTCGGCGTCATCCGTATCGTCATTGGTCGCCGTCGGGTCGATGCCGTTGGCTGGCGTGTACGTGATGCGTACGCGGTCGTCGTCATCGCCGGACGAGTCCGCGTTGATGCGCTGCTCAGCAATGTTGTAGACGAGCATGTTGGACGAGATCTGGTTGCCGCCCTCGGTAATGCTTGCCTGGTCGGAAAACTCGATGACTCCGGCTGCTACATCGTAGTTGAGACGCCCGGCTTCGCCGTGCGTAACTTCCTCAGTGCCAGGGCGCTTGAGATCGTAGATCGCCGGTGAGCCCGTCACGATTGCCTGTTTGAGCTGGAACTCATCGAAAAACAGCTCGGCACTGTCGCACTCGATGCGACCGGCGCCGACTTCGATGACGACATTGCCCGCAAATTGCCAGTAGCTGTCCTCGAGTTCCATGCGGGTCGCACGACCCTCGTCGGCCTGGATGCTGACGCGGCCCTGCGACAGGCGCAGTCCGTTGAAGATGATCATCGAATTCTTGCCGTCGATGGTCGTGTTGTCCGCGTCGATATCCATCGGCAGCCGCATGTCCATATCGTTGATCTGCGAGTATGCAAGGCACGGCATTAGCAACAGGCCCAGGAGGCCTGTTCGCAGCGTTTCGGTTATGCGTATGAGTATCATTGTCTAGGGTGCGATCTTCCCGCGAACGTTGGACTTCAGTTCGAGCCGATTGTCGTTGAGCGATGCTAGCATGCCTGTCGCAGTCAGGCTCCGCGCGCCTATGCGAATCTGCACGCGCTCATCTGTCTCTGCGACATAACGCTCTGCATCGAGTTCCAGGTACTGGGTGCGAATCTCCGTGTCCTGGTCGTCGCCGGTTTTGCCATAGGCTCGTACGTGGCCGCGCAATGCGATACGCGGATTGCCCTCGCGCAAAGTTGCTGCGTCGGCATGCACGATCCACGGCACCTCCGTGCCCGGCGAATAGCGAACTCGCACGTCGGTAAATTCGATTCGGTCGCGCGCTTCCTGTACCGCGTGCTCGGCCTCAATCTCGTATAGCAGCTTGCCATCCTGGCCCGTGCCAAGAATACGCGCCGATTTGAGGTAGTAACCGCGATGCTCAGGGTCATAAGGCAGCTGGTCCGCATCCGCAGGCCGATTGCTGCGCGCGAGGTACCAGCTGGCCAGTGCCGCGGCCGTCAGGACGACGATGAGCGTGATTGTGCGGGCGCTCATCAGTTCGTGCGAGCGTCCACGACCAGATCGCAGATCTCGCGGACGGCCCCGAAGCCGCCCGGCCGTGTCGTCACGTAGTCGCAGCGCTCCTGCAGGAGCGGGACCGCATTGGCGACGGCAAACGAGACGCCGACATGCTCCAGCAAGGGCAGGTCCGGCAGGTCGTCGCCGACATAGGCGCAATCCGCCGGCTGGATACCCAGCGCAACGCACAAATCGTCCAGCGCGGCGACTTTGTCCTTGCTGCCGAGGATCACGTGCGCCACCCCGAGTTCGGCCATGCGTTTCTCCACCGCGCCTGAACGCCGGCCGCTGATGACCGCCACTGCGACACCCGATTCGAGCAGACGCCGCACGCCGTAACCGTCCTGGGTATGAAACGCCTTGGTCTCGGTGCCATCGTCGGCGAGATAGAAACGGCCGTCGGTAAACACACCGTCGACGTCGAAGGCGACCAACGCAACCCTGCCCAATTGCTCGAGTGCGCTGCTCACATCAGGCCCTCACGGAACAGGTCATGGATATTCAGTGCGCCGACGAGCGCATTATCGTCACCGGTGACAAGCAGCGCCGTAATTTTGTTTTCTTCCAGGATGTGCAGCGCTTCGGCTGCCAGGATCTCCTGGTTGACCGTCTTGCACTCCCTGTGCATCACGTCGCGAATCTTGGTGCTGCGGATGTCGGCGCCCGCATCAAGCGTGCGGCGCAGGTCGCCGTCCGTGAAGATGCCGAGCAACTGCCGTGCATCATCCACGATTGCCGTCATGCCAAGACCCTTGTCGGTCATCTCGAGCAGGGCGTCACGCAGCGTTACGTCTGCGCTCACGGCGGGGACGCGGTCGCCTGTGTGCATGACATCAGCGACTCGCAGCAGCAGGCGCTTGCCAAGACTGCCGCTCGGATGGGATCGCGCGAAGTCCTCGGCCGTGAAGCCGCGCTTCTTGAGCAGGGCGACGGCAAGGGCGTCGCCCATTGCCAATGTTGCGGTGGTGCTTGCCGTCGGCGCCAGGTTCAATGGACAGGCTTCCTCGGCGACACTGATATCCAGGTGCACGTCGGCTTCGCGCGCCATGGTCGAGCGCGGGTTGCCCGTGATCGACAGCAGCTTCGCGCCCATGCGCTTGACGACGGGCAGGATGGTTACCACCTCGTGGGTCTCCCCGGAATAGGAAATTGCGATCAAGAGGTCCTGCGCGGTAATCATGCCGAGGTCACCATGGCTGGCCTCGGCAGGGTGCATGAAAAAGGCGGGCGTGCCGGTCGATGCAAGCGTCGCCGCAATCTTGTTGCTGACGTGCCCCGACTTGCCCATGCCCGTGACGACCACGCGTCCCGGTGTGTCGAGGCACAACTCGCAGGCGGCGACGAAGTTCTCGTCGAGACGGGACTTGAGCGCGTCGACTGCGCGCGCTTCGATGTCGATGACGTCTGCGGCGAGCGCGAGCAGTTCGTCGTTGGTCAGCTGGTCAGGCATGTTTGCCCCGGGCCGTGGTCAATCGCCGTATTCTAAATGTTTTGGGCGATCACGTAACCGTCGTAGGCGATGTAGGCGAGGAACAGCGCCAGGCCCTCCATGCGCGATAGCTGCCCCTTGCCGTCGTAGTCGTAGGTCATGGCGAACAGCACCAGCGTGAAGGCGACCATGACGAAGATATGCAGCGACAGGACATCTTCAGCCATTACAGCCGGCTGAATCGTCGCCGCTACGCCGATTACGGCGAGCAGGTTGAAGATATTGGAGCCGACGATATTGCCGATCGCAAGGCCATATTCGCCCTTGAGCGCGCTGGCCAGGGACACGGCCAGCTCCGGCAGGCTGGTACCGAAGGCCACGATTGTGATGCCAATCACGACCTCGGAGACGCCGAGCATCTTCGCGATGCCGATTGCGCCATCGACCAGCAGGTCTGCGCCGACCAGGAGCGTGCCAAAGCCAACCGCAAGCCAGACGATTGCCATGGGCATCGATACGTCGGTCGGAATCTCCGCTTCGTAGTCCATGGCGATCGGGTCGGTAGCCGCGGAGCGCAGACCGAGGCGCGCCAGCCACACCATGACGATAACCAGGCCTGTCAGCATCACGATGCCATCGATGCGACTCAGAAACGTATCGAGGAACAGCGAGACCGTGAGCAGAGTCACAGCGAGCAGCGCCGGCATTTCGCGACGCAGTGTGGCGGATTCGAGCCGGATCGGCCGGATCAGCGCGGTCAGGCCCAGGACGAGACCGATATTGACGATGTTCGAGCCGATCGCATTGCCGAAAGCGAGCCCCGGCTCTCCCTGCAGTGCCGCAACGACCGACACGAGAATCTCGGGCGCGGAAGTCGCAAACGCCACCACGGTCAGGCCGATCAGCAGGGGTGCGATACCCATGTTGCGCGCAGTGGCGGCGGCACCGTGGACAAAGCGGTCTGCGCCCCAGATCAGGAGCACAAGGCCGCCAACAACGAGAAGGATGTTTACGAGCATAAAACGCGGTCGGCGAAATGGCCGGCTATCATACACAATTCGGCGCGCCGGGTTGGGCCGCGCTCATTCACGCGGTACACTGCGCGCCCTTTAAGTTTACGCGCTTGTGGCACCCATGGATCCTGCACAAATCACTCAATTGATCGAGGCCGGCTTTGACGGCGCGATCGTCCGCGTTATGAGCCCTGATAATACCCATTTCGACGCTGTCGTCGTTGCGGCCGAGTTTGCAGGCAAGCGCTCGATCGCCCGTCACCAGATGGTCTACAAGTGCCTTGGAAGCCTCGTCGGCAACGAGATCCACGCGCTGTCCATCAAGGCACTGACGCCCGAGGAGTGGCGTGAGGCCGGGGGCGACGCAATTGGATAAGCTTGCAATCACGGGCGGTGCGCGACTTGACGGTACCGTCAGGATTTCCGGCGCCAAGAATGCGGCGCTGCCGATCCTCGCGGGCACGCTGCTGGCAACGAAGCCGGTCACGGTCAGCAATGTGCCGCATCTAAAAGATGTCACGACCATGCTGTCGTTGCTGCAAATGATGGGCGCCGAGGTGACCGTCGACGACACGGCGGGGGTCGAAATCGATGCATCGGCGGTCGACCGCTTGCAGGCGCCTTACGAACTGGTCAAAACAATGCGGGCCTCGATTCTCGTCCTCGGGCCGCTCGTGGCACGTTTCGGCGCGGCCGACGTCTCGCTTCCGGGCGGCTGCGCAATCGGTGCGCGCCCGGTGAATCTGCACGTGGCGGGTCTGCAGGCGATGGGCGCGGAAGTCACGGTTGAGGATGGTTTCATCAAGGCGCGTGCCGACCGGCTGCGGGGCACCCATATCGTATTCGACACCGTTACGGTCACCGGCACCGAGAACCTGCTCATGGCTGCGGTCCTCGCGGACGGCGAAACAGTCCTGGAAAACGCCGCGCGTGAGCCGGAGATCACCGACCTCGCCAACTTCCTGACTGGAATGGGCGCCAGGATCGAAGGCGCCGGCAGCAGCACGATCGTCGTGCAGGGCGTCGAGTCGCTCGGTGGCACGAGCCATAGTGTTCTCCCCGATCGGATCGAGACTGGCACCTATCTTGTCGCCGCGGCCATGACAGGCGGCAAAGTCCGAGCGGTCAACACGGCGCCCGAGACGCTGGAGGCCGTTCTCATCAAGCTGGGTGAGGCCGGTGCCAAAATCGAAACCGGCACCGACTGGATCGAAATCGACATGCAAGGCAAGCGCCCGCAGGCGATCGATATCCGTACCGCGCCATACCCGGCATTTCCGACCGATATGCAGGCGCAGTTCTGTGCGATGAATGCGGTTGCGGACGGGGTTGGCACGATCACCGAGACGATTTTTGAAAATCGTTTCCAGCATGTCCTCGAGATGCAGCGCATGGGCGCGGACATCCAGCTCGAAGGACACACCGCGATTTGCACGGGCGTTGAGCAGCTGGACGCCGCGCCGGTCATGGCGACCGACCTGCGCGCATCGGCCGGCCTGGTGCTGGCGGGGCTCGCGGCGGACGGTGAAACCGTTGTCGACCGTATTTATCACGTCGATCGCGGTTACGAGCGCATCGAGGAGAAGCTGCGCCAGCTGGGCGCATCAATCCAGCGCGTCGCGTGACGGCCGCTTATTCGACGGGTTCGTAGACCCCCAGCGGCCGTTCGCCGGCCGTCACCGTGGTCGTGAAGCGCTCGCCGTCGCGAATACCGACGACGTCGACACGGTCGCCGGGTGATGTGCTCGCCGAGATCAGCAGCGCCTGGCGTTGCGAATAGATCGGCTCACCGTTGATTTCGAAGATGATGTCACCGACGCGCAGGTTGGCCGCTGCCGCCGGGCTCCCCTCGAACACCTCCATGAGGATGATGCCGGTGCCGTTGTCGATACCGTTCGCAATGCGCTCTGCATCGGTCAGGTCGTCGGGCGTCAGGCCCATCCAGCCGCGAATCACACGGCCGTGCAGTTTGATCTGCTCGACAACGCCGCGCACGAGGTCGACCGGAATGGCAAAGCCGATGCCCTCGGTATTGGAATCCTCGACGAGAATCGCCGCGTTGATGCCGACGAGCTCGCCGCGGCTGTTCACGAGCGCCCCTCCCGAGGATCCGCGATTGATAGCGGCATCGGTCTGGATAAAGTTGGCAAAGGTCACGAGCTGGTAGAGGTTGCGACCGGTCGCGCTGACGATGCCCTGCGTGACCGAGGTTGAAAGTCCGTAAGGATTGCCTATCGAGAGCACTACGTCGCCGATGCGCAGGTCATCGGACCGCGCCATCGCGATTGGCCTGAGGTCGGGCAAATTGACTTTTAGCAGGGCCAGGTCGGTCTCGGCGTCATAGCCGATGATTTCGGGCACTGCGATGCGGCCGTCGGCGAACTGGACCCGGGTCTCGGTCGGCTCGTCCTCGAAGACATGGAAATTGGTAACCAGGTAGCCCTCGTCGTCGATCAGGACAGCTGAGGCCTCGGCTGTATCGATGCGGAACCGGGTTCGATTCGTGGTTGCGTCGCTCTCCTGGACGAGGCGCTTGGTGTAGATGTTGGCGACCGACGGGGCGCTGCGGGCTACGGCGTCGGCATAGCTGGCCGGACCGCCGCTCTCGACGCCCGGCATCAGATCGGGTCTAACCAGTACGACGAGGAATGCGACCGCCAAACCCACGACGATCGACTGCAAAACGAATACCAGGGCTGACTTGAGATCCGCCACTTGCCTTACCTGATACCTCGATCGTCTGGAGTTTCAACCTAGCCAATTTCAATTGGCCGCGTGTATAATGCGCCGGGATTCCGCACCTAGGTCCGGGGCTACCGTCATCCTGACGGCAAACCGGGTTTGCTGCAAATCTACCATTATCGAAACAAAGCAAAGCTGACATCGAGGCCGCCACGGAGAGCGGCTTAGTGGGAGTGCCTGATGACCGAAGACGACCTTGATCGCAATAGGCGTCATTTTCTTACCGTCGCGACTGTAGTGACCGGTGCCGTGGGCGCCGGGTTCGTCGCGGTTCCGTTTCTTTCCTCGCTGAAGCCCAGCGCCCGCGCCCAGGCGCTTGGCGCCCCGGTTGAAGTTCCCCTCGGTTCGATGCAGCCGGGTGAGATGGTGCGCGTACTGTGGCGCGGCAAACTCGTCTTTGTTCTGCGACGCAGCGACGAAATGCTCGCGAAGCTCCCCGAGGGCCTCGACAATCTGCGTGATCCTGACTCGACGGAATTCGCCGATCATCAGCCCGACTACGCGGCCAATGACACGCGTTCTCTGAAGCCCGAGTATCTCGTGGTGGAAGGCTCGTGCACGCATCTCGGTTGCGCGCCGCTCGAGGATTTCGAGGTGCGCCCGGCTGAAGGCTGGGGGGGCGGCTTTTTCTGCCCGTGCCATGGCTCCAAGTTCGATCTCGCCGGTCGCGTGTATAAAGGCGTACCGGCGCCGAGCAACCTGCGGGTTCCGCCGCACCGATTCGTCAGGGATGACCTGATCCTGATCGGCCAGGATTCGGGAGCAGCATAATGTCGAGAATCGAAGCAGAAGTAGGCAAGCCCAAAGGCGGCCTCATGAAGTGGATTGACGATCGCTTCCCGTTTACAAAAACGATGGAGCACCACGTCACCAAGTATTACGCCTCGAAGAACTTCAACTGGTGGTACGTGTTCGGCGTGCTCGCGTTCGTCGTCCTGGCGATCCAGTTGCTGACGGGCATCTTCCTGACGATGAACTACAAGCCGTCGGCTGCGGAAGCGTTCGCCTCGGTTGAGTACATCATGCGTGACGTCGAATGGGGCTGGCTGATTCGCTACATGCATTCGACCGGCGCATCGTTCTTCTTCATCGTCGTGTACCTGCACATGTTCCGCGCGATGCTGTACGGCTCTTACAAGAAGCCGCGTGAGCTGATCTGGCTGATCGGCATGCTGATCTTCTTCGTGTTGATGGCCGAAGGCTTTGCCGGTTACCTGCTGCCGTGGGGCCAGATGTCCTACTGGGGCGCGCAGGTGATCATCTCGCTGTTCGGCGCGATCCCGGTCGTCGGTGACGCACTCGTCGAATTCATTCGCGGTGACTACTCGATTTCGGATATCACGCTGAACCGCTTCTTCGCGCTGCACGTGATCGTCCTGCCGCTGGCGCTGATCGGACTGGTGTTCGTTCACATCGTGGCGCTGCACGAGGTTGGCTCGAACAACCCGGACGGTATCGAGATCAAGAAGAACAAGGGCCCGGACGGTGTGCCGGTTGACGGCGTTCCGTTCCATCCGCACCACACGTCGAAAGACCTGGTCGCGATCATCGTGTTCCTGATGATTTTTGCGGCAGTCGTGTTCTTCGCGCCTGAGATGGGCGGATACTTCCTTGAGCACGCGAATTTCGAGCCCGCCAACATGACGGCGACGCCGGAGCACATCGCGCCCGTGTGGTATTACACGCCGTACTACGCAATCCTGCGTGCGGTGCCCGACAAGTTCTGGGGCTTCGTGCTGTTTGGACTGTCCGTGGTGCTGCCGGTGTTCCTGCCCTGGCTGGATCGCTGCCGCGTACGTTCGATCCGCTACCGCGGCTGGATGTACAAGACGGCGCTGACGATTTTCGTTATCTCCTTCCTGATGCTGGGCTGGCTCGGTCTGCAGCCTGCGGAAGGCGTTTACGTCATGCTCGCGCGAATCTTCTCCGTGCTGTATTTCGCGTTCTTCCTGCTGATGCCTTATTACACGGCCAAGGATAAGACCAAGCCCGTGCCGGAGAGGGTGGTTTACCATGGATAAGCTCAAGAAGATCGCCAGCGTACTGGCGCTGGGTATGTGCTTCGTTGCGACGCAGGGCCAGGCGGCTGGCGGCGGCGCTGACCTAGAAGCATCGCACATCGACCCGGACAACATTGCCTCGCTGCAGCGCGGCGCACGCAATTTCATGAACTACTGCTCGGGTTGCCACTCGGCGCAGTACGTGCGCTACAACACGATTGGCAAGCATCTCGAATTGTCTGAGGAGCAGCTCATCGAGAACCTCATGTTCAACGCCGAGAAGACCTTCGAGACGATTCAGTCCGCGATGCCGGCCGACGATGCAGCTCGCTGGTACGGTACGGCGCCACCCGACTTGTCTTTGATGGCGCGTGCCAAGGGCGCTGACTACGTTTACAGTTTCCTGAAGGGCTTCTACGTGTCGCCCGACAGCCCGACCGGTGTGAACAACACGGTGCTGGCCGGTACCAGCATGCCGCATGTACTGTGGGAGTTGCAGGGTTACCAGAAGGCAAACTTCGAGAGTCATGAAAACGATGACGGCTCCACGACGACGACGTTTGTCGGTTTCGAGCAGCTGTCGCCGGGTTCGCTGAGTGCCGAGGAATACGATGACTTCGTGCGTGACACGACTAATTTCCTTGCGTTCATCGCGGAGCCGATTCGCCAGGATCGCCGCAAGCTCGGCGTCTGGGTGATCATGTTCCTGATCTTCTTCTTCGTGATTGCAGCACAACTCAAGAAAGCTATCTGGAAGGACGTCGAGTAATGGCAGTAGTAGCGAACCGACGCTCGGTTATGACGCTGTTTTCGCGTCCGACGGACATTCACAGCCACCGTACGCGCCTGGTGCTGGCTGAGAAGAACATCAACATCGAAATCGCCAACGTCCCGGGGCCGGATCTGCCCGAGGACCTGATGGACCTGAATCCGTACCACACGGTACCGACGCTGGTTGATCGCGATCTGACGCTGTACGACTCGCGGGTGATCATCGAGTACCTCGATGAGCGCTTCCCGCATCCGCCGCTGATGCCGGTCGATCCGGTTACGCGCGCGCAGTTCAGGCTCGCGCTGTTCCGTATCGAGACCGATTGGTATTCGATCGCGGAAGAGGCCGAAAACTCGAGCGACGGCAAGCTCGGCACGAAATCGCGCAAGATGCTGCGCGAGAGCATCATGCAGAGCGCCGAACTATTTGGCGCGCGGCCGTATTTCCTGAGCGAAGAGTTCTCGCTCGTGGATTGCACGATCGCGCCGCTCCTGTGGCGCCTGCCGGTGTACGGTGTCGATCTTGGTTCGGGTCAGGAAGCAGAAGCGATCGAGTCGTACATGAATCGCGTGTTCGCCCGCCGCTCGTTCCAGCAAAGCCTCACCGAGCTCGAGCAGGAAATGCGCCTCTAGAAAATACGGGGGAGTTCGGGGACAGTTAACCTATCTCTGTCGCGAGCGACAGAGATAGGTTAACTGTCCCCGAACTCCGTTCCCGGTTTCTTTTCACGTTATGTCGAGTCCCACGCAGACCCCGATTTCGGTGGTAAAGTACGGGGCAGGTTGACAAGCCGCTCTGGAAGTAAATTGAGCAACCCAAGTCGTTCCAAGCGTCCGTACCTGGTTCGTGCCATGCACGAATGGATGGCAGATAACGGACATACGCCGCACATCGTGGTCGACACGTCGTTTGACGGTGTCGCTGTGCCCAGCGAACACGTGAAGGATGGGAAGATCATCCTGAACATCAGTGAATCAGCGGCGCATAACCTCAAGCTCACCAACGATGCAGTCAGCTTCCGTGCGCGCTTTGGTGGCGTGCCGTTCGATGTCTGGGCTCCGATCAAGTCGATTCTCGGCATCTATGCCCGTGAAACCGGGCAGGGCATGATCTTCTCGCATGACAGTGAGCAGACGGAGCCGCCCGAACTTAACGAAGAGATCGAAGAGACGCGGTCGCGTCCGCACCTCACCATCGTCAAGTAAACGCCGGGGACGGTAACCTGAAGGGACGGAGTAACTTTACTCCGTCCCTTCAGGTTACCGTCCCCGATACAGGTGCGATCTAATTGCCGAGCAGTGTCGTATCGATCAAGTCACACAAGCAGTGAATCACCAACAGGTGCACTTCCTGGATACGTGCAGTGCGCGTCGCAGGTACGCGAATCTCGACGTCGCCTTCCTCGAACAGGTCGGCCATGCGGCCGCCATCGCGACCCGATAATGCGACGACTTTCATGCCGCGCTCGTGGGCCGCGTCGATGGCGCGAATAACGTTTTCCGAATTGCCCGACGTCGAGATGCCGAGCAATACGTCCTGCGGTTTACCAAGCGCACGCACCTGCTTCGAGAAGATCTCTTCATAGGCGTAATCGTTGCTGATCGAGGTCAACGTCGATGCATCCGTAGTCAGCGCCATTGCGGGCAGGCCCGGGCGCTCCATTTCGAAACGGTTCAGCAGTTCGGACGAGAAGTGCTGCGCGTCTGCAGCGGATCCGCCATTGCCGCAGCTCAGGATTTTGCCATCGGCGAGCAGGGCATCAGCCATAACGCGACCGCCTGCGGCGATGCTCTCGGCCAGCGCGTCCGCGGCTGTCTGTTTGGTGGCAATGCTCTCGGCAAAGTGATCGTGTACGCGGGTCAGGGCGTCCATGGTATCTCCGGGTTGGTTTGAGCGAATTCTATCAGGGCTCAGAGCATCGAGTCATCGGGGCGGAATGCATCGCGTATCCATGTGATGTCGTCGCCGACGATCGATACGACATCGAATCGCATTGTGCAGGTAGCGAGGTGTCTGTGCCGCGTAATGAACAGAGCCGCGGTTCGAATCAGCTTCTTTTGCTTGCGCCGGTCCACGGTGACTCCGGGTGCCGCAAAACCGCCCGTTTGCCGGAATCGAACTTCGACAAATGCCAGGCAGTCATCGTCGAACATAACCAGGTCAATTTCTCCGCCGCGCCGGCGAAAGTTGCGGGCTACGGGGCGCAGCCCGGCATTTCTCAGGTAGTCAAATGCGCGCTGTTCGGCGTGGGCGCCTACCGCTCCTGTGCGTCGCTGCCGTTCCATGGCGCGTCGTCCGCGGCATCGGGGTCGATAACCTGGCCATCGTCGGAGACGTCCTCGATCGGACCGCCGAATTCGTCTACCGACGGCAATGCAACAACTTCGCCGCCCTGGAACTGCGCCCACGCGAGCTTGCGATGAACGCGGCCGTTCGCGTCAAGGAACAGGGTGCCGGTCGCCCCATCAATTTCAGCCATCGTCCCACCGCGGGCAGCATACAGCGATGCAATCAGGTTGTAGGCGTCGTAGCCCATGGCGTGCAGGCGCGCGAGTCGACGCTCCGACGGCCAGAACTCGTCAAACTGCACGGGCAGCTGTTCGATCCATGGCTGCGGGTCGACGACCCATGGGGTATCGGCAAACATGACCCCGTTGAGGTCTGCGTTCGAGCGGCCGTCGAGCGCATTGACCGACGACGTCGAGTACACGGGAATGTCGCCCGAGTAATGGAACTTGAGCTGCGACTTCAGCAAGCGACCGGTAGGCGCATCCGTTGCCAGGAAGATGAAGTCGGTGTCCTGGCGACGGCGCGGGTCAAACTGCAGGTTGGTGCCGAGATTGGCGCGCAGGCGGCGGTAGCGCTGCACGCTGCCCGACAGGCCCATGAGGGTTTCGATCTCGTCCGAGAAGTCCTGTTTGTTGGGCGTGTACATGCGGTAGTCGAGCAGCACACCGTCCAGCCCTTCGAACTCCCGCACGAAACTCGTCAGGAGGCGCCGACCCCAGGGGTTGTTCGGGGCGAGCACTACGCCGTGCTTGTGGCCGTCCTGCAGGGCACGCTGTGCGGCAGACATTGCTTCGTCTTCCGGAAGCAGCCCGAACTGGTACAACCCGGGCGGCGCGAGCGACTCCTCGGGCAGGTAATTCAGCGTCAGGACGGGGACGGGTACGAGAATGTCGTTGGCGAGTGCATTGACGTCGCTCTGCAGAAGCGGTCCGACGACGAATTGGGCGCCATCGGCGACGGCCTGCGAATAGGCGGCGGTAGCGCCACCTTCCGCATTGACGTCATAGACGCGCACGCTCTGGCGGTCCTCGAGCCCTGACGCCGTCGCAAAATAGGCGCCGAGGAACCCGTTCTGCACGGCGTTGCCAACCGCTGCTGCGTTGCCGGTCAGGGGCAATATCAATGCGATCTGCCGCGGGTACTCGAGCAACAGGTGCTCCGACACATCGAGGTCGCCAAGAATCATGAGCGCCGGATGAGCCGGGTTCTGTTCGCGCCAACGCATGAATCCATTACTCCAGCCGACGCCCTGCTGACCGGTTGATGCGGCCAGCGAGCCAATGGTCAGCCAGCCGCGTACGACGGGGTCGGTAGAGGTCTCGGCCGAACTGCGTAACACCGTCGGGCTGCTGACGAGCAGGCCTTGCCAAAGGCGCGTGCGGTTGCGTTCGAGATCGAGTCTGTCGTTAACCCAGGATTCACGCTGTGTCATGAGCTCGACAGCCCGCGCAGGATCCTGCTTCTGAATCCACGCGTCCGCGCGTAGCGCCTCGACGCGCAGTCGGTCGCGCTGTGACAGCGGTTGGCGGCTCATAGGCTCGAGCAGCTGCAACGCCTCATCTGCCTCACCGTTATATAAGTGGAGCGCTGCACGATTGGTGTTCCAGAGTGCGGCAAGGCCACCGCCGGCGGGACGGGCGACGCCACGAAACGCCGTGCGGGCGCGTGTAACGTCGCCGGCGTCAAGGTAGTTTTCCACGGCGAGCAGGGTGTAACGGTCGCGCTCGCTCCCGACCGCATCGACAGCCAGTCCCATGTAAGCGCCGGCGGCGTCGTCGAAATCACCGTTGCGGGCGAGGCGCTCGGCGCGGCTTTCGCCGGACCCCGAGAGGCCGCCGAGCCCGCTCGTCTCGCATCCGGACAGGACCAGCGCTCCGGCAAGCACTACAAGGACGCTTGCCAGCGAGCGTGTTTCGGTTGCAGGATGTCGATGCGTTTTGATCATGTTGTGGTAACCGGATTCGTGGCCTGATGACTGGCACTTTGTATGTTGTAGCGACGCCGATTGGCAATCTCGAGGACCTGGCACCGCGGGCGCGCGAGACGCTCGCATCGGTGGACCTCGTAGCAGCCGAGGATACCCGCCACTCTGGTCGATTGCTATCGACTATTGGGGCAAAACCGGCACTTCTGGCGCTCCACGATCACAACGAAGAACAGGTCGTCGGTAAGGTCATTGAAGCACTCCAAAGTGGCAAAGATGTGGCGCTGGTCAGCGACGCCGGAACGCCGCTGGTCAGCGATCCGGGCTTTCGGCTGGTGCGCGCGGCGCATGACGCGGGTGTGGCTGTGTCGCCGGTACCCGGCGCCAGCGCGGTGACGGCAGCCCTCTCGGCCGCGGGCCTGCCGACCGATCGGTTTTGCTTCGAGGGGTTCGTGCCATCCAGGGCGTCAGCGCGTCGCAAGTGGCTTGAATCATTAGCTACCGAGGAACGCACAATCGTCATGTACGAGTCGGTGCATCGAATCGCCGAGTGTATTGAAGAGCTGGTCAGCGTATTTGGGGCCGAGCGCGATGCATTCATTGGTCGTGAACTGACCAAGCTGCACGAGCAATGCGTCAGAGCGCCGCTGGGTACTCTGCGTGACAAGCTTCGCGATGGCGAGGTCCGGGAGAAGGGCGAGTTCGTAATTGTCGTTGCGGGTGCCGTCCCGTCAGGCGGGCAGTCCGTCGATGCCGATCGCCTGCTTGAGTTGCTAAGTGACAAACTAAGCGCGAAGGACACTGCCAGGATCGCGGCTGAGCTCACAGGCGAGAAGAAAAATGCGCTCTATGAGCGTGTACTCAAACTCAAAAATCCGGATTGAATCTGCCGCCTGCGTCGCGCGCCGCATGATCGTGTAGAATGCGCGACCCGAGAAAGCCGGAGTCGGCCAGGCAATCGCTGTAGCTTCGCTATGGAGGAAAGTCCGGGCTCCTTCGGACAGGGCGCCAGGTAACGCCTGGGGGGCGTGAGCCCACGGAAAGTGCCACAGAAAATATACCGCCGACCTCGGTCGGTAAGGGTGAAAAGGTGCGGTAAGAGCGCACCGCGCGACTGGCAACAGCTCGCGGCACGGTAAACCCCGCCCGGAGCAAGACCAAATAGGGGAGTAGGGCTTCGGCCCGCCGTCGGTTCCGAACGGACTCCCGGGTAGGTTGCTTGAGATGGCTGGCGACAGCTATCCCAGATGAATGATTGCCCTCGACAGAACCCGGCTTATTGCCGGCTCCGGTTTTCTCACCTCACGAACGGTTCGTGCGCGTCCGTCGCATTTCTGGGATCATGTGGGCAAGGCCGCGTTGTCATTCCAGCGGCCAGCATAAAAAAAACAGCATAAGGGGATCAATCTGTGAAACGCTTTCTTGTTGCCGTCGCGGTAGTCTCGCTGGCCGGTTGCGCCGGCAGTTACAAACCGACATTCGACCACTCAGAGCGTGTGGAACCGATTACCATTCACGTCGCGCCTGTCCTCAGCAAGGAAGAAATGGATGTGCAGATCGTCGTTGCAGATTCGTCGGCCGCCACGGCGCAGTTTGGCCTGATTGGTGGGCTGGTTGGCGCCGTAATCGACTCCGCGATCAACAAGCGCAATGCAATTCGCGCGGAACGCCTCGCCGAGGTGGTTCGCGAAATGACGGTCGAGTACGACCTGTTCTCAGCCGCGACCCAATCTGCTGCGGTTGGTGATGGCGAGCGTTGGGCTGTGGTCCAGGCCGATGAGGCGATGACCTCGGTTGGCTTTGATGACGTGGCCAACAGCGCGTTCAATGCGAGCGAGGCCGAGGCTGTGGTGGTACTCGACTTTGACTATGCGTTGACGCCTGCGGCCAACCAGATCCGCGTAAACGTGGACCAGCGTGTCTACCTGCGTAGCACGCCAAAGAGTAACGACCGGAATCGCAGGCCTGAGTCGCTGCGCTCGTTTACCTATTACTCGCCGCAGGTTGCGCTCGTGCAACGTCCATTCGACGATGGTGAAAAAGAAAGACTTGTCGGCATGCTCGAAGAGAACTACGCCGAGCGTATCGCGGCGCGTCCGGATGAAAAAGACGATCTCGAGAAGGCACGCGACAGCGAGATTGAAGAACTGACCAAGGCTGAGACGATCCCGCTGGCACTCGCGATCAGCGAGACCTGGACTCCTGAGCTTCTGAGTCGGTACCTCGATCAGTCGATTTCACACCTTGGGTTCATGCTGCGCCATGACTGGGAAACCGCAACGGTTCCGGAGGATTCCAAGGCCCTAACTGAAGACGACTACTTCACAGTCAATGCGAATGGCCAGACGTTCGTCACGAAGGGCAAGGACGTCGGTCGGCTCGATGACAACGAGATTTATCGCTCCCAGTGGGGGCACATGCACTCGCTGCCGATTACCTCGACTGAATGATGGCAAGACCAACGATCGTAACGGCTTGTGCCGCGGTGCTGCTGGGCGCATGCGCCAGTGCGCCGCCGGCCGAGCCCAAGGCGATTGACATGAGCTATCGCGGCGAGCGCACCGAAGCGCTCGCCGACGATGCGCCCTGCATCTGGATTCGCGACGCCCGTCGCAGCCGCGATTTCTACGGAATGCGCATCGAGAGCGATGCAGCACTCGAGTGGCTGGACGAGGGCATTGCCGCGCAGCTCAACGCGACTACACGCATGACGGACACCGAGCTTCCCGAAAAGGGCCTTCTGATTTCGTTAAAGCGCGCCTACGTCAATCCCATCGACGTTACGCTGAGCGGGGTCGTTGTTATCGAGGTCGTCTGGGGAGAGCGTCGCAGCACCTATCGCGGCCAGGAGGTCCAGACCAACTGGTGGGGGGCTGAGAGCGAAATCGGCCGTACCATGAGCGCTGCGCTCGACACCGCGCTGCAGAAAATCAACTTCCCCGTGCATACGAGCACCTGCGATCCGCAGTACGAGTATGCCGCGGATGCGCAAACCGCCCAATAAGGCCCCTGAACGGCGCGTTGTCGCCATTCCGCGACCCAATTCTCAGGGCTTCTCTAAGAACCACCCCTAAGGCACTGATTTTGCTTGCGCAGTCCCTGCCACAATTCGCCCTTATTGGGCCACCGTATCGCCCCTAAGTCCCTGTAGAACAACAATTATTCGGAATTGTTGGTTGACGCTCGCGTTACGCCTTACCTATAGTGTCGAAAAGTGGATAAAAGTGGGAGGAGATGGGCAGCTAGCCCGAATTTCGCGCCAGAAGAGCGAATTCGGCAGCCATCGGCAAAGTCGTGTTTCGAGGGGCTACCAAAGTCACGTTGGACGCCAAGGGGCGTATGGCAATACCGACCCGGTACCGGGAGCGGCTTGCTGCCCGTTGTGATGGCCAGATCATCGTCACTGTCGATAAGGATCACTGTCTGCTCGTTTACCCCCTGCCGGACTGGGAAGAGCTCGAGCGCAAGCTCGTGCGCCTGCCCAGTATGAATAAGGCTGCCCGCCGAATCGTGCGCATTATGGTCGGTTATGCGACCGAGGTCGACATGGACGGCAGCGGACGAATTCTTGTCTCGAAAGAGCTTCGGGAATTCGCCGGGCTCGATCGGCAGGCGATGCTGATCGGGCAGGGCAACAAGTTTGAGTTGTGGGATGAAGCGACCTGGAACGAAAAACGCGATGCATGGCTCAGCCAGGACGACGACGATGAGTTGCCGCCTGACCTCGAGTCAATTGCGTTCTAGGGTCGCTTGCAAACCATGAGCAGCAACGTGCATGTGCCGGTGCTGCTGGGGCCGGTCCTCGAAGGACTGCAAATAAAACCAGACGGCTGCTACGTCGACGGAACGTTCGGCCGCGGGGGACACAGTAAGGAAATCTTGCGACAGCTGGGTGACATGGGACGCCTGATCGGCATCGATCGCGACCCGGAGGCAATTGCCAATGCGCCCGCACTCCTTACTGAAGACTCGCGTTTCGAACTTGTCAGGGCTGATAGTGCGCAACTTGAGACAATCATTGGCGAAAGGAACCTGCTCGGCAAAGTCGACGGACTCCTCTTCGACCTTGGCGTCTCCTCACCGCAGCTGGATGAAGCCGAACGCGGTTTCAGCTTCATGCGCGACGGCCCGCTCGACATGCGCATGGACCCGGATTCAGGTACGTCGGCCAGCGACTGGCTGGCGGCTGTGGGCGAACGAGAGTTGAAGCAGGTATTGCGACAATACGGTGAAGAGCAGCACGCGGCGCGCATTGCGCGCGCGATCGTGCACGCGCGCGACGAGACGCCGATCTCACGCACCGCACAGCTCGCACGCATCGTCGAGGAAGCCAGGCCCGCTCGCGGCGAGAAGATCCACGCCGCGACGAGGACCTTCCAGGCTATCCGCATTGCCGTTAATGACGAGCTCGGTCAGCTCGAGTCGATCCTGCAGCAGTCGCTCAACGTCATGCGGAAAGGCGGACGCCTGTGCGTCATCAGCTTCCACTCTCTCGAAGACCGCATCGTCAAACGCTTCATGCGCGACGCGGCGCGCGAGTCCGAACAGTACCGCGGCATGCCGAACGTTCCGGCGGAATTCCAGCCGAAACTCAGCGTAGTCGGCAAACCGGTGACGGCTACCGATCTGGAAATTGAAGCGAACAGGCGCGCGCGCAGCGCACGCCTGCGCGTGGCGGTGCGCAACTGATGCAGACGAAGCGCCAGCCATTCCTGCTCGTTAGCGTATTTGCGGTTGTATGCGTCATCAGCTCGATGGCGCTCGTCTACACCAAGCACGAGTCGCGCAAGTTGTTCGTCGAGCTCGAACAGCTCACGCATGAACGTGACGAGCTGAATATCGAGTGGGGCCAGCTGCAGATTGAGCAGAGCACCTGGGCGCAGCATGCGCGTATCGAGCAAGTCGCAACCGACGACCTGTCGCTGGTACGCCCCGAAACCACCGAAATTTACGTAATCGAGAGGCCATGAGGCGAGGCGCCGAAACCAAGCAGCAGATCGCACGCCGCTTTACTGGCAGAGTGACACTCGTCACGGTGTTCTTCGGCCTCGTGGCGGCTTCCCTGGTTGCGCGTGCCGTACACCTGCAGGTGCTCGAGAAAGACTTTCTCGTCGATCAGGCAGACACCCGTCACCTGCGCACCGAGACGATCTCGGCGCATCGCGGCACGATCACGGACCGCCACGGCGAGCCGCTCGCAATCAGCACGCCGGTCGACTCCATCTGGGTCAACCCACGAAAATTCGCACCGGCCGTCGACAGCGTCCCGCAGCTTGCGCGCACGCTCGGCGTCGACTCGCAAATGCTCATGCGCCGCATTGCGCGCAGCATGGATAAAGAGTTCCTGTATCTGAAGCGTCACCTGAGCCCCGACCAGGCGGGCGAGGTGCTGGCTCTCAAGCTACCCGGCGTCAACGTGCAGCGCGAGTACCGTCGCTACTACCCGGCATCGGAAGTGACCGGCCATCTTGTCGGCTTCACGAATATCGACGACATCGGCCAGGAAGGCCTCGAGCTCGCGTTCGACCCCTGGCTCGCCGGCGAGCCCGGCGCAAAGCGCGTCCTCAAGGATCGCCTCGGCCGCCCGATCGAGAATGTCGCGAGCATCCGCCCGCCGGACCCCGGCAAAGACCTGCGCACGAGCATCGACCTGCGCCTGCAATACCTTGCGTACCGAACGCTCAAGAGCGCGATCAAATCGCACAACGCACGCTCGGGGTCGATCGTCGTCCTCGATGTCAAGACCGGCGAAGTGCTCGCCATGGTCAACCAGCCAACATACAACCCGAACGACCGGTCGCAGCTCGCGGCCGAGCGTTACCGCAACCGCGCGATCACCGATATTTTCGAGCCCGGCTCAAGCATCAAGCCGCTGATCATGGCCGCAGCCCTCGAGAGTGGCCAGTACCGGCCGTCGAGCATCGTCGATACTGCGCCCGGCTTCATTGTCGTCGGACCGAAGAAGATCGAGGACACGCGCAACCTGGGTCGCGTCAGCCTGACCACGATTCTCGCGCGGTCGTCGAACGTCGGTATCACCAAGCTTGCGATGACGCTGCAGCCGGACCAACTGTGGGACACGATGGCTCACTTCGGCCTCGGCGAACTGACGGCCAGCCAGTTTCCCGGCGAATCTGCCGGCATGCTGACGCATTACAGCAACTGGCGTCCCATCAGCCAGGCGACGCTGGCTTACGGTTACGGAATTTCAGTCACGCCATTGCAACTTGCCCAGGCGTATGCCGCGATCGGCAACGGCGGCAACCTGCGCCCGGTCTCGCTGGTCGCCCTGGATGAGCCGATGGAAACCGAGCGCGTGATCTCGCCTGATACTGCGGACTCGGTGCGGCGCATGCTCGAGGAAGTCGTGCAGCCTGGTGGAACGGGCACCAAGGCGGCCGTTGACGGCTACCGTGTCGCGGGCAAGACTGGCACGGCCTGGAAGTTCGCCACGGGCGGTTACTCGCAGGACAAATACATTTCGATCTTCGCCGGTCTTGCGCCGGCAAGCGATCCGCGCCTCGCGACGGTCGTTGTCATCGACGAGCCGGGCGGCGAGCTCTACTACGGCAGCGATGTGGCTGCGCCAGTGTTTTCGGACGTGATGTCGGAATCGCTGCGCTTGCTCGCCGTTCCGCCCGATGCATTGCCTGTGCGCGACCCGGGCAGCGTCATGCAGGCCATGGCCAGCGGCATGGAGAGCCAATGAGCATGCCGGCCGAACACATGACTCCGGTGCCGACTCTAGCTGACCTGCTGCAGGGCTGTTCTGATGCGCCCGCGATCCCCGTCGCCGGCATCGCCAGCGACAGCCGCAAACTGGGCGAGGGATTCCTGTTTCTTGCTGTGCAGGGCATGACGTCGCACGGTCTCGATTTCGTCGACCAGGCGACGCAGGCGGGCGTATCCGCGGTCGCGTGGGACGCGACGACGGGCGCCGACCCCGGCGACATTGGCGTACCCACGATCGCGGTCGACAATCTCGACGCGAAGCTTGGGGATATCGCGAATCGATTCTTCGGCAGCCCATCCGAGGCGCTCGGTATCGTCGGTGTTACCGGCACCAACGGCAAGACCACGGTTGCCTGGATGGTTGCGCAGGCTGCACGCTTTCTTGGTGAGTCCTGTGGCTACCTCGGCACGCTCGGCTACGGCGTCGACGAAATCGACGGCGCGGAAGGTATGACAACCCCGGCGGCCATCGAATTGCAGGCACGGCTCGCCGATTTTGTCGACCAGGGTGCGAAGTTCGCCGCGCTGGAAGTATCGTCGCATGCGCTCAAGCAGAAACGAGTTGATGGGGTGCGCTTCGATACCGCTATGTTCACCAACCTGTCGCGCGACCACCTCGACTATCACGGCGACATGGCCGACTACTTCGCGAGCAAGGCGCTGCTCTTTACCGACTGCGCACCACAACACCGCATCATCAATATCGATAGCGACTACGGCGTACAGCTCGCCGATATGTGCGGCCAGGATGTCGTTACGGTCTCGACCAATTTCGATCGCGTCGCGAACGGGCGTCCGTACCTGTTTGTTCGCTCTGTCGTCGCAACGGAGCAGGGCTCCGTTGTTTCGTTCATCAGCAGCTGGGGCGCCGGCAAGTTTACCTTGCGCATTCCCGGCGATTTCAACGTGGCAAACGCCGCGGTTGTGCTTGCCCTGCTGCTCAGAAAAGGGGTGCCGCTGGAGCAGGCCTGTGACGTCATGTCGCAGCTGACCGCGCCGCCCGGCCGTATGCAGCGCGTGGCCATGGATGGCCCCGCTGTTTTCGTTGACTATGCGCACACACCGGATGCGCTGGAAAGCGCGCTAAACGCGCTGCGACCGCATTGCCGCGGCAAGCTCTGGTGTGTGTTCGGCTGTGGCGGCGATCGCGACGCGGGCAAGCGCCCGCTCATGGCAGCAGCGGCGCAACACAGAGCCGATCGCATCGTCATTACCAGCGACAACCCGCGCAACGAAGACCCGGCCGCGATCATTAACGAAATGATCGCCGGCCTGGCGCGAGCGGCTGCGGCTGAGATCATTGAAGACCGGGCCGCAGCAATCGCCTGGGCGATCGACCAGGCTGCCGACAATGACGTCGTGCTGGTCGCCGGCAAAGGCCATGAGAACTACCAGGAAGCAAGCGGCGAACGCGTTGCGTTCTCCGACCTGGCAATCGCGCGCCAGGCGCTCGCAGCAAGGGAGGCATCGGCATGATCGATACGCTATCCCGGGCGGCAAGCAGCATGCAGGCCGAACTGCATGGTGAGGATCGCGCATTCGCCGGCATCAGCACCGACACCCGAACGCTCGCGGCAGGCGAGCTGTTCTTTGCCCTGCAGGGGCCGAACTTTGATGGTCATGACTACGTCGGCATCGCACTGGAACGCGGCGCAGCCGGTGCGGTCGTGACGCACCGGACCGACAACGACATTCCGCAGATTTGCGTCGACGACACGAAGGCAGCGCTGGGTCGCTTTGGTGCCGCCTGGCGTGCCACTCATGACGTGACCGTCGTGGGAGTAACCGGCAGCAACGGCAAGACCACGCTCAAGGAGCTGATCGCGGCCTGCCTGTCCCGGGAAGCGACCACGCTGGCCACGCATGGCAACCTGAACAATGACATCGGCGTGCCGCTGATGCTGGCGCGCATCAACGATTCGCACCGCTACGCGGTGATCGAAATGGGCGCCAACCATGCGGGCGAGATTGCCTACCTCGTGTCGCTGGCGAACCCGGACGTCGTCGTCATCACCAACGCCGGTGCGGCGCATCTTGAAGGCTTCGGTTCGATCGAAGGGGTTGCGCATGCGAAGGGCGAGATTCTCGAGAACCCGCGGCGTCCGCGCGCCGCCGTCCTGAACGCCGACGATCGGTATTTCGGTTACTGGCAGACGCGCGTCGAAGACACGCGTTGCATCAGCTTCGGCTTCAGTGACACGGCGCATATTCGCGCGACCGATATTGTGCCGCACGCGACCGGCTCGGACTTCACGCTGCACACCGGTACGGACAGCATTGCGATCTCGCTGCCGCTTGCCGGCGTACATAACGTTCGCAATGCCTGCGCAGCAGCCGCAGTTGCGCTCGCGCTCGACGTGCCCGTTGATTCGATTCGCGCGGGTCTCGAAGGCGTCAGCCCGGTCGGTGGCCGCCTGCAACCCGTGCGCGGCGTCGCCGGCGCGACCCTGTTCGACGACAGCTACAACGCGAACCCGTTGTCGGTCGTGGCCGCGGCAGAATTTGTGGCGGCTCTCCGCGGGGAGAGCTGGCTGGTGCTTGGGGATATGAAAGAACTCGGGGACGATGCAGCCGAGCTGCACCGCGAGGTTGGAGAAGCCGCGCGGGCAAGCGGTGTAGACCGCTTGTTCGCGTTCGGCGATCTCGCCAGCAATAGCGCAGAAGGTTTTGGCGAGAATGCCCGCTGGTTTGCATCTCTCGACGCCCTGGTCGACGAACTCTCTGCCGATTTGTCGGCGGACGTCAACGTGCTGGTCAAGGGATCGCGCTCGATGCGCATGGAGCGTGTCATCGACGCATTGCGCGAACCTGAAGACGTGAGACTGGAGGCCTGACGATGTTGCTCTATCTCACCCAGTACCTGGCGCAGTTCGAGTCCGGCTTCAATGTCTTCAACTACCTGACGATGCGCGCCATCATGGGCGCACTCACGGCGCTCGTGATCTCGTTCATCATCGGTCCGCGCATGATCAAGCGCCTGCAGGTTAACCAGCTAGGACAGCCGGTGCGCGAAGAGGGGCCGGAAACGCATCTGCTCAAGGCCGGCACGCCGACCATGGGCGGCACGCTGATTCTGGCCGCGATCTCGATCGCAACGGTGCTGTGGGCTGACCTCGAAAATACCTACGTGTGGATCGTCCTGTTTGTCACGCTGTCATTCGGCGTGATCGGCTACGTAGACGATTACAAGAAACTGATTCTGCAGGACCCCGCCGGCATCTCGGCGAAGCAAAAGCTCTTCTGGCAGTCTGCAGCGGCGATCACCGCTGCCATAGCCCTGTACGTTACGGCGACTGACGAGGTTCAGACCTCGCTGTTGATCCCGTATTTCAAGGACCTGGCCATCCCCCTGGGTGTTTTCCAGGTCGTCGTGACGTACTTTTTTATTGTCGGCTTCAGTAATGCGGTCAACCTTACTGATGGCCTCGACGGTCTCGCAATCATGCCGACCGTCCTCGTTGGTGGCGCACTCGGCGTATTCGGTTACGTCACGGGGCACGTCAATTTCGCCGAGTATCTGGGCATCCCTTACGTCGCGGGAACCGGAGAGATGCTCGTGTTTTGTACGGCGCTGGCCGGAGCCGGTCTTGGCTTTCTGTGGTTCAACACATACCCGGCGCAGGTATTCATGGGCGACATCGGCGCATTGTCGCTGGGTGCCGCGCTCGGCGCCGTCGCGGTAATCGTTCGCCAGGAAATCGTGCTCGCAATCATGGGGGGTATCTTCGTTATGGAGACGCTGTCGGTCATGATCCAGGTCGCCTCGTTCAAGCTGACCGGCAAGCGCGTGTTCCGCATGGCGCCGCTGCACCATCACTTCGAGCTGAAAGGCTGGGCGGAGCCCAAGGTCATCGTGCGCTTCTGGATTATCACGGTCATCCTCGTGCTGATCGGTCTCGCGAGCCTGAAGATCCGATGACCGCAACCAATACGACAACGGACAAGGACCTGGTCGTGGGCCTCGGGGCTACGGGTTTATCCATTGCGCGTTATCTCAAGCGTAACGACAGCAACGCGATTTTCTTTGACAGCCGCGACGAGCCGCCCGGTCTCGATGAGTTGCAGGAAATCTTCCCGGAGGCCGAACTGCGGCTTGGCAAAGATACGCTGCCGAGAAACATCGCTCGCGTCATCGCATCCCCGGGCGTGTCTGACAGTCATCCGCTTATGCAGAAGGCGCGCAAGCGTAAACAGCTCGAAATTGTTTCCGATATCGAGCTGTTTGCGCGTGAAGTCGAAAAACCGTTTGTTGCCATCACGGGTTCCAATGGCAAGAGCACCGTTACGACGCTGCTGTACCTCATGTGTGGCGCTGCCGGCCGCAAGGTGCTGGCAGGCGGCAACCTGGGTGAACCCGCGCTTGACCTGCTTGACCAGGACGCGCCCGATATCTACGTGCTCGAACTGTCGAGCTTCCAGCTGCAGCGCACGCTAAAGCTGCCTGCAGAGGTCGCCCTGTTGCTGAATATTTCGCCGGACCATCTCGACTGGCACACGGACGAAAACGAGTATCGCGAAGCCAAGTACCGCATCTTCAGGGATGTCGACGCGGCCGTCATCAATCGTGCCGACGCAGAGTCCGCCGCGCGTGCGCAGCATTGCAGTCGGATCGTGAGCTTTGGCCTCGACGCACCCGAAGACGGGCACTACGGCATTCGCGAGGATGAAGGCCGCAGGTTCCTGGTACGCGGCGAGGACCTGCTTCTCGCGATCGACGACCTCGCGCTGTATGGCGTGCATAACCAGCTCAATGCGTTGGCCGCCCTTGCCGCCGGCGATTTGCTGGGTCTCGATATGGCGGCCATGCTGCAGGTGCTCGTGGAATTTCCGGGACTGCCGCACCGCATGCAGTTCGTCGCTCGCCTCGGCGCGGTCGACTATATCAATGACTCGAAGGCGACCAACGTGGCCGCTGCTGTCGCATCGATTGCCTCGGTTGAAGGCATGCTCGTGCTGGTTGCAGGTGGCGACGGCAAGGGTGGCGATTTCTCGGAGCTGGCGGCAGCCGTCGAAGGCAAGCTGCGCGGTGCTGTCCTGATTGGCAAAGATGCCGAGAAGATTGCTCACGCACTCGATACGGTCATGCCCGTACACTTTGCGGAGAACATGGAGTCGGCCGTGCACATGGCGGCTACCTGCGCCGAATCCGACGACACTGTTCTGCTCGCGCCGGCCTGCGCCAGCCTCGACCAGTACGACAATTACATGGCGCGCGGCGACGCATTTATCGAGGCCGTGGAGGGACTGAGACGATGAGCGCGACGACGCAATCGGCCACGTTCCCGTTCCCGGCGCGGCTGAAGACAGAGCTGCAGTTCGATGCTCCGCTGCTGGCGATCGTGTTCGCGTTGCTGCTCGGTGGCTTTGTGATCCTGGCCTCAGCCTCGATTTCGGTGTCCGATAACGCAACCGGCAATCCGTTTTTCTACCTGCAGCGCCAACTTATCGCCGCGGCGATCGGTCTTGGCGCCGCGGGACTATGCCTGTTCATTCCGATGGCGGCATGGGAACGCCTCGGTCCATTGCTGCTATTCGCCGGTCTTGCGCTGCTGGTCGTCGTCTTGATTCCAGGCGTCGGCTACGAAGTCAACGGCGCGCGCCGCTGGGTTCGCATTGGCATCATGAACTGCAGGTGTCCGAACCGGCGCGCCTGTGCTTCCTGATGTACCTCGCCGGCTACCTCGTTCGCCGCAGCAAGGACCTGCGCGAATCGTTCGTCGGCTTCCTCAAGCCAATGCTCGTGTTGACGCTGGCCTGCGTACTGCTGCTCAAAGAGCCTGATTTTGGCGCCGCGGTGGTATTGCTGGCTACGGCCCTGGTTATGCTGTTCATCGCCGGCGCGCGCATCCGTGACTTTGTCGTGTTTTTCTCGGCCGCTGTCGTGGCGATGGCGGCCCTTGCAATCGCGTCGCCGTATCGCATGAAGCGCCTGACGGGCTTCCTCGATCCATGGTCCGATCCGTATGACTCCGGGTTCCAGCTGACCCAGTCGCTGATCGCTATCGGACGGGGCGAGTGGCTTGGCGTCGGCCTCGGCGAGAGCGTGCAAAAGCTCTTCTACCTGCCCGAGGCGCACACTGATTTCGTATTTGCGGTGTATGCCGAAGAGTTCGGCCTGCTCGGTTCACTGGTTCTGATTGCGCTGTTCCTGGCACTCCTCTGGCGCATTTTCAGGCTCGGCATGCGCGCCTTCGATGCCGAGCGTTTCTTCGAAGCCTACCTGGCCATCGGGATTGGTACCTGGCTCGGGTTGCAGGCGTTCATCAACGTTGGCGTGAACATGGGCCTGCTGCCTACCAAGGGACTGACCCTGCCATTGATCAGTTACGGGCGCAGCAGCCTGATCGTGACCATGGGGGCAATCGGCCTGTTGTTGCGCATTCACCATGAACTCCTGGTCGATGCGACGCCCGTCAACCGCAAGCGAGGTCGCAAAAAGAAATGAGCGAGCGACCGATCTTGATCATGGCAGGCGGCACAGGCGGGCATGTCTACCCGGCGCTGGCCGTTGCCCGCGCACTGCAGGCGCGCTCGCGTGATGTCGTCTGGCTTGGCACCCATCGCGGCCTCGAGTCGCGCGTGGTACCGGAAGCCGGTATCGATATCGAGTGGATCAGTATCAAGGGCCTCCGTCGCAAGGGCCTGCTGGCGCTTGTGATCGCGCCGTTCCAGCTCGGTTGGGCGGTCATGCAGTCGCTCGCCGTTATCTTCCGTCGTCGTCCCGCCGCGGTGCTCGGCATGGGTGGTTTTGTCAGCGGACCAGGCGGCCTTGCCGCCTGGCTGACGCGTCGTCCGCTGGTCATCCACGAGCAAAATGCCGCTGCGGGCATGACAAATCGTCTTCTGGCGCGTCTTGCCCGGGTTGTGCTGCAAGCCTTCCCGGGCAGTTTTAATTCCAGTGTCTCTGCGGAAACCGTGGGCAACCCGGTGCGCGAGGACATCGCTGCGGTTGCGCCGCCGCACGAACGCTATGCCGGCCGCCAGGGTCCGCTGCGTGTGCTCGTACTCGGCGGCAGCCAGGGCGCGCTCGCGCTGAATCGTGCAGTGCCGGCGGCGCTTGCACTGCTCGATGCAGAAGTCCGGCCTGTCGTGCGCCACCAGTGCGGTGAGCGCACGCTCGATATTGCACGCGCTGCCTACGACGAGCACGAGGTCGACGTTGAGTTGCTGCCCTTCATCGAAGACATGGCAGCTGCCTACACCTGGGCCGACCTCGTCATCTGTCGCGCAGGCGCGCTGACGATTGCGGAGCTGTGTGCGGTTGGCGTGCCGGCCCTGTTCGTACCTTACCCGGCGGCTGTTGACGATCATCAGACCGCGAACGCGCGTCCGCTGCAGGACGCCGGCGCTGCGCTGATCGTGCCCGAAAGCGAATTAACGCCTGAATACCTTGCAGATCTGCTGCGCGACTGGTTGCAGTCGCGCGCCGAGCTGCAACAGCGTGCTGCGAAAGCGCGCGCACTGTCCACCCCGGATTCACTGGGTCGTATTACCGAGGTTTGCCTGGCGCAGGCGGGAGCAGTCGCATGATCAAGAAGATGCGCCGCATCCACTCCGTTCACTTCGTCGGTATCGGCGGTTCGGGCATGTCCGGTATTGCCGAGGTAATGCTGAGCCTCGGCTACGCAGTGCAGGGTTCGGACCTCAAACCGAACAAACAGACAAAGCGCCTTGAGTCGCAGGGCGCGACCATATTCATCGGCCACGCTGCCAACAACATACAGGATGCCGACGCCGTAGTCGTTTCCAGCGCGGTCGATGAAACCAATCCTGAAGTTGCCGCCGCCCGTGAGCAGCTGATGCCCGTGGTAAGCCGGGCGGAGATGCTCGCCGAGCTCATGCGTTTCCGCTACTCAATCGCAGTTGCCGGCACGCACGGCAAGACGACAACAACGAGCCTTGTCGCCTCGGTGCTTGCCGAAGGTGGTCTCGATCCGACCTTTGTTATCGGCGGCCGCCTCAAGAGTGCGGATGCCAATGCGCGGCTCGGCCAGGGTGAGTACCTCGTTGCGGAAGCCGACGAAAGCGACGCCTCCTTCGTGCACCTGAAGCCAATGGTCGCGATCGTCACCAATATCGACGCGGACCACATGTCGACCTACGACGGCGATATCGAGAAGCTCAAGTCGGGCTTTATCGAGTTCCTGCACAACCTGCCGTTCTACGGTCTTGCGGTCGTCTGCACCGATGACCCGGGCGTCAACGACGTGCTCGGTGATATCGGCCGTTCGATCACGACGTACGGTACCAACGAGAGCGCCGACATTCGTGCAGTGAACATCGAGTATCGCGAGAATGTCACCGAGTTCGACGTCGTGCGCTCAAGCCGCGCCGAGGAAGAACTCGGCGATACCCAGAGCGTTCGTCAGGTCATGCGCGTGACGTTGCGCCTGCCGGGCCTGCACAACGTCAAGAACGCACTCGCCGCAATTGCCGTGGCGGACGAATTGCAGATCAGCGACGACGCCGTTATCGCAGCGCTTGAGAAATTTGAAGGCATCGACCGGCGCTTCCAGAATCTTGGCGACGTCGAGCTCGACGCAGGTACGGTCACGATCGTGGATGACTACGGTCATCATCCGACCGAGGTTGCCGCGACACTCGCCGCCGCCAAGGCGGGGTACCCCGAGCGTCGCGTCGTCCTCGTGTTCCAGCCGCATCGCTACTCGCGCACGCGCGACCTGATGGACGACTTCGCGACCGTATTGTCCGAGGCCGACGCGCTGGTTTTGCTCGATGTTTACGCCGCTGGTGAAGAGCCGATCGCTGGCGCGGACGGCCGCACCATGGCGCGTGCCGTGCGCACACGCGGGGCAGTCGACCCGGTCTTCGTCGAGCGTCTCGACGATCTCGCCGATGTGCTGCAGGACGTGCTCACGGATGGCGACATCGTTCTGACCATGGGCGCCGGCGACATCGGCGCCTATGCGCAGTCATTGCCCGGGCGCCTCGGCAACAGTCCGTCATTGAAGGTGCACTCATGATGGCGGTTGCAATGGATAACAACGTGCGCGGCGAGCTTCGTTACGACGAACCGATGAGCCGCCATACATCGTGGCGAGTCGGCGGTCCGGCCGAGGTGTTCTTCGAGCCAGCGGACGTCGAGGACCTCGCCTTCTTCCTGGCTGGACTCGACACGCGGACACCGATCTTCTGGCATGGTGTGGGCAGCAACCTGCTCGTCCGCGATGGCGGATTACCTGGCGTCGTTGTGTCAGCGAGCAAGGCGCTGCGCGATCTCGAGCGCGTCGACAAGTACTCGGTACGCGCCGGTGCGGGTTTGCCATGCACCCAGTTATCTCGCCAGTGCATCCGCTGGGGTCTCGGCCCGTCCGAATTCTTTGCGGGTATCCCCGGAACGGTCGGTGGCGCACTGGCCATGAACGCGGGCGCACATGGCGGCGAGACATGGGAACGTGTTGCTGCGGTGCGCACGATCGATCGCGCTGGCGAAATCCATGAGCGCGCGCCGGCCGAGTACACGGTTGGCTATCGCAGTGTCTCCGGTCCGCCGAACGAGTGGTTCATCGAAGGCCTGTTCGAATTTGATTCGGACGTCGAGCCGAGCATGGACGCAATGAAAGCCATGCTTGAGCGCCGCAAGCTGACCCAGCCGTTGGGGCTGCCGAGCTGCGGTTCCGTCTTCGCTAACCCCGAGGGCGATCACTCGGCGCGTCTGATCGAGGCGGCCGGTCTCAAGGGATTCCGCATCGGCGGCGCCGAAGTATCGACGAAGCATGCGAACTTCATCATCAACACGGGTGACGCGACCGCTGCCGACATCGAGGCGCTGATCAACCATGTGCAACAGACGGTCATCGGCGTGCATGGCGTCGAGCTGCGGCACGAAGTACGCATGGTAGGGGAGGCCGCATCATGAGCGGGCTCACGGAACAACGCCGCATCGTCTCCGACGCCGCAGAGTTTGGCCGCGTCGCCGTGATGCTGGGCGGTCATTCAAGCGAACGCGAAGTGTCGCTGGTTACGGGTGCGGCGGTACTCGAAGCGTTGCAGTCGCGCGGCATCGATGCGCATGGCTGGGATCCCGCGGAAAAGACGATGAGCGAGTTCGCGGCGGCGGGCGTCGACCGCGTGTGGATCGCGCTGCACGGTCCCGGCGGCGAGGATGGTGCGTTGCAGGGACTGCTGCAGTGGTTCGGCATGCCGTACACAGGCAGCGGCGTCATGGCGTCGGCGATCGCAATGGACAAGGTGCGCAGCAAACACCTGTTCCGCGCGGCCGGAATTCCCACGCCCGACTACGCCGTTGTCGCATCGCGCGAAGAGGCGTCGGTTGCCGCCGAGAAGATTGGCTTTCCGCTGATCGTCAAGCCGTCGGGGCAGGGCTCCAGTGTGGGAATGTCGAAAGTCTTCGAGCGTGGCGAACTCAACGACGCCGTCGATGCGGCGCTCAAGTACGGCGACGTCGCGCTGCTCGAGACCTGTATCGCAGGCGAAGAATTCACCGTTGGTGTACTGCAGGGATCGGCGCTGCCAAGTATTCGAATCTCGACCCCGCGTGTTTTCTACGACTACCGCGCCAAGTACGAGTCGGATCGCACTGAGTACATCTGTCCGGGTACGGACAGTGACGCTGACGAGGCCGTCTATGCAGAACTCGCCGAGGCGGCGTTCGCAGAACTCGGCTGCACGGGCTGGGGCCGGGTCGACTTCATGACGGGCGCTGACGGTCAGCCGCTGGCGCTCGAGGTCAACACGGTGCCGGGCATGACCAGTCACAGTCTCGTGCCGATGGCGGCAAAACAGATCGGCATTGATTTTGCCGAACTGTGCTGGCGGATACTCGAAACGAGCTTCGACGGGGAGGCAAGCGATGGCGCGTAAGCAGGCCAAGCGCCGCAAGCAGAAGAAAGCGCAGCCATTCAAGCTGCCGCGCATTCGCATCGGTCGCATCGTGGCGCCGCTGCTGGCTGTCGGCGTAATCGCGGCGACCTACCAGCTGACCCGGGTGATGCTTGATCGTGAAATCTCGTCGCTTGAGATCAGCGGGCCATTCCAGCGCGTTACTGCGCTGCAGATCGAGGAAGCGATCAGCGATGAAGTGTCGAAAGGCTTTGTCGGCGCCGACCTCGATCGTATCCGGGCCAGCATCGTTGGCTTGCAGTGGATCGACCAGGCACGTGTAACGCGCCGCTGGCCGAGCCGCTTGTCGATCGCGGTTACCGAGCAGGTGCCGGCAGCGACCTGGGGCGAGCATGGGCTGCTCAACACGCGTGGCGAACTGTTCGTCCGCGAAGCGCGACACGTGCCCGCAGAGTTGCCGCGACTGAGCGGGCCGGAAGGCAGTTCGGCCGAAGTCGCCAAGCGCTATCTCGCGGTACGGGAGCAGTTGATTCCGATCGGCCTCGACCTGCGCAGTGTGCATCTCGACGCACGCGGCTCGTGGCTGATGACCCTGGGCAACGGCATCGAGGTCCGTCTTGGTCGCCGCGATGTGGCAACGCGTACCGACCTGTTTCTTGACGTCGTCGCCAACATCATCACGGGCCGTGCAGCCGACATCGACTACGTCGACATGCGTTACGGCAACGGTTTCACCATTGGCTGGAAGGGCGGCCCGGATGCGCCGACTGCCGATCCGCAGCGCGATGGCAAAAAACTGCTGGCATCCAGAGGGAAGGAGTAGATGTCGAAGCGTCCTGACAAAAATCTGATCGTTGGACTGGACATCGGTACGTCCAAGGTCGTAGCCATCGTTGGCGAAGTCAACGAGGAAGGCCAGATCGAGGTGATCGGCATCGGGTCGCACCCGTCGCGCGGACTGAAGAAGGGCGTGGTCGTGAATATCGAGTCGACCGTGCATTCGATTCAGCGCGCTGTCGAAGAGGCCGAACTCATGGCCGGTTGCGATATTCACTCGGTGTACACGGGTATCGCAGGCAGCCATGTGCGCAGCCTGAATTCTCACGGCATCGTCGCAATTCGTGATGCTGAAGTAAGTGCGAACGACGTGGACCGCGTCATTGACGCGGCGCGCGCGGTCGCGATTCCGGCCGACCAGAAGATCCTCCACATCCTGCCGCAGGAATTCATCATCGACAGCCAGGAAGGGATCCGCGAACCGATTGGCATGTCCGGTGTGCGCCTCGAAGCGAAGGTGCACATGGTGACGGGCGCCGAAAGCGCCGCGCAGAACATCGTCAAGTGCGTGCAGCGCTGCGGCCTCGAAGTGGACGACATCGTACTGGAGCAGCTCGCATCCAGTTATGCGGTACTGACCGACGATGAAAAGGAACTCGGTTCCTGCATCGTCGACATTGGCGGCGGCACGACTGACATCGCCGTATTCCTCGGCGGCGCCATCCAGCACACGGCCGTGATTCCGATCGCGGGAGACCAGGTCACGAACGATATCGCCGTATCGATGCGCACGCCGACGCAGTACGCCGAAGAGATCAAGATCAAGTATGCCTGTGCGTTGTCGCAGCTCGCCAATCCTGACGAAACCATCGAGGTTCCGAGCGTCGGCGACCGGCCGCCAAGACGCCTCGCGCGCCAGACGCTCGCCGAGATTGTCGAGCCTCGCTACGAAGAGCTTTTTGGCCTGGTGCGCGACGAACTGCGCCGCAGCGGCTTCGAAGAGCTGATTGCTGCCGGCATCGTCATTACAGGCGGCAGCGCCAAGATGGAAGGCGCGGTCGAACTGGCCGAAGAAGTATTCCACATGCCCGTACGCCTCGGCGCGCCGCAGTACGTCGAAGGGCTCGGGGACGTCGTACGCAATCCAATTCATGCCACGGGCGTCGGCTTGCTCTTGTACGGCTACGAAAATCTGACCCGGCGTGATCGCCGATCGACCCCGATCGGCGGCAACCTGGGTGAAGTATGGGAACGCATGAAGTCATGGTTCCAGGGACATTTTTAATTTTGGAGAACGGGGTTTAGTGAGTGCCCCACAGGGAAAGCGGAGGAAGGACTAATGTTTGAACTAATGGATGCACACAGCCAGAGTGCTGTTATCAAAGTCATCGGTGTCGGTGGCGGCGGCGGTAATGCCGTCGGCCACATGGTGGACACCGGAATCGAGGGCGTGGATTTCATCTGCGCCAACACGGACTCGCAGGCGCTCAAAGGCTCGCGTGTCCGTACATCGTTGCAGATCGGCTGCAATATCACCAAGGGACTTGGTGCCGGATCTGATCCTGACATTGGCCGCCAGGCGGCGATGGAGGATCGCGACCGGATTCACGAAGTAATCGACGGCGCCGACATGCTGTTTATTACGGCCGGCATGGGTGGCGGTACGGGCACCGGCGCTGCTCCGATTGTCGCCCAGGTTGCCAAGGAGCTCGGCATCCTGACGGTCGCCGTCGTGACGAAGCCGTTCATGATGGAAGGCGGCAAGCGCATGCAGATCGCCGACCACGGTATCAACGAACTCGGCAAGTATGTCGACTCGCTGATCACGATCCCGAACGAAAAGTTGCTGACGGTGCTTGGCGGCGAGACCACGCTGCTCGACGCGTTCAAGTCGGCCAACCAGGTGCTGCAGGGTGCGGTGCAGGGTATTGCCGAACTGATCACGCGTCCGGGCCTGATCAATGTCGACTTCGCCGACGTCCGTACCGTGATGTCGGAGATGGGGATGGCGATGATGGGCACTGGCGTTTCACAGGGCGAAGATCGCGCTCGCGAGGCGGCTGAAGCCGCTGTGTCGAGCCCGCTGCTCGAAGATATCAATCTCGCCGGCGCCAACGGCATCCTGGTCAACGTCACGGCAGGCATGGACCTGTCGATCGGCGAATTCCAGGAAGTTGGCAACACCGTCAAGGAGTTCGCATCTGACGATGCCACGGTCGTGGTTGGCACAGTCATCGATCCGGATATGACGGATCGCATCCGTGTCACGGTTGTCGCGACGGGCCTGGGTCAGCAGGCCACGCAGGCCGAATCGCCGATGCGCATCGTGCGCCGTCCGCAGGCCCAGGCAGAGCCAAACTACCAGACGCTCGACAAGCCGACCGTGCAACGCAAACGCGCGGTGGGTGATGGTCTGGAAGAAGGCGGCTTGCAGGAAGAACTGCTCGACATCCCGGCATTCCTGCGCCGCCAGGCCGACTAAGGAACGGAACCGCCGGGGTAACTCACTCACCGGCAGGAGAATCCTCCGCTGCGCCGACCCGGGCTTCCCGGGTCGGCTCCCTTCCTTCCCCCGCGGTTCAACAGTTCGAACGATGTCGACAGTACCCAGCTAAGCGTCTAATTCTTGTTGAGTTTTTCCTACGTGTGATAATCTTGCGCGCGACATGCTGAGACAACGCACTCTCAAAACCACAATCCGCGCCACGGGTGTCGGCCTCCATTCCGGCGAGAAGGTCTACATGACCTTGCGACCGGCCGCGGAGAATGCCGGCATCACGTTCCGTCGTGTCGATCTGGAGCACCCGGTTGACGTGCCTGCGGACCCGACCCTGGTCGGTGAGACAATGCTGGGCACGACCCTGGTTCAGGATGGCGTGCGTATCGCCACGGTCGAGCACCTGATGTCTGCGCTGGCCGGTCTGGGTATCGACAACGTGACGGTCGACTTGTCGGCGGCCGAAGTGCCGATCATGGACGGCAGCGCCGGTCCCTTCGTGTTCCTGCTGCAGTCAGCCGGCATCGAAGAACAGAACGCGGCGAAGAAATTCATTCGTATCAAGAAAAAGATTCGCGTCGAGGACGGTGACAAGTGGGCCGAGCTCATACCGTTCAATGGCTTCAAAGTGAACTTCGAGGTGTATTTCAATCACCCCGTGTTTAACAAGCTCAGCCAGCATGCGACCATCGATTTCTCGTCGACCTCGTTCTTAAAGGAAGTCAGCCGGGCGCGTACCTTCTGTTTCCTGCGCGATGTCGAAGCGCTGCGTGAGCGCAACCTGACGCTCGGGGGTAGCATGGATAATGCGATCGTGCTCGACGACTACCGCATCCTTAACGAAGACGGCCTGCGTTACTCCAACGAATTCGTGATCCACAAGATTCTTGACGCGATCGGCGACGCCTACCTGCTGGGTCACGGGTTGATCGGCGAACTCAAGGCCTACAAATCAGGCCACGACCTTAACAACAAGCTGCTGCGCGCCATGCTCGCGGACGAGTCGACCTACGAGATGGTCACCTTCAAAGACTCGCGCAAGGCGCCGATTTCTTACGCCACTCCCGCATACGCCTGACCACGGCGGGGACGGTAACCTTCGGGGACGGGTACGCGTGTACCCGTCCCCGAAGGTTACCGTCCCTGCACGCGCACCCTGCACGCAGTCGGTTCGAGGCCCTGGGCGCGTGCGGCGGCAAGCAGGGTCTCAGTTTCGTAGCGCAACCGATTGGCCCAGGCCGATGAAGCAACGATGACGACCAGCTCGCCATTCTGCCGCAGGTTGGCCGCGACCACGGCCCCCGCATAGTCGTCCGGCAATGCCTTGCACAGACTGTGCGTGAGTTCGCCCAGGCCCTGTGCACGCCGGACGATCGCGCCTAAATCCCCATCAGAACAGGGGTTTAGAAGCGTTTTAAGGTCATTCTTGGCCATAAAAATGTGACGCAGTTGGCGATTTTGTCTCGTATAGGCAGACGGGTGGCCCCCTTGCGATTCAAGACCTTGTAATGGAATTCGACATTATGCATATTGTCGCACACGAAAAGGGCAAACCCGTCGCGAGGCGGGGACGCAAAACCACCGGTCCTGGAATCAGGGCAGCGGGGCTACCGAAGTGAGCAGGGACAGCAAGTTAAGAATAACGCCAATAATCGGCGGCAGGGACGACACTGCCTGTCGCGTTACTTGCAATACACACAATGAATTAACAACCGCGCAACCGGGGCGCATCCGATGAATGTAGTTATATTCGGCAAGGGGTTTGGAAAACCTCGACAAGTAAGCCTGTCCGGCCCGATTGCGGGCGTGGCAGTCGCTTGCGTTGTTGCCCTGGTCACGGCTGCGGGCTTTGCGGGCGGCTACTGGTATTCGGCCGCAACCGGCTCAGGCGTCAGCTCGAGTGAGCTTGGCACGCTGACTGACCAGATTGCCGCCCAGAAAGAGACGATTGACGCTATTCGCCAGGGCAACGAGGACACCCTGGATGCGCTGGCGATTCGCATTGCACAGATGAATGCTCGCATGATTCGCCTCGACGCGGTCGGCCGCCGCCTGACGGAGATGGCCGATATCGACGCGAGTGAATTCAATTTCGACGCCGAACCGGCCCTGGGTGGTCCGGAAGAGCCCATGGCCGCCGGCGCTGGCGCCGAGGTGCCGGAAGTCGTTGAAGCCATGACGGCGCTGGGTTACCAGCTCGATAATCGCGAAGCCCAACTCGGTGTGCTCGAGTCGGTGCTGATGAACCAGAATCTCAAAGAGCGCGTGTACCCGCAGGGTCGTCCCGTCAAGTCGGGCTGGCTGTCGTCGTACTTTGGTAAACGTACTGACCCGTTCACGGGCAAGCCTGCGAACCACACTGGCATCGACTTTGCCGGCAAGATGGGCGACGAGATCATTGCCGTAGCTGACGGTGTCGTGACCTGGTCCGGTGATCGCTACGGCTACGGCATCATGGTCGAGCTGAACCATGGCAACGGCTACTCAACGCGCTACGCACATAACTCCGAAAACCTTGTCGCCGTCGGCGACGAGGTCAAGAAGGGCCAGGTGGTCGCCCTGATGGGCGAAACAGGCCGTGCGACAGGCCCGAACCTGCACTTCGAAGTCCTGCAGAACGGCCGCCGGGTCAACCCGGTCAAGTTCATCCGCAACTCGTCGCAGTAAACCGCGAACTCTCCTGATGCGGGCCGGTCGAAATTGCGGCGGGCCAGACCCTTGGGTTCGCGAAAAACGCCCATAAATCGCAGCATTAAACGCCTAATCGCCGTAGAATAGCGGCCTTTGTTTGACCGGGGGAGCCCCTGAGTGGCCAATTTCCTGACTCGCCTTTTCGGCAGCCGCAACCAGCGCCTGCTGCGCCAGTACTCCAAAGTCGTCAATCGCATTAATGCCCTCGAGGAAGGCCTGCAGGCCCTCAGCGACAGCGAGCTGCGCGCCAAGACCGACGAATTCAGAAAGCGTTACGCCGACGGCGAGTCGCTCGACGACCTGCTCGCAGAAGCTTTTGCCGTTGCCCGCGAGGCATCGGTACGGACGCTCGGCCTGCGCCCGTTCGACGTGCAGCTGATCGGCGGCATGGTGCTGCATGACGGCAATATCGCCGAAATGCGCACGGGTGAGGGCAAGACCCTGATGTCGACGCTGCCGGCGTACCTGAATGCGATCAGTGGCGACGGTGTGCACATCGTCACGGTTAACGAATACCTCGCCCAGCGCGATGCCGACTGGATGCGACCGATCTACGAGATGCTTGGCCTGACGGTGGGCGTATCGAAGGCCGGCCAGCGCACTGAGGAAAAGCGCGCGGCCTATGGCGCCGACATCACCTACGCGACCAACAATGAGCTTGGGTTCGATTACCTGCGCGACAACCTTGCGTTTTCGACGGCCGACAAGTCGCAGCGTGAACTTAACTTCGCGATCGTCGACGAGGTCGACTCGATCCTCATCGATGAGGCGCGTACGCCTCTTATCATTTCGGGTCCGGCTGAGGCCAGCACCGACCTGTACGGCCAGATCAACAAGCTGATTCCGCGTCTGACGCCACAGGAAGAAACCGAACAGCCGACCAACTACGACATTCCGTTCAACAAGGTCCTCCTCGAAGGGCATGGCGAAGGGCCGATGCAGATCGATGAAGCTGTCGATCTTGCCGAGTCCAGGGAAGCCGACATCGTACTGGTGGACGACAGCGAGAAGCCGGTCAAGGTCAAGCTGCTGCCACGTGGCGACTACACGCTCGACCTGAAGGCCAAGCAGGCGCATGTCACCGAGGAAGGGCATTCGAAGGTCGAGGCGCTGATGGTGCAGCATGGCCTGCTCCAGGACGGCGAGAGCCTGTATGACCCGGGCAATATCCGCCTGCTGCACCACTTGAATGCTGCGCTGCGGGCGCATGCGATCTACAGGCGTGACGTCGACTACGTCGTGAAGGATGGCGAAGTCGTTATTGTCGATGAGTTCACCGGCCGTACGATGCCGGGTCGCCGCTGGGGCGATGGTCTGCACCAGGCGGTGGAGGCCAAGGAAGGCGTGTCGATCCGCCAGGAAAACCAGACGGTCGCCTCGATCACGTTCCAGAACTATTTCCGTCTCTACAACAACCTGTCCGGCATGACCGGAACGGCAGATACCGAGGCCTTCGAATTCCAGTCAATTTACGGCCTCGAAGTTGTCGTGATTCCGACGCACCGTCCCATGGTCCGCGACGACCAGCCCGATCTCGTCTACCTCACCGAGAAGGACAAGTACCAGGCGATCATGGAAGACATCGTTGATTGCACCGAGCGCGGCCAGCCGGTGCTCGTTGGTACGACGTCGATCGAATCGTCCGAGCTGCTGTCGAAATTTCTCGCCAAGCAGAAGATCAAGCACGAGGTCCTGAACGCCAAGCAGCATGAGCGCGAGGCGCTGATCGTCCAGAACGCGGGTCGTCCCGGAGCGGTTACGATCGCGACCAACATGGCGGGCCGCGGTACCGACATCGTGCTGGGTGGCAGCCTGGATGCGGCCCTGACGGGCATTGAGAGTGAGGCGGAGCGCGAAGTCGTTCGCCAGCAGTGGCAGGAGCGCCACAACGAGGTCGTGGAGGCCGGCGGACTCCATATCATCGGCACCGAGCGCCACGAATCACGCCGTATCGATAACCAGCTGCGTGGTCGATCCGGGCGCCAGGGCGATCCCGGTTCGTCGCGCTTTTACCTGTCGATGGAAGATTCGCTGATGCGAATTTTCGGCGATCCCGAACGCACCAAGAACCTGTTGTCGCGCGCCGGCATGCGTGAAGGCGAAGCGATCGAGAGTCGCCTGCTGTCACGCCAGATCGAACGCGCTCAGCGCAAGGTCGAAGCGCATAACTTCGACATTCGCAAGAACCTGCTCGAGTACGACGATGTCGCGAACGACCAGCGCAAGGTGGTCTACGTGATGCGCAATGACCTCATGGAAGCCGATGAGATCGAGGAGTCGATCGCCGCGATCCGTGACGAGGTGGTGGAAGGCGCCGTGCAACAGTACATTCCGCCGGGCAGCCTCGAGGAAATGTGGGATCCGGATGGCCTGACACACACACTTGATGCCGAGTTCGCCGTCCGCGCTGACGTCGCAAGGTGGATTCACGATGATTCGACGATGACCGCGGAGGCAATCGCCGAGCGCTGCATTCAAGAAGTCGGCAAGGCCTATGAGAAAAAGGCCGGCGATATTGGCCCCGAGCTCATGCGCGGTGTCGAGAAGCAGGTGATGTTGCGGCAGCTCGACTTCCACTGGAAGGAGCATCTCGCGGCGATGGATCACCTGCGCCAGGGCATCGGGCTGCGTTCCTACGCACAGAAGAATCCGAAACAGGAATACAAGCGCGAAGCTTTCGAGATGTTCGGCGAAATGATCGAACAGGTGAAGCACGACACAATCAGCATTCTTGCGCGCATCCGCGTCCAGAGCGAAGAGGACCTCGCCGCGATGGAAGCGAAGCGCAAGCGCGAGGAGCAGATGAAGTTCCAGCATGCGCAGGCATCTGCCCTGGGTGGCGACGACGGTAATGGCCAGCAGGCCGCTACGCCAGAGTCACAGGCCCCGTTTGTGCGCGATGGCCGCAAAGTCGGGCGCAATGAGCCGTGCCCGTGCGGCTCAGGCAAGAAATTCAAGCAGTGCCATGGCAAATTGAGTTGAGCGCGACCGCGCAATGAATCATTTCGACGTTGCGGCGGGTATTCTGTGTGATGCGGAAGGCCGCATCCTGATCGCGGAACGCCTCGGCGGTGGCCCGTTTCAGGGGCTGTGGGAATTTCCCGGCGGCAAGATCAGTGCCGGCGAATCGGCCGTGGAAGCGTTGTCGCGCGAACTCGCCGAGGAGCTTGGCATCGAGGTCACAGCCTGTGCCTCGTTCATGAACCTGCGCCACGAGTATGACGATCGGATCGTCACGATCGAGTTCTTCATCGTCAGTGACTGGCACAGCGAACCGGTCGGCCGCGAAGGCCAGGCGCTCCGGTGGGTACCACGTGAAATGCTGGACGCCGCGGAATTGTTACCGGCAGACGTTCCCGTTGTCGAAGCCCTGCAGCAACAACACTAGGTGACGGACACCGTATTAGCAGATCGACAGCTGGAAGGGTACGTCGTGTCCAGTCTGGACCGCGCGGCTGTTGATACTTGACCATTCGAGAAAGCGCACCGTGAAGCGGTGCTGACTGCCGCTGATCTCTGGAAAAAGTGAGCTGCCCCCGGCAATACTGACGCGCAGCAGACGGCAATTCGTGTCCTTCTGCATGCTGTGCTGGTACATGCCATTGATGGCGAGCTTGTCGGCAGGTTGTGCGCTTTCGCGTATCAGCCACAGCAATTCAGAAACGGCATCGCACACGGGTCGCAGGCACGCCATCCACGTGTCGATATCCTGTTGCCGCCGTTCATACGGTTGGCGCAGCCAGTGGTTGTAGACTGGCAGGTCGAATTCGCAGGTCCCGCCGGGAATCGCACTGCGATGCTTGATTGCGCTGAGGAACTCGCTGTCCTTAAGCGGCTGCAGGTAGGAAGTGCCGATACGGCCGAGCTCGTCCCGACTGCTGGTCAGGTTATGGATCAGCGTCTCGAGGCGTCCCGGATCTACGCCAGGCTGGCTCAGGAAGCGCTCCAGTACGCCGAGCTGGTGATCCAGTTCCTTGTGGACGTCCGATCGCACGTCGCCGCGCGATAGTATGGCCAGCACCTCGAGCAGGGTGGCGATCGTACCGCGCGTTGCCCAGTCGGCCTCGCGCTCGAGGTTGTACAGCATCTGCTGGTAAAGGAACTCGAGCCGCAAGAACGTGCGCATCCGTTCCGACAGTGGCTGCTCGTAATGCAACGCGTCCGTACCGGAGCGGGGGTTTATGTCGGTGGCGGGCTTGGCCATCGGGCTATTCTGCGCCACGAGGGGGCAGGGAGCAAATGGTGACCGGCTTTCGTGACGTCGTTGCTACCAGCGGTGACGAGCGCCGGGCTAGAATGGGTGCTGTCTTCGCGAGGGGCCCTGTTGCGCCAATGAATCACTCTGTAACCGATCGGGCAGGCCTCCGGCCGACGCCCCTCGCCGCCGCATGGTTTGCGGTTTTGCTCGCCACAGTCATTGCGTACTGGCCGGGATTACAGGGTACATTCGTCTTCGACGACTTCACTGTTTTGGGCAAATTGGGTGATTTCGGTGGTGTGCGCGACTGGGACACGCTAAAGGCGTTCGTTCTGGGTGGCACGACCGGTCCCACCGGCCGGCCGCTCGCGTTGCTCAGCTTCCTCGTAGACGCGAACAGTTGGCCCGCTGAGGCGTGGGCTTTCAAGCGTACAAATCTCATCATCCATCTTGCCAACGGCCTGCTGCTCGGCGTTTTGACCCGGCAGATTCTTGTTCTTGTCGGCGTGGATCCCGTGCGCGCAAGATGGTTGGCATTGTTCTCCGCCAGCCTGTGGCTACTGCATCCGTTCCTGGTGTCGACGACGATGTACGTGGTACAGCGTATGACGCAGCTGGCCACGCTATGCACATTGGCGGGGATGATCACGTATCTCCACGGCCGTTCCCGAATCGAGTCAAACCCGCGCAAAGCTTACGTTGTAATGACTGCCGGTCTGGTCGGTTTCTCACTTCTTGGTGTCCTGTGCAAGGAGACCGGTGCAATGCTGCCAATGCTGGTACTGGTCCTCGAGATGACGATTCTGGCCAAATCAGGCCAGGCGCATGCACCCGTTGATCGTCGTTGGTTTGGTGTATTCCTGATATTGCCGTCCGTGTTCGTGGTCGGGTATCTGGCGCAATCGTTTCTGCGTGCGGATATTTTCGAGCCGGCCCCGGTACGCGAATACAGCTTGTACGAAAGGCTTCTGACGCAGCCCCGCGTCGTAGCAACGTATTTGCTGCACTGGTTTGTTCCGAAGCTGTATACGACGGGCGTGTTTCAGGACCACATCATAAAGTCCACGGGGTTGCTGGCGCCTTGGACCACACTGATCGCGGCCCTATTTCACCTTGGCACCATCGTGTTTGCCGTAATCAATCGTCAGAAATGGTCGTTATTGGCTTTCGGTATCTTGTTCTTCTACTCCTATCACCTGCTTGAGTCGACGGTCCTGAATCTCGAGCTGTACTTCGAGCATCGTAATTACCTGCCGGTAACGTTTCTGTTCCTGCCGCTGATCGTATTCATCGGCAGCAGGATGCAAGCGAGGCAGGCGTTGGTGACCGGTGTGCTGGTTCTGGTTATCCTGGGAAGCTTCACTCGATATTCGGCAACAGTCTGGTCGGACTATGAAGGCATGATTGAGTTGTCTGCCTACAAGGCGCCGACTTCCGCGCGTGCGCAGGTACTGTATGCGCGCAACCTGCTCAAGGAGGGGCACTACGACGCCTCTGTGCACGTAATTGACCGGGCGGCGGCGACAATTCCGCACAGCGTCCCATTGGTTCAGATAAGCCGCGCCTTGATTCGATGCAGCTTGAATCGGCTTGGCAAAGAAGACATGGACGAGCTCGTCAATCGCCTGGCGCCGTTGCGCTACGATGGTCGCTACCTCGGACTTTATGAAGTTTTTATCGACGCGCTGGCCGCCGAGCGGTGCGTCGCCTCCGGCACGGCGAAAATGTACAGCCTGTTTTCGATAATGCTCGAGAATGACGCGAGCCTGGTTAGCGGATCATTGTGGCTGTCACAGGTGGAGTTCCTGGCTGGCCTGACTGCGCTGCGAATGGCCAGACCGGGTGACGCGATGGCACATTTCCTGTCATCAATAGCAGCGTGGCCCACGCCGAGCGCAACAATGAGAATGGCAGAATTGATGGCCGCTTCGAGTTACTTTGCCGAGGCTATGCAATTATCGGGAATGGCGCTACAGCAAATCGAGGAGGGCGAGTCGGGAGCGCCTGGTGGCCAGAATGTGCTTGAGAGCAGCGTGCATGAGTTTCGCAGCGCGGTGCGCGCGGCCATGGGTGCCGCTGACTGAGATCAGGCCATGTGGCGATATTTGCGGTCGAGATCGGCTACCTGGTCGCGTACGTGGTCCAGGCTGTGATCGTTATTGATGACGTCATCCGCGATCGCAAGTCGTTCGGCGCGGCTCGATTGGGCAGCCAGTATGCGGCGCGCTTGTTCAACGGTTTCGGCATCGCGCGCCAGGAGACGTTCTATCTGCGTGTCTTCCTCGCAATCGACAACGAGGACGCGATCGACATAGTCCTTCAGCGCGGACGTCGTTAACAACGGGACAACGATGATCTGGTAGGGTCCGCCGGCTGTTTCTGCCTGGCGGCGTGTCTCGTCGCCGATACGCGGATGCAGGATGCTCTCGAGCGCGAGCCGCGCTTCGTCATCCGAAAATACGATCTTTCGCAGGGTGGCGCGATCGAGATTTCCGGATGCATCAATGACCTCGTCACCAAAGCGCGCGCGGACCTCGTCGAGAGCGGGCGAACCAGGGACCACGACCTCGCGGGCGATAACGTCAGTATCGATCAGTGGAACGCCCAGTTCGGCAAACATCTCGGCGACCGTGGACTTGCCGCTGGCGATGCCGCCGGTCAGGCCGATGCGCAGCGGGTTTGTGCGTGCGGCGTTACTCACCTAGAGCATCGTGTCGAGATAGGTGTTCTTGATAACGTCGCCCCATAACATCGTGATCCAGCCTGCCGCTGCAAGGTAGGGACCGAAAGGAATCGGCACGCTGCGCTCGTGTTTGCGAAACGCCATCAGTGCGATGCCGACCACAGCCCCCACCACGGCTGACATCAGGATGATCATGGGCAACTGTTGCCAACCGAGCCATGCGCCAAGAGCCGCCAGCAGTTTGAAATCGCCGTAGCCCATGCCTTCCTTGCCCGTGACGAGCTTGAACAACCAGTAGACGCTCCACAGGCTGAGATAACCTGCCATTGCGCCGATGATTGCCTCGCGCGGTGACAGGAACAGCGTATCGGCGCCTGCCATGGGGTAATAAAGACTCATGGCAAGACCGATCCACATCAGCGGCAGCACAATCGAATCCGGAATCAGCTGCGTGTCGGCGTCGATCAGGGCGATTGGTACCAGCGCCAGGGTCATAACGATTGCCATGGCCGCTTCCCAGCCAAATCCAAAGCGCCAGGCGCACATCGCCGCAAGCACAGCGGTCAACATTTCGACGACGGGATAGCGGGCCGAGATCGATTTGCGGCATTTACCGCACTTGCCGCCGAGCAGCAGGTAACTGATGACGGGAATGTTTTGCCATGCCGCGATCATCGTGCCGCAGCTTGGGCACCGCGAACGTGGTACGAGGAGATTGAAGCGGCCTTGCGGTAGCTCCGCTTCGGGCGGGTTCTGCATTATCTCTTCGCATTGCTCGCGCCAGTCGCGCTCCATCATGATTGGCAGGCGATGGATGACGACGTTGAGAAAACTCCCGATGACGAGGCAGAAGGCGAATACGACCGCGACAAACAACCAGGGGGATTCGGCGAACAGTTCAGGCATCAGTTAACTCCGGTTGTGACCCTGGCGGATACGAAAACGGCGTTCGGAGTGTCCTCCGAACGCCGTTCCATTGCAATGCTGTAGGGGTTAAACGACCGCGCCCAGCTTGAAGATAGGCAGGTACATGGCGACGACGAGGCCACCAACCAGTACGCCGAGGATTGCCATGATCATTGGTTCGAGCAGGCTCGACAGGTTGTCGACCGCGTTGTCGACATCCTCTTCGTAGAAATCCGCGACCTTGGCCGACATATCATCGAGTGAACCCGATTCTTCACCGACGGCGATCATCTGGATGACCATGTTCGGGAAGAGGTCGGTGTTCTCCATGGCCTGCTGCAGGCGCTGACCCGTGGCGACTTCGTCGCGCATCTGCAGGACGGCTTCCTCGAAGACGATATTGCCCGTGGCGCCAGCCACCGACTCCATGGCTTCAACCAGCGGCACGCCTGCTGCAAACATCGTGGACAGGGTACGCGCGTAGCGCGCAATCGACGCCTTCTGCATGATCGGGCCGATGATTGGCATCTTCAGCATCATGCGGTCGAGGAAGTGGCGGAATGCGCGCGAGCGTTTCTTGAAGTAGAGGAACGAACCCACTGCGCCACCGATAATAAGCGCCAGGAATACGCCCTGCGATCGCACAAATATTGAAAGATCGATCACCATGCGTGTAAAAGTGGGCAGATCGGCGCCGAAGCCCTTGAACAGGTCTTCGAATGACGGAATAACGAAGATCAGCAGAATCGTCGTAACGATGAAAGCAACGACCAGTACCGCGGCAGGATAGGTCAGTGCCTTCTTGATCTTTTTCTTGATCGCCTCGGTCTTTTCTTTGTAAGTAGCGATCTTGTCGAGCAGCGTCTCGAGGGCACCGGCCTGTTCGCCGGCCTCTACGAGGTTCACAAACAGGTCGTCAAAATACAGCGGGTGCTTGGCCAGCGCCTCGGCGAGCGCGCTACCGCCTTCGACGTCGGACTTGATGGCGAGAATCAGCTTCTGCATGGCCGGGTTTTCGTGGCCATTGCCAACGATTTCAAAGGCCTGAACCAGAGGGATACCGGCCGCCAGCATCGTGGCCAGCTGACGACTGAAAATCGCGATATCGCCGGTCGTGATCTTGCCACCGCCGGAGAACAGCCCCTGGCGCTGCTTGCGAATGCGCGTGGGCACCACGCCCTGGCGTCGCAGATCCGCGCGGACTGTTGCCTCGTCGTTGGCAAGGCTCTTGCCCTTGATCTTCTTGCCGTTCCGATCGGTTCCTTCCCACAGGAACGGCGTGTTGCTCACCACTGCTGTCTCAGCCATGTCTCTTATCCGCTATTCGGTAAATACCTGAATTTACTACTCAATTGTAACCCGGTTGACCTCTTCAAGGCTGGTAACCCCGTCCTTGACTTTGTTCAATCCGGCCTGTCTCAGATCGATTACCCCCTCTTTCGCAGCCTGCTCCGCGATCATCATGGCGTTGCCACCTTCCATGATAATGCGGCCCATGACCTCGGATACTTCCATGACCTGGAAGATACCGACGCGGCCCTTGTAGCCGTCGTTACATTGTTTGCAGCCCTTGTCCTTGGGCCCGAAGATCGTCACGCCTTCGTCCAGTTCTTCCGCGGTGAAGCCTTCTTTTTCGAGCGCTTCACGCGGGATGTCTTTCACTTCCTTGCAGTTATCGCACAGGCGACGTGCCAGGCGCTGCGCGATGATCAGGCTGACCGAGGTCGCGATGGCGTAGGGCATGACGCCCATGTCGACCATGCGGGTCAGCGTCTTCGGTGCGTCATTCGTATGCAGCGTCGAGAGGACAAGGTGACCTGTCTGGGCGGCCTTGATCGCAATCTCGGCCGTCTCAAGATCGCGAATCTCACCCACCATGATCACGTCCGGATCCTGGCGCAGAAAGGCTTTCAGGGCCGAGGCGAAGGTCAGTCCGACTTTCGGATTGACGTTGACCTGGTTGATGCCCGGGAGGTTGATCTCAGCCGGGTCTTCCGCAGTCGAAATGTTGCGGTCGGCCGTATTCAGAATGTTCAGGCCCGTATACAGCGAAACCGTCTTACCGGAACCCGTCGGGCCCGTGACGAGAATCATGCCATAGGGCTTGGCGAGGTGCTTCTCATACAACGCGCGCTGGTGATCCTCGTAACCGAGCATTTCGATACCGAGCTTGGCGCTCGAAGGATCGAGGATACGCAGTACGATTTTTTCGCCGAATAGCGTTGGGCAGGTGTTGACACGAAAGTCGATTGCCCGATTCTTGCTGAGGCGCATCTTGATGCGGCCGTCCTGCGGCACGCGGCGCTCCGCGATGTCCATGCGGGACATGACTTTGAGGCGCGCACAAACCTTGTTCGCCAGCACGACCGGCGGCATTGCGACTTCGCTAAGCACGCCGTCGAGACGGGTGCGTACGCGGAAGTACTTTTCGTAGGGCTCGAAGTGAACGTCGGATGCGCCGCGCTTGATCGCGTCGAGCAGCACCTTGTTGACGAAGCGCACGACCGGTGCGTCCTCGACGTCGTCCTTCTGGATCTCGTCTTCGTCTTCGTCGGGACCGACATCGAGATTGTCGAGGTCGAAATCGCCGTCGTCGAGACCGCCCATGCTGGTATCGACGGCTTCGATTGCCTTGTTGATGCGTTCCTCGAGCTTGTCCTGCTCGACGACGACCGGGTCGATACGCAGGCTGGTCGCAAACTTGATGTCGTCGATGGCCTGCAGGTTGGTCGGGTCGGAAATGCCGAGGAAGATGCGCTGGCCGCGTTTGACGAGCGGCAGCACGCGATGCTTGGTAATCAGGTTCTGGTCGACCGCCCGGATCACGTCGAGTTCGACCTCGACTGCGTCGAGATCGAGCAGGGGGACACCGAATTCGTGCGAAGCGGCGACGGCAATGGCGCGCGGGTCGGCAATCTCTTCGCCGACGAGGTACGCGATCAGCGGCAGGCGCTCCTTCTTCGCAGCCTCAGCCGCCTCCTGGAGCTGGTCCTCGGAGACGATTCCGTCCTGCACGAGCCTTCGTGGCAGGCCTGCAAGATTGGATTGTGAAGCCGTAGCTGCCATGCAATTCCCAAGCTGTCGCGTAGTTTGAGCGTTACAGTCTCACTGATCCAAGTGCCCGATTCAACTGGATTTTGTGCTGCCGTTCACAGTTACGGAAATTGATTAAGTAAAACCCTGAAAATGCGTCAGAAACGGACGATCAGGGCTCCGCACAGGTCACAAACGACTAGTTGCGGCAGCTGGTAGGCAAGTAACGATTGTCAACCGTAGGGGCTAAATGTGCCGACGTAATGACGTTGCCCGCCAACAGGGACGCACCGGCAGGGGCGGGAATGTTACCGCATCTCCAGATAAAGCTGCCGCCCGCAGCGGTATACGGGGTAAAGGAAAGGGTATCTCCCTGAATGTCAACGTGAGCTTCATTCCCGAAAGTGACATCGACACGGCCGTTCACGATTTCGACTGAAGCAACGTATCTGCCCTGGGTGTCCGTTGCAAGGGGGCTCATTCCTGCTTCCGTACGTCCCGCTGGTGGTTCGCCATCCATGTTAAAGGCGTCAATCACCGGCACTTTCGCTCCCGCAGCCATATTGACGCCTTCGGCGACCTGGGCACGTATCGTGTAAGTCTGGTAGGCCGAGATCGCCAGTGAGGCCAGGATGCCGATGATCGCGACGACGATCATCAATTCGATTAGTGTGAAGCCGTGCTGTTTCCTGTTCATTCGACGTGTTTCTCCCCGGACCCCTGTGAGTTTAGCGCAAGTCGAAGGTAAGCATCTCTAAGGTGAGGCGGGGCGCTTGCGGAGTGTGACGCAGTTCACGTTTTTCATCCTACTTGCTCTCCCGCCAGAAAAAAAAAGCCCCGGCGAACCGGGGCTTTTCGATTTCGAGTCTAAAGCGAAAAGCTCTAGATCAAATCTTATCGGCAGGCTGCCGGCAGGTGCTTAGCCAGAATGGTGCCGCCCGATGCGCAGTCCCATTCTACCGAACCGTTGTTTACGGTTCCGGTGAGCGTAATGGTCTGGCCAGAAATGGCTGCGTGCGCAGGCTGCGAACCGCCATACGTGACGGTGATCACTTCGCTGACAACACCAACAGACGTAACGTAGCTACCGTTAATGTCGGCTGCGGCCGACAGACCCGCCATCGTGTTGTTGTCCGGCCAGAAACCGCGGTCCATCTGGTGCTCCGATACAGCTGCCTTTGCGCCAGCTGCCAGGTTCAGACCTTCAGAAACCTGTGCGCGGATCGTGTAGTCCTGGTAAGCAGGAATAGCGATGGCTGCCAGAATGCCGATGATCGCAACAACGATCATGAGTTCGATAAGCGTAAAACCTTGCTGCTTCTTCATCTCTTCGTCTCCGTGAATTGAGATTAGTAGTTTGTGTAACGGCGAAATCGCCTGTACCCGTACTTAAGCAAACCCCGTGCCAATTTTTCGTGACCTGCGTCAAGTTATTGATAAAACCTAGGTTTTATCGCGGTTTTGACGATAAGCCCCGTCGCATTCGAGTGACAAAACGGGTGACAAGTGTCGGTTTCGCGTCACAAAGTGACAATTCTTGTCACTCCAAACGGGGACAGTGCCCCTATTCGAAGGGACAGTGCCCTAAGCCGACGCCGAATCAGTATCTTGCGACGCCAATCTCGAAAAAACGCAGGCAGGCGTCTCAAGAATTGATTCCAGACGTTTGATACTTGGTAGGCAAAATGCATTAGGGGCACTGTCCCTTCGAATAGGGGCACTGTCCCTGAATAGGTCTGAATAGGTCCCTGAAGGAAGGGTTACTCGATGCCGAGTTTCTTGATGCGGTAGCGGAGTTGGCGGAAGGAGAGGCCGAGGAGTTTCGCGGCTGCCGTCTTGTTGTAGCGCGTCTTTTCCAGCGCATCGACGATTGCCTGGCGCTGCACGTCTTCGACCTGGTCGCCGAGTTTGCCGCCGATCACCGGCTGCGTCGTGGTTGTTTCCGTGCGCATGTGCAGGTCGTCGGCCGATATCGCGCCGCCACTGCATAGTGTCACTGCGCGCTCCAGCATATTCTCCAGCTCGCGCACATTGCCCGGGAACGCATACGACCGCAGTGCCTCTCGAGCACCATCGTCGAGCGCCACCGAGGCGCCATGACGTGCCAGAATGTGGTCGGCCAGCATCAGGACATCAGCACCCCGTTCGCGCAGCGCCGGCACCTGCAGCTCGATGACATTGATCCTGTAAAAGAGGTCTTCGCGGAAATCGCCGTCGGCGACCATCTGCCCCAGGTTCTTGTGCGTCGCGGACAGGATGCGGATATCGACAGATTCTTCCTGCGCCGCGCCCACCGGCCGCACCTTCTTCTCCTGGATGACGCGCAGCAACTTGACTTGCATTGCCAACGGCAGATCTGCGATTTCATCGAGAAACAGCGTGCCGTCGCGCGCGCACTGCACCAACCCAGCCTTGTCGTTGACGGCACCTGTGAACGCGCCCTTGCGGTGACCAAAGAACTCGCTTTCCACGAGCTCGGAAGGGATCGCACCGCAATTCACCGGCACGAATGGACCCTCCGCACGCGGACCGCTGTCATGAATCAGCCTCGCGACCAGTTCCTTGCCGGTTCCCGACTCTCCGCTGATGTGAACCGGCGCCTGCGACTGGGCCACCTTGGAGATCATTTCCCGAAGCGCAATCATGCGCTCGGAATCGCCGAGCAGTTTCGATTCGCCATTCTGGCCAGGCCGGCGCACCTTCAGCGCATTCTCGACAATCGTTCTCAGGTTGCCCAGATCCAGTGGCTTTGAGATGAAGTCAAACGCGCCGAGCTTGAGCGCCTGAACCGCGGTCTCGACGTTACCGTGCGCCGTGATTACGGCGACCGGGACTTCGGATGCGTTGGTCTGCATCCATTCGACGAGTTCGAGGCCGTCGCCGTCAGGAAGGCGCATATCGGTCAGGCAGATGTCGAATTCATGCCGCCCCAGCAGTGTCTTGGCGCCGGCCACATCTTCCGCAGTCTCCGTGCGGATATCCATGCGTCCGAGCGTCAGCGACAGGAGCTCGCAAATATCCGGCTCGTCGTCGATAATCAGCGCCAGCGGTTGATTCATTCGGCTTCCTGCTTGTCCCAGCGATCCGGGTCGGAGAATACGATACGGAAGATGCTGCCGCCACCGGGCCGGTCAAGGTACAGCAAGGTGGCGCGATTCAGCTCGCACAACTCGCGAGATATATAGAGTCCAAGCCCCGTACCACCCGAGCGCGCCGTGAAAAACGGTTCGAAAATCTTGTCGGCCGTTGCTGCGTCAACGCCCAGCCCGCAGTCCAGTACTTCGAGATAAGGTCGCCCCTGCCCGGTCATCTTTCCAGCCTGGATTTCGACCATGATGCCGCCCGTTTCGCTTGCGTACTTCACGGCGTTGTCGCACAGATTCCACAACACTTGCCGGAGGTGACTCGTGTCCATGCGCACGACGAGGTCGTCCGGCACATCACCGACTGTCAATTCACCTTCCTGCAGTTCAAGCGTACGGACGAACTCGCCGACGAAATCGCTCAGCCACGACTTCAGCGGCAGCCGCTCCGGCCGGCTCGAGTCGCGCCGCGAGAGTTGCAGCACGTTCTCGATGATGTGGCTGACCCGGCTCGAGTGAGTCTGGATGATTTCCGTCAGGCGCAGATCGTCATCGCTCATGCCGGGCGACTCCGCCAGCAACTGCGCCGCATGGCTCATCGCACCAACCGGATTCCGGATTTCATGCGCAATACTTGCGCTTAGTCGCCCGAGCGACGCGAGTTTCGATTGCTGTACGCGTTCGTTCATGTGGCTCGTATCCTCGAGGAACACCAGCATCGGGCCGTCACGGCTGCCGTCCCTGCCGAGCGGCGCAAGGTGCGCGGTCACGCGCAGGTTGTCGCCCTCGGTGATAAGCAGCAATTCCGGGTGCGACGGCAGCTTGTCGTCATTACGCCAGCGGCCGATGTATTCGGCCAATGGCTCGGACACGACCGACAGTGGCGTTCCGGCCGGCGCGGATGCGACGGTCAGTAGTTGCAGCGCCGAGCTGTTGATCAGGCGCACCGTGTCGCTGGAGTCGAGGACGACGATACTCTCGCGCAGGTGCTGGACAATGTACTCGTTGAGCTCCGACAGGTTTTTCAGGTCGACGCCAAACTGCCGCGCCAGCGCTTCCGAAGCACGAATGCGCCGTGCCAGCGGTTGCGCCGCCAGCGCGATCGCGAAGATTACGCCACTCAATATGCCGGCCGCCGGGTAGTTCGGCGCGATTGCCTGGCTCGTAATGGCCGTGTAGACCTGCTCGCCGAGAATCGCGAAGGTCGCAATCGCTGCGACGGTTGCCGACACCGTGATCGCCACGACCAGGCTGCTCGCGCCAATAAAGATTATGAGGAGGCCGCCGAGCCCGCTCGAGATGCCGCCGCTTGCGTGCATCAGCAATACGATGGCGACGATGTCGGCGATGAGTTGAACCGTGGCGAGCACGGGACGCGGCACCCATTGTTGGCGCAGCGACACCGCGGAGAGCACCGCGAACACCAGGTAGCCCGCGGCAGTGGCCGCAAACAGCGTCGGACTGACGTCGCCGAAGAACCTGGGGTCGGATCCGGCAGCAAACAGGAGCAGCAACGTCGTCGCGATTAGCAGGCGAAATGCGTTCAGCGTGACGAGCACACGCCAAACCAGCTCGGGCTCATCGATCGCTTTCTGGATCAGGGCATCGCGACTGCCGCGCAGGGTTCGTCGCAACGGGGCATCAGTCTGGGCCGAATTCATGCGCGAATTGTAGACGGAATATGGACATAGGTCGCGCAAAGCCCCAAAATACGCGTCCTTTTTCGCGTCACTTCACGCGAAAATCCCTTTCCGACCGCTAGCAGACCGGGAAAACAATGAATCTCCACGAATACCAATCGAAACGGTTGTTCGCCGACTACGGCATTCCAGTGCCGCGTGGCATTCCAGCCGAAACCCCCAGTGCCGCTGTGACGGCAGCCCAGGAACTCGGAGGCGACCTGTGGGTCGTCAAGGCCCAGGTACACGCGGGTGGCCGCGGCAAGGCCGGCGGCGTCAAGCTGGCTCGCAATCACGGCGACGTACGCCAGTACGCCGACGAGATGTTGGGTACCACCCTGATCACGCACCAGACGGGCCCCGAAGGCCTGCCGGTGGGCACCGTGTATGTTGAAGAGGGGTCGGACATCGACCGGGAGCTGTACCTCAGTATGCTCGTCGATCGTGAAGTCAGCCGGGTTTCGTTTATCGCATCGGCTGCCGGCGGAATGGACATCGAAAAGGTCGCCGAAGAGACCCCCGAGAAGATTTTCTCGGTCTCGGTCGCGCCGGATGCCGGTCTGCAGGACTACCAGGCGCGCCAGCTCGCCTTCGGTCTCGGCCTCGACAAGGCGCAGATGCGCCAGTTCGGCGACCTCATTAAGAAAATGTACAAGCTGTACCTCGACACCGACGCCAGCCTGATCGAGGTCAATCCGTTGATTACGACCAAGGCAGGCAACATCGTGGCGCTGGACGGCAAGATCAACATCGACGGCAGCGCGCTGTTTCGCCAGCCCAAGATTGCCGAGCTGCGAGATGTGTCCCAGGAGGACGAAGCGGAGCGCAAAGCAGCCGAGCACGATCTCAACTACGTCTCGCTCGACGGCAATATTGCCTGCATGGTGAATGGCGCGGGCCTTGCCATGGCCACGATGGACCTGATCAAGCTGCACGGCGGCGAGCCCGCCAACTTCCTCGACGTGGGCGGCGGCGCAACCGCCGAGCGTGTCGCAGTAGCCTTCAAGCTGATCCTGTCGAACGAAGCGGTCGAGGCGATTCTCGTCAACATCTTCGGCGGCATCGTGCGTTGTGACCTGATCGCGGAAGGCATCATCAGCGCAGTCAAGGAAGTCGGCGTCAGCGTCCCCGTTGTCGTCCGTCTCGAGGGCACCAATGTCGACAAGGGTCGTGAGCTGCTTGCCAGCAGCGGTCTCGACATCATCGCAGCCGAGGACCTGACCGACGCTGCCAGGAAAGCAGTAGCGGCTGCCGGGTAACAAAATCACTTGTAGGAAGGGCCCTGGCCGCGACTATCGCCGGCGAGCCGCCTCCCACAACGCGAGAAGAACATATGAGCGTTTTAGTCAATAAAGACAGCAAGATCGTTTGCCAGGGAATCACCGGCAACCAGGGATCTTTCCATACCGAGCAGTGCATCGAGTACGGCACTCAGGTCGTTGCCGGCGTAACGCCGGGTCGCGGCGGCCAGGACCACCTCGGCGTACCCGTGTTCAACACGGTGCGTGACGCCGTCGCCGAAACCGGCGCGGATGTCAGCATGATTTACGTGCCGCCGCCGTTTGCAGCGGACGCTATTCTCGAAGCCGCGGACGCGGGCGTTGGCCTGATCGTGTGCATCACCGAGGGCATCCCGGTCAACGACATGGTCAAGGTCAAGTCGGCGCTCAATGAATACGACTGCCGGCTGATCGGCCCGAACTGCCCCGGCATCATTACGCCAGGCGAATGCAAGATCGGCATCATGCCGGGCTTCATCCACAAGCCGGGCCGTATCGGCGTCGTCTCCCGTTCGGGCACGCTAACCTACGAAGCCGTCTACCAGACCACGACCAACGGCCTCGGCCAGACGACGTGCATCGGTATTGGTGGCGACCCGGTGCGTGGCATGAACTTCATCGACTGCCTCGAGTTGTTCGAAGCGGACCCTGACACCGACGGCATCATCATGGTCGGCGAGATCGGCGGTACCGACGAGGAAGCCGCGGCCGAGTACATCAAGGACAACGTCTCCAAACCCGTGGTTGCCTACATCGCCGGCGTCACGGCGCCTCCGGGTAAGCGCATGGGCCACGCTGGCGCGATTATCGCGGGCGGCAAGGGCACGGCAGAAGACAAGTTCAAGGCACTCGATGCCGCTGGCGTTGCCACGGTGCGGTCGCCGGCCGAGCTTGGCTCGAAGATGCTGGAGATCATCGGCAGCTGAGCCGGCAGGCTCGCGCCCCGCAGGCCGATGAGCGCCGCCGTCAAAGTCGCCCTGGCGCAGGTCGACCTCGTGGTCGGCGATGTCTCCGGCAACACGGCAAAGATCATCGATCACGCGCAACGCGCGCGGGATACCGAAGGGGCGGACGTCGTCGTTTTTCCGGAACTCAGCGTCTGCGGGTATCCGCCCGAGGACCTGTTGTTCCATGCGGGTTTGCGCCACGACGTCGAAGCCGCCGTCGCAGAGATTCGCGACCAGGTCTTTGGTATCGCGATCGTGATCGGCTTCCCGGAATACGACGAAGGCAATATCTACAATACCTGTGCCGTGCTCCAGGATGGTAAGGCCATCGCGCACTATCGCAAGCAATTGCTGCCGAACTACGCGGTGTTCGATGAGGAGCGCTACTTCACGTCGGGCAAGGACTCGTGCGTATTCAATCTGAACGGTATTCGTATCGGCCTGAATATCTGTGAGGATGTCTGGAGCCCGGAGCCGATGGGGGCAAGCCGCGCGGCCGGCGCAGAATGCATGCTGGTGATCAACGGCTCACCGTTCGAGGTGCGCAGCCAGGAAAGACGCGAGAATGAGGTCCGCAAGCGTGTCGCGGAAACACGCGTGCCGGTCGTCTACGTCAACCATGTCGGCGGCCAGGACGAACTGGTGTTCGATGGCGGCTCCTTTGTTATGGACGCCGCGGGCGAGATTGCGTATCGCGCGAGTTCGTTCGAGGAATCCATGCACACGGTCGTACTCGAGGGCACGCCGACGGGCGTCGTTCCGGAACGCGGCAGGGTTGCACCACCGGATGACAGGGTCGCACGCGTTTACAAAGCGCTGGTGCTGGGCACGCGCGACTACGTCGAGAACCACGGCTTCCCGGGTGTCATCATCGGTCTGTCTGGCGGCATTGATTCTGCCCTTGTGCTGGCCGTCGCTTGTGATGCGCTGGGCGCCGACAAGGTCCGCGCCGTGCAGATGCCATTCCTCTATACGTCCAATATGAGCCAGGAAGACTCGGCGAGGCAGGCCGAGACGTTCGGGGTCCAGTACGACGTCATCCCGATCGAACCTATGTACGAGGCGACAATCCGGCAGTTGCGGCCCGTCCTCGGCGAATCCAAGCCGGATGCGACCGAGGAGAATATCCAGGCGCGCTGCCGTGGTCTGTTGCTTATGGCGATCTCGAACAAGACCGGTCGCATGCTGCTGACGACGGGCAACAAGAGCGAAATGGCCGTCGGCTACGCGACGCTTTACGGCGATATGGCGGGCGGCTTTGCGCCGATCAAGGATTGCAGCAAGTCGCTCGTGTACGAGCTGGCGCGCTACCGCAATACGCTCGGCGAGGCGATTCCGGAGCGTGTGATCACGCGACCGCCGTCCGCGGAATTGCGCCCCGATCAGAAAGACACGGACTCGCTGCCGGACTACGATGTGCTCGACCCGATCCTGGAGGCGTTCATCGAGAGGGACTTGTCGGTCGCGGAAATCACGGAGCGCGGCTTTGAGCGCGATATCGTTGTTCGGGTACTCGAGATGGTCAAACGCAACGAGTACAAACGTCGCCAGGCGCCTCCGGGTGTGCGCATCTCGAGCCGCGCGTTCGGCCGCGACTGGCGCTATCCGATCACGTCAGGCTACAAATTCCCCTGACTCCGGGGACGGTTACCTGCGGGGACGGGAACCACGGTTCCCGTCCCCGCAGGTAACCGTCCCCGATCAGCTCTCGCCCGGGAAGTTCTCGTTCAGGACGCGACGGGTGTCGGCGGCGAGGTCTTCCATGCCGAGTTTCTCGTAGGACTCCGCCATGATCTCGAGGGATCGGGCATTGCCCGTGGCGCCATTGAATTGCTCCAGCGCACCCTTGGCGCGGTTCAGAGCCGCAACGTAGGCGCCGCGGCGCAGGTAGTAGTCCGCAACGTGGTTTTCGTAGTCGGCGAGCCGGTTCTTGATTGCGATGATGCGCTTTTCCGCATCCGGCGCGTATTCACTCGCGGGGAATCGTTCAACCAGCTGGCGCAGGCTTGAATACGCGAGCATCACGTCCTTCGGCGGACGCTTGGTGGTGTCCTTCTTGAACCAGCGCTCGAGAAAGCCCGGCGCGTTCTCGAAGTAGGCGAGGCCGCGAATATACAGAGCGTAGTCAACGCGCGGATGAATAGGGTTCTCCCGCATGAACGTGTCGGCCGCCTCGACCGCCTGCTCCTTGTTGCCGCTCTTGTAATAGGCGTACATGAGCTCGATCTGGATCTGGCGGGCGAGGTCCGAAAATGGATAGCGCGCCTGGATGGCTTCAAAAACCTGGATACCGCGCCGGTAGTTGCCACGCTCGACGGAGCGCCTTGCATCCTTGAACGCCTCGGTGATGTTGCGTATCTCGTCGTACTCCTGCTCGTCGTTACCGGCACAGCCGAACAACGCCAGCGGCAGGGCAGCGATCAATAACAGGCGAAAACGACGTGGATTCAGTCTCATAATTCCAGTGGCCGGGCGTTCAAGGTCGGCGAGTATACCGTAAACTGCACGCTAGTCATGTCCTGCGAAAAACAAATATTAGCGGTGCCCGAAACCCTGGCTGGTCAAAGATTGGACCGGGCGCTCGCGCAGATGTTTCCTGATTACTCGAGGAGTCGCCTCAAAGAGTGGCTGCTGGCAGGGGCCATAACCGTTGATGGCGCCTCACCGCGACCGCGCGACGCGGTCCGCGGCGGTGAAATCGTGGAGCTGCGGCCGCAGGCCGAGCAGGAAGTCCATGCGGCGCCGGAGCCAATCGAGCTGGACGTCATTTTCGAGGACGAACACCTGCTGGTCATCAATAAACCAGCCGGACTCGTCGTACACCCGGGCGCCGGAAATCCTGGCGGCACGTTGATGAATGGCCTCCTGCACCATGCCCCGCAGCTCGAGGAAATACCGCGCGCAGGCATCATTCACCGTATTGACAAGGAAACCACCGGCCTGCTGCTGGTCGGCAAGACTTTGCCGGCGCACACGGCCCTGGTTCGGCAGCTTGCGGATCGCGACGTCTCGCGCGAGTACCTGGCTGTCTGCAACGGCGTGCTGACTGGCGGCGGCACGATCAACGAGCCGATTGCGCGGCATCCCGTGGACCGCAAGCGCATGAGCGTGCAGCACAATGGCAAGCCCGCCATCACCCACTACACGGTGCTGGAACGCTTCCGCGCCCATACCTACATAAGCGTCAAGCTCGAAACCGGGCGCACGCACCAGATCCGGGTGCATTTTGCCTGGCGCCGCCACCCATTGGTTGGCGACCCTACCTACGGCGGCAGGCTCGCGTTACCGGCCGGCGCGACCGAACCGTTGGTTGACGCGCTCCGATCCTTCCGTCGCCAGGCGCTGCATGCGACCCGGCTTGGCTTCGAGCATCCGGCCACGGGCGAGGCGATGCTGCTGGAGGCGCCACCGCCCGACGACCTGGAAGCGCTACTTGCGGTCATGCGCGAGGACGCCACCAGGTGACGGGCTTGATTGTGCCCAACTGGCCCGCGCCACCTAACGTCGCCGCGGGCACGACCACGAGGACCATGCCCGACGGCATGCTGTCGCATGAGCTTCAGTACCTGAACCAGGTACATGGGGCTACGGTGGTGCCGATCGCCCGGGTTCGCGATGCTGCTGCGCCCATCGATGCGGACGCGGTAACGGGGAACGCGCCCGGTGACCACTGCGCCGTGCGCACGGCCGATTGCCTGCCCGTGCTGTTCTGCGCCCGGGACGGTAGCGAGATTGCCGCCGCACATGGCGGTTGGCGCGGCGTGCTCGCGGGTGTCCTGGAAAATACCGTCGCGGCCCTGGAGACCGATGCTGCCGAGCTGCTGGCCTGGCTGGGACCGGCCATTTCGCAAAAGGCGTTCGAGGTCGGCGACGAGGTGCGCGCCGCCTTTGTCGAGCGGGATCCGATGGCCGCCAGCCAGTTCGAGGCCAATGAGCGCGGTCGCTGGCAGGCGGACCTGTACGGTCTCGCGCGCCAGAGACTCCATAAATGTGGCCTGAGGGCCATATATGGCGGTGAGTGGTGCACTTTTTCGGACGCCGCGACCTTCTGGTCCTACCGCCGCGATGCCACGAAGGCGCGGATGGTTAGCTTTATTCACCTCAAGTAGGTGTGGGAGCCAGCCTCGCAGGCGACAGTCGCCGGCAAGCCAGCCTCCCACAGTCGCCGGCAAGCCAGCCTCCCACAGTCGCCGGCAAGCCGCCTCCCACAGTGATGGTCATGACAGGGTTGAAAACGCTGCGAAAACCGTCATCTACGGGTCAGTTAAAGAATTCGGGGCCAAGGGCCCGAGGGGAAACCCATGCGAATGGATAAATTGACCAGCAAGTTCCAGATGGCGCTCGCCGATGCGCAGTCCCTGGCTGTCGGCCAGGATCACCAGTTCATCGAGCCGGCCCACGTCATGATTGCGCTGCTCGACCAGCAGGGCGGCACCGTGCGCGGCCTGCTCACCAAGGCTGGCATGAACGTTAACCTGCTGCGCTCGCAGCTCGGCGTGCTCGTCGACAAGCTGCCTCGCGTCGAAGGCGCCGGTGGCGAAGTACATATCGGCCAGGAGCTTGCGAAGCTGTTTAACCTGACCGACAAGCTCGCACAGAAGCGCGATGACCAGTACATCTCGAGCGAGTTGTTTGTGCTTGCCGCGATGGATGAGAAGTCGCCGCTCAAGTTCGTGATGGAGCAGGCGGGCGGCGTGAAAGGCGCTATTGAGAAGGCGATCGACGAGCTGCGCGGCGGCGCGCAGGTCAACGACCCGAATGCAGAAGACACGCGCCAGGCGCTCGAGAAGTTCACGATCGATGTCACCGAGCGCGCCGAGCAGGGCAAACTCGATCCGATCATCGGCCGCGATGACGAAATTCGCCGCACTATCCAGATTCTGCAGAGGCGCACCAAGAACAACCCGGTGCTGATCGGCGAACCGGGCGTTGGCAAGACCGCCATCATCGAGGGACTAGCGCAGCGCATCGTCAATAACGAAGTCCCCGAAGGCCTGCGCGGCAAGCGCATCCTGTCGCTCGACATGGGCGCGCTGATCGCGGGCGCCAAGTTCCGTGGTGAATTTGAAGAACGCCTCAAGGGCGTGCTTAACGATCTTGCAAAGCAGGAAGGCCAGATCATCCTGTTCATTGACGAGCTCCACACGATGGTTGGGGCCGGCAAGGCCGAAGGCTCAATGGACGCCGGTAACATGCTCAAGCCCGCGCTGGCGCGCGGCGAGTTGCATTGCGTTGGCGCGACGACCCTGGACGAGTACCGCCAGTACGTCGAAAAGGATGCGGCCCTCGAGCGCCGCTTCCAGAAGGTGCTGATCGAGGAGCCGAGCGTCGAAGATACGATCGCGATCCTGCGTGGCCTGAAAGAGCGCTACGAGGTCCACCACGGTGTCGAGATCACGGATCCCGCCATCGTTGCGGCGTCGATGTTGTCTCACCGCTACATCAGTGACCGTCAGCTGCCCGACAAGGCGATCGATTTGATCGACGAGGCGGCATCCCGCATTCGTATTGAAATCGACTCCAAGCCCGAGGCGATGGACAAACTCGAGCGCCGCATCATCCAGCTCAAGATCGAGCGCGAGGCGCTGAAGAAAGAGTCGGACGACGCGTCGCAGAAGCGTCTTGGCGAGATCGACGAGAAGCTCGCGACCCTGGAGAAGGAATTCGCCGACCTCGAAGAGGTCTGGAAAGCCGAGAAGGCCGCAATGCAGGGCACGACCCACATCAAGGAAGAGATCGAGCGCGCGCGCCTCGAACTGGAGACCGCCCATCGCGCCAACGACCTGGCGCGCATGTCCGAGTTGCAGTACGGCCGCATCCCGGAGCTGGAAAAGCAGCTCGCCGATGCCATGCAGGCCGAGAACCAGGAAACGACGTTGCTGCGCAACAACGTGACCGAGGAAGAGGTTGCGGAGGTCGTTTCGAAGTGGACCGGCATTCCGGTCAGCAAGATGCTCGAGGGCGAGAAGGAAAAACTGCTGCAGATGGAAGAGCTCGTGCAGCAGCGCGTCATCGGCCAGGACGAGGCCGTCACGGTCGTCGCGAACGCGATTCGCCGTTCGCGCGCCGGCCTGTCCGATCCGCGCCGGCCGATCGGTTCGTTCCTGTTCCTCGGCCCGACCGGCGTCGGCAAGACCGAACTGACCAAGGCTCTCGCGAACTTCCTGTTCGATACGGATGAGGCGATGGTGCGCCTCGACATGTCGGAGTTCATGGAGAAGCATTCAGTCGCACGACTGATCGGTGCGCCGCCGGGCTATGTCGGCTTCGAGGAAGGCGGTTTCCTGACCGAGGCCGTGCGCCGCAGGCCGTACTCGGTGATCCTGCTCGATGAGGTCGAGAAGGCTCACCCGGACGTGTTCAATGTGCTGTTGCAGGTACTCGACGACGGCCGCCTGACGGATGGTCATGGCCGCACTGTCGATTTCCGCAACACGGTCATCGTCATGACGTCAAACCTTGGCTCCAACCTGATCCAGGAGATGGCGGGTGAGGAAAACTACGACGCCATGAAGAGTGCGGTCATGGACGTTGTGGGCTCGCACTTCCGACCCGAGTTTGTGAACCGCATCGACGATCTCGTCGTGTTCCACCCGCTGGGCCGCGAGCACATTCGGAAGATCGTCGACATCCAGCTCGGGTACCTGCACGATCGACTGGCGGACCGCGACATTCGCATCCATTTGTCGGATGCGGCGCGCGATAAACTGGCTGACGCGGGCTTCGATCCGGTGTATGGTGCGCGCCCGCTGAAGCGTGCGATCCAGCAGCAGGTGGAGAACCCGCTCGCGCAGGAGATCCTGCAGGGCAAGTTCAAGCCGGGCGACGTCATTGAGGTTGGCGTCGAGGACGATCACCTGGACTTCAGGAACGCCGCGTAGAAACCGGGGACGGACACCATTTTTGAGGGGACGGAGACTCGTTCTCCGACCCCGGTATACACTTGAGATCGCTATGCCTATCTACGGATACGTTTGTAAAGCCTGCGAGCATCGTTTCGACGTGCTGCAGAAGATGAGCGACGACCCGCTCGTCCACTGCCCCGACTGCGGTGAGCCGACGCTGCAGAAGGAATTGTCTGCACCCAAATTCCGTCTCAAGGGCGGTGGCTGGTACGAGACAGACTTCAAGACGGGCGATAAACGCAACCTGCACGGCAGCGACAACAAGAGCAGCTCAGCGGATAAGAAATCCGACAGCAAGGCGAGTTCCTCTTGACTACACCTGTCGTGAAGCGCCTGCGCCGCTGGCTGGTCGCCGGCATCCTGGTGTGGGCGCCTCTCGCGGTAACCTTCCTGTTGCTGCGCTTCGCGGTCAACCTGATGGACCGCTCGCTGGATCTGCTGCCGGTCGCGTACCGCCCTGAAAACCTGTTGCAGGAACTGTTCAACCTCGAGCAGCCCCTGCATATCCCGGGCCTCGGGATCATCCTGACATTGACGATCCTGCTCGTGACCGGTGTCCTTGCGGCAAACTATGTCGGGCGGCATGTCGTCGGCGGCTGGGAGTCGTTGATGAAGCGCATCCCTATCGTGCGCTCGATCTATGGCGGCGCCAAGAATTTCGCCGAGATCGTGTTCTCCGAGAACAACGATTCGTTCAAGCAGGTGCTGCTGATCGAGTACCCGCGCAAGGGGCTCTACTGTCTCGCGTTCCAGACCTCGTCGGATCTCGGCGAGGTGCAAAGCCGCACTGGCGAGGACGTTGTCTGCTGTTTCGTGCCGACGACCCCGAACCCCACCTCGGGCTTCGTGATCATGGTGCCGCGCCGCGACGTGACCGTGCTGGACATGGAGGTCGACGAAGCGCTCAAGATGGTCATCTCGCTGGGTGTTGTCGTGCCGACGTGGAAAAAGGACCAGATCGGCGAACTGCCTCTCGGGGACGGTAACCTTGAGGGACGGTAACCGGCGCTTACTGTCCCTCAAGGTTACCGTCCCCGCTGCGCGAAAATTGGTGTCCGCCCCCGGTTTTCCCGGCTTGCTTAGCGCCCCCCCAAGCCGTACCATTCCGCGTCCTTTTTGCAGGGTTTTTCCCGGAATTTAACGATGCGTACTCATTATTGCGGCGAGATCGACGAGTCCCTCGTCGGCCAGGAAATCGAGGTTTGCGGCTGGGTCCACCGGCGGCGCGACCACGGTGGCGTGATCTTCATCGATCTCAGGGATCGCGAGGGCCTTCTGCAGGTCGTCTTCGACCCCGATCGTCCCGAGATTTTTGCCGAAGCGGAGCGCATCCGTTCCGAGTTCGTTCTCAAGGTCAAGGGCCTCGTTCGGCCGCGCCCGGAAGGTACGGTCAACCCGAACATGCGGACGGGCCAGGTCGAGGTGCTCGCGCACGAACTCGAGATCCTGAACCGCTCCGAGACGCCGCCGTTCCATCACGACGAGCAGGCCAACGAAGACATTCGCCTGAAGTATCGTTACCTGGACCTGCGCCGCGACAACATGCTCGGCAATCTGCGCCTGCGCCACAAGGTTACGAAGGCGATGCGCGATTTCCTCGACGACAACGGCTTCGTTGACGTGGAAACGCCAATGCTGACGCGTGCGACGCCCGAGGGTGCACGCGACTACATCGTCCCCAGCCGCACCAACCCGGGCAAATTCTTCGCGCTGCCGCAGTCACCGCAGATCTTCAAGCAGCTGCTGATGATGTCGGGCCTCGATCGCTACTACCAGATCGTGCGTTGCTTCCGTGACGAAGACCTGCGCGCCGATCGCCAGCCTGAATTCACCCAGCTCGATATTGAGATGAGTTTCGTCGACGAGAACGATGTTACCAACACCATGGAAGAGCTCGTGCGTTACGTGTTCAAGGCGGCGCTCGACGTCGACCTGCCGAACCCGTTCCCGCGCATGCCGTACTCGGAAGCCATGCAGCGCTTCGGTTCGGACAAGCCGGACCTGCGCATCGACCTCGAGCTGATCGAGGTTGCCGATCTCATGGCCGACGTCGACTTCAAGGTGTTCGCTGGTCCCGCTGCTGATCCGGAAGGTCGCGTAGTAGCGCTATGCGTTCCGGGCGGCGCCGAGATGAGCCGCAAGATCATCGACGATTACACCAAGTATGTCAGTCGCTATGGCGCTCGTGGCCTCGCCTACATCAAGGTCAACGACATCGACGCGGGCGCAGAGGGTCTGCAATCACCGATTCTGAAGTTCCTGCCCGACAATGCTGTTAAGGGAATCCTCGAGCGCACGGGCGCGAAGAGCGGTGACCTGATCTTCTTTGGCGCCGACAAGGCCCGCGTCGTTAACGATGCGCTCGGTGCGCTGCGCTGCAAGGTCGGCGAAGACCGCGGCATGGTCGCCGACGGCTGGGCGCCGCTGTGGGTAGTCGACTTCCCGATGTTCGAGAAGGACAAGACCACCAAGCGTTGGACCTCGCTGCACCATCCGTTCACGGCACCATCGATCGATGACGCCGATGCGCTGCGCAAGGACCCGGGCGCCTCGCTGTCGCGCGCCTACGACATGGTGCTAAATGGCTCAGAGATCGGCGGCGGTTCGATTCGAATTCACGACCAGGACATGCAGGCTGCTGTCTTCGAATTGCTGGATATCAGCGACGAGGAGGCGGAAGAGAAGTTCGGCTTCCTGCTGAAGGCACTGCAGTATGGCTGCCCGCCGCACGGTGGCGTCGCGTTTGGCCTCGACCGCATCGTCATGCTGATGGCCGGCGCCGAGAGCATCCGCGACGTGATTGCTTTCCCGAAGACGCAGACGGCGAGCTGCCTGCTCACCAATGCGCCTGGGGAGGTCTCAGGCGAGCAGTTGAAAGAGACTGGTATCCGGATCCGCGCATCGCGTACTGAGTAGTCCTGTGGGGGCGCGTTGCAGGGGACAAGTCGCCGTCAAGCCGCCTCCTACAGTGCAGTCGCCGGCAAGCCGCCTCCCACAGTCGCCGGCGAGCCGCCTCCTACAGGTCCGAGGGCAGCAGCGGCGACGACAGCATCTTCGTGAAGCGCGCCCAGCGCTCGGCCTCGTCCGGGTCGCCTGCCTCGACGTAGTCGCGGACCATGGCGAGGCCGTGGTTGTAGTTGATGACGTAGCTGCGGTAATCGTCAAAGAAACGGGTTCTTTGTAGTGATTTATCTTCGCGCGCCATCGCGTAGTCAACTAACCACTGCGCCGCCTCCTCGCGCGTCATCGTGCCGTTGAGGTAACCGCGCGCAGCTTCATTACCCGCGAACCGCAGCTGCGACGTCAGCGACTGCAACTCGTAGTAGAGATCAGCATTATCGGGGTCGATCCCGGCCAGCGGGAACAGCACTGCCTTTTCGAATGCGATGCGCTCATCGCCAGGAAAGGCGAGTTCGATGCCGTAGTTACCGCTGCCCTCGGCAATCAGCGATTGCGGGCTGAACAGCGGGTATAGCGAGAACTCGACCCAGCCTTCGCGTTGCACGAGATTAACTTCCACCAGCGCGTTGAACGTGTGATGCCCCGGATAGCCTTCATGGCAGCCGAGATCGACGGCGCGGCTGATGCCGATCGGATAGTCCGTGTTCACCTGGATCAGGCTTTTTGCGTCGCCCTGGTACCAGTTGTAACCCGACCAGGATTTGTCACTTACGTACTCGATGGTGAAGTTCTCGTTCGCCGGTAGCTCGATGAACTCGAGCGTGCGTCTGCGGCACTCATTCATCGCCGCTTCGAAGACGGCGGGCAGTTTGTCGAGCGGAATGTCGAACTGGCTGTTGAACGCCTCGACGCGTGCGGACAGTGGTTCGTCGCCCGGCAGTAGCGCATCGATCTGGTCGAGAATCGCCTGGAAGTGCGCCGCGTCGTAGGTCGGCGCCTGGCTGCCGAACAGGGCCATCGATTCGATATCGAAGTCGACCGTGTTGCCAAGGTTGATGGCGATGCGCATGTGCAGGGCACGAATGCGCGCGACCATGCTGTTGATACGCATCGCGAGCATCTCATCCTCGCCCGGGTCGATCGCAAGCAGGCGGTCACGCAGGTCCTCGGCGGCAAGGCTGATGGCATCGAGCGACATGGCCTCTTTCTGCGCGGCGTCACGGAAGGCCTCCGGGCCGAAGTAGGCGTCGACGTGGGCCTTGTCGTGCTCGCCCATCGAGAGTTCGAGGAACAGGTATTCGTTCGCGAGGTCGTCGACGTTGACCTCGGATTCGGGTGCGCCGCAGGCGGTGAGCGCGAAGAGAAGTGCAAGGCGGATGGCGTGTTTCATCGTTGCTCCTACAAATCTTTTAGTTTGTACAGCGCATCCAGCGCTTCACGCGGCGACATCGAATCCGGATCGAGCTCGTCGACTGCCTCGCGCAGCGCGTCGTCAATTTCAGGCTCGGGCTCGGCGGACGAGAAATCGAACCCTTCCTGCGGTCCCGCTGACTGTCCCTGCTGGTTCTCCAGCGATTTGAGATACGCACGTGCGCGCCGGATAACATCTTTCGGCACGCCGGCGAGGGAGGCGACCTGCAGGCCATAACTCTGGTTCGCGGGCCCGGGTTTGACCGAGTGCAGGAATACGAGCTGGCCTTTGTGCTCGGTGGCGTCGAGGTGCACGTTGTTGCAGGCAGGCAGTTCCTGTGCGAGTGCCGTCAGCTCGAAATAGTGCGTTGCAAACAGCGTGAACGCCCTGGCTTGCTCGCCCATGTGATGGGCTGCAGCCCAGGCGAGGGACAATCCATCGAACGTGCTCGTGCCGCGGCCGATCTCGTCCATGAGCACGAGGCTTTGCTCGGTCGCGTTGTTCAGGATCGTCGCGGTCTCGGTCATCTCGACCATGAAGGTCGAGCGGCCGCCCGCGAGGTCGTCGGAGGCACCAATGCGCGTGAAGATGCGATCGACCGGGCCAACCCGCAGCTTATCCGCAGGCACGAAACTGCCGATATGGGCAAGGATGACGATGAGCGCCGTCTGGCGCATGTAGGTCGATTTACCGCCCATGTTCGGACCCGTGATGACGAGCAGGCGGCGTGCGTCGTTGAGCGCGAGATCGTTGGCGATGAACGGCGTGTCGATGACCTGCTCGACAACAAGATGACGACCGCCCTCGATTTCGATGCAGGGCGTTGCGCCGATTTCGGGCTGGCTCAGGCGCAACGTTTGCGCGCGCTCGGCGAAGCAGGCAAGAACATCGAGCTCGGCCAGGCCGGATGCGCATAGTTGCAGCGCACCGAGCACGTCGTGCAGCTTGTCGAGCAGTTCTTCGTACAAGCCTTTCTCGCGGCTCAGGGCGCGTTCGCGCGCGCCGAGAACCTTGTCCTCAAACTCCTTGAGCTCGGGTGTGATGTAACGCTCGGCGGACTTCAGCGTCTGGCGACGCACGTACTCGACGGGCGCCTTGTCGGCCTGTGCTTTCGAGATCTCGATGTAGTAACCGTGCACGCGGTTGTAGCCGAGCTTGAGTGTCGAGACGCCAAGGCGTTCGCGTTCACGTGTCTCGAGGTCGACCAGGTACTGGTCGGCGTTTTCGGCGATGCCGCGCAAATCATCGAGCTCGTCATCGTAGCCCGGGGCGATCACGCCGCCGTCGCGAATCAGCATTGGCGGGTTGTCGATGATTGCCTTGTCGAGCAGGCGGTGCTGTTCCTTGTGCTCGCCAACCTGGTCCGCGAGGTCGGCCAGGAGTGGTGACTCAATCGCGGCAAGCGATTTGCGCAGCGCCGGCAGTCGGCCAAGCGCATCGCATAGTGCGCGCAGGTCGCGCGGGCGAGCTGAGCGCAGTGCGACGCGCGCGAGGATGCGTTCGACATCGCCGATGCCGGCGAGCTCTTCCTGCAACGCGTCGACGTGAGCGCCGGCCTGCATGGCATCGAGTGCCTGGTAGCGGGCCTGCAGGGTTGCCGTGTTGCGCAGGGGCCGCTGGATCCAACGGCGCAACAGGCGCGAACCCATCGCCGTCTTGCAGCGATCCATGACGCCGGCGAGCGTGTGCTGGTGATGGCCGCTCAGCGATTCTTCGAGTTCGAGATTGCGGCGCGTCGGGCCGTCCATGATGACGGCATCGTCGCGCAGCTGTGCGCCGATTGAGGTCAGGTGGGGCAGGGCCGTTTTTTGCGTGTCCGTGACGTACTGCAGCAGGCCTCCGGCCGCGGCAATCCCGAGCGGGAACGCGTCGCAGCCGAAACCGGACAGGTCGCGCGTGCCGAACTGGCTGCACAACAGCCGCGTCGCGCTGTCGAGTTCGAAATGCCAGGGTGGCCTGCGCGTGACGCGAATGTGCTCGTCGAAGATGCCGTCCAGCGGGTTGTCTTCATCGACGATGAGTTCAGCGGGGCGCAGGCGCTGGATTTCGCCCTGCAGCGCCTCGATTCCGGGCGCCTCGGTCAGGCGAAAGCGCCCGGCGGACAGGTCGAGCCAGGCGATACCGTAGTGATCGCCGCTCGCGAAGACGCTGGCGACGACGTTGTCGCGCTCGGCCGAGAGCAGCGCTTCGTCGGTGAGCGTTCCGGGCGTGACGATGCGCGTAACTTTGCGCTCGACCGGGCCCTTGCTGGTCGCCGGGTCGCCGACCTGCTCGCAGATTGCGACCGACTCGCCCTTGCGCACGAGCTTGGCGAGGTAACCCTCGACCGCGTGGTAGGGCACGCCCGCCATCGGGATCGGGTTACCGCCTGACTTGCCGCGCGCCGTCAGCGTGATGTCGAGCAAATCTGCGGCGCGCCTGGCGTCGTCATAGAAGAGTTCGTAAAAGTCCCCCATGCGGTAGAACACGAGCATGTCCGGGTAGTCAGCCTTGATCGCAAGATACTGGCGCATCATCGGTGTGTGGACAGGAGTTACGTTGCTCATTCGTGATAGTTGCGCAGCGTGCGAGGAGTTCGGGGACAGTTAACTTATCTCTCAAAAGAGGTCGGGGACAGTTTACCTATCTCGTCAAGAGATAAGTAAACTGTCCCCGAACTCATGAAGCTACTCCATGTAGAAACAGGGCGCCATTTTTTGGGCGGGCCGCAGCAGGTGATCTACCTGATCAACGCTTTACGCGAGCGTGGTGTCGACAACATTCTTGTATGTCCGCCCGATTCCGGCATCGATTCCGTCGCACGCGAACACGGCATCCGCGTGCAGAACCTGTTTTGCGCGGGCGATCTTGATCTGCCGTTTGCTTACCGGCTGACCCAGTTCATCAAGGCCGAAAAGCCCGATCTCGTGCATTGCCACAGCCGCCGCGGCGCCGATGTGCTCGGCGGACTGGCCGCAAGCTTTGCTGATGTTCCCGCAGTGGTTTCACGACGCGTCGATAACACTGAGCTGCGCGTCGTTGCTGGGTTGCGCTACCGGCCTTTCCGAAAGGTCATTGCAATCTCCGACGCAATCGCCGATGTGTTGCGCGACCGCGGGGTGGAAGACGATCAGCTCGTGGTCATTCGCAGCGCTGTCGACGCAGAGTCGTTCAACGCAGTGCCTGATCGCAGCGTGCTGCAGGAAGAATTCGGGATAGATGCAGACGCGTTCGCGATCGCCGCCGCGGGCCAGCTGATTCCACGCAAAGGCCATCGCTTTCTGCTCCAGGCCGTCGCCGAGCTGGCGTCCAAACACCCACAGCTGCGGCTCGTGATCTTTGGCGAGGGATACCTTAATAACCAGCTACGCGCCCAGGCAGCATCACTCGGCCTTGGCGATGTCGTGCAGTTCGCGGGCTATCGCGACGATCTCGACTCCTACATCGGCTGTTTCGACCTGTTCGTGCACCCGGTCTCGGCGGAAGGTCTCGGCGTTGCGGCGCTCAAGGCCGCGGCCGCTGGCGTCGCTGTGGTCGGTTGCGATGCGGGCGGCATGCGCGAGTCGGTTGTGCACGGCGAAACGGGTCTGCTTGTGCCTCCCGAGGATTCCGATGCGCTCCGTGAGGCGATTGCACGACTCATCGATAATGACGAGCAACGACAGGACTTCGCCAACATGGGCCGCGAACGGATGAAAAACGAGTTCTCCATCGCTACGATGGCAGACAGGCACATTGACTTGTATGAATCGCTCCTCGCGGAGCAGGGGGAAGCATGACCGAGCACATTTCGAGGCGTACCGTGCTGAAGACGAGCGTCGCAGCCGCCGTCGCCACATTGCCGCTGCCCACATTCGCACATCTCGACGGGTACCTGCCCGCTGTTGCCGGTCGCACCATTCCGCCAGATACGTCATTTACTAAACGCACGACCGCAGAAGACGTTACGGCCGGCATGGACCTTTCGGGTAAGACGGCGCTCGTAACTGGCTGCAATTCCGGGCTGGGGCTGGAGACGATGCGCGTGCTCGCGATGCGCGGCGCTCATGTGATTGGCGCTGCACGGACGCTTGAAAAAGCCGCGACCGCCTGCGCGAGTGTTGACGGCAGGACGACCCCGCTGGCCGTCGAGCTGACCGACCTCCCGGGCATCGTCGCTGCTGCAGACCAGGTCGACATGCGGCTGGACATGCTAATTCTTAACGCCGGTATCATGCAGCTGCCCGAGTTGCAGGTCGTCAATGGCCTCGAACGTCAGCTCGCCGTCAATCACCTCGGCCACTTCCTGTTGACCGTGCGACTCCTGGACCGCGTGACCGCAGCCGACGCAGGCCGCGTCGTGGTCGTCTCGAGCGGCGCGCATCGCTGGGCGCGCAACGGTGTCCGTTTCGACAATCTCGACGGCAGCCAGGATTACGATCCGCGCGAAGCCTATGGCGTATCGAAGACGGCCAACGGCCTGTTCTCGCGCGAACTGGCACGCCGACTCGCCGAGACGAGCGCGACGTCGAACTCGCTGCACCCGGGCGTCATCCCGACCAACCTCGCGCGCCACCTGCCGGAGCGCAACTATGACATGAGCAACCCGATGTTCAAGACGATTCCGGAGGGCGCGGCGACGCAGGTCTACGTCGCGACGAACAAGGACCTGGACGGCGTGACAGGTTATTACTTCGACGATTGCAACCCGGTCGTGCCTAATGAACACATGCAGGACGACGCTGCGGCTGCGCGCTTGTGGTCGATATCCGAAGAACTGGTGGCCGACTACCTGTAAGCCATGGCCGACTACGACTCCCTGCAAAAACTGAGCGAGGCCGTGGTTGCCGACCTGACGTCGGCGAGCAAAGCCGTTGCCACCGCGGAATCGTGCACGGGTGGCTGGATCGCCAAGAGCATCACCGATATCCCGGGCAGTTCGGCCGTGTTCGGCTACGGCGTGGTCAGTTATTCGAATGGCGCGAAGGAGTCGATCCTCGGCGTCAGGAACGACACGCTCGAAGAGCACGGCGCCGTGAGTGAGGCCGCCGTCGAGGAAATGGCCGAGGGCGCCCTGCATCTGTCAGGCGCTGACATCGCGGTGGCCGTCAGTGGCGTTGCCGGGCCCGACGGCGGGACCGACGACAAGCCGGTCGGGACCGTGTGGTTTGCCTGGGCAGTGCGCGACGGCGCGAATGCACTGACCGACACCGCTTGCGAGCACTTCAGCGGCGATCGAGAGCTCGTGCGTGAGCTGACGGTAGCGCACGCATTGCAAGGCGTGCTGGAACGCATCGAATCGTGAACACCAAACGCCTGTTTTTCGCGTTGTGGCCTGACCACCGCCAGCGCGACGGCCTGCGCGATGTGATCAACTCCGTCGCAAAGACCGTCGAAGGCCGGCCCGTCGAGCGCCGCAACTGGCACGTGACGCTGGCGTTTATCGGCCTGTTTCCGGCACATCGTGTTCCCTACCTGCTCGAGCGCGCGAGCGAGATCCAGGTTGAGCCGTTCCGCCTGAGTTTCGACCGCCTCGAGTACTGGCCGCGGCCGCGCGTGGCGTCGTTGTGTGCCGCGAACGTGCCGCCTGAACTGCAGGCGCTCGTCGATCATCTGCACGGCATCATGCTCGATCTCGGGCTGCAGCCCGAGGACCGCGTGTACCGTCCGCACATTACTGTCGTGCGCAACGCGCGCCAGTTTACGACCGAGCGGCTGGCGCAAAGAGCGACCACGGAGTGGGCGGGTTTCGAGCTCATGGAGTCGATCTCGGTACCGGGTGGGGTGCGCTACGAGCCGCTGAAACAGTAGCTTGCGGCCGTTTTCGAGAATTTGCCGAAATTGCCCAAATTTGCGCCGCCCGAAAGCTACTATTGACGCGCCCTTCGTGAAATAATACTGTGCAAATCCACAGTACCCCTCCAGGCACCGTTTTGGCGCCCGAAAACCTGATTATTACGGACCGAAAATAATGGACGACAATCGTAAAAAAGCACTCGCACAGGCCCTCGGCCAGATCGAAAAGCAGTTCGGCAAGGGCTCGGTCATGCGCATGGGCGACGGGCAGGCAGCCCGCGACATCGAAGCCGTTTCCACGGGCTCGATCGGCCTCGACGTGGCGCTCGGTATTGGCGGCCTGCCGAAAGGGCGAGTTGTCGAGATTTACGGTCCGGAGTCTTCGGGTAAGACGACGCTGACGCTGCAGGTCGTTGCCGAAGGCCAGAAGCTGGGCGGTACGGCTGCGTTCGTCGATGCCGAACACGCGCTCGACCCGGCCTACGCCGAGAAGCTGGGCGTCAACGTTGACGAGCTGCTCGTATCGCAGCCCGACACGGGTGAGCAGGCCCTCGAAATCACCGACATGCTGGTACGTTCCGGCGCCGTCGACATCATTGTCGTCGACTCCGTTGCGGCGCTTACGCCGAAAGCGGAAATCGAGGGCGAGATGGGCGATTCGCACATGGGCCTGCAGGCCCGCTTGATGTCGCAGGCGCTGCGCAAGCTCACGGGCAACATCAAGCGCTCGAATGCGATGGTCATTTTCATCAACCAGATTCGTATGAAGATCGGCGTCATGTTCGGCAGCCCCGAAACGACGACGGGCGGTAACGCGCTCAAGTTCTACTCCTCGGTCCGCCTCGATATTCGCCGCATTGGCGCGATCAAGAAGGGCGACGAGGTCATCGGCAACCAGACGCGCGTCAAGGTCGTGAAGAACAAGGTATCGCCGCCGTTCAAGCAGGCTGAATTCGAGATCCTGTATGGCGAAGGCATTTCGCGCCATGGCGAGATCATCGATCTCGGTGTCCAGCACGGCATCGTCGACAAGGCGGGCAGCTGGTACAGTTACGGCGACGACCGTATCGGACAGGGCAAGGAAAACGTCCGCGAGTTCCTGAAGCAGAATCCTGCGATGGCCGAGGAAATCGAGGGCAGGATTCGGGCGAAGCTGCTGCCGGGCAAGGTCGAGGCTGTTGCAGACGCAGCGGATGACGCTGACGAGGCCGTCGAAGCCTGATCGAGCGCTATGGGAGGCAGCTTGCTGGCGACCGGTCGCGGGCAAGCCCCCTCCTACCAAGCCCCACATGAAACCCGTTCATGAAGAAATCTCCGACCTCGTCGCCGACGACGAGGTCGATCGTTTCTCCTGTCCAAAGGAAATCCGCAAGAAGGCGATGGACTTCCTGGCGCGCCGCGAATACGGTGCTGCTGAACTGGTCAAGAAACTCGCCGACAAGGGTTACAAGCGCTCGGTCGTCGAGGACGAGCTGGCCAGACTCGGCGAGGAAGGCCTGCAAAGCGACACGCGTTTTGCCGAAGCCTTCGTCCAGTCCCGCATCAACCAGGGCAAGGGGCCCGTCCGTATCCGGCAGGGCCTGGGTCAGCGCGGCATCCGCGATGGTGTCATCGAAGGCGCCCTCGAGGAGGCGGCCTGCGACTGGTACGAGCTGGCCATCCAGGAGCGGGTCAAGAAATTCGGCGCCGAGGTGCCGACCGAATTCAAGGAAAAGGCTCGCCAGATGCGCTTCCTGCAGTACCGTGGCTTCGAGCAGGACCATATCCAGTCCGCGTTCTGAATGCCCGTAAAAAACCGCGCATTTTCTGGTGCGTGATTCTGCCCTTGCCGTTACCATACGGCCCATGAAGACCATGACGAGCAATGAGCTCCGCCAGGCATTCCTGGACTTTTTCAACGAGCACGGCCACGAGGTGGTCGCGAGCTCTCCGCTTGTGCCGGGCAACGACCCGACCCTGCTGTTCACGAACGCCGGCATGGTGCAGTTCAAGGACGTCTTCCTCGGCGACGACAAGCGCAGTTACTCGACGGCCGCGACCTCGCAGCGCTGTGTACGGGCTGGCGGCAAGCACAACGACCTCGAGAACGTTGGCTACACGGCGCGTCACCATACCTTCTTCGAAATGCTGGGTAACTTCAGCTTCGGCGACTACTTCAAGCGCGAAGCCATCCAGTATGCGTGGGACTTCCTGACCAAGACCCTCGGGCTGCCCGAGGAGCGCCTCTGGGTCACCGTCTTCGAAGACGATGACGAAGCAGCCGATATCTGGCTCAAGGAAATGAAGGTCGATCCCGAGCGCTTCACGCGCATGGGCGAGAAGGACAACTTCTGGGCGATGGGCGACACGGGCCCTTGCGGCCCCTGCAGTGAGATCTTCTTCGATCACGGCCCCGATGTGCCGGGCGGCCCGCCGGGATCGCCGGACGAAGACGGCGATCGTTTCGTCGAGGTCTGGAACCTCGTCTTCATGCAATTCGATCGCTCGGCCGTGGGCGAACTGACGCCATTGCCAGCACCGTCCGTTGATACGGGCATGGGCCTCGAGCGTATCGCCGCTGTCATGCAGGGCGTACATAGCAACTACCAGATCGACCTGTTCGCCAACCTGATCGATGCCGCTGCCGAGATCATTGGCGTCAAGAACGAAGGGCAAAGTTCGCTTAATGTAATCGCGGACCACATCCGCGCGTGTGCGTTCCTTATCGTTGACGGCGTACTACCGGGCAACGAAGGCCGGGGCTACGTCCTACGCCGCATCGTTCGCCGCGCGATTCGTCACGGCAAGAAACTTGGCATGGACGACGCCTTCTTCCACAAACTCGTCGCGCCGCTCGCAAACGAGATGGGCGATGCCTATCCCGAGCTTGTTAAGGCGCAGGCACACGTCGAGAAGGTGCTGGCGAAGGAAGAAGCACGCTTCGCCGAGACGCTCGACCAGGGCATGGAAATTCTTGAGGCCGCGATTGCCGATCTCGATGGCAAGCAGCTTCCCGGCGACGTCGTTTTCAAGCTGTACGACACGTACGGCTTCCCGGTTGACCTGACAGCCGATATCGCACGCGAGCGCGAGCTCACGGTTGATGAGAAGGGCTTCGAGGCCGCAATGGAAGGCCAGCGCGAACGCGCTCGTGCGTCCAGCAAGTTCAGCGCGGCGAGCGGCGAGGGTATCAAGACCGACGCGAAAACCGACTTCCTCGGCTACGCCGGTACCGAAGGCTCGAGCGAGGTCGTCGCTATATTCAAAGACGGTGAAGCCGTCGACGAGCTCGCCGATGGTGACGAGGGCGCGATCGTTCTCGCATCGACACCGTTTTACGCGGAGTCGGGCGGCCAGATTGGCGATAAGGGCATCCTCGTCGACGAAGGCAAATTGTTCCGCGTCGACGATACGCAAAAGAGTGGCGATGCCAACGTGCACTTCGGTGCACTGGAGCAGGGCGCGCTCAAGGTCGGCGATACGCTTGAAGCGGTAGTCGACTCGGAACGTCGCGACGCTATCAAGCTGAACCACACGGCAACGCACCTGATGCACGCCGCACTTCGTGAGGTCCTTGGCGACCACGTAACGCAGAAGGGCTCGCTCGTGGCACCCGACCGACTGCGTTTCGACTTCTCGCATTACGAGCCGGTCACACCGGAACAGGCGCAAGAAATCGAAGACCTCGTCAATGGGGAGATTCGCAAGAACACGCCGGCCGCGACCGACCACATGTCCTATGACGATGCGATCGAGTCGGGCGCCATGGCGCTATTCGGTGAAAAGTACGGCGACAAGGTACGCGTCCTGCGCATCGGCGATTTTTCCGTCGAGCTTTGCGGCGGCACGCATGTCGAGCGCACGGGCGACATCGGCGCGTTCAAGATTACGCACGAGGGCGGTGTCGCCTCCGGCGTACGTCGCATCGAAGCTGTAACCGGTGCCGGTGCAATGGCCTGGATCGACGACAACCAGAAGACGCTCAGCGACCTCGCGGGAATGCTGCGGAGCACCCCCGACCAGGCTGCGGCCAAGGTCGAGCAGCTCCTGAAGCGCAACAAGGATCTCGAGAAAGAACTGGCGGCCGCCAAGCAGGCACTGGTCACCGGGCAGGCGACGGATCATTCCGACGCCGTCGAGGAGGTTGCGGGGATCAAGGTGCTGGCGACGCGCATGGACGGTGCGGATGCCAGGACGCTGCGGGATGCCGTGGATCGTTTCAAGGACAAGCTGCAGAACGGCGTGGTCGTGCTTGGCTCGGTCGACGACGGCAAGGTTCGCCTGGCCGCTGGCGTGACCAAGAACAACACGGACAGGATTCGTGCAGGTGACCTGATTAAGCCGGTTGCAGAGCAGGTTGGCGGCAAGGGCGGCGGTCGCCCGGACTTCGCCCAGGCAGGCGGCAGTGACGCCTCGAAGCTCGATTCGGCCCTGAAATCAGTTTCCGGCTGGGTCGCCGAACAACTGTCCTGACCGCCTGCTCTAATCCGAACTGCTGCCCGGGAAACCCCAAAGCGGCATCCAGTGCCGAAATCAGCTAGTATTACCAGCGTTTAAGGATGTACCACGCGTAAATAAGAACGGGGCTGCAGCCCCGCCAGGCAGGAGTAGGAAGTCATGCTGATTCTGACGCGACGCGCTGGTGAGACGGTAATGATCGGGACTGATGTCACGATCACCGTTCTGGGGGTAAAGGGAAACCAGGTCCGTATAGGGATCAACGCACCCAAGGATGTGGCCGTGCACCGCGAAGAGATCTACGAGCGAATCCAGAGCGAAAAGGCCTCCGGAGAGGACAGTTCGGACGGCTCTGAAAGCGACTAAAATTCAGGCTTTACCTGAGCGCACCCAATGAGTATTATTGCGCGCCCCGCGGAGGTCCGCAGGGCGTGTGCGACCAAACGGAGAGATGGCTGAGTGGTCGAAAGCGCTCCCCTGCTAAGGGAGTAAGGGTTAAAAGCCCTTCGAGGGTTCGAATCCCTCTCTCTCCGCCACCTACCTTTGAAAGTAGGGCGGCACTGCCGCGACAGAAAGAACAATGCGCCCGTAGCTCAGCTGGATAGAGTACCTGGCTACGAACCAGGCGGTCGGGAGTTCGAATCTCTCCGGGCGCGCCATATTTATCAAAGGCTTAGATTACTTTTGTAGTCTGAGCCTTTTCTTTGCGCCGACACTGCGCCGACAATTTGCCGCGAAAATGTCCGATTCTGGCGATATCAGCATCAGATTCGGTGACTCCAGGCCACTTCGATCCGTGATGCGTTCGGCCGCCTGAATCAGCTCGTGAAGCTCTGCGGCTGAGTAGTCGGTTGTGATGTCTCCACTTGAATGACCCAACAAGGTGCGCCGGGTTTCAAGTGATACGCCTGCGCTTCGCAATCGCCTGCCAAAGGTGTGGCGAAGATTGTGTACACCTCGCCTGACCATCTTGTTGACTGGCAGTCCTGCCTGTCGCCAAGCCCGTTTCCATCCGGTGTTGTTGAGCTTGGTGACCGGCCGACCCACGTAGGTGAATACGAACTTCTTATGCTTGCCACGTCTCGAGTCGACAACGCGTTTGGCAATCGAGTTCAGTACCACAACCCGCTCGGTTTCGGTCTTGGTGACATACGTCGGCAAGACAAAGACCGAGGTCTGCAGGTCCGGGACGGCGATCTCCCACGCCCATTCAAGCTGGCAGACTTCCTGCTCCCGGCAGCCAGTGTTGATCGCAAAAAGCACTGCATCCGCCAAGTGCCTTGGGAGCTTCCTGACCAGTTGGTCCTGCTCGCTCCATGACAAAGGGTAGGATCGTGCTTGGCGTCCTTTGACGGATAAGCGGCTGATGATGGCGGGAGCCTGTTGTAACCAGGGTACGCCGTCATGGTTTCGCCACACCCGAGATGCCCGGTTCAGCACAGTGCCGGCAACGGTGAGCGCATTGTTGATCGACTTGGGCGCAAGGCCTCGCTCGAGTTCCTGGTCGATAAACGGCTGTAAAGTGCCGTTGTGGACCTGGGCAAGCGGCAGATCGCCGATAAACGGGATCAGCTGGTCGATGTGAATGGCGATATCGTCGGCAGAGGGCTTGTGGGCGATCTCCGAGAGGTAGCGAAGTGCTGCCTCCTCAAAGGTGAACACCACTTTCTTCTGTCGGTTTACTTCCTCCTCTAGCTCCGCCAGACGGCGGATCAGTATCGCTTCTGCCTCACGGCGCGAAGATGTACCCGTGCTTTCGCGGAGCCACCCTCCGGGCGCTGTTTGGCAGCGTTTCTCGATGTGCCAGGCACCGCGACGAAAGCGGAGACCGGGCATTCGGCTTTTTTGCTTTGACATTCATCGTCCTCCGGTATTGAGGCCTTCGGACGACGCTCGTTGCGGGATTTATAGTGCTCCCACCATGCGTCGAGTTCAAGTCGGTCGAAGGCAACCCCCTGGCGGCCGATGCGGACCTCACTGAGGTAGGGGCGAACCTCGGCATTGAAGCGATTCCGATCCATACCAAGATATCCGGGCGCGTCCCGCAGCCGCAGAACGCGCGGCACTGCCTTACCCCAAGCTGCCTCCATCAAGATTCTCATAGCTTTTGTCCGATGACGTACCCTGACGGCGGCATGAGCCTCCTACAATGGAAAATCGACTCATAGGCCGATAGATTTTCCCGCTCGCCCAGGTACATGGCGGCCGCGATGGTGACTCAGGTTATGCTTTGGCGCGGAGGTCACTAACATGGAAAGATCATCCCTGTCGTCGTCGGGCCACATATTCCTTGTTGCGAGGAACGCATGTCAGCGTTCCGCCACTAGTGACCGATGGGACGCCCTGTCGGCGATGACGCTCTCCGTGATCGGACTCGAATGTTTCGTGAACGAGTTCACCGAGCGACTGGATCACGACTTCATGCATCAGGGCATCCCTCAACTGATGGATGTGGCGTTCGCACTCAACGCTATTGAGGACAGTCGCGGCAGTTTGGCCACTAAACTGGAGGCGATCGTGTATTACGTCACGCGACGCAAGCTCGACTGGGGCCAGCTGCCGTTTCAAGACCTACGTGTTCTATTACGCATCCGAAACAAACTAGTGCATCGAAAGACAGAGAAGATCGACTACGATTTCGAGAATCCCGGTCGTGAGTATACGCCGCACAAGGACGTCGCTTACCTGGTCAGTCGCAAGGTGATTGACGCGCCGCACGTGAAAAGTCCCTCGCAGTGGGGCGCTTATGTGGTTTGTCCCGAGGTTGCCGCTTGGGCTTATGGGACCGTTGTCGAATCGATTGGCGCGCTTATTGAGCTTCTGCCGAAGGGCAACTTTGCTAAGGTCATGGAGCTCACGTCCCGGGATTTGCAAATCTCCGAGCCGGACGAGATGCGTAGCCGCTGAAACGCCTAGCGGGCAGCTCGGCGATTCATCGATATTGCCGGTCCGACCAGAGTGGCCTACTATGTATCCGTATGAGCAATAGTAGACCACAGCAAAAGCGCGCTAAGCCGCGGAAAGTTATAAAAAGGGGCGCCCCATCGGGAAAGACTGACAAGAATGGAGAGGAATTAGTCCACCTAGTACGGGCCGCGCTCAGCGGCCGCTCAAGAGATGTGCAGTTAGCGGTGCGGCGCATTGCGGGCCAGCAGCGCGATCGCAATCCCGACGTCGCCAAGGAATTGATGCAGCTATTGCGGGATGGTGTCAGCCGCGTGTCGCCTTTGCGAAAGGCGAGTACGCGGCCGATTCCCCTGGATGATGATTCGCACTTGCGCTTGATACGTGTTGAAGAGTTTGTCCAGTTGCCACACGAGCCGGTGTTTTCGGACGCGGTGCAAGAGGCGCTCGATCAGTTAGTCGAGGAGCGCTGCGCGGTTGATCGTTTGCAGGAACTAGGGTTGTCGCCAACGCGTTCGGCGCTCTTCACTGGACCGCCCGGTGTCGGCAAAACGTTGTCCGCGCGTTGGATCGCTCGTGCACTGCAAAAGCCGCTGATGGTGCTGGATCTGTCGGCAGTTATGAGCAGCTTTCTCGGACGCACCGGCAACAACGTCCGCGCCGTTTTGGACTATGCCAAAGAAGCGGATGCGGTGTTGCTGATCGATGAGTTCGATGCCATTGCCAAACGTCGCGATGACGGCACCGAAGTGGGAGAGCTCAAGCGATTGGTGACTGTGCTGTTACAGGAAATTGATGAATGGCCGGCGAGCGGCCTACTCATCGCGGCGACAAATCATGCCGACTTGCTCGATCCGGCGGTGTGGCGACGATTTGAAACACGTATCGACTTTCCATACCCAGAAAAGAGCGAGGCCGAGGCTCTAATTGGCGTGTTTCTCAGCAACACCACTGCGGATCCGCACTGGGTGCCGATTCTTGCGCTGGTACTACACGGTCGATCGCACAACGATCTCGAGCGTACCCTTATCAACGTGAAACGTCGCACGGCCTTGGATCGCTGCACGATAGAGGAGGGCCTGTTGGACGTCGTGCAAATGGCGACGAATCAACTTTGCAAAGATGATCAAATTAGTCTGGCCGTGCAGCTGGTCAATGACATTGGTGTGTCTCAGCGGCGTGCACACGCGCTGACTGGTATCAGTCGCGTGACCTTGAGCAAGCGACTCGCCTTGCAACAGGAAGCAAAGGTGAGCCGTGGCGGATGAACCTACCAATTTTCTGTTCGGCTACGGCGAACGACTAACCGAGCCAGTAACCATGCCACCGGGTGGTGGCGGCAAAGAACCGCCATATACCCCCGAGGAGGCGCGCGATCGGTTGGCGCCGATGCTTAACAAAGCCGTCGCACAGATTGATCAATTGCCGCAGGCGGCTTGCCCGAACGATCAAGCGATGCTGAGCCTGTTGCTGCATCCGGAGTACCTAGCAAAGAGTTACTTCCCCACCGTCTTGTTCGGCGATCTCGGCTTGCGGCAGATCGGTAGCCGTTTACGCACCGTGACGCCGGCGCAGCGCAGCCGGGACCGTGAACCAGAGCCTGCGCCGTGTACAGAACTCTTTGTGGCCGGCTACCGCGAGCAATTTCGGCGCTGGGCGAGTGAGATCCCGAATTGGACGGCTCAAGTTCGATCCTTCGAGGAGTTATCGCGCTTGGAAACAATTGCGGCTCTCAGCGCGGAAGAGAAGATCAAGTCCGCGGTGCACGATGACGATGAGCTTCTCTATGAAGTGGTGCTTCATGCGCACGAAGGCATAGAAGAGGACTACATTGTCACGGGCTTCGAGGCGTACCTGAAATCATTGGGCGTCGATAGCGATCTATCGCGGCGCTTTTACACCGGCGGGTTGTGTTTCTTACGGCTGGCCACCTCACCGAAAGCCATGCGGTCCGTGGCGCAGTATTCGTTCTTGCGCGTGGCGCGGGAGATGCCGAAACTGCGTATGATGCCGACACGTAGTGTACCGACCCACGCCGCGCGACCGTTGCAGCTGCCAAGCGAGGCACCGCTAAATCCCGATATTCGCGTCGCCGTATTCGATGGCGGCCTGCGAGACAAAAGTCCATTGACGCCGTGGGCCGACGAGTACGAGTTCCCCGGGACCGGCAAAGCCGAGGCTGGTTGTACGCACCACGGCGAAACCGTGACGTCGGCGTTGTTGTTCGGGTCTTTGCCCGATGCGGAGCCCGCGGCGCAGCCGTATTCTGGCGTGGATCACTATCGTGTGTTGGACGAGGCTGCACTCAAGGACCCGTTTGAGCTTTATGAAGTGCTCGACCGAATCAAATCCGTGCTTGACGAAGGGCTGTATGCGTTTGTCAATCTGAGCGTCGGCCCGGCACTGCCGGTCGACGACGAAGACGTGCATGCATGGACGGCTGTGCTGGACGACTATTTGGCCGACGGCTCGATGCTGGCCACAATTGCCGTTGGCAATACAGGCGCCGAGCCTGATGACGTCTTTACAAATGCACCGCGTATCCAGGTGCCGAGCGATTGCGTCAATGCCTTGTCGGTAGGTGCGGCGGATCGTCGCGATGACGAGTGGGCGCGCGCACCATACAGTTCAGTGGGACCTGGGCGATCACCTGGTGTAATTAAACCGGATCTGGTGGCGTTTGGTGGCTCGAGTGACGAGGGCTTCTGGGTGGCCGACCCAGATAGCGCTGGCTCTGCCATGGCAGTGACCGGTACCAGTTATGCGGCGCCGGCCGCGCTTCGGGCGGCGCTGGGGTTGCGTGCACACTTTGGTCAGTTCTTGCGGCCGCTCGCGTTAAAGGCCTTATTGGTGCACGGCGCGGAGATATCCAGCCATCCGCGTGAGGAGGTCGGCTGGGGGCGCGTGCCCGAAGATCTGGCGGCACTTGTCGCGTGCCCGGCAGGCTGCGCCCGAATCCTCTATCAAGGTACGCTGACGCCGTCTAAGTATTTGCGGGCGCAAATCCCGCTGCCTGACGAGCCACTTGAGGGCATGGTAAAACTGACAGCGACCTTTTGTTACTCGACACCGGTGGACCCTGAACATCCGGGCAGTTACACGCGCAGCGGTCTCGGCATCGTGTTTCGACCGCACCAGGACAACTACGCCAATGAAAAGTCGGTGCACCCGAAAAGCGATCACTTTTTCCGTGCTGGCGATTTTCAAACCGAGGCCGAACGTCGCCGCGATGCGCATCAGTGGGAGACGTGCGTGCACGGCACGCGACGTATGCGAGCCTCCGGACTTAGTGGGCCAGTGTTTGACGTGCACTACAATGCACGCCTCGAAGGACACAATACGCGCGCAGCGGAGCGCATTCCCTACGCTTTGGTGATCTCCATCGAGGCGAAGAAACACACCGATCTGTACGAGCAAATTCAAGCGCGCTACCGCACGATTTTGCGACCGATCCGGCCGGTGATTCAGATACCGATTCGCACCTAACCTAAACCGGCGGTTCGTTGAGGGTCAGCACCGTGATGACCTTGCCATAGCGACCCAGTCCCAAGGTTTCTTCGACCATATCGAGGGTCGGTGCCGCTTGAAACCAGGTCGTGAGATCGCAGTCGCCGATTTCTTCAGCGCAGTTGCGCAGCTTCTCCGGGAATCGCACGTAGTCTAGCGCAATAGCATCTGGTGGCAGTGGTTGCCGCCGCATCTGCCAACCATTGCAATGGGATTGCAAGGGCGGTGACACAATGCAGTACTCGATTGCTTGCTTGCTGCTAATGATTACAACCAAGGGATCATTGGCGAGGCTTGCACAGCGAATGGCGGTTGCCGTTAATGAAGTGCCGCATTGATTCGCCAAGCGCTTGATGGCCGACAGGCCGAGACCGGTGCGCTTGAGTGCCGGTCGAAACAGGTGCTCGGGCATCAGCAGTTGAACGGCGTAGTCATCGGCCTCGCGTTCGTAGCGTTTGCCGGACACAAACCCGGCCCGCGAATGATGAATGCCGTTGCCGTCGGGGAATAACAACTCAGGGTGATGCGGCGTGAAGTAGTGACCGAGCTCGTGCGCAATGGTGAAATTGATAAAGCCTTCGTTAGCGAGGGAGGTCGAATAGACAATGCCGTATTCGCCGGCATTGCACACCAAGCAGCCTGAGGCACCGCTTAGCGGTCGGCCTTCTATTTCGATGTCTCGCCAGGCGGCAATCTTACGCGGATCGACCGGGAACTCGTCGATGCCCAGCTGCTCAATGATGTCTTCGGGTGTGGTCGACGAGCCCCACTTCGAGCGTTTCGTCACGATCGCTTGCGTTCGGCTTTCTCTGCCAGGCGTTCGGCCATGTCCGCGAGTACGTCAAGGTCTTCGCGGGACATCGCTGAGGAACTGCGAAAAATGCGGGCCATCGTGGGCCCGCTGGCCGCTGGATCGTCGACCCGACCTAAGAGATAGTCGGTGGTGACCTCGAGGGCGTCCGCCAAGCGTCGTAGATTGTCAAAGCTCGGTGATCGCTTGCCGGTTTCGAAATGGGACACGGCGGACGGCTGTAGGCCACTGATCGTTGCCAGCTCGCTTTGACTGAGGCGGCGTTGACGGCGGGTATCGACCAGTCGGGACTGGAACAAGAGGGCGGCCTTGCTTGACATGAAGTAGACGACTCCGTATAGTTAGAGTTGACGAATCAGATTATGCCCGCAAGGGCCTTTTTTCAGGCTTAACTATAGACGAATTCGTCAAGTTTTTCAAGACAGTAAGTGAGTTTATTTTCGTGCACAAGGACCTTAAACGATGACTACACATTCCTCTGAACAGTCTACATCAGGCGCCAAACGGCGTGTTCATCCTCGCTGTGACGGCGAAATAACCGTGCTCGTGTTTGCGCCTCGCGAGGCCAAACCGAAGCGTTTCACGTGGCCGGAGACCACTTTGGTGGGCGCCGCGGCCGACGAGGCGGCCGCCGCGTTCGAGTACGAGGCCGGTACGCCGACCTTCCAAGACAAGGACAAGAACGTGCTCGATCGTTCGCAGACCTTAAAAGCTGCCGGCGTCGAGGATCGCGATCGTCTGGAACTCGTCGACACCGGCGGCGGTGTGTGAGCGCCCATGTTGCCGGCAATCGTAGTCGATGCCGCGCTGGAGGCTGAGCTCGGCGGCGCCCGGGCCTGGGCGGTGCGGCACGACCTTGAGCTAATCTGGTGTGCGCCGGAGCGATTGCTGCGTGTTGTGCTGTTGCAGACTGAGACAAAGCAGCCGTTTTATCTGCAGGCGCAGTGCGACGACTACAAGGCATTGCCGCCGGCCTGGGACTGGCGCGATGAGAACTGGGCCGGGGCGCCGGCCACGCACTTGAGCCCGAATTCGCAGTCGACGCCATTTGGCGGTTCCATGTTCATCGAGCGACAAGGCAGGGCAATTATCTGTGCACCATTCAACCGTCTCGCCTATGGAACGCACAACGGTCCGCACTCGGACTGGGGCGACCCCGCGCAATGGCTGACCGCCGGCGGCGCGCACGTGCGTGCGACGACGCTGGGTGACATGCTGCAGGCGATACTGCGCGATTTTCGGTTTACGACGGGGCGCATGGCATGAGTGTGTATCGCACCAAACCTTTGCCTCGAGGCCGCCTACAGGGCCAGTTCCAACTGGCCAGCGACCTGGTGCTGCAAACGCAAGCGGCACTGAGTCGCTTTGACGAGGCGGGTCGTGACGACGGTGGCCATGAAGGCCTCTGCTATTGGGCCGGCTGCGAGGCGCAAGGGACCACGTACCTGCAGGCCGTGTTCGTTCCGAGGGCTCGCCACGGACCGGCCAGTGTGTTTGTCTCGGCGGCCGAATTCGGTGAGGTTGCGCGGCGTGCGCGCAGCCAGGGATTCGGCATTCTCGCGCAAGTGCATAGTCACCCGGGCGCCGATGCCCGACACTCTGATGGCGATGATGAGCTTATCGTCATGCCGTTCGAAGGCATGCTATCGCTGGTGGCACCGCACTACGGTCGTACGCTGCGATCGGTGTACGACTTCACGGTGCATCAGTTTCAGGATCACCGCTGGGTACTGTGCGAGCCGGCCTCGCTAGCTGCCGCCATTCAAATGGAGTTCGACGTATGAACGCGGCCACCGAGGCACAGCGGTTTTACGAACAGCGCGATCGACGTACGCGTGACTACCTGGCGGCCGACTTTCCCGGCAGAATCCCTGTCAGCGTGCACGTCGATGCCCAAGGCTGCACGACTCAGGCCGGCCAACTGCTGACGCTGACACTGGCCAACTTGTTGGCGCGAGCCCATCAGCGTGTGAGTTTTTCGCTTGCGGTCACCGATGCGCCGCTTACGACACCCAGCTTGTGCGCTGCGGACACGCTGGGCGATGAACTTTCGCGGCTGTTGGTGCGCATTGATCCGTATGGCCAGTTTGCAGTGACCGGTCGAGGCGTTGCGGCGGCCGGCATTTGCATCGGTGTCGGGCCCGAGGCACGGCGCGATTTGCGCTGGTACTTAGGGCTCGAGCGCTCCATCGGCGAGTTGGCCAATCGTCCGTTGGCGCTGGGGCAGGGCGAGTCGGCCGATCTTCGCGGTGCAGGTCTCGCGGCGATCCTCGGTGCGGCGGCCGTATTCAAAGAGGCCTTGGCGATCAAGACTCGCCCGGTGCGCATGTCGGCGTGGAATTTTGTAGCCGGCGCGGAGGCCGATGCTGGCCCAGCAGAGCTGCCGCCGATTGATGTCGGTCGTGGCCTCATGATCGGCGCAGGCGCTGTCGCCGCCGGTGTGAGTTTCTGGCTGATGCAGTGGGGCAATGTGAGCCCGTGGACGGTGGTCGATCGAGACATCGTCAAACTGCACAACACCAATCGAGGTCTACTGTTTTTTCCGGCCGATGCCGGCTGGCCAGACGGTGAAGCCCAGGGAAAAGTCAGCAGCCTGTGTGAGTACCTGCCGCAATCGACACCGATTGCACAGTGGTATGACCAGGCCGGCCTGGATGAGGAGATTTTCGATACCGTGCTGGTCCTCGCCAACGAGCGGCATGTTCGCACGATCGCTGCACATCGTAATGACCCGGTGCAGTTGCACGCGACCACCGGTCGCAGTTGGCTCAGTCAGGCACACCGTCACCTGCTCGCGCGCGATGACTGTGTTCGCTGTCGTATGGCCGATGTCGTCACGCCACGCTTTGGCTGCAGCGAAGGCGATATTCCGATCGTCGAGCAGGAACAACAGTCGGACGCGGCGCTGCCGTTTTTGTCGGCGGCGAGCGGTCTGATGTTGGCCGGACTGCTGCAGCGATTGCAGCTTGGTTGCATAGACGAGCATGCGTGCAACACCTGGCGCTGGGATTTCCGAGCGGAAAGCGACTTGGCATCGATGGGGCGTCATCGTTGCCGGTCCGACTGCAGCACGCTGCTGCCGGCGCAGGCACGCCGCGCGATCAGTGTACAAACCCGCTGGGCTGACGAAGCCTGGTTGTCGAAGTGAAACAATGCTAAGCGAAGGAGAAACAACAATGGCAAGGGTCATCCGCCGTAGGCGACGCAACACCGATTGCTACAACCGAAGTTTCGATGCCGATACGGTACAGCGCGTTTGGGAGAAGGGCAGGACGCTGTTCCTGCGGGATCCCGACCTATATCGCGTTGACGATTGTGGCAACATTATTTACCGATACTCTTACGGACTCGAATCAGCCATGGGCTGGGAAATCGACCACAAGCGGCCGGTCGCCAAGGGCGGCACCGATCATCTCAACAATTTGCGGCCCCTGTTGTCGTCGCTCAATGCCGAAAAGGGTGACAGCTACCCGTCGTACTGTCCGTCCGCGTTTGATTGACTGAGCCCGTGAGATGACGCTGGCTGAAGTATTTCCAAGAGACGAAGTCATCGAGCGTGTCGGCGAGGAGCTTGAGTTCTCGGAATATTCGCTGGAGGACCTTGACGAGCTTGTGGCGTGCAAGTCGGCGAGCTTGTTCGAGCTTGGCGCCGCGATTTGGGATCGATATTTCCGCGGCCATCCGTACGTGAATCCGCAGCAGTTCTCCGATCATTTCGATAATGATGACCCGATGCTCTTCCAGGCCATCGCCGACTGGTTAGGTGAGACCACGGTGGACGAGCTCTACTATGTACACGTGGAACTCGCCGACACGACAGTCGATTATCGCACGGTCGCGGAACTGCTCGTTGCGCAGGCCTACCCAAACGTCATGCATGTCTCAGATGTGGAGTTTTCCAACCCCCGTCAACCGATTCCTGCGTACGAGCAGCAATACGCGCATCAACATTTTCGGGGGCTTGGGTTGCTGCCTGTCCTAGTTGCAAACATTGTCGAGTTCGGGCAACAACACGGCCGCGACGAGGTTTGTCTCACGGCGGCCCATATCGATTTGGTGCCCTTGTTCGAACAGCATGGATTCACGGTGGACGACACGCCGGCCGGCCATTTCGGGCTGCAAGCCGGCGCCAGTATTCCGATGAGCAGGCCGCTTGATTAATTTATATAGTTGGATTCGGCTGTGTGCAGGTCGGACAATTCCATCATTTAGTTCAGTAATGGGCTCTTCCGTCATCCCGTTCGTGTCGTATCGGACATCATATTGTCTAGTTTTGTCAGGTCTTGTAGGGCTCTCTTTGTTCACTGCGATTCGTCTGCGGGAGATTTGCGAAGATGAGCTATGCAGCGTACTGCATAGTAGGGCAAGGAAATTCAACGGGCGCCCGGCACCTTATCGAAATTGCAGGCGGAACCTCACCACGTGACCCGTCGAGCGGCGGTATTTGGGGCTAAGGCTTGTGCCTTGGCCCCTTTTAGTTTGTGGCGTCGAGGCGTTCTCACGCGGCGTATTTTGCATCCGAAGCGTTGCAAACTGGTTGTCTTGCCTATAATTGCCGGATGACAAGAAGTTTCCGCCGGTTTAGACAGCCTGAGCGTCCAATAGAGGTGAACGTGGTCAACGGGTCCACACCGACACCTACGCGGACCATCGCATTTGAGTGGGCGCGAATAGTCGGGGCCGTGGCTCAAGTGTTGATGCTGCTAATTGTCGCAGGAGGCTACTACTTCACAGTCCGCCCGTACTATCAGTTGGAAAACTCTAAGGAGCACGCTGCGAAGCTCGAACAAGAAGTACGGGCAAGAGAGGAAGAGCTAGAACTTGTACAGCCGCGCATCGACGCCGCGCAGTCCAAAATCGCTGAGTTGGAATTACATCGCGATCACCTACTTGCTGGGATTGACGAATTTGAGGAAAGGCTGGATGACATCACGTTTAGGCTCGAAAGTACTCTGTGGCAGCAATTCCTGGAGGAGCTAGAACTGCGGTCGCGATATCGAGGACTGAACTCGTGGATTCTCACCGATCCGAACATGCTGCGGGACAAGACCCGGCGCAGCTGGGAAATCGCTCCGTTCGGTTTTGAGATGGAGTTCCCTCCCGATCCGGCTATGCAGCTTCTTGATGCCGCTGATGCGATCCAAGACCAATACCCAGACGACAGACGGCAAGCTCGTTTTGCGGAGCAGGTTAGACGGGCTGTGGAAGACAGTAGAGGCAAGCTAGTCTGTGAGGTGCTAGACGTTCCCTCATTAGAACTCGAGCATGGCAAGGAGCTGGAAGCAATTCGTGCGCGGATTTTTTATCCCGGCGCAACAGACGGATTGAAGGGTGCTGCATTGGCGAGACGCGAAGCAGAGCTTCGTATTGAGGAAATCGATGCCGTAGGTGATCTTCGTGACCGCTACTCGAAGAAAATCTATGCGATAACGGGCGCTTGTAACAAGTTGAGAACTGAGCTAATCGAGAAATTGAGGAGTACTCCTCCTCCGCTTCCATAAGCTGTGCAAATAATCTTTGCCGTAGCATTCATTGCCGTAGGAAACGAAAAAGGGTTAGCTGTAAACAGCTAACCCTTTGTTTTGTCTGGCGCTCCGTAGGGGACTCGAACCCCTGTTGCCGCCGTGAGAGGGCAGCATTCCTTCCGGTGCGCATATTTTGGCGATCGCAAAGATCACCTGGTTAGCAACCTTGCGATTTTCCTGGCACAGCGAGAATGGGTCTCTTCACCTAGACGCAATAGGAGCGACTATTGCGCCTGACACTCCCAGTAAATGACCTTCTGCAAATACGGGTCGATCTCGACTGTGTAAACAACGCCGGGGAGGCTTATCAATACGCAAACCAGCCGTTTGCCACCGTACGGCGCTAGCGCCTTCTTCCGGCGACGACAGCGATCATCGACGTCGTCTTGCTGGCAAGAAGTTGGGTCTGTGATAGTCGCAATAGTCTCATCGTCCAGAACGCGATCGTAGACATTCGTAAAACCTGCCGCGACGACGCTCGGCGGCAATTTCGTCGAAGCCGCCATAATGGATCGCAAGTCGTCGTCGCCGGACAGTACTGATCGGTCGTCCGAATCGATACTTTCGTGCCGCGAAATTTCCCGAAGCATGTCATCCACTCCCGTTTTCCGAGCAGTGCACCGCCGCTCGCTCTAACCTAAGAAATGGGGAGAAATTCCCACAAATGGTAATTTCCCCATCTATGACGCTATGATAACACTATATATGGTCAAAAAAGAACACCTAAAGCCGACCAATGAAACGACAAGACGTCCAACGATCGATACTTCTACTTAATTCCCGTGGGTCGAAGTCTTGGCTAATCCGCATGGCACGGCGCTATGGCCAACGTCACTGCAGGCAATTCAGAGTAGCACGCGGCACGAATCAGCAATGGGTCGACTTTAGGGGCTGTAAGCCCGTTTTCTTTATCAATTCGAGCCGCACGCTAAAAGCCCACCAAGTGAAAAAAGGGTTACGTGTGGCTCACGTTGTCCAGCAGTGGATGATCAATTTCTCGAAGCCAAAACGAGTAAGGGTATGTCATGGCTGAAAAGAGTAGCAAGAAAAAGAACAAAGAAATGCGAACGCTTGAGAGCGCAGGTCCAAAGCTGGTCTGCCTGGAAATCGACCAGATCAGCCTCTACGATCGCAACCCGCGCACGGTGCGCAATCCTGAATACGAGCGCATTAAGCACTCTATTGCCAACCACGGCCTCGAGCAGCCGTTGATCGTCACGCGGCGACCAGGGGAGCAGAGCTATTTCGTGAAAGCGGGCGGCAATACACGATTACAGATCCTTAAGGACCTGTATCAAGCGACCGGTGATCCCTCCTATGCGATGGCGAATTGTATTGAAGTTGGCTGGGAGGACGAGTCAGCAGTCTTGCTCGGACACCTTCTTGAGAACAGCCTTCGCGGTGATCTGACGTTCATTGATCAGGCGGCAGCGGTTTGCGCCTATGGCGAGATGTACGCCGAGGAAAACGGATCCGTGCAACTATCGATCCGCGACCTACACTCTGCTCTGAAGGAGAATGGTCTACCCATCAGTCTGGGGGTTCTGTCGCGTATGCGGTACGCGGCGGATGTGCTTTCTTCAACAATGCCAGTTGCCCTGAGTGATGGCATAGGGCACCGCCTTGTGGCCAAGATATCTAGGCTGCACCGCGATAGCAGTCAGCTGTGGGTACGTACGGACATTGGTAGCGAAGATGAGTTCGATGCTGTGTTTGGGGAACTATGCCGCCGATACGATGGGCCTGACTGGCAACTTGAGCCGCTGCAGCGCGCCGTCGAAGTTGAGATCGCTGAAGCCGGAGAGGTCAGTATTCAGACCGTCCGAATGTCGATGGATGCGTCCAGACTCGCTGCTCTGCCGCCACCCGAGAGTTCCGAGCCCGTCGAAAGGTTTGAGCCAATCGAGGAATCGCTGTCCCTTATCCAGAACGGAGATCCTAGGACAAGAACAGAAGCAAAACGTAACGACTATGAGTCTGAGAACCGGATGCTCACTGTATGTGTCGATCTGGACAACAACGGAGGCGACGACGAAGATCACTCCGAACACGTACAAGATCGTCCATTCGTTGATCTGCGGCGGCGCGCTTACGGCCTTGCGAAGTCCTTGTCGACCAGTTTTAGGCTTGGCGAGTTAGTTGTTCCATTGCCCGACTGTGGCAACGGCTTCTTGCTTAGCGATTTCCCCGACGAAACGTTGCTCGACCGCCTTGATGGTGACTCGCGAGCAACGATTGGGACGATGTGGTGGCAACTGTTCGCGTTTTCTGAGGTCGCAGGCGCGCCATTAAATGTAATTCAGGAACGCTTGCCGATGGACTCTGATCTTCGCCACATCCTCGAAGAAGAAAACGTCGAGTTTCTGTTTGATCGAATCGATATCGTGAATGCTGCACACTTCGCCGACCGTTTCTGGGCCAGATTGCCAAGACGAGAATGGCAGGATTGGTTGTACCTCGCGCACACGCACCGAGAGATCCGCCAGAAGGTAATCGAAATGGAACGTCCACTGTGGCCGCGTGAGTCATGACACGCAGCAAAGAAGCTGAGCTGACCACGGCTGTCATGACTTTCGCTCTGCGCTGTCTGCAAGAAGGTGACCAGGGCTCGTTGCGAGACATGAACTTCGGCCCGGCAGAACTGCAAGCCCTGGAAGAGGTTCGCATGGGCGATCTGTGTCACTTGGAAAGTATTCGAACGCACTGTTTGAAGGTCGTGCTGAACCGTGACGTGTACTGGCCCATGCTGACTCAGTTGAAGTACTTGCGCGAATCCGAGAACTTGCAGCACGCACTCATTGAAGCGGATGCGCCGCTGGACATGATGCAGACATTTTTCGGCATGAGTGGCCGCGAGTACGCCAAACTGCGACGAGCCCTGTTAGTCAATGTCGCGAGCGGTCGTCCGGCCGAACCTAGCGATGAAGAGATCCGGCAGATTTGGACTGCCTGGCGTGAGAAAGAAGACAAGCTGACAAATGGGTTGTTGCCTCCCGAAGAGTACTTGAACATCTACCGCGACACAGATACGTCACTTCGGGCCATCTGGCGGCAAACACGCGTGGGCGTCGATTTTGGGGAGTAGCTTGAAGTTATCCACAAGGAGCAGGTGTTCAACTGTTGAACACCTGCTCCTTGTGGATAACTTTCTCGAACAACAAGCACGCCCAAAGGTGCACCGGTTTCTCGTAGTAATGAAGGCGGTCGTCCGGCATAGATAGCACTCTGATCTGCCAGAGTGCGCTGGATGTCACTACAGCTCCACACCCAATCCGCCGAATCGCTTAGCACTGACGTTACCGACGACGTCCTGCTCGATGGTCATCCCGCAAGCCATGTATTCATCGAACTGCGGACCGAGGCAGCCTATCGACTGGTGATTGGCCGGCCCCGCACTGAACTGAAACCCGCGATTAACGGCCTACTTTCATTCGCCAGTCTGCTACGTGATATCTGGGATGCGGCGAAAAGCGGCGATCCCTATGCGCGCTGGTGGCTGGTAAGAGTCGAAGACGCGCTCGGCAAAGCCGAGACGACCATCGAGCCGGAACTGACGGCAGTGCAGAAGACGCTGTCGGCGTGCACGCTTCTGGAGATAGACCCCAGCCGCGGCCGGACACCGCGCCGCCTCGATCTCCTATTTGCCTGTCCCTACGCCTATTACGGGGCGCGCTTGCTCAAGCAGGTCGATCGGCTGATCTCAGCGCTCGATACCGGCGTGCAAATCGGCATTCTGCGCAAAGTCGAAACGACCAGCCCGCGCTTGCGCTGTGAGCGAGCAATGCGACGCGCGTTTACGGCGTCACAAGGATTCTGGAACTTCGGGCTCACCAACGAGCTCGTCCAGTGCCGCGATCCGAAAGCCGTCGATGCCGAGGCGAAGATGGGCAAGCTACCCGATGACATCCTCACGGGTGAGTGTTGGCCGACATTGCTGGATGAATATGCCGTGACTCCGATTGACAGGAGCAACGATGTCGACGGTTAGGTTCCGGTTTGATCGCCGCATCCCGGAGGAGGCCGCGTTGATGGATCGCCTCGGGGAGCTTCCCGAGGACCGGCACATCGAGTACATCCGCAACCTTGCGGTAAGAGGTTTCCTGGAGGAACGCGCCGAATCCTCGAATCGCAAATTCGATCGCACGGTGCCGCATGCCGGCAGTGAACGCCACGCGGATCCACAGGTTTCAAAGAACTCACCTGAGCCGAAGATCGAACCCATCAAAACCGATGCTCAGTTGGCGGAGGTACCCGCCGATCTGACGCTCGCCTCACTGAAGCAGCTGGTGGGCTGAACACACTTCATATGAACGAAGGAAACAACAAATGTCCCAGCTAGTTCCCGTAACAACGGCCGAGAAACCTGAGCGGAAAACCGCCTTGCTGGTCGGAATCGACGACGGCTACGCCTGCACCAAGGTGGCCTTGGATGGCCGCCTGATCTCAGTTCCCTCCACTGGCCGCTACGGCCGCGCCAAGGTCAGTTGGTTGCCGAATGCGCGGCAACTGATCTTCGAATACAAGACAGACGACACGGTTTACTCGATTGGCGAAGTCAGTGCAGAGCCGACCCGCTATGACGGTTATGCCACCTCTGCATTGAATCGCGCCATTGTGCAACACGCGTTGCAGTGCGCAGACCTCGAAGGTGAGGACGTTATCGTGGCCACGGGTATGCCCGTCAGTGCCTTTTTTGACAAAACAGGTCAGCGGCGCGACACGGACATCGAGAGAAAGAAGGACAATTTGCTTGAGCCAGTAAAACCGCTTGGTGCGGCTATGCCGGTCAATATCGTCAACCATGAGGTGATACCAGAAGCGTTAGCGGCCTGGTATGACCATGTGGTCCTGCCGAACGGTGACGGCACTGCGACGCTGGACATCTTGCAGGCTGCCGCTCCGATCGCGGTCGTCGACATCGGCGGTCGCACCACCGACACCGTTGTGGTCAGAGACAGGGGCATCATTCACCGCTCGTCAGGATCCTACACCCTCGGCGTACTCGACGCCGTTGACGCATTTACCGAGGCCATTGAAAGCCGCTTCAGTATCTCCTTTCCTGACAAGGGCATGATCGCTCGCGCCTTTGAAACCGGGTCCGTTCCGATCTATGGGCGCATGTACGACGTCAGCGAGGAGGTCAATGAGGCGAAAAGGGAATTGGAGGGCCGGTTACACGCCCACGTGCGCGGGCAACTCGGCAGCGGCGCCGAACTACACCAAGTCTTGCTGGTCGGAGGCGGCACGCTCGCCCTGCGGGACCAGGTTGACGGCTGGTTTCCGAACCAGGTCGTGGCCAAAGAACCGGCGTTCGCCAACGCGCGCGGCATGCTCAAGTACCTGGCCTTTGTCTGCGCTGACGAGGGTAGCCTCTCATGATTTTATCCGCCGCCACTGCGGTTCAGTGGCACCAGGTATCAAAGGGTCTCGCAACGATACCGCGGCTCTGCCGCAGACCCATGTTCACCGCAGTCCGAGGACTGCTTCACCCCTGTCGGGCCCGCTCCCGCCAGGGAGGCAAGCATCCCGGTCCGACGCTTATCTCGTAAGGAGAAACGCAATGAAAGACAGCGACAATGTGCAGTACTTTGATCTCCACACCACGGGTGTCGGTTACCTCAATCGTGTGCGGGAGGTTACTCCCGAAAACGGCTCGTCGTTCCTGACGGCGACCGTGGCTGCCATGCACGGCAAGAGCACGGATGTGAACCGCACCTTCTTCGATTGCATCGTCAACGGTGCACAGGCGCAGCAAAGCGTCCGTGAACTTAAAGATGCAGTTGATGCTGACAAGAAGGTCCTGATCGGTTTCACGTTGAGTGATCTCAATGCGGAGTCGTTCACCTTCAAGCAGGGCGAAAAGGCCGGCCAGACGGGTATCAACCTGAAGGCGCGGCTGATTCGCGTGGCGTGGGCCAAGGTCGACGGCGAGAAAATCGCTATCGGCGAACAGCGCGTCGCATGATCGGCACCAGGCCGGGTATCTGAGATACCCGGCCATTTTCTACCCAGTGGGGACTCGTCCCCGTTGGGGGCTGGTCCCCATACTTTTTTGGAGACCAGCCATGGCAACAAAACCCACCCGTAAATCCACCCCGTCAGAGCACAACCGACTCGCGGATATGAAGCCCGCCACGATGACTGATGCTGAGAAGGACACCGTGTTCATGCTCGCCATGAACATGTTGGCTGCACGGCACCGGCGTGGCCGGCCCATCAGAAGCCCCGGCGATACCCAGGCCTACCTGCGCCTGAAGCTCGCTGAGGTCAAGACCGAGCGCTTCGGCTGCCTGTTCCTTGACAACCGCCACCGTATTCTCGGTATGCGCGAGTTGTTCCAGGGCACTGTCGATGGCACCTCGGTGTATCCGCGTGTGGTGATCCAGGAAGCGCTCGAAGCGAACGCCGCCGCCGTGATTCTGTATCACAACCACCCCTCCGGTGTGGCGGAGCCGAGCCAGGCGGACGAGATGATAACCAAGCGCATCAAGTCGGCGCTGGAACTCGTCGACATCCGCCTGCTCGATCACTTCGTCGTCGCCACCGGCGACAGCGTGTCGCTGGCGGCCCGCGGACTCATCTAGGCTCTGATACAACGCACAAGCCCTGTCAGGAACACCCCGTTCCTGGCAGGGCAGGAGGCGCGGGTGCCTGCGCCGCTGTCCCGCCTCTGTACGCAACCCCTGCAGCAACGGCTGTCCACGAAGTCCACACCGCCTGCATCGCTCGTGCCGCGAGCCCCACACTCGCGGCACCGGATTTCCGCACCAATACACCACGCGTTGTGGGCCCTCGTGGGCAGGCGTGAAGGGATCATGCAAGCCGCTCGATCGACCAAAGGGCTGCACGCTCGCCCTCGTCATCAGTGACGGCGCTGAATACAGACGCACTGATGACGAGGGCGGCGATCCCAACAAAGGCGCGGCACCCAGGCGGGATTTTGTGATGACCTTGTGATGATGGGTATCTACACTGCCGCCCTCGATCGATTTTAAGCCGCGGCCACAGCGGTCAAAGTGGCAAGGGGCGCGACCGAACCGAACCCTCGCGCCGGATCTCTCGATCCACGGTTCACGTTCCCATCTTGGGCATCCGCCCACTCTCATATCAGGTGCAGCGACACGCGCGCCATTCTCAATCAAGCGGCCAAGCCGCAACTTCAAAGGAGGTGATAAACACCAAAATCAAGCAACGCCCGTACGCGGGCACGATGGATGGCGTTGATCCATACCCAACAGGGTAAATCAGCGTTGCCTGGACCAGGCATTGTCAGGTCACGGGGTTAGTGTCCCGCGACGCAAGCGCTTTAGCGCAGCCATGCGGTTTCGCCGCTGGTCAGTCAGATTCACTTACCGACAGGAGCACCACAATGAGAGACCTGAATTACGAACTGAAGAAACTCTGCGATCGCAATCGGGACGGCAGTTTTGGCACGCAACGCCGGCGAGCCTATCTGCTGTCCCAGATCGCCAACCAGTTGCATGAACTTGGCTATCGTTACATGCGGGCAACGTCGCTGAAGCAAAAGCACGTTGTCGCACTGATCAAGCTTTGGCATGGGCTGATGCTCAAGCCCGGCACCATAAAGAATCGTATGGCGGCACTCAGATGGTGGGCGGAGAAGGTCGGCAAAAGGAGCGTGATTGCCAACAGCAACGGCCACTACGGTATTGCAAAGCGCCTTTACGTGGCTACGCAATCGAAGGCCAAAAACGTCAACGAAGAACAGCTGTCACGGGTCACCGATCCGTACACGCGCTTCAGCCTGCGCTTGCAGCGCGAGTTCGGCCTGAGGCGCGAAGAGTCGATCAAGTTCATCGCGCGCTACGCCGATAAAGGCGATCACCTGCTATTAAAGGCGAGTTGGACCAAAGGCGGCAAGGCGCGCCGAATCCCGATCCTCACCGCGGAGCAACGCGAGCTGCTAAATGAGATCGCGGTCTTCGCTGGCGCCGGATCCCTGATCCCGGCAGACAAGCTGTTCATCGACCAACAACGCAAATACGTCCGCCAGGTAATCAATGCCGGTCTTTGCCGTATGCATGGGTTGCGTCACCGATACGCTCAACGCCGTTTTGAGCAACTGGCTGGCTTCCAGTGCCCGGTTGCAGGTGGGCCGGCGCGGACGGCGTTGACGCGCGCGCAACGCGAGCTCGATCAAATGGCACGCAGGGTAGTCAGTCAGGAACTGGGTCATGAGCGCCCGCAAATCGCGACGACCTATTTGGGATAGCTGCCAAACTAATTCGCCGATGGTTGATGGGATTAAGCATGGCCGCTCATCCCATCGGTCGGCATGCTCGGCATCAACTACCGGCATCTCGACAGGAATTATCCATGGCAAAACCGTCTAATGCACTGCGCAGGCACGTCGCCATTCCCGCAATGGCGATGCTGCTCTCGGCGAGCGTCAACGCGGACGACGATGTCCGCATCGGTCGATACCAGACCGTTACCCTTGAGGCGCCGCTGCAGGAATTCGCCATGAAGCGAGCGCTTGAGGCGATCGAGTTGCCGGCGGAGGTCGTGACGCGCGGCGATGCCCTGCGATTCGTCCTGCGGCAGCACGGCTACGAACTGCATGCAGAGTCCGAGGCCCTGTTGGCGGCCGTCGACATCCTGGCAGCAACGTTGCCGGCAGAGGCGCGGCAACGACCGGCCGAGCCCCTGCGCTTGACGTTGCACGCGCTGTTACGAGATCGCGTGCAGGTGCTGGTCGATACGGCTACGAAACAGGTTCTTGTAATGCCCGTCGCTCAGGGCTTTGCCGATAAGGAGATAGGCAATGACGATGAGTAGCATCGCATCGCGTGTTAGCGCCGCAATGCTGCTGGTGCTCATAGGCTCGGTCGCCGTTGCGCAGGGCAGTGCGACTCGCAGCGAGACGACGCTGACCGAGACCCGGCAGACGCCACTCTCGGCAAGCGAGCTCGAGCGCGCCAGAACCTGGTCACTGAACGAAACCGACTGGCGACGCTACCAAAACCTGATGCAGGGTATTCGCGGCAGCGTGAGCCCCGCAACCCTGTCACCAATTGAGGTGCTGGGCATTCATGCTCGGGACGAGGCCGAGCGCCGGCAATTCGCTGAGCGTTGGGCCATCGCCATGCACGAGGATGCCGAGCGGATCCTGAAGTTCCAGCGGGCCTACGACGCCGCGACCGAACGTCTTTACCCCGGACAGCAGCTGATCGACACGGCGGTTCTATATGGCGGTAAAGCGCAGGCCAATGAACTGCTGCCAACGGATCGTATCCTAGTACGCGCCGCGCTCGACTGTCCGAGTTGCGATGCCATGCTTGGCAAGGCACTGCAGCGGCTCGACGATGTGGCCGGCATCGACGTCTATGTCGTCAACGCCACAGAATCAGAGCAGGGGCAAATCCGCAACTGGGCCAGGGCTCAGGGCATCCAGCCCGAGTGGGTTCGCGCGCGGCGCGTGACCCTGAATATCGACAGACCCGCGCCCGGCGAGGAACAGACGAGCGAGTCACCACCGACACTCTATATAAGGAGAGGCGAGCGCATCGAACGGCTTGCCTATGCGGCGCTGTGAGTCGATGTTGTCTCATTAGGTGGGTGCTGCTTATCAGCGTGCTGCAGGCAAGTACGGCAATCGCTGAGGATATTCCGTCGGCGTATCGCCAGGTGGCAGCGGCCAACGGCATTCCCGCGGACATCTTCTACGCGGTGGCACTGGCCGAGAGCGGTCGCGACCTTGGCAACCAGCATCCCGTACGACCGTGGCCCTGGACACTCAATATTCACGGCGAGGGCAGGTACTTCACCAGTCGCCAGTCGGCGTGGCGCGCCATCCTTGCTTCGATCGCCAGCGACCGACCGTCGGTGGATATCGGGCCGATGCAGGTTAACTGGCGATACCATCGCACCTCCCTGATTACACCCTGGCGCGCCCTTGACCCGCACGTGAACCTGCAAGTCGCTGCCCGAATTCTGAATGATTGTCAGGCGCGCTTGTCCGACTGGTGGGCCAGCGTCGGTTGTTATCACTCACCCTCGAATGCCGAGCGCGCCCGACGCTATCGCGAGCGCGTCCGTGCTCACTGGCAGACGCTGGTGAGTTCGTGAATCGAACGATGACGATCTCATGGTGCGCGGGGTCGGTGGCTGCCTTGATCCTCGCAGCAAATGCAGTTGCCGATCCCGTAATCCTTTACGACTCTGGGCGGTCCTGGCCGATTGACCGTTTTCTTGAACCGCTGTTGTCCGACGGGCAAACGCGGGATAAGCGCCAATCGGTCCCAACCAGGCCTTTGCCAGGACCGCCCACCCTCGAAACGCTGTTGCCCATTCGTTCGGCCGGCTTGACACCGGGACTCGTAACACCGCGCGAGTTCGCGACCCCGGTCCCGGTGTCCTTTTTCATGCTGGGCGCGGACTCATTATCTTTGCGTTGGCTGGCAACGCATCGCGACTACCTGAAAGAACAGGGTGCCGTTGGCCTTTTGGTCGATGCGACCGATGAGGCCGATCTTGCTGCAGTGGCCGAGGTCGCCGAAGGTATTTCGATCACGCCGGCCAGCGGCGACGACATTGCCGCGGTACTGGAAGTCCGCCATTACCCGATGGCACTCACTGAGGGACGTATCTGGCAGTGAGCCGCCACGTCATCGATGCGCTACTGCGCCCGCCGGTGGAACTCTGGACTACGGTCATTGCCACCCTCGCAGCCGGCATCGCGCTGTTGGCACCGTCGGTGTTGTTATTGCCACGCGAACTCGGTCAGCTGGTCGCTACAATACTGCTCATCCTCGCCGCCTGGCGGGGCAGGCAGGCACTGCGGGCGATGCGCTATCAGTGGCGCCTCAAGCGCCTGCGACCTTACCGGCTGCCGGCACTGCGCATTCCGGTGAGCCGGCACAAGCTGTACTTAGGGCGAGGCTTTGCCTGGGGACAACGTCACACGCAACGCCTGCGCGACACCCTGCGACCGGAGCTCAGGCGGTACGTCACCCCTGGTCGCCTGTATCGCTGGGCGCGCCGCCAGGAAGTGGCCTGGGAAAACCGGCGTTTGCTGGGGCGGGTCGCAGGCTGGCTGCGCCGGCCGCGCTTCAATCCCCTGGCACCATCGCCGGGCATCGGCGGCAACCCGGCGCTGCATGGCGTCGGTTTGCATGAGCACGACGTGTGGATGAATCTCGATGAGCGGGTCGGGCATACATTAGTGCTCGGCACCACGCGCGTCGGCAAGACGCGCCTGGCCGAGTTGTTGATCGCCCAGGACATCCGGCGTGGCGATGTTGTTATCGTCATCGACCCGAAAGGCGATGCCGATCTCTTAAAGCGCGTCTGTACCGAGGCCGCGGCCGCCGGCCGCGCTTCCGAGCTACTGATTTTTCACCTCGGCTTTCCGGAGCTCTCGGCACGCTACAACGCCATTGGTCGGTTCTCACGCATCACCGAAGTCGCTACCCGTATCGCCAACCAGCTGCCGACGCAGGGTAATTCTGCAGCCTTCAAAGAGTTCGCCTGGCGCTTCGTCAACATCATTGCGCGCGCACTGGTCGCTCTCGGTGAGCGGCCAGACTTCGAGTCCATCCGCCGCTACATCAATGACATTGAACCGCTGTTCATCCGTTACGCGCGCTATTACCTGGCGAATAGCGGCGAAGAAGACTGGCAGGAGGCGGTCGAGGAACTGGCCAATAAGGTGTCAACGCGTAACGTGCCGCACGCCATGCGCGGCCGGCAGAACGATGCCGTCGGTCTTTATCAATACTTGCAGAAACAGAGCATCTACGAACCCGTGCTTGAGGGTCTGATGTCGACCTTCAAGTACGACCGCAGTTATTTCGACAAGATCGTGAGCTCGGTCGGCCCCTTGCTGGAAAAACTCTGCAGCGGCACCGTGGCCGAGCTGCTCTCGCCCCAGCAGGGTGACGAACGACCTGTTCTCGACTGGATGAACGTGGTACGCCGCAGCGGCATCGTCTACGTCGGGCTTGATGCCTTAAGTGACACGACGGTGGCCGGTGCCGTTGGTAACGCCATGTTCGCCGATCTGGTCTCGGTCGCCGGTCACCTCTACAAGCACGGTCTCGGCGACGGTTCCGATACGGTACCGACCATCTCCTTACACGCCGATGAGTTCAATGAACTGATCGGCGATGAGTTCGTGCCGCTCCTGAACAAAGCTGGCGGCGCCGGATTCCAGGTCACGGCCTACACGCAAACCTGGTCCGACGTGGAGGCGCGTCTCGGTGACAGCGCCAAGGCGGGCCAGGTGGCCGGCAACTTCAACTCGCTGATCATGATGCGTGTCAAGGAACCGGCCACGGCCGAGATGCTCACGCTGCAATTGCCGACCGTGGACGTGCTGTCACTGATGAGCGTTTCGGCCGTGGACGACTCCTCCGAACCGGGCTCGGGTGTCGATTTTCGCTCGCGTAACGAGGACCGCATCAGTGTGTCCGAGGTCAATCTCCTGAGCGTCTCGGATCTCGTGACTTTGCCCAAAGGGCAGGCCTTTGCGCTCCTCAATGGCGGGCAGCTGTGGAAGATCCGGGTGCCATTGGTGCGACCCGGTAAGGACAAAGCGCTGCCGCGTGCCGTAGGCGTTATGGCCGCCCAGATGTCCCGCCAGTATGTGAGCAATGACCACTGGTACCGCCACGAAGATCCGTGGTGGATTCCCGTTTCAACGGCGAGCGACGCTCATGCCAGACCTGAGACGGACGAGGGCGGCTGACCGCCGGCCTGCGTCACCGCAAAGTGGCGGTGGGCGTCTCGCTGGCTGGGTTGGCCGACTGCTGCGACTGCTGTTGATCTCGCTGCTCGCCTCCATCGCGATCGAGTGGATCGGCATGCACGTGTGGTGGCCGGAACTTGGCGTCGAACACAGTCACCGCATGGTGCGCGCAGAGGCCGCGCTGCTGCAGCGGAACGTGCCGATCAGCTGGGCAGGGCGCCTGACCGACGAGCCCGGCGACAACTTAATGTCTCGGCTGGGCCTAGCGCTGCGAAAATCGGCAACGGGCCATCGCATAGCGTGCTGGGCAGCAACACTGACGCATCGGGTGGAAAACAGCACGTGGTGGCGCCGATTGCAGCGTGGGCTCGGTCCCTACATCGAAGCCGCCCGCAACATCGGCCATCTGTACTTGATTCGATTGACGGTGCTGTGCCTTGCCGCACCTTTGTTCATCCTGCTGGTCTGGGTCGGGGTGGTGGACGGTCTGGTGCAGCGGGACCTCAGACGCTGGGGCGGTGGCCGGGAAAGCTCGTTCGTTTATCACTACGCCAAACGCAGCAACCTCGCGGTCGTCGCGTTCGCCGCCGTCGTGTATCTGGCGATGCCGTTCAGTGTGCATCCCGCGATTGTGCTGACACCCTTTGCGATGGCTTGCGCCGCTAGTGCCAGCCTGACCGCCAGTCGGTTCAAGAAGTACCTTTAGTCCTGCTGCTGTGGCCAAGTGCGCGACTACTTGGTCTCAGTGCAATACGTTCGCAAGAACCGGCGGTCGAAAATCGCTCCAGCGTGAGCAGGGCTTTTTCATATCCCGAACGATGATCCCACTGCAGTATCGGCATCCCATTTACACCCCGGATGACATCGATGCAGATTCTGTACGTTCTGATTCTCTCACTGCTGTTGGCGCAGCCTGCGACCGCCAACGATCAAGCCACTACTGAGCGCCAGGCATTACTGCAAATCGACCGTCACCTGGTCGAACTCGAATCCTTAATCGAAACCGCCGAGGCAACGGCCGATCCCGATACGCGCATTCGTTTTCGCTATGACTGGTTGCGAGACGATATTGCCCATCTGCGCCGCGGCGTACAGGCGCACATTCATCAACCGCTTGCCACAAAGAGGGCCACCACGCCCTTGCGTCGCGACTACCGCCGCTGAGTCGGATGAGTCACACGCAGCGACTTGCTTTCCAGCTCGGTGCCGGTATCGATGCCGCCACGGTCTTGCTTGGCATCGCCTCGATCGTACTGGTGCTGGCGCTGGTCTGGGCCCTATGGATCACCTTTGGTGCGTTTCGCAGCTGGCAGGACGGAAGCACCGGCCTGTTTGACGTCGCCTGGAGCGCCCTTCGCGTCAGCCTGCTTCTGATGGTGCTCGGCTACTACATCCGCTGAGCACCTTTCGGCCACTCCTCAATTCCCATCAACAAAGGACACCTCATGAAACGCACATTCAAGAAACTCTCAACAGCGCTTGCCGCGTTGCTCTGCAGTACACACGCCCTGGCTCAGCAGCTGCCGACGCCGGTGCCGCCCAGCAACACACCGGCGGATGGCGATTGGATTGCGCTTATCCAGGGCTACATTCGGGACGGTGGCATTGTGCTCGGTCTCGCCATCGCCATGCTCGGCTTCGTGTGGATCGCCTATCAGGCGTTTGCCAAGTTCAACGAGGCGCGCCAGGGCAAGGCGGAGTGGGCCGAGGTTGGTGTGCTGGGCATCGTCGGTGCCATCGTGCTGGTATTCGCCAGCTACCTGCTTAACGAAGCCGCCACCATCATCTAGGCGGGCCCGATGACGACGGAACGACTGTTGGCCGAGCGACTGAATGCAGAGCCCGCCATCTTTCGGGGCTGCACGTCCTCGGAACTTGGTGTCATTGTCGGACTCGCAATCGCCAACTGGCTGCCGGTGAGCGCGATCGCCGCCTGGCTCCTGGGTGCACCCAGCATGGGCCTGGGCCTGGCAGGCGTCGCCATCGTGTTGACGGTCGTCATCGTCGCAAGCGTGCTGCAGCGACTGAAGCGTGGCCGGCCGGAGGCCTATTATCGCCACCGCTTCACTTTGCGTCTGGCCGAGTTCGGCCTCATTCGCTCACCGTTCATTACACGCCAGGGCGACTGGAGCCTGGGCCGCAGCACCGGCGACCGACCATGAAGCGCTACCGCTACGAGATTGACAACGTGCGTAGCCACCTGCGTTCGCTCTGGGCTGTCATCGGTCTGCTGGTCGTCATCATCGTGGCTTTGTGGATCGCCCTCGTGCGACTGCCATCAACGATGACCGTGCATATTCCACCGGACCTTCGCAATGGCGCGAACCTGTCTTACGAAGAAATTCCACGCGCCAACGTCTATACCTTCGCCTTCTATATTCTGCAGCAGCTCAATCGCTGGCCCGAGAACGGCAGCAAAGACTACGGCGCGGCGATCTTTCGCACCTCGGCCTACCTCACCCCCGATTTTCGCGAGACCTTGATCAGCGACATGCACAACAAATCGCGCGTCGGGGAGCTAACGCACCGGGTACGCGGCCTGCAGGCAATCCCCGGGGCGGGATTCAGTGAGCGACGTGTGGAGATCGTCAGTGACCACGAGTGGCTGGTGTGGCTGGACCTCGAGCTCTCCGAGAGCGTGCAGGGCATGACCGTGAAGCACACGCGCATCCGCTACCCGGTGCGCGTGGTGCGCTACGCCGTCGACGCCGAAGCCAATCCCTGGGGCCTGGCGCTGGCCGGCTACGCCGGCAGTGGCCCGTCCCGCATCGACGCGACCCCCACCCACAACGAGCAACAGGAAACCCGCTGATGCTAACCCTATATATAAGAGTGTCACTGCTAACGCTCACGCTGCTGGTCGCCAACGCCGGTCATGCCATGCAGGCCGAGGTGGCACCGCGCCGCGTGCACTGGCAGAACATCCCGATTCCCGTGGTGCTTACCGTGGGTGAGGAACGCCGGGTCCAATTCCCGACTCCCGTGAGTGTCGGTGTCCCGGCCTCACTGCAGGCATTACTGCGCACCCAGACAGTTAACGGCACCGTTTACTTGTTAGCGCACGCCGACTTTGCGGAGACCCGCGTACTGGTCCGCGAGCTCGACGCCGGCACGACCTACTTACTCGACCTCCGCGCCAGCCACGAGGCCGGCTCCAACGAAGCCATCATTGTGGAGTCCCGCCCACCGAGCGGGGCAGTCTCATCAACCCGTGCCGCATCGCACCCCGCGACGCACAGCTATGTCAGCCTGACACGCTTCGCGGCGCAGCAACTGTTCGCGCCGCTGCGCCTGGCGTCCCCGATGTCAGGCGTCGCCCGCATACCCGTGCAGCAAGGCAGCGTCTTTATGTTGCCCGGTGACGCCGTTGAGGCCACCCCGCTGATGGCCTGGCGGGCCGGCAACCTGTTCCTAACCGCCGTCAAACTGCGCAATCGCTCCGCAGACCCACAAGTACTTGATCCGCGCTTGCTGCGCGGTTCCTGGCTGACGGCGACGTTCCAACACGCACGGCTCTTGCCTGCGGGTGACGTGGCCGACAGCACCGCCGTGTACCTGATTTCCGCACAGCCCTTCGCGGCCTCGTTCTGATCATGCAGTTTCACCGAAGCAACCGCCTATTGCCTGTGCTGGGCATTGCGATGCTCGCCGTGTTCATCCTGGTGATGCAGCGCGCCTGCAGCGGCGATGACGACCAGGCGGTGCTACTCGAAGCCGTGCCCAGCGTATCGGCACCCGACGCCGACACGCCCGAGGACACCATCACGACCCTGACGGCCAACGTCGCGGCCATGACCCGCGAGCTCAAGCGCCTGGAGCAGGACAACAAGGCGCTGAGAAATGACAACCATGAGCTGCAGCGGCAGCGCCAGGCCCTCGAAGACAACATGTCGACCCGCATTGCCGCCGAGATGAAACGCCTGCAGGAGGCGTCCTCCGAAACCGATGCCGACGCGGTTGCCGCACTCAATCGCCGCATCGATGCGATAGCGGATTCCTTGTCCCGGTCGCCACCAACAACGGACGGCAACGACCTGCCCATCGGCTTCGGCTTTGATACGCCGATCACCAACACCGAGATCGTCTGGATCGAACCCCTAGATGGTAGCGCGAGTTCCGGCTCGACCTTGCCCGACCTCAAGCCCGGCATCGGTGGCAATCGCCAGTATGCGAGCGAGGAGCCGGTAACGCCCAAATTCACGGTGCCGCGCAATGCCACCCTCATCGGCGCCACGGCGATGACTGCCATGCTGGGTCGTGTACCCATCCGCGGCGAAGTACGGGACCCGATGCCTTTCAAGGTACTGACCGGCGTGGACAATCTCGCCGCCAACGGCTACTCGGTTCCCGGCGTAGCCGGCATGGTGTGGACCGGCACCGCCATCGGTGACTGGACCTTGTCTTGCGTCAGCGGCGAGTTGCACTCGGTGACCTTCGTGTTCGCCGACGGCAGCATCAAGACGATTTCTTCCGATGAATCCAACGGCCAGGACGGCAACACGCGCCGAGCCCTCGGCTGGATCTCCGATGAGCGCGGCGTGCCCTGCGTCAGCGGTACGCGCCAGAGCAACGCCGGCTCCTACCTCGCTCAACGGATTGGCGCCAAAACGGTGGAAGCTGCCGCCGAAGCTGCAGCGGCCGCCCAGACCAGCACCGTGATTCGCGATTCAGGAGGCGTGTCCACCGCCGTCGACGGCAAGCTGGGCTCTTACCTGCTGGGCCGCTCGGTGGCCGACGGCAGCGCCGAGATCGCTCAGTGGTTGGCCGAGCGCCAGGCACAAAGCTTCGACGCCGTCTTCGTAGCGGCCGGCGCCGATCTCGTCATTCATGTCGATCGTGAACTCGCGATCGATCTCGACCCTCATGCAAGGAAACTCCACTATGTTGCGGACGACCACAATCCTGTTGTTGAGCCTCTCGATTAGCCTCGCGGGCTGCGCCGGCAGCAAGGACAGCGTATTGCCCAGCGATGGCAAAACCATCAAGCGGATTTACGATGCCCACTTCAGCGACATCGGCATGCACGGTGCGCTCGCCGCACGGCAGAGACTCAACGGTCGCGTCATCAACAGTGACGATGTCGACCTGAGTGGTTTCGTGCGCGATGCCTATCGGGAACTCGATCGCCACTTTCCGCGCCTGCCCAACCCGACGCTGGTCATGTATGTTTTCCCGCACCTGGCGGGTGCCGAGCGCGTGCCCATTCCGGGCTATGCGACGACCTTTCCCCTGTACCGGCATACCGAGTACGCATTGCCCGGCGAGACCCACGCCGAAGCACCGCGCGCGGCGACGATTGAGTAATGACCGCCGATGCCGTAACCACGGCCAAGGTCGCCGAACTTTATCGACCGACGCCTTCTTTTACTGATTTACTGCCGTGGGTCGAGTACCTGCCGGAGTCCGGGAGTTTTCTCCTTGAGGACGGGGTCAGCGTTGGTGCGCTATTCGAGTTACAGCCCTGTGCCACCGAGGCCAAGAGTCCGCAGGACCTGGTGAGCCTGCGCGATGCCATCCAGGCGGCGATCACCGATGCTATCCCGGAAGAAGACCCCGATCCTTGGGTATTGCAGTGCTTCGTGCAGGACGAGCCCAATCTGCTTTCGTTCACCGACACGTTGCAGGACTATCCTGCTGACTTTCTGAACGGCTCATCATTCACCCAACATCATCAGGTGCTGATGGCCGAACACCTGCAGAGAGTCAGTCGCCCGGGCGGCCTGTTCGAAGACACGGCCGTAACCGGTGGCCATTGGCGCGCCAGAGAGCGCCGCGTGCGCATCGTGTTGTACCGGCGCCGAACCTCACGGCCTGCCAGGGACGACGCCGAGCAGGAACTCAATGACGTGGCCGCACGGTGGATCGCCTCGCTAGCATCGAGTGGCATCACCGCCATGCGCACCGATGGCAAGGCACTCTACGAGTGGCTGCTGCCCTGGTTCAATCCTCGTCCCGCTATTACCGGCGGCGACCCCGACCGCCTGCTTGAGGCAGCGCCGTATCCGGGCGATACCGACATGCCGTTCGGCTACGAGTTCGCCGAGCAACTGGTCCTGACCACACCTCGGACCCGGCAGGGCGCCTGGTGGTTCGATGGCCTGCCGCATCGCGCGGTCACGATTCAGCAGTTACGCACGGCGCCCGAGATCGGTCACCTCACCGCAGAACGACCGCGCGGCGATCAAGCCTTCGCACTCTTCGATCGCCTGCCCGAACACACCGTCCTCGCCATGACCATCACGGTGAAAGCGCAGCATGAGTTGCGCAACCACATTGGCAACGTCAAACGCGCGGCGGTGGGTGACTCGGCCGAAGCCGCCATGACCCGCGAGGACGCAGAAGTCGCCGAGCGCCAGATGGCAAGCGGCAACAAGCTCTATCCCGTCGACCTAGTCTTTTACCTCCGCGGCGAGGATCTGAACGATCTGCGAGCCAACGTCAATCGACTCAGCGCACGTCTGTTGCCTAACGGCCTGCAGCCGATCGAGGTGACGGCGGATCTCCTTGCCCAGGACAGCTACCTCAAGTACCTGCCGATGGCTTTCGATCCGGCCTTCGACAAACGCCGCCGACGATCCCGACCGATGTTCTCGCAGCACATCGCCAACCTGTTGCCGGTCTACGGCCGCTCACGCGGCACCGGCCGGCCAGGACTGACCTTCTTTAATCGCGGCGCCGAACCGCTGGCCTTCGATCCCTTGCATCCTGAGGACCGCAAGAAAAATGCGCACACCTTGATCTTGGGGCCCACCGGCGCCGGCAAGTCAGCGCTGCTGGTCTACCTGATGCAGCAGATGATCGCCATCCACCGGCCGCGCGTGTTCATTATCGAGGTAGGCGGTTCCTTTGATCTCTTTGCCGAGCACCTCAAACGCCAAGAGGTCTCCGTGCACCGTGTGACCCTCAACGCCAACGTCGATGTCAGCCTGCCACCCTTCGCCGATGCCCTGAAGCTGCGCGGCAGTCCGGCGGCCGTCGCTGCTCTCCGGGCCGAGTCGGAGCAGGAAGAAGACCATGACGACGGTCGCGACATCCTGGGCGAGATGGAGATCGCCGCACGCATCATGATCACCGGCGGTGATGCCCGCGAAGACGCACGCATGACGCGGGCCGATCGCCTGCTGATTCGTAACGGTATCTATCGCGCCGCGCAGGAGGTACGCAATAGTAGTCGCTCGCAGGTGCTGAGCGAGGATGTGGTGCACGCGTTGCGGGCGATCAGCCTGGACGCCGAGCTGCCACAGGAGCGCCGCCACCGCGCCCTCGAGATGGCGGACGCCATGGCGCTGTTTTGTTCGGGACTCGCCGGACACTTCTTCAACCGCCCTGGCCGCCGCTGGCCACTGGTTGACGTCACGGTCCTCGACATGGGCCTGCTGGCGCGCGAGGGCTACGAGGACCAGTTGATCGTCGCTTACCTCTCGATAATGAGCCACATCAACGCACTGGTGGAGGCACAGCAGCACGAGCAACGTCCCACACTGGTGGTCACCGATGAAGGCCACATCATCACCACCAACCCGCTGCTGTCGCGCTACGTCGTCAAGATCACCAAGATGTGGCGCAAACTCGGCGCCTGGTTCTGGATCGCCACGCAGAACCTGGAAGACTTCCCCGATGCCAGCCGCCGCATGCTCAACATGATGGAGTGGTGGCTGTGTCTGGTGATGCCCAAGGAAGAGGTAGACCAGATTGCGCGCTTTAAAGACCTCAGTGACGAGCAGCACCGATTGCTGCTCTCGGCACGCAAGGAACCCGGCAAGTACACCGAGGGCGTGGTGCTCGCCGACGGCCTCAACGCTCTGTTTCGGAATGTCCCACCGCCGTTATCACTGGCGCTTGCCATGACCGAGAAACACGAGAAAGCCGAGCGCGCCAACCTGATGCGTCAACTGGATTGCAGTGAACTGGACGCGGCCTACCGCATTGCCGAGCGGCTGGCCCGAGGGCAAGAACCACCACCCGACGCGCGGTAAACGCACCGCGCGCTGCAGGGTTTGATTGCAGTCATCTACCGAATGCTGCGGCACGCTAGCCACACCTCACAATGAGCCACCAATGACACCACGACAATTCCATTTCCTCCTACTTCTATGGCCGACGCTGGTTCCGACGGCGTGGGCGGAAACGTCAAGCGAGCCCGCACGCGTTGACGTCTTCGTTACGCGAACCATGCCCGTCGCTGGTGCAGAGCGTCTGCAACAACAGTTGCCAGACAGCGCCATTCGCGTGCACACCATCGACGGTATCGAGCACATCACAACGACGCTCGAGCAAAACCTACCGGGTGATGCACATGCAGCCCAGCGCGCGGCGCTCAAACGCTTGCAGCAATTCGGCAAGCGTGAGCGCGAGATACTGCAACACGCCGCCGATGCCCTGGTGCTTGCCTGGCGATATCAACTGCAGCGCTATCCCGCCGTGGTGTTTGACCGTCACTGGATCATCTACGGTGTTACCGATCTCGAGATTGCGTATCGGCTGTATCAGCAACGACGAGGGGAGGGCGGCACATGATCCGCTCAATCCTTCTTGTCACGACATTGGTGCTGGCACTGCCGTCGAGTGCTGCCGACATTCGGACCACGGAGATCGTCGCGCGCACCAGCCAGGCGAGCCTTGCCTGTCTGCAGTGGCGTGCCACCGGGGTTTGTCTGTGGTTACGTTGCAGCCTCTCCGGTTGCCGAGTGCGTTCCTCCCTCAAGGTGGGCCACTACAACCCCGATCTGGTGGTCAGCAACTACAACACCTTGGGCGGCAACCCCTGGGTGGAGATTCGTGCGACGCTCGGTATCGCTCAAGACACCGTTGCGCAATCGGCGTTGGCTGCACTCACGGGCGTACCGGTTGGCAGTGCCGGCAATCGCAGCGAAGGCACCGATCGCCGCGATCACAAGAACCTCATCTTCCGCGAGACCGATGCCATCGGTCACCCTGGCTTGAGTTTCGCCTTGCCCATTCTGCCCGCATCGTTACGCTGCACTTCGCAGGCACGACCCTTCTTCCCGTATTTTCTGTCTGGCATCGATGCACTCGCCTGGCGCAACACGATGCCGGAAAGCCTGTATCCGGCAAGTCTGATCCCGGGTCGAAGGGAAGTCGGTCGCTGGCCAGTCTATACGTGGGGGAGCGTCTATCCGCGCACCGGCTGGACCCTGCAACCCGAAGAGCCCAAGGCTGCAGCGCTCACGGCACAACGTGCCGGCGACATCGTCACCCGACAGGGCCAGCCACACCTGTACCGGACACTCACCGGGCCGTCGACTTCAAGTCAGCGCGTCTGGCCGCCCGGCCCGTTACTTGAGAACGATGCTGACACCGGCACCTGGCAGTTGCTGAGCCCCATCGCCGACCGTGACTGCACCGTGTTCGGAGAAGACGGTCTGGCTGTCAACAGCTGGGCCAACGGCCGCGTTGATGCCGGCGGCGACTACATCTGGAACCTGTGGCGCCCGTATGAGTGCTGCCAGCGCCGCGGCCAGTGGTTCCTCGGTGACATCAACTGGTCGGAGTACCCCTGATGCGAACACAGTCCTCAAGACTCACAGTCTCGTGCACAGGCCTGCGGGCCGCGATCACGCTCCTTTGTCTCGGCACCACTGTCGCCCTTGCGCAGACACCGGCGCCCACCGAAGACGGTCTTTGGTATTACGAGATTGGTGGTGCCGATCCCGTGTCACTGCCGGCGAGCCCCAGAACCGAACGCATCACCTTAGGCGGCTCCGCCGAGCTCAGCCTCGGCTACAGTTGCGGCGCCTTCGACCCGGTGGCCGCGGTCAGCAACGGCCTCAATGACATCGGCTCCGGCGCCGACGACATGATGGACGCCATGACGGCGGCGGCGACCAACGCCATTGCCTCCCTGCCGGCGCTGATTCTGCAGCGCGCAAACCCCGGGCTCTACGATCTCTTCCAGAACGCGCTTCTCAAAGCGGAGGAGAACATGCAGATCGCCACCAAGTCCTGCGAGACCATGGAGGCCGAAATCGCCCAGGGCAAAAATCCGTACGCCGATCTCATCGTGCTCTCCAAGGGCACAGAGTGGAAACGCCAGATGGGCATCGGCGGCAACGATGCCGTCTCGGCCAAGGAAGCAGTCGAGACCGACAATGGCGCTAGCGGCATTCCCTGGGTCGGCGGCATGGCGGGCGGCGCCGGGCAGCCGCCACTGCAGCTCACGGGCGATATCGTTGAAGCCGGCTATCGCGTCAACCTCAATCAACCGGTCACCGGCAGCCCACCGGCTGTGATTCCCGAGGCACGACTGCAGCAACTCTGGGAGACGCCGGAAACGGCACGCTCCTGGGTGACCGACGTGGTGGGCGAGGCCATTGTCAGTACCTGCGATGGCTGCCCCAAGGACAGCGTGCCCGGCACCGGACTGCTGCCGAAAAAACTCGGCGAGCAACAGGATGTCACGGCGGATCTTTCTGACCTCGTCACCGGTGCCGCCGCACCCACGCTCGACAACCTAGCGACGGTCACGGCACCGGGTGTTGCCGTCACGCGCCAGGTCATCGAAGCCATTCAGGAGATGCCGCTGGCCGAGCAGGGCCTGATTATTGGCCGACTGGTAGCCGAGATCGCGACCGCGCGGACCGTCGAACGCGCCTTGATGGCAAGGCGTTTGCTCCTTAGCGGTCGTCAGGTACCGGAAGTGTATGCGGCGAGTGTTGCGCGCGAGCACGCCGACGTTGCCGTCGAAGAATTGAATCGCGAGATTGACAACTTGCTGTTCGAGACGCGCGTGCGCCGCGAAGTGGTCTCCGACACCGTGGTCACGTTGCTGCAGCGCGCCGAGGCGCACCGCCAGGCCTCCATGAGTATTCCGACAGTGCCGGTTGTTGACCCGAACCCCCTCAAGGACGGCCGTGTCGAGCAGTAAGACTGTGCCACGACGCTGGTTCCGGCGTCTGACTTTGTTCGCGGTTCTGCTGGCAGCGGCTATTGGCACAGTCTTGCTGAAGTTGGTCGACGGCCAGGACCTCGTCCACGTCCACGCCAACGTCGAAGCGACCGCGCGCATGTTCTCGATCGCACGACTGAGCCTCATTGCCTGCTTGTTCTTTGCCTGGCCTTGGCTGATCGGAGTTTGTAAGGAAAAAACCTGGATCAGTACCGCAGTTCACGATCAGCTGCTGGCCCGACGTTTTCGCTTCGCAGCGTGGCTGATCGCATTGGAGCTGATTCTGGGGCTCAAGGCCCTCAACTACATCGCCGCCGTCATCAACTGGGTCATGACATGAATGTTGATAGCTACCTGGAGCTCTTCACCACGCTGTTTGGCTGGGCTTTCTACGGCGTCCTTTGGGACGTGCTGGTGGGAACCGGCATCGTCTACCTGCCATTCCTCGGCATCCTCATCGATAACTGGCGCGAGCCCGCGCAAGGCGGCGAGTTTGGCACCGTCACGGCGCTGTCGCTCAGGCGCATGGAAATCGAGCTATTCATGGCGCTGCTGGTGGTAGTACTGGCAGGGCAACCCTCGGCGATGACCGCACTCGATGCCGGCACCCTGCAGTACACGCCACCGCCCACCCTGACCGAACCCGATCCGGCATCCGCCACGATCAATGCACCGCAAAGTACCTACGGTGCAACCGGGTTCACCGGGTCGCCTGAGACCGTCAACCTCCCCATCTGGTGGTACGCCGTTATCGCCGCCTCGTCCGGTATCAATCACGCGGTCATCGAAGGTTTGCCAACGGCCGCCGACCTCAGAACCTTCGAACAGCAGGCACGGCTCGCCACCATTGCCGACCCGCAGCTCAGGGCCGAGGTCAGCCAGTTCTTCAGTGACTGCTTTATACCGGCACGTTCGCGTTACCAGGCCGGTGAGCTGCGCAGCAATGCCATTGATGACATTCTCGAGGAATACGGAACCGACGACCCCGACTGGCTGGGCTCGCACGTTTACCAGGACATTGGCGGCTACTACGATCGTTATCGCGCCTCGTCGCCGATAACAGGCTGGGCCTTTGATGCAAGTCGCGACACCGAGTATGACGTCACCAACCCGCCTGGTTGGGGTCGTCCTTACTGCAATGAGTGGTGGGCCGATGAGGATATCGGCCTGCGGCAGAAACTGGTCGATGAGGCGGATGCGACCTCGGGCGGGCTCTCAGGCCTGATCGTCGCTATCGCCCCCAACCTCGCCTCCGAGCGACAGTACGATGCCGTCGCCAAGGCGGTCCTCGCCAACGCCCCGGCATCCTGGTCGAGCAATGACCTCGCCGGTTACAACACCGGCACATCGGGTGTTGTCAGCTATGCCGAGCAAGCCGTCAAGGGCGGGCTCGCAACCGGCGGAATCGCCATTGCCTCGGCGCTGTTCTCAGTCACCATGATGGCCATACTGCACGGCCTGCCAATGGTGCAGGCGGTCTTGCTGCTAGGCATCTATGCCTTGCTGCCACTGCTGGTGGTGCTATCCCGCTACTCACTGTCAATGCTGGTCACCGGTGCACTCGCCGTGTTCACGGTGAAGTTTTGGTCGGTGCTGTGGTACCTCGCCCTGTGGGTGGACCAGAACCTGATTCTCTCCATGTACCCCGACGTCAGTATCTTCCTGCAGATCTTCGCCAACCCCGGTGAGCACGATGCCAAACGCCTGCTGCTGAACATGATCACCACCAGCCTGTATCTCGGCTTACCACTGCTGTGGAGTGCGATGATGGGCTGGGCGGGTATTCATGTCGGGCGCTCACTCGCCACGGCCGCCTCGCCGTTGACACGGCCGGCCGAGAACGCCGGCCGGCAGGGCGGCCAGCTCGGATCGGCCATCGCCGGGAAAGCAGTGCGCAAATAACGCCGGCTTACAGATCGTCCTCGTAGAAACCGGCGGGATCGGTGCCGCAGTCGAAACGATCGGTACGAAAGTTCATCTCACCGGTCAGCGAGGACCCTTCCAACAGAGAGCGCTGTTCATCGTCCGTAGCGAGCGCCGCAAGCAGGTTCTGGAAGACCTCTTTGAGGCTCATAGCAGAGACCTCCTGCGATTGGGTACAAAACCCACCGCGTAACCGAAGGGTCGCCCGATCTTGTTCAGGGTCTCAACCGTGGGGTTGCCCTTGTCAAGTTCGATCGCGGCAAGAATGCGCGGCGCGATGCCGACGATACGCTCGGCATAGGCCTTCTGGCTCATGCCCGTGATCTTGCGCATACGGCGAACGGCCTCACCCAGGCTGAGTTCGCCATTCTCGATGGCGGTCATCAACTCACGCTTTGCAGTTGTCGTGTCGTCCAGTAATCCCACGTTGTTCTCTCCTACAAATCCAACAAGCGCTTGGCGTGTCGCGCGGCATACGGACCACAACGCTCGATGATGTCATCGTCGACGCCGCAGTCGCGCATGGTCTCCGGCAGTTGTTCCAAGCGCTGACCCAGAACGCTCAACTCGGTTCGCAATCGTTCTTCGCAATCCGGGAATAGCGCAACTACGCCAGCCCAGTCTGGATCTCCGGCTTGCTCAATGTTGTCGCTCCAACGACATACTCTCGCGATCCCCTCGGGATCGAGATACATAGGTGCAAAGTCGAACACCGGCGCGAGCGCTATCCGACCGTCATCAAACCTGAACAACGCCGTATTGCGACCGTGATTGTCCTTGTTGCCCATCACAACATTGACCACGTCGCGCTTGATGTACTCGACCAGGTCCTCATCGGGGTCGGTGCAATACTCCAGCAGGGTGTCGCACAGTACTTCATGCGGTACGCGTGCACCGTATTCGGTGACACCCGCAGCGGAGTAGAGGCTCTCCATGCCGTAGCGCAATACCTCGCCATCCCGCACCTCGCGATCAAAGCGGGGCACGAACAGGTTGTCAGCGTCCCATTCAAGCTCGGCGTAGGTGCGCAGGCCAAGCTGATCGGCAACACGCATGTAGGCCGCTTCATTGCGCAACACCTGTCGATCGTCGGCGCGATCACCGCGCGGCCGCTTCACCAGCCAGTGCGAGGCGACATCCTCATCGGCCAGGCGACCCTCGGCATGCCAGGCACCGTCATGATCCTGCGCGAGCAGCAACTTGGGCGCCACGCCTTGAACATCGGATGCACCCGCGGCGTAGATACCGTGCTGAAACGCGTACTCGACAAAAGCTTCCTCGCGCGCCAGCACGTCGTCCCGCGCAAATCCAGGGTGGTCCTTCATGGCGACAATGTCGCCGGACGCGGTGGGCACGGGTGCCTCGAAGTCCCGGGCTGCAACTGCTTCGGCGACACGAAGGTTGCCGGGCGGAAACGCGGTGCCGGCCAGCAGCAACGGCCAGTCCGCCCCAGGTCCATCCGGCAAGTCCAGCTGTTCGAGCCACTGCCGGCGGCCGTAGCCACTAGGCAATAGGTCGAGCGTAAAAGCAGGCCAGTGCGGCAGACTGTACAGCTGAAAATCGACCGGATAGCGACAACTCAAGCCCGCTGCTGGAGCCGTTTCGGCGGCGGCCGTATCGACGGCATAGGCCGTGTCGTACTCGAATCGACAGGCACCCACAATCCCCACCGCGTCATCGACGGGTGTCAGGGTCGCGGCCGGTAGCCAGCGACCACCACGGTAGATCTCGAAGGTCGCCACCATCGCGGAACAATCCCATTTGGTTCACTATAATGAACCATATACCCTAGAATTTTGCTAATGTAAACCACTTTAGTGAACTAATCAGGGAGCAGTCAGTCGTCGACAAGCCACAGAAGCCACAACTCTCATGATTGCCACACAGCTCGACTACACTCAGTAATATCACTGTCGTGAGGAGCCCGATATGCGCGCCCTGACCCGGCCCAACCCAGAACACAATTACACCGCCACCACCGAGATCAACCGACTGCGCAACTACCGTGATGCGGTACATGCCGACCCCAAGGACAGCCGCAACATCCCGGCTATCGGTCAGGCAGGCAAGCTACTGCTCGCAACCTGGAACATCGCCAATCTCGGCGTGCACAAACGCCGCCTATCCGACGTTAAGGTGATCGCCGAGATTCTGACCTGGTTCGAGATCGTGGCGGTCCAGGAAGTGGCCGACAATCTTGATGACTTCAACCGGGTGCTCAATGAACTCCCAGATCATTTCGACTGGTTCTTCAATGACCGCGCCGGCAACGACGAGCGTGCCGCCTACATCTTCGACACGCGCCGCGTCCAGATTGGGCCAAAAATTGGCGAAGTCGTCATCGTTGAGTCCGACAGGAAGCACGTCAAACTGCCCGGCATTACCCGCAAGTTCCACGGCTTCAATCGCAGCCCACTGCTCGCCAGCTTCACGGTAGAAGGCACCGACCTCCTGCTCGCCAACTGCCACTTGCTTTACGGCCCCTCCAAAACCACCGCTGAGAAAAAGGCCTCAATGGAAAAACGCCAACTCGAGGCCTACGCGATTGCCCGCTGGTGTGACCTTAGGCGAAAGGACATGCATGCCTGGACCAAGACCATCATCGCACTGGGTGACTTCAACCTACCGAAGCAGGAGAAGGGCGATCCGATCTTCGATGCCTTAACCGATCGAGGACTGAAGCTGCCGCCTCATGGCACGAGGATTCCGACGAATGTTTCAAACACGGCGGACTACGATCAGATAGCCGTCACTCCGGGCCTGCTGTCAAAGATCGATGACATCGGTGTCTTCGACTTCGATGGCGCAATCTTCCCCAACATCTATGATCCGCAAGCCCCTGGGTATTGGCGAACCTGCGCAAAGTACTACATTTCCGATCACCGGCCGCTCTGGATGCAACTGTCGTTGCCGTGACCTGAATACCTCAGACGCATTCGGCTCACGCCTGTGGGGGCACCTGGTGAACAACCAGGTAATTGGCGCGGCCGACTTTTTTCGTTTCGGGCCGGTGTCCTATAGATCGATATCTGCGTCACCAATGGCCCAAATTGATCTGAATCGATTCCGACTGTCGTATTAACTTTTTACGTACTCGTTGCCCAATGCAAGAAATGTCTTGCGGAGCACCACCCGCCCGGTCGCATCGAATTGCCAGTAGTCGGAAAAGCCGATGTCCTTCGCGCCCCCATCATGGCCCTTACCGACGAACCGCCCTAAGGTGACGACGTTCGGGCCATCGACAAGAACGCGTTCAAGTACATGTGCACCCCTGATCTTGCGATCATTGCGGTAGAAGTCGGCGATTGCCTGCTTTCCTGAGTAAACAGCGTCGGCACGTTTGTATTCGCCGTTCTCTGCAAACAGGTCGATGACCCACTCGATATCGCCGTTATCGACTTTCGGATAGTAGCTCTCGACTACGGCGCCATAGTTATTCTGGCTGGACATTTAATTGAACCGCTTTTCAGCAATTGCGTCGCTTGCGACCGCCATGCTGATTCCTTGGTCATTGGAGTGTTCGAAGCACTCTGTTAGCGTGTTGGCGAGTCCGTCGAGGTGCGCACGCAGCCCTTCGTTGCTCGACTCATTCAGCTGGTAGTGCAGATCGATGATGCCACCCGCATTGGCCAGATAGTCGGGACAGTAGAAAATGCCCTTCTGCAGAAGTCTATCGGCATCGCTACTCGTCGCGAGTTGATTGTTGGCCCCGCCGCAGACAACCTTACAACGCAATTCGTCAATAGACGCCTCGGACAGTATTGCCCCGAGAGCGCACGGTGCCAGGATATCTGCATTGACTCTCAGGATGTCGGAAGCCGAGCAAGCCGTTCCGCCGACTTCATTCGCAATGGCTTCCGCCGTGGCGGATTGAACGTCGGCGACAATCACCTTCGCTCCTTCATTGGCAACGAGCCCCGCCAGGCGGCCGCCGACATTGCCTGCACCCTGTACCGCTACGGTCAGGCCATCCAGCGACTCCGCGCCGAGCGCGAGCTTGGCCGCGCGACGCATGCAGACAAAGACACCATACGCAGTTGATGCAGAGGCATTGCCAGCGCCAGCCTTGATGCCGCCGACGTGCGCAGTGCGCTCCCCCATCGTCGCTACGTCATCGAGCGTCGTGCCCGCATCGAACGAAGTGATGTACCGGCCACCCAACGTATCGACGAACTTGCCCATCGAATGCAGAAGTTCATGCGACTTGTCTTTCGCCGGGTCGCCGATGATTATCGCTTTGCCGCCACCGAATGGAATGTCGCCGATGGCGCACTTATAGGTCATGCCCCGCGATAGTCGCAGCACGTCGGTGAGTGCACTGGCTTCATCGGGGTAGGGCATCATGCGGCATCCGCCGATGGCGGGCCCACGGTTCGAGTTGTGAATCGCGATTACTGCCTGAAGTTGCGTCGCAGGGTCCTGGCCGAACACGACAAGCTCATGGTCGTATTCCACGTGTGAAAATAGCACTAGTGATTCTCCGATCTGTTGATGGGATCCCAGGCGGCCATTGCAGATGCCGGCTGGCGAAATTCGTAGCCTGTTGGGTCAGGTGTTTGCCCGAGGTCGAGGGCAAATCCCGGTATGCGCTCGAATAGGGCCTCGATCGCGATTCGCGCTTCGGCGCGCGCGAGATGCGATCCCAGGCAGTGGTGTGGTCCTATTGCAAAGCCAATGTGCTGGCGCGCGTTCTCTCGATGCAGGTCGAACCGGTTCGGATCAGCGAACACTCGAGGGTCGCGATTCGCGGCCGCGAGCATGCAGTTGACGGTGTCACCAGGCTGGAACTCGACGCGTCGCACCGATGTCGCCCGAACGACGTGCCGGGTTGCCGATTGCACCGGGCCGAGCCAGCGTATCGTTTCCGTAATTGCGGCCGGCAAATGACTTATATCATTGCTTACTTCGTGCATCGCTTCCTGGTGCAGGCTCAGCGCGTAGAGCGTATTGAGGATGAGCGCATCGACCGTCGAGATGCCGCCAAAGAAAATGATGATCGCGTTGTGCCGAATTTCTGCATCGCTGAGCCGATCATCCTCGGCGGCAAGCAGCAGCGTGCCGAGCAATGAAGTTTCCGGCAATGGAGTATCGCTTCGCGATCGATCTATGTAGCCTTGGATGATGTTGTGAAACGACTCGGCCGCGCGCTTGCCGCGTGTGCGTATTTCTTCGTCCCACGTAAAGTTGGACAGGGCTTTCTCGAATTCATCGTAAAGCGCCCGAAAGGTTTTCTCCTCGGTGAGCGGAATACCGAACAGGCTTAGCATTGTCAGGACTGGTAGTCGACCAGAGAAGGCGCGGCGCAGCTCGACTTCACCAAGTGGTTCGAACTCATCGATCAACGCATTGGCATGCGCACGGATCGTTGGCTCGAGGTTGTTGTGAATGGCCGGCGGCAGGAAAAATCCAAGGTGCGGTTTTCGATGCCGGTGATGCTCGGTACCCTCAACTGTCATCATGTGTTCGCCAAAAATATCGAACACCAGTGAATCTTCGGTTCCCACAACGAACGAGTCGGTGTCCCGGAGTATGTCGCGAACATCGTCGAATCGAGTGACAAAGTAGACGCCTAGCTCACCGACAAAAGAGACGGGCTCGTGTTCGCACAGCTCCGCGAGTACCGGATACGGGTCGCGATCCAGTTCGGCGACGGTGACCTCGTCACCCAGGGGAAAACGATGCAGGGCCAAATGGTCAGACATTGCTCGAGTTCTGCCGGCAGGGCGTATACAAAATCCTAAGTATCACCATAGCCAAGTCCTCACAAAGTATGTAGTCATGGGCCGCGGGCAGTGACGCGAACACTAAAAGCAATGACGTTAGACCAACGAGCCCTGAGGTATACCTGCCAGACTGGCGTCAAAGGAGACTCAAATGCCGATCGATTCAAAGTCAGGCGTCTACTACGAGGTGCACGGTCAGGGCATCCCCTTGTTCCTGGGATTCCCGATAATGGCCTCACAAGATGAAATCTTCGGGGCTGAGGCCGGAGCGATCCGGGACCGCTACATCGAGCTACTAGCTGATCGTTTTTCGGTGTTATTGGTTGACTACCCGAGCATTGGTAAAAGCGCGGATATTCCGCCAGACCAATTAACAGCCGACAAGGTTGCTGAAGATTTTCTGCGAGTTTCTGATGCGGCGGGATTCGAACGGTATATTTACTGGGGCTATTCCTGGGGAGGTTCCGCCGGGCTGCAGCTAGCACGCAAGACCGATCGAATCCTCGGCTTGATTGTCGGTGGCCACCCGCCACTTGGCGCGCCTTACGAGGAAGCCTTGCGCGCCAGCCTCGAGCAGATTGATAACCCACCACCAGAGGTTCAGGTGGTACTGCGTTCGCCGGCCCAGTATGCGCAGTGGTCGACTTTTCTCAAGAGCATCCAGGGCTGGCCCGAGCGAGAACTCGCTGCCAGTCTCGACTATCCTCGCCTTGCGTTCGCGGGCGCAGATGGTGACACGACCGCAGGCAGCGAGGATATTAAGAACGCGAGCATCCTGCGTAGCAATCAGGCTGAGCTCGAAGATATGGGTTGGCAGGTGAAGTTTATAGAGGGCGAGGGGCATCATGTCTGTATGCACCCGGATGTACTCGTGCCGGTCATTCGAGAGTTCCTCGATGCGGAGTTTCCAGCGTAATGACTTTGCAGCATCCGGAATCGGTCGCGTCGATTATCGAGTCGTCGCTCGTTTGGGACAATCACACGTGCTTGCCGCTGCGCCCGGATGATCAGTCGTTCTTGCCACGACTGCAGCGCGTACGAGATACCGGTATCGATGTCGTGACTATCAATATCGGCATGGATCTGACAACGCGAGACGAGCACCTAGCGATGCTCGACTCGTTTGAGAGCTGGATCGACGACCACGATGATGCGTACGTTGTCGTGCATGGATTTTCTGAGATTGAAGCGGCGCGAGCCGCCGGCAAGCTAGCCATTGCTTTCGACCTCGAAGGCATGGCGCTGCTTGACGATGACATCGAACTGATCGAGCAGCTGCGAGCCCGAGGTGCCTTGTGGATGTTAGTCGCATACAACCGCAACAACAAAGCGGGCGGCGGCTGCCTCGATGAGGACCCCGGGCTCAGTGACCACGGTCGGAGAGTTCTCGAAGAGATAAAGCGTGTAGGTATGGTGGCCTGTTGCTCTCATACGGGGCATCGCACAGCAATGAACGTCCTGGAATCAGCGGAGAATCCCGTCATCTTTTCGCACTCGAACGCATCGGCGGTTCACCAGCACGTCCGCAATATTCCGGATGAGCTGATCCGGGCATGCGCCGACACCGGCGGTGTCGTGGGTGTCAATGGTCTCGGCGACTTTCTTGGTGAGGGGACCGACTACGCGGAGCTGATAGTTCGTCACATCGACCATATAGCATCGCTGGTCGGTGCCGATCATGTTGGCATCTCGCTCGACTATGTCTACGACGAGAATGAAGTCCTCGAGTTTATTGCCAAGATGAGAGACTCGTTTGGTGAAGAAATGGCCAGCCAGTTCACAAACCGTTTCGCGCCTCCCGAGACGTTTCCGCTTATCGTGGATCGGTTGCTTTCATTGGGTTACTCCGTTGAAAGTATTAGGAAAGTCATCGGTGGAAATTGGGCGAGGGTTGCTCAGCAGGTGTGGAACTGAGCCTGGCATGCGCTTGACCCTTCGCACTCATCTGCGGATGATGAGTGGTCTGATGCCAGACTCGAAAAAAAGCCGGGTGCCTGAAGAACGCGTCGTAGTGACGATGCAGGATCTTTATGATTCTGCGGCGGCGGTTGGCGACGGTTTGTCGGCAGTCTGTCTGCCTGGCGAAGGCTTCAAGTATGTGCGGCCTGGCGAGGAAGAGCCCTCCGAATTCCTGCCCCAAGGAACGTCCAAGGTAGTCAACTTATCTGAAGACCTGATGCTGGCCCGACTCGATATGCACGGTATCCCTGAGGACGCGCAGAAACAGCGGTGGGCTCTCGATTTCCGAGGATGGTTGTTTCTGCACTTTCGCCTGGAGGGCGTCAGTCGCGAGACGCGGCCGGATGGCGAGTCAACGATGATGGGAGGCCAGAGCTTCCTGCTATCGGGGTCGCAAGGTGGGCCGTCCGGGACCCGTGAGGTCCTCGGCGATAGCTGGCGCAGTGTAGCGATTGCCTGCAGACCCTCTTTCGTATCCGACGAACTTAGAGTGTCAAGCGATACGCTGCCACCTGAGCTGCAGCGATTTCAGGACGGCGATCCGGACGGAGAGTTCTGGTTTGCCGGCGAAATGAGTTCAGAAATGATGCAGGTGGCCAGTTCCCTGCTCGAACCGACGGTGCACTCCAGCGTTCGCCCGATCTATCTGCGAGCGAAGGCCGTAGAACTGGTATGCCTCGCGCTAGATCGATTGCGACAGCCTGTGTGCGAAACCACGAGTTCATTGCGGCTGTCGAAATATGATGTGTCGTGCATGCATTTTGCGCGGCAGATTCTGGATGCATCGCGCAAGCCGCCGACGCTCGACGAGCTGGCGAAACGTGTCGGCGTCAATCGCAACAAGCTGGCCGTCGGGTTCAAACACGTGTTTGGCCTGACGGTTGGTGCTTATCACCGCGATCTACGATTGCAGCGAGCCTACGAAATGCTGCAGTCCAACGAGTTGCCTATCGGCCGGATCGCCGACGAGGCGGGCTATCGTGATGCCGGCAGCTTCACAAAGGCATTCAAGAACCGGTACGGCACGCTGCCGTCTGAGCTGCGTACCTGATACAAGAATTACGCGAGCACAACTCCGAGTTACGTCTGCCCGATAGCCCCGAGGCCGGAGGTGCCAGACTCGTTGTGGATCAGTTCAGGGGGAAGAGCGATTCGATCGCAGGTGCAGCCAGCTATTGAGCATTCGGGGAACGTCCGCATCTCGCGGAAGATTCTCGCTGCTTATGCTGCTCCAGCATTTTCCCAGGCCCTGATTCATGGCCCGGTTAATACCGCCCTGCAGGGCATCTATGGCAAGCACTTTGGGATCGCGCTCGCATCGATCGCGTTTGTCCTCGTACTGTCCCGAGTGTTTGACGCGATCACGGATCCGATTATCGGCTATTTGTCGGATCGCTATCGGGCACGCTGGGGGCGCAAGCCCTGGCTGCTGTCGGGATCATTTGTCGCCGTTTTCGCGTGCTGGTTCCTGTACGCCCCGGTCGGTGAGATCACGGTGGCATCGTTTCTCTTCTGGTTCCTGCTCGCCTATGTCGGCTGGACCATCTCCGAAATTCCGTACCGCGCATGGATGGCGGAGCTTAGTGATGACTATAACGAGCGCACACGCATCGCGACCTGGCGCACAGCCGCGCGTTACCTCGGTTTTCTCGCATTCTATGGCATTCCGTTATTGCCGTTCTTTGAGACGACCGAGTTCACACCGGAGACGCTTCGCGTAACCGCGATTCTTGCGGCGGTCGCCCTGCCGACGACAGCGATTATCGCCGTTATGATCGTTCCGGAAGGAACACCGCGCACGTCGGAGCAACTTCCGAGTTTGCGTGCGGCATGGCCAGCCGTCGTCCGGAATAAGCCGCTGGTCATATTTCTGGCCACTTTTGCTACCGGCGGTCTGGCAACGGGCGGCGCGTTCGGCATGTTGTTCTTCTTTGTCGACAGCTACCTTTCACTTGGCAGTGCGCTTGCTCTGTTGTTCGTGCTCGGGGCACCAATCGGCCTCGCCGGCATGCCTTTCTGGGCATGGCTCGCACGTCGCATCGGCAAGCAGAAAACCTGGGCGGTTGCCTATTCGATCTCCGCGACAGTGTTGTTGCTGCATGTATTCATACCCGCCGGGGCTGAGGGGAAGCCGTGGCTTTACACGATGTTCGGCGTTGTTTTCCTGGTGTCGTCAGTCGGCGTCGTCGTGCCAATGGCAATGCTGGCCGACATCGTTGACTACGGCCGTTGGAAATTTGGATCTGACTACGCCGGCAGTTACTACGCACTTCAGACAATGATTGAGAAAGGTGTGGAAGGTCTCGGGATTGCGTTGGGACTGGCGATTGCCGCGTACTTTGGCTTTGATCCGCAACTTGCCGAACAGACCGATCGCGGCACACTGGGGCTCTTGCTCGCGTTCCCGGTGCTGCCCTCAATACTCACTTATTTGACTGTGTTTCTAATTTTGAAATGCCCGATTGACGAGCGGCGCCAGCGCATCATCGTGCGGCGACTCGCCAGACAGGAGAACCGAACATGAAGGATTCCGTCGCAGCCAAGGATTTGGCGCAACTGGCCGACGAATACTGGCTATTCGAAATTCACGAGTCTCCGTTCGCAGCGATCGTTGCAGGCGAGGAGACGGATGACGATGCCTTGTTTCGCGATTCACTGGAGGACTTCGATCGCAAAGCGGCTCGCGCCGCCGAGTTCCTTCAAAAGCTTGAAGGCATCAACGTCGACGCTCTTGGCGCCCAGGATCGGGCAACCCACGGCTTAATGCAACGTGAGCTTCGGAAGATCCGTGATTTCCATGCGGTGAAGGCACACATGCGGCCATCGCTGTTTCCAGCGGGACCCGACTTCAATCTTCGCTTCTTCGCCAACGGCGCCACGGCCCATGCGCTTGCAGATGCCGAGCGCTACCTTGGCCGGCTAGGGTCGATTCCGGGATACATAGCGGACCTCAGGGGCTGCCTTGAGGCGGGTATTGAGGAAGGCTTCCGTTACCCGACGTTTGTGCTTGAGAAAACGGTTGCAGCGTTGCGAGCGGGTTATCCGGATAGTGCCGATGAGTCGCCGCTGATGGGACCATTCCACAAATCCATGTTGGCTGAGTCTCCAAGACTCAAGGCGCTTGCTGAGCGGGCCAGGCAGTTGATTGAAAGCGAAATCCTGCCGGCCCAGTCGAGCTTCGCCGACTTTCTCGCTAACGATCTCATGCAACACGGGCGAGAATCCATCGCATGTTCCGACGACCCCGGAGGTAATGAGTATTACGATTTGCTGGTACAGAGTTTTACGTCGCTCGACATGTCGGCGCAGGAGGTACATGAGTGGGGGCTGACAGAGGTCGAGCGCGTACAGGCAGAAATGGAGGCTGTCGCTGCGGACGCCGGATTCAGTGGAGATGTTGCGGGCTACGGCGATTTTCTCAATAGTGACCCGCAGTTCGTCGCGTCGGATATGGAGTCACACCAGAATGACGTCCGTGCGATCTGTAAAGAGATCGACTCGCACATACCCTCCTTTTTCAATCGCATCCCACGCATCACGTACACGGTCAATTGCATTCCGCCCGACTTGTCGGAGAGCATGCCGCCAGCATACGCGCAGCCTAGTCCGGCAGATAACTCTGCCCCCGGCATCTTCTGGTTGTCCGGTATTCCATCGCGTTGTCCAACATGGTTTTACCGTTCGCTTGCACTGCACGAGGCTTGGCCCGGTCACCTGATGCAGATTGCGTTGATGCAGGAAAACAAACTTCTGCCCAAATTCCGGCGCAATGGCGCATTGAAGTACACAGCATGCATCGAGGGTTGGGCTATGTACTGCGAGAATCTTGGCATCGATATGGGCATCTACAAGTCACCCCATGATCATTTTGGCCGGCTGCTATTCGAAATGTGGCGCTCTGTTCGGCTGGTTGTCGATACCGGGATTCATAGCCTGGGATGGTCGCGCGACAAAGCGCTGGCATACGCCATTGACCGCGTGGCAATTCCGCGCCAGGCGCTGGAGGGAGAGGTCGACCGCTACATCGCCTTGCCCGGGCAGGCGCTGGCCTACCAGCCAGGTAACCTGAAGTTCAGGGAACTAAGAACACGTGCCGAACAGCGCCTTGGTGAGAGTTTCAATATCCGTGAGTTCCACAATCAACTGATTTCCAGTGGCCCTGTCACGTTGCCGATTCTGGAAAACCTCGTTGAGGACTGGCTGTCGCAGCAGGCCGCCTGAGCGGCATTACTGAGAAGTGAATTGATATGAAAGACACACTTTATGCGTTTCTGAGCCTCGAATTCAGCGGGCTAATCATCGCTGTCCTGGTATTTGCGGTGTCGATACTGGCGACGCGGAGGGCTCGCTCGAAAGTAGTGGGCTGGTTGGGTCGAGGAATTGCGGTGATCGCCGTCATCCTTGCCGTTGGCGCCATATCGCACCTCATTCGTGTTGCCGAGATCGATGACCGATTTCCCGCGCCGGGACAACGGGTCGATATTGGTGGTTACGAGATTCACATGCTGGCCGAAGGACCCGATGATGGTCCGACCATCGTCTGGTTTGCTGGTGGATATACGGGGGGGCTGGGTTTCTATCAGCATCATGCCGTTCTGAAGAACGAAGTTCGATCAATTCTGTTCGACCGTCCAGGCTCAGGATGGAGTGATGTAGGTCCCTTCCCGCGCACCACAGGTGGCCAGGCAGAAGAGGTCATGGCGGCGCTCGACGCCGCTGGCGAGCAAGGGCCGTTTATTTTCGCCGGGCACTCGTTTGGCGGTCTACTGGCGATCAACATCGCGCGCAGGTATCCAGAGCAGACAGCGGCTGTCGTGATGATGGATGCGACGCCGCTGGACGTCGTGTTCTACGGTCTGGACAAGAAAGGGCTCGGTAGCTTCAGCAAGCTGGGTTACATGATGACGTTCACACGTATCTTCGGGCTATACCGTTCGGTCGAGCCGGTGGACGCTGATGGCAATGACGACACTGGGTTCACGCAACCCATGCTCGTGAACCAGTACATCCAGAACCGCGCCGGATTCTGGACGTCGGCGGGATCAGCTTTGTCCGAGCTGTCGCCAACAGGTATCAACGAAAACGCATTCGACACGACGGTCTATGACGGTGAGCTGGGCAACATGCGGTTGTATCTTGTCGCGCCCAAGGGCGCGGATCCATCGATTCCGGCTTATGCGGAAATGGTGGCCGGTGGGCCAGGACCAAAAGCGGACCGTTTCGTCGCGTTCCTCGATGCGACTCGAGAGCGATACATGGCGGCCTCCAATAATTCGAAGCGCATCATCGCGCCTGAGGGTACCGGGCATAACTTTGTTTACGAGGTGCCTGACTTCGTAATAGAGACAATGAGAGACGTCGTCGCGGACGTCAACAAAGCGGAAGCCGAGTACCGTAGCCTGACCACGGAATGGCCCGGCCCATACGGTGGCGTACCTCCCGTCGATATCGCTACACCGGCGAACATGGAAGCGGCATTCGATCGCGCTATTGCGGAGAAGCTGCGGGAAGTCAATCGCATTGCCAATAAACGCGCGCCGGCGAATTTTGACAACACGATACTGGCGCTGGAGGCGAGTGGACTTGCGCTTGCACGTATCGAGCAACTTTTTGGCATATTCACCAATACCGCGACCAGTCCAGACATCGCTGCGGTCCAGGCGCGCGTGATGCCCAAGGTGGCGAGGACGCGCGACCAGATCGCACACAACAAGTCACTGTTTTCTCGGGTCAAGGCCGTGTACGACGGGCTTCCGGAATCGGCGCCCGACGATGAGGCGCGCCGCCTGGTTGAGGTGGTCTATTCCCGCATGGTTCGCAGTGGCGCCGCGCTCAATCAGGCTGACAAGGCGCGGCTCGCAGAAATAAACGCTGAACTGACAGCACAGATCACACGTTTTGGGCAAAACGCCAACAGGGACGAGGCGCGGCTCGTCGAATTTGCAAACAGCGAGGATGTACTTGACGGTTTGCCGGCGCCGCAGCTTGCTGCTGCCAAAGCGGCAGCAGAGCAACGTGGCGAACCCGACAAGTGGGCGATCCCGATTGGTCGGCCAACAGTGTGGCCGGTATTGACCCATGTGCATGACCGCGCGTTCCGCGAGCGCGTGTGGCGCACCTGGATTGGTCGCGGCGGTAACGATGGTGAACTTGATAACGGGCCGGTAATGACAGAGATCCTGCGGCTGCGCGGAGAAAAGGCGAAACTGTTTGGTTATCCGACTTTCGCCCATTTCCAAACGGCGAATCGCATGATCGGGACGCCGGAGAATGCTCTGGACACTCTTATGCGGACCTGGGAAGCACTGGAGGCCCCAACCGGGCAGTCGATCGCGCAGATGCAGGCGATCGCCGACAGGGAGGGCGCGGACTTTTCACTGCAGGCCTGGGACCGACTGTACTACGAGGAGAAGCTTAAGCAGGAGCTGTTCAGTTTCCAGTCGACCGACGTATTGCCGTACTTCGAGCTCGACAACATCGTCGATGCGATGCTCTGGGCTGCTAACCAGATCTACGATCTCGAGTTTGTTGAGGTGCAAGGAATTCCGGTGGTTTCGGACGACATCCGCGTTTTCGAGGTCTCACGTGATGGCGCACTGCAAGGTGTGATCTGGATGGATTTGTTCGCTCGCGAGGGCAAGGGGCCTGCATCGTGGGCCGCGCAGTACCGCTCGGCGGAGAATTTTCGGGGCAAAACCGTTCCCGCGGTGGTGCTGCACTCGGCAGCGCAGAAGCACGCCGATGGTGGGCCAGTGCTTGTACCGTACCCGCGTGCCAACGTGATATTCCATGAGTTTGGACATACGTTGCAGACACTGTCTAACTCAACCTCGTATCCATCGCTCGGTCCGTTGAATCTGCCCTGGGACTTTATCGAGGTTCCGTCGCTGCTGAACGAACGCTGGTTGATGACGGACGAAGTGCTCTCGAGGTTTGCGCTTCATCATGAAACCGGCGAACCGATGCCCGTGGAGTTGCGGCAGCGACTTCGCGACTCCCTGCAATATGATCGAGTCTTCAGTGCGACACAGAGCTTCCTGGGTGGGGCCATCGTAGATATGCGTCTGCATCTTATGGCGGATGGGAGTGACATCGATGCGGAGGCGGTCGAGGCAGCTATTATCGAGGAGATTGGTTTGCCCGATGCGATCGATCTCATCCTTTACGTGCCGCATGCGTTTCATACATTCTCGCCGCAGTACGCGGCAGGCGTTTATACGTATCTTTGGTCAGACATCATCGCTGCTGACATCGCCGAAGCGTTTCTCGATTCACCGGGTGGGTTTTACGACAATGAAACCGCATTGCGGTATCGAGAGACGATTCTCGATATCGGCAATGCAAGATCGATTGACGAGGCTTATCGCGAGTTTCGAGGCAGGGATCCTGACCCGAACGCGCTGATGCGGCGCTTTAGCCTGATCAACGAGGCCGATGGCAATGAATAGGTTTCTCTCTGTGTTCGCCACCGTAGTTCTCGGGCTGGCGTTGTGGTCAATGGCCCATGCCGACGAGCAAGAGTCGGGTCTTGAGCACCCCGTATTCTTCATTATTCATTCTGAGATCGAGATTGCAGCGAGCCCCGAAGAGATCTGGCCATTTATCGCTGACCCCACGAGTTGGAAGGAGTTGCCCCCGTCGCGACGCGTAAGCGGTACGCAAGGCCAGGTGGGAGAGAAGTTGCTGGTCTCGGCGGGCCCTCCAGAACAGCCGGTAAATTACTACGTTGAGACGCTGGAGATTGAGCCCGATGTGCGCAGAGTCATCCTCATTTACTTCGATGAGCATCGGCAGAGCGACATCGGTTACGGGATCTGGTCGCTGCATGATCTTGGGGACACTACCAAGGCAGCCTACGACGTCTATGCGCTGAATCGAAGCGCAACCATGACGGCGGAAGAGGCTGCGGAAGCCAGCCGCCAGCAGACGATCGACAACCAGGCGCGGATGGACACCGACTTCATCAACTTGAAGCGACTGGTGGAGGCGGGCGAGACTCCGGCGAGCGCGCGCCTGTTGAGATTAATGGATGACGTCTGGCAACAGCAGCTGGCTGGTTCCACAGCGGCGAAGCGGCAGAATGGTCTGCCGATCGATTCGTTCGAAGACTTCACAATCGAAGCTTATCGAAAAAAGATTGAGCAGACCGCGGCCCTGCGCGAACGTCTGATAGAGATCGATCGCGAGTCTCTCAACGATGAACAGCGGATCGATTTCGACATCCTTGCGTTCGAGCTACGCGACACGGGTGCTGATGACACAGACTATTGGCTGACATTGGACCTGACAGCCTACCAGGCCCCCTATCTTCTAAGCACCGCAGAGCAAGTCCTTCAGTCGATCCCGATCGAATCGTCCGAGGGTGCCGATCGTTACCTGCATCTACTCAATGAATATGCAGACAGCTTCGAGCAACTCAACGTAAAGGTCAGGGAGCAAGCGGCGCGTGGCATACGTTTGCCACGGCAGGCGCTTCCTTCCACGCGGGAGATCTGGCGTGGACGGTTGGCGGTCGCAGAGCAGCGCCGTGAAGCGCTATCGGACCGCCTGCAGGCATTCGTCGAAGAAGATGCGGTGAAAATTGTCGCCGAAGCCGAATCGATCGAGACGGGACGAATCGCCACTGAAGTGAATCGATTGCTGGATTACATCGGTCCCGACTACGAGTCAGCAGCGCCGCTGGAGGTTGGTTTGGGTAGTTTACCGGGCGGTGCCGATGTATATCGTCGCAAGGTCAAGCAGAACACCAGCCTGGAATTGTCGCCGGACGAAATTCATGAGCTTGGCCTCAAGCGTGTCGAAGAACTTTCGGGCAAGATGGCGGCGATTCGTAAGGAACTCGGGTTCAGTGGGACGGCGCGAGAATTTCACGACTCGCTTCGCCGCGATCCGCGGTTTATACCGACGTCATCGCAGGATATCGCGGATCGGTTTATGAAGACTGTTCGAGTCGTTAAGCCGCGTCTCAAGGAAATGTTCCGCAAGAAGCCTGAGGCGCAATCGGCGGTGGCTCGGTTGCCAGCCGCATTTGAAGCGGGTATGACCTTCGGGTACTACAACCCACCGTCACCCACGGACCCGGTCGGCACCTATTTTTACAACGGCTCGAGCTTGCCAGACCGTAACATGATCAACGCAGCCGCGCTGATCATTCATGAGCTCTTGCCAGGGCACCACTTCCACATCGCGCTTCAGAAAGAAAACAAGAACTTGCACCCCTTTCGCCAGAATTACCTACCCACGTCGTACACCGAGGGGTGGGCAGAGTATGCAGGTTACCTGGGCCATGACCTGGGGGCCTACGATGATCCCTACGATCGCTATGGGCGGTATGTTGCCGAGATGTTTCTTTCCATGCGCCTGGTGGTCGACACCGGCATGAACGCCAAAGGCTGGAGCCTCGAACAGGCGCGCGACATGATGCGCGAGCACGTCTACAACTCCGACCTGGAGATCGAAACTGAGACGCTACGGTACTCCTCGAGCATCCCTGGGCAGGCGCTCGCCTACCGATTGGGGATGGAGAAGATCCTAGAGCTGCGGGAACAGGCTGAAAGCGAGCTTGGAGACGCTTTCGACGTGCGGGATTTTCATGACGTGGTGCTTGGAGACGGCGCAGTACCGTTGATCGTGCTTGACCAAAAGGTGCGTAGTTACATCGAGCGAAAGCTGACCGCGCATATGTGACGCCAGCCCTATACCCAGTGACGTCGGCCCGATTCTCCCGTGGATTGCAGTGACACACTGCATGTGGCGCATCTGCCAGGTTATGCGCCGCATTTTGTATAGAAAATTAAGCGTTAACCGAAAGAACAATCTGGCTGAGGCCAATAATACAAAGCATTTCTGGCTGAATTGACGGTTATTAAATTATCCACTACGATGGTTCCGATTGCGTAATTACGGGGGGAATCCGATGCAAAACTCGATCAAAACACACTTCCGGCCAGGTATCTGGCTTAGCACACTATGCATGGGACTCGCCCTGTCCGGCCCCGCGCTGGCGCAGACTGCCGGCGACGATAGCGCCGCGATCGAAGAGATAATGGTCACGGCACAAAAGCGTGAGCAGGCTTTGATCGACGTTCCGATTTCGATCACCGCAATGACCAGCGAAGAGATCGACGCCAGGAATATCAGCCATCTGATCGAGGCAATGTACACGGTGCCAGGATTGACCCTGTCGGAATTCGGTCCAGGCCAGCAGCGCGCACAACTTCGCGGTGTTGCCGCAGGTGGTGGCTCGACCGGGCTCGCTACCGTCGGTTTCTACCTCGACGAGATTCCGATCAACCTGGGTTCCGCGTCAGCGCTGGACGTTCGGTTGCTTGATATGGCGCGTGTCGAAGTGCTTCGCGGTCCGCAACCAACCCTCTACGGCGAGGGCTCGATGGGTGGCACCGTTCGTTACGTGACGGCTGATCCGGACCTCAGCGGGTTCTCCGGCAAACTATCGGGCCGTTGGGGCTCGATCACCGATGGCAGTGGCGCCTACAGGGCCTCGGGCGTTCTGAATATTCCGCTCGTGGACGATACGCTTGGCCTGCGACTGGTCGCTGCAACTGAAAATACGGGCGGCTGGATTGATCGTATCTCGAACGGTGCAACCGACATTAACGATGTACAGATTGATGCGTTCAGGGCGAAGTTGCTGTATCAGCCCAATGATCAGCTCACGATGTCATTGCTGGTCCAGCGTCAGGACCTGGAGCAGACGTACCAAAACTTCGCGATGCGTGATCGGCGCACCAACGCGGGTATCGAATCGCCGGTTGAAGACACATACGACCTGTTCAACGCGGTTATCAGCTACGATTTTGGCAACCACACACTGTTGGGCAGCATCGGCTACGTGGATCGCGAGGCGTCTCGCGGTGCTGACGTTACCGGCATCTTCATTAACCCGGTTATCGAAGGTGTGTTCATGCTGCCGCCGGGAACAGTCACTGGCGTTGGTCTCTACTCGGCTGGCGGCATAGAACTGCCTACAGCGGAGATACGCTTGTCTTCAAATGGCGAAGGCCGCTTTAATTACCTGGCCGGAGTGTACTACCGTGAATCGACCTCTGAAAACCTACAGTTCTCTATCGTCGAGCCGGATCTTACTCAGATCGTGCCGGGATACTTCGACCTGTTTGCCAGCCCCCTCACCGAAAGCAAGTCGGAGGCGGTAGCCGCATTCTTCGAGGTCAGCTACGACTTCACGGACAAGATCACAGGTACGATTGGCGGGCGATATTACGAAGACGACCGGATCGCTCCGTCGGGTGAAACTGCCAAATTCGATACCTTCAATCCCAAGCTCAACATCTCGTACAGCTTGGACAACGGCGGTATCGTCTTCTTCAACTACGCCACGGGCTTCCGTAGCGGTGGGTTCACGCAAGCCGCGACGCTGCCACCGATTTTCCCGGTACCGCCGCCGCCCACGTACGGACCTGACGAGATCTTCCAGTATGAGATCGGCACAAAGCAGGTGTTGTTTGACAAGCGCGTTACGGCAGAGATTTCGGTCTACTATAACGATTGGCAGGATCGGCAGTCTCCCACACTTGGCTACCTGCCATTCAACGTAATCGGAAACGGTGAATCGGCCTCGGGCCCAGGTCTTGATCTCGCACTGACAGCGGCATTTACCGACAACCTTACGGGGTCGCTCACCTACGGCTACGTGGGCATGGAAATCGATGCAGATGGTGGTCCTGAATCGAAAGGCGACCCACTGTCATTGGTGTCCGAAAATACGTACTCAATTTCGCTTGACTACGCTAGTGAAATTTCGGCATTCGGTGGCAGCGACTTTTCAGCACGCATCGATTATCAACACACCGATGGGTATTCGTTGATTCTCGGCGATTTCTTCCCGCCATTGCCGGAAACGTCTACCGGCGGGCGCGACATCATCAATCTCCGCGCAGGCCTCGATTTTGGCGATTTCGACGCCTACCTTTACGTCGAGAACGCGACCGATGATGACGGTGTCATCTATCCCGAAGTTGCCTCGCTGCCGGAACCGGTCATTACTCGTCCTCGGACGGTTGGGCTGGGTTTCAACGTCCACTTCTGAGGATCGCGGGGCTCGGTTGAGCTTGCGAACCATATAGCGCGTGCCGGTGTCTCCCAGACACCGGCACGTTTGTTTCTACGGGTGAACAATAGGCAGGCCATGTCCGTATACGTTCCCAACACGCGCGACATACTCTTCAACCTCAACACAATGGGGAGGTTGGAATCGCTTGCAGATATGCCTGCCTTCGCAGATGTTGATGAGGAGCTCGTTACATCCGTCGTTGAGGAAGCCGCGAGGTTTACAAGGGATGTCCTAGAGCCACTGAATCGCATCGGCGATCGCCATGGCGCCACGCTCACTGAGGCCGGAGTTCGTACCACGGAAGGCTTCGGGGATGCGTATCGCCAGATGGTGGAAGACGGCTGGATCTCGTTGTCGTTTCCGGAGCAGGAGGGTGGCCAGGCGCTGCCAACACTGGTTGACACAGCGTTTACCGAATTGCTTCAAACCGCGAATCTGTCGTTTGCCATGTGTCCAGGATTGGCGAGCGGAGCAGCGGGGTCCATCCGGAAATTTGGAAACGACGAATTGCGATCGACGTATCTACCGAAACTGGCCTCAGGTGAGTGGTCTGCTGCAATGTGCCTGACAGAACCACAATCCGGCTCTGATCTCTCCTTGCTCCGCACTCAGGCTGTCCGGCATGGCGATCATCATCTGCTTACCGGCCAGAAGATCTTCATCAGCTGGGGCGACCACGATATGAGTGAGAATATCGTGCACCTGGTGTTGGCACGCACCCCCGAAGCCCCACCTGGGACTCGCGGCATTTCGCTGTTTCTCGTTCCAAAATTCGTTCCGAAGCCGGATGGTTCGCTTGGAAATCGCAACGACATCAAGGTTGTTGGTGTCGAGGAAAAACTGGGTCTGCATGGTAGCCCCACGTGCACACTGAGCTATGGCGATAATGGTGGTGCCGTAGGATTCCTCGTTGGCGAAGAGAATCAGGGTCTGGCCGCGATGTTTGTGATGATGAACCACACGCGTATGCAAGTCGGATTACAGGGGGTCAGCGCGGTAGAGCGGGCCTACCAGCATGCGCTCGCCTATGCCAACGATCGCGTTCAGGGGTATGCCGAAGGCAGCCGGAAGCAAGTTCAGATTGTGCAGCATGGCGATGTGCGCCGCTTGCTCGCGCTGATGAAGTCGGGTTCCGAGGCGATGCGTAGCGTCGCCTATGAGGTGGCGGCTTATATCGATCAGTCGCATCACGCTAAAGATATTGATGTGCGCGCCGCGAGCACGGCGCGGTTGGCGCTGCTGACGCCGATTTGCAAAGGTTGGAGCACCGAGCTTGCCCAAGAACTGACACAACATGCGATCCAGGTCCATGGTGGCATGGGGTTCGTCGAGGAAACTGGCGTTTCCCAGTACATGCGGGATGTCCGGGTTGCCACAATCTATGAGGGTACGACGGCAATTCAGGCGCTGGATCTCATCAGGCGCAAACTTCTCAGGGATCGCGGACAGGCGATGCAGGAGTTGATCGCGGACATGCTGGCCGAGTGTGATGCGGCTGACCACATGGATCCGGCTATGGCAGAAATCGCCGCTGCTTGCCGGCAGTCCACTCAGCTGCTGCAGGACATTTCTGCCTGGCTGCTCGACAACGATGGCGCCGAGGACATTGATCTCGGGACTGTGGCATTCGATTATCTGATGATGACAGGCTATGTCATCGGCGGGTGGCAACTCTTGCGAGCTGCCAGCCGATCCGCACAGGCCATCGCCGACGATACTGCGGATGCCGATTTTTATCGGCAAAAGATCGCGTCGGCAACTTTCTACGCCGACCATATTCTGCCTCGTACATTGGCTCATGCGGCAGTCGTCAGGAAGGGCGGTAAGGCCCATGCTGATCTTGATCTGGCGATGCCATGAGGGTGTTCCTGGTCGCTGAGATCGAGGTTCTCAACCCTGAGGTTATGAAAGAATATGCACGTCTGTCTCGTCCGCTCGCCGAGAAACACGGTGGTGTTTATCACGTGCGGGGTGGCGATATTCAGTCGGTCGAGGGCGAGTGGCGGCCTCAGCGTATCGCCATTATCGAGTTTCCCAGTCGGTCGGCTGCCAATGCTTATCTGGATGATTCCGATTATTTGCCGGTCGCCGAGCTAAGACGCGCATCGGCGATTACCCGCTCATTCCTGGTCGATGGCCTGGACTGACCACCTGCGAGTTACCTGAAGACTTACTCCTTCTGACTCAATGTGTCCTTGTCAAAGCCAGCTGTGCGCTTGTAACGGGACGCGATTTCCTCGAGCTCCTCACTGCTGATGACGTCGTGCACATCATTGAACCCCTGCGGGGCCCGTTGCTCGGCAAGCTCCATGCATATCTCAGGTCCGGCCTTGCGATTCATCTCGACGATAGCAGCGGTCTTTGGCAGACGTTCAGCCTCGTAGTTGCTCAGCGCCGCGGCCGGGTCGTCATGTTCTGAAAACGCGGCTGCTAGCGCCTCCGCGTCCAATATCGCCTGGCTGGCACCATTCGAGCCGTTCGGATACATCGGGTGACCGGCGTCGCCGAGTAGCGTTACGCGATCGTGGGTCCAGCACGGAACTGGGTCGCGATCCACCATCGGAAACTCATAGACGGCGTCCGCGTGCCGGATCAGGTCAGGAATATCGAGCCAGTCGAACGTCCAGTCCTCAAACATCGGCAGGAAGTCCTCGAGATTGCCTTTGCGGTTCCAGTCTTCCTGGTTAAGAGGCAGATCCCGGGGTAGCTCGGCGATCCAGTTGATCCAGCTCTGCCCATCACTGTCGGGCACGGAAATCGGATACGAGACAAACTTCTGGTTCTGGTGACCCGCCATGATCATGGACGCACCGGTCATGTAGGGAGAACCGAATGTCATGCCGCGCCAAAGCATCCTTCCAGAATAGGCGGGGGGACCTTCATCAGGGTAGAAGTGCTTGCGTGCCATCGAGTGGATGCCATCGCAGGCAATGAGTACGTCGCCTTGTACGGTGTAGTTTTTTCCGGCCTTGTCTTGCAGCTTGGCCACTGCAGACCCGGATTGGTCGAATTCCACAAGTCGCCTGTCGGTAGTTACTGCACTTAAGCCGAGCCGGCGTTCGACTTCGGCCAGCAATGCGAGCTGGAATTTGCCGCGATGAACCGAGACCTGCGGCCATTGATAGCCTGCAAACTTGCCGCGTTGTTCAGTCCAAATTTTCTGTCCGTGCCGATTGAAGTAGGTGAGGTCGCGGGTCAGGACACCGATGTTGACGAGCAGCTCCATTGCACCCAGGTCATCGAGGACGCGTACGGCATGCGGAAGGATATTGATGCCGACGCCCAGTGGCCGAATTTCGCTGGCGGATTCATACACGCTGACATCATGTCCGTCGGCATGGAGGGCCAAAGCGGTGGTCAGGCCGCCGATTCCGGCCCCAGCGATGATTACTTTCATGGAGACAATCCTGCGTCGCTACAATTTGTTATGTATCATAACAAATATGAACAGGAATCGGGACAAAGCAGCATCCCGCCGAAGTGCGCGTTTCGTACCACAGGAACCCGGCATCAGCTACGGCGTGCTCGACGAGCTGACGGGCTATGCAATCAGGCGAGCGCAGTTGATTGTCACAGAGGCGTTTGATACCTCTCTGTATGGAAACAACATGACAACGCAACGTTTCTCAGCGCTCGTCTTGATCAAGGAAAACCCGGGCCTCAAGCAAACCGACCTCGCACGGATCATGGGAATCGCGCGATCTGGCGCTCTCGCTATCATCAATGCACTCATCGAAGAAGGCCTGGTCGATCAATCGGTTTCCAACAATGATCGACGTGCCAGCGCATTGCACCTGTCAAGACTCGGGAAGAATCGCGTATCGAAGATCATCGACAAGGTCAAAGTCCACGACAAGGACATAACCGGTGCACTTAGTGCCAAAGAGACCGATGAGTTGCACCGGCTACTTGCCAAGATTCGGAGTACCCGATGATCAATGCAGATGAAATTCTCACCGTCACCGTTGGCGATGGAACTCGCTTCCGCGTAAAGCGTATAGGTAAGGGTCCGCGAGTGCTGTTCTCCCATGGAGCAGGTTTTGCGGTCGATGCCTATGCACCCTTCGTGCATGAACTGGCCAGGCACGTCGAAGTAGTGGCCTTTGACTTGCGCGGACATGGCGCGGGTCCGCGGGTTTCCGTTGAAGACTATGAACTTGCTCAGCACATTGACGATATCGCTGATATTGCGGGAGCACTGAAACCTCCGTCTGGAGGTCTGCATGGCGCTTTTCACTCCATTTCGGGCGTGTTCGCTCTGGGTGCCCAACGAGCTGCGAGCGACTCTTTCCGAAGCCTTGCTCTGTTCGAACCGCCGCTCGGCAGGGTAGGAGATGGAGAACAGTGGTTTGTTGACGACAAGATGGGCCGCGCGGCACGGGCAGCGAAGCGTCGAGACCGTTTTGACAGTACGGCAGAACTCGCCGCACGGTTTGAAGGATTGCTTCGCAGCGAAGCGCGTGCGCGCATCGTGGCTGAAGCACTATTGGTCCAGGACGGCAGCGACAATTACACTCTGCGTTGTCCGCGCGACATTGAGTCAAAGACCTATGCGACCAACCAGAGTTTCGGTCTTTGGGACGCTTTGCCAGGGATGAACTGCCCTGGAACGATTCTGGCGGGCAATCCCGGAGAGTCGATCGAATATCCGGGCAGCGTCGCCGCGGACATCGCGAACGCCGCAGGATTCGAGTACCAGCAAGTTTCCGGTATCGGGCACCTGGGACTGCTGGAAGCCCCGTCGCGCACGGCTCGACTCGCCGTCGCCAGCATCAGAAAGCATAGCTGACTAGTTATCGCCGCCGTTGTCGAGTGTCACCGTCTGGCCGTCCGCATCGACGGCAACGCCGTCACCTGCCATTTCGCCACGCGGGTCGCCGGGAAGGCGTGGCGGCAGCATAAATGAGTCAATCAGCTCGCCGGCAAAGCTGTTGTTTGACGGGTCCGCGTCAGGGTGTCGGAATTCGGGATCGATCATGAATCGTACGACGTTTCTTGACTCCATGACCGGGACCACGATCTCGTCATCGCCATAGCGCCATGCCTCCGGCGGAACCACAATGTCTCTCGTCGACTCGTCCTCGAAGAACAGGCGCAACGTTATCGGTAGTATCAGGCCGCCAACATTACTAATACGCACACCATAGCGGACAGGCATTGCCTCGTTCGCCGCCTGCAATTGCTCGCCGAGCCATTGCTGCATGCTGTTGTCAGGGGCGCCGGCATCCTTGTCACCGCTGCCGTGAGCCAATGGCGCATCATAGTAATCCTGTAAAGACGGATCGTCGTCCACCCTGAAACCGATCTTGGCGACGCGGTTTCCGCGGAGCGTCAGGGCTTCTGGCGGCGGCGGGGGTGGAGCCGCCGGCTTCGCTGTCGCATCAGGTGACTGTGGCGGTGGGGCCGGGCGAGGGGGCGGCTCATCGTTGAACCGAATAACGCCGGCAATGCCCATGTCATAAGTCTCGGTTCCAAAGAACCAGCCATCCCAGAACCAGTCGAGCTCCTGGCCGGAAACATCCTCAAACGTATTAAAGAAATCCACGGGGGTTGGCTGTTTGAACGCCCACCGTCGCGAGTACTCCCTGAGCGCTTCATCAAAAACCGGACGCCCGAGAACGTCCTCTCGAAGCAGAACCAATGCGCCGGCCGCCTTGAAATAGATCGTCGAGAAGAAGTTCGGCATCTGGTCGACGGGCGTCATGAGCGATTTTCGGGGCTCGAGACCAAGCGACATCGGAAATAGCATGGCAGCAGGCTTGCCAAATAGGACGCCGGGGCTGTCATGCCACTCGAGTACGGCAATGTGGTTGAGAAAAGTGTTCAGGCCCTCGTCCATCCACGCGTAGCGACGTTCATTGGTGTTTACGATCATCGGGAAGTAGCTATGCCCGGACTCATGAATTACCAGTTCGACCAGGGCGTCGCGCTCCCGCCGGCCATATTGGTAGAGCCCATTGTCGCGATCGTAATGCGGCCGCGGCCCTGTGAATCCCATCATCGGGTATTCGATACCAGTCGGGAAGCTGTACGAATTGACAGACTGCAGCGTCGGATAAGGGTAGTCGAACGCAAACCGTCGATACACGTCGAGCGTATGGCGCATCGCAGCGGTTGAGTATCGAGACCAGAGTCCGGCTGACTCGTACGGATAGAACGACATCAGCATGACGTTCTCGATGTTCGCTCCCGGCTGACGGTAGCCGGCAGCATCCCAAACGAATTTCGGGCTGCTGCTCCAGGCGAAGTCGCGAACATTCGCGGCCTCGAAACGCCATGTTTTGGTGCCATCGGCTGCCACGTGCTCATTTCGTCGCGCTTCGTCCGGCGATACGATGAACATCCGGCCTTCGCTTGATCGCGCGTCCTTTAGCCGGTCCACCTGGTCGGCGGATAACACCTCGCGTGGGTTCACCAACGCGCCTGTGGCGGCGACGACATGATTGCCCGGCACTGTGATGCGAACATCGTAATCGCCAAACTCACCACTGAACTCGCCTTCACCGAGGAACGGATCGCGAACCCAGCCGTCGCCGGGGCGGAAGATCAGTGCCCGCGGTAACCAGCGACCGACTGAGAACTGGTAGTTGTCTGTTGCCGGGAAGTACTCATAGCCGGCGCGTTCAGGAATATGCGCAAGATCGCCGAGTTTCAGATACCACCGAATCGCGATCCTCGCGTCCCGTCCAGGGGGAAGAGGCCGATCGAGCGTGACACCGAGCAAGCCGCGCTCATAACGAAAGGCGAGGTCCGCGCCGCGCGACGTCGTTACAGAATCGACCTTGAAGCGGGCATCGGCTTTCTTCTTCGCATGACCCCATGCCACTTCCCAACTGGGTAACGCGACAGCTCCACCAGGGCCGGGCTTGATCATTTTCGATCGGTTTGCGAGTGACTCGGGCTCAAATCCGGTTTCTGTCGTCGAGAACCAGAGGCGCTCAAGGGTTGCCGGGGAGTTGTTCTTGTAGATGACAACGGCAACCGCACTGATCGACTGCTCCTCCTCGAGAAGTTCGACGTCTATGTCGTAGTCGACCTGCTGTTGCCAGTAGCCGGAGGGCGGTTTGCCTTGTGCGGCGTTCACGTCTTCTGGGGTCGAATCAGCATTCGCCGCCGAGCCCATGGACCCGAGGGCAATCGCCAAGAGTGCAATGATCAATCTAGTCATTGTCATCTTCCTGCATGATGTCGTCCGCCATATTCATGTAGGCGCCAAACAGGGCGCGGTCAACGACGTTGCACAGGGTGATGGCAGCGACATCCGCATCGGGGAAATAGTAGGGAATCGTACCGTAGCCCGCCCAACCACCGGGATGCCCGATGAGGCGACTACCATTGCGGTCGAGCAATTGCACACCAAAACCGTAGTTGAGCGGCATGCCCAGGTACTCTGGCGCCGAGTCCGTATACTCACCGACGGTCAGCAAGAGCTCGACCAGTTCTTTCCCGCCTTCCAGCCTGGTCGGATCCTTGTAAACGTTGTACCACTTCGCCAGGTCTTCGAGGGTTGAGTAGACGCCACCGTCACCCATGACGTCGAAATCGCTATGGCGCCATCGCCAGGTCCTACCGTCCTCTGCCAGGCTGTAGGCGCTTGCCCGATTTGGAACCAGTTCGCCGATGTCATCATGGAAGTGCGTGTTCGACATCTCCATGGGTTCGAAAAAGTTCTCATGGGCGAACTGACGAAGAGTCTGGCCGCTTACCTTTTCAACAATCTCGCCCAACAGGAGGTATCCGAGGTTGCTGTACTCATACTGACTTCCGGGCGCAAACTCCAACTTGCTCATGCCACGCGCCATCTTCAGGGTTAGCTCGCTGCGAAACTTATTACCGTCGCGATTGCCAGAAATCCACTCCAGCGACTCGTAGACGTCGGGCAAGCCGCTCGAGTGATAGACAAGGTCCCGAACGCGAATCGGCTCGTCGAACACCGGCATGTCGTCAAGATATCGGCGAATGTCGGCGTCGAGATCAACCTGACCACGTTGAGACAGAAGAGCGATGCTCGCGGCCGTAAATTGCTTGGATGCAGAGCCGATGTCGAAAACCATATTGGTCTTCATGGCGACGCCCAGTTCGATGTTGGCCATTCCATACGCTCCGGCGGCCAGCAGCCTGCCGTCGCGTGCAATACCGGCGACGCAGCCGGGGTTGCCGGGCTCGAAAGCAGGCTCGATGTGACGGCTGAGCAGGACCTCCGCAGTTTCGGTATCCATGGCCTGAACACCGGCTACTGTTTGCAGCATAAGGAGGACGAAAAACAGGGTGCTGCGACTGGCTCGGTGTGTTGACATAGTGGGCTCAGACCTCGAAATCGGCGCTTCGGCGGATTGTATGAAATAGGGCAATATACTAGACTATTTTTCGGCCGACCATCCAGCGTCAATCCGAGCGTCCGCCATAGAAAATCACGATTTTCTAAGAAAAATAAGCCATTGAGGCGGGCAGCGCTACAGTGGTGCCGAAAGGCGCGGTCGCGACCTGTGGTTAAATAATTAAGCAAATAGAGGTGTTTCGTTGTCGAGCTATCTGGGCGCAGCAAAGGGCATAGTGCAGGCAGTCATTGTCAGCCTGGTGGCGGTAGTCGCGAGTCTGGGTGGATGCGCGAAACCGCAATACGACATCGTGATCAACGACGCGATCGTAGTCGATGGTAGCGGCGCACCGCGCCGAACCGCGGATATCGCTATTGTGGCCGACAAGATCGTTGCGATCGAAGCGGAGATCGACATTGGCGCGGCTCGGCAGGTTATCGATGCTCAAGGATTGGTCGCTGCTCCAGGGTTTATCGAGCCGCACGCCCATATCACGAACATCGAAGAGCAACCGCTCGCGGCGAACTATCTCCACCAGGGCGTAACGACAATTGCCAATACGCTGCACAGTGTCGATCAGCCCTACCCGATGGCGGAGTTTCTGGATCGAATCGAGGTGGCGCCCAACACGGTCTGGACGGCCGGACACACGTGGATACGAAAACGCGTTATGGGCCTCGACAATCGCGCGCCAAGCGAAGCTGAGTTTGAGGCAATGCGCGAGCTCGCAGCCGAGGCGATGGACGCCGGTGCGATCGGATTGGGCACCGGCCTTGAGTATGTTCCGGCCAGCTTTGCGGAGCGAGAGGAAGTCGTCGAGTTGGCGCGATCCATCAGGACCGACAACGCACTGTATGTGACACACCTGCGAGACGAGGGGGCGCGGTTGATAGCGGCGCTCGAGGAGTCGCTCGACATCGGCAATGCGGCAGACCTGCCGGTCCATATCAGTCATATCAAGAACACAGGTGTCGATAACTGGCGGCAGACCGATGAAGCTCTGGCCGTGATCGATGCTGCCGCAGCTGCCGGGCAGCAGGTCAGTTTCGATGTCTATCCTTACACGGCGTTCAGCACCTATTCCGACGTACTGTTTCCAGCACGCGTGCTGGCGGGCGGGGTCGAGGCCTTTCGGGAACGTATCCGGGACCCTGCGAATCGGCAGCGCCTGGCAGAAGAAATGCTGACCATCTACACGTCGCAGACGGCCGGTGAACTCAGCAGTGTGCAGTTTCGGGACGTGCCCGGATTCGAGGGCAAGACCCTCGCGGACTATGTCGAATCAATCGGTAGTGAACCAACCATGGAGGCGGGTATCGAGGCCATCATTGATTTGCAAGCGGCTGGTGGCTTCATCGCAATCTTTCATGCGATGGCCGAGGAAGACGTGGAGCGATTCATGCTGCATCCTCTGGCGTCGATCTCGGGCGACGGCAGCCTTGTGAAACCCGGGCAGGGATTTCCGCATCCCCGAAGCTATGGCGCCTTTCCGAGAGTTCTGGGTCGCTACGTGCGGGAGCGTGGCTTGATGTCGCTTGAGCAAGCAGTGAGGAAGATGACTTCGGTTACGGCAGACCATCTGAGAATCGAGGGGCGTGGCTTGCTGGCCAATGGTGCCTTTGCCGATATTGTTCTCTTCGATGCCGACGCCGTTGGGGACTGTGCAACGTTCACGGCGCCACACTGCTACTCAACGGGAGTTGAGCATCTGTTGGTCAATGGTGTGCCGGTCCTGAGCAATGGTGAAGTGACGTTGGCGAAACCGGGTCGGCCGTTGCGACGGCAGGGGATGCAGGAATAGTGGCGAGCAGGACCGACCTGAGGTGCCTCGAACAATGAGCCGATACTCGTTCGCGTCACTTCTGAGAAATGCGATAAGTGGCCACAAGAAATGGCCACAGGCATGGCGATCGCCAGCCCCCAGGCCGAGCTATGACGTTGTGATTGTTGGTGCCGGAGGACATGGCTTAGCAACGGCATATCACCTGGCAAAAAAGCATGGCATCAGCAATGTCGCCGTCCTCGAGAAGGGTTGGCTCGGCGGAGGGAATTCAGGGCGAAACACGCAGGTGACTCGCTCCAACTATTTCTGGCCGCAGAGTGCTGCATTCTTTGATCATTCGCTGAAACTCTATGAGCAGCTCAGCCTGGAACTGAACATGAATGTCATGCTCAGTCAGCGCGGTGTCCTGATACTGGCCCACAGCCACCATGAAATGGAAGGCATGAAACGCTGGTCGAACGCTATGCAAATCAATGGCGTCGACTCTGAGATTCTCACGGCGTCGGACGTCGCGGCCCTCGAGCCAATGCTGAACATGGAATGCCGTTTTCCAGTACACGGTGCGATGCTGCAGCGTCGCGGCGGAATCTCACGCCACGATGCGGTGGCATGGGGTTATGCACGTGCTGCGGACTCACTTGGCGTCGATATCGTCCAGCAATGTGAGGTGACGGGCTTCGACATAGAGTCCGGCACGATTCGCGGCGTGGAGACGACGCGAGGAAATATCAAGGCTGATCGTGTGTGCTTGTGCGTGGCCGGGCATACCAGCGAACTGGCATCGCTGGCGGGGTTCCCGGTGCCGATAACGAGCATGGCGCTGCAGGCAATGGTGACTGAGCCCGTGAAGCCCTGCCTCAATACGACAATGGTATCCGGTGCGATTCACGCCTACATCAGCCAGTCTGATCGAGGCGAGATGGTTATCGGCGGCGGTGCCGACGTCTATACGAGCTATGCGCAGCGAGGCGGCATACCGGTGATGGAAGAGACCATTGCCGCGATTGTCGAAATGCTGCCTGCATTGAGTCGCCTACGGCTGATGCGGCAATGGGCGGGCATTGTTGACATCACTCCCGACACGACGCCCGTCATGGGGCTTACACCCGTGCGAAACCTCTACATAAGCGGTGGCTGGGGTACAGGTGGATATAAGGCGATTCCGGCCGGCGGCGATACCATGGCGTACACAATTGCCAACGACAAGCCGCATCCTCTTATCCAGGACTTTGGCCTGGAGCGCTTCACCAGAGGCAAGCTCATTGACGAAGGTGCCGCCTCGGGGGTGGCCCACTGATGCTGCAGATCAAGTGTCCTTACTGCGGTGTCCGCGACGAGAACGAATTCCGCAACGGCGGCGAGGGCGGCATTGAACGACCTGCGACAACTGTCGGGGACGAGCGCTGGGCGCACTACCTGTTTTTCCGCAAGAACCGGAAGGGCGTGCACTCGGAGATATGGTGCCACGTACACGGATGCAACAAATGGTTCGGCGTCGAGCGCGACACGGTTACCCATGAGATCGTCCGAACCCGCCGATTCGGTGCCCAATGAGCGCGCGGTTGGAGGGCCGGATTCCGGAGACCTGCTCAGTCGACTTCGATCGACCGCTGACCTTCACATTTAATGGCAATCAATATCGTGGCTACGAAGGCGACACGCTGGCATCGGCACTGTTGGCCAACGGCGTCGATGTGGTTGGACGCAGCTTCAAGTTTCACCGGCCACGCGGGGTAATGTCGGCCGGGGTCGAGGAAAGTAATGCGCTGTTGGGAGTCGATGTCGGTTTCGGAGTGCTCCCCCTGGAGCGGGCGACCGCAATCCCGCTGCGCGATGGCATGCAGGCGCAAAGTATCAACTGTTTTCCGTCAGTCAACTTTGATGTTGGGCGCGTAGTCGATTTCTGCCGATCACTGTTTCCTGCCGGCTTCTACAACAAGACGTTCATGTGGCCGAATTGGCACACGTACGAATGGGCGATCAGGCGTGCAGCGGGACTTGGGAAGGTCCCTCGGGATACTGACAAGATTAGGTATCGGCATGCAAATGCCCATTGCGATGTGCTCGTCGTTGGTGGCGGCCCGGCCGGGCTTCAGAGGGCGCTCGACGAGGCGCGCGCCGGGAGGCGAGTGATCGTTGCGGAACAGGATTTCGCATTTGGCGACCGGTCTCTTGTCGACGACCTCAAAGAACGAGAAAACGTCACTGTATTGTCGATGTCTGTCGTGAGCGGCTTCTATGACCACGGCGTACTTACGATTCATGATCGATCAAGGTTGTATCGCTCTAGCGACCCCGTTGAAACGTTCTGGAAAGTACGTGCAGGAGCCGTCGTGCTCGCAACAGGGGCGATCGAGCAGCCCATGATATTCGGCAACAACGATTTGCCCGGCATCATGCTGGCGTCTGCGGTGCAACAGTACGCAGGTCGATTCGGCGTCGCTTGCGGGCAAAAGATTGTCGGTGTCGTCAATAACAACTTGGCGTGGAACTCGGTATTTGCGAGCCACAGGCTGGGGGCCTCGGTCACCGCCATCGTCGATGTCCGCGACGAGGTCGAGGACGAACTCCGAGACATGGCAGAGAACCTCGGCATTGCCGTCCATGCCGGCTATGACGCGGTTGCCGCCAATGGAAACAAAAAAGTCCGATCTCTGGACATCCGGTCTGCGGGAGGTGAATCCAGGACCCTGGAGTGTGACTGCATCGCGATGGGCGGGGGATGGAATCCGACGCTACACCTGTATTCACAGGCCGGCGGGCGTCTCCGTTATGATGAGAGTCGAGCCTGTTTCGCGGCTGAAGAGTGTCGGCAGAATGTAACTGCTGTCGGAGCGGCGAGCGGGGAATTCGGTGGGGATCGTAGTTACAGCATTGCACGTCGCGAGCCATCTTCTGCACCGACTCGTTCGCAATGGGTCGATTTTCAGCACGACGCTACGGTGGCGGATGTTGAACTCGCGGTCCGTGAAAACTTCGTATCTGTCGAGCATCTCAAGCGCTATACCACGATCGGCATGTCGGTCGATCAGGGTAAGACGAGCAACCTGAACGCTTTGTCGTTGTTGGGCGCGCTTACCGACCGGCAGCCTGGCGAGGTTGGCACCACGACCTATCGACCGCCTTATATGCCGGTGATACTTGGCGCGATCGCCGGTCAGCGCTCAGGCCAGTTCTACCAACCGACTCGATTGCTTCCGGCACATGATTGGCACCTGGAGCAAGGCGCAACTATGCAAGACTTCGGCGATTGGCAGCGCCCTGCTTTTTATGGCGCCGAGATGCAGACATCGATCGAATCAGAGGTCGATGCGGTGCGCCATCGTGTCGGCCTGTTCGACGGGTCGCCGCTGGGCAAGATTGAAGTCAAAGGCCCTGATGCTGCGGAATTCCTGAACAGGATCTATGTCAACAATATCCTGACGCTGAAGGTCGGTAAGGTCCGTTACGGCCTGATGCTGAACGATTCCGGCACGATTATCGATGATGGCGTCGTTGTTCGCATGGCGGAAGGTCATTTCCTTGTCCAGACGACCAGCGCCGGTGCCGAGCGCATCGGGCAGTGGCTAGAGTCATGGCACCAGCTTGAGTGGCCGCACCTGGATATCGTCATGCTTCCCGTAACGACGCAGTGGGGCGTCGCAACGCTCGCCGGGCCGCGCGCGCGTGATGTGCTGAGCCGGTTGGATCTGCGGTTGAAACGACCGATAGCCGAACTTGATCACATGGAATTCGAGACTGGAACACTTGGCGATGGCGTAGCGGTACGCATACAGCGCGTCAGCTATACGGGCGAGCTTAGCTTTGAGCTGAGTGTTCCCGCGTCCGCAAGTCGCGAGTTGTTTGAGAAGATCTGGAGCGCGGGCGAGGAATTCGGCATCGCCATGTTTGGTATTGAATCGCTAATGGTCCTGCGCACGGAGAAGGGCTACCTGCATGTGGGCGTGGACACCGACGGAACCACTAATGCCCGGGACGTCGGATTCGGCGCCATCGTAGACAAGCAGACGGCCGACTTCATCGGCGCGAGGAGTATGCGCCGTCCGTCCGACCTGGCGCAGGATCGCCGCCAACTGGTCGGTCTTGAGCTGCAGAATCTTGTTGGAAGCAAGCTGATCGGAGGGCACTTCGTCGAGCGGTCGACTGCGGCTATGCGCAGTGAGGGCTTCGTCACGTCAGCCTGCTTCAGTGGCGCGCTTGAGAAGACGGTAGCGCTGGGCTTATTGGAACGTGGGTTCGAACGCTACGGGGAGGCCGTGGAAATATACGAGGATGGAGACTTCTACAAGGCAACGGTCGTGAAGCCCTGTTTCTTCGATCCCGACGGGAGCAGGCTGCGTGACTAGTCCTGCCCCCAGAATCGCTATCTCGCCAGTTCCTGATGAGCGCCGCATCATCCTGTTGAAGTCCCGCAATGCAATTGATGCGACACCCCCGGAGATCACAGAGGCGAATGCCATGTCCTTCCAGATCGCGCCGGACACGATCTACCTGAGCAGCGCCGAGCTTTCGTCCGATGAGTTGCTGTCTGTTGCAGCAACGGTGGCGCGCGACAACCTGCACCTTGCCGTCGACTACTCCGCAGCGCTGACGGTTATTGCTGTTGCAGGTGAACGCTGTCGGGAAGTGTTGTCATCGGGGGCGACGGTCGACCTGAGTGCCGACCAGTTTGGCGTTGGGATGAGCTGCCGGACACGGTTTGCTGCTATTTCGACGTTACTCGCATGTGTGGGCGAGATGTCCTTCGAACTCTACTGCGACCGTAGTCATACCGGATACCTTTTGGCGTGGTTACACGAGGCTGCAGAAACCGATCGGCTGACGGTTGAATCGGCGGGAGCGAACACGTGATCGCGAGAATATGAGCGGGCTTCCACAAGGTGAGAAGACATGGTCTTCCCCGACCTCATTCATTCTGGCCGCCGTGGGCGCGGCTGTTGGGCTCGGCAACATCTGGAAGTTCCCCTACGTCGTCGGTAGCAACGGCGGCGGCATCTTTGTCGCGGTTTATCTGCTCTGCATATTGTTCGTTGCATTGCCGGTCCTGATTGGTGAACTCATGGTGGGTCGCATGGGCCACCACAGTCCGCCGGTTGCGCTGAGACGTGTTGCGGTCGAGGTCGGCGCGTCGCCAAGGTGGTCTGCGCTAGGGTGGGTTGGCGTTGCCGGCAGTCTTCTGATCGCGACGTTTTATTCGGTCATTTCCGGTTGGACTATCGCCTACGTTCCGATTGCCGTTAAGAGCTTTGGTAGCCAGGAGGGCATTGCCGCCCCGGAGCTGTTTGCAGAGTTTCTCGCCGATCCGGCGCGCATGGTGGTCTGGTACACGGCCTTCCTTGTGATGACAATGGTGATCATCGCGCGCGGGCTGCATAAGGGGATCGAGTCGACAATCAGGTTTCTGATGCCCGCGTTGCTCATATTGCTGCTGGGCTTGACTACCTACGCTTGTGTAGCGGGCGATTTGGTCCAAACCCTGAGTTACATGTTCAGTGCCCAGTTCTCTGCCGTTACCCCAAGTATCGTATCGGCTGCGGTAGGGCAGGCGTTCTTCTCTATTGGACTTGCGGCCGGACTAATGATGACGTACGGGGCGTATCTGCCAAAGGATGTGTCAGTAGCACGTTCTGCAGTAATCATCGTTGTTGCCGACACGCTGATTGCGCTAATGGCAGGATTTCTGATCTTTCCGATCGTTTTTGCGAACGGGCTGGACCCGGCTGAGGGCCCTGGGCTAATTTTCGTGACATTGCCTACGGCGTTCGTGTCGATGCAGGGCGGGGCGTTTTTCGGCGTGCTGTTCTTCGCGCTGCTCGCCGTTGCGGCACTCACATCACTGATCGGCGCGATCGAGCCGACTATCTCTTACACGGAAGACCGGTGGGCAATGCCACGGGCCGTCAGTTGCTCTATCGTCGGGTTCCTGATCTGGCTTGTCGGCCTGCTCTCGGTCTTTTCCTTCAACCTGTTGAGTGATTTCCACCCTCTAGCATGGTTCGCTGCATTCGAAGAGACCACGGTTTTTGGTCTGTTCGACTACCTGACAGCCAACGTGATGCTGCCAATCGGCGGTGTACTTCTTGCCACCTTTGTGGGCTGGAGGATGCCGAAGTTGGTATTGTGGCGGGAGTTGGCGATCAGCGAAGGCGTGATGGCGCGTATCTGGCTCTTCTTGATTCGGTATGTCGCGCCCATCGGAATCGCCATAATGTTCGTCAGCAACCTGGCCTAGAACAGTGGGCCCATAATCGAAATTCGCGCGGTAACGGAGCAATCTCTTGGATCATGGCGACATAGGTAAACGCATCAGGGAACTGAGAAAATCTTACGGCTATTCGCAACGGGAGTTGGCGGCACGAGCGGGCCTTACGCATGGCGCGATTTCGTTCATCGAGCGCGACAAGATAAGCCCCTCAGTAGGAAATCTTCGCAAGATCCTGGACGCGTTCTCGGTAACGTTGTCCGACTTCTTTTCCGGGGAGCCGATATCGCGTGGCAAAGTCTTCTTTCGCAAAGAGGACCTGGTTGAAGTCGGTGGCGGAGGAATCTCCCTCCTGCAGGTAGGTGAGGATCTGCATGATCGGCCATTGCAGATTCTGTCCGAACATTATGAGGTGGGGGCTGAAACGGCATCAGAGCCCTATAGCCACCAGGGGTATGAGGGAGGCATTGTCATCAGCGGATCCATCGAAGTTACGGTTGGCGGCGAGACAGAAACGCTCGGACCCGGTGACGCCTATCTTTTTTCCAGCCGGATTCCGCACCGGTTCCACAACCCTGGTCCCGACACGGCCGTCGTGGTGAGCGTCAATACGCCGCCAATCTAGATCGAGGCAGAACTGACCTCACTACCCCCGAAACGATCGCAGATCGAGTCGACAATCAGCGACATGCCATTGCGTACCGGGTCTGCCGCTGGTACGCCAAGCTCGACGCTCGCCGCATCGAGGAGTCGGGCCGCTTCATCGGGTCCGAGTTGGCTGGTATTGATGCTGGCACCGACGATCGTTACCTCGGGATTCGTAAGTCGCGCTGCCGCCAGTGAAGATTGTGCTGTCTCAGTTAGCGTCGGGAGCGGCAGGTCTTCGAAATCCGAATTGCGTTCACGGCCTGCCTCGTGGCACAGCACCAGGGCGTCCGGCTGCGAACCGTGCAGAAGTCCCAGCGAGACGCCCGCGTATGCCGGGTGAAACAACGAGCCCTGTCCTTCGACAATATCCCAGTGATCCGGATCGTTGTCCGGTGAGAGCATCTCGGCCGAACTGGCGATAAAGTCCGAAACAACGGCATCGATTGGTATGCCCGACCCGGCGATCAGTATCCCCGTCTGACCCGTCGCTCGGAAGTCTGCGTTGATATCCCGGGAGCGCATTTCCTTCTCGATGGCGAGAGCCGTGTACATCTTGCCAACGCAGCAATCCGTACCTACTGTCAACAATCGCATTCCGCTACGCCTGCGATGCGTTGCCGCCTTGTATTTGTGTTGGATGCTGCGGAGCTCATGAATACGCCCGCCACCGACTACGGCCGCTTGCTGGAGGTCCGAGTCTTGCTGCAATGAGTCATGCAGGCCATTGGCGATATCCATTCCACACTCCAGCGCGGAGACGAGGATTTCTTTCCAGTCAGCTGCAAGCTGTCCGCCTGCCGGGGCTACTCCGATGACCAGCGTTCGGATGCCGTTCGCGGCCGCTTCTTCAATTGAAAGATCCGGGAACCCCAGATCGACCTGGCAGCCGGGCAGGCGCAGCTGTGCAGCACACGAGTTCGGTCGCCAGTGCGCAATTCCGCAGGCCGTCTTGGCGTCGATCAGCGATTTCGCGTCGCCCAGGAATAGCAGGTAGGGTTGCTTCAGGTCGTGCACAGGTCGGGCCTTGGTGATCGGCGCTTCTGCATCGATGATGGCCAGAGCGCCGGGTTGAGACGTGGTTAAAAAAATAACCTAGGGGCTTCTGGAAGTAAAGGTGGAGCTCGCCGGCTCCCTTTGTATAGGGGTAATCTGTTCCCATAGGCCTTGCTGCGCAGGCTGTTTTCCGGTAAATAAAATATACATTCTGTTTCCACGGAAACGACCTTCTCAGCCAGCCCGATCCAGACGTCCCAAAGGCGAATGCATGTCTGATATTTTCGACCACCCGAGCTTCGACGATCACGAAAACGTCTGCTTTGTCAGTGACCCGAAGGCCGGCCTTCACGGAATCATTGCGATTCACCGTTACGGCGAATTTTCTGCTGGCGGAATTCGCATGCAGCCATACGCGGATACAGCTGCGGCACTGACGGACGTCTTGCGCCTGAGTCGCGCAATGTCCTACAAGCTGGCTGTCGCAGGACTACCTGCCGGAGGAGCCAAGTCGGTAATCATTGGCGATCCCGCAACCGACAAATCGCCGGAGTTGCTCGCTGCATTTGCGCGAGCGGTCGAGAAGCTTGGCGGGACTTATCATTGCGGCGCAGATGTCGGGATTAATGCTGATGACATGTCAGTAATCGGCCAGTACACCGAGTACACGCCGCCGGCAGAATTCGGAGACTTGTCCATTCCAACCGCACAGGGTGTATTCCATGGGATACGAGCCGGAGTCAAATGGGCATTGCAACGTGAATCTCTGAAAGACGTTTCTGTTGCGGTACAGGGGCTTGGTCAGGTCGGATCGCGGCTCTGCGAGATGCTGTCAGACGCCGGGTGCAAACTTACTATCACGGACGTCGATTCGACGCGCTGCAAGGCGGTTGCTGAGGCGACCGGCGCTATCGTTGTCGACGTGGACGAAATCTTGTCTGCGAGTGTAGACGTACTGAGTCCCTGCGCTCTCGGCTCGGTACTGTCCGCCGAAACAATCTCTGCGGTAAACGCACGGGTCATTTGCGGCGCCGCCAACAACCAGCTGGCCACACCTGATGTTGCAAACCTGCTTGCCGAAAACAACATTGTGTATGTGCCGGATTTCGTTGCGAATGCCGGCGGAGTCATAGGCGGATTGGGCGTTGACCTCAATTACAGCCAGGCAGAGAAGGATGCCCGGATCGAGGGGATCTATGACAGCGCGCTCAAGATCCTTGACAGCGCCGCGACGTCGGGAAGTACAACCAACGAAGCGGCTGAAGAATTGGCGCGCGAGGTCCTCGCCGACACGTGATGAACGCCAGGCATACTATAGGGTCCTGCCGGATGGGTCTTCGGATGGAGCGCTGGGCGGCGCGCAAACCGTTTCGAATCGCGGGGCAGAGCTACGACTACTTTGATGTATTGGTGGTAGAAATCGCCAGGGCCGGGCACGTTGGACGAGGTGAATCGCTGGGCGTGGACTACCTCGGGGAGTCGGTGGGTTCGATGACCGCGCAGCTCGAATCAATCTGGGCTGAACTCGAAGCAGGGATCAGCCGCGAGGAGTTGCAGGAAGTGTTGCCGTCCGGCGGCGCACGCTGTGCTGTCGACTGCGCGATGTGGGACCTTGAAGCGAAGGAGACCGGCGTATCGGTGTTTGAACGCGCTGGTGTAAGCGCCGAGGCGCTGGCGACGGTCTTCACTCTGGGTGTGGAGAACGAGGTGGCAGACGTTCGTGCGGCGGCCGTCAGCGATCCGGCGAGCCAGCATGCCGCTCTCAAGATTAAAGTCGATGCCGAAAACCCGGTCGCCGTAATCGAGGCAATACGAAGCGTGCGTCCAGATGCTGATCTTGTCGTTGATGCGAACCAGAGCTGGACGCCGGAGATGCTACGTGAGTTTGCGCCTCACCTTGGCAGGCTTAGCGTGTCAATGCTGGAGCAGCCCCTGCCCCGCGATGGCGACGAAGCGCTTGAAGACTTCGATTCGAATCTGCTGATATGCGCAGACGAATCCTGCCAGGACAGTTCAGAGATACCTGCGATCATGAACCGGTACGGTGCTGTCAATATCAAGCTCGACAAGTCCGGAGGTTTGACTGAAGGGCTCAAAATGGTCAATGAGGCTCGGCGCGCGGGCCTCGGGCTCATGGTCGGCAATATGTGTGGTACCTCGCTGGCCATGGCACCAGCGTTCGTCATTGGCCAATATTGTGAGTTCATCGATCTCGACGGTCCATTGCTGAATCGCTACGATCGCGAGCCGGCCATGCAATACCGTGCCGGACAGATTCACGCGCCTTCGGCGCAGCTCTGGGGTTAAGGTCGATCGTATGTCCGAAGCCTCTCCGAGCATTCGCGATGTCAAGCTGACCGATCGTTACGATGCGCAGGTCGGTACGGTTTTGTTGTCCGGCATGCAGGCACTGGTGAGGTTGCCACTGCTGCAAAAGCAGCGCGACCTGGCCGCCGGACTCAACACGGCAGGATTTATTTCCGGGTATCGCGGCTCGCCGGTCGGCAGCTATGACCTTCAGTTGAACGCGGCAAAAAAATGGCTTGATTCAAGTGATATCACGTTCCGGCCGGGCCTGAATGAGGACCTTGCGGCAACAGCGATCTGGGGTACTCAGCAGTCTACCTCATTGCCCGGAGCCAGGTACGACGGCGTGTTCTCAATTTGGTACGGCAAGGGTCCCGGCGTAGATCGATCCGGCGATGCGTTCCGTCATGGCAACCGATTCGGTGCCTCGGAGCATGGCGGTGTCGTTCTGGTCGTCGGCGACGATCATCCCGGAAAGTCGTCAACCGTTGCACATCAAAGTGATCAGGCACTGGCGGCTAACGATATTCCGGTTCTTTATCCGGCGACTGTTCAGGAGTACATCGACTTCGGCCTGCACGGTTTCGGTCTTTCACGTTTCTCCGCGCTTTGGGTGGGGTTGAAGTGCGTCAATGAAACCGCGGATTGCACGGCGACTGTCGCTTTGCCAGAGGGCTTCAGTATCGAGCTCCCCGAGTTGGATGAGAGTACCAGCGAAAACCTTCGAGGGGCCATGTCGGTGGATGCACTGGGCGACGAGATTCGCGTGCAACAGCATCGGTTGGTCGCAGCAAAGGCCTATGCGAGAGCGAATGACCTCGACCGGGTGACGTTGGGGGGAGGGAAGAGCAAGGTAGGCATTGTAACGACGGGCAAGTCATGGTGCGACGTTGTATCGGCACTGAAGTTGCTCGGCATCGATTCATCCCGAGCTGCCAAGCTGGGGCTCAGCGTCTACAAGGTCGGCCTGGTATGGCCGCTCGAGGAAACGGGGTTAGAGTCGTTTGCCGCGAACTGCGAGGAACTGTTGTTCGTAGAGGAAAAGCGCGCCTTTATCGAACATCAGGCGGCACACATTCTGTTTAACAATCGCAGTGGTCGACGTCCGGCCCTCGTTGGCAAGCAAGATGAAGATGGGAATGCCTTGTTCTCGTCAGCAGAGCAACTTGCCATTGAACAGATCGCGATCGTGATTGGCGGTCGATTGCAGCGACGTGGAACGGTTGATGACGAACTGCGCGAAAGCATCGATCGATTGGAAAGTGACCGAAATCTGGCGAAGCCGTTGGGCGCTGGCTTGCCGATCCGGACGCCCTATTTCTGCTCTGGTTGTCCACACAACACGTCGACAAAAGTACCGGATGGCAGTGTCGCGATGTCAGGAATCGGCTGTCACACGATGGCGCTCTTCATGAATCGCGATACGTTGCCGCCAACGCAGATGGGAGGCGAGGGAGCTAACTGGATCGGGATTGCCCCGCACACCAGCATGCATCACGTATTTCAGAATCTGGGTGATGGAACCTACAACCACTCGGGCCTGATGGCGATACGGGCATCGGTCGCCGCGGGCGTCAACATCACCTACAAGATCCTCTACAACGATGCCGTTGCGATGACCGGAGGGCAGCCTGTCGAGGGAGTGCTGACGGTTCCCGATATCGTTGCGCAGCTTAAGGCGGAGTCCGTAGAACGTGTCGCCGTCATCTATGCCGATGAGCCCGATGATCGGGTTCGCCGGCTACGAGGAAAAGGCGTCACGATCGATGACCGCAGTGAGCTCGACCGGCTGCAGCGCGAATTGCGCGAAGTGGAAGGTGTGTCTGCGATAATTTTTGACCAGACCTGCGCGGCTGAGAAGCGCCGGCGGCGCAAACGCAAGCTGTATCCCGACCCACCCAAGCGGGCATTCATTAACTCGGCAGTTTGCGAGGGATGTGGTGATTGTTCGGCCAAGGCCAACTGCATCTCTATCGTCCCCGAGGAGACTCGGCTTGGTCGCAAGCGCAAGATCGACCAGTCAAGTTGCAACAAGGACTACAGCTGTGTGACGGGATTTTGCCCGTCATTCGTGACCGTTCATGGTGGCGACCTGCGCAAGCCCGATAAGGACACCGGCACCGTCGATGTAAGTCGGTTCGATATGCCTGAGCCGGTAAGCCTGTCCATAGACGATACTTACAATGTGCTCATCACGGGAATTGGCGGGACCGGTGTTACAACGATCAGCGCCATTTTGGCGATGGCGGCGCACCTGGAGGGCAAGGCAGTTTCCGCATATGACATGACGGGGCTGGCGCAAAAAGGAGGGGCGGTCCAGAGTCATCTGCGCATTAGCTGCGACTCATCGATCAAGGATGCGGCCAGGATTGGTGTTGGGCAGGCGGACCTCCTGATCGGTTGTGATCCGCTTGTCACCAGTAGCGATGACGCGGGCCGGACGATCTCAAGTACAAATACTTACGTGCTTCTGAATAACCATACGACACCGACCGGTGCGTTCCAGCTGAATCCCGATATTGATTTCGCGAATGCCGCCGTATTGTCTGCCGTGAGTGAGGCTACCGCACAGAACCGGCTCTTCACGGTCGAGGCAACGCAGATCGCGGAGCGCATACTGGGTAACTCCATTGGCGCCAACATGATCATGTTGGGTTATGCACTGCAGAAAGGCGTGTTGCCCATTGGACGGGCAGCTGTCGGGAGGGCGGTCGAACTCAATGGCGTTGCTGTTGCGGCGAACAAGGCCGCCATCGAGATCGGCCGAGTTTTGGCGTGGGAGCCCGAGCACATAGCGTCAGAGCACCGTGCGCTGGTCGACACAGAGGAGTCTCTGCACGACATCGTCGAGTATCGGGTCAATTGGTTGACTGACTATCAAAATGCCGCGCTCGGAGAACACTATCGCGAGGTTATTGACTCGACGTCGAAGCAAGTGGGCAAGAAGCTCCAGTCTACAGATGCTTTGTCGAAGGCGATCGCCAGGAACTATTTCAGACTATTGGCCTACAAAGACGAGTACGAGGTGGCACGACTTTATAGTACTCCTGAATATCGGCAGAGGTTGAGGTCAACGTTCGAGGGCAACTACAAGCTGCGGCTGCACTTCGCTGCACCCATTCTGTCCCGACGGGATAAGGAGTCTGGCGAGCTGCAGAAGATCAGTGTAGGTGGCTGGGTGTTTCCAATCTTGTCATTGCTATCGAAGCTGAAGTTCCTGCGTGGGACGCCGTTAGATGTTTTCGGCTACACGAGGGAACGTCGGGACGAACGGGCCCTGATCGGGATGTACCAGTCGGTTATCGACTCCATTTGCAGGAACGTATCAGTTGCTAATGTGGAATTGGCGACACAAGTGGCCAGGGTACCGGAAACCATTCGAGGCTTTGGCCACGTCAAGGAACGTAATCGAGTTGCAGGCGTCGAGCGCATGGCTGCGTTGCTGGCGGAACTCGAAGAATCGGAGAGAAACATATGTTGAATCGAATTACAGGTATCGCGTGCATATTCACGGCCCTGTTCTGGCAGACGGGTGCCGCATTCGCGGAATTGCCATCCGCTTATCATGACCTGTTCAAGGCGGGCGAATTTCTGGACGGTCGGCCGGGCGAGTCGGCCTGGGCGGATGATGGTAGCGGGCTTTGGCACAAGGCGGATGGCCGCCTTCAGCTGATCGATCCCAGGAATGGGAACATCATTGCAAATTACGATGCGCGACGCTTGCAACAGTCGATGACGGACCAGTTCGGACCGATGTCCGCTGTGCCATTGCGCTTGCAGACCGTGCAAGCGATCGACGCCGATACCCTTGAATTCGAATGGCTCGAGGCGTCGATTACCTACAGCGAGGATGCTGGAGCGGTCAGTGTTGAGGAGGGCAAGGGCCCAATTCCTCCGGGCCGGTTTATCCGCAACCGCTTTCTCTTCGACGGTAATCCCGTACCCGATCTCGTGTCGGGATCAGGAGCGCAGGTAGCCACGATTATCGATGGGAATATCCACGTACGATCGCACGGTAGCCAGGAGTGGCGGCAAGTTACAGATGATGCAAGCGAGCGGCACGGTTGGGACCTTGCCAGCGGCAAAATGAACTTGCCGCATATTCGCAGTGTTGCGACCAATGCTTTTGCACGATCGGGTGCCTACCTGTTTGCGCAAAAGATCAACCGTACCGGAATGCCTGAGTTTCCGGCATTGAACATCATCACGGATGACGTGCCCACCGTGGTCTATCATGATGACTTCCGTGCAGGCGGTCCCTATTACATCTATCAGCCCGCCATTATCGATATCGCTGCCGGCAAAGCGGTGATGCTATCGGGTGTCGATGTGTCGAAAGAGCATGTGCTCTTCCTGGATTGGGACGAAGACTCCGAATTCGCGTGGTTCGCCGCGATCAACCGGGACTTCAGCGAAATCCGGGTCCTGCGTGCGATGGCGAAAGACGCAAAAGCGGAAGTTGTATTCACGGAGAAAGGCGGTCGTGGCCTGGTGCCCCCACATCAGGCCTATTACGTCGAAAGCGTTGGATTTACGCTTCTTCCGGGAAATCGCGGCTTCCTGTTCGAGTCCCAACGGGATGGTTGGAAGCATCTGTATCACTACGACCTTGACGGCGAGCTCGTGCGCCAGATTACGAGCGGCGAGTTTCCGGTTGCGAACGTCGAGTATTTCGATGCTGCTGAGGAACGCGTTTACTTCATGGCTCGTAGTGACCTCGAGCGGCCCTACGACCTGCATCTGCACAGCATGAAATTGGACGGCAGCGCTGCGCGGCAGCACACAGCCGAGCACGGGGTTCACGCTGTCGCATTCTCGCCTGACGGCGCCTACTTTTCCGATGCCTGGTCTTCGCCGACGTCGCCGCCGGCTTTGTCTATCTCGACCAGCGACGGCGAAACGCGGCATGTCGTCGCCCAATCTGGTATTGAGAGACTCAAGCCACTGGGTTGGACGCCGCCGGTCGAGTTCGTCGCCAAGGCAGCGGATGGAGAAACCGATGTCTACGGCACAATGTACCTGCCCCTGAATTTTGACGCATCCGGTTCCTATCCAATCATCGAAGAGATCTACGGCGGCCTGTTCCTGATTAAGGGCGATCATGAGTTTCTGGCATCACCTTACACGTCACAAAACTACCCTCTAGCGTTGACTGCGTTGGGCTACATTGTGGTTCGGTTCGATACGCCCGGCACAATCGGCCGTTCTCGTGACTTCGCCAGAGCGGTCGACGACAAGTGGGGCCCGGGAGTTATTGCCGACCATGCTGCTGTGATTCGAGATCTTGGGAGACAATATGACTATGTCGACAGTTCCAGAGTCGGCATCTTTGGCCACAGCTGGGGCGGATACTATGCACTCATGGCGCTGGCGCTCGAGGGCGATACCTACGATGCGGCGATATCTACCGCGCCTGGCGTTTACTCGGATTCGAGCAGGGGCGATGCATTCATGGAGGCGCATCTCGGCAGCCCGAATGACAACCCTGAAGCCTGGGACAGGGCGAACTTCTTCCGGTATGCGGATGCAATCGAAAACCCGTTGCTGTTGGGCGTGGGCAACAGGGACTACGGCTTGTATGCGGCAGTGATCCGAATCACCGATGCGCTGATCAAGCGCGGGTTCCAACATGAGGTGATGATTGCGCCGACTATGGGGCATGGAATTTATGGACCTTATGAGTCCTACTTCTTCGAGAAGTCCACACAATTTTTGCTCAAGCACGTCCCGGTTAGTAAGGACTGACTGTGACTATGAAAAATAAACAGCTTCGTGCTCTTTCGCTAATGTGCGCGCTGGCAGCACTGCTCTTAGGTTGCGGTCCTGCGCAGGACGAAGCCGCCGAAGACTCGCTTGCGCAAGCGCGGGCGTTGTTGCGGTCGACACCCTTAATCGATGGGCACAATGATCTGCCGTGGCTGATTCGTGAGGAGACTGGCGGCGATGTTCGGGCGTTTCGCCTTGAGACTGTGACCGAGTTCGACACAGACATTCCCAAGCTGCGTGAAGGACTCGTGGGGGCGCAATTCTGGTCGGTCTGGATTCCTGGTGAAACGCCTGTAGCTGAACGAAAGAGCCTACAGCTGAAACAAATTGAAACTGCTCTTCGAATCATCGATACGCATGCCGATACATTTGAGCTGGCGCTGACCGCTGCGGATATCGAGCGTGTATATGGCAGCGGCAAGATCGCGTCCCTGTTGGGCATGGAAGGCGGCTATGGCATCAACAACTCGTTGGATGCGCTGCGTGAATATCATCGAATGGGCGTTCGATATATGACATTGACGCATAACGTAACCCTGGACTGGGCCGATGCGGCCCTTGGTGAACATCGTCATGGTGGGTTAACAGATTTCGGACGGGAAACCGTTAGGGAAATGAACCGGATCGGTATGATCGTTGATATAGCGCATACGTCGCGCGAAACGATGCAGCAGGTCATGGACACGTCGTCGGCGCCCGTGATCTGGTCGCATGCGGCGGCCGCTGGTCTGGTCGATCACCCTCGGAATGTGCCGGACATTGTGCTGTCAGCACTGCCGGAGAACGGCGGTGTTGTAATGGTGACATTCATTCCCTCGTTCTTGTCCAATGACGTCTGGCAAATGCAGGAGAAAATCTGGGCAACGGACAAGCCCATAACCTCCATCCGGGATCTACGCGAGGTGTGGTTGGCCTACGACGCCGAGCACGGAGCGATTCGGGCATCGATCAATGATGTTGCGGATCATATTGAATACATCAGGGACGTCGCGGGAGTCGATCACGTAGGAATAGGCAGTGACTTCTGGGGAATGCCCGACATGCCGATTGGTCTCGAGGACACGTCGAAGTTCCCCCACCTGTTCGCGCTGCTGATTGAACGCGGCTGGAGTGACGAGGACCTGCGCAAGTTGGCGGGAGAAAATCTGCTGCGCGTCATGCGAGACGTCGAGTCAGTTGCCGAGATGTTGCAGTCGGAGTCCGGAGGCTAGTCGCCCGCGCCCGCCACCGCGGAGAAGAACTTTTCGAACTTGTCATCGATCCCTGCGTAATCGTCAGCATCGGCGGGCGGCGTCTTGCGAACGGTAATCACTGGCCATTCTTCGCTGTAAGTCGAGTTTAGCTGAAGCCAGCGCTCAGCCTCTTCCAGTGAGTCAGGTAGTATTGCTTCCTCGGGGCACTCCGCCTCGCAGACTCCGCAATCGATGCACTCGTAGGGGTTGATGACGAGCATGTTCGCTCCTTCGTGAAAGCAGTCAACAGGACATACCTCCACACACTCCATGTACTTGCAGCGGATGCAATGTTCCGTAACAACGTACGTCACGATTCGGCCTCACAGATGAAGCTTGCGATTTCGTTCAGTGGCTTTTTGTACTTCGCATACTTTGGAACGACAGCATCGTCCGCCGGATGACCGACAACGAGCAGGATATAGGGCCGCTCGGTATCCGGTCTGCTCAGGATCTCACTGAGAAACTTCATCGGTTTCGGTGTGTGAGTCAACGTGGCAAGCCCGGCCGAGTGAAGCGCATTAATCAGGAATCCCGTGGCGATGCCTACCGATTCAGGGACGTAGTAATTCTTACGCCGTACTCCCGATTCATCGATGCTACGCCGCTGCGCGAATATGGCGATCAGCCAGGGAGCAACTTCAAGGTATGGCTTGCTTGCATGGGTACCCACTTTCTCCAGATGGCCCAGCCACTCTTCTCCGGCTCGGCCGCCGTAAAATGCTTGTTCTTCCTTTTCGGCCGCAAGGCGAATCTGCCGTTTTATATTCGACTCGTTTACAGCGACGAAATGCCATGGCTGGTGGTTGGCGCCATTGGGCGCTGTTCCGGCAGACCGTATCGCTGCCTCGATGACTTGGCGTGAAACCGGCTTGTCCGAAAATTCACGTACCGTATGGCGCTGCTTGATGTGCTGGTAGTAGTCCTCTGCGCGCTTGAGCATCTCCACGTCGTTGTAGGAGAAGCGATCTGGAAGGGGTATTGGTTCGTAGTTGGCCATTTCTTTCCGCTACTTGTTGACTGATGATTGCTGAGCAATCTATCCCGAATCGGGCGAGAAATGGTTGCAATATCCTCAGAAAATGACATAAATACGAGAAATACGCATCAATATTGATAAAAATAAGGGAAAAAGTTTCATCCCTCAGCGAGGCGACATGACCGACGTAGCACTGGACCAGATCGACGCGAAAATTCTCACGCTTCTGCAAGACGACGCCCGCGCGACGTTGAACGAGATTTCCAGTCAAGTGCACATGTCCACGTCGCAAGTCCAACGACGGATTCGACGACTCGAGGAAGCTGCGGTAGTCCTTGGTTATACGGCTCGCATCGATGCGGCGGCGGTGGGCCTAGAAGTAGGGGCGTTCGTGGAGGTGACACTCGATGCACAGGACGCTCGCGCAGCTGATGCCTTTCACAAGGCGATAAGGGCAATTCCGGAGGTGCTTGAGTGCCATCGGGTGAGCGGCGACGCTGATTACCTGTTGCGTATCGTCACCGAAGATCTCAAAGGGTATTCGTCGTTCGCACAGGAGACTATTCTTGCGATTCCCCAAGTAGGCCGTCTTCGATCTATGATCATTTTCGAATCGCCCAAAGACACGACAACCTTGCCACTTTGATTCGTTCCTTTGGCACCACTGTCCCCCAGATTCTAACAATCGGATATGGCTAAACCATGTTGCCATCGAGTAGTTCCTCGTCAAACGAATCGACGAACGCCTCCATGCAGCTTCGCAACAAGCCGCTGTCGACTAATCTTTGGATGTTCGATAGCAGATATTGTCTGAAGCCAGCCGAGTAAAGCACTGCGGAAGTTTTGAGTGATTCAGCTCTGCGTAGCTGAGCAGAGTAGGGCATTTGGTGCAACGGGCGGCCCTGCGGTTCGTCAATGATTACAACTACTTACGAATTGGTGGGCTAACTATGAACCAGGCGGTCGGGAGATTGCGCCGACGAGCGAAGCGAGGACAGGCCAAAGGCCCATCTCTCAGGGTGCGCCAATTCTTGTCAGAAAAATAATGGCTTGTACGCGACCAAGTGTACGGGCCCTTTTCTTGCGTCGTCACTTTGCCGACAGTTGATAACGAAAAGCCACAATTCCGTTTCAGGGCCAAGCAAACCGGATTCGGTCGCAACCGGCAATCGAATACCTGCGTCGGTTTTCGACCGATTATTCGCTACCTGAACAGAGATCACATGGTTGAGCACCAGGTATTTGGGTGACACTCGACGGCCAATTTGAACTGCATTATCGGCTGTCACTCAAAGAAATGAGCCTCCGGGAAACTCTGGGAGTTTCAGTCGGTCTATCTAACCAAGGGATCTTTTGGCGTCATTGGAGTGTCAATCTCGATAGCCAGGTACTTTTCGAGCCGTTCTTCAGGTTGTAGGCAGGTAATGCCAGGCTTCTTCCACACGCTTCCACCAAAGTTTGATTTGCAGCTGAAACCATCCCAGGGTTCTATGCAAACGAATCGACCCTCGCCTTTTGACCAGAACGCCATCTGAGCGTAGTTGCCGCGGTAGACTCGAAGACCTGGGTTAGGTCCCGCTACACCGGACGGTTTGGTATAGCCTAGTTTCGTTTTTCTTTTCCTGTTCGAGTCTACTGCGCATCCGCGGATTGTAGAAGCTCTCGATGTAGTCAAAGATATCTGCTCGAGCTTCCGCTCGTGTTCGGTACTGACGTCGATTTACGCGCTCTCGTTTGAGCATGCCAAAGAACCCTTCGACGAGTGCGTTATCGGCGCAGCTGCCAACACCGCTCATGCTGCAGGTTACGTTGTGGCCTTGCAGGAAGCGTTGATACTCGACACTCGTGAACTGGCAGCCGCGATCGGAGTGCAGCACCAACGGCGACCGATCTTGTCGCTGCCAGAGCGCCATAAGCACCGCCTGAAGCACAAGCTGGCGATCCTGGACAGCGCTCATCGACCAGCCGACGACCAATCGTGAGTACAGGTCGATGACCACGCACAGATACAACCAGTCCTCGGCGGTGCGAACGTAGGTGATGTCAGTCGCCCACTTTGTGTTCGCTTCCGAGGCTTCAAAGTCGCGATCCAGGTGGTTCTGTACGTGCGATGGTCGTGGCTGGCTGGCCTTCTTGCGCCAGCGTCGCTTCTGCGGGATGCCGTACAGACCGTCCAGCTTCATCAACCGACCGACGCGGTTAACGCTGGCTGTCTCGCCTTCATAGCGCAGATCCTCGTGGATGCGGCGCCGACCCAGGACACCGTCACTGGCCGCGTGGAGCTCGCGTATGCGAACCAGCAGCCTCTGGTTATCCAGGGCGCGCGCACTCGGTTCACGAGTGCGCCACTCATAAAACCCACTGGCCGACACACCAAGACGCCGGCACATCATGCGAACTGGGAACGCGTCGCGGCACCGCTCGATCATGCGGTACTTCACTTCTGTTCTTTGGCGAAGAACGCAGCTGTAGATTCAATGGGTCAACGCAACACAAGATACTCAGATGCATACAACAGGAGATCTTGTAATGGCGAGACTAGGAAGGCCTGGTCTAACTGATGACCAGAAAGCTGAGCTTTGGGAACGCTGGCACAATGGCGAGGGTTACAGTGATATCGGACGAGCGATCGGCAAGTTCCCAGCGTCAGTCTTTGGGGTACTCAGGCTGTTCGGCGGATACGAGCCAGCGGCCCGAACCCGTTCAACCTCGCACCTCTCGCTCGCAGAGCGCGAGGAGATATCTCGAGGCCTAAGTGCCGGATACTCGATGAGAGAAATCGCTCAACAACTTAGGCGCTCGCCGTCGACGATCAGCCGCGAGATTGCGCGCAATGGAGGCTCTCGGCGGTACCGAGCGAACATCGCCGACGAGAAGGCTTGGGACCGCGCCCGGCGACCAAAGCTATGCCATCTAGCGCTGAACGGCTTCCTGCGGCGTATAGTCTCTTTGAAGCTGGCACAAGACTGGTCTCCAGAGCAGATCGCCGGCTGGCTCAAGCGCGGCTATCCTGATGACGAGACGATGCATGTGTCGTACGAAACGATCTACAAGAGCCTGTTCGTTCAGTCACGTGGCGTGCTGAAAAAGGAGCTCCAGAAGCATTTGAGGACCAAGCGACCGTTCCGACAGTCAAAGAAGCACAATAACCGAGGTGCTCGTCGCGGTCAGATCATCGATGGTGTGCCGATCAGCGAACGGCCGGCGAGCATCGAGGATCGCGCAGTTCCCGGGCACTGGGAAGGCGACCTTATAGCGGGGTCCGGCAACACCCACATCGCTACGCTTGTCGAACGGCAGTCGAGGTTCACGATGCTGGTGAAAGTAGATGGCAAGGACACCAAGACTGTCGTGGCCGCGCTATCTCGGCAAGTAAAGAAGCTGCCCAGTCAACTCCGCCAATCACTGACCTGGGATCGAGGAATGGAACTCGCCAACCATAAAGACTTCACGCTAGCGACCGACCTGCAGGTCTATTTTTGCGATCCTCAGAGTCCTTGGCTGTTGATTTGCATCCAAAGTTGAGCCACTAAAGCGGATATTTGCATCTAAAAATGACCCACGTGTAACCCTTCCCCTGCCGATGGACGGCGGGAGAGATTAAGGAGTGATAGACGTGGATTTATTGAGCGTAATTCGACGCTGGCACGGCCGTGACAAGCTGTCGATACGAGAGATTGCGAGAAGAACGGGGCTGTCCCGCAACACCATCAGGAAGTACCTCGCCAACGGCGAGGTGACACCGAAGTACCCGGCGCGGAAGAGCGTCAGCAAGCGGGATCCGTACGCGGAGACCCTAGCGAGCTGGCTTAAGCGTGAGTCCAAGCGCAACAGGAAGCGCCGCCGTAACCTGAAGCAGCTGCACCGGGATCTTGTGGCGCTGGGCTTTGACGGCTCCTACGACCGGGTCGCCGCCTTTGCCCGCGACCGGCGGCAACGCGAGCGCGAGCAAGCCAACCGGGCCAGTCGTGGCGCTTACGTGCCGCTGGCCTTCGAGCCGGGCGAGGCCTTTCAGTTCGACTGGAGCGAGGACTGGCTTCGCATCGGCAAGAAGAAGATTAAGCTGCAGATCGCCCACTTCAAGCTCTGCCACAGCAGGGCTTTCTTTCTGCGGGCCTACCTTACGCAGACGCACGAGATGCTGTTCGATGCCCACAACCACGCGTTCCGCGTGTTGGGCGGCATTCCCGAGCGCGGCATCTACGACAACATGAAGACGGCGGTCGACAAGGTAGGCCGCGGCAAGAAGCGCCTAGTGAACGCGCGCTTCCGGGCCATGGTGAGCCACTACCTGTTCGAGTCGGAGTTCTGTAACCCGGCCGCCGGCTGGGAGAAGGGCCAGGTGGAGAAGAACGTCAGAGATGCTCGCCACCGCCTGCTGCAGGATGCTCCGGACTTTGCCGACCTTGCTGAGTGCAACGCCTGGCTGGAAGAGCGTTGCGTAGCGTTATGGTCAGAGACAGCCCACCCGGAACAGGGCAACCGCATGGTCGCCGAGGTCTACGAGGACGAACACAGCGCCCTGATGGCGATGCCGCCGGCCTTTGACGGCTTTGTCGAGTGCAACAAGCGTGTCTCGCCGACCTGCCTCGTGGTGTTCGAGCGTAATCGCTACAGCGTGCCGGCGGCGTTCGCCAACCGGGTCGTTAGCCTGCGAGCCTATGCCAGCAAGATCGTGCTGGTCGCCGAGGCCGAGGTCATTGCCGAGCACGAGCGGGTCTTTAACCGCGACCACAACAGCAAGGGCACCACGGTCTACGACTGGCGCCATTATCTGGCTGTCGTACAACGCAAGCCCGGAGCCCTGAGGAACGGCGCGCCGTTCGCCGAGTTGCCGAAGAGCTTCAAGCGCCTGCAGGCAGTGCTGATGAAGCGCGAAGGTGGCGATCGCGAGATGGCCGATATCCTGGCACTGGTGCTGCATCACGATGAGAAGCTCGTGGAGAAGGCGGTACGCGAGGCCATCCAGAGCGATGTCGTCTCCAAGACGCACATCATCAACCGGCTGAGCCGCTTACTCGATGCGCCGCCACCGGCGGCGCTTGAGCCACCGCCGGCACTCACCCTACGGGAAGATCCCGTTGCCAACACCGAGCGCTACGACAGCCTTAGGGGGATGAGCCATGTCTGCTGAAGCCGTTGTCACCACGCTCAAGTCGATGAAGCTGCACGGCATGGCGAGCGCCGTGGCAGAGCTTGCCGAGCAGGGATCCCCTGCGTTCAAGCAGTCCGGCGAGCTCCTCGACAAGCTCATCAAGGCCGAGGTCGCCGAGCGTGAAGTGCGTTCCATCAACTACCAGATGAAGATCGCTAAGTTCCCGGCCCATCGGGACCTTGCAGGGTTCGAGTTCAAGGAAAGCACCGTCTCAGAAGGCCAGATCAAGGCGCTACATCGCTGCGAGTTCCTCGACGACACCGAGAACATCGTCCTGGTTGGCGGCCCCGGCACTGGCAAGACGCACATCGCAACAGCGATCGGCGTCCAGGCCATCATCCATCACCACCGGCGAGTACGGTTCCTGTCGACCATCGAGCTGGTCAATGCCCTCGAGCAGGAGAAGCTCAACGGCAAGCAAGGCAGGCTCGCCAACCGCATGACGCACGTCGATCTTGTCATCCTCGATGAGCTCGGCTACCTGCCGTTCAGTCAGACAGGCGGCGCCTTGCTGTTCCACTTCCTCTCAAAGCTTTACGAGAAGACCAGCCTGGTCATCACCACCAACCTGAGCTTCGCGGAATGGCCAACGGTCTTTGGTGATGCCAAGCTGACGACTGCCTTGCTTGACCGACTGTCGCACCACTGCCACATCCTAGAGACCGGTAACGACAGTTACCGACTCAAGAACTCAACCAGCAATCAGAAGGAGACAAAAGCTAAGAAAAAGGGCAAAACCTGAGCCATAATCAGGCCATCCGTGTGGGTCAATTTTCAGTGCAAATCCCGGGTCAATATTGGGTGCAAATCAACAGGCAGCCATTGATCTTCTACCTGCTTTGGAATGTCGTTGCCCCGAATTCTTTCGGGCTGGACAATCTGGGACTCTTTGAATCAGTGGCAGTTTACGCGCTGATACGCGTCATCATCGATCCACCAAAGCTGCAAATTTCAATAGAGTGACAACGTGTGGAATCTCCGACCAGGGAACCGTGCAGATGACCATGCGTAGTTTTCAATAGGTGGATGCGTGCGCTAGCGTGAAATTCGGCGAAGTGCACCAATTCTGTTCTAGATTGTTGATTTTCACCCAATGTTGACCGGGGGCGTGCAGGGCGCAGGAAACACTATGATCCGATGCTTCGAGCATTCCGAGCTTCAAGTACTATGAGAACTAGTCACCGATGCCCGTTCTTCGAAAACTTGTTTAGTGGACGATATGAAAGGGGCTAAAGATTGGAGAGGGAAAAGTGAACAAGAAATATGAAACGGAACGTGCGCGCCTGATCGAAATATTGCGAGACGAATTTATTTTGTCTCGAGTCCAAGGTGGGTCTATACCTTGCGGACCAGATGACGTCGGACAATGCGAAATGTTCGACCAATCATGCCCAGCTGGAGAGGTGGAGTGTGGTAGCGGAAGCGCCGATTGCGTGATCACACGACCGATCGATGGGGGGACTGAAACAACACAAGGAATATGCTGCGTGGAGGGTTTCACTGCGCCAGAGGGTTGCTGATCTTAATTCAAAGTTGAGATGATGTGGACCCTTTCGTTCCCGATGTGACTATTGATCTTCCCGCCGATTCGTTTCAAGAATCGGATGCATCGATATCACAAATCATAGGTGCTCTCGCGAGGCCGATTTCATTTGACACGCGCCGAAAAGTGTATTCTTTTCTTTCAAGGCACCACGCCGACGACCCGATTGTCAACCTAGCATTACCGACAAGTACCTCGTATCCATGTTATGACCGCGAGATAGACGCCTACCTCAAAAGAGTGATTCGAAGTAACCGCTCGCGCAATGCCAGAGCGCATGCAACGTACTTAATGGCGGGCAACTACCTCGAATTGAGCGACTGTTTACTAATGGCCAACAATCTCGGCTCCAGTCCAGTCGAATTTGTTAAAGCTACAGTGCCTTCAAAGCAATTCGAAATTACAGGGCACATTGTAATGGAATCGTTAAGCTATTGGGCCCAAGTGGGTGCTACCAAACTGCGATCTGAGGCACGTAGGCTCGCGGAAGTATGCGTAAAAGAGTACCCGCGGTGTAAGAGATACAACTTGCGAAGCAATTACCCAGCAGATCCAGATCGCTTGGAAACTCAGCTCCTGGGGACTGTAGCCTTGGAGGCAAGGTCTATTTTGGAGCGATTGGAGTCGTTTTCTGTTGGAGCTAGATTGACCAAAATACTTGGATTGCTTGATGGCGAATTACAGATTGAATCAAAATTAGCTTCTCAATCGAACACCGTCATTGAATTTTGGCGAAGCGACTGCGGGCCTTGCACAAAGAAATTGCAAGATCTAGAAGATCTCGTGGTCAACTATGGCAATTTCGACGCTGAGATCAAAGCATTGAACATCGACCCAACAAGTGAACACTGGCGAAAATCGATGGCCAAACATGCACCGTCGATTAATGGAAGTTACTTTGGCGATAATGCGAGATTGATTCGGCTTTGGGGCATAACGGCGGTGCCGAAGATTGTCGTTTTAAAGCCCGACCTCACGATTCTTGCGATAGGTGCGCTTACGATTGATCAAATCAAACTCCTATCGTAGTGGCAAGAGCCACGCAACATTCGTTATGACTAGTACTGCAATGGGCTGCCGCGAATTGTCGACCACATTTCAAATGCATGACAAACCGACCTTCGATTTGGCGCCTCGGACAGCACCGTATGTTGTCTTTTTCGTGCTCCTGTCTGGGTTCCTCTTTTCTTTCGGTGCCTCGAAGAGCATTAATGAAACATCTCGAATCGATCTCAAAACCATTGATAGCGGACCAAAGGCAGGCGAGCATCGTACCTTACGGGTATCCTATTTAGCCTGTTCTACACCGTCTATCAAAATCTGGTCTTCCGAGATTGATGAAATGTATATTGAGGTTGATCAATGGCGAGCTCGAATTATCTTTTACGACCTAAAGTCCGCCAATGTGGTGAATGATGGACAGATTGAAGTAGATTTGGAATTGCTTATTGAGGGCCCGATTTCATCCGCCCAGGATTACCGACTGGCCGAGACCGGTACGTCGAGTGCCAGTCTTGTCTTCGCGTCCAAAGAAAAGTCGCTATTAAACACCATCTTTGCAGGCTCGATGCGTTTCGCCAAACACAAAAACAAGTGAAATGCCTTGGCAGTTTCGTAACATTGATTTCAAGAGACTACGCCTTTCAATTAGCGAGCAAAAAGGCGAATGCGGTCTTGCATGTTTAGAAATGATTGCAAACTATCACGGGCGCCGGATAGACAAACACGCTGCGAGAGCAAGCACCGATTGGAAGACACCATTATCTAGTTTTCTTGTGCTTGAAAAATGGGCGAGGAAGGCCGGTCTCGAACCAACCGCGTTGCGTTTCAGTGCTGGTGGTTTACGCTTTCTCCGTACGCCCTGCATTTTACATTGGTCTGGGGATCATTTTGTCGTCTTAAAGAAGGCGGGCCGATTTCAATCGACGATATACAATCCCAGCGGAAATATACAAAGAGTAACTTCGTCAAGATTGGAGAGAATTTGCAGCGGGTTTGCAATGGAGTTCAGTTGCTGCATTGAATCGACGATCCCGGACGTAGTACGCCCGGCGAAGGTTCGCCTATTGGACCTTCTTCGGCAGACTGATGGAATCGGTTCAGCAATGTGGCAGACAACTGCTCTAGCATTACCGGTCCAAGTATGCGCGCTGCTGGCCCCTCTTTACCTGAAAATAGTGATCGATCGGGTCTTGCCCAACAAAGATACGGATCTGCTGTTTGTTGCTGCGATCGGCTTTGCAACAATTGCGGCGTTTCAAGTTATCACCTCAGTGTTTCGGACTTTGCTTATGCACGGGCTGAGCACTCAACTTAGTTATCGTCTTAATGCCGCTTTGTTTGGTCACGCATTAAAGCTACCACTTGAATTTTTTCAGAAACGGCATCTGGGAGATATATTAAATCGGTTCGGGTCTCTTGAGCATGTAAAGGCATTTCTAACAGGAAACTTTATTGTACTAGTGATCGATACAGTAATGTCCATTATCCTCATATGGTTCCTCTTCTATTACAGTGCGCAACTTGCATTTATTGTGGTTGCATTCATGATCGCCGATGCTGGTGTACGTATGATGGTCTTCAGACCAATCCGACGAAGCACAGAGGAGTCTCTGGACGCAGCGGCGGTAGCAAGAACAAACATGATGGAGAGTATCCGCGCGATCAGTTGCATCAAGGTTTTCGGCCGTGAAACCGACCGCCATAACAGGTGGAAAGAGTTGAGTCACAAGCAGTATTCGTGCGATCTGCGCGTCACACAATTACAGACAATCACAAACGGCGCCAGGCATCTATTATCAAGTGTTGAGACCATTATTTTGGTGTTCGTCGGAGCCACGCTTACCATCGATTCAACATTTTCAGCGGGCATGTTGTTGGCGTTCATTGCGTATAAGTCTCAGCTGACGTCCAGCGTGACTAGCGTCGTTGGAAAGATTGGGCAGTTCGCTTTTCTTCAGGTGCACCTGGCAAGGTTATCTGACATCTACTGCGCTCTTCCGGATCGAGCAGTCAACCATTCCCATCCCATTCAGGAAACCAATAAGCAGAGCCAATTGGATCTGTCGCAAGTTTCATACCGATATATTAATGGTGGCAATTGGGTCATACGGGACTTTTCAATGTCCGTGCGCAAAGGCGAAACCATAGCTTTGGTTGGCCCATCCGGTGCCGGAAAATCTACGATCATCGCAATCGCGCTCGGACTCATCCATCCGCAAGAAGGTCAAGTCTTGCTTGATGGTACGAGTCTATCAGACATTCCGCAGAGTACATTCCGAAAAACTGTCTCAGCTGTAAGTCAGGGAGATCCATTGCTAGTCGGGACTATCGCCGAAAATATCTCGTTCTTCGACAACCTTGTTGATCCGGAGATTGTTCGAACATGTGCGTCAGCTGCTGCGGTTCATGATGAAATCATGGCCTTACCAGATCAATACGATACACCGATTAGTGATCTTGGAGACGGGTTATCTGGTGGACAGAAACAAAGAATATTGATCGCTCGAGCATTATATGCAAAACCGAAGATTCTGGTGTTTGATGAAGCGACCAACTCTGTAGATGCTGAAAATGAAATCCGTATCTTCAGTGAAATTTCAAATCTTGGTATTTCGGTTCTGTTTACTACTCATAGCGAGAGGTTATTGGCCTTCGCCGATCGGACCATAGTCATCCCATCAGTCGCAGCGTAGAAGAAGTGGATCGGTTACACAGCTAAGTCGGCAGAGCAGAAGCACGATACGGCTAGAATGCCGAGTTTTCACCAGCGATGCTACACGAACAATGTTGGTCAAATGCGGTTTCTCGGAACGAAATGTTTGGATTCGTTTCCCGCTGAAGGATAAGAGGCAAGAAGTTATTAATGTAACTTCATTTCCAAACTAAATAGGTTGGATTAACAAGGGGTCTTGGTTTGCTAACACAAAAAACTGCACGCATTTTGCTCTCGAAATCAATTGCAATTGCAGTAGTTTTCGTAGTCATCGCTGGCCTGCTGCTAAGGAGCTTATCGGACAATGGAGACAGTCGAGAAAAATTCAAAAAAGTGCCGGCACTGTCAGCGCCAAATGACATCACGGCGCCGCAAACTGTGGAAGCAATAGAGCCGCCGTTGTCGGAGCGTGTTGCTGAATCAGAGGTTGAGAGATTTCAAATTGAATTGCCCGAATATTCGGAGGGCTGTCTCCCAATTGAGGGGGCGATTACCGATGAGCGCCTACGTTTATATCAAGAGTTGCTGAGCGAATCGATTCCAAAGGGATTTGAATACTCAGCGTACAGGAAAATGGAGACAAACGATCTTCGGGCATTCGTCATGCAGTCAGACTCGGCTGCCATGTACACTCTTGCCGCTAGATTATTGAACGAATCGGCGTGGTTAGAGGAAAGCCAAGAAGAAGTGGCGACACAAATGTCGGAGGCGTCTGAGTTAGCGTACGAAGCGGCACTAAGGGGTAGGCTATTCGCTTTGTTCGGGTACGGCCGGGCTCTGACTCTCCAGGGGATTGGGCCAGTTAGCCTGGGATGGATCGATCAATCGACCTATGATCAGCTTTCAGACGAAGATCGACGGGCACTGCGACCCGACAACATATACGGATATCTGGTATTTGATATTCTTCCCGAGCTTGTAATTCTAAATGACGGACGTGCGTTACTAGACCGGCTAAATGACACCTCTGATCTCCAGATGGAGATTCGTCGAATGCTTAAACTCAGGTTCGAAAAAGACCTGTTGGCGCGGGATCTCGCGTCACCAGTTGATAGGTATAGAGCACAAGACCCCGAAACCCAAAACACAATAGGTAATTATTGCGCGCACCCGAAATTGAAATCTTGACTTGCCGAGCTTGCACGACGTGGGAAGCATTGAAAATGGCGTATCATCAGTGGCTTGGGGTACGAAAAACTAATCACTCCGCCCCGCGTCCCTGCTAGTTTTTCATCCGCGTTGATTGCATTGAGTTCTTGTCCGGTGCCTTTTAGCGTGATGGTATGATGTGGCTAGTGATTTACTTCTTTCCCGGTTTTCGAAGTTACGGGCTCTCCGCAACCTTGATCTTCTCCCAAAATTGGTGGTTAGCTGACACTGAGATGCCGACGCGGAAATCGCTGGGACAATGCGGTTGCTGATCCTTCTTTGGCGGCCTTCAAGAATGAACGATTCTAATAGCACAACTGCGAGAACCGCGATCTCGCGACGGACGATGTCTCAGATTATATCGAATCGTTCTACATCGAAAACGAAGGTATCTGCATCTTGGAGGTATTCGTCCGCAGGAGTTCGAGGCTACGGTTCCGAGTTTGCATTCGGGAATTTGGGTAAGAACGTCAGGCTACGCTATCCGAGCATCGATGCTAGTGTCAGAGCATGCTGTGTTGATTTGCACCCAATATTGACCCGGGATTTGCACTGAAAATTGACCCACACGGATGGCCTGATTATGGCTCAGGTTTTGCCCTTTTTCTTAGCTTTTGTCTCCTTCTGATTGCTGGTTGAGTTCTTGAGTCGGTAACTGTCGTTACCGGTCTCTAGGATGTGGCAGTGGTGCGACAGTCGGTCAAGCAAGGCAGTCGTCGGCTTGGCATCACCAAAGACCGTTGGCCATTCCGCGAAGCTCAGGTTGGTGGTGATGACCAGGCTGGTCTTCTCGTAAAGCTTTGAGAGGAAGTGGAACAGCAAGGCGCCGCCTGTCTGACTGAACGGCAGGTAGCCGAGCTCATCGAGGATGACAAGATCGACGTGCGTCATGCGGTTGGCGAGCCTGCCTTGCTTGCCGTTGAGCTTCTCCTGCTCGAGGGCATTGACCAGCTCGATGGTCGACAGGAACCGTACTCGCCGGTGGTGATGGATGATGGCCTGCTCACGCTCGCGTTGCCGCCAGTCGCGAGCAAAGGCCGCGACCCGACCGTAGGAGCCGTCAAAGCCCAGAGCAACAAGATCCCGGTGCAACTGCTTCAGGTTACGGCGGCGCTTCCTGTTGCGCTTCGACTCTCGCTTGAGCCGGCTCGCCAGCGTCTCCGCGTACGGATCCAGCTTGCTGACACTCTTCCTGGCCGGGTACTTCGGTGTCACCTCGCCGTTGGCGAGGTACTTCCTGATGGTGTTGCGGGACAGCCCCGTTCTTCTCGCAATCTCTCGTATCGACAGCTTGTCACGGCCGTGCCAGCGTCGAATTACGCTCAATAAATCCACGTCTATCACTCCTTAATCGCTCCTGCGGTCCATCAGCAGGAGGAAGGGTTACGCGTGGGTCATTTTTAGATGCAAATATCCGCTTTAGTGGCCCAACTTTGGATGCAAATCAACACAATAGCTCGCTGATGATTGCAGAACACTGCTTGCCTAGAATTGGCCACAACTAACTAGGCTCGATCGAGCACAAACTTCCTGTCCCTCCCATAAACTCGTCAGCCTTGATTTTTCTGGACTTTTTGCGATGAGCTACTAGCTTTGGAGAATGAGCAAATGGCTATCGATTTTCTACAAGTACATTCTTTCAACCTTCAAAACGCATCGGGACTTGGCGTTTGAGAACCTGCTGCTTCGCCAGCAAGTCGCCGTTTATAAGCAAAGTACTTCTCGGCCCAAGCTGACTCCGGGAGATCGGTCGTTTTGGGCATTAGCATCGAGACTCTGGGCAGGCTGGCGAGACGTCGTACAAATTGTGAGCCCCGAAACGGTCGTACGATGGCATCGTGAGGGGTTTCGTCGACATTGGGCGCGCAAGTGCCGAAAGCAAGGCCGACCGCAGATAGATAAAAGGATCCGGTTGCTCATTCGGCAAATGTGCATGGCGAATCCGCTTTGGGGAGCACCCCGAATTCATGGGGAGCTCTTGAAGCTGGGCATCGAGGTGTCCGAGTCGGTGGTTTCCAAGTACATGATTCGACAGCCGAAGCCGCCATCTCAAGGTTGGCGCACTTTCCTCGACAATCATGCGAGGGACATCATCGCCACAGACTTCTTCCCCGTCCCGACGGCGACCTTTCGGGTGCTGTTCGTACTGGTAGTTCTCAGCCACGATCGGCGGAAGATTTTGCACACGAACGTAACCGAGCACCCGAATGAAGAATGGACAGCCAGACAGATCATCGAGGCATTCGGAGTAGATAGCACGCCGAGATTTCTCGTTCGCGATCGCGATCGGAAATTCAGCGCATTCGTAAGTCGACGATTGGCGTCGGCGGGGTTGACGGAAGTTGTAACGGCGCCGGCCTCGCCCTGGCAGAATGCCTACGCGGAGCGTGTCATTGGTACGATCGGGCGGGATTGTTTGGACCACATGATCATTCTGGGTGAGCAGCACCTGCGAAGAACGGTCAAGCGATATGCCAACTATTACAACAATGTACGCACGCACCTGTCATTGGAAAAGAACTCGCCGAACGGGCGGCTCATTCATTTCCCGAAGCAGGGCAGTATTCGCTCGCGCGAGCATTGTGGCGGATTACATCACGAGTACTTCCGGCAGGCCGCGTAGACAAGGGTTCGGAAAGAGAAATATGACCTTGAATACATATGCATTCTATGGCATATTCTGGCGATGACTTGGGAAGTGGAGTTCGAGGGCGAGTTTGAGGCTGAGTTCGACGAATTCACAGACCCGGTTAAGACAGAGCTTTTGGCAAGGGCGAAAGTCTTGGCGCAGTTTGGGCCGATGCTTGGCAGACCCAATGTCGATACTCTGAATGGTTCGGAGCATGCGAACATGAAGGAGCTTCGGTTCACTGCGGATGGTGGCGTTTGGCGGGTCGCATTTGCATTCGATCCTGAGCGTAAAGCCATTCTGCTTTGCGGTGGGGATAAGGAGGGTAAGGATCAGAAGCGGTTCTACAAGGACCTGATCCGTCTCGCCGACGGGCGTTTCAAGAGTCACCTGGAACGCCTAAAGAAATAGAGAGGTATTGTTATGGGAACTTCACTACAGCAGAAGATTGAGCAACTGCCACCGAAGCAGAAGGCAGAGGTTGAAGCTCGCGCCGATGAGTTGATTCTCGAGGAGCTGTCATTGCGTGCCCTCAGGAAGGGGCTCAAGCGAACACAAGTTGAAGTCGCGAAAGCGTTGGGGACTGGTCAGGACACGGTGTCTCGCCTGGAGAGTCGCTGCAATATGATGGTGTCGACGCTTGATCGGTACGTCAAGGCGATTGGTGGTGAAGTTTCTATTGTCGCCGAGTTCCCAGATCGACCACCGGTCAAGTTGACGTTTGAAGGCATGTCAAAGGATCTCGAAACAGCAAAATAGCCTCTAGACTGTTGCCGACAAAATTCCGACACAAGCTGTGCATTGTTGTGCAACGTACTGAAAGTTGGTCAACGAGCGCCGTCTTTTAGGCCTTATTTTTCAGTAAGTTACAGCGCGCTGACTGGCTACGAACCAGGCGGTCGGGAGTTCGAATCTCTCCGGGCGCGCCAATCCGATCAAGGGTTTACAGTTTTTCTGTAGACCCTTTTTCTTTCTAGCGTAGAGAAATCGTAGAGTTGTTCTCTACGATTTCCAGCTCCCGCTCGATTCGAGACGCCGCATCCGACAAATGCTCCGGTGCCAAGTGCGCATACCGAAGTACCATCTCGTACGACTTCCAACCACCTAACTCCATGAGCTCCTGCAAACCGGTGCCGGCCATCACATGCCAGCTTGCCCAGGTGTGCCTAAGATCGTGGAACCGAAACTTCTCGATCCCGGCACGTAAGAGCGCCCGTTTCCAGGCAGAGCCCACCGCTTCCATGCGTCTCCCCTGATACGTGAAACACCATTGTTCGTGTTGGCCGTAAGTGGCTTTCAACGCCAGTAGTGCATCCCGGTTCAGGGGAATGCCGCGGCTGTCTCCGGTCTTGGTGGTGCCCGCATCCAGCCAGGCCACACGCCGATCGAAGTCGACACGACTCCATTCCATCTGCAGGATTTCTCGCATCCTGCAGCCGGTCGCCAGGGCAAATCGCACCACCGGTACGAGGTGCCCGGGCAGTTCCTCCAGCAGTCGATCCGCTTCCTCTTTCTTGAGAAAACGGACGCGACGTTTGGGTTCTTTGAGCATGCGTATCTTGGGGATACGCGTGACCCATTCCCACTCGTCGCGCGCCATGTGGAGAATACGCCGGACGATCTCGAGAGCGCGGTTGACGGTGGCGTTCTTGACACCATCCACCTTCTTTCGATCCTGGATGAACGGCCTCAGGACATTCATATTGATGTCCTTCAGCCGGCATCCACGAAGATACGGATCGAGCTTGGCTAGGTGATCCTTGTCGTCTCTCAGACTTCGCTTCTCGGCGTTGTCTTCGAGATAACGCAGGACTGCCTGCTGCCAGTTGTGCTCGGCCGGTATCCCGGTCCGGGCCGCCTCCACGGCGTCCGCTTTGAGGCGTATCAGATACTCTTCAGCGTCCTTCAGGATCGTAAGTCGAGTGCTCTTGCATACTCGGCGTCCGTCCGGGAGGACAACGTCGATCCACCAATACGGCGAATCTTTCCTTCTGTAGAGTCCTTTTTCTCGGGCCATAAATCCTCCTTTATGGCCCGCCCTCGGGACTTAGTCTCATCGAGCCAGCGGTCGAGGTCAACCCGGTCGTAGACGAGCCGGCGTCCCAGTCGAACCGGTGGTGGACCGATGCGCCTGAGCAGGGTCCTACCGATACCGAGATAGCGCGCGGCTTGCTCGCGGGAGAGGCAGCGTGGCTGGATGCCGGGGAGGGAAGTGGGGTCATCAAATTCGGCCATGATGACCGGAGATTGGTACATGGACTGCGGTGTTGCCACAGAAAACCCTGTCAGGTGTCGTTCGAAAATTCATGTATCTCCTATCCAAGGTAATCTCCAGTGATCAGTATGCGGTCGTGGCCCAGCTCTCGAGAAATCGTCATGCGCGCGCCCTTATCACGCGCGCGTTGATCGTTGGTAAGGGATTTCGATGCTGGGCCGCCGGCGACCGGTGCCTTCCAGCCGGTCAGCTCCTCGTAACGCTTTTGGGCGTATCTGTGGCGAAGCCCATGAGGGTTCTTGATGCCGGCTGTACGGATTTGACGGTCGTAGCGATTCTGCTGCTCAATGTAATTCTGGTCGGGCGGAATCAATGCGCCGCCTTTGGCGAGCGCCCTAACCTCTTCGAGCAGTTGCCGTTGCTCGTCCTTCAGTATCGGTACGGTTCTCGCTCGGCCACCCTTGGTCCAGTTGGCCTTCAACTTGATGTGACCGTCCTTGATCGCGTAGTTGGGTGAAAACTTGATCGCTTCCTCGCGCCGTAGACCAAAGGCCGCCTGTAATCGAAGACTCAGACGGACGTATTCATTTGAGACCTTGGCCAGATGTGCCTCTTTGAGCTCCCAGGCCTTCGATTCCTCGGCGACCTGGCTGCGCTTGCCGATGTCGAAAGCGGCATTGTTCTTAGGAACTATGTCTGGCTTACCGATCTTCGTGGCCCACCGGCGAAGTGCGGCCATGTAGTTCTTGAGCGTGCCGACGCTGAGGCCCTGGTCTTTCCATAAGGAGACCAGGGCCTCAACGTGTTTCGGCTTTAAGGATTTCGCCTTCATGCGCCTGTAACCCAGCTCGTGCAACTGGTTGGCGATGCGGTCGAGTATTCGTCGTCGTGTCGCCTGGGTGGAAAAGCTTCCATCCCGGTTTGCTTTGCAGAGTTCCTTCAATTCGTAATTCAGGTCCTTAATGGTGCATACCTCGATTGGTTAGTTTTGATGACCACCTCGCCGCCTGTTAAGCAAACGAGGTCCGATTCTTAAATCGGAGATGGTCCAGGGACACCAGTCCCATACGGCCTGAGGCCGTGATCCGGTTCGCCGGGGCCCTCTGTTGAGCGCCGTCGGCGGCTACCAATTGTCGGCCTCTGCGGCCAGTTGCCTTTCTTGAGTGGATATCTACCTCCTTTATTGCTGGGTGAATGAAACGCCTACGGGCGTACCGACCTGGATTGCCAGACAACGTGTCCGGTCCAGGTGTGTCTGCGGGGCCCGAAACCCCGCTATCTTGGGAACGGGTGACTCCGACGTAGCCGGATGAACAACCCGTTTGAGAATGCTGAACTTGAGAGATTCAGCTAGGTGTGAAAATGGATCCTTCGATCAACGATCGCGACTCCAGTCTGCCAGGACCCTTCGGAGCCTTTTTTGCCACACTTGTCGCAGTGGCCCGCGTTACATGCGGAAAACCCTAGTACAGACCCATCACCCTGTAAAGCGATAAGCCCGACAGTTAGCTGACGGAGTTTTGCCGTACTGATCCTGACAGTGCTGGACCGATCCCAGAAGGTCCGGTGATTTTTTCACAGCGGTATCGCCAGGCGCTACGTTTGTTGTCCGAAATGCGCAAGACGGCACAAAGCACCCGGAAATTCACTTGCCTAATCTGGGCATCTGTAGGCATCCTGGCGCAGCATTTTGCCTGGTCGAACAATCCTGCCGGATGCGGCCCGTAGACCGTATCACTCGTGCGGCACTTCCAGATTGGCCTGCCCAGACTGCATGGCTGTGCGGTTTTCCGGCCGCGTCACTACAGCGCTACGCTCTGGTAGTGACGCGGCCAGCGATCATCCTCAAGCCCTGGCTGAGCGTTGCATGCGCATTCGACGCTCCTCCACCGGAGCGTCGAACGCTTCTCAGAAGATATTGCGCAGATCGGCCAGGGTGATCTCTCTTTCGGGCTTTTTAGTTCAATAATGGGCTTCTACGTCGGCCCGTTAGTGTCGTATCGGACATCATATTGTTTAGTTTTGTCACGTTTTGACGAGCTTCGGCTCGCTGAGATTTGAGGAGACAAGCGATGAGACGATGGGATGCTCTGGCAGATGCCTATATAGAGGAGTACAAGGCCCGAGGCGTCAGCGAGGACTACGACGATACAGCGAGATTGGCCGCATTGTACTTGTCCCATTCGAGGTCAGGGTGATTTTGCTGATTCGCCATGTTGGGCTTTGTCGCTATTCGGCGCAATCGCGTTGCACATGCGCTACTTTTGGATACCGGCGATATCGGACGGGCTATGCCCGAACAGCCGCTTGAAGCTCGACGAGAAATGGCTGGGGCTCGAAAAACCCGCCTTCCCAGCGATGAGTGTCAGCGATTCGACCTCGTCACCAGCGCTCTCAATGTAATCTCGAATGCGCTGCAGTTGGAATAGCCTCGACAATTGTTTGGGCGTTACTCCGGCTACGTCCTTGATAGCGACTTGTAGTGTGCGCTCCTTCACTCCCGCTGTTTTCGCGATGTCGGCCGTGCTCGGCGACAGCCAATGCCGCGTGGCCTTAAGGAAGTTGTGCGCGTCGATGTACACGCGTACTTTGCGATGCGACACATTGGGATGAAGTTCGTCGACGCTCGAGTGCTCCAGCGCATTGACCAACGCGCCGGCAATCGAATTGCCTATTCCGGCCGTCATCTGCGTCGACCATTCGTTATGGTCGTCTCCGCTGCAGGCCAGAACGCGATCAATGATTGTTCGTAGGGCTGCATCGTTGTGCGCCACACGCGCGTGGCCAAGCCCTACGGTCTCCGGTGCACTGTCGCGATTGGTTCGCAGGTAGTAGGCCGAAGGGATCGGCGAGGTGGCAGACGGCCAGGTGAGCAAATGCAAGGTCAACGTACCCGTGCCGCGCACCATCAGTGTGTTGCCACCCTGACCATGCCAGAGCAGAGCACAATCCGATGTGTAGCCCGACAACGAGGTTCCCTGCGGAACCTCTCCCACCAATACGATACCGGTGCGCCCCGACTCCGGCGCGAGCAGTGCCACGGTGTCGCCGTTGGTGATCAACTGGCTCACGGTCAATCCTCCGAAACTGCTGGCAACGATGTCGCCGGAGAACGCCCGCGGTGACGTAGACAGCATGCTCACCGTCCATCCACTGAGGTTCCTCGCCAACTCTTCGCACCGGCGTGAATTGATCGAACAGAAGGAGATGTCGGGATTGATCGACATGGGCCCGGGATCCATCGCTCTTGTTCTTCTTGTTAACGACTGATATGACGGTCCCCCCCGGCAAAAAGTCACCCGCCCGGAGGAAACTGTGTTTCCGTACGTCGGAAATATGCCTATGACGTATGTCGATCCTTTGGGTCTGGATCGACTACCTCCGTCTTATCCTGTTCAGAATCCTGATTACTACCATGGGCCGAAAGGTGACTTTTACGATACGACTGGGCGTCCGCGGCCACTTCCAGTGCCTTCGGGACCACAAGCATGCAACTATTACGCAGAGCAGTGCGGCGAAAGTTGTGGGGAGGATGAGTATGCATGTAACGCGCAAAAATGTTGCGAGTCGTTTGGCGACAACGTCCTATCCAACTGTACGAGGATGTGCTTGATCAAATCGGATATTTCGCATTGCGCGGGGTTAGCGGGAGAGGCACGAAGTAACTGTCGTAGAATGGCACATTACAAATGCTATGCCGCTTGCGGAAATATTGTCGATGCAATCGGTACCGGCTTTGGTCTCGTTCCACCAAGAGAATGTAGAAAGGCTGCGGATGCGATCGGCGGAATGTGGTAGTAGGTGGGCTCGTACGATTGGAATCGTCGACGTCCGTCCCGAGTACACGAAACATGTCTGATATAAGTGTCTCTAGAATAGCGTTTGGGTGCCTTCTAAGTGGCCTAGTGCCTGCTGTACTTGCGCCCGCCCTGTGGCCGGCCGTCGTGGCAATGACAACGGGTCAGACTTTCTTCGACGCATATCATGTCCCTGTGGCCGAATTTCTGGCGATTGCGGCGATTGCTGGCATTGGTGGTCTTTCCGGGTGCTTGCTTGTCGGCATACCTGTTCTTTCCGTTCTGCAACGAATCAACGCAAATCGGCCCCACATTGCAGCTATTCTTGGGGCGATAATCGCTTGGTCTAGCTGGTCTTTCATGGGGCCTGATCATCAAGGCTCAACAGGAATCGCCGTCTGGTTAGTGCCGCTGTTTCTTACTTTACTGGGTGCGGTATGTGGTGGTTTGGCAAGTTTCCTGGCAACTCGCCGGTAAACGACTCGCTCAAGACACTACAACTACTACCGCACCTACGGCTCTGCGACTGGATAGTTGAACTGCTCCGATTCTTTACGATCCTGCCAGTAGCTACTCTCGTAAAGGTCTGCACGGCAATCATGAATGGTGGATCAAATGACGAAAACAGATAGGTCGCTAGCAGGTCCTACATTGGTTTTCTCGCTGCTAGTTTGGATTACCGTAGCCTGTGCTGGGGATACATCAGACTCAGAAAGTGTCAATGCGTCCGATTGCAAGCGTATCAAAGAAGAAGTTTCGTACTTCGTCCAATCTGAGATTGTCCTGTTGAGTTGCAGCCAATATTGACCCGGGAATTGCATTGACTTTTCACCCGGGCGATCGACGATAGCCCTTTGTAGCCGAACTTTATTCCACGCTTGGACCGGGTCTGCCATTCATGCAAAAAGGTGACGAAATTGGTTCAATCTTCGGTGCAAATCAACAACTCGGGCCTATGACGATGCTATCTTGCGATAGCATGCGCGAATTAGAGTTTTTCTCGGACTTTCAATACTGATTCTAGTCCAAGCTTGCAGCTGCAAACAGCACACAGTGACCGAAGATAAGAATATCCGGTTGTCAACTGGTGTTGAGAGATAGCGGGTCGAAAGGAACGCAGGAACTCTCGATGAGCAACATTTTATCTTCGGCTGTTCATTCTCTATTGAAAGGGATGCGTCGTTTCGCATTCTTGATTGTTTTGTTTGGCAGCCTGCCTGCGGGTGCGGTGGAGTGGGGCGGTTACGCGACCGTAACGTCCGACTACGTCAAGCGTGGCGTCAGCCAGAGCGACTCCAGTCCCGCCGTACAGCTGGGTCTCGATATTTCCTGGGAGTCGGGTTTCTTCGCTGGCGCGTGGGCATCAACAGTCGATATCTGGAACGGACCCGGCCGACAGCGCGATGCAGAAACCAACCTGTACCTGGGCTTCCAGCAATCGCTGGGCGACGCTTGGCTGGGGTCAGTCAGCGTCGTCTCCTACGACTATCCGCGCCAGACCGGTGACGTGGACTACGCCTATATCGAGTACAAGGTTGCGGCCAGCTATAAGGATTTCATCTGGATCGAGTACGCCCACTCACCGGATCTGTATAACAGCGGGCAGCACTCGCACAACATCGAATTGCTGGCCGAGATCGATATTGCTCATGCGTGGACGGCAAGCGGCGGTGTAGGGCACTACGATGTTAGTGACCTGACCGGCGAGGACTACGCCTACTGGCAACTCGGCGCTACGTGGCACGCGCGCTATGCCGACATCGACATCCGGTATCACGATACGAGTAAGCCGGTATTTATCATCAGCACACCCGATCGTGCCCGCGCCCGTATCGCCGTAAGCATAAGCGTTCCGTTCTAATCCTCGCAGCGAATCTCGTTGTCGACTGCAGCCAGTGCCTCGCACGCGCTGATCGACAGCGGCGACGTACGTTGCGACGCTGACAAGGTTTGTCGAATCGATTCTTGCGGCTGCTCTGGAAACACTGATCGCAATAGTGCCACCACGCCGCTGACGTGTGCAGCAGACAACGAACTGCCCGACCGGAACGCATACTGGTCCTCCGGAATCGCCACCATGATTTCGTCGCCGGGCGCGAACAGTGCGTCGCCGTCTTGTGCGAGCTGCTCGTCATTGCCCAGGATGCGCCCGATGCCGATGACCTCATCCATATTCGCCGGAAAGTCGCTGTCCTCGTTTCTTGCCGAAACGACGACGATACCCGCGTCGACGGCTTTCCCAATCAATCGGCCAAGCAGCCGGTCCCGCGGTCCGACAAGGCTCAAATTTATCACGTCGGGTGGGTCAGCGAGGACTCGGTCGAGGGCCTTTGACAACGAAAAGCTGTCGCACACAACACGGTCGTCATCACGCCAGCAAGACACGTAAATCTCAAGCGCCGCTTCGGGTGCCACGCCGACAATACCAAGGGCGTTGTTCGATCGCGCCCCAATAACGCTGGCCACTGCCGTCCCATGATCGGCGTCGACGGACTTGCCGGCACTCGCAAAATTTTCCTGCAACGCGATACGGCCGGTGAGGTCTTCGTGCGTGTCGTCGGCGAAACTGTCAATAATGGCAACGCGCACGCCAGCGCCGCGGGTGTAACGATGCGCCGCGTCAATGCCAAGCATGCGCAGCGGGTACTGCATTCCGGCATACGGATCGTTGTAGCCATCATCAAGACGCGTTTCAAACTCCTGCAGCCGTTGCGCCGACTCGACACGCTTGTCTGATGCCAGAGCCGCAATCAACGCATCCCTGTCGATGCCGTCCGGCACCCGGTAGACGAAACAGTAAATCGACAGCGAACGAATCGGCCAGTGATCGATTTCATTGAGGCCGTGTTCGGCGGCGACCGCTTTGGACAATCGCCGAACTTCGCGGCTGATTGCGTAACGCTTGCGGAACCGATATGGCGAGCCGCCACCCGCATGTGCGACTCGTGCGCCGTCGTTATCGAACGTCACGAGGATGTCACGCTCAGGATCCGGGAGCTCGGACTGCGCATGCGCCGGAGCCACGCCACAAAGCGCCGCGAACAACAGCAGGCACGCGAGTGTCTTCACCGGACAGGCACCTGAACCGCAACGAATTCCGCTTCGGCGATTTCATCATTCTTGCTGAGTCGGTCGGCAAATGCTGCCAAGTCGTCCAATGATCGCGGGGGCAACTCGACGACGACACGTGCTGAGTCATCATCGCTACCGGACGAGATCCGCTGGCCTATGCCCTGCAACACGGTCGACCGGCGCTCCTCAGAGACACCCGGTTCGAACGTAATTTCCACGACGTACTGCACTGCGCCAGCCTGGCTATCAGATGTCGCGGCCTCGAACGTCTCATTGGGTTGTTCGTCGTCAAGAATTACAGAAACCAGCCAGAGTGCCGGCAACACCAAAACAATTGCTGCAGCAACTCGCCAGTTGGACCGTGATGTTCGAGGCTGCGATTCACTGGCCCTGGCGATGACGTCGGCCGCCGTCAGCTTGCTTGAAATGGGTGACGGTGCATCCGCAGTTACGGCCGAGCGCATTTTCTCAAACGCGCGAACGTCCGACTGGCAGGTTTCGCAGGACTCGATATGGTCGCGCACAGCACGATGCTCCGCAGGACTCAGGGTCCCGTTCGCGTACCACGGCAACAATTCGTTGCATCGCTTGTGTTCGTCAATGGCGAGGGGTTCATTCATCGTCATTGCCAAGATACTCCTTAAGGGCGCGTCGCGCGTGAAACATGCGTGTCTTTACCGTATTGAGCGGCGTGTCCGTTGCCTTCGCCGTCTCTTGGTATGTGAGGCCTGCGTAGAAAACGAGCATTACCGTTAACTGGTGGCTGGGCGACAGCTTGCCGATGCTGTGCTGCACCCAGTCTTCCCGCTCAAGGTTCGGCGCATCGGTCGCTTCCAGGGAGGCCGCCGATAAAGGCAGCCAACGCGGCCGGCGTTTGCGCATGCGATCGAGCGACTTCCGATACGCAATGCCGTAAATCCACGTCGAGACGCGCGAATCGCCTCGAAAGGTATGCGCCTTGGTCCAAACCACAAGCAGGATGTCGCTAACGACCTCCTCGGACGTCCGGTACGAGCCCGTCAGCCGGTAAACAAAGCGGAACAGTCTGGGTTGGTACGTCTCGAACAGGCGCTCGAAGGCAGCCGCGTCGCCGTCCGCAACAAGTTCCATCAATCGGCGCTCGCGAACGTCGTCGCTGCCTGGCATGGCCTGCGATTTCGCGTTCATACCTGTTAGTGGGCCATTACACCCCAAAAGGTTCATTCGATTTGAACCTTTTGGGCGCGATTCGGCGACTTACCACGAAACAGTCAAAACAACAGGTGCCTGCCATGCCCCGATCGACGCTGATACGTAACCAGCCCCCCCATCTCGTCGCTGCCTTCATTGTCGCCGCCTGCGGTGGCGGTGGTGGTGGTGATGGAGGTGGCGGCGGCAACCCACCGCCCCCGTCAACGTTCAACCCGGTATTTTCGGAGATCCAGACAAACGTATTCACACCAACCTGCGCTGTTTCGGGTTGCCACCAGGGCGCCGGCGCCCCGCAGGGGTTGCGGCTCGACGAAGCCAACAGCTACGGGTTGCTCGTAGACCAACCAAGTTCGCAAGTGCCGTCGCTCGACAGAGTAGAACCGGGCGATCCGAACAACAGCTACCTGGTGCAAAAACTCGAGGGTACAGCGTCGGTTGGCCAGCGGATGCCACTAAACGCCAGCGCTCTGCCGCAGTCCACGATCAATATTGTTCGTCAGTGGATTACGGACGGCGCGACTGACGATCGTGCGCCGTCACCCGACCCGATCCGGGTAACATCACTCGTGCCGGATCCGGACAGCGACCTGACTGCGGCACCGACCGAGATCGTCGCGTCGTTCGACCGCGAGCTGAACACCACCTCGGTCGACATCAATACATTCCTGCTCGAGGCGAGCGGTGGCGATGGCACGTTCGGCGACGGTAATGAAACGTCAATCGCGGCGACGTCCATCATGACGTCCGGTACGCCGCCGATGACTGCGACGTTTGACCTGTCGGGCGCCAGCCTTTCCGATGACACATATCGTGTTCGACTGCTCGGTGACGGCGGAACCGTTATCCAGGACATCGACGGTAACGCGCTGGATGGTGAGTTCAGTGGCACATTCCCGTCGGGCGACGGCGCGGCTGGTGGCGATTTCGAAGCGATGTTCACACTGACCACGGCCACCTCCGGTGCGACGCTGGACGAAATCCAGTCGGCTGTTTTCACGTCAACTTGTGCAGGATGTCACTCCGGCCCGACGAGCACTACGTTGCCCGCCGGAATGGACCTGTCCGACGCTGACGCAAGTTTCAACGCCTTGGTCGGCGTTGCCAGCGTTCAGGAGCCCGCGATAGTGCGCGTAGCGGCCAACGATCCGGACAACAGTTACCTGATCCAGAAACTCGAAGGTACCGCGAGTACCGGACAGCGCATGCCAGTGGGCGGGCCGTTTCTCGATCAGGCCACGATGGATGATATTCGTCAGTGGATCAGCGATGGGGCGAACCGCTGATGGCCCGGCGTAGCCGGGTGAGTACCGGGTTCGTCGCGGCGATGTTTGCCTGGGCGATGATTCTGCTGGTGCCAGGGAAGGCGTTTGCGGAACCCTATATCGCTGTTGACAAGGGCATGCAGTGTTCAGCCTGCCACGTCCATCCTGGCGGTGGCGGCAAGCGCAATGTTTACGGAAACGTCTACAGCCAGTCGGAGTTCGCAGCGACTCGTGTTGGAAACGACGAAGCGGCCCTCTGGACCGGCGAGCTTGCCAAGTGGTTTGCGGTCGGCGGCAATGTGCGCGGCGGTTACGAGTACGTTGATGTTCCCGGCCAGGACGCGAGTTCGGAGTTCGACATTTCCCGGGCGACGATCTTCCTCGAAGCCAGCATCATTCCGGGTCGCCTTACGATCTATGTCGACCAGCAAGTTGCACCGTCGGCGAGCATCAACCGGGAAGCCTATGTTCGTGTCAATTCCACATCCGGTAAATGGTGGCTGGCCGTGGGCCAATTCTTTCAGACGTATGGCCTGCGCCTGCAGGACGACACGGCTTTCGTGCGCCGCGCAACGGGCGTGACCTTCGACAACCCGGATCGCGGTGTGCAGGTTGGCTTCGAGTCCGGTGCGTGGTCGACGATGGCATCAATTACGAACGGCTCGGGTGGTGGCAGTGAAACTGATACCGGTAAGCAGTTCGCTGTTACTTCAAGCTACGTGCAGCCCGGATGGCGTGCGGGACTGAGTGCGAGCCTCAATGATGCTTTGGGAGGTGATAGGGAGATGGTCGGAGCGTTTGCCGGCATTCGTACCGGGCCGATTGCTTGGCTGGGTGAGATTGACCGCGTGTCGGACGACTTGTCCCCAGGTGTCACGCGTACGGCACTGGCCGGGTTGATCGAAGCCAACTGGAAGTTCAGGCGCGGCCATAACCTGAAGGTTTCGTATGACGTGCTTGACCCGGACGATGATGCGGGTGGCGATCGCGAGGTGCGATACAGCCTTGTCTGGGAGTACTCGCCGATCCAATTCTTGCAAGGTCGGATCGGTGCGAGGTTGTATGACGGCCCGGGTGAATCCGGATTTGCAAACCGCGAATCATTGTTTGCGGAACTGCACGGTTTTTTCTGAAGACTGCAATCGGCGACAGCCCGTCGTCGAAAGGCCAAGGTCAACCCTACGTGGTAGCCGTTGTGCTTGCGGATGTTCGGGACACGGTTGTCGTCGAAGATCAGGTATTGGCCCTTGATACCAGCGAGGATGCCCTCGAATACCGGACACTTGTCGAAGTCCACAATCCTCACCTTATCGGGGTAGTGTTCGACGGGATACTCGATCGAGCAGACGGTGTTGTCCGAGTCGATGTACTGCTGCGGCTCGGCGTCGACTGACGCGTTCGCAGAAGTGCAGGCGACCCAGATCCCGACGGCCATCAATCCATCTTTTCGCAATCTTGCTGATCGACCGACTACCGGGGCCCTGTCTCCCATCACGCCATCTGCAGTAAATCAATCTTCCGGGCTATTTCACACCAGCTAATCCGAGGGCCAGCGACGCAAGAGCGATATGGCCTGCTCCGTTTTCTGGAGCACATGAGCACACACTTGCATCGGTGGACCATACGTGAGAGAATTTATCTCAATTATGGGTACAACCAAACAACTGGTCCTGACAGCTTTTCGTGTCATTTTTCGTCCATTGGCGGGCATTCTGCTACGGGCGGGCGTGACATGGCGCGAAGTTGTGGATCTTGGCAAGGCCACGTACGTGGACGTCGCAACGCGTGAGTTCGGGATACGGGGACGTCCGACGAATATCTCGAGAGTCTCAATCATGACTGGGCTGACGCGCCGCGAAGTTTCCCGACTGCGCAAGCTGGTGCATGACGCCGATTTGAGCGTCATTGACAGCATGAACCACGCCACCAGGGTGCTCAGTGGGTGGCATTCGGATCCGGATTTTTCGGACGCGATGGGGTCGCCGTCGCCGCTCACAATAAAAGGATCGACTGTTTCGTTCGAGTCTTTGTGCAGGCGATACGTAGGCGACGTACCGCCAACGACAATGTTGAAAGAGCTGATGCATGTGGGCGCTGTCGAGGCCAACAAGGATGGCATGGTGGAAGCGAAAATGCGTACCTACATGCCTCGGCAACTCGACGCCGCGCAGATCCTGAGTTCGGGTAGCGTCCTGGAGGACATAGGCAATACGGTTGCCTACAACTTATACCGTTCAGGGGACGATATGCCCAAGTTTGAACGGCGTGCGACGAATACGAGGGTGAAGGCTGATGCGGTCCCCCAGTTTCAGCTGTTTCTCGAAAAAGAGGGCCAAGAATTCCTGGAACGGGTTGATGCCTGGCTCACAGAGCATGAAGCAGATGACCACGACGACAAAGATACGGTTCGTCTGGGTCTCGGTGCTTATTGGATTGAAGGATGAATTTTGTGGAGGAAATCGGAATGAAGAAATTTGCTACAGCAGTCATGATCGTACTGCTCTTTGTATCAGGTTGCGGCGGGTCCGGTGGTGGGGATGGCGAAACCACGGCACCGCCTCCCACGGGAGGTATCGACGCCCGAGGGGTCGCTGTCGGTCCGGTATCGACGTTCGGCAGCGTCGTCGTAAACGGAGTGACCTACAACACCGATTCGGCAACTTTCACCGTAAATGACCAGTCTGGCACCCAGTCAGACCTCGCCGTCGGCGATATTGTGACAGTCGTAGGAACTATAGACAGTAATGGCTCAACCGGTACTGCGGAAACCGTGTCTTACGACGATGTTGCGAAAGGACCGGTTCAAAGTATCGACTTAGTTGGTCGCACCCTGGTTGTGCTGGGCCAAGACGTACTCGTTAGTCCGGACACATCATTTGACGACGGGTTCAATCCTGCCTCGCTCGAGGGGGTCAGCGTCGGACAGATCGTCGAAGTAAGCGGTCAGTTCAACGCATCAGGCGATATTGTCGCGACGCGCATCGAACCTAAACCCGCGGGAACGCAATTCGAAGTTCACGGCACGGTAAGCAATCTCGATACGGTCAACTTGAAGTTCAACCTGAGCAACCTGGTTGTCGACTACTCGTCGGCGACCCTCGATGACTTCAACGGCGGGCAGATTAGCGACGGAGATTTCGTCGAAGCAAAAGGCACGTCGGTTGGCGCTGCGGACGAACTTGTCGCCGCGTCAGTCGAGTTGGAGTCCCTGACGCCTGATACGGAAGATGGCGACCACGTGGAAGTTGAAGGCTTTATTGATCGGCTCGCATCCAGTACGGACTTCGACGTCGCCGGTTTCACCGTTACTACGAATGCAAGCACTGTTTTCGAAGGCGGCACTGAGGCGGACCTTGGGCTGAATATCAAAGTTGAAGTCGAAGGAGACGTTGATGCCAATGGCTTTGTCGTTGCTACGAAAGTGGATATTCGGCGTGCCAAAGCTGTACGAGCGATAGCGCTGGTCGATTCGGTTGACGCTGCCAATAATTCAGTTGTGCTGCTCGGTATCACTGTCAATACCGACGAGCTTACTCGATTCGAGGACAAGAGTTCCGCAGACGTTGACCCGATGTCCGTAAACGACATAAACGCTGGCGACTATGTGGAAGTACGTGGCGATGAGTTCCCGGCTGGCAGCGGCAGCATCCTTGCAACGATTTTTGAACGCGAGGATCCGGATACCGAGGCGATCCTACAGGGTTTCGTTGAATCAAGCACCGACCCGGAATTCTCGATCCTCGGTGTCACGATTCGGACCGACGGTTCCACAGTCTTCAGAGACGAGAACGACGTCGTGATTTCGAGTACGGACTTCTTTACCCGACTCGCTGTGAACGACCTGGTGAAAGCCGAAGGAACAGAAGTGTCGGACAAGACGATCACTGCAACGGAAGTGGAGTTTGAGCTGGAGTTCTAACAAGTAGGAGAAGCTTCGGGCCGGGATGACAGGACCGTCATCCCAGCTTCGCAGCCACCGCGGCATCAGATCGACCATGTGTCGGCATCGGGCAGGCGCCGCGATCCAAATTCGACATAGAGCGAGGTGGACTGGTAATGCCTGTCAAATACAACAATCAATGCGCGCAACTCGCGCTGCGGCCAATAGTCTTCTTATTGTTTACGGCAATTTGCCTAACCAGCATAGCTGCGCAGGCCCACGAACGGCTGTTTCAAGCAGCAGACCAGGCGGCGTCCGAAGGTCGCCTGGCGGAAATGCTGCAAATTCATGAGCAGATACTTGCCGATGATCCCAGCAATGTGAGAGCTTTGGCCGGAAAAGCGGCTTCGCTTGCGTGGCAGCGGCGATTTCATGAGGCGCAAGCCGAATACCAGAAGTTGCTTAACCTGGAACCGAACAATGTCGATGCTCGCATAGGCCTCGGATATGCCTATGCCTGGGACGGGCAGTATTCGCTGGCGCACACAGCGTTCAATCAAGCTCTTGCTATCGACCCTATAAATATTAGTGCACGTAAAGGTGTAGCACTGAGTTACCTGTGGTCGGGTGAATACGAACTTGCGCTGAATGCATTGGAACTCGCGTCCAACATCGCACCGGATGATGTGGAGATTTGGCAAGTCACTGGGTATGCGCATTTGGAGCAGCAGAACAACCGGAGTGCAATAAAAGCATTCGACCACGCCCTTCAGCTTGACCCTAACCAGCAAGCAGTCCAGACAGCACGCATGGAGGCACATCGCGCTGCGCCTGCGATCGAGGTTTTCGCGCTGGCAGGTTCAACTAGCGACGCCGAGAGTGGCCCGCGCAAAGTGGAGATATCCCATTGGCCGGCGCGTTCGACGCGTGTATTCGCGCGCTACGACGACACTGTCGGCTTGGACAATCCTTCAATTTCAGAACGTGGATCCAGTGTACACAGCTACTTCGCCGGAGCGTCGCATCGCATAAACGACAAATACCAGCTTCAAGTGGAAGGCGGTGTACGTCAATTGACCGACGGAGACCTCAATTCGGCTTCAGTGACCGGCGCTTTCTTGACGTCCCTTGGATCGCTCACGATCGGGACACAGTTTGGCAACCACGAGCTCGGCCACAACGATGTGCTGGCGTTTAGCAGCCTACGCTTTGCCGTAAACGATCGATGGCAACTGGAGCCTGCGCTTTACTTGTCAGAGTCAGGCGTGGATGACGACAGGGAATGGCGCGCCGTACTTGGTGCGGAGTATGCATACTCGGATCGCCTAGTATTTGGTGGACATCTCGGTGCAGGCCAAGTCGATGCTGCGCAGCCAGCGTTCTCTGGCAACACAGGCGTTGTGGGTGCTTGGGCTCGACAAGAGTTTGGTGGCCCGTTCGCACTGACGCTCTCGGCTCGATATGAACAATCTCCTACAAGGGACTTCAATATCGTCGAGCTCGGATTTCACTATCGCCTGCCGGGAAATGTTGGAGGTTCGCGATGAGTTCGTCAGTCGTTCGCGCCCTCGACGCACCATCGCGTCGCCGCTCTCTAAGGAACATCGCCGGCCGCTCACCGGCCATGTTCGTTTTCCTGTTCACGGCCTGGATAAGCGCCATTATTTGGTTCGGACCGCGGTTGATCACATCTATGGCCGCGACGAATGGTCCCGTGTCACAGATTGCTCAAGGCTACTTCGTCCTATTCGTCTGCGTCGCTTGGCTCTATGGGCTCTACAACATTTCAGTGGTTATTTTCGCGATCGTCAGCCGGTTCAAGCCTCAGGTATCGGCGAAGGTCGAGATAGATTCGACGCCGCCAGTCGCCGTTCTCTACACAACCTGCAACGACTTTGTTGAAGCGGGTGCAGAATCTTGCGCTCGGCTCAACTACCCGAACTACACTGTTTATATTCTCGACGATAGCTCTGATGAGTCGTTCCAGCGACGAGTCGATCGATTCGCAAACAAATTTGATCACGTTGAAGTTGTGCGGAGATCAAATCGGGAGGGATTCAAAGCAGGAAACCTCAACAACGCGCTTCGTAACCGAGTGTCAGAACCCTACTTTGTTGTCGCCGACTCCGACGAAATTCTGCCACGTGACTTCTTGGAAGTTCTTGTACCGCGCATTAACGCGGACCCCGATTGTGGCTTCATTCAGGCAAATCATAAGTGCATTAAGCATGGCACAAAGTTGCAGCGCGACATGTGTAGAGGCATCGATATTCATTGGAAGTGGTATCAGCCGCTTAGAAACCACTTCGGATTTGTCATCTTTCTCGGTCACGGCGCGATTCTCCGTACGAGCTGCTGGCAAGAAGTCGGTGGGTTTCCCGAATTGGTAAGTGAAGACTTGGCCTATGCCATCGCGATTCGCCAAAAAGGCTGTTACGGAACCTTTGCAGGTGATGTGACGTGTCTGGAGGAGTTTCCGGAGTCTGTTCGAGCGTTCAGGGTACGACATGCCAAGTGGACACGAGGAACTTGCGAATTTCTCCACAAGATGAGTTGGCCACTGATCCGATCGAAGAACATTTCGGTGTCGGAAAAGCTGGACATCCTCTTTCCAACGGCGAACTTACCGCTGACCTTGTTCTTTTTCGTGTTCATGATAATGACCGCGATCGTGTTGCCGTTGTCGATTGGCGAGCGCGCTACCGTGACTTTCGAGCTCGGAAACTCGACATTGAATCTGCCGGTCATCCGAATGCCGGCGGCGATGAACGTGCTGTATACATGGGACTTCTACGCCATGACAGTGGTCGCCCTGGTTTCGCCGCTGGTTTGCTTCGTAATCGAAATGTGGCGGACCCCACTAAAGCTCCTACGATTCCTGGTTCATTCGACGTCACTGTACGCGGCTCTGGCGCCGCTCTCGACGATATGCGTACTCGGTTATCTGAAAACCCGAAGTGCACGATTTCTGGTGACTGGTGATCACTCGGCAGCGCCCGTGAAGTCGAGGTTTTGGGAGGACACGCACCCGGATGACCAAACAACGCAACGACTTGAGTGGGCAGCAGCCTGGCTTTTCGCAATCGGCTCTGTTGCCAGTTTTCAAGTTGCACTGTTTGGACTGGCGATTGGATACGCGCTCCTCGCAATCATGCACAGCGCCGACTGGGGTCGGCCAGGTTTGCAAACACTGGCCTGGATACCGTTCACGTTCATAGCCATCGGTATTTCGCTAGGAGGAATGAGCTTGTTCGGGGTTCAGCCGGTTTTCTTCGGCTTTGGGTTTCATTTCTGAGGGAGGACGATGATTAGCAAGTTCCCGAAGAAATTATTTACGGACATTCGGTCATTTTAGTTCAATAATGGGCTTCTACGCCCGTTAGTGTCGTATCGGACATCATATTGTTTAGTTTTGTCACGTTTTGACGAGCTTCGGCTCGCTGAGATTTGAGGAGACAAGCGATGAGACGATGGGATGCTCTGGCAGATGCCTATATAGAGGAGTACAAGGCCCGAGGCGTCAGCGAGGACTACGTAACGCACGTAGAACGGGAGATTGAGCGCTGGGGTGCTTGGCTGAGGCGACGCCGACCCAAGCCCCGCCTCGAGGAGATTTCACCGGATCTGCATGTCCGATTCGTGCAGGATCGGACCGCGTTCAAGGCCAAGTCCACGGTCTACGGCGTCATCAGCAAGATGCGCGGCTTCGGCGACTTCCTGGTCGCTCAGGGTGTCTGGGCTGACAACCCACTCAAGTGGATGCAAGGACCCAAGCTGACGCCGTACCACCGTATGCCGAAGCGCATCAGTGCAGCGGACATGAAGGCTCTCTGGTCGGCAGCGGCGACCAGTCGCGGCCACTTCCAGCGCCATCTTGGCATCACGATCCTGTCGATTCTGTACGGCACCGGGCTGCGCCGCGGCGAGCTAGAACGTCTCAACGTTGCCGACTGGAACCGCGAGGACGGGACACTTCGCATCGACGGTCAGAAGACGGGTCAGGAACGCAGCGTTCCGGTGCCACGCATCGTGTATCGCTTCATCGAGACGTACCTGCCTCACCGACAGAACCACCTGATCAAGAAGGAGCGGTTCGATCAGCCCGCGCTGTTCCTCAACCGCCAGGCCGGACGGGTGCGCGCCAACATGATCAGCAAGATGGTCAGGACCATTGCGAAGCGCGCCGCAGTGAAGCTGCACAGCCTGCACCAGTTTCGGCATACCTGTGCCTCGGACTTGCTGGCATCGGGTGCTTCGCTCGCCGAGCTGCGCGATCGAATATCGCCGCACTCTGGGAACTGAACAACTCTTCCTGTCGGTGAGGTAGAGGCTTCGTTTGTTTCACCGCTTGAATCTGAACTCTATTCTTCTACGATTACGAACGACCTCTTGATTCGGTCATATATCGGTGCCGATCAGCAAACTGTCGAACGGCAGGCTAGACAAGGTGAGTTTAAAGACTCACCGAAGGAGAGGGTCGTTCAGTTTCCAGATCGCGGCACCATCCAATCACGCCAACATTGCGGTGGATTGCATCATGAGTACTACCGACAGGCTGCATTAGGATGAATAAACGGGAAGGACAAACGGGTACACTTTAACGTCGGATTTGAATGACATTTGGGTTTTCGCGGCCCTATAATCCGGGTGTGCTAAACAGCGGACGAGATGTCGTTCGTTGCTCTGCATAATTCTTTATTGCCGCAATTCTAGGAGAGATCATGAACAAACTTCGAAACGCAGCTCTGGTCCTGAGCGCTATCGCCCTGTTTCAGACAGCGCCGGCGAATGCCAGGGAGTTTGCCGACATTTATACCGATTGCGGTTTGGGTGCGTTGATCGCTCCCCGTAACGATGCCGTTGCCGCTGTGACCAACGTAACCTGGGACCTCGGCACGACGGCTATTCTGTCCAACGCCTCTTCGCCGGAATCCTGCGAGGGCGGCAAGGGCGAATCTGCAGCCTTTATTTACGATGCGTATCCCAGCATCGAGAAGGACCTGGCTGTCGGCCGCGGTGAGCATCTGACAGCACTGCTGGCTATTGCCGGTGTCGATGAAGCGGCGCACGATGAGCTGTCGGCAAAGCTGCGCGTAGAATTCGCAGAGCTGGTTGCCGTCGAAGGTTATTCGGAGCAATCACGCTACCAGAAAGCAGAGAACTTCTACAATCTGCTGCATACACAGATCGGCTAGCCGACTGGTGGTGCTTTCCATCGCCGATCTCGCGCGATAGAAATACGTTGCAAGCCCGGCCTCGTGCCGGGCTCTTCGTTATGCGTCACAACGTTTTACGTCTGATTGCACTGCTTTTGATTGGCGATGTGGTGGCAGGCGCGCCTCTGCCGCTGGCCGATGCCCTCGCTGAGGCCGAGCGCACCGGTCTTGCCACGCACCCCGTCTGGCTGCGCTTGCTGCACTACAAAGACGGTGATGCGGCGGCGGCCAGCGAAGTTCTCGACGACGACTTTTTCTTGGCGTCGAACGGAAGCCACTCGCCCGGCGACGAACTACGGGCGACGCTGTCGGCCCTGCTGAACGACGGCGGCGCGGACGGTGACGACAGAGCCAGCTGCCGCTTTCCGGCGCGACGCCAGTTCCTGAACCGGACGCTCGCCCTCGGCCTGCCCGAGACCGGCTGCCCGCGGCTTGAACAGTGGGTGAATGCCGAGCAGCTGGATTCGATCAGCCTGATGATGATCAGCGGTTACTTCGGCAACCCGGCGTCGACCTTCGGTCACATCCTGATAAAAATCAACAACGGTTCGGTTCCGGACGGTTATACGCTGCTCGATCTCGGCATCAACTTCGGCGCGCTGGTGCCGGAAAACGAAAATACACTCGTCTACATCGTCAGGGGTCTGACCGGCAAATACCAGGCCGGCTTTTCGGACCAGGACTACTACCGCGCCGATCTCACCTATAGCCGCACCGAGTTCCGTGATATGTGGGAGTACAAGCTGAACCTGAGTGCCTACCAGACCCGGCTGATGCTGAATCATCTGTGGGAGATTGCGGGGCGAAAATTTCGCTACTACTTCCTGAAGGGCAACTGCGCGTATCGCATTGCCGAGTTGCTCGAGCTCGTGACCGAGGCGCCGTTCGTCGCCGACATTAATCTCTGGTATGCGCCAATTACGACGTTTCACCGTTTGGACGCGGTCGACGCCAGCCTCGAAAGCCAGGGTGGGCTGATCACTTCGGTGACCTACCGGCCGTCCGCGCAGCGGCTCTTCTATGCGCAGGTCGAAAAGCTCTCGACCGACGAGAATGCGCTGCTGAATACGCTGATCGTATCGGGCGGCGATCTCGGTGCACTGGACAACATCGACGCGGCGGGGCGGGCGAACGTGCTCGACGTTCTGCTGGCGTACTACCAGTACCGCCTGGCTGGTGTGCTGGACGAAGAAGCTGACGCGAACGTTCGCAATGCAAAGGACGACGCACTGCGGGCGCGGCTGGCATTACCCGCAGTATCGCAAGCGCCTCAGGTCGCAATTCCGCCGCGCCGCGCACCGTCCAGTGCGGCGCCGCCGTCGCGGTTTGCAGTCGGCGGCGGGTACAACGACGCATCCGATACCTACGGGTATGCGTCCTACGCCGCATTCTCGTACGAAACCGTCGGCAACAACTTGCTCGACTATTCAAGCCTCGTAATGGCCGATCTCTCAGTGGGATTCGATCGGGACGGTCTGCGTCTCGAAAAATTCGACTTCGTCCGCGCACGCAAGGTCAACCTCGTGCGATCCGGAATTCATGACGAGTCGACATCGTCCTGGGAGGTTGGGTTCGGGAGTCGCCGTGAACATCTCGGCTGCAGCGATTGTCGCGAGGCCTTCTTTGAAGGTGCCGTCGGCAAGTCGACCGGGTTCGGTGATGCTGCGGCGGTCTCCGCTTTCGTCGGTTTCGACGTCGCGACGGGCACGCTCGGGTCGAGCGCATTCACTCGCGTCGTGCTCAATGTCGGCACCGCGGAACGCTGGGGTTCCGAGCTCGGCGCAACCTACGCGTTTTTTCCGCGAGAGCGCGACGACCGCGTGACCCTGCGCTGGCGGAGCCGGTTGTCGTTGGCACAGCGGCATGAAGTCAACTTCGACCTGGCGCATGACGACGTTCTCGATGGACGTGTCTACTATGCCTATCGCTGGTGAGCGCGCATCAAGCAAGGCGCCCGCCTGCCGGTCCGCGGACCGGTGGGTTGTGCGCCACAAAAAATTACTAAACACCGCAGATCCGAGTGTGCCTCCTATAAAATCGTCCGCATTGATTTTTCTGGAGTTTTTCTCGGCTGCCGTTTAGCGTCGACGAATGACTAAATGGCTCTCAATTCTTCCGCATGTCTTTGTTTCGCTGATCCGGACTTGCCGAGATCTGGCATTTGAAAACCTCCTTCTGCGACAGCAACTGGCGGTGCTGAAGGAGACGGGTATTCGCCCGCAGCTTTCGCGGACCGACCGTTTTTTCTGGGTGCTCGTCTCGAGGATTTGGCCTCGATGGCGAGATGTCCTGCATATCGTTCGGCCGGAAACGGTAATCCGATGGCATCGCGAAGGGTTTTGTCGCCATTGGACAGTGAAGTGCCGGAAACGAAGACGGCCACCAATCGACTCGCAGATCCGCGCATTGATCCGGCGCATGTGCGAGGCGAATCCCCTGTGGGGCGCGCCAAGAATCCATGGCGAAATCTTGAATCTCGGTATTAACGTGTCCGAGGCCGTGGTGTCCAAATACATGATCAGGACCAGAAAGCCGCCGGCTCAAAGTTGGCGGACTTTCCTGGAGAATCGCGCCAAGGACATCATCGCAACAGATTTCTTCACGGTGCCAACGGCAACGTTCCGAGTGCTATTCGTTCTTGTGATTCTCAGCCACGATCGCCGAGAAATCCTTCACACCAATGTGACTGAATCACCGACTGCGGAGTGGGCGGCTCGTCAAGTTATTGAAGCTGTCGGCCTCGACGAGGTGCCGAGATACCTGATCCGCGACCGGGACCAGAATTTCAGCGCGAGCTCTAGCCGCAAAGTCGCATCCGCCGGTTTGAGGGAAGTCCTGACAGCACCAGCATCACCGTGGCAAAACGCGTACGCGGAGCGTGTTATCGGTACGTTTCGTCGAGAATGCCTGGATCACACGATCATCTTAGGTGAGAGGCATCTCCGGAGGACGGTTAAACGGTACGCCGACTATTACAACAGGGTGCGCACGCATCTTTCGTTGGAAAAGGACTCGCCGAAGGGTCGGCTCATCCAGTTCCCAGACCAAGGCTGTATCCTTGCGCGCCGACATTGTGGTGGATTACATCACGAGTACTTCCGACAGGCCGCGTAGGATGAATTTATAGGAGGCACAGACAGTCCAAGCTACAACTATCGGGCAGACTGGATCGCTTAAATTGCCGATGTCCCCGGAGCATGCGCTTCAGTTATTCACAGCTCGAGGTGAAGAGCTTTGGTCGCCCGAATGGAAACCCTACGTTCTCACTGGAAATGGACAGAGCGAAGGCACTATTTGGATTTCCGTCGACGATGACCACGTTGGCGTTGGGCATTTGTATGTCGCTCGTTAAGATCAACTAGAATCGCGAGTGGAGTACGAATGAAAATATCGTAGAAGGAATCGGCGGAAAACCACGACTTGTCTTTATTGTTGATGTTGATCGTAGTCGGGGTTTGGTCGAGCGATGAATCTCCGGATAAAATTGCACATGTAATCGCCGCGGAGCATGCGTAAGAAAATACCCGCGGCGAACTGCGGGTATTTTCTTAAAGGACCCATACTGTTTATACAGCATTCATAGGGAGCGGCCCCTATTTTCTGCTGAACAGAAACGTCATTCGAAGTCGAGCTCGGCTCCGATGCGGATGTAACGGCCCATGATATTCGGACCGGCCCACGACGGGTTGAATCCGTATAGGCCGTAGGCCGCCGAAGGGTCGAACTCGGGATCGATGTCGAACACGTTCAGGATGTCTGCAAACACCCGGATGTTGTCGTTCCACTGGTGCGAGACGACCAGGTCGACGTTTAGCTGATCCTCGGAGTTACACACCGACGGCGTTCCATCGACATACGGTATCGTCGAGGCAAAGTTGCTCGCATTACCCTCACAGTCGCCGGCGACGCCGCCAAAGTCGATCGAGGCAGTGTCCAGGCCGCTGGTGTAGTACAGCGTCAGTGACGCCATGGTCTTGTCGGTAAACTGGAACGTGTTCTGCCAGCTGCCGCGTATTTCCGGCGCACCCGAGCAGGACGTGACGTTGCACGGACTCAGCGTGCCGTCGTACTTGAGCACCTGGCCGGCATCGGTCGTCAATTCGTACTTCTCAAGGAACGAAACGTCGAGCGATGTCGTCCAGTCCACGTTGCCGAGCTCGATGTCACTCAGGGTGACGTTGATATCGAGACCGGCCACTTCCTGCGAGTCCTGGTTCTGGAATGAAGACTCGATGAAGCCTAGTAGCGGCAACGCATTGGGAAACGCCGTGTCGATGTTGCCCGGGATGACCGTTATACCGGGAAGATTCACGACGCCGTTATTGGCGTAGTACTGAGTCTCCGCCTCCGTCGTGTTGGTAACGCCGGTGATCAGGCCATCCACCTCGACCTGCCAGTAGTCGAGCGTCACAGTAAGGTTGTCTGTCGCGTTCCAGATGATGCCGGCCGTGAAGGACTCCGATTCCTCGGGATCGAGGCCGGGCTCACCCGTATTAGTCAGGCCGAGGGAGTAACTGGTCGTCGCATAGGCATTGTTGCCATGAGCGTTACAGAAATCCGCAAAAGTTGCGCAGTCCACCTGGCGAGTGACGAAGCCCGTCGTTGGCAAGCCGAAGGCTTCATTGAAGCTCGGAATGCGGAAGCCTTGTGACCAGGTGCCTCGAAAGGCAAAGCTGTCGGTCGGCTTCAGCTTGAAGCCCACCTTAGGTGAGAAGTTGCTCTGACCGGACGAGTAGTCGTCGTAACGGCCCGAGGCAATCAGATCGAGCATCTCGGCAACGGGCGCGTCAACTTCGAAGAACACTGATGACACGCTGCGACTACCTGCGGTGCCGACGGCGTTAATTGAATAATAGCGCTCGTAAGGTGCGGAATTGTTGGCCGGGTTGGCGCTCGGCGCATCGATCGATTCCTCGCGATAGGACGCACCGACCGCAACCTGCATCGAACCACCGGACAGCTCCATTAGTTCCTTGGCGATGTTGCCCTGGACCTGCCACAGCCGCGACGGAGAGGTGACGGTTTTGCTCGGAGAAATAAAATCCCAGATCTCCTGCGAATTGCCGGCGGGATCGATGAAGTCAAAGGTACCCTGCGCGGCAACGTCCATGATTCTCTGCGGGATCAGGTAGTTGCTCGACGTGCGCGTCAGGCTGACCTCAGACTGCGTGAAGTTGGTCGTGTAATGCCAGTCGTCACCGAAGCTGCCATCGAGACCGAACGCGACGCGCTGTACGCGCGACGTCGTGTCCACAGCGCGACCATGGGGTGAGCGCAATTCGACTTGCGCGCGGAGACCCTGCGCCGCGTACGGATTGTTCGGGTTCAGTTGTCCGTTGCTTGCATCGCAGCCGGTGTTCTCGCCACTGAACGTGCCAATACCCGTCGAGCAAGTATAGACTGGAAGAAGAACCCGGTACTGGGCGAGGCCTGCCGGCCGTGGCGACGCGGGTGTGCCGCGAAAGCCCAGCGGCGTATAGGACGCAGCCGTATCGGTCCTGTAGAAGTTGGCCATGGCGTAGAACTGGCTGGCCTCGCCGATGTTGGCCGTGTAACGAAGCGTGAGTCCGGTACGCTCGATTTCGGGCTGCAGCTGAAAGTAAGCCTTCCTGAAATCCACTTCGCAGTTGGTCGCCGGCGACGTGCCTGACTGCGCCGGCGTGACGGAGACTTCGGGCCACTCACGACATCCTGCGGCGGGATTTAGAAACTCGAACTGGCCCGCGCCCGAGGTGGCGCCGGCCTCGACAGGGCGGACCATCGTGACGCCGGGGACGCTGATGAAGCCATTGAAGGTCCCATCCTCGGCCGTGATGCCGTTCCAGTTGCCGTTGGTCAGGCAGCTGCCGGACGGACCGCAGATATTGCTCCAGTCGGCGGTACCGAACGGGCCGCCGCGTTCTCTAGAATTCAGGTTCTCCATGAGCTGGTATTCAGCGCTGATATAGAAGTTCTGCCCATCGACGGCGAGATCGCCATGGCCCCAGGTCACGTCAATGCGCTGTTCCGCACCGCCGCCGTGCTCCGAAAATCCGCCCGAACCTCCGAGGTGAAATCCCTGTACTTCCTTCTTGGTGATAACGTTGACGACTCCGGCAATCGCGTCGGCGCCGTAAGTCGATGAGGCCCCATCGCGCAACACTTCGATGCGGTCGACGATGGCACTGGGAATCGTGTTGAGGTCGACGAAGTTGCGCTGGCCATCGTCGGCCAGTGGATACGGAGCGAGACGCAGGCCGTCGGCCATCGACAATGTCGACTGTACCGTCAGGCCGCGCAGCGCCGGTGCGGTGGCACCGGTGGCGAAGTTAAAACCGACATTCCAGTTGTTCACGATCGTACCGGCGTTGTTGGCCGATGCGCGTTGCACCGCTTCCGAAATCGTATTCAGGCCGCGCTGTTCCATATACTCATCGGACATGATGGTCACCGGCGACGGCGCGGTATCGGACCGGCGCAGGATTGAGCCGGTAACAACGATTTCCTCCAACGCTTCCGGCGCATCTTGAGCCAAGGCCGTCCCCAATGGCAGACACGTACCGACCACGGCGGCACCGAATGCAGTAACGATGGCGCGCCGGACGGCTGCCCGGCAGTTCACCGGCGTATTGTTTGTTGCTGACATGGTGTTTCCCCCTTTTTTTGATAACGACACTTGCGCGAAAAATAGGCGCGCGTATCGGCAACCGTCAATCTGTGCCATGTTTACTGCGAATGCCCGTGGCTGCGGTATTTTCAGTACGCGTTTTTGTGCCGAATCGGGAAGGAATCGAAGCGGTCGGGACGTATCGTGTCGCAGGGACCGTTGTCTCGTTGCATTAAGTACACGAGACCGAACGATCATCGAATGGTTGTGTTGTTTTGCTGCAAACTTCGACGAAAAATTGACGCCGATTTCGTGATCTTTGACCAAAAATCGACGGCATATCGCCGACAAGTTGCGCAGGAATGTAATCCTGGTTCATTATCCGCACCTTGTACGATCAGCACATGTTGCACCGATTGAACTTTGCACCGTGTCGCTCTGTCTGCAAAGGAAACGCGAACTGTTACCGAACCGTGAAGGACGATGAACCCGGTCTATCTGCCAGACACCTACTGTTTCTCGGACTATTGTCTGGACAGACGCGCACAAACCTTGTGCAAAAACGGGGAACGTGTTTCGCTGACGCCCAAAGCAACGCAATTGCTGTTGCTGCTGCTCGATAACGCACCGAATCTGGTATCGAGGGACGAATTACGGACCGCGCTTTGGAAAGACAGCACGCACATCGAGTTCGAAGGCGCACTCAATGCCTGTGTCCGTCAGGTGCGTGCGGCGCTCGGCGATTCGGCCAGTCGTTCCCGGTTTGTCGAAACGTCGCCGAAACGCGGGTATCGATTCGTCGCGAACCTCGAGCAACCGCAATCCGGGAAGAAATCGTCAAACTCGTGGACAACTGTCGTTGCCGCGACGTTGGCCGCGGTGGTCGTCGCTGTCACGGTATTCTTTGCGGAAGGTCGCAGCGGAGACGAGCCACGGCTTCTGGTCGTCTTGCCCATCGAAGGCGATGCGGATTTGCCGATTGACCCGGTGGCGGCCTACGGCACTGCGATTGTTGCATCGGAATATCTCGCCAAACTGGACCCGCAACGGGTCTCGGTCATCAATTCGAGAAGCGTGCGTGAGTTGGCGAAACTTGATTCTGAGGTGCAGTTCAGTAGGACGCCGGAGTATATCATCAGCGCTCGCATTCAACGTGACGGCCCGGGTCTGTTGCTGCGCGCCACGCTACGGCGAAGCGGCGACGGCGCCGTCGTTTCCGAACTCGAAGAGCGCTTCGAAACGACATTGACGATGGTATTGCGCAGAACGCCGGAATTGATGGTTGACTGGATCGCGACGACATTGACGGTTGGTAGTAATGCGCGAGCAGCCGTGCCCATCGGCAATCGCGATGCCGAACTGGACGAGGAGGTCGTCGCCGCATTTTGGCACCTCGAGTCTGGCAACTTCGAGGAAATGAACCAGGCACTGGCAATCCTCGACGAGATTGTCGTGAAGGATCCGAATCACGTGTGGGCAAGAGAGGGAAGATTGACGACTTTGATGGAACTGTCTTTCTTCGAGTATGACTACGCAGAGAGAAACGCCATTTACGATCGGATTGAATCCCTGGCCAGAGACATGCTGGCACAGGATATCGTCAGCAGTACGCCCTATTGGTCGCTGAGTCTGGTTAAACTATTTCGCGACTGGGACCTGGCGGAAGCGGCAAACCTTATCGAAGCGGCCCTACTTATCGCACCTGACGACGCCAGGAATCACGGCGCCTATGCAGCCGTTCAGGCAGCGCTCGGCGATACGGCCAGTGCGGTCCGATCCGCCGAATTGGCCGAACGGCTGGACCCCGCCGCAATGGCGGTTCGTTCCGATCGTTGCTGGTTCCTCATTTTCGACCGCCAGTACGAACAAGCCGCCGAGCTTTGCGGGAAAGTGCTCGAGTTGCTACCCGACGACAATACTTCACTGGTCGGTGCCGCTCACGCGTTATACAAGATCGGCGATGAGCGGTCTGCGGTGGAACTGATGCTGAACGCCATTCGCCGCACGGAACCCGATGCGATCGAGCGCTTCGGTAGCCTGCCGTCAACCTGGCAGGAGCTTGGTTGCGTGCGCGCGGATGACATCATGGCGCGCGGCAACCCCCGATTCGTTTCGCACTATCAACTGGCACGTTACCTTGCGAGCTGCGGCCGGGCGGATGCATCGCTGGCACAACTGGGCCATGCAATAGAGAAACACGAGTTTTCGGCGTTGTTCCTTCGCAACGAAAGCGAATTCGACTTCCTGCGCGACCACCCCGAGTTCAAGCGGCTTGAAGGCTTGTTACCCTAGTAAAAAGGGGAGCCCCCCCGGCTCTGCCGGGGAGGCAGTAACAGTTTGACAATTCCGGGAGTCTCACAGTAACTCCGAGGCGTGAGCCGCCAAGCCGCACGCCAAGGAGAAACCATGAGACGAATAGGCAGTTTAAATCACAGCCAATGGGAGTGTAAGTACCACATAGTTTTCATTCCGAAGTACCGGAAGAAAGCGATATTCGGACGTATCCGGTCGGAGTTGGGCGAGATATTCAGGCGTCTGGCAGAGCAAAAAGAAAGCCGAATCGAAGAAGGTCACCTGATGCCGGATCATGTGCATATGATGATCTCGATCCCGCCAAAATACGCTGTGGCTCAGGTGGTCGGGTACATCAAAGGAAAAAGCGCGATCCACATCGCCAGGCGTTACGCCGAGGTGAAAAGGAATTTTGTAGGGCAGCGCTTCTGGGCCCGGGGCTACTTCGTCTCCACCGTCGGACGAGACGAGGAAGTGATCCGGGAGTACATTCGCCATCAGGAGCATGAGGATCGCCGCCGCGACCAAATGGAACTGATGTAAGGCCCCCTTCAGGGGGCGCAAGGAATCGCGAAGCGATTCCGTCATGCCGCTTTGAGCGGCTCACAATTTGAAAGCCCCCGGCTTTGCCGGGGGATTGTTACTCCGGACGGGAAATTCAGCTTTTTCTCATCCTTTCATCATACCGGTCGAGGCGAAAATTCCTCAATAGCGCGTTTTTTCATCTAAAGATGATGGATCGATCAGAGACGTTTCTGCACATCATCGTGTCCAATTCCTTAACGCGCTACAGCAAGTGAGCTCGAGGAGCAGGCATGAAGGCAGCAATCCTGAAGAATACGCACGACATGATCCTTGTCGCACAAATCTTCGAGTTCGGATCCATTTCAGCGGCGTGTGAGGCGGTCGGTCTCGAACGCACGACGCTGAGCAGGCGTCTCAAAGCGCTGGAAGAACGAGTTGGTGTGCCCTTGTTCGACCGAACCGGCAAATACATCCAGGTCACCGATCTCGGCAGTACGTATCTCAAATATTGTTTTCGTGTCCGAGAGCTGGTCGAGGAAGCCGAGTCTCGCGTTACCGGCCGGCCGTTGCTCGAATCCGGCGTCCTCAGCGTTCTCGCCGACTTCGAGGAAGCAGGTCGATTTCTGGCGCCGGCCATCAACGAATACTCAACTCTGCGCCCCAATGCCGAAGTCGTAATCACGATCGTTCCGGAATCGCTGCAGTCCATTCCTGACGATGCCGACCTGGTCATCCAACTCGGCGCACGCCGGCAACCGGGCGTGCACTTCCACGAGTTGGGCGCGCTGACGAGAAGCGTGTGGGCAGCACCCGCGCTTGCCGACAGTAGGAAATTCGATACGGATCCGCGGCTCGTCGAAAACTTGCCGTGCCTGGGCGTGTCGGACGCGTCGGACGGCAGTTGCACGTGGCGGCTCATCAACGGCGACCACACGATCAAGCTTGCGATTCGGCCTAGGTTTCGATTTCCGTCATTGGTCGCGTGCCGTGATGCCTGTATCTCGGGCCTGGGTATCGCCGTCTTGCCCGATTACTTGTGCGTCGGCGATGGCGAGGCCAACCGCCTTGTGCGCGTATTCCCGGACTGGCGGCCGCCGGCGCTGCTGCTGACAGCGGCTCACCACCGAGGCGGCGGGACACCACGGCGGACCCGGTCATTCATAGAATTTTGCATGAGATACGATTTCGCAAGATAGTCGGTGGTACGCGTGATCGAACGCCAGTCGACTCTCGCATGGGTAGATCATGCTTGCTGCTGTGGTGTCCCTCCTCAAAAGTCGCCTGCATTGATTTTATTGGACTTTTTTCAGCGGCAACGTAACGTCGCTGAATGATCGAGCGGCTCCTAATCTTCGTGCGGGTGATGATCTCGGCGATCCGTACACACCGGGATCTTGCAGTCGAGAATCTCCTTCTGCGCCGGCAACTCGCTGTTTACAAGCAGGACTGTCGCCGACCGCGACTTTCCAATGCTGATCGGGCCTTCTGGAGCATCGCAGTATCAATCTGGCCTCGCTGGCGAGAGGCGTTGCCCATAGTGCAAGCCGGAGACGGTCATTCGCTGGCATCGCCAGGGTTTCAGGTCTATTAGGACATGCAAGTTTACAAAGCAAGGCCGACCAACTATCGATCCGAAAATCAGAGCACTGATTCGCAAGATGTGCCGAGCGAACCCACTCCGGGGCGCTCCCCGAATTCACGGAGAATTGTTGAAACTCGGGATTGATGTGTCGGAGGCGACCGTATCCCGCTACATGATTCGGTCCCCAAAGCCACCATCGCAGACGTGGCAGGCTTTTCTCGATAATCATGCTGGTGAGATTCTCGCAACAGATTTTTTCACCGTCTCGACGGCCACATTTCGCGTGCTAACTGTACAGGTCATCCTCAGTCATGATCGGCGTAGGATTCTGCACACCAATGTGACGTCAGAGCCGAATGAGAGATGGGCGGCACAACAGCTAATAGAGGCGGTAGGTACTGAGGATTCCGGTCGTTTCCTGTTGCGAGACGGTGACGTCAATCTTGGCGATTTCTTCACGCGTCGAGTGGAGTCTGCAGGCTTGCAGCATGTTGTAACGGCCCCGGGTTCGCCATGGCAGAATGCTTTCGCAGAGCGTGTCATAGGCACAATCCGCCGGCACAGTCTCGATCACATGATCATTCTGGGTGGGCGGCACCTAAGAAGAACGGTCAAACATTATGCTGACTACTACAACGGTATCCGTACGCATCTTTCGCTGGAGAAGGACTCGCGCAATGGGCGGGTCGTTCAGTTCCCAAGTCAGGGGCATGTTCAGTCGCGCCAGCATTGTGGTGGGTTACATCACGAGTACCTACGCCAAGCAGCTTAAGATGAATAAACGGTAGGCGCAGGCCGAGAACCGATTGGCGGTATTGACAATGTCATTACAATCCCGCATTCTGGCTACACGGCTAACAAGGCCGGATCAACAAGACAGGAGCTAAGGTCGTGGCTACCGCAGAGAAAGTCATGCAATTTCGCCTCAAACAAGAGGAAAAGGAGCGTATTAGCCGAGGCGCTGACCTGCTAGGGGTTAACGCGTCGCAGTTCGTGTTGCGTGCTGCACTCAAGGAGGCGGAAATGGCTGAGGCGGATCAGATGAATTTTGACTTGGATCGCGAGCAGTTTGCCGCATTCTTATCTGCGCTGGACGCGGAGCCGGCGCCCAATGCTGCGCTCAACAAGCTGCTGCACACCACTGCTCCGTGGGATTGAATGTCATCGACCGACTCCAAGAAGGCCGAGCTCACCAAATCTGAGGAGTTGAGTCGCGATCATGACGTGTCCGGATTCCGGTGTGGACGCGAATCACTGGATGATTGGCTGAAAAACCGGGCGCTAAAGAGCAATGCGGCTGGAGATTCGCGGGTATTCGTAATGTGCAATCGTACCGGTGAGGTTGTCGGTTACTATGCAGTTAGTGCCGGGTCGGTTCGTCGTCAGGATACAGTGGGCAAGATAAAGCGGAATGCACCCGACCCGATTCCGGTGGCGCTCATCGGCAGATTGGCAGTGCGCATCGATTACCAAGGGGAGGGTATCGGGCCGGCCCTCTTGCGAGACGCTGTCCTGAGGGTTTCGCAGGCAAGCGAAAGCATCGGGATAAAGGGCGTCCTCGTGCATGCACTGGATGAGGAGGCCGCCAAGTTCTATGTGCGCATGGGGTTTCGACCGTCAATGGCGAGTGAGTTTCATCTCATGATCTCATTGAGGGATGTCGGTGCCGAACTTGAACGAGGACCGATGGCGTAGCTAAATAGGGAAGTTGTCATTGGGTGTCCCTCCCATTTATTCGTCCGTATTGATTTCGTTGGATTTTTCCCCAACGGCCGTTTAGCGTCGACGAATGACAAAATGGCCATCGATTTTGTTTAATTCCTTAGTATCGTTGTTCCGAACTCGCCGCGATCTGACATTCGAGAACCTGTTATTGCGGCAGCAACTGGCCGTCATGAAACAAGATGGTTCGCGGCCGCGTCTTTCCGATGCGGACAGGCGGTTTTGGGTATTGGCATCTAAGCTCTGGCCGAAGTGGCGAGAAGCGCTGCATATCGTCAAGCCCGATACGGTGGTCCGCTGGCACCGCCACCGATGCCGAAGATACTGGGCTCGCAAATCCCGGAGCAGAGGACGCCCAAGGATCGATCCGTCGGTCAGGGCGCTGATCCGACGGATGTGCTGCGCGAATCCGCTGTGGGGCGCGCCCCGGATTCACGGTGAACTCTTGAAGCTTGGTGTCAGCGTATCCGAGGCGGTGGTTTCTAAGTACATGATCAGGGACAGACGACCTCCGTCGCAGACTTGGCGCACATTCCTGGGGAATCATGCCAGGGACATCATCGCAGTCGATTTCCTCACCGTGCCGACGGCAACATTTCGCGTTGTGCCTCCCATAAAATCGTCCGCATTGATTTTTCTGGAGTTTTTCTCGGCTGCCGTTTAGCGTCGACGAATGACTAAATGGCTCTCAATTCTTCCGCATGTCTTTGTTTCGCTGATCCGGACTTGCCGAGATCTGGCATTTGAAAACCTCCTTCTGCGACAGCAACTGGCGGTGCTGAAGGAGACGGGTATTCGCCCGCAGCTTTCGCAGACCGACCGTTTTTTCTGGGTGTTTATGTCTGAAATATGCCTACGATGTATGTCGATCCATTGTATCCGTTGCATTAACGGCAGGTTTTTCTGACCGCCATTTCGCATCATGATACCTTCGCGAGACTGTCACCGTCAGTCGGTACCGGCAACAAGGATTCGATTTCCTCGACCGATGCCGCGTTCGGCAACTCGGTGAACACGGTGCGGAGATCCGCATACGGCTCGATGCCGTTCGCCTTTGCGGTCTCGATTAACGAGTAGAGATTGGCACTGGCGTTGGCGCCGGCAACAGTGTCAACGGCCCGGCGTCGCTGCGTGGCCGTTACCATTTTCCCTCGACCAGCTCCTTTAGAGCGGCCTTGTCGAGCTCGGCCTCTCCGAGAAGGCGCTTGAGCTTGCGATTCTCCGCCTCGAGCTCTCGCAGCCGCTTGGCATCGGATACTTCCGCGCCACCGTACTTGGCCTTCCAGCGATAGATGCTGTTCTCCGCGATCGGGGCGCTCCACATTTTGGGCGAAACTTGGGAACGGCTTTTTGATCCCGGCGGCGATTCGCCGCGCAGGGCAACGGGTACGAACATCCCGGCGGTGTGACGCAGATCAACGTATTTCTCGCCATTTTGCCTACAATTCAGCAATTTACGAGAGTTAATACGGATGCGATCTCTACTCTGCATGGCCTTGCTGTTGACCGCCCCGCTCAGCTACGCGGAGTGGTCCGATAATCTGCGGTGGTCGATCGATTCGAGCACGCGGCAGATTTACGATTTTGAGACGGACCGACGCTTCGATCTGTACGCCGCCGGTCTGGATCTGCACAAGGTTTTTGCCACGGAGCGGCGGGACGTTGCGACGCTGATACTGCAGCCGTACGTCCTTTGGATGCCGGCCGACAGGCCGCGACCGGCGTTCTTTGACGACAATGAGGCGACGCTGACCTGGCGCATTGCCAATATCAACGTCGTCGTGCTGCCGCGCGGACGCCTGAACCTGCGTGTCGGGCATTTCGAATTTCCGTTCGGTCTGGAACACGATGTCAATACAAACGGCACGCTGCGCCAGTACAGCAACGGCACGAACCTCGGTGGCAAGGCAGACTGGGGCTTAAGCGCGAATGGCTTCATCTCAGGCTGGCAGTACGAGTTGGCGCTGACACGAGGCAGCGGCCAGGAGTATCACCGCCGGGGCGATCCGTACGTAGTCAGCGCGAGAATCGGAAGTCCTGTTGAGAACGACCTGGCGTTCGGGCTGGCCGCGTTCGATGGCCGGGTGCTAGGTGGCGCGGGGACGATTGAGCGCGAACGCGTCGGCGCCGACCTGCGCTGGACGATAGGCCCGGTGCAACTGCTGGCAGAGGCCTCGATCGGGAAAGACTTCGACGACACGGTACACAGCCACCTGGTCGAACTGAACTGGACAAGTCGCTATGAATCGCTGCTGGTCTACCTGCAGCACCGGCGTCAATCGAGCGACGGGACCGCCGCGTACCGGCGAGAATCCAACGGTGTCGGGGTCCGCTGGCTGCTGAACAACCGTTTCACCATCGAGTCGCAATTCGACCGCCGGCGAGGCAGCGGCAGCCAGGCGGCCGACGCGAACGAGCTCAGTTTGCACCTCCGATACCGCACCGGGGAGGCAGTCCAATGACGCTCCACAACCCCTTGCCTGCACTTGTGATTTTCGTGCTCGCCGTACTGTCGGCCGGCGATGTTCAGGCGCAGGCTTTCTGCGCATTGCGCGATCCGGTCACGTCGATTTACTCGACCTTCCCTGATGCTCACAGCTACCGTTCCATCGTCAAGGTTGTCAACAACGCGGCAAGGAACTCCGTACGGGACCGAATGCCGCTCGACCTGCACTTCAATGAGCTCGGCAAGCACACGCTCTATGTGGCGATGCGGGGCGACGAGCCGATCGGCGTAATTCACGCGCGCTCCGAGGGCGATCGATGGGGGCTCACCGAGATTGCCTGGGCCCTCGACCTAGATTTTCGCGTTGTCGATTTTCGCTTCCAGCGAAGCCGGAATCCGGCGCGCCGGGCGCTGGACGCCTCGCAGTTCGTAGAGCGTCTGCGGGGCAGGAGTCTTTCGGAGTTGCGAGCAATGCTCACGCCCGATGCGAGCAAATTGCGCGTGCCGGCGGTACCCGGCGACGACGATGCGGACAGTCTTGCGGCAACCGTCCTGCGTTCGGCGCTCAAGACGATTATTGTCACCGAAGCCGTATGGGGGGGCGATTTGCAGTCGCTTCGAGCCAGCCATATCCTGAACCGGCATTTCGACGTTGGCATCGAGCTGCAGTCTATGCCGGCGCCGTATTCGCCCGACGCGAGACGAGTACTTGCCGCCGCCCAATTGGACGACGAACTCAACGTCGATCGCGATAGCCTGAAAATGTTTCGTGTCATCGACGAACAGGGCGACTCGCTCGGCTATTTCTTCGACTCGGTGTGGCGCGTCGACGGAGAGGAAACGAATCTTCTATGGCTCATGGACGACAACGGCGTAGTTGTCGATGTCGAATCCGGCGCGAATTCCGCGCCGGAGCTGCGGCGCAGCCTGCGCACACTCGTGTCCTTCGATACGTCCAGTTCCGACAGGTGCTCCAATGCCCTCGAGCTTAGCGCCTTTGAGCTCGGCGTACTGACGCGACTGCGGTCGGGTAGGTAGGCGGCAACCACCCGGGGCCTCACGTGCGTATTGGAAACTACATTGGGGTGCTTTTGCTTGGCTGTCTGATCGGCGGACTGAGTATTGCGCTGTTGATCAGTTCCATGCATCGGGATCTGGACCGGCAGAGCCAACTGTCCAGCGAGGATTCCCTGATACTCGCCGAGCTCGAACAGATCGAATCTGGCATTCGTCAGTATCTTCTCACTCTGGACCTGACACTGGCCAACGGCGAAACCTACCTGGCCGCGAGCGTTGGTGCGCAGCAGGAGCTGCTCCAGCGCGGACTGGAATCAATCGCCGATTCCGCACTATTGGCGGATCCCGCGGCGATCGACAACATCAACGCGAATATACAGCGCATCAGAAGCGACATCGATTCCTGGGCCAAGAGCGAAACAGAGTCCGGCGACCAGGCCGCGGTCCTCGACGAACTGATGGCAAAGACAGATATTCAGGCAGCGCAACTCGTCGAGTTGTTCGGCAAGGCAATGTCAGTCGCTCAAGCCAGGGTGGCCGAAGCCTCACTGCAGCTGGAAAATCGACGGAAGTTCGTAGGGGCGACAACGCTCTTGGTGGCCGCCCTTTACGGGATATTCATTCTGCTGCTTTGGCGGTGGTCGTCGCAGCATGTTCGCGGTCCTTTGATAGAGCTGTCGCGCGCAGGCAAAGCATCCATCGAGGAACGCGCACCTTTCGCGATCAAACCACGTGGTCCGACAGAAGTGGCCGAAGTCACCCGGCATCTCGGGATCCTGGTATCCGATCTTGAGGGAAAGGTGCGGCATCGTACCAGTGAAATTCGACGACAGAACCGTGATCTCAAGGCGGCCAAACGAACGGCAGACGAAGCACGAAAGGCTGCCGAAAGCGCGAACGCCGCAAAGAGTGAATTCGTAGCGCGGATGAGCCATGAGATTCGAACACCGATGAACGGCGTACTGGGCATGGCAGAGTTATTGATGTGTCAGGACCTCAAGCCCGCGCACCGCGATCACGTAGAAGTCATCATGAACTCCGGACGCGGTTTGTTGACCATCATTGACGACCTTCTGGATTTCGCGAAAATCGAGGCGGGCAAATTCGAGCTCAGTAACGAACCGTTCGACGCCGGCAGCTGCATCGATGAGACATTGGCGCTGTTTGCACAAAACGCCGCCAAGAATGACATTCAACTCCTGTCCAGCGTTGATAATGTTCGAAATCTGCGGGTGCTGGGCGACGAAGTCCGGTTTCGGCAGGTTCTCAGCAATTTGATTTCGAATGCGATCAAGTTCACCGACGCCGGGGAGGTCGCGGTGCGGACGGAGGTGAACATCGGGAGCGCAGATCGTACGGCCGTTCGAGTGTTGGTATCAGACACGGGAATCGGAATTGGCCTCGAAGACATTGAACGCGTTTTCGATTCCTTTACACAGGCTGACGGCTCCAACACTAGACAGTACGGAGGCACAGGTCTGGGCCTGGCTATTTGTAAGGAGCTCGTGAACCTGATGGGTGGCGAGATTGGCGCATCGAGCGATCCCGGCAAGGGATCGACGTTTTGGTTCGATGTCCCGTTCAATCTGGCCGCTGAAGCCGATTCGGCAGAACTCCGCGAGCACGATTTGCTTCGCAGCTTCGAAGACACGACAGCGTTGCAAAATGTCGCTCAATGACAGAACCATCGGCTCTGCTTGTTGGATCGATTCTGGCGGCGCTTTCGCATGACGCTCTCGCTCAGCCCTGGCGGCTGGCTGCACGGGCGTCGATTCCGTGATGACCGTGCTGCGCTCTGGCTTTCCGTCGTAGTCGAACTCAAACATCTCATCGACCAACACACCGAACACATCGGCAATACGAATTGCCACGTCGATCTTCGGCGCATGCTGGCAATTCTCGATCGCGTTCATCGTCTGGCGACTTACGCCGACCAACTCAGCGAGCTGCTTCTGCGTCATTTCATTACTCTCGAACCGGAACCTCCGGATTCTGTTTGACAATTCCACCGCCGCTAGCACCTCTTTTCGGAGTCGATTTGGAGCGAGAAACGTTGCCAGTAATCCCCGTCAAATCCTGCTGACAATCAATGCAGACACCGGGTGGGTTTCTGTTGACAGTGTCAAGCGAGATTGACCTCGTGTCAGTCGCAAATGCTTGCCAGAATGGCAACTCCTCCTGACGCCGCCGACACCGTGTATTTGATATTCGACACGGTCAGGTGAAAGGTGAGGTGCCATATTTAGCAATATTCCCCCATTAGTAGGAAATCTGCGCAGTGCAATATCATACAAGTGGAACACAAAAAGGGTTCCCAAATAGGGAACTTTTTGATACTATGCACCTAGGAATTGACTGGGCACACGGATGATTATCGTCGGCCGAGACCAATTGCAGGCATTTGGCGATAAGCATGCGGATGCACGTTCTTGGATTGAAAACTGGATAGCGGACACCGAATTGGTCGCATGGGAATCGCCCCACGACGTTAAGCAAAGGTATCCGTCGGCGAGCTTTCTTGGAGAAGGGCTGGCTATATTCAACGTCAAAGGAAACCGATATCGATTAGAGACGACAATCGCTTACAACACGGGAATCGTCGTCGTCAATTGGATCGGTACTCACGCAGAATATGACAGACGAAACGCCAATCGATGAGAGTAGACAGAGTGGAACCACGAATTATCAAAAATGAGCAGCAGTATCGCGAGTACACCGAGGAGGTCGCTCGCCTGGCTGTTATGGATCCGTTACTGGACTCTGATGACGGTGCTCGATTGGAGCTTCTTGCCAAACTGGTTGAGGATTACGAGCGGGCGCGCTTTGATATTGCCAAGCCGAGTCCTATTGAGGCGATTCTCTTTCGTATGAAAGAACTAGGGCTGAGGCAAAAGGACGTTGCGGAGTGGTTCGGGGGAAAGAACCGTGCTTCGGAAGTTCTGTCCGGCAAGCGGCCACTAACCCTTCCTATGATTCGGAACCTGCATAGAGAACTTGCGATTCCTATTGAATTGCTCGTACACGAGCCAGTAGATGATCCGGTTGCCAGCGAAGACATAGATGGCTCGCAAGTTCCAATGGACGTCTTGATCGAGCGTGGTTGGTTGGATGCCAAGGCCACGGTAGATGATCTGTTGGCGAGGTTTTCGTCACGAATGCCTGCGCCTGTGATGCTCCGAAATACTAAAGCCTTCGGTGCTAACAGTCGCACAAATGTTACGCACGTCTGGTTATGGCTTTCTAGAGTCCGCGAGCTTGGCGACGCCAATCCGGAAGTCGCGAAGCGCTACTCGAAAGGAGCGTTAGGAGAGGACTTCCTACGTTATGTTTCCAGGCTTAGCTACATGGCAAACGGCCCACGTTTGGCAAAAGACTGTCTCGCTGAGCACGGTATTTCGTTGGTTATAGAGCCTCATTTGCCGAGGACTCATCTTGACGGCACGGCAATGCTAGGTGTGCACGGCACACCAATTATTGGGATGACATTGCGCGAGGACCGTTTGGACAACTTTTGGTTTACGCTGCTTCACGAATTAGTTCACGCTTGGAAGCACCTGGATTCTGCTAATCGTCGCACCATTGTTGATGTGAACGTGGAAAAGTACGCTGACGACGATGACATGGAGCGTGAGGCCAACGAGTTAGCAAGGGAGATTTTGCTCCCAACAGGCGTTTGGCGTCGCAGCGAAGCATTTCTCAATCCGAGTCCAGCCTCGATACGGGCGCTTGCATCAGAGCAACAAATATCACCTGCCGTAGTCGCGGGGCGATATCGATTTGAGACGAAGAACTACTCGCGGTTTTCCAAGATGGTTGGATATCGGCAGGCTCGCGCCAGTTTTCCGGAGTTTAGATGGACCTGATGCGCAGAAAACCTGTCTATTGTCCAATACTGCGCGCCAAGCGTGGCGAGATTCAGGCGTTGGGAGCGCTTTCGCCGAGTGCAAAAGGTCGAATTCGGCCCATGCTCGATATACCTAGGCAAAAGGAGAGCGACAAAAGGGATCTGTACGACTACCTCTGCACTGTAGTGCGAAGTCTGCCAACTACTTGGGGTACTGGTCACCCTATCTATCTGGACATGTCGTTTTTTGCCTCCGACCTACGAGTGAATGGGGCACCTCCTGTAGAAGCGGTTTTTGATATTGCGAGGCAGGCCAATCTTGTTGCAGTTCCGGTAACCGGCACTCAGGTGCTTCGAGGTCCGGGACCTGACTATCTGCGGTCCGTGGCAAAGGTCATAAGTCAAGACCAGCGCGGTGTCGCATTGCGTTTCGAGTACTCAGACCTGTCAATGCCAGGCACGTTAGCCAAAGCTGTAGAAGCGACACGCGATTTCGTTGATGTAGATGCCGATGAATGCGATGTCTTTCTGGACCTAGAAGCAATTGATCGACTTCCAGTTAATGAGCGAGACTTCGACGACCTTTTATCAGTGGTCCGTAAAGCCCTTGCGGCCCTGTCTGATACTACGTATCGAAATATCGTAGTCTGCGGGTCCAGCATTCCGGAAGTTGTTGGCAAGGAATTCAATGAGGAGCCTTGCCGGGTTGATCGCCTCGAGTTCAACATCTGGCAGGCCCTTATGGCCGATCAAAATGATGGACAGCCAGTTTTTGGCGACTCTGGGATTACGTATCCCTTTCAGAACACAGACAATGTCCCGGTTCAGCCGCCAAGCCGAATTCGGTTATCAACATCGCGCGAACACGTATTGTATAGGTCGACACCTGATGGGTATCAAGATCTACGTGCGCGAGTCACACGCGAACCTCCTGCGATTTCGCAGACCGATTCTGTGGGCAAGCGCGCTATTTTTGGCATGGGCCATGGATTTACGGGCGAGGGTGGAGCGACGGACTGGGTCGCGCGCGATTTAAACGCGCACATGGAAAGTACGCTCGCGCATATCTCCCGCGTAGAGCGTCGCTATCGACATGACAGAACAGTTGAGCCGGAACAGATGGTTCGGCAACCCTGGTTGCAGGAAGGTATGCCGTTGCAGCACGCTCAGTTGGACGACAAGTCGAACTAAACTCCGAACTATGAGATGTAGCTTCGTGCATGACCGCCCTTCATGTGCACGAAGCGTATTGAGCACCTGTTTAGTAACCAGTGTGCCGACGCAACTGGCAATGTTTTCAAGTCCCGTTGCAGCGCGAACTCTAGCCCAGATTCGAAGGGTCGAGGTCCCCAAAGTGATGAGTTTCCCGTCTACAAGGAAATCAGAGCACAAGGACTGACACGATGCAGTCAATAACAACCGTTGCCAAGCACATTGTACCCACCGATAAACGTGCGGATTTTGAGTCCTGGGTAAGAGGTATTGACGAGGCGGGTAGGGCATTCCGGGGCTACCCTGGTATGGAACACATCCACTCCCGAGGGCTGTCCGACGAAGAGCACTTCTGTGTATTTCGTTTCGACAACGAGGATAACCTGGCCAAGTGGATGTCATCCGACAATCGCCGCCAATTCCTGGCAGATGAGCGCTCATACAACGCCGAGATCTTCACCGCCCGTCCATACAGCAGCCTCGAGTTCTGGTTTGCCCGTCCTGACGATGCGGGTGCCGCCCCCTCGGATTTCAAAATGGGATTGAGCAACATCCTTTCTGTAATTTCGGTTATCCCTCGATCGCGCATTCTTTGTTGAAGACGACGTAGCGTTTGCCGGCGCTCTGCCAGTCTTCAGATATTTCCATCAAGATCGCTGACTGCCCGACTCGTTTTTCCCAAAGCAGTGGCATTTGGCGACGAGAGTAGATAACGAGTTCGTTCTGGGGGATTGCTGCGTTATTGGACGATCGACCTATGGCGAGATCGGGTCCCCGTTACGGTTCGCTCAGGAGTGGTCTGAGATCTACTTGCCGATATCGCCCGATCAGGTACTGTTCGCCTGTAACCATCGCGACGACCATCAGGCGTCCGATCTTGACATCAATGCAGCGTCGGCGAGTCTGTCGCGATCCTACGTATACAGTAACTGTGCAAACGAGGCGCATTGCCGTTTGTCTTCGAGAATTGGCGAGGTAGGTTACTTGTTGCCCGAAGAGGACGTATCTGCACTCGTCGAGAACGCGTGGGAGGAACTGCAGTAGCAGGATTCTCAAGGGTATTAACCTGATATCGCGGTCACATCAGAAAAAATTCTGGGGAAGTTTATGGAACCTTCGGTCCCGGCTTACCTGCGATGTTGTCTTTCACCAGCGTAGCGAGGAATTCGGTGAATGGTTTGATGTCCTGGTGGACGCTTGCTGATTCCAGTGAGGCCATGTAGTTGTCACGCTTTTCGACTGGAATAATTGTCCATGGATAGCCGCCCGCTGCCAGCATGACGTTCATTAAGAATCTTCCCATGCGCCCATTGCCATCAATGTAGGGATGGATATAGACGAACACAAAATGTCCTAACACGACGCGGACACCAGGATCTGTCTCTTCTTTCAGTAGCTCGAACAACAGGGGCATCATGTCTCGGACAGCTTCTTTTGAAGGCGGGGCATGCATGGACTTTCGGATAAAGACAGGTCCATTCCTGTATCCGGCCAAATCGGCCGCTTTGACAATGCCAGCAGCGACACTCGGGGCGAATAATTCCCGGTACCAGCTTGAATGATCATTGTCAGCCACTTCGCCAGGATTTTCACCATCGAGGACTTTTCTTACACTCTGTGCAACCACTTCGAACGCTTCATGATAGCCACGCGCTGCAAGTGCGTTGCGTTGTTCCCGGTCTTCTTCACTATTGTCAGGGTCCCAGACTCCCTCTCTGACACGTTCAATTAGTTCCGCGCTTACCCGATAGCCTTCAATGGATAGTGAGTGATAGGCATCAGTCACATAGATTTCCTCGACGTGCTTCATATAAGCATCGATATCTTTTCTAGCCTTTGGTGCCTCAGGAAAGATCGGAATGATCTCTTCCCGCATTGCGTGCCACATTAGTTTCACACGTGTGACGTAAGGGGAGGGCTCGCGTGTTGCCACAGCAAAAGGTGCTTGTTCGTCGAACGGATCATTGTCCCGCACGTCATAGTCGGCACTTTTCATGGTTTCTATGATTTCGTCTGCTATTTTCTCGCGGCCGATATTGCGAAATGCACCCGCAAGTCTTCCTGCTATTCGGCTATGACCGCCGTCTAGCAGAATCGCCAGCACATCAGATGCATCCTGGATCATTGCCAGTGCAGCGCGCGCGTCCGTGGTGTTCTGTCGGAACAATCCCGGCCCCGAAAATACCAGTGATGCCGGAAGAGTATAGGTACGAAGCTTGTTAGTCTGCTCGCGGTACTGTTTGTCGGGCAGGTCGAGTTTTACGTCCATCAGAGACGTATTGTGTGGCAAATTTTTTGGCTTGTTGCCTCCCTTAGGAGCACGCACTAGAAGTTGCTGTGGCACTGTTCGGTTGCCTGCGTGGAGGAACAAGGATTGTTCGGGCGATAGGCACCACTGTGTCCCAAAGCGCTCCTCCAGGTACGCGGCACAGAAATCCCAAAACGAGGCGTACCATCCCGTGCTCTCACCCTTTCGTTGCTCCGGGTCCGACGGGACATACCAGCCCTTCATTACTTCCTGTAAAAAGCCGTTTTTGAGCAGGCGTTCTCTATGAGTTCGACTCAAATCGGCAGAGCGGACCGCTACGACGCCCATATCCTGAAGCTCTTTCAGAGCTTCTAGAGATTCAGCCAGTTTTTCCGAAGGCGTTGCCATTTTCCAAGTCGTACTCTAGTGCAATTACTAGGTTATTTGGTTGTACTCGTTCTAGGTAATTGTGTTGTGCAGTAGTTAGGTTATTAGGTTGTACTATTTTTAGGTTATTGTGTCAATTGGAAAGTATGTGTGCCTAATGTCGAGTGCTTACTCTTTCCAAGTTACGAGCTTCAGTGTCTGGGGAATCAGGGCCAAAACGTAGCGTTGAGACGGCGATTCGCGGTTTTCGGCGGCGTTTGACGGCAAAAACGAAGAGGGCGGGCCATCTAACTTACTGATTTGAAAGAAAACGGTTCGCGGCTTGTACGCCTACGAACCAGGCGGTCGGGAGTTCGAATCTCTCCGGGCGCGCCAATTTCGATAGGAAACCCAATCACTTAGCGGTGGTTGGGTTTCTTCGTTTTGGCTTAGCCGGGAAATAAACGCGGTTCCGGGTAATAAAACCGAATTCGATTCGTGATCTCCGTACTTGCTTTCTGTTAAAATTTGACTTAAATGTCAATAAGCGACGAAATTTCTTACTGGGTAGCTCGGGGTCAATTGGTGCCGATTATCCCACCATCGACGGCTCTGGCGGTAAGACGCAGGGTCTTCGCAGCCAGAGAGATAATTGACCAACTTGAGAATCCAGATACGGATGACGTCGAACGGATGGACGACCTGAGAGCCGATCTCGTGTCGTTCGTAACATCAAGATGGGTGCCAGTGGATCTGTTGAGGCACTTACGGCCAAAGAAACGAGGTGTTTGGGCGTTGCGGAGTCACCTCGAAGAGCCGCAGATACGAGTTTTCGGCCATTTCGCGGCGAAGGACGTATTCGTAGCGTTCTTCTTCGAGTATCGGGGCGACCTCGGAAGTGAGGCGGACCCGGACTGGCTCTATCAGATACGGTCAGTTGAGCATGAGTGGAAGCAACTGTTCCCCGCATATACGCCTCTTAAGTCATCGGATGCAACGAAGTTGTTTAGTGGAGCGCTTGATGAAGAATATTTCAAAAATTAGTCAGAGAGACATTCGATTTTCACGTCGACTCTTGCGCAACCAGGTCTATTCTGAATTACTTGGACTGTTTGCCAAGAAGGCAAAGTCGGAGAACCTCACTAAGTCGCGAATCGCGATAATTCTTGACCGGGATCCTAGTCAAATCACCCGGTGGTTTGCCGAGCCTAGCAATCTGGAACTCGATACGATCAGCGACCTTCTGGTTGCGATGGGCGGCGAAATGGCTATTTCGGTTGCACCTGGCTCAGAAGACCAGGTCGACCTTGAGGAGTTTATGCAGTCGTTCATCAAGTCGGTTGAGGCAGAAAGTGCGGATACCCATACGGCTGTAGAAAGCGACGGCACAGTTGAGCTTGGCTCCGCTGACGAAGCAACTAGTGACAGCACAATCGACATTAGAGTTTGGAATACAGGCTAGAGCCGAGTAGAGAAAAGACATTGATTAAAGTAACTACAGCACTATTGGCAGACCAAGTTAGAAGGGAAGACAATGGAAAGGCCTTGATAATTGGAGTGTATAGCGGTGACGTTCTGCTCGCGGCGCTGCCTTCAATGCTGCGACTTGCTGTGTGGCTAGAGCTCGAGTTCTCAGGAAAAGGCTTGACCAAAGAGCTAGACATGGAATTGCGTCTTCGCGTCGTTGGCGCTGATAAGTCGGCTGACTTTGAGACTCGCCAGAAGTATCACATCGTCAGAGAAGTCGATGGGTCGCAGAAGAAGCCATCGACTGACAAAGCAAAATCTGTACTCGTAATAAATGAGATCCCCGCCAAGGTGCGTGAGGAAGGCAAGATTGAAATCTCAATTCGACCAGTTGGAGGGCGGTGGAAGTCAGTACTGAAGAAAGCTGTACTGGTGCCCAAATAGTATGTCCGTGACTACTTGGTAACCACGATGCTACTGCCGCTTGAGCGGTTGGACTCTAGTTGGTTTTACGCGATAGACGCGTTGTGTCATCTCAAGGCTTGAATGCCCGGTACGGCTGCCTGACCCGAAGTTTGAACGCCACAGTTTGTATTACGCCTAATCTTCTATCAGGTTTACCGCCGCTGCCTTGATTTCGTTTTCAAGCACTGAGAGCTCCACCCCTTTCATTGCGGTCGGGTACTGCCGTATTACGAAACCATCGAGCAGTGCGAGCAAGAGCATCGCAATATTTCGAAGACGTTCTTCAGGATAGTGGGACAATGAATGCCTTAAAGCGCTTTCCACAGAAGCCTGCATTGCTGCGTACGACTCGTCCTTAATCTTCCTGAAGCTGGGATCGTGAAAGGAACGTTCATACAGCGCCAGCCAAAGGTATAGCTCGGGCTGCGACCACGAATAGAGACATCGCTCTACGACAGTCAGCATCGTTGCCTTTGCGGTGGTAGCGGTTTGTACCGCGTGCGATATGTCTCCCATGTACTCATCGGCAAGTTGCATGCAAACCGCATGAAACAGATCGCTCTTGGTTTGATAGTAGTACTGGAGATTGCTCAGGCCGATTCCAGCAGCGTCCGCGACCTCCCGGAGCGTGATACCGTCGTAACCCTTCTCGATCAGAAGCTCTTTCGCCGCCAGCAGAATGCCGGCCCGGCGTTTTTTGCCCCTGATTTGCCCTTTCCTCTTGCGGTTGATGTCGACGGGTTTTGTCGCAGATTGATATTCCCTCGCTTCTTTCTCGTTGATCGCCATAGGCCCTGAAATCATGTGAACGCCGACGATGCAGAGTGCCAGACCGTAAGGAGCTTGGCAACGTACGGCGCAATACTGGCATTTCAACAAACTTGGTCATTGACCTAATTTTGTTTGGTGTGATAATGTCAATTATTAGCGGTTTCAGCTGACTTAAGAGCAGCTAAAACTAAAAAATTGGTCAAAAACCAAGTTTTGGCAAGGGGGGGACGACATGACTAACGGAATCACCGTGTACTCCAGGTTCGTTGGTGCTCTTTCCATTTTATTGATGGCACCTAATGCAATTGCGGCGGACGCGACGCTTGAAGAAATTGTTGTAACTGCGCAGAAGCGTGAACAGAACATGCAGTCAGTCGGCGTGTCGGTGGCGGCGTTTTCGAATGAGCAACTGAAATCACTCGGTTTCACGAATACTGTCGACATTACTCAACATACGCCTGGACTTTCGGTGGGAGTTGTTGGGGGTACTGGTGCAATTAATCTCCTGTCTATCCGCGGCGTTGCCCAGAATGACTACAACCTGCACCAGGAGAGCCCCAACGCGATTTACGTTGATCAGGCTTACCTGAGTTTTCTCGGTGCTGCGAGTGGCCAGATGTTTGATCTCGAGCGTGTCGAGGTGTTGCGCGGTCCACAAGGAACGTTATTTGGACGAAATGCGACTGGAGGCCTGCTCCATTATGTCAGCCGGAAACCGACCGGTGATTTGAGTGGATACACCCAACTTCGAATCGCGGACCACAATCAGGTCCGCTTCGAAGGAGCCATCGGTGGTGGAATCTCGGACACCGTCTCGGGGCGCATTGCTGTTATGACCAACAACCACGATGGTATTACGGAAAATCGGGCCGGCCCGGATGCGCACGAAGCGGACTCTCTCGCCTTCAGGGCTCACTTGCAGATTGAACCCAGCGACACATTCAGCGCGTTGATCAGTGCGTATCACTCCGTTAACGACAATGAAAAGGCGGCGGTCTACCAGCACGTTGCAGCGGGAATCGACGCCAATGGGCTAGGCTACGATCTGGCAGACGATGAAAACTTCTGGGGGACGTGTAGCGGTTGCGACTTTCTCGGTTATCGCGATAGCGACAACGACGTACACGCCGGTGCTTGGGATAGGGTTGGATTCATGGATCGACGTGTCTCCGGCGCTACAGCAACTCTGGATTGGCAACTTGGCGATCTGACGGTTACGGCCGTCAGCAACTACACTGATATTGACATCTATTACGGCGAGGAGTCGGATAGCTCCACAAACGCCCTGTTAACTGTCGATATTGATCAGGACGCTAGTCAGTTCAGCCAGGAACTGCGCATTTTCAAGGAAGCCGGGCGCACTAGCTGGGTGGCGGGGCTCTATTATCTCGACATTGACTCGTCGATGTTCCAGATGCTGGATGTACCCATCTTCTCAGGTACACCGTTTGGGTACAGATCACTAAGCCTTGCCGAATCGACGACGACATCTTGGGCCGCTTTCGGGCACGTTGAGTTCAACATGACCGAAGAGTGGAAGCTCACGGCAGGTCTGCGTTGGACCGATGACGACAAGAACCACGAAAACTTCGTTGACGAGGTGGATGTCGGGTACGGACGAGTTCTGGATTTTACGCGTACGACCGTAGGGGAACTGACACACTACAGTGAAGGAGACTGGGCTGGAAAACTGGCGCTCGACTGGAGGCCCGCTGATGACACGCTTATATATGGCAGCATCACGCGTGGCCACAAGTCGGGTGGATTCAATGCGTCGATAGACGGCGCGATCCCAGTGCCTGAAATGCGCTTTGAGGCCGAGATCCTGACAAGTTACGAATTGGGGCTCAAGGCAACAATGTTTGACGGAAATGCGCGATTGAACTCCAGTGTGTTCTATTACGACTACAAGGATTATCAGGCTTTCGACCTTCGCGGACTTGCCGCTGTCATTTCGAACCAGGACGCTGAGGTTTCCGGAGCTGAAATTGAACTGACCACCGTTCCAGCTGAAGGTTGGCTACTAAACCTGGGCGCCAGTTTTTTGGACACGACAGTTAAGGACTTCGGGCTATCAACCGGACAGTTGGTCGACCGTAAGGCGCCAATGTCACCAGACTTTTCCTTGAACGGTCTGTTGCGCAAAGAGTGGCAATTGTCATCGGGACAATTCGGTATGCAGGTCGACGTCTCGCATGTCGGAGAACAGTATTTCGCCGGATCAAATGCCCCAACAAGTCTCGGTGAGTCATATACGACCGTAGGAGCAAGGATTGCTTTCGCCAGTGACAACAACTGGGAGGTCGCCGTCTTCGGGCAAAATTTGACTGATGAAGACTACGTCGTTTACGTCTATGACATTAGTGCTTTCGGCTATAACTTGAAATCCTATGGCCCCCCGCGATGGGCGGGCGTCGAGTTCAGGTATGACTTCGGAAGCTAATGTTGCTGCACAAAAAATTGCGCCTCGACCTACGGTTCAGCGCACTTGGAATTGCATGTATCCTTTTATGTGCTGCGTGCTCAGGTGGTGACTCCGAGAGGGATCTTCACTTATTGACCTATGTCACGTTTGCACACCCCGATATCGTGCAGGACTGGGAGCATAAAACCGGGTGCAATGTCAGGGCGACCCTGGTTGGCTCGAATGACGAAATTATCGCGAAGATCGCACTTGGTGCGAACTATGATCTCGTTAGTGCATCGTTCGATCTGTCCACTGTATTCTGGAAGATGGACAAGTTCGTTCCGCTAGAGCGGGAACGCTTGACCGAATTTGACGGGATTTTCGAGCGTTTCCAGACGCATCCGTCGGTCACGATGGGTGACGGGCAAATTCTGTCGCAGCCTGTTACCTGGGGCGCCATTCCCTACATGTACCGGTCTGACTTGGTGAGTCCTCCGCCAACATCAGTTGAGACGTTTTTCGACGGATCTTACAGCGGCAAGATCGCTATGTGGGACGACAAGACGACCATCTATATCGTTGCCCGGATGCTTTTTGGTAACGACGTAAATGTATTTGACCTCACCGATGAGCAGCTTGCAGCGGTGAAGGAAAAGCTGATTGAGCAGAAGAAGGATGTTCGCTCTTATTGGACACAACCGGGAGACCACATCAACCTGTTAGCTTCGGGTGAGGCGTGGCTGTCGAATACATGGAGCGGATACCAGGTTGCCGAACTTAACGCGCGTGGATTGCCATTTGTTGAATTTATTCCGGAGGAACGCGCCGACGGATTCGTTGATGCGTTCATGCTTATGAAAGGTGCGGAGAATATCGACTGTGCCTACGAGTATCTGAATTTCGTTGCCAGCCCAGATGGACAATGCAAGATCGTCAACTGGTCGGGTTTGTCAGGGGTGAATCCGTCCGGGCTTCGCGGATGCCTGGCTCCCGAGCGGTTCTCTGCGTTGCACCTCGATAATCCAGATTACTTGGACAATCTCGTACTGCACCGGGAGCCCGAGCGCCTGGACGCGCTGACGGATACCTGGAATGCGGTGAAGATATCAACTCCCGACTAACAGGGTGCGATTAGAATCTATGTCGGCAAGCCTTGAGCTCAGAGCAATCAGGAAGGTATTCAATGACGGCTACGTTGCGGTCGAGAATCTGAACCTGAGTGTACGAGAGGGTGAATTTCTAACAATTCTAGGCCCATCTGGGTGTGGCAAGAGCACAACACTGCGAATGATCGGTGGCTTCGAGTATCCGACCGCTGGAAGAGTATTGATCGACGGCAACGACGTTACAGGCACCCCGCCGAACAAGCGCCCGGTGAGAATGGTATTTCAGGATTATGCGCTATTTCCGCATCTGACGGCCGAACAGAACATTGCATTCGGTCTTCGCCTCGCCAACATGAGCCAGAGCGAGATTCGCGAAAGCGTAGATGCTGCACTGAAAACGGTTCGTCTTTCGCATAAAGCGAATCTAAAGCCTCACGAATTATCGATCGGTCAACGACAGCGTGTTGCGCTTATGCGGGCACTGGTTTTGAGGCCAGGACTCGTATTGCTGGATGAACCGATGTCGGCGCTGGACCTCAAGCTTCGCGAGGCCATGCAGGTTGAGATTTGCCAGCTCCATCGAGAATTGGGTGTATCGTTTATAATGGTGACGCACGATCAATCCGAAGCACTGTCAATGTCTGATCGTGTCATGGTCATGCAAGACGGCAAATTGGTGCAGCTCGATACGCCGGCGCGGCTTTATGATAATCCGGCCACGCCGTACGTGGCGGACTTCGTCGGCTCCTCGAACCTGATCGCCGCCAAGGTGCTGGGCGAATCAGACGGACTGGTTCGATTAAAGATTGGCAAAGATCAGGTTTTTGTACCGGCCGAGGGCGAGCAGCATCAACTCGGCGATGACGTCGTAGTTGCGATACGACCGGAGCGAATCTCTGTGATAGATGCTGATGACACCGTAACTCCCGGAAACACGGTCATTGTCGGAGAGTTTCTGGAATTGATGTACAGGGGCAATTCCGCTCATGTTTTGTTCGATATTGGAGGCGATGCTCCGTTATCAGTATCGATACCCTTGTCATCTTCATTTGACTCGTCAATCCTGCCGAGCTCTGGCCAGCGCGCAAAACTCTCATTGGATACCGATAGTGTCACGATTTTTTCGGAGCGCGAACGAACGAAGGACTAGATTTGTGAATCGGACGACAAATCATTGGCGAAATTTCTTTTTGTTGATTTCACCCTCTGCAGTGTTCTGGGCTACCGTCGCTGTCGTCCCGTTGATCGCATTACTGATATTGAGCTTTTACTCGCGGGACTTTCCGGGCCATCATCCGGACTTTCAGTTCGGAAACTACATCAGGCTCTTTACCGAGCCTGAGTTCGCCAGCGTATTGATTCGAACAGTGCGGGTAACCCTGTTGGCATGCCTGCTGTGTCTAGTTGTCGGATTTCCTCTGGCCTACTTTATTGCATACAAGCTGACATCGGCCCGGCTGCGAATGCTCATTTATATGGCGGTCCTGATACCGATGTGGGTTTCATACTTGCTAAGGGTGTTTGCATGGAGAAACATCCTGGGCAGCGAGGGGGCACTAAATTCGCTTCTTTTGTGGATTGGCATGATCGACGAGCCACTGCAGTATCTTCTATTCAATGAGTTTGCGCTGATTCTGGCGATAGGTTACGTCTCGTTGCCGTTGATGGTGATACCGATTGTCGCGATTCTCGAAAAAATTCCCGCAAGTGTTCGTGAAGCGGCAAAAGATCTCGGAGCAAGTCCCGTGGTCGCTTTCCGAAAGGTCACATTGCCATTGGCTACTCCTGGGATCGTCGCAGGATTTACCTTGTGTTTTTGTCACGCGGCGGGCGACTTCGTTTCACCGATTTTAGTCGGTGGCCCGAGCTCAACAATGGCAGCCAATGTCATATTGACGCAATTCGGATCGGCGCTTAATTGGCCGTTAGGGGCGGCTCTTACTGTACTTCTGCTGATCATGTTCATTAGTTTAATTGCGATTTCAAATCGCATAGAAGCGTCAAGAGACCTGAAAGTTGAGTAAATCTTCGAGCACGTCTAATAATTGCGGGCCCGCACAAGGTGGCACAAGAAAGAACCGTGCTGACCCATCCGCGTCGACGATACTCGTAACGTCGCTCGCCGCAGTCTCGCTGTTATTTATTTACGTTCCGCTCGTTATCTTAATAGTATTCAGCTTTAACTCGAATGACATTACCACCTTCCCTCTAACATCATGGACATTGGACTGGTACAGCAGAGCGTTTCAAAATGAGCTCCTGATTGAGGCGCTTGTAAACAGTGTCAAAGTTGCAATCGGCGCTATCGTCGTGTCGCAACTTATAGGCGTACCGATCGGGCTGGCGCTGTCACGGTGGAACTTTCATGGGAAGAGGGCACTGCGGAGTTTCTTTGTGATGCCTGCATCATTGCCTGCGATGATTCTTGGAATTGGAATCCTGAATATGCTCAATTCGGCGAATGTGAGGATGGGATTGACAACCATAATGATTTCACACGGTGCATTCATGTCAGCAATTGTACTAAGCAACGTATTTGCACGAATGCAACTTTATTCCAAAAATATTGACGAGGCGGCAATGGACCTGGGTGCTACGCCGATTCAAACGTTTTTTCTGGTCACGCTGCCAAATATCCGATCTACATTGGTAGGCTCCGCTTTGCTGACATTTACAATGTCATTCGACGACCTCGGGATCGCCTATTTTGTTGGCGGACGAGAGAACACGCTCCCAATGTATATTTGGTCCGTGATGAGGACCGGGATAACGCCGGAGATCAATGCAATTGCGACCTGTGTGGTGCTGATTTCAATTCTTATGGTGACAGCAGGGATAATGCTCATTCGTCGAAACTGAGGGCTTTCACCAATACCGATGCAGGAGCTTTAGGCAGCTGAGTTAAGTACGTAAGTGAGAAGAAGGGTAGCGGAAAGCGGCAGATCTACGCTGCTGCGACCACTGCAGGTTGTTTCGGATGAACCTATAGAAGAGATGATGATTCGAGGCTTGTTACTGTGTACATCAATAAGGAACATAGCGGACACAAGAATATGTCCTATCGAACTTGGGCGTTCGGTCATGAATCCGGACACTCAGCATACTTGGAGCATCCAACCAAAAACGGAGTAGTTCCTTACATTTTGGGAGTTCATAAAAAAAGTGTCATAAGTGTTTACAAAGGCCTGGCCGTTGCGGAGTCAATTAAGAATCCGGACAAAGTACTTGAATTGGCGTTTGGGAGTCCTCCGAAATGATAAGAATAAGAACTAGTCGGAGAAGCATCTTGGTACTGCTTCTAATCTGTCTCTCCTCGTGTTCAATGTTGGTGCCCAAGGAATCCGGTCGTATCTCAATAGAAGGGCAGTTCGCAGAAAAGTCCGCTTATGAATTCATTTCGGCAGCCAATGACGACGAACAACAATTCGAAATTCGAGTGCGCAACCTGACGGCTGAGCCGCTGTGTGTTCAACGGGACGTTTGGCCTGACGACAAAGGCGGATTTAATGTTCCAGCAGGGGTTTTCGAGGTCACTGCAGGCGAGCGAAACTGGAAGAATGTAGGATATAGTATCGGCCACTGTATTGCTCAAGAGGATATGCCCTGCGAGATCCTAATCCCGGAAAGATCCAGCATTGCGGCAACGGTCAAGTACGCGGCGTTTGAGGATGGGCAAGAACTGACACAGTTTAGCGATAAGATTCTGATCGTGAAAGTGCGACCGTTTTTTTGTACGTCTTGAGAATGTATCGCAAACGGTCGAAAAACTCGCCTTCTTGGTCGAATTGACGATTCAGATCGTAGGCGACTGCGTGAGATTTGTGTGACTGAGTGCTGCGCGGTTGTGCTAAGTACTGAATTTGCAATGAATGTCGCGCCGATTAGTTGTTGTTAATTCAGTTACTTATGAACAAAATGGCGAGCTCCGAAGGCAGGTATTAATTGAAGCCGCGCGACCAAGGGCTTGCGGGAATTTTGCGTGAATCAGTTCCGCACCGCTGTGCAGAGTAGGGCATCTGGTGCAACGGGCGCCCTGCAGTTTGCTAATGATTACAATTGCTTACGTTTTGGGTGGCTAACTACGAACCAGGCGGTCGGGAGTTCGAATCTCTCCGGGCGCGCCATCTGACAAGGGTGTAAACCGGTCACATGGTTTACATCTTATTCCGGACACATGGTTAACACTTTGTCCGGTACGAACGGATTGGGGCCGGGTTCCACCCGGCCCCTTTCATTATCGAAGTATCCCAGATCATACTCCAGGAAGCTGACGCGCCAGATTTCGTCGTCGACCTCTGTAACGCCCACGGTTTGGCCGGCGAAGGCGGTCGAGAGGTTGATTTTGCGTCGGTGGAGGCAGATGCGACCACAGCTGGTGACACGGATAGCGCGATCGTGGAACGGGTAATCAGGCTCTTCCGGCGGCGCGTACTCTCGAGCTGAAGGTGTATACAGATCCCCCGGGTAAGCGCCGCCCAGGGCCTGGTGTGGTCGCTCATTGTTGTAAACCTCGATGAAGCGGTCGAAGCGCTCCTGTTGCTGCAGGAAGTTGAACGCTGCTGGCTTGGTGGCTTCCTGTTTGAGCGTCAGGTGCATGCGTTCGTGACGGCCGTTCTGTTCAGGGTGACCGGGCTTGATGCGTTGCAGGCTGATACCGAGACGTAGCCACCAGACGGACAGCCGTGTGAGGCCGAAGAGCGCGTTGCCGGAGGCGAAGGGTACGCCGTTATCGGTTCGGATCGCCTCGGGCAGGCCGTAGTCCCTGAAGGCTCTTTCAAAAACGGTAAAGGCAAATTCTGACTTGGTGGACTTGAGGCCTTCGCAGGTGAGCAGGTAACGGGAGTTGTAGTCGGAGATCGTCAGTGGGTAGCAGTACTTCTTATTGCCGAGCATGAACTCACCCTTGTAGTCGGCACACCACAGGCCATTGGGCTCGTGAGCGCCGATGAGCGTTGTCCCCTCGGCCTTGTAGCGGCGCCGCTTCTTGCGCTTCACCAGGCCGTTGCGGTCAAGTACCGCATGAACGGTGCTCACCGCCGGTGGCTTGATCATCGGGAACTCCCGGATCAGCTTGTCGCGGATCTTGCGAGCGCCCCAAGAAGGATGCTTGTTGATTTGCACTCAATCCCGGGTCAGTTTTCCGTGCAAATCAACAGGTTATGGGACTTATCGAACAAATGTGGGGGTATTAAGTAACATCAACTGATGGATATTTGCAAATGCGACGTGCTAGCAAAATTCTCGCGGCAATCTTGACCGTCGGAGCGCTAGTTATCCTTGTAAGGATTCTTGGCTTCTCCTCCGACACATCATCGCCGCATAGCGGTTCTCTTAGGGCACCGGATTCTGAAGTTGCCGCCAATATGCCAGCGTCAGATATTTCAGATGAGGAAGAGCTTGATTCCTTACCGACAGACAGCACGCTCAGACAACCCACGAACAAAGAGCAACTGGTCGGGAGAACATGGGAAGAGTCCCACGGTTACCACTATGTGGATAACTACGAGGATCCATTCAGTGGTCTGAATATCACGTTTGTAGAAGAACAAGCTCGTGCCGGCGACATGACCGCACAGCAACATCTCGGCCACAGGCTCACTCACACCAACTATAGCGATAGTCTCTACTGGTACCAGGAGGCGACTATCCAGGGCTCGACTTTTGCGCTTATAAACATGGCTGACATTTACAGCCTGATTGCGAAGGGGAAGATTCGGGCTAGCGAAGAAGTCGCGAGCAGCGCCCACATCAGAGCGGCAGAATATGCGCTGGTAGCGCTTCTTCGCAGTGACACTCTCGGCGGGGTACCAGCAATAGATCGGTACAAGAAGATGTACGAATACTCCGACGAGGAATTCGCAGCTGCTTGTACCCAGTCTCGACTGACTTACGACAGTCTAGAAAAGCTGCGTCGCGAGCGAGGAAACAGCGCATTTGTGAATAGCGATAATCCTACATCGCTATTTGTGAATGTATCTTGGAGCGACTATTGCGGCACCTAATTTAGCAGTTCAGTGTACTTGTAAGCGCGAGCTCTCGCGCATTCAAAGATCTCGATGCACCCGTAATGGAGATCTTAGTATTCCGGTAATAAATTGACTTTCAGGCACCGAAATACAGGGCATTGTCGCGCACGATTCCGCCAGATATTACCGAGCTTTCCTATGCGTATCCCCACCAAGTCAAGAACTTACTGATACTCGACCACCTGCCTACGAACCAGGCGGTCGGGAGTTCGAATCTCTCCGGGCGCGCCAATTTCGATAGGGCTTGCCAATTTCGGCGGGCCCTTTGTTTTGTCAACGTAGCGAAATCGTAGCGTTTTTATCCACAACTTCGAGCTGCCGTTCGATTCGAGCCGCCGCACTGGATAAATGCTCTGCTGCCAAGTGGGCATAGCGAAGCAACATTTCGTACGACTTCCATCCACCCAGATCCATCAGCTCCTGCAGACTTGTGCCATTCATCACGTGCCAGCTCGCCCAAGTGTGGCGAAGATCGTGGAACCGAAATTCCGTAATCCCAGCACGTGCCATAGCACCCTTCCACGCTGAACCAATGTCACTCATTGGGTTCCCCTGGTACGTAGAGCACCACCGGACGTGCTGCCCCACAAGTGAAAACTCCCAAAATGGGAGTTTTCTTATTGCTCCCATAGTGGGAGTCTGGTAGCGTATATGGATGCGGGTAATAGCGAAGTCCAGGCTAAGGAGGTTTTGGGAAAGCAGCCCGAAGTACAGAGATGCCAATAAGCAGATGACGGAGTGGTACAACTTCTGTGCATCAGCGGAATGGAACTCTCCGCACGAGTTAAAGGCGGACCTACGCAACGCGAGCATTCTGAAGAACAACCGCGTGGTCTTTAATATCTGCGGTAACAAGTACCGAATAGTGGTCCTGACAGATTACGCCCGACACGGCATGCTAATTCGCTTCGTAGGGACACACAAAGAGTACGACGAGATTGACGATATTGAGAATATTTGAGATTAGTGATGAAGCTGAAACCTATCAAAAACGACCGTGAATTGAATCGTGCGCTAGAACGCATCGAGGAACTGTGGGGCGTGAAGTCCGGTACGCCAAAGGGCGACGAATTGGACGTTTTGATGCTTCTCGTTGAGAAATACGAAGAGGAGCACTTCGCGATCCCTGCATCAGATCCGATTGAGGCTATCAAATTTCTGATGGAACAAAATGACCTGTCCCGCAAGGACCTGGAGCCCTATATCGGAGCAAGTGGGCGTGTGTCAGAGGTGTTGAACAAGAAGCGGAATCTGACGCTGCCCATGATCAAGAAGCTGCACAAAGGTCTTAGGATTCCTTACGAGAGCTTGATCCACTAGCTTCCGACAAAATTCCGACGAAAGTTGTGCATTGTTGTGCAACGTGCTGAAAGTTGGTCAACGAGCGCCGTCTATCAGGCCTTATTTTTCAGTAAGTTACGGCGCGCTGAGTGGCTACGACCAGGCGGTCGGAGTTTGAGGTCACAATGAAGGTTGGCAATCCGTTTACCGCGCATCCTGCGTCCGTAGGTGAAACTTACTCGCAGCACCTGTTTTCCGCACTTTCATTCAGCGGTGCGCTACTTAGGGCGGCCGCAGTATGCGCCGTGCACGCCGCGTTTCCTTTCGCGTTTGAGAAGACCGGCAGCGATGCAGTGGAAAATCTGTACGACCGTATGCGCGTAAATCGAACTCAGGGCGATAGAAAACAAGCGTGAGCTGCATATTTCAATCATCTAGCACGAAGCGGCCGACCTCTGGCAATGGCTCTCATCGCTAGATCATTGCGCCCCGTCTCAATCATCGTCACAGCCCGTACCACGTGCCACGACCTTTGCCATGCCGTAAAAGGTGACCGGCGCGGGTCAGGGCGCTTAGATGGTCCTTAATCGTATTGCGGTTAGCACCCGTCAACTTTGTTGCTTCGGCAACCGTTATACGTCCGCGTTCTCGCGTCAATTCGAGGATCTTTGCCGAGAGGTCAGGGAGGTCACCGAGTACAATGCGCTCGCGGTCAATCTTCTTTTGAAGACGCACTTTTTGTTGCGCTAACGCATCCAGGAAGAAATCGAGCCAATGGTTCCACTCCGGATCTTCATTTCTGATCGTAACCTGCGTGCGGCGCAATGCCAGGTAATAGGAGTCCTTATTTTGTTCGATGATACTTTCGAGCGAGCTATAGGGCACATAGTCGTATCCGGCACGTAGCAAGAGTAACGTTGTCAGGACATGCGAAAGTCGTCCATTGCCGTCCTGGAACGGATGGATGGCAAGGAACACGACGACAAAGATCGCAATGACGATTAGCTTGTGCAGTTCGCCGCTTTCAAGATTGTCGTTCGCCCACTGCACAAGTTCGCCCATCAGGTGCGGCGTATCGAACGGCGATGCCGTCTCAAACACAATGCCGGTGCTCTCACCGTCCGGGCCGATGGCCTCGACATGATTGTTGTGTGTCTTGTACTCACCCCGGTGACGCTCGTCTTTGGATGAATACTGAAGTAACTCACGATTTATCCATCCAATTCCATCCAATAAATCTCTGAATCGTGAATTGCAGAATCTGTTGGGGCTGCTAATCTTCCGAACCTGGATGTCCAAAGTCACGGCGAAAACGCCTACGAACCGTACCCCCCCCTGAGAGGCTTGCAGCCGATTAGCATGACGGTTCCATCGGACCGGTCGGCAGTTCGCTCCGAGGAGGTCGCAGGCCGACGACAGGCCGACCAAAGGGAGCCCCATCCTTCCGGACGCCTCCTCCAACGACGCCCGCGTTCGGACGGATAGCTAAGGTGTCTCGATACTACGAGCCAGCCAAATAGCGTACTCGCGCTCATCAATTTGACCGTACCCCCGTAATTCGAGCCATGCGGTCGTTGTGATAAATATTGGCTGGCCGGTCCAGGGCGGATTCGAAAAGGCCTTCGTCACGAATTCCATCGGTTCCGCCAAATCGGGCGATCATCATATTATGGACAGCAAAGACTGCCGACCTGATGAGCCAGATCGGTTCTTTCACTTCGCCAATTCGCGCAGCGTGTTGCGATACGCATTCATTCCTTTGAGGGCGCTGTCCAGTTGCTTTTCGAAACAAAGTTAAAATATTAATTATAATTGCGCGCCGCGCTGTCAACGATCTCAATCTCATCCTTGCGACAATGCTGTCCATTGCTGCCAGGGTTTGCTCACCAAGTCAGGGACCAGCGGTCTTAGTCGAGGAGCAAACGCCCAACCTCCGTTACCAACTGTTACACCGTCCTACCGCTCTCTAGTTCAGAATCAGTGCCTCGAATCTAACGCGCTTCCCGGCACTTCGACCTGAGTGCGAGGAGCTGGACTGGAAACGGAGCAGAACGAATGACACGGAAGGTAGCAACTATTCGCATCCACAACCTGCGCCTTCGAACGTTCATCGGCTTCAACCCCGAAGAGCGTCTGAAGAAACAGGACATCGTCGTCAACGCTGAAATCGCCTACACCCTGGCAGATGGCGTATTCGATGATCGTGTTGAGGATGCACTGAACTACAAGACGATTACCAAGGCGATCATAGAGCTTGTCGAAGATGGGCAGTTCCTGCTGCTCGAAAAACTGGTCGGCGACGTGTTGGCCATCTGCAGCGCTGACGCGAGCGTCCAGCGGGCCTCCGTCACGATTGAGAAGCCCCACGCGCTGCGCTTTGCCGATTCGGTATCGCTGGCCCTCGAACATCATGCGCAGCATGCAGCCATGCCGCGTCTACTGGAGAAAGCATCATGAGCCCCGAAGCCATTCGCCTGTCCGCGATCAAGGACGCCGCCGCGGCGGAAAAAGAAGCCCTGCTGAGCGACGAAGCGCGCCTGGTGCGCGATACGTTGGTGGAGCATGGGCTTGAAACCCCGATGATCGACAACGGGCTTTCTGCCGAGCAGAAGTACCGCCGTATCGAAGCGCTGATGCGCGAGGTCGTCGAAACGCTCGGGCTCGATCTGACCGACGACTCGCTGGCGGAGACGCCGCACCGCATCGCCAAGATGTACGTGCGGGAAATCTTCGCTGGACTGGACTACAGCGAATTTCCGCGACTCTCGCTCATCGACAACAAGATGGGTGCAAACGAGATGGTCAAGGTACGGAACATTGAGATGGTCAGTACCTGCGAGCACCACTTTGTGACCATCGACGGCGTCGCAAAAGTCGCCTACATCCCCAAGGACAAGATAGTGGGGCTCTCCAAGATCAATCGCCTTGTGCGCTTTTTTGCTCAGCGCCCCCAGGTGCAGGAGCGGCTCACGCGCCAGATTCTCGTGGCTCTTCAGGCGCTACTGGGCACGGAAGACGTCGCCGTCAGCATCGATGCGACGCACTACTGCGTTAAATCCCGGGGCGTCATGGATTCAAATTCACAGACCAGCACGACCGCACTGGGCGGCTGTTTTGAAAAGAACATCCATACGCGGGCGGAATTCCTGAATCCGTAAATCTGAATTCATGAATCCGATCCTGATCACCGGCGTGGGCCAACGCGTCGGCCTGCACCTGGCGCGCACCTTCATCAGTCGCGGCCAACCGGTGATCGGTACCTACCGTTCTAAGCGAGACAGTATCGACGAACTGGCAGAGCTCGGTGTCGAACTGCACCGCTGTGACTTCTATGAGTCCGCAGAGGTGCAGGCGCTGATCGATGTCGTGGCCGCACAGCACAAGAGTCTGCGAGCCATCATTCACAACGCCTCGGACTGGCTGCCCGACAAGGCCGACTATCCGCCCGAGGAAATCATGAGCCGGACTATGGCCGTGCACGTTACTGCGCCGTACCGCATCAACCTGGGCCTCGCTGATCTACTGAAGGCCGGCGCACCGTCCGACATCGTCCATCTCGGCGACTACGTGTCCGGACGCGGCAGCAAAAAGCACATCGCCTATGCAGCGAGCAAGGCGGCGCAGGATAACCTGACGCTGTCATTCGCGGCGTTGCTGGCGCCCGACGTCAAGGTCAACAGCATCGCGCCGGCGCTGGTTTTGTTTAATGACGACGACGATGAGGCGTACCGCGAGAAAACGCTGCGCAAAAGCCTGCTGCAGCGCGAAGGCGGTCTGGACGAAATGCAGCACCAGGTCGACTATCTGCTCGGCAGCGGCTACGTGACGGGGCGCGTTATTCACATGGACGGCGGGCGCCACCTGGCGTGAGCGCGAGGGTCGGCATCGGTTCCCATGGGCGGGCGCACATTCTAGCCGCACAGCGAAGCAACGATATGTCGAGCCCTGACTGGCAGTCAGTCGCGGCTATTCAGGCGTTTGCGCAACTGGTAGTCGTATAGCGATGGCACCAGCACGAGCTCCTCGTTGAGACGTTCGGTATAAGGAGCCGGTCGATAGTCGAGCGAGAACTCGCGATTGCCGTGCAGGCCGACGATACGTGCATTCGGCCCCTCATCGACCCCGAGCAGCCTGACTGTCTCATCAGCGTAGGCACCTGCATGGATCAGCACGCGGAGATTCCATGTCGTATTGAAAGATCCATGGCCGGGCTGCCAGTAGCCTGCGCCGCTACCGTCGAATACGACAGCGACCGGACCGTCCCCGGACTGCGTCGCGCTCGAGTGCAGTGTCACGTTGTCGTAGAGGTTCTGGTGATTCGCGCCAGCATGCTGGTCGAGGACTGGATTAACGAACACTTCCGCATTCTTGTACACGCACTTGGTCGACTGCGTATTGAAGGTCAGCGAATGCAGTACCGGATTCATGACCTTGACGTTCTCGGCCAGCACATTGTGCACATTGCCCATATGGACGCCGTAGTGCGCGCGGCGCGTTCCATCGCTGGTGATATCTCGGTAGGTCAGGTTCGCGCTGTTGTAACTCAGAATGCCGCTATCGGCATTCGTCGTGCGAATGTTGCGCGCCCAGGAATCAAACGCTGACGTGAAATAGATGCCGTTGTAGCCCTGTTCCATATGATGCCCAAACCAGGGCGCATTCGGAAACTCCAGGTGCAGGTCCTCGACTCCCACTTCGACAAGGCCGTCCCACGCCGCGATCTGTGCGGGAACGGATGCATTGACGTCATGCAGGAGAGGGTCGGCCAACGTAACGGTAGTGCCGTCGACGGACTTGATTCGCGAGGTTTGCCGTACCAATGGCCGCTCCGGGAACGACCAGTGATGCGAGCCGGCCGTACCGGCCGCCTCGCCGTACAGTGATCGAATGATGCCTGCATTGGGCCCTTCGCGATTCAGCCACTGCAACTGCACGATGTCACCGGCCTTCAACTTGCGGGCGCTTGATACCTCGAGCGAGGTCTGACCGCGCTGCCCGGAAGCGATGGTGGCAAGCACCTCGATTTCCGGGTCATATGACACAAGGTACGGTGCAGCGCGAGTGCCTCGTTTCTGGATCCACAGGAAGCCACCGCTCCACGAGTACTCCGAGAAATACTCATCAAGATTCTTGTCGGGTTCGCGCTGGCGTTTGTCGAGATCGACGATGTACTTGCGTAATTCGTCGAGCGACTTGCCCTTGTAAACCTGCTCCAATGGGCGCGGGAACCACAAGGTTGTGCCGCCGGCACCCGAACCGCGACCCTGCAGAACAATGTTGGAACGCTCGATCCTGATGACATCCGTAATGCGGTAACGGCCGGCAGAGAAGCGGACGATTACAGGTCCGTCCACCGTATGCGCTTCGGCGACGGCGTCCTGGATTGCCCGGGTATCATCGTCTGCGTCGTCGGGCACGGCGCCAAAGTCGTCGACGAGAATTACTTCGCCCGTCGCGATGGGCGGGTCGGCTTCGCCGTTCCGATAACCCGCGTAGGAAAAGTCAGGCAGGTAGGAACCGTACCCGGTCGAGTCTTTCGTCAGGATATCCGGCAGGCTAACCGCCGATGCAATGGCCGGCGGGGCGCCCAGCAGAATGCAGGCGGACAGGCAGGGCAGGGTGTGGCGGTATCGACGTTTTCGCATCATCGGATCTCTTGTTTCCCGGATCTGATCATAGGATACACAAAATTGACACCGGTATCATTTCGCGTATGCTTTGCCGTATCAGTGAGACATATCGCTGCAGAAGGAGGGCGAATTGTCGATTGCCAACGTACCGGAAAGTGATGACGCGATCTCGCGGGCGCTGGTCGATGCGAGGACCAATGCCACGCCGTTAAGCGAGTTTCCCGGTGATGTGCCCGAGTCGATGTCCCGGGCCTATGGCATACAGGACGCGTCGATCGCCCGGTGGCCGGATCGCGTTGCCGGTTGGAAGGTCGGCATGCTGCCGCCGGCGGCCCGCGAACGTTATGCGGTTGAGCGCCTCGCAGGTCCGATCTTCGGATCTCAGGTGCACTACTTGTCATCGGGCTCGACAATAACGATGCCGGTCTTTGTCGGAGGCTTCGCGGCTGTCGAGGCCGAGTTCGTCATCCGGCTCGCCGCGGATGTCGCCCCCGTACGTCGCGATTGGTCAGAGTCGGACGTCGCCGCGCTGGTCGGCGGCCTTCACGTCGGCGTCGAAATCGCGAGCAGCCCGATCTTTGATATCAACAGCCTGGGCCCGGCAGTCGTCGCATCTGACTTTGGCAATAACGCGGGCCTGCTCCTCGGGCCGGAGATACCTGAGTGGCAGACCAAGGCATTCGATGAAATGCCGGCGACGGTCTATGTCGATGGCGAGGTCGTTGGCAATGCCAACGCCGCAGCAATTCCTGGTACGCCATTGGCAGCATTGCGCTTTGTTCTTGTATTGGCGGCCGAGCGTGGCATGGAACTGCCAGCCGATACCCTGATTTCGACGGGCGCGTCGACGGGTATTCACGAAGTGCAGGTGACCTCAAGTTCGCGGGTTGAGTTCGGCGCCTACGGCGAATTCGATCTCAGGTTTGAGCCAATGACGGCCGGGCAGTAGCATAGGCAAATAACGAGCGACCCCGGACACGGTCAAGCGTGGCAAAAAGAAGTCGTAAAACCAGGCAAGACTACCTTGCAGCCTGCCGCCGCTGGCAGGAAGGCAATTTCGATGGCCGTAAGCCAACCATCAACGATGTTGCTGATTTAGCAGGAGTTTCCAAGAAAACCGTATCCCGGGTGATCAATGCGTCCCCGCAGGTAAATCCGGCGACGAGGGACGGGATCCAGCTCATCATCGACGAGCTCGGGTATCGCCCGGACCCGCAGGCGAGGGGCCTCGCGTTCCGGCGTTCCTACCTGGTCGGACTGATTTACGACAACCCGAATCCCCAGTATGTGGTCAACGTACAGCTGGGCGTGCTGGACGGGCTTCGGGGGACAGGATTCGAGCTCGTCGTTCATCCCTGCGATCGCAAGAGTGAGACGTTTCTTGACGACGCTCGCAAATTTGTCGAATTGCAGAAGCTGTACGGCGTCGTCGTGACACCTTCAGTATCCGAGGACGAACGACTGGCCGAGGTGTTGCGCGAACTGGGTTGCGAGTACGTGCGCATCGCCTCCGTTGCCCTCGATCTCGAGGAGCGCATGATCGTTACCAACGACAGAATCGGTGGTCGTGAGGCCGGGAAGCATATTGGCGAGCTCGGCCATCAGCATGTCGGCATGGTTACGGGACGCCGCAGCTTCCGTTCGGCGCATGAGCGTCGCGGGGGCTTCGAAGAGGGGCTTGCTGAACATGGCATTACCTTGCCGGAAAAATACGTGGCGCAGGGCGACTACACCTTCGAATCCGGGCTTGCCCGCGGCGCCGAACTGATCGATCTCGACCCGATGCCCACGGCAATTTTCGCTGCGAACGATGAAATGGCGGCAGGCGTTATGCAGTCGGCGCTCGTTGCTGGTTTGCGTGTTCCTGAGCAGCTTACCGTCGTTGGATTCGACAATTTCCAGACCGCCACACGCGTCTGGCCGCGCCTGACCACAGTGGAAACGCCATCCCGGGAGATCGGCCGGCTTGCCGCACGTCAGTTGCTGCGCGCTGCGCATGACCCGGGTATTGAGGTCACCCCGACCGAGACGATTCCTGCGCTGGTGCGGCGCGAATCATCGAGAAAACCACCCGACTAAAGCCCGAGATAGACATTTATCCGCTTTTGCATTATAAAATGACACCGGTTACCATACGGACAGACCCAACCCAGAGATTCGACATGTTCAAGAAGACCTACCAGGCCACCCATCCCTCCATGATTGATGGCATCAGCAATGAAGCGCTGTGCGATCTCTACCAGGTTACGGAGTTGTTCGTGGCTGATCAGATCAGCCTGAACTACACGCACAATGAGCGCATGGTCGTTGGTGGTGCGGCGCCGGTGAAGTCAGCGGTTGCATTGCCGGAGCAGGCAGAGCCGGTTGCCGGTGCGCCGTTCCTCGAGCGCCGTGAACTCGGTGTGATCAACGTAGGCACGGGCGCGGGCAAGGTCGTTGTTGACGGCGATACGCAGGAGCTTGAACCGCGGGACGGACTATACATCCCGATGGGCAGCAAGGAAGTTACCTTCTCCAGCGACGATAGCGCGTCGCCTGCAAAGTATTACCTCGTGTCGACGCCGGCGCATGCGCGTTTCGACCTCACCAAGGTTTCGATCAGGGAAGCGGTCCCGGTCAAGCTTGGCTCGCTCGAAGAGTCAAACGATCGCACGATCTACAAATACGTTGTGCCGGAGACCTGCAAGTCGGCGCAGCTTCTGCTTGGCCTGACGATCCTCAACCCCGGCAGTGTCTGGAACACCATGCCGCCGCATCTGCACGATCGCCGCTCCGAGGTGTACTTCTATTTCGAGCTCGGCGAGAACGAGCGCGTCTTTCACTTCATGGGCCAGCCCGACAGCATGCGTCACATCGTCATGCACAACGATGAGGCGGTCATTTCGCCGCCGTGGTCCATCCACATGGGTTGCGGCAACGCCAACTACTCGTTCATCTGGGCGATGGGCGGCGAAAACCTCGACTACACGGACATGAACGTCCTGGATATATGCCAGCTGAAGTAAGAAAAGCGGCTTGGTTGTTGTGGCTGGCGGGCGTGTGCCTGCTGGCCGGCTGCGCCGAGGAGCGCAGCGAAAAAGTCCTGACACTGGCACACGGGCTCGACGAAGGGCACACCGTGCACCGGGCGATGGTGCTGATGGGCGAACGGCTCGAGGAGTATTCGGGCGGCAGCATGCGTATGGCCATCTACTCGGGCGGGCAACTCGGATCGGAGCGCGAGACGCTCGAATTGCTGCAGATAGGTTCGCTTGCCATGACCAAGGTTTCGGCGAGTCCGCTGGAAGGCTTTGTCCCGACGCTCAAGCTATTCAGCATCCCGTACATCTTCAAGGACCGTGACCACCATCTGCGGGTCCTGGATTCTGACATCGGGCAGCGGTTGCTTGATTCGCTGCATGTCGCCCGCCTCAAGGGTCTCGGGTACTACGATGCAGGCAGCCGCAGTTTCTATACGAACAAGCACCCGATCAATACGCCGGCCGACCTCGAGGGTCTGAAAATCCGGGTGATGAAAAGCCAGACCTCGGTGCGCATGGTGGCCGAGCTTGGTGGCAGTCCCACACCCATTTCGCTCGGCGAAATCTATACCGCGCTGCAACAGGGTGTTGTTGATGGCGCAGAGAACAATCCGCCGACGTATCAACGCATGCGGCATTACGAAGCGGCGGGGTTTCTGTCCCTCGACGAACACACTTTCGTGCCCGATGTCCTGCTCATGAGCAAGCGGATCTGGGATGACCTGTCCGCCGAGGAGCAGGGCTGGCTGATGCGGGCGGCCAGCGAATCGGTGGACTACCAACGCGATCTATGGCTCGCGGAAACCGAACAGTCGCTTGCGACCGTCAAGGAAGCCGGCGTGGTCGTCACTTACCCCGACAAGGCGCCATTTCGTGCCGCAGTCGAGTCGATGAAAGCAGCGTATGCCGGTACCGAGACCGGCGAACTGCTCGACCTCATCAGGGATATGGAGTGACGCATTGGTGAAAGCACTCCAGACAATCGACAAGGTGCTGCAGCTGGCTCTTGCGCTGCTGATGACGGCAATGGTCGCGTCAGTCGTCTGGCAAGTGCTGTCCCGGTACTTATTCATTGTGCCGGCGGCATGGACCGAGGAACTGGCGCGCTTCCTCCTGATCTGGATCGGCATGCTCGGTGCCGCCTACGCCTACGGCCAGGGGAGTCACCTCGGAATCGAACTCCTGGCCGGCAAACTGCAAGCCGCAGGCAAGCAGACGCTGCATCGCGTCGTCCACCTCGTGTGCTTCCTGTTCGCGGCGAGCGTGCTCATCGCCGGCGGGTGGTCACTGGTCGCGATGACCTGGGAGCTGAAGCAGTATTCCGCCGCGATGGGTCTGCCGATTGCATTCGTATATGCGGTTATCCCGTCGAGCGGTATCCTGATTTGTCTAGCGGCGCTTGCGCAGATCATGCGCGGGCCTGACGGGGAGAGCGGCTGATGGAAATCATCGTTCTCGTCCTCGTATTCGCGCTGCTATTCGCCATTGGCGTTCCGATTGCATTCAGCATCGGCGTCGCAACGATTTGCGCATTCCTGTTTGCGGTCGACTTCGTGCCTGCAGTGACGACGGTTGCCCAGCGCATGGCGGGCGGCCTCAACAGCTTTGCACTGTTAGCCATCCCGCTGTTCATCCTGTCGGGCCAGCTCATGGCAAAAGGCGGTATCGCACGGCGCCTGATCGATTTCTCAAAAGCCTTCATCGGGATGTTCCCGGGCGGACTCGCGTTCGTGAACGTCATCTCCTGCATGTTATTCGGCTCGATCTCCGGTTCGGCTGTCGCCGCGACATCGGCAATCGGCGGTTTCATGATTCCAGAGATGAAGCGTGATGGTTTCGATCGTGATTTCAGCGCGGCACTGACCGCCACGGCATCGTCTACGGGTCTGCTGATTCCGCCGAGCAACATTCTCATCATCTACGCCGTAGCCAGCGGTGGCGTCTCGATTGCGGCTCTGTTCGTCGCCGGTTATTTGCCCGGCTTGCTGATGGGGCTGGCGCTGATGATTGTCGCGGCGGGCTATGCGCGCAAACACAACATGCCACGCGGTGCGCGGGTGAGCGTTGCCGAGGCAGCGCGACGAACCCTGGCGGCGTTGCCCAGCCTGTTGCTGGTCGTGATCGTCATTGGCGGCATTCTCGGCGGCATCTTTACCGCAACCGAGGCTGGCGGTATTGCCGTCGTCTACTCGCTGCTGCTCGCCGTACTCGTCTACCGCGAGGTCAAACCGGCTGAGCTCGTCGAGATCCTGATCAAGTCGGCCGAAACGACGGCTATCGTGATGTTCCTGATCGGTACCTCGATCGCAATGTCATGGTTGCTGGCCTACGAGAATGTGCCCGCCGAGCTAGCGGCGTTGCTGCTGGATATCAGCGACAACCCACTTGCCTTGTTCCTGTTGATCAACTTGTTCCTGCTGGCCATCGGCATCTTTATGGACATGACACCGGCGGTGCTGATTTTCACACCAATCTTCCTGCCGGTGGCAGTGGAACTGGGCATGTCGCCGCTGCACTTCGGCGTGATGCTGATCATGAACCTGACGATCGGCCTGTGCACCCCGCCGGTTGGCAGCATCCTGTTCGTCAGCTGCGCGGTCGCGAAGACCAGTATTGGCAACATCGTCCGGCCCATGGTGCCCATGTATGTCGCACTGATCGGATCGCTGTTGCTCGTTACTTACGTGCCCGGCATCAGTGAGGCGCTGCCACGCTTCTTCGGACTAATCGACTAAGAGAATTGAGATGAGTGCTTCCGAACTTTTTAATCTGGACGGCAAGGTAGCCCTGGTTACGGGCGCGACCCATGGGCTGGGAATGGCCATGGCCAACGGTCTTGGCAAGGCCGGCGCCACCCTGGTCGTGAATGGCAACTCGTCGCAGGAAAAGATTGATACCGCAGTATCCGGATACGTCGCGGCGGGGTTCAAGGCGCATGGCTATCGATTTGATGTCACGGACGAAGTCGCGGTGGAGGCGGCTGTTGCGACAATTGAAGACGAAGTCGGTCCGATCGATATTCTCGTCAACAACGCCGGCATCATCCGCCGCGTGCCGCTTCTTGAGATGCCGCTCGACGAATGGGAGCAGGTGGTACGCACCGATCTGACGAGCGTGTTCGTCGTCTCCAAAGCTGTCGTTAGTCGCATGATCGAACGGGGCCGGGGCAAGGTCATCAACATCTGTTCGATGATGAGCGAACTCGGTCGCGACTCGGTTGGTGCCTACGCCGCAGCCAAGGGCGGACTGAAGATGCTGACCCGCAACATGGCTACCGAGTGGGCGCGCCACAACATCCAGGTCAACGGCATCGGTCCGGGTTACTTCGCCACGGAGCAGACGGCGCCCATCCGCAAAGACGGGCACCCATTCAACGAATTCATTGTCAGCCGGACGCCGGCCGGACGCTGGGGCGACCCCGATGACCTTCAGGGCGCCGCCGTATTTCTGGCGTCAGGCGCAAGCGATTTTGTGAACGGCCAGATCGTCTATGTGGACGGCGGCATCCTTGCGACGATCGGAAAGCCGGGCAATGAATGAGCTGAGAGAGGCGGAAGATTGGTAATACCAATAAAATGCAATTGGGAATACGACCGGTTTGACATAGGTGTCATAATTGGTTTATACAATTGGTTCGGGTATTTTGCGGGCCAATTAGGGGATTGGTCTGGAACTTGTCCAAACCAAAAGATTCAAACCTTACCGTTAGGGGGAACACAATGAAGACTAAGCGTGCAATCGCACTGCTCTCTTTACCTGTAGCTGCGCTGGTAGCTATGCCGGCCGCCATCGCGCAAGATCAGGACGATGGCGAGATCGAAGAAATCATTACCGTGGGTATCCGCGGCTCGCTCGCCAACGCTGTTGATCAAAAGCGCAATTCGGATCGACTGGTTGAGGTCGTGGTCGCAGAAGACCTTGGCAAGCTGCCTGACCAGAACCTCGCCGAGGTGCTGGAAGGCATCACCGGCGTCCAGATTACCCGCACGGCCGGTGTCGGCACGGGTGTCCAGATTCGCGGTACCAACGCGAACCGCATCGAGTTCAATGGTATCTCGACGGTTGGCTCGGGTGCCGGTCGCAGCGGTATCGATTTCGAGGACGTCAATCCGGCGATCATTTCGTCAGTCGAGGTCGTCAAGTCGCCCGATGCCAAGACCATCGAAGGATCTGTTGGCGGTACGATCAACCTGAAGACGATTCGTCCGCTCGCGCTGAACGAAATGCTGGGCGCTGTAAGGCTGCAGTACGAAGACAGCAGCCTGAGCACCGAGAGCATGACGCCGCGACTTTCCGGCGCCTTTGGCAACAATTGGGACACCGATGCAGGTTCGTTTGGCTTCGTCATTAGCGGTAGCTACACGGAGCAGGAATCAGTTTCGTTCCGTCCGCGTACCGACCGTGACAATATCGGCCGGTCGACTACCGCGAATCCTTCGGAGTGGCTCGGTATTCAGTTCCTCGTTCAGGAACAGGAAAACTACGACTACGAGACCACCAACCTCGCATCCACGTTCGAGTTCGCTCCAAATGACAACCTGAAGTTCAGCTTTGATGCGATCATCAATGATCAGCAACGTAGCCAGGACTCTTACCGACTTCAGGCCTCGGGCATCAGTACGTTCATGCAGAGCAGCATTCCGACGTCATTCGAAACGGTCGACTTTGGTGTCGGCCCCGGGCAGTTCCCGGCAGCGCTGACCGGCAGCATTGTTCGCAGGACGACGAATGATGATAACGGCAATCTGCGCATGTCGAGCGACACGGGTGCTCGCGTCACCGACAGCGAAGTCTTCGCACTCGCCGCTGAGTGGACCGGTGACAAACTGTCGGCTCGCGCCGAGATTGCCACGACGAAGTCCGCAACGGTCAACCCAAACCTGAGCTCGACGCTGAACTTCATCAATCCGAATGGCAACCTTGTCGCCCGCGTTAACTTCGATGACGGCGCAGGCAACAGCGGCCGGGTGAACGTCGGTCTTGTTGGTCCGATCCAGACGCTGGCAGATGCCATCGCAAGCGTGCCAGACTCGACGGGCGGTTTCATTTATAACGATAACTCGACGCCGTTTACGTACGACCTGAGGGGTAACACGTTGGCGTGGGGCATCGACTCAAGCTCGAACTATGCACCTACGTCGCAACAGCTTCTGGATCCGAACAACTATGTTCTCGATCAGGTCCAGGTCGCTCGTAATACGAATGCCAACGAAGAGAACGCGTTCCGCGTCGACTTCACATACGACCTCAATTGGAGCGCCATCACGACAGTAGACTTTGGTGTCCGATTCAACGAGTCCAAGAGTGTCTACGACCGCGTAGCGGACAATATCGGCGGCTTCAGCGATATGGTTGACAGCCCCAACGGGTCGCTGTTCTCAGAACTGCTGGTTCCGGGTCCGAGCAATTACGGTTCGGGTGATGGTCGCTCGCTGTTTATCCCCGACTTCCTGCTGGTCGACCCGGATCGCTCGTTCTCGGATCCGGAGGGCACGATCGCAACCCTTCAGGCTGCCGTAATCGCGCACAACCCGGTTGACCCGGATATCCTGAATCTGCGCTCTGATCAGAATTCCTTCTATGATATTTCGGAAGAGACCATCGCTCTGTACGCGCAGGCGAATTTCGAGATGGGCATGTTCCGCGGTAATTTCGGCCTGCGCTATGTAGAGACGGATGTTGACTCGATCGGTTACGGTCCCGAGGAAACTGGCACGGGCGTACGTACGCTGCAGTCTACGAAGGGCAAGTACGACTTCATTCTGCCGCGGCTGAACGTCATTGCCAGCCCGAGAGACGACCTGCTTATCCGGTTCGGCTACGCCAAGGACGTTCGTCGTCCCGATTTCGACCAGCTCAGCACCGGATTCACGTTCCAGACTGGCGAAAACTTCGCCGTTGAACTGGGTAACCCTGGTCTCGAGCCGGAAGAAGTTGATTCTTTCGATCTCGCTGTTGAGTGGTACTTTACCGAGGGCGCAATGGCCAGCATCGGCTACTTCACGAAGGATCGTACGAACATTTTCGGTCAGAACTTCGAGGGCGCCGCACTTCTCCCGAGTAACACGACGCCGACCGGTTTGGAGCGTGAGACCGATCCGACCTGCCCGGGCGGCGGTATCTGGAACCCGGAAGTTATTCCGAATGTTCTGGGCGATCCGACGACCATGGGCCTCTGCGTTGACTTCACGCAGCCCGGTAATGATCCGGACACCACGACACAGTCCGGTATCGAGCTTGCCTTCCAGTACGACCTGGCGGGCTTCGAAGATCGACTCGGCTGGGCATCAGGCTTCGGCGTTCTGTTTAACTACACGAAGCAGGACTTCTCCGGCGGCTCTGTTGAAGATTGCACCTCGGGTCGCGGCCTGAACGTACTTGGCGATGTCTGCATTCCGCGCGGCCTTCTGGACTTCTCGGAAGATGCGTACAACTTCACGCTGTACTACGAGAAACACGGGCTGTCCGCGCGCGCGCGCTACACGTGGCGCGAAGCCTTCCGTACGCAGGACTTCGCTGGTGGCGCAAACACCAGTGGCAGCAGCACATTCAGCTTCCCGGTCACCACATTGGCAAGGGCTCAGCTGAACGCCAGCATCAACTATGCGGTTAACGACAATATCGATATCGGTATTGAAGCGGTTAACCTGACTGAAGAGCCAATCTATCAGCACTGCGTAGCTGAATCCGGACCGCTGTGTTTTGTCGGAATTCCCGACCGACGCATCGTGTTCGGTGGCATTTACCGCTTCTGATAAGTCAGACTTCGAATCAGCCCCCGGATTCGAACGAAACCCCGGCCTCGGCCGGGGTTTTTTTTGCTGGGCATATGAGTCTCTATTAGGGTGACGAGAACTGTTTAAGGGCGAACAAAAACAACTGGCGCGCGAATACATACGCCGCAACCTGTCGATGGCATGGCCGCTCGCACTGAACGGGCTGCTGATGCAGTCGATGATGATCATCGATACATTGCTCGTATCGCCGCTGGGCGAGGTCCCGATTGCCGCGCTCGGCATCGCAACGACAATCGTGGCTTTCTTCCTTGGGCTGCAATTCGCGATCGGCAACGGGACCCAGTTGATTATCGGGCGAATTGCCGGTGCCAGCGACCAGGCCGGACTGCATCGCGAACTCAGGCATGGGGCGCTGATCAGCATGGTTGCAGCGCTGCTGTTTTTCCTTGTGGTCACGGTATTCGGTGGCATGGCTATCGAAGCGCTCGTCGCAGACCAGCAGGTCAGGAGTGGCGCCAAGGCCTACCTCGCAATTGCCAAGTATCTGTTCCTGGTAAATGCGGCGGCCCAGACGTTGACTGTGTTTCTGAACGGCCAGGGAGACACGAAAACCACGTTCAAGGTCTATTTGCTGGAAGTGCCCCTCAATGTCTTGCTGAGCTACCTGCTGATATTCGGGGTTGACCAAATTGCCCTGGAGGGACTTGGCGTCGCAGGGGCTGCGACGGGTAGCCTGATTGCAGGCGTCTTTCGTCTTGCCATGCTGCTGCGACATGTCGCCAAGCTTCCTGTCATGCGCGACTTCCGCTTAAGAGGGAAGTATCGGGCCGGCGAAGTCTCAGCTCACTTCCAAGAGGTTCTGCCAGTAGCGAGCAACTTCATCGTGCTGTCCGTTGGCTACACTGTCTACCAGTTATTGTTCTCGCAACTGGACATATACTCGTTTGTCGCGATTACGTTGATCTTCCCCTGGCTGCGAATCGCAACCCAGGTAATTGTCGCCTGGGCACAGGCGAATTCAATCAGCATCACGCAGGCAACAGGTCGCGGCGACCACGCCCACCTGCAGATAATCGTGGGTGGCTGCATACGGCTTGGGATGATGATGGCCTGCGCGGTCAGCATTGCACTCTATGTGCTGAGCCTGCTGGTGCCTTCGATTTATGCCAATGTCGAGAGCCAGACCCTCGTAGCCATGGCTACAATCATGCCGCTCTATGTACTGCTGCCACTCGTTCGAACACACAATACGATTGCCGGCAACTCGCTGCGCGCGATGGGATACAGCGTAGCGGTGCTGAAAATTCATTTCGTCTGCCAGTGGATCATCTGCCTGCCGCTATGTGCGTTGATGGTGCTGCATTTCGAGTTATCGTTGTTCTGGGTATTTGCAATCTTGCCGTTCGAGGAGATCGTCAAGGCGATCCCGTTTCATGCGAAGCTGACGCGCTTTGTTGCAAAATAAAACCAATGACGAAGATCGCCGCGGCGCACGCGCCGAACATCAGCCGTCCCCATAATGGATTCGGAATTAGCGCCATTAGCAGGATTCCGGTACCCATAATCATCACCATGGTCCCCAGCTTTTCGCGCTGCTGCCGGTCGTAGTCATCCTGCGCCTCGTCGGCAACGACAGGCGTCTCCAGGTCCCTGAAGAAGTCCTCTCGCTGTTCCCTGTGTATGTCGGCCCGCTCGCGGTAGAGCAGGGTAGTCGAGAAGAAGAAACCGGCCGTGACGAACAGGTGTGCAGCCAGAGTCAGCATCAGGTTCATATCAACCACTTCACGCGCAGTCAGCTCATTCAGGCCGAACCAGCTGGCAACAACCTGTGGGGTCAGGATGTCCTTCATCACCCACGACACGGCAAGACCCACGACAACCGTTGCCCATGGTGCCCAGTTTGGGGTCCGCTTCACGAGTAATCCGAGAATAAGCGGAATCAGAAGCGGCACCTGGATCATGGTCGAAACTGACATCATCAGATCGAACAGGCTCATTTCCTTCAGCGACTTGAAGAACAGCGCCATAAGAATGACGACGATTCCGCTCAGGAAGCTCAGAAGTCGGCTGACCCAAAGCAGGTGATCGTCAGATACCGGCTTTTTGCGGCGCCGCAGGAAGGGCTGGTACATGCTGCGCACGAAAATGCCGGAGTTCTTGTTGAGCGCGGAATCCATTGAGGACATGGATGCGGCGAACAGGCCGGCCAGCAGCAGACCAACTGTTCCTGTAGGCATGGCGTTGCGCGCGAACACCAGATAAATTGCATCCGCTGCCTTGTTGCCAAGTTCCGGATACTCTGCGGCGGCGTCCGGGTACAGCGTTGCTGATGCCCACGGCGGGACAAACCAGATGACGCTACCGACGCCCATCAATACCATCGCGAGCAGCGCGGCTTTTCTCGCATGTATGGAGTCACGTGCGTTCAGAAACCGAAACGAATCGTGAAGATTCATGATCGTGACCAATTGCTTGACGAGGAAAAACACAAACGTACCGACCAGTAACAACGGATAGTTCATGTTCGGACCGATCAGGAATTCGGACGGGAAGTTTCGAACCAGTTCCACGGGTCCGTCGACCATCACGAGCGCAACTACGGCGCAAGCCACAGAGACAACGGCGACCGTTAATGTTTGTACAAAATCTGATGCCACAACGCCCCAGGCACCTGACACTACCGACACAAAGAGCACCGTCAGCCCGGTCACGACTATTGTGAGCGTAATGTCTGCTTCAAAGACGGCGCTTGAGAACACACCAAGAGCATTAAGCCAGATGCCGGCATTTATCAGGCTGAAGATGATAAGCGCCCAGGAAAAGAACAATTCGTTTTGGTGACCGAATCGTCGGCGAATTGCTTCCGTCGGAGTGTCGACTCGCATCTGCCGGAATCGATGAGCAAAAAATGCCCAGCCGCAGAAGTAGGAAAATGTATTGGCGAAAAATACCAGGCAGACGGCGAAGCCGTCGGTAAACGCTTTGCCGGCTGCTCCGGTGAACGTCCAGGCAGAAAACTGCATCATGAATGCGGTCGAGCCGACCATCCACCACAACATGCGACCGCCACCGCGAAAGTAGTCGCTGGTGGACTGCTTCGCCATGCGCTTGAACGCGAACCCGATCCCCAGAACCAGCAGGAAATAGCCACCTATGACCAGGTAGTCGTAGTTCAACCGCATTAGTCCCCGTTCAGGTTACTGACATCAATCCAACCGTCGTTCTTTCGAATAATGTCGATAAGCCGCTGGTACTGGCTGCCTTCCCTGAAGGTCTGATACGGCCTAAAGGGCTTGCCCTGTATGTCATTGACGAACTCGCGAATCAGGTATTGCCAGTTGCGTTCTGTGTCGCCCTCGATGTCCGGAACGTCAGCGGCGATGTCGGCCGGCAAATCGATTTGCTGCCACTCATTGACCGGATCGTAGAGATATAGCGGGCCGCTGCCATGGTGACCCTTTATATAGATTGCACCCTTGCTGCCATAGAAAACGAGATGGTCCTCGTTGAATCGCGGATGAAGTCCGCCATGTCTGAACAACACCGAAACCGGCTTGCCGGCGTATTCGCTGTTGAGTTGCGCCAGTACAGTGTAGCTCCACTCGACGTTGGATTCGCCCCACTCGAGCGATGGATCATCAAGATCGTCCGGTATCAGTTCTCGGCGCGTCTTGAAATTGTGAACGCCCTCGACGATCGGCGCTTTTCCGAGGTCGTCGCGCACCTCGGCCTTGATTGCAAGAATCTCTTCGCCGATGACCGACGTCACGATAGACAGCATGTGCGTGAAATTGTTGTTGAGTCGACCGCCCCCGTCCTCCCTGCGATGCGACCAGCCGAATGGGATGTCGCGCTCGAGATTAAAATGCGAAATGCATTCAACCTCGAGTGGTTCGCCAATCGCGCCTTCGGCAACAAGTCGCTTGGTATGCAGGATATGCGGCATGTAGCGAAAACTTGATGCAAAAGCAGTCTTGACACCTTTCGCGACCGCCAGATCGCATAGATGCTGCGCGGTTTCACCGCTCTGCGTCAGCGGCTTGTCGCAGAATACGTGGCAGCCCTGTGCGATTGCCTGGCTAATGGGTTCCACGTGTGCGCCGCCCGGCGTGCCGATCGACACGACGTCGGGCTGACATTTGTCGAGCGCCTCCTGCCAGTCAGTACCGCCATACGGAATGCCCTTTTTCTCGGTGACACCCTCAACGACCGACGCAGTGCGGCCGACCATACCTACCACTTCGGCGCCAACATTCCTGAACGCATCGGTGTGTCCTTGTCCGGCAAATCCGGTACCGTGTACAAGTACCTTCAGTTTGTCGCCCATCTGTTATTTGTTTTCCTGTTCGGCAAGCCAGGCCTCGTATCGGGCCCTGTTTTCTTCGTTCGCAGGATATAAGCCGATGACCTTCGCGCCGCCACGGACCTGCTCCATTACCCAGGCCTCATAGGTTTCCATGCCTCGCGCTTCATCGGCAATTTCGTCGGCTATTGCCGCCGGAATGATGATTACCCCGTCACCATCGCCGACCGCGATATCTCCGGGAAACACAGCAACGCCGCCACAACCGATGGGAACATTCAACTCGAGTGCCTGGTGCTTGGTCAGGTTGGTCGGCGCTGACGGCTTCGCGCAGAACGATGGCATATCGAGTGCCGAGATGTCCTCGGAGTCTCGCAAACCGCCGTCAGTGACAAGTCCGGCGCAGCCACGCACTTCGAGTCGCGTCGCCAATATCGAGCCCGACGATGCCGCTGTGGCATCACGATGGCAGTCCATGATGAGTACGTGTCCCTCCGGGATCTCCTCAACCGCGCGGCGCTGCGGATGGTCGGTATCCCGCAATACCTCGATCGGGTTCAGGTCTTCACGCGCCGGAATATGGCGGAGTGTATAAGCCGGTCCGACCATCCGGCCTTGGCTGCCGCCCAGCCGATACACATCCTGCAGGAACTGGTTTCTGAACCCACGTTTGTAGAGAAGAGTGGCGATGCTGGCGGTGCTCGTGTTGAGCAGCGTCTGTCTGGTTTCTGGCTTCACTGCTTGTCATTCCTTCTTGCTGGTTGCCCGAAAAACAAATATATTAAAAGCACATCTAATATATTACACTCATTTTCGTGAAAAAGCTGACCTTTGAACTTCGACCTGTCGAAGAGGTTCTCGCTGACGGTTTGTCAGGCATCGGGAGCCTTGTCGAACAGACGTACGTGTTGCTGCGCAGGCAGATTATCAACCTTTCTCTGCCACCCGAATCGGCCCTGGTAGAGCAGGAAGTCGCGAATATTCTGAAGATTAGCAAGACACCGGTCAGGGAAGCGATCATCCGACTTGCCAAGGAGGGTTTGGTCCAGGTTGTGCCAAAAAGCGGCAGTTACGTGACCGCGGTCAGCCTGGAGCGCTACTTCGAGGCTCGATTCATTCGTACCCAGCTTGAGACCGGGTGCGTCAGGCGGCTGGCAACTCGCGGGATCAGTCGGGCAGAAGAAGTGAAGTTGAAGTCGCTGCTGACTCAGGCGAGGCAAGCTCTCAAGAACAATGATAATGGGCGGTTTCTCGAACTTGATGAGGAATTCCACCACGCACTATTCGAGTGTGCGGGTCTGACAGGGACCTGGGAGATTCTGCAGTCGGCGAAGGCAGAGATCGATCGGGTTCGTCACCTGAAACGTCGCTTCGGCATTCGCCAGCGACGCCTGGTCATCCAGGAGCATGCGGCTGTTGTGGATGCAATCGTCGATCGCGACGCGGACTCGGCCGAGCGCTACCTGCTCGAAAATATTGGTGCGGCGGACGAGGAGGTTACAAGACTGTCGGAAGATCCACTGTTGCTGCAGACAATAGAAGACTTGAACAGATTGGTTGAGATGGACACCAGGGTGCGCGGCACCGTGAGCGCGTCGAAGGCTTGAACATGGACATCAACGTAATCATCGTCCTGGTCTATTTTGCGTTTCTGATTGTCATCGGCCTGTCTTTCAGGAACTTGACGTCAAATACCAGCGACTACTTTCGCGGTGGCGGCAACGTCCTTTGGTGGATGGTTGGCGCATCTGCGTTCATGACCCAATTTTCTTCGTGGACTTTCACAGGTGCATCGGCAAAAGCGTACATGGACGGCATGGCCGTATCGTTCATTTTTGTCGGTAACGCGATGGGGTATTGCCTTAACTACCTGTATTTCGCACCGCGATTCCGGCAAATGCGCGTCGTTACAATTATCGAAGCATTACGGTTGAGATTCGGTAACCGCAACGAACAGGTCTTTGCCTGGGTGAGCATGTTCACGAGCGTGACCTCGGCCGGCATCGGACTGAACGGTCTGGCAATCATCACCTCCAGCCTGTTCGGATTCTCCATGGAGACGACGATAATTGCGACCGGACTTGTAGTGATTGTGATGTCGGTGACGGGTGGTTCGTGGGCTGTGATCGCTTCGGATTTCATGCAAATGATTGTAATCATGACAGTCACGATCGCGTGTGCCGCGGTCGGTATCTACCATGCTGGCGGCGTCGTGGAAGTCGTCGAGAATTTCCCGAGGGATTTCGTCGCAGGCTCGGAAGTCAACTACATGACAATCTTCTACATCTGGGCATTCAGTATCTTTCTGAAGCAGATGGGCCTGCTTAACAACATTCTGAATTCCTATAGGTATCTCACCGCCAAGGACTCCGATCACGCCCGTAAGGGGGCCCTGCTGGCATGTGTATTGATGACACTGGGTCCGATTATCTGGTTTATTCCGCCATGGTTCCTGGCCAGCACCGGAGTCGACCTGGCGGCGATGTATCCTGAGCAGGGCAGCAACTACGCGGAAGTCTCTTACGTTGCGTTCGTCAAGCTATATATGCCTGCAGGAATGGTTGGATTGCTGGTTGCCGCCATGTTTGCGGCAACCATGAGTTCGATTGACTCCGGCTTGAATCGGAATGCCGGCATTGTTGTCAAGAACTTTATCAAGCCGGTTCTGGTTCCGAATATTTCGGAAGAAAACCTGATGCGCGTATCCAGGGTCGCCTCGGTCGCGTTTGGCGTCATTATCATTTCAATTGCGCTGTTCCTGAATTCCATGCAGGAGTTGAGTCTTTTCGACGCAATGCTGCTGCTCAGTGCGTTGCTCGGGTTCCCGCAGATGGTGCCGAGCTTTCTCGGCTTCTTCATTCGAAAGACGCCCGACTGGGCAGCGTGGGGGACGATGCTGGTCGGAGCGGCGGTGTCGTACATTGTTGCCGTGGTACTGCAACCCGAGTATATCGAGTCGTGGTTCAATCTGGCTGTGCCGCTGACGGATCGGGAGTGGGTAGATCTCGTGGTCGCAATCAGTTTGACGAGCCACGTCGTCATTACCGGCGGCTTCTTCTGCCTCACGCCGCTTTTCTACAGGCATCTTCCCGAAAATCGGGAAGCGGACGTCGATCGATTCTTCACCAATATCAATACGCCACTGCGCAAGAAAGAAGGCGATCACGCGCACCTTGATAACCGTCAACGCATATTGCTTGGCCGGACCATTGCTGCTGCAGGCGTCCTGGTAACGGCGATGGTGGCGCTGCCAAATCCGCTATGGGGGCGCCTCGTGTTTATCGGCTGCGGTTCAGCCGTAATTCTAGTAGGCGTTTTGTTGTTCACATCAGTAACAGAAGTGCTCTCGGACAGCGATGTCGATGATGCGGATACGGCCGAGGACCTTCAGGAAACATTTGCAGGACGAGGAAGATGAAAATAACCAACGCAAAAGTCTTTGTCGGCGGGCCCGGAAAGAATTACGTCACACTCAAGATCGAAACCGACGAGGGCATCTATGGTCTGGGTGACGGGACCCTGAATAATCGTGAAACACTGCCCGCGAAGTATCTTGAAGACTTCATCATTCCCTGTCTGATCGGCAAGGACCCAATGAAGAGCGAAGACATCTGGCAGTTCTTTTACCGCGGCGCCTATTTCAGAGGCGGCCCTATTGCGATGACAGCGATTGGCGCAGTCGACATGGCGCTATGGGACATCAAGGCAAAAGTGGCGGGCCTGCCGCTGTATCAATTGTTTGGCGGCAAGAGTCGTGAGGGTGCATTGGTTTACGCTCACGCGACCGGAACCGATTTGCCCGACCTTTTGGACACGATCGAACACTACCAGTCGGACGGCTACAAGGCGGTGCGTATCCAGTGCGGAATTCCGGGCATGCCGTCCGACTCATACGGCGTGGCGGCAAGAGGCGAAGATTCAAAGCACTTCATTACCCAATACGGATCACTACCGAAAGAAGAAGTCTGGGATACGGAAAAGTACTTGCAGTTCATGCCAACCGTATTCGAAGCGATCCGGGATCGGTTTGGGCCGGACCTGAAGGTATTGCACGATGTGCACCACAGGCTGCTACCACGTGAAGCTGCGGCGTTCGGCAAGGAAATCGAAAAATACAACCTGTTCTGGATGGAAGACCCGACGCCGGCCGAGGATCAATCAGTCCTGCGCATCATCAGGCAACATACAACGGTTCCGATTGCGATTGGCGAGGTGTTCAATACTGTCTGGAACTATAAGCAGCTGATCGAGGAAGACCTGATTGACTTCATTCGAGTCTCAGCCGTTTACGGTGGAGGAATAACTCACGTCAGGCGTATCGTGGAACTCGCTGCATTGCATAACGTGCGTACCGGGTTTCACGGCGCGCCTAGTCACTCACCTATTTCGATGGCCGCGCAGGGGCATCTCAATGTGTGGGCGCCAAACTTCGGTATCCAGGAATATCTTGTTCTGGGTACGCCGGAATGCGATGCGCTGTTTCCATCGGAACACTACTACAAGGATGGCGCTTTCTACGTGAGCGATGAACCCGGACTCGGAATTGACTTCGATGAGGAAGAGGCCGACCGATATTCCTATGAACGTCGCTATCACCCGATTTGCCGGCTTGAAGACGGTACACTTTGGAATTACTAGTTCGCTGATTCGTAAGTCACGTTCCTGATTGTGTACTCATCGCGGTTGGCGCGAATTGCACTGGTGTCTTTCATGACGACGTCTTCGATGACGGTGATGGGCTCCCCATTCGTCAGGTAGAGCTCCAACGGCGCGCTGCCGTCCCAGGTAGAGTCTGAAATATTCAGTTTCTGGACGCCATGGAACCTAAGGGAAGCGCCGGTCTTGTTGCGGCGCCCGTTACCGATATTTGAGAACTCGTTGCCCTCAATCGTGACGATCGGGCCGAATGTGCTTTCATCGGTGCCGCCCCGGTAGATGTTCGCGACAGCGCCCTGGATATCGGAGAATCGGCTGTTCCGGATCGTCACGTTCTCGACGTTATAGATACCGAGATCTTCAGGCTCCTTGTCGAACGCGAGGATGGACCCTGTCACATTACTCATCTCGGTATCGATAATTTCGATTGAATCGGCAAACGTGGCTTTCGATACGCCAAGGAAATTGAAGGTGTGATTTACATCGAGATTTGTAACCTTGCTGTTGCGCACAAGTACCGAGTAGTTGCGGTTCATTGAATAGCGACTCGTACTGATAACGCTGTTTCCGTACAAATCAGGTGACTCCGCGCCATCAAACCACAGATTGTCGAGCTCGAGCGAACCGCCGTTCTCGATAAAGATAAACGTCGACTTTTCGGAGCGAATGACCGGCTTGTCGCCATCGTCTGCCTTGATCGTCAGCGGATGGTGGACGCTCGTATTCTTGGTCAGCAGGTATTCGCCGCCATTCTCGAGGACCAGCGTGTCGCCTGGGCTGCTGGCAATGATCGCGTCCATCAATGTGTTGCTTCCGGGCGGTACCTCAATCGTCGCGCCGCTGCCAAAGGCAACGACCGGGTCGACCTTGGCATAGTAGTCGGCGCCCGTCTCATCCTTGCTGACCGGCAGGCGAACTTCGCCGAAATCTATGTCATCGATCAGGCTTTGCTGAGGTACCAGCAGGCCGTGCTCATTTTCAGTGAGCGAGTAGGGCGCTTTGCTGAAACCCTCCGCAATTGGCACGTCAGCTTCTTCATTAAGGACATTGCCTTCAAAGCTTATACCGGAGATGTCGTCATAGATCGTGAACGGATTGAGGTTCGTCCTGCTCATGAAAATATTCTGGTGCATCGATGAGCCGGACGGTGGGGCGGAACGTTCTTCATCGCTGCCGGCACACAATTGAATGTGGTCGCTGTCGACAACGATGTTGTTGTTCATGATGGAGTCGATGACCGGGTCATAGCGATTGATCGGTCCGTTGGGGACGCCGTTCATGATAACCATCGCGCCGCGGAAGCGATAGCCAGTCAGGCCCGACAGGTAGTTGTTACGGACCGTCTGGTTCTCGTTGATGATGCGGATGCCGCCGGTGTTCGGAACGCGGTTGCCGAGAAAGTAGTTGCCTTCTACCGTCGTGTAATGGCCGTGACGCATCGTCAGCGTGCCCTGGCTTTCAAAGAACACGTTGTTACTGATCTCGTTCCCGCAGGACTTGCTCGAAATAATCTCCAGTTCGCCGCTGGTCCGGTCGAAGTAGTTGTATTGAACGACGGTATTCGAGTATTCGCGTGAGTAATGGCTTGTACCAATTCGTAGGGTCTCGCCACCATTTGAGCCCAGTGTCTGGCGCGGGCCGAAGTAGTTGTATTCGATGACATGCCCGTTTTCGCGGCTGGCTTCGGTATTCATGCGCACGGCCAGCGTCACGCCGGCATTGCCCTTGTTAATGAGCGTGTTGTGATCGAAGCGATTGTTCTTGCCGTAGATCGCGACCCAGACATCCGAGGAGTGACGCTCCGGGTTGGTGAAACTGTCGATGACGACGTTCGTGACACGTGAATTGTTCGCAAGATCTTCTTTTGATGTACGGAACTCGATGACTGCGGATGTCGGTGTGTGACCGTTCTTGAAGACCAGGTTGGACACGAGGATGTGCGACCCCGAGATGCCGAGGTTCGACTGCCCGCTGATGATCACCTTGCCTGCTTCCTCGGCCGTGATCTCGATCGGCGCGTCGGGGAGGCCTTCGCCATGTACCCGGAGTTCGACATCGGTCCAGGTGCCATTGGCCAGCACAATTCGGTCGCCTGGCTGTGCCGCAGCCACCGCCGCATCGAATTCATCAAGGTTGCGGACCAGACCCGTCGTCTCGGGCGTCGAGCAGGCGGCAGCAAACACGGTCGTGAATATGGCGGCAAGAAGAGGATGACGGGGCATGTGCATGGCGGGTCTCACTGTAGGCGGAATCGACTTACAGGTGGCTAAGTCGCGAGACCTCAATGTAGCATTCGTTGAACAGGAAAACGACCCTTAACTGGTCAGACCAAAAAGTTCCGAACGATGCATTTCGGGGCTCTCCTCCCAGGTCTATGTATCTAGAAAAAATTATCATTAACAGATACTTAATGTCTTTCTGTCGAACTTTACCGACCACCACTGTCGAGCAATGGCGAGGTTGACTTGGCGTACCGGATTGGTTAATACGATGACTTGACCACGGCATTTGACTGAAGGTTGTGCCACGAATGAAACCAGCAGCGCTATTCTTACTCCTGTCTTTTCTCGCCACCGTTGCCGGCTGTCGGGCGAGCGCAGAACAGGCGCCGGTTGCCGAATCTCAGCATCCGAAATTGGTCCTGACGCAGGCCGGCGTGGAACAGATTCGACGCAGCCTCGGTTCGGTACCGCTGCTCGACTCGACGATCGATAAGGTGCGCGCGGAAGTGGATGCGGAGATTGCGGCGGGCATCGATATCCCGATTCCGCGGGACTATTCCGGTGGCTACACGCATGAACGGCACAAACGGAATTTCTTTGTCATCCAGAAGGCCGGCGCGCTGTACCAGATCCTCGAGGACGAAACCTACGCCAGGTACGCGCGCGACATGTTGTTTGGCTATGAGGCGATGTACAAGGACCTGCCTCTGCATCCGAAGACCCGTTCGTATGCGCGCGGCAAATTATTCTGGCAGTGCCTCAATGACGCCAACTGGCTTGTCTACGTCAGCCAGGCCTATGACGCGATCTACGACTACCTGTCGCCCGAAGAGCGCGACACGCTCGAGAACAATCTTTTCCGGCCGTTCGCTGATCATTTGTCGCTCAGCAACCCGCGCTTCTTCAATCGCATTCACAATCACAGCACCTGGGGCAATGCGGCAGTTGGCATGATCGGGCTCGTCATGGGCGATGCGGAACTCGTGAACCGGGCGCTGTATGGACTGTCACCCGAGCAGTTCGATCTGGACCCGGCACTCAAGGACGATGATGGCGGATTCATTTTCGATCAGGACGGCAGGGCCGGTTTCCTGGCTAACCTCGACGAGCCGTTTTCGCCGGACGGCTATCACACCGAGGGCCCCTACTATCAGCGCTATGCGATGTATCCGTTCCTGATCTTCGCCCAGGGTCTGCACAATGTGCGGCCGGACCTCAACATCTTCGAGTACAACGACGGTGTACTCATCAAGGGCGTCAACGCGATGCTCCAGCTATCGGATGCGGATGGCGAGTTCTTTCCGCTCAACGATGGCCAGAAAGGTATGTCGTATCACACCGATGCCGTGGTGACTGCCGTCAACATCGCTTATCTCGTGGGCGGTAACGATCCGCACTTGCTGGGAATTGCCGAAGAGCAGGGCCGCGTGCTGCTCGATGATGCGGGCGTCGCCGTTGCCACAGCCATTCGCGATGGTCTGTCCAAGCCCTTTGAAAAAACGTCGGTCAACCTGTCAGACGGCAGCCAGGGAGACCAGGGTGGCATCGCGGTATTGCGCGACAGCGATGAGCAACTGGAGCTGGTCTTCAAATACGCGGCTCAGGGACTCAGCCATGGTCATTACGACAAGCTGTCGTACTCTTTCTACGAGAAAGGCGCGGAGGTTCTGCAGGACTATGGACTGGCCCGTTTCGTCAATATCGAGCAGAAGGGCGGCGGCAATTACCTCCCCGAGAATACGACCTGGGCGAAACAGACGATCGCACACAACACGCTGACTCTCGACGGCATTTCGCACTACGGGGGCAGCTATGAGATTGGCAGTCAGCATCATCCCGATCTGCACTTCTTCGCTGCCGATGACGTGCGTATCGCCAGTGCGATTGAAGACGACGCATATCCGGGTACGATCCTGCATCGAACTGTCGCGATGATCGAAAACGACGCTTTCGAGAAACCGCTGGTGCTCGACATCTTCAAGGTCTCGTCGGCTGAGCAACACCGTTATGATTTGCCGTTCTATTACCTTGGGCAGGTCATCGATGCGAATTTTGAGTATGAATCGCCCACGTCGCTCACCGCTCTCGGCGAACAGAATGGCTACCAGCACCTGTATGTCGAAGGCCGCGGCTCGCCGGCATCGCGAAATACACAGTTTTCGTGGATGGACGAGGGTCGCTTCTACACGCTGACGACGATAACGGACGATCAGGATGAGTTATTGCTGACGCGTATCGGGGCCAACGATCCGCAATTCAATCTGCGACGGGATCCTGCCTTCATGCTGCGTCGTGCCGATACGGAAAGTACGCTGTTCGTCAGCGTGCTTGAGTCGCACGGCAGTTACAGCCCGGTGACCGAACTGGCAACGAACGCAAGATCGAGTATTGCGGAACTGCGAGTCCTGCACGATGAAGACGGCTACACGGTGGTTTCCATCAAGGCGCTTGATGGCAGCGGGTTCCTGTTGGCGCTGTCCAACACGGATACCGCAGCGGAGACGACTCACACGGTAATGATTGACGATGACGAACTGGTCTGGACCGGCCCGTTCGGGCACTTCCCCAGGCCTTAAGCGCCCGTGTTGAGATGATTCAGTGAGAACCGCTCACGACTTTCCATCGTCTTGCGGCGAATTTCCTCAACCTGTGCTTTCTCGTTCGCCGCAATCAGCTTGTTGAGGATGCGGGCGAAATGGGCGTGCATGGCCTCTCGTGCCGCCTGCGGGTCGCGTTTCTTGAGCGCATCGAGAATGTCCCTATGCTCGTCCACTCGTGCCTGCGGTTCCGTCTCACAGATTGCCTGGTAGGCCTCATGTACTTTCGGCAAGTTGTCGCGAACGTACCAGAGGTTGTCGATAACAGAAGACAACATCGTATTCTGGGTCGCCTCTGAAATGATGTGATGAAATTTCTGGTCTGCGAGTTCGGAGACCAGTTTTCCGTCTTCGGATTCATCCGCCATCTCGTAGAGCACCGATTCAAGCTCGGCGAGCTGATCGTCGGTCATCATTGTGGCGGCCAACGCGGCGGCCTCGCCTTCGATCAGCGCTCGTGCCTCGGTCAGTTCGAACGCGCTGACCGATACGTCGATGCCATTCTTTTGCGTGGGGGCGGCAAGGACATAGACCCCGGATCCCGTTTTGACCTCCACGCGACCCAGCGCCTCGAGTGCAATGATGGCCTCACGAATCGTCGGTCGACTGACGCCGAAGCGTTCGGCGAGCTCTCGTTCCGGCGGCAGGCGCCCACCTGGCGGATACTCGCCGTCGTCGATGAGTTTCTCGAGACGTTCTAAAACGCTGCGGTAAAGACGCTTTTCACTGGCCATGGGATTGGTCTCCTGATAGTCGCGGCGACCACCTGAAAGTGGTGTCGGGCCAGTCTAGCACAGGAACTAAATTGGTTAGAAGATTTTTCTGCCGAGTATGCTGTCGTCATTTGCACAGGAAAGTGCTTATAAATTAGTAAGCTAGGTCCCCATGGTTCAGGGTCATGGTCAGGGGACGCGTACATCAGGATCGACTGCAATGCAATTGGTCTGACGAGAATCGTTCTCAAATACGCCATTTGGTAATAAGTAAAGTTTGACCACAGGTCGACCATTGGTTACAGTCACCGCAAACCAGAACAGCAGGGGGGGAACGAAATGAAGGTCAAGGGATTGCGTTGGTGGATCGTATGCCTCGTCGCGCTCGCGACAATTATTAACTACATCGATCGCGGCGCGCTGGGCGTGTTATGGCCGGAGATCTCGGCCGACCTCGGTCTCACCAAGACCGATTACGCGATCATTATCAACGTCTTCACCTTCGCGTATGCGTTCGGCCAGACCCTGTTCGGCAAAATCATGGACTGGATCGGCACACGACTTGGTTTTGTGCTCGCGATAGCTGTCTGGTCTTTTGCGACGATCCTCCACGCATTCGCCAACTCCCTGCTGACCTTTTCGCTGTTCCGCGGCCTGCTCGGTGTGTCTGAAGCGGGTAACTGGCCGGGCGCAACGAAGGCCAATGCCGAATGGTTTCCAATCAAGGAACGCGCCCTCGCGCAGGGCATCTTCAACTCGGGTGCTGCAATCGGCGGTATCGTCTCCGCGCCCATCGTTGGTTTGCTCTTCGTCTGGTTCAACAGTTGGCAGGCCGTATTCATCATCATCGGTGTGCTCGGCCTGCTTTGGCTTTTGCCGTGGCTGCTTGTCTACAAGACCGGACCCGACGAACACCCCTGGCTCGAAGAGTCCGAACGGCAGTACATCCTGTCCGGCCAGCGCGTCGAAGCAACGCCGGACGTTGAGGTCGAGGTGCCGACTGCCGGCGAAATTCTGTCACGCAAGGAAAGCTGGGGCGTGATTCTCGCCTCGTTCTTCCTTGACCCCATATGGTGGCTGTTTGTGGGCTGGTTGCCGCTTTACCTGAATGAAACCTACGGATTCGGTGTCGCCGAAATAGCGAAGTATGCGGCGGTGCCGTATATCGGCGCCATGTTTGGTGCCTGGTTTGGTGGCTTGCTTGCCCAAAACAGGCTCAAGGCTGGCTGGTCCGTCAACAAGACACGCAAGTTCGTCATCGGACTTGGTGGCGCCATCATGCTTGTCTGTCTGTTGATGACGATGAAGGCGTCGACGCCGTTGACAGCCGTGTTGCTGATGGCCGCAATTCTGTTCGGCTTCCAGACGGCGGTCGGCAACATCCAGACGCTGCCGAGCGATTTCTACGGTTCCGCTGTCGGCCAGCTTGCCGGTTTCGCGGGTACCGCTGCGAAGCTCGCCGTCGTGCTGCTCAACTTCCTCATTCCGATCATTACCGTGAACAGCTATGCCCCGGCGTTTGCCGTCGGCGCAGGGCTGGCGATCGCCACAGTACTGTCTGTCCTGATTCTCTGCCCCAGGATTCAACCGTTAAGTCCGCGCTCTGCAAACTGAAACACGCGCGAGTTACATAGGAATCATCATGAAACTTAAAAACAAAGTAGCAATCGTGACCGGAGGGTCGCGCGACATCGGCAAGGCCGTTTCCCTGAAGCTGGCAGCGGAGGGCGCAAGTGTCGTCGTCAACTACTTCAGCAATGCGGCGCAGGGCGCCGAGACTGTCGCTGAGATTGAGGCGGCGGGAGGCAAGGCTATCGCGGTGGCCGGTGACATGACCAAGGCAGACGATGTGGCCAACCTTGTGGCCGAGTCGCAGAAAGCGTTTGGTGAATCGATCGACATCCTGGTCAACAACGTCGGCGGTATGGTTGAGCGCAAGACGATTGAAGAAATGGATGAGGAGTTTTTCAACTACGTTATGCAGCTGAATCTCACCAGCACCTTCCTTACAACCAAGGCTGCGCGCCCGCACATGGGAAGTGGCGGCGCGATCGTCAACCTGGCGTCGCTGGCCGGCCGCGATGGAGGCGGCCCGGGTGCCTCTGCCTACGCCACGTCGAAGGGTGCGGTCATGACCTTCACCCGTGCCATGTCGAAGGAGCTGGGACCCTCGAATATTCGTGTGAACGCGGTTTGTCCCGGGATGATCGCCACCAAATTCCATGATGATTTCACCAAGGATGAGGTTCGCGCGAACGTCGCCGCGGCCACGCCATTGAAACGCCAGGGGCGGGCGGAGGAAGTGGCAGACCTCGTCGCTTACCTTGCTTCAGACGAGTCAAGTTTCATCAATGGAGCGAATGTCGACATCAACGGCGGACTGGGCTACTCGTGATTTAGGTCGCCCAATTGGTAATAACATAAATAGAAGATTGGTTGCTCAGTTGGTCATTACATTGAATTGACCAAATGTTGTCAGATTGGTTAGAATTGGTTTCTGGCAAAACAAAATAACAGTGCAGCAATATTTCATAAAAGTGGCTGCTTTGCACGAGGCGGCCAGTCGCTCAGCACATTCAAGTAACGCGCAACTATTCGGGGGACTCCGACATGCGTACACGTAAGCCTTTCCTGAAGATTTCGTCCTTCTGGACGCTGATCCTCGGCGTTTTTGGCGCCACGGGTGGCGCCATTGCCCAGGACGATGAGGAGATCGAAGAAATCGTCGTCCAGGGATCCCGGGCAACGATTCAGAGCACGATCAACATCCGGCGCAATTCGACCACGATCGTCGACGGATTATCGGCGGCCGATATCGGTGACTTGCCGGCGCTGTCGATTGGCGAAGCACTTGAGTCAGTCGTCGGCGTAGCATCGCACCGAGAGAATGGTGGCGCGACCGAAATTTCCATTCGTGGACTGGGGCCGTACCTGAGCGCTACGACGTTCAACGGCCGTATGGCCACCAACGGCACGGGCGATCGCTCGGTCAACTTCTCGCAGTTCCCGTCGGAACTCATGAACAAGCTTGCGATTTACAAGACGCAGGATGCGAGCCTCGTGGAAGGCGGCGTTGCCGGCCTGATTGAGCTCGAAACGCTAAAGCCGCTCGACTATGGCAAGCGTCGATTCCAGGCCGACATCAAGGGCAATTACAATCCGGATCAGCAAAACATTTCCAGCCCGATGGCTGGTGACATTGGCTATCGCGGTACGCTCAGCTACGTAGATCAGTTCGAGTTTGACGGCGGTTCCCAGTTGGGTGTTTCTTTAGGTCTGCAGAAGAGCGACATTTCGCAACCCGAGCAGGAAATGCGCTCGTCGAGCCCGAGCGGTTCGTCTTTATTTGCCTGCCTTGCGGACAACGATCCTTTCCAGGGTTACTCGAACATCACATCGACCGACGACGATTGTGAAGATAACCCGGCGGGTAGCGGCACCAACGGCGGCTACAATACGGCGATCAATCCGAACACCGGCGTCGCATTTGACGACGACCGTCCCTTTGCGTGGGGCGGCAGCTCCCGCGGCTTTCGCCAGAACGACACAAATGACACGCGCGACTCCGTGTTTGCTGCCCTGCAGTGGCGGCCAATCGACAGGCTGGAAATCAATTTCGACACGCAATGGTCGGAGCGCGAGCAGGCAGAAGATCGTTACGACCTGAACTTCGCCAACATGAAACGCAATACGCGCGGCACGACGCTCGATGCGTTGCAGTTCCAGACCAACGGTGTGGTGACGCACTGGGCCGGCGAGACGGACATTGACTCAAACGGAGAGATCTATTCGCGCGTTGAAGAGTATGCTGGTTGGGGTCTCGGGATTAACTACGAAATCACGGACCGTCTCACCGGTGCCCTCGATATTTCGTCGAACAAGACGACCCGCGTCGAGAAACAGGCGTCCTTCAGGCAGCAAAGCCCAAGCCGCCAGGACGTAACGTTCTCGCGCAATAACGAAGGCTTCGTGACCTGGACAGTCCAGGACTTCGATATCACGGATCCGGCGAACTTCAATGACAATCTGCGCGTCCGAATCGACACTGATGCGGATCGCGAAAACGAAATCAGCGCAGCACGCCTCGATTTCAATCTTGCGATGGACTCCGGCTTTATCGAGAGCTGGGATTTTGGTGCCCGACTTTCGGAGCTGACGTACTACGCGGCTCGTGGTGGCAGCGCGAGCGACAGTAACGGAGCGCGGTTCACGTACACGGTGAGCGATAACGATCCGGCCGTAATGGCATGCGCGACCGGTTTTCGTGAGTCAAGCTTCCTGAGTGCCGCGGACGCGGGAGCCCTGGTCACCAATTTCGATTCGGGCAGCGGCAATATCGTTGGTCAGTACAACAGCTGGGCAATCTTCGATAACGCATGTCGCCTGAATGCCATCCTGGATGGCAATGGCGCCGAACTCGAATTTCCGGTGCTTGGCAATCACCCGGAAACGGTTGACGTTTCTGAAGACACGCTCGCCTTCTACGTCAAAGCGAATTTTGAGGGCGAGTGGGGCAACTTCCCGGTGCGCGGCAATGTGGGTGCTCGAGTCGTCCAGACTGACGTAACGTCGGTTGGATACCGCAGTGCCTTCATTGTCGTGAGAGACCCGGTCACCAACGCGTTGTCACTGGTGGCGACGGGTGAGCTCGAGTCGATCAATGCCAAGCACGACTACAGCGAGTTCATGCCGAGCCTCAACTTCGTCATGGACCTGAAAGAAGACCTGGTATTCAGAGCCGGAATATTCCGCGGCATGTCGCGTGCGAATCCCGGCAACATGGGTTTCCAGCGCGCCTTCCAGGTAGCCGATGAGGATGAAGAGCCTGAGACGATTGACGAGCTGATTACGGGCGTAACGGGTTCAGGTAACCCCTATGCCGATCCGCTGATGTCCTGGAACTACGACCTCGCGCTCGAATGGTATCCCGACGAGGATACGATTCTCGCGGCAACGGTATATGCCAAGGACTTCGCGGGTGGCTTCGTCAACACGGTGGTCGCGGAAGAATACGTAGTCGACAACGAGACGCTGGTACTGCCAATCGTCCTGCAGCAGACCAGCAAAGACAAGAGCCTGTTGACCGGCGTCGAAATCGTCGCCTCGCACAAGTTCTCCTGGCTGCCCGGTTTCCTGAGTGGCTTCGGCGGCAAGATCAGCTACAACTATGCCGACTCCGACTTCACGTTCCAGGACAGCCTCTACGGCAACCGAGGTTTTATTGACGCCAGCGGCAACTTTGTCCAGACCCATATCGGCATCATCCCGCCGGGTAACGTTCCCGCGTTCTCGCGCGAGACCTACTCCGGCCAGCTGTATTACCAGTGGGGTGAGTTCGATGCGTCGCTGATCTACAAGTCGCGCAGCAATTACTTCCAGCCCTACACCTCCAACGGTACGCGTCTGCGCTACGTTGGCGACGTCGGCGTCTGGGAGGCCCGAGCGTCCTATTACGTCACGGACAACATCCGGCTCTCGGTCGAGGCGATCAACCTGGCTGACGAGCCCAAGTCCCAGTACTTCTTCGTTAAGGACAACCTGGGTGAAATGAACTACTACGGCCCGCGAGTTTTCTTCGGCGTCCGGGCCAAGTTCTAGTCGAGGGACAAGATAATGAATTCGAAACTAATTCTTTTGGCAGGTGTTGCGACCATCCTGATCGGCTGCGATGGGGGAGACCGGAAAGTCTCCGACTTCGGCACTACCAATACGCCTGGTACCGCCACTATTTCCGGCAATGGCCTGGTAGGTGAGACGCTCTCGGCTGAACTGGCCGATCCGGATGGCGTTCAGCAAAGTTCCGTTGCCTATCTCTGGTACGCAGACAACCGAGCTATTGCCGGAGCGGATCGTTCTTCCTACACGCTGACTGCTGCGGAAGGTCGAGCAGATGTCACCGTCAAGATCCAGTACACGGATGATCGGGATCTTCGTTCCACGGCGGTTTCCAACGCGATTTACGTGACACCGCTCAATGAAGCGCCGACGCTGGAAATCAGTGTGCCGTCAGCTGGACTTATTAAAGGGCAGACGGTCACTGCGGACCTCAACGATCCCAATGGCACTGGCGCCGTCGACTACCAGTGGATTGGCAGCGTGACTGGGCCGCTTGCCGGTGAGACGAACTTCAACCTGACGCTGACAGACGCTCACGTCGGTCAGAACCTCACGGTATCCGCGACCTACACGGACAACGATGGATACGACGAGAGCCTGACGTCGGCGGCGGTCGGTCCGGTGGAAGACGCGCCGCCCGAAGGCAGCGTAGCGCTGACAGGAATCATTGCAGTTGATGAAACGCTCACAGCGACGGTTGTTGATGGCAACGGTTTCGGCGCGACGCCGTCGATCAATTACCTCTGGGAGGACGAGACCGGGGCGGTACTTGCGGATGTCACGACGGACCAGACGACGAACGAGTATGTGCTGCTTCCCGCGCAGGTAGGTCTCTCGGTAACGGTCACCGTCACCTATACCGACGGTGCGGCCAATGCCGAAACACCGTCCGCAACGACGAGGGACATAATCCATACCTATATCGTCAATGGTGAGGCATCGCTCGCAGCGGCCGTGGGCGCCGCTCTTGATGGCGATATCATCGGTATCGACAGTGCGCTCGGCGGCGACGACTACGAAGACATGTCTGAGCTCGAGATCGTCACCGATAACGTCACCTTGAGGCTGGTTTCCGGCAGCACGGCCGTCATCACGGGTTCCACCTGTATCGTGTACGGAAGCTCGACCACTGGCGTAGTCATCGACGGCCTGGTGTTTGATGATCTGTCGAACCCCAATACCGACAATTGCGGTGAGGGTGAGGGATCTATCCGCCTGCAGGGAACTTTCAATACGTTCAGCAACAACCAGATCCTTGGCCAGGTCGATATTCGTCCAGCGCACATCGGTGGCAGTGATGAACTGCACTACATGACGGTAGGCGGTAACGACAATATTGTCGAACGCAACCTGTTCGAAGGATTGCCGACCAGTGAAGCGAAGGAAGGCGCTGCGATCAGCATGTACATCAGCAGATCGTCCGATTCCGATCCTGTAAACCAGCCGAACGGCAGCAACGAACGGAACATCATTCAGTACAACCTGTTCCGCAATTTCCTGCCGGATGCGGTTGAGTCGGATGACCCGGCCGAATGGGATACAGACTCCAACGGCTTCGGTGTCCAGGTCGGTCGGTCTTCCAGCCGCGACGGCGCTGGCTATGGCGGCCACGTGGTTCGGTACAACCGCTTCGATACGGTCCTGACAGACCGGCGCATCATCCTCGTACAGGGTGGCGGCAACACGATTCACGGCAATACGATCGTGAATTCATGGGGCAATATCGCCCTAGAGCATGGGCACGACAATACGGTATCCAGCAACATCGTGATCTCGTCTGGTGTCGACTACGAAGACCAGTTCGGTGGCATTACGGTTGGCGACAACCTGGATGGTGGTATTTCATTCGTTCCGCTCGGCCACACGATCGTCGACAACTATGTGGGTAACGTTGCATCCGATTCGTCGGATCGCGCGGGTCTGCATATCGACTCCGAAACATTGGAGCCCAGCGATTCGTCGAGCTTTGTAATTCTCGGCTCGGGCGTCGATCTAACGAATGTTGTCGCTCGCAACACGTTCGTGAATATCCGGAACGCTGTTCAGTTTGAGCATGACGCTAACGAAAGCGGCGTCGAGAACTGCCAGAACCTGGATTACATCCTGGACTTCGATGACAACCTCGTGGCCAACCAGAGCTCTGCAACGAGTATCTTTGGTACGAGCGCCGGTGCGAACCGGACGGCGATCCGCCTGGATGACTACACGGTCGATCATGGATGCCGACTGGACGATACGTCGGAGTTTACGAACACGCGTATCTACTCGCAGTCAATCTCTGACACCGACCTGTTGTTCAGAGCCGGCGGTTCGGCCCTCGTGACCGGCGTCAACGGCAACGTCTTTGTTGATGGTACCGAGGATGGCGCCACGCTGACGGCTGTTGATGCCAATGGACTGGTTGAAGGCGCCGGTCCGGACGCAGGTATTGGTGCTGACATCGATTCGCTGATCTTTATCACCGAAGACATGGTCGGCCCCGGTTCAACCTGGACTGCCCCCTGACGTAAGTCCCAGGTGAGGAGGGGGCCGATGACGATTCTCGCCATCGGCCCTTTCTTTTTTGATAAAGGAGAAACTTGTGTCTTTCTCGAAAGTTCTCTGCGCTCTTATGTTCCTGACGTTCGCGCTGCCGCTGGCTGCTGAAGGAGACTTACCAGCCGATCATTACAACCTGCGCTACTGGAAGATCACGCTGCCAGCCGATGACAACGCGGACGGCAAGGCCGACGAAGTTGACGTCAAGGGGCTCAGGAAATACACCCACCCCGACTTCTTCTATGTAGATGACAACGGCTTCCTGATTTTTAATGCACCAAACAAAGCGCCAACGAGCGCCAACTCGACCAATACGCGCAGCGAACTGCGCCAGATGTTCCGTTCGACCAACACTCGCATCGGTACGCACGACCCAAAGAATAACTTCGCACTCGAAGCCCACATGAACTCGCGTAATTTTGCGGATGTTGGCGGCCAACTCGAAGCGACGCTAGCGGTGCTGCATGTTGCCCGAAACGCAAAGTACCCGGACAAGCGGCCGGCGTTCTCGGTCGTCGTCGGACAGATTCATGCGATCAAGATCGACGGCCTACAGAGCAAAGGATTCGGCTACGGCAACGAGCCGCTCAAGATCTACTACAAGAAGTTGCCCGGACATGAGACCGGTTCCGTGTTCTGGACCTACGAGAGAAATCTTGCGCGGGACAATCCGGACAGGACCGATATCGCTTACCCCGTCTGGGGGAATACGTGGGACAACCTCGAAGACCCGGGAGAGGACGGTATCGCGCTGGGTGAACTATTCAACTACAACATCAATGTGCATGAAAACATCATGTACCTGACATTCCGGACCGGAGACCCGTCCCGTACCGTTACCTACCAGGTCGACCTTTCCGACAATGTTGACCCCAACGGCAACGTCGACGAGAAAGACAATCCCCGGGGCTATTCTGGCGATTCCTTGTACTTCAAGGCGGGCGCCTACAACCAGTGCAGCACGCGGGATCATCCGCAGTTCTGGTATGCCGCTTGCGGTGGCACCGGCGACTGGAAGACCGATGTTGAGAACGGTGACTTTGTTTCGGTGGCATTTGGGCGCCTGCAGTTGACGCGTTCGATTGATCCGGCGAAATGATCTGTGCAGTGCAGCCTGGAGCAGGAATGGCGATACGAAAGCGCAGCATCTGTGCACTTGCAGTAGTCGCGGCAGGATGCGGCGGGGGTGGGACCTCTGCGCCGCTGCCGCAGGTCGATCCGCCGGTTAGCGTTGAAGACGAAACGAGTTTCACTGTCCTGACCGAGCGAACGCTCGATGCCGACGGTAATGGCATCGGTCTATCCGCCTACGATCTGATTCGGGATTTTGGCGGCCCCGGGGCTATCGAGTCCCCTGATTTATACCCGGTGAATCATCCCGGTGTGGAACATATTACCGAAGACCATGATCCCGCGATTGGTAACCACTTTGTATTTGTCGTTCACCGCGACATCGACATCGACCGGGATCGCGTCGATATCACCGACCGGCAACGCAACGAAATCAAGACTTACGACAAGTCCGAGGAAGCCGTTAAGGGCTATGAAGGCGAAACCTTCGTGTTTACGTGGAAGTTCCGCATCAACCCCGACATGGAAGTTTCGACCCGCTTCACGCACCTGTTTCAACTCAAGGCCGTGGGTGGCGAAGACAGTCATCCGATTCTCACAATCTCAGGGGCGGAACGCAGTGGCGAGGACGGTATCGAGGTTCGTCATGCCGTAGTGAATGATGACGATGTCCTTGAGCGCACTGCCTGGTCTGCTGTCACCGGCGAGTGGCTCGAGGCCTATTGCCGCGCTACCTTTTCGGATGAAGGCGAACTTCGGCTAATCGTTAAACGGATACGCGATGATGCGGTGATATTCAACATCAACCGAACCCGCATCGATTTGTGGCGTGGCGAAGACGCCAGCCATTTCGTCCGCCCGAAATGGGGAATCTACCGCTCGATTCTCGATAGTGACAACCTGCGCCCGGAGGAAGAGAATGTGCGCTTCGCTAATTTCTCGATTCGCGAAGTCATGCTGACGAACTAGTCGGCCTGTCGAGGGGGTGTGGAGTGAAACTCAATTTGTTAGCGGTGCTATCGATCGTGCTTGTCGGCGCCTGCACGGCAACCAACGTGTCAGTTTCGGCTGGTCAGGAAGCAGCTGCCCGAAGCGTTCCGGACTATGAGGAATTTGACGCATTCGCCCGTCAGTTTCGCATCGAACAGGTCATTCCCAGTTTGTCCGTGGCAGTAGCCAGAAAGGGCGAGATCATATTTTCAGGCGAGTATGGGTTCCAGGACCATGACGGGGAAGAGAAAACGTCGCCTGAAACCAGCTATCTCGCGGCGTCGATTACCAAGACCTTCACTGCAGCGACATTGCTGGCGATGGAAGCAGACGGTCACATAAGTCTTGATGACGATTTCACGACCTTTTCTGAATGGGATCGCCGCTGCAACTGGCTTGTGAAGTCGGGGATCATCTTCGGCGGTGCCGAAATTGACGGGCTGTCGATCCCGGCATTGAATTGCGACGCGCGTATCACGCTCGAAAATGTTCTCTCCCACCGCGTCAATGGAATTCCCGGAACGGATTTCATTTATAACCCGATCATTTTTGGCAGGCTGTCAAATTTCGTTGAGGAGAAAACAGGGCGACCGTGGCGGGCGTGGATGCGCGAATACGTAATCGATGCGGGAGAGCTCGACGGCATTGCAGCGGGCTGGCGAGACCCGGCCGGCGCGAGTGTGCTGACGCACTTCGCTCCACCATTCAAGCACGTAGAACCGGAAGTCGATAGTGATGGGTTTGTACCCTCGGTATTGCCGAACACGGAGTTGAATGCAAGTTCGGGCATCATCGCATCGGCAGTCGCACTGGCAAAATACGGTGACGCTCTGGTTCAGGGCGACATTTTGCCGCAACGACTACTGGACCGAATGTGGACGCCGACAGCCGGAGCGGACGGGACGCCCGAGCCCCATGGTCTCGGTTGGTGGATCGAAGAAATAGATGGCCGGCAGGTTGTATGGCACGGCGGTTGGTGGCCCGACGCCTATGCCGGCATGCTGGTAATCGTACCGGACGAGGAACTGGTGTTCGTGGCCTTGGGAAACACCGACGGGCTGCATTGGGGTAACCCGCTCAACGACGCCGCTATCGCGTCGTCTCCACTCGTGGCAAAGTTTGTCGACCTGTTCATGCACAGATCGACAAACTGAACCGGCTCGTAGGTCCTGACCAGAGCAGTCGTGGGAAATCTCATTGGCAACTGACGTAAACGGAATAATCGGTAACGCCTACTGACAATATTGGAACCGGTATAAGCCGTATCGTCCTGTGCATCGAAATTACCGCAAGGCAGGTACCTGCCGCAGGAGCCAGATATGACGCATGCCGAAATCATTGACAAGTTCTCGGGTCTCTCTATATTGCCCACGCCACAGCGCATGGAAATTGCCCAGATCCTGTTCGCCGAACCTCAGCACTTGTCCGCCGACATGATTATTGACCGCCTGAAAGCCCAGGGCAGCAAGGTTTCCAAGGCGACGGTCTACAACACTCTTCACCTGTTTGCGGGCAAGGGACTCGTTGGTCGGCGCCTCCTGGATCCCGAACGCGTGCTGTATGACTCGGTGACCGAACCCCATCATCACCTGCTCAACGTCGATACGGGGGAATTGGAGGACATCCCACACGACAGCGTCCGGATCGCCTCGCTGCCGAGCTTGCCGGAAAACACGGAGCAGATGTCGGTCGAGGTTATAATCAAGGTCCGACGTAGCTGAGTAGAAAGCCCGGCCTTTGGAACTAGCAGCCCACGACCCCCAGTGGTACTCGGTACTACCGCCGCTTCTCGCGATCGCGCTCGCGATCTGGAGCAAGCAGGTCGTCCTGTCGCTGTTCGCCGGAATCTGGAGCGCGTATACGCTGCTCAACCAGTTCAATCCGTTAACAGGCCTGGCCAGGAGCCTGGATGGCACGATAAGCGTCTTTGCCAATGCCGGTGATGCACGCGTTCTTGTCTTTACGTTGCTGGTCGGTTCGCTCATTGCGACGATCGAGCGGTCGGGCGGGGTGCGCGGGTTCGTGCGTTTTCTCGAGACCCGGCGATGGGTCAACAACGGTTTTCGCGCGCAGATGCTGGCGTGGGCGACGGGACTGGTCATTTTCGTCGAATCCAGTATCACGCTGCTGGTGGCGGGGACGGTCAGCCGGCCCTTGTTCGATCGATACCAGGTCTCACGCGAAAAACTCGCTTACCTGATTGATGCCACGTCGGCGCCCGTGTGTTCGATGATTCCATTGAACGCCTGGGGTGCCGTTATCATCAGCCTCGTCGCCTCGACGGGTATCGAGAACCCGCTGCAGGTATTCATAGGCGCTGTGCCGCTCAATCTCTACGCTATTACCGCAGTCTTGCTGGCGGGCGTCGTGATTTGGCAAGACATCAACATTGGCCCGATGCGGAAGGCGGAGACCCGAACACAGGGCGGTGAGATCCATTGGCCGGGCGCGATGCCGACAATTGATACGTCTGCTGAACAAGTGGCGGACGAGTCAGAACCGCCTTCCGCATGGCTGATGACGCTCCCGATTATCGTCATGGTTGGCATGATGCCGGTGTCGCTCTATATCACGGGTAATGGCAACATCATCGAAGGGTCCGGATCGATCTCCGTACTCTGGTCGGTCAGCCTCGCCATTGTTATGGCCTGGGCGATGTCCCTGTTCAAGGGAATTTGCTCGATCGCCGAACTCATGCAGGTTTTCATGAAAGGTGCGGGCGATCTTTTGCCCATCGCAACGATCCTGCTGCTCGCACTGGCGCTCGGTGATGTGGCCCAGGAACTTGGCACCGGGGCCTACGTAGCCAATGCAGTGCAGGGCAACATCCATCCCGTTTTGCTCGCGCCACTGATCTTCCTGGTCTCTGCGTTTATCGCGTTTTCGGTCGGGTCGAGCTGGGGCACGTTCGCGATCATGATTCCCATCGCGATGCCGATCGCGTTATCGCTCGGGTTGTCGCCATCGTTGTTGTTGGCCGCCGCGGTATCAGGCTCGATCTTTGGCGACCATGCCTCGCCGATCAGCGATACGACCGTGCTGGCGTCAATGGCATCGGCATCCGATCACATCGAGCACGTGCGTACGCAGTTGCCGTATGCGTTGTTGGCGGCAGGGATAGCGGCAGCCGGCTTCTTGCTGGTCGGCGTGTTTCAGGTCTAGACGAAGTCAGTCAGTTGCATACCGGGAAGCAAAAACGGGCCCCTTGCGGGGCCCGTTCCTCTTGCAGCATCAGTGATGGAATCACCTCGTCGGGAGGTCATTTCAAGCCATGCTGCCGGCTTGATGTTTCCTAGTAGAAGCCGTTGCGGGTGTCTTGATACCGGGATGCAAGGTCATCGACGTACGAGTCGAGGTCGTCGTCCCAGTCCCAGTCTTCGCGTTTCAGGCGCCGGGCCTGGTCGTAAGACCGGTGGTTAGCCTTTCTGCGGCGCTCCTCGCGCCGATGTTCGTCGAGCAGCCTGTTGAAGGCCAGCGAACGCTCGGCAGAGAACCCATATTCATCATCAAAGTCTTCGTAATCATCAAACTCATCGAAGGAGCGGTCTTGCGGGCGCATTGTTAGTTCCTCCTTATTGAAGGCTGGTGCGTACAAATTTGGGAAGATCCCGGGTTGAGATTGTCGCCGGTACCGCAATGGTGCCGGCGGTTCGATCAAGCAGTGCCATGCGAGCCGTACGATCAGACTTCCCACCGGTATCGCGGCCGATAACGTTCTGTGTGATGACACAGTCAGGCTTGCTAGTGGCTTTGGGCATGCTCATGTACCTTTGTTGGACAAGTGGCTTACAGAAGAAGTATCTTCCTATTTAATTTGATGTCAAGTAGTTTTATATCAAAATAAAATCTTTTACCAATCGTATGAAATCAGATGCAGTTGACGATATTCTCGAGCAATGGTCCGGTGAGCGGCCCGAGCTCGAAACCGAGAGCCTCGGCGTTGTAATCCGGGTCCTGTCTCTTGCCAGGCGCTTCCAGCGCGAGGCCTCCGAAGCGCTGGCTCCCCTCGAGCTCGAACTGCACGAGTACGATGCGTTATCCGCATTGCGGCGGCAGGGGACGCCGTTTGCCCTGCCGGCAACAACGCTTGCGGCTGAAACGGGCCTGAGCAGCGGTGCGATGACCAACCGGGTTGACGGACTTGCGAAACGGGGGCTGGTGCGCAGAGACTCTGACCCTCAGGACAGGCGCGCAGTCATTGTCAGCCTGACGGAACAAGGCATCGAACTCATCGACAAGGCTATCCGTCGCCGCATAGCGGCCGCCGACCAGAGTCTGCAGGGACTCAGTGCCCAGGAGGTTGGTCGCCTCGCATTTTTGCTTCGCAAGGCACGACTAACCGGCGTTGAGGACTGATTCGCGGCAACCTCAACGCCTGACCACACAATCATCAGACGCGAGCGAGGCGCATTGATGAAGCAAAAGAAACAAAAACCCTGGAGTGAGATTGACTCGCTACTTGAGTCTGGCGCTACGCCAGATGTGATCAGTGCTTACCTGGATACTCTGGATCCGGCGGACCTGCTGCACGCGGTGTTCACTCTCTCGCCTGACAATCAGCGATCTTTGCTGTCCACGCTGGAGCCCGAGAAAGCGGCGCACCTGGTTGAGGACTTGCCGGATGCGCATGTCGCCGAGCTGATCGAAGAGATGTCGGCCGCAGAAGCAGCACCGATCGTCGAAGAAATGGCAAGTGATCACAGGGCTGACGTCCTCGCCGAGCTGGACTCGCATGATGCCGAGGCGATTATCGCCGAACTCCATGAGGAAGAGGCAAGCGAGGTTCGCGAACTCATAAGCTATCCGGCCGACCAGGCCGGTGGCCTGATGATGACCGAGTTTGCATCGTATCCGATGGCCGCCAGCGTTCACGACGTCGTCAAGGACCTGACTGCAGATGCGGTCGACTACGAGTTCCTGACCGTTCATTACATTTACGTGGTCGTCAGGAAGAGGAAACTAAAGGGGGTAGTGCGCCTGCGAGATCTGGTATTTGCAGAGCCGGATCAGCCGATTGGCTCGGTCGCGACTCCCGCGCTGGCGGTTTCGCCCGACACCCCACTCGACGATCTCGAAGAGTTTTTTGATCGACATGACATCGCCGCTGTTCCCGTAGTTGACAGTCGCGGTTTACTGCTCGGAATAGTCAGGCGGCGAGCGGTACTCGAGGCGCTGACCGAGAGGGCAGAAGCCGACAACCTGAAAGCTGCCGGCATTATCGGAGGTGACGAGCTTCGCAGCATGCCTGTGACCGTCAGGTCGCGGCGGCGCCTAGCGTGGCTGAGCATCAATATCGTATTGAATCTCGTCGCGGCGAGCGTCATTGCCGCTTATGAAGATACACTGACCGCCGTTATTGCGTTGGCAGTCTTCCTGCCCATCGTATCGGACATGAGCGGATGTTCGGGCAACCAGGCTGTGGCTGTCTCGATGCGCGAACTGACCTTGGGTGCGGCCACTCCGGCTGACGTCCTGCGTGTTTGGCGCAAGGAGGCGGCTGTTGGCATGATCAACGGTATCGCGCTAGGCATTCTGCTGGGGCTTGCGGCGTGGGCCTGGAAGGGCAATCCGGTGCTCGGGCTGGTGGTCGGCGGCGCACTTGCCGCGAACACGATCGTTGCCGTGTCGATCGGCGGTACGGTGCCGCTGGTCCTGAGGAGGCTGAAACTGGATCCGGCAGTGGCGTCAGGACCGCTGCTGACGACCGCGACCGATATGTGCGGCTTCTTCCTGTTGCTCAGTATGGCAAGCCTGGTGCTTCCGCAATTGAGCTAACCTCGGCCGCGCGTACGCGTCTTGCCTTTCTTCGCGTTCTTTTCGATGAACTCGATGATCATGCCGGCGACGTCCTTGCCCGTCGCCTTTTCGATGCCTTCGAGCCCCGGGCTGGAGTTTACTTCCATCACGACGGGGCCGTGATTGGAGCGTAGCAAGTCTACACCGGCCACGTTCAGGCCCATCACTTTCGCTGAGCGCACCGCCGTCGAGCGCTCTTCCGGCGTGATCTTGATCAGCTTTGCGGTACCGCCGCGATGCAGGTTGGAGCGGAATTCGCCTTCCTTGCCCGTGCGCTTCATCGCGGCTACGACCTTGTCGCCGATCACCAGGCAGCGGATATCCGAGCCGCCAGCCTCGCCGATGAATTCCTGCACCATGAAGTTGGCTTTCAGTCCGCGGAATGCCTCGATGACACTTTCCGCGGCTTTCTTGGTTTCAGCCAGGACAACGCCGACGCCCTGGGTGCCTTCGAGCAACTTGATGACGACAGGGGCGCCGCCGGCAATCTTCAGCAGGTCTTCCGTATCATCAGGCGAATTGGCGAAACCGGTGACTGGCAGCCCGATGCCCTTGCGTGACAGTAATTGCAAGGCGCGCAGCTTGTCGCGCGAGCGCGTGATCGCGACCGATTCGTTGACCGAGTAGACGCCCATCATCTCGAACTGCCGTACGACGGCGGTACCGTAGAACGATATCGATGCACCGATGCGCGGAATAATCGCGTCGATACCCTCGATGGATTCTCCGCGCACGTGAATGCTCGGGTTGTGGCTCGTGATGTTCATGTAGCAACGCTTGTGGTTGATCACGGGCATGTCGTGACCGCGTTCTACGCCGGCTTCAACGAGTCGTTGGGTCGAGTAAAGATTCCTGTTGGTGGACAGAATTCCGATCTTCATCAAACTTTTCTCAGGGGTGCAGTTTGTCAATGACATCCGTTGCCGCGGGGATGTCTTCAAATGTTCCAAGATTGAACAGGGCGTCACCTTCGTGCGCCAGCGGCAAATTGCTGCGGCCGATAACTATACCGTCGCAGGGCGCCGAAATCTCCACCTGCTCGTCCCCGAGTGGGTCGCTGATCGTCGCGATGCGCTGACCTTTCGTTACGCTGTCCCCCAGCCTGGTCTTGCTGACAACGATGCCACTCGCGTTGGCGCGCACCCATCGTGTTGACCGGGCGATGACCGGCGAGGCGGCGGGACGCTTCCGGGCTGCAGGCAGCATGCCCAGGTGGCGCATAACATCTAGCACGCCGCGCACACCGGTACGAATAGCCGGTTCGTCGAAGCGCAAGGCCTCGCCGGATTCATAGATGAGTACCGGCGTGCCGAGATCCGCTGCGCACTGTCGCAACGAGCCATCGCGAATATTCGAATTGACCACGACGGGTGCGCCAAATGCCTGCGCCGCGTCGAGTGTTTGCGGATTGTCGAGATTGGCGCGTATCTGGGGCAGGTTGCTGCGATGCACGGCCCCTGTGTGCAGGTCGATGCCGAAATCGGCGCGCGAAACGATCTCGGTGATAAAAAGATTTGCGAGACGTGCTGCGATCGAACCCCTGGCGCTGCCGGGAAACGAGCGATTGAGATCGCGCCGGTCGGGCAGGTACCGCGACTGGTCGAGAAAGCCGTGCACATTGACGATCGGGATGGCAAGCAGCGTGCCCCGAATTGACGCCAGTGCCTTGCGCGTCAACAGGCGCCGGACGATCTCGACTCCATTGAGTTCGTCACCGTGAATGGCTGCGGACACAAACAGCACCGGACCGGCCCTGCGGCCGCGCACAACCTGGACCGGCATGCCAAGCGACGTCGACGTATACAGGTCGGCTACCGGCAGATTGATCGTCGCGCGCGTTCCGGGACGAACACGAGTACCGCCGATTTCGAAAGAGTCCTGGCGCTTGTTCATACGGGTTTCTTCCTCGGCCGCCTCTTCTTGCCAACAACGTACGAACGGCCCGAGTCGACGACCGCGCGGTTCTTGATCGCCGTGCGGCCGAGCAGCATGCGAAATTTCATGTCGTCGCGGGCCGTCAGCGTCATCTCGATGGGCCAGGAGTCGCGCCCCAGCGTCAGCGTCGTCTTGATCACAAAACGCTCTTCCCTGTGTCCGCCTGAATCGGTCACGACTCGCTTGTCGTGCACATCCGCAATGCAGGTCAAGACGGTATCAAGGTCCTTCTGCACCGGGTGGATTGAGAACTCGACGCGCTCCCGGCCATCTTCCGTAAACGATCGGACCTCGAAGGCATGTAACGCCGAGGTTCGCGCGCCGGTATCGACCTTGGCCTTGATCTGGCGAATGCCGAGGTCGGGCAGGCCGACCCATTCACGCCAGCCGAGTGTCAGGAGTTCGTCAGGGGTGGACATTGCAGTGGATTCGCGTCATCGGGTCAGGTGCATAAGAATAGCGGAACACCGGGGCGGTGTAGAATAATATCCGCCCCGTCGCGCTGAAACAGAAACGCATCGATGACAATGGATTTGCAGGCATTCTGGCAATTCGTGCTGGTGACCGTTCCCGGCGGGCAGGCGCTGACCGTCGGCAAGTTGATCACGGTTATCGCGTTGGTCATCGGCGGTTATTTCCTGAGCAAATTCATCGGCTACCTGCTGGGCGTGCGCCTGGCAGCAACGCGGCTCAACAAGGACGTCGCGCACACGATCAAGCGGATCGCCTTCTTCACGCTGCTGGTTGGCGTGATACTGACGGCCCTGAGCCTAATGGGCGTGCCGCTGACCGCGTTTGCGTTCGCGACAGGCGCCATCGCCATCGGCGTTGGCTTCGGTGCCCAGAACATCATCAACAATTTCATCAGCGGCTGGATCCTGATGGCGGAACGCCCGATTCGCATTGGCGATTTTGTCGAGATCGACGGCGCGATGGGGTCCGTCGAGCTGATCGGCACACGTTCCACGCGCATACGTCGGACCGATGGCGTACATCTGCTGGTACCCAATAGCCGTCTCCTCGAACAGACCGTCGTCAACTGGACGCTGATTGACGAGCAGATTCGCACGATAGTGCGCGTGGGCGTGGCCTATGGGTCGCCCGTACAGCGCGTCAAGGAGCTAATTGAGGAAGCCGTCTGCGCTCAGCCCGAGGTCAACAAGGAGCCGGCGCCGAGCGTCGTCTTTGATGACTTCGGTGACAATGCCCTGATCTTCGACGTGTATTTCTGGTGCAATGTCGGTGGCGAGAAGATGCTGCGCGAAATTCGTAGCGATATTCGCTTCCGCATCGACGCCTTGTTCAACGACGCTGATATTACGATTGCATTCCCGCAACGCGACGTGCATCTCGACAGCCTGTCACCCATTGAAGTCCGGATGGTTGAGCGACAAGAGAGCTAGTACTGCGTGACGCGCGACACGGCGTACGCGATATAGACGCCGAGGAAAATCGCCCCGGTCAGTCGCCCCAGCGACGCGCGCTTGATCCAGAAGATCGGAACGAGAATTGCCGCGAGTATCCAGGAGATAGCGAGATCCGTGAACCCGCCCGCCGGAATCGGAATCGTGGCCACGAGCCCGCCCGCCGGCAACACAACCAGCGAGTTGAACAGGTTGGAACCGATGATATTGCCAAGCGCCAGGTCAGACTCCTTGCGCATTGCCGCGATTATCGACGTAACGAGTTCGGGCATGCTGGTGCCGATCGCGACGACAAACAGGCCAACTACCGTTGTCGATACGCCGAACTGCCCGGCAAGCAGAACGCCGTTGCGGACAGTGAGCTCACCGCCAAAGAACAACATGACGAATCCGGCAAGGACCATGAGCCATGGCAGGTGTTGCTTTTCCGGCAGGCGCAGCATTTGGCTATGGTCGATGTTGTCGAGCAATGCGTCGCGCTGTCGCGCGCGCACGAAATCGAGAATCGTGATGTAGACGAAGATGCCAAACAGGAGCAGCAGCACGATGGAGTCGGCGCGGCCAATCCTGGCGGGCCGTCCCTCAAGCGGGCCATCAAGCGCAAGTACGGTCAGTACCGTGGTTGCGAGAAGCAGTAGTGGCAATTCGCGCCGCACGACTTCGCCCCGCAGCGCAATCGGGCTGAGAATGGCGGCGATACCCAGGACGAGCCCCAGGTTGCTGATGTTAGAGCCGACGACATTGCCAAAGGCCAGGCCAGTTTCGCCCTGCGACGCGCCGATCAGGTTGACGACCAGTTCGGGGGAACTGGTGCCGAAGCCGACGATTGTCAGGCCTACAACCATGGGTGATACGCCGTGGCCGGCGGCGATTTCCGAGGCGCCGCGCACGAGCAGCGTGCCGCCACCGATCAGGACGGCGATTCCCAGCACTACGCCTAAGAACGACAACATGAAACAATACTAGCCGAGTGAGCCCGCCAGGAGAATGTCCATGCAGAGCGCCCTACCGGAATTCCTTTTCAGTTACCGCCTGTCGCCCTCGGGCAAAGGGCAGGCACTCACTGTCGACGACGTGGTGAACGGCGGTAGTTCCGCGGGTCCGTTCTGGGTGCATTTCGATGTGGGTAACCAGGCTGCTTGCGAGTGGCTCGTCAACCAAAGCGGCCTGCCAGCTGGCGCAGTCGAGATATTGCTGGCCGACGAGACCCGGCCGCGGTCGGTCGCGTTCGATTCGGGTCTCGTGCTGGTGTTGCGCGGCGTGAATACGAATCCTGGCGACAACCCCGAGGACATGGTGTCAGTGCGTGTGTGGCTCGACGGCAATCGCGTTATCAGCACCCGACGCCGTCGCCTGCTGTCCGTCGTCGATATCAGCGAGGCGCTGGACGCGGGCGAGGGTCCGACCAGTCCCGCGCATTTGCTGGCGATGCTGATCGAGAGGATGGCCAATCGCATCGGTGATTTCGTCAATGTCATAGAAGAGCAGCTCGATACGGCCGAGGACGACGTGGGGCAGGCGCCGGATGCATCCTTCAGGGCACGGCTGTCTGCGCTAAGGCGACAGATCGCATCTGTCCGACGATTCCTGGCGCCACAGCGCGATGCGCTGGATCGCCTCAATCGCCAGTCGGCTGCGTGGCTTGACGATTCTGCAGCGCATGCGTTCCGGCAGGAGGCTGATCGCATCACTCGCTATCTTGAGGACCTGGACCTCGCCCGTGAAAGAACGGTCGTGTTGCAGGAAGAACTATTGAGCCAGGTTGCGCAGCAGCAGAACACGCGCATGTACGTTCTGTCTGTCGTTGCGGCGGTATTCCTGCCGCTGACCTTTGTCACCGGCCTTCTGGGCATGAACGTCGGCGGACTTCCCGGGCTAGAAAGCCCGCGCGGGTTCGCATGGTCGGTCGTAATCATGGTCGCGGCGGCGGCCGGGCTCCTGCTGTATTTCCGTAGCAAGAAGTGGCTTTAGGATCGCGACCGCGGTTTGTCGCAGAAGTGGGGGAGGCGCGATCTCAGCCGTATAAATAGGTCAACCCGTAACTAACCTACAGACGGACACCTATCCTTATGCGAATGGCGAAACTTTTCTGCTCGATCCTTCTTGTAACGACCGTATTCCTTACCTCCTGCGCCCGGGAAACCGCGCCTGAGGCCGAAAACACCTCTAACGATTTCCAGGTCGAGTACGAAAAGTACACGCTCGAAAATGGGCTGGATGTCATCTTGCATGTCGACCGGTCAGACCCGGTCGTTGCCGTAGCATCAATTTTTCACGTCGGATCCAGTCGCGAGGTGACCGGCCGAACCGGTTTCGCCCATTTCTTCGAGCACATGTCGTTCAACGATTCGGAGAACGTGCCCCGGGGCGCCAACCGCAAGTACATCCCGGAACTCGGTGGCACCCGCAATGGCGGCACGTCCTTCGATTACACGCAGTACTACGAGGTGGTGCCCAGCGATGCGATGGAGAAGATCTTCTGGATCGATTCCGATCGCATGGGATACATGATCAATACCGTAACGGAGGAAGCCCTCGAGCGCGAAAAGCAGGTTGTCAAGAACGAGAAACGCCAGAACTACGACAACAAGCCTTACGGACACACGCTCCCGGTCATCCTGAAGAACCTGTTCCCCGAGGGGCATCCGTATTCCTGGCCGGTGATCGGATCGCTGGAAGACCTGCAAAACGCGACGCTCGACGACGTCAAGGAGTTCTACGACCGCTGGTACGGGGCCAACAACGCCACATTGGCAATCTCCGGGGATTTTGACCCGGATGAAGTCAAGCCGATGATTGAGCAGTGGTTTGGCGAGATTCGCCGTGGCCCCGAAGTTGAACCCATGGAGCCGCAGCCGGTTGTCCTCGAAGAAAGCCGGAATCTCTGGTACCCGGACAATTTCGCCAGGCTGCCGAGCCTGAACCGTTTCTATCCTACGGTCGAGCAATATCATCCCGACAGCTACGCACTCGAGATTCTCAGCGAGCTGTTGGCGGGCACCAAGTCAACGCCGCTCTACAAAGTCGTGGTGGAAGAGCAGGCGCTGGCGGCGAGCGTATCCGCCAGCACGATGCACCTGGAACTTGCCGGAACATTCTCAATCGGCACGCGCACATATGCGGGCAAGGATCTTGACGATGCTGCCGCCGCGATCGACGAGGGCCTGGCACGGTTTGCGAAGGAAGGTGTCTCTGAAAGCGATCTTGCTCGCATCAAGGTCGATCTCGAATCGTCAATGTATACGTCGAATTCCAGCGTTGTGGGCAAAGCTCTCAATCTCGCCATGTATAACGAGTTCGCGGGCGATCCGGGCTTTGCCACGGAAAACCTGCGACGACTGCAGGCCGTCACTGCCGAAGACGTGATGCGCGTATTCAACAAGTACGTGTATGGCAAGCATTTCGTCCAGACCAGCTTTGTGCCGAAGTCTGCACCGGAGCTGGCCGTCAGCGGTTCGATACTGGCTGACGTCGTCGAGGAAGAAATCGTGCAGGGCGCCGAGGACGAAGTGAGCCAGGGCGCGCTGGCCGAGTTTGAAAAGACCCCGTCCAAATTCGATCGCTCCGAGCCGCCGCTGGGCGAGTTGCCGGTATTCCGTTCGCCCGAAATCTGGAATCGTACGCTTGCCAATGGCATCGAGGTATTGGGGATCGAGGACCGTGAGATTCCCATAGTGCGATTCGACCTGGTTTTGCCGGGCGGCTCCTGGCTCGACAGTGCGGATCGCACCGGCGCCGCGATGCTGTTTGCAGAGCTGGCCAAGCAGGGAACGGCCCGGCGAACGCCCGCCGAACTCGAACAGGCGCTGGGCGCGCTTGGCGCCAGGATTTCGACGACAACCTCGGCCGAGGACCTGGTAATCAGTGTCAGGACACTGGCTCGCAATCTCGACGAAACCATGGCGCTCGTCGAGGAAGTCCTGCTGGAACCGCGCTGGGACGAGGCAGAGTTCGAGCGCCTGCGCAATGCATTCGAGGCGCAGATCATTTCGCGATCAGGCAGCGCGGGCTCGATCGCCAGTAGTGTCTGGCGCGGCATCGTGTTTGGCACGTCGCATCCCTATGGGCGCCCGGGGATGGGGACCGCGGAGTCAATGGCATCCATGACGCTCGACGATATCAAAGCATGGCATGCGCGAAGCTTTTCTCCGGTTGGTGCACGCTTGCAGGTCGTAGGCGCCGTTGATGCCGACACGATCGTGGCAGCGTTCGCCGGAATTGCAGAACGCTGGACCGGAGAGGCCATCGAGCTGCCCAGGTACGACCTGCCACCGCCGCCCAGGGGCCAGGTCGTTTACTTCGTCGATATGCCGGGTGCGAAGCAGTCGGTAATCAACGTCGGCAAGCGCGCAGTGCCGGTGACCGATCCGGACTGGAAGCGCCTGGATTTCGCCACGCAGCGCATTGGCGGCGGCATGAGTGGTCGTTTGATGCAGTTGTTGCGCATCGAGAAGGGCTATACATACGGAGCAAGCGCTTCCGTCGGGTCGCAGTCCTATGGTGCATCGATGTGGCGGGCATCGACGAGCGTGCGCGCTAACGTCACGCTCGAATCGATACAATTGATTCGCGACCAGATCGCAGATTACGCGGCGACATTCACTGATGAAGATGCCAGCGTGACCAGGAACCAGGTCGTGAAAAGCAATGCCCGTGCATTTGAAACGGCCGGCGCCAAGCTGTGGCTGCTTGAAAGGATCGCGAAGTATGACCTGCCGCAGGACATTGTTGAGCTGGAGATGGATACGCTGCAGTCGATGAGCACGGATGATTTCCGGGAAATCATCACTGATCAGATCGATGAGTCGGAGATAGTCTGGGTGATCGTTGGCGACGGCGAGACCCAGCTCGATCGAGTAAGGGAGTTCGGCTATCCCGTCATCGAACTCGACAAGCATGGGCGGCCGTTGCAGACGGACTGACAAATCGCGAAGCCCCGGCACGGGCCGGGGCTTTCAGTTGGTCGGGCTGCTGTCGTACCCTTGCAGCCATGAGCAACGAAACTCTCTGGAACCCGGGCCCGCACGCGGTCGCAGAGGCCCAGGTAACCCGGTTCGCAGATTGGTTGCGGCGCAGTCGCCATCTCGACTTCGCCGACTACCAGTCCCTGTGGCAATGGTCCGTGGACGATGTCGAGGCGTTCTGGCGGGCGGTGTGGGACTACTACGGGGTCGGGCCGGGCGCTGCCGCGGATACGGTACTCGCCGATGATTCCATGCCGGGCGCCAGGTGGTTTCCTGGTGCGACCGTCAACTACGCCGCGCACGTCTTTCGCAATGCAACGGCTGCGCGGCCGGCGATTGTGTTCCAGGGCGAGACCACCGAACTCCAGGAGATAGGCTGGGCAGAGCTCGAAGCGCAAGTCGCAGCCTGCGCGCATCACCTGAGAACGCTCGGAGTAGGGCAAGGCGATCGCGTGGCCGCCTTCCTGCCTAACATCCCCGAAGCCGTTATTGCATTCCTCGCAACCGCAAGCGTTGGCGGCATCTGGTCCATGTGTGCGCCGGATCTCGGTGCACAGGGCGTACTCGATCGCTTCCAGCAGATTCGGCCGAAAGTGCTGATCGCAACCGACGGCTATATCTATGGCGGAAAGACCTACGATCGCACGGGCACGGTTCGCGAACTGCTGGCGAACCTGCCGACGGTAGAGGCACTGGTCTGCGTGGACCGAATTGCTGCGAGCGCTGCCCTGCTCAAGGACGCAAGCGTGCCATCGTCCGCCTGGGCGGATGCCGTCAACGGTGAGTACGAGCTCGACCCGGTTGCCGTGCCATTCGAGCATCCGTTGTGGATACTTTATTCATCGGGCACGACCGGCACGCCCAAAGCGATCGTGCACAGCCAGGGCGGGATCATCGTCGAGCATCTGAAGGCGCTGAACCTGCATGTCGACCTGGGCAAGGACGACCGTTTCTTCTGGTACTCCAGCACGGCCTGGATGATGTGGAATTTTCATGCCAGTGGCCTGCTCAACGGTACGACCATCTGTACCTACGATGGCAGCCCGGGATATCCGGATATCAAGCGCTTGTGGCGATTCATCGAGGAGGCCGGCGTCACCTACTTCGGCGCCGGTGCCGCGTTCTACGACGCTTGCCGCAATGCCGGGATCTCGCCAAAGGACGAGTTCGACCTGGGTGCGCTGCGCGGCATCGGTTCAACCGGGTCGCCGTTGCTGCCTGAATCCTATCGCTGGATCTACGAGCACGTAGGGAGCGACGTATACCTCGCGCCAATATCCGGAGGCACGGACTTCTGCTCGGCATTTGTTGGCGGCGTGCCGACATTGCCGGTCCGGATAAACGAGATGTCGTGCCGGTGCCTTGGCGCGGCTGTTGCAGCATTCGATGATGCCGGTAAGCCCGTTAACGACGAAGTCGGCGAACTTGTTTGCACGAAACCGATGCCATCAATGCCCGTATTTTTCTGGGACGATGAAGACGATGTTCGCTACAGGGACAGCTACTTTGATGTCTGGCCCGGTATCTGGCGGCACGGCGACTGGATCAAGATCACGCCGGACGGGGGCGCAACGATCTACGGGCGCTCGGACGCGACGATAAATCGCCATGGCATTCGGATGGGTACGGCCGAGCTGTATGCGGCGGTTGAGGCGTTACCCGAAATTGAGGACAGCCTCGTCGTCGACCTCGAGTTCCTGGGGCGTGATTCCTACCTGCCCCTGTTCGTCGTGCTGAAGGAGGGTGAAAGCCTGACCGACGAACTACGAGCCCGGATCAGGGACGCGGTAAAGCAGAGCCTGTCACCGCGCCATGTGCCCGACGATGTGTTCGCAATTGACGAGGTGCCGCGGACGTTTTCTGGCAAGAAACTCGAGATTCCGGTGCGCAAGCTGCTGCTCGGCCAGTCTGCCGACGACGTGATCAATCGTGACACAATGGGTAACCCGGACAGCATCGACTATTTCATTGAATTCGCGGCCAACAAGGTTCCGGCGTAGCGATAACGGAGAAGAATATGAACAAGAACGACATCAATGCCGAAATCTACGACCTCTACGACGAGTACTGCCATGGACGCATCGATCGCCGGCAGTTCTTCGAGCGTGCGGCGCAGGTTACGGTGACCGGTGTAGCAATGGCCACGGCATTGATGCCCAACTATGCGGATGCGCAGGAGGTGCTGTTCACGGACGAACGCATCAAGGCGACCTGGGTTGACTACGAGTCGCCGGGTGGCAATTCGGGCAAGATGCGCGGCTACCTGGTGCAGCCCGTTGGTGAAGGGCCGTTTCCGGCGGTTCTCGTCATGCACGAAAACCGCGGTTTGAATCCCTACATCAAAGACGTCGCGAGGCGCGCCGCCGTTGCCGGCTTCCTGGCGCTGGCGCCGGATGCGCTCGCGCCGCTCGGCGGTTACCCGGGCAATGATGACGACGGCCGTACGATGCAGCGTTCGCTCGACTATGCGAAGTTGCAGCGCGACATGGTCAATAGTGCACGCTTTGTACGTGCGCACGAGTTGTCAAACGGCAAGCTCGGCGCAACCGGTTTCTGTTGGGGTGGTGGGATGACCAACTACCTTGCGACGGAGATGGGCGACGAGCTCGCTGCGGGCGCACCGTTCTATGGGCGCGCCGCCGATACCGACAAGGTCGGCAACATCAAGGCGGCGTTGCAAGTGCACTACGCGGAAGACGATCCGCGCGTCAACGCGCTACGTGAGGAGTTCGAGGCGGCGCTCAGGGAGCATGGCGTGCGTTACGAGATGCATACCTACCCCGACACACGCCACGGCTTCCATAATTACTCGACGCCGCGCTACAACGCGGAGGCGGCCAAACTTGCGTGGGAACGCACGACGGCGTTCTTCCACGAGCACCTTGACTGAGCCGACCTAGATCGCTTCGAACAGGGCTGAGGCGCCCTGGCCGCCACCGATACACATCGTGACGACACCGAGCTTCTTCTCGCGGCGTTTCAGTTCGCGCAACAGCGCGCCGACCATGCGCGAACCGGTCATGCCGAACGGGTGGCCAATCGCGATGCTGCCGCCATTGACGTTGTAGATATCGTTGTCGATTTCGAGCGCGTCGCGGCAGTAAACGCATTGCGAAGCAAACGCTTCGTTCAGCTCCCACAGGTCGATGTCATTCATCGAAACACCGGCGTTCTTCAGCAGGCGCGGCACCGAGAAGACCGGGCCAATGCCCATCTCGTCGGGTTCGCAACCCGCAACCGTGAAGCCACGGAAGATACCGATCGGCTCCAGGCCGAGCTGCGCGGCGCGCTCGGCACTCATCAACAACGTCATCGACGCGCCGTCGCTGAGCTGCGAGGCATTGCCGGCGGTCACCGTACCGTCTTCCTCGAATGCGGGCTTCAGGCCGGCGAGACCTTCGAGCGTCGTCGTCGGGCGATTGCATTCGTCGCGATCAACGACCGTGTCGACTTTGCTCTGGTCGCCGGTTTCCTTGTCGACCACCATCATCGTTGCCGGCATCGGCACAATCTCGTCGGCGATCCAGCCCTGCTCTACCGCGTTGGCATAGCGCAGCTGGCTCTGCACAGCGTACTCGTCCTGAACGTCGCGCGAGACGTTGTAACGGCGCGCGACAACTTCGGCCGTGTTGCCCATTGCCATGAAAATCTCGGGCTTCTCCTCGAGCAGCCGCGGATTCTTGTCGTATTCGCCTTCTTTTTGACGCAGGTTCATCGAGATCGACTCGACCCCGCCGGCCATCGCAACCTCGGTCTGGCCCGAGGCGATTTGCGTCGCAGCGAAAGCGATCGCCTGTACACCCGAGGAACAGAAGCGGTTGATCGTCGAACCGGCCGTCGTGATCGGCAGCTTCGACAGCACAACCGCGAGTCGGGCGAGGTTGCCGGTTTGTTCGCCTTCATGCATGGCCGCACCGAGAATGACGTCTTCTACTTCCGCCGGATCCAGATTCGGATTGCGGTCCAGCAGCGCATTGATGACGTGGGCCACCATGTCGTCCGAGCGAGTCAGGTTAAAGCTGCCGCGGAAGGACTTGGCAAGTCCGGTGCGGACGTTATCGACGATGACTACATCTCTCATTCTCGAGTTCCTCAGGTGAGCGAATGGCTGCGGCGCGGTGGAGGTCCTGCGGCGCCACAGGCAAGATACGGGTCATGGACCTAATCGATCAGTTCCAGGACCTCCTGCCCGGCGGTGGCGTGGTCAGCGCCGCCGAACTGGCAGGGCGTGCGACATCCTACTGGGATTCCTCACCGATGCAAGGCAAGGCCCTCTTGCGGCCATCGACCACTGAGGAAGTCAGCAAAATCATGCGCTTATGCCATGCGGCGGGGCAAACCGTCGTGGTGCAGGGCGGCCTGACCGGGGTCGTGCGCGGCGCGGCAGCAACGCCGGACGACGTCATTATTTCGCTCGAACGGATGAACCGGGTCGAGTCCGTAGACGACATGGACGGCGTTGCCGTCGTGCAGGCCGGCGCCGTCCTGCAAAACGTCCAGGAGGAGATGGCTGGCCGTGGCTTCCTGTTTCCGCTCGACTTCGGGGCGCGCGGCAGCTGCACGATTGGCGGCGCGATCGCGACCAACGCCGGCGGCATCAACGTACTGCGCTACGGCATGGCCCGCCAGGTAGTGCTGGGCCTCGAGGCCGTTCTTGCAGATGGCACGATCGTGTCGTCGATGAACCAGATGCTGAAAAACAACACGGGCTATGACCTCAAGCAGTTGTTTATCGGCAGCGAAGGCACGCTCGGCGTCGTGACGCGGGCCGTGTTCAAATTGCAGCCTCTGCCGACGAGTCGGCAGACCGCCATGCTCGCGACGGACTCCTTCGATGCGGTGGTCAGCCTGTTGAAGACAATGCAGGCTGAGCTTGCAGGTACCCTGAGCGCGTTCGAAGTCATGTGGGGCAATTACGTCGACGCGGTGACCGGCGCGAACGGCCATAACCTGCCGCTGGAAAGCGGGCACGGTTTCTACCTGGTGATCGAAGCCGAGGGCTACGCTCCGGACGCCGACGAAGCGCGTTTCGCAGGGCTGCTCGAGCAGGCGTTTGAGTCCGGTGCGGTTGCGGACGCCGTGATTCCGAAGTCCGATTCCGAGCGCCGCGCCCTGTGGGCGATCCGCGAGGGATTCGAACCGCTGCTACCGGCATACCTGTATGACGTCAGCCTGCCAATTCGAGCGATGATTCCGTACACGGAGCGGCTCGAGCGGCGACTGGCGGAGTGGCGCGACGATGCCGTGGGCTTCGTGTTCGGTCACATAGCGGATGGCAACTTGCACATCTTCGTGCACCCTTATGACGATGGTGCACATCACGCGGCGTGCGAAGAAATTGTCTACGGCAGCCTCGACGGCTTCGACGGTTCGATCTCGGCCGAACATGGCATCGGTATGGACAAGAAGCAGTGGCTGGGCAACAGCCGCAGCGAAGCGGAGTTGCAGATCATGCGGCAGCTCAAGAAACTACTGGATCCGGGCAACTTGCTAAACCCCGGACGCGTCATCGACGGTGCCTGACGCCGTGTCAGACACCAAGTGGGAGTATTAGATGGATTTCGAGTTTTCACCAAAGGTGCAGGTACTCAGGGAGCAGTTGCTTGCTTTCATGGACGAACACATCTACCCGAACGAGGCGTTGTTCGAGGAACAGGTGAATGAAGGTAATCGCTGGGAGCCGCCCGCGATACTCGGCGACCTGAAGAAAAAAGCGCAGGCGCAAGGATTGTGGAACCTGTTCCTGCCGCCGACCTACGGCGAGTTCAGCCCGGGGCTGAGTAACCTCGAATACGCGCCGCTGGCCGAGATCATGGGCCGCGTTTTATGGGCCTCCGAGGTCTTCAACTGCAGTGCGCCTGATACCGGCAACATGGAGGTGTTCGCGCGTTACGGCAACAAGGAGCAGCAGGCCGAGTGGCTGAAGCCGCTGCTGCGCGGCGAGATTCGCTCGGCGTTCTGCATGACCGAACCCGAGGTCGCGTCATCTGATGCGACCAACATCGAAACGTCGATTGTTCGCGATGGCGATGAATATGTAATTAATGGTCGCAAGTGGTGGTCGAGCGGCGCGTGCAGTAGTCACTGTCGGATTTTCATCGTCATGGGCAAGACGGATCCGGACAACGAGAATCGCTATCGCCAGCAATCGATGATCCTGTGCCCGTCAGATGCGGAAGGCGTTGAAATCGTTCGACCGCTGACGGTCTACGGCTATGACGATGCGCCCGAGGGACACGCGGAAGTCGTGTTCAATAACGTGCGGGTACCGGCCGGCAACCTGCTGCTCGGCGAAGGCCGCGGCTTTGAGATCGCCCAGGGCCGCCTTGGCCCGGGCCGCATTCATCATTGCATGCGCCTTGTCGGACTTGCACAGCGTGCGTTGGAAGCGATGTGCGTGCGCGCCGAGAGTCGCGTGGCCTTCGGCAGGCCATTGTCGAAGCAGCAGTCGGTGCGTGAGCAGATCGCGCGCTCGGCCTGCGAGATCGAACAGGCGCGCCTGCTGACGCTCAAGGCGGCCGATCGCATGGACAAGGGCGGCAACAAGGCGGCCAAGGACCTGATCGCGATGATCAAGATCGTCGCGCCGGCGATGGCCTGCCGCGTTATTGATCGGGCGATCCAGATTCACGGCGGGGCGGGTGTCAGCCAGGACTTCTTCCTCGCGCATGCCTATGCCGCAGCGCGCACGATTCGCCTGGCTGACGGTCCGGACCAGGTGCACATGATGCAACTTGGGCGCAATCTCGCGGCCGCGACCGCAGCGCAGTTTGGCGACGACTAATGGGTACGGTTGACGAACTCGATCTCGATGTCCTGCGGTCTTATCTCGAGGCGCACGTCGACGGTTTCCGGGGACCGCTGAAGGCCGAGAAGTTTTCCGGCGGCCAGTCGAACCCGACGTTTCGCCTGCGCGCCGCGTCGGGCGAGTACGTGCTGCGTCGCCAGCCGCCCGGCAAGCTGTTGAAGTCGGCTCATGCCGTCGATCGCGAATTCCGCGTCATGCACGCGCTTGCTGACACCCCGGTCCCCGTCGCGCGCGTTTTTCACCTGTGTGAAGACCGCGACGTCATCGGCTCGATGTTCTACATCATGGAGTATTGCGACGGCCGTATATTCTGGGATGCGTCGGTACCCGAGGTCGGTAAAGACGAGCGCACGGCAATCTATGCCGAGATGAACCGCGTGCTCGCTGATCTGCACAGCGTTGATATCGATGCGGTCGGCCTGACCGATTACGGCAAGCCGGGCAACTACTTCGAGCGCCAGTACCAGCGATGGTCCGGGCAGTATCGTGCCTCAGAGATGCGGCACATTGAGCCGATGGAAGAGCTGATGGCCTGGCTCGGCGAGAATCTACCCGAGGACGATGGCCGCGTTGCGCTGGTTCATGGCGACTTTCGTATCGACAACATGGTGTTCCACAAGTCTGAGCCGCGCGCCATCGCGCTACTCGATTGGGAGTTGTCTACGCTCGGCCACCCATTTGCTGATGTCGGTTATCTCTGCATGCAGCTGCGCATGCCGCAAGGTGTCGGCTCGATGTCGGGGCTGCGTGGCAAGGATCTCTGTGCGCTCGGTATTCCGGACGAGGCCGCGTATGTCGCACAGTATTGCGAGCGCGCTGGACTCGATGGCATCGAAAATATCGGCTTCTACATCGCGTTCAGTTTTTTCCGACTCGCCGCAATCGTGCAGGGTGTCGCAAAACGCGCCGCAGACGGCAACGCGTCCAGCGAGCATGCGCAGCAGGTCGGCCAGTTCGTCGAGCCGCTCGCGGGATTCGGGCTCGAAGCGATCTGGTAAGGGCTGACACGCGACCGGGCCGCCGAGATTACAGCGATACTCAAGGTGGCGGGATTGATCTCGACGCGCCGTCACACCCTATCCATCGAGACGATCAGCCAATCGCGTCGCGGGTCAACTCGCCGTTCACATAGCGCACAATGCCGAGCGGGTTATCGTTTTGCAGAGCCGCTGGCAGCAGATGGTCGGGCGCGTCCTGGTACGCAACGAAGCGGGCGAAGCGTACGATCGCTCCTGCGCCGACACTGGTCGCCCACGACACGGATGAGGAAGGGTAGGGGCCGCCATGCTGCTGCGACGGACAGACCTCGACCCCGGTCGGATAGCCGTTGCAGATGATGCGGCCGACCTTGTCTTCGAGCATGGCCATGACGGCTAGTGCCAGTTCGGGATCGTCGTCGGCGTGAATCGAGCCGGTCAGGTTGCCAGACAGGCTGTTGCCCACCTCGAGCATTTGCGCCTCGCTCGTACACACCACGAGTATGGTGACGGGCCCGAAGACTTCCTCGGCCAGTGACGGTTCAGCAAGGAACGCATCGCCCGTAGTCCGGAATACGGCGTTGGGCGGCGTCATGCTGTCGTCGGCGAAGTCGGCTCTGTTCAGCCACTCGACACCAGCGATTGCCTGCAGACGTTGTAGCCCCGCCTGCAGCGATGCGCGGATGCCGGGATTCAGCAGATGGCCACGCGGTGCTGCGCTCATCGCATCGCTCATGCGCTGCTCGAACTCGGCATCTTCCAGCATGATCGCGAGGCCGGGCGAGGTGCAGAACTGGCCTGTGCCCATGCACACGGAACCGCTCAGACCCGCGGCAATGGCCTCGCCACTGTTGGCCAGCGTTCTTGGACCAAGGAACACCGGGTTCACTGAGCCCATCTCGGCATACACCGGGATCGGGTCCGGGCGTGCGGCCGCGATATCCATCAACGCTCGGCCACCGGCTTCGGAACCCGTAAATCCTACCGCCTTGATTGCGGTGTGACGCACAAGAGCGCCGCCGAGTTCATTGCCGATGCCCTGCAACAGCGAAAACACGCCATTCGGCATGGCGGACTTCTCAATCGCTTTTTCCATCGCCACCGCAAACATTTCCGAGGTGGCCGGATGCGAGGGATGGCCCTTGACCACGACCGGGTTGCCCGATGCGAGAGCAGAGGCAGTGTCGCCGCCGAGCGTGCTGAACGCGAACGGGAAGTTGGACGCACCAAACACGGCGACCGGGCCGATACCCGTCATCATGCGACGCAGATCTGGCTTCGGCAGCGGTGCGCGATCAGGTATTGCCGTATCGATCGACGCCTGCACCCACTCGCCTTTGCGAGCGATTGCGGCAAAGGTGCGAATCTGCCCGGTCGTGCGGCCACGCTCGCCGGTCAGGCGCACGAGGCCCAGCCCGGTTTCGGCATCGCAGGTTTCCAGTAACACGTCGCCGAGCGCGTCAATCTCGTCCGCAACACAATCGAGAAAGTCACCGATGCGAGCTCCATCCATGCGCCGCATCTGTTTGTAAGCGTCAACCGCTGCTGCAACGGCCGTGTCTACCTCCGCATCGCCACAACTGGTGAATGAATTGAAAGCTGCGCTCGTGCGCGGGTTAAAGGACTGGAATTCAGCGCCCGCCGGGGTGAGCCATTCACCCGCTACGAAAGAGCGTCCGGTTGTGTCGGTCATGGTTACCTGCCTGTGAAAAAGAGTCGGGATGTTGCTACAAAATTCGGTATCGCGCGAGGCCTTCTTGATTAGCCATTCGACGCGCCCTGTGCCGCTGCTCGAACGGCATCGCCAAGGTCCTGCAGGATGGCCGGAGTCGCCTCGAAACTCGAGATCGTGCTGCTGATCGCGGCGCTGACATTGCCTTCCGGACCGCGGATCGGGGCCGCGATGCAAATCAGGCCGCGGGTGATTTCCTCGCGGTCGACGGCGTAGCCTTGTTCGAGTACCTCGTCCAGTTCCTCGCGCAGCTGTTTGCCGTCGCTAATCGTATTGTCGGTGTAGGCGCGTAGCTTGCGGCGCGTGACTTTCTGAATGGTCTGCGGATCGCTGTGGGCAAGCAGCACCTTGCCCATCGCCGTGCAGTGCAGGGGAAAGCTCTTACCGACTTCGGAGTGCAGCCGCACGATCAGCTCGGCCGGCTCGATCTTGTCTATATAGGTACCAGTTTCGCCGTTACGAATACCCAGCGTCGCGACATTACCGGTTGCGGCATGCAGTGCCTCAAGGTGTGGGCGCGCCACCCGCCGGATGTCATAGCTTGCGGCAACCGACGCGCCGAGCCGGGCAAGGACGAGCCCCCCGTGGTACTCGCGGGCGCTGTCGTCGTAGGAGAGGGCGCCGAGTTCGCATAATTCCTTGAGCAGCCGATGCACGCTGCCCTTCGGCAGATCCGTTGCGTTGACGATGTCGCTGAACGACAAGCCGCCGCGGTTCGCCGTCACCGCCTCGAGAATTGCAAAGCCTTTGCTTAGTGCGCTCATTGGTTGCCTGCTGAAACTGTTGACATTGGCCGGGAATCCCGGCGTAATAGTCACAATAATAAAACGAAGTTCCAAATATGGAACTCTTTAATCAAAATGTCAATAGCGGGATAGCAATGCAGATTCAACAAATTCTCGAGACGGCGCCGGTCGTGCCGCTGATCCAGGCGGAGGACCCCGGGGTCGCCGTTGAGATCGCCAATGCGCTGGTCGAAGGTGGCCTGAGCGTACTGGAAGTGGTGCTGCGTACCGAGGCTGCCTTGAAATGCCTCGAACGCGTGGTCACCGATGTGCCAAACGCGACGGTAGGGGCCGGCACGGTTCTGAGTGCCGACCAGGCGCGTCGCACGCTGGATGTCGGCGCAAACTTTATCGTTTGTCCCGGCCTGCACGTACCGGTCGTTGAGGTCGCCCAGGAGGCGGATGTCGAAATCTTTCCGGGCGTCGCCACGCCGAGCGAGGCGCAGCTGGCCTGGAACCTCGGACTGCGGACGCTGAAGTTCTTCCCGGCAGGGCAGATGGGCGGCGTCGGCATGCTCAAGGCGCTATCGGCCGTCTTCCGCGACTGCAAGTTCATGCCGACGGGCGGCGTGTCCGCCAACAACCTCGCGGACTTCCTCGCCGTACCCGCCGTGCTCGCCTGCGGGGGCAGCTGGCTGACGCCGGCCGCCGCCATCGCTGAAGGCAACTTCACGGCAATCACTAATCTCGCCAGCGAAGCCGTTGCGATCGCTGCACAAGCAAGGAGCTAGTCATGGCTGATTTTCTGACCGTAGGTGAAGTGATGCTGCGTTTGAAGACGCAGGGTCATGAGCGTTTCTTCCAGTCACCCTCGTTCGAGGCATCGTTCGGTGGCGGTGAAGCAAACGTTGCAGTCGCTCTCGCAAACTATGGCCTGAGCAGCGGCTTCGTATCGGCATTGCCTGACAACCCGATCGGCGAAGCGTGCATTCGTGAGCTGCGCGGCTTCGGTGTCGACATCAGCAAAGTGCAGCGCACCGGCGATCGAGTCGGTATCTACTTCCTGGAAGCAGGCGCCAACCAGCGGCCGTCCAACGTCGTTTACGATCGCGCCAACTCCAGCATCGCTGCGGCTGATCCGAAAGACTTCAACTGGTCGAATATTATTAACGGCGCGAAGTGGATGCACATCACGGGCATCACGCCAGCTCTCAGCGAGTCCGCTGCAGAGCTAAGCCTCGATGCGGTCAAGGCCGCGCGAACAAAAGGCGTAACGGTCTCATGCGATTTCAACTTCCGTGGCAAGTTGTGGAAGTACGGCAAGTCGGCGCCCGAGGTCATGCGTGAGCTGGTCAAGTACGTCGATGTCGGCATCGCCAACGAAGAGGACTGCCAGAAGTCGCTGGACATCAGCGTTGACGACGTACATGTCGAGAGCGGCGAGCTCGATCCGACGCGCTACGAACGCCTGACCGAAAAGGTCCTGGAAGAGTTCCCGAACATGGCTGCCCTCGCAGTCACGCTGCGCGAATCCAAGAGCGCGGATCGCAACGGCTGGTCCGCATGCCTGCGTGACAAGGACGGCTTCAAGTTGTCGCGTCGCTACGAGATCACCGACATCGTCGACCGCGTCGGTGGCGGCGACAGTTTTGCGTCCGGACTGATCTATGGCCTGAACGCTTATGAGAACCGCCAGGACTCCCTTGAGTTCGCCGTGGCAGCGAGTTGTCTCAAACACTCCATCCTCGGCGATTTCAACCGCGTCACTGTTCCGGAAGTCGAGAAACTCATGGGCGGCGATGCGTCGGGTCGCGTCCAGCGCTAGTTTGTTCGGTCGCTGGCGATGACGTATGGTCATCGCCAGTGATCGGTCCGCTTAAACCTCCCGCGCACCGGGCCGAACTACCGCCCGAGCGCGCCAACAGCGCTTACAGGCGGCTCCGCCTGCAGGTCTTCCTCGGTATTTTTGTCGGCTACGCCGGCTACTACTTCGTACGTCGCAACTTCACGCTGGCGATGCCCGACCTGATCGAACTCGGTTACTCGAAGGCTGACCTGGGTCTGGCCTTGTCGGGCGTATCGATCGCCTACGGATTGTCAAAGTTTGTCATGGGCAGCGTTTCCGATCGCAGCAATGCGCGTGCCTTCATGTCGCTTGGCCTCGTCTGCTCCGCGCTCGTGATGATCTTCATGGGAACGGTGCCGGTCGCGACCAGCTCGGTCTGGATCATGTTCACACTGCTGATGCTCAATGGCTGGTTCCAGGGTATGGGCTGGCCCCCGTCGGGACGCGTCATGGCGCACTGGTTTTCACCGGGTGAGCGCGGCACCAAGATGGCCATCTGGAATGTGGCACACAATATCGGCGGTGGACTCGTCGGTCCCATCGCAATACTCGCGGTAGCAATTTTTGCCGACTGGCACGCGATCCTGTACCTGCATGGGTTCTTTGCGCTTGCTGTCGCGGCATTTATTTTCCTGATGGTACGCGACACGCCGCAGTCGCAGGGTTTGCCCGCAATCGAGGTTTATCGCAACGATTTTCCGAAGGCCTTCGACTACGACGCCGATCATGAGCACGAATTCTCTGCCAGGCAGATCTTCGTCGACTATGTTTTCAGGAACAGGCTGTTGTGGTTCATTGCCGTTGCCAATGCGTTCGTGTATTTCGTGCGCTATGGCGTGCTCGACTGGGCGCCGACCTATCTCGGCGAGGTGAAGAACTTCACATTTGCGTTGTCCGGCTGGGCCTACGCGTTCTACGAATTCGCCGGAATTCCAGGCACGCTGTTGTGCGGCTGGATGTCGGACAAGGTATTCGGCGGCCGACGCGCGCCGGCCTCGATCCTGTTCATGCTCGCGACCCTCGTTTGTGTTGTCGTGTATTGGCTTAACCCGGCGGGAAATCCCGCAGTTGATATCGCCATGCTCGTGGGTATTGGATTCTTTATATATGGGCCCGTCATGCTGATAGGTGTGCATGCACTCGATCTCGCGCCGAAAAAGGCAGCCGGCACGGCGGCCGGTTTCACGGGTTTGTTCGGCTATGTTGGCGGGGCGGTCTCCGCCAGCGTCGTGATCGGCTACGCGGTCGATACCGCCGGCTGGAACGCAGGCTTCTCGCTCATCGTCGGCGCGTGCGTCATTGCAATCCTGCTGCTCGCCCTCACGATGAAAACGTCGCGTCACGCTTAGCAGCCGGTCATCGCTCATGGAATACATGCCTATCTTCACGCGCCTTCGTGGCAAGCGATGCCTGGTGGTAGGTGGCGGCGAAATCGCCCTGCGCAAGATTCACCTGCTGCTCGACGCCGGCGCCGGTATCCGCGTGGTTGCGCGGTCGGCAAAACCCGAGCTGCAGGAGCTGGCGGACGAGGGCAGGCTCGAGCTGATCCTCGCCGAGTACGAATCACATCACATGGACGAGGTTGACCTCGTCGTCGCGGCGACTGACATCAACGACGTCAATCAACGCGTATGCGATGACGCTGAAGAGCGTCGCCTGTTCGTCAATGTCGTCGACGATGTAGAGCGCAGCTCCTTCATCGTCCCCGGCATTGTCGACCGCGGCTTGCTCGGCATTGCCGTCGGTACGAGCGGCGCGGCGCCGGTCCTGGCGCGCCTGTTACGCGGCAAGATCGAAGCGGTCGTACCGCATGGCTATGAAGAACTTACGGCGATTGCGAGGAAGTATCGCGACAAGGTGAAAGAGACGATTCCGCCGGGGCCGCAGCGCAAGGCGTTCTGGGAAGAGGTGTTCGAGGGCGACATCGCTGAACGCGTCTTCGCCGGCCAGCCCGAGGTCGCCGAAGAGCGCCTGCTCGAACTTCTGGAGAACTTTGACAAGCACGCAGACGGTATCGGCGAGGTATACCTGATCGGCGCCGGCCCCGGTGATCCGGATCTCATGACCTTCCGCGCCATTCGCTTGATGGAAAAGGCCGACGTCGCGCTTTACGACCGGCTGGTCTCGAAAGCGATCATGAACATGGTGCGGCGCGACGCCGACCGCATCTATGTCGGCAAGAGTCGCGAGAAGCACTGCGTGCCGCAGGACCAGATCAACGAGCTGCTGGTTGAGTTGGCGCGGGAGGGCAAGCGTGTCGTACGAATCAAAGGCGGCGATCCCTATACATTTGGCCGTGGCGGGGAAGAAGCGCAAGCCCTGGTCGAGGCGGGCATCCCGTTCCAGGTGGTGCCGGGAATCACAACGGCGTCAGCTGCATCCTCCTACTGTGGTATTCCGTTAACGCATCGCGACCATGCCCAGTCCGTGACATTCGCGACCGGGCATTTGGAAGATGGCAAGCCGGCGCTGTCATGGTCCGCGCTGACCGAGCACAGCAACACGCTGGTCCTGTACATGGCACTGCGCGGCCTCCGCCAGATCGCGACGGGACTGATCGAGCACGGCCGCGAGGCAGCGACCCCGGTGGCGCTCGTCGAGAACGCGACACGGGGAGAGCAGCGTGTGTTCATCGGCGATCTCTCCAATATTGCCGATATTGCCGAGCAAAACGACGTAAAACCGCCGGCGATCGTGATCGTTGGTGACGTCGTCAACCTCTATCGTGCACCTGAATTGGGCTAGAAAAAAACCGCGATATCGCATACCTGCGCCATTTCACAGGTTCTCCATCTGTGAAATTGACACTGTGAAGTTTTATTTGTGAAATTTGTCAATTTTTCACAGTAGACTGCGCCGCATCGATGCAGGGGGACCCTGCGCGACTCCCATCAATAACAGTGAGGAAGGACCATGTCTCAGTACTCTGACGACATCACGGCGGCAGCCAGCCTGATCGGCAGCCAGGGCGATGCCTGGAACGCGATCGACCCGGAAAACGTCGCTCGCATGAAGGCGCAGAACCGTTTCCAGACGGGCCTGGATATCGCGCGTTACACCGCGAAAATCATGCGCGAGGATATGGCGGCCTACGATGCCGATCCGGCGAATTACACCCAGTCTCTCGGCTGCTGGCACGGTTTCATCGGCCAGCAGAAGATGATCTCGATCAAGAAGCACTTTGGCACGACCAAGGGTCGCTACCTGTACCTGTCCGGCTGGATGGTCGCAGCACTGCGCTCCGAGTTCGGTCCGCTCCCCGACCAGTCGATGCATGAGAAGACCTCGGTCGCGGCCCTGATCGAAGAGCTGTACACCTTCCTGCGCCAGGCTGACGCGCGCGAACTCGGCGGCCTGTTCCGCGAGCTCGACAAGGCTCGCAAGGAAGGCAACTCGGTCAAGGAACAGGACATCAAGAACCAGATTGAGAACCACCAGACGCACGTAGTGCCGATCATTGCCGACATCGATGCCGGTTTTGGTAACGCCGAGGCGACCTACCTGCTGGCGAAGAAGATGATCGAGGCGGGTGCCTGCGCCATCCAGATCGAGAACCAGGTATCGGATGAGAAGCAGTGCGGTCACCAGGACGGCAAGGTTACGGTTCCGCACGACGACTTCCTCGCGAAGATTCGCGCAGTCCGCTACGCATTCCTCGAGCTCGGCGTGGACGACGGCATTATCGTCTCGCGCACCGACTCGCTCGGCGCCGGACTGACGAAGCAGATCGCTGTGACCAACGAACCCGGCGATCTCGGCGACCAGTACAACTCGTACCTCGACTGCGAAGAAATCGACGCAAGCGAACTCGGCAACGGTGACGTCGTCATCAACCGCGACGGCAAGCTCATGCGTCCGAAGCGCCTGCCGAGCAACCTGTACCAGTTCCGCTCGGGTACGGGCGAGGACCGCTGCGTCCTCGACTGCATCACGTCGCTGCAGAACGGTGCCGACCTGCTGTGGATCGAGACCGAGAAGCCGCACATCGGCCAGATCGGCGGCATGGTCAACCGCATCCGCGAAGTCATGCCGAACGCCAAGCTGGTGTACAACAACAGCCCCTCGTTCAACTGGACGCTGAACTTCCGCCAGCAGGTCTTCGACGCCTGGGCGGAAGAGGGCAAGGATGTATCGGCATACGATCGCGACAAGCTCATGAGCGTCGACTACGATGGCACCGAGCTTGCTGAAGTGGCCGACGAGAAGATCCGCACCTTCCAGGCCGACGCGGCCCGCGAAGCCGGTATTTTCCACCACCTGATCACGCTGCCGACGTACCACACCGCCGCGCTGTCCACGGACAACCTTGCGAAGGAATACTTCGGCGACCAGGGCATGCTGGGTTACGTACTTAACGTCCAGCGCCAGGAGATCCGCCAGGGCATCGCCTGCGTCAAGCACCAGAATATGGCGGGCTCTGACATCGGCGACGACCACAAGGAGTACTTCTCCGGTGACGCGGCACTCAAGGCGGCTGGTGAAGACAATACTATGAACCAGTTCTCCTGATTATCTGAGCCGCTTGGGTAAAGTAAGGGCGAAGCGCGAGCTTCGCCCTTTTTTATTGCTTACGAGCATCCCCAAGGCAGCCGCCGCTCATATTTGTATTATGTAAAAATATTGCAACGTGACGCCTGTTCAGGGCGTTCTATTCAGTATCAGTCGTACAAGGCCCGGCAATTTTGGCAAACGTCATCAAGTTCAAGCGCAAGGATTCGCTCAAAGGGCGATTCGACAAGGTCATGGAGCCACATTTCGAAGCGCTGTATGCGGCGGCTCGCCGCATGACGCTGTCGCCGCATGATGCGGAAGACCTCGTGCAGGAAGTTTGTATCAAGGCCTTGAATCGCCTCGATGACCTGGAACAGATGGCTTATCCACGCGCCTGGTTGCTGCGGGTCATGTACCACCAGTTCGTGGACGATACGCGCAGAGCGTCGCGGTCGCCGGTCGATGCGGCCGAGACTGGCGATGAGTCTTCGCATCCGGATGACCTCGTCGCTCACGATGTAACGGCCGAGGAGCGCACGGATCGCGAACAGCAAATCGAGCGAGTGCTGCGGGCGATGCGTTGCCTCGATCCGGATCATTGCGCGCTCGTAACGATGCACGACGTGGAAGGGATTGGTATCGAAGAGATCAGCGAACTGACAGGTATGCCGGCAGGCACCATCAAGTCGCAGCTGCACCGGACCCGGAAGAAGCTGGGCCGTCTGCTGAAGAGCTCGGCAATAACAAGGCCGCAGCTGAGAATCGTAGGAAGTGAATCATGAATTGCGAAATCATTGCTGAAAACATGCCCGGCATCATTTCCGGGAACCTGGCGCCGACGCTGCTTGCGGACTGCGAGCAACACATCCGGCAGTGCCCGGAGTGCCAGGATGCGCGACGTGGTGCGGAATCCCTCGGGATGCTCAAGGGACGTGAAGCTGAAATTCCCCCGGCCGGCTTGTTCGACAAGATCTCGGCTCGTGTCGCGACGCCAGATAGCAATGCTTCCGGAAGGCGCGGATTCTGGATTGGTACTGGCGTTGGCGGCGCGATCGCTGCATCGGTCCTGATGCTGACGCTGGCGCTCGGCTGGATCGGCCCGACTGTCGACGCAGGCGCTGCGCAATTCACCGTTGCGCTGAATGAGCCGCGCAATATGGAGGTGGCAATCGATACGGATCGCGCACTGGCTGGTGCAAACATCAGCATTCTGCTTTCCGGTGGCGTCGAACTCGACGGCTACGCCGGACAGCGCGAGCTGTCCTGGACCACCGATCTGGACGCGGGTGTGAATCGCCTGACACTGCCGATATTGGCTACCGACTCCAATGGCGGCCAAGTAGTTGTGCGACTCAATCACCCCGACAGTGAGCAGGTCTTCGTTGTCGAGCTGAAAACACGCGCGTGATTTTGGCAAATTCCTGCAACCAAATTTGAAAATCAGCGTTTCTACAGTTACAGGGGTTGCGAATCGACCGCGGACCCTGAAAGTTTTGACCGATGAAATTAAGGATGATCAACATCATGAATAGAAAATACGCACTGCTACTCGCTGCGCCTCTGCTGCTCGGGCTGAACGCAGCCTGGGCTCAGGACACGGATGAGGAAGAGGCAGAAATGCTGATTCCGGCGGCCGAGCAGGCTCGCGAACAGGCTCAGCTGCCTGACGAGCGTCTCCCGGAAGCCGCCGCCAAGGGTCTGAGTGTCGCCGCCGAGGCCACGATTCGCTTGATGGAAGACGATGAAGATGCGGTCACGAACGACGTTGAGCTTCCGGAACTCCCGGAACAGGGCGTTGCTGGCCAGCAGGGCCTGGACATTGCTGCTGATGCTATGGCCGGTGGCAAGGACTTCGGGCTCGAGATGGCCGACGAAGCTCGTGACAGTGCGCAGGAAGCTACGGAAGGCCGTGGCCGCGCAGAAGACCTGCCTGTTGATGTTCCCGGACGTCCCGACGACATTCCGGCCGGACCGCCTGGAACCTAAGGTCATGCGCAAACTGTCGCGATAATCAAACGCGACTTGCGTCACAAATAAGACCCGCCGCCCTTATGGGCGACGGGTCTTTCAACGTATTGTTATCACGTGTTTTCCAGGAAGTAACAGGCATGTTTTTGAAGTCGTCGCCAATCGTATTTCTAGTTCTCCTCCTCGGTTCTGCCGGAAACGCAATTTCCGCCGACGACTGGACGGCCGGCAAACAGGCATTTGCCAGTGGCGACTTTGAGACGGCGCTGGTGTATTTCGAAGCGGCCCGCGACGCAGGGCGTCAGGGACCCGCAGTGCATTACAACATCGCTGTTTCCCAATACACGACGGGGCGTTACGGTGAAGCGCGTGCAACCTTTAATTACATCGCCAACCAGTACCCGGAAAAGCGGGCGCTGGCAATCTACAATGTTGGCCTGGTGCACGTGCGACTCGGTGACTTCAATGCAGCCCGGGAAAATTTCCGACGAGCGTACGAGCTTGCCTACGATGACCAGAATCTGCGTACGCTTGCTTCTCGCCAGTTGCGCGCGCTCGACCCCGAGGTTCGAACTGCTGCTCGTTGGGCGGGCTCGCTGGGCGTCCGTGCCGGCACCGACGACAACGTCGCGTTACTCGATGAAGCCGGCCTGACGGCAGAGACCGAAACCGAGAGCCCGCTGGCCGAGGTGTTTGCGTCGTTTTCGGGTCCCTGGTCGGGTGAAAGTGGACTGCGCATTGAAGGCAGTGCGTATCTCGTCAAGTACACGGACGCTGATGATTTCGATCAGTCGCTCTTAAGTGGCGGCGTGTTCTACGACTGGCGTCCGGGGAACTGGCGAGTGCAATTGGGCGTCCAGGCGAGTACCGGCGCCATTGGCGGCGAAGCCTACGATCGCAAGGTCGGCCCCCGGGTGCGTATTGCCCACTTCCTCAACCGCAATTCGAATATCGAGCTACGCTATCGCTACGACGATGTGTCCGAAGCCGATTCGATATTTGCAGGTCTCGCGGGCTCGCGTCAGATTGTCGATGCCCGGTATCGTTTCTATAACAACGGGCATTTCCTGCAACTGCGCGTGGCAGCGGAAACGAATGATCGCCTGGATGCCGGAATGTCGCCAGACCGGAGCAGGTTCGGCATCGACTACCGCTATCAGCCCGAACGCGGGCTGGGATTCGAGGCTGCTGCCGCGATTCGTAACAGCGAGTTTGCCGATGTACTCGAGCCGCGCGAGGAAGACCTGACGACGTTACGTGCTGCCGCGACCTATGCTTTCGGCAAGGATTGGCTCGTTCTTACCGAGTTCAGGAACTACAGCAACGACTCGACCGACCCGCTCTATTCCTACGATCGTGCGCAGTTGAGCCTGGGGTTGCGCAAGTATTTCTAGTTCATTACGGCTTGCGGAACAGCAGTGTAAAGCGATCCGTGTTGCCGCTGACCGAACGTCGCCCGACTTCGTACTCGAGCTCGTCGTCGGCGCGGTAGTGCAGATCGGAGTGGCCGACAAACTCAAAGCCGGCGTCCAGCAGTTCCTTGATGACGATGACCGGGTCGATGCGGCGGCGGTTCTCGCTGTTGGCCGGTTCCATGTGGCGGGCCGTGTGATCGACGACGCCATACAGGCCACCGGATTTCAGCACCTTGAATACCTGCTCGTTGAGAACGGCGCGGGCGTCGGCATTGAAGTTATGCACGTTGCGGAAGGTCAGCACCATGTCGACGTCCGACACGTCAAACTCGAACGCGTCGAGCATGTAGTGGCGTGAGCCCTCCGGGCGGTGGACGTTGGCTTCGGCCTTGCTCACTTCGACTTTCTCAAAGCCCGGCTCCGTGAGCACTCTTTCTTCGACGCGACTGGTGCCTAGTGCCACGATCAGCTTGCCGTTTTCTCTCAGGACCGGGGCGAGCACGCGCGTGTACCAGCCGCCGCCCGGGAACAGCTCGACGACCGTCATGTCGTCTTCGAGGCCGAAGAACTGCAGCGTCTCAAGCGGTTTGCGATTGCGATCGCGGGCGACGTCCGCTTCGGGACGTGCTTCGGAGGCCAGCGCCTCCCTGACCTTGGCCTCGATGTCGCCGGCAAAGGCGGTCGGGGCGGCGAACACAGCAAGTGCAGTGATTAAGAGGGCATACGGGGTTCTCACAGGGCGTCTCCGGAAATTTGAAATATTGAAGTGTTGGTCGCGGATGATAGCACCTCGTTTGCGATACACTGCAGCAACGTCAAGGCAAGGATGGCTGCCGAATGGCCGACGCTGAGAAACTTCTGCATGAAGCCCAGTACGCTTTCGCGAGCATCACGTTCGGCGAGTCATTGGGCAATACGCGCAACCGGGCCCGGGCACGCAAGCTCAGCATGAAGATCCTGAAGCAGTTTCCCAATACGATGTACGCACAGGAGGCGCACTCTATCCTGATGCGCCTTGGCGACGAGGCCTTCACATCGGAGATGCCGTTACGCCACCAGCACATTTCGCAAGAGCGGCACCATCAACCGAAACCCGCCGCCACGCACAAGCATATTTCGCAAAAGGAACATCACTGGCCGGAACGGGCGCCACGCGAAACGTCTGCCGCGTCGAATCCGGTGACGCATGGTGCGGACTCGAATCCCTCCAGGGGAGAAGCATTTGACTGGGCTGCCCTGATCGCGGCGCTGTTCCGTATGCCGAAAATCGTACTTGGCGTATTCGCGTTCGTGGCGTTGTTCGTCTACGGCATCCTGGGACCGTGGCTGTTCCTGCCGCTGGCGGCCTTTTTCCTTGTTACAGGACCGTTCCGCGGCTCCCTGGACGCCAACACGCGTCGGCAGGTCGAGGAATTCAACGCGCGCATGAACGCGATGATGCGGAGCGACAGCTAACCGAAGAAGCTGGCGCCGTCCTCAGCGCTGGTCGCGCGCTCGCGGAAGGCACCGAACAATTCCCGACCTATGCCGGTCGCATGATCCGCAATCTCGTCGGCGCCCGCCGGACGCGCATCGATGTCGTCTTCCGCCGCAACGCTCATCTCGCCGCTGGCCGTGCAGATCGTGATCATGTCGTCGTCACGAACCTTGCCGATCAGGCCGCCACGCGCAGCTTCGGGCGTTGCCTGGATCGCCGAAAGCACCTTGCCCGATGCGCCGGACATGCGCCCGTCAGTCAGCAGCGCAACTTTGAAGCCGCGGTTCTGCAGCAGGCCGAGATACGGCGTGAGTTTGTGCAACTCCGGCATGCCGATGGCCGACGGACCCTGGTTCGCAAGTACGGCTACAAAGTCCATCTCGAGTTCGCCGTCATTGAATGCGCGCTTGAAATCTTCCTGCGACGTGAATACACGCGCTGGTGCGGTGATCGAGCGGTATTCCTCATCGACCGCGGAGACTTTTACTACCGCACGGCCCAGGTTGCCCTGCACGAGTTTCAGTCCGCCCTCGGCATCGAAGGGGTCCGAGACCGGCCGGACGATATCGTCGTCGAGCGACTGTTCTGCGGCGCCGCGCCACTCGAGCGAATTATTCGCGAGGAATGGTTCCTGCGCGTAATTCTCGAGGCCGTCGCCTACCAGCGTCCTGACGTCGTTGTGTCCGAGGCCTGCTGCAAGCAGTTCACGAACGACGTAACCGAGGCCGCCGGCTGCATGGAAGTGATTCACGTCCGCGACGCCATTCGGATAGACGCGTGCGAGCAGTGGCACCGCCGTCGACAACTCGGAGAAATCCTCCCAGTTGATGATGATGCCGGCGGCGCGGGCGATCGCCACGAGATGAATCGTGTGATTGGTTGAACCGCCTGTCGCGAGCAGTCCGACGATCGCATTGACGATCGCCTTTTCAGAGACGACTTCGCCGACCGGCGTGTAGTCATCGCCCAGGTTGGTGATATCCAGCACGCGATGTACGGCCGCATCGGTCAATGCTGCGCGCATCTCCGTGCCCGGGTTGACGAAGGAGCCGCCCGGCAATTGCAGCCCCATGAGTTCCATGAGCATCTGATTGCTGTTGGCGGTTCCGTAGAACGTGCAGGTGCCGGCAGCGTGATATGCAGCGGACTCCGCCTCGAGCAATTCGTCGCGACTGATGCGACCCGCCGCGAAGTCTTCGCGCACCTTTGCTTTCTGTTTGTTCGACAGCCCCGAGACCATCGGGCCCGCTGGTATGAAGGCGACTGGCAAGTGACCGAACGACAACGCCCCAATCACCATGCCCGGCACGATCTTGTCGCAGATACCGAGAAAGACCGCTGCATCGAAAACGTTATGAGACAGAGCGACGGCCGTTGACAGCGCGATGACGTCGCGGCTGAACAGTGACAGGTCCATGCCGTCCTCACCCTGCGTGACGCCGTCACACATGGCGGGTACGCCGCTCGCGACCTGGGCGACGCCACCATACTCTGCGGCGGTTCGCTTGATCTGGTCCGGGTAGGAGGCGAACGGCTGGTGGGCGCTCAGCATGTCGTTGTACGCGGTGATGATGCCGATGTTCGGCACCTCGCGGCCAGCGATTCTCTTCTTATCGTCTTTTGGCGCGGCGGCCATCACGTGCGCAAGATTGCTGCACGCGGTCTTGCTGCGCACTGGGCCCTGGCCCTTCGCAGCGCGAATATGGGCGAGATATGCCGCGCGCGTCGTCTTGCTGCGCTCGACGATGCGTTGCGTGACGCGCTCGACGGTCTTGTTCATGCTCACGGCGCCCAGAACACATGCACAGGCGCGCGCTTCTGCCACAGCAGCTTCGTGACCGGGTAACGGCCATTGCCTTTGCGCGCCTTGTCGTAAATCTTGCGCTTGTCGTCGCCGAAGAACAGCAGCACGATCTCATCGCTGCGCGATAGTGCGGCCAGCGTCAGGCTGATGCGCGGATGCGGGCTGGCTGCCGTGGCGACCGGCAGGTACAGCAGGCCCGACTCGAGGTCGAGGCCTTTTTCGAGGTTCTCCGCATCGGGGAACAGTGACGCAAAATGACCGTCCGCACCCATGCCGAGCAGCGACACCGCGAACGGAAACGGCACGTAGCTGATGTGTTTATCGAGTTCGATCGCGCGGCTGTCCGGCGTGTGGTCCGCATCGTAGTAGCGCACGAGTTCGGCACGCGACGCGCCGTTCACGAGCAAGTGGTCGCGAATCAGCTTCTCATTACTATCATCGTGGCCGGGTGGCACCCAGCGATCGTCGCTGGCCAGGACCGTAATGTCGGACCAGTCGAGGTCGCCGTGTGCGAGTTCTTCGAAACAACGCGCGGGCGTTGTGCCGCCACTGACGACGAGCGATGCCGAGCCCTGGGCCTGCAAGCGGTGTTGCAATGCCTCTTCAATTTTCTCGGCTGCGGCGATTGAAGCTTCTTCGCGCGTATCAAAAAAGTGTTCCATGGTTCAGGTCTCCGGTTGCCAGGTGCGGCCGTCGCGATCGAGCAGCAGCGACGAAGCCGCCGGACCCCACGATCCTGCGACATAGGATTCGACTTTTTGTTTCGTCGTGGTCCAGGCGTCGATGATCGAATCGGCCCATTGCCACGCGGCTTCTACCTCGTCGCGGCGCATGAACAGCGCCGGGTTGCCGCGTAATACTTCCATGAGCAGGCGCTCATAGGCGTCGGGGTACTGCACCCCGAAGGTCTCTTCAAAACTGAGGTCCAGCGCGACCGGGCGCAGGTCGAAGCCGCCGGGTCCCGGCTCTTTCGCCATCAGCGACAGCTTCACGCCTTCGTCCGGTTGCAGGCGAATAATGAGCCGGTTCGGCTGCACGTTGTATTGCTGCTCCGGGAAAATCGAATGTGGTACTTCCTGGAACTGCACCACGATCTCGGAATGCTTGGCATGCAGGCGTTTGCCCGTGCGCAGGTAGAACGGCACGTTCGACCAGCGCCAGTTATCGATCTCGAGCTTGAGGGCCACGAAGGTCTCGGTCGAACTTTCGTCGCCTTCGAGTTCGTCGAGGTAGCCGGGCACAGTGTTGCCGCCGACCGCGCCGGCCTTGTACTGGCCGCGCACGGTATTGCTGCGCACATTGTCTGCGGTGAGCGGCCGCAAGGACTGCAACACCTTGATCTTCTCATTACGTACCGAGTCGTGATCCAGGCTGGTCGGCGCTTCCATCGCAACAAGACAGACGAGCTGCAGCATGTGGTTCTGCACCATGTCGCGCAGTGCGCCAATGCGGTCATAAAACTCGACGCGTCCACCGACGCCGAGATCTTCGGCGACCGTGATCTGCACGTGATCGATTGCACCACGTCGCCACAACGGCTCGAACAGCGAGTTCGCGAAACGCAGCGCGAGCAGGTTCTGCACGGTTTCCTTTCCAAGGTAGTGATCGATGCGATACACCTTGTCCTCGGCAAAACACTCACCGACCTGCTCGTTGATTTCGAACGCCGATTCATAATCGCGGCCGAGTGGTTTCTCGAGCACGATGCGACTGTCATCGGTGATCAGGCCGTTCTGTTTCATCCCCTGCGCGATGGGCCCGAACAGGCTCGGCGCAGTGGCCAGGTAGGCCACGCGGACACGGTCCTCATGCCCGGACAGGATCTCGACCAGTTCGTGCCAGCTGCCGGGCTCGAACGCATCGCACTGCACATAGTGAATACGGTCGCGCAAACTCGCCCACAGATCTTCCTCGAAGTCATCATCGCGCAGATACTCGCGCAGCGCGGCTTCGACTTCGCCCAGGTATTCGTCGCGCGCAAGCTCGCCGCGACTCGCCGCAATGATGCGGCTGCCCTCGGTAATCTGGCCGTCGCGGGCGCGGTGATACAGCGCCGGCAGCAGCTTTCTGAGCGCGAGATCCCCGGTGCCGCCGAAGATCACGAGGTCGAACTCGTCGACCGGTACGAATAAAGCCATGAGGTCCTCCGTTGAGGGTGAAATTTTACTACGGGTCCTGCTACAACAAAGCGCTATTTGACCCCATTTACTACAAAAACGGTGTAGTATTGCTACATGTTGGGCCTGATTAACCAGTCTCTGCCGCGCCTCAGCCGGGCAGAAAAGCAGGTCGCCGAATGGGTGCTCGCGCATCCGCGCCAGGCGACCGAATCCACTGTTGCCGAGGTCGCGCGTGCCTGTGCGACCAGCGAGCCTTCGGTAATCCGTTTCTGCCGACGCATGGGGCTGTCCGGTTTCCGCGAACTGACCCTGCGCCTGACCGAAGGGCTGAGCCAGCCGGACAGTCTCGTGCATCGCGACGTCAGTTCGGCGGACTCGGCATCCGATGCGACAGTCAAGGTTGTCGAAGCTGCAATTCGCTCGCTCATCGACCTGCGCGCGCAATTGTCGACCATGCCATTCGAGAAGGTTGTTGCGCGCATGGTCACTGCGCGCCAATTCGTGTTCGCGGGACTCGGTGCGTCAGGTCACGTCGCGGCGGATGCCTGCCACAAGTTCTTCAGACTTGGTACGCCATGCAATGCGCTGACCGACTCGCCGAGCATTCGTCAGTTCGCCGCAATCGCAGGATCGGATGATGTGCTGATTGCCATTTCGAAGACCGGCGACACGCAGGCGCTTTGCGACGCGGCGGCAGAAGCACATAAGAATGGTGCATGCGTCGTTGCAATCACGGATTCGGATTCAGCGTTGTCGCGCGCTGCGAGCCTGACCTTTGCCTGCGATCCTGAAGAGGACACCAATATCTATACGCCACGCAGTTCGCGACTCGTGCATCTCGCTTTACTCGACGCACTGCACGTATCAGTCGCTTTGGCGCAGGGCAGCGATGCTGCCGAAAATCTGGAACGCAGCAAGAACGCGTTGCTTCCTTAGGCGGCCTTGGTCCAAGCGACGGTCATCATTGCCGTACCCAGCACCAGGAACAGTATGGCAATCGCGCGGCGCATGATGTGCGGCGCGACCTTGCCCTGCAGTCGCGGCCCGATCTGGCCGCCAATCAGTACGCCCGGGATATCGTAGATCAGCAGGTCCCAGGGCACCGCGGTCCAGCCACCCGAACGAATCAGTTGCACGGCCAGGGTAGTCGACGCAAAGACGACCGTAACGATGACGACGAGAACCGACGTCGCCGCGGCAACGGCGATCGGCAGCCCTTTGCGCGTCAGCTTCGAAATAGTCACCTCGCCGATGCCGACGGATACCATACCGGTCAGGAATGCGCCGAGGCCCGTCAATGAATAGCTCTTCACATCCAGGTGCGGCGCGCGGTACGCGTACTCGTGACCGCTCGAGTCGATGATCGTTCGCGGCGGCCCCTCGAGGCCGTACTTTTCGGCGCCCGCCGGCGGCTGGTTGCGCCACATGACGAACGCGAGCACGGCAACGAGCAAGGCGTAGCAGGCGAGCAGGATGCTTTCGTGCACGAGGAACGCTGTTAGCGCACCGAGAATTGCTACCGGGACGGCGACGCGCAGGATGCGGCCCGCGATCTGGTAGTCGATCAGGCCGCGGCGGTAGTAGCCGACATAGCCGGACAGAAAACCGAAGGTTTGCGTAATCAGTGCCGCCGTTACCGCCGCCATTGTGGACTCGAGCACATACTCCGGGCCAAGCAGCGGAAAAATCAGGACGAAGATGGGCGTGAACAGGGCCGCGCCGCCAATGCCGCTCAGCATCGCGCAGGTCGCGACGAGAATCGACACCGGGAACATGAACCAGTACAGCGTGAAATCCATGCGCGCGATTATCCCTGCGTTCGCACGATTTGACTATTGCTGCGAACAGGCCGCTAATAGGGCGGCGCAAAAAGAACAACGGGGAGCGCGCAATGAGTCATGCGGTATCGGCCGAACGATGGTCTTCCTGGCGCGGGTTTCTTCTTGCCGCGATCGGGTTTTCAGTGGGTCTCGGCAACATCTGGCGCTTTCCTTACGTTGCCGGAGAGAACGGTGGCAGCGCGTTCATCATCATCTATCTCGTGTGTGCGTTCGCCATTGGCTGGCCGCTGCTCGTCAGCGAACTCGCGATTGGCCGTCTCGGCCGCAGTGACCCGCCGGGCAGCTATCGCGCCGTTGCGGAACGCAGCGGTTTGTCGCCGCGATGGAGCGCGGTCGGCACCCTGTCGATTATCTGCGTATTTGCGGTCCTGTCCTTCTACACCGTCCTGACCGGCTGGACATTCGATTATTTCGTGCGCGGAGTGGCCGGCGCCTTCGCCGATATCGATGCGACGGCCTCGACGGAAATGTTCGCAGGACTGATGAGCGACCCATGGCGCCTGCTGTTCTGGACCACGGTCGTCAACGGCATCATCATCCTGGTCATCCGGCGCGGTGTGCAGCAAGGCGTCGAGAAGGCGGCCAATATCCTGATGCCGACCTTGTTCGGCGCGCTGGTGCTCATGGCTGGCTACAGCCTCGTCGCGGGCGATATGAGCACAGCGCTTGAGTTCCTGGTGCAGCCCGACTTCAGCAAGGTTACGCCCAAGGTATTCATGATCGCGGTTGGCCAGGCGTTCTTCTCGGTCGGTGTCGCCATGGCGACGATGATCACGTTTGGTGCCTACCTGCCGCGCAGCGTGTCCATTCCGAAATCTGCAACGATCATCATCTTTGCCGACACCGGGGTCGCCTTGCTCGCCGGGATCGTCATCTTTCCGCTTGTCTTCGCCTACGGACTCGAGCCATCCGGCGGCGCAGGCCTGATCTTCCAGACTTTGCCAATCGCATTCGGCCAGATGCCGGGTGGTCAGCTGTTCGGCGTTGTGCTGTTCCTGTTACTCATGGTTGCGGCGATTTCCTCTTGCCTCGGCGGCGCCGAAGCGGCGGTGTCCTGGATCGATACGCGCTGGAACGTGCCACGCGAGCGCGGCATCTGGTATTTCGTCGGCACCATCTGGTTGATTGGCATCACCGTTATCCTGTCGCTCGGCGACTGGTCCGACTTCTATCCGCTCGCGTTCATACCGGCGCTGGCGGAAGAAACGATCTTCGATATCTTCGAGTGGTTTGCCGCCAACATCTTCCTGCTGATTGGCGCCGGGTTCACTGCGATTTTCTTCGGCTGGCTGGTGCCCGGGGCGACCCGGCTCGAAGGGCTCGGCATGCCCGACGGCCCGCTACTCACCGTTGCAATATTGATGATGCGTTTCGTGATTCCACCCGTGCTGTTTGTCGCACTCGTGCTCGGATTGCTGGAGCACTGACCCGTCATGCAGGACACCATCATCTATCTCGACCCCGGCAGCGGGATGAGCCTGCAAAACCAGATTCGGCAGAAGCTCGTCGACGGCATCCTGAACGGCTCGTTTCCGCCCGGCATGAAGTTGCCGTCGAGTCGCAAGCTCGCGCAGCAACTCGAGGTCGCGCGTAATACGGTCGTGGCGGCGTACCAGCAGCTGATTGCCGACGGCTACCTGGTCAGCCGCCAGCGCTCCGGCATTTTCGTCAACGAGGAAATTCTCGAGACGCGTGTTGGCCATAGCGGCGAAGGCTCGTTAGCGGCCCAGGCGGAGAGCGCGGCATGGGCGCGCCGAATTCGCTCCCTGCCGGCGCGCTGGCGCGAAGTGCATGACCAGCCGAACTGGCGGCATTTCCCATACCCGTTCATCGACGGCAAGTTCGACGCAACGCTGTTCCCGCTGGCCGAATGGCGCGAAGCAAATCGGCTTGCGCTGAGCGTTGCGGACGCCAACGATTGGGCGACGGATAGCGGCGACATTGACGATCCGATCCTGATCGACGAAATCCGTACCAAGATCCTGACGCGCCGCGGTATTCAGGCCGGGCCGGACGAAATTCTCATCACGATGGGTACGCAGAACAGTCTGTATCTCGTCAGCCAGATGCTCGCCGATGCAACGACCACCATTGCGGTCGAGGAACCGGGCAACTACGAAATGCGCAACCTGCTGCAGATGCGTGGTGCCGACGTGATCACGCAAGCCGTCGATGACGAAGGCATCGTTGTAGACGAGGGACTAGACAGGGTGAACGCCGTATACGTCACGCCAAGTCACCAGATTCCGACTGCAGTCGCCATGACGCTGGAACGGCGCCAGGCCCTGACAGGGGCGGCAGTCGACAAGGACTTCCTCATCATCGAGGATGATTACGAGTGCGAGATAAACTACACGGATCAGCCCCTGCCTGCGCTGCGCAGTATGGATAGCGACGGCCGCGTGATTTACGTGGCGAGTCTGTCGAAAGCGCTGGCCCCGGGTATGCGCCTGGGCTTTATCGTCGCCAATCCCGATTTCATTCGCCGCGCGCGCCATCTGCGCCGCAAGATCCTGAATCACCCGCCACGCAGCATTCAGCGCGCCACGGCGTATTTCCTGTCGCTCGGTCACTACGACTCGCTGATGTTGCGTCTCGGGCGAGTGCTCCGGGAGCGCCGCGTCGCGCTGCACCGCGCGCTGAATAATGTTCGCGGCGTGCCGCTGGATATCTCGCCAGAGGTTGGCGGCACGACCTACTGGGTACGCACGCCGCAGGATTTCGACGTCGCGAACCTGGTTCGCGAGGCCGAAAAACACGGCGTCCTGATCGAGCCCGTCGAGCACTACTACGCGGTGCGCAGCAATGCCGAGAACTGTTTTCGCATGGGCGTGACCAGCCTTGGCGTCGACAAGATTCGTCCGGGCGTGGAGCGGCTGGTCGGATTGATTCGCGAGCTTGTCAGAGGCCAGGTCGAGCAGCTGCCGACCTCGACCGGCCGCTGGCTGACAGGTGAGGATCTGCAGCGCACGATGTCGGGTGCCACCGTTCTCTATCGCGAAGTGCATGGTGCGCCATGCACGATTGAACATCTACCCGACGGTCGCATGCTGGGTACGCGTGGCTATGCCAACGAGGACAGTGACGAGGGTTCCTGGCGCGTCGAGGGTGACATTCTGTACCGCAAGTGGAATCGCTGGGTGTACGGCGAAGTAAAACGCTATTTCATCGTCATCGACGGCGACAAGATCAAGTATTTCAACAGCGACAAGCAGATTGTCGACTCGGCCTATATCCGTCTCCAGGATGGGGCCGCGCAGCCCGAATCCACGAGCTAGTCCAGAACTGGACCAGTATTTGGTCCACCTCTGGACCTATCGTCCACGCCCGATCACGGCTAGGGTGCCGTGGAAAGGGGTGGATTATGACGACGTTCGGCATTGCCGGCCTGCAACTCGAGGGCAGCGCGGGTAACAACACAGCCTCCATGCTGGAGGAGATCGACAAGGTAATGGCACGGTTTCCGTGGGTCGAGATGATCGTCCTGCCGGAACTGATGGCCTGTGGCGCCGACAAGGCGCTGGCGGAGCCCATGCCGGGGCCGACCGAGGCGCGCTTCCGGGCGATTGCGCGGACTCACGGTATCTGGCTGATACCCGGATCGCTCTGGGAGGCGAACGGTGATGCGATCCACAATACGGTCCCGATCATCGATCCGGACGGCAAGGTCGTGGCCCGCTACCGCAAGATGTTCCCGTGGGCGCCGTATGAAGAAGGCGTCACGCCCGGTGAGGAATGCGTGGTCTTCGATGTCCCCGGTGTGGCGCGTTTCGGCGTCTCAAACTGCTATGACATGTGGTTCCCGGAAACCGTCCGGACGCTGGCCTGGATGGGCGCCGAGGTGATCCTGCACCCGAGCCTGACCAGCACGATCGACCGGGACGCCGAGATCGCGATGATCCGCGCGCACGGCGCGCAGAACCAGGTCTACTTCTTCGATGTGAATCTGTCGGGGCCACTCGGCGTCGGTCAGAGCTGTATCGCCGGGCCCGGTGGCGAGGTCGTCTACCAGGCCGCGAAAGGCCGCGAGATCATCCCGATCAAGCTGGATATGCATTACCTGCGCGACGCGCGCAGGCTTGGCTGGCACAACCTCGCGCAGCCACTCAAGAGCTTCCGCGACAGCACGATCAGCTTCCCGCCCTACACGGACGGGTACGCCTCGGAGTCGCTCGCCAATCTCGGCCCGCTGATCAAGCCGGAACGGCCGGAGCGGCGATGAAACGTTATCTGGACCAATAATTTTTACTAATCTGGACCTACGAGTATGGGTTCAGGCCATTAAGCTAGTACAAGCTTTTCTGCAGTAGCAGGGGGATAAGGGAAACATGAACAGCAACGCATTCAGCAAGAAACCTCTGGCCATGGCGATTGGTGCGGCACTTGCCGGCACTTCGCCATTGGCGGCGGCCCAGACCGACGGCGCCGACGACGGCCTGATGGAAGAAATCATGGTCACGGCGACGCGCCGCGAAACCACGGTCCAGGATATTCCATACAACATCTCGGCAATCTCGGGCGACTCGCTCGAGCGCCAGAACGTGGTCAACCAGTACGATGTACTGCGCGCCATGCACGGTATTACGGCCATCGACCGCGGTTATCGTAATTCAGGCACGGTGAACAGCATTGTCATCCGCGGCCTGAACGTCGATAACGGCGCCAATGGCGACATCATGCTGAACGCGGTACCGACTGTTGCCACCTACTATGACAACACGCCGCTGTACGCCAACTTCCTCGTCAAGGACGTCCAGCGCGTCGAGGTTCTGCGCGGGCCGCAGGGCACGCTGTATGGCTCGGGTTCGCTTGGCGGTACCGTACGTTATATCGGTCGGCGCCCCGACCCGCAGGCTTTTGGCGCCGAAGTATCAGTCGATTACGGCCAGACCTCCGGCTCGGAAGGCAACAACATCGCTTTCGATGGCATGGTCAATATTCCGCTCAGCGACAACACGGCGATTCGTGCGCTTTACAGCCGTATCGACAATGACGGCGTCATCGACTACGTCAATGCGTACCAGCTCAGCGCGAACGGTGAACCGCTGATCAATGTGAACGGGACGTGTACTGATCCGCGTTCGGCGACCGACGTGCAGGTCCTGCAGAACGTCGCGTGTTTCGAAGAGGTCAGGGATGCCGATACGGTCGAGATCGACTTTGCCAAGGTGACGTTGCGCAGCGAAATCAGCGACGCATTTAATGTGCAGGTTTCCTACCAGATGCAGGAAGACAAGATTGGTGCTCGCCGCTCGATCACGCTCGGCGACAACAATCAGCCATCAAGTTCCAGCCTGTACTTCCAGTACGGCAGCGATGACAGCGGGCAGGTCCTGCTCGAACCTTCCGAGCGCGACGTGTCGCTCGCGAGCCTGGATCTCGAATGGGATCTCGGTTTTGCGACCTTCACCTCCACAACCTCGTCGTACGAGCACGAAGGTGTGGGCGAGAGTGACAACGGTGGTCTGTGGGCCAGTGGTGGCGAGACAGATCCCGCGCTTAGCCGCGACTGGAATGCGACGTTCTATGGCGGCGGCTGGCCGCGACCGATGCAGCTTGCACAACGTGGCTACGACGATTCGGCGCTGATCCAGGAGTTCAGGCTCGTGTCGAACGAAACCGACAGTCCGGTTGACTGGATTATCGGCGCGTTCTACATGGACCAGGACAACAAGGTCTGGCAGCTCAGCCACAACCCGGGTATGAACGAGTTCCACAGAGCTTGCGTCGACACAGGCGGTGCGGAATGCGCCGGTTTCTGGCCGGCGATCTGGTATCCGGGCGACCAGCTTTCCGAGGTCGATTTCGAATATCGTCGCGACACCAGCTTCAAAGAGACCGCGCTGTACGGTGAGGTTACGTACAACTTCTCCGACGAGTTCCGCCTGACGGGCGGATTCCGCTGGTTCGACAACGAAACAGTCAACGACGTAATTCTCGGCTTCCCGCTGGTTGAGGGCTGGACATCGCCGATGGCGCCACAGTCCACGGACACCGACGACGACGTGCTGGTCAAGCTGAATGCATCATGGGATTTGAGCGACACTCACATGGTGTATGGCACGTACTCCGAAGGCTATCGTCACGGTGGCGCGCAATCGGTGCCGAGCGTCGACAATGGCGATCCGTTTGGTGAGCCCAACGCAAACGCAATCCGCACCTTCAAATCCGACTCGGTGCAGAACTACGAGCTCGGTATCAAGGGCGCGACCGGCAACCTTCGTTACACTGCATCGCTGTTCCGGGTGGACTGGGACAAGCCTCAGCTAAACACGACGTCCGCATGGTGGGGCTTTTACATTGCTGCGAATGGCGACAAGGCTTCGACCGAAGGCGTTGAGCTCGAACTCGAAGGCTACGCAGGTGACGCCTTCCATTACCGACTCGGCTACACCTACGTCGACGCCAAGCTGGATGCCGACTTCGTCAGTCCTCAGACCGGCAGCGTGGTTGCAGCGTCAGGCTCGAAGTTGCCCGGTGCGCCAGAGAGTGTATTCAGTATTGCCGTCGACAACACGTGGGAGCTTAGCAATGGCATGACGCTCGTGGCCGCGGCCAACGCTTACAACCAGAGTGAGACGGAGAACTTTATCAATCAGGGTGCCACGCTCAACAAGAAGTACGGTTCTTTCACACTGGTCAATGCGAGCCTGTCGCTTTCCGCTGACAGCTGGGTTGCAACCTTGTATGCGCGCAACCTGGGTGATGAGTCCGGCGCAAGCGGCGGCTTCCCGTCGAGCTACTGGAGTTACGACACCGGTGTGTTCGAAAACTGGTATGGCAATGGCAATCGTGAGTTCATCGTGCAGCCGCGCACGATCGGGCTGAAACTGGGTTACCGGTTCTAGGCGGCATCGCGTTCCGTCCCTCGGTCGCGAAGACGAGAGCCCGGCACACTGTGCCGGGCTTTTGTTTGCAGCCGCGCGACGAACTACTATGACGACGATGCGACAAACCGATGCGGCAGCACTCGAGGCCCAGGTATGGCGAAGTCTCGAGCAGGGCGACCTGCGATCTGCAATCAACGCCTGCGAACAACTTAATCGGCAGTTCCCCGAGTTTGCGTCCGGCTGGCATACGGCCAGCCACCTGGCGAGCCGGCTCGGCAACAGGGAGATGGCGCTCGACGCCATTCGCCAGGCGACGCGCATCGAGCCTGACAACCCGACCTGGATGCTGCAGGAGGCCAATTGCCTGGTGAAGCTCGGACGCGTGGCGCCGGCACGCGCGCTGGCGCGGCGGCTTGCCGAGAGTGACCTCAAGACTGCTTATGAAAACGCCGGCGTCGGCATGCTGTTCACGCAGCTCAACGATCGGCATGCTGCGCTGGAATTCTACGCAGCGGCGTCTGCGCTCGAACCGAATGATGCGCGTCACTACTTCAACATCGCCAGTCTGCAAAGAACCCTCGGCGATCTCGATGCCGCGGAACAGAATTTCGACCGGGCCGTGGAACTCGCGCCGCAGGACTTCGAAGCGTACAAGCTGCGTTCAGAGCTGCGCAAGCAGACCCCTGACAGGAATCATGTGGCCGAACTCGAGGCGCTGCTGGCCGCCGGCATCGATGACCCGAAGGGCCGGGCAAACATCGGCTACGCACTCGCCAAGGAACTGGAAGACCTCGGCGAGTCTGAGCGGTCATTCGAGGCGTTGCTAACGGGCGCGAGCGCGCGGCGCGGTAGCATGCAATATGACGTCGCCCGGGATATCGGGACGATCGAGCAGATTCGCACGGTGTATTCGCCCGACCTGCTGGCGACGGAATGCGCCGGGCACGAGACGCGCGAGCCGATTTTCATTCTCGGCATGCCACGGACCGGCACGACGCTGCTCGAGCGCATTCTCGGTAGTCACAGCGAGGTCCATTCCGCAGGTGAACTGGCGAACTTTGCACTACAGATGTCGCGCCTTGCCGGCAAGGCAGCAGGCGAGAAGCGACCGAGCAGGGACGAACTCGTGGAGATCAGCGCCGGAATCGACTTTGCCGAGCTGGGGCGTGATTATCTCGAGAGCACGAGGCCCGAAACCGGGATGACAGCGCGCTTCATCGACAAGCTGCCGCTCAACTACCTGTATGTCGGCCTGATTCACCGGGCGTTGCCCAACGCCACGATCATCCACGTGCGGCGCGATCCGATGGACACCTGTTATGCCGTCTTCAAGACGCTGTTCAAGGATCCGTACCCGTTCTCCTACGATCTCGAAGAACTGGCGCGCTACTACGTCGCGTACTACGAACTCATGGAGCACTGGCATGCTGCGCTGCCGGGCGTCCTGCACACGGTGCGCTACGAGGACCTCGTCGGCGATATCGAACGCGCAGCACGCAGCGCCGTCGAGGCCTGCGGACTGGAATGGCAGGACGCCTGCCTCGAATTCCACAAGAGCAAGGAAGCGTCGACGACGGCGAGCGCCGCGCAGATCAGGCAACCTGTTTACTCGAGTTCGGTCGGCCGCTGGCGCGATTACGAACAACAACTGCAACCCGTTTACGACATCCTGCGCGACGCGGGCATCGTGAGCTGAACGAGGCAAGCGAATGACCGAAAGAAGATTCCCCGTGGCGGCGCCGAATGGCGAGATTGCGCGCGTGTTGCTGGCATTTCTCGCGACAGCAGGCTTGTTCTACGTCAACATCATGCCGGCGCTCGTCGATGGCCTGATCGAAGGCCTTGGATTCACCAATCGCGAAGCGGGCCTCGTCGGCTCGGCCAATGTCTACGGCGCTGCGGTCGGTGCGTTCGCCGCGGTGTTCATCATCAAACGCATCAACTGGCGCGTCGCGGCTATCGTGTTACTCGCCGGACTGATCGCGATCGACTTCTTCTCGATGCTGCTGACTAGTGCGCCTGTACTGATCGGTACGCGCTTCCTGCACGGTTGTGTCGGCGGGCTGCTTGTCGGCATCGGCTTCGGCGTGATGTCGCGTACGACCGAGGTCGATCGCACGTTCGGTTACCTGCTGACGATCCAGTTCGGCCTCGGCGGACTCGGGCTTATCTACCTGCCGCCGCTGGTGCCAGCCTTCGGTACCAAGGCCTTGTTCCTGTCGCTGATCGCATTCAGCGTCGTGACCCTGTTGATGCTGCCGTTTCTGTCGTCCTATCCGCCGGGTGACGAAGCGCCCAAGGTGCAGGGTGCCCGGCGCGGTAACATCAAGCTGGTCGTGCTGGCGCTGATCGCGACTTTCCTGTTCCAGGCCGCCAATATGGGCGTGTATGCATTTGCCCTCGGCATGGGCAAACATGCGGCGCTGGAGCCCGGTTTCGTCGGCACGGCGCTGGGCGTCGCGGCGTGGCTTGCGATTGCCGGCTCGGTCCTCGTTATCCTGTTGTCGACGCGCTTCGGCCGCTTATGGCCCGTAGGAATTGCGACGGCGATGACAGCCGCTTCGATCTGGGCGCTGCACTTCAGCGGCATCAAGCCGGGCGGCTGGGAGACTTCTGTCTATTGGTGGGCCAATGTCGTCTGGGGCGTCGGCTGGGCCTTCGTTATCTCCTACCTGCTCGGCATGTGCTCGGAGTTTGATGCGACCGGCCAGATGGCCGCGCTCGGTGGTTTCGCATCGAAGATGGGCCTCGCGTCGGGGCCGGCGATTGCTGCCCTGGTCGTCGGAACAGACAACTACGGCCTGTTAATTAATCTTTCCGTGGTAGCGCTTGTGCTGTGCATCCTCGCGATGATCTTGCCGGCAAGGGTGCTCGACCAACGATGAAGGCGAGTGCGGTCCTGCTTGCGCTGTGCCTGTTGGGCGCATGTGCGCGGGTGCCGGATCGCACGTTGTCATTTGAATTCCTGACTGCGGGCGAGGCGCTGACCCGGCCAGCGCCGACCGCGGAGTATGCGCCGCCTGTCGGTGCGATCGAAGCAGGCAATACCTTCAAGGGCCGATTGCGCGCGGACACTGTCGAGAAGGTCGATCACTTCCTGCTGCTGCTCGACGAGTTTGGCCTGGTGCCTGCCGACAACGCAGCGTACGCATGGTTGCCGGCGTTTGATTTCGAGTTTGTGCAGCACGGCGAGCTGTTGATACCCATGACGGAAGGCCCGGTGATCAACGATCACCCGAAATGGGAATGGGTGTTGCAGACCGGGCGCGTATGGGAGGAGCCGGATGACAACGGCTGGAGCCGCGCGGCATTGCCTTTCGCGCTTAAAGAGAAGCGTGAAGACTGCACCTTCAACGGCCTCATGAGTTTCCTGTTCAACGATGCTGGCGACGTCTCGTCGCTGGCATTCCAGGTTACTAACGAGACCTGTCGCTACCTGCAATTCGACATGAGTGGTCTGCTCGAGGCCGAGTATCTTCCAGGAGAAGTCGACGGCAGCGAGGCCCGTATCGCCGACGCGCTGGCGCAGCGCGACAGGCGCTTGCCAACACGCCCGATTGCTTCGCTCGCGGACCACTACCCGGATGCAAATGCAGCCGCGTTCGGCGCGCATGAAGAAATCGAGCCCAGCGACATGACCGCCTACGGTCTTGTCATCGACGGCACGCACTACGTGTCGCAATGCGAGACGCCGTACGGCGACTATCCATACTGCGACGATATGGCCTTGCCGTCCTATTCGACCGCGAAGTCGGTCGTCGCCGGGTTTGGACTAATGCTGCTCGAGAAAGAATACCCGGGTGCAGCGGACGCCGTAATCGAAGGCCTCGTTCCGGAATGCGGCGCTACCTGGGCCGACGTGACGATCGAGCATGCACTCGATATGACGACCGGGCATTTCGGGCAATCGAGCATGCACGGCGATGAGGATGCGTCCAATACCAGTCGCTTCTTCCTCGGCGACCATGCCGACAAGATCGACGTCGCGTGCAATGGCTACCCGCGTAAGGCGGAGCCCGGTACCCATCTCGCATACCACACCTGGGACACCTATCTCGCCGGTAGCGCGATAAATGCGTTTCTGCGTGAGCGGCGCGGGCCCGATGCGGATTTCTTCGATGACCTGATCCTGGAGAAGATCTGGAAACCGCTCGGTTTGTCGAGCATCGCTGCAGCCACGCGGCGGAGTTATGACGAACACCGCCAACCGCACTCCGGATTCGGCCTGACGTTGCTGCGCGATGATGTCGTCAAGTTGGCACAGTTTATCGGCCCAATGGATGGCCGGATTGACGGCGCCGATGTCGTCGGTGGCCGCTTGTTCGACGAGGTCAAACAACGCTTGCCGGAAGTCGCCGGGTTGGTCGCGGAACTCGAGACGATCCGTTACAACAACGGTTTCCGCAGTTTCGACGTGTCGTCGTATCTGGGTTGTGACGAGCCCGCCTGGGTTGTCGTTCTATCGGGGTTTGGCGGCATCATCGTCGCGGTCATGCCCAATGACACGGCGTACTACTATTTCAGTGACGGGAATGTCCATCGGTACCTGGCCGCCGTGCGCGAGTCGCACCGTATCAGGCCCATGTGTCGGTAGCAGCTACCAGAAGCGTGCAGGGGACAGTGCCCCTATTGTCGGGCTGACCGCCCGCTCGCTGACAAGATCTGCAATGATGCGGCCGGTAACCGGCGCAAGCGTCAATCCAAGCATGTTATGACCCGTGGCGATCAGCGCATTCTCAATCGTCGGGAGACGGCCGACGATTGGCAGGCTGTCCCACGTCATCGGGCGCCAGCCGTACCAGGTCTGCTGCACGGTGTCGCCGACGGGTTCTTTCAGGAACGGCCTGGCCGAGTCCTGCAGCTGCTGAATGCGGAATTCTGGAATGCGCGTATCGAAGCCCGCGAATTCCATCATCGAGGCAATGCGATAGCCGTCGGAGAACGGTGTGACGCCAATGCGCTTCTCGGGCATCAGCATCGGGTGACGTGGTGCAACCGATGGACGCGTCATCGTGACCGAGTAACCCTTGCCGGGCTCGACGGGAAGATCGCACTCGAGCGCATATGACCAGCGGCCGGACCATGCGCCGGTTGCAAACACGTAGCGGTCGGCCTGCATGCGTCCCTGCGAAGTCACCAACGCATTGATCTTGCCGCCCGCTTTGTCGATGTTTTCTAGCGCGCAGTTCTCAACAAAGGTCACGCCGCGCTCGCGCAGCTGTGCAGACCATGACGCATTCAAGAGGTCGGGGCGCAGGTGGCTGTCGTTTTCGTAGTGATAGGCCCCGGCCAGCTCGTCGAGCAAGGCCGGTTCAAGATCAGTCAGCTCAGAGCCGCGAACATAACGTGCGGAAACGCCGAACTCGCGCGTCAGCAGCGCGTCCTCGTCCGCGAACTCGCCGAGCGCTTTCTCGGAGCGAAACACGAACAGCATGCCGTTTTGCTGCCAGTCGCAGTCGAGCTCGCTGAGCAACTCGCGATACTCCGCGAGCGAGTTCTCGAGAATGGCATTCAGTACGCGCGCCGATTCGATCATATGGCGATGCGTGCAGCGGCGCCCAAACTCGAACATCCAGCGCCACAGCGAGCGGCGCAGTTGCGGCTTTACGCGGAACGGCGCGCGCGGATTAAACAAGGACAGGAAGCCCTCGCTGAGCGCGCCGGGTGTGGTGAGGGGCAGGACATGACTGGGCACGAGAAAGCCGCAATTGGCCTGCGAACAGGCGCCGCCGATCTCGCCCTGGTCGATTACGGTGACGCTGTAGCCGTCGCGCTGCAGGTAATGGGCGCAGGCAATTCCGATGTGGCCCGCGCCAACGACGATGACCGAACCGGGTTTGCTCCCGGCCATCAGTTGATGCCCTGGCCGAACGGGTCGCCGGCCTGTTGTACGAGCGTGGCCTCGGCGCAGATGAACGCGCGACCCGTAACGCTTGGAATGATTTGCCCTGCATCGTCCAGTCGGTAACGAGCCGAGAAGCGGCTGCCAATCACGCTCTCCTGGATCCACTCGGCGTCCGCGGCAAGAACGCCGTCGGCGGCGAGACAGGCGAGCTTTGCGCTGGTGCCGGTTCCGCAAGGCGAGCGATCGTACGCGCCGCCGGGGCACAGTACGAAGTTGCGACTGTCTGCATCCTCGCTCTCGGGCGGGCCGAAGAACTCAACATGATCGATCTCCCCGTTGTCGCGCCCGGTGATGCCTTGCGTACGCAATGCCGCCATGATCTTCATAGCGGCGCTCGTCAGTTCACGTTCGTGGGCCAGATCGAGTGGGCAGGGCGCATCCTTGATAAGAAAGAACCAGTTGCCACCCCAGGCGATGTCACCAACCACGGTGCCGTGGTCGGGTACATCGATGACGACGTCCTTTGCATGACGGTAGCTCGCGACGTTCTCGACAGTCACCGTGTTGTCGTCAACGAGATCGACCGCGACAACGCCGACCGGCGTCTCCAGTTTCGAAATGCCGTGGCCAATGCGGCCGAGCGAGGCGAGCGTCACTGCGACACCAATCGAACCATGGCCGCACATGCCGAGGTAGCCGGTGTTGTTGAAGAACAGCACGCCGGCGGCGCAGTCATCCTGCGTCGGTTTGCAGAGCAACGCGCCCACCAGCGCATCCGAGCCGCGCGGTTCGAGAATCGTCGTGCGGCGCACGTGGTCGAATTCTGCGGCGAAGCGCGCAATGCGCTCCTGCATGCTGCCAGTGCCGAGATCCGGCCCACCCTCGATGATGACGCGGGTTGGCTCGCCTTCAGTGTGCGAATCGATGACGCGCATCAGCTCAGGCCGTCGCTCCCGGCCAGCTCGCCCACCAGTTGCGGAACTGTTGCCACTGCGCATCGATCTGTGCGAGTTGCGAGGGACTCAATGCATCGGTGGGGTTGAGCTGGTGCTCGTACTCGGGGTTACCCTCGAGGACCATGAGACGCTTGTAATAGAGCACGAGGTCGGGTCCCTCGTCATAACTCGAGAGCACGGCAAGCGCCTCATCGAGTTCATTGGCGAGACGGTAGGCCTCGTGATCGCCGGCTGCCGCGCGCTCGCACAGCTTGACGAGGTGCAGGATTTCCATTGGCAGCGCGTTACCGACGCCAGTGATTGCCCCGGTAGCGCCGCAATGCACGAAGCCGTGTACAACCTGTGTATCCACGCCGACCATCAGCGTCAGGTCGGGGTCTCCGGCCGTGATGTTCTCGGCTGCGTAAGTCAGGGAGTCAGCGCCGCCGAACTCCTTGAAGCCAACGAGGTTGCTGTGCTCGGCACGCAGCTCGAAGAACAGGTCGGCACGCGTCTCGTAACCGTAGTACGGGCTGTTGTAGATGACGGAAGGCAGGTCACTGGCTGCGGACAGGATCGCCGCAAAGTGATTGCGCTGCGCGGCGATCGACGGGCCGCGCGACAGGACCCGCGGAATGACCATGAGTCCCGCTGCGCCGACCTTTGCCGCATGGGCGGCAATGTCCACGGCACGCGCCGAGTTCTGCGCGCCGGTTCCGACAACGACGGGCACGCCGGCGTCGACCAGGTGCTCGACGCCGGTCTTACGCTGTGCGTCGCTCAGCAGCGGCCAGTCGCCCATGGATCCGCAGTAGACGACGCCGCTCATGCCGGCGTCGACGAGTTCGCGGCCTTTGCGCGCGAGCGCCTCGAAGTCGGGCGTTCCGGCTGCGTCGCACGGCGTCATCAGTGCGGGGATGCAGCCAGTGAATACCTGGGATTTGCTCATGTCAGGATCCGGGACAGTTTTCGATCTGCCCGCATCTTAGTGCAGCCGGCCCCGAATGTCTTTGCAGTACCTTAGAGCAGGGCTTGAATTTTGGCATAATTGATATATGCAGAATGATGCCATACAGCGCGCTTTCTTCGATAGTCTTGGCGACCCCTTCACGGCTGAGGCGCTGTTCGATTACCTCCCCGACATTGTGTTTTTTGTCAAAGACAGGGATTGCCGCTACGTCGCGGTCAACCGTACGCTCGTCGAACGTTGCGGGCGCAGCCACCGCCATGAGCTGATCGGCAAGCGCGCATCCGAAGTGCTTGGCGAAACCCTGGGTGGAAGCTATGACCAGCAGGATGAGATCGTGCTCGGGACCGGCGCGGCCATTGTCGATCGGCTCGAGTTGCATATTGTCCGATCGCGGGATATCGGCTGGTGCCTCACCAGCAAACTGCCAATGCGCGGCGTGCATGGGGATACTGTCGGGATCGTGGGCGTGTCGCGTGACCTGCGCCTGCCCGACATGACGTCAGACGACTACGCACACATCGCCGCGGCAGTCGAGTTCGCGCAGCGCGACCTGTCGTCACCGCCGAGCATCGCCGAACTGGCGGACAGGGCGGGCATGTCCGTGTACCAGCTCGACCGGCGCATGCAGCGGGTGTTCGGCCTGACGACCGGGCAGTGGCTCCTCAAGACCCGCATCAGTCATGCGAGTCATTTGCTGGTTGACAGCGATCAGCCGATCGCGGGTATCGCCTTCGCGGCTGGCTACGCGGACCAAAGCGCATTCACGCGTCAGTTTCGCAAGTCCACGGGCCTGTCACCGACGCAGTATCGACGCTTGCGCCGCAGATAGGCCCGTTCGATATATCTATAGAACAAAAGTGATTTAACTTATTATTAAAATTAATAGTTTTTGGCCATTGTCATAAATTCTATAGACCTATAGAATCGTGACCGCGATCCCCGGGGGCCACGATGACAGCACGCAACACCGACAGTCCGCGCTACCAGCAGCAGAAGCTGGCCGCGATTCGTGCGGCGGCAAGCGTGTTCTCGGAGAAAGGCTTCCATGGCGCGAGTACGGGTGATATCGCGGCGCAGCTCGGTATCAAGCAGGGCAGTCTCTACTACTACTTCGGTTCCAAGGAAGAGGCACTCGAGGAAGTGTGTCTCTACGGGCTGCGTGCCTACGCCGAGAACATGGAGGCGATCGCAAACAGTGACGAGCCATTTGCGGCGCGCCTGTTCGCCGTCATCAGCAATCATCTCGGCAGTTATCGCGAGAAGAGCGAAGCGCTCAAGGTGCACAACGATGAGCGCCTGTACCTGCCCGCCGCGCGACGCAGACGTCTCAAGGGGCTGGGCTCGCGGTATCGCGAGCAACTCGAAACCATTATCGACACGGGCAAAACGGCAGGCCACGTGCGCGCGTCGATCGATAGCCATTTCATGGCGCAATCCATCATCGGTATCTGTAACGGACTCGGCGAACTCGTCGTTCGCGATCCTGAAATCGATGTGTTTGCGCTATCCAGGAAAACCACGGATCTGCTGCTGCATGGCACGGATCCCGACAACAAAGAGAGAGAGGGATAGAACATGGGTGCGTACAAGGAGCCTCACGGCGGAGTACTGAAGGAACTGTTTCTGTCGGAAGGGAAAGCCGACGAGGAAAAAGTCAAAGCAAAGAATTACAGGTCCTGGGACCTGACGCAGCGCCAGGTCTGTGACCTGGACCTGCTCATGAACGGCGCGTTTTCGCCGCTCGAGGGTTTCATGGGCAAGGCCGACTACGAAAGTGTCTGCGACAACATGCGCCTCGAAAGCGGGGTGCTGTGGCCGCTGCCGATCACGCTCGACGTCAGCGAAGAGTTTGCCGCCGACATCGAGGCGGGCGAGACGATTTCGCTACGCGATCCCGAAGGCGTGCTGCTTGCGACCCTCGAGGTTGGTGATATCTGGACGCCGGATATGGAGAGCGAGGCGGAACGCGTGTACGGCACGACCGATGACACGCACCCCGCGGTCAATTACCTGAAGAACGTCGCCAACCCGGTGTATGTGGGTGGCCGAATTCATGGCATCGAGCCGCCGACGTACTATGACTTCAAGCTACTGCGCGACACGCCGTCGGAGCTGCGCGGTCGTTTCCGCAAGCTTGGCTGGCGCAAGATCGTGGCGTTCCAGACGCGCAATCCGCTGCACCGCGCGCACCAGGAACTTACATTCCGTGCCGCGAAGGAAGTGGACGCCAACCTGCTGATTCAGCCGGTCGTGGGTATGACCAAACCCGGCGATATCGATCACTTCACGCGCGTGCGCTGCTATGAGCACATCCTCGAGGAGTATCCCGAGCAGACGACGCAGTTGAGCCTGCTGAATCTCGCGATGCGCATGGGCGGACCGCGCGAGGCCATCCTGCATGCGATCATTCGCAAGAACTACGGCTGCACGCACTTCATTGTCGGTCGCGATCACGCAGGTCCGGGTAACGACAGGGACGGTAACCCGTTCTACGGTCCCTATGATGCGCAAGAACTGTTCCGCGAACACGAGGAAGAACTCGACATCACGATGGTGCCGTTCAAGATGATGGTCTACGTCGAGAACAAGGCCGAATACGTGCCGGTTGACGAGACCGAGTCGACCGACAAGGTACTCAATCTGTCCGGCACCGAGTTCCGCCGGCGTCTGCGCGAGGGCCTCGATATTCCCGAGTGGTTCTCCTACCCGAGCGTTGTCCAGGAACTGCGTAAAGCCCATCCGCCGAAACACCAGCAGGGCTTCACGATCTTCTTCACGGGGCTGTCGGGTTCCGGTAAGTCGACGGTGGCCAACGCGCTTATGGTCAAGCTGCTGGAGGAGGGCTCGCGTCCCGTGACGTTGCTCGACGGCGATATCGTGCGCAAGAACCTGTCCAGCGAGCTGACCTTCTCGAAGGAGCATCGTGACCTGAATATCCAGCGCATCGGTTTTGTCGCGAGCGAGATTACCAAGAACGGCGGCATCGCCATCTGTGCACCAATCGCGCCGTACGCATCCACGCGCCGCCAGGTGCGCGAGATGATCAGCCCGGTTGGCGGCTTCTTCGAGGCGCATGTCGCGACGCCGATCGAAGTCTGCGAGCAGCGCGATCGCAAGGGTCTGTATGCGATGGCACGCGCCGGCAAAATCAAGGGCTTCACGGGGATCGATGATCCGTACGAGGTACCGGAGAATGCTGAAATCGTGATCGATACGACCGAACTGTCGCCCGATCTCGCGGCCCATCGCATTCTGCTGACGCTCGAGAAGTACGGCTACATCAAGTAGTTCTTACTTCTCACGATGCGTCGGCAAGCGCCGGGATGGTCTTCCTGAGTCGCAGGTACATATACAGGTAGATCAGCATCGCGGTGAGCGACGCAATACCGCACAGGATGAATACACCGTTGTACGAGAAGGCCATGGCGAGAACGGTTGCTGCGGCGAAAGGTCCCAGCGCATTGCCGAGTCCCTGCGCCGCCGGCAGCAATGCTACATAGCGGCCTGAGCGGTCGACAGTCGAAATCATCGCCGCCTGGTAAATGTCGATGAAGATCCAGCAGGCGTTGAAAGCGAACATACTGAACGCGATGGTGAAGTTGGTGATGCCGAACACGAGCATGACGACGATCGCTGCCTGGATCACGAGAGTAACGAGCAGTGGTCGCGACAAGCCGTAGCGGTTGCTGAGCAGCACCGCGAACAGGCAGCCGATCACCGAGAATATCGAGGTCATCCAGAGCATCTCGGCGACCCATTCGGGCGATGCCTCGGATTCGGCCGTGGCGAGTTCGATGTAAGCCCAGTAGGCGCCGATATTAATGTAGGTGAACACGACGGCGCCCAGTATCAGCCAGGGAACGTAGGTCGGCACGTGGCGATGCTCGGCATGATGATCGCCGTCGGCTTCGGCAACATCGATTTCGACGTCGAGTGCGGCCTCCGCCGGTCGGCGGGGCAGCCACGCGATAAACAGCAGGCCGATGATGAAGGTCAGGGCGAACGTAAAGTACATGCCCTCGATCGTGAGGTAGGGCAGGAACTTGAGCTCGGCGCCTTGCGAGCCCGCGAAAGCAAACAGCTCGAGCCCAAAGGCGAACGCTGGTCGTGAATGACCGCCGATCGTGGCGACCGCGATGCTCGTGTATACGCCAGCGCCGAGACCGGCCATCGAACGCAACATCAGTGTTGCGTTGTAGTCGTGGTAATAGATGCACAGCAGGTTTGCCGCTATGGCGACGCTGGCGAACGCGACGGCCAGGTGCCGGCGATCGTATTTGGCGACAACGAAAAACGCCATGACAGCGCCGATAAAGAAGCCGAACTGGTCGGCGGCAGCGATGTAGCCAACCTGCACATCGCTGAAGCCCAGGTTCTCCGACCACTGCGTCGAGATGACGGGCAGACCAACCATGACGGCGTAGCCAACCAGCGCCATGTAGATGCCGAGCGTCAACGAGCGCCAGTCGTCAAATTCGGTCTTTGCGAGTACCAGCTTGGCGCCGGCCTGGTTTGTCGCGCCCATGCTTATAGTTTGTCTTTGAGCTTGTAGAAGAGCATGCCGAGGGCAATGATCTGGTTACCGACCCAGCGCGTGCCGGGAATGCGAAAGTGCTTCATTTCGGCAAACAGGTCATAGCGTTCCATCGTACCACCGATAGCGTCGGCCATGACCTCGCCCATGACGTGCGTCGGGCTGACGCCGTGCCCCGAGTAACCCTGGCAGTACCACACGTTGCCGTTGATCCGTCCAACAGTCGGAATACGGTTCAGAACGATGCCAATCTTGCCGCCCCATTCGTAGTCGATGCGCACACCTTCAAGCTGCGGATACACTTTCAGCATGCGCGGCACAATGTAGTCGCTGATGCTGCTCGGGTCGCGTCCCGAATAGTTGCAGGCGCCGCCATAAAGTAAGCGCTTGTCGGCCGACAGGCGGTAGTAATCGACGACCTCGTTGAGATCGCAGACAGCGACATCCTTTGCGTTGATCGAATTCGCAACGTCATCGGACAACGGCTCGGTAGCGACGATGTAACTGCCGGCGGGGAATACGAGATTGGACAGATGTTTCGGTTCGAGCCGGCTGTAGGCATTGCCGGCGAGCAGCACGGCGTCGGCCTCGACGTGACCGCATTCGGTCTCCACGCGCGGGTTCGCGCCATGCACGATGTTTGTTACGGGCGATTGCTCGTAGATCTGCGCGCCGAGTCCGTGGGCCGCACGCGCTTCACCGATGCACAGGTTGAGCGGATGCAGATGGCCGTCACGGTAGCAGACGAATGCGCCATGAAACGCATCGGTTCCCAGCATCTCGCGCGTCTGCTCGCGGTCCCAGGTTGCATAGGTCTGCGGTGCATTGTGTCGCTCGCGCTCCGCGACGTATTCCGCCAGCCACTCGACCTGCCCAGGCTTGGTTGCGACTTCCGCAAATCCGTCCTTCAGGTCGCAGTCGATAACGTATTTTGCGACACGCTCACGAATGATGTCGTTACCGCGCCACTTCAGGTCCCAGATCATGTCGGCAGCATCGGCGCCGTATTTCCTGCGAATCTTCTCGAGCCCGCTGATGCCATTGATGAGCTGGCCACCGTTACGTCCTGATGCGCCCCAGCCGACACGGTTCGCCTCTACAAGCGCCACGGAAAAACCTCGTTCTGCCAGTGTCAGCGCGACCGATACGCCGGTGAAACCGGCCCCCACGATGCACACGTCGGCACGATGTGCGCCTTCGAGTATCGGGTAGTCCGTGCGTTCCGTAACGCTCGCCGCGTAGTACGAGTTCGTATGCTCCTGTTGTCGGTCCTGCCTGTCGATCCCGATAGTCGTCACGCGAGCCGGTCCCGCAGCTTGTAGTAAAGCACGCCGAGCGCGACCATCGGTTTTGCGAAGGCGTGCGCGCCGGGCACCATCATCGGTTTGACATCGGCGAACAGATCGAAGCGTTCAAGTGTCCCGGCGATAGCATCGGCGAGTATCTGCCCCGCAAGATGCGTCACGTTGACGCCGTGACCGGAGTACCCCTGCGAATAAAAGACGTTATCGGCGACCTTGCCCATGAGCGGCGCACGATAGACAGGTACACCAATCGTGCCGCCCCAGGCATAGTCGATGCGGACGTCGGCAAGTTGCGGGTAGTGGCGCACGATTTTGCGACGGTGACGGCGCTCGATCACGCGCGGATCGTCGCCGAAGTAGTTCAGGCGTCCGCCGAACAACAGGCGTTTGTCGGCGCTCAGGCGGAAATACTCGAGCACGAAATTGGGGTCGCAGATCGCGAGGTCGTCCGGGTTGATCTGCTGCACAATGTCATCGGCCAAGGGCTCGGTCGCCACGATGAAACTGTTCACCGGGAACATGACGCCGCGCAATCGCTTGTCGACATGGTGGTAGGCGTTGCCGGCGAGCACGACGGCGTCTGCGGTGACTGATCCTCTTGCAGTGACCACCCGTGCCTTGGCTCCATGCTCGATATGCGTTACGGGCGATTGCTCGTAGATCGTCGCTCCACGGCTAATGGCCGCATTGGCTTCGCCGATACACAGGTTGAGCGGATGCAGGTGGCCGTTGCCCATATTCAACAGGGCGCCGATATAGTGCTGCGACCCAGTTTTGGCGATTGTTTCCTCGCGCGACAGGAGTCGTACCTCGTGGGGAAATTCAGCGGCCTGCAGGCGTTCGAGGTCGTGCTCGAAGTCGCGCAGGTGTCGCGGCTTCAGCGCGACGTCGACATAGCCGAATTTGAGATCGCAGTCGATCCCGTAAGTACTCACGCGCTCCTTAATGATCTCGTGGCCAGCCCAGCGCAGCTCGCCGAACAGATCCTCGACATCTCGGTCGTGGTACCTCGCAATATGTCCCTCACCGGCGATGCCGCCGATCAGTTGCCCGCCGTTGCGGCCGCTCGCGCCCCAGCCGACGCGGTGCGCCTCGACAACGTGAACGTTGTAGCCGCGTTCCGCGAGGAACAGTGCGGTCGAGATACCCGTGAAGCCAGCCCCAATGACACATACGTCCGCCGTGACGTCGCCGCGCAAAGGCGCGAACCGCGTAAGCTCATTGACGGTCGCCGCGTAGTAGGAGCCGGTATGTTGCAGGGACTGGAGCATCGGTCGTTTCCTCGAAATCCCTACATGACGAATGCTGCCGAACCGCGCATCCGATCCTATAGGCGGGAGGTTGCGGGCCTAGTGCGAGCGATTCGCCTGGCTGCGGCGAAACTGGGCCGGCGTCTGCCCGACATATTTCTTGAAGGCGGCGTAGAAGGCCGAGTTGGAATTGAAGCCGGCCGAATACGCGATGTTGAGCACGGCGCTCTGCGCATCGAGTGAGGTCAGTAACTCCCTGGCGCGTTCGATGCGGTAACGGTTGATGTAATCGAAGAAGCTCATGCCGAAACCGGCATTGATGACTTGTGACAGGTGATTGACCGAACAGTCGAGTTCAGCCGCAAGCTTCGGCAGCGTCAGGTCGGGACGCAGGTACAACTGCCCGGACTGCACTGCATGTTCGAGGCGCAGCTTGTAGTCACGTATCTGTTCCTCGCCAAGGCCCGACTTGGCGTACTTCATCGCGCGGGACGCACTGGTTACGGTTTCGGCCGATTCGATATCCGGACGATCGTAATAGTCGACGATCGACACTGCGGCATCCCCACTGAGCGTGACGAATTCCGCGCCGCGCACAGCGCCGCCCCGGTCGCGCCGGGGGCACATGCGGTACTGGAACGCGATCGTGTTGCCGTTGCTCAGGATATCGCCGATCAGCTCATAACGATGCGGATGGTCCGCGAAAAAAACTTCGAGCGTGACGATCAGTTCGTCATGCGTGCGTTGCGCGTTCTCGGGTACATCCCGGTAGATGCCATCCGCCGTAAGATGATCGGCCACGGCCTGCGGGTCGTGATGGTTCCAGGCGTCTATATAGCTCTCAACGAAGTCTGCCGCGCGCATCGTGCCCCCTGTTGTTATCGCTCGAGTATACAATCAAAATCCGGATTCACGAGCGTACGGGAAGAGTCGAGTGACAAGCAGAACGAGCACGCCGCCCGCGGCATGGATGCAGGACACTTTGCGGCAGGGATTTCTGCTGTTGTCCCGGGGGCGAATCCAGGACGCATCTGAATGCTGTCGGCGCCTTCTTGGCGCAAAACCGGACCTGGTGGAGGGACATTTCCTCGTCGGGCTGATCGCGCTCGAAATGAAGGACAACAAGACCGCCATGAGCGCGTTCGGCTCCGTGACACAGCTGCAGCCCGAGCATGGGGCGGCGTGGGCCAACATGGCCCGCATGTACATGGTGGCGGGCCAGCCCCTGCGTGCCGACGCGGCGCTTGAAAAGGCGGTGCAGCGCAGTGACGGCAACCCTGTCGTGCTCGATCTCATCGGCACCGTTTACGGCTTGCTGGGCGACCAGGAGGAAGCCGCCGCCTGGAACGACAAAGCGGTGCAGGGCAACCCGGAAAGCGTGCAGTTCCTCGTCAACCAGGCCAACAATCACATGTTTCTCGGCCGCCTCGACGAGGCCGAAACCGTGCTCAACAAGGTGCTCGGGCTGCACCCGGGCAACCCGAACGCGCACTGGCTCCTCTCCAACGTGCGCAAGGCAACGGATCGCGAACACGTCGACAAGCTCAACGAGCTCGTTAAACACGAGTACGAGAATCCCCGCGCACTCGCGTTTCTCTACTACGGACTCGGCAAGGAACTCGAAGATCTCGAGGCCTGGGACGAGGCGTTCGAAGCGTTTTCGAATGGCGCTGCGGCGCGACGCAAAACAATTGACTTTGACGAAGCGGCCGAGCAGAAGATGTTCGACGCTTTCGCGAACACCTTTACCGCGGAATGGCTGGCGTCGGGTGATGCGGGGCATGACGACCCGTCGCCGATCTTTGTCGTTGGACAGCCACGGACGGGCACGACATTGGTCGAGCGCATCATCACGAGTCACTCGCAGGTGCATTCGGCGGGCGAGCTGAAACAGTTTGGCAACAGCGTGCGGCGCCTCTCGAACTATGCCGAGCCGGTACGTTATTCGGCCAGGCTTGCGCAAGTTGCGGCAGAAATTGAGCCACACAAGATCGGCAGAGCCTACATGGCAAGCAGTCGCAAGTTCCGCGGCGACCTGCCGCGGTTTGTCGACAAGCTGCCGCCGAACTACCTGTATATCCCGCTGATCCTCAAAGCCTTGCCGAATGCGAAAATTGTACACCTCAGACGTAACCCGATGGATGCCTGCTTCTCGAGCTTCAAGCAGTTGTTCGCCGATGCCTATCCGCATTCCTACGACCAGGCAGAGATGGCCCGGCACCATGCTCGCTACTACCACCTCATGGCGACGTACCGCGAGCGTTTTCCCGGGCGTTTTTTCGATATTTCCTACGAAGAAACGGCCAGGGACCTCGAACCCAATGCCCGTGCGCTGATCGATTACCTCGAGTTGCCGTGGGAAGACGCGTGCCTCGAATTTCACAAACAAAAAGCGGCCGTAACCACGGCCAGCGCCGTGCAGGTTCGCAAACCGGCGCACACGAAATCGATCGGCCGCTGGATGCGTTACGAAGATCAGCTCCAGGTGATGCGTGAGACGCTCGTCGAACACGGCGTTCCCGTCGCAAACCCCTGACAGCTATCCGCTTTCCGGATTTTTTGCCTATAGGTCAGGATTGCAATGATTTTGCCCTGCGCGTAGTCTCGTGGAGTCCCGTGCCTTAAGGCGTTGGGGGCAAAAAACACGCAAAAAGATTGCTAGGGGGCGAGATGGCAGCGAAGAGCGCTAAAGTTGTATCCAGGGACCTGTCCCAGGTCGATGTTCAGGCAACGAATCCACTGATTCCTCAGAAGACTCCGGTCGCCCAGGCGGTGACGGTCGCGGTGCTTGCGAGTGTCTCGGCCGGCCCGGCGCTGGCGCAGGACGACGTCCTCGAGGAAATCACGGTAACGGCGACCAAACGCGCCGAGTCGATCATGGAAGTGCCGCTGGCCATTTCCGCGATGAGCGGCGAATTCATTCGTGAGACCAATCTCAATGACATGAAAGACCTGATCGCCTTCACGCCGGGCATGTCAGGCAACAGTAAAGACAGTTTCCTCGATTTCGTCAGCGTTCGCGGTATTCGCACGATCGACTTCGGTAACGGGGGCGACCCGTCTGTCAGCCTCTATAAGAATGGCCTGTACCAGGGACGCAACGGTTCGGCCGTCTCGAGCCTCTTCGATATCGAACGCGCCGAGGTCTTGCGCGGTCCGCAGGGTTTCCTGTTTGGCCGCAACTCGGTTAGCGGTGCAATCAACGTCATCACTGCCAAGCCGGATCTCGATGGCACGGGCGGCTACGCCGAGCTCGACGTCGGCGAACGCGGTGTCGTCGTCTTCGAAGGTGCGGCTAACCTGCCGCTAAGCGACTCCTTCGGTGTACGCATCGCCGGCTATCACTCCGAGGAAGACGGCTACGTCAAGAATCTCGCTGGCGGCCCGGACCTGATTGGGCACGAAAAGAGCGCGTTGCGTCTGTCCGCGCGCTACGAAGGCAACAAAGCCACCATCGACTTTATCGCTGACGTTGAGGATCGCGATCAGTTTGGCACGGTCTACCGCGCAACGGGCGGTGGCTATCGCCAGCCGGATCCGCGCGCTACTTTCGATGACTCAGTCGATCCCAACGGCAACGCGTTCGATTTCCATTACACGCGCATGAATGGCGGTAACCCGGTCGCGTTTTCAAGCGACGGTCGTACTGTCAACAATGACAATTCGCTGATGCCGACTGACAAGTCTGACGTCGTGGCGTTGTCGCTGCAGGTCGACTACGAACTGGGCTGGGCCACCCTGACGTCCCTGACGGGCTTCAAGGATCACAAGTACGACTATGTCGAGGATTACGACGCCTCCCCGATCATCCTGTTTAACTACGGCCAGGACCAGGAAGGTGACTACTTCGAGCAGGAGTTTCGCCTGACCTCGGACTCCGATGGCCCGCTTAGCTGGTACGCCGGTGTGTCCTTCTACAAGGAAAACATCGACACGGTCTTCCTGGGGCAGCAGTCGGAAGACGCGTACTGCGCCGGTTACTGGTACTACAGCGGCTACTCGACCTGCGAGGATGTATTCGCGTACTACAACTACCTCGATTACTACTACGCGTACTACTACAACAATCCGGAATACTCCTACTTCTGCGATTACTATCTCGACTATTACTTCGGGTCGTGCACGTGGACCCCGAGTACGGTCACGGCACCCGATGGCACGACGCTGATCAACGATCGCAACCGCATCATCGGCAAATACCAGGGCTATTCGGCGTACGTCGATCTGAGTTACGAATTCAGCCCGACGTTCGACATGAACTTCGGGGTGCGCTATTCCTATGACGAGAAGGACTTCTCGCAGGAGGTGTTGCCGGATCCGGGCGGCTCGCTGCTGGCCTACAAGGTACAAACGGGCTTCTCGACGCCAAACGGGCCGCTGACGGACAAGCAGGACTGGAGCAAGGTAACTTACCGCGTCGTTGCGAACTGGCGTCCGACGGATGACAGCCTGGTGTTCGGCAGTATCACGACGGGCTACAAACCGGGTGGTTTTGGCAGTTTCAACATCGAGCCCAGGTCCGGTGTGGCGGCGTGCGAACTTCCGTTTGGTCTTTGCGTTGCCGACAATGCGACGGACCGCCCGGGCGACTTCGGTCCCGAGACAGTCACCTCGTTCGAGCTCGGTTACAAAACGACGGTCATGGACGGCCGCACGCAAATCGCTGCCAACGCGTTTGTCTACGACTACAAGGATATGCAGGCGATCTTCACCGAGGGTCCCCGCACCATCGTCGACAACGTAGGCCAGGTGGACGGCACGGGTGTCGAGATGGATATCAAGACGGCACTGACGGACAACTTCAACGTGCACCTCGGGCTGTCGTACTTTGATTCGGAGGCGACGGATGTCCAGGCCTTCTGCTCCAATGGCGAGATCATCACGGGCGATATCAACGCCTGCGAAGGCGTCTCGATCCCCTGGGCGCCTGAATGGACGGCTTTCGCCGTGGTCAATGCCGTATTCCCGACCGCGAATGGCGAGTTCTTCGGCAATCTCGCATGGAGCTGGGAAGACGATATTCGTGGCGACTGGCCGGATCAAAGCATCATCTACCAGCGCATCAAGTCGCTTAACCAGACCGACATATTGGTCGGGTACCGGCAGGATAACTGGCGGGTCAGCGCCTACGTCGAGAACGTGTTTGACGGCGTGTGGTTTGACGGCGCTTACCCGAACGACGATCCAGATCCGACGATTATCTTCGCCGAGCACACCTTCGGTCCGGCGCGACCGCGTACGGCCGGTATGAGGTTCTCGTACAGCTTCGGGGATTGATGTCATAGCGGCGTTGCTCGGCACTGTCGTCTCGGTACACGCCGGATCCAATGACGACCTGAGCAAGGAGGCGCGGCCACTCATTCGAGTTGAGCTTGATGGCGTGGTGGGCGATGCCCACCGCGCCTTTTCACGTCAGTGTTTCGCCGGCGACAAGCAGGCCAGGGGTACCGAGCGTCGCAACGAGCGGCAGTGGTCGGCCGTGTCGGTCGAGGAACTTGCCGAAATCGGTAAGGCAATGGACCTTGCTGACGAACTGAATCCGACGGAACTGGGCGCCAATCTCTGCATCAAGGGTATTCCGCAATTGTCGCGCCTGCCCAAGGGCACGATCCTGAAATTTCCGTCGGGCGCCGAGCTCGTCGTGGTCGAATACAACCCGCCGTGCCAGGACATGGGCGCGAAGCTTGCGAAAACGCATGCAACGCGTTCGGGTAAGGCATTGCAGGCAACCGATTTTCCCAAGGCCGCCAAGCTGACGCGCGGCATCGTTGGGGTAGTGGACGTCGCCGGCGACATCCGGATCGGCGACGAGGTCGAGGTGACGGTCTACGCAACGCCGAGCTGGTTGCTGAGAAAGCCCGACTAGAAATCAGCTGGCGGCGTCTGGCGCGCGCGCGCCGGTGTCCAGAACGGCTTTTTCTGCAACGTCGCCAGCGACATGCGGCGGTACGGCCGCAGGTCTTTGTACTTGTAGATCTCGACCCACAGGTCGCCATCGAGATAACGGGTCTCAATCATCGCGAGCGCAATGTTCGCCTTGCACGTCGGCGACCACATCGCCGAGCAGACGTAACCGATCGCTTCCTTGCAGCTCTCGGTATCGTAGATGATCGCGCCGTCGGCTACCCAGTTACCTTCGATATCCAGTCGTGCCAGCGTCCACTTCGGGCCACGTTTCTTCGCTTCGACGAGCGCCTGCTTGCCGCTGAAATGCGGCTTGTCGAGGTCTACGAGCCAGCCGAGCTGCAGCTCGTAGGGCGTCTGGTCGTGCTCGAAGTGCACGGTCTTGAGCGCCTCGGTGAAATCCATGTACGGCATGATGAAGCCGGCCTCGAGCCGCGCCATGTTGGTGGCCGACTCACCGTACGGCTGGATGCCATAATCGGCACCCGCCGCGTACAACTCGTCCCACATTGTGATTGCGAGCTTCGGGTCGACCCAGAGTTCGTAGCCGAGATCGCCGGTGAACCCGGTACGCGAGACCATCAAAGTCTCGCCGTGAAACGGGAACAGGCGGATATCGAAGGCTTTCAACTCATCGATGCCGGTCAGTCCCATCTTCTTCAGCACGGCGCACGATGTCGGCCCCTGCAATGACAAGGCGGCGATATCGTCGCTGACATCCCTGATAGACACATCATCGAAGCCCCAGGCGGCTTTGCGCAGCCAGGCGCTGCAAGGACTGCCGCAGGTGAGCATGAAGCGGTCGTCCCCAAGCCGGAAAATCGTGCCGTCATCGATGATGCGGCCTTCGTCGGTGCACCACACGGTGTAAGCGACGCGATGCAGGCCGATCTTGCGCACGTCGCGCGTCACCATGCGGTTGAGCATGGCCTCGGCATCTCTGCCGGTGATCTCGTATTTCTGCATCGGGCAGATGTCGTAGGTTCCGCACTGGTTGCGAATACAGAAGTACTCGTAGTGCTCGTCGTAGTAGTAGTCCGCGAACTTGTAGCCGTTCCACGCCGACCACGCGTCGCGGATATTCAACTCGCTCGCACGCGGGTAGAAGTGCGTCGTCTTCAGTCGTTCGCCGGCAAAGGGATCGTTGGCGCTCATAATCTACTCGTCATGAAAATCGTCTTCGGGCACGGTGTTCGGCCGGCGCAGGTCGCTCAGGATCTCGCGCGCCGAATTCGCGCCGCACACGGCTGATACACCACCGCCCGGGTGCGTTGACGATCCGCACATGTACAGGTTCTTCACGGGCATGCGGTACTGGCCGTAACCCGGGAACGGCCGATTGAAGAACAGCTGGTCGATCGTCAGCTCGCCCTGGAAGATGTTGCCCTCGGTCAGGCCGATCTCGTTTTCAATTTCGTGCGGTGTCCGAACCTCCATATGCACGATCAGGTCACGGAAGCCCGGGCTGTAACGTTCGATCTTTGCGATAACGCTCTCGCCGAACGCATCGCGCTTCTCGGGCGTCCACGGTCCGTCGGCCAGCTTGGGCGGACAGTACTGGATGAAGTTCGACATCCAGTGTTTCCCGGGCGGCGCCACGGTCGGGTCCCACGCAGACGGAATCACGGACTCAACAAACGGATCGTCCGACCAGCGCCCATGCTTCCAGCAGTCGTAGGCGCGCTCCATGGTTTCGAGCGAACCCGTGAACGCCTGGCCACCACGGTTGATGTAGCGATTGTCCGGCACATGCGTAAACTTCGGCATGCCGTCGAGCGCAATGTTGACCTTGCCCGAGGAGCCGCGGATCTTGAAGTTCTTCGCCCGCTCGTAAATGCCGTCAGGCAGGTCGTTCCTGTCCATGACCTGCGCGAAGGTCCGACGCGCGTCGAGATTCGATACCACGATGTCCGCTCGTACTTCGTCACCGTTATCGAGCACGACACCTACTGCTCTGCCGCCTTCGACCAGTACCTTGTCGACGCCGCTGTTCATGCGGATTTCACCGCCGAAGGACTGGCAGGCGCTCGCGATCGCCTTTGAGATCGCGCCCATGCCGCCGCGCGCGAGTCCCCAGGCGCCGATGCTGCCATCGACGTCGCCCATGACATGGTGCAAAAGGATGTAAGCTGAACCCGGAGATTCAACGCCGAGCGCCGTGCCGATGATGCCCGGGCTCGCCATCGCGGCCTTGATCAGGTCATTTTCGAAATAGTCGTCGAGAAAATCGACGGCGCTGACCGTGAAGAAGCGCGTGTATTCGTAGACCTCGGCCTCGCCAAGCGCCCAGAACTTCTTCGCCAGCCACAGGAATTCACACAGGTCACGCAGCCGGAACGAGGCCGGGTCGGGCGGCGTGCGCATCAGCGTCTTGCGAATGAGTTGCGAGTAGCGTGTCAGGTCGGCCTGGAAGCGGAACATCGCGTCGGCGTCGTGCGGCGAGTGACGCTTGAGTTCGAGGTAGGCCGCTTCCTCATTGTCATAGGAAATCAGGCGTTCGTCGCCATCGCCGAAGTTGACGGTGCCAAGGTAGGGCACGAGCAGCAGGCCATGGCTGGCAAGGTCGAGATCGCGATGAATCGCCTGGCGCATCATGCTGCACACGTAGGAGCAATTTGAGTAGTGCCAGCCCTCGTGCAGTTCGCGCGTGACGGCCGCGCCGCCGATGTAGTCGTTCTTCTCGAGCACGACAACCTTGAGCCCGGCTTTCGCGAGATAGGCGGCGTTGGTCAGGCCATTGTGGCCGCCGCCGATCACGATCGCGTCATAACGACTCATCGCAGCACCTCACGTGCGGCATTCATGCCCGCGGCTCCGACCAGGTCACCGCCCGGATGGCTGCCGGCGCTGCACAGGAACAGGCCCGGGATCGGCGTTGCGTACTGGGCGGCTCCGTAAGTCGGCCGCATCATGAGCAACTGGTCCATGGCGAGATCACCGTGGTGCCAGTGGCCACCGGTCACGCGGTATTCGCGCTCGAGATCGGGCGGCGCAAGGAATTCGCTGTGCAGAATCTGCGCGCGCAGATTGGGTGCGTACTGCGCCAGGCTATCGATGGCCCGTTCGGCCATCGCCGTGCGCGCAGCGTCGTCCCAGCCGCCCTTGAGTTCGCGCGGCACGAACATGACGTGTGCGCTCAGTACGTGCTTGCCGTCGGGTGCGAGGGACGCGTCATTGAGACTCGGTACGACGACTTCCATCACCGGTTCCTTCGAGCATTCGCGGTACTTGGCATCGTCGAAAGCAAATTCGATGGCGTCCATATCGGGCGCGATGATGAGTCGACCGGCCGGGGCCGCGAGCCCGGGAAACTCCGGCAGTCCGTCCAGCGCAAGATGCAGCTTGCCCACGAGACCATTGCAGCGCAGCCGGCTGATACGGTTCGTAAATCCAATATCGAGGTATTCGACGCCCACCAGTCTTGTGAACGTGCGTTGCGGGTCGGTCGCAGAAATGACCCGGTCGGCCGTCAGCGTTTCACCGCCTGTAAGCACCACGCCGTTGGCGGCCAGTCCAGCAGGGCTGGCGTCGATATCGACGCGCTCGACGGGCGAGTCGCAGCGAATTTCTGCGCCGGCCGACTCGGCAGCTTTGGCGAGGGCGCTGACCAGGGTGCCGATGCGTACCGGCTGGCCGTGCATGCGATACAGCATGGCGAGCACGGCGCTGTTGGGTGAGCGCGGCGCCATGCGCGAGCCGATCAGGCCGTCCCAGCTCAATGCCGCCTTCAGTGCCGGATGGTCGAAGAACTCGTCCATGAGGTCGCGTGCAGGCAGCGACGCGATGCGCAGGAATTCGCGCATATCTGCTTTGCCCAGGCCACGCAGTTTCAGCCCGAGTTTGGCGAACGTTGCGAGATCGGGCAATGCGGTGCTGCCAATACGCGGCATCGTCTTCGTCCAGAATGGCCCGAGCGCCCCTGCGCAGCGGCGCATGAGGCGCAGGTAGTCCTGGTAGGCCGCCGCGTCTGCGTCCTCGACACCCTTGATGGCGTCGCCTTCAATCTCGACGTGCTGGCCTGTGGTACCGAGGCCGATAAGAGACGGTACGGCACAGGATTCGAGGCCATGCGACTCGAGTTTCAGATCGGCAATAACCTGTGCCGAGAAATGACCGGCCGAGTGTGCTGGCGCCGCGTGAAAACCGGGATAAAACTCGCGGGTTGCCGCCAGTCCGCCCGGCGTATCGGCGGCTTCGAGCACGAGCACCTTCTGGCCTGCGCGGGCGAGATACGCCGCGCACACGAGGCCGTTGTGACCGGCGCCGATAATGATCGAATCGAAGTGGCTCATACAGGCTCCCAACGCTAGTGACTGGCCCGGAAAATGACTTCCGGGCCTATACGCGTGGGCTTTGCCTGGCGAGCGTTTCCTGCATGGCAATGGCGACCCAGGTGCCGGACAGCACCATGGCGACCGCAGTGAACCAGAATCCCGCTTCAACGCCGCCAAATGCGTCGGCGACCAGGCCCAGCGCGAGCGCGCCGATGCCGTAGCCGAGATCGCGCCAGAATCGATACACGCCGAGGCTCGAGCCACGCCACCCAGGATGCGACTTGTCGCCTACCGCAGCAATCAGCGTCGGGTAAAGCAGCGCCATGCCGACGCCGGTCACCGCAGCGGTCAGCGACCAGGCCACGAGGCCATGGACCTGCAATGTTGCGACGATACCCAGTGCGCAGATCCACATGCCGGAGACGATCGGCCACTTGCGGCCGACCTTGTCCGACAAGGGCCCGGTCCATAGCTGGCTGCCGCCCCACACGAAGCCATAAACGCCGACGACCCAGCCGATGTCGACGAGCGATAATCCTTGCGCGTGCAGGAACAGCGGGAAAAATCCCCAGACGAGCGCATCGACGAACTTCTCGATGCAGCCGGCCTGCGACAATGCGGCGAAGGTCCGGTCGCGCCACGTCACCAGCGCAAACACCTGACCTGCGGTTAACGATTCGGCTTCGCCCTGGGCCGCTGATTCGGCATGTGCAAAGCTGAGCGTTTCCCTGGTGAAAAAAATCGCGGTCAGCAGCGCGAGAACAATCACGGTCAAGCCGAAACCGAACAGGCTCATGCGCGGGTCCAGTCCACTCGCGAGATAACCCGTAAGCAGGCCCGCGAGCGCGACACCCCCGTAGCCGGCAAATTCGTTGCAACCCGTCGCGAAACCACGCTGGTCGGCGCGCACGATGTCCAGCTTGCTCGTCACCGTCATCGACCAGGCAAAGCCCTGGTTAATGCCGAGCAGGATGTTGGCGGCGACGATCCAGTTCCAGCTGGGCGCATACAAAAAGATAAATGGAATCGGCAATGCCACGAGCCAGCCCCAGATCAGGACCTTGCGGCGGCCAAGGCTTTCGGAGACCCGCCCTGATACGAAATTCATCGCGCCCTTGACGAAACCGAAGCTGACGACGAACGCCATGATCAGCGTAAACGATTCGGCCACGACCCCGAATTCCGATTCGGCGAGCACGGGCACGACGGTGCGTTGCATGCCGATCGTCAGGCCAACGAAGAATACCTGCAGCAACTGCTGCAGGAATTGCCCAAGGTTTTCGCGGATGCCGTGTTTCAAGCGTTTACTCGGCAGGCACGCCCGCGCGATCCAGACCGTCGATGTACATTTCAAGCTGGTCCCTGTCCTTGATGTAGAAGAGCTTGCGACGCGCGAACGCCTGGCTGAACCGGGGTTGCTCGCCGAGTAATCGCTGCACCTCTTCCCGGGCCCGCACAACTTCACCGAGTAAAGCCAGCGCAACAGCTCTATGTGCGCTGGTCCAGAACTGGCAATTCGGGATGATGCTGGCGCGATCGGTCCATGCAATCGCCGTCTCGAAGTCTTGATTGAAAATATGTGCCAGCGCGCCGTAGGTCAGGAACGCCCAGCGTTGCGGGTCGTTGGGACTCAGGTCCAGCGCGCGCTCGAAGCACTCGATAGCTTCGTCGTACTTGCCTTCGTAAGCGAGGGAGTCGGCCATGCCACAGTGCGCGGCTGCAAATGTCGGATTCAGTTCGATGGCGACGGAATTGCCCTGTAGAGCACTCTGGTACTCGCAGCGCGCGAGTTGAACTCGTGCCTTGAGCGCATAGAACACAGCATTGCGGTCGTCGATACCAAGGGCGCGCTCGGTCGCAGCCAACGCCTCATCCAGTAGCGCAGGAGTCGGGTCAGTATCCCAGTAAACCATGCCCAGAATGACCGCGTAGGCCCACCACGCATGCGCTTCCCCGAAGGCCGGGTCGAGTTCGCGACTTTTCTGCAAGAGACGTTGTGCCTCGACATTGTCAGCGGCCGTAAAGCGAAAAAAATGCGATATGCCGAGGTGATAGGCGTCCCAGGCCGCGAGGTCGCGATTGGTATTCGTGCTGACTTTGTGGCGTTCCGATGCACCGATTTCAGGTTCGAGACGTGCCGCAATCTTGGCCGTGATCTCGTCCTGCACTGCGAACACGTCTTCGAGTTCGCGGTCGTAGCGATCCGACCAGATACGTCGTTCCGACCCGGTGTCCACAAGTTGCGCAGTCGCACGAATTCGATCGCCGGCCCTTTGCACGCTGCCCTCAATGACGTAATCAATGCCGGCATTCTTCACGAGCTCACCGAAGTCCACGGCCTGGCCCTTGTAGCCGAATGCGGAATTACGTGCGACAACATCGAGCCAACGGTGCTTCGACAGCATCGTGATCAGATCCTGTGTAACGCCGTCTGAAAAATACTCCTGGTCTGGATTGCCGGACAGATTGACAAACGGCAGCACCAGAACGCGTGGCCGTGACAAATGTTGTGACTCTGGACTAATCGACGCCGTCTGCGTCGGTTCGCTGCTCTCAATCGTACCAATGAAGCGAAAGCCCTGGCGATGTACTGTCTGAATCAGGCGCTGTGCCTTGCCATCGTCGCGCAAGGCCTTGCGCGCCTTCTTGACGCGGCTGCTGATCGCCGAGTCGGACACGACGCGGCCGTCCCAGATTTTCTCCAGCAGTTCATCCTTGGACACCATGCGTTCGCGGTTTTCAATCAACAGGTTGAGCAACGCAAACACCTGCGGCTCCAGCGCAACGGGCACGCCGTTTTCACGCAGCTCGTACCGATCGGTGTCGAGTTCAAAAATGTCGAATCGGTAAACCATAAGTCGCTGAATAATAACAGCTAAAGTTGCGATAGCGCTGATGGTCATGGAAACGCCAGAAAATAGTCATGGAAGGGGCAAGTCGTATCAACGGGTTCTGTCTAGAGTTAAGCCTCGAAGCCTATTGACCGAGGAGAGAACCATGGCCACGACCGCAGAACATATGCATACCATCATGGGGCAAACGAACATCACCCCCGAAATTCCGGCACGACTCGCTCGCGACGTTGGCGTTGCGGCTGACTCGATTCAGCGTCGCGTCTGCACTCGAATAGTCGATTCACTGCGTCAGACTCCCGGGGGATCTGTTGCCGATGATGTTGTCACAGGTCTGGATTTGTTCCTGGACGATGATGCGCGTAGCGTTGCCGCCGACTTGTGGTCGCGTACGCCAGGAGGCGCTCGCATCGGTCTCGCTGTACCGACGCCGGGTAGCTTGCTGGACGATGTTGCCAAGACCATCGACGCGTATATCGCAGGTCCTGAAGGGTCGGTCAATCGTCTTGTCGGAACGCGAGCCGCCATGAACAGCGTGTTCGGCGACCTTGCTATCGCGCTGGGTGCGGATGACCGCGTCATCATGCAGCGTTACGCCTCGGCCGAACACTGGCTGGCTGACTGGAAGCTTGCCTACGCACCCCTGGCACGCGCCTACCGCAGTATCGATCCTGCCTGGCGCTGCCAGTTCAATGCAGCGCTGATCCGCATCGTCGAGAAGCACGGCGAATGGCGCCGCAATATGCTCGAAATACCCTGCTACTATCTCGAATTCCGGGTTCATACCAGCGAGTGCCAATGACCGACACGACTGCGAAACAGGGACGTACAGCACGCTCGAGACTCGACATGTCGCCGGATGAGTTCCGGCGTATCGGTCACGAACTGATCGACCAGATCGCGGAATTTTACGAGTCATTACCCGAGCGCAAGCTGACGCAGGCGGCTGGGCTCGATGAGGTACGCGAGTTGCTCAGCACGAGTGAGTTGCCGGAGCAGGGCAGCGATGCCGGCGAGCTTGTAAGGCAGGTTGCGCCCTTGTTGTTCGACAACTCGCTGCACAATGGCCACCCGCGGTTCTTCGGCTATATCACCTCGTCGGCCGCGCCACTGGGCGCGCTCGCTGACCTGCTCGCAGCTGCCGTCAACGCCAATCTTGGCAAGTGGGACCTGGCGCCTATCGGCAGCGAGATCGAGTCGCAGGTCGTGCGCTGGCTCGCGGACCTGATCGGATTCGAGAAGGACGGCTCCGGCATCATGGTGTCGGGCGGCAACATGTCGAATATTCTGGGCTTCATTGCCGGGCGCACTGCCAAAGCGCCCTGGGATTTGCGCAAGGAAGGCAATTACGGCGATGCGCGAAAACTCACCGCGTACGTGTCCGCTGAGACCCACACCTGGGTCCAGAAAGCGGCTGACATCTGCGGCCTTGGTGCGGACGGAATTCGCTGGATCTCGACCGACGGAGAAGGGCGCCTGAATGTGGACGCGCTACGCGAACAGGTTGCGGCCGACCGCGGGGACGGGCGCCTGCCATTCCTCGTTGTCGCCACTGCCGGCAGTGTAAGCACGGGTATCGTCGACCCCTTACGCGAGCTTGCCGAGTTTTGTGGCGGCGAAGACTTGTGGCTGCATGCCGACGGCGCCTACGGAGGGCCTGCGGCGGCCCTTCCCGAGGCGCCAGCCGACCTGCGTGCTATTGGGCTCGCTGACTCGGTCGCGCTCGACCCGCATAAGTGGCTGTACTGCCCGATCGAAGCCGCGTGCACGCTGACCAAAGATCCTGAGGCGCTCAGTAACGCGTTCGCGTTCTATCCCGAGTACTACATGCTCGACGCCGAGCAGGAAGAGGGCATCAACTATTATCAGCTCGGCATGCAGAACTCGCGCGGCTTTCGCGCGCTCAAGGTCTGGCTCGCCCTGCGCAATGCCGGCCGCGAAGGCTATCGCGAATCAATTCGCGGCGACATCGAACTCGCTCGGCTGCTTTTTGACCTCGCCGACGCACACCCCGAGCTGCGCGCACATACGAATCACCTGAGCGTCACGACGTTTCGCTATGTCCCGGCAGGTGTCGATGAGACCGCGGATGCGGACTATCTCAACGAACTCAACAAGGCGCTGCTTGCGGAAATCCAGGCCAGCGGCAACTTGTATGTTTCCAATGCGATCGTGGGCGGTGTGTACCTCTTGCGCGCCTGCATAGTGAATTTCCGTACCTTGCGTGAGGACATCGAGGCAATACCTTATGTCATATCGGGCATGGGTCGCGCACTGCATCGTCGTATGCGGTCGTAGACCCGTGTAGAATGCGCCAAACGAGTTCTGGGGGGATCTCGAGTGGCAGTACGAATATTTGTCGCAACCTGCCTGCTGTTCGCTTGCGTGACAGCCAGCGCCCAGTCGCCCGCCATCGAACTCGGTTCTGGCAACGCTTTCATTGCTTTTGATCTTCCCGACGCGGCTTTCGGCCACGAAGGCGCATCCCTGTCTGTCGATCTGGACGGCTACGATGTCACGGGCTTCGCCAGCCTCGATGGCACGCGCCTGACCGTTAATCTCGAGATACCGCTCGAGGCCGGCGCACACAGCGTCGCTGTCTTTTTGTTCCATGCGAACGGCGATGGCGAGGTCGTGTTCGAAGGCCAGGTCGAAGCGCCCGTCGTGACCAGTTCCGACTGGTCCTTCAACACGATGTTCGAGACCAACTACAGGGCAGCCGACGATCCGTCCGCGACCTACGCAGGCGTCGACAAGTCCGCGAATTCGGGCAGCATCGCGTTTGCCGCCAACCGTTCGACGGGCAACTGGGGCGCGGGCGCGGCACTTGAGACGATATACGACCAGGCAAACGGCTCGTTGCCCGGCGGCAAAGAGTGGCTGCTGCCATCCTACGAGCTGTACGCGGGCTTTGCCGGGGAGTCCGCCGAAGCCTGGGGCGTCATTGGCAACATCGCGGTATCGCGTGACGATCTGCTGTACTCCGCCTACCAACGTCGCGGTGTTGCGCTCGAAACGGCGGCGCTGGGACGCCTGAAGCTCAAGGCCTTCTCGGTACATTCGCAGCCACGTAACGGTTTTGACGGTGACTACCTGGCGCCGACTGAGTCCAGCGGCCAAACGAATGGTCTATCTACATCGTTCACTGTGATCGATGACCATTTGCAGCTCGCCGGCGGATTTGTTGACGGCAGGTCCGCGTTTGGCGGCGATGGTTTCAACCCGCCGAACGACACGCTCATCTACGGTGGTGACAGCTGGAACCTGGCGCTCGATGCCTGGGCGCTCGACAACAGCGTGTGGCTGCATGTCGAGAATGCCGAGTCCGACTTCGATGCGGATGGCATTGGCGTCGGTTTGCCCGCGCTCGAGGACGATGCGTTCCAGGCGTTGGTGCAACTGTCGTCCAACGGCGAGCTTGGCGCCGGTCCTTTCGAATTCTGGAGTGCGACACTGCAACACAAACGGGTCGGTCGCGATTTCTACACGCTCGGCAACCTGTCGTTGCCGGGCAATATCGAATCAACCGCGGCCTGGCTCCAGGCCGGCTTCACGAGCGTCGTCATCGACATCGAGCTTGCCGAAGAAAACTCGAATCCCGAGAAGAACCCGCTGTTTGCGCGCCAGACCATCGAACGACAGGGCGCAACGTTGAGCTGGGCGCCGGTCGATATCGACGCGGAGGCGGGACCGTGGCGCCTGCTTGGTGTGCCATCCGTAACGGCGTGGTACATGAGTACCGACAATCACCAGCCCGATGCCATTGCCCAGCTGGTCGGCTTCGACGTCGACAACAAGACCGTTGATACCGGCGTGTCGATCATGTTCGCGCGCGACGCGCTGACCTGGAGCGTCGAACTCGGCAACGTCGACTACGACGACTTCAGCATGACTGTCATTGACAACAATTTCATTGTCTACGAGCCATACTCGGACAGTCGCAACCGGCACCTCACAGCGAATATTGCCTGGATGCCTCACGAGCGGATTGCGCTCGACGCGTACCTGCAGCGCAATCACTACGACGAGCTGGCGTTCAATGACCGCTATCGCACGACGAACTACGGCGTCGGCGGCAACTTCGTGCTGGTTCCCGAACGACTGGGTCTGTACGCGAGCTTTAGCCGCGGCAAGGACCGCAGCATTTACGGCGACCCGCAGTTTATGCCGGATCATTTCGAAAGCGACTTCGCCAGTCTGCAACTCAACTGGAACGTACTGACTGCCGCGGACTCGCGCCCGTCGATCAGCCTGTTCTTCAAGGCGAACTACGGTCGTGACGAGAACGTCGGCCCGATGTTCGATACTGACTACAGCGCGGTCTACATTGGTGGCACCGTAAACTGGACGGGGAGCAAGTGATGCGACACGGAATTCGACTTGCAGTAATTCTGATCGCCACGCTTGGGTTGATAGATGACGCGTTCGCCAACCTGACGAATGCGCGCGCGACTCCGCGCCAGGCGCAGATAACGGGCAGCAGCGATAACGTCATTCGCATTACATGGCGCGTGTCGACAACCAGCGATCATACGAGCGGCGTAAGCTCGCCGGTTGCCCTGATTGTTGATGCTGCGACCGGCCAGGTTCTAAGTACGGTCAATACGACGTTTGATGCCGGCGGACCGGGTCCGTTCACGTTCCGCGAGACACTGCAGATCGATGCGACAACGGCGCGTACCTGGGTGGCGCGCGGCGTCACCCAGCTTCTTTTCACGCGCAGCTTTACCGAAGCGACCGGCAACCTCGTGGAGGGCCGCGTCGCGCTGCGATTGAGTGGCAGTCGTCTCCAGGCAACCCGCGATGATGCGCCGGCGGCCCTGGCGATTAATGCGTTGCGACTCGAGTTCGACTCCGGCAATAACACGGCTGTCACCAGTCTCGACGAGACCCTGCGGGCGCAGCTCACCGTGCAGTATTCGGGCACGGGCATGTTGCGTGGACGCTGGCAGATCGCCGGGCCGGAAAGTCCCGATGGCGCACCCGTGTATCGCACGATTGCGCTCGTCAATCGCAATCTCGCCACATCCCAGCGCAGCACTTTGCACAGCCCGCAATTACCAGCCGACCGCAGCGGTCGCTATCTCGTGCGGTTTTGCGTGCTGGAACAGGACGTCAATGATATTGACGCCGACGCGCAGTGCCCGAATGCACGCCTGACGGCAACCGCCGTGTACCAGGTACAGGGCCCCGATTCACGCGCCCTGAGCGAGATTCGTGGCTTGATGCCGCAACGCGCGGCCGTGGATGCTAACACCGTGTTCAGCTGGGATTCACTGGCGCGGGCGCATATTTATCAACTACAGGTATTTGCCCTGGCACCGGCTGAAGCCGGCCTGCCGGCCTCACGTTCCGAGACCGACAGCGTCGAGCCGACGTTCGTAACCGGGATGTTGCTGGATTCCGCCACGAGCCAGACGGCCTTGTCGGATTTGGTGCGGAGCAAACTGGAACGCGGTCGCCGTTATCTGTGGCGCGTGACCGCACACGACGAAACGGGTCGCATGATCGGCCGCAGTACAGAGGCAAGTTTTCTGTACGCCCCGGCCGAGTGACCTCAATAAAAAGAGACAGGGGGTACAACCATGAATAACGCAATCCGCAAGGCGCTCATGTTTATCGTGACGGCGGGCCTGGCCCTGCCGTTTGGGGCAGTCGCCGACGACGGCCACAAGGACTGGATCGTAATCGAGTCAGTCAGCCAGGCTGATGAAGAGAAGCCGAAGCGCGTCAGGGAAAAGGAAGACGACGAGGAGGCTGCGCTGTTATTGCCAGCTGTTCAGAAGGTCCGCGAGGCCGCTGCGAAACCGGGCATCGAGCCTGACGAAATCGATGCGCCCAAAGCGCAACGCGGCATCGAGCATGAGGACATCGGCGTGCGCGCGAACAAACCCGGCGGTGGTATGACGGGCCAGTCACGCCGTCGTGGCGCAGCAATCACCGAGGACCTGAGCGTGACCAAGGAAATGGACAAGGCCTCGCCCAAGCTCATGCAGGGCAATGCCGGCGGTCGCCAGTACACGGTTCAACAGATGATGGCCAAGCTGCAGCCGCGCGGCGCCATGCGCATGGCAGCCCAACCGGCAAACTCGAGTCCTGCCGACAAGGTTGCTGCACCGCCGCCTGACCTGCGTTACGAGATCGCGGATTGCGGTACGCCGTCCAGTCCGATGATCTGCTGCCACCATGAAGCCGGCGATGGTTCGACCTGCAACATGTTCAAGATGTTGTGCGAGAACGCCGGTGGTACTGCCCAGGGTGACAGCACAGACGCGACCTGCTCTGACTGGCCATGATGGCTAGCGGCGGCTACGCCGCATAGCCAATCGACTGCAGGGCCTCGCCGATCTCACCGAGAACGGCGGGGTCCTCAATCGTTGCGGGCATCTTGTACTCGACGTTGTCCGCAATGCGGCGCATCGTGCCGCGCAAAATCTTGCCTGAACGCGTCTTTGGCAACCGCGCCACGATCACGGCTTTCTTGAATACCGCCACGGGTCCCACCTGCTCACGGACCATCGCAACTGTCTCGGCGACGATCTCAGCGGGATCGCGATCGACACCGGCCTTGAGAACCAGGAAACCGAGCGGTAACTGTCCCTTCAATGCGTCGGCTGCGCCGACGACCGCGCATTCGGCAACGTCGGGATGCCCGGCGAGCACTTCTTCAATTGCGCCCGTCGACAAGCGGTGACCGGCTACGTTGATCACGTCGTCCGTGCGTGACATCACGTGGATGTAGCCATCGTCATCGATAAAGCCCGCATCGCCGGTTTCGTAGTAACCGGGGAAGGTGGTCAGGTAGGACTCGACGAAGCGCTCCTGGGCGTTCCACAGCCCCGGCAGTGTGCCTGGCGGTAAGGGCAGCTTGCATGCGATCGCACCCACATCACCGGGCGCAACATCGTTACCCTCCGCATCGAGCGTGCGCACGTCCCAACCCGGCGCCGCAGGACCTACGGACCCGGCCTTGACCGGCAGCAACTCGAGGCCAATGCAGTTAGCCGCGATTGCCCAGCCTGTTTCCGTCTGCCACCAGTGATCGATGACCGGGATCCCCAGCTTGTCCTCGGCCCAGTGCAATGTGTCCGGGTCGCAGCGTTCGCCCGCCAGGAACAACGTGCGCAGCGCGGACAGGTCGTAATCGCCGATGCGCTCTCCGTTCGGATCCTGTTGCCGAATCGCGCGGAACGCCGTCGGCGCCGTGAACATTGCGGCGACCTTGTGCTCCGATGCGACACGCCAGAATGCGCCGGCGTCCGGGGTGCCTACCGGTTTGCCTTCAAACAGTACGGTTGTATTGCCGTGCAGCAGCGGTCCGTAAATGATGTACGAGTGGCCGACGACCCAGCCGATATCCGACGCCGCCCAGTAGACCTCGCCCGGCTCGACGCCGTAGATGTTCCTCATCGACCAGTGCAGCGCCACGGCATGGCCACCGTTGTCGCGCACGATGCCTTTCGGCTGTCCCGTCGTGCCCGACGTATACAGCAGGTACAGCGGATCGGTGGCTTCGACGGTCACGCAAGCATGCGCCGCCGCGGCAGCCATCGCATCGGTCCAGTCAACATCGCGGCCATCGGTCATTGTCGCCGTAGCCTGCGGCCGTTGATACACGAAGCAGTGGTCCGGTTTGTGGGTCGACAGTTCGATTGCCTCGTCGAGCAGCGGCTTGTACTCGACGATACGCGACGGTTCGATGCCGCAGGAAGCCGAGACGATTGCCTTGGGTGTTGCGTCATCAATGCGCGTTGCGAGTTCTGCTGCGGCGAAGCCGCCGAACACGACCGAATGCACCGCGCCAAGACGCGCGCATGCGAGCACTGCCACGATCGCTTCCGGGATCATCGGCATGTAGATAATGACGCGGTCGCCTTTTTCGACACCGTTGGCTGCCAGTGCGCCCGCGAATGTTGCGACCTGGTCGAGCAGTTCCGCGTAGGTGATTTTGCGCTGCGTATCAGTCACAGCACTGTCGTAAATAATTGCGATCTGCTCACCGCGGCCACGCTCGACGTGTCGATCCAGCGCGTTGTAGCAGGTGTTCAGCCTGCCGCCCTTGAACCAGCGATAGGTCTGCGGGTCGGGGTTATCCAGCACCTTGTCCCAGGGCTTGTCCCAGTCGATCCCGGTTGCCGCCTCGGCCCAGAAATCCTCGGGCGTGTCGATCGACGCCCGGTGTACGTCGCGGTAATTATTCATGATCGTCCTGCCATTGATAGGCCTCGGATAATTCTAGGCAGGCAATGGCCAGTTGAACATTGGACAAAAGACGAATGCTTACAGGAGGCGAACTCCTGGCGTACAATCGGTCATAGACTCATTCCAGCAAGTATTCAGGAATCCAGGACTATGAAAACCGCCCGACTCCCTCTCGTAATGCCGGCGCTGTTGTCGCTGTCGGCCACAGCTTTCGCCGATGACATTGACGCGTCGGACCCGACCAAGATCAGCACCTATGCCGGTCCGGGAATCAAGTTCACGAGCTTCGCAGACGACGCGGAACTCATCGAATTGCGCGCCACCGGCAATATTGGCCTTGGCGAAAAGGACATGATCATGTTCGAGCTCGGCTACGGTGACTTTGACGGCGCGGCGATTTCCGGGCAGACGACGAACGGCCTCACGAATGCGCGAGCTCGCTGGTTTCATCTGTTCAACATGGATAGCACCGTGACCAAGGGCTATCGTGGCTGGGCAACGCAGATCGATCTGCAACTCGAGGGCGACGTGACGCGCACCGACGGTGCCAACACCGTTGCGATCGGCGCGCTGCCGGCTTTCGCCATCAATGAAGACTGGTCGTTCTACCTGCCGGTGAACTACGTGTCGACGTGGAACTCGGACTTCAAGGACCACACCGGACACGGTATCAGCATTGCGCCGATGGCCGCGTATGCGCCGGCTGAAGGGCCGTGGCCGGGCTTCTTTGTCCAGCTCTGGCCGAGCTATACGCGTTACATCGCGGGTGACCTCGAGAATTCAGGCGCGGCAAACCTGGACGTTACGCTAGGCTGGGCACCCGCCGACCGATGGGTTGTCGTCGGCGTTTTCCAGAAGAATTTCGACAAGGACTTCCAGGGCTTCCGCCGTCCGGGCGTGATTTCCGGCGCGAACGACTGGAACCTGTTTGTCAGTGCGTCTTATTACTTCTAACTGACGTTTCGCTCGACGGACTGTCGGCGACGGAAAGCGTTTTTGTCGCCCGCAAGGCGGGCTCCCACAGCCGCCTCCTACAAACCGGCTTCCAGAAACACCACCGGAATCTCCGCATACCAGGTTGCGCCCTGGGCGGTCACGGCGAGCCGAATCGTCGCCTCGTCGGATGCGGGGCGGGGCAGGAGGGCCTGCCATGTCGTGCCGTTGTCGTCAGTCAGGGTCATCTGTTGCGGCGCCCCGTCATTGCTATCGATCACCCCCATCGCGGCGCTTTCCAATGGGTGCGACGACGTCATTGTCAGGCTCATTGAAGTGGCAGCGAGCATCTCCGGCCGGATGCTGAGCCTGAACTCGGAGTTCTCTAGATCGCACTGACCGCTGTCGTAACGACAGTTGGGCTGGGCGACGAGTTTGTAGGCGGCGCCTTCCTTGGCGGCGTGTGGCCGCTCTGCGACGAAGTAGTCAATGGCGAACCAGGCCATGACGGCGAGGATGGGCGCGACGAGCATCGCCACGACGACGTGTTTGTTTTTCCACATGCGGTCAATCCTACAGAAAAGAAGAGGGGGGTCGAAAGACCCCCCTCAATTCCTGATGCAGACGAATCAATGGCCCGTAGCAGCGCCTGCGCCAGCCGGGACGCGGATGTCCTCGACCAGGTGCTGGATGTGCTCTGGCGGTGCTGCGGTCATCTTCGATACGGCGAAGGCCACGGCAAAGTTGACGATGGCACCGACGGCACCGAAGGCATTCGGCTCGATGCCGAGGAACCAGTTCTCCGGCATACCGCCGAGGAACGCGGTGCTGGCGATGAACATGATGCCCTTGTGCTGGAACACGTAGAACAACGTGACGCCGATACCCGCAATCATGCCCGCGATCGCGCCTTCCTTGTTCATGCGCTTGTAGAAGATGCCCATCATCAGCGCGGGGAAGATCGACGATGCTGCGAGACCGAAGGCGAGTGCCACGGTACCGGCCGCGAAGTCGGGTGGATTGAAGCCCAGGTAACCGGCCAGCACGATTGCTGCGGCCATCGCGACACGACTTGCCATTAGTTCCTGTTTCTCGCTGATATCCGGCTTGAACACGCCCTTCAACAGGTCGTGCGATATCGCCGAGGATATCGCGAGTAGCAATCCGGCTGCGGTGGATAGAGCGGCGGCGAGACCGCCGGCGGCGACCAGGGCGATGACCCAGTTCGGCAGCTTGGCGATTTCGGGATTGGCGAGAACCATGATGTCGCGGTCGACCTTGGTCATCTCGTTGGTCTCGGCATCGGCGCTGTAGACGATCTTGCCGTCGCCGTTCTTGTCTTCGAACGCGAGCAGGCCGGTGGCCTCCCAGTTCCTGATCCAGTCGGGACGCTCTGCGTAGTCCATCTGTTCGCCGGACGGCAGGTTGATCGTTTCGATCAGGTTCAGGCGTGCCATGGCGGCAACGGACGGTGCCGTCGTGTACAGGATCGCGATGAAGACCAGTGCCCAACCGGCAGAGCTGCGCGCGTCCTTCACCTTGGGAACCGTGAAGAAACGAATGATGACGTGCGGCAGGCCGGCCGTACCGATCATCAGGGACAACGTATACATGAACATATTGGTCAGACTTAGCCTGACGTTGGTTGTGTATTCGAGGAACCCTAGATCTCGCAGCACCTGGTCAAGTCGATCGAGCAGGTACACCTCCGAACCGGCCATGGTCGAACCGAGGCCGAGCTGCGGCAGCGGATTGCCGGTCAGGTTGAGCGAGATGAAGATCGCGGGAATCGTGTAGGCGAGGATCAGGACGCAGTATTGTGCGATCTGCGTGTACGTGATGCCCTTCATGCCGCCCATGACGGCGTAAATGAAGACGATGCCCATACCGACGAGCAGGCCAACGTTGTAGTCGACCTCGAGGAAACGCGAGAACGCGACGCCGATGCCCTTCATCTGGCCGATTACGTAAGTAACCGATGCGATGATGAGGCAGATGACGGCGACGATGCGTGCTGCCTTGGAGTAGTAGCGATCGCCGATGAACTCGGGGACGGTGAACTTGCCGAACTTGCGCAGGTAAGGCGCGAGTAGCATGGCGAGCAGGACGTAACCGCCGGTCCAGCCCATCAGGAATACCGAACCGCCATAGCCCATGAAGGCGATGAGGCCGGCCATCGAGATGAACGAGGCTGCGGACATCCAGTCGGCGGCCGTGGCCATGCCGTTGGCAATCGGGTTGACGCCGCCGCCGGCAACGTAGAACTCCTTCGTCGATCCGGCGCGCGCCCAGATGGCGATGCCGATGTACAGCGCGAACGTAAAGCCGACGACGAGGTAGGTCATGGTTTGAAGTGTCATGGCGTTCCCCTAGTCGTCGTCTTCATGGACGTTGTGCTCTTTGTCGAGCTTGCCCATGCGATATGCGTAGTAAAAAATCAACGCAACAAATACGTAAATGGATCCCTGTTGCGCGAACCAGAAGCCGAGCTTGTAGCCGCCCAGCTTGATGCTGTTGAGCGGCTCGACCAGGATGATTCCGAACAGGTACGAAACGACGAACCAGATCACGAGGCAGATGGCCACGAGCTTCAGGTTGGCGCTCCAATAGCTGTTGTTCTGAGACATGCGATTCCCCTTAGCAAACGGGTGCTTTTCTGTTTATGCGCCGCCGAATCTAGCAAAGGGCCTCAGTCGCGGGCATTCGACGTTAGTAGTAGACTGCCGCGACAACGATAAGAACGAGGGGGAATTCGTTTGATCGACTGGTGGGTCTTGCTGGTCCTGTCGCTGGGCTACGTCGTGGCGTTATTCGCTATTGCGTACTGGGGCGACAACGTCGATCAAAGCCGTTTTTCGACCTTCGGCCGCTCGCTCGTCTACAGCCTGACGCTGGCGGTTTACTGCACCTCCTGGACCTTTTATGGCGCGGTCGGCACGGCGGCGCAGAGCGGCTGGGGCTTCCTGCCCATCTACCTTGGTCCGATGCTGGTCATTTTGTTCGGCTGGCCACTGATTCGGCGCATTGTGGCGATCGCCAAGCGGCAAAACCTGACATCGATTGCGGACTTTATTGCGGCCCGCTACGGCAAGGCTCAGAGCCTGGCGGCGCTCGTGACAATCATTGCGACGATTGGCTCGGTGCCGTACGTCGCGCTGCAGCTTAAGGCGATCGTGACGGGCTTCAGCGTGGTTTCCGATTACTCGGCGACGGGCAGTGCCGAGTACGACACGGCACTTATCGTTGCGGCGGCGCTGGCTGTATTCGCTATTCTCTTCGGCACGCGCAAGATCGATGTGACGGAACATCACGAAGGCATGATGCTCGCGATCGCGTTCGAGTCGGTCGTGAAGCTGTTCGCGTTCGTGGCGGTCGGCATGTTTGCATTATTGCTGCTCGGGGACGTCTCGGGAGAAGTGACTCAGACGGTGGCGCGTGCTGACACGGTGTTTCGACTCGATCGATATCCCGACGCATTCGTCACGCAATTGATCCTGGCATCCGCCGCGATCTTCTGCCTGCCGCGCCAGTTTCACGTGACGATCGTGGAGGCGCACAAGGATGCGAACATCGATACGGCGCGTTGGGCCTTCCCCCTGTACCTGCTGGTGTTCACGGTGTTCATCATCCCTGTAACGCTTGCGGGCATGAAGCTGTTGCCGTCCGGAATGTTCAGCGGCGACACGTTCGTACTGGCGTTGCCGATGCAGCATGGCGGCGACTGGCTGACGGTGTTGGCCTTTCTTGGCGGTTTTTCGGCGGCGACGAGCATGGTGATCGTCGCCTGCGTTGCGTTGTCGACGATGATCAGCAACGAACTCGTGATGCCCGCGCTGCTGCGCATCAAGCCGCTGGGGCTCTCAGAGCGCACCGACTACTCGCGCATGCTGATCCACATACGTCGCATCGCGATCGCGGCGATCACCGTGTTGGCGTATCTCTATTACCGCGCGCTGGACGAGTCCGCGGCGCTGGCGAGTATTGGCCTCTTGTCATTTGCGGCGGCGGCGCAGTTCATGCCCTTGATCGTCCTGGGCATGTACTGGCAGCGTTCGACGCGCGTTGCGGCATTTGCCGGACTGCTGACCGGTTTTTCGTTGTGGGCCTATACGCTGTTCCTGCCTACCCTGGCGCGTTCGGGCCTGTTCAGCTCGTACTTCATCGAGCATGGCCTGTTCGGGCAGATGTGGCTGCGGCCCGAGGCGCTGCTGTTCGATGCGACGTCCAACCCGCTGACGCACGGGGTCGCGTGGTCGCTGTTGGCGAATGTGGCTGTATTCGTCGTGGTGTCGTTATTGACGCGGCAATCGATGGTCGAAAAGATCCAGGCGCGCGCGTTTGCGACGCCAATTCTGACGAAAAGCGAGGCGGGCCCTGCGGCGACTGGCTCGGACCTGACCAACGGTGATTTGCGCGCACTGGCGGATCGGTTCCTGGGTGAGGCGCACGCGCAACGCTCGTTCGAAGATTTCGCGCAGCAGGAAGGTGTCGATATCAGCCCGTCGATCAGGGCAGATCGCCGTTTGCTGCAGTTCACGGAGCGCTTGCTGGCCGGCGCAATAGGTGCGGCCTCCGCGCGCGTCGTCATCACCACCGCATTGCGCAAAACCGGTGTGGAAATCGGCGACGTCGTGCTGTTACTCGACGAGACCTCGGAGGCTGTGCGGTTCAACCGGCAGCTGACGGAGGCGACGCTCGAGAACATCACCCAGGGCGTCAGCGTAGTCGATGCGAACCAGCGGCTGATTGGCTGGAACAGTCGCTACCTCGAACTCATGGGTTACCCGGACGGCATGGTTCATGTCGGCGAGTCGATCGAGGCGATGATCCGTTACAACGCCGAGCTTGGTCGGTTCGGCGACGGTGACGTGGAAGAGGAGGTGGCCAAGCGTCTGAAATACCTGCGCGAGGGTTCATCCTATCGGTATGAAAGCCGCTTCCTCGACGGCAAGGTCATCGAAATTCGCGGCCAGCCGATGCCGGATGGCGGGTTCGTCACGACGTACACCGACATCACCGACTTCAAGCAGGCTGAGAACGCGCTGGTCGAGGCCAAGGAACTGCTCGAGCAACGCGTTGCCCATCGCACGGCGGAGCTGGAGCAGGCCATGGTCGCGCTGCAGGGCGCCAAGGCGGAAGCGGAAGACGCGAACGTATCGAAAACCCGTTTCCTGGCGGCAGCGGCGCACGACCTGTTGCAGCCACTTAACGCGGCGAAGCTGTTTGCAGCCCTGTTGAACGAGCACCGCGGCGACATGACGGACGAGCAGAGTCGGCTGGTGGCCCGCGTCGAAAGCGGCCTGCTGGGTGTCGAGGACCTGCTGAGCGCGTTGCTCGATATCTCGCGTCTCGACACGGCGGCACCGGAACCGAAGCGCCAGGACATTCGCGTGCAGGACCTGTTCGATGCGCTCGGCTCGCAGTTCTCACAGACGTTCGAGGAGCAGGGGCTTGGCCTGCGTTTCGCGAAGACGGAGCTCGCGGTGCATTCCGATCCGTCTTTGCTGCGTCGTATCCTGCAAAACTTCATTAGTAACGCGCGCAGGTATACGCGCGAGGGCGGGGTGCTGGTCGGTTGCCGGCGGCGCGGCGATGCAATCGCAATTCAGGTTATCGATACCGGCGTCGGCATTGCCGAAAGCGACCAGAAGGCGGTGTTCGAGGAATTCCACCGTCTGTCCGAAGGCGCGGAGCGCACCAAACGCGGCCTGGGCCTCGGTCTCGCCATCGTCGATCGCATCGCGCGCCTGCTGGGACACGAGATCCTGCTGCGTTCGGAGTTGGGGAAGGGCAGTTGCTTTGAAGTCATCGTGCCGCATGCGAGCGCCAGGACACTGGCCGCGGCACCCGGCGAACAGCCCGAACCGCGTTCGTCATCGTCCATTGACGGGCAGGTGGTGCTGTGCATCGATAACGAGCGCGAGATTCTGGACGCGATGCATGGACTGTTGACCAAGTGGGGCGCCGCGCCACATGTTGCGAGCAATGAAGCGGAGGCGTTGGCGGTTATGGACGAGCTTGCCGCTGCCGGCAGCCCGCAACCCGCGTTGTTGCTCGTGGACTATCACCTGGACGACAAGGTGACGGGTCTGCAGGTGATCGAGGCATTGCGTCGACAGGCCGGCAATGACGTGCCGGCCGTTATTCTGACTGCCGATCACACGGAAGAGGTGGCATTTCGCGTCCGCGATGCGGGGCACAGCATGCTGAACAAACCGGTGCGGCCCGCGGCTCTGCGGGCACTGATCAATCGGGTTCTAAGCCGGCGCCTCGCCTGAGTCGGTCTCGAGCAGCGTCGGCGCGTTGAGCGTCAGTTGTTGCACGGCCAGTACCGCCTGGGTGCGATTATTGACCTGCATTTTGCGCAGGATCGCCGTGACGTGCGCCTTGATGGTCGCTTCCGACACGCCGAGCTGGAACGCGATCTGCTTATTCAGCAGCCCCTCACCGAGCATCATGAGCACACGGAACTGGTGCGGCGTCAGCGAACTCAGCGCCGCGGCAATCTTCGCTTCTTCACTGTCCAGGAGGTTGTCATTGAGATTAACGCCCTCGGGCACCCAGACTTCACCTTCGAGAACGGCGCGAATGCCGTCCTCGAGCGTGCCGATGGCGACCGACTTTGGAATAAAGCCTGACGCGCCGTGCTGAATCGCGCGCCGAATGACCGCCGGGTCGTCCAGCGCTGAAACGATGACAGTGGGCAGCGATTCGTGGTTGCTGCGAATCCAGGCCAGCGCCGAGAAACCGCTGACGCCGGGCATGTTCAGGTCGAGAAACAGCAGGTCGGCCTCGGCGTTTTCCTCGACGACGACCTGCAGTGTGTCGAGGCTGTCAGCTTCGACAATGTGTGCGCCGCTGACGCAATTGCCGACGGCATGGATCAGTGCCTCGCGAAACAGCGGGTGATCGTCGGCGACGATGAAGGTGCTCGTGTCAGACATGGTGCCAAGACTACCCCTGCATTAGACCTTCGTCTATTCGACCGCCGGATTCGACTTTTGGCTAATGGTCACTGTCGTCCGCGTCAACGAGTATCCGCGATGCTTATTGGGAAAAAGTCCTTCTTGGGGGATCACAATGAAAACCAGAAAATTTATGAAAACGCTTGTGAGCGCCGCCGCCCTGGCGATGGTGGCGACCGCGGGCAGCGCAGTCGCAGAGGAAAACGAGGCCGGTACCACATACAAGTTCGGCGGCTACGCCAAGTTCGATGCGATGTGGAGTGACTACAGCGATGGCAACCCACCGAGCAGCGCGATTATTCGGCAGTTCTACATCCCCAGCCAGATTCCGGTTGGCGACGGTTCGGGCAGCGGTGATGTTACGGCCGACTTCCAGGGCCGCGAATCGCGTATTTTCTTCCGCGCAGACACCACGACGGCAGGCGGCAACAAGCTCGGCGCCTACATCGAGATCGATTTCTTCACGCACTCTGACGGTAACGAGATCGTCTCGAACTCCTACAGCCCCCGGCTGCGTCACGCATTCGTGAAATTCGACAAGTGGCTGTTTGGCCAAACCTGGTCGACCTTCCAGGATGTTGGTGCCTTGCCCGAAGCGCTCGATTTTATCGGGCCGGCTGAATCCACCACGTTCATTCGCCAGGCACAGGTTCGCTACACCAACGGCAACCTGGAACTCGCGGCGGAGAACCCTGAAACCTTCGTTCACGGTGCGGCGGAGGCAGCGCCTGGCCACGATACGATTCCCGACCTCGTCGGCCGCTACACGTTCAAGCTGGACGGCGGTCACTACGTGAAAATTGCGGGCCTCGTGCGTTTTCTCAACATCGACGAACAGCCGGTTGGCGTTGCGGCCAGCGAAACCGCGTTCGGTCTGTCCGCTTCGGCCAGGTTCAAGGTTGGCGAGCAGGATGATATTCGCGCCATGGTGACCTACGGTGACGGCATCGGCCGCTATCTTGGTCTCGGCATTGGCCGCGATGGCGCAGTTGATGGTCTCGGTGACGGCATCGACCTGATCAAGCAGACGGCGGGCTTCGTCTCTTTCCGCCACTTCTGGAATGACAAGTACCGCTCCAACATCATGATCGGGCACAACACGCTTGACGTCCCGGTCACGGCAGGCAACGTCAGCAAGGAGGCAAGCAGCTTTCACGTCAACTTGATCTACAATCCGCTGCCTAAACTCGATATCGGCGCGGAGCTCATGTGGGCGGAGCGCAAGCTCGTGGACGGCACGGATGGTGATTTCACGCGCTTTATGGTCTCCGCCAAGTACGCGTTCTGATATCCCCCCTACCGAAATTTGTATTTCGGGTAACTGCTGGCGGCACTGGAAACGGTGCCGCCAGTTTTCCCGTTCTGAAGGAAGTGTCAGAATTGCGCTATGAAGGAAATCCCTGACATCGTGGAGTTCCTGCGGAGCCTGCCGGGCTTCGACCTGCTCGATGAAGCGCATCTTGCGGCCTGCGCACGCGACATCAATATCGCCTACTACCGTGCAGGCGCCGACATCCTGACGGTCGGCGCACAGAATCGCTATCTCCACATCGTACGCAGCGGCGCGGTAGAGCTGCGCAACGAGGCGGGTGAAATGATGACCCGCCTCGCGGAGGGCGACTGCTTCGGTTTTCCGTCGCTAATGAACAATGCCCCGGCACGCAACCACTCGATCGCGCTCGAGGATTCTCTTGTCTACCACCTGGGTGCCGCGGCGTTTGAGGCTGCGCGCCGCTACAGCAGCAGTTTCGATACGCTCTTCATCCGGGCATTGTCCGATCGGCTGACGATGCGGGCCGCGCCGCAGACCTTCCGCGGCGTGTCGGGCGAAACTGTGAGCAGCCTGATCACGCGCGGCCCGGTAAGCATCGGTTGCGGCGCGTCGGTGCGCGAGGTTGCCGAAAAGATGGTGGCTGAGCGCGTCTCGGCGATGCTCATCAGCGACAATGATGAACTTGGTGGGATAGTTACCGATCGCGACATCCGCACGCGAGTGGTTGCCGCCGGGCTGTCGGCGGACCATCCGGTCACCGGGATAATGACGCGCAATCCGATTTCGCTGGATGGGGACGCGCACGCCTACGAAGCGGCAATGGTGATGATGCACAACAATATCCATCACCTGCCGGTAACCTCGAACGGCAAGCTTGTCGGCATGGTGTCGCGCAGCGACTTCATGCGTATCGAGACCGAGCACCCGTTGTATCTCGTCAGCGATATCGGCAAGCAACAGTCGGCCGCCGGTGTGGTCGCCGCGTGCGAGCGCCTGCCGGCCCTGGTTATAGGGCAGATCGAGTCCGACGCCAGCGGCGAGCAACTCGGCAAGTTCATCACGATGATCACGGATACGGTCACGCGCCAGTTGCTGCAGATTGCCGAGGCCGAGCTGGGGCCACCGCCCTGCGACTATGCGTGGGTGGCGCTGGGTTCGCAGGGACGTTTCGAGCAGTCCGCAAAAAGTGATCAGGACAACGCGCTGCTGTTATCGAACAAAGTCTCGCCTGAAGACGATGCCTACTTCGAGGCGATGTCGAAGATCGTCAACGATGGTCTGCACGAGTGTGGTTACGTCTATTGCCCGGGCGACGTGATGGCGTCGAACAACAAATGGCGACAGCCGCTAAATAAATGGAAGGCGTACTTCCATCGCTGGATCACGGTGCCCGAAGAAAAAGCCCTGATGCATGCAAACATTTTCTTCGACCTGCGCTGCGTTGCGGGTAACAGCAAGCTTGTTGATAAGCTGAAGAAGAGCGTGCGCGACGATGCGCGCAGGAACGAGATCTTCCTTGCACTGATGGCGAAGAACGCGATGAGCTTTCAGCCGCCGCTCGGCTTTTTCCGCCAGTTCGTGCTCGAGAAATCAGGCGAGCACAAAAATACGCTCGACCTGAAGCTGCACGGCATCATGCCGATCGTCGAAATCGCGCGCATTCGTTCGCTGGCTGCGGGCGAGTTGCGTATCAGCACGCGTAATCGCCTGCGGGCCGCTGCCGAAGCCGGCGAGCTGACGAAAGCCGACGCGTCCAATTTGATCGATGCGCTCGACTTCATCGAGAAGCTGCGCATCGAGCACCAGAGCCGCCAGTTGCAGGCGGGCAAGAAGCCCGATAACCACCTGTCGCCGGAAGAGTTGTCACCCCTGGTGCGACAAAACCTGAAGTCGGCGTTCTCGCAAGTGCGGGTCAGCCAGGCGGCCCTGCTGAATCGATTCCATCTCGCATGAGGCATGCGTTGTTCCTCGCGCGGCGTTGGCGACTGGCTCGCAAGGGCTTCGACGAGCCATTTGCAGGCCTGTTGCGGTCCGCAGCGCCTGGTCCGGCTAAACCAATAGATGACGTCGAATTCGTTGCGCTCGATATCGAGACCACCGGGCTCGATGCGGCAACGGCCGATATGCTCAGTGTTGGTTGGGTGCTGGTACGCGCGGGCAAGATCGCCGTCGATACAGCGACGAGCATCGTCGTGCAGCCCAGCGGCGAGGTCGGCGATAGCGCGTCAGTGCATGGCCTGACCGATACGGTCGTGCGCAGCGGGCAGCACTGGGGTCTCGCGCTGGATCGCATTATCGAAATTCTGACCGGCCGCGTCCTGCTGGTGCACCATGCGGGCCTCGACAAGGCGTTGCTCGACCGCATGTGCCAACGGCGCTACGGCGCGAAGCTTCCCGTGCAGGCCGTCGATACTATGGCGATCGAGCTGCGTCGCCAGCAGCGCAAGCACCATATCGAGTCGGGAAATTCGCTGCGCCTCGGCGACTTGCGCGATGCTTACGGCTTGCCGCGCTACGCGGCGCACGACTGCCTGGTGGATGCGCTGGCGACGGCGGAGCTGTTACTCGCGATCGTTGCGCACGATCGCAAGTCGAAGCTCGGGGAGCTGCTTGGTTAGTCGAGTTTCCTGGCGGAGACGAGGATGCCGTCCTCGTCGCAGTAGATCCACTCGCCGGGCGTAAACGTCACGCCGCCAAACTCTACGGGTTCGTCGACTGCGCCGATGCCGTCCTTGCTGCTCTTGGCCGGATTGACGCCGAGCGCCTTGGCGCCGAGTTCGATTTTGCCGACTTCGATCGAGTCGCGAATCGCGCCCAGGATGACCACGCCGGACCAGCCGTTCTTCGCGCCCTTGGCCGCGATGATGTCGCCCATGAGCGCACTTTCGGTCGAGCCGCCCCCGTCTACGACAACCACAGCGCCGTCGCCGGGTTCGTCGAGCAGGGCCCGGAACAACTGATTGTCGCGGAAGCAGCGTACGGTGCGGATTGGGCCGCTGAACTGCTTCTTGCCGCCGTAGTCGCGGAACTGCGTCGCGCAGGTACGAACCGAACCTTCGTATTTGTCGTAGAGATCGGTAGTTGGTTTGGTCATGCAATTGCCTCCTGCGTGCCTTCCCGGGGCAGGTAGCGCACCAGCATCGTGAACGCGTCGATCGAATCCGCGCTTACCCCCTCGGGTAGCGGGATTTTCATGACGTGTCCCGAACCGGGCGCAACATCGGCTGCATTGCCGTCCTTGCCCAGCATTTCCTCGAGGGCGAAGGTCACATTGCCTGCGGGCATCACGAGCTCCATGAGGTCGCCTTTCTCGAACTTGTTCTTGACGTCGATCGTGAGCCAGCCACCGCTGGAGTCGGCAATTTCGCCGACCAGCTGCTGGCGGTCGGACATCGATACGCCACGCTCATAGTTCTGGTATTCCTTCGGCGGGTGGCGACGGTAGAAACCTTCTGTGTAACCGCGGTTCGACAAGCCTTCGAGTTCGTCCATCATTTCCATATCAAACTCGCGCCCGGAGACAGCATCATCGATCGCGCGGCTGTAAACCTGCGCGGTGCGGGCGGTGTAGTAGGCGGACTTGGTGCGACCCTCGATCTTCAGAGAGTCGATACCCATCTCGGCGAGTTCGCGCACGTGCTGCACCGCGCGCAGGTCGCGCGAATTCATGATGTAGGTGCCGTGCTCGTCCTCGTAGGCGGGCATGAGTTCGCCGGGCCGCGTTTCTTCTTCGAGCAGAGCGACAGGCTGCTCGCCGGGATTGAACTCGACGGGGGCGACGTCGCCGGTGCTGGTCTCGCGCGCTTCGTAGGCGTTGTACTTCCAGCGGCAGGTGTTGGTGCAGGCGCCCTGGTTGGAGTCACGGTGCGACATGTAGCCGGACAGCAGGCAGCGCCCGGAGTAGGCGATGCACAAGGCGCCGTGCACAAACACTTCGAGTTCCATGTCCGGACATTCTTCGCGAATCTGGCGCACTTCCTTGAGTGACAACTCACGGGACAGGATGATGCGGGTCAGGCCCATCTGTTGCCAGAACTTCACAGCCGCGTAGTTGACGACGTTGGACTGCACCGATAAATGGATCGGCATGTCCGGAAAGGCCTCGCGGACCATCATGATGAGACCAGGGTCGGACATGATCAGCGCGTCGGGTCCCATGGCGACGATCGGTTCGAGGTCGCGAATGTAGGTCTTCAGCTTGTTGTTGTGCGGCGCGATGTTGCTGGCGAGGAAGAATAACTTGCCGGCGGCATGGGCCTCCTCGATGCCCCGCGCCAGCACGTCTTCCTTGCTGAACTCGTTATTGCGCACGCGCAGGCTATAGCGCGGCTGGCCCGCGTATACGGCATCGGCCCCGTACGCGAACGCGAAGCGCATGTTCTTGAGCGTGCCGGCAGGCGAGAGTAATTCAGGTCGTTTCATAGTATGGCCCTGTTTCGGGCCCCGGATTATATACGGGAAATAGGCGAATCTACGTAGCGCACGGCGACGAGGATGGGAGGATGATCAGTCGCAGGCGCTCTCACACGTTCTGTGCCAGGAGGACTCCGCCGTGATCCGGACGATGCACCGTACCCTGGCGGCGCTGCTCGCCGCCGTCCTGTTGAACCCCATCACACCAGTCCAGGCGGCTGATGTCGCCGCGGGCAAGGTCGTATTCGACAATACCTGTGCCGTTTGCCATGGCCCCGGCGGGGCACCTGATCCCGACAGCCCGGTCGTGCAGGGGCTGGGCGTGGTTCCAGCGGATCTCTCGGACCCTTTATTCAATAGCCGCGAACCGACGGCTGACTGGGAGATGGTCGTACGCTATGGCGGTCATGCGATGGGGCTGGCGGCGCAGATGCCCGCACAGGATGACGCGTTGAGCGACGCGCAGATCGTCAACGTTGTCGCGTATGTGAAATCGCTCGTCGATACGAGCGCGTTTCCCCCGGGTGAGATGAACCTGTTCCTGCCGATTCGTACGAAGAAGGCATTCCCCGAGGATGAGGTCGTGTACAAGGGGCGCATGACGCCCGAGGATGGCAAGGACTCTTACAAGAACGTCCTGGAGATCGAAAAGCGCGTCGGCAAGGCCGGGCAGGTCGTTGTGGAGCTTGTGCATGAGAGCAACGCGCTGCGCAACGAACTGACTGAAGTAGAGCTTGGGTACAAGCAGGCCCTGTCGTGGAGCGAGACTCATGTACTGTCAGCAGCGGCCATCTACGCGATGCCGCTCGACTCGGCTGACGGCGATGGCGAACTGCAGACTTACCTGGCCTGGGGCAAGGCATTGTCCGATAGCTGGATCCTGCAGAGCAGCCTGCGCCTGAAGTTCCCGATGGAAGGCGCGAGTGACGGGGCCGCGGAACTGGCTGGAATTGTGCATTACGTCCACTCGCCGTGGCCGAGACGCGTATTCCCGGCCCTCGAGCTGGTCGCTGAGAAACCGTTCAGGTCGAGCAATGGCGACCTCGAATGGGCCGCCATGCCCCAGGTGCGGATCGGTCTTACGCGCGGTGGGCATGTCGCCCTGAATCTGGGCGTCGAGCTGCCGCTGTCCGACCAGACCTGGGACCAGCGCTTTTACATAACCCTGCTATGGGATTTCGCCGATGGTGGCTTCTTCAAGGGCTGGTGAAAGCGTCATTTGTGAAATTAACACTGTGAAATTCTTTTTGTAAAATTTCAGTCAATTCTTTCGTAGTATCAACTGCAACGGAATCGGTGTGATTCCATGCACAGATCCTTCGGGGGGATTGACGATGCAGACGCAGGACCGACAGCAGAATAGTCATCAAGACATACGGCAGGGCATTCTGGCAGGCGCAATGTGCCGCGAGGCGCAGCGTGATGCCGGTCTGAAGGAAAACACGGCGAGAATTCTGGATTCGCTGATTCCGCTGCGCGGCGCGAGCCACGCGGACGTCGTTGAGTATCGGGTCGAAATTCCGCTGCGCTACGCAGAGTGCTACGCGGTGCTCGCGGATGGCAGCCGGGCCCGATTCTTGGATCCGCGCAAGTTCCTGGGCTGGTCGAGCCACGAAGCGCGCCGTTCACTGCTGTTCCGCAACGACGAGATCACGCTGGAAGTCGAGATCGACAACGAAGCGCCGCAGCGCGAGTGCAGCACGGTCCGCAGCATCAACCTGCAGGCCGCGATCCGCAACAGTGCCAACCGCATCAAGAAATTTATCGGGATCGACGGCGACCAGCTGATCCTGCCGGCTACCTGACCGGCGGCAACTCCCAACCCATCGGCGCGGGCCCCTGGTCCGCGATGATTTCCCGGTGGGCACTCCATGTAATCTGAATCGCCTCGGGCGTGCCGATGCCGGCACCCCGCGGGTCCCCGCTAGGGCCGAACCAATGGTTCTGCGGTGCGCCGGTTGTGCGCGCGCGCATGCCGCAGTAGGTCGTGCCGTTGACCGTGGCGCCCAGCACCTTCTGCTGGAAGCCGATATCCGCACTTACGACGGCCGCGGTCAGGTGGTTGTCCATGCGTTCGCAGAGCTCCAGCACGGTGTCGAGGTCATCGTCGCCCCAGGTGACGACGATCTGGAACGGCCCGAACAACTCTTTCGCGAGCAGGTCGAACTGCTCGCCCGCAAGGGCAGCGATGGGCACGCGAATCGCAGTCGGCGTGACCGCGCCGTAGCAGTCCGGAATCGAGTGTCCTTCCAGCACCTCGCCGCCGAATAGCAGCTCGGTGCCGTCGACGGCGAGCACGGCGTCGATGTGCGCCTTGATGCGTTCGTTGGTCCAGGTCAGGACCGGGCCGATGGTGAGGTCGTCCAGACTGCGGCGTGCAGCGAGTTCGCCGAGCTTCGGCAACAACGCATCTGCCCAGTTATCGTGCACGAACAGGGCGCTCTGGGCCGAACACTTCTGGCCGGTCGCATTGTAGGCATCTTCGTCACACTGCCACGCGACATAGTCGAGCCAGTCAGCGTCATAGTCCGGGCCGACAATCTTCCAGTCGAAGCCCGCGTCCTCAAGGCGCACCTTGCCACGCAGCTGCGCGGCGACGATCTCTGCTACTGTGCTCGAGCCCGTGAACTGAACGAGCCGGATCGTATCCCTGGCGTCGTTGATCAACTCGCCCATCTTCTCGCCGCGGCAATGCAGGTAATCGAGGTCGTTCGGGTCGAGGCCGCAATGAATCAGCAGCCGGATGAACTGCTCGAACACGACGCTCACTTTCGAGTCGACCTTGACGAGCGGCCGGTTACCCATGAATAGCGCGCCCAAGGTTTGCAGCGCCGGGATCTCGATCGGGAAGTTGAACGGCGCAACCACAACCACGGGGCCAAACGGCCAGCGGTAACCGCGCGATTCCTGGCCCGGGTGATCGCCGGGGTTTGAGAAGCCACGTGCGAGCCAACGCACTCCGTCACCTGCAAAATTCTCGATGAACACACGCGTGACCGTAACTTCACCGCGGCACTGGGCCCAGCTCTTCGGCATGACGCGTTGCGTCAGCTTGGTAAAGTACTCCTCGACCTCGGGCGTCGCCATGAGCGCCGCGGCGCGGGCACACACACGGCCGAGGTGGACGTAGCGGTCGTTGTTCCTGAGCGGATTGTGCAGCCCGGATTTCGGACAGGACTCGAGACCCGCGATATACGGCGCAAAGTCCTGCGTGTCGGGAATGCGCAGAAATGCCTCGCCATTCATCGGGTCGACGATATCGTCACGATAGGCGTCGGCGTCGACCCATTGGCCGCCAACGAGGTTCTGCAGTGTACCGGGCTCCGCGCCCGTCATGCCCGCGAACGGATCGACCGTTGCGAACGATTTCCATGATTCAGTCATGCGCGGATTGTACGCGATTCCTCAGTCAGCGATAGGCAATCCGGAGGGCACGCTGGCAGGAACGTCGCGACGCAGGTCCAGCATGGCAGGGTCAGTCAGTGCGTGCAGGAAATCAACGAGTGCACCAATCTCGCTACTCCGTAGCTGGCGAGGCGGGAGCTCGTTGGCGGCGGCTATGGCGGCGACGATCGCCGGGTCGTTCATCGCATGACCATCGTGTTCGTCGAGGTCCGGACGTGACGGCATGACCGTCTGCGACACGTCGTACTTGTACAAGGATGAAACGGGATCGAGATGATGGCGCACGACGGCTTCAAGCGTGTCGTAGGCGCCGGCGTGACCATAGGGCGCGGTCAGGGCAGCATTGCGCAGGCTTGGGACACGGAAGCGATAACGGTCCGTGGGCATCGCCGAGACGCGCTCGCGGCCAAAGTCCTCGTGGCCGGCGACACCGTCGCCTTTGCCGGGTCCGAGCTGCGGCATCGCTATGGCGCGGAAGCTGTGGTCGGTCTGGAACGGCCCGGCGTGGCAGTCAGAACAACCCGCTTTGCCATAGAACAGGCGCATGCCGCGCAGCTGCGAGAGACTCAGAGCATCGCGGCGGCCACGCAGGAAACGATCGAACGGGCTGTCGTCGGCGCGCCAGGCATCGATTTCGAACGCGGCAATCGCATTCGCGGCGTGGACGTAGGTGATGTCAGCCGCGCTGTGCACGTCCGGAAAGACGTCGACGAACTGCGTGACGTAACCGTCGATGTTTTGCAGGCGCCCGGCCAGCAACGACCAGATGCGTGGCAGGTCGCCGTCCGCGGCGGCGTCCGCGACCGGGTTTTCGCCTGGCTGTCCCGCCATTTCGGTGCCGGATGTGACCGGGAACATGGCCTGTGCCGCAAGGACGCTGTCGAGGCCGGGTGGCAAGTCCGAACCAGCAGGGGATACAAAACCACCGGGCGCATTCGGGTCAGCTTCCAGGCGGCCGTCGTGAAACAGGGTGTCAAATTCGCGCGCGCCGAGATTAAACAGGGCAGGTGAGTTGCGCGGCACGCGTTCGTGTATGGCGTCGAAGCCGACCCCGGTGTCCCGCGTAATACCAGTACCGTTAGCCCCTTCGCCGACCGGCAGGGACAGTCCGTCGCTCGTGCCGGCAAACGGGTGATGGCAGGTGGCGCAGGCGATATTGAAGCTGCCACTCAGGACCTTGTCGAAGAACAGCTGCTTGCCGAGTTCGACTTTTGCGGCATGGGGATTGCCATTGTCGAGAAAGTCGGCATCGCCAACAGGTGCCGGCAGCTGCGCCGCCGCGGTGAAGGAAACGAAGAATGCGGCGAAGGCCGCGAGCAGGGTGCGCGCCATGATCTACTTCCTTGTAGCGAGTGACAGAAGACACTCGCATCATGGCGGCATAAGAAAGGGCCAACTACCGATGTTTGTCGGCAGTTGGCCCGGAAAGAGAGGGACTTATTTCCTGATCTGCAGCATGAACTCCGCGGCAGCCATGCGAACTTCCTCGGAGAGATAGTTCTGCGGCGGCATCTCGGGGTAGTCATCGCGCTTTTTTACGGGGTTCGTGATGTAGTCGACGATGCCCTGCGGGTTGTCAGCGTACAGCGCCTGGATGACCTGCGTCGGGGGACCGATCATCTTGATGTTGTAGGAATGACAACCGGCGCAGATGCCGTAGTACGCGCGCTTGCCCATATCTTCGGCAGCGATTGCACGGCGTGCAGCGCGCTCCGGCAGCAGGTAGGTCGTCACGTCGGCCGTCGACGAGAAGCCGCAGGTACCAAAGCTCTTGAGACCGACCGACACGTACTTGTCGTGATCGAGGATGCAGCTGTCGGCACTCGTTCCAACGTTGACAATCTGCACCTCACCTTCGACGAGTTCCAATGCGGCCAGCGCCTTGATCTCGGGGATCGTGTCGTAGCCGTTATTCCACATCAGGTTGTCGAGGATGGCGATCTCGTCCGAGCTCGGGTCTGCGCCCGGGTCGAGAGTCACGTTGGGCGCATTATGGTGATCGGTGATCAGGATACCGATCGTCTTGTTGCCCGTGATGATGTTGCCCTCGATGGTCGTCTGGTCACCGGCCATATTGAGGATGCCGGTTCCTGCCGGAATGCCAGCCACCGTTGAGCCCGGGATCGCGAAGTTCGGCGTGTTGTTGTCGACAACGAAGTTGTTGCGCACGATCGTGTCGTAGGTCGTCTTGATCGGCAGGCCCGGCGTGATGAAGACGAGGATGCCGCCCGTGTTGTTGTGCACGTAGTTGTTCTCGACGATCGAGTGACGCGTGTTTTCGATCTCGATACCGGCCACGTTGTCGAAAACTTCGTTGTTCGTGACGTGGATGTAGTCACACATGCCCACGTAGATCGCGGCGTCCTCGATGCCGGAAAGCACGTTGTGTGTGACGAGGCCGTTCTCGCCGAACTCTGGGAAGATGCCGTACACGCCGGTATCGATGATGTTGTTGTTACGGATCAGGAAGTTGTTGCCGGCCTGGCCCATGATCGCATTACCTTTGTAATGCTGGATCTGCATGTTCTCGATCGTAATGTCATTGCCCGAGTACAGGATGGCGTCGTTCAGTTCCTTGTTGCCTTCCATAACTGGCCAGGCGCCTGCCTCGACGACGCCTGTAATTACGATGTCATCCTTGTCGATGTAGACGGTTTCCGAGTACGTCCCCGGGTACACCCGGATGACGTCGCCTTCGCTGGCCGCGGCAACCGCCGCCTGGATCGAGTCGCCATCGCGCACTTCATGCACGGTGCCGGTGCCTGAGCCGCCGACAGTTTTTGTCAGCGCGCCGCCGGCGGCACTGGCCTGGTAACGTGAGGCATCCCCGACAACGGTCGCCCGGTTGTCATCCGCGAACTTCATGCCCGCGAATGCGCCGACAAGCAGCAGCGCAAGCGCCGCAATGATCAGGAGTAGCTTCTTCCCCATAGTCTTTCCTTCTCTCTAGTTTGTCTGGCTCACGCGAGGCACGAGCGCCTCGGGAACGGTGCCGATCGGGGTAAGGCCCGATGGAACGGCAGACGGAACCTGCGGTTTGAATACCTCATCCGTCAGGGTTTCGAGGAAGTCGACCAGCCGGTCGAGTTCGTCGTCAGTCAGCTGCGGTTCCCAGATGTGCCAGTGCACGATCATACGTTCCTTTTCCTCTTCAGGAAGGGCGTGGCCGCGGCCGAGCGTATAGAACTCCGCGGCGTCGCGGAGCGTAGCGAACGTGCCCGAATGCATGTACGGTGGCGTGCGTGCAATATTGCGCAGGCTCGGCACCTTGAAGCCGCCGCGCAGTCCCGGGTTGCCGGTAACCGCCGCGGCGCCCTCGTCGAAGGCAACACCCTCGGGATCGCGTACCCCGATAACGGCGATTTGCTGGTTTGTGAATAGCGGCGGCGTGTGGCACTCGGCGCAGCGCGCCACAAAGGACCGGAAGATGTTCATCCCCGCCTTCTCGTCGTCGGTCAGCGCGTCGTGATAGCCGTGCGCGTAGCGATCGTAGCGACTGTTGAGCGAAACCAGCGTCGTCTGGAACGCGGCGATCGCGGTGTAAATCATCTCGAGCGTCACACTGCCTTCGCTGCCAGGGTAGGCGTCGCGGAACAGCTGCTGGTATTTCTCATTGCCGCCGATCTCGGCGAGCAGCGTCGCCGGGTCATTGCCCATTTCCCTGGCATCGTAGAGCGGTCCGAGCATCTGCTCTTCCAGTGATGCGGCGCGTCCGTCCCAGAAAAACCTGTTCAGAAACGCTACGTTCCACAGCGTCGGCGCTGCCCGCCGCACCTCGGCACCGCCGATGCCAATACTGCGCGGCCGGCCGTCAGCAAACCCCAGTTCGGGATGATGGCAGCTGGCGCAGGAATGGGTATTGTCGCCCGACAGCAGCGGGTCGAAGAACAGGTAGCGGCCGAGATCGATCTCTTGGGGCGTGAAGCCGTCGCGCACGGGGGGCAGGCCGGTGCGCGGGCCGCCGACGCCGGCATACCGCAGTGATTCGTAGTTCTGGTAAAGGGTACGCAGCTCGCAGCGGTTGGTAGCGCTGAGTTCGAACCCGGGCGGACAATAGTCCCGCAAAACGAACTGCGCATCGGCATGGGCCGATGCGCAGATGATCAGGGCCGTGAGGCCGAGGCAGAACTGGCTACTGAGACTTCGCCAGCTCATTTATATAGGCGGCAATGTCGTTCAGTTCTTCCGGCGATACCGTCTTGGCCATGACGGTCATTTGCTGGCCATATTGTGCGTTCTCTTCGCTCGCGCCACGCACGCCTTCGAGGAACTTCTCGACCTGCCGCAGCAGGTAGACGTCGCCCAGCATCGTCAGGCGCGGCGTGAACAGGGCCTCGTTGCCCCACGCGTCGCCGCCGTGGCACGCGCCGCATTTACTGATATACAGCTTCTTGCCGTTCTCGACGTCGCCGGTGACGGTTGCAGGCGGCACGGTTGCCGGCATCGATGAGATATAGGCTGACACTGCCGCGATAGCCTGGCGGTCCGGAAGGATCGCGGCCATCGGCCGCATCTGCGCGCCCTCAACATCGGCTGCATGCTTGCCGCGCTGGCCGTTTTTGAACTCCCACAGCTGGCGCCGCAGGTAGGATTCGGACTGGCCGGCGATACCGGGCGCATTCATCGCCATATTGCCTTCGCCGTTGGCCCCGTGGCACGCAATGCAAGGCGTGTACAGCGCCTGGCCTGCATCGGCGGCAGCCGCTGCGCCGGCATCCGCGACTGGTGTTACGTCAGCGACTGATTCTTCGGCAACGACTGCGTCTGCGGCGCTCTCGACAGCCTGGCCGGAATCTTCTTTATTGCCCCCGCAGGCGGCTACGAAAACGGCCAGCGCGAGATAGGCGGGTATTCTTTTGAACATTGTAGGTACGCCCCGAAAGTGCCAGTATCAAAGCCAGTAGCAAGCTTGGACAACCGTCCAATAAAAGGCAAGTCCGGGGATATACGCATGACCAGTCACAACAGCGATATCGTCATAATCGGCGCCGGTATCGCGGGCCTTGTCGCCGCCCATGAATGTCTCGAAAAAGGCTTGTCCGTTACGCTGGTCGAGCGGCATACCGAAGCTGCGGTCGGCGGTCTCGCGCGCACGGCGTTCGGCGGCATGGCGCTCGTCGGCACGCCCTTGCAGAAACGCCTCGGGATCAAGGACACGCCCGAGTTGGCGCTGTCGGACTGGGAGTCGTTTGCCGAGTTCGCCGACAGCGATGTGTGGCCGCGGCGCTGGGCCGAGGCGTACGTCGAGCAGAGCGCGGAGCGTGTGTTCCACTGGTTGCGTGAGAAGGGCATGCGCTATATGCCGGCCGTCAACTGGGTCGAGCGCGGCGACTTCGTACCCGGTAACAGCGTACCGCGCTATCACATCCTGTGGGGCACCGGGCTCGGCCTTGTCGAGCGCTTCGTCGAACTCCTGGCAGCGCATCCCAATCGCGAGCGTTTGCGTTACGTGTTCGGCTGTCGCGTCTTTGACCTGATCGAAGAGGGTGGACGTATCGCCGGCTGCCTGGGCGAGATTGAAGCGAGCGGCGAGCACCGCGAGTTTCGCGCGGGGGAAACCCTGGTGGCCACGGGCGGCATCAACGGCAACCTGCAAAAGGTCCGGGACAACTGGTACTGGGGCGATGCGCCGCGCGAGTTGTTGAACGGCTCGCACCCTTACTGCGACGGTCATGTACACGATGTTGTCGCGAATCACGGCGGCGTGGTGACGCACCTCGAGAACATGTGGAACTACGCGGCCGGTATCCCGCATCCGCAGGCTCACTTCGAGGGTCACGGCCTGAGCCTGATTCCCTGCAAGTCGGCCTTGTGGCTCGATCATTCGGGATCTCGCATCGGACCGCTGCCGCTGGTGACCGGTTTCGATACCAACGAACTTTGCCGTCGCCTTGGCGCGCTCGAAAAACCCTGGAGCTGGCACCTGTTGAACTGGCGTATCGCGGCGAAGGAGTTTGCGATTTCGGGCGCCGAACACAATCCGCACATTCGCGAGAGCCGCCTCTTGCCGTTCCTCAAGGAAACCCTGCTTGGTAATCACCGCCTCGTCAAACAGATGCGGGACGAGAGCGACCACTTTCTTGTCGCCGACACGCTGGAACAGCTGGTCAGCCAGATGCAGGCACTCGACGGCGAAGATCATGTGCGTCTCGAGAATGTCGAGGCTGCCGCGCGCGAGTTCGACGACAACGTGCGTCGCGGCGCATCGCAATGGAATGACGACCAGATTCGGCGCATCCAGCATGCGCGGGCCTGGAAGTCGGATCGCCTGCGGACCTGCAAGCCGGAGCCGCTGCTCGATCACCCGCCTTACATTGCGATCAAGTTGCGCCTGATCACGCGCAAGAGTCTCGGCGGTATCCAGACCGACCTGTCGAGCCGCGCGCTTGCGGCGCATGGCGAGCCGATTCCCGGTTTGTACGCTATCGGCGAGGCGGCGGGCTTCGGTGGCGGCGGCGCGAGCGGGCGACGCTCACTCGAAGGTACTTTTCTGTCAGGTTGCGTGCTGACCGCACGCGCCGCGGTGGACTCGCTCAGCTGAGCTGTTCGGCGACGGCGCGTACGGCAGCGTCAATCGCGCCATTGACATAGGCGTACGCCGACGAGTCAGAATTGGCAATCGAGATACGTCCAAACGGGCGCCTGCCGATCAGGTGCGGACCGTTCTTCGGCCCCCACTCGTGCGGGTCGTACAGCTCGTTGTACTCATACGCGTAACCGTGTGGCCAGCGATTCACGGTGATCGCGGCAATGTCGCGTTCGGCGTCGAAGCCCCCGCCCTCCAGTGCGCCACTCATCTGCCGCAAGATCGCATCCTCGTAGTCCGCGAAACTCATGGTCAGCATACGCGCGCGACCGACAACGTGTTGCTGGCGCTCCGTCAGTCCCTGGTCCGGCGCAGTCGGGCAGAAGGTGCCGTGAATCACGATCGGGTCGGATGGGTCGTCGGCGAAGCGGTAGTCGCCCATGCTGATCGGGAAATCCAGTACGAATGAGTGCATCAGCTCCGGCTGCGGGATGTAGAAGCCGTTGTAACCGAGCTCTTTGAACGCGTGCCAGTTGCGCAGCGCAACGTTGATATAAACAAGCGGAATCTTGGTTGCAACCGCGATTGCCTCGGCCTGCTCCGCCGGGAGTTCCGGGCAAATGATCGGCAGCGAGTGGTTGTAGCAGGCTGCGATCACATGCTTGCCACGTACGCGATGCACGGCGCCTTTGCAGACGTAGGTGACGTCGACAGCATTGCCATTGTCGGCATGCCGAATATCAGTTGCCGTGCTGTTGAGGCGTATGCGCGTCGCGTTACTGCGTCGGTCGAGCAGGCCGTAATCGACACGCGATGCAACGAGTCCCGGCATTGAGTCGTCGCCCGGAACCGCTGCCGGTATCAGTCGCCGAACCAGTGCGCGGGCAACACCGGCATTGCCGTCAGGGAAATGGTGTATGTAAGGCTCGTCGTCTTCCCAGGCACCATTGGGGAGATTCTCGGGGCCCAGGTGTGTCGTGCCCGGCATGCTGTAACGAGCGGCCTCAAGCGCCGACAATGCGTCCCAGCCGAAACCCCACAGGCTCTTGATTGTGTCGCGCAACAGCACGACGACTTCCTCGGGCGCGTTGCAGTGCCGGCGCAGGTAGTCGGAGTAACTGATGCCGCGCATATACGCGATCTTCTCGTCCCGGCTTTTGCCGGGCAGGTAATCGCGCTTGTCGTTCAGAAGCCCCAGCAGACTGTCTCGGGACGCGTCGCTCAGCGGATAGCCGTCGATTATTTTGTCGGCGTTGGCCAGGTCGACACCATAGAACGGGCTGACCAGCATCGGGTGCACGCTATGCGCGCCGTAGGCATCGGCGGAAAAGTAGACTCCCTGGGTCAGGCCATGGCGCTTGTCGAAATCGAAATCGTAATAGTCATAGAACTTCTGTACGTCGATGCCGATATCGCGCAACAGCTGTGCCGCTTCCTTTGAGTATGTCGCTGGCTGATCGATCGTCATGCTGCCGCCATAGCCGATCACGCGCTTGCCATCGACGTCGAATTCGTTGCGCTTGGCGTGTCCGCCGAAGTCGTCGTGGTTGTCGAGCACGAGGATGCGCGCGTCCGGACCGACGTGCTGACGGTACAGGAATGCGGCGGAAAGACCGGATATGCCGCCACCGACGACAACCAGGTCGTAGACGTCGTCACTGAGATTCGCTGGCCGCGGCCAGGTCTTGCCATCACGTGCCTGTGCGTGCGCAACCTCGAAGGAACCGTCATGGCTGCCACGCAGGCCGGTCAGGCCCGGCGGGTAGGGAGCGCCCCTGGCGGCCAGCAACTCGAGCGGTGACAGGGTGCCACCCGCGGCGACGCCGAGGGCCATGCCGCCCAGGAAATCGCGTCGCGTGATATTCAATCGTGAGGTCATCGAACACTCTCAGGGTGGAACCGGCTTACCTTATCAGTACGCATGGAACGACGTAAGATCAGTCACTTGGCCGTGACCCGCGACGGATCAGGCTGTTGTAAGGTTGGAGCGCGACGATAGGGAGGGGTAAAGCCCTCTTGAAACGTATAACAGGGATACCAGCCTGACACATAGTTTAAGGGAACGTACTGATGACGCTGAATCTTCGACGCCTGGCGCTCGCCGCACTGGCCCTTGGTCTGGCACTGACGGCTGACGCCGCGCCGCAAAAAACACAGTATTCAACGGTCGATCTCATCGCCGAACAGGCCAGCCTGCCCGCCGACGGGGGCCCAATCACGGTCGGCCTGTACCTGAAGCCGGACCCTACCTGGCACGCCTACTGGAGCAACCCGGGCGATGCCGGCAAGGAACCTACGCTTACCTGGCAGCTGCCGGACGGTTTCGACGTCGGCGAGTTCGTGTTCCCGGCGCCCCACCTGTTGCCCTTCGGCGAACTCAATACTTATGGATTCGAGGAGCCGATTCTCCTGCTCGCGGAAGTCGTCGTACCCGCCGGATTGCCGGCGGACGAACCGGTTACGATTGGCGGCAAAGCCAGTTGGGTCGTATGCGACGACAAAGTGTGCGTTCCCGAGCGCGCCAGCGTGTCACTGTCGCTGCCTGTCGGCGACGGCGCGGATGACGCCGCCGTTGCCGAGCAGTTTGCAGCGGCACGCGCCAAGGTGCCCGTGAGCGTCGACTGGCCCGCTCAATTTTCGGTCTCCGGCGACAAGGTGACGATTGAGATCGCCGCCGAAGAATCGCCGAGCCTCGATGGCGCCTACCTGTTCATCGAAAGCCGCAAGCTCGTCAAGTACGGTTCGCAGATTGCCGGCGCGACGCGTGCGGGTGTGTCCTTTGCGATGGACGCAGGTCGTCGTTTCGAGGAGGTCGAGGCTACAGGCGCCGTGTTGAGTTTCGTTGATGCGGCGGGAGATTCACGCAACGTCGCTCTGCAGCTGACGCGCAGTGATGCACCGCTGGCGGTGGCGAGCAACGGCAGTACCGGCGCGGCGGGAGGATTGTCCTTCTTCAAAGCCGTCGTTTTCGCATTTCTTGGCGGCATCATTCTCAACCTGATGCCCTGTGTCTTTCCGATCCTGTCGATGAAGGCGTTGTCGCTCGTCCAAATGGGCGCGCAGGATCAACGCGCAGCACGCGAGAGCGGCGTGATCTACACGATCGGCATCCTTGTAGCCTTTGCTGCGATCGCCATCGTCATGCTCGTATTGCGCGAAGCCGGCGACGCGGTTGGCTGGGGCTTCCAGATGCAGAACCCGTTGATCGTTGTCGGTCTCGGCCTGCTGATGGTCGGCGTCGGCCTGAACCTGTTTGGCGTGTTTGAAATTGGTACGCGCATCATGGGAGTTGGGCAGGGACTGACCGAAGGCGGTGAGCGCAAGGCCGCGTTCTTCACGGGCCTGCTTGCCGTTATCGTCGCAACACCATGCATGGCGCCGTTCATGGCTGCGGCGCTTGGCTACGCGTTAACCCAGCCCGTCGCAACGTCGCTGAGCGTATTCCTGTCGCTTGGCTTCGGTCTCGCGTTTCCGTACCTCGTCCTCAGTTTCGTGCCGGCCATCGGCCGCGTCCTGCCGAAGCCGGGTGCGTGGATGGAGACGCTCAAGCACATTCTCGCTTTCCCGATGTTCCTGACCGCCCTGTGGCTGTTCTGGATTGTCGGCCAGCAGCTCGGCGCGACCTCGATGTTCGTCGCGCTGCTTGCCGCCGTCGCCGCGGCGTTCGCGCTGTGGGCCTATGGCAAGGGCATGATGTCGCAGACGAAATTGCGGTGGTACGCCACCGCGCTTGTCGGCGTCGTGGCAACGATCTACGCGTTTACGCAGGTCGAGGAATACCGTGTCGTGCACCGCGCCGCGGATGACCACTCCGCTGGCATGTTGGGTGGACTCGAGCTCGAGCATTTCGATCCGCAGCGCGTGCAGCAGTACATCGCGGATGGCCAGCCGACCTTTGTGTATTTCACTGCCGACTGGTGCATCAGCTGTAAAGCTAATGAGAAAGTCGCGCTGTCGACTGACGAAGTCGCCGAGGCGTTTAACTCGCGCGGCATCAAGGTCGTCGAAGGTGACTGGACAACCGAAGACCCGGTTATCACCGAATGGCTGGAGCGCTATGGTCGTGCCGGTGTGCCGCTCTACCTTTACTTTCCGCAAGGCAGTTCACTGGATACGGTGACAATTCTGCCGCAGATCCTGACGCCCGGCCTCGTGGTCGACGCGATTGTCGAAGCCGATGCCGGCGCGCCGGCGATGGTTGCCAAAGCGGCTGTCGCGGAGGCGGAAGAAGAGCCGCCCTACGTGATCCCTGTCGCGGACCCGGAGTGGGAGCCGGTTCAGGAGTACATCGATCTCGATTCCGTGTGGCACGAAGTCGATAACGAGATACGCGCCGCCGACATCGCCCCGGAGGAGAAGAAACGACGCAGGGACGAGGAACGCGGACCGCACCCCGATATCGAAGACGCGATGGCTGCTGCCGCCGCGATTGTGCGCCTCGGGCAGGGCCACGAGAAGATGCGCGAAGCCGCGGCTTTCCTGGTCGAACATACCTTGATGTCGCCTGGCCAGAATGAGGCCATGCTGCTTGGCATTAACAAGCTCGCGCGAGAGTTCCCGGACTACGATGATTGGCCGACGGTCCTGTTCAGTGCGGACTTTTACGTTCAGCCTGGCTCGGTGCCCGAGATCGATGAAATGTTCGAAAACTTCGCTTCGATCATTCCCGATCAGCCGGTCGCCGCTGCGACCGCCAGGTACTATGCCGCATCACGGCAGATGCGGCTCGCGAATGCCGTGACCACGCCGGCCGCTGACCGACCGCGTCATCGCGAGCGTGCCATCGAATTCGCGACCGGACTCAGTGCAGGCGTGGAGGAGGCCGAGCTCGTGAAACGTCGCCGCCTAGACCGTGACGGCAACCCGATCAAGTTCCCAACCATGGCCGAAGCCGAAGCGGATCTGTTGTACAACCTGAACTTCCTGACGGTTGGCAATACGATTCCGGACGTATCGGCGCTAAACCTGGCTGGCGCCGAGGAGTCGGTATCGACCTACCGCGGCCAGGCAGTCCTGCTCGATTTCTGGGCGACCTGGTGCGGACCGTGCATAGCCTCGATTCCGAAGATGGAGAAACTCGATGCCGAGCTGCCGGAGGATGAGTTCGAGATTCTGTCGATCAGTGTCGATGCGGAGCTCGAAACCGTGGTTGAGTTTCAGGAGAACAAGCCGATGCCATGGGCTAACTGGCACGTTGGACCGAAAGCCGACCTGCTGAGCACGTGGCAGGTACGCGGCTATCCGACCTACATCCTGGTCGATCACAATGGCACGATTATCGCGCGCCAGCACGACCTCAATGATGACTTCGACAAGTTGATTCGTGCCACGGCGTGCGGGCCAACGGGCGGAGAGTCCTGCTAGCGGAGAATATCGTCAGTCGTCGAGGTGGATGTTAACCCGCCGATTCTGGCGGCCTTTCTTCTCCACCTTGCCGACGCGAACCGCGCCGACCTCGGCGGTCGAGCGCAGATGCGTGCCACCACAGGGCTGCAGGTCCACGCCTTCTATCTCAAGCAGTCGGATCGCGCCTTTGCCGCGCGGCGGCTGCACTGACATCGTGCGCACGAGGTCGGGATTGGCGTCGAGTTCTTCTTCGCTGATCCAGCGACAGCTGACTGCATGGTCTGCGGCGACGAGGCGCGCCATCGCGGCGCTCACGGCTTCCTTGTCGACCGTGTCTTCCATGTCGAAGTCGAGACGGCTCTTCGCGGCGCTGATGTTGCCGCCCGTCACGCCGTACTGCAGGACGGAACCCAGCAGGTGCATGGCTGTGTGCATGCGCATGTGGACATAGCGCCGGTCCCAGTCGAGTTCGAGCGTCACTTTGCTGCCGATCGCAGGCGGCGTCGCATCGTCGGCGACGATATGTCCGATGTCGCCATCGACGTAACGCGTGTCGACGATTTCGGTCGAACCGCCGTCCCAGGACACGCATCCCGTATCTCCCGGTTGGCCGCCGCCGAGCGGATAGAACACGGTCTGGTCGACAAAGAACGCATTGCCGTCCGCACGCAGGACTTCAGCCTCGCACTCACGCAGGTAGGAGTCGTCACGAAACAGTTCCCTGGTCACGGCAGGTGTTCCTCCATCCAGCTGCTGGCGTCCGCCAGAACTTCATCCTTTTCGGGCTCGTTGAAGATCTCATGGTACAAGCCGGGGTACAACTTCAGAGTCTTGTCGCCAGACCCCGCATTGGCGTGGTACTCGACCGAGCCTGACGGGGAGGTGAGTGTGTCTTCCTCGCCATGCAACAACAGGATAGGCAGGGTGACGGCGGGCGCGCTGGCCAGCGTGTTGTCCATGGCCGAGGTCATCTCAGCGATCAGGCGCGATGTCAGCTTGCCGTGGAAAACAAGCGGGTCGCGAACATATGCGCCGACGACGGTCGGGTCGCGGCTGACGGCCGTGGCGTCGAGCTGGATCATCGGCAAGGTTGGGAGAATAGCGGAGAGTATTCGATTGAGCAGCAGAACGATCGCGGGCGGTGCTGCGTCTGTCTTCAGTGCCGGTCCGGAGAGTATGCATGCCACGAATTCATCCTGGTGCCGCGGCAGCATCGATGCGGCAATCAGCCCCCCCATGCTGTGGCCGAGCAGGTATGCCGGCAGCTCAGGTTGCTGCTCGCGGGCCATGGCCATGAGCGCCCTGATGCCATCGGCGTAGACGCTGAAGCGCTGCACGAAACCCGGGTGGCCGTCGGACTTGCCATGGCCGTAGTGATCCAGCGTATAGATGCCGAAGCCGCGTTCGGTGAAGTGCCTGGCGACGTGTTCATAGCGGCCGCTGTGCTCGCCGAGTCCGTGCACGAGAATAATATAGGCGCGCGTCTCGCCAGCGGGTAGCCACGAACGCCAGAACAACCTGCTCGAACCACGTGCCTCGGAGTGTTGTACGTCGAGGTGGCCGTTGGCCGTGATCAACTGGCTTTCCTCCGCTTCGCTTTGCGCGCAGGGGCCGGCTTGCCGTACTGCTCGATATGCTGCTCTTCGTAGCTGTTCAGGATCGGATCCAGCACGCGTGAGATGCGCGTCTGAATCCGGATGCGTTCGATACGCGGCCAGGTCGCACGCTCACCCTCGTCCATGAGTTGGCGAATCTCGTCATGGGTACGCCAGGACAATGCGCGCAGCGGGTTATGCCACTTTGTCAGCGGCGAAATCGTGATGTCGCCGAAGTAACTCTGGTTGATGACAGAGATCGCTGAGTTCGCGAGCCTCTGCACATCGGGCACGAGCGCCAATGGTTTCTCGAAGATCGCAGCGCCGGCGTTGATCCACGCGCGCGCGGTATCGATCATCGCGTATTTCACCTCCGATACGGCGTCCGTCTTGCGTTTGGTCGTATCGATGAACGGAATGATGTACGGATTGGTCTGGCTGACGATGTAATGATTGACGCCGTACAGGCGGGCGAGGCGCTTGGCCGGCAGGTCCTCGCTGAGCGAGCCGTCCACCCACTTGCGTGAGCCGAGGTACTCCTGGCGCTCGCCCTGATCGTTGCGGGCCATCAGTACGACAGGCGGGAAGAAGCCGGGTACGGCCGTCGAGGCAAGTATGGCTTCCCGCATCAGTACGTTGGGCGAGGTCTCGGCATTCAGCAGCCGCGACTTCTGATGATTCTCAGCCGGGGCGACCGATACGTTGATATGCCGGCCTGTGCGCCGATAGGCCTCTGCAAAGGTGCAGTCGGGCATGAACTCCTCGAGCATTTCCCAGATATCGTCGGCTGTAACGCGCTCTGTCTTGATCTTGGTGGTGAATCGCTCGATGAGCCCAATCGGGTTTTCGCGGCCCGGCAGTTCGTCGGGATCGAAGAACTGGTCGATTTCATCGTCGGTACACGCGGCCATGATGCCGCCGACAATGGCGCCGCCGCTGGAGCCCGAGATAATGCCCGGCAGCAGGCGCTCCCGCCACAGCGCCTTGGCGACGCCGAGGTGGAAGTAAAGCAGGGTGCCGGAGCCGCTCATCATGAGTGCAGACCGGCCGAAGCAGTGGCTCGCGCGCTGGAAGAAGTCGAGTTTCTCTTCGAAGCTGATGCTGTCGACCGCGGGGTCGGCCAGGTGTTCGAGGGCGAGCGCAATCTCGTCGACGTAGTCCTCGATCAGTTTCTTGGTGCCGAGCTTTGACTTGCCGTACAACTCGGAGCGGCCCATGCCGCCCATGTTGCCGTGGATGCCTTCATTCAGCGCGAACAGGAGGCCGCGGTCATCCTGGCGAGCGCGCAGGTTACGCAGATGATCGAGCCTTGAGCGGATCGATACGAAGTCGTAGCGCGTCGACTGGTCAATGCCGCGCCAACGCACGGCTCCCGAAAGCTCGTCATGTTCGATTGCAGCTGCCTGCCACTCCTCGTAGCTGGCCGCTTTCTCCATCGCCTTTTCGAGCCTGGTCAGGCGTGATGCAAACACCAAGCGCGTTCTCCCGTCAGGCGGCTTTGAGTTCCTCCGCCATCATCGCAGACATTTCTATCTTACGAATCTTACCAGTCACGGTCATGGGATACTCGTCGACAAAGCGTACGTAACGGGGAATCTTGAAGTGCGTGATCTGGCCTTTGCAGAACTCGCGAATCTCTTCCTCGGTCACGACTGCGCCTTTCCTGAGCTGGATCCAGGCGCATACTTCCTCGCCCATCTTCGGGTCCGGTACGCCGAACACCTGTACCTCGCTGACCTGTGGGTGCGTATACAGGAATTCTTCGACTTCGCGCGGATAAACGTTCTCCCCGCCGCGAATGATCATGTCCTTGATGCGGCCCGTGATGCGCACGTAACCGTGCTCATTCATCGTGCCGAGATCGCCGGAATGCAGCCAGCCGTCGACGATGGTCTCTGCGGTTTTCTCGTCGTCATTCCAGTAGCCCTTCATGACGGAGTAGCCACGCGTGCAGATTTCGCCTTGCTCGCCAATTGGCACGACGCGATTGTCGCTATCGACAATCTTGATCTCGATGTGCGGGATCGGTCGGCCGACGGTCTGCGTGCGGTTTTCGAAGGAGTCCTCCGGCAGCGTCATGTGATTGATCGGGCTGACTTCCGTCTGGCCATAACCAATCAGGACGTTCTCCATGTGCAGGTCGGCAATGATCTGCTTCATGAGTTCTTCGGGGCAGGGTGCTCCGGCGATGATGCCGGTGCGCAGGCTTGATACGTCGAAGTTGGCGAACTCGGGATGATCCAGTTCGGTGACGAACATGGTCGGTACCCCATGCAGTGCCGTGCATTTTTCGGCTTCGACGGCTTCGAGTGTCGACTTTGGATCAAACACCGGGCTCGGGAATACCATTGTGGCGCCGCGTGTCATTGCCGCCAGCACGCCAAGCACCATGCCGAAGCAGTGGTAGAGCGGCACCGGGATGCACAAGCGATCTTCCGGCGTCAGCCCCATGCCTTTGCCGGCCTCATAGCCGTTGTTGAGTATGTTGCAGTGCGTCAGCGTGGCGCCTTTCGGATTGCCGGTGGTGCCGCTTGTGAACTGGATATTGATCGCGTCGTCGGGCCGCAGCGTTGGGCCCAGTTCGGCGAGCCGCGTGTGCGAGTCCTTGCCACCCAGCCGACAGACTTCATCGAAGTTGAACATGCCCGGTGAATGCGTTTCGCCCATGCGGATAACCGTCGTCAGGTGCGGCAGCTTCTCGGCACGCAGGTAGCCGGGCTCGCAGGATGCGATTTCGGGCGCCAGCGTGTTGAGCATGTTCAGGTATTCGCTCGACTTGAATTTCTCGGCCGCGATGATTGCCTTGCATTCGACCTTGTTGAGCACGAACTCGAGTTCGAATAGCCGATAGGCGGGGTTCACGTTGACGAGGATCGCGCCGATTTTGGCGGTGGCGAACTGCGTCACGACCCACTCATAGCTGTTCGGGCCCCAGATGCCAACGCGATCGCCGGGCTCGATGCCAAGGGCGATCAGGCCGGTTGCCAGCCGGTCAACTGCGTCTTGTAGTTCACGCCAGGTCAGGCGTACATCCTGGTGGGAGACGACGAGAGCGAGGTTGTCGGGATATTGATTGGCGATGCGGTCGAAGGCCGCGCCAATCGTCTCATAGAGGAGCTGACCGGTGCCTTCGCCGGTCATATAACTCTGGGTCAGTTTAGTCATGGGCGTATTCTCCTCCAAAGGTTGCGAAGCCCCAGTGTGGCTAACCCCAATTGACCCGGTATTTGCCGAAGAAGATAGTTGGGGCCATGAACGATACGACCAAAATGATCGATCGGACGCCCCTCGGCGCCGAATTGAACGACGCGGAACTGCAGCTCCTGGCAAGCAAAATGGTCGGGCGCGTGCTGGACGATGGTGACTTCCTGATCGAGGACGGGACGACCGACGATGCGCTGCACGTGATCATCTCGGGCAAGGTCGAAGTCGTGAAGCGCACAGGTGCTGACGACTATGCCAGCCTCGCTGTACTGCGGGAAGGTGACCTGGCCGGGGAGTTGAGCTTTGTCGATGGTGCGCCGCATACGGTGGGCCTCAGGGCCCTGTGCGACACGCATGTGTTATCGCTGACACGTGAGGAGTTCGAGACCGTCATCGACGATAATCCGCGACTGGTCTACAAGGTCATGCGCGCCGTGGCCCGATCGGCGCACCGCATCGTGCATCGCATGAACACCGAGTTTGTCGAGCTCTCGAACTACATCTTCAAGCAGCACGGTCGCTACTGATTTGTAGGAGGCGGCTTGCCGGCGACTGCTCCGACTCTGTGGGAGCCCGCCTTGCGGGCGACTTGGCTCCGCCTCTGGCCTGGCGCGACTCGGTCGAAAGCAGACATTCCGGCAGATCAATTCAGCCAATCGAGTGGCTAAACGTCAGCGTGTCCAGGAGAACAGATGCGAGCACGATCGGAACAAGAATCCGATGGGCAATCCGATTTCTCGTGCAGGTCAGGATGGCGCAAACGAGCAGGATTGGTATTCCACTCGCATGGTCAACGGCCCACAACGAATCACCGAATGCGATTGGACGGAAGAGTGTTCCAATGATCACTGTGAGGCCCCCAAGCGGCCAGAGTATTCGCGCTCGGTCCAAATAGTACTGGTCAAGAGCAGTGTGCTCATCTTGCTCCGGAAAAAGTATGTACGCCATGAGGTATAGACAAATCGGAGACCCCAACATGAGCAGCATTGCCGGAAAGGACCACACTTCAATCGTGCGCAGACCCCAGCTTTCCCAGAATGTTTGTAGCAGAGCAACGAATATAGCGAGGGTCGCTGTGCCATGTATCCAGGGAATTTCGCGCTTGCCGCTTCTCTTCAAGAATCTGGCTATGCCAGCTAGGAGTACCGCCAAACCCAAGCCCACAATCAGGGACAAGAGGATCATCAAGAATTCGAACAAGTTCATACGGTCAATCCGATCTCGTTGGACGGAATCTTGTTGATTGCTGTAACCAGTGGCCCAGAGTGAACCCAAATTACCGACCGACTGCAATAGGTCATTTGCAGAAGTCGATTCTAGCCCGAAAGCAGCCGTTTGAACGGCTGCTTCAAAGGGGCAAGCAGTCGCCCGCAAGGCGGGCTCCCACAGGGGCGGCGGTGCCGACGTGGTCGCCGGCAAGCCGCCTCCTACAGGGGCCTCCTACTGTTCGTTGGCTGCTTTCAGCTCCTTTAGCTGCAACGCGGGGACTTCGGCGTAGTGGCTGAAGTCCATCGTGAAGCTGCCTTCGCCACCGGTCAGCGATTTCAGGCGCGAGTGGTAGTCCTGCAGTTCCTGCAGGGGTACCTGGCCTGAAACGACGCCACGGCCATCAGGCAATGCATCCGTTCCCGTGATCATGCCGCGCATACCGGAGAGATCGCCGGTAATGCCACCAACACAGTCAGCCGGCACGTGGAACTCGGCGTTCACGATCGGCTCCATGACGATCGGGCGTGCCTTGGAGACCGCTTCGAGGAAGGCCTTCTTGCCGGCCTGGATGAACGCGATTTCCTTGGAGTCGACCGAGTGGTGCTTGCCGTCGTACACGATGACCTTGATGTCCTGCATTGGGTAACCGTTGACGGAGCCTTCGGCCATAGCCTGCTTTGCGCCCGTCTCAACGGCGGGGATGAATCCGCTCGGGATGGCACCGCCGACAACCTCGCTGGCGAACTGGAAGCCTTCGCCCTGCGGTAACGGTTCGACGCGCAGGTAGACTTCGCCGAACTGACCAGCGCCGCCGGTCTGTTTCTTGTGGCGGTGATGGCCTTCGGCTTTGGCCGTGATGGTTTCGCGGTACGCAATCGACGGCAGCTGCGTGATGACCTCAAGATCGTGACGGTCCTTGATCTGTTGCAGAATCGTCGCGAGATGCAGTTCGCCGAGTCCGCGCAGTACCACTTCGTTCAGCGCGACGATGTGCTCGACCTGGATCGACGGGTCCTCGGCTTCGGCAACATGCAGTGCGTCGGACACCTTCTGCGCTTCCTTGTCTTCCTTCGCACGAATCGCGAGGCCAAACATCGGGCGCGGCAGCCTGATCGGCTTCAGGTGGAAATGATCTTCGTCGTGCGAGTCATGCAGCACGGCGTCGTAGTGCGCTTCCTCGACACGCGGCACGGCGCAGATATCGCCAGGCACAGCCGTTTCCTTCTTGTCGTGCTTCTCGCCATTCACCTTGAGCAACTGCGATGCCTTGAATGGCTTGCGAGCGTCACCGACAAACAACTGGTTGCCTGCTGTGATCGTGCCCTGGTGAATGCGGAACAACGCGAGGCGTCCCTTGAATGGGTCGACGTTGACCATGAACACATGCGCGACAGCGTGCGCATCCGCGTCAGGAGTGACGCTGACTTCCTTGGCTTCGGATCCTTCGCCTTTCAGGAAGATTGGCGGATTGGCCTCCGTCGGGTTCGGCATCAGGCGCTCGAAAATCTGCAGCAACTGGCGAATACCGATGCCAGTCTCCGCAGAGACGAAGCAGACGGGTACCAGGTGCTCTTCGCGCAGTGCTTTCTCGAACGGATCGTGCAGCTGCTCGGGCGCGAGCTCCTCGCCCTGCTCGAGGTAGATCTCCATAAGCTCTTCGTCGACTTCGACAACCTGGTCGACGATCTGCGTATGCGCTTCGCCAACCGAGCTGAAGGCTGTTGCGTCGCCTTCGAGCTGGAAGAAGCAGTCGACGACCTTGCTGCCATCGGCCGAAGGCAGGTTCATCGGCAGGCATTCCTTGCCGAAGGCTTCCTGGATATCGTTGAAGACTTTTTCGAGATCGACGCCTTCGGCATCGATCTTATTGACGATGATCATGCGACACATACGCTGATCGTGCGCGGCCGCCATCATGCGGCGCGCCATGTCCTCGACGCCCTGCGTGGCGTTGATCACGATTGCCGCCGTTTCGGCCGCCGGCATGACTGACAGGGCGCGGCCGAAGAAGTCGCGGTATCCCGGGGTGTCAATCAGGTTGACGTGGATGCCCTCATGATCGAGATGACAGACTGAATTGTATTGGGAGTGGCCGATTTCTTTTTCGCGGGCGGTGTAATCGGAGACCGTTGTTCCTTTCTCTATCGAGCCTTTTTCCGGAATCTTGCCGCCTGCATGGAGCAGGGCTTCGGTGAGGAGGGTCTTTCCGGCATGGCTCGGTCCGACAAGGCAAACGTTGCGTATGTCACGAGTAGAATAGGGCATGAGCTTGTCTCCTCTCAGTCTTGTTATGCGGGGCCTGTTCGCTCGGTTGTGATATGCCCTGCCAGCGGCCGTTTATTGTCCGGCAAGGCAGAAGGAGTGCCATGTAGCACCGCTACAAAAGCGACTGATAACGCAGGCGGAGAATAAACGGCGCTGGCCCGGCGGGTTGTCACTGACAACACGCCACTCCGCGTTGCTCGTCGCTTATTTGGAGCGACCAAATTGCTCTCCTCGCGCCTTGATTGGCGTGTTGTCAGTGACAACAGGGCCCATCACAACCGAGCGAACAGGCCCAGCTTAGCGCGCTGAATTGTGGGCGAATATTTCGGTTTTACACCTGTGTTCGCGACGTTCGGGGCCTGCACCCCGGGGCGCGCTAAAACTTCGCTTTTATAATTTCGCCGTCCTTCATTATAAGCGCCAGATTGGCCTCGGGGTCGGCTAAATGGGCTAAATCCTCGAGAATTTCGCCGTTGTGCAGCAGCAAATCGGCCACCCAGCCCTCGCGGATTTCGCCGAAGTCCCCGTGGCGATTGAGTTTGCCGGCGAAGCGGATGATTTCGCCCGCGCCGCCGGTGGCGTGGTGGAGGACCTCGGCGTTGGACCAGAACTTGGCCCGCCACAGGAATTCGTCAACCAGGTGCTCATAGTCACCGAAGATAAAGTCGGTGGAGAATCCGGTCGTTATGTCATGTTTCCTGATGAGGCGGATCAGGTTTTCCTGGCCCGCGCGCACCATGGCTGATTTTTCCTTCTGGAACTCGGTCATATAGGGCTCGTCGACCAGTGCCTGGAAGATATATAGCTGCGTGACAATCGCGGCGTCGTTCTTCTTGACCAGCTTGGCGGTCGCCTCGTCGATCAGCAGGCCATGCTCGATGCAGCGCACCCCGTTGGTGACGAGTCGCTCGATAGCCTCGGCCGTATATGCATGCGCGAGGATGTAGGTGCCCCAATCACCGGCGGCCTGGACCGCGGCACGAATCTCGGCAGGCGAGGGTTGTAATGAATGAATCGGATCGAAGTCGGACATGACGCCGCCGCCGCCCATGATCTTGATCTGTGTCGCGCCGTTCTTGAGACTTTCGCGGACGCCGACAAGATGGGCGTCTACGCCATCGACGAGGATGCTGAAATCGCCGGCGAGGTACGGATTGCCGTGAGTGTGTGCCGGGTTTGCCTCATGCGGCATGCGGAAGTCGCCGTGGCCCGAGGTTTGCGACAGGGTTGCACCGGACGGATAAATACGCGGCCCGTAAAGCGCACCGGAATTGTAGGCGCGCGCGAGGTCGGGGTGGGTCCCACCTGCATCGCGCACGGTTGTGAACCCGCTGTCGAGGTAGTACTTCGCGATCGCAATGGAGCGGGCGCCGGCCGCGGTGCCGTGTTCGCGCATCAGTTCGGCCGGCATCTGCAGATTGAAATGCACATGCAGGTCGATGAAGCCCGGTGTCAGGATGCGGTTGTTGCCGGGAACGACGGTCGCGCCTTCAGGCGGCGCGATGGGTGCGTTCGAGACCGTCTCGATGACGCCGTCACGCACCAGTACATGGCCGGCCTGTAATTCAGGATCGACGCCGTTGAATATGCGCACGTCCTCGATCAGGACCGTTTCGGCGTGCACGGCGAATGAGAGCAGGAACGCGAGTGTGCTGGCTAACAGGGTACGCATGCGGTTCTCCACCTTGTTGTTATTCTGCGAGTCGTCAATATAGCGTGATAGGCCGCCTGAAACACGCGAGATGGGGCTCAACAATTCGATAAGAAAAAGGGGCGCCCATTGCAGGCGCCCCTGGATATTGCCGACTTTTCTTATTCTTGCGGCAAGGGGGAGTGTTTAAGGCCGCGTTCCGCCGTTGATCGGATCGTCACTGTAGCCCAGTTCGGCCCATTCAACCTGGCCGCTGAGATGGCAATCGTTGCAATTGTTGCCCATGCCCCAGGCGTCCTCTTTCGGCGCAACTTCGTGGTTGACCGTGAGGTACATCACGGTGTCAACGAAGCCCCAGTCACCGCTGGTGTACGGCTGGCCGGTCACTGCTGCTGCGTCCTGCAGCGCGAGATCCCAGTCAAACTTGCCCCAGTACGGGTTCGGGCCGCCGCCCATGCCAAACAGGTGCGGTACGAGAATCCGTTTGTTGACGACGTCTGCGGGCTGGTTGCCGATCATCTTCTTGAACGGGTAGATCATGGCGGTCGGATCGGTGTAATCGCCTACCGGTGCGCCGAGAACCGCAGGTTCTGTGACATATGTGTCATTGACGCCGATCAGGGTCTTACGCCATTTGCCGTTGAAGTAACGCAGCGACGGGCGAACATTGTTTTCCCACTTGAACGTGCCTTTCTTCTTGTCCCACGTCGGGCGACCCGTGGCCGGATCCACAGGAATCGGATCCATCGATCCACCCGCGTCTGCCCACCACCACTCGGTCTTCGTCGAGGTGTCGCGAGCAAAGGTCGGGATATGGCAGACCTGGCAGGCAAGCCGGTCGTGCGTATTAACGATGTTCTCGACGGATGTGCCGGCGTGGATCGTTCCGCGATTGCCGTGGCAGTCATCACAACCGCGCATCTTGCCTTCATCCACTGAGTGATATGGCATGCCGCCGATGCCATGCGACAACAGGTTGCCGTCCACGTCCCGTTTGACGTCGTGGCAATCGACGCATTCAAGGTTGCCGCCATCCGTGCCCATGTGAACGTCGTACTCGCGCGTCGTGTCAGCGATGGCCATGGCGAGGTCGCCGTGCTTGACATTATCGCCGCCGCCAGCTTTCGCGTGGCAGTCGATGCAGTTGTCGATCGTCGGTTTGCCGCTGTTCTGAGCAACGCTCCGGGCGACCGCATTCAGGTCGACCGTCGGTACCGGCAATCCGGCTGTCTTCAGGTCTTTCGCATACGTCCCGGTCTGGTCGTGGCAGACGAGGCAGTCGATGTTCTCGGGATCGCCGAAGTCGTACGAGTCGTTCGCGTAACCGTAGCCGGCATGGCACTGCGTGCAGCGCGGCTCGTTGGTCGGGATTGCGATGCAGAAGTTGTTCAGGATGTCATTCTTGCCGTGAATGCCGCCCTCGAACCCTTCGATATTTGCAGCGACGCCTTCCCATTTGAAGTGCGCCGTTCCGAGTACTTCGTCGGCCAGTTTGCCGTGGCAGTTCAGACAGGACTCCGTACCTTCGTAATCGTTATCGGTGAAGTAGCCAACATGCAACTGGGCGGGCTTGTAGGCGCCCGCGGCTGTGCCGTTGCAGTCGTATACGTCGACGACGCCATCGCCATTGATGTCTTCATCCGGGTCGCCGATCAGGTTGTAGTTGAGGTCCCAGCACGACTGTCCCGCCGCGCCATCGGCGCCATCGGTGCCGGCGGCGCCGGCGACACCGTCCTGGCCATCAGCGCCATCGGAGCCCTCGCAACCTGCGAGTCCAAGGCCGAAGCTGAGAACGAGCAGGAGAAAGGCGTGAGTACAGATTCCATGCCTTGAAGTCATGATGGTTTCTCCCTTTGGGTTTGACTGAAAAACGGGGGGAGCAGATCTACGTATAGAATCGGCTCGGCCAAAACCGAGGCTCGGGCAGTTGCCACGTGGGCATGTGTGAATGCGTTGCGCATCTTCACTTTGTTCTTGTGATTGCCCGAATTTTAGTAAGTTAGAAATAACTAAATTACTAATATCCGTCGCGTATCATGCCGATGGACCCGGTTTTCTCAATACGTTGGAGCATGGATGCGTCTAAGGAATACTACGTATCGCCACAATTGCCGCTGACGCATTGAAACGGGGACGCGATTACCCCATCGTTGGAGGCATGGCAGGCAATACCCGCAACCGGATTCTCGTCGCGAGCCTCTTGCTGTTTAACGAGCACGGCGAGCCGCGCACGACGACCAACCAGATTGCCGATGAAGTCGATATCAGCCCGGGCAACCTGCACTACCATTTTCGCCGCAAGGAGCAGATCGTCGAAGCGCTGCTCGAGGAGTTCCAGGCGGACGCGCGCAGAGTCCTCGCAACGCCCGAAAATGAGTCCGTAACGCTCGACGATTTCTGGATGTTCCTGCACTTGCTGCTGGAGTTTGCGGCGGCCTATCGATTCCTGTTCCGCGATCTCGAATCGCTGGGCGAGGATTATCCGAAAGTCGATCATGTACTGGGACATTTTGCGCGCGGCCTGGCCGCAGTGTTTGAGATTCACCTGCGCGCCCTCGACGGGGGTGGCGTCTTGTCGCTGTCAGACCGTGATGCCCGGGTCGTCGCGCGCAACCTCGCCGTCATTGCACTGTTCCTGGAACGCTTCGATCGGCTGACCGAAAAAGGCGGCAGCATCGACGATGCGTCACTGCGCGTCGCCGGTTCCATACTTACGGCCCTCAAGCCTTACGCGGTGCCCGAGAGCCTCGCACACCTCGACGACCTGGCGGATCGTTACAGCGACTGATCCCGGACGAAAAAAGGGCCGCACGAGGCGGCCCTTTGAGGCAAAAGCTGCAGAAAAGGGGGTATCAGGCAGCTTTCTTGAAGGTGTCACGAACGCGGTCGTAGGCACCGTCAACTTTCTTCTCGACGTCTTTGCGGAAGTCCTCTACGCGGTCTTCCCACTGGTCGAAAACTTTCTCGCCGTCTTTGGCGTACTTCGTGAAGCGCTTGTCGAACTCCTGGTACTGCTTGTCGAGTTCCTTGCCCACGAACGAAACGACGCCCAGGCTGGCCATGAAGGTCTTGTTGGCAACCTTGAACGGAACCGCGAATACGCTGTCTTCGAACTGCTCGAGGACGCTCTTCTTCGGCGCCTGCTTGCGCGCTGTCGGTTTCTTGGCGACGGCTTTCTTGGCAACGGCCTTCGTGGCCGGAGCCTTCCTGGCTTCGGGCTTGGGAGCTGCTGCTTTCTTGGCAACAGGCTTCTCAGCCGGGGCTTTCTTCGTGCTTACAGTTTTCTCAGTCATTGCTCAGGTCCTGTCATTTAGTCTTGCGTGTAGTCTTTGCGGCCTTCTTCCTGGTCGCGGTTTTCTTGGTGGTCCGCTTGCGGGTCGTTTTCTTCTTCGCCGCAGGCTTACCTTGCTCATTGAGAAGCCGAATGATCTTGTTCAACTTCTTGTTAATCGCGTCAATGTCGTTCTTGCTCGGCACGTTCAGGCGGTCCATCGCATCGGCGACACGCGTGTCGAACGCGCTGTTCAGCTTGTCGAGCTGTGATTTGTCGCGTACCTGGTCGAGCAGGCCAGTGGCGCGCGTCTGGGCGCCGTCGGCCATTTCGCGGATCGCGTCCTGAACGTCGTCAATCAGGTTCTCGGTACGCGACGTGGCGGCCTTGCGCAGCGTCTCGCCTTCTTCGACGAGGGTCTCGAAGCGCTTCGCGCCTTCCTTGCGTGCATCCGACAGGGCGCCGAGCCCGGCGACGAAGGCCTGCTCGAGCTGGTCGGCAATATCACCGACGCTCCATTCGCTACCTGCCTGATTCTTCGTGCTTTTTTTGCCAGCCATGGTGATTCTCCAAGGGTGGTTCCTGTTTCGATGATTGAATCCTAGCTGTTAGGATTAGGGTGATCACACTAGAAACGGGGCGCAGGGATGCAGGCTTTATGAGAATTCGCAGGAACCACAATCTCGGTATCGAGGAGGCGCGCCAGCGCGCCGACCGTATCGCTGCCGACCTCAAGCAGGAGTACAACCTGACCGCCAACTGGCAGGGCGATGCCATGCAGGTGCGCGGTAATGGCATCAGTGGCGAGCTACGCGTGGACGAGACCGCGATTGAGCTCGACGTAAATCTCGGCTTTGCCCTGAAGCTGATGGAAGGCCCGATCCGCGCCGTGATCGAGAAGACGATCGACGACGAACTGGTCTGACCGCGGAACTACCAGCGACGTCGCAGCATAAGCGCGAAGTTGCGACCCGCTGCGTCGATGCCGGACCCATGCACGCGATAACGCGCATCGAACAGGTTGTGGGCGGCGAGTGAGACATTCCAGTCGTCCCCGTTGTCCCAGGTAAGCCCCATTCCCATGGTTGCCCAGCCCGGTGTGCCATCAGGGTCGATGCGCACGTCGCGAACATCACGCGCACTCAGGCGATCCTGGCCCGCGGCTGCCTGAAAAAGCGCGTCGAACGACCATGCCTCCGTGTAATGCCAGGTGATTTCTACGCGCCCGCTCAATGGCGGCACGCGATCCGCCGGCTCCGCGATTCCGCCGACTTTCTGTTCGCCGCGCGCACAGTTGATGACGAGACGCGCGTCGATGTGCTCACTCGGTCGAAGCAGTAACCCGGCTTCGAGACCGCGCAGGTCCGACGAGGCTGCGTTGACGCTCTGGACCACATCGCGACCTTCCGGCGTGACGTCCCCTGTCGAGACCGACACGATGCGATCGGTGTAGCTCAGCGCAAAAGCAGCAAACTCGAGTTGCCACGACTCGCCGCGATAGCGCAGCCCCACGTCGCCATGCGTGACGTTTTCCGCGCCGAGGTCCGTGTTCGGAATATTGAAGCGATTGCCGGGACGATTGCCCAGCGTGCCGAGGTCGGCAATGTTCGGCGCACGGAACCCCTGGCCGAGATTGACTACGAATTGCCAGTCTGCCGCGAAATCGAACAGCAGCCCAACATCGGCGCTGAGCTTGCCCGGGTTGATCCGAGTGCCATCAGGCAATTCGATACGCACGTCCGAGTAGCGCAGCCCGCCGTTGAATCGCCAGGCATCCGAAAGGTGCCAGGTCGCGTTGGCAAACAGGCCGGCCTGGGCGATCGTGGCGCCATCCGGAAAGCGCGAGGCGCGCTCCGTAATTGCGCCGGTGGCGATGTCTTGCTGGAAACGCGCGCTGTTGATCGTGTCATGGTAGAGATCGATGCCGGCGATCCAGTCGAGTGTATCGAGTTCCCGCGATACGTTGGCGGTGAGGCCATACAAGTCGCTGCGATTCTGTTCGTAGCGCCGGTCGGGCGCATCCAGGTCGCGTGTGCGCCGGTCATCGTCAATGCGCTGCCAGGCGAAGTCGACTTTCCAGTCGTAGCCGGAGCGCGAATCGTAGTCATGCTGGGCATGCATGAATACGCGTCTGTTTGGGGCGAAGAAGAATTCCGACGAAGACGGCTCGGCCTGGCCGAAGCCGGGCACGAGTTCATCGATACGCGGCGTTTCCGGCTGCTCGAGCCAGTGCACGTCGAGGAACCAGCGCCTCTCATCGCTTGGCGTGCCAACGACAACGGCACGAAGCCCCTGTGACTCATAACCGCTTGGCCCGATCCGCTCACCCCCGCCAATGCGGCGGTCGCCGGTCTCGAGGTACTCGGCGCTTAGCGACGCGGCAAGTTCGCTGGTCCCTGCGTCGAGCGTGGCGCGAATCAAGCGCTGTTGTTCAGCGGAATCGAAACCCACCTGGATATCCCGAGTGATACCCAATTGGTCGTCGTCGAAGCTCGGCAGGCGCGAGACCGACTGCACCACGCCACCCACAGCTTCGCTGCCATACAGCGACGCCGGTGTGCCACGCACGACTTCCAGGCGTTCGACCGAGGTCGACGGCACCAGTGCGAACCACGGTGTCGGCGCAGTACGAAACATCGCATTACTCAGGCGCATCCCATCCACGAGATGCAGGATCGCGGAACCCTTGAGGCCGCGGATGATCGCCGCACCCTGACCAGGCGTCGTCTGCTGCACCGTGACGCCGACGAGCGAGTCGAGTGCATCGGTCGTCAGCTTGTGGTCCTTTACGTCGTCCGCCGCTGATACCGATACGGCGACATCGGCGATGTCCGTATTGCGGCGAGTCGCCGTGACATAGATCTCTTCGATTGGTTGGGCAGCGCTGGCGAGCGCATCGAAGCACAGCGCCAGCAACGCTAGCGCAAGAAATTTATAGCGGGAAATCAAACGGATAGGTCCGGGGATGTTTTACCAGGGTTAGTTCGGATTGCTGTTATGCCATGCTAGACTGGCGCGGTCCACAATCGTTCCAATTCCTGGGAGTTTGCCTGGCCGATGTCGAACCTGTTCCGAGAACTCAGACGACGCGAAGTCTTCCGCACGGCCGGCCTGTACGTCGGCGTTGCCTGGATACTGATTGAGGCATCCAGCGTCCTGCTGCCGGCATTCGAGGCGCCGGACTGGGTGCTGCGCGCATTGATCATCGTCGCGATTATCGGCCTCCCGGTTACGACCGTGCTGGCCTGGATCTATGACATCACCGACTCCGGCATCGAGGTCCAGGGCGAGGCAACCGACACCGTCGTTGTTCCTTTCGGCGGCCGCAAGATGGACTTCATCGTTATCGGCCTGCTGTCGGTGGCGTTGATTTTCTCCGTGTACATGAACGTCAGTGACGACGAAGAAGTCGACCCGACGCAAATCGAGCCAATATCCATCCTGATCGCGGATTTCAAGAACAACACCGGCGATGAACTGTTCGACGGTACGCTTGAACAGGCATTGCAAATTGGCATCGAGAGTGCGCCGTATATCGCCGGTTACCGGCGCGACTCTGCACTGCGGCTCGCCAAGACACTCGATGCAGAGAGTCAGGCGCTTGACGAGGCGACGGCACGACTGGTTGCCGTGCGCGAAGGTATCGGTCTGGTCATGGCAGGCTCGATCGAGGAAGAAGACGGCGAGTACACGCTGTACGTTCGCGCGGTCGATCCGAAAGAGGGCGAGGTCCTGACCAGCGTCGAAGCCGATGCCAAGGACAAGGCCCAGGTGCTGACCGCGGTCGGCAACCTGTCCGGTGACCTGCGCGAGGATCTCGGCGACGAGGATCTCGATCGCGACCAGTTGGAGACGTCCGAGACATTTACGGCGAAAAACCTGGAGGCGGCGCAGGCGTATGCAAGGGCGCAGTCCCTGCAGTACAACGGCAAGTACGCCGAAGCAATGGAATATTACGAGCAGGCACTCGAACATGACCCGGAGTTCGGGCGCGCCTATTCGGGCCTGGCGTTGAGCGCCCACTCTCTGGGTCGCACAGAGCAGGCGGATGAACTCTGGAAGAAAGCCCTCAGTACGCTCGGCACGATGACCGAGCGTGAACGCCTGCGCACGCTTGGACTGTACTACTCGCTCGTCACCAAGAACTACGAGAAAGCGATCGAAACCTACGAGCTGCTCGTTTTCAGGTACCCGGCGGACGATACGGCGCACAACGGTCTGGCTGTGCAATATTTCTACACCCTCGATTTCGACAAGGCACGCGAGGCGGGCGGTATCCTGCTCGACATTTATCCGAACAGCGTCATGGGCCGTTCCAATTACGCGCTGTATGCAATGTATGCGACCGACTTCGATATCGCGGTCGAGGAGGCGGACAAGGTGCGGGAGATGGACCCCGGGTATTTCAAGGCGTGGTTGCCGGTTGCGATCAAGTCCTTGTCCGATGGTGATGTCGGCGCGGCCAGGGAGGCGTACGCGAATATGCAGCCGGCGGGCATGCGCGGGCAGTTGACCGCGCAACTCGGCCTCGCAGACGCGGCGACCTACGCGGGTGACTTCGATGCTGCTCGAACCTTGTTTACCGAAGGAATCGGCCTGGCCGAGAGTGCGGGCAGTTCCTATTACGAAGCCACCATGCGCATCGGTCTGTCGGAAGCATTGCTCTTGGCGGGGAGCGACAACGACCTCATTGCGTCCTCGATCGTCGATGCGCTCGATACATCAGGCGGATTGTCGCGCCAGGTTCCCGGGGCGCTGCTATTCCTGACGATTGGTGATTCCGAATCGGCCATGCTGATCGCCGATACGCTGGCCGAGCGGCTGCAGCCACAGGACCGCGCCTATAGCGCATTGATCAAGGGTCTGATTGCATTGAGCTCCGGGGACTCGATTACGGCGGTTGAATCTATCTCGGGCGGCGTCGATTTGGCCGATCTGTGGCTGCTGCGTTTTTATCGCGGCATCGCTTATCTCGAGGCCGGTTACGGCGCCGAGGCCCTCGATGATTTCACGGCTTGTTTTGAACGTCGTGGCGAGGCCAGCGCGATCTTTCTCGACGACCTGCCGACCTGGCGTTACATGGCCACGCTGCCATACTGGCTTGGTCGCGCCCAGCAGGAACTCGGCATGCTGCACGAGGCGAAGCAGAACTTCATGATGTTTGCAGCACGCCGCCCCGAGGGCGACGTGCTGGCGGACGACGCGCGCCGCCGGATGCGCTAGCGCACCCGGATCGGCGGCGAATTCATTTCCTGCTGCGTCTCTTCGATGAAGACAAAGGCGCAATAGGTCGAACCAGCCGGGGCCATTGAATCCCAGTTGAACTGCCACCAGTTGTCGGCTTTGAAGCGGAAGCCGGAGGCGCCCGGGTCGCCGGCCGGCGCGGTGATTACCTCGCCAGTCGCGCAGTTCTCAATCCGCAGGTATTGAATGAATCCTGAGGAATCGATCGGCTGGCCGTCGGTCCCCAGCCAGGCCCATTCGAGCGGGTTGGAACTGCCCATCTGGACATTCAGTTTGCGAGGGATGATGCCAGTCTCGCCGTACTTCAGTTCGACGATGACCGTGCGTGTCGCCGTGCTCGAATTGTCGTAGGGATCCGTCGCGGTTATCAGGACTTCGTAGGTGCCCGGTGTGTCCGTATCCACGGCACTCGAATCGATATCGATGTTGACGTCGACACTCGGGTCGCCATTGTCGATCGCGGTCGCGCCTGGATCGGTGTACGGACCGGAACCACTGTCAACAGTGATCGGGTTGTCTCCGTTTAACGAGATGACAGGCGGCGTCACATCGAAAATCGCGACCGGGAATGACAGCGTCGCGATCAGGCCGTTCGCGTCCGTCGCTGTACACACGACTGTCGTCGTTCCCGGTGAGAACTCATGGAAGAACTTATAGAGCGGCGGCTGGACACTCAGGTCACGAGTGCCCGGGTCACACTGCACGTCCGGCGCGGCGTCCGCATCATTGACGCCGAACGGCCCCCACGTCAGCAGGAAGGTGCTTTCATCTGCATCCAGTTCGTACGGTGGCGGCGGCGCCGGCGGATCGAACGGGAAGTCGTCATCGATCGTCGGCGCTGACGTGTCTTCCACGATAACCTGGAACGACTCGGGCGGCGTTGACGTATTGCCGCTATCATCCGTCGCTGTGCAGCTGACCTGCGTCGGTGTTGGGCCCGGCGCATTAAAGGCGAAGGTGCTACCGGACGCCGGAGTGCACGTCACGTCAACGTCATTGTCGACACCGAACACGTCCGTTGCGGTTGGCAGAGTGAAGTCGACCACGGTGCCTGCGGGAGATGCAGCTTCAACTGTGATATCCGCAGGTACGCTGGTCGGATCGATGATCGGCGCCTCTGTGTCTACGACGCTGACCGTCAGGTCGAGTGTGGTGGTGACGCCATTGTCCGTCATTGCCGAGCAGCTAAGCGCTGTCCCCATATCGCCATTATCGATATTCAGCGGAATGGTCGAACCCAATGCTGGCGCGCAGCTGACGGGGACTTGCACACCGTTCTTCACAGCCGTGACAAAGTCGAGTGGCAGCACGGCACCGCCCGGAACATTGGCCTCGAGGGTCTGCGAGTAGCCGCTGCCCAGGCTTAATGTCGCAGGCGTACGATCATTTATGATTTGCTCACGCTCATCCAGCAGCTCGATTTCCCCGGTGTTCGCCGTCTGTGCCGTAAACACATAGGAAATGATGTCGTTGCGCAGGCGGCTCTCGACGAAGCGCACGAGGTCGATTGGGCCGATGAAGCGGATCGTATTCTGCAGGATGTCGCCCGGCGCCACGAAGTAGGTCAGGGCACCAGCCCGGTTGTTGAGAATCGTCGGGATCGTCAACTGCGTCAGGTCTGGATTGTTCTCGGCTGAGATAACGCGGTTCTCGGTGACCAGTCGCGGGGCGCACAACTGCACATCGTCGATCTGCTTGTCCTGCCACGCGATGAGCTGGGTGGCGATCTGCCCGGATGTGATGAGTTCCAGCACTTCGGGATCCGAGATCGCGAAATCGACCGTGTACGGCGTCAGCGTATTGCCGATATTCTGCAGGCCGAAGTTGACGTCGACTTTCGACACCAGGCCGCCGGGATCACGTTGTACATTGGTGAGATCCGGGTCGGGAATCTCCGGGTTGTGCAGATCGTCCGAGCTGCTTAATGAAACGTTGAACTGGTCCGGGTTGAATTGATCCGGGTTGAACTGGTCGGGATTGAACAGGTCCGGGTTGAACTGATCCGGGTTGAACTGGTCGGGATTGAACAGGTCCGGGTTGAACTGATCGGGGTTGTACTGGTCCGGGTTGAACTGATCGGGATTGAATTGATCCGGGTTGAACTGGTCCGGGTTGAACTGATCGGGATTGAACAGGTCCGGGTTGAACAGGTCAGGATTAAACTGGTCCGGGTTGTACTGATCGGGATTGAACTGGTCCGGGTTCTGCTGATCGAATGTGTAGTGGCCGGGATTGTAGTGGTCCGGGTTAGCAAGGTCCGGCGCGTACACGAACGGGTTGTGCGTTTCGAACACGTTCGGCTGGCCGCTGCCATCGAGTAGCGGACCGGCCTCGATGGCGCCGTTCACGACGACTGAATTCACGAGTTCGCCTGTACCTCCGCCGGTGACGTCGAAGATGTTCACAGTGACCGGGTTAACGGATTCGTCCGAGACCAGGAATAAGGCCACCGAAACGCTCGAGCGCGGCCCCACCGCTTCGAAGATTTCCGTGGTCGGCGCCAGGGTCTGGAAGTCCGGGTCATCAAGATCGAACGGCAATTGCTTCCAGGAAGCGCGAGCGGTCTTCGGCGAGTCGTCAAAGCCAAGCGGCTGATTGGCAATCTGCATCCGGAATACCTTGCCGTCTTCGCCCTCATTCTCGACGACAACGACATAGGTTCGCTGGATCAGTCCCAGCGTCTTGGTCGGATTCAATGACCACGCTGTCGAACGATTCTCGATCAGCGCGCCATAGATGTCCGAGTCCTTGATTCGATTGTGTATTGCAATGAAGGGTGTCCCGGCCGCCGGCGGATTGGCGATCGGGGTGCAGAAGCCGGCGCCCGGATTGAAGTCTTCGACCGATTCGGCGAGTTCGGGTGTGTGAGCAAATCCGGGGCCGCGCGGCTCGTTGTCGGCGACGATGGACTGGTCGGGTGTGCGCGTATAGGGTGGCTGCCCGTCGATCTCATTGGTGTAGATCTGGCCGCGCATATTGCGCGCGTCGGTCCAGCTCAGCCAGAACAGCGGCTCCTCATCCGGGTTCAGCGGGTTCGGCGACGCGTTGCTTTCCCAGAACGGCGCCTGCGCCAGATCGCTCGGATCGAACACGTAGCGATGCTTGATCGAGGTCAAGCTGCTGTAGTCGCTCATGAACGGCACGCTGTTGCTCTTGTAGGCCTTGACGTTGAACGGATTGTTCTCGCGTTCGATAAGTATGGGCAGCGACTCGCCCGGATTCTGGTACAGGCCGGTGCGATAGCGCGACGCGCGTACCTCTTCGCCGAGCGTCTCGATACCGCTGTTGGTCAGGCGAATCTTGCGCGTGTACATATCGGCCGTGCGCCGGAACTGGTAACCCATGCGTGAAACAGATGGGTTGAACGGCAAGTGGAAGTCGGCGAGTAATGGCACGCTCTCGAAGTAGTCCAGCGAGAGCAGGGCAAATGGGTTGCCGTCGGCATCGGCCTGGAGCAGGAAATCGCGGGTGCGCTGGCTGTCGCGGCGTGAGTCCCACCATGCGACCTGGCACATCCCCAGCGAACAGTCGATGACCGGCATGAACTGAAAGCCATGCTCGAGACTTGGAGCGACTTCCTGCGGGGTCGACCAATTCTTGCCATTGGCGGAACCGACCGTCGCGACGATGCGTGAGTCGGAAGGTTCACTCAGATCGGTGAGGCAACCACCGCCAGGGCTACGCCGGCGCTCCGAGTACACCATGACGAACTTCGAGCCGTCCTGGCTGACCCAGGGAAAGTCATTGGTGCGAGCCGCAGCCAGTGAGCTGTCTTCAACAGCCGGTAAAGTCGGCGAGTCGTACACGCAGACGTCTTCAGCGACGATGAATGGCTTGCCGATCTTGTCGCCGCGATCATTGGACACCACACCCATGAAATCATCGGTGTCACCTTTGTTCGCGAAGCGGCGAAAACCGTAAAAGACGGTGTCGCCGATTGCAGCGACGCTGACGCCCTGGTCGCGGCCGGATGTCACGGCGACCTGCTTGGGGTTGCTCCAGTTGGTGCCGTAATCGTCGGTGTACATCGAGAGTATCTCGATGTCGTTCTTGCTCGGATTGAACAGTGCGAAAACGACGATGATGCGCGCCTTGGGCCATTCGCGTGAAATCGTAATGGTGTCGCCCGCCGGCGTGTCGACGTCAAAGTTAACGGTCACTGTCCCCGGGCTTTGCTCGTCGAGAATGTAGAGCGCGTGCGGTTTATCCGCAAACTTGCTGCCGGTTGAGTTGTAGACCTGGTCGAGTGTCGTCTTGAAGGCCTTGCGGAAGCCGGACTCGGTGTTGAGGTCGGCCATCCACTGCATGTAGATGCCGCCGCCCGTGCCGCCGGACTCGCCACGCGTGCTGGCGAGCATGATCGTGCCGCAGCCGCCGGGCCAGCACATCATGACCGGGTCGGCCGCGAACTGCTGCCCTGTGCTCGTGGCCGGGTCGAGATTGCTCCCATTCAGGTAACGATTGAGGAAGGTACGGCCGCCGTCGAGTGACTCGGAGAAGCGCAGCCAGGTATCGCCGATCAGGTCGTCGGAACCGCCGCTGGCGTTCCACGCACACACGATGTTGCGCGGCAGGATCGGGTTGATCGCGCAGCTGACCTCGTTGTCCTGCATCGCAGGAATGCCGCGGTAGTATCCGGGCGGGGTGCGCCCAACTACGTTGGAATTCTGTTCGACAAAACTCTGTGCCAGCGCGCTGCCGCTGACAAGGTAAAACAGTCCGCAAAGCGCCAGTGCGCTCCTCGCTCTCGATATCATCCCTGCACCCTTGAGTTTTATTTGTTTGTTAGCTTACGGGGTGTTCTTTTTGTGTTTGTCGCGCGTGGACTCAGTATAACCCCTATGCGCCACATTCTTCGGGGATTATGTTATCCAGCTGCCAGCGCGGCTCGTCGTGAGTGCGCCAGTCGGCGGGGTCGAGTTCCCCACCGCGGGCCTTGAGCCATGCGACGAGGGCGTCTCGCGTCCGTGGTAATGAATAGTCAATCTCGAAGCCCTCGGCGGGAATCGCCGTGGTCAGGATGTCGTCACCGCCGAAAGCGAGAAAGTCGTTGGCGACCACACGCACCATGTCGTCGTCAGCAATCTTGCGCCCATTGTCGAGGCGCATGCTGACGTCGACCTTGCCATTAGCGCAGCTCGCCGTAACGCGCATCCCGGCGAATCCCGGCTTGCGGTGCAGCCCGACATGGCGTGTGATCAATGTGCGCAGCTCACGTCCTGTGAGTACGTGAATCGTCACGACGTTGTCGAATGGAAACACTTCATACACATCACCGAAGGTGAGCGGGCCCGCAGGCAGGCCGTTGCGAATACCGCCAAAAACATTGTGTATCGCGATATCGGCATCAAAGGACTCGAGCACCGCCGTCGTAAACAGGTTGCCGAGCGCCGCATTGATGTCGGGCTTGAGTGCGAACTCTGCAGTCAGGGTCACGCCGAGCGCTTCACTCTTGAGAGCGTCGGCGTTGTCGCGTGCCATATGAGCGATAGCTCTTACCTTGCCAGCGTCGCCGAGGCTTGCTTCCAGCGGATCGGTCGGCGCGTAGACGCGTCGTTCAAGCAAGTCGCCGCTGCGTCGATCGAGGATGAAATCGGTACGGCTCACGGCGCGCGTGCTCGAGAACGCCGACGTAATCGAGATACCATTGACGATATGCGCAATGCCCCGGTGCACGTGGCCGGCAACGATGTGGTCAACGAGGCCGGGCGGCAGCTCCTGCGCGACGCGCATGATTTCGCCGTCCATTTCGCAGGAAGACGTGTCATTCGGGTCGTCGAATGACTCGCAGCGACTGCCCGCATGCGCTGTGACAATAATGAGATTTGCGCCTTCTGCGCGCAGCTCCTCGCCCTCACGGATGATTGCTTCCGGTAGCGGCGTGACTTGCAGTCCGATCGTATTGGCTGCGATCGTGGTCACCAGCGCATTGCGTGTCATTACGCCGATCACGCCGACCTTGATGTCGCCGACCTCGAGCATCACGGATGGGTAGACGTTTTCCCAGTCAACTAACTCACCGGTTTGTTCGTCGATGAGATTGGCCGCCAGTAAGGGGAAGGTGGCCTCACGTGCACGCTGGCGCAACGCGCCACGCGGATCCTGTCCGGGCCGGGTGGGTATTGCGTCAGGACCAACCGGACCGAAGTCAAATTCATGGTTACCGATTGCAGCGGCTGCAACGCCGAGGGCGTTGTACGCGGCGACCATCGGCGCGCCTTCCTCGATGTTCGATTCCAGCGTGCCTTGCCACATATCGCCGGCGTCGATGACCAGTACTTCGTCACCGCGAGCCTGCGCCGTAATTCGCAGCGCATCGATGTATTCTGCAACGACGACCATGCCACGCTTCTCTTCCTGCGGCAGCAGCTGGCCATGCACGTCATTCAACCCAACCAGCGAGACGGTCAGGTCCTGTTCCTTCTCCGCAGAACAGCTGTGCAGCAGGACGAGCGCCAGGAACAGCGCTAGGATACGCGCGGGGGCGGAGCGGGCCCTGGCGAAACTACCTGGAGACTGCATGGAGCATGTGACGGCGTTATTTGGAATCGATGGCGCATTATACGTGATCGTTTTTGGCAGTTTTGTTGCAGCCGTGTGCAATGCCGCGTTCTCGAGTGGAGGGGCCTTAATTGTCCTTGCCACCACGAGTGCCGTACTTCCAATCACGGCGGTCGTTCCGATTCACTCGACGCTGCTGATCGGCTCGACGACCTCCCGAGCGATTCTGTTTCGCGACCACATCGATTGGCGTATCGCCGGGCCTTTCCTGGTTGGTAGTGCTATCGCGGTTGCGATTGCCGCGCGCATCTACGTCGAATTGCCGGCACGGGCGATTGGTATTGCCATCGCGGTCGTCATGCTCGTGGCGATCTGGCTGCCAGCTATCAGCTGGCGGCCCCGTATTCGACATCCGTGGGCTGTTGTCGGGTTCATACACTCGTTCCTGTCTACCCTGTTCGCCTACGGCGCTTTGTTGCACGCCCTGATCCTGCACACCGGGCTCGGGCGGCGGCAGGTCGTCGGCACCATGGCCATTGCGCTGACCGGCATGGGTGTATTCAAGATCGCCGGTTATGCCCTTAACGGTTTCGACTACGGGCCCTACCTGGCAACGATCGTGCTGTCCATCATCGCTGCCTTTGTGGGTACCTGGGTTGGCAAGCTGATCATCGATCGGGTCTCCGAACGCACCTTTCATCTCGTTTTTCGTGTCCTGCTTACATTGACCGCAATTCGTCTCGTGTACGCCGCGGTCACCAATGCGTAATTATACGAAGTGAAGCTGTAACAATCGGCGAGTACGGTAGGGGTGAGCAGAACAAAAAGGAGGTCGCCCCATGAGCCGCAACATCCTTTGCGTCGTGGAATTCGACAACTACCCGAGGCAGGTCGTCGACCGTGCCACGTGGCTGGCGAAAACTCTCAACTGCAACCTGCACCTGCTGGTCAGTGATCCGGTCACGGATTATCTTGGTAACGCGTATGTCTACCTGTTCGAATCCCAGCATATCGCTGACAGTATTCGGCAATCGCAGGACGCCGCAGTCGATGAATTGGTCGCTTCAATCGAAGCCGCTGGCGTCACTTACGAAATCAATCGCTCGACAGACCGCGACGTCGCGGGCCTGATACGTCGCGAGGCGGCCGCCAGGCAGCCGCGTTACGTGGTCAAGGGTACGCACTATCACAGTCCCAGCGAACGCGCATCGATCTCGATATCCGACTGGGACCTGATCCGCGAGCTCGAGTATCCACTGTGGATCGTCAAGCCCGGTGAGTGGCGCGAACCAACCGTGGTCGTTGCAGCCGTCGATCCGCTGCATGCGCATGACAAGCCTGCGCATCTCGACAACAGGATTATCGAGGCGGCGCGGGATGTTATCGATGCTTGCGGTGGAAGCCTGCAGGTCATTCACACTTACCAGTCACTGGACGAGATCGGTTCACGAGCGACCTGGCGGATCAAGCCCGGCAAGCTCGATGTCGACAAACTCAACTCGGATATGCGCAAGGAGCATGAGCAGGCGTTGCGCAGCCTGGCGGATTCGAACGACCTGGATCCGGCGACCGTGCATCTGCTGCCCGGGCGCGCCGACGAAGTGCTACCGGCGTTTGCCGAACACAAGGGCGCAAGCCTGGTCGTTATGGGGGCGCTCGATCGCTCGAAGCTCAAGCAGCGGATCGTCGGCAGCACCGCTGCGCGGGCACTGGATCACATGCCCTGCGACGTGTTGGTAGCGCACGCCAAAGCACTTGCCTGACGCGAATCAGGCGTAGATGCGACGCATCAACGGCGCCATCTGTTTGGCGCCGACCATGCTCATGGTCGTGATTAATCCCGACATCATGGCGCCCGTGACGCCGCAAGTCAGGGTGTCCTGCCCGGTCAGCCATAGCCCCGGAATGTTTGTTTTTGGGCGCAGCCAGTTCTGGTTGAGGCGCTCGCGTGTGTGCGCCAGTCCGTACAGCTCTCCCTGCTGATAGCCGCCAAACCAGTTGGTCGAGAGCGGCGTTGAAACTTCGAAGTACCCGACCTTACCACGCAACTGCGGGACCTTTTCGTAGAGAGTTTCCATAAGACGCTCACCCAGTTCGTCCTTGAGCGTTTCGTAGTCGTCGCCGCGCTTGCCCCAGGTTTCGTCGCGCCACTTCTCGAACCATTCGTACGGTGCGGGAGCGACGATCTCGACGGTTGAAGTTCCCGGATGGCGATTTTCATAGTCGGGATCCTTGGCTGACGGGAACGAGATGTAGACGACCGGGAAGGGCGCCTCGGGATCCTCGAGGAAGGCATCGAGGCCAGCGTCGTAATCGTTGGACGGGTAGATCCAGAAGTTGGTGCGCGGCAGGTCGAGCTCCTCGGCCGTGCCATTAATGCCAACGTAGACGCCAAGATGCGCAACGCTGGGCTGCACATCCCTGATGCGGCGCTTGTAACCGGATCGTTCGGCAACCTCTGCCGGCAGCAGGTGGTTGATCGTGTTGTCGACGCCGGCTGAAGAGATAACGCAATCGCAATCGATGCGATGGCCGTCCCTCATGAGGACACCGGCAACCTTGCCGTCCTCGACGAGGATTTCCTCCACCTTGGCGTAGGTGAAAACTTCACCGCCCGCGGCCTGGATCTTGGGAATGATCGTATCCGCGATGCGCCAGGAACCACCGACCGGGTAAAAGCCGCCATACAGGTAGTGGCGCGCGATCATCGCGTGAGCAATAAACGGCGAACGTTTCGGTGGCAGGCCCATGTCGCCCCACTGGCCGCACAGGGTCGCGATCAGGTCTGCATCGTCAGTCAGTTCGCTAAGGACGTTCCATGTGAGCTTGCTGTAGGCGCCGCGCATTTTCCGGTTGAGCCAGGGTTTGGCGAGGACGCGCAGCCAGCCCGGCATGCCGCGGCCCATGCCAAGGGCAGACAAGGCGTCGCCGGAACGGTCGAGCAGCTCCAGGTAGCGATCGATTGCCTGCTGCTCGTTCGGAAACTGGCGCAGGAGGTTATCGCGGAATTCCTGTTTGCCGGCCTTCGCGTTGAAGACCTTGTCGCCGACGTAGAAGCGATCGTACTCGGCATCCATCGGGGCCCACTTGAGGTTGCCGCTCGACAGGTAGTCGAACATCTTGCGCGTGCGTGTCGGCGCGCCGACTTCGCCAATGTAGTGTACGCCGACATCCCACTCGTAGCCTTCACGCTCATAGGAATGCGTGAACCCGCCGGCCGTGTAGTGCTGCTCGAGCACACAGACTTTCTTGCCAAGATCGCTGAGCAGGGCGGCCGTCGTCAGTCCGCCCATGCCCGAGCCGATGACGATCGCGTCATAGCTCTCTGCCAGCCGGGTCGGACGATAGCGATGGCCGATGCGCAGCGTGCTCGGCTTCACTGTTTAAAGACCTTGCCGCCTTTCATGACAAAGCCGACGTCGAGCAGCTCGGCAATGTCGTCCAGTGGAGAACCATCGACCGCGATGATGTCGGCGAACTTGCCGGCCTCGATGGTGCCGATCGAATCGCTCATGTCGATGAGGTCGGCGGCATTGATCGTCGCGGAGACCAGCACATCCATTTCGGCCATGCCTGCATTAACCATGAGTACGGCTTCCTCGGCGTTGGTGCCGTGCGGCGAGATACCGCTGTCCGTCCCATAGGCGATATTGACGCCGGCCTTGTGGGCTTTTTCGAAGCTGCCGGCCATATCGTTACCGACCCGGATAGCCTTTTCCTTGACCTCTTTCGGCATGAAGTCCGCTTCGACGGCGAGCGTTGCAACAGTCTTGCCGGCGAGTAGCGTCGGGACGAGATAGGCGCCGGTTTCCTTGAAAAGCTTGATTGCCCGCGGCCCGGTGTAGCTGCCGTGCTCGATCGACGCGACACCGGCCTCGAGCGCGGCGATGATGCCTTCTTCTTCATGCGCATGGGACGCTACCTTGCGGCCCATGCGTTCCGCCGCGCGGACAACCTCGCGCAACTCGTCCATCTCCATCTGCTGGCCGGTGCCGGTAGCGCGCTCGGTCATGACGCCGCCGGTCGACGTGATCTTGATCAGGTCCGCGCCGTACTTGATGACGTTACGAGCAGCGCGGCGACAGTCGTAGGGGCCATCGCATACGTTGGGCGAGGTCCAGTGGTCCATGAGGTCGGGGCTGACGCCGCTGATATCCGCATGGCCGCCGGTGATGCCGACGCCGCCCGCCGCGATGATCCGCGGGCCGTCAACCCAGCCCATCTCGATCGCGTCGCGCATGGCGTACATTTCCTGCGCCGAGGAACCGACATCGCGTACCGTCGTGAAACCTGCGAGGAGCGTGTTCATCGCATAGTGCAGGCTGCGCATCTGCATCAGCTGGCTCGACATCTTGAGTGTGTCGCGGTCGTTGTCCGGCCCCAGCTGGCCCTGCAGGTGCACATGCATGTCCATAAGTCCCGGCAGTACGAAGCTGTCGCGCAGATCGACGACCGTTGCGCCGTCCATCTCTGCATAGCCTTTCTGCACGCCGGTTATGCGGTCGCCCTCAACGATGATCGTCATTTCGGACTGCGGCGCTTTGCCGGGAACGGCCAGCAACTCGCCCGCGTGTATCAGGGTTACGTCCGCGGACAGGGCAGGGGTCGATAAGGCCAGTACGGCAGCAAGCGCCGCCAGGAACCGATAACTCATGGGCTAACTCCGGGTGTCAGTAACTAACGTAGTAGTGAACCAGTGCGCGTATCTCGTCGTGCTGCAATGCGCCGATCTTCTCTTCCATTTCGGGCAACAGGTTTTCGCGGTTCCCATTTATGTAGGACTCGAGCGCATACTGCAAATAATCCGCGCGCTGCCCGTGCAGTGGAATGCCAACCGCGTCTGCCACATCAGGATCGTCAGGTGGCAGATGACAACGAGCGCACAGGCGCTTGTGAACCTGCTCGCCCTGCGCGACAAGTTCTTCGCTGAATGTCGCCGCGTGCGAATAGCGCGGCAGTGAGCCGTAATACGCCGCCGCTTCGGCAACCTGCTCGTCGGTCAGCGCCGCGGCCGCCTCACACATGACCGGCTCGCGAACGCAGGTTCGAGCGCCGTCCTTGTATGCGAACAGCGCCTCTTCGATGTGCGCGGGCGGAATCCCGGCGATGACCGGAACATACGGTTTGCCGACGCCCGACCCGTCCTCATCATGGCAGGCCTTGCAGGTTGCAACGATCGCCGGAGGCGTGTCGGCAAGCGCTGCGCACGTGCAGCTGAGGAAGAGGAAAATCAGGGCTTTACGCATAGCAGGAATCCGGAATTAGTGTGTAGGCAAATATACTTAGCCGGGTGTTGAGGGCCACGCTGACGCTTGGCGGCCCGGCAAACTACATTAGTGTCAGGTGATATTGAATTCTGGAGCATGCGGATGTGCCTGGCCGTGCCTATGAAGGTAACCGCGATTGACGGTTACCAGTGTACCTGTGAAGCCAAGGGAATCGAACGGGAAGTGAGCCTGTTCATGCTGCAGCACGAAGACGTCGCCCTCGGTGACTTTGTCCTGGTGCACGTCGGCTATGCAATCCAGAAAGTCTCCGCCGATGAAGCGGCCGAATCCTGGGCGCTGTTCGACGAAATTCTCACTGAGTCCTGAGGGGAAGGCCTGATGTGCGGTACCTGTGGATGCAATGTAACGCCGACGACCGATCACGAGTCCGTCGACGTCCTGAAAGGCTTGCTTGACGCCAACGATCACCAGGCAGCCCACAACCGCGAGCATTTCGCGCGCCGCACGGCGCTGGCGGTAAACCTGATGTCGTCACCGGGCGCCGGCAAGACGGCATTGCTGGAAGCGACGGCCGCAGCGCTGGACGGCGATCTGAAGATCGCCGTCATCGAAGGCGATCTCGAAACCGAGAACGACGCCGATCGCATTCGCAAGCAGGGCGTTCCCGCCGTGCAGATAACAACGGGCAGCGCCTGCCACCTCGATGCGCACATGGTGCATGACGCATTGCATGAACTCGAAATAGACGATGTAGACATCGTGTTTATCGAGAACGTCGGCAACCTGGTCTGCCCGGCAAGTTTCGATCTTGGCCAACACAAAAATGTTGCGCTGTTGTCGACACCCGAGGGGCACGACAAGCCCGCCAAGTACCCGGTGATGTTTCGGGCTGCAGACCTCGTGCTGATTTCGAAGGCCGACTTGCTGCCCGTACTCGACGACTTCGATCCGGCCTATGCCGAGAAGTGTCTGCGCGAACTGGCCAGCGAGGCGCCGCTGTACGAGATCTCCGCGCGCAAGGGCGACGGGCTTGAAAACTGGGTCGCCTGGCTGCGCAGCGAGCTCGAGGCCGTGCGCTGATGGCGCGGCAGGCCGGAGACTGGCTGGCTGCGCTGCAGGACCTCGGCGTCGAAAAGCCGCTGCGCATCATGAATGTGTGCGGTGGACATGAACGTTCGATTTCCGTTGCCGGCCTGCGCGGCGTCCTGCCGTTAAACATTGAACTCGTTCCCGGACCAGGCTGCCCGGTTTGTATCTGTCCCGAGGAAGACGTCTACGAAGCTATCCAGCTCGCGCTCAACGAAGACATCACGCTGGTCGCGTTCGGCGACATGCTGCGCGTGCCGGTCAATGTGCCGAAGCGCGAACCGCGCTCGCTCGAACAGGCGAAAGCGGCGGGCGGGGACATTCGTCCGATCGCGTCGCCGACCGAGGCTGTGCGCATTGCAGAAGAGAACCCGGCACGCAAGGTCGTGTTCTTTGCGGCGGGATTTGAGACGACGACGGCACCGGTCGCGGCCATGCTTGCCGAAGGCGCGCCCGACAACCTGTTGGTACTGCTGTCAGGACGCCTGACATGGCCGGCTGTGGCTATGTTGCTCGACTCCGGAACGCCCGGTTTCGATGCGCTGATCGCACCGGGCCACGTCTCGACGGTCATGGGTCCAGAGGAGTGGGAGTTCGTTGCCGACAAACACGGTATCCCGTCCGCGGTTGCCGGGTTCATGCCTGATTCGCTTCTTGCCGCGATGTATGCCGTCGTACGCCAGCTGCATGATGGCGGCGCAAAACTCGCAAACTGCTACCCCGAGGTCGTGCGCCCCGGCGGCAACATCGAGGCCAGGCGCCAGCTCGAGCAAGTCATGGAAGTCGTTGACGCCAACTGGCGCGGTATCGGCGTCATACCGAAGTCTGGCTATGCATTACGCGAGGCCTATGCCGCACATGACGCGCGCAAGGTGTTCCGTTCCTACGCCGACGAGTCGCGCAGGCGCGTTGGCGAAATGCCACCTGGCTGCGATTGCGCCAGTGTTGTGCTCGGCAAGATCTACCCCAACGAGTGCCGCCTGTATGGCCGCGCCTGCACGCCACGTAAACCAATCGGCCCGTGCATGGTGTCGGACGAAGGCGCGTGTCGCATCTGGTGGTCGTCCGGAATCCGCGAGAACACGTCGGCGGCGTGAGAGTCGCGCGACGCATTCGCCTGCGCGGTCATGTGCAGGGCGTCGGTTTTCGTCCCTTTGTTTATCGCCAGGCTTTGGCGCATGGCATCACGGGATCCGTACAGAACCAGCTTGGCGAAGTCGAAGTCGTCGCTGCAGGTTCGGATGAGGATGTCGAGCGCTTTATTGCAAGCCTGCTTGCCGATGCGCCGCCGCTGTCGGCGCCGACTCTCGTCGAGGATGTTACCGCTGAGCTTCCCATACCCGAGACGTTCGAGATCATCGACAGTATCGAAGACGCCGACGCGCAGATCTTCGTGCCGCCGGACTACTTCATGTGCGACGACTGCCGGCGCGAATTGCGCAATTCGAGCAACCGCCGATACGGCTATCCGTTCATCAATTGCACGCAGTGCGGCCCACGCTACACGCTCATCGAGGCGTTACCGTATGACCGGCCGAACACGAGCATGGCGGGGTTTCCGTTGTGCCCGGCTTGCGCAGCGGAGTACAGCGACCCGACCGACCGTCGCTTTCACGCAGAGCCCGTTGCATGCGCTGAGTGCGGCCCGCACCTGAGTTTTGAAACGGCAGGTCAACCGACGGTTGACGACAGCGATGCGGCCCTGGCGGCAGCGGTCGCCGCAATCAATGCCGGCGAAACTGTCGCAGTGAAGGGTGTCGGTGGTTATCACCTGGTTTGTGACGCGACGAATGAACAAGCCGTTGCGCGACTGCGTGAGCGCAAGCGGCGGCCGCACAAACCACTCGCCGTGATGTTTCCGGTGGCGGGCGAAGACGGCCTCGACATCGCCCGTCGCTATGTCGAGCCACAAGCTGCCGAAGTGGCAGCTGTTGCGTCGCCCATGCGACCCATCGTGCTCGCGACGCGCCGAACTGATGGCGATCTCGCACCGTCGATTGCGCCGGACCTCGGCGAAATCGGCATGTTCCTCCCGTACAGCCCCCTGCACCAGTTGCTGCTCGATGCGCTTGGCAAACCAATCGTTGCAACGTCGGGCAACGTCAGCGGCGAGCCGGTACTGACTGACAATGTCGAAGCACGGCAGAGACTCGCCCACATCGCCGATGCATTCCTGCAGCACAACCGACCCATCGTCCAGCCGGCGGACGATCCGGTCTATCGACGCGTCGCCAATGTCGCGCGACCGATTCGTATCGGACGCGGTTGCGCGCCTCGAGAATTGCATATCCCGTGGACGCAGCGTAAGCCGTTGCTTGCCGTTGGCGGCCACATGAAGGGTACCTTGGCGCTGAGCTGGGACGATCGTGTCGTCGTATCACCACATATTGGCGAGATGGACAGTCCGCGCAGTCTCGACGTGTTCGAGCAGGTTGCCAACGACCTGCAGGCGCTGTACGGCGTTGTTGCCACGCGCATTGTTTGCGATGCGCACCCCGGCTACACCACACATCGGTGGGCGCAGCGCCAGGGATTGCCGGTCGAGCAGGTTTGGCACCATGAAGCGCATGCCAGCGCGGTCGCAGCCGAAGCAGGATTTACGGGTGACGCACTCGTATTCGCGTGGGACGGCGTCGGTCTGGGTCGCGACGGCACGTTGTGGGGTGGTGAGGCATTTCTCGGAACGCCCGGCAATTGGCGGCGATTTGCCAGCTTGCGTCCGTTCCGTCTGCCCGGTGGCGACAAAGCCGGTCGCGAGCCCTGGCGCAGCGCCGCAGCCCTCTACTGGGATTGCGGTCTGGACATCGAGGTGCCCGACGACGACGGCATCGCACGGATGGCGTGGGAACGCGGCATCAACTGCCCGACGAGCAGCGCCGCAGGCCGCTTGTTCGATGCCGCTGCAGCCATGATCTCCAGTGCGCCGATCGCGAGTTTCGAAGCGCAGGGGCCGATGCAACTCGAAGCGCTGTGCCAGCGGCGGGCCGCGGCCATCGAGTTACCGCTACTTGAAGGCGATGTACTTTGCAGCGACTGGCAGCCTTTGCTCGAATTGATTAGCGACGCGACACTTGCAGACACACATCGAGCCGAGGTCTTCCATGCGAGCATGGCGCACGCGTTGCTTGCACAAGCGCGGGCGGCGCGCGAGCGCCGCGGCATCGGCCAGGTAGGGCTTGGCGGTGGCGTGTTCCAGAATCGCTTTCTTACCGAGCATGTAATCGACCTGCTTGAAGAAGATGGGTTTGATGTTTACCTGCCGCAGGTGTTGCCCTGCAATGACGCGGCATTGAGTTACGGACAAGCGGCCGAAGTTGCCGCGAGGCAGAACGAAAATGGATGACGATCGAATTTCACTGGCGCACGGTAACGGCGGCCGCTTCATGCGCGAACTGATCGAGGAGATCTTCGCGAAAGCGCTGTCAGCGAGCGAACTCGACGTGCAGGCGGATGCTGTCGAAATCGATCTCGGCGACGGCGACGTCATGATCACGACCGACGGCTTTACGGTGCAGCCACTCGAGTTCCCGGGCGGCAACATCGGTTCGCTTTGCATTCATGGCACGACCAACGATCTTGCCGTAGCCGGGGCGCGGCCGATGTACCTGACACTGAATGCCTTTATCGAGGAGGGCTTCGAGGTCGAGCGCCTCGAGCGGATCGTCAGGAGCCTCGCAGAAGCTGCCGTTGAAGCCGGCGTGCGTATCAGTGCCGGCGACACCAAGGTGGTCCGACGCGGCGAGGGTGGCGGTATTTATCTTGCAACCACCGGAGTGGGCGTGCGCCTGCCCGGTGTAAAGCCGGCGCTCGACAAGATCCGGGATGGCGACGTCATGATCGTCAGCGGTCCGATCGGAGACCACGGTACCGCGGTGATGCTGGCACGTGAAGAGTTCGGTCTGCGTGGCGACCTGGTCTCGGACGCGGGTCCGGTGATGTCGCTAACCGAGCCGCTGATGGCGCTCGACGGACTGCGCTTCATGCGTGATCCGACACGTGGCGGGATTGCCTCCATCGGGCACGAGATCCTGCGTGCCACGGGCCTTGGTGTCCGATTCGAAGCGACCGTACCCGTGCGCGAGCCCGTGCAGTCGGTGTGCGACATGCTCGGCTACGATCCTTACTACCTGGCCTGCGAAGGCCGCGTGGTTGCAATCCTGGCGCCGGAGCAGGCGGACGAAGCATTGGCGATCTGGCGAGCATTACCGGACGGCAAGGATGCCGAGCGCATCGGTCGCATCGACGCAAATGAAAAACGCGTGATCCTCGAAACGCCGTTGGGTGGAGAGCGCTTCCTCGAAGAACTCGAGGACGATCCGCTACCGCGGATCTGCTAGCCGGTTGCGGCGTCGAGTTCGATACGCCGCAGGATCAATTCGTTACCGCTGACAAGCGCCGTACGCATATCGCCACAGGCCCCGCATACCAGCTTGTTGGTGCTCGCCCGGGTCTCCGCATCGCAAGCGCTGCAGCGGACAACGATGTCCGTGGCTTCGATGTTAATGTCCGCCTTATCGGCGATGCTCCCCGCCGCTGCGATTGGCCAGGCATTAAGCAACAGGTCCGCCTCAACGCCTGAGAGCGGACCTATTTGTAACTCGATTCGCGCGACCCGAGCTGCGCCACGTTCCGCCGCGATTTCCTGGATCTGTTCCAGCAGCGACATGCAGACCGACAGCTCGTGCATAAACTAGACGATTTCGACGAGCTCGATGGCGAACGTCAGGGCCTGGCCAGCAAGCGGGTGATTACCGTCGACCGTAATCGCGTCTTCGCCAATTTCCGTTACGACCAGGTTCATGACATGGCCTTCGGGGCTCTGGCTCTGCAATTGCATGCCGACCTCGGGCGAGATCTCATCCGGCAATACCGACTTCGGTACTTCCTGCACCAGCTGGTCGTGACGCTCGCCGTAGGCTTGCTCGGGCGCAATCGTGACAGTTTTGTTTTCCCCGACACTCATGCCGTCAACGGCTTCGTCAAAGCCGGGAATAACCTGGCCGCCTCCGAGGGCAAATTCGAGCGGGTCGCGTCCGGCTGAACTGTCGAACTGGGTACCGTCATCCAAAGTGCCTGTGTAGTGGATGCGAACCGTGTCGCCCGATTTAGCAATTGTCATAGCTTGCTCCATTTGGAATCGGGCACTATAGCAGAACAGGGGTGTTGCGATTCGGGGTTTTTTCCCGTACTAATTGCACTGTTGTACTAAAAATGAAAGACCTGTTTCACAGGGGGGAGCTGCATGAAACCGCTTTTTTCGACCCGCGCCGCCGGCGCAGGCATTACCGCCGTATGCGTGGCCGTCGCGTCCGCTATTCCAGCCTCAGCGAGCGCGCAGGAAACGATGCTCGAGGAGATCACCGTCACCGCCCAGAAGCGTGAGCAGAGCGAGCTCGAAGTTCCGATGACGCTCGACGTGTTTACGGGCAAAGACATCACCGACACGGGCGCCCTGAACCTGCAGGACATCCAGGACTTTATCCCGGGCTTCGAGGTCGGCACTAACCCGACCCAGGCCAGCATCACGATCCGCGGTGTATCGGCGCCCAATATTTCGACCGGTGGCGATCCGTCAGTAGCGACCTTCTACGATGAAGTCTATGTGCCGCGCGCGGCGACGACCGCATCGTTCACGGACCTGCAACGTGTCGAGGTGCTGAAGGGCCCGCAGGGTACGCTGTACGGGCGCAATGCGGCCGCAGGCGTTGTGAGCATGGTGCCGACGCGTCCGCAACCCGAAAAGGAAGCGTTCATCAAGACGCGTTTCGGCAACTACAACCTGTTCCGCGTCGAGGGCATGGCGAACATCCCGCTTACGGATAAGCTGTACACGCGACTCAACATCCTGAGCAACCAGCGCGATGGCTACATCACGAACCTCGCGCCCGGCGAACGCGATCCCGGCCAACAGGACAACATCGCCGTGCGCGCATCGTTATTGTGGGACAAGTCGGATCGAACCGATCTGCAGGTATCACTCGACGTCGACACGGTTGATAATGCGCCGCGACCCGCTGTCGGTCTTAGCCAATGGTCGGCGTGCCCTGACGATCCGCGCTGCGACGTGATCTTCAATGACGTTGTCGACGGCAAAGAGTCACGCGACATGTGGTCGGCCAACGTCAAGTTGAATCACGACATGAATGACAATTGGGCCGTCAAGTTTATCGCCGGCTACCGCTCGTTCGACACGATCAACAAGCAGGACGAAGACGGCACGATGGAGATCGATCGTTATCTCGATACCGATAACATCGAGAACTCCGACATCCTCTACACCGAGCTGCAATTCGCATTCTCGAACGATCGCTGGAACGCGGTTTTTGGCATTAACTATTCGAGCGAGACCACGCACCAGGAAATTCCGGTTAATACAAACGTCGACTCGGTCATGCGTGCGGTTACGTCCGAAGTACGCGGCGGTGTCGTCGATGTCGTGACCCAACAGGTCAATGCCATGTTCGGAATTACCGACCCTGATGATCCGAACTGGATCGAACTTACTGAGCAGGAAGCGTTGACCGCACTGCAGCAGCAGCTCGGCTTGCCGGTGTACCCCGACATGCAGCATCTCTGGGACCCGCTGACGATGGCGCTGACGCTTAACCTGGTTGCTGGTGTGCCAGCGACACCGACGGATGTGGCGTTGACCGGTGACCTCTTCTACGACCTCGTACAACCCGCCTTTCCCGGACCGCTGGTTGGCCCGAGCTTTGCGGGCTCACCGTGGAGCGAGTACTACTTCAACGATGGTAAGTTCAAAAACCTCGGCATCTATGGCGATGTCGATTACCAGCTGACCGATCGGTGGAACATTCTTGTCGGCCTGCGCTACAGCGCCGATGACAAGACGTTCAGCTGGCGCAATCCGCCGAACACGTTTTCGGCGATCCGTCCGGGAACGCCGGACCTCGTGTTCGTGCCGATTGAGGGTTTCGAGGAGGCGCGTACCGGAACGCTCGTAGCCAATCATGACTGGGACAATATCTCCGGCCGTGCCGTCGCACGATTCCAGGTCACGGACAGCGCGCAGATGTTTGCCTCGTACTCGACCGGTTACATCGCGGGCGGCTATGACTCGCTGGATGTCGAAACGTCGCTCGTCCCGATTCGTCCGGAAGAGTCCGAGAACTTCGAACTTGGCCTTAAGGGTAATTTCTTCGGCGACCGCCTGCGCCTGCAGCTCAGTTACTTCGACATGACGGTAGAGGGCCGCAAGCGCACGGTCGACACGCTGCCACCGGGTCAGCCAAACCCGATTCCGCGCGTCATCTCGGGCGACTTCGAGGTGTCCGGTATCGAGCTTGTGGCGGACTGGTACATCACGGACTCGTTCCGCGCGGCATTGTCGACCACGGCGCGTGACGCCGACGAGGTATGGGATCCGTTCTACAACTCGAGCGGCGAGCTCGTGACTGAGGTCAACAGTAGTTCGACGGATACGGACTACACTGTGACGCTCGGTTGGATGCCAGAGCTCAGCTTCGGCGCGCTCGACATGCGGGTCGACTACATCTTCAACGAAGTAACGCCGAACCCGCTGTTCCCGGGCTTCTACGAAGATCGCGAAGAGCTGAATGCCCGTTTCGGCTGGACCAGCGAAGACGACAAGTGGACCGCAGCGCTCTGGGGCAAGAACCTGCTCGACCAGAAGCTGCTCGGCGGCATCCGCGACATCTCTATCCTGTTCGGTACGCCATTCACTTCGCGTGACATCGGCATCACGTACGGCGTTGAGGTTGGCTACCGCTTCCAGTAAGCCGGTTCGAACAAACGATTCGTCGCTCTTGACAAAGCCGCGGACCTTCGGGTTCGCGGCTTTTTTTGTCGGAGGGGGGGGTAGGAGGTGGCTTGCCGGCGAATCCTCGCTTTGTGGGAGCCCGCCTTGCGGCGACGATCCGCCGCGTGGCGGAATACCTCGAAACTACTTTAACTATCGCGCGTAGTGACGTTTCAGCGAAAACGTCGGGGTTGGGTGACCGCTATTTCAAGAAGCAGCCGCTCGGATTAACGGATTTCCCGATCTGAATCGGGCCGCTTACGGCCGATTCTGTTGAAAAACTCCTACTGATCTTACGTCAATGAGATAATTGCTGCGTGTTGATTGCCGGAGCGATCCCGGATGATGGGAAGCAACGACAAGGCGCAGGACGAACTGTTCTACGCGTTCAATCTCGACGAGATAGTCCCGCAGGATCACCTGCTTCGTGATATCGATCGCGTACTCGACCTTTCTAACCTGAGAGAACATCTCGCACCGTTCTACAGCCACACGGGCCGTCCGTCGATCGACCCCGAGCTGATGATCCGTATGCTGTTGATCGGCTACTGCTGCGGGATCCGCTCAGAACGGCAGCTGTGCTACGAAGTGACGATGAACCTGGCGTACCGCTGGTTCTGCAAGCTCAGCATTACTGACAAGGTGCCGGATCACTCGACCTTCTCGAAGAACCGGCATGGCCGGTTCCGCGACTCGGAGGTGTTCCGCTTCGTCTTCGAAGAGGTCCTGAAGCGCTGTATGGAAGAAGGCCTGATCGGTGCCGAAGGCTTTGCCGTCGATGCCTCGGTGGTGAAGGCCGATGCCAGCAAGCAAAAGCATCACGAGGACGACGACGATGACTGGGGCGGCGGCAGCCGCGCCATCAACGAGTACCTGGACTCGATCGAGGCCGACGGTGCGCCGGCAACACCGCCGAAGAAGGTCTCGCAGACCGACCCGATGGCGCGCTGGACCGCCGTGCTGGGTGGCCCGGCGTACTATGCGTACTCGACCAACTACCTGGTGGACATCGACAACGGCATCATCGTTGACGTTGAAGCAACGCCGGCACTCAGAACGCCGGAGGTGTGGTCGACCAAGACCATGATCGAGAGGGTGAAGGATCGCTTCGGCATAGAAGTGAAGAAGCTGATCGGTGACACGGCCTATGGCACGGCCGAGTTCCTTGACTGGATGGTGAATGACGCAGAGATCGAACCGCATGTGCCGGTCTGGGATCGCGGCAACGAGAAAGAAGATCGCTTCGGCCGTTCCGACTTTACCTATGATGCGGAGACCGACATCTACACCTGCCCCAACGGCAACGAGCTACGTCGCTTCTGGCGCAACTTCAACAAGCCGCGCACCGGCGTGACCAAGGCCAAGGAGATCAAGTACCGGTCCAGGAAGCAGGACTGCGATGCCTGCCCGATGAAGGAACAGTGCTGTCCCAACACCGAGATCCGCAAGGTCACGCGCAGCGTGTACGAGCCGGCGCGGGATGTTGCTCGCGCGATCAGGAAGACGCCGGCCTATCGACGAACACGAAGGCAGAGAAAGCAGGTCGAGATGCTCTTTGCCCACATGAAGCGCATCCTGAAGGTGGACCGCTTGCGATTACGCGGCATGAGTGGTGCTCAGGACGAGTTCCTGCTCACCGCGACGGCACAGAACTTAAGACGCATGGCGAAATGCCTAGGGACAGGTCCGCCCAAAATCAGCCAAATGGCAGTAACTTGAGCGAAAATACCGAATAGAAAACAAAAAATCCGGCTACGCCGGATCAAAGAACTCGAATCGATGAAATCGCGACAACAATGGCGGCTTCAATAACGAGTTTTTCAACAGAATCGGCCAGAAGCGGCCGCCCGATCAAGTGAATCGTTGTGCCAGTCAACGACGTATTCCGTACTCAAGAACACGAACGATCGCACCGCCAACCGTGGATAGCACGACGGCCCACGCGATTATCCTAACGGCCGAGAATACATTGATACTCTCGCCCGGAGGGGTGTTGAACAGAACGAAAAGAACCGAAAGCGCTCCCGCTATTGAACCAACGGCGAAACCGTGGAGTAGGCGTCGCTCCTTCGCGAAAACTGCTGCAACGATGCCCGGAATGACGAATACTACCCAAAAGCTATATTCGAAAATCACATCAAAAACCGGCGAAACCTCTGAACTAACATCGCCATAGACGAAAGCTAGAATCGAGACGTTTAAAACGTGAGCGCCTACGAAACTAATTGCGCCTAGACATAGGGCGGCTATTTTCATTCGCGGCAGTTCATAAAGAATCACATTCTGTCTCGCAAATCGAATGGCTGGTTCGGGTCAGAGGCTGACAGTTTACAACAGTTCGACCGAGGGTCAGCTAAGCAAACCATTGCGGCCTGTCGGACGCGTTACCGCGGTAACGTCGGTCACGAGCGACCGCTGTTGCAGCAAGCCGCCGCTCAATCTGACTCCTAGAAAATCTCTGCTCTCGGCCAGAACCTGCCGTTGATGTAAGCGGAAATCAGTTGTCTTCCGACTTTTTCTCAAGGTATTCGCCACTGTCCATCGACTGACTAATGGCATAGTAGACGTTGTACATGAAATCGTACTCGCCTCGGTCTACGCGTTTGGCGACGGTGGAAAATGGGTAAGCGAAGACTTCGGTAGACCTTCCTTTTACGGCGTAGTCGGTGCCATATTGATCCACGACTCGAACCCATTTCATATCGAGATTGGAGACGAGCAAATTGCCAAGAATGCTCCCGAACAAATCGATAACTGTACTGTCGGCAATATCTGTGTCGCCCTTGGAAACCGCGTCCTGCCATCTCCTAAAAGCCTCATCGTAGTCTTTGAGGCTAGGGTCGGTGACGTCAGCAACAAATACTTGTACGAATGCAGGTCCGAGTGAGACGTTCGCGTTTATCGCTTCGAGTACCGACTCCTCGATATCGGTCACTTCTTGTGGAAACTCGTCAACAGTGGTTTTCGTCGCCTCGACAACGCCTTCAGGTGTTTGGACCTCATACGTTTCCTGCGCCATCGAATAATCAGCTCCTAGAAATGACAGAAAGATCAAAATCCACTTCTTCATATCTGCGTGCCACCGTGAAAGACGAACGACTGCAAAGGGTCATTAGCTGAACTCAATGATACCCCGAATACGCAGGTTCGAGCGGCCGCTATTGAACTTACTCCGGCCATTCGTCGATGGGTCAATCTACAGTGTTTGCCACTCCGTTCCGCATTTATCGCAGTGACGCCGATCTGCGAGCCACGGTAAAGGGACGTTGAAAATGTGCAGCGCAAAAATCGCGATCCTGCGACTGTTGTTCATTGCGGATGATTCGGTAGATCCGCAGTTTGGACATGCCGGTTCTTCATCCTCGTCCTCAAATGTCTCAGACAGCAGTTGCTTTGCCTCTGTAACAAATTCCCAGGGAACCTGTAGCTGAATCCCACCCAATGCTGGCGAAAGCAGCCAGAATGCGGAGGCGTGATTGATGCCCAGCAGGAACACAGGGATGCCCTCCGACTCCAGCTTGCCCGCCGCGATATGCGCATCGGTGGGATGTAGAAATCGGTCGATGGTCGTCCAGTTTGGAGATTGCTGCTTGCGATCCAACACGAATCCTCAAAGCGGCGGTCAATTCCGGTCCACAGGTCTACCAATGTAGCAATAAAAAACCCGGCACGTTGCCGCGCCGGGTTATTCATGCTCGTCGAATCTGGGGGGAGTTACTCGACGAGGGTTATTTCATCCGTACCGAAGCGGTAGCGAATACCAATACCGAAGGCATAGACATCGTAGTCATACGGCTGCGCGCCGAGCGTCAGTACGTCAGGCAACGTAGTCGGCGATACGAGCGCGTAGTCCTTCATGTCGAAGCGTTCGTAGCGCAGGTTCAGCGTGCCGGCGAGACGGTCCGTGAAGTCGTAGCTGGCCTCGAGGCGCACGCTGTCCAGCGTGGATTCGAGGTCTGGCAACCGGCTCTGGCCGCCGCTCAGACTGTCGTACCTGATTGTCGTTTCGCCCGTACCACGGTTGTAGTCAAAGCGCAGTCGCATACGACCGTCGTTCGGACGATAGCTCATGCCCGCACCGACGTGATCGAAGCGATCCTCGTGGAAGGCACTCCAGTCCCACATGCCGAATTGCTCGGCTCCGGTCTGGTGGGCATCGATCGCGTCGCGACCATAGACGAGGTACAGCGAGGCCGCATCGTTGACGGCCCAGCTGACGTCAGCCGTGAAGCGCGATTCCTCCGAACCATTTATACCGAGCAGCGAGCTCTTGTAGTCATCGTCAGCAAACAGCGCGGAGGCACTGAACGACACCGGTGACTCGAGCGGCGTGATGGTCGCAACGACTTCGCCAAACTCGCGATAGCGATACGCGAGGTTGTACTTGCGCATCAGCGGATTCTGGCCAAGGCTCTGGCTCACCGTCAGATCGTAGCGATCGATATCACGCGTCGACGCGCCACCTTTCGCACGCAGATCCAGCCACGCGAGAGGTTTCCAGCGCAGCTGACCCCAACCGGAGTTGGTGGTCTGCTCGGCAACTTCCTGGAAGTCACGATTGACCTTCCGGTAGTCATAACCGCCAGTCAGGCGCAGGTTGCGGCTAAACGCATACTCGACGCTTGTCGACGCGTGACCGCGATCAAACGAGTAGGGCACGTTAAGCTCCGCCTGCCCCGAGTTGATCAGGTCGACAATGACGCGACTCCAGTCCGAGACCGGCGTGCGGTTGTCGCGCTCGTCGTACGCGTAACGGAACCGGACGCGCAGCTTATCCATTGGCCGAGACGTAACGGCGAATGAATAGTTGGCTGTCTCGACCTTGCCATCGAGCGACGCGACCGGCAGTGCCGGCGTTACGAGGCCCGGGTTGATCGTGTACGGCAACAATGCTTCGCTCTGCTTGCCTTGGCCCGATGCCGCGCGGAACGCGAGCACGGTGTCCCACATAGCAACGCGATAGGTACCCGAGAGCGAGATCTGCTGGAACTCGTTATCCGGTTCACGCGCCATACGCATCATGCTGGTGTCGGGCGTTGCGAGGAATGGCGTCTCCCAGGTCAGCGACTGGTTCTTGTTGGTGAAGAACGAGCCATACCAGGCCAACGTTACGTTCAGGTTGTCCTTGGCGTACTGAACACCCGCATCGACGCGGTCAGTTTCGAAATCGATGAAACGCGGCAGGAACGAGGCGTTCGAGTAGCTGCCGGCGCTCGTGATATCGATGCCATCGCGGGTCTGGCGCTGGAAGTCGGCGAACACGCGAAACGCGTTGCGCGGATCCCACCAGCCACCGAAGTCGATGATCGAACGATCGGTGCCGACGACGCGTTTCTGCAACGCCGATGACAGTTGGCTCATGTCGGCCGTCGTGCCGCCACGTACCCAGCCACCCGGCAGGCTCAGCGTATCCGATGCCGACTGCACAAAGATCGTGCTGGTCGTATCGAAACGGCGGAACGGGATGTCCTGGTAGCCGAAGTTCACCTCGAACAAGCCGTCAGAGCCAACACTCAGGTTGAAGACGCGCGAGTCGAGCCCGAGGTCTTCCATCGTGTAGTCGAGACGGTAGCCATCGCCGTTGTAGCGGCCCTGGCCGTCGAGATTGCCGTACGTGCCTTTTTCGTCGTAACCCGTGTAGTTGCCGAAGCGTGCGGCGTCCTCGTTGACATTGGTCACGCCCACGCTGGTTTGTGCGCGGTAACCTTCGTCGAACGGGCAGTACTCGCAGGCCCAGTCACTGGTATCAACCTCTGCGAATGCCGAGCCGCTGCCGAGCAGCAGCGCGGGTACCGCCAGGGTGCGCAGCAGGGTCTTGTTCTGTTTCAACATTGCGTGGCCTCCTAGCGCATCAGCTTCGACCCGGACGGGTGGTTGGACCCGTGAACCTGGTCGTGGCAGTTCATGCAGGACTGGCCGAGCAGCAGCGCGGACGGTGCGTTGCCTGGCAGTCCGCGATCGTCCTGCGGAATGCTCGGGTGGCCGGCCTGCGAGTGGCAGCTCTGGCACAGTTGCGGTGCACGCATGCTCAGCATGCCGGGCTGATTCGAGCCGTGCGGGTTGTGACAGCTCAGGCAGTCCTCGGCAACCGGTGCGTGTTCCCACAGGTACGGCCCGCGGATTTCCGCGTGGCAGTCCTGGCAGGTCGCATTCACGGTGTCACGCGCCAGCAGTTTCTCCGGCGTATCGCCGTGCGGGTTGTGGCAACTCGTGCAATCCATCTTGCCGTGCCGCACGGGGTGCGCGTAGGGCTTCATGGCCTGGGTGCGCTGCTGTTGGTGGCAGTCAAAGCACACTTCGGCCTGTGTGGCCGTCGCGAGTACGGGATCGCGCTCGCTGTGGCTCGAGTGGCAGTCGGCGCAGGCGACGGTGTTGTCATCGTGCAGGCTGCCATGCCATGCGACGCCTGTGTCGGGCGAGTGGCATTCGATGCAGTACGCATTCTGCGCGGCAATCGGCGACGTTGAGTTGGAACCGAACGCCGGCATCGGCGGGCGTTCCTGGCCGCGGCGGACGCGTTTCGCGTGGTCGCCGCCCGGGCCGTGGCAGGCTTCACATTGCAGCTGGCCATGGCCAAAGGGCGAACGCGAATCGTCGGGACGCGCGTGCTTGGTGCGGAAGACGGCCAGGGTGGCCTGGTCGTCATGGCAGGCGAAGCAGGTGTCGGCGCCCTCGCGGCTGTAGTTCTCCTCAGCCGCGGCGGGGAAGGCGATGGCCACGAGGGCCACCGCCGTTACCGCGATGCTTCTGGCAATCAATTTGCTCAGCATGGGAGGCCTCCAGCCTAGTTGAACTGGAAGTCACCAACACCGTGCATGACCGCCGTATCGGCGCTACCGCCAGGTCCGTGACAGAGCTGGCAGGTTTCGTTGCCGGACGAGACCAGTGCGCCGGCTTCGGTCTTGCTGGCATCGAAGTCGCCGCCGTTCTGGATCATGTGGTTGCGAGCCAGATCGGAGGTATGGCAGCTGGAGCAGACGGCTGAGTTCGGCGAAATTACCGTGTCGTCCGCCAGCGCCGAGCGATCATCGCCGGAGTCAACCGATGTGCCCAGTACCGCCGTCGGATCAACCGGGTAGTACGTGCCTTCAAGATGGCAGCCTTCGCAGTTGTTCAGGCGTCCCGGGTAGACGACATCGGTGTAGTCGTGCGCCGAGTTGCGATAGCCGCAGACACCGACGTTCCCGGCATGAATGCGATGCACCATACGCTTCAGGTCGACCGAAACTTCCTGCAGCCCGAGCTCGATATCGCATTCCGAGCCGGCTACACGACGGTTGACGTCGGTAGCATTCGGGTTGTGGCAGGTCGCACACACTTCCGTGTTACCGACGCGGTTATCGCCGTGCAGCGCCAGGGTGTTGTGGCAGTCATTGCACTTGGCGATGTCGACCACCTGCCGTCGAGCGACTGCAGACGGATCGTCAATCGCGAAGGCGCGGCTTGCTGACGTGACCGACAGCGAGACGAGGCCATCGCCGAGATCGACCTGCGGCCGGCCCTCGAGAGCAGCCGTGCCGGAGCCGGAAATACCCGTCGGGATGGCAGTCGGGGCCGCCTTCTCGAAGATATTGTTACCGACGTTGGTCGCGCCCGACTTGAAGTCGATCACGATTGGCGCGAACGGTGCGCCGGACGTAGCCGAGCGCATCAGGTCATCGTTCGGGTCGACGTTGCCGAAGTCATCGTTGTTCCACGCGATGTCGACACGTAGCCGGGCGCTGCCAACCTGGAACGGACCGTTCGGGTCGTTCAGGTCATAAGCTGTGCTGCCCGGATCGGTCGCGTAGTCCGGATCAGTCGGGTTCAGGACGCGAATCTGGACGGTCGGCGTCGCGCCGGCGGCCGTGTTCGTAACCGAGACGACTTCGTATTCGAAGGCCTGCGCCGCGATTGCTTCAGGGATAGCATGGACAACCGAGACGCGGAGTTCGCCATTCTGGATCGTTGATTCGTCGCCATGGCAGCTGACACAGGTATCGTCATTGCTGATACCGCCGATATGGCCGCCATTTTCGAAGTCGATGTCGTCGTGACAGGAGCCGCAAGACGCTTTGTTCTGGACGAGGCGCCAGTTGCTGGCCTGCGGAACCGTGGTATCGGATTCCTGGTGGCAGGTCGTGCAGTTGCGAACGTCCTGGGTGAACGCGATATCCGAGTAGTCGTGAACGCTGCCACCGTAGCCGACGATGAAGTAGCCGTTCGTCAGGTTTATGCCGTAGTGAATCTTGTGGATCATCTGCTTCATATCCACGGTGCCGCCCCACGGCTCCGCCGCCGTGTCCGGATCGATCGAGTACGGGTTGTGGCAGGTCACGCAGTATTCGATGTCGAAGCGCGCATCGCCATGGAATGCCAGGTTGTCATGGCAGGCGTTACATGCGGCGTTGTTGACGATCAGTCGCGTGAATGTCGGGGTACCACCGGCGGGAACGAAATCATACGGTGCGTTGTTCGCGGGAATGTTCTCTGCGATTACGCGGTTGGTGCGAATTTCCAGACCCAGGCGATGCGTCTTGGTCGGATCAAACGTCGGGCCGGCCGGGTAGTCACCCAGGTCGCGCGCAAACGTATACGTGTAGGTACCGTCGCCGTTGTCGGTAAAGGTGCCTGCGGTCGCCGATTCATAGCCAGCCTGGACATCGGGCGGGTTGGTGCGACCATTGGTCGTGTAGGACTGCCATTCCGTCGATGCGCCCGTCTCGGGCCCGGGTGACAGCTGCGACAGGACGAAGCCGACCGTGCTGGCAGGCAGGCCACGCAGGCCGAAATCAAGATCGTTGCTGAGACGCAGGGTAACCGTCGGTGCGCCACCGCCGGCAGGGATTGCGACGCTTTGGACTTCGACATTGATCTTCTCTGCCGTATCGAAGTCGACCGCTGTGCCACCCGATCCCGGCGGGCCTGATGGTCCCGGCGTTCCCGGAGGACCTGCTGTGCCCGGAGGTCCCGGAGGGCCTTCCGGTCCGGTCGATCCATCACACGCGAAAAGCAGCGCGGAGGCGAGGAGGATGCCGGCGATCCCGGTGGTGCGTCCAAATGAGCGTCTCATACCTGTTCCCCTGTGGGAGGCGGAAAATGCCTGTTCCATGAAAGATACGTCTGTGTTGTTGCCTGATTTTCGAGACCGTTCAGCTGCGCGTCAGGAACGGTTCCTTATCGTTTGTTTTTTAGGCAATGTAGCCCGGATTTCGTATCGCGATAAGTACCTATGGCTTATCGGAAATTCTCGGGCAGATTTGTTCTCAGACGCAGGTAGAATAATCACAGGGTCCCTCCCGGACCGCAAGGAGATTGTGATGAAACGCAGGTTTTCTTATATTTTTCCGCTAGTTGCGCTGTCTCTCCCGGCATTTGCGCAAGCTGATGTTGATGCGCTGATGCAGGATTGTAATGGTTGCCACGGCGATAACGGCGTCAGCCAGTCGGACGACGTGCCTACAATCGCCGGCCTGGCCGAGTTCGTGCACATCGACGCGCTGTTTATCTACGCCGAAGATGCGCGTCCTTGCGCGGAGTCTGAATACCGCCAGGGCGACACAAGTCGCGCACCGACGACGATGTGCGCCATCGCCAAGGAACTGAGCGAAGACGATATCGAAGCCCTCGCTGCGGCCTATGCTGAACTGCCTTACGTTTCCGCGAAGCAGGATTTCGACGCTGATCTCGCTGCGGCTGGCGAAGCCATCCACAAGAAGAGCTGCGATCGCTGCCACTCCGACGCCGGTATGAATCCGGAAGACGAAGCCGGAATCCTGGGCGGTCAGAGGACCGGTTACCTCCGCAAAACGTTTGCAGAGTATGCGGCGGGCGAGCGCGAACAGCCCAAGAAGATGCAGGAAAAACTCGACGAGCTCAGCGCCGACGATATTGAGGCACTGCTGAACTACTACGCTGCCCAACAGTGATACCTGTCGATTACAGCGACGATCGCCTGAATGACTTGTTCGCGGCGATCGACGCGAGGGACGGCGACGCGTTCGTCGCCTTCCTGACGCCAAACGGCTCGTTTCGGTTCGGATCCGCCCCTGCGGCGCGGGGGCGGGACGCGATTCGTGACGCGGTCGCCGGTTTCTTCTCGAGCATCGCCGGGTGCCGCCATACACTCGACAAGACGATTCGGGACGGCAACACCATCGTCTGCGAGGGCATGGTTACTTACCTGCGTCTCGATGACTTGGAAGTCAGCGTTCCGTTTATCGATGTTTTCGAGCTCGACGGCGATCTGATCGACCAGTACAAGATTTACATCGACATCAGTCCCCTTTACCAGGAGTAAAGACGATGAGTGACGCCAACGGCGACAAGAAGTCCGGCATCTGGAGCAAGCCCAAAGCAAAATGGCGCCTCGGCATTCCGCTGGGCGGCATTGCGGCGTTCGCCCTCGGCATGATCGCCCTCGGCACGATGAACTACACGCTACATGCGACGAGTACGACTGAGTTCTGCTACACGTGCCATTCGCATGAACAGTTCATCAAGCCTGAGTACGAGGCTTCGAGCCACTTCAGGAATACATCCGGTGTTCGCGCCGAGTGTGCCGATTGCCATCTGCCCCATGAGAACTGGTTCGAGTACGTCTGGACCAAGGCGGTGGTATCGCTGGATATCATCCCGGAGATGATGGGCAAACTGGATACGGCCGAAAAGTATGAAGAGCACCGTGCCGAAATGGCCGAGCATGTGTGGCGCCAGTTCAAGGAAAACGACTCGAAATTCTGTCGTCATTGTCACAGCTTCGAAGCGATGGACTTCGAGGAGCAGGGCCGCAAGACGGCGCGCAGACACTCGCAGGCCGAAGAGCGTGGTGAAACCTGCATCGATTGCCATTACGGCATCGTGCATGTAGAGCCCGAGGGCGCCAGCGACATCATGGACCGGCTCAATGAAGAGTTCGCCGGCAGCGCTGAATAAGAAACAGCCCTCCGCTCGCCAGGCGTTGCGAAATGAGCTGATCAGTGGGGGCACCGGCCTGGTGCTTGCGCTGTTCATGTGGGGCCACGTTCTGCTGGTTGGGTCGATCCTGACCGGTGAGCGTGGCTTCGACTGGCTTGCGACCTTTCTTGAGGACTACTACATCGCACAGCCGACCGTCGTCGCGATCCTGGCGCTGTTCCTGGTTCACGCGGTTTACGCCGCGCGCAAGATTCCGGCGCAGCTCGCGGAGCGTCGTCGCATCGCACAGCTCGCCAAGGGCCTCAGCGAGTCCGGACGCGAGCACGTGGCGACCAGAACCGAGCATTCGCCGTTCCGTCCGCACGTCGAATCGATGCTATGGATCTGGCAGGTGCGCACCGGCTTTATCATTCTCGTGCTGGGCAGTTTCCACCTCGTCCTGCTTGTGCTCGATATCTTCTCGCCGCTCTATGGCGAGATTGCCGGCATCGAGTCGGCAACCTCGATGGCCCGTGTCCAGGCCGGCCTGTGGCTGCCATACGCAGTTCTGTTGTTGTGCGTTGAGTTTCACGCCAGCGTTGGCCTGTATCGCCTGGCCATAAAGTGGGGCGCCGACCTGTGGCTGTCGCGCAAGACCCTGCACCGGATTGAGCGCGTTATTTTCTGGGTCGTGCTGGGACTCGGCACCCTGACGCTGGTGGTGCTGGCGGGCTGGATCGATCCGCCGCTTGCGTTCCTGACTGAAGGAGCTGCGCCGTGAGTTCGCGCCTGCAGACAACTGATGTACTGGTCATTGGCGGCGGACTTGCCGGCGAGCGCGCGGCGATAGAAGCCGCGGCAGCCGGCCACGAGGTCGTCATCCTGTCCCTGGTGCCGCCGCGCCGCAGCCATAGTTGCGCTGCACAGGGCGGCATGCAGGCAGCGCTCGCCAATTGCGTCAAGGCCGAAGGCGACAGCGCCGAAGTGCACTTTCTCGATACCGTACGCGGGTCCGACTGGGGCGCCGACCAGGAAGTCGCACAGATGTTTGCCGAGGAAGCCATTGTCGCCGTGCGCGAGCTGGCGCATTTCGGTGTGCCCTGGTCGCGCGTCCGCGGCGGCAAGAACCACTACTTCATCAAGGGTGAAGACGTGGAGATCGAAGAGGCGCTCGAGAACGACGGCCTCATCATGCATCGCGACTTTGGCGGCACGGCCAAGTGGCGCGCCTGTTACGCGGCGGCCGGCACCGGTCACGCTGCGCTGTACGCGATCGACAGCGAGGTCGTTCGACTTGGCATTACAGTGCGTGATCGCACTGAAGCCGTGGCCCTGATCCACGACGGGACGCGCTGCCTGGGGGCGGTCGTTCGCTGCCTGCGCACGGGCGAGCATTTCGCCATGATGGCGAAAGCGACCGTGATCGCGACGGGCGGCTACGGTCGCATTTACGGCCAGTACACGAGCAACGCGACGATCAACGAAGGCACGGGCGCGTCGATTGCGCTCGACACGGGCATTGTTCCGCTTGGCAACATGGAAGCCGTTCAGTTCCACCCGACGACGCTATCGCCCAGCGGTATCCTCGTTACCGAGGGTTGTCGTGGCGATGGCGGTTTCCTGCTGGACAAGAATCTCGAGCGCTTCATGGTCAAGGCCGAGCCCGAGAAACAGGAACTGGCCAGCCGTGACGTCGTGTCGCGCCACATGCAGCAGGTGATGCGTGACGGCAACGGCGTCGACTCGCCGTACGGTCCGCATTTGTGGCTTGATATTCGCCACCTCGGCGAGGAGCACCTGCGTACCAAGCTACTCGAGGTCTGGGACATCTGCCGCGACTTTGTCGGCGTGAATCCGGCCGAAGAGCTGATCCCGGTACGGCCGACGCAGCACTACTCGATGGGTGGAGTACGCGTCAACAAGGACGGCCAGGCATACGGGATGGCAGGACTGTTCGCGGTCGGCGAGGCAGCTTGCTGGGACATGCACGGCTTTAATCGCCTCGGCGGTAACAGCCTGTCCGAGACCATCGTCACGGGCCGTATTGTCGGCCGCCGCGTCGCCGAGTATGCCGGAGGCACCGAACTGCGTAGCAACACCGGGTTTGCGCTTGACGCGCTGGCGCGGGCCGAGCAGAAAGCCGCGAACTGGCTCGCGCGCAGCGGCGACGGCCGCAGTGTCTACGAGATTCGCGACGCCATGGGCGAAGTCATGATGCACAAGGTCGGTATCTTCCGTACCGGCGCGGAACTCGGCGAGGCTGTCGAAGAACTTGGCGCGTTGCTGGAGGACTGTGACAAGGCCGTCCTGCGCTGCAAAGACCCGGGCGTCAACCCGGAACTCGCCTTTGCACTGCGTCTGAAGGGCATGTTGCGCCTGGCTATGACCGTCGCGAAAGGGGCACTGCAACGTACCGAAAGCCGCGGCGCACACTTCCGTTCGGACTACCCGTTACGGAATGATCGCGATTGGCTGAACCGTACCCTGGTGCGCTGGGCGGAGCAGGACACGGAGCCGACATTCGCGTATGAGCCGACCGGCTTGATCGAAGTGCCGCCAGGTTATCGCGGCTACGGCGCCGACGAGCGCATCGAAATGACCGAGTCGCTGGATGCGTACAATGCCCGCGTTACGGGCGAACAAACGGCTAGTGGCCGGCTGGCGACAGCCGAGGAAACGGGCAGCCGACTGCGAGGACACCATGGCTGAGCAAGCAAGACGACGGCTGCAATTCGAGATCTTCCGCTACAACCCCCAGGATCCGGATTCGACCCCGCATACGGATTCGTTCGAGATCGAAGAAACGGACTTCATGACCCTGTACATCGCGCTGAACACGATTCGTGAGCGACACGATCCGGGTCTGCAATTCGATTTTGCCTGCCGCTCCGCGATCTGTGGCTCCTGCGGCATGATGGTCAATGGCCGCCCGGCGCTGGCGTGCCGGACCCTGACGGCAGACCTGCCGGAAAAAATCGTGCTGTATCCCTTACCGGCGTTCAAACTCGTCGGCGATCTGTCCGTGGATACGGGCACCTGGTTCCGCGAGATGGCGGAGCGCACCGAGGCCTGGATTCATGACCAGCTGCCCTTCGATCCGGATGCAGCCGAGGAACGCATGAGCGACGATCTCGCCGAGGCGATCTACGAAAACGATCGCTGCATCGAGTGCGGATGTTGCGTCGCCTCCTGTGGTGTAGCCAACCTGGACGACCAGTTCCTGGCCGGTGCCGGCCTGAACCGGGTGGCCCGTTTCATGCTCGATCCACGCGACAAGCGCAGCGACGCCGAATGGTACGACGTCGTGGCCGGTGAGAACGGCGTATTCGGCTGCTTTGGCATGATGGCCTGTGCTGACGTTTGCCCGAAAGAGTTGCCGCTGCTGGACGTTTACGCCTATCTCAGGCGCAAGACGCTCGGAGCTGAATTCGCCAGGGCTGGCGCCGAGCAGTCAAAAAAGTAGGGACAACTCGCCCTTGAACCGCTTTCGCTGACGGCGCGTCAGCGTTCCCTCAGCAATTTATCAAACGTCGATCAGGACCTTGCGTCATCGCAAGGCGATGCTGGATTCGTGCACTTTTGCACGGAGGAGAATACAAATGAAGATCCAGCACTGCATCAACACCAACGCCCTGAGGGTCTCCGCGGTAGCGCTTGTCGCGCTGCTGTTGAGCGCCTGCGGCTCGTCGCGCTACACGATTCTCGAGCCGGCCGATGAACCACTCACAAGCTTCGAGGTTCTCGAAATCAGGGATTTCACCAGCAACCTGTCCGACGAGGATTCGGTTGAACTGGCCAACCGTTTCGCCGACCAGTTGCACGCGGCCGTCCTCAAGGATCGCGAAAAGAACCCGGGAGAGAGCGTGTTTCGGGACGTGGTACGTGCGACGGGCGAGACGGATTCCGTCCTGGTCCTCGACGGCGTCGTGATCAGCTTTGAGAAGGGCAGCCGAGCCAAGCGCTACTTCATCGGCTTCGGCGCAGGCAAAGCCTTTTGCACGATCCAGGCAACCTTTACCAACAAGGCGACCGGAGAGGTCGTCCTGCGGACGAACTTCGACGGGGAGCTCAGCATGAGCTTCTTCGGCGGTTCGGCCGAGGAAGCTGTGGATGCCGTGGTTGCGGCCTTTATTGACTACTTCGACGACTATTTCGAGGTCAACGAGGGCGGCGCCTGACCACTTAGTGCGATAACACCTCAAGCGCACGCAGAACGTCTCGTCGGCTGATCTGGCCGACGAGACGATTCTTGTCGGTGACCGGGAAGCGGCGGTAGCCTTTCTCGGCAAACAGCTCAGCCAGATCGACAATACTCATCTGGGCATTGACGGTGGTGACGCCCTTGGTCATGTAGTCTCTGACCGGGCCACCGAAAGTTTCATGATAAGCGGCATGCAGCGCGACCTTCATGATATCGAACTCGGACAGCATGCCAACGAGGTTGCCCGAGTCGTCTACGACCGGGGCACCAGCGATGCGCTTTTCCACGAGAATATGTGCGGCTTCGAGGACGGGCGTGTCCGGTTTAAAGGTTACCAGCGTTTTCGACATGTAGTCTTTGACGAGACAGGACTTCAGTGCCATATCAGTTCTCCCCTTGCGCAGCCTTGCGCTTGTTCTTGCACCGGCCTTTTCCGCTACACAGTTCGCAGCCGCCGCCGGCGACGCCGCCGCAGCTGCCGCTGATGGCCTTGCGTCCGTTCATGACGCCGATGCTCATACCTGCAATCACCAGCAGGATGACGACGAAGCTCAACAGTAATGTAGAAATGACAGGGTTCATAGTGTGATCAGTGCATCAAATTCCGTGGTTGAGATTTCCTCGATGTCAGCTGCGCCGCGAACGAGGAAGTATGCTGCAAGCCCGAGCTCGCGCGCCAGTTCGGGTCCGTCCTCCGGCCCCAGGACCAGCAGGGCCGTCGCCATCGCGTCCGCGTAGGCAGCAGATTCGTGGACCACTGTAACTGCCGCCAGCGTATGCGTCACGGGTCGCCCGGTGCGCGGATCGATCGTGTGCGAGTAGCTGGCGCCAGCGTGTTCGAAGAAATTGCGGTAGTCGCCCGAGGTCGCGAGGCCCGTATCAGTCAGGCGAACTATCGCATGCGGTACGCGCTTCGTTGTCGACGGCGCTTCGACGGCGATGGCCCATTCCAGCGCTTCGCTGTTGTGGCCGCGGGCGCGAATCTCGCCACCGATCTCGACCAGGTAGTTCGCGATCCCGCGTTCGTCGAGCACAGCGGCCAGCTTGTCAACGGCATGCCCCTTGGCCCAGCCGGACAAGTCGACGTATATGTCGGCATCGTCCTTGCGTACGAGCCCTTCAGCGCAGTCGAGTTCAATCTTGTCATAACCGACACTGTTTGCGGTTCCATCGATTACAGCATCCGCCGGCGGCTCCGCAACATCGCCCGCAGGCCCGAAGCCCCACAGGTTGACGTAGGGGCCGACGGTCACGTCGAATGCGCCAGCCGTCGCCGCGCTAACGGCAAATGCACTGTCGAGCATCGCGCAGAACTCGGCCGAGACGATAATCCAGTCAATCGAGCGATCGGCATTGAAGCGCGACAGTTCGGAGTCCTCGCGCCACGTCGACGCAACGTCATCGATATGCGTCAGCGTTGCGACGATATCTGCCTCGAGAGCCCCGGTATCGAGGGTCTCGTCCGGCTCGACAATGGACACCTTGAACGTCGTGCCCATCGCGCTGCCTTCCAGATCGATCTGGTGCAGTCGGCCATCGCCGCAGGCAGCGGCCAGCAACAGGACCGGAAGTAGCAACAGGTGTCGCAAGGGACTAGCCGCCGAAGTCGTCCAGCATGATGTTCTCCGGAGGTACTCCGAGACCGTCTAGCATCTTGATGACCGCCGTGTTCATCATGGGCGGACCGCAGAGGTAGTACTCGCAATCTTCGGGCGCCGGATGCTTCGAGAGGTACTCATCATGCAACACCTGGTGAATAAAGCCGGTCAGGCCTTCCCAGTTATCTTCGGGCTGCGGCTCGGACAGCGCCAGGTGCCAGTTGAAGTTTTCGTTATCGGCCTGCAGCTTGTCGAACTCTTCGTCATAGAAGATTTCCTTGAGGCTGCGAGCGCCGTACCAGAACGACATCTTGCGCGTCGATTTCAGGCGAATCAGCTGGTCGAAGATATGCGAGCGCATCGGCGCCATGCCGGCGCCACCGCCAATGAAGACCATCTCGTTATCAGTTTCCTTGGCAAAGAATTCGCCGTAGGGACCCGAAACGACGGCTTTGTCGCCCGGCTTCAGGTTGAAGATGTACGACGACATGATGCCTGGCGGGATCGACGGGTCGCCCGGAGGCGGCGTCGCGATACGCACATTGAGCTTGATGACGTTCTTTTCGAGGGGATAGCTCGCCATGGAGTAGGCGCGCATCTCGGGATTCTTCACATGCGATTCGTACTGCCACAGGTTGTAGCGATCCCATTCGTCACGGAAATCTTCTTCAATATCGAACTCATCGTACTTGAGATCGTGCGGCGGACATTCAATCTGGATGTAGCCGCCCGCACGGAAGTCGAGTTCTTCGCCCTCGGGCAGCTCGACGACCAGCTCCTTGATAAAGCTCGCGACGTTGTGGTTCGAGACAACCGTGGTTTCCCACTTCTTGACGCCGAAGACTTCGTCCGGGACCTGCACGCGCATGTCCTGCTTGACCGCGACCTGGCACGACAGACGGTAATTGTCAGCAGCATCACGCTTATTAATGGCAGAGCGCTCGGTCGGCAGGATCGCGCCGCCGCCGGACAGCACCCGCACGCGGCACTGGCCGCAGGTACCGCCGCCGCCGCAGGCGGACGGGATGAACAGGTCGTTGTCGGCGAGGCCCTGCATGAGCTTGCCGCCGACCGGAATGGCGAGTTCCATCTCGCCGTTGACCACGACCTCGGCATTGCCGGTTGCGACCAGCTTGGAGCGTGCCGCGAGGATAACGAATACGAGTACCAGGACGACGGCTGAAAACAGGCCGACGCCAAGAAGTACCTCGAGTAATACAGCGGAGTCGATGTTCACGTTAGATTCCCGAGAAGCCCATGAAGCTCAGCGACATGAGCCCGACGATGATGAATGCGATACCGAGACCCTGGAGTCCGTCGGGGACGTCCGAGTACTTGAGTTTTTCACGAATGCCAGCAAGTGCGATCAGGGCAATGGCCCAACCGGTGCCGCTGCCGACGCCGAATACAACCGATTCCGCGAAATCGTACTGGCGCTCGACCATGAACAACGTCCCGCCGAGGATGGCGCAGTTGACCGTGATCAGCGGCAGGAAAATACCCAGCGCGTTGTAGAGCGTCGGGAAGTACTTGTCGAGCGTCATCTCGAGGATCTGCACGAGCGCCGCAATGACGCCGATGTAGCTGACGAGGCCGAGGAAACTCAGGTCGACGTTGGGCAGTCCGGCCCAGGCGAGGGCACCATCGGCCAGCAGGTAGGTGTAGATCAGGTAGTTTACGGGAACCGTGATGACCTGGATGACGATGACCGCGATGCCGAGACCAATGGCCGTTTCAACGCGCTTCGATACGGCAAGGAACGTACACATGCCGAGGAAGAACGCGAGCGCCAGGTTCTCGACAAAGGTGGCCTGGATGAAGAGGCTTACATAGGCTTCCATCAGAGCACCTCCGTCCGGTGGACTTCGTGGATCTGGTACTCAGGCTTCTCAACCTGCGCCTTGCGCCAGGTGCGAATTCCCCAGATCAGGAGACCGATAATGAAGAACGCGCTGGGCGGCAACAGCATCATGCCGTTGGCCTCGTACCAGCCGCCGTTCGAGGTGAGCGGCAGGATCTCGTAGCCGAGCAGCGTGCCCGCTCCGAAGAGTTCGCGCAGGACCGCAACGGCGATCAGGATGACGCTGTAGCCGAGGCCGTTGCCGAGACCGTCGAGGAAACTCATGACGACGCCGTTCTTCATCGCGAAGGCTTCGGCACGACCGAGCACGATGCAGTTCGTGATGATCAGGCCGACGAAGACCGACAGCTGTTTGCTGGTCTCGAATGCGTAGGCTTTCAGCAACTGGTCCACGAGGATCACGAGCGAGGCGATGATTGTCATGAACACGATGATGCGAATGTTGTTCGGGATGCGATGCCGCAGTGCGCTGATAATCGCGCCGGCCAGGGCCGCCACGCTCGTCAGTGCCACGCACATCAGCAGTGCCGGCAACAGGGCGGTCGTGACGGCCAGCGCCGAGCAAATGCCCAGCATCTGCAGGGTCACCGGGTTGTTATCGACGAGCGGGTCGATAATGACTTTTTTTGCTTCACTCATTCTGTATTGCCCTCGCGGAAATTAGCGAGATACGGGCCGAAGCCGTGCGCGCCGGTCCAGTACTGCAGGAGGCCGGTGATGCCGTTACCAGTCAGCGTGGCGCCTGCCATGCCGTCAAGCATGTACTCGCCACCGGCGATGCCCTCGGGGACAGTGCCCTTGATGACGCGAATTTCGGGTTCACCATTGGCTGCGTAGATCACCTTGCCGACCACCTGTGCGCGCCAGGATTCCTTGTCCATCTGGTCGCCGAGTCCCGGGGTCTCGCCATGCGAGTAGAACCGCAGGCCCTTGATCGTGTTGCCATCGGGAGCGACCGCCAGGTAACCGAGCATGGTGGACCACAGGCCCTTGCCCGAAACCGGCAGGATGACCTGCTCGATGCGGTCGCCATCCTTGACGAGGTAGACCTCGGGGTAGGCCGCACGCTGCGCGATGCCCGCCAGGTCGAGATCGCCAGGGATGCTTACCAGCGCTTCCGGATCACCAGCGTCGGTGTACGTACCTGCCTCAATATCGACCGTACGCGGCTCGATAAACTCGGCAAACAGTTCACCGACATTCGCGCCGGGCTCCATCACGCCGGCAACATCAAGAATGATCTGCTGGCGATACAGCTCTTCGTTCCTGACCTGCGCCGGTTTCAACACGATGGCCGCGCTGGAGACGATGACCGAGCACACGAGGCTCAGGCCGATCGCGACAATCAGCGTGTTGGAAATGCTGTCGCGGTCAAATTCTTTCTTATCAGACATTGCGCTTCAGCCTCCGCTTGACGTTGGCCTGTACGACGAAATGGTCGATGACGGGCGCGAACACATTGGCAAACAGGATTGCGAGCATGATGCCCTCGGGGAATGCCGGGTTGATGACACGTATGACCCAGGTGATGAAGCCGATCAGCAGGCCGAATACCCACTTGCCGGCATTGGTCTGGGCAGCGCTGACAGGATCGGTTGCCATGAACACGGCGCCGAACGCAAAGCCGCCAACCGCGATGTGCCAATGCCACGGCATGGCGAGCATGGGGTTACTGCTGTTGGGATCAGTGAAGATCAGTGACGGGATGATCAGGCCCGCAAACACGGCGACGATAATGCGCCACGATGCGATGCGAGCAAACACCAGGAACATGCCGCCGATCAGGCAGGCGAGCGCCGATGTTTCGCCAATCGAACCCTGCATTACGCCGATGAAGGCCTGCATCCAGGTGAGGCCCATGTCGGCGATGCCCTGCATGCCTTCGATGGCGCTGACGCCAAGTGCGGTGGCCCCGCTGAAGCCATCTACCGGCGTCCAGACTGCGTCACCCGAAATCTGCGCCGGGTAGGCAAAGTACAGGAACGCGCGAGCGACGAGTGCCGGGTTGAGGAAGTTCTTGCCGGTGCCGCCAAACACTTCCTTGCCGATGATGACGCCGAAGGTGATGCCGACAGCCACCTGCCACAGGGGAATCGAGGCCGGTACGATCAGTGCGAACAGCCAGCCCGTGACGAAGAAGCCTTCGTTGACTTCGTGGTTGCGCACGGCCGAGAACAGCACTTCCCAGAACAGTCCGACAACCATCGTCGTGATGTAAATCGGCAGGAAGTACATCAGTCCGTGCATGAAGCAGTCGTAGATGCTGGCCGGGTCGTAGCCTGCGCCAACCAGCGCAAGCGCACCGCCGCGCCAGCCGTCGATGCCTGCAAGGCCGAGGTCCAGCAGGGCCGTGTTGGCCTGGTAACCGGTATTCCACATACCGAAAACGGCAGCAGGCATGGCTGCGAACACGACGAGAATCATCACGCGCTTCAGATCGATGGCGTCGCGCACATGCGGTGCGCCACGCGCGAGGTCGCCCGGCGAGTAAAAGAACGTGTCAACGGCTTCAAACAGCGCGTAGAACTGTTGAAAGCGTCCACCCTTGGTGAAGAGCGGCTCGAGTTTATCGAGGAAGGAACGTAGTGGTTTCATTAGCCGTTCACCTCGATTTCATGAAGGTTTTCGCGCAGATGGCGGCCGTATTCGTATTTGCCATTGCAGACAAAGGAACACAGGGACAGGTCCTCTTCATCGAGCTCGAGGCAACCGAGCGCGCGGGCACCGTCGGTGTCGCGCACCAGCAAAGCTTTGAGCAGCGGCGTAGGCAGGACATCGAGCGGCATGACGTTTTCGAAGCTGCCGATCGAGACCATGGCGCGCGGGCTGCCATTCTGGGACGTCGTAAATTCGTACCCCTTGCCAAACAGGTTGCCCACAAATGCGCGCGCTGCCGAGAACTTGCCGAGGCCCGGTCGGGCAAAGGCGAGGAACTCGCGCGGCCGGCCTTCCGGCAGTACCGCGACCTGGTTGTGGTAACGGCCGAGGAAAGAGGCCCAGTTAACAGCACGGTAGCCGCTCAACGGCGAACCGGAGACGACGCGAACGTTACCGCTGCTCATCTCGCCACTCAGCAATTCATTGGTATTGGCGCCGAGACGCGTGCGAATGAGGCGCGGCTCCTTCGCCATCGGTCCGCCCAGCGCCACGACGCGTTCGACGGGGAGGCGACCGGTCGTAAACAGGCGGCCGACCGCCATGACGTCCTGGTAGCCGATGTGCCAGACGACCTTGCTTTCGCTGACCGGCTCGAGGAAATGAATATGCGTACCGACGAGGCCGGACGGGTGCGGTCCGGAGAATTCGGCGTGCCGGAACGGTTCGTCATCCGGTACCTCGATATTCGCATTCGGCGCCGTACAGACGTACACCGGGCCGTCGACGACTTTCGCCAGCAGTTGCAGTCCGCGCGCAAACGCATCCGGGTCTTCAGCAATGACGACAGCCGGGTCCGCTGCGAGCGGATTGCTGTCGATGGCCGTGACGAACAGCGCGCGTGCTGTCGCGTCCGGCGCCGGGATCTTGCTGAACGGGCGGGTCCGCAGCGCAGCCCACAAGCCGGAGGCCAGCAGGTTATCGCGTACGGCCTGGCCTTCGAGACCAGCCAGCTGGTCGGGCCCGTAGCTCGCGAACTCCTCGGCGTCGTCGCCGTCGAGATCGATGACCACCGACTGCAGAACGCGGCGCAGGCCGCGGTTAACGGCGCTAACCGTGCCGCTGCCGGGTGAGGTGATGTGTATGCCCGGGTTCGCCTTGTCGCGGAACAGGGGCTGTCCGAGTTTTACCTGGTCGCCTTCACGAACCAGCATGCCGGGTTTCAGGTCGATGGTGTCGGGCCCAAGTACTGCGACCGACGTGACCTGTACGCCCGAGCCTATCTGTTGCTCGGGCGCGCCGGACAGGGGGACGTCCAGGCCTTTCCTGATCTTGATGTGCATATGAGTTTTTCTTGCCGTTAGTTCAGAACCACACGCCGTATAGCGCGCAACCAGCCAACCAGATGCAGCCAATTGTGTGTATACCGAGTGTCGCCTCGATGGATTGCGCCATCGCCTCCCGGTCCGCAACGCCCCCGCGGATGCCTTTGGCAGCCTTCATGGCGAGAGCGAGTAAGCCGATTGGAACGAGTGGCGCAAGCAGGGGTAGTCCTCCCTGCCACGTCAGGACCGCGACGACGATTGTCGCCGCGACTTGAATTGCGAAGTATAAATTGGCCGTCGCGCCGAGGCCAAGCCTGACAGGCAAAGTATTCTTGCCGCAGGCCTCATCCGCCTCGATGTCCGGGACTTCGTTAATAAGGAGTATTGCCGCAACCCAGATGCTCACGGGGATCGAGAACAACACCAGCCCCATGTCGATGGTCGCGCCCTGCAGCCAGGCGGCGCCACAAACAGGCAAGACGCCGAAGGCGATCGCCACTGCCGTTTCGCCGAGTCCGAGGGAGCTCAGTTTGACGGGGCCCAGCGAATACAGCACGCCGAGGAGAATGCCGGCGATACCGAACGCAATGACCATGGGTCCGCGTTCCACGAGCAGTGCGAGACCGGCGAGCGACGCGATGATGATCAGCGTGATACCCAGCCGCGCCATGCGCGCCTGCGACAGGATGCCGGTCTGGATGAAGCGCGAACCGCCCGTGTACGGGTAGATACGTTGTTCGTTGCGCCCATCGGTGCCGATTTCTTCGTCGCCGACGTCGTTGAGGACGTTACTCGCGGCGTGCACGCACACGGTTGCAACCAGTGCGAGCACGAAAACGTACCAACTGAATGATGTGCCCGCATACGCGCCCCAGGCGGAGCCTGCGATTACGGGTAGCGCCGATGCCGGAAAGAATTTCGGGCGAGTCGCATGAAAGGCCCGCTTGAGGCGGGCCTGTAGTGAGTCGCCGGCAAAATCGTCCGGCACCGGGTTGAGCGGTCGAATGGAGTCTGAAGGCATGCCTGATCCTGAGCTGGTGGCCGGGGTGAGCGCGCCAGGCCGTTGTAATTTGAAACCTTTATACCCCAAAAGGCATCTATATACATACGCGCTTACCGAGAACAGCGGGGGGGCAGATTTCGCTGTTCGAGACGCATACAATAGCGCGTCTTGCACGGGTGCCTGCCCGCCGGGCGGCGCCGGGGACATTCCTAAAAACCAGGAAGAAACACTATGAAATTCAAGAGTTTGATTGCGCTCGGCCTGAGTGCGTTCGTTCTGAGCGCATGCGGTGGCGCCGACCAGGGCGAGGCGACCGAAGACGCCGCCGAGGCAGATGCGGACGCAATTGCGGTCGCGGATGCCGACCTCGCGGGCAACCCGTTCCGCCGGGACTGGGATACGCCATACGGCGTTCCGCCGTTTAGCGAGATTGAACCAGGCCACTACATGCCGGCTGTGAAGAAGGCTGTGCTGGAGCTGCGCGACGAGATCGACGCCATCGCCAACAACCCGGAAGCGCCGACCTTCGAGAACACGATTGTAGCGCTCGAGCTTGCCGGCGATGCGCTGACCAGGGTGTCCGCTACTTTTGGCAACATCACGGGCACCGAGACCAACGACGAGCTGCGCGCACTCGAGTCTGAGATCTGGCCGATGCTGACGCGGGAGTTCGACGCGATCACGATGAACGACACGCTGTGGCAGCGGATCAAGACCGTGTATGACGCGCGTGATTCGCTTGACCTGAATGAGCAGGACGCGCGTCTTCTCGAACTGCGCCATCGCAGTTTCGTGCGTGCCGGCGCCGCGTTCGATGCCGACACCAAGCAGCAGATCGCCGACATCAATGCCGAGATTTCGGGTCTGACCACAAAGTTCGGCCAGAATCTGCTGCTCGAAACCAAGGCATTCACGCTCGAGCTCAAATCTGACGAGGAGATCGCTGGTCTGAGCGACGACTTCAAGGCGGCTATCTGGAACGAAGAGAAGCAGGCCTGGGTTGTTGGCCTGAACCGGTCGGCCTACGAGTCGTTCATGGTTCAGTCCGAGAATCGTGAACTGCGCGAGAAGCTGTTCAACGGCTACCGCCTGCGTGCCTCGCAGGGCGAGCGCGACAATGGCCCGATCGCGATCAAGATCGCCCAGCTGCGCGCGAAGCGTGCCGAGCTCATGGGGTATGAGTCGCATGCGCACTACATCCTTGAGTACAACATGGCGAAGACGCCTCAGGGCGCCGAAGACTTCCTGCTGCGCGTCTGGCGTCCGGGCCTCGAGCAGGCCAAGGTGGAACGCGCCGACATGCAGGCAATGCTGGGCGACACGAGGTTCGAAGCCTGGGACTGGTGGCACCTTGCCGAAAAGCTGCGTCTCGAGCGCTATGACCTCGACGAGAACGCAACCAAGCCGTACTTCAAGCTCGAAAACGTGCAGGAAGGCGCGTTCACGATGGCCAACCGCCTGTTTGGCGTGACCTTCGAAAAGCAGGACGTCGAAGGCTGGAACCCGGTCGTCGTATCGTTTGACGTGAAGGACAGGAACGGTGAGCACCTCGGCCTGTTCATGACCGACATGTACGCACGCGACTCCAAGCGCGGCGGTGCCTGGATGAGCTCTTACCGCGGTACGTCCAATATCAATGGCGACCGTATTCGTCCGCTTGTCACGAACAACCTGAACCTGCCGACGCCGCCGGATGGCGAGCCGACGCTGATGCGTTTCTCGGATGTTGAGACGCTGTTCCACGAGTTCGGCCATGGCCTCCACGGCCTGATGACGCAGATTGACTACCCGACGTTCTCGGGTGTTGACGGCCCGCGTGACTACACCGAGTTCCCGGCGCAGATCCTCGAACACTGGGTCGCAGAGCCCGAGATGCTCGCGATGTACGCGACGCACTACGAGACGGGTGAAGTGATTCCGGCGGAGCTGGTCGAGAAGATTCGCCTCGCGGCGAACCACAACCAGGGTTTCTACACGACGGAATACGTAGCAGCTTCGCTGCTCGACCTGGCGTGGCACTCGCTGACATCGGAAGAGGCTGCCCAGATCACTGACGCACGCGCGTTCGAGAAGAAGGTTCTGGAAGATTACGGCCTGATCCCCGAGATCGAGCCGCGTTACCGTTCGCAGTACTTCAGCCACATCTTCGCGGGCGGCTACTCGGCCGGTTACTACGCGTACCTGTGGTCGGAGATTCTTGACGCCGACGGCTTCGACGCCTTCAAGCAGGCTGAGAACATCTGGGATCCCGAAATTGCAGCGCGCCTGCAGAAGTGGGTCTACGAAGCAGGCGGCCTGCGTCCGGCCGACGAGCTGTACCGCAACTTCCGCGGCCAGGACCCGAGCATCGAACCTCTGCTGGAAGGCCGTGGTTTCCCGACTGGCGAAGAATAAACCTCGCCGTAGCCGGGGACGGGTACCGCTGTACCCGTCCCCGGACTAAGCGACGAGACGTGTAATACCCCACCACAAGCCGGTCAGCCCGATCAGGGCTGACCCGGGGCGCACAATCCAGTTGCGGTAGCCGGCGATACCTGCCGGGTCCCGCAGCGCGCGCCGCACACCGAATCCGATAATGGCCGCGACGGCGACGACGCTGAGCTGGCCGATTTCCACGCCAATATTGAAGCCGATCAGGGCGCTCCAGAACTGCCCGGGCGGCAGTCCGAGTTCGCCGAAGAACCCGGCAAAGCCCAGGCCATGAATCAGGCCGAAGCCGAAAACGACGGCGGGGCGCCACTTGGTCATGTCCTTGAACACGAGATTCTCAATCGCGACGAACGCGATCGTGAATGCGATCAGCGGTTCGACGATGCTTGGCGAGGGCGTGATGAATCCCGCCGCGGCGAGTCCGAGCGTGGCGGTGTGCGCAACGGTAAATGCCGAAATCTGCCAGACGAGCGCCTTGACGCGTACCGAGGCGAGGAAGATCGCCAGCACGAACAGGATGTGGTCGGCACCATCGGGCAGGATGTGGCCAACACCGATCCTGATGTAGATGCCAGCCGTTTCGAAAAAGCCACGGCGCTCGTCGAGGCCTGCAAGCAACTCGGCATTGCCGTCCTGCAGCAGCACCCCCTCGGAGCTGTTCATCTCGGCGAGCAATGCGCACAACTCGGGATCCATGCCGTCTTCACCCGGCACGCACAGCTCGTCCTCCGGATGCGCGAAGGCGACTGCAGAGAACAGAATCAGAAGCAGAAATGTCAGGGCGCGGATTTGCATGGCGCGATTCTGACGGCCAGCTAGCTGATCCGCAACACGACCTTGCCGAGCGCACGGCGCTCGGTGATGACCCGGAACGCGTCGCGGAAATCATCGAGATCGAACGCATCACTGTAGGTCGGCCTGATACGCTCCTCGTCGATCATTGCCGCGAGCTCGACAATGTTGGTGACGAGCTGGTCCGGATGCTTCTCCGCCCACGTGCCGTACCAGACGCCTACGATGCTGGCTTCCTTCAGCAGCGCGATGTTCAGGCCGAATTGCGGAATATCGCCGGCCGCAAACCCGATTACGAGATAGCGGCCATGCCAGGCGAGGGCGCGGTATGCCTGTTCCGCAAGTTCGCCGCCGACCGGGTCATAGACGACGTCTACGCCTTTGCCGTCCGTCAACTCCTTCACCGTCTCCCTGAGGTTCGCTGACGAATAGTCAAGCAAATGATCTGCGCCAGCCTGCTTCGCATAGTCGAGTTTCCTTGCGGAGCTCGCAGCGGCGATAACGGTTGCCCCCATGGCCTTCGAAAGTTCAACGGCCGTGTAACCGACACCGCCCGCAGCACCCAGCACCAGCACGGTCTCGCCGGTCTGCAATCGTGCGCTGTCCTTGAGTGCGTGACAGCTGGTGCCGTAGGCGACCGAGTAGGCAGCAGCAGATTCGAAGTCGAGTTTTCCCGGTATTGGCATCGCGAAGCGTTCGTCGATGACGCTCTTTTCCGCAAAAGCGCCGCCGCGCAGCGCGGCGATGATCGAGTCGCCGACTTTGAACCGTGTAACCTTGCTGCCGATTGCGGTTACCACGCCCGCGGCCTCGTTGCCGGGGATAAACGGCGGTGGTGTGCGAACCTGGTACTGGCCGGCAATGCTGAGGACATCGGCGAAGTTCAGGGCTGCAGCCCGGACGTCGAACAGAATCTCGTTTTCGCCCGGGACCGGGTCATCAAGTTCCTCGATGACGAGACGGTCGGGCGGTCCGTATTCCTTGCAAACAAGTGCGCGCATTAATCCTCCTGGTTTAGAATCGCCCGTCCCAGGCGCTCACCCGAGATCGACAATGCATCGCTACCTTATCATCGCTGCCGTTCTGTTCCTTGCCGCTTGCGGACAGGAGGAACCTGTTGCTGACGACTACGACCCGGCGAAAGACTACTTCACGTTCGCAGATACCAACGCATTCATAACCGAGCACCTGTCGCTCGATCTGGACGTCGACTTCGACGCGGAGCAGTTGCGCGGCTTTGCGATGCTGCGCATGCGGCGGCTCGATGCCAAGTCGACCGAGGTCATACTCGATACCCGTGATCTGACGATCCAATCGGCCGCAATCGTTGCGGGCGAGGGCAGCGCGACGCCTGCCGCATTCAGCCTTGGCGAGACGGACGAGATGCTGGGCACGCCGCTGGTCATCGAGGTGCCGGGCGACACGGGCGAAACATTTGAGCTCATGATCGAGTACAGCACGAGCCCGTCGTCGACCGCACTGCAGTGGTTGCCGGCCGCGCTGACCGCCGGCGGTAAACACCCGATGGTGTTTTCGCAGTCGCAGGCCGTGCACGCGCGCAGTTGGGTGCCGCTGCAGGACACGCCGGCAATTCGCATTACTTACGATGCGACGATTCGAACGCCGGAATCCCTGCTGGCTGTGATGAGCGCCAACAACGACCCCCTGGCGGCGCGTACCGGCGAATACCGATTCGATATGCCGCAGCCGATTCCTTCTTACCTGCTGGCGATCGCCGTTGGCAATTTCTACTTCGCGCCGCTCGGCGAGGACACGGGCGTGTACACGGAGCCCGAGTTGCTCGACGCATCTGTATACGAATTCGCCGATACACAGGCAATGCTCGAATTGGCAGAAGAGATGTACGGCCCCTACGACTGGGGGCGGTACGACCTTCTGATCCTGCCGCCAAGTTTCCCGTACGGCGGCATGGAAAATCCACGCCTGTCATTCATTACGCCGAGCCTCCTCGCCGGCGATCGCAGTCTCGTCTCCGTGATTGCGCACGAACTCGCGCACTCGTGGTCCGGCAACCTGGTGACCAACGCGACATGGAGAGATGGTTGGTTGAACGAGGGCATGACAAGCTATATCGAGTCACGGCTCATGGAGGTGATCTACGACGTCGATCGCGTGGATGAAGAGCGCGTCCTGAACTACCGCGAGTTGCTTCTGAGTTTTACGGACGTGCCGGAACCGATGCAGGCGCTGGCGCCGCGCCTGGATCACGGCGATGCCGATGATTTCCAGGGGTCGGTGCACTATCACAAGGGCCAGTTATTCCTCGAGTACCTTGAACACGCTTTCGGCCGTGAGGCATTCGACGCGTTCCTGAAGCAGTACTTCACCGAATTCGCGTTCGGCACGATTACGACCGAGGCATTTCTCGATTACCTCGATGCCAATCTACTAAGCATGGAAGGCGCACCGCTGACGCGCGAGCAGGTCGAACGCTGGACCTATGGTCCGGGTCTGCCCGAGGACGCCGTGTTGCCGTCTTCAACAAACCTCGAGCGCGCGGAACAACTTGCCGCGGCATGGAGCTCCGGGGACATAGGCATCGACGAGGTCGACACGACAGGCTGGAGCCCACAGGCGCGCATTCACTTCATTAACAGTGTTCCCGCCGACCTCGATCACGACCGCCTGGCCGAACTCGATGCGGCATGGGGCCTCAGCGTGACCCGCAATGCGGAAATCGGCCGCACTTGGTTCATCCAGGTTGCGACGCGCAGATACACGCCTGTCTATGGGCAGATGCGGGCATTCCTGAAGCGCTATGGCCGCGGTCGCCTTATCGGGGTCGTGTACGGCGCGCTGGCAGCGAACGGCGAAGACCTGGACCTGGCACGCGAGATTTTTGCCGAGGCGCGTGACAGCTACCACCCGATCGTGCGCAGCAATATCGAGTCGCGCCTGGCGTCAAGCGGTGACTGACCCGGTTATGCAGGCTTAGCTCGTCCTGGCGCAGGCAACTAGAGCGGCTGACCGGCTGCATCGATGCGGTCGGCATCGATAAAGCTTCCAGTGCGCAGGAATGCGCTCGTGTTGCGCAGGACGACGTCCATCTTCAGCATGAAGCGGTGCGAGTGATCGACGATCAGGAAGTCCTGCATGCCGTCGACCTTGGTGGCTTCGACCGTGACCTTGCCGTCGTCCTGCTCCGGCAGTATCGCCGACGCAAACATATTGAATGTCGCAATGCCTGCAATGATGCCGACTTCGAAATCGACCGGCCCGAGTTGTGCAGGAATGCTGTCCTCGTCGGTACCGAGTTGTGCGCCGGCCGGCCCGCCCAGTGTCGCGAAGAATGGCCAGTTCTCGGTCTTTTCGATGATTTCACTGCCCTGGTTAGGCGGTCCGAGCATGACGACGCGCCCGAGTCCTTCGATCGGTGCGCGCTCATTCTCGTGACGCAGGAGAATACCGCCCATTGAGTGCGTGACGAAATGTGTTGTCGCGGCACCGGCGTCGCGACAGGCGTCGACGCCGAGCGCGACAACGGCCGGCGCCAGCTCTTCGACGGTACCGGTTTGCGAGGGGTAATCAACGTTGACGGTCGTAAAGCCATCATCATGCAGGGTCTGGGCGAGCGGTCGCATGGCGCGCCAGCTGCGATTCAGGCCATGCAACAGCACGACACATTCACTACTTTGCGGTTTCGCGGTGACCCGGGTTACCGGCTCGGACACGCAGCCGGCCAGGAGCATTGCCCCGAGTGCGATACAACATGCGAGGTTTCGGCGTTCTGAGTGCATTTGCCTATTCTGCCAGACGAATCTCAAACCGACACCAGGTCAATTGATGCGGTGCCTCGAACGGCGATCCGCCGCTCGAGCGCATGGCGTACATTGCTGAATTCCCCGTGGTCAATACTTATCGTGTGACGGGTAACAATCGACGTACAGTTAGGTCATGTCTGACGCCGAGGTACTGTTAGTAGCAGCCGCGTCGATCGCGTTCCTGCACACAATTCTCGGGCCGGATCACTATTTAGTGTTCACGGCCATGGGCAAGGCGCGCAACTGGTCTCTCGCCCGAACCCTGCGCATCACGACCTGGTGCGGACTTGGCCATATCCTGAGTTCCGTGCTGATCGGCGCGATCGGCATCGTCGCTGGCGCGCAATTGGCCTCCCTGGTTGAGATCGAAAGCGCCCGCGGGAATCTTGCCGGCTACGCGCTGTTTGCGTTCGGACTCGTTTACTTTGCGTGGGGCCTGAAAAAGGCGGGCCGCAACCAGGTGCATTCTCACGTCCATGTCCATGACGGCGTGGTCCATAACCACAAGCACGATCATCACAGTGATCACGCACATGTGCACACAGAAGGTGCGAAGAATTCGATCACGCCATGGGTGATGTTCATCGTGTTCGTGCTCGGGCCCTGCGAGGCATTGATACCTCTGTTCATGTACCCGGCAGCGCAACAAAGCAGTGGCCTTATTGTGGCGGTCGCCGTCGTGTTCGGCGTTGTAACCCTGCTCACGATGCTGGCGGGCGTGGCGGTCACGACGATCGGCCTGAACAAGCTGAAACTCCCCTCGACCGGACGCTACGCCCACGCCGTTGCCGGCGCGTCCGTTGCCCTGTGCGGCGGTGCGATCAGTTTCCTCGGTCTGTAGCGCCCTTCTCAAGCAGATTCGCAGCGTTCTTCCGCCACTTGTTTTGCGGCACGGTTCTCGCCATCATCGGCAAAAGTCTATTCGATAATTGGGGATTCGAAATGACACGAATTTCTGCGCTTTGCGTTGTCCTGGCTGTCGTGGGAGCCGGCCAGGCATTTGCACAGGACCTGCCGCCGCTCGAGGCGTACGGCAAGCTGCCTGATTTCAGCATGCTCGAGTTGTCGCCAAGCGGCCGCTACGTGGCGAGCCGCATCCGATCGACGGGGCAGGATCTCGTCATGGTTTTCGACCTGGAGAGCCTCGAGTATCGGACCGGTCTCGATGCGGAGGAAGTCAATCCGCGCAGTCTGAGTTTCGTCGGCGATGACGTGCTCGTGCTTGTATCCGGCGAGACCATCAAGACCTTCGCGGTCCGCAACGCCTTCGACTACAGCGCAGCGCATTCGCTCGACATCCACACCGGTGAGGGTCGAGTCCTGTTATCCGGCGGGCGCGACCTGTATCCCTACCAGTCGGGTCTCGGCCAGATCATCGGCGTGATTCCCGGTACTCGGTATGTGCTGATGCCGGCGTACATTGGCGAGGCAGGCAGCGACCCGACATTTGGAATTTTCCGCGTCGACCTGATCAAAGGTCGCGAACGCATCGTCGCGCGGGGCCGGCACAATACGGTCGACTGGTTCCTCAGTGCCGAGGGCAAACCGCTGGTACGTGAGGATTTCGACGATCACCGCAATATCCACCGCATCTGGCGCGTCAATGAGCGCGGCTATAATGAGGAGCTTCTGTACGAGGAGGAATCCAAACTGCGCGAGTTCGGCACGGTCGGAATCACGGCAGCGCGCGACGCGCTGGTCCTGATGCAGATCAACAGCACAACCGGCGTCTCCTCCGTCTACCTGATGAGTCTCGAGACTGGTGCTATCACCGGCCCGGTATTGAACAAGCCGGGCAAGGGGATCGAGCGCGTCATCACCGACATCAACCGCGTGGTCGTCGGCGTCGAGTACAACGGGTTCAAGCCGTCTTACGCGTTTTTCGATCCGCAGGTCGACCAGCGTGTTCAGCACATCATGGCGCGCATGGAAAACACCTCAGCGCGTCTCGTCGGCTGGAGCGATGACTTTGCGAAGCTGGCGTTCAAGGTCGAGGGTGGCTTCACATCCGGCGTTTATCTCATATTCACGGCCGGCAACAGTCAGCCTCAAGTGTTCGGCTCGTATCGTCCCGGGATCGACTCCGAGCACGTTGCGACTGTAGAGATTGCGACTTACGAAGCGGGGGACGGGTTGACGATTCCGGCGCTCGTCACGGCGCGTGACGATGTGCGTGCCAAGGGCGATGCGCCATTGCTGGTTCTGCCGCATGGTGGGCCGCAGGCGTTCGACCGCTATGGTTTCGACTGGTTGGCGCAATATTTCGCGAGTCGCGGATACGTTGTCCTGCAGCCGCAGTTTCGTGGTTCCGACGGGTTTGGCTACGATCACCTCGTCGCCGGTCACGGCGAGTTTGGCCGCAGGATGTCGACGGACCTCGATGATGGCGTGCGCTTTCTTGTGCAAAGGGAGCTCGTGAATCCGGACCGCGTCTGCATCATGGGTGGCAGCTACGGCGGCTACGCCGCGCTCGCTGCGGGCGCGTTTTCACCGGACATGTATCGCTGCATCGTGTCTTTCAATGGCGTATCCGATCTGAACAGGAAGACGGCACGCATGCGCTCGCAGCGCGGCAAACGAGACTCGTCGCTGGATTACTGGGCCGAGTACTACGGGTCCGGCGCGTTCGATAGGGATGCGTTGAGGGCGATTTCGCCGTCTGAGCATGCTGACGCGTTCAAGGCGCCTGTGCTCCTGTTGCATGGCGTGCAAGACACTGTCGTGAACATCGAGCAGAGCCGCATCATGGAAAAGGCTCTCAGGAAGGCCGGCAAGGACGTGACGTTCGTGAAGCTCAAGGGTGAGGATCACTGGCTCACTCAGGAAGAGACACGGATCGAGATGCTGAAGGCCGCGGCAGCGTTCATCGAAGAGCATCTTTAAGTATAATTCCCGTTCATTTGCCGACCGGGAATGCCATGCAAGGCACATCACTGTTTGAACAGGGAGTCACGCTCATGCTCGTGGGCATGGGTACAGTCTTCGTATTCCTGACCGTCCTGGTCGTTGCCATGACCATTCTTGCGACTATCGTTCGTCGCCTGACGCCGGCGGCGGTTGCCGAGGGCGTGAGCGATGAGGAGGTCGCCGCGATCACTGCCGCGATAGCGCAGCACCGCAAGCGGCACTAGTCAGCCCGGATACAGCACACCATGAGCGAAAAAAAGCCTCTCGGCATTACCGAAGTCGTCCTGCGCGATGCACACCAGAGCCTGTTGGCGACGCGCATGCGCATCGACGATATGTTGCCGATCGCAGAGAAACTCGACCAAGTCGGATTCTGGTCGATCGAATCCTGGGGTGGCGCGACGTTCGACGCCTGTATCCGCTATCTCGGTGAAGATCCCTGGGAGCGTATCCGTCGGCTCAAAGCGGCTATGCCGAATACGCCGCAGCAAATGCTGTTCCGCGGCCAGAACATTCTCGGTTACCGTCACTACGCTGATGATCTCGTGCGCAAGTTTGTCGAGCGCTGTGCCGTTAACGGCGTGGACGTCTTTCGTATCTTCGATGCGATGAACGATACGCGTAACCTCGAGACCGCGATCAAGGCCACGCTCGAAGTCGAGAAGCATGCGCAGGGTACGATTTCGTACACGGTAAGCGACGTCCACACGACCGACCTGTGGGTCGACATGGGCAAGCGCCTCGAGGATATGGGCTCGCACTCGATCTGCATCAAGGACATGGCGGGCTTGCTGCGCCCATACACGGCCTTCGAACTCGTCAGCCGTCTGAAGGAAGCGGTCGACGTCCCGATTCACCTGCATTGCCATGCGACCACCGGGCTGTCGATCCCGACCGCCGTCAAAGCCATAGAAGCCGGTGTCGACAATGTCGATACCGCTATTTCGTCGATGAGCATGACCTATGGGCACTCGCCAACCGAAACGCTGGTCGCCATCCTCGAGGGTACTGAGCGGGACACGGGGCTCGACGTCAACCTGATCGACGAGATCGCGGCCTACTTCCGAGACGTTCGTAAGAAGTACGCGAAATTCGAAGGTGCGCTGCGCGGCGTCGATTCGCGGATTCTGGTCGCCCAGGTGCCGGGCGGCATGCTGACCAACCTCGAGAGCCAGCTCAAGGAGCAGGGCGCAAGCGAGCAGCTCGATGAGGTGCTCGAAGAAATTCCGCGGGTGCGCAAGGACCTCGGCATGATTCCGCTCGTGACACCGACCTCGCAGATTGTCGGCACCCAGGCAGTCATCAACGTGCTGCAGGGCGAGCGCTACAAAGTCATCAGCAATGAGACGTCGGGTGTCCTTAAAGGCGAGTACGGCGCGACCGCGGCGCCAGTCAATGGCGAATTGCAGGCACGCGTCCTGGAAGGCGCGGAACCGGTTACCTGCCGCCCTGCGGATTTGCTCGAGCCGGAACTCGACGCGCAGACCGAAGAATTGACCCGCATTGCGGGCGAGCGGGGAATCCGCCTTGCCGGCGAGGTCGTTGACGATGTGCTGACGTACGCACTGTTCCCGCAGATTGGCCTGAAGTTCCTGGAGAACCGGGGTAACCCGGCGGCGTTCGAGCCGGCGCCATGGGACGAGCCGGAACCCCTGGTTGCGGCGCCCGGAACCGGAGGCGGAGCAGGCGTCTACGACGTGCGTGTCAACGGACGCTCATTCACGGTCGAGGTTGCGGAAAGCGGCCAGCTTGCCAGCGTGCAGCCGGGTGCCGCGCCTGAGGCAGCCCCGGCAGGTGACGGCGAGCCGGTCAACGCAGCGCTTGCAGGCAATATCTTCAAAGTGCATGTAACCCCGGGGACGGTTGTCAACGAAGGTGACCCTTTGCTGATCGTCGAGGCGATGAAAATGGAAACCGTGGTTCCCGCGCCTCGTGCCGGCACCGTGACTGATGTATACGTCGCCGAAGGCGACAAGGTTGCGGTCGGCAATCCGCTCGTGGCCATCGGCTGACGCGCCGCGCAGATGGAACTCATTCGACAGATCTGGATCGAGTCGGGCCTGTACCAGGTCACGGGCGGCCAGGCGATCATGCTCGTCGTCTGTCTGGCGTTGCTGTATCTCGGCATCGTCCGCAAATTCGAGCCGTTGCTGCTGGTTACGATCGGCTTTGGCGGCCTTCTCAGTAACATCCCGGGCGCCGGCATTGCCGAGCCGGGTGGCTTGCTGTATCTCGCTTATGAAATCGGCATCAAGTCAGGTGCGTTCCCGCTGATCATATTCATGGGTGTCGGTGCGATGACCGATTTCGGACCGCTCCTGGCCAATCCGCGCACCTTGTTTCTCGGCGCCGCCGCTCAGTTCGGGATTTTCGCGACCTTACTCGGCGCCCTGGGCATGAGCGAACTCGGCTGGATGGACTTTACGCTCCGCGAGGCTGCCGCCATCGGCATCATTGGCGGCGCCGACGGCCCGACGGCAATTTATGTCGCCGGGCAGCTGGCGCCCGATCTGCTCGGCGCAATCGCCGTAGCCGCCTATTCATACATGGCGCTCGTGCCGATCATTCAGCCGCCGATCATGCGCGCTCTGACCAGCGAGGCGGAGCGCAAGATCGAGATGGTGCAGTTGCGCGACGTGTCGCAGGCCGAACGCATTATCTTTCCTTTATTGCTGTTATTGCTGGTCGGTTTGTTATTGCCGACGGCGGCGCCGCTGCTCGGCATGCTCGCGTTCGGCAACCTGATGCGCGAGTGCGGTGTGGTCGATCGTCTATCGGATACGACGCAGAACGCGCTGATCAACATCGTTACGATATTCCTCGGACTCGCTGTCGGCTCGAAACTGGGCGCCGAGCAGTTCCTGGTACTCGATACGATCGGCATCCTGCTGCTGGGCATGGTGGCGTTCGCGATCGGCACAGGCAGTGGCGTCCTCATGGGCAAGTTGCTGAATCGAGTTTCGTCCCGGCCGATCAATCCGCTGATCGGTGCCGCGGGCGTGTCCGCCGTACCTATGGCCGCGCGCGTTGCCAACAAGGTTGGCCTTGAGGCCAATCCGCACAACATCCTGCTCATGCACGCCATGGGTCCGAACGTCGCAGGCGTTATCGGCTCGGCGGTCGCGGCAGGTATCATGATCATGTTCACGTCGTAACGGGGATCGCATTGATCGCATTATCGATTGTCATACCGGCCAAGAATGAAGAAAGTGCAATTGGCGCCGCAGTGGTGGGGGCTAAAGAGCACTACCCGGATGCAGAAGTCATCGTTGTTGACGACGGCTCGACCGATGACACGGCTGCGGTTGCCGAGCAAGCGGGTGCGCGCGTCGTGCGTCATCCGGAGAGCCTCGGTAATGGCGCGGCTGTGAAAGCAGGCGCGCGCGCGGCGCAGGGCGATGTGATCGCGCTCATGGACGGCGACGGACAGCATGATGCCGGCGAGTTCGGCCCGCTGCTCGAGAAACTCGAGGCCGGCTATGACATGGCGATTGGCGCGAGGAGTTCATCGTCGCACGCGAACGTCGGGCGCCTGTCCGCGAATGGTATCTATAACGTCGTTGCATCGTGGCTGACGGGGCGTCGCATTCCCGACCTGACATCGGGGTTTCGTGTCGCGCGTGCCGACCTGTTCCGCAAGTTCCTGTATCTGCTACCGAACGGCTTTTCGTATCCAACCACGATCACGATGGCGTTTCTGCGTTCCGGTTACCCGATCTGCTTCGAGCCAATCCCGGTCGCCAAGCGCATCGGCAAAAGCCACATCCGGCCGCTGCGAGATGGTGTGCGGTTCATGATGATTATCTTCAAGATCGCGACCTTGTACTCGCCGCTCAAGATATTCCTGCCGATCGCGGCTACGTTTTTCGCGACGGGCGCCGGCTGGTATGCCTGGACCTATTCGTCGATGGGACGCTTCACGAACATGAGCATGTTGCTGTTCAGCGCCGCGGTTATCGTGTTCCTGATCGGCCTGATTTCGGAACAGATTACGTCCCTGACCTATAGCAAGTCCTGATATGCGGCACGTTATAACGGTGATCGCCAGCGACGAGCAGCGCCAGCAACCGCCGCCGACCATCAATCCGCGCCGCGGCGAGACGCAGCGCGACACGACCTGGTACTTGTCGCGGAGCCAGGATTCCCCGACGCAGCTCCTCGATGACGCGTTCGCGCTGCTGCGGCCATTCCTGGCGCTGTTGTACGCCTACGAGTTCTACCAGCACGTCCATGGCACCAGGCTGTGGAGCGGCAAGCGCCCACTATTGCTCATTCGCGGCAATAGCCTCGCGAGCCGGGTGGCGGCCTACTCGGGGCGCTGGGGTGGGGGCGACGTTGTCATGCCCGACAGTGTCGATACTCCGCCGCTGAGACCAACACGTTATGTTCTGCACGCGGACGGCAACTTGGAGCTCTACACCGATTAGCGCAGGCGCAATGCACGTTCTTCTGATTACAACGTCGTATCCGGATGCTCGGTTGGGCAGTGAAGCCGCGGGCGGGTTTGTGGCGGATTTTGCGACGGAATTGGCGAAGCATGTTCGGGTGACGGTTGTTGCCGCCACACATGCTGATGACTCGACAGGCGTTGAAAAGGGTGTCAATTGTCGTCGCTTCGCGGTGCGACGCTGGCCTTTGTCGTTGCTGAATCCACTCCGTCCCGCGGATTGGGGTGCCATACGCAGTACACTGGCTGATGGCATGCGGACGGTTCGAAGGGTGGTTGATGAGGACAGGCCGGACTATATCCTTGCGTTGTGGGTGCTGCCATCGGGCCACTGGGCCAGGTTAGTGCAGCGGGATCACGGGATTCCCTTCGGCGCCTGGGCGCTTGGCAGCGACATTTGGGGACTGGGTCGCATCCCGGTATTGCGCTCTTACCTGCGCTTCGTTCTTCGCAAGGCCAATGACCGGTTCGCTGACGGGTTGCAATTGGCGCAAAGCGTCGAATCACTGAGCGACAGGCCATGTGGTTTCTTGCCCAGCGCGCGTTTACTTCCGAATGTCGCTCCGGAAAGTGTCGCCGAGACGAGCCCCTACAAGCTTGCCTTCCTTGGCCGTTGGCATCCCAACAAGGGTGTGGATCTTTTTCTGGAGTCACTATTGCGGCTCGATAATGAGGATTGGTCATCTGTTGCGGAAGTCCGGATTCACGGCGGAGGTCCGCTTGAGGCGGAAGTTCGGCGCATGGCTGGCGAGCTGCAGGCGCAAGATCGCCCAGTCAGGGTCGGTGGCTATATTGACGCAGGCGCCGCGACAGACCTGATTTCCTGGGCTGACTATCTTGTACTGCCATCGCGAGTGGAAAGTATCCCGGTCGTATTCTCGGATGCGGCGCAGCTGGGGCGGCCACTTATTGCAACGCCTGTGGGAGATCTCCCGGACCTGTTCGCCCGGCACGAGTTCGGCGTACTCGCAGAATCAGTTTCGGTTGACGCTTTTGTCGATGCGCTGCAGCGGGGCCTGCGTGCATCCGCCGCGGACTTCCGGCAACACATTTCTGCCGTAGCGGAGAGCTTTGATATCAGCGTCGTCGCTTCGAGGTTTGCTGCCGACCTTAAGGAGCGTGTTCGGTGACGACATGGACGCAGACCGATCAGCCGCCCGATGGCTGGCGCGATTTATGTTTGAGTCGGGGGTGTGTATTCCATAGTCCGGACTGGATGCGGCTCTTGGAGAACAGCTTCGATTGCCAGTCGATGTACGTGGTCGATGGCGGTCTTGAGCGAGGCACAGCGATTTCCCTGTTCCGGGCGGGGCCGTTTCGTGTCGGGTATCTCGGATTTCCGGGTGGCGGAATTGTCGGCGCTGATTCCTATCCTGCAGATTTTGCAGCGCTGCTGCGTCAGGCGATCGTCGCTTCCCGACCTGCCTGCGTACGCATTCCGGTGTCCGCCTTCGGCGCGCCGGTTCGACTGGATCTTCCTTACGACGCGACGCCCGAAACGGCGATTGTCGATTTACAGTCCTGGTCGCTGCAGGGGATTACGAAGAATCGACGGCGTGACGTTCGTAAGTCGCAGCGTTCCGGACTCGATGTCGTCGATGCGAAGAACCCGGCGGATGGCACCACGCTTTACAATCTTTATAAGGGTACGATTGAGCGACGGAGTGGATCGCTGCGCTATACCGAATCCTATTTCACCGAGCTTATCCGGCTTGCACAACAGCATTCCGAGATTCGTATTCTGCTTGCGAAGCTGGACGGTGCAATAGCGGCTTTCACCGTCGTCGTCGCCCACCACGGGGTCGGGTACTACCTGCATGGTGCTTTCGACTGGGAGACGCGCGAACACATTCCGGCGGCGCTGTTGTTGAACGAAGCGATCGAGTGGGCGCAGGTGCGCGGCTGCGACGTCTTCAACCTGATGTCGTCCCCGCCGGGCCAGGAATCATTGGTTCGTTACAAGGAGCATTGGGGCGCAGAAACTCGTGAGCATCGTACCTATACGCTGCCCCTGGGATGGGTCTATCAGCCGTTCAAAATGGCCGAGAAGATCTACCAGTTGTTACGCTGATTTATCCTGCCCGTTAAGGCGGCTGGTCCTCGTGCGCAGGACGGCGGCGCAGGGTATCCCGATTAGTACCGCAGACAGGCTGCGCACCAGCCGTACCCAGATCAGGATTGCGAATAACTCGACCGCAGACATCGCAAACGTCTTGCCTACATACATGCCCACGATTTCCTGGAACCCCGCCGCGCCGGGCGTGAGATTGATCAGTCCACTCGCGATTTGAGAGCCGGCAAACAAGAAAGCTTCGGAAGCAGCCAGTCCGGGCACCGTGTCGCGCAGCACAATCATCCAGACGATCGATGCAACGACGAAATTCGAGATTACGATAGCGATGGATGTGGCCAGCAGAGACCGGTTCGCGACCAGGCTCAGGTATGCGGACCGGAAGCTCGACCAGACACCCTCGCTGGACGCCTGCGAAGACTTACTCCGCACTGCGATCCCTATTCCCGCGGCGACTGCAATTGCTGGCAACCCCACGAACAGATCCAGTCTGAAGTATCCGAGCTCGTGGTAGATCAGAAGCAGGAGTCCGATGCTGATGACGGAAACCATCAGCAAGGTAATGACAAAGTGCAGCGCCGTTGCTCCGGCAAAAAACGCGTATGGGAACGCATGTACTTTCTTCATGTAAACCGCGCGAAAAGCGGCGCCGGGGTTCGCCGGCAGCATTGCGTTACTCGCCGTCACGACTGCCGATAACATGAACGATTCGGAGATGGAAATTTTGGCACCCAGTTGCCGGCTTGCGTAGTAGTTGTAGAGCGATTTAAACAGCACGCTTGCCACGAATCCGACTGCAACGACCGCAACGGAAGTTGCGGACGGCCAGTTCAGATCGCGGAATGCCGACAGGTGCCGCCAGACGAAAACGCTGCCTGCAACGGCGAAGGCGATCGTAAGGAGCGTCTTCAATCTGGTGCCACCGATACGCGGCTGATCTTTTCGTTCAGCTTCGGTCATCTTTTGCCAGCGACTGTGTTGTGGAGTCGCGCGAGATACTCCGACCTTGTGTGATGGAGCGGGTCGAGCAGCGCAGGAAGGCTGGCCGCATCACGCTCCGGTAGCCCAGGTCCCTTGCTCGGGCAAAATGATCCGGGAAGCTCGGAGCCCGGGCGTGATTTGAATTCGGAACCTGCCCACGCGGCGACGCTCTTGATGAATGCCTGTGGCGATTCGCAGATCGATTCGTAATCGACAATCATGAGATTGTCGCCCGGCAACTGAGCTAGTGAATCGTCAAAAATCTGCTGCGAACGGACGCACTGGAAAGCTGTCTGCTCAAGCGCGGTCCTGCCTTCCACATCATTCGCAAACGGCGGTCTGATCGACCACCACGACGACAGCTGACTGCGCCGCTCATAGATCGAGGCAATATTCGCTTCGATCTGACGTTGGACAACGATGACGCGGATGTGGCGGAACAGTCGAAACAATGCGGGCAATGACAGGGTCATGTATACATTCTTGAAGATGTACGGTCGTCCCGCTATCGCCGCCATCGACCCTACCGTCGCGGTTGCATCTTCCGCGGCTCGGGTTGTAATTGACTGCGGTGGCACAAAATGCCCGAGATCCTCATCTAACGGCATCCACTGGTTCCAGAATGCAGCGTTTTCGGCTGGTGCATAGCGGCCCGGAATGCGTCCATAGCTGGAAGTGTAATAAGCGCGCGGGTTGTCAATTCTGGCCTTGACGGCACGCGTGACCAAGTTTGGCATGCCGTAAGCGTAGCCATATATCGGCGTAAGAAACGCAACATCAAAAGCTTGCACCAACAGTTCATAGGCAAGCGTAGTACCTGATCTTGGCAGGCCGGCGATGAGAACCGGGGAGGGATGGCCGCTAGCCTCGCGCGCGATGCAGCGATCAATTGGTCGCACTATCCGATTGGCAATGCGCAGCGCGTAACGCCCCAGTATTTGTTGATGCCTGTTCATCAAGTACCGATCGGCAGGCCTGGCGACGATATGCGCCGCTTTGCGATAGCGGTTCTCGCTCTCCAACGCAGATCCGCGTACGTCACCGTCCGACTGCCGCCGCCACAGTATCGACGATACGTTCAACCTCTGCGTCCCCGAGGCCAGGACCCAGCGGCAAGCTGAGCGTCTGATCGCCGAAACGCTGCGACTCCGGGTAGTCTTCGGGGCGCCAGCCGAACTTTTCCTGGTAGTAGGGCTGTTGTGCAAGACTGCGATAGTGCACCCCGGTACCGATGCCGGCCGCACCAAGCTGCTGCATCAGTGCATCACGAGACAGGCCGCAGTTCTTCTCGTCGATCAAGAGCGTATAAAGATGAAACGCATGCCGTGTATCAATCTCTGGTTCGCTCGGTCGTCCGACGGGGAGGTCGGCAAACGCCTCCTGGTATCTTGCCCAGATTTCTTTCCTGCGCAGCCAGTTCTTTTCGACGCGTCTTAACTGGTGAATACCGAGGGCAGCCTGCAGATCCATCATGTTGTACTTGAAGCCGGCGGTGACTACCTCGTAATGCTTGTAGCCCTCGTCACCAAAGCGCTTCCAGGCATCTTTCGACATGCCATGCAACGCGAGAACCCGAATCTTGTCGATTTGCTCGGGCGACTGACTGATCACCATCCCGCCTTCGCCGGTAATAACGTTCTTGGTGACATAGAAGCTGAAGCAACCAAACTCGCCGAACGTACCTGCCTGTTTACCATGCCACTGGGTCTCGATCGCGTGGGCGCAGTCCTCGACCAAAACAAGGTTGTGTTTATCTTTAATAGCGCTGATACGATCCATGTCGCAGGGTCGTCCCGCGAAATGGACCGGCAGGATGGCGCGCGTCCTCGGGGTAATGAGGTGCTCGAGATGCCCCGTATCGATATTCCATGTGTCCGGATCGATGTCAGCAATGACCGGTGTCGCGCCCGCGTGGATGATCGCGTTTGCTGTAGCGCAAAATGTCGTCGCGGTAGTGATCACCTCGTCGCCCGGTTCAAGCTCAGCGGCCACCATGCTGACATGCAATGCGGCCGTGCATGAATTCAGCGCGGCCACCTGCTCGGCCGGAATCGCCTTATAGGCAGCAAACTCCCGTTCGAACTGTGCGACGCGAGGCCCTGTCCCAATCCAACCTGATTCGAGGACGGCGACGATCTCGTCGATCTCTGTCGAACTGATGTCGGGGGCGCCAAAGACAATAAATGGCGCGTCCTGTTCAGTGCTCATGGATGTCTACTGGCTTCTTATCAAGTCGAGAAGATACTCGCCGTAACTGCTATTGGCGAGGGGTTTTGCCAACGCTTCGAGTTGTTCGGGGGAAATGAATCCTTTGTGCAAAGCGATTTCCTCCGGGCAACAGATCTTAAGTCCCTGGCGTTCCTCTATGGTCTCGACAAAATTCGACGCCGCAAGCAGCGACGCCTGCGTACCGGCATCAAGCCAGGCCGCACCGCGGCCAAGTGCTTCGACGTGTAAGTCGCCGCGATCAAGATACAACTGATTGAGGTCGGTTATTTCGAGTTCCCCGCGCGCCGATGGCTTGATCTGTCTTGCCAGCTCGCAAACTCGTTCGTCGTAGAAATAGAGACCGGTAATCGCAAATCGTGATTTGGGGTCTTGCGGCTTTTCCTCAATACTGATCGCGCGCTCGTCCGCATCCAGTTCGACGACGCCGTAGTGGCGTGGATCTTTTACTGCATAGGCGAAAATCGTCGCACCCGACTCCCGTGAGGCGGCCCTGTCCAGCTTCGCCTGCAGATCTGTACCGTAAAAGATATTGTCGCCAAGAATCATTGCGCAGGCGTCGCCATTGATGAACTCTTCGCCGAGAATAAAGGCCTGTGCGAGGCCATCGGGCGATTCCTGAACCGCATATTGAATTGATATGCCGAGATGCGAGCCGTCGCCAAGCAATTCCCGGAATCGCACTGTGTCCTGGCGCGTTGAGATGAGCAGGATTTCCTGAATGCCGGCAAGCATCAGGATCGACAACGGGTAATACACCATCGGCTTGTCGTACACAGGCAGCAACTGCTTCGACATCACCTGCGTCATCGGGTACATGCGAGTACCGAAACCGCCGGCCAGGATTATGCCCTTCATTTGTCGTTACGGCCGTAGTGATCCTCGAGGACCTGCGCCACACAGCAGGTCAGGCGCTTGCCGGTTTCGATATGCAGGAACTCGTTAGGACCGTGCGCGTTCGATTTCGGTCCGAGCAGGCCGGTAATCAGGAACTGTGCCTCGGGGAAACGTTCGCCCAGCATGCCCATGAACGGAATCGTGCCGCCCGTACCCATGTACATGGACGGCTTGCCGAAGAATGCATCCGACGCCTTTTGCATCGACGCCTCCAGCCATGGCGCAACCTCGGGTGCATTCCAGCCGGCCATACTCGAATCCGCGTCAAACTCGACCTCGACCAGCGGCGGCGTGTCCGCTTCGAGCGCACTCTTTACCGCGGTTGCCGCATCCTCGGCGTTTACCGTCGGTGGCAAACGAAACGACAGTTTCAGGATCGTATAGGGCAGCAATACGTTGCCGGCATTGACCAATTCCGGCATGCCTTCCTGGCCTGTTACAGCCAAGGTCGGACGCCACGTGTTGTTGAGCATGAGTTCGCCATAGGACTCGCTCGGCTTTGGCGCATCAACGGCCCACGGGAATTTTTCGTACACGAGCTCCCGCAGCGTGTCCGCGGCTTTGGCCGCCTGGTCGAGCCGTTGCTGCGGGATTTCGGCATGCAGGTCCTCGATCAGGATCTGGCCGGTGCTTTCATCCTCGATGCGACTGATCAGCTGGCGGGCCGTGCGGAAACTCGACGGGACGACACCGCTGGCCGTACCCGAGTGCACGCCTTCCGTGAGGACGTCGACGCGCAGTGTGCCCGTCAGGTTGCCGCGCAGCGAGGTCGTGCACCAGAGCTGGTCGTAATTGCCGCACTCGGCATCGAGACAGACCACGAGGTCGGGCGAACCGATGCGGTCCTCGAGCAGGTCGATGTAGTAGGGGAGGTCGAAGCTGCCGCTTTCTTCGCAGCCCTCGACGAGCACTATGCAATGCGCGTGCGGGATACCCTGTTCCTGCAATGCACGTATTGCGGTCAGCGACCCAAAGGTCGCGTAGCCATCGTCAGCGCCGCCGCGGCCGTACAGCTTGCCGTCCTTGATGACCGGCGTCCATGGATCGAGGTCTTCGTCCCAGCCGCTGAACTCGGGTTGCTTGTCGTAGTGACCGTATAGGAGGACGACGTCGTCGGACTGGCCGGGAATGTCGATAAACAAGACCGGCGTGCGCCCTTCGATACGCACGATCTCGATCGTCATGCCCTTGATCGGCTGGGTCTTGCACCAGGCCTCGAGCATCTGCACCGCCGTTTCCATATGGCCATGCGCTTCCCAGTCGGGGTCGAAGTGCGGTGACTTGTTCGGGATCTTGATGTATTCCGCGATCTCGGGAATGATCGAGTCATCCCACATGTTGCCGACGAATTCGGCTGTCTTGTTGTTATCCATAGCGCTTCTTAGCTTTCGGTCAGGGAACGGATGAAGGTCTTGGTCATGCGTTCGGTGGTAATAAAGAACCACGCGTAATCGGCGGCGTAATCCGCGAGCGGGTTCGCTTCGAGAATTTGGCTTTCCGTCATGCCGTCGTCTATAAGGGCTTCTACACGGGCCTTCGCGTCTTTCAGCATCGCGACGTCCTGCTTGAGGCCTGCACGCGTGCCGACCGGGCCATGGCCCGTCAGGTACTTCGTGTTTTCGTCGCCCATATCGATGAGCAACTGCATGCCGGCGATATAGCCATCGACAGTACCGCCACTGTCCAGGTCAATGAAGGGGAACAGGCCGCGGAAGCTCAGGTCGCCCGCGGCGATGACGTTGGCATTGACGAAGTGAATGATCGCATCGCCATCCGTATGCGCGTCCGGCACATGAATCGCGACCGCATGCTCGCCATTGACATGAAAGGTCATGCGGTCGGAGAAGGTGAGAACCGGCAGCGCACCTGGCCCGGTGTTCTGCTGGGGATCGTTCTTCATACGCTCGCGCAGCTGGTCGTGTGAGACAACGGTTGCGCCGCGTTCACTGACGTAGACATTGCCGCCCGTGTGGTCGCCGTGCGCATGCGTATTGATGACGAAATCGATTGGCCGACCCGCAATCTCCTCGGCCTTCGCGACCAGGGCCGGCGCAGTGTGCTCCATGACGTCATCAATCATGACGACGTATTCGTCGCCGACCAGCAGACCGACGCCGCCGCCGACAAAGTCAGCAGGCTCATTGAGGGCAAACCCCTCGTTCGTATTGCCGATCTGGTAGATACCGGGTGCAACCTCAACGGCAGCGAACGGGTTCTGGGCGTCGTCGGCGATCGCCAGCGGCGCCAGGGCCAGCAACAGGAGGGGGATTGTTCTCATCGTTGTCTCCGGCAGGGTGCGGGACAACGATTGTAGCCCGATCCCGCCCCGGTTTGGCTACCGGGGCGGGCGGGAAATCGTTACTGGCGTCCCGGGAACGAGAACTGCGCCTGCTCGCGCACGCCGCCCGACGGCCAGCGCTGCGTGATGGTTTTGCGACGCGTGTAGAAACGCACGCTGTCCGGACCGTAGGCAAACAGATCGCCGAACAGGGAGCGCTTCCAGCCACCGAAGCTGTGGTAGGCCACGGGTACCGGCAGCGGCACGTTGATGCCGACCATGCCGACCTTGATGTTGTCCGCGAAGTAGCGGGCAGCCTCGCCGTCGCGCGTGAAAATGCAGGTACCGTTGCCGTACTCGTGATCGTCGATCATCTGCATGGCCTGTTCTTCGGACTCGGCGCGTACGACAACAAGTACCGGACCAAAGATTTCTTCGTTGTAGATGCGCATATCGGTCGTGACGTTGTCGAACAGGCACGGGCCGAGGAAGAAGCCTTCCTCGTGGCCGTCGACAACCAGGGTGCGGCCGTCGCAGACGAGATCTGCGCCTTCTTCGACGCCGAGGTCGACGTAGCCGCGTACTTTCTCGAAATGATCCCTTGTGACCAGCGGGCCCATCTGGTTGGAAACGTCGACGCCGTTACCGACTTTCAGGCTGTCGCACTGCTCCTTGAGCTTGCCGACCACCTCGTCCGCAACTTCGTCGCCGATGCAGACGGCCACGGAGATCGCCATGCAGCGCTCGCCGCACGAGCCATATGCGGCCCCCATCAGGGCGTTAACGGCGTTGTCGATATCGGCATCCGGCATCACGATGGCGTGATTCTTCGCGCCACCGAGGGCCTGGACACGCTTGCCGTTGGCAGTGCCGGTCGAATAGATGTACTCGGCAATCGGCGTCGAGCCGACGAAGCTGATGGCCTGGACGCGCTCGTCGTGGAGCAGGGTATCGACAGCTTCCTTGTCGCCGTTGACGACGTTGAAGACGCCATCGGGGAGGCCGGCTTCCTTGAGCAGGCGCGCGGCCAGCAGCGGGGCCGTCGGGTCTTTCTCGGACGGCTTCAGGACGAAGGTGTTACCGCAGGCAATCGCCATCGGGTACATCCACATCGGCACCATCGCCGGAAAGTTGAACGGCGTGATGCCGGCAACGACGCCAAGCGGCTGGAAGTCCGACCAGCTATCGATGCCCGGACCGACGTTGCGCGAGAATTCGCCCTTGAGCATCTCCGGGATGCCGCAGGCGTAGTCGACCACTTCGACGCCGCGGCCGAATTCGCCCATGGCGTCGTCGAATACCTTGCCATGCTCCTCGGTTATTGCCGCGGCGACCTCATCCGCATGTTCCTCGAGCAGCTGCTTGAAGCGGAACATGATGCGGGCACGTTTGGCCGGCGGGGTATTGCGCCAGGCCGGAAACGCAGCTTCCGCCGCCGCGATAGCCTCTTCGACTGTCTCTTTGGTTGCCATGGCGACATGACGAATGACCTGGCCCGTCGCCGGGTTGGTCACTGGCAGCGGCCGGTTATCGTCAGCGACATCGGCGTTGTTGATGAAATGCCCGACCACTTCGGCCGAGTCGATGTTACTTGCGGGAGTTGCATTCATTGGATCTGTCTCCGTGTTTACTCGACAGCGTCGAGTACACGACGAATGGCAGCAAACGATTGCTCCATCTCGTCAGGGTCTGAATTGAGGAAGGGCGAGAACTGCAGCAGGTCCATGCCGTTGCGCACGACCACGTTCTCTTCCCAGAAACATTTCTTGTGTACATCGAAACCGCGTTGGCCCGGCGCACCCTCGCGCGGCGCCATTTCGATCGCACCCATAAGGCCGAAGTTACGTACGTCGATCACATGCGGGTGATCGGCAAACGAGTGCAGCAGGTCTTCGAAATGCTGCTCGAGATTGCGTGCCTGCTCGAACGTGCCTTCTTCTTCATACACATCCATCGTGGCGAGGCCGGCCGCGGCTGCAACCGGGTGGCCCGAGTAAGTGTAGCCATGAAACAGCTCGATCATGTGCTCGGGGCCGTTCATGAAGGCGTCGTAGACCTTGTTGCTGACCAGGACCGCACCCATCGGAATCACGCCGTTGGTCAGGCCCTTCGCCGTCGTGATGATGTCCGGCGTGACGCCAAAACGCGTGGCGCCGAAGGGTTCGCCCATGCGACCAAAGGCGGCAATGACCTCGTCGAAGATGAGCAGGATGCCGTGCTGGTCGCAGATTTCGCGCAGGCGCTCGAGGTAGCCCGGCGGCGGCGGGATGATGCCGGCCGAACCCGGAACAGGCTCGACAATGACGGCCGCGATGTTGCTGCCATCATGCAGCTGGCACAAGCGCTCGAGATCTTCGGCGAGTTCGATGCCGTGCTCCGGCAGGCCGCGCGAGAATGCATTGCGCTCGATGTCGAGCGTGTGGCGCAGGTGATCCACACCCGGCAGCAGGGCGGCGCTGAATACCTTGCGGTTTGGCACCATGCCACCGACTGACATGCCACCGAAGTTGACACCGTGGTAGCCCTTCTCACGCCCGATCAGGCGCGTGCGATTGCCTTCGCCACGTGCGCGGTGATAGCCGAGCGCAATTTTGAGCGCTGTATCGACCGACTCGGACCCCGAGTTGGTGAAAAAGGCGTGTTCGATGCCCTCGGGCGCCATCGACGTAATACGCTCGGCGAGCTGGATTGCCTTGTCGTTGGTCACCTGGAAGGTAATGCAATAGTCGAGCGTCTCGACCTGCTTTTGCACGGCCTCGACGATCCTGGGGTGGCAGTGGCCGACGCCGGTCGTCCACAGGCCCGCAAACGTGTCGTACCTGCGTTCGCCATCGGCGCCAATGTACCAATGGCCCTCGGCGCCGGTGATAACACGGGGCTTCTTCTTGAAATCTCGATTGGCCGTGAACGGCATCCAGTAGCTGTTTTCAACCGCAGCGTTCATAGGGGCAGCTCCATAGCTGTCTAGAGGAATTGCGCGCCAGTGTACGCCCGGGATGCGATGTTAAACAATACGTTACCTGAAAATTGATAAGTTATTGTTTTTGTTTGCCAAAGAGGCGAAAATGTTTACTAAGATAAACATTTCGGGTGGATAAACGATGGACAACGACATTGGTTCCAGGCTCAGGGCGATTCGCGCCCAGCTAGGCTTGTCGCAGCGGCAACTCGCCCGTCAGTCGGGCGTTGCCAATGCCACCATATCCCAGGTCGAGGCGGGCAAGCTAAATCCCACCGTGAGCATGCTGAAGAAGATCCTGGACGGCTTCCCGATGAGTCTTGGCGAGTTCTTTGCCGATGAACTGCAGTTCCAGGATCGCATTTTCTTTCGTGCCGACGAAATGATCGAAATTGCCGAAGGCGATGTCTCGTTCAGGCAGGTTGGCGTAAACCTCGCCGGGCGCGCCATCCAGATGCTCCGCGAGCGTTATCAACCTGGCGCCAGTACGGGGCGCCATGCCATCACTCACGAGGGAGAAGAGTGCGGCATCATCCTCAGCGGCCGGCTCGAGGTCACCGTCGGTGACCAGTCGGCGGTCCTGCGGCAGGGGGACGCGTATTACTTCAAGAGCAGTCAGCCCCACAGTTTTCGCAATCCGGGTAACGAGGCTTGCGATGTCATCTCCGCCTGTACGCCGCCGACTGTCTAGACGGCTGCCTATTTGGCTGCGGCTCGTCTACACTGCGTACGAACCTTTAGAACGAGAACAATAGATGAACTACCGGGCCCCGTTACTTGCGCTCGCGTTGACAGGGATGGCCGCAATTTCCGTTGCCGATGACGCGCTGGAGATCGATGCCTCGGACCCAACCAAGGTGTACACCTATGTTGGCGTCGGTCTCAAATTCACGGATTACACCAATGGCGAAACCATGCTCGAGACCCGCATGGTGGCGAACTGGGGAATCGATGCGAATGACATGATGCTGTTCGAGGTGGGCTATGGCTGGCACGATGGCGATCGCATCGCCGGGTCGAACGAATCGGTAACCAACCTGCGCGTGCGCTACTTCCACCTGTTTGACATGGATTACGAGCTGGAGCGCGGCTACCGGGGCATGGGCCTGCAGTTCGATGTCCAGCTGGCCGGTTCGCTCAAGGGCACCGACGGTCAGAACGTGATTTCCGCCGGCATCATGCCGGCGTTCGCGCTGGGCGGCGACTGGAACCTGTACGTTATGGCGAGCGCAATGGGCGCCTGGGACAAGAACTTTGAGCGTTTCTCGGGGGCAGGCGTCAGCATCGGCCCCAAGGTCGTATTTGCGCCAGACTGGTGGGCCGGCTCGCAATTCCAGCTGACGCCGATGTATCGATATTTCCTGAGCGGCGACCTCGAGAACGAGGGCTCGGGCAATATCGAGTTCAATATTGGCGGCGAATTTAATCCGGTGACGACGTGGGACGTTGTTGCCGAGAAGAACTTCGATGTCGATCTCAGGACACTGAGGCGCGGCGTCAACACCGGGCTGGAGAACGACTGGTCGCTGTTCTTCAACGTGTCGCGCTATTTTTAGATTTCCTCGAGGCAGAGAATGAAAACGAGAAACCTGTTGCCGTTGTTGGCGCTGAGTCTGCTGCTTGCAGCTTGCGGACACTGGAATGAAGACAAGTACGAAGCGCGGGTGGTCGACTACATCGATAACAAGCTGCAGACAGGCATGAGCGTCGCCGATTTGCAGGCGGCATTTCCGGCTGCGCAGCAAGTGGATGGCAATACGTGGCTTGTTACGGCGGAGGAATTGTGTTTCCGCTGCACCAGCGCGCTCGCGTTCAAGCGCAGCAAGGACGTCTATGCCCGCATCGTGACGTTCGAGGGCGGCAGCCTCAGTGCGATCGAGGCGGTCGATGTCGGGGGTGCAAAATGATCGCGGCCAGGAATCCCGTTGTCAGTGCTATTGCTGCGGGTGTCGGACTGGCATTGGCCGCGCCGATTACGCAGGCGGCAACGACGCAGCGCGACAGAGACCTGGCGGAGATTGGCGACTATGTCCAGATCGCGCTGCCCGCCGCCGGTTACATCGGCGCGTGGCTGACGGGCGACAAGCAGGGGGCATTGCAGCTCACCAAGGTCATCGGCAGTTCGACGATTGCCGCCCATACCTTTAAGTTCATGGGCGAGCGTGGCCGTCCGGACGCCTCTGATAATCGCTCGTTCCCGTCCGGTCATACGACGGCTTCGTTTGCAGGCTCCGAGTACATTCGCCAGCGCTATGGCAATGCCTGGGGCATTCCCGCGACCATTGCTGCGGCATTCGTAGGCTACACACGTGTTCGCGCCAACAAGCACTTCCGGGATGATGTGTTGGCTGGAATGAGTAACGGCCTGCTCTGGAACTGGTACTTCACGACGCCTCGCGACGACGCAGTCAGCCTGCGTCCCGCGAAGATGGAGGATGGCGGATACGGCGTCGAGTTCAACTACAACTTTGATACGGACCGCGTGTATCACAACCGCGATTACACCGCGAAGCCGAAGTTTACCTACAACCTCGAGTACGGTCCGGTGACGCAGGACACCAACCTGTTCATCAATCCGATTGCCACGGGTTTCAATATCGACCTGGCCACGGCTGAAAACGAATTCGACATCACCTCGCGCGTGACGTTCGAGCATTACTTCGCTGACCGTCACGAATGGGGGCTGTTCATTGCACCGATGGAGCTCATCGAGTTCGATCCCAGTCGCATCCTGACCGAACCTGCCGAATTCGCTGGCAAGACATTTCTGCCCGAACCGGATACCAGTTTTGAGTCGCGCTACAACCTGATCGATGCGCGCGCCGTGTATCGCTACCGCCTGGTCGATAATGACCGCTGGCAAGTGCGAGTCGGCGCCGGGATCCAGTATCTCGAAACGACGCTCGACGTCACGCAGTTCCGCGGCAATCCGAAGGACAATGACGTGGTTGAGTTCGGTCGGGCGCAGGTCAAGCAGAAGAAGGCGATTGCCAGCCTGCGCGCCGAATATGCATTCAACGAGCGCTGGCGACTGGCCGGGCACCTGGATGGCTACGGGGGCAGCGATCAGTACGCTAATGCCGCGCTGGTCCTGAACTGGCGTGCGGCGGCCGGCTGGGATATCGGGTTCGGCTTTCGTTACATCGATCGCGAGATGTCAGACGGCGATATCTACAACAAGCTGGAGGCCGGCGACTTCGTTTTGAGCGTCACCCACGGCTTTTTTGAATAGCCTGGTTGCAGCGAGACGCGCTCAGAACGAGCGCGTCAGCTGGAAGGTAATGTCCGACAGTTCAACGTCGTTGTACAGTTCTTCGCGGTCCAGTTTGGCGCTGATGTAGCGACCGCCCAACGACAGGTCCCAGATCGGGCTGGGCCGATACCGGATGAACAGGGCGTCGTTCCAGTAGTGCTCGAGCTCCGACGCCGCCGCGTCGATTTCTGCTTCAATGCTCCATTTCTCATTGAAGTGATAGGCGGCCGCCAGGTGAAGCACTGGCGAGAACACGGATTCCTGGGCTTCGAAGGCTCGATTGATTGGCCCGGGCACGGTCTCGCGCTGTTCGACATTAAACTGGGTGCGGCTGTACTGCACGCCAAGACCGGCCTTGACGGTCCAGCGATCGTTATCGACCAGCCGGTAGCGCCACGTGCCGCGCACATCCCACCAGCGGTAGTTGCTGTCAAAGATCGCGCCGTTGCCGTCGCCCGGATCGTAGGTATCGCCACCGAGATTGAACGGCTGGACCGGGCTGGCGAAATCCGTCATGCCCATCGGCCCATACCAGAACCGCAGCTCGTGGCGGCCCTTCAGGTACATGTCGACGATCATGCGCGCGGTCATATGGAACTCGGCTTCGAGTGCCTCGAGATCGATGGTCGTGCCGTTGTCATTTGGCGAACGAATGATGTTCTTGTCCTGGACGACGGGACCGAACTCGAAGGTGACCGCGTAGCGTGGCTTGAAGCTCTGCGGCTCGCGCGGCTTGCGGTTGCCATCGAAGAAGCCGCTGAACGACAGTTCGAGGCCGTTCGACGTGAAACTGGGATACAGGCGGGCGCTGCCCTCGATCGGCGAGGTGGCATACCAGTTGGCCATCATCGCGACCATGGCGCCGCCGAGTACATCGTCGGCGAAATGCTTCTGCGCGCAAACGCGACTGTAGGCCGTCAGGATGGCGAGTCCATAGGCCGGGATGCCGTAGCCTTTGCCGTAGCGCGTGTACAGGTAGGAGGCGCCGATAAAACCGCCTGCGCTGTGTCCTGAGACAAAGGATTGCCGGCTGGTGTTGGCATCGGGACGCGTCTTGTCGCCCACTTCCTTGAAGAAACCGACGGTCGCGCCCGTGTAGACCGCCGTCTTGGCCCACTGCAGGGCGCCTTCCCGGTCCTTCTTGAGGGCGGTGAGACCGAGGGCCGCAACCGGCAGCGCCCAGGTCAGCGTGTCGCCCGTATCGCGCAGGTCCTGGCAGCTTTGCGCGTGAGAAGTTCCAGCGAGGGCAAGGAGTGCAATGCTTAGAATCAGTCTTTTCATAACCGCATCATAGTATTAAACGTTGGCCGTCGTCACCTACGTGAAATTGCGGGTGGTCAAGCCTTCCCGATTGGTGGCAAAGTAGCGCCCTTCGACACTTTCGGGTCACAACAGCAATGAAGCCTTTCGGCACTGAATTCTGCGATCACTTCGCGATCGCACGTTACGTCGATGGCGCGTGGGGCGCGCCCTCGGTCGAACCACTGAAGCCCATTTCGCTGCATCCTGCGGCGCACGTTTTCCACTACGCCAGCACCTGTTTCGAGGGCTTCAAGGCGTACCGCTGGGCCGACGGCAAGGGGCGTATCTTTCGCCTCCATGACCACGTCGCACGCATGCAGAGAAGCGCTGCGTCGCTGTGCCTGCCGGTGCCCGAGGCGGACCTGCTTGCAAACATGGTCATCGATCTCGTGCATCATGATCTCGCGGACATCCCCGAGCCGCCTGCATCGCTGTACCTGCGGCCAACGCTGATCGGCACGCTCGAAAATATCGGTGCCGCTGCAGCGCCGTCGCATGAAGCGCTGCTGTTCGTTCTGGCTTCACCCGTTGGTGACTATTTTTCCGGCGGGGCGGGGGCCCTCAAACTGCTGGTCGAGGATGAGCGCGCCCGGACCACGGAACAACTCGGCAGCACCAAGACGGGCGGCAATTATGCCGCGGCGCTCGGACCGACGCTGGCTGCGAAAGCTGAATATGGCGTCGACCAGGTGTTGTTCTGCCCGGATGGCGACGTCCAGGAAACCGGTGCTGCCAACTTCATGCTGATCAGCGATGACGAGATCATCACGAAGTCGCTCGACACGACTTTCCTGCACGGCATGACGCGCGACTCGATCCTGAAGCTCGGCGCCGAGATGGGCTACACGATCAGCGAACGGTCATTCACGGTTGACGAGTTGCTCGATAAGATCTCAACCTACGAGGCCTGCCTGTCAGGCACGGCAGCGACGCTGTCACCCGTCGGTGCGCTCGTCTACAAGGGCGAGGAGATCCAGGTGCGCGACGGCCAGCCCGGTCCGAATCGCGCGAAGCTCATGAAGGCGCTGCAGGACCTGCAATACGGTCTGCGAGAGGACACGCACGGCTGGTTGACTGAAGTCGGTTAAGCGAGTCACTGCCCGGTTGTGTCGCTGCGGATCGGTTCGGAACAAGTAGCCGAATCCATAGCCGAGCTTGCACGAAGGATTCTATTCGAGCGGCAAACGTTTCAAGCGAGGCGTGTTCGGCTGCTTGATTCCGGGCCGATGCCGCGAGGCGTGTGCCGGAGTGTTTCACCGATGCCTGTTGGCGCTCTTATATGGCTTTGGAGAATCGGCTGTCGTTCTCGGCGAGATCGATGTAACGGTCAAACGTCATCGCGATGTTGCGCAGCAACAGTCTGCCGCTTGGCGTGATCGTGATTCCCGCATCTGACACTTCGATCAGGCCATCTTTCTCGAGCACGTCCAGTTTTTCGATTTCCGCCTTGAAGTACTCGCGGAAGTCGATGCCGTGGCGGGCGCTGAAATCGTCGAAGCTGAGGCTGTCGTAGCACATCAGGTCCTGGATGACGGCGGCGCGTACGAGGTCGTCGTCGTCGACGAGCAAGCCCTTTACGATCGGCAGTTCGCCGCGCTCGATGATCTCCTCGTACTCCGCCGTCGAGACGGAGTTCTGCGCGAACATATTGCCAATGCCACCAATACCGCTCACGCCCAGCGCAATCAGGTCACACTGGCGATGGGTTGAATAGCCCTGAAAGTTGCGTTGCAAAGTGCCTTCCTTGCGTGCGACAACGAGTTCATCGTCAGGCAGCGCAAAGTGGTCCATGCCAATGTAGATGTAACCGGCATCACACAGTTTGTCGATCGTGTGATGCAACAGGTCGAGCTTGGTCTCGGGCGCCGGGATGTCCTCGGCGTTGATCATGCGCTGGCCCTTGAAGCGCTGCGGCAGGTGCGCATAGTTGTACACGGCCAGCCGGTCGGGCTGCATCGCAATCGCGATGTCGAGGGTGGCGTCGAAACTTTCTACCGTCTGGTGCGGGAGGCCGTAGATCAAGTCGAAGGAAATCGAACCAAAGCCGGCTTCGCGAGCCGCCTTCATCAGGCCTTCGACTTCTTCCTGTGATTGCAGGCGGTTGACGGCCTTCTGCACGTCCTCATTGAAGTCCTGGATGCCGAGGCTGAGCCGGTTGAATCCGAGATCCCAGAGTTCCCGGATGCGCTCGGCATCGACGGTACGAGGATCAACCTCGATTGAAAACTCGCGCTCGTCACTTTCGTCGAAGTTGAACGATGCGCGCAGGTGGTCCATGAGCGCAGCGAGTTGTTCCTTATCGAGATAGGTTGGGGTGCCGCCGCCGAAATGCAGCTGTTCGACCTTGCGCGACTTATCAAACAGCTCGGCCTGCATGGCGATCTCCTTGTAGAGCATCTCCATGTAGCGCGCGACACGCTGTTCGTTGCGCGTGACGATCTTGTTGCAGCCACAGTAGTAGCACAGCGAATGACAAAACGGGATGTGGATGTACAACGACAAGGGCACATCGCTGGCATTGCTTTCCCTGGCCTTGGCGCGGTAGTCATCCTCGGTGAGCGTGTCAGTAAACTGCAGCGCAGTCGGGTAGGACGTGTAGCGCGGACCGCGGCCACCATAGCGGACGATCAGGTCCTGATCGAAACAAACCTGCATCAGGCTCTCCTTAACGCATGCACGAGGTACAGCGCGACAGTAAACAGGATCATTGCGACACCCTGGTGGGCGGCGCCGAGCACTACCGGAACGGCCATAAGCAAAGTGACGATGCCGAGCGCTACCTGCAGTACCGCAGTGTGCAGCAGCGCGTTCGCCGCCGGGCGAGCGCGGGCGGGCAGCGCAGCGCTGCGGGCCTTGAACCAGTAGACGATGACCAGCACGAACGTCGTGATCGCGAGCAGGCGATGGTCGAATTGTACGGTCGTCATGTTATCGAAGAAATTGCGCCAGAACGGATCGAGTGCCATGAGTCCGGGCGGAATCCAGTAGTCGCCCATCATCGGGAAAGTGTTGTAAATCTTGCCAGCCTTGAGCCCGGCAACGAAGCCGCCCGAAATGGCGGTCACGCTGATCAGGATGAACAGCGCCAGGGTCTTGCCGTACCATGGATGCCTGCCGGCGCCTTCCGGTGCAGGGAACAGCAGCGACATCGCGACCCAGAACATGTAGGCGTAGATCAGGAAAGCGGCGAACAGATGCGCGGTCAGACGGTACTGGCTGACCGACGGAACGTCGACGAGGCCACTCTTGACCATGTACCAGCCCAGTACGCCCTGCAGCCCGCCGAGGACGAACATGAGCAGGTACTTGGGCCATTCGCGGCGCACCACGTAATCTTTTACGAAGAAGTACACGAACGGAATAAAGAACACGAGACCGATCACTCGTCCCAGCAGACGGTGCAGGTACTCGAGCCAGAAGATGCCCTTGAATTCGTCGACGCCGAAGCTCGAGTTCACCTTGAGAAACTCGGGACTTTCCTTGTACATCTCGAAGACTCGCTGCCATTCGGCATCCGTCAGCGGCGGCAGGATGCCCATGAGCGGCCGCCAGTCGACCATGGACAGACCGGAACCCGTAAGGCGCGTGAAGCCGCCGAGGACGACCATGATAAATACTAGCGCGCAGCAGGTCAGCAGCCACCACGCGACGGTGCGATTTTGTTCTGAGCTATGCAACATCGGGCCGGATGATACGGCATAATTCCGCGTATGGGGATCGGCAATTGCCACAACGTCATGGACTTCCGGCGCGTCGCCAGGCGCAAGCTGCCGGCGCCGGTTTTCCACTATATCGACGGCGGTGCAGACGACGAGTGGACCCTGCGCCGCAATACCGAGGCCTTCAACGACTACGAGCTGCTGCCCGCCCAATTGTCGGATGTCAGCAATATCGATACGACGTCGACCCTGTTCGGCCGGACGGTCGACTGGCCGGTGATGATTTCGCCGACGGGCGCGTCCAGGCTGTTTCATCCGGATGGGGAAATCGCCGTGGCGCAGGCTGCCGAAACCTTTGGCATGCCATACAGCCTGTCGACTGTCGGCACGACGACGATCGAGGACATCGGTCGCATCGGGCAGCAGCCCAGGATATTCCAGATTTACGTATTCAGAGATCGCGAAATCACGCGCGGTTTCGTGCAGCGCTGCAAGGAGAGCGGCTATACGGCGCTGTGCCTGACCGTGGACACGCCGGTCGCCGGTAACCGCGAGCGGGACAATTACTACGGCATGATGGCGACGGCAAAACCGGCGTTGCGCAGTGTGCCCAGCATGTTGCGCCACCCGGGCTGGCTGTACCGGGCAGTGGTACGCAAGGACATGGAGCTGGTCAATATCACCGCGGGTGAGGGCACGCAGAAGTTCACGGACATGAGCGTCAAGGACTTCATCGACAGCCAGTTCGATCGTTCGCTGACCTGGAAGGACGTCGAGTGGCTCGCGGACCAGTGGGGCGGACCGCTCATCATCAAGGGCGCACAGACCGTCGAGGACTGCCGCAAGGCCGCGGACTCGGGGGCGACCGCCGTGATGCTGTCCAACCACGGCGGCCGCCAGCTCGACGGTGCGCCGGCGCCAGTGGACAACATCGCGCGGGTCGCGGACGCGTTGCGAGACCGCCTGGAGATTATCTGCGATGGCGGCGTGCGGCGCGGATCGCACATCGTCAAAGCGCTTGCGCTGGGTGCGAACGCGGTCGGTATCGGCCGGGCCTACCTGTATGCACTGGCGGCCGGCGGCCAGCCCGGCGTCGAGCGCGCACTCGGTCTGTTGCGGGGGGAGTTGACGCGTACGCTGGCCCTGACGGGTTGCGATTCAGTCTCGAAGCTCGATCGTCGTTACGTGCAAAAACGCGCTTGATTTGGTCCAAATTGCGCAATCTGGAACAATTTCAGCACGGAATCGCGTTTCCGTGTGTTTTCTTCGCGTCGCATGAAAGCCGCGAAAACCCCTTAAAACACAGTGTCCGCGGCGTTTTTCCACCAACAAATTGGGCTCTCGAAGGTACTTAGACACGAACTCGTAACATTTTTGCGAGTAACATCGTCCGTGTCGTCGCCAGAAGGGGGTGACGCGGGACCGCTCTCGGGCGGTGTGTTTGTGT